>OZ253477.1:0-2210108 GCA_965261775.1 Gammaproteobacteria bacterium | reverse complement strand
GGCATTGTTATGAATGGCTCACCGCTTTTCACTGGTGGTGCAGGCTCTGGCGAGAGTGAAATTCGCCGCTGGATGCTGGAGAATGATTGGGTGGAAGCCATTATCGCATTGCCAACCGACCTGTTTTATAACACCGGCATTCAAACCTATGTCTGGATGCTCACCAACAAGAAGGATGAAAACCGCCGTGGCAAGGTGCAACTGATTGATGCCAGCAGCGAGCGCTTCTGGCAGTCTATGCGGAAAAGCCTCGGCAGCAAACGCCGCGAGATCACGGACGAAGCACGGGAAGAGATTGTCAAAATCTATCATGAGATGTTGAATGGCGGAGCTGACTGGGGCGAGTTCTCCAAAATCTTCGACACCACAGAGTTCGGTTATCGTGAAATCCGCATTGAGCGTCCGCTGAAGCTCAATTTTGAATGCAGCGCAGAACGACTGGAACTGTTGAAACAAGAAAGAGCATTCATCAAACTATCCGATGCGGAACAACAAGAGTTGTTGCAGTCGCTTTCCTCACTGCCAACACAGCAATTCAAAAACCGTGATGCGTTTGAAAAAGAACTGAAGAAGGCGCTCAAATCTCTCAGCTTCAAACTTGCTGAACCCGTGAAGAAAGCAATTCTCGCAGCGCTTTCAGCGAAAGATGAAGAAGCCGATATCTGCAAAGATGCCAGGGGCAATGTGGAAGCGGATACCGACCTGCGCGACCATGAGCTGGTGCCACTGGCAGAAGATTGGCAGGATTATGTTGAGCGCGAGGTGAAGCCTTTCGTGCCAGATGCCTGGGTGGATGAAAACCATAAAGATGCCAGCGACGGCAACGTTGGCCGCGTTGGGTATGAAATTAACTTCAACCGCTATTTTTACAAATATGTGCCGCCACGTCCTGTAACAGAAATTGATGAAGATCTGAAAACGCTGGAAGCCGAAATCGCCAACCTGCTCAAAGAGGTGGCGGCATGAAGTCATACTATGATCAAGTTCCCTCTCAATGGAGCCAACACCGTATCAAGTTTTTGATGGAAAATTGTCAAAATGGCGCGTGGGGAAGCGAAGCAGGAGAAGACTCAACAGATGCTGTTTGCGTTAGGGTGGCAGATTTCGAATGGTCTAGACTCCGTACGTCTTTTGCGGAACCGACTATTCGCTCATATCCAATTAAGCAAATCGAAAAATTGGCTCTACAAAAAGGTGATCTTTTAATTGAAAAATCTGGTGGTGGAGAAAAAACGCCAGTAGGTAGAATAGTTGCTTTTGAAGGAGATGAATTAGCATTAACATCAAATTTTGTGGCAAGAATAAGGCCAAAATGCAACGTTTGTAACCGCTATCTACTTTACCTTATCGCCTCTCAATACATGAGTGGTTATAGCCACCAGTTTATAAAGCAAAATACGGGCATTCAAAATCTAGATACTTCAGCTTGGTTTGCAAACGATGTATGGCTTCCTAATGCTGATATCCAAAAAGAAATCGCAGATTTTCTGGATTGTGAAATCGCTCGTATTGACCAGCTGATTGAGAAGAAAAGAAAGTTTTCTAAGCTGACATCTAGCCGAATAAATTCTTTAGTAGATAACGCAATATCAAATCCGAATCTCCCAAGAATTAGATTTGAGAATGCCGTTAAGAGAATGCGGCGCGAGGTCAACCTGTCTGAACATGAAGAGCTGACTCGTTTAGGGCTTTATAATAGGGGTAGGGGGATATTTAAAAAACCAGCCGCCGATGAAGAAAGTATGGGGGATTCCAATTTCTTCTTTGTTAAGGAAGGGGATCTAATAATAAGCGGTCAATTTGCATGGGAAGGAGCTGTTGCTATTGCTACCGCAAGAGAAGGTGGCTGCGTTGTGTCTCATCGTTATCCTGTCTATAGAGGAAAAGACGGGATAAAAACAGCATATATTCTCGGTTTTCTAAGAAGTGTCCTAGGAAATTTTTTACTTAACGAGGCTTCTAGAGGCTCTGCTGGAAGGAACAGGCCGCTTAATGCGTGGCGACTAGGTAAAGAAAAAATTCCAATTCCTAAATTGTCTCTACAAAAAGAGGTTGAGAAGGCCGTAAACTTCGAAATACAATTGAAAGAAAAAACAGGAAAATCGATTGTCTTATTGGAAGAGTTTAAAAATTCCCTTATCACCGAAGCGGTGACAGGGCAATTAGATGTCAAAGCATGGAAGAAAAAAGGAGGCACGGATAAGCGCCTCAACAATATTGAGGAGGCAATGGCGTCATGACAGAGACAGACCAGCGAACTTATTCCCAGGACACTATCCGCCGCGAGAATGTGTTGCAATATCATGTGATTGACCAGTTGGTGGCAAAGCAAGGCTATGTGCCGCGTAGCACAGATGATTTTGACCGTGCATCCGCACTTGATAAAGCGCTGGTAATGCAGTTTATCAAAACCACCCAGACTGAAGAATGGCAGCGGCTGGAAGAACAATACTCCGCGACCGCCGAAACCGAATTTTTCAAGCAGTTGGAAAAAGCACTGAGAGATATTGGAGCGCTGAATGTGCTGCGTCAGGGTATCAAGCTCATTCCTGGCATTAAGTTCTCGCTCTGCTTCTTTAAGCCTGCCTCCGGCATCAATGAAGAATTACTCAGGCTCTTTAACGCCAACATACTCTCGGTGATTGATGAACTGAAATACAGCACCAGGAACGATAACCGCATTGATATCGGTCTGTTTGTAAATGGTATTCCGCTGGCGACCATTGAATGTAAAAATCAGGCTACCGGCACTACCTTCCGCCATGCAGAGAAGCAATACCGCACGGATCGTTCCCCGGCCGGTGAAGCGCTGTTGACCTTCAAGCAAGGTGCGCTGGTGCATTTTGCTGTGGATGAAGATAACGTCTCCATGACCACACGGCTTGCCAATAGCAAGACTCGCTTCCTGCCATTTAACCGTGGACGTGAAGGCGGCGCAGGCAACCCTGATATAGCTGATGATTTTCGTGTGGCATATCTCTATGCCGACCAGCCCGAAGGCAAAGCCATATTCTCACGGGATATTCTGCTCAATATCGTCGGGCGGTTTATGCATCTGGACAGCTCCGACGGCAAAGACGTGATGATCTTTCCGCGCTTCCAACAACTGGATGCAGTGCTCAAGATGCTCAGCCACGCCAGGCAAAATGGCCCGGGGCATAGCTATCTGATTCAGCACTCAACGGGTTCGGGAAAATCCAATACCATCGGCTGGACAGCCCACCGCCTGATTACGCTGCATGATGATGCCGACCAGCCCGTGTTCAACACGGCTATTATCGTCACTGACCGTGTTGTGCTGGATCGACAGCTACAAAACACAGTCGCACAATTTGAGCAAACCAAGGGGGTGGTGAAAAAGATTGATGGTACCTCCCGCCAGTTGAAAGAGGCGATTCAACAAGGTGCACGGATTATCATCACCACCATTCACAAATTCTCGACCGACCATCTGAAGGAAATCTCCGGTCAGGGCAACCGCCGCTTTGCCGTGCTGATTGATGAAGCGCATGGCTCACAATCTGGCAAACATGCTGATAACCTCTCTAAAACGCTCACTCGCGATGATGATGAAAACAGCCCATCAGATGTGGAGGACATAATTGCTGACTATCAACGCCAGCGCGGGCCACAGAAGAATATCAGCTATTTTGCTTTCACGGCTACCCCGCGCAACGTGACGCTGGAACGCTTCGGCACGAAGGGTGCAGATGGCCTGCCCCATCCATTCCACCTGTATTCTATGCGTCAGGCGATTGAAGAAGGTTTTATCCTTGATGTGTTGCAGAATTATATGACTTATAAGCAGTATTATAAGCTGGAAAAGGCAATCGAGGATGATCCAAAACTGCAGGGACGTAAAGCCCAGCGTCGTGTGGCGCGGTTTGCTACGCTTCATCCGACCGCCATCGCTCAAAAGGTCGAGGTTATTGTCGAGCATTTCCGTCGCCATGTGGCGAAGGAGCTGAACGGCGAAGGCAAAGCCATGGTGGTTACCCAAAGCCGTGAGCATGCGCTGAAATACTACCGCGGTCTCAATAAATATATTGAGGATAAGAAATATGAAAATATGAGGGTATTGGTAGCTTTTTCCGGCGAGCTGAATTTGGATGGAGAGATTTATACAGAGGCAGAAGTAAACGGCTTTGCAGAAACCGCGCTGCCAGATAAGTTTAATACTCCAGCATATCAACTGCTGATTGTGGCAGAAAAATACCAGACAGGCTTTGACCAGCCTAAGCTATGTGCCATGTATGTGGATCGCAAGCTGGATGGGATGCGAGCGGTACAAACGCTTTCTCGCCTTAACCGTACCATCTATGGCAAGGACAAAACCTTTGTGTTGGACTTCCAAAACACCATTGAAGATATCCAGAATGCTTTCCGCCCATTCTACGAGGCGACTTCGCTTGAAGCGATTTCTGATCCCAATCAGGTCTATGCATTGGAGGGGAGAATCAAATCCTTCGGGTTCATTGACGAAGCCGAGGTCAATCGCTTTGCGGAAACCTTCTACAAAGGACCGCTTAAACCATATGACAGGGTCATACTGGAAGGGCTGGTTAAGAACGCGGTGCAGCGCTTTGAGTACGAAGAGGATGAAGGAAAGCGCGAGGAGTTCCGCCAGCTACTAAAGAGCTATATGCGCTTCTATTCTTTCGTGGCGCAGGTGATGAGGTTGGAGGACACGGAACTTGAAAAGTTGTTCTCTTACTCCTCCTGGCTCAGCAGGCTTTTGCCAAACCGTGAAGTGCCACCGGATATTGAAATCACAGACGATATGATCCGCCTGCAGGCGCTTAAGGTCGAACAGAAAGAGCAAGGCTCGGCATCTCTCTCGGCCGGAGCCACCAGTCCGCTTTCTGCTATTAAAGAGTTCGGTGCAAAACCATATATGGATGATGAGGAAAAAGCGCTTTCCGAAATTATCAAGAATTTCAATGAGCGTCACGGCACGGAATTTACCAGGGAAGATTTTATGCGCTTTGAGCAGGTCAACAGAGACATTCTGGGTGATGACAACCTGAAAGACATGCTCCGCAACAACCCGCCAGATGTGGTTTACGGGGCGTTCTCTGAAGCCTTCTTTGAAAGAGTTATCAAGTTGTTTGAGAGAGATAACCAGCTACAAAATATCGTAATGACAGATGTAGCAGCTCGCGAGCAGACAATCAGGCACTTTTTCAGCAGAGCATTGAGAGAAGTAAGAAAATAAAGCTCAACTGAAGTTATGCCCGATATATTTCTGCTTCTGCCATTCAGCCGACCGGTATCTTTACTTATTCTGATGTGCTGGCAGACAAGCCTGAGACCGGACGTAAACATGGCTGGCGCACATGAGTTTTGAACCCGTTTCACATATCAAGGTTGGATTGCGCTTTGCTGATGAGACCATACCCGTTGGGCGTTTGGCAAGGCGTGAGCGCAAGATATATTTTGAATATGATGCAGATTTTATTGAACAGGGCCTGGAGATTTAGAAGTCAATCTACCCTCTTTGGAACGGCAGAAGAAGATTGCTGACTTTTTCAGCCTTTCAATGCGGGAGCAACAGCTCCTTGAAGAGATTAAGAATCGCAAAGCGATCTATGCACAAGGAATTTTAATGCAGATGGTTCATAATAAAGGAGCATTGACATGAACAAATCCTTAAAAATATTCATTAGTCATCATCACAATGATGCTAAAAAACTTGGAAGTCTTAAAAAGCAATTAGCAGCATATGATATTGAAGCTTTCATTGCACATGCGGATATTGACCCAGGTGAACACGATTTAGACACGATTAAAAAAGAGCTTGAAGCATGTAAGATTTTTCTTCTTATTGGTTCTAGTGACGCTCAAGACAGTCAGTTTGTTAATCAAGAAATCGGCTTTGCCCTGGGACAAGATAAGGACATCATTTCGACGATTAAAGCGGGTTCTTCAACGTGGGGATTCATAAAACACCAACAGGCTATTAAATATGAGGATATAGCAACAGACGCTGCATTTTTTAATAAATTGCTTAAAGAAATTGCGAGGTTTGCAAAAGACGATGACTACCTGGAGAAAAAGAAAAATGCCCTTGCCATCCTAGACGTTGGTAAGCAGGGTATTTTGATAAACCAAGAGACTAGCGAGGCTTGGAATTTGGAAACAAGCGGCCATGATGACTATGGCTTTAAAACTTTTTGTGTCTTGCGAAATGGTTCACGTGCAATTGCTGATATCAGGATAGCGCATGCAGATTTTCCAGATAGTAACGACGACCCTACGAAACCTGAAAATTTGCCTAAGGACAATAATGAAATCAAGGATTTTCTGCCAGATGACAATTTTTCATTTTTAGATAAAAAATTTTTTAGTCGCATTATTCAATTCTATGAAGAAACAATTTCTCCAGAGCAACAAGAAGCGATTCGATGTCTTTTTAATGATATTGAAACAGATAAAGAAATCGCAAAGCAATATGTCCGTAAATCCGTAACTAAAGTATCTTTATTTCGTGATGAAGGCTCTAGATATAGCGAATTTTTAGAGGGAATAAACAATGACCAATGAATCAATGAAACAACAGGACGTAAATAACGCGGCGTGGGCTGCTTGTGACACCTTTCGTGGCGTAATGGATGCAGCGGGCTACAAGGACTACAATTAACGAATTGGCAGAGGTGCGCGGCAAAATGGCTAACCTGCTCAAGGAGGTAGCCGCATGAGCAAAAAGAAATCACAGGTGCCGATCATACGATCATCGGCGGCAGAATATTTAACCTTTGTCGCCGCCAGCGGAAAAGGCGGCGTTGAGGCAGTTTATGCGGATGAAGATGTATGGCTAACGCAGAAAATGATGGGTGTGTTATATGATGTGGAAACCAATACCATCAATTATCATCTGAAAAAGATATTTTCTGACAGTGAGTTAGAGGAAGATTCAGTTATTCGAAATTTTCGAATAACTGCCAAAGACGGCAAAAACTACAACACCAGGCACTATAACCTTTCAGCCATTATTGCCGTAGGGTTTAAGATTGAAAATGAACGCGCTGTTCGGTTCCGCAAGTGGGCAAATCAAATAGTCAAGGATTACACCCTTCAAGGCTGGACAATGGATGTGGGCGCAACCCCCTCCGTCATTCCCCTGCCTTCGCAGGGGCAGGCTCTGCGAAAAGGCCCGCCCCCGCGAAAGCGGGGGCAGGAATCCAGTGAGTCCACATGCCTGTGGGGATAACCCCCTCCGTCATTCCTGCGAAAGCAGGAATCCAAAGGAGGCCTGTCATGCATGATAAACAGCCTTGTGTTTATATTCTTGCCAGTAAGAAAAACGGCATACTTTACACAGGCATTACCAGTAACCTGATACAACGTGTTTATCAGCACAAGAATGATCTTGTTGAAGGGTTTACCAAAAAATATGGTGTGCATTTTCTCGTTTATTATGAACTTCATGACCACCTGGAAACAGCAATTACCAGGGAAAAGCAGATTAAAATGTGGAAACGTCAATGGAAGATAGAACTGATTGAGAAAGATAATCGAATGTGGAAAGATCTGTATGATGAACTGGTTTGACTGGATTCCTGCTTTCGCAGAGCCTTCCCCTGCGAAAGAACGTTACCCCTGTGCAGGCAGGGGCAGGAATCCAGTGTGTCCACATGCCTGTGGGGATAACCCCCTCCGTCATTCCTGCGAAAGCAGGAATCCAAATGTTGCAGGAATGACAGATGGGGGTTTTTCAGGAGTGAGCAGAATTAAAATCCACTTGGGCGGACACAAATGCTATTGGATCGCTGAATATCAATTTCTCGATATCCCCTTCCCCGAGCAAAAGCGCATCGCTCATACCCTCAACACAGCACGCCGTGAGATCACCATTCTCAAAAAACTCGCCTATCAATATCGCACCCAAAAACGCGACCTGATGCAAAAGTTGCTTTCCGGTGAATGGCACGTGCGTCATTCCCCTGCCTTCGCAGGGGCAGGCTCTGCGAAAGAACGTTACCCCTGTGCAGGCAGGGGCAGGAATCCAGTGTGTCCACATGCCTGTGGGGATAACCCCCTCCGTCATTCCTGCGAAAGCAGGAATCCAAAGGAGGCCTGTCATGCATGATAAACAGCCTTGT
This sequence comes from Gammaproteobacteria bacterium, assembly GCA_965261775.1. Taxonomy (GTDB): domain Bacteria; phylum Pseudomonadota; class Gammaproteobacteria; order Eutrophobiales; family Eutrophobiaceae. The sequence goes on along the minus strand of OZ253477.1, from coordinate 2,202,006 downwards.
GTTTATATCCTTGCCAGTAAGAAAAACGGCACGCTTTACACAGGCATTACCAGTAACCTGATACAACGTGTTTATCAGCACAAGAATGATCTTGTTGAGGGGTTTACCAAAAAATATGGTGTGCATTTTCTCGTTTATTATGAACTTCATGACCACCTGGAAACAGCAATTACCAGGGAGAAGCAGATTAAAATGTAGAAACGTCAATGGAAGGTAGAACTGATTGAGAAAGATAATCGGATGTGGAAAGATCTGTATGATGAACTGGTTTGACTGGATTCCTGCTTTCGCAGGAATGACAGACGGGAGTTTCGGAGGAATGACGGGAGGGGATTTTGCAGAAATGACAGACGGGATTTCGCAGGAGGGACAGAAAGGAGTTTTGCAGAAATGACGGACGGGAAGACGACAAACATTACCAGATTATTCGGCCAGCCCTGAAGAGCGAATACGATATCTTTAAGAATGGTACGATGAAGTATTATTGATATGCAGGCTTTAAAAATAATGACCCCCCTGACTACTCCGTTACCGGAGAGAACCCCTTGGGTTCTTGTCATCGGGGGGGGACCTTTTAATTCATAGTACCACAAAATTCTTGCATGGGAAGTTAAATCAGGACAAAATACTCTATGCACGCTTTCAAGTTTAACGAAAAATACCTGTCACAAACCCCGGCGTTGCAGGAACTGATTGCGCTGGGGTATGCGTATATCTCACCCGAGCGGGCACTGGCCCTGCGTGGTGGCAAAAACAGTAATGTTTTGTTGGAAAGTGTTCTGCGTGAACAGCTACAGAAGTTTAACCGTATCCAGTATAAGGGTATTGATGATTTCTTCTACGATGAGGTTAAAAGCAAGTTTGATATGATTTTGAGCGCGGAGCAGATGGATGAAATCATTGAGAAAACCATGCAGATAGCCAAAAGCAGGAGGAGATAATGAACGACCAACAACTGGATAGATTGCTTCGAACAATAGGAAAAAGGTGCTATGAGAACTGTTACAAAATAGCGACTCAAAAGGGCGACAACCTGACGATAAAGGATCTTGTTACACATGACCCTGCATTGAAGGGAACTAAAGAAACTGCACTTAGAACCCGCCTTAATGCCATAAAAAGAATAGTCAGAGAAGGTCCTGCCACTGCCAAGAAAGCTCTGATCATTGCTAAAAATAGGAAGAAATAAGTATGAAAACAATGCAAATATGTTTATTAATAATTCTAACCGTTGGTTGTTCCACAACTAAAAAAGTTGAATACAGGTACAGCAACCCCAAAATCTCACTTGATAAAAAAGAGTTACAGTGGCGTATTGATGAAGCAGAATGTCTACAGAAGTCATATTCCATTCAATCACCCCAGCTTCAAGACTGTTCTCAAATAAGAGGGAATTTCGCAAGTCATTGTGCGGGTTCTAATGCTGCAATACGGAGAAATTCCCAACATATCAGAAACAAAATTTTTGATGGTTGTTTAGCAAAAAAAGGCTATGAGAAGCAAATAATCGAATAAAAACAAAGATAAAATACATCATGGCATCCATCCCCTGCACCATCAGCTACGGAAAGACGGAAATTGATTATGAGCTCCTTAGATGTCACCGCAAGTCATTGGAGATCGCGGTTCACCCGGATGAAAGCGTGGTGGTAAAAGCGCCTTCAAACTCAACGCTGGAAGCCATCGAAGAGAAAATAAAGAAGAGAGCTCGCTGGATTAAACGACAGATTGCCTATTTCAAGCAATTTGACCCCCGCACTCCTGACCGAAAATATGTTGGCGGGGAAAGTCACCTGTATCTTGGACGAAAGTACCGATTAAAAATCGGGATTTCAGATAAAAATAAGGTACTGCTAAAAAATGGTTACTTCTATATCGAAACAACCTCCGATCAGCCTGACCAGATAAAAAAGCTCATGGATTCATGGTACAGAAGACGCGCAAAGATTTATTTATCGAAGGTCTTTGATGACTGTTGGGGAGATTTCAAAAAAGGCGACTTAAATAAACCAGACTTAAAGCTCCAAAAAATGGATAAACGGTGGGGAAGCTTGTCAGGTAAAGGCCAGCTCACGCTTAACACGAACCTGATCCAAACGCCTAAAGAATGTATTGAGTATGTGATCATTCACGAACTTTGCCATCTCATCCACCATAACCATGGGACCGGGTTTTATAAATTGCTGGATCGCACGATACCTGACTGGATGAAACGCAAGCATAAGCTTGAAATGGCTCTGATTTAAGCGCTGTATAGCCCCCGGCCTCAGCCTGCCTATGGAGAATAAGCCCCTTTAACGGTAGTGCCCAGAATTTTTCACACATTTTTTCATACGACGGCTTCGGCCTGATCCGTTATAAAAGACCATGGTTATGGGGTCTCGGACCATTTTGCTGACGTCAGCAAAATGGTCGATCTGGGGTGGCCGGGGTGATATCACCGGGTGAGCTGCCGTCATCGGTCTAACTGTCCCGGTGAGTGGCGGACGGGTTTGTGGTAGCGTCGCCGGTGGTCTGATACCGCCGGTGCTGTCTGAGGTGCGTCAGTAAGATTCCCTGTAAAAGTGAGATTGATTTCCCGCTAAATTGATATTATTATGTTACTTATCTGCATTAATTCATGGAAGTAATATAATGAGATCATTTTTAACGATATCTAAAGCGCAAAAGCTACTTAGCCAGTCTGTCAGGGCGAGACGCTTGCAGCAAGGCTTGACGCAAAAAGGCCTGGCCAACCGTTCTGGTGTCAGCCTGCCTACACTCCGTAAGTTTGAGCAGAAGGGGCTTATCTCGCTGGAGTCATTCTTAAAGATTGTTATGGTGCTTGACAGGCTTGCGGATGTTGTGGAGGCATTGAAGCCATCAGAAGAAGATTCCTTTAATTCTATTGATGATGTGCTGGCGGGAAAGCCTAAGACCGGACGTAAACACGGCTGGCGCACATGAGTTTTGAACCCGTTTCACATATCAAGGTTGGATTGCGCTTTGCTGATGAAACCATTCCTGTTTGGCGTTTGGCAAGGCGTGAGCGCAAGATATATTTTGAATATGATGCCGGTTTTATTGAACAGGGCCTGGAGATTTCACCGATAAATTGCCCATTAAAACCTGGAGTACAGTCATTTGACGCGTTCCTGTTTGGAGGATTACCAGGCGTGTTTAATGACAGCCTGCCTGATGGTTGGGGGCGATTATTGTTGGATCGGAGGATGCGTTCTCTCGGGGTAATGCCGGAAGAACTCTCTGCCCTTGATCGCTTGACCTATGTTGGGCAAGGAGGCATGGGGGCACTCGTTTATGAGCCTGATCATACTGATGAAGATGTCTCTCAAGGCATTATCAATATAGACAACCTGGCACAACAGGCCGAGCGGGTTTTATCGGGGAAGGCCACAGACGTTCTGGTAGAGTTGCTGTCTTTAAATGGCTCGTCCGCAGGCGCACGGCCAAAGGCGATGATTGGCTTACATAAAGATAAAAAAAAGGTAATTCACGGTACGCAGGTACTTCCAGAGAATTATCAGCCATGGCTCGTGAAGTTTCCGAATGTGAATGATGGAACTGATGCCGGTGCGATTGAATATGTGTACGCGTTGATGGCGGTTGATGCCGGTCTTGATATGCCGGAGGTGTATTTATTCCCGGCGCAGAAAGGGGCTGGTTATTTTGCGGTCAAACGCTTTGATCGAAGTATTAATGAGCAGGGAAGTCAACGTCTGCATATGCATACAGCTTGCGGGCTTTTACATTCTGATTTTAGAACGCCGTCATTGGATTATGAAGATTTATTGGCACTCACCATGATTTTGACGAAAGACATACGAGAAGTTGGAAAAATGTATCGCCTGGCGGTGTTTAACGTGCTGTCCCATAATCGTGATGATCATGCCAAAAATTTCAGCTTTTTGATGAATGCGTCTGGTGAATGGAAGGTGTCGCCCTCATATGATCTGACTTTTTCCTCCGGCCTGCGTGGTGAGCAAAGCACTGTGGTGATGGGCGAAGGCAAAAATCCAACCACAGATAACCTCATCAAGCTCGGCCTGGAAGCAAAACTGTCCCGGGAAACAATCCACAACATCATGGATCAAACAAAAACAGCTCTCGGCAAATGGAAACAGCTTGCAAAAGAATATGGTGTCCGCCGGAGTAATATCATGCTTATTGACAGGAAAATCAGCATCCGGGAGGCTCAGTCGGCCTGATGAAGGTCGAAGTGCCCGACAGAAATCCGAACACATCGGATCTGATCCTTGAAGCCTACGATCGGGAACCGCAACAAATCATACTCAACAGAGCACGCGCCCGGCCACCCTGACTCTGACCGACTTCATGGACCCATTTCCCCGGGTTTGGAAACTTCAGCGAAAACAGTTCGGCTTTTGATTTGAGGATCGCCGAGGTCAGGGTAGCTACCGATTGCGAACGACTGGTAATTGATACCAGGTTTAATTCTGTAACCACATCAGGCTGGCATCGTGAGGAAACGCTACGAAGCGGCTATATCTATCAGATGTACACCTATCTGAGAAGTCAGGAAGATAATACTGATCCAACATCACTAACAGCCAGCGGCATACTTCTTCACCCATATGTTAATATAGAGGCTGACGAATCAGTTACGATACAGGGGCATGCTATTAGGTTTTGCACTGTTAACCTGGGTAATGAAGCAACAAAAAAATAACCCGGGTTCAGCGATAGCTGCTACTGATTACAGGTTACTAACCGTCAGAATCCTTATTGTATTTTGGATTTTTCCCATGGTTCTTGCGGTAGGTAGCAAGCAGCTCAGCCTCTTTTCTCCTGGCTTCGTCTTCGGTCATGCGTTTTGATGTGACTTTCATGCTACTGAATTTTTTGCCCTCTTTTTCATGCTGTTGTTCGCGTCGCTTCGGGTCATTGGTGATGCCAATATACACAACCTCATCCCCCTGTTTCAGTTCATAAGTAACCGTATCTTGTTTTTTTGTCATTAGAAACTCCTGTTAAATTTGGTAGTGATAACTCTATTACATATGGGGATATTGCTGCGGAATTTCAATGCCCATTGATACATTAATCGTCCGCTTTTGTGCTGTGAGGATTACACCACTTGAAAACTACTCAAGTTTCCAGTATTTTCAATCCTAATTCCTAATTTGGAACCTGACTGACATGATTGACGATGAAATTTTAAAAGAACTGGAGGATTGAGAAACAGATATGAAAATCAAACTATTTTATAGCTACAGTCATAAAGATGCCCGATATAGAGATGGAATTGAAAAAGTATTGAAATTGCTAAAGAAAGATTTTGGCTTATTGGTATGGAGTGATAGAAACATTTCCCCAGGCCAGTCTATTTCAAAATCTATAGAAAGAGAGTTAAACTCCTCTCAAATTTATCTTTTTCTATTTAGCAGGACGTTTATTGCATCAGAACCATGTGTAGATGAATGGGAGCGTGTGAAAATTTTTTCTCAAAATAGACATATTTATAGGATTCCAATCATTCTAGAGAGTTGTCCGTGGAAAGACTTTATCCGGGATGATGATGTCAAAGCACTGCCTGATGACGGCCACCCCTTGCAGAAGGATCAAGATGACGGGTACATGCAAATATATGAAGGTGTTAAACAAGTAATTCAAAATTATCGTCAATCGTATATCCCAAGAAATGATTTTCTCGATGGACTAAAAAAAACAGATTTTATATCGCAACAACAGATTCCTCTTGAGGATATTTTTGTTTTTCCTACCCTGTCTGTTCGTAAAGAAAATATATTAGAAGATGTAGAAAAAATTAAAAACGTTGATGGCTTGCTCAATAAGAAGCATACAATTATCAAAGGAAAAGATAATAGTGGGAAAACAGCGTTATGTAAATATATAGTATTGCACTTAATTGAAAGGGGGCAACCTGTAATTTATATTGATTTAAATGAGGTGCGGGATAAGACGCCTAATGACAACATCTTCAAAGAACGTTATGAACGCCAGTTCAATGGCGATTATGAACTCTGGAAAAAGCAAGAAGAAAAAGTCACTATCATTTTTGATAATTTATCAAATGCGCGACATAGTAAAAAACATGTTCTATTAGCGAAAAAATTGTTTAATCGTGTAGTGGTGTCAGCTCATTCTGATCAGTATGATTCTTATTTTTATGATGATGAGGAATTAGCTGACTTTTCCATTATAAACATCTATGAACTGTCCCATGTCAGTCTGGAGAGTTTGATAAAGAAGCGGCTTGCACTAATAAAAAAAACTAGCAATGTCAATTACGAAGATATTGATCAAGCAGAAGATAAAATTAATGCGGTTCTTGGAGATGGTATTGTTGAAAGATATCCTTTTTACATACTATCCATACTGCAAACTTTTGAAGCTTATATGCCGAGTAACCTAGAGATCAGTTCTTATGGTCACTGTTACAAAGCTTTAATCACCGCCCATCTTGTTAAGTCTGGAGTTGGCGAATCAGATTCTGATTTAAATGCATGTTTTAATTTTTTAGAACAGTTGGCCTTCGAGATATATTCAGAGGGGGAACACTATTCATATGATAGCTTTAAACAAAAATATGGTAAGACCTTTCTTATAACGGCTAGCAATCTAAATAAACTGACTTCAGGTGGCTTTAATATGACGCCGTTAGTAAAAGACGGAGCATTTTCCCAAAAATATTCTTACTTATTTTTTCTTGGTTCTTACTTGGCAAGAAACAGCAAACAGCACGAAGACATTATTAAAAAGCTAACTAATGAAAATTACATTAAAGACAATAATCAAATTTTAATTTTCATTCTTCATCACACTACTGAGATTGAATTGATTGACAATGTAATGTTGCAATCTTTACGTACTTTTTATGATATACCTGAAGCCACACTGTGCTTGGATGAAACCAAAAATGTTTTTGGCAATATTACGTCACAACTGCCAAAGAATATACCGTCCAGCAAGTCAGTTGATAAAGCAAGACAAGAGGAGAGAGAAATAAGAGATGATGTGGAACATAAATCAAAGGAAGAGGAAGATTATGACGGTAATATTGAGTCAATTAACAATATATATAAAATTTTAAAAAACAATGAATTGCTGGGGCAGGTGTTAAGAAACCATCACGGTAATTTAAAGCGAAAGGATATTGATAAAGTGATCCGTACTGTGATTGAGAGCGGGTTACGTTTAGTGGGAACGATTCTTGATGAAAAAGGAATCGAAGATTTGGTCAGTTATTGTGAATCAAGAACAAAAGGGCTTGCACAGGAACGTTTGCGAATGCTTTGTGAAAGGTTTTGTTTCTTTCTAACAATGTCAAATTTAGAAACAATTGTTCACTGTATTAGTGTAAATGAAATTCAACCATTAATTGAAAAAATTGTTAAGCGCAAATCTACTCCGGCATGCGATCTTATACAGTATTTTGCTATGTTAAATACTACTGATCGTTTTTCAGATCGTGAAAAAAAATTACTACGGTCTTTTTGCAAAAAATATAATGGTCATGTATTTATTGAAAAAGTTTTAGCGTTAAGAACGCAATATTATTTTAATACACATAAGGTGGATCACAATATTAAGCAATCTACTTTTAGTCTTTTAGGCATACCTTATAAAGGTTGAAATCTGTCATAAATGGTTGAAGAATCTTTTTCCATCCAAGCCGCTATGTTTAATATAAATGAGCCGGAAGAAACAAAAACTGGAATTAACATGGATCGGGAAAGATGAGCGTCCTCGGCTTGAGCCGCGCATCCTGCTGGAAAACCCGGAAGAGTCTTATCCTGCCAAAGAGCGCGTAAGCGAAAATAACCTGGGTTCCGGTTCGACGGTAGCGGTCGCCCACAAAATGGAGCAAGGATGATTACAGCTTGAACGTCTCTAATTTGCCCTTGGCGGCGAAAGAACCTGAACAAGATGCGTTGTTTGAAGATGAATAATATGTACTACCGCCGCAAAATATTGCTCAACTTGATCGCTGGTTTCGGTGACAAGGGAATCAGCAGGATTAAGTTGCAAAAATTGCTGTTTCTCTTTTGTCAAAAGCACGATGCGAAGCTTTTTGATTTCGTGCCTTACAAATATGGTTGTTTTTCTTTTCAGGCAAACAAGGATTTATTGGTGTTGGCCGATCACTACCAATTCATCAAAGATGGAAACAAGCAGTGGTTCGCGCAGACGTCGCCGCCGGAATTAAAACCACGGGAGGAAAATCTCGTGCGCCAACTTGTCGGCGAGTTTCAATCGTGCGACAACGCGCGAATGGTAAATTACATTTACGATAGATACCCTTATTTTTCCATTTACAGCGAATGGGACATGACAGCCAGGCAAAGGCGACTGGCCGAAAAAGAAAAGAGGCGAATACAAGCTAACAAGGAACCGATACTTTTCACGATTGGTTATGAAGGCAAAAGCATAGATGCTTATCTGAACGAATTGGTACGCAATAATATCCGTCTGCTATGTGATGTGCGTAAAAACCCGTTGAGTATGAAGTATGGTTTTTCTAAAACGCAATTGAAGACGTATTGCGAGGATTTAAATATTATTTATGTACATATCTCCGGGCTTGGTATTGATTCAAAAAAAAGGAAGCACTTAAAAAATAAAAGGGATTATCAGGTTCTATTCAAGGCTTATAAAAACGAATTGCCCAAAAAGGAAAATGAAATTGATCGCATGTTGAATCTATTCAATCGACATAAACGTATGGCTTTGACTTGTTTTGAAAAACACCCTCAAGAGTGCCATCGTCATTGCGTCAGCGACTATTTGCAAACGACCCATGAAGTCAAATGTGAACATTTGTGAAAGAAAAGATTCTCATTTTGGTTAAAACGTACCCGACCTTTTCAAAAACCTATTTTGAACTGGTTTGCACCGCTGGCGTTAACGAGCAAGGAAAGTGGCGGCGAATCTATCCTATTCCCTTTCGCGAACTAAAAGAGCATGAACGGTATAAAAAATATCAATGGGTGGAGGTTGATATCAAGAAAAATCCATCCGATCCCAGGCCTGAAAGCTATAAGTTAGAACGACCCCCGTCCATCCGGATTGTCAATGCGCCGTTGCCGATGACTAATAATTGGCTACTACGCAAAGAAGCGCTGGATCAAACGCCTGTTTACACAGGCCTTGATGAGGTCATTAAAAAGGCAAATGATGAAAACAGTCTTTCGCTGTGTCAGTTTAAACCCCGCGAAATTTTGGAGTTAAAAGTTGAACGTGTAGATAGTAACTGGAAGCCGGAAATTCTTGATGAGATAGAAGCCCAAAACAAACAGGGCTTTTTATTTAAAGATATGAAACGCAAAATCGAGCTGGTTAAAAAAGTGCCTTATAAGTTTTCATATCGCTTTAAGGATGATCAAGGCCGAGAATCAACCCTGATGATTGAAGATTGGGAAATAGGCGTACTTTACCGGAAGTGCCTGAAGCGGGCTGACGGCAACGAAGGAGAAGCGCTTCAAAAGGTGAAAGAAAAATACGGGGGTTTTATAGAAAATAGTGATATTACTTTGTTTTTGGGAACCACTCGTCAATTTCATGGGCGGGCGGCTAATCCCTTCGTCATTATTGGCGTTTTTTACCCTCCGAAAACCAAGCAGTCGGAATTGTTTTAATGAATCGTATCGCAACACAAATATCCGCCCGCCTGTCGCTTCGTACGCCACAGCATAAAGCCCTCGGCATTCTTGCTCGCGTGTTGGGGGAGATTGAGCTGTCAAAAGAATCGGATCTTGCCCATGACCTCAAAGTCATCAGTGACATGTATCCATCCGTGCAGGACTTTGAACGGGATTTTCCTTCTATCTGTTTTGCTTTGGCCACCGGCGTTGGAAAAACCCGACTGATGGGGGCCTTCATCAGTTATCTGTATCTTACAAGTCGTAGCCGCCATTTCTTTGTGCTGGCTCCCAACCTGACCATTTATGAGAAGTTGAAAGAAGACTTCAGCCCGCAAAGCCGGAAATATGTCTTCCGCGGGGTCACAGCGTTTGTTTCAAACCCGCCTGTCATTATTACCGGTGAAGATTATGACAGCGGTAAAGGGGTGCGCTTTGATGAAAATAACTTCCGTGGTCAAAGGCGTTTTTTTGAAGACAGCGACACGCCGTTTATCAATATCTTCAACATCTCGAAGATTAATGCCACCGAAAATAAGAAAGGTGCGACAAAATCCAAAACGCCCCGTATTAAACGGTTGCAGGAAACGATTGGCGAAAGCTATTTTGAGTACCTGTCCAATCTTCCTGATTTGGTAATGCTAATGGATGAAGCACACCGCTATCGGGCAACCGCTGGCGCACATGCGATTAACGAATTGAAGCCTGTCCTGGGCATAGAGCTGACAGCCACACCGAAAACAATCGGATTAAAATCTATTGATTTCAAGAATACGATCTATACCTATTCTTTATCCGAAGCCATGGAGGACGGCTATGTGAAAGAGCCAGCCGTTGCTACGCGAAAAGACTTTAAGCCTGAAAATTATCCGCCCGAAGAGCTGGAGCGCATCAAACTGGAAGACGGCATTCATCACCATGAACACGTTAAAGCAGAGCTGGACGTTTATGCGCACCAATTCAACAAGGATGTGGTTAAACCGTTCATGCTGGTGGTGGCGAAGGATACTGAACACGCTCGCCAGTTGCGCGAACAGTTGGAATCCGAAGTTTTCTTTGAAGGGCGCTATAAAGGCAAAATCGTCGAGGTTCACTCAAAGCAATCTAGCGCCGAAGGGGACGAAAACATTCAAAGATTGATTGCTGTTGAGCATCCGAATGAGCCGACTGAGATTGTCATCCACGTTAACAAGCTGAAAGAGGGCTGGGACGTTACTAACCTGTATACCATCGTCCCCCTTCGGGCCTCCGCATCTGAAATTTTAACGGAGCAGACAATTGGTCGCGGCTTGCGTTTGCCGTATGGTCACCGGACAGGCGTTGAAGCTGTTGACCGCCTGACAATCATTGCACATGACCGATTCCAGGACATTGTGGATCGCGCCAACGATCCGAATTCACTTATTAAAAAGAAAATTGAGATTGGAAATGGAGGTGATGTATCTTTTGAGAAACCTCAAGCCATTATCGTTCCATCTTTGGTTTCAATGAAGTTGACCGGTTCTGCTGTGTCTGGAAATGATGATAATCACCAGACAGAAACACATACACAGACCATCATCAAAACGCCCCAACACCAAAAAGTCGCCGGGGTAGTCATGGAAGTGGCCGGGCGTTATGAACAATTACAAAGCTCAAGCGAACTATCCACTCCGGAAATTCAAACGAGAATCATCACGGAAGTATCTGAGATCATAAAACCTGACCAGGGTGCTTTGGAATTGGAGCCTGATACTGCAAATGATGTTGTCAAAGAGGTAGTGGAGACTGTTACCAACTGTCTTGCGGAACTGACGATTGATATTCCAGATATTGTCCTTATTCCCTCCCGCGAGGTGACCTACGGCTTCCATGATTTTGATCTTGATGAACTGGAAAAACTGCACTTCCAACCCGTCAGTAAAGAAATTTTGATCCGGCAACTTCGGACAAATAAAAGCAGCTTTCTCTCGGGGGACGGTAGCGGATACGATAAAGAACCAAAGCCGGAAAACTATATTATTCGCGGTTTGATTGATCAGGACTTGGTTGATTATGACGAACATGCTGATTTGCTCTATAAACTTGCGGGGCAAGTAGTTGCTCGCTTTAAGTCGTATTTGTCCGATGAAAGTGACGTTGAGAATGTTTTGATACACAACCAGGGCAAAATTACCGACTTTATTGTTGACCAGCTTAGGGAGCATTATTGGGAAACGTCGACGGATTATCAGGTCAGTGTGATCCGAGGTTTCACAATTCTGAAGCCATTCAACTGCACTATCCAGGAAGGCCTTGCTCCTCAAGATTTCAGGTCAATTCCAAAAGTTAAAAGTGACGTCAGAAAGATTGTCTTTGGTGGCTTCGCTAAATGTTGTTATCCGCTTCAAAAATTTGACTCAGTTGATGGTGAGTTGAGGTTTGCTCAACTGCTGGAAAGCGATGAAACAGTAATGCGCTGGATGAAACCCGCGCCGGGGTTTTTTCGAATCGAGTACAAGAGCGGTATTTCGTACGAGCCCGATTTTGTGGTTGAGACAGCGGACGCCAAGTATCTGTGCGAACCAAAAATGGCTACAGAAATGGGGAGTGACGTCGTGCTTGCGAAAAAAGAGGCTGCTGTTCGTTGGTGCCAGCATGCCACCCAACACGCTCAAGAGAATGGTGGAAAGCCATGGCGCTATGCCCTCATTCCGCACAGTGCCATCACTGCTAGTAGCAGTTTTGACGGATTGATGAGCGAATGCATGGTTCATGATAAAAACCAGCCTCAGCCTGCCTATAGAGAATAAGCCCCTTTAGCCTGCGACCACCCGCCCAAACTTCCTTGTAGAGCATCTCTCGGGTAACGGGGCTATTTCGACTCATTTACCACCTCGGTCAAATCACCTGCTGCAGTATCTTCCAGGCGACATCCCAGACGATCCGCTCCTGTTCCAGACGGACATTCTGTCCCCAGGCATTGCGTTTGATGGCCTGATACACCGCCTGCTCAGGACCCGTCAGCAGGGGCAATGTTTCCGCAGCATGCTGATCTTTCTCTTCCACCCACAGATTCTGATGATTTCGAAGGGTCGCTTCGTCCATCAATACGGATTTCAACTCAGGGAGATAGCTTCTGGCACGATTGAGAATCGCAAAACCATGCGTATCCAAATCCCCCCAGTAGATACAGTGGGCCCTGGCGACCCAGGGCAGACGAGCCAGCACGTCGACCCCATAACCCAGATGCATGATGACAACCGCCCTCGGAAGATCATTGAAGGCGAGACCGGTCTGCAAATTCTCAACAATGAAGACGTTGCTAACAGGGAGATCAAGTTCAGCCAGTTGTTCCCAGGGTACAGATAGGTCGCTTAAGCCCCCAACCCGTTGTCTCAGACTATTGTCCAGTATGCGCAGACGGATGAGTTGTAGTGGTGCTTTGAGTCCACAGCGTTGAAAAAAATCACCTTCACTTGATGATTCGCCTTGCACGCTATCAACGAGATCAGCCAGAAGCCCTTTACGTTTTTCAAGCCACTTGCTGTCCAGGCCACTGACGGGTAACTGCCTGGGATAAAGGCTGGAAGCAGGATTCTTCTCAATCCAGGCGACCATATCAACCAGGCGTTGATAATCCGCTTCGCTGTAATCAGCGAGAATGGCAAAATAACGAGGTAGCCTGTTGGCAAGCTGAGGCCAACGTCCGATAAGATCCCTATATCGTTGTTGGGCTCGATCCCATCGATCTACCTCTCCAATCCATTGTGCAACTTCGCCAGCACTAGCCAGCAGCAGCTTCTCGGGAACAGGCTGTGTTCCCAGCTTGCGCCAACGCCGATCGCTCCAGGAGAGTGATCCCACACCATTCCAGGATTGCCAGGCGGCTACCCACGCACGAACGTCTTCAACCTGCTTCATCGCCTGGTTCTCGGTAGGAATACCCAGAGTGATCTCTAGCGGCCAGGCGATCTCTCCCGGATTCTCCGGATTGCCACTTGCCTCAAGCCACTTACGATGCCTGTTGTTGAATCGGCGTTTCAGTTCCTTTTGGACATCATCAGGAAACTTCAATGTTTGCCTCCTGATGTGCGTGAGCGGGTAGCTTCAGGCGCTGCTGCTCCGAATCGTATTCAATCATCAAGACACCGGAGTCACGCCTATCTTTGATATCAATAAAGCAGGCACCACCAATAAACGGTTCCAGGGTCATGACCGACTTCAGCGGTGTGGCGACAATCATCTGAAAACCGAATTTCTTGAAGATATTCATCGCCAACGCGGTGAACTCATTGTCTGTCTTGTCAAAGGCCTCGTCGAGCACCACCGGCGCATACATGGGCACGCCGTGCTCATGACCACCCAACTGGTAGCGCAGCGCCGCGGCCAGGCAGGTTGTGGCCAGCTTCTGCCGTTGACCACCAGACTTACCCGATCCACTGCGATAGACCTCCACCTCAACACCGCTCTCATCAGTCTCCCTGCCGATGAATTCCATGTGCTGCCGCACATCCAGCACCGACTGGCGCCAGCGCTTGTTCTCTGGCTCCTGGCTGGAAAGACGTTCCACCAGGCGCCGCAACGCCAGGAAACGTGACTCCGCCAGTTCCCTGTCCTTGCTCCAGGCGTGGCTCAAGGCCTGCTGAATCTCCTGCTTGAACTCGCGCACATCCGGAAGCTGCCGGTCGCTGGGGTTGATTTGTAAATAGGTAGTCTGATTGGTGTTCTGATTGAATGGCACCTGAGCGAGGCTGTCATTGACCAGATCCATGCGCTCCAGAATCTCCTTGCGCGCATTGCTCAGATAGGTAGACAGCGCCGCCAGGTTCTGGTGGCTCTGACTCTCCAGCAATTCGAAGAATCGCCGCTCGTGGGACGGAAGACCATCGGTCTCCAACCGGGTCAGCTTGGCGAAAAAATCTGACGCAGCAGCCAGTGTCGCATCAAGTCCCTCCGCTTCGGCAGGCCATTCTCGAATAAACTTGTCAAACTGCTTTTCAATGAACTGATCGCACTTGGCCTTCTCCTTGGTCAGGGCGCCCATCTCATTGCGTATCGCCCTATCCACAGAAAGGAGATGTTTATCCAGGTTTTCCAACCGTACTGGCTCCGTGAACGTATCGAATCGCTCGTCTAATCCCTGCTGTTGTCTGAGCGTCAACGGAACAATCGTTGGATCGTCCTGGAGATTCTTTAAAGTCTTTTTGTGTTCATTGATTTGATCGACGACCTTCTCATATTTGATGGTTGTCTTGCGCAGTGCTTCATCGGTATCCTTGACGACCTTCTTCTGCCGTTCGATCTGATCGGCTACATTCTTTAGCGCCGTGTTACCTTCCAGGGCCTCACGAATCCGGCGTTCCAGTTTATCAATACCCGTCAGTAATGGAGCAACGTCCACCTCTTGCCATTGCAGGTTGACCAGCGTCTGACAGTGGATCGCGCGTTTGGCCAGAGCACCCTCCTGGTCAGTGAGTGCCTTGATTCGTTCATCCAGATCAGAGATTTTCCCTGCAAGTTCCTGGGCCTGCTTGCGGTAGAGCGCCAGCTTCTCACGGTTATCAAATCCCAAAACCCAGCCCCGACGATCATCGACATTGCGGCGGTCATCCTTCTCGTGCCGGATCTCGCTGTGTCTGACCTGTCCCTCGCGAGTCAAAGCCCGATCCTCGTGTCGGAAAGATTGAATGGAGTCGACGCAGGCGTAGTCAAACCGATGACGCAGCTCCGTATTCAACCACTCAGATTGATTGCACTCTTTAATGTTTAGTTTGAGCACCATTGAATTGGTGTTGACCGGTGGGGCTTGCTGGCGATCTACCCGCCCGGTGCGGTAATAGACCAGTCGCTGGCCCAGATGGCGACTGTTGATGTGATTGGAGAGCGCGGGATAGTGACGTTCATCAACCAGCAGGGAGAGCGCAAAGCCATGTAGCACCCGCTCAATAGCACCTTGCCACTCCGCCTCATCCGGTTTTACTTCGATCAGCTCACCAATGAAGGGTAGCGCACTCTCTGATATGCCGATGGAAGAGGCGATCTCCTGACGCAGCTCCAACATGTGTGCAGGAATATTGGAGCGCTGCCGTTCCAGAGCCTTCACCTCTCTGACTGTCCGGGTAAACGCCGTCTCGGTCTTCCCTTTCTCGGTCACCAGTCGATCCCGCTTTTCGCGGTTCTCACTACTGCCACTCTCCCGGTGTTCAAGCTCCTGACGTGCCTCGCCAACCAGCTCGGCAAATCGCTGGGGAGAGTCCGGAAATATCCAGCCCAATTGCCGGCAGGCTTCCTTGGCTTGTCCCTGCTTTCTCAGGCACTGCTCACGCTGTTGCTCCCGCGTAGCTTTCTCCGCTTGCCAAGTCTCTACCCGGTCGCCACCAACTTCCCGATGCTGGCGTTCCAATTCACGCAAGGTATCGTTATGCTGGTTGAGTGCGGCCTGTTTCCTGCTGGTTTCACCTTGCAAGCCGTCGGCCTGAATATTCAAGCGCTCGATCTGTTCTTTCAGCAGGTTGATACGGCGATGTCCACCGTAATTATCGATTCCGGACAGAAGTTCGTTGAGGCCACTACGTTCATTCAGCAGCGACTCTCGCTGCTGATGCTTCTCTCGTGCCGGAACCAGAGTCTCCACTTGCCGGCGTGCGGTAACGACAGCCTGATGCGCCGCATTGAGCTCATCAAACTCACTAACCAGCCGATCGGCCACCTCGAAAGTCGCTGGTTTGTCCAGCATGAAACCGCGCAGAAAGGCGTTGAGATCGCCGAGGTTCTTGGCCGACTGGGTCTTGTGCAACAGGCGTAACGCCATCTCGCTCTCAATGCCGAGCAAGCGGCGAAACCGCTCGGCGTAGGAGCTGAATTCGCTGCGATGAAAGGCATCGTCAAATGTTTTTTTGAGCTTGCGCACATCCAGATTGGACTGTCCGAACACTTCCAGTGCATTGAGTCCAAAAGGACGCTCAAAGATCATAAAATGGCGCTTCACGTCGGCAGGCCCGTTGGCACTCCCGCGCAACCATAAGATCTGCACCAATACCACATGCTGATCCAAGGCATTCCGGTAGGTTAGTGCCAGAGCCGACCAGGTCGTCCCGGGGCGCAGGTAGCGCATGGCGATCTCGCCCGAGGCATCGTCCTTTTGCTCCGCCCAGGCCCCACGGATATAACTCACCAGGTTACGATCACGTCCTGTCTTTTCCGCTTCCCGCGCCGCTGCATTGAAATCGACCCAGCGTGGTGGCACCAACAACGCAGAGAAGGCATCAAGTAGCGTCGATTTGCCCGCGCCAGACCGACCTACAAACAGAAAGCCCTGTTCTGTGATCGGGATATTGTGAGCATCAGAGAAGGTGCCCCAGTTATAGACCTGAAGCCGGGACATGCGGAATTGTTCCGGGGCGAAGAGGTTTTGCGTCCCTGCAACAGCAGAACTCATTCGTTATCCTCCCCTGATTGCATCTCATCATCTTGTTCAGACGATGCATTTGGTGCTTGCATGTCGCGGTAAATCCGGGTCAACTCCTGAATCTCTTCGGCCGAGAACAGCAGCTTCAGCGTGGGTGATATCTCAAAGCGATCCTCGCTGGAGCGAATCTTGCGCAAGATGCTGTGTTTCTTGATCTTCTCGATCGATGCATGGATGCGTTTCTCAAACAGAGCCCGATCAGTGTCGCCGGCCTGTTCATAAACCCCGAGAGACTCGACGATCTCGTCAGTCGACACCACCGCACGGTCGCCATGCGCCTCGGCCTGGATGAGTTGCTGGCGCAGATGGAGTAGCAGAATGGAATCGAGAAAGGTCAGATTGGCGCGACGCAGAAGCCGGGGCACTTCCAGGTCGCCCGTCTCGGCCTGGCGGGTAAAGGCCACTCGCAGGTCGCGGTCAATCACCAGCTGCAAAAAGAGCTCCGACAAATGGCTACGGATTGCCGCTTCATCTCGAATCAGGATGGGCCAGAGCTTGGAGTGTCGCTGACTATCCAGTGACGGACCGATAAGGAGCTGTACCAGCACACGACGGGTATCCAGTGATAACTCGCCGCTGTCGCCCTGATACAGTGACTGATCCGGCACCTGTTCGGTGTCTTCCGCCTTCAGCATCTCTTCCTCGGGCACCATTTCATCAGACAGGTTGTCAGGCCAGTTCATCTAAGCAATCCCTCAAGAAATAAATTTTTGGAATACGGGCGCGGCGCCCCTGATCGTCTTCTCCCACCCAGGCCACCGTCTCGACACTGTCTCCCTTAATTCCATGACGACTGCCCAGCGCCAGCAGGCCAACCACACTGCCCAGACCCTGCTCGGCCGGAAAGTGTTCCAGTACATCACCGATCGAGGCCTGGTCACGCTGTTTCAGCAGCGAGCACACATGCGCTTTCAAGGTGCGGAAATCAATTTCCGACTGCGCCACCAACTTACTGACCGACTCCAGATCGATGGGTGGTGGTTCACCCTCACGCATCGCCTCTGGCTTTGCCTGCAACGTCGGATCGTAGAGTACCCATCGGGATAGGGAGTCCAAACGGCTACTGGTTAGCTCCAGGGAATACTCCAGGGATTCTGTTGCCTTGACCTCATCCTTGATCGTCAGCGCGGTACGTTGTGCATCCTTCAGTAGCTGGTTGACACGGCGCTGCTCAAGATATTCACGGCTTTGCACGAAGTGTTTGAGGCTACGGGCAAAGGTTTGCGACACCTCGTGGACTGCGCCCCCCTGTTCAAGCAGATTCCTGGTCAAACGCAGCAGGAAGCGACGCTCCCGTATATCCAGCTCGCAAACAAACTCGCGTGACATCACGCTGTCAAGGGACTCTTCCAACATCGCCGCCTGCTCAGGATCGGTAAGCAGGCGCCAGAAGGCAGAGAAGGTCCGGCCTGCCTCGCTCTCCGTTATCAGATCAATACCGGCAAACAGCGAGTCGAGTACCTCACCCCGATTACCATCGCTATCTATGATGCGCTCTCGCAGGTCCCGATTGAGTTGCTTGAACTGATCACGTACCCGGCGAAAATCGCCCGTCAAATCATCGGCCAATGAAATGATCTCCCGGGTTCGCTCAAGAGCAGTATCACGCTGCAGGACTTGCATCTGGCCCTTCTGGATGGCCTCGATCTCCTTGTCAATGCGGGTCTTTTCCGCTGTCAGGCGGTCGATCCGGCGGTGCTTATCAGCATCGGTACCTTCGGCCAGCCCGACCAATTCCTGGATCACCAGCGAAAGGCGGCTCTCGGTCGCGACCGAATGGGGTTTCGCGATGGCGGACAGAAAACGGATCGCCTCCACCGTGGCGGTAGAGAGTTCGTATTCCTCCTCGGTCGCGCCCGGCGGGAATCGCCGTTCGAGGTAGCCATCTTTCAGCCAGCCAGCCACATAGGCCCGCGCCGTTTGGGGGAAGTCGCCCCCTTGGGCTCGCAGCTCTTCTATATCTCGCATTAGCCGCTCAAACAAAATCGAGGCCGGCAGGCTACGCTCCTTTTCATAGAGGTGTGACTGCAGCAGACCAATCACCGTCGGACCATTGCCAGAGGCAAGCAACCGCCACAGCGGCTGATTGCGCATGCGTCGGTAGGTGGCGATTTTTTTGTCCGCTTTCATTCAGATTTGGGCTCCGTTCCACCATACGTCATGTGCATCAATTCCTTCTGACTCTTGGCAGCCCATACAATCTGGATTCAGACCCGACCCACCAATGGCAGAGACCTGCTGCTCAAAGCATCCAATGCCAAGTGACTGGGGAGGAGATGTTCACGGTTTCCTTATCAATAAACAGTGAATATTCCTGTGTGGCGGCAAAGGCGGGGTAAGGCATCATAGAAACTATAAATGCCATTAAGACCGGAGCATGTAATAATTTCATTACCATAAAATGATTATAGCTTTTTTTAAGTGTCCATGAATGCCTGTCAGCCATAAACATTGATAAGCCACGCCACGATTAAGACCTGAGGCACTGTAATCAAAGGCAGAAACAATGCCGGTTTCCAGCTTTTAGTCGTGTCTTTTAAAACCATGATTTCTGTGTAGTCCGTGGCCACGCCGGCCATCAGGAAAGCAAAACCGTTTCCGGGAGCTTTGGCTCGTGTCAGGATATCAGCGGCAATCGGTGTAGAGCCCTCGGAACAGACTTCCAGCACGGTTGCAATGAAGATGGTGATCATAAGCCCCAGCAGGGTCGGGCCGAAGAATTGTTCAAATTGTGAAGGATCTAAAGCCACTCTCAGTACAGCGGCGAGTAATATACCGAACAGCAACCAGCGTACGACCATTTTGGATTCTTTGATACCGCTTACGGCTATTTCCTTGAAAAACTTCGCATCAAAAGCTGTCTGTTTTAAACGTTTTCTTGCCTCGCTCTGGAAATCAAACCCATCCGGTAATGATATCCCGTTGGGATTGGCGGGCAGAACATTTGCTGCAACCAGGCGATCAAAAATCCAACCCGTGATAAGGGCGATTATCATGGATAGGATGATAAACGTCAGAGTCCACTTCAATCCGATCAAGCCTATTAAAACAAGGGTGAGTGAAAACGAATTCCACGGGCTTGCCAGTAAAAAAGCAATCACTTGTCCGGTGCTGGCACCGCGTTCATATAGTTTGGCGCCCACCATCAAAATGCCATGTGAGCACAGGTCGAGCAAAACACCCGCGCCGGTCGCTCTCAAAAGTCCGGAGACCGTACCGCCTTGGCTCAGCATGGACATGATAAATTCACGAGGCATTTTAGAGAGCACCCCGACAAATACCGCGCCGATGGCCACACCCCACCACATCGCGTGCACCATGTGATGCGCCGTATGCGCCATGGTTTCCAATCGGGGATAAGCGGCGACCCACTTCGGGAAGAAGGCACCGAGAACGAATAAAGTGCCTGCTCCGGTTAAGGAACCCCAAAACAGATAATCAAAACGCCGTTTGCGATGATCCCCGGGTTCCGAATGGCATGATGGAGATTCCATAGAATTATTCAACCT
This sequence comes from Gammaproteobacteria bacterium, assembly GCA_965261775.1. Lineage (GTDB taxonomy): Bacteria > Pseudomonadota > Gammaproteobacteria > Eutrophobiales > Eutrophobiaceae. Next base: position 2,181,448 of record OZ253477.1, on the reverse strand, counting down.
GCTCCGGCAGTCTGTAGCTCGTGCTCCGTCCTCCACCGGGGTTCTGTATAAAGATGCCGCTCAAAACCAAGGCCTTCCATCTGTCCGAGAAAACGCCCCTGATGATAGCGTATATCAGCAAGCTTAGATGCAAGAGTCTCAACGTCCCAAGTAAAGTCAGGCCAGTTCTGATGTTCGTGTATCCACATGTGAATCACCGCAAAATCAAGGGCTATTATAGGGTTTATTTACCGCATGTATCGATCAGCATCTAAAAACCGGAGTTAGGCTGTTTAAGAAACTCGATCTCATCCGCTGTACACTCACGATCCAGGATAGCGTTCCGGTGAGGAAACCGGCCAAAGCGGGTGATGATGTCACGGTGAGCTATCGCAAATTCCAGGTTATGTTTATTACCAAGCTCTTGGTAAAGCTCTACAGACATCTCCTGGTCAGCAGCGTTCTCACTATGCATAAAGGGCATGTATAAAAATGCGCATTGTTCTTGTGTGAGCCGGGCATCAAAATTCTTGCTTATCGAATTCTTGGAAACACTCAAGGCCTTTTGATCTGTTATAAAAGATTGTGGAAGTTGACGGAACATATTGCGCGGAAACTGATCGAGCAAAATAACTAATGCAAGGCTACTATCAGCTGTGGACTGCCACTCTTCCAGCTTACCATCCCGCGCCGCTTGGTAGATCTTATTAAACGCTTCCCGAATTTCATCATCAAGCGCTTTGCTTTTTTTAAAGTGAAAAGGCCGGATTCTTTCTGAAAACCAGTTCGACATGTATGAAAGCGTCCAATAAGTATCTTAATGAAGATCAGTATCTATTGAAGTAGATGCCAGTTCACAGCTTTTTTCTTGCTCCTTGCTCCGGAAATAAAAAAAACCGCCTTGCGGCGGTTTTTCCTCCCCAAGCAGAAGTCGCATAACCCCCGCGAGGGGTAAATCTTTGTTTGCATTATCAGCCGCTACGTAGAGAAAATCAAGTATAGAATTTCGCCTAACTCCTCGGTATAAGTGAAGGACACCGAGGCTCTTTACAATGGTTATAACCTCTTCACCCATCTGTATAATATAGAGGTTAACGAAGCCCGACACATATAGGATTCTCAGCGTTATACACTGACCTCTACCTCAGTTTCGATCAGATTTTCAACCACTGAATAGATATCGACGCTCTCATCGGGCACATCAATACTTACAATAAGGCTGAAACGAACAGAATTTTTCCAGCGATCCAACGCAGTTCGGTATTTCCACCATCCGCCGACAGGATAAACCGCGATAGTGCGCATATCAGCAAGCGAAGCAGCTGACCCCATCCACTTATCAGAATGAAGAGAACCTCGGGTGCGCAGTTGGGGTCCGAGCTCCCAACCTTCCTTATCACCTTCAGGGCCATTGTAATCTTTCATCTCCTCGTTTGCTTTTTGGTTAATAGAGGCTCTGAAATTGTTCAATGTTTGCCCCGGTCGAATTACATCAAAGCGTAATCCATGCGATTGGTAGCTATGCCGAGTCCTATATTCCTTTCGCCCGGGGTTGGGTTCAATGAAATAGGACAGCGTTACTTTGAGCTTGACCTCCAATTCCGGAGGAAGCTGTTGCAGCACCTCAATAGGCCAAGGCAACCGATAAAGCTGCATTTCGTGCAGCTTGGGATCCTGGGATGCGCTAGCTTCAGCAGTTTTAAAGAATGGTTGTAATTTGTCTTGTGCAATGAGCGTTAAGGCATGATCTGCACTGTAACGTGCGCGCTCAAGGTTAGGCACACCATGACCGACTGTCCGCAACATGGTCTCTTTCGCCACTTTCGAGCTATGTTGGCCATATGGAAGCCCGAACCTTTCGGACATACGCGGTGTCCATTCAGCTGAATGGACGATCAGAGCGCGTATCGTTTCTGGCCAATAATCAGGGTACTCAGCCATCAAGATCGCAGCCTGTCGAGAAACCAGAGCACAAGCGGCGCTCGTACCTCCATTGGTTTCAAAAAGTTGTCCGGTTGTTTTTCCAGAAGTTGTTAGAAGTGAAACCACATCGGCATCGGTAACTTCAGTGTGATCTGGAGAGAGAAGACGATTGCCACCTTCCTCAACAACATCAGGCTTATAAGGAGCATGTTTTTTCCAGCCCCAACTGACAGCCGAACATGAAAACGGTGCTACATCGCCGAACTTCGCGAGAGGTGACCAATCCGGGAAGTCAGTATCATCGTTCGTCGTTCTTTCTGTATATGCCCCCACGGTCAGAGCATTCCATGACTGGGCAGGATCTTCTATTTGTGCCAAGTGTACTTGATCCCAGTAGTCCGGCTTGGGCGCTACATAGTCATTGTTACCTGCAGAGACAACAAACAATTTCGATTCCTCATCCAGTGAGAAAGAAAAATTATCGATCTCGGCAGACCAGGAAGATGGTTGTCCTCCCAACGCCTCAGGTTCAGAGGTGATAGCCAGAGAATAAACACGCTTCCAGTTCGGCCGATCAATCGCAAGTTTTTCCGCTGTGCCAACGGTAATGGCACCATACAGTTCAGGGTCATTGTTGCCTGTTGGAGGAAGAATGCGGGCAGACTCGATTCGATGATCCACTACAATTGGACCATTACTCACTAATGCCTTATGCAGATCACCAAATACCGCTAAACCTGCTTGCTTTGAACCATGGTCGTTATAGGGTGCGAGAGGGTTTGTCGGATCGTAGTCATCATATCTGGGCCACATAGGATCCCATCGCTCCGCACTTTTCTTGTTGCAGAAATTTCTGATCAATGGATGATTGTAGTTGACCCCGGTATCAAGAATGGTAATGGCCGTGGAAATGTCACTATTGATTTGCATGCGTCCATTGATGTCTTCTGTCCATTGTTGTTGCTCCTTCGGAGAAGACCGGATTAAGACATTTGGAGTCTCTTTCGCCCGCCTGAGCTCTTCGAGGCCTGCGATCAATTCCGGGGCGCGTGAAAGTTGTCTGGATGAGGCTTTAATCAAGACAACCACGCTATTGAAGAACGTTATGAAGGTATTTCCCAGCCGTGCATCAATACGCTCAGCCAGTTGCTTTGGAATATGAAGTGGATCTTTCGTATTAGGTTGTTTCTTCAGCCACAGTTCCCACCAGACAACCTGGTTCTCGTCCTGTGGAAAGAGGTTGCTTGCGTCCGTCCAGAACGACTGCAGGTCAGCTAGTTTCATTTCGGCAATACTGTTAACGAGATTGTGATTTCTCGGGGCACGTTTACCATCTTTATCAGGATTGAGGTACTGCTCAAGTTTCTTCTGGAATACATCACGCTGAGACTCTGGCACGAAAACGATGGCGACTTCATGGTCGTCTACCTCACGACAAGAACGAAGCTTAAAGCCCTTAACGGTATCAAGGCTGTCGAGTGGTAACTCACAATCAGGCATTCCGGTAATTTCTACATAGATACCGATATCTTCAGTAATTGGGGGTACAGCTTGGGCTCGCAGGGCATCATAACTGTTCATAACTCCGGCATATTGCTCAGATATGGATTGACCATGTTGATGCCGGTTTTGTGGTGGAATGCCCCGGCTGCGCCCCCGCATTCGTGAACTAAAGTCCTCGCGGTTTGCAAAGCCTTTGATAAGGATGTGCGGCTTCCGTTCCGGCATTTTGTTTTATTTTTCCCCTGTTTGGCGCCGTTTGATTGCCCTGGTTAGCAAAGAAGATGTGATTTTTGCTTCATGATTATTCAGTATGGCTTCTTTTGCGGCATCTTCACAGGCTCGGGTTATCTCCGCCGAACTGAGGTTATTTGCCGCTGCATTTATCTCATTCCATTCCAACTGATCTGTCTCGAATCTTGACAGTCGATTTTCGACAAGTTGCTTTATTTGATCTTGACCAGGCTTCTCAAAACGAATGATGTCATCAAAACGGCGATAGAGAGCTTTGTCCAGTAACTCAGGATGATTCGTGGCTGCAACGATGATGCTTTCTGAAGCGTCTTGTTCAACAAATAGGAGAAAAGAATTCAGTACTCGCCTGATTTCCCCCACATCATTCTGCGCACCTCGCTGGGTACCGATCGCATCAAACTCATCAAATAGATAAAAAGCCCTTGTCTGCTTGATATGTTCAAATATCAAACGGAGTTTTGCCGCCGTTTCTCCCATGAAACGAGTAATCAGACTATCTAGAACCACTGTATAGAGAGGTAATTTGAGCTCAGTGGCCAGAGCTGCGGCAGACATGGTTTTCCCTGTTCCGGGCGGGCCAGTGAATAACAACTTACGGCGGGGGAAAAGACCAAACTGAGACAATTTATCTTTCTGGCGCTGTTCAAGCAAGACTTGCTCCAAACGAGTGCTGGTATCCTCCGACAGAACCAGTTCATTTTTACGGATGGAAGTCGGAGTCAAATCCAGTAAGCCTTGCAGTCCTCCTGTTGGCTGTCTTTTCAGCGGAGTAGGATTTTGTGCCGCGATAGGCTTTGAGGTTTTCTGGGAGCTCTCCACTAGAGCCTTCAGCTTATTAGCAAGCTTGTGATGGCCTTGGCGAGCTTCTTTTGCGGCAACTTGTAAGGCAATAGAATAGAAGCGCTGGTCATCCTGATCAGCATGACTCTCCAAAAGTGCTTTAATTTGTTCAGCCGTGGCCATGTTTCACTCACTCCTCACTAATTTGCCATAATAACACTGGTTTGTTCACCAGGATAGCTAATAAATTCAGATATATTATATAAATATTTGATTCTACTGTGAAAAATATGGACGGCCCAGTGATCTCGGCAACCGATAGAAGCCAGGCTTGTTCCAATGTGATGGCCATGTCACACCCGACCAAGCCGCCCAAGGCTGTAGGGCTTGTATTATGTCAGAAAGTATGGTAGTTTTTCTGACATAATATGAGGAAAATATGATGTCTACAGCCGCAACAATCCGTAATCAAGTACTGCAAATCCGCAGGGGAAAGCCGTTTACCAACACACGGTTCCTCAAGCTGGGTTCGCGTGCGTCTGTGGACAAAGCACTGTCCCGCCTGGTTGAGAAAGGTGTGATCCGGCGGGTTATCCGGGGGGTATTTGTACGTCCCGAGAAAAGCCGGTATGTCGTCGGTGACGTCATGCCTGGTTCGCACAGGGTCGTAGAAGCCATAGCCAAAGATCGCGGCGAGACGATCCAAATTCACGGAGCGGAAGCGGTTCGCCGTTTCAGGTTGTCGACCCAAATGCCCATGATACCGATCTACTACACCAGTGGACCGAGCCGGAAATTCAAGGTCGGCAACCTGCCCGTCATACTAAGACATACGAGTCGCCGGAAGCTTTATCTGGCAGGGACGCGCCCGGGCCTGGCGCTGTCGGCTCTGTGGTTTGTGGGAAAAGATACCATTGATGCTGGCGTGGTTGACACCATTCGTAAAAAACTGACGGCAGAAGAGTTTGAAACCCTGAAAAGCCTGGACATGCCCGGCTGGATGTCGGACGCATTGAAAAAATACAGCAAGGAGCCCAGCCATGCCTGAGCAGTTCCTTCATCTGCCGGTCAGCGAGCGCAGGAAGATTCTCGAGAACGTCGTAGCCGAAGCCTCACTTGAGCAACAGGTGATAATGTTGGAAAAAGATGTATGGATATGCTGGATATTACAGGTTCTTTTTTCCATGCCGGACGCTCACCCCATGGCATTTAAAGGCGGCACCTCCCTCTCAAAGATATATGGTGCTATCAACCGCTTCTCTGAGGACGTGGATGTCTCCATCAACTACCGGGCCTTTGGTGAGGACTTCGATCCGTTTGCCACAGATGTGAGCAAGAATGCCATTAGGCTTTTCAGCGATCGTCTGAAGGGCTATGTCTGTCAGTATGTAAACGACGTCATTGTCCCTTATATTAATACCCGGTTGGAGGCAATGCCCAGACCCGAAGAATACGAAATTGAAATATCAGAGGATGGCGAGAAGATATGGGTTAATTATCCATCAGCTTTCAAGAGCGAGAGCGGTGATGCCTACCTGGAAAGCAGCGTTCTGATTGAACTGGGTGGTCGCAATGTTATAGATCCGAACGAGCGGCATACCGTCACACCCTACATTTTGGAGTCAGTCACCGATCTTGATCTTCCCTCAGGTAAAGTGACCGTCCTTTCACCGGAACGAACCTTCTGGGAGAAGGTGACACTCATCCACGTTGAGTGCAACCGCAAGAGGCTCAGGGAAAATATGAACAGCCTTTCCCGGCACTAGTATGATTTGCAGATGCTGGCTACACACGATGTTGGTCGGGCAGCCATCAATAACCGTGCATTGCTTGAAGAAGTGATACGGCACAAGAATGTTTTCTTCAATTATTCTTATGCCAATTACGAAGCTTGTTTATCCAATGAAGTGCGCCTGGTCCCAAATGAAGACGTCATCGCTAAACTACGCACGGATTATGAAAAGATGCTGGAAACCGGAATGATATATGGCGAACCGCTGCCATTCGACGTCATCATCGCTGGTATTCGTGAAATCGAACGCGAGGTAAACGCCTGATAGGGACTTATATAAAAGTGCGCAGGGTTGATCGCTGGAGGCCCCACTCGGTATGAGTGAAGGCCACTAGTGCCTCTTTACAATTATTTATTTTTTTGAGGAATGAGATGGCCTAATTCCATTTGATTCATAAGCTCCAGTTGATATTTCTCAGTAAATGCATTGATCTCACCTACACCGTAATCAACTCCACAAGTGGTCCTCATAGGGCGTTCCCCATAACTCATGTTAATCAGCTTTAATATCGTGTCAGCGACCAAAGCCGGATCACAATCAGGATTGTCATTCATAAATTGTTGAAAACTTTTCATCACCTGATCGGCCGCTTGAGCCAGATCGCCATAGCTATCCAATCTTTCGGTATCCTCCGGTCGGGGGGAATTATTAATAAGGCTCGTTGAAAAGGGGCCAGGCTCAACAATCACTGAATCAATATTAAAAGGCGATAATTCATACCGATAAATCTCTGCGAGTGCCTCTACGGCAAATTTACTTGGATTGTATGTGCTTAAAAATGGAAAACAAACCCTCCCGGCAATTGAAGATATTGTTATAAAGAGTCCGTCTTTTCTTTTTTTCATATAGGGCAGGGCTTCTCTGAAAAGCCGGGCCACACCCAGATAATTGACATTCATCTGGTGTCTGAGTTGATCAATTGTAAACCCCTCAGCAAGTCCAACGTTCATGATCCCGGCGTTATTAACAATCACGTCAAGATGTTGGAATTTCTTTATAATGTTGGTGATCGCGTTACGAACGGACTTGCAGCTCGAAACATCAAGCTCTTCAACTGAAATATTCGACCCGGAAGAAGAAAGCTCCCGGGCAACCGCTGAGTTCTTCCCATCAACATCCCGCATTGTCGCTATTACCTGGAAATCGTTTTTAGCAAGCAATTCCGCTGCTAGTTTACCTATCCCGGTGCTTGAACCAGTGATAAGAACAGTTTTATTTGATTTTGACATTTGAAATACTCCATTAAATGAATTGAATACAGTCACTTTACAGTACCAAATTACCATTTCATACTAGGTACCCAAAGGTGACTTACTTATGGCAACAATCAAACCAAATGTATTCGTAAAAAAATGCCCGTCCCGAGCGGTCTTCGGCAGACTGAGCGATAAATGGTCCATGTTGATTCTTATACTCCTGAAGGATCAACCATTGAGATTTAATCAAATAAAAAAGGGTATTGATGGGATCTCTCAAAAAGTACTCACTAATAATCTGAGAAAACTGGAATGTGATGGACTGTTAACCAGAACAGTCTTTGATGGGAAACCTTTACGCGTGGAGTATAAAGTCACACCATTTGCGCTGGAGTTGTGCGAAACTTTTTTAAAAATAAAAAAATGGGCAGAAGACAACTAGGCAACTGTTTCCAAAAACAAAGCGAAATACGATCGACATAACGCTAATTAATGATCAAACACAGGCGTCACATATAATTCAAACAACGACTCACTCCTCGCGGTATCATGTGATTTCCGCTTGGGGAAAACCGCCGCAAGGCGGTTTTTTTATTTCTGGAGCAAGGAGTAAGAAAAAGCTGTGAGAACGATCGTCTATCATTGATGGTTATAACCTCTTCACCCATCTGTTAATTTTGAATCCCTGTTTGGGATTCATTGGAAACGTGTCATCAAACCTTCCGGGCGATGTAAAAGCCGTAGCTGTAATAAACCCGAGACTTTTTGTAGAGCGCAACCTCAGCTTTTTCAGCTTCAATTATAGCTTGAGCATCCTCAGAATTATGTTTGTCGAGAAAGGCTTCGTAATTATTTTCCAGAGGCGTGTAATAGTTCTCAATCCAGCTGGATTCTGACAGTGGAAAGTAGCCTTTAAGAATGAAGCCTTGTTCTTCCAAAACCTTTATCTTGTCAGAGGCAGTCGCGATCTCAGGATACTCCGCATCCCAATGTTGCTGGATTTCTGCCGGGCGTTCGTTGGTTAACCACGTGATTTCAGAGGCCGCCAATATGCCACCGGGCTTCAGGAAGCGCTTGAAATACTCGACGCCTTTTGCAAAGCCCATATTATAAATGGCCCCCTCAGCCCAGATAACGTCAAGACTGCCTTCTTCAAAGGGGAGTTCTTCCATTGAAGCGGCCAGCGTTTTGATCTTATCCGCAACGCCGCGCTTCCCGGCATCCTCACTCAAGACATCCAGAAAATCCTGAAACAGATCAACCGCCGTGATGGTGGCATTTAAGTTTTCAGCCAATGTCAGCGTTGAGGCTCCGGTGCCGCAGCCGATATCTGCTATTTGCAAAGGCTGTGAGCTATTCATTAACCCCGCCAGTTGCAGTGCCAGCTTAGTTTGCTCATTGCCACCCGGGCCTTGGCGTTTGTTGCTTTTGTGTAAATCAATCAGTAAATCGTAATTCATTGCTCACCCACTTTATTTTTGTTGTTAATATCAAGATTGGCATCAATCCCGGGTTCATCCCACGTGCGAGTGAACCGCTTGTGATAATCCATATTTTTGTCAAAGAGTGGATCATCTCCCTGCATCATGAATGTGTAGAGTCGGTTGACGATGCTTTTCATCAGCACATTCATTTCTTCATCTGAAATATGAGGAACCTCCGGCCACGCAAATTTATTGCCTTCGGCATCAATGACCTTCACATCTGAATAATCGCCCGTTTTTGTGACGATGGGTTTGCCTGCATGGATGTTTTCAATTTCGGCATTACGTACGCACATTGCCGTTAGTGTCTTTGCAAGCTCAGCGCAGGTTTTTTCATCAAATACGCTCATATAACAGTTTTCTTCTTTAACCTTACACCAACACCTGCACCATTTTCTGGTATGAATTCGACTCCGGCTTCATCCAAGGTTTTGCGCACTGCTTCAACATTCTTTGCAGATGCCCGATCTGTTCCTTGATCTTGTTCCATTCTCTGGATGGAGGCGAGGCTCAACTCTGCGTGCTTTGCAAGATCAGATGCTCTCCATTTTAATAAAGCACGTGCTGCGTGTATTTGTTCCGGGGTAATCAGCAATTCAAAAAACACGCTAATTTACAATGCAAAAATCAGGAGGAACTATGATGTTCGAACAAGACAACAACAATGTAGGAGAAAATATCAGGCTTCACCGCATCAAAGCGGGATATACGATCAAATCACTGTGCAAGAAGATGCAGCATCTGCATGGGCTGGCTATCAAAACCGGCTCCATTCGTAACTACGAAAAAGGCAAAGAGAAAATCCCGGCGGTAGCTTTGAACAGCATCGCTGCTCTCACCCAAACAGATATCAAAGAGTTTTTTGAAGATGCTCACAATTCCGTTCTGCTGGATGGTGACAGCAGAAATATCCATCTACTCGAAGCCTATAACCTCATCCGCAACCGCGCTGCCAAAGATAATGTGCTTCATATGACACGTATGTTGGCGAGGAAATGCTGATTCAACTGTTTTTTGCAAATTATTCTCAGAAAAAGTTAACAAGGTCGCTTGCGATTGATAATGATTCTCATTACTATGTATCTTCGGGTATATTTATGATGATTTGTAATTGGTTAGAGGAATATGACGCAACAAACCGAATGTAGCAATGGTAAGCGGGATATCTCCCTTGTTAACAACCGCGTGAAAAGCAGCGAGCTTTTTGAGCGCTGTAAAGAGCTAACAATCATTCATAACGAAGAAGAATATAAATTACGGCTTACCGGAAACGGAAAGCTGATTTTAACGAAATAGGCCAGTAGCCCGCCACCCAGCCACCGATATTAGGCAGCCAGGCAGCAAGCAACCGCACCAAACTTAACTAGAAGGAGTTATCATGCGAAATGCTATGCGCGTGGCGTATCTCAGCACGTTACTAACCACAACGATGCTCTCAGCCGCTCATGCGGAGGAACAAAAGAATTTAACATCACTGGATGCGGTGACGGTCTATGCTACTCGCAGCCCTCAATCGACATTTGATGTTCCGGCAATTGTTTCAAAGGTGGATACTGATGCTGCCGGTAACGCGCTGGCAGGTGATGTCAGTGATTTACTGGAATTCACCCCAGGGGTGGAGGTTGATAATGGCCCTCGCCGAAATGGGCAGGTAATCTCTATCCGTGGGTTTGATGATGAAGCTACCATTACGTTGATTGATGGTCGCCGCCAAAATTATGAACCCGCGCATGATGGCCGATTTTTTGTTGATCCTTCGCTACTAAAATCTGTTGAAGTGGTCAAAGGTGCATCTTCTTCTATCTATGGCGGTGGTGCTGTTGGTGGCGTGGTAGCATTTGAAACCAAAGATGCAGCTGATCTACTTGCGCCAGGAGAAACAAGCGGGGCGCTAACCTCTTTCGGGTATCGTAGTGCTAATAATGAATACTCACCTGTAATCACAGGCTATGGTCGTGCAGGCGGTTGGGATTTGCTGGGCAGCCTTTCTTATCGTGATTCCGGTGACATAGAGCAAGGTGATGGTAATGAGTTGGATACGGAAGATCAGGTGCTTTCCGGTCTTTTCAAGGCAGGTTATACATTCAACGATTTCCATACACTAAAATTCCAGGCGCAATTACTCAATAATGATGGGCAGGAGCCGAACAATGGCGCTGGTGCTATTACCACCTCGAATCCTATCGTGGATAAAGAGGTGCAGGATAATCAATTCAGCATGAAATATGCGTTTGAAAATCCTGACAACAGTTGGCTAAACCCAAAATTCCATGTGTATTACAACGATACGGAAGTTGAAGAAGAAGATATCACCGGCACGAATGCCGGACGCGTACAAGTGCGTGAGCTAAACACACTTGGATTTACAGCGGATAATCAGACCAAACTGTTGTTAAGCGATACGCATAATCATACGCTTTCTTACGGGTTTGAGATTTATAATGATGAACAAACTGGTTCCAGTTCCACTACCGGAACGCGCGCTGGTGTGCCAAATGCAGAAGCCACGAATTATGGCTTCTATCTGCAGGATGAGATCGCGCTGAATACCTCTGCCGGTGATTTTCTGATTATTCCAGCGGCACGCTTTGATCAATACGAAAGCGATGATGAGAATGGTAACTCTCAGGATGAGGATCAAATCTCTCCCAAAATCTCGCTGAGCTATAAGCCTACAGAGCAAGTCATGTTCTTTGGTAGCTGGGCGCAAGCCTTTCGCGCACCAAATCTGACAGAATTGTACCCATCAGGGCTTCACTTCCCTGGTGTGCCGTTTGTGTTCCCAGATAACAACTTTGTAGCAAATCCAAATTTGAAGCCGGAGACAGTAACTACCATTGAATTAGGTGCCGGGCTGGATTTTGATAATGTACTTGCTAATAACGATAGAGCCAAAATCAAAGGCTCATGGTTCACCAGTGATAGTGAAGACTTCATCACACAGGAAGTGAATATCGGTGCAGGTACTACGCAAAATCTGAACATTGCCAATGCCACACTAACGGGTTGGGAAGTGGAAGGTCAGTATGAGTTACATCCGGTAACCGCTAAAGTTGGGCTCTCTTATGTGGAAGCTGAGAATGACGATACAGGTGAATACCTATCTAACAACGTGCCGCTGACATTGGTAACGGATATTGGCTACAAAATCGACTCAGTCGATAGCGTGGTCGGCTGGCGTGGACGCTTTGCAGATGCAAACGACAAGGTTGGTAGTAATGATACAGCTACGGATGGTTATGCCGTGCATGATCTTTATTACCGCTGGACACCGGATGATAAGGGGCTGGAATCACTGACCGTGGATGTGGGTGTCGATAATGTGTTCGATAAAGCCTACACGAAACGTTTTGCCGGCTTGCTTGAGGAAGGCAGAAGCTATGTAGCGAGGGTGTCTTACAAATGGTAGCCACAACTTTCTTGAGCCCTGACTTGGATAGCAAATGGCTTAAATATTTAAGCCTCTCATTGCTTGCGAATTTGCTGATTGTATCTGTAATCAGCATCAACAAGCAGCCAATACTATCGCAGGAAATACCAATGCTGAAGGTGAACCTGATGGCATTGGCCGCTCCTGCTCCGGAGCCGGTGACGCAGCAAGTTAAACAGCCTCCTGCACCTGTAGCAACTAAAAAAATTGTGACAGAACGTCAGGCGCAAAAGAAAGTAGCTGCTTTGAAGTCAAAAGCTAAAGCTGAGGCTGCTGTTACTAAACTAAAACCAGTAGCTGAGAAAACACCGCAAGAACTGGTAGTGCTTAAACCAGCTGCTGGGATACCAAATAGTGATCCGGGCAAACAGGCATCTACCGTTATTCATGAGGCAAACTACCGCAAGCAAACCCCGCCGACCTACCCACGCCGCGCATTAGAGCTTGGGCAGGAAGGTATGGTGACACTGCATGCTGAAGTGACTCCAGCCGGATTGCCTCGTGAATTAAAGGTAGCGAAGTCTTCCGGACATCGCCTACTTGATATGGCCGCCCTTGCCGCAGTAAAAAAATGGGAATTTGAACCGACAAATGTGAACGGCAACACCATCACTAGCTGGGTGCGTGTGCCGGTACGCTTTGTCATACAACAATAACTTAAGGAGAAAACCATGAACCATCCCGCACCTGAAATTAACTATGACCCATCCGAAGAAATTAAAACCCGCTATCAACTGCTGAAACAACAACAGCCTGATATTCGTGCGCGTAACGCTGCAGAGGAGCTAGGCGTTTCAGAAGGTGAGTTGCTTGCTTCCCGCGTAGGTGAAGACGCCACCCGCCTGGTAGATGATGCAGAAAGTATCTTGTGCGCTGTATTACCACTCGGTGAAGTGATGGCCCTAACACGCAATGAAGCTTGCGTGCATGAGCGCAAGGGAATTTATGACAACGCTTCATTCTCTAAGCATGGCAAAATGGCAATGGGGCTATTTGTTAACCCGGATATTGATCTTCGTTTGTTTATGAATCACTGGAAATACTGTTTTGCAGCTGTAGAGCAAACACGCGGTGGCCCACGCAAAAGCCTGCAATTTTTTGATAAGGAGGGCACTGCGCTACATAAAATCTACCTCACCTCTAAATCCAACGAAGCGGAATATGACAAGCTGGTAGAAGCACACCGCCATGAACGTCAGGATACGTTCATTGAGACTGAGACATATGAGCCAAAAGCAACAGATAAAACCGATGATGAAATTGATTGGGCTGCATTCAGAACGGCATGGGAAAATCTGAAAGATACACATGATTTTCACCCAATGCTGCGTAAATTCAAGGTAGGCCGTGAGCAGGCATTTGCCAAAGTTGGGCAGGATTTTGCATTTGAAATGGATAATAACGCGGCCCGTCAGGTGTTGGAGCTGGTACGCGACCGCGAATGTGAAATGATGGTATTTGTCGGCAACCGTGGCTGCATACAAATTCATACCGGCCCTGTGAAAAAGCTGGTGGAGCATGGTCAGTGGTACAATGTGCTTGATCCGATGTTTAATCTCCACCTGAATGAAGATCAAATTGCTCGTACATGGATCACCAGGAAACCTACTGAAGATGGCATCGTGACAGCGCTGGAGATCTTCGACAAGGATGGAGAGATTATCGCTACATTCTTTGGCAAGCGTAAGCCAGGAATTCCTGAGCTGGAATTATGGCGTGAGATCATTGCTGAAATTCCTGCGAAGGAGGTAGCCAATGCTACCTGAATGGTTTCATCAACTAGGGCTGATGGGCTGGCCACTGGCTTTATGTTCTATTGCAGCGCTAGCACTTTGCTTTGAACGGGCGGTGTTCTGCATAAAAGCCCGTGCAAATAAAAATAGCCAATATCAGAAACTGGCTGATTACCTGACGGAGCATAAAGAACAACCAAAACATACAAGGGATGAGATGGTAGGCATTATGCTCAACGAGCTACAGCGCCCTTATTATAGTGGCATTAAGGGGCTGCGTATCATTGGCACAATCAGCCCGATGTTGGGGTTGCTTGGTACCATCCTTGGCATCATCGCTACATTTAAAGTGATATCAGTGCAGGCTGGCCCTGTGTCTCCGAGTATGATTGCTGAGGGCTTGTGGGAAGCTATGCTGACCACCGCTGTTGGTTTGTTAATTGCGCTTCCGGCATTGCTTATGGCACATCTGTTCAGGCATGTAAGTGAACGTCAATTAGGTGATTTTTGCCTGCAGTTGAACAAACTTTCTATGTCATTTGAGCTGGAGCGAAACGCAAGAAAGTCTGAAATCACCAAGCCCAACGTAGAGAGGCTGACAGCATGATTAACCTCCGACAAAGTGGTCCACATGATGGCACCTTACGTGATTTAGCACCCGATCTCACGCCAATGCTGGATATTCTTTTTATCCTACTGGTGTTTTTCATGATCACTGCAGGAGCCGTGTTTCAATCGCTCGATCTGACCTTGCCTTCCAGCGTTGCGGAAGAACTTTCCATCGTGAATGAGCCTAAGCACATCATGTTAGAAATCCGTGAAAGTGGCTATGCCATAGATGGAAAGCAGATTGCTGAGTTTGAGCAATTAAAACAACTGGTACCAGATACTATCAAAGCCAAACCGGAGCATGAGTTAATTATCGCTGGTGATAAAAATATACCCATTGAACAACTACTCAAAGTGCTGACCTATCTACAATCACAAGGCATTGAGGCAGCCAATATTTTAATGCAAAATGAGAATGACAAATGAAAACGATATTAACCTGCTTACTATTATTATGTGCTTTACCTACACAGGCAGAAGAACCAAAACGCATTATCACTATCGGTGGAGCGCTCACTGAGGTTATTTATGCTCTTGAAGCGCAGGATTTGCTGGTTGGCAATGACACTACCAGCTATTACCCAGCCGAAGCAGATAAGCTGCCGAAGGTTGGCTATCAACGCGCCTTATCTGCAGAAGGCATTTTATCGCTAAATCCTGATTTGATTATTTTGACCGAAGAAGCCGGGCCACCGCCAGTGCTAAAACAAATTGAATCAGCAGGTATTTCATTACTGAAACTCAAGGCAGGACGTTCAATTAATGACGTTAAGCAAAATATATCTGCTATCGGTAAAGCACTGCACCGCATGGAACAAGCCGAAACACTCGTTGCACAAATCAATGCAGAGAGTGAGAAACTGAATGTCATTATAGAAAAACAATCATCTCTCCCGAAAGCAATGTTTATTCTGCAACATGGAGGTGGTGCGCCTATGGTGGCAGGAATCGACACGGCGGCAGACAGCATCATCGCTCTTTCTGGCGCGAAAAATGTGGTGAAAGATTATGAAGGCTATAAACCGCTTACCCCTGAGGCGGCAGTGTCATTAAAGCCGGACGTTATTTTGATCACTTCCCAGGGGCTTGAGCAGGCAGGTGGCAAAGAGGGGTTACTTAAAAGCCCAGGTGTATCGCTAACTCCTGCCGCGAAAAATGGCCATATCATTGCCATGGATTCCCTTCTTATGCTTGGATTTGGCCCTCGTACCGCAGAAGCTGCTTTGGAACTTAATCAGGCATATCAGGGATTATGAACACTCTTGCCAAACAGATCACTATTCCACTCCCTTTTATAAGGATAAAAGCACCGGTATTGCTGCTGTTAGCCCTTTTTTTGCTTGTGGCCTCTGCGATTGCCGCTTCCGTAGGTGCTGTATCTATCCCACTTGGAAACCTGCTATCCGGTGATTTAAGCGAAAGTCAGGAAGCAGTATTATCCTCTATCCGCCTTCCGCGTGTTCTGTTGGCTGTGATTGTAGGGGCATCACTTGCTGTTTCCGGTGCCGCTATGCAAGGCCTGTTTCGTAACCCACTCGCTGATCCTGGACTCATAGGAATTTCAAGTGGAGCAGCGCTTGGCGTTGCTATGGTGATTGTATTGGCTGGGCCAATTACCGGTGCATTGGGGCTTTACTCTTTAAGCATCGCCGCTTTTATCGGTGGCTTTATCACCTGCCTTCTGATTTTTCGTTTTTCCAGGCTTACCGGCACGTTTTCTGTGACCTATATGCTGCTTGCGGGAATTGCGATCAATGCACTTGCTGGCGCCGGAACCGGCTTTCTAACCTATATGAGCAATGATGAACAGTTGCGCTCGCTGACATTCTGGACGATGGGAAGCCTGGGTGGAGCACTCTGGCCAGCAGTAATTGTTGCCGCTACCATAGTTATTCCAGCAACCATACTGCTGATCAAAAATGCTCAGAAATTGAATATTCTACTGCTGGGAGAGCAGGAAGCGCAGCATCTGGGCGTGGATAGCGAAAAACTGAAATATGTCATTATTATCTGTACGGCGTTATCCGTGGGTGCAGCGGTGGCCGTAAGTGGCATTATTGGTTTTGTTGGGTTGGTCGTACCACACCTTATCCGGTTGACTATCGGGCCGGATCATCGCTTGCTTATTCCAGCATCTGCTTTACTTGGAGCCATTCTGCTACTGGCAGCGGACACCTTTGCCCGCACTATTGTATCACCGGCGGAAATGCCTGTTGGGATTCTCACCAGCCTGATTGGTGGCCCATTCTTCCTGTGGTTATTAATCAAGCAATATGCTGGGAGGTTCGGAATATGATCATCGCAGAAAACCTTTCTGTCAAAATCGGTGAAAAGCATATTTTAGAAGATGTGTCCGTACAGATCGAAAATGGCAAAGTCACTGCTATTCTTGGTCCTAACGGTGCTGGTAAATCAACGCTGCTGAAATGTCTGACTGGCTCACAGAATGCTAATAGCGGTACAATAACATTGGATGGAAAACCTTTGGGGGATTACTCATTGAATGATCTGTCCACCAAACGGGCCGTATTATCCCAATCCAACCCGATTAGCTTTCCATTCACAGCGCTGGAGATCGTGATGATGGGGCGCAACCCTTATGCCGATAATAAATCCACCAGCAAAGATCATGAAGTTGCTCTAGAGGCACTTGAGTGCGTGGATGCTATTCACCTAAAAGATCGTGTTTTTCCAACTCTCTCAGGGGGAGAGCAACAGCGTGTACAACTGGCTCGCGTGCTGGCACAGCTATGGGATCAGGAGAATGCTTATCTATTTCTTGATGAGCCTACATCGGCGCTTGATCTAAAGCACCAACATCAGCTTTTAAGCCTTGTATCAAAATTGGCCGAGGAGAAGCATTTCGCTGTCTGCATCATCATGCATGACCTTCATCTGGCCATGCGCTATACCGATCATGTGATTTTGCTGAAATATGGAAGATTATTTGCCGAGGGAAGCACTGCCACTGCTCTAAACAAGGGTATTATTGAAGAGGTGTTTGAAGTACCTAGAGAGTATGTCTTTGCCTTTCATGAATCTATCAAGCCAGCTGCTTAAGGTATATATTAGCTTCTGCAGCCCGTCGTCGAACCAGCCCTTTGAGCTTACGGCCACCCGCCCAGACCCGGCGCATGAACTGTTCCGGGACTTCAGCGTGTTCCTCACGGTTGATTTTACGGCGCAGTGTTGAGCGTTGAAGCGCACCACCGCCAAGATTGTAGGTGAAGGACACCAGCGCATCGAACTGGCCGTCCTCAGCGGCACGTTAATCCGGCGGAGGACGGCGCGTTCCGCAATCATTGCATCTTGGCGCAAAAGCTCCTCGGCCTGTGTTTCATCAATACCCGCTAAAAAGCGCAAGGAACAGGCACTCGAATATAAGGATTATTTGAAAAAGATTATTGATTTGTCGGGCAAAGTATCTCATCCGGAAACGGGTAGCACTTATCCAGAATCCTTAGACTCAACTCCGAAAAGAGCGCTCTATGACAACCTGGGAAAGAACGAAGAGCTTGCTCTGAAAATCGACAATGCAGTGGAAATCACCAGGAGAGATAATTGGCGTGGCAACCATTTCAAGGAAAAAGAAATTAAAAAAGTCATTGAAAACTCTGTTGAACAGAATAACAAAACAGACGGACTACAGGTTGCCGAAAATCACGCATCCTACAATCTTGATAACGATGTCAATCGTATTTTTGAAATAGTGAAAAATCAACGTGAATATGAATAAGAGCACAATCATCGTAAATGAACTGCCTGTGAAGGTTATTCGAAAGAAAATAAAAAACCTTCACCTGGCAGTATATCCACCCGACGGTTGGATCAGGATCGCTGTTCCAGAAATAATAGACGATGAAGCGGTTAGATTAGCGGTGATTTCAAAATTTGGCTGGATAAAACGCCAAATTAAATCATTTGAAGATCAACCAAGGCAAAGCGCAAGAGAGCTGATTACAGGAGAAAGCCACTACTATCTTGGGCGAAGATATTTACTGGATATTTCCCATACTGACAAACGTCCCTTCGTCGAGATTAAAAATAAAAAGACGCTGGTCTTGAACATCAACGAGGATACTGGACTGGAGCAACGTGAAAAATTGCTCATTGACTGGTATCGCAAGGAGATGAAGCGAATTTTACCCGGCATCATTAGAAAATGGGAAATCAAAACTGAGCTGCAGGTAAATTCCTACGGCATTAAAAGAATGAAAACAAGATGGGGAAGCTGTAACCCTGCCCACAAGAGGATATGGCTTAACCTGGAACTTATAAAAAAGCCGATTAACTGCCTTGAATACGTCGTTGTGCACGAGATGGTCCATTTTCTGGAACGCACCCATAATGATCAATTTGTATCTCACATGGATCGTATTATGCCGCAGTGGCGAACTTTCAGGGACGACCTGAACCGTTCACCCCTGACTCATGAAAATTGGGAATATTGATACAGTTTGCTTTCTGTATCCCGACGGCGAATAAGCCCCTTTAGCTTGCGACCACCGACACAGGCCTGGCGCATGAATTGCTCGGGTACTTCGCCATGTTCTTCACGGTTGGCCTTACGGCGCAGAGTCGACGGCTGGTATGAAAGTTCGTTTTAAGTCAATGGCGGAGAGAGAGGGATTCGAACCCACGGTACGGGATTACCGCACGCCCGATTTCCAGTCGGATCCATTCAGCCGCTAAACCAAAACTGTTTGGAGAACGACGTTCATAAAGTACGATAAAATATGTCAATGAAGCTATTAAAAACAACATGCTTGATTTTTATCCTGTTCCTGTCACCTCAAACAGTGTGGGCAGCAGGGCAGAAAGTGGGGATTGCGATCGTTCTTGATGGAGACACAGCATGGAGCCAGCAACTAAGTAAGGCACTCGCTGAGGAACTTGACTTGCTGGAGAATAACGAGTTTGATTTTCGTTTTCCTGCTTCGTTACAATATAATAGCCAGTGGAATCGCGATAAGGCAAAAGCGGCCATACAGCGCTATTTGAAAGATTCTAAAGCCGACATTATCATTGCACTGGGTGTTCTCAGTAGTTCTGTTGCTCCAGAACTGAAACTCCAGAAGCCTTTAATTGCAGCAACCGTTATTGATGCAAAACAACAAGGGTTTTCTGTTACCGAGCTTGGCACAAGCAGCATGCATAACTTGCATTACATCCCCTCTAATATTGATTTGTTAACCGAGTTAAAACGCTTTCAAAAGGCCACAAACGCCTCGCATATGGGCATGTTGGTTGATGGTAATATTGTCTCAGCGATTCCAGTTGTCAGTGAAAACTTTGAGAATATGACTTCTCAGCTTGATTTTAAATTGAGTCTGATTGAATGGTCGGCAGGTGACGCACAAGCACTGGTAAAAAAGCTTCCGGCAAGTCTGGATGCATTGTTTCTTTTGCCCCAGTCTCGCTACGATACGCAGCGTAAAGCCTTTATTGATATGCTGATCGCCAAAAAAATGCCGACCTTTACTACGATGGGGCGCAGTGAGGTTGAAGCCGGGTTTCTTATGGGAGTGGGAATCATCCCCGCACCAAAACAGTTGGCGCGACAGTTGGCTCTGGATGTTCGGGATATTGCACTGGGACGCAGAGCTGAGGATTTGCGTGTAGGCCTGCAGGTGAAAGACCGTCTTGCACTTAACCAGAAAACGGCCAAGGCCATTGGTTATGAGGTTCCTTTTAGCATATTCTCTGAAGCAGATATCGTGAGTCCCTTATCGGAAGATGGCAGAGTGTTAACGCTTGCCTCTGCGGTGGAAGAATCCTTGAAACGTAATCTCAATATAGCCATAGCTAAAGAAGATTTTGATTCCACCAGGCAGGATACGCGCATCGCCCGCTCATCTTTATTGCCTCAGGTGAGGGGCAATCTCAGCCTTGATGACCGTGATCGGGACTTGGTAGGCAGTGGCGCTACTCGCAGCACATCCGCCGGTCTTTCTCTTTCGCAAACGCTTTACTCGGAGTCGAGCTTTAGCCAGCACACTGCAAATAAATATCTTGAACAGGCTCAAGAGGCATCATTTTCACAAACTCGCCTTGATGTAATCCAGCAAACCCTGGAAGCGTATCTACGTCTGCTGGTCGCCAAAACCGAACTCAATATCCAGCGTGATAACCTCAAACTGACTCGCGCCAATCTTGAGCGAGCAACCTTTCGCTATGAAGTCGGTTCTACTGACCGTTCAGAAATACTTCGTTTTGAAACCGAGTTAAATAATGGATTACAATCGGTTTCCAACGCCCAAAGCGCCTATCAACAGGCAAAGCATGCGCTAAACCGGATTCTGCATCGTCCCATTGAAGAGACGGTTCAAACGCGTGAACCCAGCCTGGATGATCAAAAGGTTTTTGGTGACAAGCGCCTTGATGCATTTATTTCCAGCCCTGGGAAACTTAAAATTTTCCGCAATTTTCTCACCGAGCAATCGTTGAAGAATGCACCAGAGCTGGATTCACTCGCCTCTCAAATAAAAGCTCAAGAACGTCTTCTTTTGGCAGCAAAGCGCAAACGCTATGTTCCCGATGTCAATCTGGTCGGCAGTGTGGATCGCACCCTGGATGATCATGGAGCGCAAATTCCTGCCAATCATGATGAAGATTGGACGATTGGTCTCCAGCTTTCTTTACCACTCTATCAGGGTGGTCGCATTTCAGCCGAGAAAGCGCAGGCAAATACACAACTAAGACGTTTGCAACTGATCCACAAGCAAATGAAAGATACAATTGAAGCTACAGCACGTAATAGCGTTGCTAAAGCGGGAGCATCCCACCGTAATATTGCCTATGCGCAGGCAGCAGAAAAGGCGGCAGAAAAAACGTTGAATCTGGTAACGGATTCCTATGTACGTGGTGCTACCAACTATATTGATCTGATTGATGCACAAAATGCATTTTTGGTTGCCCGTTTATCTGCTGCGAACGCCATTTATCAACATTTACTGGATTTGAGTGTATTGCAGCGTGCCATTGGATTTTTCGATTTTTCCGTTTCGCCAGAACAGGCAGATGCATGGTTTGATGCGCTTAATGCCTATGCGCTCACCTATGGAGAAAAACATGATGAATAAATTAGATAGTAGATTATTGAGCCACCTTATGGTGCTCTTGCTTGTTTTGGGAATCGTTACGGGCTGCGAAGAAGAGGGAAAGAACACAGAGAAAGCATTGCGTCCGGTTAAGGCAATGGTCGTGCATAGCAGTGTTTCTTCTATACGTAATCGCGTATTTAGTGGCACGACCAATGCAGCGCAAGAAGTGGATTTAAGCTTCAGGGTCGGTGGTACTATCAAAAAAGTTGCTATGTCGGTCGGAGATCACATAAAGCGTGGTGATATAATTGCTCAGCTCGACACGGAGACATACCGTTTAGAATTGCAACAGGCCAATGCATCGCTGGCACAAGCAAAAGCCAACCGTCGTAATGCCGAATCAGAATATCAACGTGTGCGACAACTCTACACCAATGATAATGCCTCTCGCAATGAGCTGGATACTGCCCTGGCTAACGCAGAATCAGCTATAGCTTCCTATAATGCTGACCAACAGAGTGTGCGATTAGCCCACCTCAACCTTTCCTATACGAATCTAAAAGCAGGAAATGATTGTACGGTAGCAGAGATCAATATTGATTCGGGCGAAAATATCAACGCTGGAGTAACAGCGGCTCGTTTAAATTGCGGTGATGAATGGGAAGTGCATATTGCCGTTCCAGAGAGCCTGATCGCAGCCTTTACTAACGGTTTGGCAGGAACAGTACAATTTGCCTCGCTTCCTCAGCAGAGTTTCACTGCTGTTGTGACAGAAGTCGGAAGCACCGCTGGTGGCGGAACCACCTTCCCTGTTACATTAGAGTTAATAGATGTGCACCCCTCTATCCGTTCGGGGTTAGCAGCGGAAGTGACGTTTCAATTTACAAATCAGGGAACCAATACGAGCCGAATTTATCTTCCTGCTGCGGTGGTTGGAAAAGATGAATTAGGTACGTTTGTATATGTGATAAAGACAAGTGATACGCAAGGTGCTGCTGTGCTTCGTCGTCGTTCTGTAGAGGTTGGTGACATATCTGAGCTGGGGCTGGAAATTCTCAGTGGGTTGAAGAGTGGAGATCACATACTTACTGCCGGATACAGCACTGCCCACGATGGTATGTTGGTGCAAACGATAACAGAGGGCACTCAATGAATATTACCGTCTGGGCCATTCGCTATAACCGTGTCACGCTTTTTGTCGTACTGGCACTGATCATTAGTGGGATTTTTTCTTATATATCGTTGCCTAAGTCACAAGACCCCGGATTCACCATTCGCACGGCCAATATTACCACACGTTTCCCCGGTGCCAGCCCTGAACGCGTGGAACAGCTCGTTACCGAAGCAATTGAAGAGAAAATTCAGGAGATGCCTGAATTGGACAACATTACCAGCGAATCGCGCAGTGGCATTTCCATTATCACAGCCAACTTTATGGAATCCTATAAGGAAATGCGTCCGATTTTTGATAGCCTTCGGCGCAAGGTTGAAGATGTGTCACGTGATTTACCCGCTGGCGTGCGCACCCCCATTGTGAATGATGAATTCGGCGACACATTTGGCCATGTTTATAATCTTACCGGTGATGGATTCTCACCACGTGAGCTACGGGATATCGCACTGGATATACGCAGACAGTTGTTAAAGATATCCGAGATCGCCAAAGTCGAAATTTATGGCGATCAGGAAGAACGCGTCTATATTGAGTATGATAATGTACAGTTGAAGGAACTTGGCATTTCTCCACAACAGCTTGAAACCACCCTGCAATCATTAAATATCCTCGATTCTGGTGGCGATATTATTATCGGCAAGGAACGTATTATACTAGAACCGACAGGTAATCTCCTGAGTGTAGAAGACCTGAAGCAAACGATCATTGAAATCCCTGAAACAAACGCGCTGGTACAGCTTGGTGATGTAACGCATATCTACCGTGGTTATGAAGAACCGGTAAAGACAAAAGTCAGAGCCGATGGTAAGTCGGCTATTTCCATCTCTGTATCTATGCGGGATGGTGGCAACATCATGGATTTGGGTAAAGAGCTGCAAATGCGCATGCCTGAAATTGAAGCCGCGCTTCCACTCGGCATCAGCCTCAAGCCAATGTTTTTGCAATCGTCTCTAACCGAAGCCAGCGTGGATGCGTTTATCAGCAATCTTTCTCAGGCAGTAGCTATTGTCATTTTCGTTATGGTGTTAACTCTCGGGTTCCGTACTGGCCTGGTTGTCGCATCCCTCATTCCAGTGGTGATGGTATCAACTTTCTTTGTTATGGCACAATATGATATCGGAATTAATCAGGTATCGCTGGCGGCGCTCATTATTGCTCTGGGGCTATTGGTGGATAATGCCATCGTGGTAGTGGAAGCTACCATTGTGCGTAGAGAACAAGGTGATGAACCCATTCCCGCTGCGATTGCTGCTGCTAAAGAGATGATGGTACCGTTGCTGATTTCTTCTCTGACGACTGCCGCCGCGTTCACTCCCATTGCACTCGCTGATTCCGCTGCCAGTGAATTTACCTCCGCCATTTTTTATGTCGTGACCATTGCATTGCTTCTTTCCTGGCTATTGTCGATGACCTTTGTGCCTATGGTGACTCCTTTTGTGAAGGTCAAACACAAAGCAGCGGCAGAGAGAAATGAGTTTGGCAGCACACTCTATCAATATTACCGTAAAACGCTTTATACTTCACTGCGCCATCCTGCCTTTTTCGGATTGCTGGTAGTTGGGTTGCTTGCGGCTTCCATTGTTGGTTTGGGGTATATACCTAAAGTATTTATTCCCCCATCGGAAGATCCCGTGCTGATTGTAGCGATGGAACTGCCTCCCGGAACATCTATTGATACGAGTGAGGCGATGCTTAAAGACATGGAGCAATTTCTGAACTCCAAACGCATTGACCCCGCTGCCGAGAATGCTGAAGATGCCATTGGGGTCAATAGCTGGACAGCCTTTATTGGTACTGGCGGGCCACGCTTTGTGCTGGGCTTTACACCGCCCAACCCCAACGAAGCCAATACTGTTATGGTGCTGACCGTTAATAACAGTGCATCACTTGACCCAATGAAGGAGATGATTGAACGTTATTTTTTTGAAAACCATCCCGATGTTCAGTTACAGGTTAAACGTCTGTCTAACGGCCCACCTGTATCATACCCTGTAGAAATCAAAGTATCGGGAACAGAATTCGATACATTATTCCAACTGGTATCAAGCATCAAAAGTAAATTACGGGAATTAGATGCTGTTACTGCCGTTAAAGACACATGGGGGCCTCAAAGCAAAAAACTGGTCATTCGTATTGATCAGGCGCGAGCATTGCGGGCAGGTGTCACCAGTCAGGATATCGCTGCCTCGCTCAATGCCAGCTTATCAGGCATGGAAATGACGGAGTATCGTGAAGGCGATGAAGTAATTCCAGTGATGCTAAGAACTCGTAGCACTGATCGAAATGATTTGGCAAAGCTAGAAAACCTTACCGTATTTTCACAAAGCAGTTCCAAGGTGGTCCCATTAAGTCAGGTGGCATCAATTGAAACGGTATGGGAACCGTCACGCATTGAACGGCTTGACCGCGAAAGAACAATTACGATTCAGGCACAGCTAAAACCCGGTGCTACGGCTGCTTCTGTTGCGCAGTTCTATCGCCTGTGGCTTAAGGACTTCTCTAACACATGGGATGCTTCTTATTCTTACGAAGAAGGTGGGGAGACGGAAAAGTCAAACGATGCTAATTCGGCTATTATAGCTGCGGTGCCGTTTGCGCTGATCTTTATTATATTGCTGCTTATGGTGCAATTTAACTCCTTCCGCCGTACCTTTATCGTGCTAATCACCATTCCACTCGGCTTGATTGGTGTGGTGGCCGGGCTACTGCTTGCCGGATCAACCTTTGGTTTTTTCACATTCTTAGGGATTGTATCGCTGGCCGGGATCGTAATTAATAATGCCATTGTACTGCTAGACAGAATAAAAATTGAGATAGAAGAAAACGGACGCACTCCTAACGATGCCGTGGTTCAGGCAACACAACAACGTGCCAGACCCATATTACTGACCACTGCCACGACTGTGGGCGGAATGTTCCCGCTTTGGCTAGGTGGTGGCCCAATGTTTGAACCTATGGCAATCACCATCTTGTTTGGTCTGCTCTTTGCTACCTTTATTACCTTGTTACTCGTCCCTGTTTTATACGCCACATTGTTCCGCTTAAATTACAAATAAAGGTCAATAAGCGGTAAATCAATCAAAAAGGTTGTAAAGAGGATGTTTAAAAGCTCACAAACTCGCAATATATGGTGCAGCCTCAGCAACCCAGGTCCAGCGCATGAACTGCTCCGGTACTTCACCATGTTCTTCACGGTTGGTCTTACGGCGCAGAGTCGACGGCTGGTATGAAAGTTCGTTTTAAGTCAATGGCGGAGAGAGAGGGATTCGAACCCTCGATACGGGATAGACCGTATACTCCCTTAGCAGGGGAGCGCCTTCAGCCACTCGGCCATCTCTCCAAAAACGTAATCCAGGGCCGTTACGTAACAGAGAATAGCGTGCTTTATCGATCCCGGCCCGGAAAAAAAACCGGGCCGGGATCGATAATATACTGATTACGTTGTTACCTGGGGATGACAAGGGTCATCTTGTGACTCTGCTTACTTTATCCGTTCATAAATCTCTGCATTCTGCACCGCCGTCTGCAAGCTGGTAAGTTGTGCAATGCCCGGCGTCGCGCGTTCCTGTTTCTTCGCCTTTTCGTTTTCCCGGGCTGGCGCGTCCGTTGTGCCAGACAACAACCGCATGAAATCGCGCACATCGCTGGCAAAAGCCGTGTGGCTGTTCCCTACCCCTTTAAGGCTGCTGTGATACACCACAATGTAGGAGAAAATATCAGGCTTCACCGCATCAAAGCGGGATATACGGTCAAATCACTGTGCAAAAAAATGCAGCATCTACATGGGCTGGCTATCAAGCCAGGTTCCATCCGTAATTATGAAAAGGGGAAAGAAAAAATTCCAGCCGTTGCCTTGAATAGCATCGCTACCCTTACTCACACGGATATCAAAGAGTTTTCGAAGAGGCTCATTACTCTATTTTGTTGGAGGGTGACAACCGTAACATTCACTTGCTGGAAGCTTACAACCTTATCCACAATCGCGCTACTAAAGATAATGTGCTACACATGGCACGGATGCTGGCAAAAAAATAATGAGACAAGTTTGTAAATTACAAGCACTTGTCCTATTCTAGCATTGCTTGGAAATAAATTTAAAATACTGAAATGGCTTATGAAAAAAACCATTGCACTTGCAATATTAGCGGCATTATTTGCGCAGTCAAGGTTTGCGGCGTTCGAATCTGCTGATTTTAATGAGCATAAACAGTTAAATGTAAATCGCGTGACACCAGGCGGAGAAGATGTCGCTGCTGGAAAGCAAATTGTATTCCAGTTTAACCGCCCTGTTGTTCCAATTGGCAGAATGGAACGCAACGACAGCGAAATTTCCGTAGATATTGCACCTGAACTGAACTGCCAGTGGCGTTGGCTGAATACCAGTAGCCTTGCTTGTCAGCTGGATGACAAGAATAAGTTAAAAGAAGCAACAAAGTACACCATCACCATGAATCCAGGCATACGTGCCGAAGATGGTGCCACGATCGACGAAGCGTATACGCATGAGTTTATCACGCAACGCCCACAAGTAAGATATGCCAGGTTTAGCAACTGGCAAAGTCCTGGAACACCTGTTGTCAGGCTGACTTTTAACCAATCAGTCAGCAAATCGTCCGTAGAGGAACATATTGCGTTTACATATCACAAGGCTGGAGCGGGTAAGGCATATATCACGCATGACATAAAAGTTGAGAAAGACCCAAATGACCGACAGAACCCCCGTTATATCGTTGTTCCGGGTGAAAGTTATGTACTGGATTTTGGTGAAGGAAGTCATACATCAAAAAGTGATGACGATCCAAGAGAGATAGAGGGAGAGGAAGCTCGGAGAATATGGCTTGTTTCTCCTGGAAAAGAGCTACCGCTTGATGCCAGTGTTGATCTTAAGGTTACTCCCGGGCTTGTTTCTGCATTGGGTAAGGAAACAGGCGTTGAAGATAGAACGGTGGTAAATTTTCATACCTTCCCGGAATTTGCGTTTCTTGGTGTAACCTGTACAAAGAATGATGGCGAAAAAATACTAATCACAAAAGAAAACCGCCATGAAATTGGAAAATGTAATCCACTGAAAGGGACGGCTCTTTCTTTTTCCACACCTGTAGTGAAATCACAGATAAAAAACAATGTCCTTATCCACCCGGATCTGGCTGGAGGCAGAAAGGATTATGACCCATGGGTTAATCACAGAGATTATTCAAACCTGAAACGTGCTCACAAGAAAGGTGCACGCTATAACGTTTGGTTGCCTGAACGATTAAAAGCAGCACAGACCTATACACTCAAGACCAGGCAGGCTGATTCAGGCGCCATTGATAAAGTAAAATCCTGGTTTGCTGAGGTGCAACCATCTGATCTGGAAGATGAATTTGGACGTACACTAAAGAAGCCGATAGACCTTACCTTCTTTACTGACCATCGCGTTCCTAATTTTGAGTTAGTGCATCGCACGGCTGTGCTTGAGGAACAAATAGACTCAGACGTTCCCCTTTATGTCACCAATCTTGATAGTGTGACATTCGATTACAAAAAGCTCACCGCTGATGGTGCGAAAAGCGACCAATCGCTGAATGTAGATGTCGCTAAAGCCCAGGATATACAGTTTGCTATCCCTATGCACGTCAGGGAAATGCTGGGAGATAAGAGTGGAGCGATTTATGGCGCGATTGATACCCAACCGCATGTAGCCAGGCACCCTGGGGAACACATTCTGTTTGCGTCTGTTAGTCCATATCAACTGCACGTTAAAATCGGTCATTATAATACGCTTGTCTGGGTAACAGATTTAGCAACCGGTGAGCCTGTAAAGAATGCACGTGTACAGATATACAAGGATAAAATCAGCGAGCTTTCTGCCAATTTCAAATCATTGGATAAAGGGAAAACCGATACATCAGGCCTAGTATCACTGAAAGGCACGCATGAGTTAGACCCTGAGCTGGATTTGTTTAGCTGGTGTTATGGCGGAAATCAGGATGATTGTGATCGCCTGTTCGTACGGGTTGATAAAGCTGGTGAAATGGCGATCATGCCTCTGGAACGACGTTTTGAGGTTAGCACTTACCGTGCTTCTAACAATACGGTCTGGGCCAGAACAAAAAAGAAATATGGGCATATCCATACGTGGGGAACGACGGCGCAAGGTGTATACCGTGCAGGCGGCACAATTCAGTACAAAATCTATGTGCGCGATCAGGATAATGACACGTACGTTCCAGCACCAGGAAAAGCCTACACGCTAGAGATCATTGATCCAACAGGGAAAACCGCACACGAAATTAAGGATATTACGTTATCGGAATTCGGTAGCTATAGCGGTGAATATACTGTACCAGAAAATGCCTCTGTGGGCTGGTATCGTTTCAAACTTAAGAGCGATTTCACCGATGATTACACTTGGCAACCGATGCGCGTTTTGGTCAGCGATTTTACTCCCGCGCCGTTTAAAGTAGTTAACAGTCTCAGTGGTGACCTCTTCCATCCGGGAGAAGAAGTGGAAATATCCAGCAGCGCAAAACTTCACTCTGGTGGCGCATATACCGATGCGGAAACCAGAATTACCGCTACGTTAAAAGCAACCTATTTTTCATCCAGACATCCTGTTGCGAGTGGCTTTACGTTTGATACTTACAAACAAAGGCGATCAAAAAGGGTCTTCCAAAAAGTTGATAATATTGGGGATAAAGGTGAAGCCAGACACAATTTCAAACTGCCTGAAGAGGATATTGTTTTTGGCCGTTTGACTGTTGAAAGCGCGGTACGAGATGATCGAGGCAAATATATTACAGCAAGCAGCCGCGCAAACTACGTTGCCGTGAACCGTTTGGTGGGCTTAAAGCACACAAAGTGGCTGTATGAAGAGGATAAGCCGGCCCAGATCAAATATATCGTAGTTGATGAACGTGGAACGCCAACTGCAAACACAGATGTCATATTAAAAGTAGAGTGGCTACAAACCAGGGCAGCGAAGGTCAAAGGTGCAGGTAACGCATATCTGACCAATTATATTGATGAATGGATTGCAGCAGGGAATTGTGAAGGCACTTCTAAAACCGAACCTCTCATTTGTAACTTTACTCCTGAAGAGCCAGGAACCTATAAAATCACGGCTACTATAAAAGATACCAGGGGTAATGCACATTCGACTGAAACCAGGGCGTGGGTCGCGGGTAAAGGTCGTGTTATATGGCGTTCTCCGAATGATAATTCTCTACAGATTATTCCCGAAAAGACAGAATATAATATCAACGATAAAGCCCGTTATTTAGTCAAGAATCCATATCCGGGAGCCAAAGCGCTTATTTCGATTGAACGTTACGGTGTCCTGAAATCATGGGTGCAGGAGCTGGAAGGCAGCACACCGGTGATTGAGTTTGATATCGAAAAAGACTTTATGCCGGGATTTTATCTATCCGCTATTGTCACTTCACCGCGTGTAGATACTCCACCTCCGGCAATGGGGCAAATTGATCTGGGAAAACCAGCTTTCAAGATTGGCTATGTCAAAGTGCCGGTGAAAGACCCATATAAGCAAATCAATGTATCTGTAAAAACCGATGCAGAAGTGTACAAACCTCGTGATACGGTCACAGTGACCATCCATGCAGAGCCAAAGCATAAAGATAAGAATGAGAAAATTGAAATAGCCGTGGCCGTATTGGATGAAGCAGTTCTAGACTTGATACAAGGTGGTAAAACCTACTTTGATCCTTACGCGGGTTTCTACAAACTCGATGGTTTGGACTTACGTAACTATAACTTGCTGACACGGCTGACAGGAAGGCAGAAATTTGAAAAGAAAGGAGCTAATCCCGGTGGTGATGGCGGCGCAGACATCAGTATGCGTTCTCTCTTCAAATATGTGAGCTACTGGAATCCTTCTATCAAGCCTGACAAACATGGTAAGGCGACCATCAATTTTGAAGTGCCTGATAATCTAACAGGCTGGAGAATATTAGCATTTGCTGTCACGCCTACCGACCGTATGGGGCTTGGAAACACAACCTTTAAGGTTAACCGTCCGACAGAAATTCGCCCTGTCATGCCAAACCAGGTAACCGAAAGAGATACCTTTCAAGCCGGATTTAGCGTGATGAACCGCACAGATAAACCAAGGGATATTACGGTAACCATTGATACAAAAGGCAATGTAAAACCTGCAAAACCATTTTCTGAAACAGTGCGCCTGGAACCCTATAAGCGCCAGACTATTTACATGCCTGTTTCTTCCGTGAATCTACCACATAGTAGAGATACTGAAACAGGCACTATTACATTTACTGCGACAGCAGAGGATTCCATTGACGGAGATAGCATTAAACATACGCTGCCGATTCACAAGCGCCGCTCACTTGAAACTGCTGCCAATTATGGCACCACCACGGAAAACAGCGTGAGTGAATCACTTCAATTTCCTGAAAAGATATATCCAGATGCAGGGGATGTATCCGTCGTGCTTTCACCTTCTGTCATCGGTAATATGGATGGCGCTTTCCGCTATATCCGGGATTATCCTTACACCTCCTGGGAACAGAAGCTTTCTAAAGGCGTGATGGCTTCACATTACCAGAATCTGCGCGATTACCTGCCTGATGACCTGGAGTGGGACGCAAGCAACACCTTGCCAAATGATATTCTAAAACAAGCAGCCAACTATCAAGCTCCAAATGGTGGTATGGTCTATTTCATCCCGAGGGATCAATATGTCAGCCCATATTTGAGCGCCTACACAGCACTTGCATTTAATTGGTTACGCGACAGCGGTCATGATGTGCCGGAAGCGGTAGAGTCAAAACTTCATGCTTATCTTGAGCGGTTGCTTCGAAAGGATGTTGTGCCAACCTTCTACTCACGAGGCATGTCTTCTACCGTACGTGCAGTAGCGCTTGCGGCATTAGCAGAGCATGGAAAAGTCAGCCTGAACGATTTAGAGCGTTACCGTTCACACGTTCAGTATATGAGTCTGTTCGGTAAAGCACATTACCTGCAAGCTACACTGAAAGTAGATGGCGCAGAGGATATTGCAAAAGAAGCGACGGACAGTATCCTTGCTCATTCCCATCAATCTGGTGGCAAATTCAGTTTTAACGAAGAACTGGATGATAGTTACGCACGTATCCTCGCTACTCCTTTGAGAAGCAATTGCGGAGTATTATCTGCGATAACAAAATACGGCGAGGATAAAACCGGAACATCACTCGTTGGGGATGTGCCGTTCAAACTGGTACGCAGTATCACGCAGACACGAGGCAATCGCGATCATTGGGAAAATACGCAGGAGAACATCTTTTGCATGAATAGTTTGATCAATTATTCGCGCATCTATGAAAACGTAAAACCAAATATGCGCGTGTCTGTAAAAATGGATAAAGAGAGCCTGGGAAAAGCGAGTTTCAAGGATTTACGTGATAATGCGGTGACATTAAATCGCCCGATCACAAAGGATGATCCTGGTGCGAAGCGTAGCGTTAATATATCCAAAAGTGGTGATGGCAGGCTCTATTATGCCACGCGCATGAGCTATGCTCCACTAGATGACCATGCCAACCGCCTAAATGCTGGAATTGATATCCGCAAAGAATATAGCGTTGAAAGAAATGATCAGTGGGTTCTGCTAAATAACCCAGGTGAAATCAAACGCGGAGAGTTGGTTCGCGTTGATATTTATGTTTCGCTGCCAACTGCCCGTAACTTTGTGGTTGTGGACGATCCTGTGCCGGGAGGGTTGGAACCAGTAAATCGTGATTTAGCCACCGCTTCTACCGTGGATGCCGATCAAGGTGAATTCCAGGCGGCAGGAGGTTCGTGGTGGTTCCAGTTTGATGACTGGCATCATTTCAACGTATCGCGCTGGAGTTTTTATTATAAAGAACTTCGACATAATGCGGTGCGCTTCTATTCTGATTACCTGCCTGCGGGCAATTATCATCTCTCCTACACAGCACAAGCCATTGCGGGAGGTGAATTCACCAAAATGCCGGTTCATGCAGAGGAAATGTATGATCCAGATGTTTTCGGCAAAGGGCTGCCAGGAACGTTGAAGGTAGGTGAGAAATGATGAAAGCTACTCTGGCTCTTGCCCTGTATTTTTCCTTTTTCTTACATAGTGCGAGCGCTGAAGTTTCGTTTGCCAAAAAATTAGCGGACGCAGCAATCGAACGAACACAGCTTGATATAACCTATGATGGTAGTTACCACTCGATCAAATATCCGGGTGGGGATGCTCCTAAAAACACAGGTGTTTGTAGTGATGTGATTGTACGCAGCTACAGAGTAGCTCGGCGTTGATTTACAGCGTGACGTTCATGAAGATATGAAAGCAAATTTCCATCTTTATCCAAAGAAATGGGGGCTTAAACGACCTGATACAAACATCGATCACAGGCGTGTGCCTGACCTCAGGGTATTCTTCTCCAGGCATGGTAAAGAGATGGCAGTTACCAAAAACCCGAATGCCTGGCAGGTGATATCGTAACGTGGAATCTAACGCCAGGAGGCGATCTTCCGCATATTGGCATTGTCACAGATAAGAAATCTGAATCAGGAACTCCTTTGATCGTCCATAATATTGGTCAAGGGGCACAGATTGAAGATATGCTTTTTGCTTACGAGATCACTGGACATTATCGATATGAAGCGAAATGAAAATACTAAAATGGAAAAGGTTTTTTGTAATTTTAGCAGCAGTAACGGTAATCGTCGCTGCTACACTAGCCTGTTATACAACCTCCAGTCTAAAGCCTGCACCAGAATCTCTTCATACTGTTCTTTCTGATAGTCACCACATTCAAATTCTTGACCGTCATGGCGAACCGCTAAACACAACCTATCAAAACAACTGGAATATCCACGATACAATCGCGCTTCATCAGGTTCCTGAATTCTTAAAAACAGCCTTTATCATTTCCGAAGACAAACGCTTCTATAAGCATTCTGGTCCGGATTGGCTGGCAAGAGGCTCCGCTTTACTCAAAAACATCAAAGCAATGAGAGGAGTGCGTGGAGCCAGCACTATAACAGAGCAAGTCGTACGGATGATCCATCCGCGCCCACGCACGATCTGGTCACGTTGGCTAGAGGGGTTTGAGGCAACAGAACTAGGAAAACATTTCAGCAAAAATGAAGTGCTGGAGTTTTACGTTAACCAAGTGCCTTATACGGCTAATCGCAGAGGCATTGTACAAGCTGCGCGTTATTACTTTAATCGGGATTTGGATACGCTAAGCAAAAAGGAAATGCTGGCATTAGTTGTGTTGGTGCGTGCACCTGGCCGGTTGGATTTATGGAAAGATACTGAAAGAATTGAGTCCGGTATCAATCGTTTAGCTGATCAACTGATAGAAAAAGATCTGCTGTCAGAGAAAGAAAAAAACAGTTTGTCAGCGCAAAAATTTGAGTTGGAAGAGCCTAAGCTGTCTGTTCATGCAAACGAGTTTGTACGGTACGTTAAAAATCATCCACTTTTTCATCTCGCTGGCTGGCCACATGTAAAAACCACACTGAATGGAACATTACAGCAACGTATCCAGACTATGCTGGACGGAAGGCTTAATTATCTAAAGTTTCAAAAAGTACATAATGGTGCAGTACTCGCAGTAGATCATACAACCGGAGAAATCCTGGTATGGGCAGTTGCCGGGAAGAATGCAGAGGACACCCCCGGAAGATTTATCGATGCTGTAACCACACCTCGTCAACCGGGATCGGTTCTTAAGCCATTGCTCTATTCACTCGCTCTGGAAAAAGGTTGGTCAGCCGCAACCATTATTGATGATGCACCATTGACGGAATCCGTAGGTAACGGTCTGCATTCCTACCAAAACTATAGCCGCACATTTTATGGGACGGTAACACTCCGGCAAGCACTTGGTAATTCACTTAATATTCCTGCACTTAAAACGCTGCAATATGTGGGAGCAGAAGCTTATCTCGGTTACTTAAATAATCTCGGATTTACAGGGCTGAACAACCATCCCAACTTTTATGGTGATGGTATTGCGCTTGGGAATGGAGAGGTGACGCTTTATGAGTTAGTGCAGGCATATGCAGCTATAGCGGGCAGGGGCATGTTCCATCCACTTACCTTATTTTCTGATGGTCTACACACTGGATCATCACACCACGTACTGTCGCCAGAAATTGCCTCATTGGTTGGTCATATCTTATCTGATCCGGACGCAAGAGAGTTAGAATTCGGCGAATACAGCGTGCTTAATTTTCCAATACAAACCGCCGTAAAAACAGGCACATCAAGTGATTACAGGGATAGTTGGGCCGTAGGATTCAACTATCGTTACACTGTGGGTGTATGGATGGGGAACCTGGATCAACAACCAACGGATGGAATTACTGGTTCTACAGGCCCGGCTTTGCTCTTAAGAAGTGTTTTTTCAGAGTTAAACAAGCACCAGAAGACCAGACCTCTGTCTATCCATAAGAAGCTGGTGAAGCATGATTTATGCGTTGATACGAAACAACTTAAGTCTGACAATCAGCTGTGTGAGACCTACACAGAATGGTTTGCACCAAGCATCACGCCCAAGGTAAAAACACAAATTGCCAGTTCTAAACCATCAATACGTTTGCGTAGACCAGCACATGGACTACACATAGCCTACGACCCCAGAGTTCCGGCTGATTCACAAGCCTTTGAGTTTTACATACAAGGCATTTCAGATGCTGAAACGGTGAAATGGGAGATTGATGGTAAAGAGATCACCGCTCAGGGAGGGAAATATTCCTGGCCTTTGCAAAAAGGCAATCATGAAGTGCAAGCAACTGTATGGCGTGGAAAACAGCAAATTGCCAAAATTGAAAAAACCAGGTTTTTGGTGAAGTAGTTTTTTCAGTGGAAGCATAAAGTGCGGCCTCAGCAGCCCGTCGCCGAACCAGCCCTTTGAGCTTACGGCCACCCGCCCAGACCCGGCACATGAACTGTTCCGGGACTTCAGCGTGTTCCTCACGGTTGATTTTACGGCGCAGTTTGGGAAGATTAAGTGCGATTTATACCTTGCAATTTCGGAATGAGTGGTGAAAAATGCAAGGTATGTTAGAGCGATGGATTACACAGAGATTAAATAAAAACATCAGCCGTAACCCCGCTGTGGCGCTACTTGGCGCACGTCAGGCAGGTAAAACCACACTTGCGAAGTCCGTAGCAAAGGATATGTCTTCAATCTATCTTGATCTGGAATTCCCGAAAGACCTGGCCAGGTTAAAAGACCCAACGACTTTTCTGGAGTCACACAACGATAAAATCATCATTCTGGATGAAATTCAACGAGCGCCAGATCTATTTATGGTTTTGCGAGGGTTAATCGACCAAAACAGACAAGCTGGGCGCAAAGCAGCTCAATTTCTAATACCGGGGTCTGCTTCTATGGATTTGCTGCAGCAGTCATCCGAAAGTCTCGCTGGACGCATCAGCTACGTTGAGATGACAGGCCTCAATATTCTGGAGATTGGTGATTCACAAAAAGATATTCAAAATTTATGGCTGCGGGGTGGCTTCCCAGACAGCTATCTTGCTGAAGATGATGAAATGTCAATGGACTGGCTTGATAATCTTATCATGACATATCTGGAGAGAGATGTGCCGCAGATGGGATTTCAGGTGCCAGCGACCCGTTTAAGGCGTCTTTGGACTATGTTAGCTCATCTGCAAGGTGAAACAGTCAATTACTCAAAATTGGCAGCAAACTTAGAGGTAGATGGCAAAACCGTCACCAATTACATTGATATTCTTACCGATCTTCTATTGGTGCGCCGAATTGAGCCTTGGTATGCTAATGTTAAGAAACGCCTCATTAAGTCACCTCGTTATTATGTCCGTGACAGCGGTATTCTGCATCGGTTGCTCGGGATAACTGATTATGATTCATTGCTGTCAAATCCAATCCTCGGGAAAAGCTGGGAAGGTTTTGTCGTAGAAAATATTCATTCTGTTATGCCGCGTTTTTCCGAAACATATTTTTATCGTACTGCTGCAGGGGCAGAAATTGATCTGGTGATCAAAATGCCGAACGGAGAAATCTGGGACGTGGAAATCAAGCATGGTGTCGCACCAAAAATTGGCAAGCATTATAGCAAAACCTGTGATGATGTCGGCGCAACACATAAATTTATCGTTTATGGAGGCGATGATGAATTCCCCATTGGCGATAATGTGAGAATGATTTCCTTGCCCAAGATCATGGAAAAGCTGGCCGCCGCCCAATCATGATTTTTTGGACAGCATTCAAACGCGCAGCAATTTTGACCAGTGCAATGCTCCATTTACGCCATGCTGTCGTGCGATCATGGTGTAGACACGGCCAGCTCGGGATTCCTCGTGGATGATTTCAAGGATCATAAGAACCGGGTTTGCTACCGCTCTAAATTTCATATCTCACCGGATGAGTGACAATACCAGGCATAGACTGGTGCGAACTGGTCAATTGCCAAATCCTTGATTTCCCATGACTAAAAGCTCCGTACTTCGTTTTTCCAGGTACGGTGTTTTTCAGGAAAGGGGCATATATAGGAGAAAAATTAGAGAAAAACGGGGTGTTTTTATAGAGAGCAAGTCAATTGCAAATAGCACAAAAGCCCGCAAATGCCGGGCTTTTGAGGCTATGCCATTTCGAGCATATGAAAGTTCGTTTTAAGTCAATGGCGGAGAGAGAGGGATTCGAACCCTCGATACGGGATAGACCGTATACTCCCTTAGCAGGGGAGCGCCTTCAGCCACTCGGCCATCTCTCCAAAAACGTAATCCAGGGCCGTTACGTAACAGAGAATAGCGTTGTTTATCTATCTCGGCCCGGAAAAAAACCGGGCCGGGATCGATAATATACTGATTACGTTGTTCCCTGGGGATGACAAGGGTCATCTTGTGACTCTGCTTGCTTTATCCGTTCATAAATCTCTGCACGATGAACGGACACTTCTTTCGGCGCATCAACCCCGATACGTACCTGACTACCACGAATGTCAAGAACGGTGATGGTAACTTCATCACCAATAACTAATACTTCACCTTTCCTGCGAGTTAATATTAACATTTTAATACTCCTGTTGCTTCCATAAATTATCTTGATTTTTATTGTCCGTAATTTCCGTAAATACTAATAACGTTTTTACGTTCTTACATACCTAGACGTCTATTAAAAAGGAACTTTAATGCAATGTCAATTGGATGCCACAGCACTATCGTCAAGTCCAAAAGCGGAATGTAGCGCGCGAACACCAAGTTCCAAATATTTTTCGGCGACCACCACGGAAATTTTTATCTCGGATGTGGAGATCATTTGTATGTTAATCCCCTCATCCGCCAGCGCCTTAAACATATCACTGGCTATCCCTGCATGTGAACGCATACCCACTCCGACAATGGAAATTTTGACAATTTTATTGTCGCCTGAAACCGCTTTGGCACCGATATTTTCTGCTGTTTTTTTCAGGATTGATAACGCTTTTTCATAATCGTTACGATGCACCGTAAAAGTCAGATCAGTGGTATTATCCTGCCCGATATTTTGCACAATCATGTCTACTTCAATATTGGCGTCCGCGATTGGCCCCAGTATCCGGGATGCAATCCCCGGCATGTCAGACACGCCGACGATTGTAAGTTTAGCTTCATCTTTATTGTGTGCAATACCCGCTATTAATGCCTGTTCCATATTGTCAGCCTCATCGCTTATTGATGTCCCCGGACCTTCTTTAAAACTGGATAAAACCCGTAAATTGACGTTATATTTTCGGGCAAATTCAACCGCACGAATTTGCAGGACTTTGGAACCCAGACTGGCCATTTCCAGCATTTCTTCATAGGTAATGGCCGATAAGCGTTTTGCATCTTTAACAATACGCGGGTCCGCTGTATAGACACCGTCCACATCGGTATAAATCTGGCATTCATCGGCCTTCAGGGCCGACGCCATCGCCACAGCCGTTGTATCCGAACCACCCCGCCCCAGCGTGGTAATATTATTATTTTCATCAATCCCCTGGAACCCCGCAACGACTACAATTTTACCCTGTTCCAGCGCTCTGTGAACCCGTGCGGCGTCAATATCAATGATCCTGGCCTTGTTATATCGATTATCAGTACGAATATGTACCTGACCGCCAGTATAGGAAATGGCAGGGTAGCCCTTCGCTTCCAGACACATGCTCAGCAAGGCAATGGTCACCTGTTCGCCCGTGGAAAGCAGCACATCCAGTTCCCTCGGGCTGGGAGCGCCACGAGACAGACTTTTTGCCAGAGACAGTAAGCGGTCTGTCTCTCCTCTCATCGCGGAAACGACGACAAGGACATGGCTGCCACGTTTTCTGGTCGTGACGACCTTGTCGGCAATAGTCTGTATGCGCTCAACCGTTGCCACGGAAGTACCGCCGTATTTTTGCACAATCAATGTCATTACGTCTTAAAAATAAAAGTCTGTGATTTCAAAGCCATCGTAAAACGGACGGGCTCAAACAGCGAGCCGTTCGCGAATCCAGTCCGGCACCTTTTGCAGAGCGGCTTCCAGAGCAGCGGGATTGTTGCCGCCTGCCTGCGCCATGTCGGGCCGTCCTCCACCCTTGCCACCGACCTGTCTGGCAACAAAATTTACCAAATCGCCTGCATTGATACGATCTGTACTGTTATGTGTCACACCGGCAACCAGACTCACTCTGGAATCGCTAATGGCGGCAAGGACCAGCGCGGCCGTCCCCAGTTTGTTTTTTAATTGGTCCATCGTATCCCGCAATATCTTCGGATCGGCGCCTTCCAGTATTTTTGCGATCACTTTTATCCCGTTAATCGTTTCAGCCTCATCGGCGATTTCCGCGCCAATGCTGAGCGCCAGTCTGTCTCTGAATTGCGCCAGTTCTTTTTCCATTTTGCGCATTTTTTCGAGCTGCGCGGTGAGTTTTACATCGACTGTTTCAATATCCGTTTTCAGAATTTCCGCAATACCCGCCAATTTGGCTTCAATGCTGTCTGCCCAGTCCAGGGCGCCCAGACCGGTCACGGCCTCAACGCGCCTCACACCGGAAGCAACGCCCGCTTCGGAGATGATCTTGAACAACCCGATATCGCCTGTTTTCCTGACATGCGTACCGCCGCATAATTCACGGGAAAATGTATCACCAATATTCAGCACACGTACGGTGTCTTCATATTTCTCACCGAACAACAACGTGGCGCTAGATGCCCTGGCATTTTCCAGAGACATTATCCGTACTTCCGTCTCCTGATTATTCAGTATCTGGATATTCACCAGACGCTCAATCTGAATTACCTGTTCCTGGCTAAGGGGCTTGTCATGCGAGAAATCAAATCGCAACCGATCATCGGCCACCAAAGAGCCTTTCTGCAAAACATGGTCTCCAAGTATTTTCCTTAACGCGGCATGCAGTAAATGCGTGGCGGAGTGGTTGCGGGTAATATGCATGCGCCGGTCTTTATCAACAGCCGCATTCACAACGTCTCCGACATAAAGTGCTCCTGTCCTCAACACGCCAAGGTGTATATGCGATTTCCCCTGTTTCTTTGTATCTTCTACCTCAAAAAAAACAGCATCGCTGAACAATTCACCCCTGTCACCAATCTGTCCGCCAGACTGTGCGTAGAAAGGCGTTTCCAGTAAAATAACGCCGCCGATATCTCCCTGACGCAGGGATTTGACACTGCGCCCGTCCTGATAGAGCGCGATAATCGTTGTCTTTTGTTGCTTACGCTCATATCCGGTAAAGGCGCTACTCAGGCTGTCACGGGTTTCCACAATATCCTGGTCAAACTTACTGGTGGCGCGTGCACGCCGGCGTTGCCTGGCCATTGCCTTGTTAAAGCCATCCATATCCACGGTCAAATGCCTTTCCCGCGCCACTTCCACCGTCAGGTCCACCGGAAAGCCACAGGTATCATACAGAAGGAAAACGTCTTCTCCCCGAATCACGCTGCCTTCCATTTTTTCAGTAATGCCGTCAAACACCTGCAATCCCTGTTCCAGGGTTTCGGAAAAACGCTTTTCTTCATCAAGCAAGACCTGTTTGATACGCGCCTCACCTTGCATCAATTCAGGATAAACCGATTCCATCATCCGGGACAGTACATCTGTCAGTTGGTAAAGAAACGCGTCTTTAAAGCCGATTTTGCAACCGTGCCGTATCGCCCGCCGGATGATTCGACGCAGAACATAACCGCGGCCCTCATTGGAAGGCGCCACGCCATCGGAGATCAGAAAAGCGCAGGCGCGGATATGATCGGCGACCACCCGGACTGAAACCAGGTCAACCTCTTCCTTGCCCGCCAGGTGTTTGATGGCCTGAATAATTTCCTGAAACAGATCTATGTCGTAATTATTGTGCACGTTCTGCATCACGGCAGTGATGCGTTCCAGACCCATACCCGTATCTACAGAAGGATGTGGAATGGGTCTCAATGCGCCATCCGCATCCCGTTCATACTGGGTAAAAACCAAATTCCATATTTCAACGTAACGGTCCAGCGCCGCTTCTTTCGACCCGGGCGGGCCGCCCGGAATATGTTCGCCATGGTCATAAAAGATTTCACTGCAAGGGCCGCAGGGACCCGTATCACCCATTGACCAGAAATTATCTTCTTCCCCACAACGGCTGAAGCGGGTCGATGAAACGCCAATCTCCTTTAACCATATATCCGCCGCTTCATCGTCATCCTTAAATACTGTCACCCAGAGTTTATCCCGGGAAATTTCCAATACCTCGGTGAGGTATTCCCAGGCGTACGTGATGGCTTCCCGTTTGAAATAATCGCCAAAGCTGAAATTACCGAGCATTTCAAAGAAAGTATGATGTCGCGCAGTATAACCAACGTTGTCCAGATCATTGTGCTTACCGCCCGCCCGAAGGCAACGTTGAACCGTGGCTACCCGTTTGTAATCAAATTTTTTATCCCCCAGAAAGACATCCTTAAACTGAACCATTCCGGCATTGGTGAACAGCAGGGTGGGATCATTGGAAGGTACCAGTGAACTACCGGGCATAATCTGATGGTCCCTGGCCTTGAAAAAATCCAGAAAGGACTGACGGATGTCGTTACCGGTTTTCATAATCAATCCTCTGTTCCGATATGCAGAAAAACGTCAAAGGGGTGAAGTCTGATGGTCATGGGCGACACAGTCTATTTTAGTATCTGGCGGATAACATCATGGCTGAAACCACGACCATATAAAAAACGTGACTGTTTTGCTTTCGCCTGATAATCGTCGGGAAGCGCCTTGCCGAATTTTTTTGCCCTGGCTTCTTCCGCGATCACAGACCAGTCAATTGTTGCCGATTCCAGACAAGCCGATATCAGATTTTGATCGATACCGCGCTCATTCAATCCCTGCCGGATTTTTAACAGTCCCTGTCCCTTGCCGAGCCGACTGCGTACAAAACTTTCCGTAAACCGTTCGTCGCTCTGCAAATCCTCTTCGGCAAGTTTGTCCAGCAATTCTTCGACAAGCGCTGTATCACC
Source organism: Gammaproteobacteria bacterium (assembly GCA_965261775.1). Classification (GTDB taxonomy): domain Bacteria; phylum Pseudomonadota; class Gammaproteobacteria; order Eutrophobiales; family Eutrophobiaceae. The sequence goes on along the minus strand of OZ253477.1, from coordinate 2,139,081 downwards.
ACAATGGCGTATCAGTTTGCGATAAAGTTCTTCGCGCGAGTGTTCCCGTTTTGCCAAAAAATCGCAGGCGCATCGCAGGACTTCCCCGCGTTTTTCCATCAGTCCTCCGTTCCTGCTTCTACCGGGGCTTCTTCAGCCGTATTATCCACAGAGGGCAGGAGTTTTTCGCGCAGTCGTGTTTCTATCTCCTCTGCGACCTCAGGGTTTTCTTTCAGGTAGGTGCGTGCATTGTCTTTACCCTGGCCGATACGTTCATCCCCATAACTGTACCAGGCGCCAGCTTTATCAATCAGCCCCTGCTTCACACCCAGTTCAATAATTTCACCGTGTCGGGAGATACCCTCACCGTACAGGATGTCAAATTCCGCCTGTTTGAACGGCGGCGCCACCTTGTTCTTGACCACCTTGACCCGCGTTTCATTCCCGATCACTTCATCGCTTTTCTTGATTGTCCCGATACGGCGGATATCAAGGCGTATGGATGAGTAAAATTTCAAGGCGTTGCCCCCCGTGGTCGTTTCCGGATTGCCGAACATCACCCCGATTTTCATACGGATCTGATTGACGAAAATAACACAGCAGTTAGCGCGTTTAATATTACCCGTGAGTTTACGCAGGGCCTGAGACATCAGGCGAGCGGCGAGGCCCATGTGTGAATCGCCCATTTCACCTTCAATTTCAGCCTTCGGCACGAGTGCCGCGACGGAATCAATCACGACCAGTTCTACCGCGCCGCTACGAACCAGCATGTCACAGATTTCCAGTGCCTGTTCGCCCGTGTCCGGTTGCGAAACCAGCAGATCATCCAGATTAACCCCGAGCTTTTCGGCATAACTGGCATCAAACGCATGCTCCGCATCAATAAAGGCACAGACCTTGCCCTGTTTTTGAGCCTCGGCAATGGATGACAACGACAGCGTCGTTTTACCGGAGGATTCCGGCCCGTATATCTCGACGATACGACCATAAGGCAGACCCCCCGCGCCAAGGGCAATGTCAAGACCAAGAGAGCCGGTGCTGACAGTCGGAATGCGGAGGACGGGTTGATCCCCCATTTTCATCACGGAGCCCTTCCCGAACTGTTTTTCAATCTGGCTCAAGGCCATTTCCAGGGCCCGTTTTTTGTCTTCTTCTACATCAGTTACGCCCATTTCATTATCTCCATTGGTTAGCGAATTAAAACAACCGTTACCGTAGCCGTCGCATTATTTTATACGGACTGTTCATCCTGAAAGGCGACCCGTTAAAAATACTATAAAAGCGTCGGTGGCACGTCAACGATTGAAATGACCGGATAGTGTGTTTCGTCGGTCGGATGTTGATTTCAATCGTTACCGGCTATCAGGTTTGATATACAGGATATAATCGACCGAGGACATTATTTTAAACTTCAAGTATATCGGGGAATCAACCCTTCCGGCAAATTCACATCAACAGAATTTACCGAACGACGGCCAGGTCATTGAGCAGATTTATAAATTGCTGATGACAGCAGCCGTATACTCTCTGGTTGAAGCGGGGCCGCCCAGATCCCCCGTCCGGTTTTTTTCGTCTCCCAGGGTTTTTCTAATGGCGAGGCGTATTTGATTGCCCATATCCTTTTCATTGACATGGTCCAGTAGCATTGCCGCCGCCAGCAACAGGGCAGTTGGATTGGCAATGCCCTGCCCGGCAATATCAGGCGCGCTACCGTGAACCGCCTCAAATATCGCGACATCCCTGCCCATGTTGCCGCCCGGTGCAAGTCCAAGCCCGCCAATGAGACCGGCAATTTCATCGGACAAAATATCGCCGAACATATTCGTTGTCAGAATTATGTCAAATCGCGAAGGGTTTATCACCAGTTGCATGGCCGTGTTATCAACAATGCGATCTTCAATATCAAGCCTGTCCTGATACTCCTTGCCAACCTCCATGGCAGTCTCCAGAAAAAGTCCCGTCAACGCTTTCAGGATATTGGCTTTATGTACAATGGTAACCCTTCTGCGATTATTTCTTATGGCGTAATCAAAAGTATATTTCGCGATGCGGCGGCAACCCGAACGGGTAATTATTCCGGAAGCTTCCGCGACGGCCCTGGGATCATTATCAATCGGGATAAAATGCTCAACACCGACGTATAATCCCTCAGTATTCTCACGGATGAGCACCAAATCAATATCATCATAACGTTGGTTATGGTGCGGATAGGACACTGCCGGACGGACATTGGCATACAACCCGAATTCTTCCCTCAGGCGAACATTGGCGGAACGAAAACCTTCGCCGACAGGCGTTTCCAACGGCGATTTTAAGGCCAGTCTTGTCTGACGGATATTATCAAGCAAGGCCTCCGGCAAGGGATCGCCGCATTCTTTATACACGGCCATGCCGGCTCTGAACCATTTCCATTCAAACCTGGCGCCCAGCTCGTCCATGACGTTTAATACGGATTCCAGTATCTCTGGACCGATACCATCGCCTTCTATCAATGTTACGGGTGTTGTATCAATGAGACTCGTCCTGAATATTTTTTGAAATTACTAAATCTGTCGGCATGTCACAAGCTGATATTTTGGACAGCGTTTCTCTTGATATCAACCGTTCTGGTATCAATGCCCCCCTCGTCAGGGACAACAATCAGATCGCCTAATATTTTTGCTGTTTCATTTAATAGAATATCGACAATGGGGTCTTCCTCGCCGGTTTCCGGTGCTTCTTCATTTTCTTCCAGTGGAGGAAGCCCTTTTTCAAATCGCATCGCATTCTGAACATTTTTTTGGGTGGTTGTCATCCTTTCACGCCTCTCCCGGCGCGTCTTCTCCAGCAACGAGATTTCTTTTTCATTAACGATTTCACGTTGCAGATAGATATCCTCCATCATCAATTGAAACAATTCATCTTCCTGAATGCGTTTCTGATGTTGATTTCTGACAATTTTAAAATCATCAATCGGGGCATTGGCCAGTTTATAGCTCGCCGGCTTTACTTCGCCCCAGGACAAAGCGTTTTTATACGCGCGTTCACCCTGTTCGGATGAGTCCTCCGCCGTAGGGAAAATAATATCCGGAGTGACCCCCTCGTACTGGTTGCTGCCGCCACTGACACGAAAGAACTGGGCAATCGTAATTTTTAATCGTCCATAGTCAACATCATTGCTGCTGATGAAGCGATTTAAATCGATGACGTTTTGCACCGTGCCCTTGCCAAAAGTAGGCTCGCCAATGATAATGCCGCGGCGGTAATCCTGGATTGCGCCAGCGAAAATTTCCGAGGCGGAAGCGCTGTCACGATCAACTAAAACGGCCAATGGCCCCGCATACATCACGCCAGGTTGAGGATCGTAATTGATATCAACCCGACCGGAAGCATCTTTGGTTTGTACGATCGGTCCCCTGTCAATAAACAGTCCTGTTAATTCCAGGGCTTCGGCAAGCGAACCCCCGCCATTGCCACGTAAATCAATGATCAGACCGTCAATATTTTCCCCCCGCAGGGATTTAATCAGTGCAATCACATCGCGCGTGGTGCTCTTGTAATCCTTTTTTCCTGCGGCACGAGCAGCAAAATCAATATAAAAAGCAGGCAGATCGATCACGCCGATCCGGGTTTCGGATTCGGGAAGTTCAATGACACTGGCCGCGGCGGACTGTTCTTCCAGTTTTACCTTATCCCGTATCAGAGTGAGCTTTTTTGAGGGACCGGCTCCTTTCGGCAGTATTTCCAGATTAATAACGGTTCCTTTGGGTCCTCTGATCAGATCAACCACATTATCAAGCCGCCAACCAATGACGTCTATGATTTTGCTGTCTTTATCCTGCCCGACACCAATAATGCGATCACCTGCCTTAATCTGTCCGCTAATATCCGCCGGCCCACCGGCAATGACTTTAACCACCTGCGTATATTCACTTTCACTGCGTAACACAGCCCCGATCCCTTCCAGGGAAAGACGCATACTGATATCAAAGTTTTCCGAGACGCGCGGGGAGAAATAGGCAGTATGCGGCTCTATAGCGCTTGTATAGGCGTTGATAAAGGATTGAAATACATCGTTTGAGTTAAGCTGAAATGCGCTGGTCTTGATGCGCTGATATCGTTCGCGCAGTGTTTTTCTAATGTCTTCGTTGTCTTTATCCGCCAGCTTCAAGTTCAACAGGTCGTTTTTAACGCGCTTTCGCCATAGTTCATCAAGCGCTCTGGTATCGGGTTGCCAGTCATCATTGCGACGGTCGAAACGATAAGATTCATCAATATCAAAATTAAAGTCATTTTCCAGAGCCTTTATCGCATAGCGTACCCGTTCGGCAACTCGTTGACGATAACGTTTGAATATTTCGTATGCCGGTTCTAACTGTGAGTTGACAATCGCGTCATCAATTTTGTAACGGTATTTTTCAAATTCATTAATATCACTTTTGAGGAAAAACGCCTTGTTCCGGTCCAAACCTTCCAGATAGTTTTCGTAAATAACACCGGATAGTCCATCATTGAATTTTATTTCTTTATAATGTCGGGACGTGAGGATATGGGCAACCAAATCGTTCACCTTGATATGTTTCTGTTGCGGCACTAATTCGGCAACAGGGACGACCTGAATTTCAGCAACAGTATATGCCGCCGGAAAGAATAGAAAAAATGCCGTCAGCATTTGTTTTTTCAGCAACATGGAAGCCCCCGTCTTTTGTTTGTCCATTGGATACAATGTCTTTTTAAGCACAAGACACTGTCATCGGACAGGTTAATGATGGAATCCGTCATCACTGCTTCTGTTTAAGATCGGTATTATCAAGCGATTTTTGTTCAATTGCGTTTGTCACGTTTTGATATGTTACGCTTTCTATACCTTAATTGTGCAATTAAATCTTCAATTTCATCGGCTTTTTTCCAACTTCCTCCTAAAAAAAAGGGCGCTGTCCGGTAAAAAGTGGCTAAATCGGTCAGGATGTCAATATTTTCTTTGTCCAGACCTCTTGCGATCTCCAGGTGTTTCAGTGTCTTTTTGGCAAACCCGATTGCCTTAAACCAACTTGACTGTTCGGCTATCCGTCCGTAATTTTTGGCGAGAATATAATGATATTGCGCCTCTTCAGGCAATCGTTCAACGGCCTCTTCCAACAGGGGAACAGCATCGCCGTATTGTTTCAGATTGTAGTATTCATACCCCTTTCTGAACAGTTCATCCGCTTCTGGATCGCCAAAAGCGACCGTGGGCGACAGGGTCAGTCCGGTCAGAATCAGGAAAAATGGCAGTGTTTTCATCGCGCTGTTCAAATAAATTAAAGCATTCTGTTTTAGTTTAAACGTTTCATAAAAGCAGACCTTAAATAGGGTTTTCGAATAAAGCAATCTATGCCGTTTCACCCCGATCACCGTCTGCGTACAATCTGTACAGGTTACGGATAAGTCAGAGTCAGAGGGATACCAGTTTCAGGGCGTCATCAAGATAATTCATATCGCCCCTATTGCGGTTTGCCCCGTCAGACAGGAGGCGTCTATATTGCCTGGCACCGCTTTGTCCCTGATGGAGCCCAATCAAATGTCGTGTCAGTCTATTCGGTTTGATACCGGATTTTATTTGTTGTTCCGCATAAATCCTGTAGCGTTCCAGAATTTCCCGCCTTGTCGGGACGTGTGCAGTCCTGTCAAAGAAACGCCGGTCCAGTTCGGCCAGCATATAAGGATTTTGACAGGCGACCCTGCCCAGCATAACGCCATCCACCTGTTGCAGGTGCCGTTGTACCTGATCAAGGTTCACGATGCCACCGTTAATGGTAATATGCAAATGGGGAAAATCCCGTTTTATCTGATATACACAGTCATAGCGCAGGGGCGGGATGGTGCGGTTTTCCTTCGGATTTAATCCTTTCAGGAACGCCTTTCTCGCGTGGAGAATAAAGGTGTTGCAACCGGCATCCTGGACGACCTGTATAAAACGTCGGAGAAAATCGTAAGAATCCTGGTCGTCAACGCCCAGTCTTGTCTTCACCGTCACGGGGATTTTTACCGCAGTTCGGATGTGGTCGATACACTCGGCGACAAGTGCGGGATTTGTCATCAGGCAGGCGCCGAAGCGACCCTTTTTTACGCGGTCGCTGGGACAGCCGATATTGAGGTTGACTTCATCGTATCCCGCGCTTTCCGCGATCCTGGCGCATCCGGCCAGATCAGCCGGGTCGTTACCGCCAAGTTGTATGGCCAACGGATGTTCGTTCTCGTTAAATTCAAGAAAGCGTCGTCGGTCACCGTGAATGATCCCCCCGGTCGTGACCATCTCTGTATAGAGTACGGTATGCTTTGAAAACAACCGCATAAAATACCTGAAGTGACGATCAGTGTAATCCATCATCGGCGCAATACTGACACGGCGGTCGATCATGGCAGGTTTTTCAGCGTGAAATGATAGTGCGCGTAAACGACGGGCGCAGATAAAAACCGCGCGGCAACGTCAGCATATCGGCACTGGTTTGATTTTTATCCAGACTCAACGCCTTTGCATTGGCGGCCTTGGGTCTTATCTGCAAATATTCCCCCATGCTGGAACTGACCCTGTGCAGTTGCCCCATGGCGACCCTGTCCGAGATTTCCTGCCAATCCTGCCGCAGTTGTTTCTCCTGTGCGCTGTCGGGCTTCCATAAGATGGCGGAACCGATGCGCCGTTGCCCCAGCGGGATGGATTTATCAGCCTCAACGGGAACCCATAATACTTCCGTCAATTTACGTTTTACCAGAGAGGTTTCCCAGGCTTTCAAAGCGGCGGGTTCAAGTTGTAACAGACAGACATAAGTGGACTCTTTGGGGTTACCCTGAATATTAAGCGGAATTGTCTTGAGTTCAATGCCGAGATACAGAAAATCAGGTTCGGCCATGTTTGAAGCATTCGCGCCCAGAGCTGTTTCCAGTAATTGCCCGACCCAGCCCTTGGCGCGCAGGGTTGATGCCGGCATGACCACGTTTAATTTTTCCGAGAGTTGTCTAAGCGTGATACCGGCAATATTTTTCGCGTTGTTTAACAGAGTCTGTCGGTCGGTCGGGGGTGGTATTTTTTCCATTTGGCGCACTCAGATATTCAATGATAAATCGTTTTAGATATTCAAACTTCAAGGGATTATCCACCATACTGTCGCCATCGTCGCACAGATAAAAGACGTCTTCCACTCATCATTCCTATTCCTTTATTCCTCCCCTCCCCGTAAAAAATTAATCATTGCCTTTTAACCGGCTTAAACGGAAAATAGGTTTCTTATTTTGCGCCTGTTCCTGTCCTGCTGAATGTTGATTAAACGAATTACCATACTGGGAGGTTCCGGTTTTGTCGGACGGTCGCTTTGCAACCGTCTTGTCAAAGACGGTTACGAGCTTAAAGTGCTTACCCGAAACCGTGAATATCACCGCGAGAACCTTATTCTTTTGCCGAATCTTGATCTGGTGCAGGTGGATGTGCACGATCAGGAACAACTCATTCAACATCTGCGGGGTTCCGATGCGGTCATTAATCTGATCGGTATATTGAATGAAAAAGGCCGCGATGGGACCGGTTTTGAATATGCCCATGTCAGGCTGGCGGAGAAACTGCTCCACGCCTGCACGGTAAATAATATTCATCGCCTGTTACAGATGAGCGCACTGAATGCCGATGCGATAAACGGCAAGAGCCATTACCTGAGGACAAAGGGCAAAAGTGAAGACCTGCTACACGCAAATACCTGCGGAATAAATGTTACCAGTTTTCGTCCCTCGGTCATCTTTGGCAGGGGCGACAGCTTTTTCAATCGTTTCGCCGGTTTATTAAAATGGACACCGTTGTTTTTTCCGCTGGCCTGTTACGATGCCAGATTTACGCCGGTGTATGTGCTGGATGTCGTTGAGATGATCGCCCGCTCGCTCAAAGACCCAGACAGCTATAACCAGAGATACCAGCTCTGCGGCAACCGTATCTATACACTGCAGGAGCTGGTGCGCTATACTGCAAAGGTAATCGGCCTCAGGCGAATAATCATCCCCTTGAACGATAACCTGTCCCGTATTCAGGCCAGGATATTTGATTTCATTCCGGGGAAACCATTCTCAACCGATAACTACCTCTCTGCCAAAATGGCCAGCGTTTGTACGGAAAATGATCTGGCACGCTTTGGCATCACACCCACCACCATAGAAAGCGTGGTGCCCCGCTTTCTGAATAATACCTCCTGTTGTTCCACTTACGCGTTATTCCGTCGTGGCGACGGCGGGGCTTGAACCGCCCGCATTCCACGTTTACCGGACAAGCCATGATGGTAGAAAAACGGGCGCGTCGAAACATCTGGCCCCGCTGAGATGCAGATTTATCTTGTTGGCGGCGCTGTGCGCGACAAACTGCTTGGATTGCCGGTAAAAGACCGTGACTGGGTGGTCACCGGCGCCACACCGGAGGAAATGCTGGCAAAGGGGTTCAAGCCGACAGGCAAAGACTTTCCTGTCTTTCTGCACCCGAAGAGCAAAGAAGAATATGCGCTGGCCAGAACCGAGCGTAAGTCTGGCCGGGGCTACAAGGGCTTTGTATTCCATACTGCACCGGATATCACGCTGGAAGATGATCTGAGACGGCGCGATTTGACCATCAATGCGATAGCGGAAGATGAAACCGGCAAACTGATTGACCCCTTCGGCGGCGAGGCGGATCTTAAAGAAAAACGGCTACGGCATGTTTCATCGGCGTTTGTTGAAGACCCGCTGCGCCTGCTGCGAGTAGCGCGATTTGCGGCGACCCTGGGTTTTACAATCGCCGATGAAACCATCGCCCTGCTTAAAACATTATCGGCCTCCGATGAGCTTGAGTCACTTGTTCCGGAACGGGTCTGGGGTGAGCTGGAAAAAGCCCTGTCAGGTAAAGATCCAACCCGTTTCATTCTCGTGCTGCGCGCTTGTGATGCGCTGGCAAAACTGTTCCCGGAGATAGACGTCTTGTTCGGTATCCCACAGAGGAAAAAATATCACCCCGAAGTGGACACCGGCGTGCATACAATAATGGCCCTGCATCAAGCCGTTCGCCTGTCTTCGGACCCCGTGGTTCGTTTTGCCGCGCTGGTGCACGACCTGGGCAAAGGCACTACCCCGAAACATCAATTACCCGCCCATCGTGGTCATGAGGAACGCGGGGTCAAATTGATCAACGGGCTTTGCCAGCGCTATCGCATACCGAATAAATACAAGGCATTGGCAACACGGGTGTCGCGCTTTCATCTTGATTGTCACCGTGTCCGGGAAATGCGCCCGGACACCCTGTTAAAAAAACTTGAACAGCTTGACGCTTTCAGACAACCAGAGCGGTTTGAACAGTTTTTAATCGCTTGCGAGGCCGACGCCCGCGGGCGCAAAGGGCTTGAAGAACAGACCTATCCTCAAGCCGATTATTTCAGAAAAGTTCGGCATAAAGCGGTTCAGGTGGATACCGCCCTGTTGCAGAAACAAGGCCTGGAGGGAAAAGCACTTGGCCAGAAAATCAGAGCACAGCGACTTGAAAATATAACGTTGGTTAATAAAGACATTTCATAGGGCGACTGTTATCTTTGCCCGCTTTCGCGGAGGCATTTGCTTCAATGAGGCCGTGGCATCAATGCCACGGAAAACCGGCCGTTCGGGCGCCCTCTGGCAAGTCCCGCAAGCCGGTCAGGAGGGGTTGTCTATTTGTCATCAATAGCGGGCATGGGGTGTCGTCAGGGGATTCGTGAATGTCGGGCGACGATTTGCAACGCAAGCTCACCACAGAGTCCCGGTTCAGGCCAGCGCTGTTAGATTATGGCACAGCCCTGATATCTGTAATCTCCCCCGCCGGGATGTTGCACTACATACATTGGAACCACAGGAGGGTTGTATCATTTGTCTTGGGTTGCTTCGCGGGCTGCATTAGTGGTACGGCCTATGGGTCCAAAAATGGAAACATCCCCGCTATCCGTCCCGCCGCGCCCATAGCCGGAATCTTGTGGCGCGTAAATGAAGCGTGCCGCGTGCGTCAGCACAATATCGGCGCTTTCCGGATTGTTGTTGGCCTTCACCAGCGCCTCGTAGGTCATCAGCGCGTTTTGGCGGTGGCGGTTAACAACCGCATTATGACAGTGCGCCATGTAGTTCTTCGCACAGAAGAATAGCGCGTAGCCCAGCACGACGAAGACCAGCGTTTTGCTGAGGGTCAATTGCCACGGGCCCACTTTGTCCAGCCAAGGGATAGCGGGCAGGAGTATGCTCAGCACAGCGTAGAAGGCCAAAATAGCTGTCGCCCACCAAACCTTTTTCCGCCAATCTGTCGCATTTTTCGCATGTTCTTCCGCTTCTTCCTTAAAGAAAATAGCTTGTTGCGACACGCCATGTTCGGCGGCGACTTTTCGGATTTCGGCAAGAATCCCATCCGCCTCCTTACCTTTATCTTCCATGTTCTTGTGGAGCTTATCAAACTCGTCCCGCATCTGCTGATTCGCCGAGCGCGCATCCCTTTCCAGCGCCTTGAAATCAGCCGTCCGACTGACCCCATGGCAGATAAACAGGATCAACTGCTCAAACGATGAATCGTATGCGTCTTTCACTTGCCGAATCAGAACATCGCGTTGTTCCACGGGATTATTCACGCCAATCTCAAATTCGAGAATTCGCTCCAAGTGGCTAAAGTCCCGAACCGCGCAGTTCTGGATGACCTCGAGCTGGCGGAGCGTCAATTCTTCCACGGCATCCAACGAGAGTCGCTTGTAGAGACCGACGAGACGCCGTGCGGCGGGGACAACGTCTTTGAAACCGAATTTCGGTCCTAGGTCCTTCACCACCCGTTCGATCTTATTCAGATCGAATTTCTGCATCCGTTCTAACGACTCTTTCGCGTTTTTCAACGCTTCTTTGTACTGTTCGTCAACCATTAGATACTGAAGTATTCAGGGAGTCCTGTATTCATTTCTGGTGGCATGCTTTCCAGAGGAACTCTATTTTTTTCAAAGAACCGCCGTTGCCAATGAAACGGGGCATAGCCCGTCAGCGCCTTAAAATTTCTGTCAAAATCTACCGTAGACATACTACTTCTTCCTGATTGTCCAATAGCCCGGATGATTAAAGTTCTATCCTGTTCTGAATAACGGGATATATCCTGATCTATGCGTTATCCTAAATTATAGGCAGGAGTCATTGGCGGTTCAATAGCCGGGGCGGGGTAGCTGTCTCGCGATTGATCGCTATCCGGGGGAGAAGGAGAATAATCTGCATGAATCGGCTGTAATCAGCGTGCTTTCAAAGAGTGCGCCTGTATGCATAGAGGGCGCCGGACAAGGTGTCGGTTGTAGCACCGGTGATGGTTTTCAGCGCTATCGGTATGCGGTTGACGCGGCAATGGGCCAGCCAGGCGAATGTCACGGCTTCAACGGCGTCGGGGTCGACCCCCAGGGCACGGGTTGATTCAATGCGGATACCTCTCATCAAGGATTGCAGTTTATTGACCAGCGCCTTATTGTGCGCCCCTCCTCCGCACAGGTAGATTTCATCACATTCGCTCGCATATTCGTTAATCGCCCTGTTGATAGTCAAAGCCGATAAATGCAACAGGGTGGCTTGTACATCAACGGCCCGCATGGCGGGATTGATATGGCGATTGAGCCAGTCAAGGTTGAAGTCGTCCCGGCCGGTGCTCTTGGGCGGCGGCAATTTGAAATAGTGGTCGGCCAGCAGCGTATCCAGCAGTTCTTTGATAACTGCGCCAGAGTTTGCCCATCGGCCGTCCTTGTCCATGACGGTGTTGTTATGGAGGTGATTCCAGTCATCCAGCAGTCCGTTGCCCGGCCCGGTGTCAAAGCCCTGAACGGGCGCATCGGGGTCGGACGGCAGGATAGTGATATTGGCGATGCCGCCGATATTCAAAATGACCCGGTTTGAGGATGTTGATCGGAAATAACGGGCATGAAAAGCGGATGTCAGAGGTGCGCCCTGCCCACCGGATGCAATATCCATTCCGCGAAAATCGGTGACGGTATCAATCCCCGTGTTGCAGGCGAGGGTATTTGCGTCGCCAATCTGCCAACTGCATTTTTCGGATTGATTGACGAGGTGCAGTATTGTCTGGCCATGATGTCCTGTCGCGGTAATGTCGACCGGGGAAATGTTTAATTTTGCGAGGACATTCAGTACCGCATCGGCAAACGCCCGGGCCAGTTTTATATCCAGCCTGGCGACGACGGCTATGGAGGATTCGGCGTTGAGTTGCCTGATTTCTTTGCGCAGTTCTTCCTGAAACGCATATTGTTCGTAGTGAATGACGTCCAATCTGTCCTTGTCGATATCCACTATCCCGATGTCCATGGCATCCATGCTGGTGCCTGACATCAGGCCGATGTAATACATGGCGTGATCAGTTAAAGCCCTGTCATCAGCCGTCTTTCCGCGGGTTTCCTTCCTGTCGGGCAGCAAGTACGCTCTTATTGCCTAAACGACCAAGTTTAGCGAGTATGGGAGCGATAGTTTCACGGAATCGGGACAACTCATCAGGGTTAATGGATTTTGCCCCGGGAAGTTTTACCGTAAGTGGATTATGGTGTACGCCGTGGATCCTGAATTCATAATGTAAATGAGGACCGGTCGCCAGACCGCTTCGACCAACATAGCCGATGACTTGCCCCTGCTGTACCCGTTTTCCTGTCCTTATCCCTTTGCCGTAACGACGGAGATGGGCGTACACGGTTGTATATTTGTCCCCGTGTCTGAGCATAACGGTTTTGCCGTATCCACCATCGACCCGCGCCAGAGTCACCGTGCCGTCACCCGTCGCCCTGACAGGCGTGCCGGTCGGGGCGGCGTAATCAATCCCTTTATGTGCGCGGATACGATTCAGAATGGGGTGTTTGCGACGCAGGTTAAAGTGCGAACTGATGCGGGTAAAATCGACCGGGGTTCTCAGAAACGCTTTGCGCATGGCGGAGCCGGTATCGGAGTAATAGTCAACTTGCCCATCGGTACGGACATAGCGTACCGCCTTGATAGCTCGCCCGCGATTGATGAATTCAGCGGCAACAATCGGGCCTTCCTTCACCCTCACGCCGTTTTGCTTGTATTGCTCTTCATAGACCAGAACAAACGAATCGCCTTTACGGATATCAAGCGCGAAATCAATATCCCAGCCGTAGATTGCAGCCAACCGCATGATCAGATTGTCCGATAGACCAGCTTCTTGTCCCGAGTCAAACAAATTGTCCCTGATAGTGACTCGAGCGTGTTTAACGCGCGTTTCAAGCTCTATATCAATCAGTTCGACAGTGTATTGGTCGTCTTCACCGGTAATTTTCAGTTTCCGGGCAAAATCAATTTCATATTCAAGACTGATTAATTTATTGTTCTGGATATTAAAATGTAATATCTGACCAGGAAACAATTTTTTTAATCCCGCAACTTCTTTACCAAGCGACATAATATTATGCAGAGACGCCGGGCTCAGCCCTTCTCTGGAAAATATGCGCGCCAGACTGTCGCCGGATTTTACCGTGACTGTCTGCCAGTAAGAGGGAACGTTTTTATCTGTCGTTTCCGCTTTGGTCTGAGCAGGTACCGTGGCATCGGCAATCGTTTCGAACGCGGCTTCAGCGCCTTTTTCAGTTGCTCCGGTCAAAATAGCCCCGGGCATGGGGGCTTCTTTCACTGGGGCTCCCGGAGTGAGGATTGTCCATGACGGCACGGGCAAGGGGTCTCCAGCACGCTCTCCAACTACGGATGCAAAGTGATGGCTCCAGTTTGACCACAGCCAGACACAGGCAAACACGGCGCCGAGAGCCCACAGGAGTAAACGTTTCGGGCACCGCCGCCCATGTTGGATACTTATGCTTTTATTCTTATAGTCCTTTATCAGGTAAATATTATAAGCCATGGATTTGCCTTGAATATTTTTACGCAAAATAACACCCCAAAATAGCCAGGTCAATAATTTATCAGCCAAAAATCTGGCTTGCCCGGTGGATATCACAACCTGCCACAGGCAGTTAAAACAACGAAACATCTTCCTGAAAGGCTTAACAAGGTCTCCGTAAGTACGATAATACCGCTGGTCTCTGTTCCAAAGAAAACGGTTTTGATGGTTTTCCCCTATGACCACCATCAATTTTTTTTACTGTTATACCCTTGTAGAGGAGTATACACTTGAACCACTTTTAACTACTAGCCTTTAAGGGTGATTCACATGTTACATAAAAACTCCTTTGCAATAATTGCGCTACTATCCGCATTATTGCTTAATTCATTCTCACTGCAAGCATTTGCTAAAGAAAAACCCAAATCCAACCAGTTATGGTGGCCGGAGTATCTGGATCTGAAACCGCTGCGCCAGCATGGGATGGAATCCAATCCTATGGCGGAGGACTTTGACTATGCCAAGGCATTCAACAGCATTGATCTGGCTAAATTGAAAAAGGAAATTGCCGTATTGATGACAACTTCACAGGACTGGTGGCCAGCGGACTTCGGTCATTATGGGCCGCTGTTCATCCGCATGGCGTGGCACAGTGCGGGCACCTATCGGGTGATTGATGGTCGCGGCGGCGCTGACGGCGGTCAGCAACGTTTTGAACCGCTCAACAGTTGGCCTGACAATGCTAACCTTGACAAGGCGAGGCGTCTGCTCTGGCCCATTAAAAAGAAATACGGGGAGCGGATTTCATGGGCCGATTTGATGGTGCTGACCGGCAATGTCGCGCTGGAATCCATGGGCTTCAAAACCCTCGGTTTTTCTGGCGGGCGGCAAGATGACTGGGAAGCGGATATGGTCTATTGGGGGCCTGAGAAGACATGGCTGGGCGATGAACGCTATCACGGCGACCGACAGTTGAAAAAGCCGCTGGCAGCGGTACAAATGGGTTTAATCTACGTCAACCCCGAAGGTCCCAATAGCAATCATGATCCGGTTTCCGCTATCAAGGACATTCGCGAAACTTTCGGTCGCATGGCGATGAATGACGAAGAAACCGTTGCCCTGATCGCTGGCGGTCACACCTTCGGCAAAGGCCACGGCGCAGCCAAACCCGGCGACTGTGTCGGCCCGGAACCAGCCGCCGCAGGAATTGAAGAGCAAGGCCTGGGCTGGAAAAACAAGTGCGGTACGGGAAAAGGCGCCGACACCATTACTAGCGGTTTGGAAGGGGCCTGGACGGCGACGCCAACGCGTTGGTCAATGCAATATTTGTCCAACCTTCTTGCTTTTGAATGGGAGCAGAAAAAAATCCCCTCTGGCGCGGTATTGTGGGTCCCCAAAGGGGGGCAACTGGCCAATGCAGTGCCTGACGCACATGATCCTTCCAAGCGCCATGCGCCGATAATGTTTACCACTGATCTGTCGTTAAAAAAGGATCCAAATTATCGGAAAATCGTCACGCGCTTTCTGAAAAATCCGAAAGAGTTTGAGCTGGCATTTGCCAAGGCCTGGTACAAACTGACGCACCGCGATATGGGTCCGCGTACACGCTATCTGGGAACCGAAACGCCTTCGCAGGAACTGCTGTGGCAAGACCCTGTTCCCGCCATGAATTATAAACTGATCAACAGCGGTGATGTTGCCAACCTTAAGGAGATGATTCTTAACTCGGGACTGAGCACATCTGATCTGATTAGAACGGCTTGGGCGGCGGCGGCTTCCTATCGCGGTACTGACATGCGTGGCGGCGCCAACGGCGCACGTCTGCGTCTGGAACCGCAAAAAAGCTGGCAGGTGAACGATCCCGCACATCTGGCAAAAACGCTGAAAAAGCTGGAAGGAATCCAACAACAGTTCAACAGGAAGCTTTCCGGAGGCAAGCGGGTTTCGCTGGCGGATATTATTGTACTGGGCGGCGCAGCGGCTATTGAATCGGCAGCGAAACAGGCCGGACACAAAGTGACTGTTCCTTTTACGCCCGGGCGCACCGATGCGTCGCAGGCACAAACCGACGTCAAGTCTTTCGCCATGCTTGAGCCCACCGCTGATGGCTTTCGCAACTACTATGGCAAAGGCAACCGTTTCTCGCCTGCGGAAATGCTGGTTGAACGCGCCAGTATGCTGACGCTGACCGTGCCGGAAATGACGGTGCTGATCGGTGGACTGCGTGTGCTTGACGCTAATGCTGGCGGTTCCAGACACGGCATATTCACCAGCCGACCGGGGACACTCAGCAATGACTTTTTTGTCAATCTGCTGGACATGTCCACCAAGTGGAGAAAATCCAGATCGGAAAGCGTCTACGAAGGTCGCGACTACGTCACGGACAGGTTGAAATGGACGGCCACTCCGGTGGATCTGATTTTTGGTTCGCATGCGGAGTTGCGTGCGATAGCTGAAGTGTATGCCGCCGACGATGCGGAGAAAAAATTTGTACACGACTTTATCGCCGCATGGACCAAGGTGATGATGCTGGATCGCTTCGACATATAAGCGACTCAATTCCAGGGCGCCGGACTCTGGTTCGGCGCCCTTTCTTTCAAGGCTCTCCTGCCCTTCCGCAGGTCGTTTTTATCCTCTGGTTTAATGCCGGCGCTGACACCTTACCAATATAAAAATGTCGATTTGCTTCACAGACAAGATATCTGCCGCAAACGGATTTCAGGCATAACGGGGATTAAAGATGGCGCACCGCATTAAGTATGATAAGCTAAAAATATATTTGTAATGTTTGGAAAAACAGCATGACAGACGTCCATGAAGCACTGGCCTTGCTCCGTCGCGGCGTTGATGAAATCCTCGTTGAGGAGGAATTAAAAGAAAAATTGGCTGGTGGCAGACCATTACGTGTTAAAGCCGGCTTTGATCCGACCGCCCCGGATTTACATCTGGGTCATATTGTTCTGATCAATAAATTAGCGCAGTTTCAGCAACTCGGACATAAGGTAATATTTCTGATCGGAGATTTCACCGGAATGATCGGTGACCCTTCAGGTAAAAGCGTTACCCGTCCGCCTTTGACGCGGGAACAGGTAAAGGAAAACGCGCAAACCTATCAGCAGCAGATTTTTAAGATACTTGACCCTGACAAGACCGAAATTGCCTTCAATTCAAACTGGCTGGGTGAGATGAGCGCAACGGATATTATCCGGCTTGCTGCAAATTATACGGTCGCAAGGATGCTGGAAAGGGATGATTTCAACAAACGCTATAAATCCGGTCAGCCGATTGCGTTGCATGAATTCCTGTATCCGTTGATCCAGGGCTACGATTCGATTGTGCTGGAGGCCGACGTGGAACTCGGCGGAACCGACCAAAAATTTAATCTGCTGGCCGGGCGGCAACTGCAAAAGGCTTTCGGCAAGGCGCCGCAGATTATATTAACAATGCCGATCCTGGAAGGTCTGGATGGGACACAGAAAATGTCCAAATCACTCGGTAATTATATCGGCGTTGATGAACCGGCCGATGAGATGTTCGGCAAACTCATGTCCATCTCCGATGTTCTGATGTGGCGTTATTTTGAATTGCTTAGTGCCTGCACGGTGGAGGAGATTGATGCCTTCAAAAAGGAAGTCCAACAAGGCACCAATCCGAGAGACATTAAGTTCAGGCTGGCAGAAGAGATCGTGACGCGTTTTCACGATGCTGGCTCCGCCAGGAACGCCAAGGAGAATTTCGTTCGTCGTTTCAGCCGGGGCGATATTCCCGATGATATCGCCGAGTTCAATGTCTCAACCGATACAAATGGAATACCGTTTGCCAACGTATTAAAAAAAGCGGGACTGCTAACGAGTACATCCGACGTGCATCGAATGGTGAAACAAGGCGCCGTGAGAATTGATGGCGAACGCGTTCAGGACAGCAGACAGCTCGTGAACATTGGTTTTTCGGCAATCGTACAAGTCGGCAAAAGAAAATTTGCCAAAATTAACGTGCACGGGTCACATCCCTCCTCTGAATAAACGTGGTATACAAAACATAGACTAAGCCCCGATCACCTTATTTCATAATTCGCGTAAAAAACGTAAAAATAAAAATTGAAAAAATATTGTATTGAAAAAGTACGATACTATATAATCGTCCGTGTCTCATAACCTGTCCACTTTGATTACTGTAGATTAGACGGGCAACCGCATTTTCACTCCTTTTGCGTTGCCCGTCGCTTAAAAGGTTGTTCGTAATAACAGATAGTCACATGGCTATCTGGTGGGCAGTAGTTTTTGAATAGCTGATAAAAAATAATTTAAAAGGGTTGACACATTGTTGTTTGATCCGTAATAATGTTTTCTATCCCAGTCGGGATGTGATTTCCGGCATGCTCTTTAACAATTTCTAATCAAGCAATTTGTGTGGGTGCTTGCGTTGACAGGTTGATCACCAGCAATTTTCGGTGAGAACTTGATTGGCGTAGAGCATATATACTCAAAGTCAAACAAATTAAAGTAATCATCGAGTCAAGATAGCAGCTTTCGGGCTGCGACATTTTCAAACTGAAGAGTTTGATCCTGGCTCAGATTGAACGCTGGCGGCATGCTTAATACATGCAAGTCGAACGGTAACGATGGAAGCTTGCTTCCAGGCGACGAGTGGCGAACGGGTGAGTAATGCTTAGGAATCTGCCCGGTAGTGGGGGATAACTCGGGGAAACTCGAGCTAATACCGCATACCTCCTACGGGAGAAAGCGGGGGATCTTCGGACCTCGCGCTAACGGATGAGCCTAAGTCAGATTAGCTTGTTGGTAGGGTAATGGCCTACCAAAGCGACGATCTGTAGCTGGTCTGAGAGGACGACCAGCCACACTGGAACTGAGACACGGTCCAGACTCCTACGGGAGGCAGCAGTAGGGAATATTGCACAATGGGCGAAAGCCTGATGCAGCAATGCCGCGTGTGTGAAGAAGGCCTGCGGGTTGTAAAGCACTTTCAGTAAGCAGGAAAATTTCAGGGTTAATACCCCTGAGACTTGACGCTACTTACAGAAGAAGCACCGGCTAACTCCGTGCCAGCAGCCGCGGTAATACGGAGGGTGCGAGCGTTAATCGGAATTACTGGGTGTAAAGCGCACGTAGGCGGTTTGGTCAGTCGGTTGTGAAAGCCCCGAGCTTAACTTGGGAATTGCATTCGATACTGCCAGGCTAGAGTATGATATAGGAAAGTGGAATTCCCGGTGTAGTGGTGAAATGCGTAGATATCGGGAGGAACATCAGTGGCGAAGGCGACTTTCTGGATCAATACTGACGCTGAGGTGCGAAAGCGTGGGGAGCAAACAGGATTAGATACCCTGGTAGTCCACGCCGTAAACGATGTCAACTAGCCGTTAAGCCCGTTATAAGTGCTTAGTGGCGCCGCTAACGCCTTAAGTTGACCACCTGGGGAGTACGGCCGCAAGGCTAAAACTCAAAGGAATTGACGGGGGCCCGCACAAGCGGTGGAGCATGTGGTTTAATTCGATGCAACGCGAAGAACCTTACCAGGACTTGACATCACTCGGAACTTTCCAGAGATGGATTGGTGCCTTCGGGAACCGGGAGACAGGTGCTGCATGGCTGTCGTCAGCTCGTGTCGTGAGATGTTGGGTTAAGTCCCGTAACGAGCGCAACCCTTATCCTTAGTTGCCAGCACCTCGGGTGGGGACTCTAAGGAGACTGCCGGTGATAAGCCGGAGGAAGGTGAGGATGACGTCAAGTCATCATGGCCCTTACGTCCTGGGCTACACACGTGCTACAATGGTCGGTACAAAGGGTCGCCAAGCCGTAAGGTGGAGCTAATCCCACAAAGCCGATCGTAGTCCGGATTGCGGTCTGCAACTCGACCGCATGAAGTCGGAATCGCTAGTAATCGCGAATCAGAATGTCGCGGTGAATACGTTCCCGGGCCTTGTACACACCGCCCGTCACACCATGGGAGTGGGTTGCAAAAGAAGTGGATAGCTTAACCTTCGGGAAGGCGTTCACCACTTTGTGATTCACGACTGGGGTGAAGTCGTAACAAGGTAGCCGTAGGGGAACCTGCGGCTGGATCACCTCCTTAAAAAAACGTGATCGAATTGATACGTTAAGCACCCACACAAATTGTTTGATTGAAAGGAAAGCCACGAAAGAGTAAAACAGCGTGGCGTTCAGAACCAAAATGACACCGCTGGCCATATATTCTGAATTTGGGTCTGTAGCTCAGCCGGTTAGAGCACACCCCTGATAAGGGTGAGGTCGGTGGTTCAAATCCACCCAGACCCACCAGTCTTGTTTACCATCCGTAAAGAATATTCATATATATGATTTCCCAGCCACTATTCCGGCAGATTTATTTACATCCAAAATACTGGCCCACGTGGTTCCTCGTATTTTTTATCAACTTGCTCACCTACCTCCCTGTTACCTGGCAGATGTCGCTTGGTAAACATCTGGGACGTTTGTTGCTTGTCTTCAAATGGAAAAGAGTACAGATCGCAGCACACAATATAGCGCTTTGCTTCCCGGAAAGTACCGAAGATGAGCGAAAAAAACTGTTGCGTCTGAATATGGAAGAAAGCGGCAAGGCACTGTTTGATACGGCCAATGCGTGGTGTTGGTCTGATGACAAAGTGCAGAAATATACGGAAATCTGCGGTGAAGAGTATATCCGGAAAGCGGAAAAACAGGGGCGTGGCGTCATTTTATTTTTCGTGCATAGCATGACACTTGAAATTGGCGGCCGTGCTTTGGGGTTATTTAAGAAATGTGTAGGCGTCTACCGACCGCATAACAATGCCTTTTTTGAATATTTACAGATTAAAGGCCGATTGCGTTCAAACAAGGGACTGATCCCGAAAAACAGCCCACGGGATATTATCAAGGCGCTCAGAGCCGGTGAGGTAGTTTGGTACAGTATTGATCAAGCGCCCTCAAAGAAATCCGCGATATTCGTCCCGTTCTTTGCGGTAAAACAGGTGGCGACGGTGGGAGCTACCACAAAACTGGCAAAACTGGGAAAAGCAGTAGTGTGTCCGATATTTGTAGAACGCCGGAGTAACGGCAAATATCGGATTGAAATAGCACCACCGCTGGAAAATTTTCCGGGGAACTCCACCAGAGATGACACAATACGCCTGAGCAAGCTGGCGGAAAACCTGGTCCACAGGAAACCGGAACAATACCTCTGGGTACATCGTCGTTTCAAAGCCAGCCCGGATATTTCATATATTTGATCCGGGCTCAGTCAACCACCCGTTCCAAAAGATTCAATAACAGCCCGTACAATCAATCCAAAGGCATTGTCATTGCCCAAATTTATGATCTTTTCCCCGCTCGTCTCGGGGGAAATCAGGGGCCAATCCTGAAAACAAGGCATTGGCACGGGAATTAAACGCGGTTTCATTTCGAAGTGCCTTGTTCTGGAACGCCGGATGGCATCACCAGCTAGCTTCGGTGACCGTCCCCCGCGCTATATTGCCGCTTCCACCCGATAGCCGTATTCTGCAGCGGCATGGGTAATCACTTCAAAAAAACTCTGTCCAAACGATCTGGCGACAAAAACATCAAAACTGTTTTCATCCAGACAGTGAATTAATCCATTGATATGAAATAAAACGGTTGTCTTTGCTTCGCCCGGTCTAAAGCGACCGGCATCCATATCCAGCGTGGTGCCTTTACGCAGTACATTGCGCGCTTCCATGCCACCGAGACGAATAACACAACGGCTGTGACTTTGGTCGGTGACGGCGGCCATTTCTTCGTTGACCGCAGCAGGGATAATTTCATCCAGAGCGCGATTTTCCTTCTCCACAATCAGCCAGCGATTGGGCCCCACCCAGATGGCGGCGGTTTGCCCGACCTGAACTGTGCTGCATGCCGTTAATGAAGGTCGAACGCCCGTCGCCCGTTCCAGGGCATCTATCGTCTCATCCGCCCGGTCCTGCCAAGCCGAGACCTGAATAATGTGCAATGCGCGGCGTTCGGTCAGCAAAACGCCGGGACGATTATTGACCCTGTTGCCAAAATCACCCGGCTGGTAAATCTCGTGTAACGGCGCCCGACGGCTTGTCGCTGATTCAACCACGCAGCCTTTCTCCCTCCGGATCTACAAAAACCGGGGCAACGACCTTCATAGGGACTGTTATATTTTTCAGCGGATAACTCATATAAACGGTTTTATCCTCCCATATTTCCAATCCGCCTTTAATCAAACCCAGGGCAATCGGGTGCTCATGTTCTACACAGTATCCCGTTGAAGTGATGTGCCCTATCATTTCGACAGGCGGTGGTGAATGCTCATTGACAATAATCTGTGAACCGGGCCTTAACGGGGTTTTGCCGTCCAACGGCACAAAACCGGCAAATTTCTTTCTTTCAGACGAGGTTAAACAGTCTCTATTGGCCATGCGTTTGCCCACAAATTCTTTTTTCCCGGACATCATCATGCCCAGACCCAGATCACCGGCAGTCGTGCGCCCATCCAATTCCGGACCGGCGACATGGCCTTTTTCAATACGCATATTGCCCAATGCTTCCGTGCCATAAGGCACAATATTGAATTCCCCTCCGGCCTCGAATATCTTCTCCCAGAGATAACGACCGTAATCGCAAGGTGCATTGATCTCAAACGCCAGTTCCCCGGAAAAAGAAATCCGGAATAATCGGCATTTTGGAATCCCGGCAGCGACACATTCTGCGGCCCCCATAAAAGGAAATGCCTCACTGGAAATATCAATATCCACCACTTTTTCCAGCACCTTGCGAGAATTGGGGCCGGCGATGGCAATGGCCGCCCACTGCTCGGTAACACTTGTCGCCTGCACGCGTAAATCCGGCCAAATCGCCTGCAGATAAAACTCAAGACTGGCCATTACCTTGACTGCATTGGCTGTCGTTGTAGTCATGACAAAATGATTTTCACCCAGACGGGACGTTGTACCGTCATCATAGGCGATACCGTCTTCACGCAACATCATGCCGTAACGGACTTTGCCCACCGGCAGTTTTTTCCAGTGATTGATATAAATTCTCTCAAGAAATTCGGCCGTGTCCGGTCCCTGCAGATCGATCTTTCCGAGCGTGGTAACATCGCACATCCCCACAGAGCCCCGCGTGATTTTTGTTTCACGAATAAACGCATCCCGCATGGTTTCACCGGTATCAGGATAGTAACGCGGTCGGCGCCAGAGCCCTGCATCAACCCACTCGCAATCTTGTTCTTCATGCCAGGAATCAACCGCTGTCCGACGGACAGGCATAAAGTGTCTGCCAACCTCGGCACCGCCGAGCGCTCCCAGTGAAACCGGCGTATACGGTGGTCGAAAAATGGTATGTCCGACTTCAGGTATCGCACATCCTCTAGCAGCGGCCATGATAGCCAGACCGGACAGGTTCGACGTTTTACCCTGGTCGGTACCCATCCCCAGCGTGGTATAACGTTTCAAATGCTCAACCGAAATATAGCCCTCACGACAAGCAAGTCCAATATCACTCGTGGCAACATCATTCTGATGGTCCACAAACTTCCTGGAATGCCCGGATTTCGGATCGGGCGCCTCCCATAAAGGTTGACAGGCTGTTTCATCCAATACATCGGTTGCCGGGACATCCACCGCCACTGCCGTCGAAAAACCGGCTGCCTTTGCCGCCTCTATCCCCGCAGTCGCACCTTCTTCCAGACAGGCATTCAAATCAAAATTCCCTCTAGCCGCACCAGCGGAACGTTCCTGTTGTTTCGACTCGCCTGGAACGAAAATATGACGCGCCTTGTCCCATGCAGTTTTACCGCCAGACTGGCTGAAAAGATGCAACGTCGGCGCCCAGCCATTTGATACGGCCACCAGATCACATGAAATATCCCATGATTTTCCAGAGGACAGCGATTGCACTTCAACAGTGCTGACACCATCGGCACCACCGATGGCATTGACGATTACATGGTCTCGCAATATTTCAATATTACGATCATGGCATTGTTGCGTATAAGCGGAAACCGTCGTGCGCGAATCAACCACCGCTTCAATTTTTGCTCCCGCATCATACAGATCAATGGCGGAACGATAGGCATCGTCACATGAGGTAAACACAACAACACGTTGACCAGGCAAAACGCCGTAGCCGTTGGCATAAGCCCTGGCCGCATTCGCCAGCATGATATTGGGCCTGTCGTTATTACCGAAAACCAAAGGCTGTTCATGCGCACCGGTCGCTAGAACAAGCTGGGTGGCCTGAATATTCCAGAGGCGTTGTCTTGGCTTATGTCCGCTCGGCGCGGGCAGATGGTC
This sequence comes from Gammaproteobacteria bacterium, assembly GCA_965261775.1. Lineage (GTDB taxonomy): Bacteria > Pseudomonadota > Gammaproteobacteria > Eutrophobiales > Eutrophobiaceae. The sequence goes on along the minus strand of OZ253477.1, from coordinate 2,114,965 downwards.
GCAGACGCGCTCCACACAACCAATAAAATTATGATCGTAATATCCAAAAGCCGTCGTGCGTTTCAGCACGAAAACATTTTGCAACACTTCCAGTTCAGCCACAGTCTTTTCAATCCACGCTGTTGCCGGATGACCATCAATTTCGTAACGCTCAAAACGTAACTGACCGCCCGGTTCAGCGCGTTCATCAACTAAAATCACTCTGGCACCGCTTGCCGCCGCAGATTTCGCGGCCATCAGACCGGCGGGGCCGGCGCCGACGACCAACACCTCACAATGGCGGCTCATGTGATCATAGATATCCGGATCGGCAAGATGGCTTGCCACACCCATGCCCGCCGCCCGGCGAATAAATTTTTCAATGAACATCCATAGGCGAGTGTTACGGAATGGTCCCATAAAGGTTTTATAATAAAAACCCGCTGGCAGGAAATTCTTGAAGAGATCGTTGATACGTTGCGGATCATGGCGAAGACTGCCCCCCCGATTTTGACTCTCCGCCGTCAGGCCTTCATAAAGCTCGATTACCGTGGCGCGCGTATTGGCTTCCCGCCGACTGCCTTCGCGCAGATGTACCATCGCATTGGGCTCTTCCGAACCGACTGAAAAAATGCCTCTGGGACGATGGTACTTGAAACTGCGCCCGACCAGTTTGACACCGTTTGCCAAAAGCGCGGAAGCCAGTGTGTCCCCCTGATAACCGGCATATTCCTTTCCATCAAAACGAAATGACAAGGGCTTTGTACGATCAATAAAACCGCCGCTTTCCAACCTGTTGGGTTGCGAAGTCATTTCTGCTCCCCTGCCAGTGGTGCACCGGCGGGACCGGCAGCCAATACCTTGTGCGTCAAAGTGTCGCGACTGACCTTGAGCCACTGGCGGCATCCGTTGACATGATGCCAATATTCAAGACAAGGGCCACGCGGATTATCCCTCAAATAGACGTAATCAAAATACCGTGCCACGCTGGTCTCTTCGGAAAGACCGGGGTACGTATTTGCAGCGCTGCCGCCATAGGTAAATTCCACCATATTGCGCTCGCCGCACCAGGGACAATTAATTCGAATCATGACGTGCCTTCTTTCATCAATGCAGCCCCGGAAAAGGCCCTACCCCCTTTTCATCAATCAGATAACCGCGTTCAAAACGACCCAGCGAAAAACCCTCGTTCAGTTTGTGCGGCTGATTTTGTGCAATCGTATGCGCGAAACACCAGCCGGAGGCCGGGGTTGCCTTAAACCCCCCGTAGCACCAGCCACCGTTAAGATAAAGTCCTTTTATCGGTGTGGCACTTATAATCGGGCTCCCATCCATGGACATATCCACGGTCCCCGCCCAGTGCCGCAATAATCGAATCCGGCCTATTGACGGCATCAATGCCATACCCGACTGCAAAACGTGGTTGACCATTGGCAGATTACCGCGTTGCGCGTAAGAATTGTAACCGTCGGGATCACCGCCGAAAACCAGACCGCCCTTGTCTGATTGACTGACGTAAAAATGCCCGGCACCGAAGGTGCATACCGTGTCAATAAAAGGTTTTAACGGCTCCGACACCATCGCCTGCAAGGTATGACTTTCAATCGGCAGGCGATGCAAACCCGCCATGGCACAGACGTGAGACGTATTACCGGCCACGGCGATCCCCACCTTTTTTGCTCCGATTACGCCGCGGGAAGTCTTCAGACCCCGCACCTTGCCATGCTGTATATTAAAACCGGTCACTTCACAGTTTTGAATGATATCCACCCCCAGATTGTCGGCCGCTCTGGCGTATCCCCATGCCACACCATCGTGGCGCGCCGTACCGCCCCTCGGTTGCTGCAATCCGCCATAGACGGGGAAACGCGCATTATCCGAGTAATCGAGCATCGGCAAATGCGCCCTCACCTGCTCACGGCTTAACAGCTCCGCGTCAATGCCATTCAGGCGCATCGCATTGCCGCGACGGGCGAAGGCATCCATCTGTGCATCTGAATGGGCGATGTTAATCACGCCCCGCTGGGAAAACATGACATTGAAATTGAGTTCCTGCGCCATTGATTCCCACAGCTTCATACCGAATTCATAAAAATGGGCATTTTCCTCCAGCATGTAATTGGAACGCACAATCGTCGTATTCCGACCGACATTGCCACCGCCCAGCCAACCCTTCTCGAAAACGGCGACATTGCGTATACCATGCAATCTGGCAAGGTAATACGCGGTGGCCAGACCATGACCACCACCACCAATGATGGCAACATCATATTCCTGTTTCGGTTCCGGGTCGCGCCAGGCGCGTTTCCAGTTTTTTTGCCCGGTAAATCCTCCCTTGAGGATTTCCCAGGCTGAATACCGACTCATATCTTTTTGCCTTTCGTTACCCAGTAATTTTGCGACATGTTAAAAACCATCGTGACCTGATTTGTCATGCTCCAACCGTCAAGAGCGTAACTGACTATATCAATCAAGGCTATATCCGGTATATTTCTTTGAACGATTGCCGCCCCGCTGGCGGGATGTAAAAAGGCGCGGGGCAATTTGTAGGACACTGACCATGCCCGCAATCAGAGACATATCTGGACACCGGCCTAGAATTTTTCGTAAGCCTTCCTTAAATCAACCATTGGATGATTTGGCGACATCTGGAACTTGACCAGTAATTCACGCGCAATCATATCACGGTCCTGCTGATTATCGGGCAGTTCCATATCCTCGGGAACAGTTACCCATCCGTTGATATTGCGGTCAAAGACGGCCGCACGACCTTCTTCATAACCCATGTGCACATCTTCCAGCCAATTCAGATCATGCCAACCCATGGTCTCAATATATTTTTTGAGAAACGCCGTCAGTCTGTTCAAGTCTGGTACCAGATTGACATCATATCGATAACCGATATGTTGCCCAATAATTTTTTCGCGTTCGTCATCCAGACCATCGGTCTTCAAAAAACGGTCAACATCTTTATCACTCATGATCTTCTCCTAAAAACGTGTCATATCAGGACGACCAACTGTATGCTGGGAGCCCGCCAGGGGAACCCCCGCCATCGCTGAGGCCTCCATCGTCAATGCGGCAAGGTCTTCCGGTTCAAGCGAATGGATATTTGTCTTGCCGCAGGCGCGGGCAAACATTTGCGCTTCAATCGTCAATGTATGTAAAAAGTTATACACACGAATGGCGGCTTCATCCGGGTTCAGGCGCTGGCGCAGTTTCGGATCCTGCGTGGCGACACCGACCGGACAGCGACCGGTATGGCAGTGATAGCAATAACCGGCTTTAACTCCCATCTCTTCTTCAAAATCGGCTTCCGGAATATCCTTGTTACAGTTCAATGCCATCATTGCCGAATGGCCTATAGCCACTGCATCGGCGCCCAGCGCAATTGCCTTCGCCACATCGGCGCCGTTGCGAATACCGCCGGCATACACCAGTGAAATCTGATCCTCCATACCAACATCCTGAATAGCGCGTCGCGCCTGACGAATTGCGGCGATACCCGGTACGCCGGTATCTTCTGTCGCCAAATGCGGCCCGGCACCGGTGCCCCCTTCCATACCATCAATATAGATTGAATCGGGACCGGTTTTGGCGGCCATACGCACGTCATCATAGACACGCGCGGCACCCAATTTTAACTGGATAGGGATCTGCCAGTCGGTTGCTTCACGGATCTCCCGGATCTTCAAGGCAAGATCATCCGGCCCCAGCCAGTCAGGATGACGGGCGGGAGAACGCTGGTCAATGCCTGCCGGTAGCGAACGCATTTCCGCAACCTGATCAGTGACCTTCTGCCCCATCAAGTGCCCACCCAGACCAACTTTACAACCCTGTCCGATAAAAAACTCAACGCCGTCCGCCAGTCGCAGATGCTGGGGGTTAAAACCATAGCGGGACTGAATACATTGATAAAACCATTTTTCCGAATAACGGCGTTCATCCGGGATCATGCCACCTTCACCGGAACAGGTTGCCGTCCCGGCCATGGTTGCGCCACGCGCCAGAGCGGTCTTTGCTTCATAACTCAAGGCACCGAAACTCATTCCGGTAATGTAAACGGGAATATCCAGTTCCAGTGGCCGTTTGGCCTGCGGACCAATGATCGTTTTGGTAGTGCACTTCTCCCGATAGCCTTCAATAACGAAGCGCGTCAATGTACCGGGCATAAAGGTCAAATCATCCCAGGTCGGGATCTTTTTAAATATTGAAAAGCCACGCATACGGTAACGACCGAGTTCGGCCTTAACGTGGATGTCATTGATCACCTCGGGCGGAAAGATAAAACTCTTTCCCAGGTAATATTTTTTCGAATCATCTTTTACGGAAGACATAATCTTTATCCTCTTGAATCTGTCAAAGTACCAGTTTCTTCTCGGTGGGCTCAAGGTTGTCGTAGTTCCACAACTGCTTGCCGGAACCGATTTTGGTAATGTTCTCAACGCCACGCGGCGCCTCCAGCCCGTACAGCGCCAATTTGCCCTTGAGATATTGAATATCCAATTCGTTCAATTCGGACTCAACCGCATCCACACCCAGGCTTTTTACTTTACCGGCAAGGTAAATGGTGCCGTCATACATGGAATCGCCCAGATTTTCACCGGCATCGCCCAAAATGATCATACGGCCGCGTTGCATCATAAAACCGGTAAAGGCGCCGACGCTATCCCCAACAATGATAGTCCCGCCTTTCTGATCAATACCAACACGTGCCCCGGCGCGCCCTCTGCAAACCAGATCGCCGCCGCGAAGCGCCGCCCCAAAAAGGGAACCGGCATTCTTTTCAATGACAATGGTACCCGCGAGCATATTTTCGCCGCAGGACCAGCCAACACGACCATTGATGCGAACATTAGGCCCATCTATCAGACCGCAGGCAAAGTATCCCAGGCTACCTTCAAAGTGCAAATTAAGACGATTAAGGATACCGACGCCAAGGCCATGTTTTCCCATCGGGTTCCTGATCGTAATCGTGCCATAACCTTTCGCCATCAAATCACGGATTTTGCAATTGACTGCTGAGCTGTCTATCTCCGCACAATCAAATTCCGTCACCTTGTCAAAGTCCACATCATAGGCATAGGAATGGACAAAGTTCTCTTCCTCGGAAGGGGAAAAATATATCTGCTGGGTACGCCCCACCAGTTGTTCATCGTGCATCCCCATTTCACGGGACTTGTGGTCCTTGTTCATGCTACCTGCCATACCAAAACCTCCCCTTCATATGGATCAAACGTGTCGATCTCGCGCGGGAAGATACTGCGTATCGCAATCTCTTCCGAGGCCAATCCGACAAATTCGTCGCTTTCATAAATTACCATCGGTTTCGCCCCCATCGTATCCTTGGCCATGCCCAATTGATCACGCGTGGCAACCACATAGGAAAAGACACCATCAAGATAGGCCACGGAATCCCGCATGGCTTCTTCCAGCGTCTGACCCTTGTCCATCCGGTCTGCAATGTAGACTGCTATCAGTTCCGAATCACAATTCGACGTAAAGCGATGATCACGACGTTCAAGTTCCCGACGATTACTCCAGTAGTTGGTCAACTGACCGTTGTGCACCACAGACACATCGCTGAATGGATAGGCCCAATAGGGATGCGCGGAACGAATATCCACATCGGATTCGGTTGCCATACGAGTATGGCCGATTGCATGCGTACCCTGAAAGCCGCCCAGACTGTATTGTTCGGACACTGTTTTAGAATCGCCCAGATCCTTGATTAACTCCAGAGCCTTGCCGACGGAAAGCACTTCCACGCCGTCAATATCTTCCACATAATCAATCAGGCGACGCAGATCGCCTTCAAAACCAAAAACATAACGGTGAGCATATTCCGTCACGGCCTGTTGGTTCCTGATGTTGACGCCCATTTCCTGCAGGCGCTTCTCAACCGCCTCTTCACGCTCTTCCACCCGCTTATGAATATCAAAACCGCCTCTGAGTTCTTCCTGTTCCGCGGTTTTAAAACGCATGACAAAATCGCCTTCATTGGGTTTGCCATACAGGGCAAATCCGGTTGAATCCGGTCCCCTGTGTTTCAGGGACTGGAGCATATCGGTCATTTCCGAACCGATATTCGAGTCCTGACCGCCTTTCCAGATTAGTCCGGCAATACCACACATTTATACGTTCCTCCTATTGCTATCAGTTATAAATTTCACACGATTTCAACGAAATAGCGTCCACCGTCAAGGCAGACAATCCATATAGGTCTCGCGATCCCAGTCTGTTACGGTATGGTTAAACTTTTCCCATTCGTCATTCTTGTAATGCATATAAACATCGTACATTTCACCCGGCATCGCCGATCTGATGACGTCGTCCTTCTCCAGTTCTCTTAGCGCATCACCCAGCGACATCGGCAATTTTTTCACAAGTTTGCCCTCATCCATCGCTGCATAGATATTGCGCTCTTCCGGCTCGCCCGGGTCCAGATTACGGCCGATACCATCATCAAACGCCCTTAACAAGGCCGCACCCATTAAATAGGGATTGACCATCGAATCAACAGAACGATATTCAAAACGACCCGGGGCGGAGACACGCAGGGCGCAGGTCCTGTTCTGGTATCCCCAGTCGGCAAAGACCGGCGCCCAGAAACCGGTATCCCACAAACGACGATATGAATTCACGGTGGAAGCGCCTATCGCCGTCAATGCCCCAAGGTGTTCAATCACACCGCCGATGGACTGCAAACCGACCGGACCGGGTTTGCGCTCGTCAATTTCCGGTACTGGCGCGAAAAGATTTTCACCCCCCTCGCGATAGCTGTAAACATCGTCCATAGCGGGTAATTTGTCCTGATGCAACTTGTTGAGCCTGTCTTCACCACCAGTCCATAAAGAAATATTATGATGACAGCCCGATGCCGATACGCCCATAAACGGTTTCGTCATAAAGCAGGCGATTAAATTCTGCTCCCGCGCGACCTGCGCACAAATCTGACGATAGGTCGTCAAACGATCACTGTTGCGCATGACATCATCAAACATCCAGTTTAATTCCAACTGTCCCGGCGCATCTTCGTGATCGCCCTGAATCATGTCGAACCCCATCTGCATAGCGTATTCAATCACTTTCATTGAAGCGGGACGCAGTTCTTCAAACTGATCAATATGGTAACAATTTGGCTTGGTCACGCCACCGTCCGGTTTGCCGTCCGGCCCGCGCTTCAACCACATCATCTCCGGCTCGGTGCCAGCGCGCAGATGCATGCCCTTGTGCTTTTTCTTGAACTCCTCGTGGATGATACGCAGATTGCCGCGACAATCCGAGGTCAGGTGCGCACCCGGGTTTTCCCGCTCTTCGCGATTACGGAAACAGGTGCAAAAGACACGGGCAATACGTTTGTCCCAGGGCAACTGACAAAAGGTTTCCGGATCGGGAATACCTACCAATTCCGAGGCTTCCGGTCCATAACCAATGTAATTGCCATAACGATCAATAAACAGGTTAGCCACTGAACCGTAGACCAGTTGAAACCCTTTTTCCGCAATGCGTTCCCAATGGTCGGCGGGAATGCCCTTGCCGACAATACGCCCCGTCACTGATACAAACTGAAAATAGATATAGGTCACGCCTAGTTCGTTAATTTTTTCACGAACCTGTTTAACCAGTTCGGCACGTCCCGGTGCTTCTATATGTGCTTGAAGATCTGTCATTTTTTCCCCTAATTTATATTTATTACTTGATTGCGATAAATCCGGCAATGATCAATCGCCCCTAAAAAAACATTCTTATATCAGCTCCATGGAAACGGACTGTTTGAAACAGGATGCAACCTGCCTTCGGCATATCTGGAAAACCTGAAAGGTTCAAGCAAACTCGATGTATTGCCAGTAATTTCACGAGCGACCAGTGCGCCAACGCCCAGCATTTTGTAACCATGGTTCGAATCAGCGATAAAATAACAATTCTCGCGGAACACATCAAAAATCGGGAAATTGTCCGGTGTAAAAGCACCGATACCACCGGAGGCCTCTTTTTTGTAGGCGCCGATCCGGCCTTCAAAGCGTTTTTGACAATGGGCCAGCGCCGAACACCACATGTGTGCAAACTCATCACCCATCACATAATCCGGTGAATCGGGGCCATAAGGATCAACGGCCACGTCATCTGGAGGAGTCTCAATCCGATTGGGTGCGGCACCACCCTGAACGCCCCCGAAATTAAAATCGGGTTTGTAATAAATACCCCACATCTGATCGGTAATCAACGCGCCGTCCACATCTGAATAAAGCGGCGCGTCACTGTCAACATGAATGACCGGCGGCATCGCACCGTCATTGGTTTTCAGGGAATTGGGATCAACCCCCAGGGTACCTTCCTGCAAGGACCAATAGACCCACATATTGACACTGTCATGTACCTTGCCGTCCGCACCCCTGATGCTGATTGTCCCGGGCAAGTCCAGCATGTCCCAGAAAATCTTGGCCCATGGTCCAGCACCGATAATGACATAATCGCATTCAATCACACCCCGGTCCGTCTCAACGGCGGCAATGGCCTCGGAACCATTATTACTCCGAAAATCGGTCGCGGTAACGCCTGTCTGTATTTTTACGCCTTCCGCTTCCGCCTTGGTCGCCAGACCGTAAATCGACTTGCGGTTGTTTGCATAACCGCCGCGTTTTTCATGCAGCACGGAAGTAATGCCTTTAGCCTGCCAGTCATCAAACAAGCCTTTCATATATTTATCGCTATCGGCGACACCTTCAATAAAAACAGATTCATAACCGATATCTCTCTGTTGGGCCGCAATCGTTGCAACATCCCCATGCATGGTTTCGGGACTGATCTGCATATAACCGACAGCGTGATAACTGTATGCTTCGGGGTCGGATTCCCAGACCTCCACACTATGCACCATCAATTCACGCATGGCCTGCTGATAATAATTGTTGCGGATAACGCCACACGCGATACCCGAGGCGCCCGCTGCAATTCCACCCTTGTCAATGACGAGAATGTCTTCGCCACTCCCTTTACCACTGGTCTTGAGTTCAAGCGCAAGGTGATAGGCCGTACTCAATCCGTGAATACCGGCGCCGATAATTAAATACTTGCTGTGCGTGGGAAAGGTCATATCATTTTCAGTCTGCTATGTAAAAGGACTATATTCAATTCTTGCCACCCGAGCGTCAATTCATCTGTAGATATACCCCCGAAGTAATAAGGTCGCCGTTTTGCTCAACCCTGTTACTTCCTGTGTGTTTCCAGCGTAAGATTTACAGTATTTTTACTACCCGTATTACGATGTACTCTGAACACCGCTGCTTCCGGTGACAGCGTTGTATCAATATCCTCGAAAGCAATTTGATCACTGCGTATATCAACATATTCAACAATGACATCCTGATGTGCAAATACGAGCGCACTCAATAAATCTGCCTCAATTAATGAACGGCGCTCTGCGGATGTCCAGTCCCAGCCGAAGGGACAATCCATGATTTTTCTTTGCGGCTTAAAATTATTGATGATTCTGACCTTGTCCCAGACAAAGTCCGTCACGCTATCCAGATGAAACAGCGTTGCCTCACCCGTTACATCCAGCTGCTTCCCCAATAGCGACCTGAAGTGTCTGTCATGGGTGCAATCCGCATGCCTGTCCCAGTAATAAAACGCCATAACCAATGTCACTACCACCGGGACAATATACAGAACGGGACGTGTCGGTAATACTGATAAAGCGCTTTTTATCATGTGGGGCTCCTGTAAAAAGTTATCTGTATATAATATTCGCGTTATTTAACCGGAGAATAAACCGGGTGGCCATTTCATCTCTAATCTATTTTGCTCTGATCAAAATCATCGCCACGATAAAAGATTATATGTATCGGCTTTACATCGTCATGGGCCATAAAAAAACCCCCTTTGTTCGAAAACAAAGGGGGCACCGGATTGAGACGGTGAATGGAGAATAATACAGAGATTATCCCCCTACACTGTCCCCTTTTTCCCTGTCCGCTTCTTCCGCGAGGACTTGCTTAACGCCGCCTTTGGCACTGATATTTTTAATATCCTGGGCAAATTCAACGCTTTCCTTTTTGAATTGAACAATGTGCCATATTATCCAAAAGGCGATACCAACACAGGCCAATACGACCTCACTACCGACAAATGGATAAATAGCCCCGAATTGGTCAATATTTAACCAATTATCAACCAGACCAGTACTCATAATATTTCTCCTTCAGTTTAATATTAAATTCAAAGAGAACCATTCAAACGGCTTCTTCGCGTATAGCGCCAGCGACTTCCTCGGCTTCCATGGCACGCAGTGATTCATGGTTAATATCCAGACCCGCCATTTCGATTTCACGCGGTATACGCAATATACCAAATGCATTCAGTATCTTGGATGCAATAAAGGCGGGCAAGAATCCCAATACACCGAACATGATGATCGCACCAATAAACTGCCCCCACGGGGTGATCTGTGCATAACCTTCAAACGGTGACGAGGGATAACCCCACAACATGAAACCGGCAATAAACACGCCATAAAAACCGGCATAACCATGCACGGCAACCGCGCCAACTGCATCATCAACCTTGAATCTGCGTTCTACCCAGTAATGCATCTTATAGGCAATCACGGCGCCGACCGCTGCAATCAACATCGCTTGTATCGGGTGATAAAGATCATTCCCTGCCGAAGCCCCGATCAAACCGGCCAAACCACCGGAATAGGTCCAGAAGGCATCACCGTTAGAAACGATATATGCCGCCATCAGACCGCCCGACAAAGCCATCAGAAAGTTGAAAGTGATCGCCGACAGCGTTGTTGGCTGTAAATAGATATTGGTCCCACTGAAGAAACTTTTACCTTCAACATCCAGCATAGCGCCCCCATAAACATCAATGATAGGTACGTTACAGGCTGCGTAAAAGCCCCAGAAACCGGTATAGATCAGAAACAGACCCACTGTCACCAGCCATGGATTATGCGGATTGATGTTTCTTGGAGTCCCGTCTTTACGGAACTTGCCGATTCTGGGTCCCAGTACAATCAATACACCCAGTGCAAAACCGCCGGCAATGGCATGTATCACACCGGACGCATAGGCGTCATGATAACCCAGTTTTTGCACCATCCAGCCATTCCACGACCAGCCCCAAGCCGCATCAATAATCCAGGTAACCGAACCGATCAGCACCGCCAGTATCCAGAAAGCGCTCGGACGAATACGTTCGATCACCGAACCTGACACAATGGAGGCCGCCGTCCATGAAAACAACAGGAACGCTGCCCAGAACACGCCATTAATGCGCGCCCAATAAATGGTATCATCAGCGGTCAGGGCACCTCCCTGGGGAGGTCCTCCCATGTGCGTCCCCATCAGTTCACTCCAGGGTGTCGCATGCGGGGCGGGAACCAGCTCCCCGTTAATCCATGGACCATTGACAAATGCGAAATAAATCCACCACCCGAAGAAGAAAAACGTCACAGTGACCAATGGTATGAGCATGGTATTCTTCATCAAGGTGTGCAGATGATTTTTGTATCGTGAGGCCCCTACCTCATAAACACAAAAACCGACGTGGATTAAAAACATGATTACTACCGTTACCCAGTAGTAAAATTCAGTAAAGATGATGTTTAATGATGCTAATTCATTATCCATTATCCCCCCTCCTCAAATATTAAGTTTTTAAGTCAACTTCAATTAGAATGAAGCTGCGTCAGATAACTAAAAGTTTGTAATTATAGTAAGAAAATTCAATATTTCATATACCTATTGAGTAGTATATCGACGTCATTATTGACTGGTCCGGGGAAAGGTATTTATTTGTTGCTTATCATCAATCCGTTAAAACCCTGTCTCACAGGGAAGTAATGCGCCATTTATCAATATGGATAAATACTGCTCGGTAATGGAAAAAATGAACCACTCATGAGCGCGGGGGTATACGGCCTGTGCGCCGCGCTGGGCTGGGGCAGCGCTGATTTCATAGCGCGATTTACGGGTCGCGCCATCGGGCATCATCAATCCCTGCTGGGTATGCTGAGCGTCGGCGCCATCGTCATGAGTCTGATCATTTTCCTGTTTGACGTCCCGTTCGTATATACGGCATCGGGCTGGTGGCTGTTGCTTTTGACGGGTATCGGCACAATGGTGGCAACGCTGTTGCTTTATCAGGGATTGACAAGAGGACCGGTGACCATTGTCGCGCCGATTGTGGGCAGCTTTCCGATATTTAACGTCATCTTTGCATTACTGCAGGGTAGCCGCCCGGGCATTTTACAGTGGATTGCAATGTTTACGGTATTTTCAGGCGTGTGGCTCATCGCCTGTGCCGCGTCACAATATGAATCACAACCCGGCTACAATCGCCGCCATTTGAACCGGACCATTATCATTGCACTGGCGTCTTCATTCGGGTTTGGCATTACTGTGACTGCAGCCCAGACCGCCGGCCTGATATACGGCGAGTTGCAGACTGTCTGTATCGCACGCTGGATCAGCCTGTTTTCACTGGGACTGATCTTTGTCTGGAAAAGGCAAATGCCCGTCATCACTCCGAGTTGCTGGCCATTAATCGGGGTTCAGGGTCTCATGGATACCGGCGCTTATGTCGCACTTGCCTGGAGTGCGCACACCGACAATGCTGAAATTGCCGCGGTTGTCTCCTCCGGTTTCAGTCTTGTGACCGTCATACTGGCACGCCTGTTCCTGAAGGAAAAAATGAACCGAACGCAATGGTGCGGAGTAATCTGTATTATCGCGGGTGTTGTCGCGTTGACAAGTTTTGCATAAATCTGTTTCCGTCAGCAATCCAGAGTGTGCTGCCGCTCCCATTCGCTGAGATGCGCCATGTAGTTCGTCCATTCCGTCATTTTCAGTTTAATAAAGGCATTGATCAAATCGTCCCCCATGGCTTCCCGCAGCACCGTGCTTTTCTCCAGCAAGCGGAGTGCATCAAGCAGGGTGGCCGGCAGTTTCTTTGCCGATTTAACCTTGTGTCCTTCTTTATACATATCAATGTGAAGCGGTTCACCGGGGTCGCGTTTGTTTTTGATACCATCCAGAATGGCTGCCACGACCCCCGCCTGCAACAGATAGGGGTTCGCCGAACCATCCATCAAACGCAATTCAAAACGACCGTCGTCCGGTACGCGGATCATGTGGGTGCGATTATTGCCCGCATACGTCACGGCATTCGGAGACCAGGAAGCGCCTGACGCGGTTCTTGACGCATTAATCCGTTTGTAGCTGTTCACGGTAGGATTGAAGAAGGCAGACAAGGCGGTGGCATTATACATAATGCCGCCAAGACCGTCATAGGCGAGTCTGGATAAACCCAGATCGTCTTTTTTATTCAGAAATAAATTCTTGTTGCCGGCTTTGTCCCATAAAGACACATGTGCGTGACAACCGTTGCCGGTCAAATTTGCAAAAGGCTTGGGCATAAAAGTCGCACGCAGACCATGATTTTCGGCAATTGTTTTGGTCATAAACTTGAAAAATACATGCCGGTCGGCTGTTTTCAACGCATCATCAAAATCCCAGTTCATTTCAAATTGTCCATTGGCATCTTCATGATCGTTTTGATAGGGTTTGTAATCCAGTTCCAGCATGCCGTTGCAAATGTCACTGATAACGGGATAACGTCGCATTAATGCCTGCTGGTCATAGCAGGGTTTGGCCTGCGTGTCATATTGATCAGACAGCGCGTCCCCCTCCGGGGTAATCAGAAAAAATTCGCATTCCACGCCTGTTTTAATCCGATATCCTTTTTTTGCAGCCTTTTCCAGTTGCATTTTGAGGGCAACTCTGGGCGAGGCCTCTACCGGTTTTCCATTCATCCATAAATCGGAAACCAACCAGCCTATCTCGCGATTCCACGGCAGGATAAACAGGCTTTCCGGGTCAGGTACACCAAACATATCCGGATCAGCCGGCGTCATATCCAGCCAGGCCGCAAAGCCTGCAAAACCGGCCCCATCTTCTTGCATCGCCTTTATCGCACGGGCCGGCACCAGTTTTGAACGCAGGTTCCCGAACAGGTCGACAAAACTGATCAGAAAATATTTAATCCCTTTTTCTTTTGCAACTTTTGCCAGGTCAGTAGCCATTTTACTTTCTCTCCATTCTCTTTTGATTGTTTCAATAAAATATTAATTTAATCCGGGTTATTTATCGTATCCGCCCCCCGGAATCCAATCGGTGCCCGCCAGAGGGACTTTGGCCATTGCAGCAGCCTCCACCGTAAGAGCGACCATATCTTCCGGTTCAAGGTTATGCAGGTGCGATTTACCGCACGCGCGTGCTAAAGTCTGCGCTTCAAGCGTCATGGTTTGTAACAGATTCTTGATACGTCGACCACCCAATTCGGGGTCAAGGTGCTTTGCCAGTTCCGGGTCCTGGGTTGAAATACCTGCCGGACAGCGACCGATATGATAGGCATCATAATACCCTGAGGCTGAACCCAGCTTGCGATACTCCTCATCATATTTTGGCGAGTTGCAACCCAGGGCATAAAGCGCGGACATACCAATTGAAACGGCATCCGCGCCCAGAGCCATACATTTGGCCACATCCGCACCGTTACGAATACCGCCGGAAACAATCAACTGGACCTTGCGGTGCAGGTCCATTTCCTGCAACGCCTCAACGGCAATTCGAACCGCCGGCAATGTTGGAATACCGACATGTTCAATAAAGACATCCTGGGTCGCGGCAGTGCCGCCCTGCATACCATCCACAACAATCACATCCGCGCCCGCCTTGCAGGCCAGTTGTACATCGTAGCGGGTACGCGTCGCACCGACCTTGATATAGATTGGCTTTTCCCAATCCGTAATTTCACGGATTTCCGCAATCTTGATTTCCAGGTCGTCGGGTCCCGTCCAATCGGGATGACGACAGGCGCTGCGTTGGTCAATGCCCTTCGGCAAAGTCCGCATTTGCGCAACACGGTCACTGATCTTGTAACCCAGTAACATGCCGCCACCGCCAGGCTTCGCGCCCTGACCACAGACAATTTCAATGGCATCAGCCTTGCGCAAATCATCCGGATTCATCCCGTAACGCGAAGGCAACATCTGATACACCAGCGTCTTGGAAGACTGGCGTTCTTCCGGCGTCATTCCACCATCACCGGTTGTTGTAGACGTTCCCATTGCGGCGGCACCTTTGCCAAGCGCATCTTTTGCCTGAGCGGACAACGCGCCAAAACTCATTCCGGCAATGGTAATTGGAATTTTCAAATGTAGCGGCTTTTTCGCATGCCGCGTACCCAGCATCACATCGGTATCACATTTTTCACGATAGCCTTCCAGCGGGTATCTCGACATACTGGCGCCCAGGAACAACAAATCATCAAAATGCGGTAACCTGCGTTTTGCGCCGCCCCCACGTATACTGTAAATGCCTTCAGTCGCGGCGCGCTGGATTTCCTGAATGGTCTGTCTGTCCCAGAGATAAGACTCCCGCAATACGGGCGGCTCATTCACATTAGTCTGCCGCTTTTTCACCGAATCGTTCATTCTTTCTTACTCTATAAGTAGCCTATTACAAAACAGCATGGTCAATCTTGAAATTATATAAGGTTCTCGCCGGACCATAGAGCGTAAACTTTTTTGAATCGGCGCCAATTTCCGCTCTTTCAAGTAACTCTTCCAGCTTTTCCATTTGTTCCGACCCCATTTCTTTTTCTTCACAATCGTGACCCAGACCTTTCACTTTACCTTGTACAAAGATTTGCATTTCGAAGATGGAATCACCCAAAGAATCACCCGCGTCACCGCATATCACGATATTTCCGGCTTGCGCTAAAAAGGCACACATGTGCCCGACAGAACCGCCGACAACAATATCAACGCCTTTCATGGATATCCCACAGCGTGCTGCCGCGTCGCCTTCCACCACGATCAGACCGCCGCGACCCGTGGCTCCCGTATACTGTGACGAATTTCCTTTTACCCGCACCACCCCGGACATAATATTTTCAGCAAGTCCGGCGCCAGCATTTCCAGTGATGGTAATGTCGGCATGCTTGTTCATGCCACCGACATAATGGCCTGCATGTCCTTCAATGCGGATATCCAGTGCGTCATCCACGCCGACCGCAATATTGTGCTTGCCATTCGGATTGATAATCCTGAAACTGGATTCATCACCTCTTTCTTTTTTATTATGCAGTAATCCGTTTAATTCACGTACCGTCTGCTTATCCAAATCAATTTCTTTCATCATTAAAAACCTTCATATATCCAGCGAATTGATATCCAGACCACGGCTATCATCTTATTCGTCATTCCCCTTGTGAGCACCTTTGTAGCGCCTTCCCACACGCGGCCAGCAGGAAATCCCCCGGCAATCCGTTTTTTTCATCAGACCAGTGTGCCCGTTCATCCCTATTCGACTTGTGGTACGGGAAAAACCCGTACTGCCTGTGTTTACCGCCTCCAACTGTAAATTTTTTCCGGTTCCGGTTCCCAGATCCGCGCATTCTCCACACCGGGCAGACAGGCGATTGCGCGAAATTCGGATGCCATCGCCACCCAGTCGTCGGTCTCGGCGAGAATTGCCGGTTTGGCCCCTATTGGATCCTTTACCACGGCAAAACCGTCATGCGTACCCACCGCAAAAGTATAAAAACCATCCAGGTCTTCAAAACCGGCTTCCAGCGCCTCATCCAGGCTCGCGCCATTCTGTAACTTCCAGGTCAGGTAACCGGCCGCCACTTCACTGTCATTGTCCGTTTGAAATTCAACCCCATTTCTCTGCAGGGCACGCCGCAAACGATTGTGATTGGATAGTGAACCGTTATGTACCAGACAAAGATCTTCACCGGTTGAAAAGGGATGAGAGGCGGAGGTAGTCACGGCGCTTTCGGTGGCCATTCGGGTATGGCCCAATGCGTGAGTGCCCGACATGCCTTCAATATCAAAACGTTCAATGACGGCCTCAGGCAGGCCCTGCTCTTTATAAATTACGATATTGGTACCGGAACTCGTTATATAGAGTTCGGGATGCTGCCGGCGTAACCATCCCTGCAGATTTTTGGCCTCGGTGTCAGCCGTTAAAACAGCATGATTACTTTTCAATCCGACCTGACAGGAAGCACCAAACTTCTTTTTGAGTTCCGCCGTCAATTTGTCCCAAGGATAATCCGGGTCTATGGAAAGCACGGTCACCTTGCCCATGCCCTTTTCAACCGCCTCGCCATAAATGGCCACTCCCGTGCTGTCGGGACCACGCTCGGTCATTTCAATGAGCATCGGCGACACCAGAGACCCCAGCCTGCCTTCAAACTCTGGATTTTTAATAAAAAGCCCGACTATTCCGCACATAAATAACTACCTGAAAAGAGAATAATTTATTCGTTTCATGAATATTGCACGCACTATAATGACGATAATACAGCCTTTTTTGATCGCGTATTTTCCAAATCAGCTACTGAAACACAGTTTAGTATAGGAAAATAAGGATTCCAAGTTATTTGGAATAATATATTCTAAATAGGAATATCTTTAAGATTGAGATCATTCATCAATACCGGCCCGATAGATACAGGTCAACAGACGTATCGGGACCTGTAACAGTGCTTCCGGCCCATGCGGGGCATCGGAATCAAAAAACAGGGAATCGCCGACTTTCATATGGTAGGTATCATTACCATGTCGATAAATAACCTCACCTTCCAGTACGTAGATAAATTCAATACCGCTGTGCTGAAACAGGGGAAAAACTTCGGATTCGTCGGTCAGGGTAATCAAATACGGCTCCAGTGAAGTCAGCTTGCCAATATTATGTCCAAGAAGCTGGTACTGATGACCCGCGCGCGTGCCGCGCCTCTCAATGAGCAAGCCTTCACCAGAACGCACAAAACTGCAATCCCGTTGCTCTTCATACTTTCGAAACAGGGAAGTCACCGGAACATTCAAGACCCTGGTCAGGGTATAAAGCGTCCTCAAGGAAGGCGCGGTGACCCCGCGCTCAATCTTGGACAGCATTCCCTGGGACAACCCCGCCTGCTTGGCAACCTCGTCCACAGTCATTTTTAATTGTTGACGGAATATACGTATTTGTGAACCGACAGCGACTTCCAACTGCCTTTCACCCTCTTCCAATAAAGCATCCCTTGTCCGGGGTACCTTTTCATCGGAATAGTCCGGGGCAGCATCATCAGACATTATTCAGGCTCTTTGAAAAAATAAAATCATGGGAAGATGCGACCAATCTCACTACGCCTTGCAATATAAGACAATATGTTCAAGAAAATCTGATACCTCTATAGTATAGAGATATATGCCAGGCACAGATAAATTGATTACACTTCCCTCTTATATTTTATCAGGATTACAAACATGAATATTCTTGTATTTCAGCATCTCGCCGTCGAACATCCCGGCATATTTTGCAATTTCATGAAAAAGGACGGCATACACTGGGATACCGTTGAGCTGGATGAAGGCGAAACCATTCCCGAACTGGAAAGCTATGATGCCTTGATTGCCATGGGCGGCCCGATGGATGTCTGGCAGGAACGCGAATATCCCTGGCTTGTCACCGAAAAAGAAGCGATAAGGAAAGCGATCATTGAACTGAATATACCCTTTTTGGGCTTTTGCCTCGGACATCAACTGATGGCCGATGCGCTTGGTGGCAGGGTCGGAAAGATGGCAAAACCGGAAGTGGGTATTCTGGATATCGTGCTCACCGATGCAGGTCAGCAATCCACTTTATTTTCAGGCTCGCGGAAAAATATTAAAAGCCTGCAATGGCACGGCGCCGAAGTGATAACGCCACCGCCCGGCAGCACTGTCCTCGCGGAATCGCCTGTCTGCCCCGTTCAATCACTGCAATTCGGCGAATCGGCCTTCAGTATGCAATGTCATATTGAGTTGATTGACACGACGATTTCCGACTGGGGGGAAGTTCCCGAATACAAACAATCGCTTGAAAAAACATTCGGCCCCGGCGCCCTGGAAGAGTTGGATAACGCGGCCAAAAAAAACATGGCGGAATTTAACGACTCGGCAAAACTGATATATAATAATTTTATAACCCATCTGAAATAAACGACACCGTGAAGACAACTACCGCAAGCGTTGTGCTGTTTATCGTAATCGCGCTTTGCGGTTATGTTGTGACAAACGGAGTCGGCCCGATAAAAATCGCCGGTTTTATCATGGGAATTTTTGCCGCCGGGCTGTCAATCTATCTTTACTGGAAAAACCGTGGCGCAAATACCACCCATTTAACAGATAAAGACTGATCCCCGTCATATATGCCCTGAAAATCCGCTATCGTCATATTCTTGTTCGATCTAAAGAGAACGAAATCACATGAATATTTTTGTCTGTGTGAAACAAATCCCTGATATTCGTTCAAATATTATCCCAAACCGTAAAGGCGACTATATCGCAACGGAAAATTTGCGCTGGGACATCAACCCGGAAGATGAGTGTGCCGTCGAACAGGCACTGCTAATCCGTGAACAATTTCCCGTATCAACCATAACGGCCGTCCGCGTGGGCGATAAACAACGTTCCGAGGCATTAATCACCGCCATGGCGATGGGCGCGGATGACGCCATTCTGGTACGAACACCGGAGGAGCGACTTGATCCCTGCATAACCGCCCTTGCCCTGCAAGGTGCGATTGATAAAAGCGGAAAACAGGCTGATCTGATCTTATGCGGAACGGAATCGTTTGGCGATGAAAGTGCCCAGGTTCCCCAGCTTCTCGCGCAATCACTAAACTTCGCCTGTGTCACAAGGGCAATAAAATGCCATGTCACCGAAAATGAAATGCGGCTGGAACGCCGTATTGAAGGCGGCGTTACCGAAATCTATCAACTCCGTTTGCCGGCGGTTGTCGCCTGTCACTACGGGATAAACAAGCCGCGATACGCCCCTTATCCGCATATCCTGGCCGCCCGTAAAAAGCCGCTGGTCGAATTGACAATGGACGAGATCGTCCTCGCCAGACCCGACAGCTATCTTCGTTACTCGAAACTCCGCGCGGCTCCGGAAAGAAAAACGGGCAAGCTGTCTTACGCCACCCGTCATGATCAAATCGAAAACGTCACAAAAGAAATTGCAGATGCCCTGATCTCATCCGAACTGCCCGGATACAACCACTCACAACAATGAAACGATACCTTGTCTTTTCGGAACCTGGCGTGGCTTCCATCAAAAGGGCCACGCTGGGAATACTGGAAAGGCTGACAGCGCTGGAAGATGCCGAGACGGAAATTGTCTTTGTCGGCAGGCCCGAACAGGCGGAGTTTGCATTATTAACGCCATACAAACTCAAGCGCGTTAACATCCTTAAAGGGATCGCCCCGGATAACTACAGCCCCGAGGCACACGCTTTCGCGTTGCAGACACTCATAAAAAATAATGATTACGATATTGTTTTTTCCGGTGCCACATCCATGGCGCAGGATATTTTTCCGCGTTTATCCATTGAATTCAAAACCGGGCTGGCCTCCGGAGTAAAAGACTTTTACCTGAAAGGTGAAAAAGTATTCGGCGTCAAGGAAATATACGGCGGAAAATATTTAACGGATATCGAAATCATCGGACAAAAACCCCGTTTCATCACAGTCAAACCCGGTGCGCTCAAAATATCTGCCCGCGATGACTATTACGATTTGGACACCGTTGAAAATACCGTTGCGGAATGTGCTATCCTGACAAAACGGGTCAAGGTAAAACGTCATCCTTCCAGACGACCGCCGATTGATACCGCGGATATTGTCGTTGCCGGAGGGCGGGGGATCGGGGAAGCGTCAAAACTGAATATACTTGAACAACTGGCAGACACTCTGGGCGCGGCGCTTGGCGCGTCTGGCGGCGCCATCGGAAATGATTTTGCCCCTCGGGAATACCTTGTCGGGCAGACCGGCGCGACGATATCACCTTTACTCTATATCGGTTGCGGAATATCGGGCGCGATACAACACCTTTCAGGGATACGTCATGCGAAATATATCCTCGCCATCAATACCGATGTCAACGCGCCACTGATGCAGATAGCGGATCATGCGATTGTGGGCGATTTTGCAGAAATTGTCCCGGCAATGATCCGACAATTAAACGCGAAAAAAGAATGAACGAATACAACAGGAGAAATTTATGCGCTTAAAATTACAAACCCGATATATCATCGCCGTTATCTTTCTGTTTTTTTCATCCGGTGTCACTTATGCCGACATGGAGGACTCCCGATTGAAAGAGACGTGTGAACGTCAAGCACAGCGTGTTACCGCTGAATTTAAAAACGACAAGGGATATTCCGATCGGGATTTGCACATGATCAGGCTTGGCGCCGTCAACGACTGTATGAAAGCCTTGCAGAACAAGGGCAAACCCCCATCCGGCGCCACCGAACCGGCCCCCGCAGACAACAAAAAAGCGCGGAGAAAGGACAGTGATACACGCGCAAAGTCTGAAAAAAAGGAAACCTTTCTTGAAAGATTGTTCAGCACCAAACCCAAAAAGGCCGTGAATCCGATGCAAAAACAACACCGCACCGGCGGGAAGTAGCCTTGCGACGAAGAGAGAACGGACAGCGGCGAGAAAAGGGCCGGCAAATTACTTCACCTTGAACAACGGGTAGTGTATTTTACATTTTCAGGAAGGTGTCAAAATGAAAGTGGGCATATTTGAATGCGGGTATATGTCTGAACGTCTACAGGATGATCAATTCACCAATTATCCTGATATGTTGATACAGGCCTTTCGCAATATCTCCCTTGAGCCGGAGTTTGTCATCTATGACGCGCCCCGGTCTCGTTTCCCCGCGGACATCAATGAATGCAACGCCTATATCACGACAGGCAGTCTTCACAGTGTGAACGATGACTTGCCCTGGATAAGGGAATTGGAAGATTTCATCAGGCAATGCTGGAAGCGGCAAAAGAAGGTGGCCGGGATCTGTTTTGGACACCAGCTTCTTGCCAAATCGCTGGGCGGAACGGTGGCAAAAAACGAAACAGGGATAAAATTTGGCGTCATTGAAAATCGCCTGTTACAACACAAAGCATGGACAAAACCACATCAGCTTAAATTCAATATGGTGATTCACCATGAGGATCGGGTGGTCACAATGCCTGAAGGAGCTGTTTTGCTTGCCAGTAACGAGCATTGTGAAAATTTCATGTTTCAGTCCGGCGATCATTTTATCGGGATTCAGGGTCACCCCGAATTCGACAATGATTTCAGCCGCCGCCTGATCGCAATTGAATCAAAGCATATTCCAGACAACAGGGTTAAAGCGGGTTACGATTCACTGTCAATAACGCCGGATAATTCCGTGGTGATGCAGTGGATCGCCAATTTTCTGGCCATCAATATCAACGACTGACAAACAATACGAGGACCTGTCCCATGAAAAACACCTTGTCGAAAAATACCTGTAGCGGTGGATGTTTATGCGGGGGCGTCCGTTATCATGTGAACGGAACATTCAGAGAAGCGGTCAATTGCCATTGCGGACAATGCCAGCGCACGCACGGAAACTATGCGGTCTATACGGCGACAGAGACGGACAAGCTGGTCCTGACAGAGAAACGCAGTCTGAAATGGTACCAATCTTCCGACCGCGCACAACGCGGTTTTTGTATGGAATGCGGCGCCAGT
Source organism: Gammaproteobacteria bacterium (assembly GCA_965261775.1). GTDB lineage: Bacteria > Pseudomonadota > Gammaproteobacteria > Eutrophobiales > Eutrophobiaceae. Next base: position 2,092,371 of record OZ253477.1, on the reverse strand, counting down.
ATTTTCTGGCAACCGCTGAATGAAGAATATATCTGTGTTGCGGCGGGGACTCTTGATCTGCCGACCGGTCTCCAGGTGGCAAAAAACATCTTTGTATCTGATGCAGGAGATTACTACAAGATAGATAATGAACTTGAAAACTTCCCTGGAAGCATGCACCAATAATAACCCTGTCGTCTTATCATTGAATCTGCGATAAAATCCAGTCCACAGTTTCATTAATATCGTTAACACACAGGCCCCGGCCCTGTAATTGCGCTTCATCCCCTGCCTGATATTTTCCGGTTCTGACCAAAATTCCCTGTAAACCCGCATCCAGACCGCCGATCACATCCGATGTGACATCATCGCCCACCATCACAATATTGTCAGCCGGGCAGGCCAGACTGTCGACAGCCGCCTCAAAAAAGGTTGGGGCGGGTTTCCCGATGACGATCGCCTCCGTATTAGCCGCAAATTCCAATGCGGCGACAAAAGGGCCCATATCAAGACTTAATCCATCGGCTTCCCGGAAATACTTATTCTTTCCCATGGCGATTAACGGCGCACCCCGCATCAAAATTCGAAACGCCGTATTCATATTGTCATAGGAAAATTCCTGCGCCGCATCACCAACCACAACGGCATTGGGCGTATTACCGATCAAATCGGCAAAATCCTGCTTTAAGTTCGGATACACCAATAAACAGGGGGAAAGATTGTTCACACGCAAATAGGCGTGAGTCGCCACCGGGGCAGTAAAAAGATCATCCTCAGCGATATTAAATCCCATTTTTTTCAGTTTACTCAGCACTGCCTTCCTGGGGCTGCGCGTGGTATTCGTCAAATACCGTATGGGAATATTTGATCTATTCAGTCTTTGAATCGAATCCAGCGCACCGGGCAATGCCTGATCATCAATATACAAGACACCACTTAAATCAAACAGGACCGCTTCAATCATTATTATCGCCCCTCCTTCCGCCATTTGGTTTCATGCAAAAAGTTGAATGGCGTATTCAATCCAGATATTGATATGATAACGCCGGAGACAAAAAATTATAGAAAATAAATTAGAAAATGGCGGGCTTCTATTTTGGACACCGGAAAAAAAGTGACAAATTATGATTTTCTTTACTGGCAGTGCCGCATCAGACAACAGTCTGTCCGGGCTGGCGACGGAAGGCCCACCGAAGGCATGCGCCCCCGCATCGTTATGGATAAAAATACACTGCCAGGGCGGATTATCACATTGATCACCAAAGCGCCTCCGGAAAACATTACCGCGCAATTCCGGCATATCGTAAAAAAAAACCACGAACCGCTTGAACGCTGGGAAGAGGCCATCCGGCTATTGTCGGGAACGTATTATCAGGACCCGAAGGACTTCGCGAATGAGATAACAGCACTGTTTGGTCCCGGCTCCGGAATTTACGCAAAACTGGTTGCAACGAAAACCTGTACTTTAATTTTTGAACAAAACAATCAGCGCTTTCAAATTCCCGTTGAAATTCACAAGCTGCCAATAAAGCATCCACAATATCAATTTACTTTCTGGCACAACAGTCTATTCAATCCTGCGCTTCCGGGGGAAAGCCGGGTGCTTGCCTTTAACCCTGACTGGTCAAATGCAAAATCGGAAAAACTGCCCTGATTAGCCACGCCGAAACAACCACTCATTCGCGCCTGACAGATCGGGATCGTAGCAATAATCACCATCGGAAAATGTCTTTAACGCCTCGGGATCGGTCAGGCGATGACGAATGATAAAGCGCGCCATCATGCCACGCGCGCGTTTTGCATTAAAACTGATCACCCTGAGCGCACCCTTACGATATTCCTTAAAGACCGGCGTGATGATCGGCGCGTCAATGCTGTCCGGACGCACTGACGAAAAATATTCCTGCGAGGCAAGATTGATCAGCGCGGCCGGGGTATTGTCCGCCCCCTGCAAATCGTTGTTCAGACATTCGGTGATCGAATCACCCCAGAACTGATAAAGATTTTCCGCCTTGCCGATAGCAAACCGCGTTCCCATCTCCAGACGATGCGCCTGTATCCGGTCCAGTGGCCGCAACACACCGTACAACCCGGACAACACGCGCAGATGTCGCTGTGCGAAAGCGAGATCATCCTCACTCAGAGTGTCCGCATCAAGCCCAACATAAACATCGCCCCTGAACGCGAAAACAGCCGGACGCGCCTCGGCAGGTCCTGCCTTTGTTTTCCAATGCTGAAAACGCCGATAATTAAGCTGCCCCAGAGCGGGACTGATATTCATCAGTTGTGAGATCGATTCCGCCTCCAGTTTACGCATCGCGCAAGCGAGTTGATTCGCCTCTTTCATAAACCCGGGTTCAGTGCAGGCTACAGACGGTAACGACGATTCATAGTCCAGTTTTTTTGCGGGAGAAATTACGATAATCATCGGGGACGCCTTATTTTTTATTCACGTTGATTATTTTATCATTAAAAAAACGGACACATGGGGCTATAGTGTATTTTGCACGCTGTTGAAAAAACGAAACGGATTGCACATTTGACAATATCTGACAACGACGGAGACATCAGAAAATGAACATCTCAAATACGGCGAAAGAAAAGATAGAAGCATTGAACACAAACTGTCCCAATGATTTTTCCGATCTGAAGGCGCTGCTGATTAACTGCACATTGAAAAAATCACCGGAAAAATCGCACACCTGGGGGCTGATGGAGATAACAAAGGGAATTTTGGAGAAGAACAAGGTCCAGGTGGAAACGATCAGGGCAGTGGATCACGACATCGCCATGGGCGTCTACCCCGATATGACGGAACATGGCTGGGAAAAAGACGACTGGCCGGAAATACAGGAAAAGGTGATGGCGGCCAACATCCTGATCCTGGGCACATCAATATGGCTGGGTGAAAAAACTTCTGTCTGCACCCAGGTGGTCGAGCGATTGTATGCGAATTCAGCCATATTAAACGAACACGGACAATACGCCTATTATGGCAAAGTCGGCGGCTGTCTGATCACCGGCAACGAAGATGGCGTGAAACACTGCGCCATGAATATTCTATATTCCCTGCAACACCTGGGCTATACCATCCCGCCACAGGCAGATGCAGGCTGGATCGGGGAAGCCGGCCCCGGGCCATCCTATCTGGATGAAGGCTCCGGGGGGCCGGAAAATGACTTCACCAACCGAAACACGACATTCATGACCTGGAATCTGATGCATCTGGCCAGGCTGTTGAAGGACGGAATCCCGGCGCACGGCAATCAGCGATCAAAATGGGACGCGGGTTGCCGATTCGACTTTGAGAACCCGGATTACAGATAATCCGCGGATAAACAACGCGAAATCCCCCTTGAGTGCTTCGGAAAAGATGAGGCCAGGCCGTGAAAAATACGGCTTCGCCCTGATCGCCGTCTGCGGTATCCTGGCTCTGCTCGTGCCTGTCGTACTGGAACGCATCCCGCAAGACGCGCAATACCACATTTTTTCAGATACGCGCACCTGGCTCTCCATTCCGAACACCTTAAACGTTTTATCCAATCTGCCTTTTTTTATCGTCGGGATTGCCGGTCTGGTTTCACTGATGACCACCACCGACCGCTTGAATATCGTCAGATCAAATATGACGGCATATCTTGTGCTCTTCCTTGGAACAATGCTCACCGGCGCCGGATCGGCTTATTACCACCTATGGCCCGACAATGAAACACTCGTGTGGGACCGACTGCCAATGACACTGACTTTCATGAGTTTGTATTCGATCATAATCAGCGAATTCATTGCGGAACGGGCGGGCAGACTGCTCCTTGCGCCTTTGCTGTCCGCCGGCGTTGCGTCTGTTTTATATTGGTGGTTCACGGAATCGCACGGTGTCGGAGACCTCAGATTTTACGCCATCGTGCAATTCTTTCCGATATTGACCACCCTGATCATACTGTTATTTTTCCAGAAGAAATCAGGGTCGGCGTATGGCTACTGGATACTGTTCGGCAGCTATATTGCGGCAAAATTATGTGAACACTATGATAGTCAGATACATCAGGCGCTGGTGCTGATCAGCGGACACACCATTAAACACATATTGCCCGCGCTGGGACTATGGATATTGTTGCAGACCTACAAAACGCGCAGGCACCCCGCACCGTAATATATTTCGTCTGATCCCTGATCACCGTACACTTTTTAGCTAATACCAAATATTAATACCAAAGATTTTTTGGAGTCGATTCTCTAATCTGTATTTCTCAAACTCAAATAGTCTGGATTTTTTACCATCAGGCCTTGGCTTGGCATTCGAGTCCTTTTTCATAACAAAATGGTAGAGACTTGAGCCCGGGGGCTTTCGCTGGGCAAGATCTGCCAACTCCCTGTGGCTCAAAATCCATATCCCCTGACTTTCTAAATCTACAAACGCATAGTAATCAACTTTTGGTTCTTCACGTACCCGCCAGTCAAAGGCGAGTCCGCCTTTACCACCCACCGGCTTAGGCTTAAAGTTGGTTTTAACCTGGATAGTAATCACTTTTTTTCTATGGCTCAAGTAGGCCACAAGATCCACGCCCGAGTCCGTTGTCGTTTGCGATGTCTCTATACCCTGTTTTAGTAGCGCATACTGAAGCAGCAGTTTGCCACAGCGACCAATTTGTTGCTTTTTCGGGAGTTTCTTTTTCGGAAGTTGCTTTATGTTCACCATATTCTTAAGCAAGCCTGTTTTATGACGCCGTAGCGCTCCATACCTCTGACAAGACTTCAGCCTGTTTCAACACCAGCTCCACAGCTTCAGCAGTTTTGTCAGGAGGATATCTATATCGTCGCAACATTATTCTGACCATATTTCGCAGCCTGGCCCGGACGCTCTCGCGCACCTGCCAGTCTACAGTCGTGCTGGCGCGAAGTTTTTCGACGAGCGCATGAGCGATTTTCTTCAAAATGTCATCGCCCAGTTCGCGTACGGCGCTCTCATTATTGGCAAGGGCATCGTAGAAAGCCAGCTCATCAGGATTCAGGCCCAGATCCTCATGGCGTTTCATCGCTTCCCGAAATTCCCTGGCCATTTGTATCAGCTCTTCAATAACCTGGGCCGTTTCAATAGCGCGGTTGCGATATTTACGCAGGGTTTCCAGCAGGCGATCGCCGTATTTTTTCTCCTGGACCACATTATGACGTGTCTTCGACCGAATCTCGTCTCGCAGCAGTTTTTCAAGGAGCTCAACGGCAAAATTACGATCTTTCATATTGCGCACGTCATTCATAAATTCATCGTCAAGTAAGCCGATATTCGGCTTCTCCAAACCCGCCAGTTTGAAAATATCATCCACGCCCTCCGCTACAACGGCCTGGTCAAGGATCTGCTTAAGCGCTGAATTTCTTTCTTCCTCTTCGCGTTTTTTATCGACTGTCGTGGCTTTGGAGATAACGGCCTTAACCGCGAAGAAAAAGGCGATTTCCTTTCTATATTCATGCACTTCATCAAGCGTTCCACATAAAGCAAAGGCCTTTGTGATGGCAAGTACAGTATCCAGAAAACGTTTCTTACCCTCCTTCAAACCGAGGATATGGTCGGCCGCCGGGACTAACAGAAAAACGGTTTCCGTCTCATAATCCCCATAATCGAAACCCTGAAACATACCGCGGACGACGTCGACCTTCTCAAGCAGTATTGAAAATGCCTCCGCTGCCATATGCGTTGGGCTCCCTTTACCCTTTGAATCGGTATAGGTTTTAAGGGCGTGTTTCAACTCATTGGCGATACCGATGTAATCCACCACCAGTCCGCCGGGCTTATCCTTGAATACCCGGTTGACCCGCGCAATGGCCTGCATGAGGTTGTGGCTGCGCATGGGTTTGTCGATGTACATGGTGTGAGCGCATGGCGCGTCAAAGCCGGTAAGCCACATATCACGGACGATGACCAGCCTGAGCGGATCACGGGGGTCCTTAAAACGCTTTTCCAAGCGTTTCTTTTGTAACCTGGCGTAATTATGCGCCTGTAGCAAAGGCTTGTCTGAGGCCGAGGCGGTCATGATCACTTTAATGGCGCCTTTATCAATATCCTCATGATGCCAATCGGGGCGCAAAGCGGTAATCAAGTCATACATGTGAACGCAGATGTCACGGCTCATGGACACGATCATGCCCTTGCCCTCAAGGGTGGCGTTACGTTGTTCAAAGTGTTGCACCAGGTCTTCGGCCACTTCTTTCAGGCGTGGTTCGGCCCCGACCAGGTTCTCCAGCGCGGCCCATTTTCTCTTGGCCTCTTCCCGTTCCCGGGCATCTTCTTCATCATCCATGACCTCTTCGACTTCTTCATTGAGTTTTTCAATTTCCGCCCGATTGATGTCCAGTTTGGCCAGACGGCTTTCGTAGTAAATCGGCACTGTCGCGCCATCTTCCACCGCATCCTGAATATCATAGATACTGACATAATCTCCAAACACGGCACGGGTGTCCCTGTCTTCCGTGGCGATGGGGGTACCGGTAAAACCAATAAACGAGGCCATGGGCAAGGCGTCACGCAGATGCCTGGCGTAACCGAACCTGTATTTACCGGTCTTCTGATCGACGACGGCTTTCAGCCCATACTGGCTACGGTGGGCCTCATCAGAGATAACGACGATATTGCCGCGTGGGCTGAGCGCCGGATGTTTCTCCTCACCGTTGAGTAATGAGAACTTTTGCACCGTGGTAAAAATAATGCCGCCCGACTGACGCGACTCCAACGACTCGCGTAAATCATCCCGACTCTCGGCCTGCACCGGGGTTTGCTTCAACAACATTTTCGCGGCGACGAAGTTGTCGAATAACTGGTTATCCAGATCATTACGATCCGTCACCACCACCAGGGTGGGGTTCTGCATTTCGGGTTGTTGCAACAGCTTTCCCGCATAACAAACCATGGATATACTCTTACCCGAACCCTGGGTATGCCAGACCACGCCGGCCTTTCGTGAACCCGGCACCACCTCCCTGCCGTATGTGGCGCGCTCATCCTTCGACATTCTCTCGGGAACAGACGCGATCATCGTCACGCGCACCGCTTCACGCACCGCATGGAACTGGTGATAAGCCGCTATTTTCTTGACAAGCGTATCGCCATCCTGCTCAAACAGGACAAAGTAGCGGATATAGTCAAGCAAGAGTTCCCGATCAAAAAAACCGCGAACGACTTTTTCCAGTTCATATTCCAACCGGGGTTTGTCGTTTTCATTCTTGAGCGTACGCCAGGGCAGAAAACGTTCCTTGCTGGCGGTCAAGGAACCAATACGGGCAGTGACGCCATCGGAAATCACCAATGCCTCGTTGAAGACAAACAGATCGGAAATTTCATCCTTATAGGTTTGTAACTGGTTATAGGCTTCCCATATTCCGGCGTTTTCATCACCGGGGTTTTTCAGCTCAATCACCGCAATGGGTAAACCATTGATAAACACCACCACATCCGGGCGGCGGTTCATCCGGGCGCCGCTAACCGTAAATTGATTCACCACCAGAAACTGGTTGTTGTCCGGGTGATGAAAATCAATGATCTGAACGTGATCGGTCTTTTTATCCCCGTTCTTATCGGTATATTCAACCGGCACACCTTCCAGCAGGTATTGCTGGAAAGTTCGATTGCTTTGAATCAGGGCAGGATGTTCGGGTTTGCCGAGGACGTGGACGACTTGTGTTTCCAGTATGGTCACCGGAATTTGGGGATTGATGCCTTGCAGGGCATCCAGTAACCGGCCAAACAGGATTACCTGCTTGTAATCTTTTCGCTCTGGCGCCTCACCGTCATGCGCGATATCGTAGCCATTGGCATACTCATAGCCCCCGGCGCGGAACCAGTCGAGGCAGAGTTGTTCAAGTTGGTCTTCGGTGACCATTTATAGAGTTGCCACAAACTATTCTTTTTTATGAACGCTTTACTAAAACCTTAAGAATTGGCTATTACGCCGCGGAGGTATCAAACCAACCCTGTTCTTTCAACCTCTTCCGCGCCGCCTTAATGTGAGCAGGTCGCATCACCTTCGCTTTTCTTGTATTCCACTTTCTAATTTCTTCAAGTGCAATATCAGAACTTTCTTTTGCCCGGGGATTTTCCTTTGTAGCCACCCAATGAACCGTTGACAATAGCTCCATTCCATATGGCGTTTCAAAACCTTCTATCAATTTTACTACCCGCTCAAAGCGTCGTTGCGTATCCGGGTGTGACTTAATATATTGTTCCGCTTCTTTTGCTGCATCTGGTAATAAATTGATGGGGACATCCGGCTTGTTCTTGCCATCACCATAACCACTGATGAAATGGCCATCAATTTTCTCCAATACATGCCGTAACACATCCGCATATGGGCCATAAAACGCCTTCTCAAAAGTGACTTGCTCTAAATGCTCGCCTGATTCAGTTAAAAAATAGACTAACTTTTGAATCTCAAGTAACGAAACAGGGTAGTCATAACCCGGCACAAGATAACGATCAACAAGGCCCAGCAAGGCGGCGCGGCCCTTTGTCATTTCAGGTCGTTTAGTCTTGTTCACCATATCTTTGGCTTCAGGCGCACCGGAGGGCTCAAAGACCATCCAGCGCACATCAGGCGCTTTAGCAAAAGCGCCTTCCATTAATGGATAAACCTTTTCCCAACTTAAACCACCAAGCCCACAACCCAAAGGAGGTACGGCTACAGAATGAATTCCCAGTTTATTCACTGCTGCTACCAAAGCAGCAAGCCCGTTTTTTATGTCTTCTACTTTTGATTTACCTTTCCAATGGCGTTTGGTCGGAAAGTTAATAATGTAATGCGGATTCGTTAATGATTCACGATCAACAATAAACATTTGACCGGGCGCCACTCTCCCTTCGTCACACGCTTTTTTATACTTCTCGTAATTCTCAGGGAATGCCTTCCTGAACTGCAATGCAATACCTTTACCCATCACACCCACTGTATTCACCGTATTGATCAGGGCCTCGGCATCCGTTGCCAGCAGGTTACCTTTTTTGAATTCGATCATCGTTATCATCTCCCACTGTTTGTGAATAATACCAAGCTGGTCGGGTTTTAACAGGGGGCTTATGCCTTGAATTTTTAAGCGCCGCATCGACCCGTTCTTTAACCGCTTGTTTCATAACGGCTATTTCGTCAATTGCAGTCCAGGGGCATCTATCATAGACTAAAAACTCAGCTTGCCGTTTTTCTCTCCTCTCTGAATCACCTGCCCAGTAACGTAAACGCTCAGCTACCGCGCTTGATGGATTGGATTAAACACGAAATGATTTTTTAGTTTTCGAAATGCCCGTACTCTTCTAAACGCCTACGACAATTTTCTAATTCTTCTGAGGTGAAAAGGCTATGCCATCTTTCATTATCCAAAATATAAGCCTCAACGGTTAAACCAAGATGATTACGCTCCCAAAGCTGCGTATAGCCTTGACTTGGCTCTCTTGCATTTATTAATCTTTTACAAGTTTCCACGCCCCCATGCTCTCTCAGCATTCCTCTAAAAGCAGTAGGGTTATATCCTGCTTCCCTTTGCATGCGATCTGCCAATTCAAATAAGCAGTTTGTAAATTCGTCATTTGGAAATTCGTCTTCAGGAATCATTTTCTTTTTCCTCCATTATTCAAGAATAACAACCCGGTTGCCCCTCTATCTACTACCTGATATATAACTATACCCAATATTCGTATTATCAAAACCCTGCGCTATACGCTGAGCATCACACCACAAGTGCCCCATTCCGATAATACCCGGCAGGTTATCCACATGCGTAATATGGTAGATCTGTCTATTTTTCACGCTACCAATACCGCTCTGGATTCTTCCCTATCAGACCATGATATTGGCTGTAAGTCATAGCGCTTTAAATTTCGATTGTTTTGAATCAGGGCAGGGTGTTCAGGTTTGCCGAGGACGTGGACGACTTGTGCTTCCAGTATGGCCACTGGAATTTGGGGATTGATGCCTTGCAGGGCATCCAGTAACCGGTCACACAGGATTACCTGCCTGTAATCTTTTCGCTCTGGTGCCTCTCCATCATGCGCGATATCGTAGCCATTGGCATACTCATAGCCCCCGGCACGGAACCAGCCGAGGCAAAGTTGTTCGAGTTGGTCTTCGGTTGTCACGGATCCAGACCTCGCAACCAATCCATCCAGGAATGAAAATGCTCACATTCTCGTTCAATAGTCTGCAAACCAATTTGTTTCGCTGCAATAGGACCATGGCGGGTTTTCTTATATGTAGGTTGAAGAATGTCTTCTAGACGCTTTGATGGTTTTGTATCATAACTATCATTAATATGTTCAGGACTAGTAAATTGCTTACGAACTTTCGCTAAATTAGCTTCCAAAACACGCCACTCTGGTTCAGTGCGTGCCAACACACTAGTATTAGAAAACAGCAACCCCTCAAATTCATACGGTTGAATATGTGGTTTGAACTGCTCTGCCCTACACTTTACATATTTAACAATATTTTCATGTAAGGCTTTCTCTAAATACGCTACTTTTTTATAAACGTCTGGCCTAGCCTGAGCATCTGCAGAACCTGGGAAATCAGTGTTTAAACCATAGAGGTCCAAAAATGTCGTAAGAACCCCTTCAGAATTCGATCTTAAAGTATTCCTTGCATAAAATTTAAGTCTATCATAACTAATAGCACCACCTCTTGACTCTATAGATGTCTTTAAGGTTAACGGTTTAACATAAATCTCCAAAGACCGAACAGACGGTGCAATAACTTGTTTAACAAAATACTCTTCCGTTTGCCCTTCCGTGAATACTGTAACCTCAACCATTCAAGGTCTCCCTCCAAGGATATTTCTCTTCCATATTTCACCCAAGGAGAATTTATCTAACCAATCAGATAATTCTTCATTAGTGAAACGCTTAAATGTCGATGCCCCATCTTCAAGATCTACAACAACTACATCATCAGATGAGAGTTCATTTACCAATTCAACTGACTGAGTTGAAACAATTAACTTTATTCTTTCTGTTACTTGCTTAAATATATCAACAAGAACTGTAATAGCATATGGGTGAAGCCCTAGCTCAGGCTCATCTATTATTACGGTATCAGGTAATAATCGGACTGGTTGAAGAAGTAATGTGGTTAGGCAAATAAAACGTAAGGTGCCATCTGATAACATATGCGCCTTAAGTGGCGTGTCCGGTTTTCCTTTGTGAGACCATTCTAACTCAATATATTCTTGCTCTCCTTCACGATATACAAAGTCACCAAAGAAAGGTGCTACCAATTGTATATTTTCTACTATTCTTCTATATTCGGCCTCATATTTTTCTCGTAACATTCGCAGGTAAGCAGCCAAGTTCGCAGCATCACTTTTCAAGCGAAGATTATCGTTCACAGGATGTTTCTGTTTAACTCGTGCCTTATCGCCTGTATCGTGAAAATGGTAAACTCGCCAGTTCCTAACCGAAGATCGAACATATGGAGAGTATTTGTCAGTCGCTTCTTTAAGCTTCGATTCCTCGTGTCCCGTACCAAGAATTGCGCTATGTTTTGTTGGAAAATAAACGTCTCCAAACCAACTTACTTCTTTCTTAAATATCAACCTATTATCTGAGGTCGGTACTAGATCAAATTTATAAGCATTTCTCGAAAAATAAAATTCTGCATGTAATTTATCCGTCGTTTCTCGACCAAAATGCAGTAACGCATCCGGGCCACCCTGTGCCTGAACATAGATCTGTAAATTTTGTTCATACATCTCATTCAAAAGTCGAAAAAGGCTTATGAAATTACTTTTCCCCGCCCCATTAGCACCTATCAAAACATTGAGATCATTCAATTCAAAATCTTTAAGTTCTCGGATGGATTTATATCCAGTCACTGTTAGCGAACTGACACTAGACATATCTCTTTTTCCTGGTTTAAGTTTTCGAATAACATATTAGCATACGCTATTCCATGTTTTCCTAGTTCTTATGTAAGAATCTTTATTTATAAATCGGCTAAATGTTTTCATTCCAAACCTGTAGCCAAATTAGTGAAACTCTGAAAATAAACCCCTTTCTTTGCGTAGTTTGCTTTTCGAATTTCGGTAGCCCCAGCGCCCAGCATTTAGAAGTAAACCCCCGCATCCTTATGTAATGCGTTCCAAGTCTAGTTCATGCTACAGCCTCCGCTGCGGATTGAGCGTTGCCAAGAGTGATTTCGCCAGAAAGGCGTTTTGGGAGCAATGAACCTCGAATATCAGTCAGAGGCTCATCCTCCCGCAATGTATTTTTGATATTCATGGATAAAGCATCTGGGGCTAGTGGTTCGAGTTGGTCTTCGGTTGTCATCTATTATCATCCAGGCTATTTAAATATTTTGCGAGCACATCACCATGACATGTTGCTGGTTTGCAATGACACCCCAAGCGTTTCCCCATCAATTTTTCTTTAAACTTATCCCCGTGTTCAAAAAAGCCTCGATCAAAATCATATTGATACTTACGAATCACTTCATCACGATCTCCATCGAAGCCTATCGCGTAAGGGTTACCCCAATTAGATCCTCGGCCTATATAGATGTCACATGATTCATTTTTATCCACATTCACTACACGAGTGATTTTTACCGGTATCTTTCTTATAGGTATTTTAATACTCTCAAACTGACTAATAAGTTCTGGAACATACTCTTCATCTTCAAAGATGATGGCATGCGTTATGCAAGCATCAGGAATTTCCATTTCTATTATTTGTTTCATTCCTTTTAACTTTGGGTCCAATAAAAAATGCTTTGCAATAAATCCCTGATCATCATCAATATATACAATCTCATAACTATCCATATTGGACAGGATTTTCTCCACCTTCCGCACAAACTTGGAATAACAAGCAAATTCGGGGGGGTAAGCTATAAAAGTGACACTCTGCCGCATTTCAGTGTTAAACCAAATGTTTGATTTCTATTTCCTCATCCCAATGTTTTCTGAGGTATTCAGCGACTGAGCGTCTATGACAGTGATGAGGTTCTTTTTCACTGCATAGGAGACAACTACCATCCAACAAATCCTTTTTTAAGGTTTTTTCGATTCTGCGATTTTCCATTAGCTCTAAGAATTTCTTCTCATAATCATCCCAAATAATTTTCTTTTTCTTATAGTCATCCAATATATTCTTCGTTGGTGCCAGCTCTGGTATGTGCATATACTCCATATCACACAGGTTCTCCAGAAAGTATTTTAGATCATCACGCTTGGCAAAGCCTGCTAACTGAGATACGTTGTTAAGACGAACATCAATTAGTCGCTTTGCACCACTATCCTTAAGCAAGCCAAAGAACTTATCTGCTTTCTTTTGGGTAAATCCAATCGTAAATATTTTCATAAATTTTCGTAAGTTCTTTATATACTTCCATCAGGGCCGAAAATTGCGGCGACAAATTTATAATGTCTCTTTACTTGATTACCATATCCAAATTTAGCTCCCAAGCTGATACATAAGTAGTAATCATCATTGTGCTTAAGTCTTATACGTTCAGAAGCACCACCCCTCACTGGGTACTTTCTATCAAGCCTTTTCCATACTATCGGGTCAGTAACAGACAAGTCGTAATGCGTACTTTTATACATAAAATCTGCTCTATATTTCCGTCCATATATATTAGGTTTATATAAATAGAACTCGCTTGGTTTAATTAAGTGTAGAGACTGACCTACCCTAGGCCCATAGGCTAGAGATATGCGATCCGTCTGGATTCCCGGCTCAAGCCAAAGATCAGTTGGATTATCCTTAAAATATTTAAAATCTTTAACTTTGTCAGGTGAATAGCGTTCAACCTTTTCCCAGGGTGTTCCTTCTAGAATTAGCCAGTTTTCCGGCTGCCCAGGTTCTGGAGCATGGCTATCGAAAGGTATACGAACAATATCAAGCACACTTGTTTGATCGCCATTTCTTAATCGGCACTGGTTGTCGAAAATCGCGCCTTGCGAATCAGTATCAGAAGATATGGGTCGTATCCAACCGTGAATATCATATTTACCTTTATTGTTCTCAACCAATTCTCGACCAGCAATGCACCAATGCCTTTTCTTGTAAGATTTAGCCAACACAATTATGGTTTTCCATTTCATCGCGTTATCCTCCGCTTCTTCACATATAATCAAATACCCTCATTGAATTGCTACTCATTCCATCCCTCCTTCTTCATAAACACTATCTTTTGCAACGCTTGCATAATGAAAATTAGTAAGCTCGGACGTCAAAAAATCATCCATTAACAATTTTATAAATAGTTCTTTTGATGCCTGTGTGTCAAGTAATATTTTATCCTCTGTCTTATTGAATCTGATGCGCCCGGATAACTTAGGAAAAGTTTTACAGAAACTGATAATACTGGCGTTAGATACCTTGGCTTTTAATACGGGAGACGCCTTGGCTACCTGCGTGAACCGTCTTGCATATTTTACTTCATCAAGTAATCCATGCAGAACTTCTGGATTTTCCACCAATTTAATCGCTTCGATCGCATCAATGCCAAGTTTTGCCTCGCGCTTAATTACATCATGAAACCCAAAACTCTTCTCAAGAGCGCCCAGGTCAATAACTAATAGAACATCATTAATACGTAAAAGCTGAAAGCCCGCACTGACACGTAGAAATTCATCATCAATTTGTTCGAGTCGGTGTTTTGACTTTTTCAGAAAAAAGCTCGATCGCCCAAATATATTTACTGGCGCCATGGTCTTGTATAGGACTATTTGGCCCAGGTTATTACCAATCTCTATCAGAAGAGCTTTTATCCTTGACAAGGTTGAATCATTAAGACTTAACAGTGGCAAATTATCTGTAGCAATCACAGTCTCCATTGCTGATAGTTCTTCCGGTAATTCAATATCATAAACATAAATAGCATCGGCTCTTTCGTCCGAAGTCGAAAGATTGAGCACGGACAGGTCTTTTTTATCTGTAATGCGATCACGCAAACTCTGAATAAAAAGTGTCTTAAGGCCATCTGATGCTTTTGCTTCAATGTCTATTTTTTTAGGCCCGGGATTTTCAGGATCTTTTAATATCGCGTAAACTGAAACGCCGATCTCTTCATCATCATAATATTTCTGTAAAGCCGCCTTTAGCTCATCCGAATTCACGTCTTAGCTCCTTTGGCACCTGCCTGCTGCAGGCAGGTATAATAAATTCTTTCATCCAACTTGATATATGCGACTTTATCGCCTTCCGATAACCTTCCACGACAGATCAAAATAATCCCATGCCTATCTCCGTTTTTGAAGTTTCCATCTGCCCGATATATATGAAAACCTAATAGTGCAAGCGAAGGATTCGCATAGAAAAGGTCCGTTTTGATATAGATTATGCCCATGACAATCAATAGTAGTGCCAATACCACCATTTGCCTACTGCTGCCGAAATCAAAACTAATCAACGGTACAACATAAGTTGCTAAAAATGTTAGATGCTCGTAATTAATACTTTCAATCCTCTTAATCTCAAAAGGAATATCAGTTGCACCTTTTAGGTCATAATCAAACCGTTTGTATGCATAAACGCTATAAATTAATAAAAGTATCGAAATAGTGGGTATGGGATTTCGTATAAATAGATTTTTCCAGGATTCCACGTCCTTTACTACAAATGATACCTCTGGTGATTTAATCGTAATAATTATAAAAAACAGGAATAACAAGCCTAGCGATAATATATAAAGGTCAATTTTACGATGCGTATTTGTCACGCCACGGCCTCCGCTGCGGATTGAGCGTTTCCAAGAGTGATTTCGCCGGAAAAGGTTTTTGGGGGCAGTGAATCTCGAATATCAGTCAGAGGCTCATCCTCCCGCAATGTATTTTTGATATTCATGAATAAAGCATCTGATGCCAGTGATTTGAGTTGGTTTTCGGTTGTCATTTATTAGTATATCAATCTGATATACATGATTTAGTAATCTTTCAATCTTTCTAAAATCTTTTTACAGTGTAGATTCTCTGGATCGATCTTTAAACCACGCTCAGCATATTCCTGTGCAATTTGCTCCAGGCCCAAGTGCCAATTAAGCCACGCCATTCTAGAAAAATCGTCAGCGTCTGCTTCATTTTTCCTCCTATCAAGCACATCAGCGAGGGGTTTTGCTAATTGATGTTTTTCTTCTTTATCAACCTCAAGCGCACCTTCATGAAGCAATCTATTTAATCTGTTCGCCGTATTTGAAATATCATAAAATGACACTGTGCTTATTTGAGCTCTCTCAATGCGAGCATTTATTTCACCCAGTTTATCTCCTGTTTGAAAATAAGCATCCCTTAACATTCCCCATGCTTCTGCCGCATTTTCTCCGGCTGGTTCCTCTTCAAGGAAACGATTTAATTCATTCTTCGCCAACTCAATGTCTTCTTTTGAACCATTTTCCAAATGCCATCTAGCCCTTATTAACCAGCCTAAGTTATAGTTTCGGCAAATCATATTTAATATTGGAACATAGTTATCAAATGAATCGCCATTGTCAATTCGCTGCGATACATTTCCAATAAACCTCTCTAATCGTTTAGCCAAACCAAGACGAACATCACTACTTCTGCCAGGGCCAAACATTTGCAACAGTTCTACATCTGCCTTTATTTTGGTCTTGTATGGGCTCACACTTAATTTCTTTTTACCAAAAATACTGGCGACAAGGGGAAGACTAATATACTCTTGATTATCTTTTTGAGCTATATGACTTTCTGCCATCGAAAACTGAACAAGAGATTCAATACCTTTTTCTATCTCGTCTCTTTTAGATATTGAGCGCATAAGCACTGCCTCTAACGCAAGTCTAGGCACAGCAGAATTCCATGCCGCCAATGTCATAAAGGCTCTTTTAGCACATGGGCTTAGTGATGATGATGAATATGTGCGTTCAAATAATGCCGTTAGAATTTCATCACTGCCAGCAATTATTTGCGTTATATCCCTGATTCTACGTTCTTTTGCAACATCGCCAAGAAGAATTTTCATGACATACGGATGTCCCCCTGATTTATTAATTAAATCATCTATATATTTTTCATTTAATAATTCGCTTATTTCCAGTTGATCCGCGGTTTGCTCTATAAGTGCTCGGGACTCTGATTTTTCCATACCAGACACCTCAACATGCCAATCACCTTTGAAGTCGCGTAGTCGCGTCGTGATCAAGATTTTATTAGGCGGTCTGATATAGATATCTATCCATTTAAACGTTTCCACAGGATTTTGGGTGGTCTCAAAGTTATCAAATACATATAAAGCGGCATTTGAATTATCTCCAAGCTGATTTTTAAAGTATTCCCCTGCATTAAATCCTTTTTCCTTTAATTCGCCTCTTGGTCGAACAAGGCTTGCATAAAATTGACTTATATCATCTCGTGTCAGCACGGAAGTTCTGACAGGCTTCGGCCCGGAAGATTGCAAGTCAACATCACGGGCACTAAACCAAATAATCTCTTCAAACCTTGTGTCTGAATATAATCTTTTTAAAACCCTGAGTGACAAAGATGTTTTTCCAATACCCCCCTTGCCCACCAGAGTGATAATTGGGTGTCGATCATCAATCAGCAGACCATGCAGTTCGTCTTCAAGTCTAGGGCGTTCAACATAGTCTCTGATTAAGTCAGGAGCATTTGAAAGACAATAATTGCCAACAGGAAATAATTCACCATACCCTTGAGTTTTACTCGCTGGCAAAGTACCGGGTGGGATACTATAAACATGCGCGTCACCGTCAATTCTATCATCAGTGCAGTAAGAAAGCAGTTCAAATTTTGTTCTATTAAACCCGCCATTTGCAAAATAGAAATCATGTAAGTCGGCGTCACTTTTAAGCAACGGTACTTGACGCGGCGCCCCAAAATAAACATATACGCCATTATCATATGCATGTGATGATTCCCTTTTTAAAAAATCGAAGGGTGTCATATCTCCAGCAATTTTAGAAACTTTATACTTCCCCGATAGATTCTGATGTAAATAAGCCCAAGGTCTGTTGAACAATTTAAAATTTGCATATATACATTTAATACTCTTTTCTAAATATTCCGCTGCGGCAGACGCCTTTGTGGAAGTAGTTGCCCCATGAGCACGGGTTTTATTTCTTAGTGCAGAAAATAGTCGAAACCATCGCTTCATGTCTGACTTAACAGGTAACTCTTCTGCTTCAATCTCTAGTTGATCCAATGCCGATTTTAATAAACTTACAGCTTCATATTGCCATACCCCCTTGCTATGATATTCAGTGAGCTCCGTTTGTTCACTTCGCGCATCAATGAGCAAATAATGCGAAGCAGGTCCGGTGAGGCCATCCTCAAGCACTCTACCCCAATCACCTAAACCATCTGTTCTTACAAGAGAGTGTTCTAACCGATATCGATTTTTATCCTTACCATTAGTAATTGCAGAAATCATTCCAAGAGTAATTGTCTTGGCTAAAGATTCACCCGCTAGCAGCAAAGAAAAGAAATATGTAAAATCGGAGTCTTCCTTTGCGCTTGTCGATCTTTCTAATACCTGATCAATAATCTTGTGTTTCATTATGCAACCTCCTCTACAACCTTATGCGATTCGCCAAGTGAAATTTTACCGGAGAGTAGTTTTGGAAGCAGTGAATCTCTAATCTCCGATAAGGACAAAGATTCACTAACGGACTCAGTTATCTTGTCATAGATAATTTTTGCTTGTTTTTGAAATTCGGATAAGGTGTTCGAATCTGGTACTACCACAGTTATAGGTCGAAAGTTCTTCTTGCTAATCTCTATAAAGGTACTACCGCTGGCACGCTTTTTTATTTCAGCCATGACTGAGTCAGTCCATAGCAACACAAACTCCGGAGGTAATCGCATTGTGCATTTCATTGCGATATAGCCTTGGTTAATTGCCACTGGTATCTTTGCTTGTGCTAAATAACCTACTGGTGCACGCGACGACATAAGCACCGTATCAACAGGCAACAGACCAGAACTAATTTTTGCCAAACCAGCTTCTGTTATTTTCTTTTCTGTGCTTAAAATTACTTTGTTTTTTAACCCAGACAAATCCTTTGGAGAGGTCCAATTGATCTCCCCACCCTTCCAAAAGTCTTCGTTCTTTGTGCTTGGCGTACCGCCGCCAACAACCTCAACTTCGTCACCAATAGTGCTTGTCTCCCACCCTCTCGGAATTTCGCCCAGTTCTGAGTCTTCAAGTGCGTCGGGGAAGAGTGCGGCGGTGGCGGCGAGTTGTTGGCGTTGTTCTTCGCTCAGGGCGTTGAGTTGTTCGTCGGTTTTGCCGCTGATGGTGCACATGGCGGCACGTTCGGGGTCTCGGTTGTTTTGTCTGGCTTGTATTTTGGCTTTGACGGGGTCGAAGTCGACAAACCAGGATTTGAAGATGGCCTGGGCGATTTGTTCGAGGGTTTGGTTGATTTGGCGGTTGAGTTGGATTTTTTCACAAAAACTGAAATATGCATCACCAACCTGTTTTTGATACTCAAAGTCTTCTGGAATATCTAAATATAAATTACCAAAATCCCCTTTTTTAAAATGTGGTATCAACGTTCCAACGTGCATGTTTAATATTTTCTGCTGTGCCTGATCAGATCGTAACAATGCGAATAAGTACTTTGGATACACTTTCGTTACATCCGCACGTATTGCTACCATATCTTGAGCAATACAAAAATTAATGGGGTCAGGAACCCAAGCTACTCTTCCAGGAGACCCTTTACATACAAAAATCATATCGCCTGGCCTAGGATGTCCTCTAAACCAATTATTATAAGTTTCGTCATCTACATAACGCACTTTTTCAAACACAGGATAAAGCGCATTATTTTTGATACAGTTCGTTGCGATAAGTGGTATACCTGTCTCAGCAGTCGGGCATGTCTTGCCTCTATTATCAACGATATCAACTAACAGGTCTTTGAAAGAACACTCTTTAAAATTCATACCCCAACCCCGCCAAATTCTTTTTAATCTCCGCTTCCAGTTTGTCGCTTTGTTCAAACTGGTCTTTGAGTCTGGCGGTGAGGCGCGCCATTTTTTCCTCAAAGGGTTCGCCCCCATCGTCTTCTTCGGCGGCGCCGACGTAACGGCCCGGGGTGAGGACGTAGTCGTGTTTTTTGATTTCATCTAATGTCACAGATTTGCAGAACCCGGCAATGTCTTCGTATTCTGAAACTTCTGGATTCCCGCTTTCGCGGGAATGACGGCTTGATTCGCTGGAATGATGGCTTGGTTCGCAGGAATGTGGTTCGTGGGAATGATGGCTTGGTTCGTGAGAATGACGGCTTGATTCGCTGGAATGTGGTTCGTGGGAATGATGGCTTGGTTCGCAGGAATGTGGTTCGTGGGAATGATGGCTTGGTTCGCAGGAATGTGGTTCGTGGGAATGATGGCTTGGTTCGTGAGAATGACGGCTTGATTCGCTGGAATGTGGTTCGTGGGAATGATGGCTTGGTTCGCAGGAATGACGCCATGATTGGAAGGTATCGGCGATTTTCGTTATGTCCTCCGGTGTGAAGTCACGCAGGACGCGGTCTTTCATGTAGCCCAGGTGGCGGGCGTCAATGAAGAGGACTTCGCCGGTACGGTTTCTAAAACCCGGGTTCCCGCTTTCGCGGGAATGACGGCTTGGTTCGCGGGAATAATGGCTTGGTTCGCTGGAATGACGGCTTGATTCGCGGGAATGACTGGAAGAGGCCTTTTTGTTTTTGGTGAGAAACCAGATGCAGGCGGGGATCTGGGTGTTGGTAAACAGTTGGCCGGGGAGCGCGACCATGCATTCAACGCGGTCTTCTTCCAGCAGGCGTTTGCGGATTTCGCCTTCGTTGCTGGTGTTGGAGCTCATGGAGCCGTTGGCGAGCAACAGGCCCATGCTGCCGTTTGGCGCGAGGTGGTAGAGCATGTGTTGCATCCAGGCGAAGTTGGCGTTGTTGGCGGGCGGGGCGCCGTATTGCCAGCGGCGGTCGTCGTCTTTGACGCCGGTGTTCCATTCTTTCATGTTGAAGGGAGGATTGGCCATGACGAAGTCGGCGCGCAGGTCGGGGTGTTTGTCGTTGCTGAAGGTGTTGGCCGGTGCGCCGCCGAAGTTGAAGTCGATGCCGCGGATGGCCATATTCATCGCCGCCAGGCGCCAGGTGGTGGGGTTGGATTCCTGGCCATAGACGGAGAGGTTGCGCAGTTTGCCTTTGTGTTCTTCGATGAAGCGTTCGCTTTGCACGAAGAATCCGCCAGAGCCCATGGCGGGGTCGTAGACGCGGCCTTTCCAGGGTTGCAGCATTTCGACGATGAGGGTGACGATGGCTTTGGGGGTGTAGAACTGGCCGCCCTTTTTGCCTTCATTCAGGGCGAATTGACCGAGGCAGTATTCGTAGACATGGCCGAGGATGTCTTTGGCGTTTAGCGTTTCGTAGTGGAACGGGACCTCGGCGATTTTATCAATGAGCTGGCCAAGGATATTCGGGTCTATCTGGCGGCGAGCGTAGTTTTTGTCGAGGACGTTTTTGAGTTTGGGGTTTTCCTTTTCGATGGCTTCCAGGGCGTCGTCAATGAGTTTGCCAATGCTGGTGAATTTATAGGTGTCCTTTTTGCCGTTTTTGATTTCGATTGCCGTGCCCGGCGCGACCCTGGCGTTTTTTTGCAGGTTTTCCCAACGGGCTAATGCGGGGACCCAGAAGACGTTTTCCTCGATGTAGTAGTCGCGGATTTCCAGTTCATTTTTAATGGTGGCTTCGTATTCTTCGTCAGAGGCGCAGTTTTTACGTAATACGCCGTACTCATGGTTTTCGTCACGGAGTATTGCTTCAAGCGCGCTTTGGCGTTCCGCAAAGGCATCGCTGACATATTTGAGAAAGATCAGGCCGAGTACGACGTGCTTGTATTCAGCGGCGTCGATATTGGAACGCAACTTGTCGGCGGCATTCCAGAGTTTCTTTTCAAGATTATTCAGAAACTGTGCTTCATCCATGCGTTTCCCCATGCGTTTCCCCCTGCGTTTCCCCATAAACTTGTTTATCTTAACATTAAAATATGGTCTGTCATGACGCGGGATATTCAAAATTCGGGGGGCATGGTGATTTTGGCGCCCGGGCAGACGCCCGGCACTGAATGCCAGCGCGATTGGAAAAGGTGAAGACCTGGAGGAAGTGGCGCGCCCGGAAGGATTTGAACCTCCGACCTCCTGGTTCGTAGCCAGGTACTCTATCCAACTGAGCTACGGGCGCGTTGACCGCTTGTCTCAATACCCAAAAACGCTTTCTCTTGATTAACGGTGTCAAAACGATGAGCGGACGCCATATGATATTGGAATTGCGCCGGATAATCAAACGACAACGGAAAGCGCGGGAGACAGGGGGTCACCCGAAAGAGGGTGAAATCCTTCGTGGTGAAGCAGGCAATGATAGCGGCGCGCTTTCACCAGAGGATGGCGACAGCTTTTATGAAGGAGTGGCGCTATGGCTTTTCTAAAAGTCCTGATTGCTGTTTAAGTCAGTCAGTTCCTTATCGGCGTCATTCTTTTTTTTGGCCAAATCGCTGCGCATTGACTCAATGCGTGCCAGATAATCCCGGGTGATGTCGCCGGTCACATATTCTCCGGTAAAACAGGAGGTGTCAAAATGCGTGAGTTCCTGGTTGCCCCGCCTGGCTGAGCTGAGTAGATCTTCAATATCCTGATAAACAAGCCAGTCAACGCCGATGATTTCAGCCACTTCTTCAACAGTGCGATTAAAAGCGATCAATTCCGTTGATGTCGGCATATCGATGCCATAGACATTCGGGTAACGCACGGGCGGCGCGGCCGAGGCAAGGTAGACGCGTTTTGCGCCGGACTCGCGGGCCATTTGCACAATTTCCCTTGAGGTGGTTCCCCTGACAATGGAGTCATCAACCAGCAGGACATTTTTGTCTTTGAATTCCAGTCCAATCGCGTTTAATTTACGACGCACCGATTTTTTGCGTATGCTTTGCCCCGGCATAATAAATGTTCGCGGTATGTATCGGTTTTTGACAAACCCCTCGCGATATTTCACGCCAAGCTCGTTGGCTAAAGGCAAGGCGGCCGTCCGGCTGGAGTCCGGGATGGGAATAACAACGTCGATGTCGTGCCCGGGGTAACGTTTCAGTATCTTTTCCGCAAGTAATTCTCCCATTCTCAGGCGCGCCTTGTGCACTGATATCCCGTCAATAATTGAGTCCGGCCGGGCGAGGTAAACATGTTCAAAAATGCAGGGGTTGTACCGGGGATTATCCGCGCATTGATACGTATGCAGTGTTCCGTCCACGCTGATAAACACGGCTTCTCCGGGGAGGATATCGCGAATAAGCTGAAAATTGAGCATGTCGATCGCAACGCTCTCCGAGGCAATAATAAATTCCGTACCACGGTCGGTTTCACGCTTGCCGAATATCACCGGGCGAATACCGTTCGGGTCGCGAAAGCCCAATATACCGACACCCACGATCATCGCAACGGCGGCATAGCCCCCCTTGCAACGCTGATGCAGCTTCGCCACGGCCTTGAAGATATCTTCAGGCAATAAATCGCGCCGCAGTTTGCCGATTAAGTTCAATTCATGCGCGAGAATATTCAGCAATACTTCGGAATCGGAATCGGTGTTCAGATGGCGGTGGCCATCTCGCATCAGGCCTTCTTTCAGACTTTCGGCGTTGGTTAAATTGCCGTTATGCGCCAGCGTAACGCCATACGGTGAGTTCACATAAAATGGCTGTGCCTCGACGGAAGATGAGCAGCCCGCGGTGGGATAACGTACATGGCCTATCCCCATATTCCCTTTCAGATTAACCATGTGCCGGGTATGAAACACATCACGGACAAGCCCGTTATTCTTGCGCAAGTAAAGCCTGCTGGCATCACAGGTCACTATGCCGGCGGCATCCTGCCCACGGTGTTGCAGTACCGTCAGACCATCATAGATAGCCTGATTAACCGGATTTCTGGCAACAATACCGATTATTCCACACATGTTGTTTTAAAAAACAGATCTGCTTTTATCGTCAGGTTCACTCGTAGCCATGATACTCTTTCAACGAAGCCGGTAAATATTGTGCGCTCTGCACGCTGATCTCTTCAAACGGTTCAACCAGACTCGATTGCGTCCAGAAAGGCTCTTTCGGAAAGGCTGTGAAACCGGCTAAAAATACTGTCAGGGCTACCGTCAACCCCCCCAGACCCAGCCCCAGCAACATGCCCAAAACCCGGTCTACGGCGCTTAACCCCTCCCGCTTGAGCAGTTTGACTATCAGGTAACCGACGCCTGTCAATATAAACAGACTCAGGAAAAACAGGACGGCGAATGACAGTATATCTCTTAACATCGGCGTATTAATATACCCTTCAAAAAAGGGTGAAACATAGGGCATCAGTTTGATAGACAAGAACACCGCTATCCCCCATGACAAGAATGAAAAGAAGATATTCAGAAAGCCGTAAAAAATACCAAAGACGGCAGAGATAAAAATCAGGAATACTATAATGATATCCAGTGGGGTCATGAGCAATGTCCAGATTAAGGGTGACTTAAGACGATACCTTTCAATTTCATCCGGGTGTCTATATCTTTTAACAGGGCGTCCGCATTAGAACGTAGTAATTCCGGCCCTACCCGGACCCGATATACTGTTTTTTCATCTCGTATAATAGTGTCTACAAATGCCGGGAAGTCCTCCTTTTTCAACTTCGTACTTAATGCTTCGGCATTGACCCTGTCGGAGAAACTGCCCAGTTGCACTACCCAGGCGCTTAACCCGGAGGTCTGTCCGGCTCCGGAAGACACGCCCTGAATTTCTTTGCCTTTCGCGGCATTATCCAAAGGACTCGCCTGCGATACTGTTACTTTTGTTTCCTCCACAGTAACGGAATCGGGTATTTTCTGCACTGGCATACCGTCTATTGAGGGCTCCACAGATTCCACGACCGGTTCAAGTGATTCAACGGAAGGTAATGGCTGTAATGTCACTGGTTCAAATTGGGACACAGGACGCGGGGGAATATTGGTTGTCGTCATCAAGTCCGGGTTAAACAGTCTGCTTAATAACAGCGGGATAAAAACAGCGCCGACAAGAATCAATATCACCGCGCCGACCAGACGTTCCTTTAATCTTTGCCGCATTCAGAAAATCTCAGGCAATGGGACAACGCCTTGCCTACAGTGATAAATGAACCGGTAATCACGGCGCGGTCCCCGGGCATGGAAACTGTGTCAATATGCTCCAATGCTTCTTTGACTGTATCAAAAGTATTCACATTTTCACCAATACCCAGTGTTCCAAGACAGTGCGCCAGCGCCTCCGCCTTGCTACCGCGCTCACCTTTGAGTGTCGCGATATTCCAGCTATCAGCCACTTCATGCAGCATCCTGAATATCTCAAGATGGTCCTTGTCTTTATATATACTGATCAGAATATGCGTTTTACCCGTGCAGGGCATTAATTTTAAGTTATCCACCAGGGCCCTGATGGACCCGCGATTGTGCGCGACATCAAGCACCTTTTGTATTTTACCCGGAATAACCTGCATACGACCATCAAGACGAAAATCATTGAGGCCCCGACGAATGCTGTCTTCATCGCAGGGATAGTCGTGTCTGATTTTATGCAGCAACATCAAAACACCAGCGGCGTTCTGCAGTTGAAAATCACAATACTGCATCGGCCTCGGCAAATTATCCAGTCTGGTCTGACCGGATTGCCAGCCCCAGCAATCCCTGCCGATGGAATATTTATAATCGCGATCGGCAACGAACAGCGGCGTATCAAGCGCATACGCGCAATCAAGCAGGCTTTGCGGCGGGTTTGGATCAGAACATATCGCTGGCGCCCGATTACGGAAAATGCCAGCCTTTTCCCGGGCGATACTCTCGCGGGAGCTACCCAGCCATTGCTGATGGTCAAGGTCGATACTGGTGATCAGCGCCACATCGGCATCCAGCACGTTCACCGCATCCAGACGCCCGCCCAAACCGACTTCCAGAAGGGCAATTTCAATATTGTATTGTCGAAAAATATCCAGCGCCGCAAGGGTACCGAATTCAAAGTAGGTCAACGAGATGTCTCCCCGGGCGCGATAAATCCGCTCAAATGATTCGCATAATTCGGCGTCGCTGACGGCTTTGCCATTGATACAAACGCGCTCGTTGTAACGCAACAAGTGCGGGGAGGTATAACGCCCTGTTTTATAACCGGCGTTACGCAGTATCTGGTCGAGTAAAGTGATGCTGGAACCTTTGCCATTGGTGCCGGCAATGCTGATGATGGTATAAGCAGGATTCAAAAAACCCATATTTTCGGCCACCTGACGACAACGCTCCAGACCCAGTTCAATTGCGGTGAAGTGCAGATTCTCCTGCCACTGCAACCATTCTTCCAGATGGTCAAAACGCGATGGCGCCTGGTTGACGGCTACTGCGGAGATGGGTTGTACTTTCATCTTAATCTGCGAAACAGCCTGATTAAACCACAACTTATGTGTAACGGGGCTGGTGTGTGAGCATTGCCAATAAATTGCCTATCCTGTCGCGCAGCTCTCTTCGATCAATAATCGTATCAATATCGCCATGCTGTAACAGGAATTCACTGCGCTGGAAACCCTCAGGCAGGGTTTCCCCGACTGTCTGCTCTATGACTCTTGGGCCGGCAAAACCAATCAGGGCGTTCGGTTCCGCGATATTGATATCGCCAAGCGTCGCCAGACTGGCGGAGACGCCCCCCATTGTCGGGTCGGCCAATACGGAAATATAAGGCAGATTTCTCCGGCGCAAATCGGCAATCGCCGCCGCCGTCTTTGCCATCTGCATCAGTGAAAACAAACCTTCCTGCATCCTGGCGCCGCCGCTGCTGGCAAAACAGATCAACGATGCCTTTGTCTCAATCGCAGCCTCCACCGCCAACACGAAGCGCTCACCGACAACCGAACCCATTGAACCGCCCATAAAACCGAATTCAAAAGCGCTGGCGACCACCGGCAGGCCTTTCAAGCTACCCGCCATGACCAATAAAGCTTCATCTTCTCCGGTATTTTTCTGGGACTGTTTCAGACGATCTCTGTAACGTCTGGAATCACGAAATTTAAGAATGTCTATCGGTTTTATGGACGAACCTATCTCCCGGCGATTTTCCTTGTCCAAAAAATTTTCCAGACGGACACGCGCGCCGATACGCGTGTGATAATGACATTCGGTACAGACCCCGAGGTTTCTTTCCTGTTCGGCGCGATAAAGCACGGATTTACACGCCTTGCATTTGGTCCAGACCCCCTCGGGTACGGCGCGACGATGGTTCCCGTTGGTTTTATTCCGGGAAGGCAATATCTTTTTAAACCAGCTCATGCCACCTTTCCCTTACACTTATCCAGTGCCTCTCTGAACGCGCTTACGCAAGATTTTATCTCCTGCTTTAATTTATCAATATCGTCCGCGCATCTGGCGACGCATTCAATCAGGGCGCTGCCGATGACAATCGCATCACTCAAACCGCCGATAGTCTCAACGGTTTTCGGAGATTTAATCCCAAAACCCACGGCCAACGGTAAATCGGTTTTGCCGCGAATGTGATTCAGTTTTGCCGCGACAGATTCAATATCGGGGAGATCACCGCCGGTGACGCCTTTCAATGAAATATAATACAAGAAACCGGTAGCGACTTCACAAATGCGTTCAATCCGGTCATCGCGAGTTGTGGGGGAGACTAAAAAAATCTGGTCAAGCTGGTTGCGTTTCAGTTCGGCGGTTAGAGCGGCGGATTCCTCGGGCGGCATATCAACGACCAAAATACCGTCAACACCCGCCTGATTGGCCCTGGTGGAAAATCGATCATAGCCCATGGCCTCAATCGGATTCAGGTATCCCATCAATATCAGCGGGGTGGAGGTGTTACTTTCTCTGAACATCCTGACCATGTCGAAGACATGACTGGTCGTGACACCATGTGCCAAGGCACGTTCACTTGAACGCTGGATTACCGGACCATCCGCCATCGGATCAGAAAAAGGAACTCCCAGCTCTATCAGATCAGCCCCGGCCTCGACCAGCGCATGCATGAGGATAACGGTTACCTGAGGAGACGGATCACCGGCGGTGATAAACGGAATCAACGCCTTCCTGCTATCCGCCTGTAAAGCGTCAAAGCAAGCCTGAATTCTGCTCACCATAAATAGTGTTGGCTTAAAAAAGCAATCCCGTCAAGAGACAGAGTTAGTCCACGGCTTTAGCTTTGGAATTCAGCTTTAATTTCAGCAACTCAATCGCCATATCCGGTGTCTCCCGATGACGT
This sequence comes from Gammaproteobacteria bacterium, assembly GCA_965261775.1. GTDB lineage: Bacteria > Pseudomonadota > Gammaproteobacteria > Eutrophobiales > Eutrophobiaceae. Next base: position 2,064,156 of record OZ253477.1, on the reverse strand, counting down.
TCTGATTCACGGGAGATTAACCAACTGTCAACCTCATCTCGCCCAACGCCCAAAAACCTGGAAAGTTCCGTTCTCTCCAGTTTATAGTCGCTCATAATTTTCATTAAACGATCACGATTATTCATTATCTCACCCTTTTGTTTCTATTTTTATAGGAAAATATTCTTATTTGCGGCAACGGTATGGATATCCTTGTCTCCACGCCCCGATAAATTAACGATAATTATTGTACTGTTATCCATATTTTTGGCAATTTTTCCAGCATAAGCCAAGGCATGGCTTGATTCAAGTGCTGGTATAATACCTTCCATCAAAGTCAAATCATGAAAAGCCTGTAATGCCTCTTCATCCGTTACCGCAACATAATTTACGCGGCCGGTATCTTTTAACCAGGCGTGTTCTGGCCCCACGCCAGGATAATCCAGACCGGCGGAAATTGAATGTGTCTCACTGATCTGACCATGGCTGTCTTCCATCACATAGCTTCTGTTGCCATGTAGTATCCCTGGTTTGCCCGCATTAAGCGGCGCGGCGTGACGACCGCTGGCGATACCGTCACCCGCTGCCTCAACGCCATAAATTGATACTTCCCTGTCGTTCAGAAAAGGATAAAACAAGCCGATCGCATTTGACCCGCCCCCGACACAGGCTACCAGCGTATCAGGTAACCGACCCAGTTGCTCAAGACACTGTTGCCTTGCCTCGCGCCCAACCACGGCATTGAAGTTTCTGACCATCACCGGATAGGGATGCGGTCCAGCGACCGTACCGATAATGTAAAATGTGTCGTCAACATTTGTCACCCAGTCTCGCATCGCTTCGTTTAAGGCATCTTTTAATGTCCTTGAACCGGATTCAACGGTCACCACTTCCGCCCCCAGTAACTTCATCCGAAAAACGTTGATGGCCTGACGCTGAATATCCTCGGCCCCCATATAAACAATACATTTCATCCCACAGCGTGCGGCGACAGTAGCAGAAGCGACCCCATGCTGACCGGCCCCCGTCTCGGCAATAATGCGTTTTTTACCCATGCGTTGAGCCAATAAAACCTGGCCTACCGTGTTATTTATCTTATGTGCGCCGGTATGATTGAGATCTTCTCGCTTCAGATAAATCTGTGCGCCACCCAACGCCTCACTCCAGCGCCGGGCATGATAAAGCGGTGAAGGACGCCCTACATAGTGTTTCAAATCATTTTCAAATTCGGCCAGAAAGTCAGGGGCTTTCGCATAATAATAATAGGCCTGTTCAAGCTCCTGCAAAGGGGCCATCAGGGTTTCCGCGACAAAACGACCGCCATACTGCCCGAAATGACCTGATTCATCAGGCATGTCCGCGAAAAAATGACTATCCAATGCCGGATTCGTCACGTGTTGGCCCCATAAACTGCGTGAATAAATTGTCTCATCTTTTTCAAATCTTTCCTGCCTTTCTCCGTTTCTACGCCACTGCTGACATCAACCGCATAAGGCTGTACCAGGGAAACGGCCTTTCTGACATTATCCGCATTCAAACCACCGGCAAGAATGAACGGCTTTTTCAATCCCTTCGGGATACGTTCCCAGTCAAACGTGGTACCGGTACCACCCGGTGCGGTCCCGGCATCCGCGTCAAGCAATAGCGCCTTTGCCAGAGAAAAACGGTCGCACTGTTCAAACAGATCAACAGTATTAACCATCTTGATGGCTTTGATATAGGGTACGTTGTATAAATTGCAAAATTGTTCCGTTTCTTGTCCATGAAACTGCAATGTATCTATGGCGACCTGTTCCAATACCCTTCGGATACGGTTTTCCGCTGCGTCAACAAAAAGACCGACACAATTCACAAACGGGGCGACTTTATACGTGATCTCGGCAGCGACGTCAATATCAACACAGCGCGGGCTCCGCCCATAAAACACCAGACCAATCGCATCCGCGCCAACCTCCACAGCCGCTTCCGCATCGGATAAATTCGTAATACCGCATATTTTTACGCGGGTACGTTCAGGCATTTTTCAATACAATTTTATGCTCTGCGTTAATGTTTCGCCCGCCGGTATGGCAAAATGTTCTGGATAACTAATGTCCGCCAGATACAGACCATCCGGAGGCGCGGTAACTCCGCCGACTGTCCTGTCTTTCGCAGACAGCACTTCTTCCGCCCATTTCACACTTTCCATCCCCTCGCCGATGGACATTAATACGCCCGCGATATTTCTTACCATGTGGTGCAAAAAAGCATTGGCGCTGATCGTGATAACGATATATGCGCTGATCCTGTTCACCTCCAGGCTGAACACTTCGCGCACCGCTGATTTCGCCTGACAGTGCGCGGATCGAAGAGATGTAAAATCGTGTTCACCAATAAATATCTCCGTAGCGCTTTTTATCCTGTCCAAATCCAGCTCCCGACATTTCCAGGTAACCCGTTTATTAAAAATGGCGGGGCGGGAACGGCGATTCAGGATGACATACTGATAGGTTCTTTTCACTGCGCTGAAGCGCGCATGAAAATCGTTACTCATGTTTTTTGCCCACGTCACTGCAATATCACCGGGCAACTTTGTGTTGCTCCCCAATATCCAGGCATAGACAGGTCTGATAACCGAAGTTTCAAAATGCACAACCTGCTGAACGGCATGCACACCCTTGTCAGTACGTCCGGCACATGTGACAGAAATCCGTTCATCTGCAATTTCCGACAGCGCTGTTTCAAGTGTTTCCTGAATCGTCGGGGCCGCATTCTGTTTTTGCCACCCCAAATAGCCACTGCCATCATACTCTATCCCCAGAGCAATCTTCATCGCTAATTGCTAAAAAATCTTTACCCTTTTTATTGATGAACGCGATGCCTTAAGAACGAGAGGTCAAAAATATTTCAAAAAAAGAACATACTTAAGATATCTGTTTTGATAACGCTTCAGCCTGTTTCCTTTGTTCGTCATTACCCAGGATCATGACCTCGTCTAAAATTTTCCTCACACTTTCTGTATCACCCAACTCAAGATAGGCCTTGGCAAGATCCAGCTTGGTCGTGATTTCCTCTACGCTTTGATCTTCCGGCAAATCAGCATCTTCAGGTTTTGGCAAATTAACCCCGGGAGTAAAGATAGTAATGTCACCTTCTTCCTCAAAAGATTCAGTTTCAGCGCCATCATTTTCCAGCATCATGGCTTCAGGCTCATCCTGTTCCAGGGGCGTCCCATCCAGTACGGTTTCAGGCTCATCCTGTTCCAGGGGCGTCCCATCCAGTACGGTTTCAGGCTCGTCCTGTTCCAGGGGCGTCCCATCCAGCAGTATGGTTTCAGGCTCGTCCTGTTCCAGGGGCGTCCCATCCAGCAGTACGGTTTCAGGCTCGTCCTGTTCCAGGGGCGTCCCATCCAGCAGTACGGTTTCAGGCTCGTCCTGTTCCAGGGGCGTCCCATCCAGCAGTACGGTTTCAGGCTCGTCCTGTTCCAGGGGCGTCCCATCCAGCAGTACGGTTTCAGGCTCGTCCTGTTCCAGGGGCGTCCCATCTACATGGGTGTCGGAGTCAAAGTTTATGGCGCCACTTCTGCTTTCCACAACGGAATCTTTAATCGCATTGTCATCCTGTTTCGTATCAGGCATATCAGCATTATCATCAGAAGCAGTGAAAAAATCATGCGCGTTATCAGTAGATTCAGCTTCGCCTGGAAGCTCAAAATCCGGTTCCTTCTCAGAATCCCCCACACCCAAAACATCGTCTGCCGCTTTTTCAGATTCCACGGAGTTGCTCTCACCAAGGTCCAGATCAAAATACCTTTCTCCATCACCTTTCTCCGCAAGTTCTTCTTGTTCCTTCATCGCTTCAACAGGGTCAAATTCAAGCGTCTTCTCCACAATTTCACCGCCCACGGCATCATCTTGCGAGGGCACAACTGGCGCTTCATCAGTTACATTGGCAAATTCTCCAACGGTAACATCAACAAAACTGCTCGCGCTATCTGCCGTAGAATCTTCATCATCATGATCATCTTCACCTTCTTCAAACAAGTCACGATTCGGTGATATTTCCCGCCACATTGCCGTGGCAATATTCCAGTGTTCCCCCTCACCATTTACCTTCTCGTGTAATACCCTGGCTTCATCTTCATAGGTTTTCTTATTGCCGGAAGTATAAAAAATCTCAAGTAATTTTGTGTACAATGCAAGGTTATCAGGATCATCTTTAATCAAGCCACGAACAAGTTCTTCCGCTCGTTCAAACTGTTCGAACGCGATATATGTATTCACCTCCCGTAGAGGATCCTGTTCAATGACAGGTTTTTTCTGTGGTGGAATAACTGCGGCACCTTGCCCTGCATCATCTTTCTCCCCTGCCTCATCTTTTTGCCCCGCATCATCTTTTTGCCCCGCATCATCTTTCTCCCCTGCCTCATCTTTTTGTCCCGCCTCATCAGATTCTGGAACGACCGCGTCAGCAGATTTATCTATATCCCAAATGTTACTTTCTTCATCAGGTGAGAATACTTCTTCGACAATATATTTCTGTCGCTCAAAATCGGAAGGCACCTTTATTTTTTTCGGGACATGCGTGGCGGGTTCTTCTACCCCGACGGATCTACTCTTGCTCCATTTCAGCAAAACCATGAGTAAAATCAAAGCTAACAAAACGACAATAATCGTAGCGGCCATAATAACGGGATTGGCAAACGATGGAGTATACTTCTCATATATGAGGTGCCAATGAAGTTTTTCCATTATGCCGCCAATCATATTACTAAACCTGGAAAGCACTGAAGTTTCTACATCAGTCTCAGACATCTGAACCACTTCTTCGGCAACGTCTTCCTTTTTCTCTACAGCCAGGTCTAACCCTTTAACTATTGCTGTTTCAGTAATACCTTCATCAAGCTGAGCAGGAGCCTGTACAACTTTTGAGGGCGTTTCTCCAATTTCCACCTTATCGACAATGGGAGCCGACGTGCCCCCCGGTTTGGCCTCTTTCAGTAAGGCCACATCTTTTTGAAGCCGGGTCATTTTTTGTCGAAGCTGGGACAATTCATCGTCTTTGATCGCTAGCAGACGTCTGAGGTCTTCTACCAGGGTTTCATTTACCTGCCCCCGCTCTTTAAGATCAAGGTTCTCCCGAGTTAATGCCTGAATAGATTCCTGTGCAAGAATAAGCTCTTTATTTACGTTTATATCGTCCGCAATCTGTTTTGCCGTCTCATCAGGGCTCTCTGCCACAACCACCCTTAACTCAGAATCGGGTTTATCGGAAACGGCAGGTGCCACCACTTTCGATGTAACGGGCTTTTCTTCAGAGGGCGTCGGTTCAGAGCGTACAGCAGCGGGGGAAACCTGTTTATCATTGTTGATATTTCCCCAGTTAATATGCTGGGACCGTACCTCTTCCCATGCCTGTGTTTGTGTATCAACCAGGGTTTTTACCTCACTTGCACCAGGGATATACAGCTTCTTCCCACGCTCAAGGGCATTGATATTTTCACTGAAGAAAGCGTCCGGGTTTGCCTTAAACAAGGCCAGCATCATCTGGTTAACACTAATGGAATCAGGTCGCACGGCCTCAGCGATTGACCACAAGGTATCGGAAGCCTTCGTCGGCCCATAATAATTTTTGCCTGCAGGGGCGCTCTGGACAGGCTCGCCGTCACCGTCGCTGATATCGACGGTGACGGCTTTTTCAGGCGACGCCGGTGCGGCTGCTACTGATAAAGGCAAATCCACTTCACGCAAACCCATCTCACCTCCGCCAGTATCAAGGAAATGAGGGTTAAGCAAAATGGTGTATTCCCGGAAGATTTTCCCCCTGGACCAACTGGCCACAAGCAGAAACTTGAGAAAAGGCTCGCGAATGGGTTCTATGCTGAATACATGAATATAATCAGAGCCGCTATCCTCGGAATGCTTTAGAACAAATTTGAGTTTTTGTAATACAAAAGGGCGGTCAAGCCCTACTTTGGCAAAGGCAGCACTATCCGCCAGGCCCAACTGGAGCGTATCAAGCTCTTCTGCACCGGGAGAAAGCAGTTGAATACTCGCATCAAGCGGTTCATTTAAATCTGAATTTAATTGCAGAACGCCCAAGCCAAACGCACTGACCAAATTCGGAATAAATGCCAATGACAGGGAAATAATATAAAAATAAAGTTTTTTTCTCATTTCTCATTAAAAACTTCAAATTTCCTGTTTTCCCATATATTTTTTATCCCTATGGCTGATCAATTAACAAGGCATACTCACGCATCAGGCGACCGCTGGGCCAACTAATATCCAATATGAATTCAATAATTGGTTCCTTGATTAATCCATTGGTTACGATATCCAAAAAAAGTCCATCTTCATTTTTTGATATCTTATGTTTGAACTGATAATGACTTAAAGTACCCCTGGCAGGGGAACTCAGCTTGACAGAGATATCATCAAATCCGTATGCCTCCCCTTCAATTAACTTGATTCTTATATCAAGGGTCTGATTTAAATAGGACTTGACTTGAATATCCGATAATGCAAGCGCATTAGCCGATACCATAAAAAGGCTCAAGCATGTCAAGACAAATAATTTTGATACGACTTTGCAACTTTCCATAATGACCACCTATGTACTTGATTTAGAAAAAGGATTATCAACTGCCAATCGTTTTTTAAGCCCATATGACAATTATTTCCCTGCCATCAACTAAATACCATTGTTATCCTCATAAGTTACTATAACATTATATGTTATTTCAATAACCTAAAAATTTACTTTACCTGTTACCAATAATACTCTGTTTATAGATAATTTTTTATCAGAAATTCAGCAATTTGAATACTATTTAATGCAGCGCCTTTTCTAATATTATCAGAAACCACCCACATGTTCAATCCAAGCGGGTGTGATATGTCCTCCCGGATACGCCCGACAAAAACAGCATCCGCCCCGGCCGCTTCGGTTACGGCGGTTGGATAACCACCATCTCGTCTGTCATCCAATACCTTCACACCGGACATTCCATCAAGCAGTTTCCGTGCTTCATCCACGCCGATCTTCTCCTTTGTCTCAATATGCACCGCCTCGGAATGGCCGTAAAACACGGGGATCCTTACCGTGGTCGGATTGACCATAATGCTGTTGTCTTCAAGAATTTTTCGGGTTTCCCAAACCATCTTCATCTCTTCCTTGGTATAGCCATTCTCCTGAAAAACATCAATATGCGGTAAGGCATTAAAAGCAATCTGTTTCGGGTACACATTGCATTCAATCGGTTTGAGATTGAGTAAATCGCTCGTCTGCCTTGCCAGTTCCTTGACGGCCCGTTTGCCGCTACCAGACACGGCCTGATAGGTACACACATTAATACGGCTTATACCGACCGCATCATAAATCGGTTTGAGTGCCAGCATCATCTGAATGGTTGAACAGTTGGGGTTGGCGATAATGCCACTGTTTTCATAATCCGCTATGGCATGCGAATTGACCTCGGGGACCACCAGAGGGATATGATCGTCATAACGAAAGCACGACGTATTATCAATGACAACACAACCGGCTTTTGCGGCGCGCGGCGCATGTTTCTCTGAGAGCACCGCACCTGCCGAAAAGAGTCCAATATCCGTTTTTCCAAAATCAAACTTTTCCAGTTCCTCAACAAGCAGTTTCCTGTTACCAAAAGACAGAATTTTGCCGGCCGAACGACTGCTGGCCAGAACGTGGATTTCAGCCACTGGAAAACGCCGTTCTTCCAATATGGATAACATGATCTCTCCGACAGCACCGGTCGCGCCAATAACAGCAATATTGTATTTCTTATCCGTCATGATATTTATTAATTCCAGCGGGTATTAAGCGATTGATGACAAGGTATCAAGGACTGCGTCCCCCATTTCTTCGGTACCGATAACGTTCATGCCGGCAAGACCGATATCTCCCGTACGCAGCCCTTCCGTTAAAACCTGATGTACGGCCTGCTCGATCCAATTGGCGGGTTCAGGTTCCGCTAACGAATAGCGAAACAACATGGACAACGATAATATTGTCGCCAGCGGATTGGCGATATTCCGACCCGCGATGTCCGGCGCGGAACCGTGTATCGGCTCATACATGCCGTTGCCGTCGGCCGCCAGTGACGCAGAGGGCAGCATACCGATTGAACCCGTCAGCATTGAGGCCAGATCAGATAAGATATCCCCGAACATATTGGTCGTGACTATCACATCAAACTGTGTGGGCGCCCGTACAAGTTGCATGGCGGCATTATCAACGTACATGTGTTGCAGTTCCACGTCGGGATAATCCTTTCCCACATCAGTCATGACTTCTCGCCACAATTCCGTCGCTTCCAACACATTTGCCTTATCAACGGAACACACGCGCTTTTGCCGTTTCCGCGCTATATCAAAGGCAGTCCGTGCAATCCGCGCAATTTCGTTTTCATTATAGCGAAGCGTGTTAAAACCTTCTCTGCTCCCGTCTTCAAGACGCCGGATACCTCGCGGTTCACCGAAGTAAATACCGCCGGTCAATTCCCGCACAATCATGATATCCATTTCCCCGATCGTTTCCCGCTTTAACGGCGACGTCGATGCCAACTGCGGAAACAACAACACCGGACGAAGATTAGCGAATAACCCCAGATGATTTCGAATCGCCAAAAGGCCCTGTTCCGGCCTCAAAGAGCGCTCAAACGTCTCCCATTCAGGTCCGCCAACGGCACCCAGAAGAATAGCAGACGCTTCTTCGGCTTTATTCAACGTAGTCTCCGGCAAGGGCACGCCCTCCGCATCAATGGCGCTACCGCCAATCAAGCCATGTTCCAGTTCCAGATCCAGTCCCTTTTCACGAATCAGGTAGTTCAGGACCTTTTCCGCCTGTGCCACGATTTCAGGACCGATCCCGTCACCCGGCAGGATTAATATTTTTCTGCTCACCGGGTCAGGCCTTCGGGAGCGTCACGCCCTTCTGCCCCTGATATTTGCCGATCCGGTCCTTGTAGGAAGTCTCACAGGTCTCATCGGCCTCCAGAAACACAAGCTGGGCGACTCCCTCATTGGCATAGATTTTCGCTGGCAGGTTGGTGGTATTTGAAAACTCAAGGGTGACATGGCCTTCCCACTCGGGCTCTAGCGGTGTAACATTGACGATAATGCCACATCGGGCATACGTTGATTTACCCAGACAAATCGTCAGAATGTTTCTCGGGATGCGAAAATATTCAATGGTGCATGCCAACGCAAAGGCGTTGGGAGGAATGATACAACTGTCATTTTTGATATCCACAAAACCTTTCAAATCAAAGTTTTTGGGATCAACGATGGACGAGTACACATTGGTAAAAATTTTAAACTCATTGGAACAACGCACGTCATAACCATAACTGGACGTACCGTAGGAAATAATACGTTCAGACCCGTTTTTCCTCACCTGGCTTTCCACAAAGGGTTCAATCATCCTTTTCTCCCGTGCCATGCGCCGGATCCAATTATCAGACTTGATACTCAATTGTTCCTTACTCTAGCTGTTCTCAACGACGATCTTTGGGAATTTCGCCGTATAGTCCCTGGCCCGCAAAGCCAGTTTAGCGGAGGCGCGACGGGCTATCTCGCGATAACGCATGGAAATATCCGAATTCGGCGCTGTCGCGACGGTCGGCCTGCCAGTATCCACCCCTTCTCGAATGTGAATATCCAGCGGTAATGCGCCGAGCAAATCAACATCATACTGTGTGGCCATCCTTTCGCCGCCGCCTTCGCCAAAAATGTGTTCTTCATGACCACACTGACTACAGGTATGGATACTCATATTTTCGATGATGCCGAGTACGGGGACCTGTACCTTTTCAAACATTTTCAACGCCTTTTTGGCATCCAGCAGAGCGATATCCTGCGGCGTGGTCACGATGACCGCTCCACTGACCGGGATATTCTGACACAGGGTTAACTGAATATCGCCAGTGCCAGGCGGCAAATCAATAATAAGATAATCCAAATCCTTCCAGTTGGTGTCATTCAGCAACTGTTCCAACGCCCCTGTTACCATAGGCCCCCGCCAGATCATCGGCGTATCTTCGGCAATCAGATAACCTATCGACATGGATTGCACCTGATAATTGACCTTGGGCTCCACAGTTTTACCGTCGTTCGTCTCCGGTTTTCCCGAAAGGCCTAACATCCTCGGCTGGCTCGGGCCGTAGATATCGGCATCCAGAATACCCACTGTCGCGCCTTCCACCTGCAGCGCCAGCGCCAGATTGACCGAGGTTGTTGACTTGCCGACTCCTCCCTTGCCGGACGCTACAGCAATGGTATTTTTAACATTTGACAAAAGCCGCAAACCCTTTTGTATTGAACGTGAAGCGATATTAAACACAATATCAATTCTGCCGCATTTGATGCCCTTTTCCGCGAGTGCAGCAGCGATATTATCCGATAATGCCTGCCGCCAGCCTGCCGCCGGATAAGCCAATTCTATCGTGATGTCGACCTCATCATTTTCCGTATTGATCTCGCGCACTGATTTTGCGCTGATCAAATCCTGCCCGACATGCGGATCTTCAATACCGGCCAGGATTTCTTCAATTTGTTCACGACTTATTGCTGACATTTTCACGCTGCTCATTTGGATTGGCTTTATTCTACTAATTCATGCCTCACGCGGCTATAATAGAATCCCCTTAATATTCTGATTCTCATGGCTCCTGATTTCTAATGAATAAACAACGCCAGATACTGGTGACCAGCGCCCTGCCCTACGCCAATGGTCCCATCCACATCGGACATTTGCTCGAATATATCCAGACCGACATCTGGGTGCGCTTTCAGAAAATGCAGGGGCATATCTGCTATTACGTCTGCGCTGATGATGCACATGGTACACCAATCATGTTGCGCGCCCAAAAAGAAGGCATCACACCGGAACAATTGATTGAGAAAACCAACAAAGAACATCAGGCTGATCTGCGGGCATTCTGCGTTGAGTTTGATAATTTTCACAGCACCCACTCCGATGAAAACAAGTCGCTGGTCAATACTATTTACCGGTCTCTGGACGACAATAATTATATTGTAAAACGCGCAATCAAACAGGCGTATGATCCGGAAAAAGAAATGTTCCTGCCAGATCGGTTTATTCGGGGAGGATGCCCCAAATGCGGTGCGCCGGAACAATACGGCGACAGTTGCGAAGTCTGTGGTACCCACTATAACCCGATGGATCTGAAAAACCCGGTTTCCGTCGTTTCCGGGACCACGCCTGTTGAAAAGGAGTCCGAACATTACTTTTTCAAGCTGACTGATTTCGACCGGTTTTTACACGAATGGGTCCATGCGGGACATTTACAAAAGGAAGTCGTACATAAACTGGATGAGTGGTTTGAAGCGGGTCTGAAGGAATGGGATATTTCGCGCGACGCACCGTATTTCGGTTTTGAAATTCCGAATGCCCCGGGGAAATACTTTTATGTCTGGCTGGATGCCCCGGTGGGTTATCTGGCGAGTTTTAAGAATCTGTGCGACAAAAACGGGCTGGACTTTGACACCTGGACCAAACCCGGCGGCAATACCGAGATGGTGCATTTTATTGGCAAGGATATTATCTATTTCCATACCCTGTTCTGGCCGGCAATGCTGCAGGGTAGTGGCTTCAGAAAACCCTCCGCCGTTTTTGCGCATGGTTTTCTGACGGTCAATGGACAAAAAATGTCGAAATCACGCGGTACCTTTTTAACCGCAAAGACCTATCTGGATCATTTATCCCCCGAATATCTCCGCTATTATTTTGCCGCACGGCTTGATGCCGGGGTGAATGATATTGATCTTAATCTGGAGGACTTTTTATATCGAGCCAACGCCGACCTGATCGGCAAAGTCGTTAATATCGCCAGTCGTTGTGCCGGTTTTATTAAAAAGCGTTTCAACGGCAAACTAGGCGCCACCATTCATGATGAAATCCTGTTTAATACGATAGCAGACGCCAGCGGCAGTATCACCGCGGCCTATGACGGACGTGAATATTCAAAGGCAATGCGTGAGATAATGGCGCTGGCGGACAGGACCAATCAGTATATTGATAAAAAGGCTCCCTGGGCCATCGCGAGAGAAGCCGATCGTGACGATGAGCTGCAGGCTGTCTGCACAATGGGGATTAATTGTTTCCGTCTTCTCATGATCTATCTGAAACCGGTGCTCCCCGAAATGGCAGGCAAAACGGAAGCCTTTCTCAATATTGAACCCTTACAGTGGAGGGACAGTCAGTATGCGCTGACCAACCATACCATCCGCTCATTTGAACCATTGCTGGTTCGCATTAAAAAAGAGAAAATTGAAACCATGATTGAAAATTCCAAAGATGATTTAAGCGAAGCCAAACCGACGGTGGCCGCGTCTCGGGACGAACCTGTCGCCGATAACATTACGATTGACGATTTTATGAAAATTGACCTGCGGGTAGCCAGGATCATCAAGGCATGTCATGTTGAGGGCGCAGATAAATTATTACAACTCACACTGGACCTGGGCATGGAAAAACGAAATGTTTTTGCCGGTATCAAATCGGCCTACGCACCGGAAGAACTTGAAGGGAGACTAACCGTCATGGTTGCCAATCTGGCGGCACGCAAGATGCGCTTTGGCGTATCGGAAGGCATGGTGCTGGCGGCCGGCAACGGCAAGGAGCTATTTATTCTCAGCCCGGATTCCGGCGCAGAACCCGGCATGAGAATAAAATAATGCCTTACGACTCAACGGGGCGAATGAATGGGTGAATGATTTTTTCGCATTGCTGCTCGGTGTCGCTCTGGTCAACAATGTGGTGCTGACCTGTCATCTCGGACCTGATCTGAAAACCATCACAAGCCGCCATATGGAGGTGGCGTGGCTGATCGGTTTAAGCACTGTCTGGTATCTGGCATTGTGCCTGCCCGCCGTTTATATCGCCGAACACTTTATCATTACAACCCTGCAATTACCTGCCTTTGACTGGTTGCTGTATATCTCAATCATCATTCTGACAGCGCTTTTTTTTGCTCGCATTATGCCCCCGCTATTCCCCGCATTACACCGTCATACCGCTATTCTTGCACCTGTCCTGCTGATGAATTCGACCTTGCTCGTCACGGCGCTTCCAGAGGATGGCAACACCTTCACAAGCGCCTTGCTCAGAATCTTTTTTGCCGGGGCGGGTTTTCTGCTGTTGTTACTGGTCTTGATCTGCCTGCGTGAACGAGTCGATCATCGGGATGTGCCCGAACCTTTTCGGGGGCGGCCCATTTTTCTGATCACACTGGGGATCATTTCAATGAGTCTGATGGGTCTGCCGACACCGTAAAAAATGGAAATCATCATTATCATTGTGGCGGTAGTTTGTGTCTGTATCCTGACTGCCTTACTGAAACGAGGGCGTCAGGATGCACAAACGGATATTGAAGCCATTGAGAAGTTACTGCCCCAGACACAATGCGGCGATTGTGGTTTTGACAGTTGCCGTCCCTATGCCGAGGCGCTGTTGAACCGTAACGCGGATATCAATCGTTGTCTGCCCGGCGGAACAGAAACGGTTGAAGCCTTGTCATCGTTGCTTGGCGTGGCAGTGAAACCGCTCTACAAAAAATCCGAAAAGTACAAAATTCCAAAAATCGCTCTGATTGATGAACAGCATTGCATCGGTTGCACAAAGTGCATCCCGGCCTGTCCGGTTGATGCGATTATCGGCGCTCCCAAACAGATGCACAGTGTGATAAACGAGCATTGCACCGGCTGCTGGCGCTGTGTCTCACCCTGCCCGACCGATTGCATCAGTATGGTAGCGTCCATGAACGAACCCGCATGAGCCCCGCACCGTATATCCACGCTCCGATAACGGTCGGTAGCATCATGCGACGTGTGGTATACGCATTGGTCCCGGGGACATTGCTGAGCGCCTGTTATTTCGGCATCGGGGTTATCGTGAACTGCACGCTGGCTGTTGTATTCGCATTGCTCTTTGAAGCGCTGATCCTGAAACTGCGCCGACAGGATATCGCCCGCACACTCAAAGACGGTTCGGCAGTAGTAACCGCTATCCTTTTCTCACTGGTATTATCCCCTTATACCGTCTGGTGGGTCACATTAGTCGGGATTGCCTTTGCCATCATCGTCGCCAAACACCTTTATGGGGGTATAGGCCGAAATCCGTTTAACCCGGCCATGGCGGCTTGTGTTTTCGTATTATTGTGTTTTCCAGAGGAAACGGTTTTCCAGGCTGGGGCGGACGGTACCGGTACGTCCGACCCCGTATACGGATTGCCCGGAAGTATGGGTCGGGAGTGGATTGCAATCGCCTGGCTGACAGGCGGCGTCTGGCTAATGATGCATAAAATCATCCGCTGGCAAACTCCAGCGGCTGTATTGAGCAGTTTTTCAATCACGAGCCTTTGCTTTTACGTTATCAACCCCGATTCGTATTTTTCCCCCGTCCATCACCTGTTCGGCACGGGAGTAATATTCTGCGCGTTTTTTATCGCGACCGATCCGTCAAGCTCACCCGCGACCCCATCGGGAAAAATACTGTACGGGGCAGGGATTGGCTTTTTGATTTACCTGATTCGCACCTGGGGCAACTATCCCGACAGCATCGCCTTTCCGGTATTGTTCATGAACGCGCTGGCCCCCCTGTTCGACTACTATACGCGCCCCGCGGCCCCGGGGAAGAAAAGCTGAGTACCGAATCTTTGCGGATGGGGACCATGACCGAATACAAATATAATATTATCTCAAGAAAAACCGAAGAGATACCGATATACCTGTGATCTGGCTTACAGCCCCGGTTTGGCAGAAAATGACGTGTTTTTACACGGGTCAATGAGTAAGACCGAGGATCTTTTCAGGCTGTTGATCGTTGTTTTATGAAGCGGCCTCGAATGTCGTCAGCGATCAGATAAAAGCAGGGCAGGGTCAACAAAATCAGGGCTGTAGCAAAGACCAGTCCGAAACCCAGACTGATGGCCATCGGTGACAGAAATGCAGTCTGCCCTGTAGCAAAAAAGATCAGCGGTGAAACACCGAGAAAGGTGGTAACAGTGGTCAACAGAATCGGTCGAACACGGACTTTTCCGGCTTCAATCACAGCGGTCATACGATCCCGCCCTTCATTGCGCCGACGCTTGATAAAATCAACCATGATTAGTGAGTCATTGACGATGATACCCGACAGGGCCAGAGTGCCTACCACCGAGAGAAATTGAATATTATAATCAAACAGGGCATGCCCAATCACAACGCCGATAAGACCGAAGGGGATAGTCACCATCACGACTATAGGGTCAAGCAATGATTTGAATAAAGCGGTCAGCATAAAGAAAACCACTGCCAAGGCAATGATTAATGCCTGACCGATGCCATCAAACGATTCTTCCGCCCGCTTTTTCTCGCCTAGAAACATTAATGAATAATCGCTATCTTCAGCCTTTCCGAAGATGGTATTAATTTCTTTGGTTACTTTGCCGGGAGTGGTGATGGACGAATCAACATCTGCTGTAATCTTGGCCATGCGCCGCGCATCGCGCCGCCGTATCTGGTTTAGGCCTCGCCCGACGCTGATATCGGCCACATCGCTGAGATAAACCGTGTGCCCTGATTCAAGCACAATCGGCAGTGCCTGCAAACTGGCCGACTGCCGCCGCATCGCTTCAGGATAGATCACCTTGACCGGCAGGCGTTTTTCATTCCAGGTGACATGGGCAACTTCATTACCCAGATAGCCACTGCGTACCGCCCTGGCCAGTTCATTTTGATTCAGACCCAGACGTTTGCCGAGCGCGTTAAGCTGATATTTGTATTCGAGTTTTCCGGGTTCCTGATCATGCACAACATCGTTGACGCCCTGCATACGCACCATATGGGCACTGATCTCCGCTGCCTTTTCTTTTAATATCTCCAAATTTGAACTGACAATACCAATCTCAATATCGTCGCCAGCCGGCCCGGCGTTCGGTTTCAGGATACTGAACCGATCAATGCCTTGTATCTGCGAAAATTCCCTTCTGATTTCATTGATAATCTGATCCGTATCACGCTGCCGTCTGCCATCGCTCTCAAAATCAAGACTCACCAGCGGCGTCACCCACTTTTCGATAAAACCGGTGGCAACCGGTTTATGCAGATCTACGACAAACTGGATAATATTGCTGCCAGTCTTGTTACGGTTAAAATCAATAATGCTGACGCCGACATTCGTCAGTAACGTCAGCAATTCATCTTCCGACAATATCTCGTTCAAACGCACCTCCAGTCGTTCCGCCAATTCAAGGCTGTCTTCAAGACTATAGGTATTGGGTGTCTCAATATTCAGGAAGAATTGTCCGACTTCCACATCACCGAATAATTGAAACGACATATGCAGACTGGCATAAATCAGCGTGACCGCCAAAACGCAGGCGCTTGCCGCCGCGACGAAATAGCGATTCAGCACCGACCAGCGCAACAGGCAGCCGTATCTATCCAATAGTCTCCGCCAGTTGATGTACGCCCTGCCACGTTGCGGTTTCAAAAAATACCTGGCATGGGAAGGCAAAACCGCGAACGCCTCTATTAATGATCCCAGCAGGGCACAGCAAACGACAACCGGGATCACTTTGATAAACTCGCCCAGTATGCCGCCAATGGCAAATATCGGTAAAAAAGCGGCGATGGTCGTAAGCGTGGAGACAAGCACCGGCCAGAATACCTCCCGCGTCCCTACCAGGGACGCCTGAAAAGGTTCCATGCCACCTTCAATCCGGCGGTAGATATTTTCGGTGACAATAATGGCATCATCAACAATCATGCCCAATACGATCAGAAACGCGAACAGGGAGACCATATTAATGGTGTAATCAAAATAAAACAGCAAAATGGTCGCAAACAGAAATGAAACCGGGATGCCAAAAGCGGTAATAGCGGCGAGGCGAAAATTCAGCAACAGATACAGAGAACACAATACCAGGGTCAACCCGATCAGTCCGGAAGACTTCACCAGGTTCAGACGCGTTTCGACATAGACCGACATATCGGTGTGATAACCGACATTAACACCGGACGGAAATTCTTTTTGAAGTTGCTTTGCCAGCGCCCTGATTTCCTCCGATATCCGTATTGTTGAGGCGTCCGCAGTCTTGGTAACGGTCAGGTTAACTGACGGCTTGCCGTCAAAACGGGCATAGGTTTCGGGTTCTTCAAAACGACGCATGACCTTGGCGACATCGCCCACCTTCAACTCGCCGCCGCTGCTGTTGGTGCGCAATACAATCTGTGCAATCTCCTCCGGTTCCGGGGTCACACCCTTGCCTCGCAGACGGATATCCCCTTCGCCGGATTCAATCGATCCACCAGGTTGATCGATGAGATTATTCCTCAGTGCCGCTTCGATCTGTCGCAACGGGATACGCAAGGCTGCCAGAACATGCGGGTCAACCTCCACCCAGACTTCCCAGTCGCGGTCACCCGCCATACCGACGCTGGCGACGCCTTCTGCCTGTTGCATCCGCCGCTGTGCCTCCTCCGCGTATTTATAAAGTTCAGCTCTGGATAAATCCCCGTACAATGTCAGCGTAATGACAGGAAAGCGCGTTCGTATACGGCTCAATTCCGGTTCTTCGGCAATGTCTGGAAGATCATTGACTCGATCCAATACCGTCTGCGCGTCGCGGATAGCATCATCAACATTTGTCCCCGGCTTTAATTTGATAAAGATATGGGACCCCTGCTCCTTGCTGCTTGACGTGATGGAATCAATATCCCGATTGTCTTCAAACTCTTCTTCAATCGGGATTGTAATCTGCTGTTCAACTTCCAACGGTGAGGCACCCTCAAACTCGGTGGCAATACTCAGCATATCCAGATCAACCACCGGAAAGATTTCCTGCGGCAGATTCCGCCAGGCCAGAATACCAATCACCAATACGACAATCAGACTGAGATTAACCAGTAAGGGGTTTTGGATAGAGAAACGAATAAATGACATAATGAAATAGTCAGGTTACTGTGCAACAACCACCTGCCCGTCAGTCAGCCCGGCAACATCGCGGCTAACGATTTTGGTATCGACTTCAATGCCCTCAATGATATTTAAATCATTGTATCTCTCCACCACCGTGATCGGTTTTTTAAAAACACGTTCATTCTCGTGAACAAAGACAAAAGGAGTTCCTTCCTCGTACAGAACGGCACCTATCGGCACCACGCTTGCATTGTCATACAGGCGTCCCGGGAGTCTGGAGACGGCCAATCGCCCGGCGAATAAATCATTAGACGGCAGCCTGATTCTGAGCGCATGGGTATTCGTTTCGGGATGTGAATCAACGGTAAGCGCGATGATGGTCCCTTCACGCTGTTCCCGCGGCGTCTCTATCATTACCTTCTGTCCCAACGACAGTTCGGCAGCAACCGCGCCGGTCACTTCCAGACTTAAATCCAGACTGTCTGTTTGTACGATCTCAAGCGCCACTTGCCCCGGAGAAACATAGTCGCCAACCTCCGCATTGACTGTGTTCACTCTGCCGTCAAAGGGTGCCCGCAGTGTCGTTCGCCGTAAATTACGCTGCGCCTGCTCCAGGCGGATACGCTGAATCAGCAGCCGAGAACGGGCTGCATCAATATTGCGTTCAAGACGTATTGCTTCTGCCTGCTGACGATATAATTTCTGCAGGGTCTGATCGTAATTTGATCGCGAGGCCAGTGATTCCCGATCAAGTTTCGCCAATCGTTCCACCTCTTTTTCCTGCAAGGCGTTATCCTGGGTTATCAACGCAAGTAGCTTCAAATCATGCCGAATCGCATCCCGCTCGGTTTCAAGCAGGGCCTCAGCCTCGTCTACCGCATTGATAAAATCATCGTCTTCCACGCTTAAAAGCGCACTGTCTTTTTCAACGTACTGACCTGCCTCTACCCGCCGTTCATTGATCTGGCCGGAAACCTGAAAATGCAGACCGGCTTTCCTTGACGGCTGCAATTTGCCCGTTACCCTGTAGATTGGTTGAATATCCCGCTGTTCAACTGCGACGATATTGACTCGCGGCGGTGAGATCGCCTGCAGTTCGAAATGTGTGTCAGGACGCGTCCAAAATAATATAATGACAATTAGTAACGAGACAGCGGCGATAAAAAGTATTCTCATAAATGAGTACATCAAGATATTGGATAGATCAGTACGGCGCAAAAACCGTCAAAAACAAACTATTGAGCACTATATTGCACAAAAATTTAAATATATAAATGTTATTGTATGCGGCTTTTAGTAATCAAACACAAATCCGGGTAACGATGAGATTTTTAAAACGGCGTTTGACCGTGTTGTACATCGGCTTGTTCCTCACGACGGGCACAGTCATCGCCCAGGATGAAACACAGTATGAAGACGGGTATACTTCCCGGTTTTGCCCGCAACCCCTTCCAGTCGCTAAACGCCCCGTCGTTGATGCCTATCTGGACATTGATGAGGTATTTCTCAAAGCTGATACAGGCGACATAGTCGAGGAGGGAGTCTCCGTACTGACCGGTAGCGCAGAAATTACTCGCAATGAACAACAAGTCAAAGCGGATGTCATTGAGTATGATCAAAAAAACCATACGGCTGATCTTGGCGGCGATGTCAATTACTGGGACCATGATATTTACCTTAATAGCGATGAGGCATTTTTAACGTTCGATAATGATACGGGGGAATTTAAAAACGCCCGATATGTCTTAATTGAAAGCCGGGGACGCGGAACGGCTGAAGAAATGGAAATGCAGCTTGGGAAGCGTACCTACCTGCAAAAATTGGAACATACTATCTGTGATCTGAATGATGAATTCTGGAAATTGACGGCCACTGATTTGACACTGGATTATGAAAATGATCAGGGCACTGCAAAACACGCCGTGCTGAAAATATATAATATCCCTGTCTTCTATACACCCTATATATCGTTCCCGCTGGGCAAAGAACGTAAAACCGGATTGCTTACCCCGACTTACGGAAAAACCAATCGGTATGGATACGAAGTGCACACACCTTATTACTGGAATATTCGTCCTGATATGGATGCAACTCTCACACCCAGATTTTTAACTCGCGGCGGTGCTGCTGAACTGGCACCGGGCATTACATTAGCTTCAGTCGCCGCTGAATACCGCTATATCAATAAATCCGGCAATGGGAACATCAGCGCGGAGTATTTCCCCGAAGATAACAGTCGCGATGGTCGCCACAGGGCGGCGTTAAATGTGCGGTTGAATCAACGGTTTCTGAAGTCGGGCAATATTCATGTAAATTATAATCACGTATCAGACAGATTTTACCTTGAGGACTTTGGTGGTCAGTTAAGTGTGGCCAGTACCCGATTTGTGTCGCAACGCGCCGATATCCGATATTCCGGAGATCGCTGGAATACGGCTGTCAACGTGCAAAACTATCAAATCGTGGATCAAAACATCAGCACCACATCGCGTCCCTACAGGCAACTCCCCCAGATATTGTTTAATTATGATTCGAAAAGGGAAAACAAACATATCAATTATGGTCTGGGCAGTGAAGCCGTGTATTTTTATCGTGGTGAAGACCCCGCCATCCGCAATAACCTGAATGGCATGCGGCTTCATCTCAAGCCCTACATTAGTTATCCCATAAACACAAGGGCGTTTTTTTTCACCCCCCTGCTCAGATTGGACTATACGCAATATATCCTCCAGGATACGACACAATATGAACGCAGCATTAATCGCACATTGCCCATACTGAGCCTGGACAGCGGCATCTTTTTGGAAAAAGAGATGAATTTCTTCAATACAGATTTTTTACATACTCTGGAACCCAGGTTATATTATCTTTATATTCCTTACCGGAATCAGGATGACATACCTGTATTTGATACCGGCTCTTCCTATACCTCTTCATACAGCTCCTTATTTCGGGAAAACCGGTTTACCGGCGCCGACCGCCTCGGCGATGCCAATCAACTGACATTTGCACTGACGTCACGTTTCGTGAACAGAAAAACCGGCAAAAATCTGGGGACTTTCAGGGTGGGCCAAACAATGTATTTCAGTGACCGAAAAGTCACCCTGCAAAACGGCGTTGGTGCCGATGAAACTTTTTCCACAGTCTTCGCAACACTGAGCAGCAATATCGACAGATGGTACCTGCACAGCAACTTTGAATTCGATCCAAATACCAGTAAAAACCAAATACAAAAATTTCAGGCACGGGCAACCTATAAATCAGTGTCAAACAGGATTGTAAACCTTGCTTACTACTTCAGACCCAATAGCGAACAAAGCGATTTCTCGTTTTCCTGGCCTTTGAAGAATAACTGGAGCATCGTTGGCCGCTGGAACTATTCCATATCCAGATCCAGTGCATTGGAGATGTTCGGAGGGGTTCTATATAATGGTTGTTGTTGGGGCTTAAGGATAGCGGGAAGACGCTTTTTATCCAGCAACAATAAGTTTGAAAATGGTATTTTCGTAGATCTGGAATTGAAAGAACTGGCCGGTTTGGGGAAGAAAGCGGGGACCCTTATAAAACAGCAAATCCCGGGTTATCAAAGTGAATTTTAATTCTTTCAGCCAACGTTACGGTCTGTTGCTTCTTGGCCTTCTGTTTGTCCATCCGCTTGTCTGGGCCTATGTCCCGCTGGATCGCATTGTCGCTGTGGTCAACCATGATGTCATCATGCTGAGCGAACTGGAAACAAAACTGGAAACCGTGCGTGAAAAAATGCAACAGGAAGGCATCGCATCGCCACCCATGCCCATCTTGGCGCAACAGGTTCTGGAAGGGCTCATTCAAAACCGCATACAACTACAACTAGCGGCAAGGGCGGGGATTAGTATTAACGATGAAACGCTGAATCAGACCATTAACACTATTGCTGAAAACAATGCAGTATCGCTTGCACAATTTCGCGAAATACTTGAGCTTGAAGGTTATAGCTATGAACAGTTTCGTGAAAATATACGCGATGAAATCGTGCTGACCCAGCTTCGCAAAAGACAGGTTGAAAACCGTATTATCGTCAGCGAACGCGAAATTGATGACTTTCTCGCCAGTCAGGAACTACAGAGCAGTACCCAAACGGAAGTCCGTCTGTCGCATATCCTGTTATCGCTCCCCGCGACGGCGACTGAAGAAAACGTTGAGCGGATTCGGGAAGTGGCCGCACGAACCCGGGGAAAACTGCTGGCCGGTACCGACTTTGCCAAAACAGCAATGGAAATATCGGACAGCGCTGATGCAGAAAACGGTGGAGATATCGGCTGGCGTAAAATAGAAGATATACCGACAATCTTTGCGGACTATGTTCTTGACATGAAAAAAGGTGCCATCAGCCAGGTAATAGAGAGCCCCAGCGGATTTCATATTATTAAAATGACCGATGTTAAAGATGATGAACAACACAGGAATATCGTTGAACAAACCCACGCAAGGCATATCCTGATAAAAACCGATGAATTAACGACAGCGGAGGTGGCACGGGAAAAGTTGATGCAACTCAGAACCCGAATTGAGAATGGCGATGATTTTTCCCAACTCGCCAAAGGCCACTCCGATGATGCGATCAGCGCAATGCGCGGCGGGGATCTGGGATGGCGTTCACCGGGAGATTTTACCTACCAATTCCAGGATGTGTTGGATAATACGAAGATTGGTGAAATCAGTACGCCTTTCCAGAGCGATTTCGGCTGGCACATTTTACAGGTGCTCGATCGACGCCAACATGACAATACCGAAACGATCAGCCGCAACAAGGCAAGAAACGCCATCTATCAGAAGAAACTTGAAGATATTACGCAAAGCTGGACGCGCCGACTGCGTAACGAGGCTTACGTCGAATATCGTCTGGATGAAACCTGACAAACCCAAAATCGTCATCACCTCTGGGGAGCCCGCCGGTATTGGTCCGGACTTATTAATTAAACTCTCCCAAATCAGACACAATTTTGATATTACCGTCATTGCCGACCCGACACTGCTTGCCGAACGCGCGAAAAAATTATCCGTCCCGCTCAGGCTGAACACCGTATCCAATGCCGCACAAACACTCCCTGCCGAATCAGACCCCCTGAAAATTCTGCCGTTACCTTTAAATAAACCGGTCAAACCGGGGGTACCAGACAAGGCCAACGCGGACTATTTGCTGAAAATGCTGGATATGGCGTCGGAAAACTGTCTCAGGCGACATTTTGACGCCATGGTCTCCGCTCCGATACAGAAAGCGCTAATCAATGATGCCGGAATAAATTTCAGCGGTCATACGGAATACATCGCACGTTATTGCGGTAATTTTTCCCCTGTCATGTTGCTGCGCTGCGCGGATTTATCCGTCGCGCTTGTAACCACACACCTGCCGCTTCGGGATGTCGCCGACGCGATCACACCCGGAAAAATCGAGAAGGTATTGCGGACTTTAATCAATGAGATGCCGCGACGATTCGGGCTTGAAAAACCGAAGATCGCCGTTTGCGGTTTAAACCCCCATGCCGGTGAACAAGGCTATCTTGGCGACGAGGAGCGGCGCATCATCCAGCCAGTCATAAAAAGGCTGATCGGGGAAGGGCATCATATTGACGGCCCTTTACCCGCTGACACCGCCTTCAGTCTCAAACGGCGACAGCAAACCGATGTCTATGTCTGCATGTACCATGATCAGGGCCTGCCGGTACTTAAAACTCTCGGCTTCGGCAAAAGCGTTAACATCACACTGGGTTTGCCCCTTATCAGGACGTCCGTTGACCACGGCACAGCACTAGACATAGCCGGTAGCGACAAGGCAAAATGCGACAGCCTGATATTCGCTATTGAAACCGCCGAAAAAATGGCCTTACACCAAAAGCGCAGCGAGGTACGCGGGAACACCGGACAGACCTCCCGGACAAAATAGCGCCCTGTAACTGAAGCCGCATTCAGCCGCCCCTGGAACGTAGGGAACGGGGTATACTGTATATCCATGATCACTTGTCAATATAACGGATAGCAGGATACCTCCATTGAAACATCGTCCCAGGAAAAGATTCGGGCAAAACTTTTTGCGTGACACGGAGGTCATTGGCCGCATCGTCGCCGCTATCAATCCGCAAAAAGAAGATCATATTGTTGAGATAGGCCCGGGTCAGGGCGCACTGACGGCACTTGTCATTGAGGCAGTGAAACGCCTGGATATTATTGAGGTCGACAAGGATCTGGTGAAAATATTGACGACGAAGTGGGGAACCGCCGCTCATTGCACGATTCACTCCAGCGATGCCCTGCAGTTTGACTTTTCAACGTTGCAGTGCACTGATTTGCGCATCATCGGCAATTTGCCCTATAACATCAGCACACCACTTTTATTTCATCTGCTTGCCTACTCGGAATATATCCGCGATATGTTCCTCATGTTACAAAATGAAGTCGTGGAAAGGCTCTGTGCCAATACCGGGACCCGGCAGTACGGACGTCTGTCCGTGATGACACAGTATTACTGCGATGTTGAAAAGATGTTTATCGTCAAACCCGAGGCGTTTACACCAACCCCCAGGGTTGATTCGGCAATCGTTAGATTAATACCCGGAAAAGAGCGAAAGCCCGCTTTACTTAATGATGAAAGTCTGGCGCTGATTGTGAGAACGGCTTTCTCACAAAGACGTAAAACTATAAAAAATGCGCTGCGTAATATCCTTTCGGAAGCGGAGTTGAGCAAACTGGATATTGCCCCGAAAGCACGCGCGGAAAACCTGTCAATCGCACAATTTACTAATATGGCCAACTACTGGAAACAGAAGACAGGCAAAGTATAAAACTGTGGATAAATCTGTGCGCGACGTGGCTTGAAATCATTATCGCATTGAATGCAATAACAATTATTCACGCTGTCCACTTTTAGGCATAAAAATATTCTTTGCTTTATAATCAACCACTTATTAAATAATTCTTGACTTTGAGACTACTTTGATATGCTGTATTGCAACGTATTCCTCAGCAATAAAATAAAATGTGTATAAAACCCATTGAATTATAGGGAGATACGGAACGGCAAATGCCCGTATACGCCTCTGAACCCTCAAAAGCCAATTGGGATATAATAGCTTTTATATCGCAAAAAACAATAACAATCCATGTTGAAATTATTATTGTACCGCTTGCTGGAAAAGATCGACAGGCTTATTGAGTATAGCGGTAGATTCGTCTCCTGGCTCATCATCCTGCTGTTACTAACCATTGTGTATGACGTATTCATGCGTTATCTATTCGGGCGCGGTTCCATCGGCCTGCAGGAATTTGAATGGCATTTATTTTCCGTAATATTCCTGCTTGGAGCAGCTTACACGCTGAAACACGATGAACATGTCAGGCTTGATATTTTGTATCGAAGCCGGTTTATGACGGATAGATTACGCGCCTGGATTGATGTGATCGGTTCCGTGTGCCTCCTTTTGCCCTTCTGTCTCTTAGTGATTATCAGCACCTGGCCATTTGTGTCACAGGCATTCGTCCATAATGAAATTTCACCCGACCCTGGTGGTCTGCCAGCAAGATGGTTAATAAAACTCATGATCCCCATCGGTTTTGCTCTCCTGATGTTGCAGGGAATTGCTGAAACCCTGAAAAAATTGACAAGCCTGATCTTTGAGAAAGACCTGTGACTATCGAACTCATCATCATGTTTGTCACCCTGATGGTACTGTTGTTATCAGGTTACCCGGTAGCATTCACGCTCGGTGCCGTGGCGCTGATCTTCGGTGGTATCTTCCTCGGCCTTGATTTTTTTACATTATTGCCTTTGCGAATATGGGGCATTATGACCAATTTCACCTTGCTCGCCGTACCGCTTTTCATCTTTATGGGGTTGATACTGGACAAATCCGGTCTAGCGGCGGATATGTTGGAAACCATGGGAAAATTATGTGGCAAACTGGACGGTGGCCTCGCTATCGCAATCATTATTGTCGGCGCGATGCTGGCGGCAACCACCGGAGTGGTCGGTGCGACAGTTGTGACTATGGGGATTATCGCTCTGCCCGTTATGTTGAAACATCATTATTCGCCCAGGCTGGCAACCGGGACTATCGCCGCTTCCGGCACGCTTGGGCAGATTGTCCCGCCCAGCATTATCCTGATACTTCTGGGCGATGTTATGGGAGTGCCGGTAGGCCGGCTGTTTATGGCGACCCTTGTACCGGGGATGATACTAGTATTGATGTTTATCCTTTACGTAATCCTCTCTGCCAACTTCCACCCCGAGACCGCGCCAGCCTTAAACAATCATCAACACAATGATGTAACGGTTAAAAGCGTATTACTCACGCTGCTGCCGCCATTATGTTTAATCCTGGCCGTACTGGGCTCTATTTTCTTTGGCATCGCCTCCCCGACAGAATCGGCCGCCATCGGAGCCTTGGGCGCCATGCTGCTCGCCGTGTCGCACAGAAAATTGAACCTCAACAATCTGTGCAAATCAATGCGGCAGACGACCCGATTAACCAGCATGGTCTTTATGATATTAATTGGCGCAACCGCCTTCGGTCTGATGTTTACAGGCATGGGAGGAGACCGATTGGTACTTGAGAGCATGAAAAATGTACCGGGAGGCGTCACAGGCTTTCTCTTTGTGAGTATGCTATTGATCTTTATTCTCGGATTTTTTCTGGATTTTTTGCAGATTTGTTTCATCGTCGTCCCGATACTGACGCCGATAGCTAATCAATTTAATATCGATCTACTCTGGTTTGCGGTGCTGATTGCGATCAACTTGCAAACATCTTTTCTGACACCGCCATTTGGCTTTTCCCTGTTCTATCTGAAGGCAGTGGCACCACCCGGGATCAGGATACAGGATATTTACCGGGGGGTTATTCCTTTTGTAATCCTGCAGATCCTGACACTAATCGCATTGATAATGATCCCCGCTCTGGTTACCTGGCTTCCTGATTTGATGGATAATATTCGCGGATTGTAATCAGCTTCGCAACGCTTTCAGCACCGGCGCCGTATCCGGTCTGACGCCATGCCAGATAAAAAAACTCTCTGCGGCTTGTTCAACCAGCATGCCCAGACCATCCAATACCTGTATGGCGCCTTGCGCTTTGCCCCATTGCATAAAAACTGTAGGTTTATCAGCATACACGAGATCGTAACAACAGCCGCCGCTGTCAAGGATCGAATCGGGTAACGACGGGAGCTCCCCGGTCAGGCTCAGGGAGGTTGCGTTGATGATCAGATCAAATTGCTTGTTTACAAGTTCGGTATAAGCACACCCTTCCACCTTTATTATGTCGGAAAAGGTCTCCGCCAGCGTTTCTGCGCGTGCTACGGTTCTGTTTGCAATAGTAATAGACCCCGGCCGTTCCCCGCACAAAGGTTCAAGGACAGCCCGGGCAGCCCCGCCCGCGCCGAGAATTAAAATCGCACGTTGCCCAATCTCAACGCCGTTATTGAATATCAAATCATTAACCAAACCAGCGCCGTCGGTCGTATCACCGCAAATATCATCTTCACGGGACCAGAGCGTGTTCACGGAAGCGGCCTTGCTGGCACGCGGCGTTAACACCGAACAAATCCGCCACGCCTGTTCCTTGAAGGGTACCGTGATATTCAGGCCTTTACCCGAATGAGAAAAAAATGCCCTGATATATTGGTCAAGACCGTCTTTCGGAACTTCAATGGACTGATAAGCGAGGTCAATACCCGTCTGTTCGGCAAATAATGTATGTATATGGGGAGACTTGCTGTGTTTTATCGGATTGCCAAACACAGCATAATTTTCAAGCGTGGCATCCAGATCAAGTTCAATAGCCACCGTGCTGTGCAAAAACCATCGTCAACTCGATCTCTCCACAAAACCACCCTTCAGGCAATATACCTTTAAACCGCGCTCACTCAACAAATAGGCACAAGCGGAACTCTGACGACCGCTGTTACAATAAAGAATGTATTGTTTAGAGGGATCAAGCTCCGCCGCTTTCAACCGTAGCGTAAACAAGGGAATATTGATACTGCCTTCAATATTTGAGTTTCTATATTCACTTTCCAGCCTGACATCAATCCAGACAGCGCCTTCATTTCTCACCAGAGCATCGGCCTCTTCATTCGTGACCCAATTAAGCATAGGCTCTCTCAATAATTCATTAAAGTCTGCTTTTGACAGACGCATCAGAGAACCATCGGTAAGCATGGTAATATTCGCGTTGCGCTTTGCTTCTGAAAGCAATGCCTCTTCACCAAAGAAGTCGCCATCATTCAACCTAGCTAGCTCCTGTTCCGGACCAACTTTCGGGTGACGGGTAACCTTACATTGACCATGCTTGATAATATAATAATAATCACCGTCATCACCCTGCCTGATAATGACATCGCCTGCTTTTACCTGAACTTCCTGAACACGCATGAACAGAGCTTGTATATTCGCGGGCGGGATCTGAAGAAATGCCTTTGATTGAAGCATGCGTGTCATCCAGTCAACACTATCATCTTTATCCCCTTCGGCATTTTCCTTGTCGCCCTGGATTTCACCAACCTCTATCCCTGAAACCTGGTCCCAAGTCAATAACATGTCCAACAAATCACGATCAATGCGTATTATTTCAGAATCAGAGGTTGCAATAGCGTTGTACCGCCTTGGTTGTTGGTTGGCAATAGGGTGTCTGGCGGTCTCGGAGCCAGCGATAATGGTACTGGGTTCTCCAGCGCTGGATACTAAATTAACCTGACCACTGACAACATAAACCGATTGATTGTCATTATCACCTTCCTTGAAAATACTTTTACCCATCGCAACCTTCTCCAAATAGGTTTTTGTCGCCAGCTTTTGAAAATTATTTGTATTTAAAGCGCCCAACGGCACGAACTTTTTTAATAGTTGTTCATTGACAAGAATAGCCATTTAGTGTGTCTCTCCAACAAAAATCATAACAGTTTTGCATACAATCAACAGTTCCTGAATAATTCTTAAAGCAAGCGCTCCGATACCAGACGCACTCCCTTGTGCAAATCATACCGAAACAAAATAAAAAACGAAACCTGCGTTAAATAATACAATCTTTAGCCCAAGTACTGCAATGCTAAATGCGTTAACCTTTCTCATCATGAAGTGAGGTTTAAAGTCCCTGTCCACCGAAAGATTCCGCCGCAAAAAACGCCACCAACAATGCCCCGGGATACCGCCTGCGCCATGCGCTGGAAAAACATACAGCGAATCATCAATTCTCTGGATACTAATTATGTAAAATAACACAATATTCCAGCCAGGATGCTGACGTTTAAACCACCGATTGCTCCAACCACAACCCGATGCCAGCGTAATCGTGCCAAACCAGCCACCACCTCCGTCACGATACCAAAAACATCCGTTTCTATATTGTATCCATTTACAATACACCCGGGGGAACGAAACCCCGCGGCAACCGAAATATGTGTTACCAGTCAGATCATTGCAGCGCTACTGTTTGCTGGTGGCAACACACTGTCGCCGTTAAAATCGGGGCAACCGACCCACAATATGGCAGTGCCTGTACTAAGGTAATCACCAATCATTATGCGGCGACATGATTGTCATCGGAAGGCATTTGTGCCCCTATTTACCGCGCTACCGCGGACCCGATAATAGCGGCGACACCGGCATTCATATATATAATCGCGCAAGCAAAATTCACATCGCTTAACCAACGGCTACTCCAGACCCAGTGACAGACCGGTACATACACCAGGACAAACCAGGCAACCACGAACCACAATTCGGCTGAAATCTCATCCTTGCGACAAACACACCAACTATCAAAGCCGGTGTAATAATCGCGAACGTCATTTGAAAAACAAGAAAAAGCGTATGTTGGGAATAGGCTGCCCCGCCGTCCCGATTATTTTAAGCGACCAGCCAGCCTCGCCAAAAACCAGACTGTAGGTGCCTTCCATTCACCAGATGGAACCCGGAACAAACGATGGCAAAATACACATCAGCATGGACGACCCATCTTTTACCTTGATTAGCCCCGACTAAAACCTTGAAAATCAATTACTTATCCAGATGCGGGAAAGCGGGTAATAATTGCTGTCTTAAAGCGCATCGGCACCAGTTTCACCCGTTCTGATACGTACTGCCTGCTCCAATTCACAGACAAAGATCTTGCCATCACCAATCTTGTCCGTATTGGCAGATTTGGATATCGCCTCAATAACCTCATCAAGCTTATCATCGCCGACGGCAATATCCAGTTTAATCTTGGGCAAAAAATCAACAGCACATTCAGCCCCCCGATATAGCTCAGTATGGCCTTTTTGTCTGCCAAAACCTTTCGCATCCACTGCTGTCATTCCCTGAATACCAACCGCTGATAATGCTTCACGTACATCATCCAGTTTAAACGGTTTAATAACAGCGGTGACCATTTTCATGATTATTCCCCTCTCCGGTTACGAACTTCAATTTTGCTCTCTGTCTCTGACTATATAATAAAATCATTCAATTAATATCATATCGGCCTATAGTGCATTATTGCTCTGAATAGGTATCGGAAACCGTATCTATACGGACTATATCATAAAAAATCCAGAGTCGCGCATTCCCAATTACGGCAAAAAAACATGCCTCAGTATCTTTCAATTACCCCTCTGTCTTAAAATCGACACCGATTTGCTGTATGATTAACAATCACGGCTGATGATTACGGGGACAATGGTTACGCAAAAAATTGAACAAATCCTGACGGAAGTCTTTAAAATGCTCCCCGGGGAAGGACAGTTTATAAAACAAGACATGAAAAACAGTCTGCGGGAAGCATTGACTGCGACATTAGCGAAGATGGAGCTCGTTACCCGTGAAGAATTTGATATTCAAACGGCTTTGTTACAACGTACTCGCGCAAAATTGGACAAGCTGGAAAAGATGCTTTCATCATTGGAAAAACATCTCACAGAACAAAAAAATAACCCCTAAGGGGTCCACCGGAAAAATACATTGATCATGTATCCGGGACACTTAAGAAAAAAAGGATTTCCGCTTCCCGAACAACCTCAGACACATCTATCTTAAGCGCAAAAAATTCCCGGCTTCACATTACCTGACATACGATGATACTCCATAGTTGACAGGATGCTCGCCATATCAACACAAAAAAACACCCGTTGTTCATGCCACCGTAGACAATAAAGCTTGTTTAACTCCATAATATTTCATGGCGATTTCGATCTGGAACGGGGGCCTGCACAGCTTGTGTAACTTACGCTTCGGCAAGCTATCGTTGCTCTTGCCAAAGTGATTAGCAACCACTGAAAAGGAACTTAAACGCCGCTATGGTCTGAAACTTGTGTGAAAAACGTAACTGCAACAGGTATAAAATAAAACAAGGCAAACTATATTCTGACAAAGACATTCATTCTACCGTTGGTTTGAAACTGAAAGATAAATTCAAATAACAATGTCTACCCTTATAAAACATCCAGGCTAACCACCAAATATAACAGTATCAAGGACGACACAATGAGCACTGCCACTATCTATTCACGCGCCCAGGACGGTATTAACGCCCCCCTGGTTACGGTTGAAGTGCATCTTTCACGCGGTTTACCTGGTTTTTCCATAGTCGGCCTGCCAGAAACCACAGTAAAAGAAAGCAAAGAACGGGTACGTAGCGCCATTTTGAACAATCAATTTGAATTTCCGTTAAAGCGCATCACTATCAATCTGGCGCCAGCCGATCTACCCAAAGAAGGTGGTCGTTTTGACCTGGCAATCGCGCTGGGAATACTCACAGCCTCGGGACAACTGCCCAAAAACGCCATCAAACAATACGAATTCGTCGGTGAATTGTCTTTAATGGGTGAACTGCGCCCGGTTAAAGGAACACTGTCCGCATCCATCGCCGCAAAAAAGACACAGCGCGGTCTGATACTGCCGGTCATGAACGCGGACGAGGCCGCACTGATACAAGACAGCCTGTGCCTGCCGGCAGCGCATTTGCTTGATGTCTGCGCCCATCTCCACGGCGATCCGCCTCTGGAGGAACATCATTACAATCACACCGAGAATGTTGAACACTATGATCTCGATCTGGTGGATATTTATGGGCACGGTCATGCAAAGCGCACCCTGGAGATCGCCGCGGCTGGCGGACATAATCTCCTGATGCTCGGGTCGCCGGGGTCTGGCAAAACCATGTTGGCCGAGCGTCTGCCCACTATCATGCCTCCCATGACCAATGAGCAGGCGCTTGAAAGCATTGCAATAACCTCAATCAGTAACAGCACGCTTTCCCTGAAAAACTGGCGCCAGAGAACAATGCGTTCACCGCATCATTCCGCATCGGCGGTCGCGCTGGTTGGCGGTGGTAGTCATCCGAAACCCGGTGAAATATCACTCGCCCATAACGGCGTCCTGTTTCTGGATGAATTCCCGGAGTTTGATCGAAAGGTGCTGGAAGTCCTGCGGGAACCACTTGAATCGGGACGTATTGTTATCTCGCGAGCCTTGAAACAGGTAGAATATCCAGCCCGATTTCAACTGGTCGCCGCGATGAACCCTTGCCCCTGCGGCTATTTTGGCGACAGCAACGGTCGTTGCCGATGCACGCAAGAGCAGATATATCGTTATCAATCCAGAATATCCGGTCCCCTGCTTGACCGCATTGATATGACCATCGAGGTCACCAACCTGCCGTATGCCGTGATTAACAAACAGCAGGACCCCAACGCCGAAAACAGCGCGACGGTACGCGGACGCGTCCTGGCCGCCTTCAATCGGCAAATTGAACGCAATAACAAACCCAATGCCTCACTCAAAAGCAAGGACATTGACCGATTATGTGCGCTGAACGACAAAGACAGAACACTGCTACAGCGCGCCACGGACAAACTGGGTTTATCGGCTCGCGCGATACACCGCATTTTGAAAGTGGCGCGGACAATCGCCGATCTTGATCAGGCCGATACCATTCTTACGCAACATCTGACGGAAGCCATCAGTTACAGACAGAAAATCAATGACAGTAAAAATATCTGACGAATATTGTATAATGGGGGTCCGCTGAACCGAATTTACACAAAGGCGACATGATGGGAGAAAGCGATCACAACATCAACATTAAGACTGAAACGGAATACGTGAGCGATCAATCCTCTCCTCGGGAAGGTTATTATGTCTTTGCCTATACCATTACACTCACCAACGAAGGCCATATCCCTGCGACCCTGCTGAAGCGCCGCTGGCTAATCACCGACGCCAACTGCAATGTCCAGGAAGTCCGGGGAGACGGCGTCGTCGGTGAGCAACCTTACATCAAGCCCGGCGAAAGTTTCAAATACAAGAGCGCGGCAATATTAACCACACCGGTAGGCTGCATGCAGGGAAGTTATGGCATGATCGGCGATGATGGTGTTGAATTCAATGCCCCTGTTCCGGTATTCAGTCTGTCCATACCCAATACCATCCATTAATAATGGGCACCTACGCGATAGGCGATATTCAGGGTTGCCTGGAAGAACTCACCCGGCTGCTGGACAGCATCAATTTCGATAGCACCAATGATCGCCTCTGGTTTGTAGGCGATCTGGTCAATCGCGGACCGGCCTCTTTGCAGACGCTACGTTTTATCCGCTCACTCGGGGACAACGCTCTGGTCACACTGGGAAACCATGATTTACACCTTCTCTCCGTTGCGAATAAAGTACGCAAGCCACACACAAAAGACACGCTGGATGAGATCATCAACGCCGATGATGTGGACGAATTACTGCAATGGATAAGACAACGTCCCCTGTTAATTCACGATCCAGAACCGGGGTTCACCATACTGCATGCCGGTCTGCCACCCGATTGGTCGCTGGAACAGGCTCAGGAGCTCGCGCGCGAAACCGGAGAGCTGATCAGCGGCGACCGCGACCGCTTTGAGTCCTTTCTGTATGAGATGTTTGGTAATCAACCCGACATCTGGTCGGATAACCTGAAAGAAACTGACCGCCATCGCTTCATCATCAACTGCCTGACCCGGATGCGCTACCTGCACCGCACGGGACAACTTGATTTTACCGGCAAAGGCGCCCCGGGACGGCAATCCAAAAAACTGATCCCTTGGTACGCCTTCCCCGGTCG
This sequence comes from Gammaproteobacteria bacterium, assembly GCA_965261775.1. Lineage (GTDB taxonomy): Bacteria > Pseudomonadota > Gammaproteobacteria > Eutrophobiales > Eutrophobiaceae. The sequence continues at coordinate 2,030,156 of OZ253477.1, read as the reverse complement.
CAAGACTCGCAACCACAAGATCATCTTTGGACATTGGTCCACCGTCACTCTGGGCATTGAAAACAACTTCCAACAATACAATGTCTACCCGCTGGACACCGGCTGCGTCTGGGGCGGCGCACTAACCGCCATGCGTCTGGAAGATCAAAAACTGTTTTCAATCCCGTCACAATTACGCAAAACAAAATAATGTCATAACAGAACGGAACTAATGGGGACAATCACTCTTCCACGCTAGTCAATCCGATCCAGGACGACAAAACTGTAATCAAACTCATTCCGCTCATCCGCACTGAAACGCTCCCGCGATACCTCCCGCCATGCACTCCTGTCGAATTCCGGGAAAAAGGTATCCCCCGCCACCTCTGCATCCACCTCGGTCAGATATAAACGCTGCGCCTGCCAAAGTACCTCCGCGTACAGACCGGCCCCGCCAATCACAACAAGCTCGTCATGGTATTGATACCTGCTGAATAATTCCTCCAAGCTGTGCAATACCGTACATCCTTCGGCCTGATACGCCCGGTCACGGCTTAAAACAATATTCTCCCGTTCGGGAAGCGAACGACCAATGGACTCACGCGTCCGCCGCCCCATAACAATCGGCTTGCCCATTGTAATCTTCTTAAAATTCCGCAAATCCGCCGAAAGCCGCCAGGGCAATCTCTGCCGATAACCGATCGCCCGCTGACGGTCCATTGCCGCAATGATAGAAAGTCTCATTCTACACGGCAATCGGCGCCGGGATTTTGGGATGATGGCGATAGTTTTTCAAAGTGAAGTCGTCATAGGTGAATTCAAAAATATTTTTTACCTCGGGATTGCACTCCATGACAGGCAAGGGGTAAGGCTGGCGCTGTAATTGCTCATCCACCTGTTGCAGATGGTTCAGATAGATATGCACATCACCAAAGGTATGAATAAACTCACCCGCCTTAAGCCCACTGGTCTGTGCAACCATCATCAATAACAGGGAATAGGACGCGATATTAAAGGGCACGCCCAAAAAGACGTCGGCGCTGCGTTGATATAACTGACAGGACAAGACGCCATTTACGGCGTAGAACTGAAACAGGACATGGCACGGCGCCAGCGCCATCTGTGGCAGTTCGGCGACATTCCAGGCGCTGATGAGCAGGCGCCTTGAGTCCGGATTGGCTTTAATCTCTGTTATCAATTGCGCGAGCTGGTCTACACTACCACCGTCAGCAGTTTTCCAGGAACGCCACTGGGCGCCGTATACCGGACCCAGATCGCCGCTTCCATCAGCCCATTCATCCCAGATTCTAACCCCGTTCTCCCGCAGATAACGGATATTCGTATCACCCCGCAAGAACCAGAGTAATTCGTAGATAATGGATTTCAGATGGCATTCTTTTGTTGTCACCAGCGGAAAACCATCTGCCAGATTAAACCGCATTTGATAACCGAAGGTACTGATTACGCCGGTATCCGTACGGTCTTTTTTCCGGATGCCGTTGTCTCTGACATGCCGTAACAGTTCCAGATATTGCTTCACTTCGTTTTGCCTGCCCTTATGGAATATTCCGACTTACGATAAGCTATTAACAAGAAAAAGAGTCCCAGGAATATCATTGGTATGGACAGTATCTGGCCCATCGTCAGCCAACCAAAAGCGAGATAACCGATATGAGCGTCAGGGACGCGCACAAACTCGATGATAAAACGGAATATGCCGTAAAAAAGCAGGAAAAGCGCCGATACTGCCCTTATCGGTCTCGGTTTTCCAGAAAACCACCAGAGTATAATGAATAAAACGACCCCCTCAAGAAGGGCCTCATACAGTTGTGATGGATGTCGGGGAATGCCTCCTGCCGCCGGTGACGGAAAAATCATTGCCCACGGAACACCGGCGGGGGTGCCCCAGAGTTCACCGTTAATGAAATTACCGATCCGGCCGCAACCCAACCCTATCGGGATCACCGGGGCAAGAAAATCCATTACCTTAAAAAACGGTGCGCTTATTTTGCGGGTAAAGACCCACATGGCGATGATTACGCCCACCAGACCGCCATGGAAAGACATGCCGCCCTGCTGTATATAAAATATTTCCAGAGGATGCTGCATGTAATACGGCAGGTTATAAAATATAACCGAGCCCAGGCGTCCGCCGATAATGATGCCGAGCACGGCGTAAAAAACAATGTCGGCCACCTGTTCCCTGTTAAATCCCCAGTGCGCCTGAGGACCACGGAGATGAAGCAGATACCACGCGGTAACAATGCCAACAATATAGCTGACGCCGTACCAGTAGATTTTGGCAAATCCAAGGTCAAGTGCCACGGGGTCAATATTCGGATAGCTGATCATGATACGAAGACATTATTGTATTAGGTGCTTAATACATCAAAATTTACCAGATTTTGTGACTTTATGGTAAAGTGCTCTTTATTCGACAATGGATATGCTTGAACAACAATCGGAGCATTATCAAACTATATCTATCAACTGAACCATGATGTAAATACGACAATGTGACAGGCTCCTCTCCTGTCTTTGAAAGAGATTTTTAAACTTTAAATTCGCAGAGCGAGGTATAAAGGTAATGATGACGGAAAACAGAAAATTGCAAACCTGGGTGGATAAAATGGCGGCGCTGTGTCAGCCGGACAATATCGTCTGGTGTGACGGTTCGAAGCAGGAATGGGAAAATATGTGGGACCTTCTTGTCAAGAACGGCACTGCGAAAAAACTTGATGAGAACAAGCGCCCTAACAGTTACTACGTTCGCTCCGTTCCAGAAGATGTGGCACGGGTTGAAGACCGTACTTTCATCTGTTCGGAAAAAAAGGACGATGCCGGCCCCACGAATAACTGGTGCGACCCAGGGGAAATGCGCCAAACTCTGGACGGTCTGTTCTCAGGCTGCATGAAAGGTCGGACCATGTACGTAATCCCCTTCAGCATGGGGCCCATCGGTTCCGATATCGCTCAGATCGGCGTGGAGATATCCGATTCTCCCTATGTTGTCGCGAATATGCATATCATGGCACGCATTGGACACAAAGTATTGGACGTACTGGGTGCCGATGGTGATTTTGTACCCTGCATCCACAGTGTTGGTGCGCCGCTGGAAGCAGGTCAGAAAGATGTATCCTGGCCGTGCAATCCTGATAATCGCTATATCGTGCATTATCCTGAAACGCGCGAAATCTGGTCATTTGGTTCGGGTTACGGCGGCAACGCTTTGCTGGGCAAAAAATGTTTCGCGTTACGCATCGCATCAACGATGGCGCGTGATGAAGGCTGGCTGGCCGAACACATGCTGATCCTGAAACTGACGAGTCCCGAAGGCCAGGTAAAATATGTTGCTGGCGCCTTTCCGAGTGCCTGCGGCAAGACCAATCTGGCCATGCTGACACCGACTGTCCCCGGCTGGAAAGTCGAAACTATAGGTGATGATATTTGCTGGATGAAGTTGAATGAGGACGGCCAACTGTATGCTATTAATCCGGAAGCCGGTTTTTTTGGTGTGGCGCCGGGTACCAGTATGCACTCCAATGCGAATGCGATGTTGTCCCTGAAAGAAAATTCCGTATTCACCAATGTCGCCGAGACCAATGATGGTGATGTCTGGTGGGAGGAAATGACCGACGTGCCTCCAGCACATTTGACCGATTGGAAAGGCAATGACTGGACACCGGCATCGGAAACACCCGCCGCACATCCGAATGCGCGTTTCACGGCGCCCGCTGCACAGTGTCCCGTGATCGCAGACGAATGGGAGGACCCCAAAGGCGTCCCTATCAGTGCCATTCTGTTCGGCGGTCGTCGCGCTTCTGTCGTACCGCTGGTCACCGAGGCGCTGGACTGGAATCACGGCACGTTTATTGGCACTATTATCGCGTCCGAAATGACCGCTGCTGCCTTTGGAACAGTGGGTCAGTTACGTCGCGATCCCATGGCGATGCTGCCGTTCTGCGGCTACAACATGGCAGATTACTGGAGCCACTGGTTTAAAATAGGCCAAAGGGAAAATGCCCGCCTGCCCAAGATTTTCTATGTCAACTGGTTTCGCAAAAACGAGGCTGGCAAATTTATGTGGCCGGGTTTCGGAGAAAACAGTCGCGTATTAAAGTGGGTATTTGAACGCTGCAATGGTACGGTTGAGGCGGTGGATACCGCTATCGGTAAAATGCCAACACTGGACGGTATTGATTTCACCGGTTTGGAAATGGATGATAAAGACAAAGCTTATCTGTTGCGGGTAGATGTGGAAGGCTGGTTGCAGGAATTGCCCGACATTGAAAAATACTATGATACCTTCGGTAACCGCCTGCCGGAAGAATTGCGGCAGCAGGTCAAGGCACTGCGGACACGCCTTGAATCGGAACAACAGGCCGTTGCCTGAACTCCATCTGTAACTCCAGCTAATTATTATGCTCGCGCCATTCCACAGAGGAGTGGCGCGACAGTTGGTCTGCTACTAACAATAGCAGGAAGAATTCTATTGATGGAAATGAATCTGGAACTAGCCAAATGACATTAACCCTCTGCGCTGATATTCACTCCCCGGCGTTATTCTTGCACAGGCGTTGCCGATTCCGGGCGGAGTGCCTATGATTTGCGACGAACGCGTCGTCGGCATACCGGGACCAGGTGGCGAGGCGGCGGGTGAAGGTCATGAATGTGTGCTGGCGGGGGCAATTAGTCAGCATCGACCGAGGGCGTGACAGACCGGGTCCCAGAGGCTGCCAGCGATACCGGCATAATCTGCCAGCAACCGCCCCGGAAACACACGCGGCACTGAACTCCAGATACTTCAGACAAAACTTCCCGACAGTATCATGCAGGTCTGGAAAGTCACACTGGTAATTTTCTGCTGTCATGTCCTCACTGGCACCGCCTCCGTGACGACTCGATATCTCGTCAATAATGTGATGGGACCAGCCGAACTCGCGTTCCTGCGTTATCTGTTTGGGGCATTAGCCCTGTCACCGCTCTTCTTCATGGCCAGGCATGAACGATTTGATAGTGCCCTGTTATTCAAAATCATTGCTCTGGGAGTCCTTTTTTTCGGCCTGTTCCCGTTTTTGTTTTCCTGGTCGTTTGTACATACCAACGCCGCACGAGGTTCATTGGTATTGGCAACCATGCCGATATGGGCGATATTAATTGAAAATGCACGCGGCCACAAAAAACTGAATGCCCTGCAGATCCTATCCACTGCACTGACTCTGGCCGGGCTGGGCGTGGCCTTATATGACAAATTATTGACCGGGAATTATCAGCCCGGTCACTTTAAGGGCGAATTTATCATGTTAGGTACAGCACTGACTGGTGCCATCTATGCCACCTATTCCCGTAGCGTGCTGGAACGGGTTTCGGCAAGCCGCATGACGCCGCCAGCAATGCTGTCCGGCTGCCTTTGCCTTTTTCCGTTTGCTATTGCCGGCAATGTCGGACATGATTTATCCGCGCTCTCTCCATTGCAGCTTTTTCTGACAGTGTATCTGGGCGTGTTTGCGGGAGGGCTCGCTTTTTTTCTCTTCAACTGGGCTTTGAATAAAAGCACTGCGGCTTATACGACGCTGTTTGTGGCGTTAAATCCGATAACGGCCATATTCCTTGCTTATCTTTTTTTGGGCGAAACGATTAAGGTGAATTTTATTATCGGGGTAATCATTATTTTTATCGGGCTTGGTGTCGCGGTCAAATCCCAAATGAGATAGCCTTGCAGGCTCCGTCTGGTTTGATTTTCCGTATTCAGCGTGATAGGTGTTATACTGTTTTGAATTAGCATCAGAGCGTAATATTAAACTCCTATGTATGTGAAATCGTATGTGAAATCAGCACTTGTCAGCGTCATTTTTCTTCTTTTACTCGGAGCCTGCGACGATGGTCAACCTGCGTTGGAAAGATTGTCTGGTGGTGCCGTTATTCTGGCATTCGGCGACAGCCTTACTTACGGCACCGGCGCGGGCAGAAGCGAAAGCTATCCTGCTATATTGGAGCGATTGACCGGTCACAAAGTGATTAACTCCGGTATCTCCGGCGAGGTATCGGAACAGGGTTTAAGGCGTCTTCCCGATGCCCTTGAAAAACACCGACCGCAGTTGCTGATACTGTGCCACGGCGGCAATGATCTTTTACGTAGAAAAAAAGGCCTGGCCAATATGAAAACCAATGTTCACAACATGATTCGGTTGGCCAAAGATAAAAATATACAGGTTGTTTTGCTTGGCGTACCCAAACCGGGTCTATTTTTATCGTCCTATGAAGGCTATACCGAAATCGCGGAAAGTACGGGGGTGGTTTTCATTGAAAAAGTGATCCCCAAAGTATTGAGCAAGAAAGGTCTCAAATCGGACGCGATTCACCCTAATGCCGCGGGGTATAAAGTGATTGCGGAGACAATTCATTCGGTGCTGAAAGAAAAGGGGGCGATTTAGGCGCCGGTATTGCAAACTGTTTCAACTCACCGAAAATATATCAACAGCGAAGAGCGACAAATATGTATTTTCTCAATATAATAAAGAGGATGGCCATGATCGTACTGTCAGGTCTGTCCGCCTTTTCACAACCGGCGCTTTCATCCAACCCGTCTGATTCGTCCACTTCATTCAACGTGCTTTCAATCAGCAAGACGGTCGATTTGAATGCAGCACCCGCCACCGTATGGAAAATGACCGGCGGATACAATCATCTTGATGTGTGGCATCCGGTCGTAGTAGCCTCGGAATTGAAAGGAGAGGCAACGGAACCCGGCACCTTGCGTGTGTTGACTCTGGGCAATGGCGCTAAACTGACCGAAGAACTCGTTTCCCACAGCAATAGTGCCAGAACTTACAGCTATACAATACTGGAATCGCCCCTTCCAGTAACGAATTATACCGCAACGCTAACCGTTATTGACGCTGGCGAAGGCAAAACCCGCGTTAAATGGGAAGCAATATTCAATGCCGCCGAAAACGCAACGGATGGAGACGCCGTCAAAGCGATCACCGGTATTTTTGAGGGGGGATTGAACAATCTGGCGAAACATTTCAATAATTAAACCGTATCCGTACCTTTTTGGTCCGATGGTGACATTATCATGCATTGCCGTCGCCAGCTTTTATTTTGAGGGTTAACCTTTCAAACAATGACGGAGGAATCGCACATGCTGGACAAGATTTTCAAGATGCAAACCGAACTGAATGATTATATATTCCGCAACAATAATCTAAAAGATAAAACCGGTCTGGAATTGACTACGCAGTCAATTATATCGGCAGTCAACGACAATAAATTAATGGTAAATGATTTACCCAACGAATGGCTGGCAAATTATGCCAAGGCCATGCGAGAAGAACTGTTTGAACTTGATGAAGAATTGCTATGGAAATGGTGGAGCAAGGATAAGGTCGACATACAGAATGTTCGGGTTGAACTGATTGATATATTGCACTTTCTGGTATCGGCCATGATTTGCGCCGGGCTGACCGCCGACAAGGTATTGGACATCTATCAACAGAAACATGCCGTCAATCTGGAACGCCAGAATAATAATTACAGCAAGGAAAATAAAACCGAAAATGACAATAAGGCGATTCATTGATTGCGCACCGTCTGATATCCTCCCACTTTCTGTTATCTGAATGGGTATTTTTATCAATCAGGTTATCTGACCGGCTGTTGGCGCTGTCGCTGATGCCCGTGTGGCTTCGGCGAACGGCCGGTATTCTTCATAAAAACCCTGCAAAAAACCGGCATACCACTCCGTCTATATTTCTGAAGTGAATACCGTTCAATGGATAAAACTTTCATATAATTAAAAAAACCACAGGCACGGTGGATAACGATGAAATATGACGCTAAATCGCTTCAACAAATGAAGAACGTGATACCGATTCCAATCCTGACGGCGTACACCTGCCCGATAGCGCACTGTCTGGAAAAGGCGAATATCCCGGCTATTCTTGTGGGGGATACGGTCGGCATGGTGGAAATGGGCTTTGCTTCAACACGCGAAGTAACGATTGACCATATGCAGTATCATATCGCCGCCGTGCGCCGGGGTGCGCCGAATACGCATATTATCGGTGACCTGCCGCTGAATACCGATAAAGACCCCGAAACTGCTTTGTTCAACGCCCGTCTTTTAATAAACGCCGGAGCGGACAGCGTTAAACTGGAGGGGCCGAAATACAATGTCATTCACCATTTGATTGAAAATGATATTGCCGTCGTCGGACATACGGGATTGACACCGCAGACAGCTTCCGATTTCAAAACTGTCGGGACGCAAGCCAAGGAGGCCGAACGCCTCTACCAGGAAGCCATCTCGCTCGAAAAGGCATCCGTGTTTATGCTTGTACTGGAACATATCCCTGCCATACTGGCAAAATCGATAACGTTAAAGTTACGTATCCCGACCATTGGCATCGGTGCCGGTCCGGCGTGCGATGGTCAGGTACTGGTCATCAATGACGCCATCGGTCTCGGGAATTACTGGCCACCATTTTCAAAGCAATACGCACATGTCGGCCGGACAGTACGGGAAGTTGCCGAATCTTTTGCCCGGGAAGTCAAAGAATGTAAATTTCCGGAGAATATGACTGTTGACTCGACTCTTTCATGAAAGCTCTCGAACTCGGGGTTGTTGGCCGGATAACTTGTGCGATGAAGTATTTTCATAAACTCTTTTCCAGACAATTTTCCGTCGTGACGTGTGACTCGGCTGAAGCCTTCTTGTCAATGCAAGGCTATGTCTGGAACACGCAGGCCGACATGTGGACAGCGCTTATCGGCGGCTATTGCTCGGCAAATGGCAAGACCAGCAACTGCGAGACGCAGGGTTTGTGAATGTTTAAAGCGTTGGTCGTTGGATGTGCGTTGCTGGTGTCTTCGATCGCGACAGCGAGTGAATGCGTCATCCTCATGCATGGCATGTTGCGGTCGTCGTCATCCATGCGGCTTATGGCCGATGCAATCGACGAGGCTGGCTACACCGCGGTCAATCTGGATTATCCCTCGCGTAAGCACACGATCGAAGTGCTGGCACCGATGGCGGTAGAGCGCGGACTGAATCTATGCGAGGCCGCTGGTGCCGTCGACAAGACCCACTTCGTGACCCATTCGCTGGGCGGTATCCTGGTTCGTAAGTATCTGAGCAAGAAAGAAATTCCAAACCTCGGGCGGGTCGTTATGCTGGGGCCGCCGAACCAGGGCAGCCAGGCGGTTGACGAGCTGGGCGACTTGCCGGGCTTTGATTGGTTAAACGGTCCGGCGGGTAAACAGCTGGGGAAAGGGCCCGAGAGCGTGCCGCTAAGCCTGGGGCCTGCGGATTTTGAACTGGGCGTGATCGCGGGAAATCGCACGATCGACCCAATTACCTCGGCGATGCTGGACGATCCGGACGACGGCAAAGTATCGGTCGCGGACACCAGGCTTGACGGTATGGCTGATTTCGTTGTCGTTGAGCATTCGCACGCATTCATGATGTTGATGCCGCGGCCGATTGAGTTAACGCTTCAGTTCTTGAGTTCGGGATCGTTTAGCGATTGACGATAGCTTTCGAGCGTCTGCTCGTCGTCGTCCTGCCACGGCTCTCCGGCGCTGCTGCGTGTTACGGTTTGGCCGGCTCGGCGACTATCGAAAGCGACATAACCACGATCATGTTTTTGTTATCTGCAGACAACGTGTAATGACAAATTCAGCAGAAAATGAAACAGGACAAATGTACTTTGGCAACGATCTGAATAAATCTCTGGCAGGTGCCTTGTCGCTGAGATTAATTTCCGAAGAAACGGATTTTTTTGCCGTTATTGTGCCCGGGAAAAATGCTTTATTTCTACACAAGGACGTTCAATTGTAACCGTGGCAGAACTGAATATATCGTTAATTTTGCCTGAGCGCTCCCTAATCACACTGCTTGTAAAACCGGACACCAGTATCCGCCTGGCGACGATCTTTTTAAATAATGCGTTGATTTGTCCGGTATGATCCCCCTCAATAGCGATCAATGCATCACGTGATGAGCACATTCACCGAAAAGAATAATATGTACTACAATGAAGAGAACGACAATGGCCCCTCCGAAGCGCAATATTGCGACACTGATTAAAGCACGTCGTACAATCCACAATTTCAAACCTGAGCTGCCTGCCAAAGAGATTGTTCTACAGTCGATTGAACTGGCCTGCTGGGCACCCAATCACTACCTTACCGAACCCTGGCATTTTTACCTTTTGGGAGAAGAGACGATAGCACAGATTTGTGAACTGAAAAGAACGTTACTGACAAAGAAAAAAGACGCTAACATGCCGCAGTACGAACGCTGGAAAAAAATACCGGGTTGGCTGGTCGTAACATGCCAGAAATCGGAAGATGAATCGCGTTACCGCGAAGACTACGCCGCCTGTTGCTGCGCTATCCAGAATTTGATGTTATTGCTTTGGGAACAGGATATCGGCACCAAATGGTCAACGGGTTCCATTATCCATGAAACACGATTTTACGATGCGGTATGGATTAATGAGACGCTGGAGACTGTTGTCGGCATCATCTGGTACGGCTTTGCCGCAGAAATACCACAGACCGTGAGAAAATCGCTGCGGCAGGTGTTCACCGAATTACCTTGAGCGACTGATATTGCCATGACTGTGTGGTCAATCCACAACATTGACGCCAACCATGATTACTCTTCTTGAAAAGCCGACCCCGTTTGGCGGCGGCCTTGCACTGACACATCATAAAACCGTTTCCCTTAAACACGGGATAAAACAGGCTCCCATACCCCCCGGACTGATCATTCCTATCCAACAATATCCCGGTGCTGCCGCTGAACCCATCGTGCAAAGAGGGGAATATGTTCTGAAAGGTCAGGTGATCGCCAAAACACAAGGATATATCGGCCATTCAATCCATGCCAGCACATCTGGGACAGTCATTGAAACTGCCAAATACCCGCTACCACATCCTGAACAGGAGAGGGCCGTGTGTATCACCATTGAGACGGATGGCAAAGACAACAGGATAGAGAACGCATCAAAAATTGAACATTACCATGACTTGGGTCCGCCTGAAATACAACGAAGGTTATTTTCAGCCGGTATCGTCAGCGCGGGTTTCACAATGGTCACTGAACTGCCCCATAGGTCCGATCCTGATATTGAACTGCTGATATTAAACGGGGTGGAATGTGAACCATACGTCAGTTGTGACGAGACCCTGATACATCATCGTAGCCAGGACGTAATTATCGGTTTGGAAATACTGGCGTATGCCCTGCAGGTGGATAAATGCGTTATTGCCATTGAAGAAAACAAAACGGAGACCATCGCCATTCTACAACAGGCCATCAAACATCACACCACTATCACAATGACGCTGATTCCCGTATCTGCTGTTTATCCATCTGGAGCTGAAAAACTGTTGATTCAATCCATCACGGGTATAAATATTCCCGCAGACCAACAGCCAACGGAGTTTGGTATTGTCTGTTGCAATACAGGAACGACTGTTGCTGTCAAAAAGGCCTTTTTTGATTTGGAACCTCCGCTGAGCCGAATAGTGACGGTAACGGGAGAAGGGATTAATAATCCCTGCAACATTGAAGTACTTATCGGTACACCGATAAAGGATATCATTCGCTGTTGCGGTGGTTATAGCGAAGCATTTGAATATCTGGTCGCAGGCGGCCCCATGACAGGATTTCGACTGCATAATGACGAAGTCCCTCTTATCAAGACGATAAACTGTCTGCTCGCAGCCGGCACAGCGATGCACACGATCGCTGCCGCTGAATCGCCCTGCATACGTTGCAATGATTGCACAGAGGCTTGCCCGGTCGGTCTGCAGGCTCATCAACTGCATTGGTACACCAGGGAGTTTAACCCTGAATATCTATCCCTGTATCGTTTAGTTGACTGCATTGAATGCGGCTGCTGTGCCTATGTCTGCCCGAGCCATATACCACTTGTAGATAATTATCGCCGGGCAAAAAAGCGCACCCGCTCAAATGAACGAAAACGAGACAATGCGGAACGGAATAAAAAACGTTATGAGGCGAAACTGATAAGAACAGCAACGGAGAAACGGTTTAAAGACCGCCAGACGACAATGACAAAAGACGACGTCGAGAAAGACTTATCAGGGAAAAACAAAAAAGCGGAAATTGACGCCGCTGTCAAACGGGTACGGGAAAAACGAAAATTGAAAAATCCACACCGGTAAAGGCTTATTTATCGAGCAAAGGGTAATTTTAATCCGGCCAATCTTCAAAGCGAAACAGTATTCGCTCAAGCCAGTCATCCTCCAGTGCAGGCAAGGGATAACGCTGCGGATCGGATGGCAACCAAATCTTAACCCGGGAGCGGCTTATACGGGCTTGCCCATTATGATGATAGCTGACAAAAAATACATTCAGTAACCCGCTTGAAACATGCAACAGAGACGTGTCGTGAATAATATCAACCCCGCAGTCCATAATTATTCTAATACGTTCATTTTCCTGCTCGACAATAAACGTGACATCTCCTGTTACTGTCTTTAACAAATCAAGGAACATGTTTTCTATCAACGTGGCGTTGCATTTGATCGACGATGAAGTTATACCCTGAATATCGACAGGTTTGCCAGATTTTACTTTGACATTCTCCAGTATCAGAGCAATTTCACTCGTTTGAAAATCGCGTTTATTCTCTTGCGCACTACGGATCACATCAGCTGATGTTCTAAGCTGAGTATTAATCTCTTTTTCTAACAAACCCCATATATCCAGACTTTCCAGTTCGGCCAATCGGGGATTTTTATCAACGGGCACCTGCAATAGAAAGGCAACAATAGCATGCAGGGGATTATTGGTATGTGTAAAAGCAGACGCCATTATAATGAGATCACGGACACGATTTAGCTCAAGCATACGTTGCTTGACATTCAGTTTTTCTCGCAATAATTGATCATGGTCGCGCCGCAACATAAAAAAACGCAGGGCACTGGTTAAGTCAGCGGTAAGCGACTGGATATCCCAGGGTTTACTGACATAACGGAATATCTCTCCATCATTAACAGCATCAATGGTATCCTGCAAATCGGAATAAGCCGTTGTCAGTATCCGAACAATATGTGGATAGTGTTCAAGTGTATAGGATAATAGGCTTGTCCCCTTTGCATTTGGCATACGCTGATCAGAAATTAACACGGCAATGCTGTCATGTTTTTCGTCCAATATGTTTTTTCCGTCGGATACATTGTCACATGTAACGACAGAAAATTTTTTGGAAAAGGCTTTATGAAAATACTTCAGCGCTATTTTTTCATCATCAACATATAAAATGTCATAATTCGAGTAATTATCCTTCATAAAAAAATCCCTCGCTATTCTCTCTGTTTACTAAGCAACGACTCTGGAAAAATGCGTGACAATGTACCCACCTTGGCCAAGGTTGCCTGAGTGAATTGGGTTTGACCTATTGTATTGGCAAGCGTTAGAGCAATACCCCCGGTATTATTCATTATATCTAGTTTATACCGGTGAAAGCAACGATGATGTTGAGAGACATAGTACCCCGATTTACCAAGAAATGGTTTATAAAAATACCGTATATATCCTTGTGTTCACGGTCCGGCGTATTGAGGTTAACGTTAAATCGTCCGGCGGGCACCGCATACTCCAAGGGGCTGGCTGATACCGGTAATTCTCGAGTCAAATGCAATACCTGTAGGTCTGTCCTGACTGTAATCCATATCCAAAATAAAATTGATATTATCGATCGGAAAAGACTGAATCTGTCTGCGGATGCTTATATTTTCCACATCACCGACGTTAGCATCAGTGACGGCATTGCTTGCCTAACATCACAGTCACGCATATGGCAAGAAAATTTTACCCGTAACAGTCTATCATCCATCAAAACATTTTTCACACTACCAGATAATAGATTTTCCGTAAGCTAGATATAGACTCCGTAAACGTAAAAGTCGATACTTAGAGCTATTCCAATAGTAAGTCCCCTCATTCCAATACCTTGAATATAGATACCCAGAAATAAAAAGTTGGAAAAATTTCCCAAAACCAGCCACGGCAAACGCAATTTCAAATCGAAGAACTCATCAATATCCAGATACTCCATCGTGCACAAACACGGACTCATCAAGGACATGGCTATATATTGAATGGATTCGAATACGATAATACTTCGCCAGGAAGAAAAACGATTAATTTTTTGAATCGTTATCTGAAATCTACTTCACCGGCAAGGCAAAACGGAATTCTGTGCCTTGTCCCCGTTTGCTAGATACTGTCAACTCGCTACCATGATTTTCAATAATCGTATGCGAAATACTCAATCCCATACCCATACCTTCTCCAACATCACGGGTACTGTAAAAAGGTTCAAAGATACGCCTGACCGTATCATCGTCCATGCCAACACCATTATCTTTGAAACATACATAAAAATCTCCCCCACGACGTTTTCCAATAATTTCAATTTTACCCTGAGGTTCACCGTCCATATTTCTGCTGGCCTTATAAGCATTGCTCAGCAAATTAATCAGCACTTGTATTATGTGGCTTTCGGAACCAATGACCGCATCGTCGTCAGGAATATTGCATTCTACAATAATGTTATCTCTGTCATGAGCCGTAAAGCGTAAAGCACTTTCAACCGCGGCACTGAAAGAAAATACAGCTTGTTTTTCAAGCCCCGAAGGGTGTGTAAAAGTGTGCAGGCTACTGATGATACGCTGTATCCGCCGCATACCTTCATCGATATCGGCAAACGTCTCCTGGAGTTCTTCGTTGTCTTTAATATCAGGTTCAGATATCGCTATTTGCAGTGCAGTTAACGCATAATTAAGCGGGTTGTTAATTTCATGCAACAACCCGGCGGCAAGGCTGCCCAAGGCGTTAAGCTTTTCACTTTGTATTAAACTGGCCTGCGTTCGTTTCAGTTTTTTCAAAAGTTCTTCCAGGGACTGATTTTTATTATGCAGATCTCCCTCAAGTTTTGCCGTCCGGTACAGGTTATGCAGACGTGTTTTTACCTCCATCTGACTGAATGGTTTGGTAAGAAAGTCATCGGCACCGTTTGTCAAAGCCGTAATTTTCGCATGTTCGTCAATTCGTGCCGTCAGTAACATGATTTTTATTTTTCGTGTTTTGGAATCGCCCTTTAGTTCCCTGCACACTGTCAGCCCGTCTATTTCGGGCAACATGAAATCAAGCAATATCATATCCGGCATGTATGTACGAGCGATTCGCAGACCTTCCTTGCCATCTTTAGCGACAACAATACTATAAGAGTCCTGGAGCGAATTCATCAAATAGCGGCGCATATCCGGTTCATCATCAACGATCAACACAAGTGCTTTTCCCTTATTAAAGTCAGCATCTTTTACTTCAGCGTCAACCACATCCAATGGCATAGCCAGTTCAGCTTCTCGATAAAAAGGCTCAAGTAAGTCACTCTTGACAGGCATGTTTTCAGTTTCGTTTCCACCATATGATTTTTTACTCAACGGCAACGTGATACGGAAGGTGGTACCAATATTGGGTTGACTTTCTGCAATTACCTCCCCTTGCATCTGCTCCACCAATTCTTTGACCAAAGCGAGACCGATACCGCTTCCCTGATATTTACGCGTGCTGGAAGAATCGGCCTGCCGAAAACGATCGAATATATACGGCAATGTCTCCATGCTAATACCAATACCAGTATCGGTAATGTCTACTACCGCAACGTTATTAATGACGCGACTTTTGACGGTGATAATGCCTTGTGCCGGAGTAAATTTGATAGCGTTACCCAATATATTCATAAAAACACGCTCTAAGGCATAAGAATCAGCCTCCACAATAATCTTTCCCTCTCCGAACTCCTGCTTTAGAACAATGTTTCTTGAGGTGGCAATACTATCCATTGAACTGACCGTCACTGCAAGAAAAGCATTAATCTCTATAGGTTCCAAAAAAAATCTGGTGTTATTACCTTCCTCAAGTCTGATGATTTCCAGCAGATCATTAACTAGCTTGAGCAATCGCAGTCCGTTATTCTGTACCGTATGAAGCAGTTCAGCGACTTTATCCGACAATTGTGAAGATGACTGTAGAATCTGTTGTACAGGCGCTAGTATCAAGGTCAATGGGGTACGTAATTCATGGCTGATATTAGCGAAGAAATTGGATTTCATTTTATTTAGCTCTTCAAGCTGTTTGTTCCTCAGATCCAACTCATGATTCAGGATGAAATCCTGTATACGTCTTTTATTGTAATAATGGCCGGCAATCACAGAGATGATGCTGGTCAAAATAATAAAATAGACGTTATTGTAAAATATGGTAGCGTTAAATGGAGTGCCGATATGGAAAAAACAAGCGATGACATAGGTCGCCAATACCGCAAGACAGTATATAATCGACTCCTTCAATGTATAAGGAAGAAGCTGGCAGGTGACAATGATCATCAAGTTCAGTCCGGCGTAATAAGGCGACTCGGAGCCTGTGGACAGATAGATCATTGTTGATATCGCAATAACCGGTGTTATCGCCCATAATATCCCCAGTAGCTGAACGGTCTGCTTGGAAACAGACTTGAGAAGTAGTAAAAAGAGGAGTAAATGTATTAACGCATTGGTTATACGAATATAAAAAAAACTGGCTAAATGCTCTGGATAGATAAAATACTCAAGACTGCTTCCCAACGGCATAAAAATGACACCCAGCAAAGTGCCTATTCGAGTTTGCCTATTTCTCAGTTCGGTATCTGATTGAACATATGCTTTTCTGAAACTATCATCTTCAGTAAACGATTTAGTCATTCCCACCATCATCTGATCGTTTTCTAGCTTCAAGAAATATATTAACTCCGGTGTCATCGGCAAACACATTGTACTGACTGTTCCTAGGAGCGAAAGCCGAAAATTCTGCTTCATCCCTGAGGATGAGATACCATTCTTGTAGATGCTCCATAAATCCTTTCACCGGCTGCGTTTTACTCACGTTGGTAACGACAACGGCACCGCCCGGGATGAGTTGATGGTAAAACAACCCTACCAGCCTTTTGCATATCTTGTCGGAGACATAATCGAACAAACCAGCACAATAGACCAAATCATACTCTTCAAGAACAACGTCGTTAGGCTCAGCCGCTTCTCTAAGAAGGTTATGTACCGATTTCTGCGTGTACTTGATTTGTACTTTCCGATCATATTCCGTTATCAACGCATCAATCCTTCCACGCGTATAGTTTAACGTCTCTTCATTGAAATCAATTAAATGTAAATCAGCCTGATTTACAATATCTAAACGGCTGATGAATTGTTGTACTTCAAAAGCAGGACCACAACCAACGTTTAATACCTTCATTGGTCGACCCTGTTTCACCACGCGGTGAGCTTCCTCCTGCAAATATCGGAACAGAATCTGCACGCGATTACGATGAGCCTGCGCCGTTTTTGTCCTCAATGAAAAAGCATCTACTATTTTCGCGTAAGTATTAGTCCCCTGCGCCCTGTTATTCAGAATCATGTTCACCATTTCATAATCACCGGCATAACCCAAAGGCTTGGAAAATGTGCGATACATAAAGGGCGAACATAATGTGAGGGGGTGCAATTCATGTTGGGCAAACAATTTATGTACCACAACATCATCTTCGGAAATAGCCTCCGCAAGCCGAGTGAATGTCTCAAACATCTCGTCTAATAAGGACGTTGATGCTTTTTCAATATCCGTCGCAAAATTGTCCCTAACAAACTGACTGATATTTTTATCGCCGTCAATGCCCGAACTCAGTTCAATCTGTTCAAGCCAAATATTAAACTCCTGTAAAAAATTACGAATTTTTATAACGATAAGTTTGTAATCCGGATCAAGTCGCTGATAGTTTTCGTCCCATTGCCCAATAAAATATCTGACTTCTTTTTGTAGAGCCGGGCCGGGTTCTAAATCGAGGAGTTCCGTCCATGGGTCAACGAGCGTAGCTGAAATGATAAGCATCAGGCCAGTATTAACCAGATTACTGACAACGGCGCGACCCTCGTAAATGGGTCTGTTACCGCGACTGACAACAACGTCACTGAGCACCTCGCTCAGTTGAACAATGGAATAAGGATTGTAAACTTCGATAACAAGCGAAGTACGAGAAAGCTTGAGTAACGTTCCTTGCACTTTCTGCTTCTGGCTATTTCTGAATACCACCAGATCGTTTAGATTATGAATAGCAGACACTCAAACCGGAATCTTTATTGTTGATAGTTTATGTAAAATAGAATGTATTATAATCCCGTTTCCTAAACGTTGACAATTCTGCCCGGATTAACCCGAATATTTTATACGGAATCTGGTTCGAAACGCGCGGGACAATGGCTGGGGGTAGAGGATTCGAACCTCTACTGACGGAGTCAGAGTCCGTAGTCCTACCGTTAGACGAACCCCCACAACAAGAGTTTAAAAAAGATAAATATCCCTTGAAGAGGCAATCGCAGAAGAGAAGTATCAACGTTTTGAGTATTGTGGTCTTTTACGCGCTTTATGCAGACCGACCTTTTTACGCTCAACCGTACGCGCATCGCGGGTCACAAAACCCGCCTGACGCAATTGTCCGCGCAAACTTTCATCACAGCGAATCAAGGCACGGGCAATACCATGACGAATCGCACCAGCCTGGCCTGAAATGCCGCCACCCCCTACCGTAATATTCAAATCAACTTGATTAAGCTTCTGAATCGCTTCAAGTGGCTGACGAACAATCATGCGGCCGGTTTCACGCCCGAAGTATTGTTCCAAAGTGCGATTATTAATAATAATTTTACCACTGCCGCGCTTCAGAAATACACGAGCAGCTGAACGCTTGCGTCTTCCGGTACCGTAATAGACTTGCTCTGGCATTTTTAAATCTCCAATATTTGAGGCTGTTGCGCTATATGCCCGTGCTGCGGTCCTTGATAAACCTTAAGTTTACGGAACATTTCCCTTCCCAACGGACCTTTCGGCAACATGCCTTTAACCGCTGATTCAATAACGCCCTCCGGCTTTTCCTGAATAGCCTTTTCAAAGCTGACAGACTTCAAGCCTCCCGGATAACCACTGTGGCGATAGTAAATTTTATCCTTGTTTTTATTCCCAGTCACTCGAACCTTTTTTGCATTAATAACGACGATATAGTCGCCGGTATCCATGTGCGGCGTATACTCAGCCTTATGCTTGCCACGCAGACGTCTGGCGATTTCGCTTGCGAGACGGCCTAGCACTTTACCCGAGGCGTCAACAACAAACCAGTCGCGTTTTATTTCGGAAAGCTTTACGGTGTAGGTTTTCATATTTACAGCTCTCCCCCAGCCCGGAGAAACTCACAGAAAGACAGGCATGCTACGGATTACCCACATCGTTGTCAATACACTATAATCGAAAACTATCGGGAAATTTCGACACTCATCCATAAAAAAATAATATGAATAGTAGTCAGTCAGATACATTAAAGAGAAAGATCAGTGTGATTGACCGCTTTGTCATGCGTCTGGATACAATATTATCGTCCCCTGCCCCGAAACCCGATGTTGACTGCCCTAAAAGGGCCTACCCGGCTGAATCATTTCAGGAAAACAGGCTGGCGCCCACCCGTCGACAACATGTTACCGGTCTGATGCGCGTCAATCATGCAGGGGAAATTGCTGCACAGGCATTGTATAATGCCCAGGCCCTGGTTGCGCGGGATCCCGCATTTAAACGAACCATGCGGGAGTCAGCCAGGGAAGAAATAGACCACTTGAGATGGTGTGAAAAGCGCCTGTACGAGCTTGGCGGCCATACCAGTTATCTGTCCCCTTTCTGGTACGCCGGTTCCTTCGGTATCGGCCTGATACCCGGTCTGTTCGGTGACAAATGGAATGCGGGTTTTCTTGCGGAAACGGAACACCAAGTTGTCAGACACCTGGATAAACATCTGCTTCAGCTGCCAAAAAAGGATCTGCGTAGTCGCGCCATTCTTAAAAAAATGCGCGAAGATGAACTGCGCCACGCCATAGCGGCAGAAGCCGTTGGCACCAGAGACTTGCCGTTTATGGTCAAATGCCTGATGCGTCTGGGAGCAAAGATCATGACAAAAACCGCTTATTGGATTTAATCCGGGTACCGCGTTAAGGCAGACTGGTTTTTTAACGCTCCTTGAAAAAAAAGCTGTCGGCCTCATATTCAAGAAACGAGACAGAAATACATCAAATACAAAAAAGGAGGTGAAATTATGTCTTCAGGAAATTATGAACCGTGGAACTTATTCGACAAAGTTCAGCAACAGCTAGGTCAATTGGGGCTTGCTGATAAACCGCTTGCTGGCAGTGACAATGATTTTTCAAATATTATCACCAGTCGCTGGCGCCCCGCCGTCGACATCAAGGAAGAAGGTGATCATTTTTTAATCAAGGCAGATCTGCCGGGTGTCAATCCCAAGGATATCGAAATCACCATGGAAAACGGTATGCTGACTATCAAAGGCGAACGTGAATCCGAAGTGCGCGACTCAACGGAAAATTACAAACGCGTTGAACGTGTCAGCGGGACCTTTTACCGACGCTTCAGTCTACCGGACACGGCTGATGCCGAACGCATTGAAGCACGCAGTAAAGACGGAGTCCTTGAGATCAAGCTGCCAAAGCAGGAGAAACTACAACCGCGACGGATTGAAGTCAAAGATTAACCCGTCCTGGCTATCATGCTACAGTGTAAGCGGATACCTTAAATGGATCCGCTTTTTTATGGCAAAGCAAATCATGCCATAGGGATAATCTAAATGTTGAACTTTATAAAAAACCGCTTGTTTAAGGATAATTAAAAAAAACAGTGCCTTAATAATGAATATATTTAACAGACTGCTCCCCGCATTATTTTTTGTCGTACATTTGTTTGCCATCCCGGCCACACAAGCTGCCTTACCGCTGGAGATTGATGGAGAAAACTTGCCCAGCTTGGCCCCCATGTTGGAACAGGCGACACCGGCTGTCGTGAATATTGCCACAGAGGGGCGTATCAAACAACAACTAAATCCCTTGTTTTCCGACCCTTTCTTTCGGCATTTTTTCCAACTACCAGATCAAACGATTGAACGAAAAACCAACAGCCTGGGTTCTGGCGTGATTGTTGACGCAAAACGCGGACTGGTGTTAACCAATAACCACATTATTACCAATGCGGTGCAGATAACCGTGGCACTGAACGACGGGCGTCGACTTGAAGCGGAAGTGGTAGGCACCGATCCCGAAACAGATGTCGCCGTGATAAAAATTCCGGCGGAGAAACTGATTGATTTGAAACCGGCTGACTCCGGAAATGTAAGGGTCGGTGATTTTGTTGTCGCCATCGGCAACCCTTTCGGCCTTGGTCAGACCGTCACCTCGGGCATCATCAGCGCTTTAAGCCGGAGCGGGCTGAATATCAGCGGTTATGAAGACTTTATTCAGACCGATGCTCCTATCAATCCAGGCAATTCCGGCGGGGCGCTGGTCAATCTTCACGGTAAACTGGTAGGTATTAATACTGCTATCTTTACTAAAACAGGCGGTAGTATCGGCATCGGTTTTGCTATTCCAATCAACCTCGCCGTACAGATTATGGAGCAGTTGGTCAATACTGGCGAAGTCAAACGCGGTTTTCTTGGCGTCAATATGCAGGATATCAGCCCATCTTTGGCCGAAGCGTTTGGCTTGGACCGCGAAACCGGAGCCGTTATCAATAAGGTATTAAAGGGCTCACCAGCTGAAAAATCGGGACTGCTCGCGGGTGATATTATTCTATCTATCAATGGCCGACCGATGGAAAATTCCGCCGCCGTGAGAAACCGGATCGGCTTATTGCCAATTGGCGAGCGTCTTGAGTTCAAACTGTTACGCAATGGAAAAACGCTGACACTCGACGTGACCACGACGGTCAAAGCATCTTTGGAAAATAGCGGCCCAATGGCCGTCAACCAACTATTACAAGGCGTCACCTTCGGTGATCTTGACAGAAGTGATACTTATTTCGGTAAACTGGAAGGAGGAGTCGCCGTCGTGAATGTTGAGCGCGGTAGTATTGCTTGGCGAAGCGGTTTGAGAAAAAATGACGTGATTACTTCCGTAAACAAAGTCAATGTGAAAAACATGCAGGAATTTTTATCCGCTGTGCATAACAAAAAGGATTTACTGTTGTTAAGGGTAGTTCGTGGCAATACAGCCTCCTTTTTAGTCATTAAAAAATAGCTGAAGCGGCTGTGCCCTGATTATTGGGGCGTACATTATTGACGAGCCGCTTGAGCAATTCTATCACTCTTTTCTCAGGCCAGGATTTGCGATAGGCAATGATCACCTCTCGATAGGGGGCTGGTTTTGCGAAAGGGCGATACTCTATTAACCGCTTCATATTGTTATCCGTAGACTCAGTAGACAAGGCAGGAAGAATAGTAATGCCTGCACCAGTTGCTACCATCTGACAAATAGTCTCTATGGAGCTACTCTCCAGCATTTTTTGCAGGGGATTACCCGACGTCACGGAATGGACACAGGAAGGACATAATTCAATCACCTGATCACGAAAACAGTTTCCCGCCTTTAGCAACAACATGGTATCATTACGTAAATCATCGGGTTTGAGTTTATTTTTTTGCGTTAGGGGATGATTGGCGGGCAAGGCGATCATAAAGTTTTCTTTATAGAGCGTCTCGGTAATAATACCGGTCTCATCAAAGGGTTTGGCAAGTATCGCCACATCAATATCGCCCATTTTCAATTTTCCAGATAGCGCTTCGGTAAAATCTTCTTCAATAAGCAGTCTCAAACGACTTTTTTCCCGATTAATTAGCGGGATTAATCTGGGTAACAAATAGGGACCAATAGTATAGATAACCCCGAGTTTAATTTCACTTAGGGGCGCGTCTCTGTTACGCAAGGCGATTTCTTTCAGATTATTGGTTTCATTCAGAATGATTTCAGCCTGTCTAATAATGGCCTCGCCAGCAGAGGTAACCGAAACCCTGTGTCGCCGTCGTTCAAACAACGCGACGCCCAGTTCATCTTCCAGTTTTTTAATCGCGACGCTTAGCGTTGGCTGGCTGACAAAACATCGGACGGCGGCCCGACCAAAATGTAATTCTTTCGCAACGGCAACAATATAACGAAATTCCGATAAGGTCATAGTTACAATGAAGTCGCCCGTTTCGGGGCCTGGTCGGAAATCATATCCGGCGCTTCGGTGGACGTTGACACACTCTCATCGCCCCCCGCCAATATCCGGTTCAGGAGTTCCGTATCTACCCGGGTTTTATCACATGCATCGCCATTCGCAATCACAAACGGCCGGTCAGGCTCACCTAGATGATTAACGACCAGCGACGCACCGTCGAAATCATTATCCACCGTGTATTGATGGGTGGTAATGATCGTTTTGAGGCCGGCATCCAATGCGGCCCGGTTACCGTTACACGTATCCTCAATCACAACGCAGTTCTCTGCCATCAAACCAAGACCTGCCAGCACGCATTGATAGACAACCGGGGAAGGCTTTTTATCAAAGACGGTATCACTGGTTGCAATCGCACTGAATAGTGTCTCGGGCCTGGTTTGCATTATCTTGTCTATCAGCACCCTCAGGTTGGCACCTGATGAACTGGTCGCTATACCAAGCATGATATTATTGTCCTGCGCTTCGCGAATCAACCTTATGATTCCCAAACGCGCTTGTATATTGCCTCCCCCCAGCAAAATACGATAATTTTCCGATTTTTTTCGATGCAACTCCTGAATAAACCGATTCGGTATTTCCAGTTTACTTTTCAGCACCTCGTCTTTTGACAAACAGCTTTTAAGACGCTCCTGGCCTCCGGAGATGGCCAGCAGGCGCTGATAATCACTGACCGACCAATTCCAGTCCAGATCAAATTCCCGAAAGGTCTGATTAAACGCTTGTCGGTGAATTTCCTCGGTATCCGCAATGGTGCCGTCAACATCAAAAATAATACCCTTTAATTTCATTAAGATGATAATGACTCTTTCAGGCTCTACCTGAAAAATGCCTATTATAAATAAAAGGAAAAATGATACAATGTAATGGCTGTAAAACAAACATTTTATATATATTTTCAACATAGTAAGCTCTATGGTTGAAATATCATCTGGATTTCAACCGCTATCGCTATGCTAATTAGCTCTATCAACGTACTACTTCCCGCAGTGCTTATCGTCGCCCTGCTATCAGCGGTAGCTATTCTATGGCGGTCTTTAAACCGGTCGGCCCGGAAGAATAATCAACTGGAGCGTGATATCGCGGTGGAGCAAGAGCGTTCCGCAAATTTTCAAATGCAGATTGCGGAACTCAAAGAAACACTTGAAAAATGCAAAACGAGGGTTACTGAATTACAGCAAGAGACACATAAACACGAGGCACAGGCAAGCGCACTTAAGATACAGCGTGATCAGGAACGCCACTCGGCGGAAGAAAAAATAGCGCTGTTACAACAAGCGGAAAAGAAAATGACCGATGCGTTCGAAAATCTGTCCAACCGTAT
Organism: Gammaproteobacteria bacterium; assembly: GCA_965261775.1. Taxonomy (GTDB): domain Bacteria; phylum Pseudomonadota; class Gammaproteobacteria; order Eutrophobiales; family Eutrophobiaceae. The sequence goes on along the minus strand of OZ253477.1, from coordinate 2,005,677 downwards.
CCTTGAAGAAAACAGCTCAAAATTTATCGTCCAGAACAAACAAAATCTCAATGGGATACTCGATCCTCTACGCGAACAACTGAGCAATTTTCATAGAAAAGTTGAAGATGTCTATGATAAGGAATCCAAAGACAGACAGTCCCTGCACCATGAAATTATTCACCTGAAATCATTAAACGAAAAAATGAGTCGGGATGCGATTAATCTGACCGAAGCGCTCAAGGGCGATAGTAAAAAGCGCGGGCAATGGGGCGAGGTCATCCTGGAAAGGGTCCTGGAAGAATCAGGTCTGCAAAAAGGACGCGAATACGAAGTGCAAACTTCCTATCGCGATGAAGAAAAGGCTCGATATGTCCCCGATGTGGTCGTGCATCTGCCCAATCAACGCGATGTGATCATCGACTCAAAGATTTCGCTGAACGCCTATGAACGCTATTACTCCGCCAATGACGAGCGGGAAAAGCAGATCGCCTTGAAAGAACATCTGGCCTCCATCCGGGCACATATCAATGATCTGAAAAAAAAGCCCTACGATAAACTGATCGGCATTAACTCGCTGGACATGATATTAATGTTCGTCGCCATCGAACCGGCCCTGATGCTGGCACTCGATCAGGACAAAATGCTTTTTCAGAAAACGTTCGAAAGTGGTATTTTTCTGGTCAGTCCGTCCACACTGAGCATGAGCCTGCAGTTGATCCATAATATGTGGCGCTACGAATATCAGAATCAAAATGCGCGGGAAATCGCGAAACGGGCGGGCGACATGTACGACAAATTCGTTGGTTTCACTGATGCCCTGAAAGATATCGGCGATAAACTGGACAAAGCACAAGGTGCATACCAAACCGCGCATAATCGTCTGGCAGAGGGACGGGGAAATCTGATCTCACGCGCAGAAAAAATACGCGAGCTGGGCGGACTGAAAACGGATAAACAACTAGGCAAACAACTGACAAACGCGGCAGGGGAACTAAAAGCAGATAAATAGGACGGCCGAAAACATACTCGACCCATTACCCTTCCGCCATCAATTGACATGCAATAGCTATTCTTTTTTAATTTCATCATGCTGGCTTTACAGATCACTAAACTTAAAAAAATCTATACCAATGGTCTCTGTGCCTTGGATGGCATTGATCTTGCCCTGAATCAGGGTGATTTTTTCGCTCTTCTTGGCCCGAATGGCGCCGGGAAATCAACGATCATCGGCATTATCTGTGGTTTAGTCAATAAGACTTCCGGCGCGATCAGCATATTCGGATATGACGCCGATAAAGAAGCAACCGCCGCTAAGATGACAATTGGCGTCGTTCCTCAGGAAATTAATTTTTCACAGTTTGAAACGTGCTTAGATATTATTGTCAATCAGGCAGGTTATTACGGGATGAGACGCTCAACGGCGTTGAAGCACGCTGAAAAATATATGCGGCAACTTGATTTGTGGGGGAAGCGGCATGAATGTTCCCGTAATCTGTCGGGCGGCATGAAGCGTCGGCTGATGATTGCAAGAGCGCTTGTTAATGAGCCGAGAATGTTGGTCCTAGACGAACCTACCGCTGGAGTTGATGTGGAGTTAAGGCGTTCCACATGGAATTTTTTACTAGAGGTTAACCGACAGGGTACGACAATTTTATTGACGACACATTATCTGGAAGAGGCAGAAAATCTGTGTAAAAATATCGCGATTATTGACAAAGGGAAAATTATAGAGAATACCTCTATTAAGCGGCTGTTATCCCAGCTGAACCAGGAGACGTTTATTTTTGATTTGGCCGAACCACTGAATGCATTACCGCAAACGGACAGCTTCAGACTCAGCCTGCTTGATCCCACCACCATTGAGGCCGAAATTACCCGTACACAGAGTCTCAATGATCTATTCAATGTGCTCACAGAACGTAATATCAAGGTGTCCAGTATGCGTAATAAATCCAATCGCCTGGAAGAGTTGTTTCTGAATCTGTTAAATCAGAATATAAAATATGGGCACGAATAAAGTACTGATTGCTTTCAGCACGATTGTCGTCAAAGAAGTGACCCGCTTCATGCGGATATGGGTGCAAACCATCCTGCCACCGGTGATTAGCATGTCTCTTTATTTCATCGTCTTCGGTAGCCTGATTGGCCCCAGGATCGGCAACCTGCAGGGGGTCAGTTACATTGATTACATCACTCCGGGAATCATCATGATGTCCATTATCAATAATGCTTACGCTAACGTTGTCTCTTCATTTTTCGGGGCAAAATTCCAGCGCCATATTGAAGAGATACTAGTCGCACCAGTCCCTGTTATTGTCATTCTGTTCGGCTTTGTAGCAGGCGGCGTCGCAAGAGGATGTATTGTCGGCGCGGTGGTGACTCTAGTGGCGTTCTTCTTTACCGATTTAAGTCTGCATAATTTTACAATCACCCTTGCCGTAGTGCTGATGACATCAATCGTATTTGCACTAGGCGGTCTGATTAACGCTATTTTTGCCGAGAAATTTGATGACATTGCAATCATCCCGACTTTCGTCCTGACCCCGTTAATCTATCTGGGCGGCGTTTTTTATTCCATTGATATGTTGCCTAAATTCTGGCAGACCATCGCTGTTTTTAATCCGATATTCTACATGGTTAATGCATTTCGCTACGGTATGTTGGGAAAATCGGATATCGCCGTCGCGGATGCCTTCCTGATATTGGAGATATTCATGGTGTTGCTTTTCTTTATCTCCTTCTCGCTGTTAAAGAGAGGAACGGGAATCAAAACCTAATCACCAAAGTAAATACAGCCAGCGATGCAGGTCTCTTTAATAACGACTGATGACAACAAGGGTAGTGCCGGTTCTAGTTGTTGCCAGACCCATTTAGCCAGATTTTCACTAGTGGGATTCTCCAGACCTTCAATGTCGTTCAGGCAGCGATGGTCAAGCTGTATCAATAATGGTCTGAATACCTCGCTGATTTGTGCAAAGTCCATTACCCAACCACTCTTTTGATCGACCTCGCCTGTAATATGAATTTCAATATTAAACGAGTGCCCGTGCATACGACTGCATTTGTGCTCTTTGGGTAAATTCGGCAGATAGTGCGCCGCCTCAATGGTAAACGTCTTATAAATTTCCATCATGTTTCACAAAAACTCTGCTTGAATTTCTGGTAAAGGGTATTCACTCTCTCCCATACCGCGCCTGGCCTGCCTTTGCCGACCGGTTTGTCATCAAGCCTGATAACAGGTACAATCTCCCAGGTTGAGCTGCTTATCCATATTTCATCGGCGTACGACAGTTCCACCGCATCTATTGATCTCTCCGCACAGTCAATTTTGTTTTCACGGAATATTTCCAACAGTAAATCCCGCGTAATACCAGGCAAAACGTGATTGCACTTTTCCGGTGTCAGCACCTGACCATCTCTGCACAAAAACACATTGCTAGCGGCGCCTTCGGTGACTTTTCCATCCCTGACAAGGATTGCCTCGCGGGCACCGTGCTCTCCAGCCTTGTGCCGCAATAACACGCTTGCCAATAGGCTGGTCGCCTTCACGTCACAATATTGCCAGCGTATGTCCGCATGAGTAATAGCGCTGATACCGCCCGACAGTTTTCTTTCGGGCATGGGACGACTCATCACGAATACTGTTGGATGGTCGGCGAGCGAAATATCATGATCACGGGGGCTAACACCACGCGTGATCTGAAGATAGAGGGATTGATCGGAAACTTCAATGGCATTAATCAGCCGCTGAAAAATATCTTTCCATGTCTCCCTTGCCAGTGGATTATCCAGATATATTGATTTCAGACTGTGGTCAAGGCGATTTAAATGTGCTTCAAACTGAAAAATTTTGCGATTAAACACCGGCACTACTTCATAGACACCATCACCAAACGTAAAACCCCTGTCCAGCACATTCACCGAGGTTTCCGCAAGCGGTTTGTATTTTCCGTTTAAATAAACCAGCGACATTTCACTTACTCAAAAAAAGGTACACCTTGTCTTTTATTCGCTTAAACATACTTCCTTCAGGGATGGTTTCAAATGCCAACAACGGTAGCGTTTTCAGTTTTTTATCCGCCAGCATGATATTCAATACGCCTTTCTGTTCTCCCTTGTTAACGGGGGCGATAATCTTTCTATCCACCTCAACGACGGATCGAAGTTTTTCATATTGTCCACGAGGAACCGTGATATAGACATCCTGACGCAAACCGATATTAAGCACTTCGGTATCGGCCTGCCAAATTTTAGCGCGTGTAATGAAGTCACCCGAGCTGTACAATTTGTGCGTTTCATAAAAACGATAGCCATAGTTTAAAAGTGTCCAACTCGCCTGGTTCCTTGCGTCAGTACTATCGGCGCCCATGACGACGGAGATGAGCCGCATCCCGTCTCTGATAGCGGATGCCACCAGACAATAGCCCGCCTCCTCGGTATGTCCTGTTTTAATGCCATCCACACTCACGTCGCGCCATAACAAATCGTTACGATTACGTTGTCTGATACCACTGAATGTAAATTCCTTGACAGCGTGCCATGTATAGATTTCTGGAAAATCGTTTATCAGGGCACGTGCCAGGATAGCCAGATCGGTGGCTGTAGTGTAATGTTCGGGATGTGGCAGGCCGGTGCTATTCGCATAGTGCGTGTCCTTCATACCCAATCGCCGGGCATGTCGATTCATCAGTTTGACAAAATTATTTTCGTCGCCTGCAACGTATTCGGACAAGGCCACACTGGCATCATTCCCCGACTGCACAATCACGCCGTATAACAAATCTTCCACTTGCACAACCTTGTCGACTTCAATGAACGTTCTTGACCCTTTCATGCGCCATGCCTTTTCACTGACCAATACTTCGTCCGTTATGGCAATTCTTCCTTTCCGCAACTCATCGGCGACAACATAGACTGTCATGATCTTGGTCAAACTGGCTGGCGCTAGCTTTCGATCAATATCTTTTTGCGCCAGCGTGTGGCCGCTGTCGAAATCCACCAGTAGCCAAGACGACGCTTTTATCTGCGGCGCCGGGGGAAAAAATACCTTTTCCGTGGATAAGGCAGTCTGGCTAAAACCGATAAACACCATAGAAAATAAAAAATGTCGCATTAGAAATATTTGCTGTAAAGGTTATCAATTGATGACGATTTGATGCTCAACCACGCCGTGGTCAATGAGTTTAGCAATGATTGAATCCGCCAGTGCAATATCGCTTAACGGTCCAATCTTGACGCGGTACAGTGTATCACCCATAATAGTCACTGGACTTATCTTGATGATACGCTGGCCAAAAGGTAGCTCCAGTTTCCGTTTTAATTTTTCCGCATTGGCACGCCAACTGAAAGCCCCGATCTGAATATAAAAACTGTCAACGCCAGCGGCGGTTGACGTCTCAACACCGAAGTCCGATTTCACCGACGTAGGCTGGCCTGCTTCAAGCGCCCGTACTTCAACCAGCGCAGTGCCCCTTTTGACAATATCAAGCTTGAGGGCGGCCGTATAGGAAAGATCAATAATCCGGTTTTCATGGAACGGACCGCGATCATTCACCCTGACGATGACATGCCGCCCGTTCTGGAGATTGGTCACCCGAACATACGTGGGTAACGGTAAACGTTTATGTGCCGCCGTCATTGCAAACATATCGTAAGTTTCACCACTGGAGGTACGTTTGCCATGAAATTTTGTGCCATACCATGAGGCAACACCTCTCTCAATAAAACCTTTGCTACTTTTCATTACATGGTAGTGTTTTCCGAAGACCACGTAAGATGACGGGTTCCCGTACTGGCTCCTAGGTTCATTCTTTGGAACGGCATCGGGGATACGGGAAACATCAATTTTGACGTTCGGCGCAGAATCGCGCTTACCCGATTTCAATATACTGCTGACATGACCGCAAGCTGTGACTTGTGAAAGACCCAGTACCACAATGATCCCATACAGCACTTTTCTATTAAAAACAGGGAACACCCCGTTCCCAAGCTCTTCCCTCATTACTGCATGCGCTCTTTTATTTCGGAAGAAAGCTGATAGACCGCTAGCGCGTATAAGACGCTGTTATTATAGCGGGTAATGACATGAAAATTATCATACGTCTGCCAGTATTCATTTGTATCTCCAGATTCATATTCAATAAATCTTGTGTTCGTGTTTTTCTCAAGACGGGTCTTATTCTCAACGCTCATTTTTACGGCTACTGGCTTGCCGGCCTTCCAACCATGCTCAACAAAATAGTTTGCCACGCTACCAATCGCATCATCCGGACTGTTCCAGATATCTACCACCCCATCGCCATCAAAATCAATCGCATAACGACGATAACTACTTGAAATAAACTGCGGCAGTCCCATCGCCCCTGCATACGAACCCTTCAATTCAAACGGGTCAAGACCCTGTTCGCGGGTAAGAAGCAGAAAATGTTCAAATTCACCTTGAAAAAAACCGGCACGTTTGGGGTAATGAAACGCCAGAGTATTCAACGCATCAATAACACGGTAATTACCCAATATACGACCATAGAAAGTTTCTACACCAATAATGGCTGTGACCATCTCGGCCGGCACGCCGAATTTTTGTTCCGCTTCCTCCAGTTTGTTTCGGTTTTCTCGCCAGAATGAAACGCCTTGACTGATGCGTTTCTCAGTAATAAAAATTTTGTGATACTTGTCCCAGGATAGTTTTTTTTCTGGGGGAGTTGAGATGGCATCCAATATGGATTGAGAGACGAGAACCTGATCAAATATTTTTTTTAAACTGAATTTATCGAAACCATGCCGGGCTACCATAATTTCAATAAATTTCCCTTTGGATACGTAAACGTCGGCATTCACTTTGACATTGCCAACCAGCAGTAGCAGACAAAAGAAAACGATGCCGATTATTTTGTTTTTTCGCATCATGCAAGAAAACGCCTGTGAGTATGTATCGACATTAAAATACCAAAAGCAAATATCAGCGTTAACATTGAAGAGCCACCGCGACTGATCAGAGGTAACGGTACACCGACAACGGGAAGCTGTCCGGTTACCATCCCCATATTCACAAACACATAGACAAAGAATGTCATCGTCAGACCACCTGCTAGCAAACGTCCGAAAGTATGCTGTGCATTAACAGTAATGTAAAGACCGCGAAAGATAATGAATAGATAAACACAGAGTAATAACAGCATACCCAACATGCCGAACTCCTCACAGAACACGGCAAAAATAAAGTCGGTTGAACGTTCAGGTAAAAACTCAAGACGGGATTGCGTGCCATTTAACCAACCCTTGCCATAGAAACCGCCAGAACCAATCGCAATTTTTGACTGGATAGTCTGATAACCCGCATTGAGAGGATCACTTTCAGGATTCAGAAATGTCAATACTCTTCGCTTCTGATAATCGTGCATCAAATACCACAACACAGGAGCACAGGCTACTGCCAGCGCTCCCATTGACACTATTAATCGCCAAGACATACCGGCGATAAATAATACTGAAAACCCAGCCGTAAGCACCAATAGCGAGGTCCCCAGATCAGGCTGCTTGGCGATCAATAACACCGGAATAATAACCATCACACAAACCGACAAGCTCCTGAGAAGAGTTGGCGGTAGCGATTTATCCGCCAGATAGAATGCCACCATCATCGGCACCGAAAGTTTCATCAACTCCGATGGCTGAAAACGAAACAATTTCAGGTCAAGCCAGCGCTGGGCTCCCTTACCTTCACCAAGTAAAATAACCAAAACCAGTAAAATAATACTGCATAGATATATCCATAATGACCAGCGTGCGATTTCAGCTGGCGATAATTGTGCTATGATAATCATCAACACCAAGGCAATTGCCAGCTTGGTCACCTGATGGTAAACCAGATTAATATCCTGATCCCCCGCGCTGTAGATTACAACCAAGCCTATAGTCGACAAAGCCAATACCCCGAACAACAGCGGGAAATCAATATGCAGACGTTGGGTCAGGTTATTTGCTTGCAAAAGATTATCCTTTGCCAAACAGGTTTCGATTATTCATAAAATGGTCAAACATCCGGCGAGCAATCGGCGCCGCCGTCTTTGAACCGCTGCCCCCGTTCTCAACAACGATAGCCACTGCAATCTCTGGCGTTTCCAACGGTGCAAAACCGATGAACAAGGCATGATCCCGAAATTCTTCGGGGATATCTTCTGCCTGGGATTCCCCATCCCGGATAATCTTGACCACTTGGGCAGTACCTGTTTTACCAGCGAATTTATAATGTGCACTGATACCGGAATCTCGGGCGGTGCCGCGATCGCCATGCACCACATCCCGCATTGAAGCGATAATGTGGTCCCAATTTAACTCGTCCCTGATTTTAATCTCATTTTCAATTTTAAAGGGGATTAGCCGCTTGTCACCGCTCGTTGAACGACTGATGCCGTAGAGCATCCTCGGGCGTGCCGCCTTACCACGGGTGCCTAAAAACGCTGTTGCTCTGGCCAGTTGTATTGGCGTCGACGTGATATAACCCTGCCCGATCCCCAAAATGAGCGTATCCCCGGGGAACCATGCCTGCTGCAGCGCTTCAAATTTCCATTCCCTTGAAGGCACCAAACCCTTTGCCTCATAGTGGATATCAATACCGGTCAACTGCCCAAAACCGAATTGATGTAGCCCCTTAAAAATATGGTCAATGCCCAATTTATGGGCAAGCGTGTAAAAATATACATCACAGGATTGGACGATAGCTTGGTGCATATCTATGTGTCCGTGACCTTCTTTCTTCCAGTCGTGATAACGATGATGATGGCCTTCCAGGGAAAACCAGCCTGGACACCGTACCTTATTGCTTAACGTCCTCATCCCTTCATCCAGACCCACCAGACCGAGAAATGGTTTGATCGTTGAACCCGGCGGGTATTCACCCTGAACGGCGCGATTGAGCAACGGCTTGTCTTTGGACGCCTGCAAGGCATTGTATGACTTGTGGCTTATACCATTCACAAACTTGTTCGGATCATATCCAGGCGTACTCACAAAAGCGAGAATATCCCCATTATTCGGATCCATGGCGACAATCGCACCGCGTCTGCCATCCAATGCCTGGATGGCAATTTTTTGCAGTTCGACTTCAATTGTCAGATGCAGATTTTGTCCAGATTTTGGCGGTGTGCGGTCTAATACGCGTATCACTCTGCCTTGGGCATTCACCTCAACCTGTTGATGACCCACTTCGCCATGCAAAAGCGACTCATAAAATTTCTCAATGCCGAGTTTGCCGATATGATTAGTGCCACTGTAACGCGATTTGTCCAGCCGTTTAAGATCGTCTTCATCAATCCACGCGACATAGCCAACCGCATGCACTATTTCTCCACCGAGAGGATAATAGCGATTTAACCCGGCAGCGATTTTCACACCATCAAAGCGATGCCGATTGACGGAAAATATGGCAACCTCTTGTTCGTTGAGATTCAGGCGAAGCGCAACATTTTCGAAGCGGCGTTTTTTACTCAATGATTCTTTGAAACGCTCAACATCGCTGTCCCTTATAAGGATGATTTTCTTCAGTTCCCCTATCAATTTATCAATATCGCTAATCTGCTCGGGGGTCACTTCCAGACTGAACGAAGGTTTGTTTTCTGCCAATAAAATACCGTTACGGCTGTATATCAAACCGCGCACCGGCGGGATGGCAGTTATTTTTATCCGGTTGGTTCTTGACAGAGTAGTAAAATGATCATGTTGTACTACCGTTAGATAAAATATCCGTAACACAATCATCAATAACAACAAGATGATCACAACAGCGGCAAAATAAATACGATGAACTATCAGAAGTGTTTCATACTCGTTGTCCTTTAATATGAATTTCTTTGCCATGCACTCATCAGGATATATGATATTTTCGGCGAATGTCTCTGAGGATGATAAATGACCAAGGCCAAAGTAACATACTGGTAAACGCCGACATCCAGGAAGTCCAATCGTGTCCATTATTCCCGATATAGTTGCCTATAACAAACAGCGCCAACTCATATAATAAAATATAGAAACATACGAAAACGGCTTGCCGGGAGAGCGAAAAAACTCGCAGGCGACGATGATATCTAATCGTCAGGTAAGCAATGAACGCCAGCCCGAGCGCATTCAAACCAAGTAGTGCCCCTTGCTGTACATCAAGAACCAAACCTGAACACCAGCCAATAACTATCCCGACACGCTCTGGGATCGCCATACACCAATAAATTAAAACAATCACGATCCATTCTGGACGCCAGTTAATCGCCCAGTCGGGCAAGGGAATAACCGTCAGCATCATTGCCACAATAAAACTAGCGATAATAATCCAGTCACCTTTTTTCAAAATCATCGTTTTATTACTTCCTCGTCAACGCCTTGCAACGCTGACGTGTTTCGGCCACACCATTAACACTTCCCGATTTTGTCTTAAACGGGCACTGGGTTTAACAACTACCCTGGCAAAAGGTTCGCCCGGTTTCAGAGCGATCTTTTCAATTTGTCCCACAGGATAACCCGCTGGAAAACGACGACCCAAACCTGAAGAGATAATCAAATCACCAACATGGATATCTGCGTTATTCGGTAGATGTTCAAGAAATAGCATATCATTCTGACCCGAACCTGCTGCAACTGCACGTAAACCATTTCGGTTCACTTGCACCGGCAGGGCGTGACTGGCGTCGGTAATCAACAGTACCGTACTGGAAAAAGCGCCGACGTTAATGATCTGTCCCATAATGCCCGAGGCATCAATAACAGGCTGTCCAACATAGGCCCCTGCCTGTTTACCTTTATTGATCACAACTTGCCGACGAAAAGATTGCAATTCAACGGAGAGTAGCTCCGCTATCAATACTTTGTCATTTAATTGAAATGAGGACTCAAGGAGTTCTCTCAAACGCCTGTTCTCTGCGACAAGAATCTCATAACGCTGTAATTTTGAATTCAGTAGTAATTTCTCCTGCCGCAGACGCTTATTATCCTCAAACAGGCGCCAGTGTGTCACAAATGAATTTTTAACCCGTTCAGCAGATTCAATCGGAAAACTAACAAGATATTGCAGAGGATAGACTAGTGTTGACAGGGCTGATCGAAATATTCTGAGATGCCCTTGATGATGATCAACCACCATCAGTGCAATTGAGATCATGCTGAAGAAAATAAAACGAATACCTGGAGAGATATTTTTTTGGAATAACGTATTAATATGTATGTGCCTCGGCTCTCGGTACTTTACTCCAAAACCAAAATATCGCGACCAAATTCATCGATCATTTCCAGATAACGACCACCACCCCGTGCAACACAAGTCAATGGATCTTCAGCAATAATCACAGGAAGGCCTGTCTCCTCCATCAGTAGCCTATCTAAATCTCTTAATAAAGCACCGCCGCCAGTCAGTACCAAACCACGTTCGGCCACATCTGAACCCAATTCCGGTGGTGTCTTTTCCAGGACATTCTTGACCGCGCTGACAATACCGGCAAGCGGGTCCTGTAACGCTTCTAAAATTTCATTACTATTTAAAGTAAAACTACGTGGAACACCTTCTGCAAGATTACGACCATGGACTTCGATTTCCTTAATTTCATTCCCAGGATAGGCGCATCCAATTTCATGTTTAATGCGTTCGGCAGTTGCGTCACCGATCAGGCTACCATAATTACGGCGGACATAATTGGCAATAGCCTCATCAAATCGATCTCCGCCAATACGTACCGAATCGGAATAAACAATACCGTTCAAAGAGATTACCGCGACCTCGGTCGTCCCTCCACCGATGTCCAATACCATTGAACCGTGTGCATCACTGATTGGCATACCGGCACCGATGGCCGCTGCCATGGGTTCTTCTATCAAATGAACCGACTTGGCACCGGCACCACTGGCAGAGTCCTTGATCGCACGTCGTTCGACCTGAGTGGATCCGCAGGGAACGCAGATCAGTACGCGCGGACTGGGCCTAAACAAACCCGAACCATGTGCATTATGTATAAAATACTGCAACATCTTTTCAGTCACGGTGAAATTAGCAATGACACCATCTTTTAGCGGGCGGATAGCCGTGATATGACCGGGTGTACGTCCTAGCATTTTCTTGGCTTCGGAACCAAGGGCACGGATGGATTTTGCATTAATCTTGCCACCATCATTTTGGATGGCCACAACCGAAGGTTCATTTAAAATGATGCCTTTACCGCGTACGTAAATCAGCGTATTTGCGGTACCCAAATCAATGGATAAGTCGCTGAAAAAAAAACTTTTTAACTGCGTTAAAAACATAGAACACCCGCCAAATGGATAGTACTTGACAAACTATTAAGATAAAATGGAACTAATAATATTTAATCTTCACAAGATTACTTTATTCTTTCTTTTGCGCTGGATTTTATTGACAATTTACCGCATTAATCTACATTAAATAACTAACTTGCACAATGGTCAAACCGTGAAGCATAATAAATTTTCCCCCTTCTCAAATAAAGAAAAAGCAGTTTAGTTTATGACACTAGATAAATCGGAACTGCAAAAAATTGCCTGGTTGGCACGTTTGGCAATTGATGAACAGGATATCCCGCATTACAGTACCAACCTTTCCAATATCCTTGGACTGATTGAGCAGATGAATACCGTGGACACAAGCAATATACTGCCCGTTGCCCATCCGCTTGATCTGTATGCATGGCTCAGACCGGACAATATCACCGAAACCGACCAACGGGAACACTTCCAAAAAATCGCACCATCGACGGGCAAAGGCTTTTATCTACTGCCAAAAGTCATTGAATAAACAACGGCTTTTCCCTTCTTGAAACCTGTACCCACACCACCGAAAAAACGATTACGTGTAAAAAATGTATCAATCAACACTCGCGCAACTGATTGCCGCTCTTGCTGAGAAAAAAATCAGCAGTCTGGAATTGACGCGGCTTTATCTTGAGCGTTGTCAACGATTGAACCCGGAATTGAACTGCTTCATCACTATCAGTGAAGAACAGGCACTTGAACAGGCCAAAGCCGCAGACGAAAGAATTGCCTCCGGCAGGTATACTCCTCTGACCGGGGTTCCCTTCGCGCATAAAGACATCTTTTGTACCAGTGGGGTCAAAACATCCTGCGCATCAAAGATGCTTGACAATTTTATCGCGCCTTATGACGCGACCGTAGTAGATAAAATGAAAAACGCCGGCATGGTTATGCTGGGAAAGACGAATATGGACGAATTCGCAATGGGTTCATCAAGTGAAACCGGTTTTTATGGTCCAGTCAAAAATCCTTGGGACAACGAGCGCGTCCCCGGCGGCTCATCGGGCGGTTCGGCTAGCGCTGTCGCCGCACGCCTTTGCGTCGCAGCAACCGGTACAGATACCGGTGGCTCTATCAGGCAACCGGCCTCATTATGCGGCATCACCGGCCTGAAACCCACTTACGGCAGAGTATCCCGCTATGGCATGATTGCCTTTGCCTCTAGCCTTGATCAAGGCGGTCCTATGACCCTGACAGCAGAAGATGCGGCCCTGCTGATGAATGTCATGGCTGGTTTTGATCCGCGTGATTCAACCTCTGTAGACTATCAGCTTGATGATTACACCGGAAAACTCGACCAATCCATCAACGGATTGAAAATAGGACTGCCGGAGGAATACTTCGGTGAGGCACTAGATAGTAACCTTGTCTCCGTTATCGAAACGGCAATTAAGCAACTTGAAAAACTTGGTGCCGTACGTAAAAAAATCACATTGCCGAACACTGGTTTATCCATTCCCGCCTATTACGTCATCGCATCGGCGGAATGTTCATCAAACCTATCGCGCTTTGACGGCGTACGTTTCGGTTATCGCTGTGAAAACCCGCTTGACCTGGCCGATCTTTACTGCCGTAGCCGGGGCGAGGGTTTCGGCAGAGAGGTCAAGTACCGGATTATAATGGGGACCTATTTTCTATCGACCGGTTATTACGACGCCTACTATCTGCAAGCCCAGCGTATCCGCCATTTAATTCGCGGGGATTTTCAAAACGCCTTCAACGATATTGACGTCATTGTCGCCCCTACCACAACGGATACAGCTTTCAGATTAAATGAAAAACTGGATGACCCGGTTAATATGTACGCGTCGGATATTTACACCGTCTCGGCCAATCTTGCCGGTCTGCCAGCCATTTCCATACCAGCAGGGTTTATCAATACGTTGCCCGTCGGCATGCAATTAATCGGAAATTACTTTGAAGAATCAAGATTACTCAACGTCGCCCACCAGTATCAGCAGGCGACTGATCACCATAAAATCATGCCTGAGAAATTCAAATAATGGAATGGGAAGCTGTCATCGGATTGGAAGTCCATGCTCATCTTGCTACCCGAAGCAAAATATTCTCTGGCGCAGCGACGGCGTACGGTGCCGAGCCAAATGTACAGGCCTGCGCCGTTGATCTGGGCCTGCCAGGAGTGCTACCGGTCCTCAATGAAGAAGTCATATCCATGGCGATCAAATTCGGATTGGCCGTCAACGCCGATATCTCAAAATGTTTCGTCTTCGCTAGAAAAAATTACTTTTATCCCGATTTACCCAAAGGCTATCAAATCAGTCAATACGAGCTACCCGTTGTGAAAAAAGGTTCCATTAACATTGAAATGGATGATGGTTCCCGTAAAACCATCGGCATCACACGTGCACATCTGGAAGAAGATGCGGGGAAATCCGTACATGAAGGCTTTGGTGACCTGACAGGCATTGATTTGAACCGGGCCGGCGTCCCCCTGCTTGAAATTGTCTCCGAGCCTGATATGAGAAGCGCCCGCGAAGCCGTAAATTACATGAAAAATATCTATTCTATTGTCCGTTATCTGGATATCTGCGACGGTAATATGCAGGAAGGCTCTTTTCGCTGCGACGCCAATGTCTCAATCAGACCTCGGGGGCAAAAAGAATTCGGCACACGCACCGAATTAAAAAATATCAATTCATTCCGTTTTGTTGAGCGGGCGATTGAATACGAAATAGAACGGCAGATTGGTACTCTTGAAGACGGCAATAAAATTATACAGGAAACGCGCTTGTATGACGCGGATAAAAACGAAACCCGCCCGACACGAAGCAAAGAAGAAGAAAGTGACTATCGCTATTTTCCCGACCCGGATTTACTACCAGTAAAAGTTGAAGATGCTTTCATAGAACATATTCGTGGCACATTGCCAGAACTGCCGGAGGCCAGGAAAAAACGCTTCATGGAGGATTACCGGCTCTCTGCAGACGACAGCAATAGTTTTACAATACAGAAAGAGGTCGCGGATTATTTTGAAGCCTGCGTAAAAGCGTCCGACAATGACACCCGTCTCAGCGCGAACTGGATCAAAGGCGAACTCGCTGCATCTCTAAACAAAGAAAACAAAGAGATCACCGCTAGCCCTGTCAGCGCGGAAATGCTGGGAGGCCTGATCAAACGTATTAAAGATAACACCATCTCCAGCAACATCGCGAAACAAGTCTTCAAGGCTATGTGGGACAGAAAAGGTGACGCTGATACGATCATTGAAAAAGAAGGACTGAGACAAATCAACGACAGCGGCGAAATTGAAAAACTGGTCAACGACGTCATTATGACCAATCCCGAACAGTTCAAACAATACCAAAACAGTCCGCCAGACAAACAAAAGCAACTGATCAGCTACTTTGTCGGCCAGGCAATGAAAAGATCACAGGGTAAAGCCGACGCTAGACAGATTAACGAATTATTACGGAAAAAATTGAACAGATAACCGCCTAAAAATAAAATCGCTTTTACAGACGATTAATCAAGACACGACTTTTACCATATCACCGGTACGTAGCTTCAGCTGTTGCGCTGCACTCCCCCGATTAACGGCGATTTCGACTAATTGATTGGAATTGCCATACCAGAAAGGCTGGCCTTCCGGGACCTTGCTAAAGGTCTCCGCATGATCAACTGTCCCATGAACTATACGTATTTTCATGGCTTTATCCACCTGCGATGAACGGATACCAGTCATGCAGTTGCCAAAATGATCGATATAAATAACTTCGTATAAATCGTCTGGCCACTGATGCCTGTTCTGCCAGACAAACTGTTTGCCGGGGGTATCATCATTTGCCAATCTCGCGCAGACCGGGGCATATAAATCGCGACCATGAAAACTATTTGACAGGTTTTCCGGTCGCCACGTAATTTCCCATGCCTTAACCCACTTGGCCCGTCTTGCGACAATATCAAACAAGCCATTATCGGGGCCGACAAACCAGCGCCCATCGATTTTTAATATAAGGGGTTTATCCTGATTACCACCTACACCGGGGTCGATCACACAAAACAGAATGGCACATTCGGGAATATCTGAAGTCAGAGCAGCCAGCAAATACGCACCTGCTTTGGGATTATTACGTGGCGAATCGCTGAGAAGATTAATGATTTTTTCATGCGGTGCCTGCCGATATAAAACGGTCTGGACCTGGCCGATATAGGGGGCTTCCAAACCGTAATCGGTAAATAAAAATATCATCAATAAATCCGCAGATTGAGGGGTTACGTGATGAAATCGTCCGCAAAACGGTAGACACGCTAAAAATAATCTGTGTAATCTACGGATAAAAATATTGTCAATTATCCATTTACTCAGGTTTCTTCCGTCGTCTCCGCTCCTTCTTCCCGCCGTTCTGTCTGCGGACGTTCAACCAGTTCCACAATCGCCATCGGCGCTTTATCGCCGGGACGAACACCACACTTCAAAATACGTAGATAGCCACCGGGACGTTTCTTGTAACGTGGGCCCAGTTCATTAAAAAGTTTATTCACCATATCGCCATTGCGCAGACGTGAAAAGGCCAGACGCCTATTGGCAACGCTGTCATTTGCAGCCAACGTGATCAACGGCTCAGCTACACGACGCAACTCTTTCGCCTTTGGCAGAGTCGTCTTGATGATTTCATATTCCATAAGTGAAGCGGCCATATTTCGAAACATCATCTTGCGATGTGCGCTGTTTCGATTCAGGCTTCGCCCGGTTTCGCGATGACGCATTATTCTTCCCCGCTTATATTACGCAGATTCTTTATCTTCCAACATCGGCGGCGGCCAGTTTTCAAGCTGCATGCCCAAGGAAAGATTTCGCAACGCCAGTACATCTTTGATTTCGGTCAATGATTTTTTACCTAGGTTCGGCGTTCTCAATAACTCAACTTCAGTGCGTTGAATCAAATCACCGATATAGCGAATACTCTCCGCTTTCAGACAATTGGCCGAACGGACTGTCAGTTCAAGATCTTCTACCGGTTGCAACAGCACAGGGTCAATTTTAGGTTCAACGCCTTGACTCGCTTCCAGTGCCTCTTCCGCTTCGAGGTCAACAAATACTGTCAACTGACTGCGCAAAATGGTTGCAGACGCTCTTATCGCGTCTTCCGGATCAATCGTGCCGTTAGTTTCAATCTCCAGTACCAATTTGTCCAGATCGGTGCGCTGCTCAACACGGGCACTCTGTACTTCATAGGAAACGCGCCTGATTGGGCTGAAAGACGCGTCCAGCTTCAACTTGCCGATGGATTGCTCGGCCTCATCAACACCAGCTATCACAACCGGTCTGTAACCGCGACCGCGAAGAATCTTCATGGTGATGTTCAATTCGCCCGCCTTGGTGAGGTGGGCAATCAGGTGGTCTGGATTGGCGATTTCAATATCATGGTCCAATGTGATGTCACGGGCATAAACTGCACCGGGGCCGCTCTTTTTCAGGGTCAGCAGGGCCTCATCTTTGGCATGCATCATGATAGCCAAGCCCTTCAGGTTCAACAGGATATCGGTAACATCCTCCTGTACGCCTTCAATTGTGGTGTATTCATGCAAAATACCTTCAATTTCCGCTTCAACCACTGCACAACCCGACATTGATGACAACAGTACACGGCGCAGAGCATTTCCAAGCGTATGGCCAAAACCGCGGTCCATCGGTTCTATAGTGATCTTTGCGGCAGTTTTGCTGATGGCTTCCACATCAACCCTGCGCGGTTTTAACAGTTCTCTGAATGTCAATGACATATTAAATAGTCTCCCCGGACGGATTATTTAGAGTAAAGTTCTACTACGAGCTGTTCGTTAATATCAGGCGGTAATTCACTCCTTTCCGGGATTGATTTAAACACACCCTCCATATTTTTTATATTGACATCCACCCAGTCAGGGAAACCGCGCTGTTCGGCAAAACTAAGCGCCCCCTGAATGCGTAGTTGTTTCCTACTCTTTTCCCGGATAGCGATAGTATCGCTTGGCCGCACCTGATAGGACGAAATATTGACCGTCTCGCCATTCACTAAAACTGATTTGTGGCTCACCAGTTGGCGCGCTTCGTTACGAGTAGCCCCAAAACTCATACGATAGACGACATTATCCAGCCTTGATTCAAGTATTTTCAACAGATTTTCACCGGTTGAACCTTTGCGCCGCGCCGCTTCTTTATAGTATCTGCGGAATTGTTTCTCCAATACACCATAGATGCGACGCAACTTTTGTTTCTCCCTGAGTTGCAGGGCATAGCCAGACATTCTGCCCGGACGACTGCTTTGTATGCCCGGAACTTTATCAATTCGACATTTTGACTCGATCGGCCGGGCCTGACTCTTCAACAGAAGGTCCATCCCTTCACGACGGCTGAGTTTACATTTTGGTCCGAGATAACGCGCCATGATAAATCCTGTATTAAACCCGACGCTTCTTGGGCGAGCGGCAACCATTATGCGGAATCGGAGTTACATCGGTAATATTCGTGATGTTAAATCCAATTGAGTTAAGTGCCCGAACCGCCGATTCACGACCCGGCCCGGGGCCTTTAACAAATACTTCCAAGTTTTGGACGCCAAACTCCTTGGCAGACTCGCCCGCCTTTTGCGAGGCAATTTGTGCAGCAAAAGGTGTACTTTTACGCGAACCGCGAAACCCGCTTCCGCCAGACGTCGCCCATGCCAGCGTATTGCCCTGGCGATCGGTGATCGTAATAATGGTGTTATTGAATGAAGAATGTATGTGGGCCAAGCCGTCGACAACGGTTTTCTTGACACGTTTGCGTGTTTTAGTTGCTGTTTTGACCATACTTAAAACCTTTATTTATCTATTTCTTGATTATTTTTCTCGGACCTTTGCGAGTACGAGCATTGGTACTGGTACGTTGTCCTCTCACCGGAAGCCGACGGCGATGACGAATACCCCGGTTGGTGCCGAGGTCCATCAAGCGTTTGATATTTATTGACACTTCGCGGCGTAAATCGCCTTCAAGGGTATATTTGACCACCTCGGCGCGAATGCGGTCCAGATCCGCTTCGGATAATTCATTTACCTTTCTTGTCGGTTTTAAACCGGCCGCCGTACAAATATCTTCTGCACGTCTGAAACCGATACCATAAATATATGTTAAAGCAATATTCAAATGCTTGCTACCCGGTATGTTGACACCTGCAATACGAGCCATGGTTCTTATATCTCCATTATCCGTAACAAGCCATCAACCTTGGCGCTGTTTGTGGCGCGGGTCGGAACAGATCACGCGTATCACTCTGTTACGTCGGGTAATCCTGCAATTCCGACAGATTTTTTTTACTGATGCTCTCACTTTCATTTTCTTGACCTGATCAAATATGAACTAACGCCGTCCGTGTCTTCTGAAATTTGCCTTTTTCATCAAACCTTCGTATTGATGAGACATTGAATGCGCCTGGACCTGAGACATAAAGTCCATCACTACAATGACAATGATCAACAACGATGTGCCACCAAAATAAAACGGCACGTTAAATTTTAACAGCAAAAATTCAGGCAAAAGACAAACGAATGTAATGTAAACCGCGCCCGCCAAAGTAAGTCTGGTTAATACTTTATCTAGATAACCCGCTGTCTGTTCACCCGGTCTTATCCCTGGAATAAACGCGCCCGACTTTTTCAGGTTATCCGCCGTTTCACGCGGGTCAAAC
This sequence comes from Gammaproteobacteria bacterium, assembly GCA_965261775.1. Classification (GTDB taxonomy): domain Bacteria; phylum Pseudomonadota; class Gammaproteobacteria; order Eutrophobiales; family Eutrophobiaceae. Next base: position 1,985,728 of record OZ253477.1, on the reverse strand, counting down.
ATCAGCGCGGTATAAAAGAAACAAAAGAAAATAATCCCCGCCGCATAACACAATACATAAACAGGTTGTCCCGGTGACAAAGCTGTAGCAATATCCTGCAACCAACGCATATTATCACTTTCGGCAAACCAGCGTGCAATCGTTGCCGGAAATAAAATCAGACTTGACGCAAAAATTGGAGGGATTACGCCCGCCATGTTTAATTTTAACGGTAAATGGCTGGACTGACCACCGTACATTTTTCGTCCCACCTGACGCTTCGCGTAGTTTACCGTAATACGTCGCTGCCCTCTTTCAACAAAAACGACAAATGAGGTCACCAATATGACTAGAACCAGCAAACCCATCACGGTCAACAGGTGCATCTGGCCGGTCCTTGACAATTCAAGCGTACCACCAACCGCAGAAGGTAAACCCGCGACGATACTGGTGAAAATGATCAGGGATATCCCGTTGCCGATGCCGCGCTCGGTGATCTGTTCACCTAGCCACATCAAAAACATCGTTCCGGTCACCAGTGTCGTGACTGCGGTAACGCGAAAACCCAAACCCGGGTCCATGACAACTGACATACCCGATACCCGCTGCCCCTCTAGGGCAATGGCAACACCGAGGGCCTGAAACGTCGCTAATACTACGGTGCCATATCGCGTGTACTGGGTTATTTTGCGGCGACCCGACTCACCCTCCTTTTTCAGTTGCTTCAATTTCGGTTCAACTACCGAGAGCAACTGCATAATAATAGACGCCGAAATATACGGCATAATACCCAGTGCCACAACAGAAAAGCGACTCAGCGCCCCACCTGAAAACATATTGAACATATCCAGTATTGTCCCGCGCTGCTGATTGAACAGTTCAGACAGCGCCACCGGATTAATTCCGGGGACAGGGATATGCGTCGTAATTCGATAAACAAATAACGCAAACAGTACAAATAAAAAGCGCTGGCGTAATTCCCTTAACTGAACAAGACCGGTCATAACACCCGGCGATGCTGGATTGGCAACTGACATCTATTCCTCTATCCTGCCTCCGGCAGCTTCAATCGCGTTTCTCGCGCCCTTGCTCAACATCAGACCTTTAACTGTAACGGCCTTCTCTAGCTTACTGGACAGGATAACTTTTACGCGTTGGACATTCTTGTTTACGAGGTGCGCCGCCTTCAACGCAGCAAGGTCAATAACTTCCGCTTGAACGCCCGCCAGTTCATGCAGACGCAGTTCGCTCGTGACGCGACTAATGCGAGACTTGAATCCCACTTTGGGTAAACGCCGCTGAATAGGCATCTGACCACCCTCAAATCCAGTTTTATGGTATCCACCAGAACGTGATTTCTGCCCTTTGTGGCCGCGCCCGGCCGTCTTGCCAAGACTAGAACCAATACCACGACCGCGGCGCTTTGGCTTCGCTCTTGACCTGGGGTGGGGAGCAAGATTATTCAAACGCATCTGTTTATCCTTCTTCAACGGTGATTAAATAATGCACCTTATTTATCATGCCTCTGTTTTCAGGCGTATCGTTCACGATGACACTGTGCCCGATATGACGCAGACCCAGACCGGTAATACAGGCCTTGTGTTTTCGAATACGATGATGGGCGCTCTTTATCAACGTCACTTTCAGTTTATTGCCAATATCTTTCGTCATCGTCCTCTACATGCCCCGATTAACGCATTAGTTCTTCTACAGACTTGCCGCGCTTTTTAGCGACCATTTCCAATGAAGACATCGATTTCAAACCCTTAATGGTGGCGCGCACCATATTGATCGGATTGGCGGAACCAATAGATTTGGCCAGCACGTTATGCACACCGACAACTTCAAATACCGCACGCATGGGGCCACCAGCAATAATACCGGTACCTTCCGAGGCCGGCTGCATATAAACTTTTGCCGCACCGAATTCCGCTGTGATTGGATAATGCAGAGTCCCTTCTTTCAGGGGAACAGAAAACATATTGCGCCGTGCGTTTTCCATTGCTTTTTGAATCGCCAAGGGGACTTCGCGCGATTTTCCGCGACCGATGCCCACACGACCATTTCCGTCACCGACCACTGTTAAAGCAGCAAAGCCAAACTGCCGTCCCCCTTTAACCACTTTGGCAACACGGTTGACAGTAATTAGCTTCTCTTGCAGATCCTCATTGCCTGTAATTGAATTTGCCAATACCATATCAGGGTTCTCTTAAAATTCCATGCCCTGTTCACGCGCCGCTTCGGCCAAAGCCTTAATGCGACCATGATATTTAAAACCGGAACGATCAAACGCCACTTTTTTTAACAAATTCACCTGCTTCGCCCGCTCTGCCAAGACTTTCCCAACAACGGCAGCCGTTTCAACATTCCCACCATATTTAATCCCATTTTTAATTTCTTTGTCTATGCTAGAAGCACTGAGCAATACCCGCTGCCCATCCGGCGCAATAATCTGTGCATAGATGTGGCGTGGCGTTTTATGCACACACAGCTGATTTAAACCCAGTCGTCTAATCCGTGCGCGTGTCTTTCTGGCACGACGCAATCTATCTGTTTTCTTGCTCATATCATTATGCCTTATGCCTTATGCCTTATGCCTTTTTGGCATCTTTACGAATGATGCGTTCATCCGAGTAGCGAACGCCCTTCCCTTTATAGGGTTCAGGTGGTCGATAAGCACGGATGTTAGCAACAACTTGTCCGACCCGCTGCTTGTCAGCGCCCTTGACAACAACTTCAGTCTGGCTTGGCGTTTCTATCGTGATGCCATTGGGGACGGGGAATGCCACCGTGTGGGAAAAACCAAGCGTCAGATTTAATGTCCTTCCCGAAACGGCGGCACGATAACCCACCCCAACGATTTCCAATCTGCGCTCAAAGCCTTCGCTCACCCCGATCACAAGATTCTGTATCAGAGCGCGCATTGTACCAGAAATTGCTCTGGCGAACTGACTGTTGTTCACAGCAGTCGCCTTAAGGGAGTCGCCATCCCGCTCAACCTTGACCAGCGGATGAACATCGTAGGACATCTCTCCCTTGCTGCCCTTGACCGTTATCAGACGGTCGGCGATATTGATATCCACCCCACTCGGGATATTCACCGGATTGTTTGCTATTCTTGACATGGTTCAAATTATGAAACAAAACAAAGTATTTCACCGCCAATGCCATGCTGACGCGCTGATTTATCCGTCATCACGCCTTTTGCCGTGGAAATAATGGCGATCCCCAGTTCCCCCCTCACTTTCGGCAGATCATTAACCGACGTGTAATTTCTGAGGCTTGGACGACTGACACGCTCAATCGCTTCAATGACCGGTTTGCCTCCAAAGTATTTCAATCCTATTGTCAGCAAAACCTTGCCACCGTCCATATCATCTACCGTAAAATTATTAATATAACCCTCCTGCTTCAGTATAGTGGCAATGGCCACTTTCAATTTTGAAGAGGGCATCTCCACGCTGTGTTTGTTTCGCTGCAAGGCATTACGAATTCGTGTCAACATGTCTGCAATCGGATCTGACATACTCATCTCTGCTCCCCACTACTTACCAGCTCGCCTTGACCAATCCCGGCACGTCGCCGCGCATGGCCGCCTCACGCAATTTATTTCTCGCCAAACCAAATTTTCGATAATAACCATGCGCACGTCCGGTGATGCTGCAACGGTTACGCGAACGCGTCGCACTAGCGTCTCTAGGCATCTTGTTCAGCTTTTCACATGCCATTCTACGATCCTCCTCACTCACGGACGTATCTTTGATAATACTTTTTAACTCTGCTCTTTTTGCGGCATACTGCTTAATCAAACGTTGCCGTTTAAATTCACGATTTATCATGCATGCCTTCGCCATATCAATAACCTCATGACCTTAGTGGAAACTTAAATGCCGCCAACAGCGCACGTCCTTCTTCGTCCGTGCGGGCAGAAGTGGTAATGGTAATGTCCATGCCACGCAAAACATCAATTTTGTCATAATCGATTTCCGGAAAAATAATCTGTTCCTTAATGCCCATATTATAATTACCTCTACCATCAAAGGCCTTGGCGCTCAAACCGCGAAAATCACGGATGCGCGGAATAGCAATAGATATCAAACGATCCAAAAATTCATACATGCGTTCGCGCCTTAAGGTTACCTTACAACCAATCGGCCAACCCTCACGTATTTTGAAGTTCGCAACAGATTTTCTGGCCCGGGTAACAATCGGCTTCTGACCTGCGATCCGTCCCATATCTCCAACGGCGTGTTCAATCACTTTCTTGTCCGCCACGGCTTCGCCCAGACCCATATTCAATGTAATCTTGGTGATTCCAGGTACCTGCATTGACGATTTATAGTTAAATTGCTCAGTCAACGTCCGAGTAACCACATTTTTATAATGTTCTTGGAGTCTAGCAGACATGATAAATTTTTATATATCCACAACTTCGTTGTTTGATTTGAAATAACGTACCTTCTGACCATCTTCCAGAGAACGATAGCCAATCCTGTCGCGCTTGTTGGATACAGTGTTCCAGATCGCGACATTGGAGATATGTATCCCAGCTTCTTTTTCAATAATGCCACCGGGGGCATTCTGCTTGGGATTACCCTTGGTATGACGCTTTATCATATTAACGTTTTCCACAATGACTTTATCTTCACCGCGAAGTACGGACAAAACAACCCCGCGCTTACCCTTGTCCTTACCGGCAATCACAATAACTGCATCACCCTTCCTGATACGCGCCACGATTTACAGCACCTCCGGAGCCAGCGAAATAATCTTCATAAACTGCTCGCCACGCAATTCGCGCGTGACCGGGCCAAATATACGCGTGCCGATGGGCTGCAATTGATTGTTCAGTATCACAGCGGCATTCCGATCAAAGCGTATCAGTGAACCGTCCTGTCGACGTACCCCCTTACAGGTGCGCACAACGACCGCATTGTGAACCTCACCTTTTTTTACCTTGCCGCGCGGAATAGCCTCTTTGATACTGACCTTGATTACATCACCAATACCAGCATAACGGCGTTTTGAACCGCCCAATACCTTTATACAGATCAGACGGCGCGCGCCGCTGTTGTCCGCTGCATCAAGTACTGTTTGCATTTGAATCATATAAACCCCGTTTTTTACCTACTTATACAAGCTGTGCCTTACTGACAACTTTCTGCAAACGCCAAAACTTGTTTTTTGATATCGGACGCGATGCCTCAACTACAACGACATCGCCTTCATTACATTCGTTATTCTCATCATGTGCCATTAACTTGGTTGAACGACAAATATATTTACCATACAGCGGATGCTTGACAGTACGTTCCACCAGCACAGAGATGGTTTTATCCATCTTATTGCTGATAACAGTACCTGCCAGAGTCTTACTTCGCTTTTCCATGTCACTCATATCTGTCTTTACCTATCGCCATTCTCTTTTCGTTAATCAGCGTCTTGATACGCGCAATATTACGCCGGGTCTTTTTTACTTCACTGGGTTTGTCCAACTGACCGGTACTTCTACGGACATTCAAATTAAACCGGGCACGCAGTTCTTTCATCAATTCCGACTGCATTTCCTCAATGGTTTTTTCTCTTAATTCAGCCGCTCTCATTTACATTACCATCCTCATTACAAAGTGTGTTTTAACCGGCAATTTCGCGGCGGCCAGCTTAAACGCTTCACGCGCCAAATCCTCCGGGATCCCCTCCATTTCATACAGCATCCGTCCCGGCTGGACCTGTGCGACCCAATATTCAACATTACCCTTGCCCTTGCCCTGACGAACTTCCAGCGGTTTCTTGGTAATCGGCTTGTCCGGAAATATACGTATCCAGACCTTTCCGCCACGTTTTACCTTGCGCGTCAATGCGCGTCGCGCCGCTTCAATCTGGCGAGAAGTGATCCGACCACGGCCAACCGCCTTTAGTCCGTATTCTCCAAAACTCACTTTATTGCCGACGGTCGCAAAGCCGCGATTACGTCCCTTGTTCTGTTTTCTGAATTTTGTGTCTTTAGGCTGTAACATGTCTTGATATATCCTACTTAATTGTTCATTCCGGCTTTTTTCTAGACGAACCGCTCATGTTCAAATACTTCACCTTTAAATATCCAAACCTTAATGCCGATGATGCCGTAAGTAGTACTTGCCTCGGCTATCCCATAATCAATATCGGCACGCAGGGTATGCAACGGCACACGACCCTCTCGATACCATTCGGTGCGCGCAATTTCAGCACCGTTTAATCTTCCGCTCACTGTAATCTTGATACCCAGCGCACCCAAACGCATAGTATTCGTTACTGCGCGCTTCATGGCGCGACGAAACATAATACGCCGCTCAATTTGCTGAGCCACGCCTTCTGCGACGAGAAGTGCGTCCAGTTCGGGTTTGCGAATCTCCTTGATACTGATATCCACCTTCACACCCATGATTTTGGAAACTTCCTGTCGCAGTCGTTCAACGTCTTCGCCTTTTTTGCCGATCACAATGCCGGGGCGCGCCGTATGAATAATAACACGGGCATTACCAGCGGACCGTTCAATCTGAATGAGACTGACCGACGCACCCGCCAACTTCCTATGTATATATTTTCTGGCTTCAATATCTGTATTCAAGAAATCAGAATAATCCCCTTTATCCGCATACCAATGCGAAGTCCAGTCCTTGATAATGCCAAGGCGCATACCTGTTGGATGTACTTTTTGTCCCATGTTTTAAGCTTTCCGGTCTATGTTTCAGATACCGTCACGGTAAGATGACTGGTTCTTTTCAAGATTCTGTCAGCGCGCCCTCTAGCACGCGGGCTCAGACGCTTCATCGTCGGCCCCTGATTAACCTCTATACCACTTACCCTGAGTTCATCAATATCAGCACCGTCATTATTTTCCGCATTGGCAATGGCGGATTCAAGCACCTTCTTGACGAGCGCGGCGCTTTTTTTATTGCTGAAAGTCAATAAATTAACCGCCTTCTCAACTGACATCCCGCGAATCTGGTCCGCCACCAAACGCACTTTTTGAGGCGACGAGTGCGTAAACTTCAATGTTGCCGAAGTGGACATATGCACACCTCTTAAGATTTCCTGTCCGCGACGTGCCCGCGGAAGGTGCGCGTCAACACAAACTCGCCCAATTTATGACCGACCATGTTTTCAGAAATATAGACCGGTATATGATCACGTCCGTTATGTACCGCGATTGTCAAACCAACCATTTCCGGCATCACCATTGAACGACGCGACCAAGTTTTAATTGGACGCTTGTCATTATTCTCCCTTGCCGTATTTATTTTCTTCAGCAAGTGATGATCAATAAACGGGCCTTTTTTGATTGAACGCGGCACTGTTAAGCTCTCTAATGGTTATCGTTTGCGAACGATTAATTTATCTGTTCGTCTATTCTTGCGGGTCTTGTAACCCTTGGTGGGCATACCCCAAGGACTGACCGGGTGGCGCCCGCCTGAAGTACGACCCTCGCCACCACCGTGTGGGTGGTCAACCGGATTCATGGCCACGCCGCGAACGGTCGGACGTATACCGCGCCAACGTTTCGCACCGGCCTTGCCCAAAGACTGCAGTGAATGTTCAATATTGCCGACCTCACCGATAGTAGCGCGACAATTCCACAGAACCTTGCGCATTTCGCCCGAACGCAATCTTAATGTCGCATACTGACTTTCCTTTGCCAACAATTGTACGGCGGCACCCGCGCTTCTTGCTATTTGCGCACCTTTCCCCGGCTTTAACTCAACACAATGCACCGTGGTACCCAACGGGATATGACGTAATTCCATACAGTTTCCCGTCTGCACGCCGACCTGATCGCCCGATATCACTTGATCGCCAGCTTTAAGACCTTTCGGGGCAATGATATAGCGACGCTCACCATCAATATAAAGCAACAAGGCAATGTGTGCAGTACGGTTCGGATCGTATTCAATGCGTTCAACTCTGGCCGCTATCCCGTCTTTATTACGCTTGAAATCAATAATCCGATAACGTTTTTTTGCGCCACCACCACGGTGGCGCACAGTGATAAAGCCGTCATTATTTCTGCCGGCATGTTTGTTCCGTTTTTCCAGCAAAGGCTCATAAGGTTTCCCCTTATATAATCCGGGGCTGACAACCTTGACCATTGAACGGCGGCCAGCGGATGTTGGTTTTATGTCTACTAATACCATATTATATATCTCAACTGCCCATAAAATCGATATCAAAACCGGGCTTTAATTTGACATACGCTTTTTTCCAGTCGGCGCGTTTTCCCGCCTTGCGTGCAAATACTTTCCTTTTTCCTTTTACATTGACCACCCGCACCGATTCGACCTCGGCACCGTCAAACATCAATTCAACCGCTTGTTTGATTTCAGGTTTGCTCGCCCTTTTGGCAACCTTGAATACATACTGATTGTACGCCTCACCGATCAAAGTTGATTTCTCGGTAATTTTTGGTTCAAGAAGAGAAGCCATTAACTGCTGCCGATTCATGATAGCCACGCCTCTATTCTTTTTACTGCCGCCTCGGTTGCCAGTATTTTTTCAGCGCCAATCAGCGAGTAAGGATTAATTTCAAAGGTATCGATCACGTCTACTTTCGGAATATTTCTAGCACCGAAACGAAGATTTTTGTTCAGTGTGTCAGTAATAATTAAAACTCCTTCCAGACCAAGACCGTCCAACCTAGACTTGACGGCACGCGTTCTAGGCTCATTAATATCAAACACATCTATGCAGATAAAACGCTCTTGCCGCACAAGCTCGGAAAAGATAGACCGGATTGCACCGCGGTACATCTTTTTATTGACTTTTTTGCCACGTTCCTGTGGTTTGGCTGCAAAGGCTACACCACCGCCACGCCACAAGGGACTGCGTATCGTCCCAGCGCGTGCACGCCCCGTGCCTTTTTGTCGCCATGGTTTTCTGCCTCCACCACGCACTTCTGATCGCGAACGCTGTGCACGGGAGGCAAAATGTGCGCCCGCCATATAGGAACTTAGCACCTGATGTATCAGCGGCTCATTAAATTCGGCGGAAAAAACACTGTCGGCGACCTGCAATACACCCGGTTTGCCTTTAACTGATTTTTGAATCGCCAGTTCCATTATTGTCGTTTATCTCTCAATTTTCACAGCAGGTTTGACGATCACCCTGCCACCCTTGACAGTTGGCACACTCCCTTTGATCAAAAGCAGATTACGTTCATTATCGATCTGAACAATTTCCAGATTCTGCACGGTGTTTTTGACATTGCCCATTTGTCCTGCCATCTTTTTGCCTTTGAATACACGCCCCGGGCTCTGACACTGACCAATTGAACCCGGAGCGCGATGCGATAGGGAATTCCCGTGCGTATTACGTTGATGCTTGAAATTATGACGCTTTATCACACCGGCGAAACCCTTACCATTGCTAATCCCGGTCACATCTACCTTTTGCCCCGTTGCAAATATATCCACCTTGATCTCGGTACCGGCCGTGTATTGTTCAAGCTCTTCATTATTTACACGATATTCCAGTAACCCCTTGCCCGATTTCAAATTTGCCTTAGCATAAACGCCCGCTTCCGGCTTGCTGGTAGCAGAAGGTTTTTTCGACCCCCACGCTACCTGCACAGCAGCATAACCCCTCTCCTCCGGCCTGATCAGACCAGAGATATGATTGGGACTCGCCTCCACCATAGTTACGGGCACGGAACGTCCGCTCTCAGTGAACACACGAGTCATTCCGCACTTGAGACCTACTATTCCTACTGCCATGGTTCTATATCAATAATCAAGTTTTAATCTGAACGTCAACGCCTGCCGCCAAATCCAGCTTCATTAAGGCATCAACCGTTTTATCGGTCGGATTAATAATATCCATCAGTCGCTTGTGCGTACGAATTTCATACTGATCACGCGCATCCTTATTAACATGCGGAGATATTAAAACCGTGAACCGCTCCTTTTTGGTCGGCAAGGGTATCGGACCTTTAATCTGGGCACCCGTGCGACGTGCTGTCTCAACAATCTCTTTTGTCGATTGGTCAATAAGACGATGATCAAACGCCTTGAGGCGTATCCGAATTATTTGTTGCTTTGCCATTCCGCGATCACTCAATAATTTTGGAGACCACGCCAGCACCAACGGTGCGGCCACCCTCGCGTATCGCAAAACGCAACTGCTCCTCCATCGCAATCGGAGCTATCAGCTTCACCGTGATCTTGATGTTGTCTCCCGGCATCACCATCTCCGAACCCTCCGGCAAGGTCACCGCACCCGTCACATCCGTCGTCCGAAAATAAAACTGAGGACGATAGTTATTAAAAAATGGCGTATGACGACCCCCCTCCTCCTTGCTCAACACATACACTTCCGCCTCAAAATGCGTGTGTGGCGTAATTGAACCCGGAACACATAACACCTGCCCACGCTCCACCTCCTCACGCTTCGTCCCTCTCAACAACACGCCCACATTATCTCCTGCCCGACCCTCGTCCAGCAACTTCCTGAACATCTCTACGCCCGTGCAGGTTGTCTTCTGCGTCTCCCTGATACCCACAATCTCAATCTCTTCTCCAACCTTGACCACGCCTCGTTCCACTCGACCCGTTACCACCGTACCACGACCCGAAATACTAAACACATCCTCTATCGGCATCAGAAACGGCTGGTTCACCGGACGCTCCGGTTCCGGAAAATAATCGTCCATTGACGACACCAGCTTCTTGATTGACGCAATACCTATATCACTCGTATCCCCCTCAAGCGCCTTCAACGCCGAACCTACCACTATCGGCGTCGAATCGCCCGGAAATTCATAACTGTCCAGTAACTCACGTATCTCCATCTCCACCAGCTCCAGCAACTCCGCGTCATCAACCTGGTCAGCCTTGTTCAGATATACCACAATATACGGCACACCCACCTGACGCGACAGCAATATGTGTTCCCGTGTCTGGGGCATCGGGCCATCCGCCGCACTGCACACCAATATCGCCCCGTCCATCTGCGCCGCACCCGTGATCATGTTCTTCACATAGTCCGCATGACCAGGACAGTCCACATGTGCATAGTGGCGTTTCTCACTTTCGTACTCCACATGTGCCGTTGCTATCGTAATGCCTCGCTCACGCTCTTCCGGCGCCTTGTCTATCTCGTCATACGCCTTGAATTCACCTCCGTGGCTCTCCGACATGATCTTTGTAATCGCCGCCGTCAACGTCGTCTTACCATGGTCCACATGGCCTATCGTACCTACATTCACATGCGGCTTCGTTCGCTCAAATTTTTCCTTCGACACAACTAAAATACCTCTTCTCTTTAACTCTGGTTTTGGTTACGTTGTAAGTTATTCAATGCTTTCAGCAATACCTGCTGGCACCTCATTGTATTTTTTAAACTCCATTGTGTAAGCGGCCCGCCCTTGAGTGGCAGAACGCAGGTCGGTCGCATAATCAAACATCTCGCTCAGCGGCACGTCCGCTTTTATAATTTTACCGAGTGGAGATTCTTCAGTACCTTGTAAAATACCCCGGCGACGATTCAGATCACCGTTGACAACACCCACATAGCCTTCCGGCGTAATGACTTCGACCTTCATCACCGGTTCCAGTAAAACCGGTTTTGCCCTGCTAGCACCCTCCCTGAATCCCATTGAGGCGGCTATTTTAAACGCCATTTCACTGGAATCAACCTCATGATACGAACCATCATATAAGGTGACTTTCACATCAACGACGGGATAGCCCGCAATAATACCATTCTCCATCTGTTCGATCACCCCTTTTTCAACCGAAGAGATGTATTCTTTGGGGATGGCGCCACCGACAATCCCGTTCACGAACTTAAAGCCCTCTCCCGATGCCCTGGGTTCAATTTTGAAAACCACATGACCATATTGACCACGGCCGCCAGATTGACGGATAAATTTCCCTTCCGCTTTTTCCACAATGGCGCGAATGGTCTCACGGTAAGCCACCCGTGGTTTGCCCACATTAGCCTCAACCTTGAACTCTCGCCTCAAACGGTCAACAATAATCTCAAGATGCAGTTCACCCATACCGGAGATGATTGTCTGTCCCGATTCTTCATCGGTATGAACATGGAAAGAAGGATCTTCCCTGACAAGCCGGGATAATGCCAGACCCATTTTTTCCTGATCCGCCTGCGTCTTCGGTTCAACCGCGACCGCAATCACCGACGGAGGAAATTCCATACTCTCCAGAATGATAACATCACTGACGGCACAAAGGGTATCACCTGTCGTGACATCTTTGAGACCGACTGCCGCCGCAATATCACCGGATCGAACTTCCTTGATATCTTCACGGCTGTTAGCATGCATTTGCAACAATCGACCGATACGTTCCTTCTTTTTTTTGCCCGGATTGAATACGGAGTCGCCAGATTTTAATACACCAGAATAAACGCGAACGAACGTCAATATTCCCACAAAGGGGTCTGTCGCAATCTTGAACGCCAACGCGGCAAAAGGCTCGTCGTCGCTAGCCTGCCTCTCAACCTCCGTTGCATCTTTATCATCCAGTATCCCTGTGACAGCATGAATATCTACCGGGGAGGGCATAAATTCAATTATGGCATCTAGCAAAGGCTGTACACCCTTGTTTTTAAAGGCCGCCCCACAAAATACAGGCACCGCATCGTTGTTTAATGTCCGTTGCCGAATTCCCGCCCTGATTTGTTCTTGGGTCAGTTCGCCCTTGTCAAGATAATTTTCCATTAATGCCTCATTTGCTTCGGCAGCGCTTTCGACAATTTCATCATGATAAAACTGCGCCTCATCACGCAAGGAACCAGGAATGTCTTTCTCTTCAAATTGAACGCCCATATTCTCTTCCCGCCAATAAAGTGCTTTCATCTTCACAAGTTCAATCACGCCGACAAATTTATCTTCGGCACCGATTGGCAATTGCATCGGGATGGCCTTACCGCCAAGACGTTCCTTAATCTGGGCAACAACTCGAAGAAAGTCAGCACCAACACGGTCCATCTTATTCACAAACGCCACACGCGGGATAAAATATTTATCGGCCTGACGCCAGACTGTTTCCGACTGCGGCTCTACACCACCCACAGCACAAAAAACAGCGCATGCACCATCCAACACCCGCAGAGAACGCTCCACCTCTATGGTAAAGTCAACGTGACCGGGTGTATCAATAATGTTAATATGGTGTTCCTCAAATTGTGAGGATGTGCCTTTCCAATAACAGGTCGTTGCAGCGGAAGTAATGGTAATACCCCGTTCCTGTTCTTGTTCCATCCAGTCCATAATCGCTGCGCCATCATGCACTTCGCCTATCTTGTGAGACACTCCCGTATAGAACAATATGCGCTCGGTGGTCGTAGTTTTACCCGCGTCAATATGGGCCATGATCCCAATATTACGATAACGCTCAATTGGTGTATGCCGTGCCATGATATTATCACCAAAAAGGTAACGCAGGGCTCACCAGCGGTAATGCGAAAATGCTTTGTTCGCTTCCGCCATACGGTGGGCATCTTCCCGTTTTTTAATCGCGGCACCGCGATTTTCAGAGGCATCCAGCAATTCCCCCGCCAGACGCAGACCCATATTCTTTTCACCGCGTTTTTTTGCGGCATCAACCAACCAGCGCATGGCCAGAGCCATACTTCGTTCAGACCTGATCTCAATCGGAATTTGATAGGTCGCCCCACCCACCCGTCGCGATTTTACCTCAACGACCGGACGCACATTGTCCAAAGCCTGATTAAAAACGGAAAGCGGCTCAGAGTTACCTTTGGCGCTGATTGAATCAAGCGCACCATAGACAATCTTTTCAGCGATGGACTTCTTGCCGCTACGGATGATGATATTGATAAATTTGGCCAATACCTTATTACCGTATTTCGGATCGGACAGAATCTCTTTCTTTTCAGCTACACGCCTTCTAGACATGGTTTCTTGCTTGTCTTAAATAAAATTAATCAGAATTTGGGTCTTTTTGCGCCGTATTTTGAACGACCCTGCCGCCTGTCATTCACGCCGGAAGTATCCAGAATACCGCGAACAATATGGTAACGGACGCCCGGCAAGTCTTTTACACGTCCGCCCCTTATCAGGATGACCGAGTGCTCCTGAAGGTTATGGCCCTCCCCACCAATATAGGTGGTTACTTCCTGACCATTGGTGAGCTTGACGCGCGCTACCTTTCTAAGCGCCGAGTTTGGCTTTTTCGGCTTTGTCGTATACACACGGGTACAGACCCCGCGCTTTTGAGGACACGCCTCTAGTGCCGGCACATTACTCTTGATATATTGCCGCTTGCGCGGTTTTCTGACTAATTGATTTATCGTTGCCATAAAGTAAAATGCTTCAATTCTTTAATTATGCGTTCAGACTGCTTCGCGCATCCAAAAGGACATACAAATACACCTGATCAATTTCAGAACGGATATGCAGAGAAAAGCTTCGGATATCCACGAGGTCAATCAGGTTTCCGTCTGATATTCCAGCAGATTTTACCAAACCTGCATAAATCTTCCGATATCAACAACAGGAACCGGGACAAATGAAAGACCCAGAATTTCAGAAAGAGGTGATTTTACGCTCCTGACACTCTCCAAGTCAAGCGCTATTCACTCTGTTTTTTTAAATTTCCGTCATATTTCCGACAGTTTCGGAATCCGGTTCGTCTGGAGGTAACTCAATATTCTGCTGAATTTCAGCCTCATCAGGAGCAGTCAAATCCGTTTCAACTTCATCCTGAGAACGTTCGCTCCGCTCGGTATGATATGCCAGACCAGTACCCGCAGGGATAAGACGACCAACAATTACATTTTCCTTCAACCCTCTTAAATTGTCTCTTTTGCCATTCACACTCGCATCGGTTAGGACGCGCGTGGTCTCCTGAAACGATGCGGCGGAAATGAAAGACTCCGTTGAGAGCGATGCCTTTGTGATCCCCAATAATATGGGCACATATTCAGCCAGACGCTTGTTCCCAGCTTTAATTTTTTCATTTTCTTCCAATACCTTGGAACGTTCCAACTGTTCGCCTTTCAGAAAAGAAGTATCGCCGCCGTCCGTAATCTCAACCTTGCGCAACATCTGGCGAACGATAACCTCAATATGTTTATCGTTGATCTTCACACCTTGCAGACGATAGACATTCTGAATTTCATTACTGATATAGTTTGATAAAGCACGAATACCCGCTAATCTGAGAATATCGTGTGGCGTCGGCTGTCCGTCTACAATACTTTCGCCTTTCTCAACATGTTCACCCTCAAAAACGCCAACATGGCACCACTTCGGTATCAACACTTCATAAACTTCGTCGTCACTGGTAATGACAATGCGCTGTTTGCCTTTGGTCTCCTTGCCGAAACTAATCGTGCCCGATATTTCTGCCAGCACCGCAGGTTCTTTCGGCTTGCGCGCTTCAAATAATTCCGCCACTCTAGGCAAACCGCCGGTAATATCGCGCGTTTTAGCGGTTTCTTGTGCAAGCCGTGCAATCACATCACCGACCTTGATCTCCTGACCATCATTGACATTAATCATAGCCTTGGCCGGCAACAGATAATGCGCCGCCTGTTCCGTCCCCGGGATTTTCAGTTCTTTGCCTCTGGCATCAACCAGCTTAATGGTCGGGCGCATATCCTTGGCGTTGGCAGGACGCTGTTTCGGTTCCATCACAACGATATTGGTTAGACCGGTAATTTCGTCAACATGGCGCGTGACTGTAACACCTTCGATAATATCCGAAAACTGAATAAAACCGGGCACCTCCGAAATCACCGGATGTGTGTGAGGATCCCATGACGCAATCTGCTGACCGGGGCTGGCGGCACCTCCATCATCAGCGGTCAACACCGCACCGTAGGGGATCTTGTAACGCTCACGTTCACGACCCAGGTCATCCAATATCGCGACCTCACCGGAGCGGGAAACGACAACCTTGTTGCCGCTTTCCTGCTCCAGCGTTTTAATATTCTGAAAACGGACAGAACCACCGTTTTTGACTTCAACATTATTGATCGCCACCGCACGCGATGCTGCACCACCGATATGGAAAGTGCGCATAGTAAGCTGGGTACCAGGTTCACCAATGGATTGGGCGGCGATAACGCCCACCGCCTCACCAATATTGACCAGATGACCGCGGCCCAGATCACGCCCGTAGCATTTACGACAAATGCCATAATGCGTCTCACAGGTAATCGGCGAGCGCACGGTAACGTTGTCAATACCCCTTTCATCAAGGACAGCGACGAGGTGCTCATCTAGCAAAGTACCCGCTCCGGCAATAACTTCACCATCGGCCTTCACGGCATCGGTAGCCAATACACGACCCAGAATGCGTTCTCGCAACGGTTCAATCACGTCACCACCTTCAATTATCGGATGCATATCTAGTCCTTCGGTGGTACCACAATCTTCCTCCGTGATGACAAGATCTTGAGCGACATCAACCAAACGCCGGGTCAGATAACCGGAATTAGCTGTCTTGAGCGCGGTATCCGCAAGACCCTTGCGAGCACCGTGAGTCGAAATAAAATATTGCAGTACATCCAAACCCTCACGGAAATTGGCCGTGATTGGCGTTTCAATAATGGAGCCGTCCGGCTTGGCCATCAAACCGCGCATCCCTGCCAATTGCCGTATCTGCGCGGCGGAACCGCGTGCGCCTGAATCTGCCATGATATAAATTGAATTGAAAGACGGCTCTTTGAACTCATTGCCTTTGAGATCAATATGGGTATCTACCCCGAGTTTGTCCATCATGGCTTTGGCAACCTGATCATTAGTATGTGACCAGATATCAACCACTTTATTATAACGTTCACCATCGGTAATCAGACCGGAAGCATATTGTTCTTCGAATTTTTTAACCTGTTCTTCAGCTTTGCCGAGGATCTCGTCTTTGCTAACAGGCACAGCCATATCCTCAACCCCGATGGATACGCCAGCGCGGGTGGAATACTTAAAGCCGATGTACATTAAACGGTCTGAAAAAATAACCGTGTCTTTCAGTTCCAGTTTCCGGTAACAGGTATTCACCAGTTGCGAAACCGCTTTTTTCGTCAATACCTTGTTGATTAATTCAAACGGCATTTCCTCCGGCAAAATACGTGATAACAAAGCGCGTCCTACCGTAGTTCCATAACGTTTATACGTCGTCTGCTTTTCACCTTCATCATTAACCGTAACCTCAAAAATGCGCGCTTGAATTCCAGCCTGCAGATCAACGACACCATTCTCATAAGCGCGATGGACTTCATCTACATCGGCAAACAACATACCGGTACCTTTGGCTTTGATTGACTCGCGCGTCAAATAGTAAAGCCCCAATACTACATCCTGTGTCGGCACAATAATCGGCTCGCCATTTGCAGGCGAGAGAATATTATTGGTCGACATCATCAGAGTGCGCACTTCAAGCTGCGCCTCTATGGAAAGGGGAACATGCACCGCCATCTGGTCGCCGTCAAAGTCGGCATTAAACGCGGTACAGACCAAGGGGTGCAATTGGATCGCCTTGCCTTCAATAAGCACCGGTTCAAAAGCTTGAACGCCTAGTCTGTGTAAAGTCGGTGCGCGATTAAGCATAACGGGATGTTCACGAATGACTTCTTCCAACACGTCCCAGACCTCCGGCCCTTCGCCTTCCACTAGTTTTTTTGCCGCCTTGATCGTAGTGGCTAGCCCGCGGTGCTCCAGTTTACTAAAAACAAACGGTTTGAATAATTCCAGTGCCATCTTTTTCGGAATACCGCACTGATGTAGACGTAAAGTAGGCCCCACCACAATCACGGAACGACCAGAATAATCAACCCGCTTCCCTAACAGGTTCTGTCGAAAACGACCCTGCTTACCTTTAATCATATCCGCTAAAGATTTCAACGGCAATTTATTGGTTCCAGTGATTGCACGACCACGCCTGCCATTATCTAGCAAGGCATCCACGGATTCCTGCAACATGCGTTTTTCGTTACGCACGATGATATCCGGCGCATTGAGATCGAGTAGACGTTTCAAGCGGTTGTTTCTGTTGATGACGCGACGATACAGGTCATTCAGATCAGATGTGGCAAAACGGCCACCGTCCAGCGGCACCAACGGACGCAATTCAGGTGGCAACACGGGTAATACTTGCATGATCATCCATTCCGGTTTGTTGCCTGACTTTATAAATGCCTCAAGCAATTTCAGGCGTTTGGTCAGTTTGCGTAATTTGGTTTCAGAGTTCGTATCGGCAATTTCCTCGCGTAGAATATTGAGTTCTGTCTCAAGGTCTATTGAGCGCAACAATATATGAATGGCTTCCGCACCCATCCTGGCTTCAAACTCATCACCATATTGTTCAACCGCTTCAAGATAGCGTTCTTCGGTAAGCAGTTCACCACGTCCCAGTTCTGTCATACCGGGTTCGGTCACAACATAGGCCTCAAAATAGAGCACCCTCTCTATTTCACGCAGTGTCATATCCAGCATCAGCCCCATTCGGGAAGGCAATGATTTTAAGTACCAGATATGCGCGACCGGACTAGCCAGATCAATATGCCCCATACGTTCTCGCCTGAATTTGGAAAGTGTTACTTCAACACCACATTTTTCACAGATCACACCGCGATGTTTAAGCCTTTTATATTTGCCGCACAGACATTCATAGTCTTTGACCGGGCCAAAAATTTTAGCGCAGAAAAGACCATCGCGCTCCGGCTTGAATGTACGATAATTAATCGTTTCAGGCTTTTTGACCTCTCCATAAGACCAAGAACGAATCTTTTCAGGCGAAGCCAGTCCAATAGATATCGTATCAAACTCCTCCGCCTGTTCCTGTTGTTTTAGCAGCTTGAGTAAATCTTGCAAAGCTTACCTCCCGGATAAGTCTGTTCGGATTTTAAATCGTTGACTTTTCATAATATTTCATGATGTCTGGCACTGGCTAATCCAGTTCAATATCAATACCGAGCGAACGAATTTCCTTAACCAGCACATTAAAAGATTCAGGCATTCCCGCTTCCAACTGGTGATTACCGTCAACGATATTCTTGTACATTTTGGTTCTGCCATTAACATCGTCGGATTTCACCGTCAACATTTCCTGTAATGTATACGCAGCACCATAAGCCTCCAGCGCCCATACTTCCATCTCGCCAAAACGCTGGCCACCAAACTGCGCCTTGCCACCCAACGGTTGCTGTGTAACCAGACTATACGGTCCGGTGGAACGCGCATGCATCTTGTCATCAACCAAATGATTTAGTTTGAGCATGTACATATACCCGACTGTAATCTTCCGATCAAAAGATTCACCGGTACGACCATCGTAAAGTACGGTCTGACCGTCTTCGGGCAGACCGGCTAGTTTCAACATCTCCTTGATTTCACCTTCACTGGCACCGTCAAATACCGGCGTCGCCATTGGCACACCGTCTTTAAGATTATCCGCTAGTTCACCTATTTCCTCATCAGAAAACGAATCAATATCCTGGCGGTTGCCACTGGTATGATAGATTCGCTTCAGAAATTGACGTAAGCTGACGACACCAGCTTGTTGTTCAAGCATTTTACCAATCCTGGAACCGACGCCTTTCGCCGCCCAACCTAAATGCGTTTCCAAAACCTGCCCGACATTCATTCGGGAAGGGACACCGAGCGGATTGAGCACAACATCAACGGTAGTACCGTCTTCCATATAGGGCATATCTTCAACCGGAATAATAGCTGAAATAACGCCCTTGTTACCGTGGCGCCCTGCCACCTTGTCGCCCGGCTGAATGCGACGTTTAACAGCCAGATACACCTTGACCATTTTCAACACACCTGGCGGCAAATCATCACCCGAGTTCAGCTTATTCCGCTTTTCTTCAAAACGACGATCAAACTCTTCTTTCAAAGCAACGAGTTGTTCGGATTCCTTTTCCAGCCGCTTGTTGACGGCATCATTTTTCAAACGGATATCAAACCATCTTTGACGCGAGATGCCCTCCAGATACTCAGCGGTGATCTTGTGACCGGCGGGAAAATCTGCAGGGCCACCCCCTGCAATTTTTCCCGTGAGCAACCTTTCTACACGCTGATAAACGTTGTCTTCCATAATACGTAGTTGATCTTGCAGATTGTTACGTACGCTGTCCAGTTCGGACTCTTCAATCTCCAGTGCCCGCGCATCTTTTTCAATGCCGTCGCGGGTGAATACCTGAACATCAATCACTGTACCGTTCATGCCGGATGGAACGCGCAGAGAAGTATCTTTTACATCGGACGCCTTTTCGCCGAAGATAGCGCGCAACAGTTTTTCTTCCGGGGTCAGCTGGGACTCGCCCTTGGGGGTCACTTTACCGACCAGAATATCGCCCACGTTGACCTCAGCACCGATATAGACAATACCAGACTCGTCCAGCTTATTTAATGCGCTTTCACCCACATTGGGAATGTCCGAGGAGATTTCTTCCGAACCCAGTTTAGTATCGCGCGCCACGCAGGAAAGCTCTTCAATATGGATTGTGGTATAGCGATCTTCCTTTACCAGTTCTTCCGAAATTAGTATGGAGTCCTCAAAGTTATAACCGTTCCAAGGCATGAACGCAACCAGTACATTCTGTCCCAGAGCCAGTTCACCCATATCCGTGGAAGACCCGTCCGCCAGAACATCACCTTTGACAATCTGATCACCGGGTTTCACAAGCGGCTTTTGATTCACACAGGTGTTCTGATTGGAACGGGTATATTTCGTCAGATTATAAATATCCACACCGGGCTCGCCAGCGATGATTTCATCATCGTTTACACGTATCACGATACGGCTGGCATCAACCGAATCAACAGTACCGCTACGTTCGGAGACCACAGTCGCGCCGGAATCAATAGCTACCTTTCTTTCCATGCCGGTACCCACAAGCGGTTTGTCCGCACGCAAAGACGGCACCGCCTGACGCTGCATATTGGAGCCCATCAGAGCACGGTTGGCGTCATCGTGTTCCAAAAACGGGATCAGCGACGCCGCAATGGAAACGATCTGTTGCGGCGACACATCCATATACTCAATACGGTCGGGCGTTGACATAGTAAATTCATTTTTATGACGACACGAAACAAGCTCATCGGTCAACCTACCTTGAGCATCCACCGTTGCGCTAGCTTGGGCAATAACATAATCGCTCTCTTCAATAGCGGACAGATAATCAATATCTTCTGTTACCCTGCTGCCAACCACCTTTCTGTAAGGAGTTTCCAGAAAACCATATTCATTGGTCTTGGCGTAAAGCGCCAGAGAATTAATCAAACCGATGTTAGGGCCTTCGGGCGTTTCAATGGGACATACGCGACCGTAATGCGTGGGATGAACGTCGCGGACTTCAAAACCGGCGCGCTCACGCGTCAGACCGCCCGGGCCCAACGCCGAGATACGTCGTTTATGCGTGATCTCGGACAAAGGATTATTCTGATCCATAAATTGCGATAACTGGCTGGAACCGAAAAATTCCTTGATAACGGCTGACACCGGCTTTGCATTAATGATCTCCTGGGGCATTAAATTGTCAGAATCGGCCAAGCCCAGCCTTTCCTTGACCATGCGCTCCACCCTAACCAAACCGATACGGAATTGATTTTCAACCATTTCGCCGACACAGCGAATACGACGATTACCCAGGTGGTCAATATCATCCACCACTCCCTTGCCGTTACGGATATCAATAAATACTTTCAATACAGCAATAATGTCGTCCTTTGACAATACGCCAGGGCCAGCAACTTCCTTGCGTCCAAGGCGACGATTGAATTTCATACGCCCCACCGCGGAAAGATCATAGCGATCCGGCTTGAAAAAAAGATTACCAAACAGATTCTCGGCGGCGTCTTTTGTAGGTGGCTCGCCGGGGCGCATCATACGATAGATTTCACTTTGCGCCTTCAGCCGGTCCGTGCTCGGATCTTCCCTCAGGGTATCGGAAATATAAGGTCCTTGATCTAAATCATTGGTATAGATAGCCTCTAGTTCCAAACCTTTCCATCCCACGATTTTTTCCAGCAACTCTTTGGTAATTTCGGTATTAGCCGGAAATTCAATTTCGCCGGTTTCTTTATCAAAGATATCTTTGGCAATAATTTTACCGATTAAAAACTCCGCTGGCACCATCAAAGATTTCAACCTCGCCGTTTCGATTTCCCGAATATGGCGCGTATTAATACGGCGTTCCTTTGCAACGATGACATTGCCTTTTTTATCTTTAATATCAAACAACGCCGTCTCACCCCTCAACCGTTCCGGTACCAGCTTCAAAGTAATACCCTTAGCGGTAATATTAAAGACGTCCGTCTCAAAGAAGATATCTAGGATTTCTTCAGTCGTATAACCAAGCGCGCGCAACAAGGTCGTCGCATGAATCTTTCGACGACGATCAATTCGACAATAAACCCGATCTTTTGGATCGAATTCAAAATCAAGCCAAGAACCGCGATAAGGGATAACACGAGCGGAGTAAAGCAATTTTCCCGAAGAATGTGTTTTACCTTTGTCATGCTCGAAAAAAACGCCGGGAGAACGATGCATTTGGGAAACAATGACGCGTTCAGTGCCATTAACCACGAAAGCGCCCGTATCCGTCATCATGGGTATCTCACCCATATAGACCTCCTGTTCACGAATATCCTTGACGACCTTGTTGCTTAATCCGGCTTCCCTGTCGTATATGGTCAAGCGCATCTTCACGCGCAAAGGCAAAGCATAGGTCAACCCCCTAAGTTGGCACTCCTTAACATCAAACAGCGGTGTGCCCAAACGGTAACTCACATATTCTAAAGTGGCATTGCCAGAAAAGCTCTCAATCGGAAACACCGATTTAAAGGCCGCCTGCAGACCAAAATCGGCGCGTTTCTCCGGTTCTGCATCCATTTGCAAAAATCGATCAAACGACTCAACCTGAATTGCTATCAATTCGGGAGCCCCAAGGATATTGGGACGCTTGCCAAAATCCTTGCGAATACGCTTCCTTCCAGTGTAGGAATAGACCATTACAATCCCTCAATAATATTTACCAATGACAGACAGACAGGCATGAACCGATGCGCTCAAGCGCACCAGAGCTTGAACGTCCAGAATAGCTGTGTCTATGGAGACGTTTCAATGTTGGGTGCGGGGTTACTTGACTTCAACCACCGCGCCAGCTTCTTCAAGCTGTTTCTTAACCTCTTCAGCTTCTTCTTTACCGACAGCTTCTTTAACAGCTGAAGGAACACTTTCAACAAGTTCCTTGGCTTCCTTCAGTCCCAGATTGGTGATACTACGAATCGCCTTGATCACACTCACTTTATTGTCGCCAAAGTTTGTCATCACAACATCAAATTCGGACTTTTCTTCCGCAGCGGCTACCTCGGCAGCAGCACCGGGCGCTGAGGCAACGGCCACAGGCGCAGCTGCTGAAACACCCCATTCGTCTTCAAGTTCCTTGATTAAATCAATAAGTTCCAGAACAGGCATTTGGCCCAATGCTTCTTTGATTTCCCCACGCGAGACTGACATTTTCAACTCCTCCAAAAAAACTAAATTGATTAAAAGATTGCTCTACATAACTATGCGGAATTCCGCTGGTCACGTTTTGCGCCCAAAATACGGACGAATTTCATCGGCGATGCAGCCATTGTACCGACAAATTTACCAAGCGGTCTAGAAAGGAGGCCAAGCAACATGGCGCGCGCTTCATTCAAGGACGGCATATCGGCCAGCCTGGCAAGCTCGGATGGATCCATTAACTTGCCATCCAGTGCGATGAGTTTCACGACCAATTTGTCATTCCCCTTCGAAAAATGACGAATGACCCGAGCCGCGCTGCAGGGTTCCTCACCGGAAAACGCCAGTATCAACGGACCAACCAGACCTTCACACATGCACTCAAAACGGCCGTTTTTCAGTGCGCGACGGGCAAGATTATTACGTACCACCTTGAGGTAGACGCCCTCTTTACGAGCGGCATTACGCAGTTCAACCATTTCAGCCACATTAAGACCGATATATTCGGCTGCAATCGCAGAAGAGGCCCCTGCCGCAACATTGGCAACCTGTTCAACAATGAGTTTTTTGTCATCAAGTGTAAAACGCACTCTTGTCTCCTATAAAATCGGATTTCGCATCACAAGATACAGACTACCGTTCATACCTTCCCGACCCAACTTAAAACCAAACTCTTGACAGAACCGCTAATCTAACAGACCTGTCTGATCCAGCAGAATACCCGGCCCCATAGTAGTCGACAAACTGATCTTGCGCAGATAGACACCTTTGAACGAAGCTGGTCTGGCTTTTTTTAAATCACTCAATAAAAAATTCAAATTCTCAAGCAAAGCCTCCACTTCAAAGGATACTTTGCCTATCACACAGTGAATAATACCGTTCTTGTCGGTACGGTAACGCACCTGCCCGCCTTTTGCGTTTTCGACAGCTTGTTTCACATCGTCGGTCACCGTTCCCACTTTGGGGTTCGGCATCAAACCACGCGGGCCAAGTAACCTACCCAGTTTGCCGACAATCGGCATCGCGTCCAAGGTCGCAATCACAGCATCGAAATTGATGTCGCCTTTTTGCATGGACTCGGCTAGTTCTTCAAAACCAACCGTATCGGCACCAGCTGCTTTGGCAATTTCCGCGTTTTCTCCCTGAGCGAATACGGCCACTCGCACGGTCTTACCAGTGCCATTTGGCAGTACCGTCGCGCCCCGTACCTGTTGGTCCGACTTGCGCGCATCCACGCCCAGATTAACAGCGACTTCCACCGATTCATCAAATTTTACCGATGATATTTCTTTTAATAACTGAAGCGCACTCTTTACCGGATAGGCTTTACCCTGTTCAATTTTCTCCTGGTAAGACTTTACGCGTCTGGATAATCCGGTCATCGTTATACTACTCCGTGTCTATGCCCATACTGCGAGCCGTACCCGCGATGGTCCTGACCGCCGCATCCAGTTCAACCGCCGTCAGATCAGATTCCTTGGCTTTGGCAATTTCTTCAAGCTGAGCGCGATTGACTTTCCCCACTTTCTTACTGTTTGGAGTACCGCTACCACTTTTAACGCCAACCGCCTTTTTTAAAAGAACAGCGGCGGGGGTTGTCTTACTGACAAACGTAAAACTTTTGTCATTGTAGACGGTAATGACAACAGGAACCGGCAATCCCTGTTCAATACCCTGAGTCTGGGCATTAAACGCCTTGCAAAAATCCATGATATTAACACCATGTTGACCCAACGCAGGACCAACGGGCGGACTCGGATTGGCCTGCCCGGCAGGCACCTGCAACTTAATATAGTTTTCAATTCTCTTAGCCAAAATTACTCCTCGGGTAAAAACGCCTCACGACTCCCCTGTTTATAATATATATAAAAGCTACTCTTTCTCTACCTGTGAAAACTCAAGCTCAACCGGGGTAGAACGCCCAAAAATCAACACCGACACACGCAAACGACTTTTTTCATAATTGACCTCCTCAACAACACCCTCAAAGTCAGTGAAAGGACCGTCTTTGACGCGCACCATTTCACCGGGTTCAAACAATATCTTCGGCTTCGGTTTATCCACGCCCTCTTCAATCCGCTGCAATATGGTATCCGCTTCCTTGTCCGTGATCGGCACTGGCGGATATTTTTCCTTATGCTTATTATCGCTGGTCTCCCCAATAAACCCTAGCACCTTTGGCGCGTCTTTCACCAGATGCCAAGTGTCTTCATTCATTTCCATTTTTACCAGAACATAGCCGGGAAAAAACTTGCGGTCACTTTTACGTTTTTTACCGTCACGCATCTCAACAACTTCTTCGGTCGGCACCATAATATCTCCAAACATATCGGCCATCCCGCTACGTTCTATCCGCTCCCGCAAGGAGCGCATCACTTGATTTTCAAAACCCGAATAAGCATGGACGACATACCAGCGTTGCATCATGTCAATCTCCATACCCTATCAATAAACCGATAGACCAACCGAGAAACATATCTAATAACCATAAAATAATAGCCACCACAATCACCATCAGAATCACAACCAGCGTCGTCTGCATAGTCTCCTGACGGGTTGGCCAGACGACTTTACGGACCTCAATCTGGGCATCATGGAAATGTTCCCAGATTTGGCGTCCCTTTTCGGTGCGAAACGCAATTGCCACGCCGACAGCCATCCCTCCCAATAAACCAAGAACACGGTAAATCACCGGATAATTCGCAAAATAGTAAAAACCGACCAATGAGGCCACAAGCAACAACGCCACCAGAAAAAGCTTAACTTTATCCATGGCGCCAGCCAATGTTTCAAAGTTTGAACCCATATATGCTTATCCGACTTTGACCAAACCACTTATAAAATGGCAGGCCAGGAGGGAATCGAACCCCCAACCTGCGGTTTTGGAGACCGCTGCTCTGCCAATTGAGCTACTGGCCTTGTGCAATGCCCGACAACCCACCTCACTCAATAATTTTGGAGACCACGCCAGCACCAACGGTGCGGCCACCCTCGCGTATCGCAAAACGCAACTGCTCCTCCATCGCAATCGGAGCTATCAGCTTCACCGTGATCTTGATGTTGTCTCCCGGCATCACCATCTCCGAACCCTCCGGCAAGGTCACCGCACCCGTCACATCCGTCGTCCGAAAATAAAACTGAGGACGATAGTTATTGAAAAATGGCGTATGACGACCCCCCTCCTCCTTGCTCAACACATACACCTCCGCCTCAAAATGCGTGTGTGGCGTAATTGAACCCGGAACACATAACACCTGCCCACGCTCCACCTCCTCACGCTTCGTCCCTCTCAACAACACGCCCACATTATCTCCTGCCCGACCCTCGTCCAGCAACTTCCTGAACATCTCTACGCCCGTGCAGGTTGTCTTCTGCGTCTCCCTGATACCCACAATCTCAATCTCTTCTCCAACCTTGACCACGCCTCGTTCAACTCGACCCGTTACCACCGTACCACGACCCGAAATACTAAACACATCCTCTATCGGCATCAGAAACGGCTGGTTCACCGGACGCTCCGGTTCCGGAAAATAATCGTCCATCGACGACACCAGCTTCTTGATTGACGCAATACCTATATCACTCGTATCCCCCTCAAGCGCCTTCAACGCCGAACCTACCACTATCGGCGTCGAATCGCCCGGAAATTCATAACTGTCCAGTAACTCACGTATCTCCATCTCCACCAGCTCCAGCAACTCCGCGTCATCAACCTGGTCAGCCTTGTTCAGATATACCACAATATACGGCACACCCACCTGACGCGACAGCAATATGTGTTCCCGTGTCTGGGGCATCGGGCCATCCGCCGCACTGCACACCAATATCGCCCCGTCCATCTGCGCCGCACCCGTGATCATGTTCTTCACATAGTCCGCATGACCAGGACAGTCCACATGCGCATAGTGGCGTTTCTCACTCTCGTACTCCACATGTGCCGTTGCTATCGTAATGCCTCGCTCACGCTCTTCCGGCGCCTTGTCTATCTCGTCATACGCCTTGAATTCACCTCCGTGGCTCTCCGACATGATCTTTGTAATCGCCGCCGTCAACGTCGTCTTACCATGGTCCACATGGCCTATCGTACCTACATTCACATGCGGCTTCGTTCGCTCAAATTTTTCCTTCGACACAACTAAAATACCTCTTCTCTTTAACTCTGGTTTTGGTTACGTTGCTCAAATTAAACATGAAAATGGAGCTCATAACCGGATTTGAACCGGTGACCTCTTCCTTACCAAGGAAGTGCTCTACCGACTGAGCTATATGAGCAATAATCCTGTTTCAGCTCCTTAAGCACTCATCCAGACGAATATATAAACTGTTTTACCTCTAAAGGTTATTCAAATCCATTATTAATTTACGTTATTTTGGATTTGGAGCGGATGATGGGAATCGAACCCACGTGTTCAGCTTGGAAGGCTGACGTTCTACCATTGAACTACACCCGCTTCATCTATCCCTATCTCCAAGCCCGTATACGCTTTTGCCCAGTATCCCAAGTATATTGTAAATAAAATAAAATGTCCCAAATACATTAAATTTACCGTATCGTATGATGGATATTGAAGACCAAACGCCAATATTCAAAAAAATTCTTATCCGCCCATACTGGTGGAGGGGGTAGGATTCGAACCTACGAAGGCTGAGCCAACAGATTTACAGTCTGCCCCCGTTGACCGCTTGGGTACCCCTCCAAGAAATCAAAGCTTTTCATTTTGGAAGGATAAACTCATGTTGTCAACATTTAAAATCAGGCTACCCTGATTACTCGCCCGGAAAGCGCATCCTTTATCTGCGTGGGCTTTGCCACGCCTTTAACCTCGCCCGGAATAATATAATCAATCCGATCAGAAAAAAAATCCCGCACCGCCTCATCAGACCTCGCTGGCATACCGTTTGCAGGATTGGCGCTAGTTGATACAAGTGCGCCTAGCCGCCCGCACAGCACCCTGACAGTCGGATCAGCGCTAACACGAACTGCCAGCGTGCTATGCCTGCCCGTCAACCATTTCGGTGTGTGTTTTCCGGCAGGGATAAGCCAAGTGTACGGTCCCGGCCAGCTATCCTCAATTATCTGTCTATCAGGCACTCTGGAAAAATCAGTATAAGGTAAAATTTGGCAAATATCGGCGGCCACAAGAATCAAGCCCTTTCTCACTGGACGCCATTTCAATTTCAATATCCGCATAACGGCCTGCCGGTGCATGGGGAGACAGCCCAAACCATAAACGGCCTCAGTCGGATAGGCAATCACGCCGCCGCTTTTACAGGCATCAGTAGCTTGGAGTAAACACGCCTCGTTCAGCACACCCGTCGACTGTAAACTCAAAATTAACCCGCTTTCTTACCAACAACTTTCTTACGAATATCCTTTTTTCTCAAGGCGCGGGGTCTAGAAACCGGGGCTGCCTTCAAGATATCCATAGCCTCCTCCAGACTCAAACCGGCCGGTTCCCTGTCCTTTGGCACTTTGGCATTTTTCTTGCCATCCGTAACATAAGGCCCGTAACGACCGTTCAAGATGGATATCCCCTCTTCCCTGAATATTTTTATCTCCTTCTCCGCATCCGCCTTTTTCTTTTCCGAAACCAGTTCCAGTGCGCGTTCCAGACCGATGGTATAGGGATCATCCTCTTTTTTCAGAGACACAAATTTATCGCCATAGCGGACATAGGGGCCGAAACGCCCCACACTGACAGCCACTTCCTCATGTTCCGCTGTTTCCCCGAGCAGTCTGGGCAGTTTGAAAAGCTCCAGCGCCTCTTTCAATGTCACCGTATTGAGTTTTTGCCCCGGGCGCAGACTAGCGAACCTAGGTTTATCCTCATCATCCTTGGTGCCAATCCTCACATACGGGCCGTAACGACCGAGACGCACCGACACCTCTTTGCCCGATTTGGGATCAGTCCCGAGGACCCTGGCCTGGGTAACTTCACTACGGCTGACATTCTCATCCTTGTCAAGGACCTGCTTATTAAAAGGCGTCCAAAAATCCCTCAGTAACGGGATCCATTGCTTCTCGCCACGGGCAACGGAATCCAAATCGTCTTCAAGTCTAGCGGTAAATTCATAGTCAACATAATCGGTGAAGTGGTTTGTCAGAAAATCATTGACAACCCGGCCAATATCGGTCGGATAAAAACGTTTATTTTCCACCTCAACATATTCTCTGTTACGCAGAGTCGAAATGATGCCTGCGTAAGTAGAAGGCCGCCCGATACCATACTCTTCCAATGATTTAACCAAGCTCGCTTCGGAGTAACGCGGCGGCGCTTCCGTAAAGTGCTGCTCAGCCAGTATCTGCTTTAACTTCACCCTGTTACCCTTTTCCAGCGGTGGCAACAGTTTTTCGTCTGTATCCTTACTGCCAGCATTGTCCTTGCCTTCCAGATATACCCGCATAAATCCTGCGTCAGCGATGGAAGAGCCGTTGGCCCGGAATATGTTGTCGGCACCACATAATATATCCACCGCCACGGTATCAATAGTAGCGTGTTTCATCTGGCTCGCGATTGTGCGCTTCCAGATCAATTCATACAGTTTGAACTGCTCATCCGTCAGATTTTTCCTGATATCTTTGGGAACACGGTCTACCGCAGTCGGGCGAATCGCCTCGTGGGCCTCCTGCGCGTTCCTAGATTTTATCTTGAATATTCTGACGCTCGGAGGCAATGCGGATTCACCGTAGTTTGACGCGATGAACCGGCGTATATCATCCAAGGCCTCCCGGGCCAGATGCACCGAGTCGGTACGCATATAGGTAATAAGCCCCATCGTGCCCGAACCAACATCAATGCCCTCGTATAATTGCTGCGCCACACGCATTGTGCGCTGCGCGGTAAAACCCAGTTTGCGCACGGCCTCCTGTTGCAAGGTGGATGTGATAAACGGCGGGGAGGGATGGCGTTTGCGCTGCTTCTTCGTAACGGAATCGACCGGTAATGAAACATCGGCGAGCTGCTCCAGTTTTGCCTTTACCTCGGCAGCCCGCCCGGCTGTTGTGATGCTGAATTGCTGTATCTTTTCATTTTCAAACCGGATAAGTTTACCGATAAAGCCAGTATCCTGATGCTCCAGTTCAGACTTGATCGTCCAGTATTCTTTGGGCGTGAATGCCTCAATCTCCTTCTCCCGCTCCACGATCATTCTCAACGCCGGGGATTGAACACGCCCGGCAGACAAACCTCTCTGCACTTTCTTCCATAACAGGGGTGATAAATTGAAACCCACCAGATAATCCAGCGCCCGCCGCGCCTGCTGTGCGTCAACTAAATTAACAGAAAGCTCCCGCGGGTGAGCGATGGCCGCCTGAACCGCACTTTTGGTAACCTCATAAAAGACAACGCGATGCACTTTCTTGTCCTTAATATGGCCCTTTTCCTTCAACAATTCATACAAATGCCATGAAATGGCCTCGCCCTCACGATCAGGGTCGGTTGCAAGGTACAGAGTATCAGTCTTTTTCAACTCTTTGATAATCGCGTCAACCGCCCGGGCACTCTTTTGAATCAACTCATAGTGCATACGAAAATTATTATCCGGCTCGACCGCACCTGTCTTCGGCAGAAGATCACGCACATGACCATAAGTGGCCAACACCTTAAAATCCTTGCCCAGATAACGCTCAAGCGTCTTTGACTTGGCTGGAGATTCCACAACCACAAGAGAATCGCTCATACAAAAATAAATCCTGACTGTTAAATAATATTACGTTAAGAATGGGCGCCAATGGTAATTAACTATGGTCTGAATAACACAAATGTCTCATATCGCACTCGGTCAATGATATTACCCGCACAGGGAAAAACAAGTATTTTTATCAAACTTCATTATTCGCGGATGGCACGGATTATTTTGTTTGTGATTTCCGAAGTGCCTTGCGGTCGGCTCTGGGGCGATAGAATGAAACACATCAGGGAACATTTGCGTGGGAATGACGGTGATTTGGTTTTCGCGGAAATGATAGCAAACGGGCTTGCGATGTGAGGAGCCGTGTTGAAAATGGTCAGTATAATCCGCAGATGGTTCCTTCTTCAAACCGCGCTTTACTCCCTCAAGATACGGCAGTATTTTCCAGCATTATTGGATTCCACCCAACCGTCCAGTTCCAAAACCAGCAGTATGGAAGAAACCGCATGCGCCGGCAACCCAGACAGTCTGGTCAGGACGTCAACCGACACGTAGTCATATCCCATACAGTCCAGCAGTTTTTTATATTCCAGAGGCAGACCGATATCCGCCCTGGCGAAGGCGCTCGCTCTAGCGGACCGGCCTTCCAGAGTAGCGGCAACCAATGATGGAATTTCCTTGGCAATATCTTCTATACATTCCACTAGCCTGGCACCCTGCTTTATCAAGCTGTGCGTGCCTCTAGTCAGAGGATTATGGATGGAGCCGGGAACAGCAAACACTTCTCGTCCTTGCTCCAATGCAAAATTGGCGGTAATCAGGGAGCCACTCCATTTCGCTGCCTCAACCACAAGCACACCCGTTGACAGACCGCTGATAATGCGGTTGCGTTGCGGGAAATGGCTCGGATGAGGTTTTGCATCGGGGAAAAATTCGGATAACAATAATCCCTGTTCTGTGATTTCCGCCGCGACTTCCTTGTGGCGCGCGGGATAGATTTTTCTCAAACCATTCCCCAAAACCGCCACCGTGGGGCGATCTGCCTTCAACGCACCCAGATGACTGTGGTAGTCTATACCTAGTGCCAAACCGCTGCATATCACCACGCCCACCAAGGCTAGATGATAGGCGAAATCCTCCGCCAGTCGCTTTCCATTTGCAGTGGGATTACGACTACCTACGATCGCAAAGTGTACGTCCCGCAACGCTTCCCGGCGCCCTGTTGCAAACAGGACAATCGGTGCTGCCATAGTGTTTTTTAAAAGGGGAGGATAATCCGCATCACTGATTTTAACGAGATGGTGCCCCGGCTCATCCAACCACTCAAGCGCATCCCGGATTTTACGTTTATCAGGCTCGTGCAGTGTCTTGATAGACTTATCACTCAGACCAAACCCGGCAAGCAAGCGGTGTTCGCATGCCAAAATATTTTCGGGGGTATCAAGTTCGTCAAGCAGTCTTTTCGTCTTGATTGGGCCTACACCCGAGGCATTCGCTAGAATCAACCAAGCCCCGCTATCATCAATACTCATAATCCATTATGAAAGATAAACGATACGAAAAAAGCTACATGCCGACACCCATTGCAGGTGAATGGATCATCACCCGTATTTTTTAATCAATAAGCGCCTTATATATTCTTGACACTGTCCAAAACATGCACCGGGGCGCGCGTTTCCATCACCAAGGCATGACTGACTTTATTAAACGTCCTGAATACCATAACTACCCCGACATACTCTTCAGGCAAAGAGACAGGCTCCGGCTTTTCCGTCTTGTTGGCGATGAAGGGAAATTTCTTGTCAAAAACCTCTACACCTTGACCAATGCCATGACCAAAGCTATACACTGTTCTGTCAAAGATCGTCCCGTGTTTTTCCATTTCAGCTTCCCGCGACACTCGCCCTTCACCATATCCAAGGTTTGAAGCGAACCTGTCCTGAACGACGTAGCTACTCTGATATACCCCGAGGACATTGCCTGGCTCAATACCCTGTTCAGCCCCTAGATTCAATGTTACAATTTGGTATTGCCCCACTTGGGAAACACCGTCAACGACGGCGATGATATTACCCTGTAACTCACCCTCAACCGAACGCAGAGTAAAGTCGGTGCTGATATATTCATCTGACTGGGGTAACAAGCGATCACCTGCCGAAACTTCCTGCACAGTTGAGGTAACAATAGCGGAGGCAGGATCACCATACCTTTCAATTCTGGCATCGCCGACATAAATCGCTTCATAGCCGATTATTTCGTTATCTCCTTTTTCATTTTTTTCAGGATTAGTATAGGCCGGGCCTTTACGATATATTGAATATCTGGAGATGGCAGAATCTTTGGGAAGCCCGCGAATATATATTTTATCGCCTTTACCAGCGACAAGATGCTTGTCATAACTGGCAACCACATAAGGCCAGCTACCCATTTCATCCTCATCAAGAACCAGAGAATTCCCCAAAAACTGGTAAATGACTTCAATGGGGATCGTCGGTATCGCTTGAACATTTTCCGTACTGCCTATGGTGGGTGACAATTTTACATATCTACCGGAACTTTGACCCATGCGATCTTTTGCGCGCGTGATATCAAAAACAGGCTGTCCGTCTATGTAACGTAATGAAATAACATCGCCCGGATAGATCAGATGAGGATTTTCTATATACGGATTCATATCCCAAACCTCGGGCCAGCGCCAGGGTTTCTCGAGGAAACGGCCTGAAATATCCCACAGCGTATCACCCTTGACTACGGTATATTGCTCTGGATGATCAGGGTTGATTGCTATTTCATCGGCGCTTATAGCGGTCGTCAAAGATAGAATGCTGCTTAAGACCAGAATTTTATTCAACATATCTATTACCCTAAATAATTAGTAATGTAGCAAAAAAGTATAGCAAAATATTAATCAGTGCGTATCTTTTTCATAGCCTAAACACAAATTTCAGCACAAAAATTGGGATTTTCACTATATTATACTATCGGAGCGGCAAATTGACCCTTGCTGGAAACAAATTTACGATAGTGATATTTGAAAGGTGATACTCAAAATTCTACATTTTCCGGATGAACGATTACGCCGGCAGGCGTTGCCGGTAACTAATATCGACAACACTATCAGCGAGATAGCCCATAACATGCTGGAGACTATGTATGATGCGGAGGGAGTGGGGCTGGCGGCCACTCAGGTTAATATTCAAAAAAGAATTGTTGTTATTGATATTTCGAAAGAAAAAAATCAGCCCTCAATTCTGATTAACCCTGATATCCTCAATAAAACAGGCAAAAAGAGTCTACGGGAAGGTTGTCTTTCCGTGCCAGATTATTTTGATGTCGTTGAACGGGCTAAATCGATCAAATTTACCTATCAAACCTTGGAAAATGAGACAATAGTCACTGAAAACGATGGCCTGCTTGCCGTCTGCGTACAACATGAAATTGATCACCTGAACGGTAAATTATTCATTGATTATTTATCCCCCTTGAAAAAACAACGACTCAGAAAGAAGCGCCTCAAACAGGAAAAACTGAAAGACGACACCGTATTGTGACAAGTGGAACATTACGTCTGGCATTTGCTGGTACACCGGCGTTTGCGTGTGCAGTGCTTGAGAGCATTCTCGAAACAGGGCGACACAAGGTGCAAAAAGTCCTTACCCAACCCGACCGGCCGGGAGGGCGAGGACAAAAGCTCAGACCAAGCGAAGTCAAAACGCTGGCACTAGCGCACCGTTTGTCCGTATTTCAACCGGCAACGGCGACAGAATTGGAACCGACAATACTGACCGATTGCGACATCATGCTGGTTGTCGCCTATAGCCTGTTACTCCCCGAAGTAATATTGAGCACCCCCCGCCTCGGCTGCATCAATCTGCATACTTCCCTGCTGCCGCGCTGGCGTGGCGCCGCCCCTATTCAACGGACGATTGAAGCGGGCGACATCGAATCCGGCATCACCTATATTAAAATGGAAAAGGGACTGGACAGTGGACCAATCATTGCGCAGTTCCACTGTCCTGTCACGGAAACCGACACCGCTGGCGATCTGCACGGTCGTCTGGCACAATTAGCATCGGATTCAGTCAATAATGTGCTGGACAAAATAAACAGTGGGGAGATTACCAACCTCCCCCAAGATGACGCCGTTGCCACTTACGCCGGTAAAATCAGCAAACAGAAGGAGGCCGCACTTGACTGGACGAAATCCGCCATCGGGCTACAACGCAAGATCAGGGCCTTCAATCCCACTCCGGGAGCACACACCACGCTGAACGGGATAAAGATGCGTATCTGGGAAGCGGACGTGAAAGAAAACACCTATCAGCGAAAAATCGGCGAGGTATTAAAAAGCCCTTCCAGCCTTGATGTGGTTACGGCACAAGGTATTTTATCTATCACCCGTTTACAGATCCCCGGCAAAAGGATCATTACGGCAAGGGATTTTCTAAACAGCCACCCTGATTTCAGATAGTCCCCCCACATTGCATATGTCTGCCCGCCATATCGCCACACTTAATTGATTAAACAAGTTGTTTTGAAAACAAAAAAAGTCCCTCGTTCAGTACAGAAGATGATCTTGTCATCAAAGCCCGCCAGGAACAAGCCATCGTTCAAGAGATATGCTATGGGACCTTGTACTAGTACCTTCATACTTGAGTTCATTCTCCACAAACTGTTGGATAAACCCGTTAAACCCAAAAACAGTGGACTGAAATATTTGTATTTGCTACTGGCTTGTATCAACTGATGCATATGAATCACATCGTATGCCGTTCTGTCAGAAACGGTGGATACCCGTACTCAATTGAACAAGACATGGGGCAAGGCTTTCATCAACGCCTTATTGCGGCATTATATAAAAGACGGTGAACGGATCATCCCGTCTTTTCAAGATGACATACAAATTGCCGGCGCCCATCCTCCATGGCTGTTTGAAGCATTCAAACGGAACTAGCCAGATCACTGGCAGAATATATTGCCTGCAAATAATCAACAACCACCTATGCATCTGC
Organism: Gammaproteobacteria bacterium; assembly: GCA_965261775.1. Classification (GTDB taxonomy): domain Bacteria; phylum Pseudomonadota; class Gammaproteobacteria; order Eutrophobiales; family Eutrophobiaceae. The sequence continues at coordinate 1,949,628 of OZ253477.1, read as the reverse complement.
ACGTCAATCAACGGCGGGGCGACCGCGAAACCTACCTGAAAAAAGCCGCCCAGGAACAGGATAAACGCCTCCGCTTCACCCCTTTACAAACAGGCTGTATTGCTCGAAAAAACTGGTTGATATACATCAATTGCCCGATTTTACCGCACAATTAGTCGCCCCCTTGCGCAATTTACATCCCGAGCAAAACGTCCTTGACCCCTACACTAACCCGGGAGGTAAAAGCATGCATATAATGGAACTGCAAGTTCACCTTCAAAAACTGCTCCTGATCAACAAAAACAGCCCACGGGCTGCAAGACCGACTGGCAATCTGAAGTGGCCGAAATTCGGTGTGGAAATAAAAATACACGACGTCCCAGATACGGGGCAGTGGTGGCATGGGCACGAATTTGATCGCATTCTGCTGAACGCCTCCTGCTCTTCCACCGGTGTGATCCGCCGAAATCCCGACATTAATGAGAATAGCGAAAAAAATAAATGAACCGCAACGGGATTTATTGTGCAAACTATGGCTTATCCTGAAAAAAGGTGGTCTGCTGTTATACGTTATGCTTTCGATTCCGAAACGGAAAAATTCGGAAACTATAAAATACTTTGTCGAAAGCCAGAAAAACTGCCGACTGGCCAACGTAAACTGATTTCGGCAGACAGATTCTTGGCGGTAAAAAAATATGAGCGGCTTCTTTTATGCCTGTTTTGAAAAAAAATAAACGTCTTCTGCCGACGACCATGCTGCTTGCTTTGTTGCTAGGCGTGAACGCCCCGCTGCAGGCAATTGATATCTATTTCGCTCGTCTGTACAGCGAAAACGATATATATCATCTGGATGCCGAATTTGATATTCAACTTTCCGAAGAGGCCGAGGAGGCGCTGCGCCACGGTATCGCCATCAAAATAGTCATCCGCTTTCAGCTCTATAGGGAAAGAGACTGGCTGTGGGATAAAAAAATCAATGAGACAACGCTGGAATATCAACTCGAACATCAACCGCTGACAGAAAACTATCTCACCGTCGATTTAAAAAAAGGCGTGCGCCGCTCTTACCGCAGTCTAAATGGCGCACTGGATGCTATCAGCTCGGTTTCGGCGGTGCCCCTGTTTAACGACAACGTATTGGAGCCGGAACTGCAATATAATGCCCGAATTAAAAGTTATATCGATCTGGAATCCCTACCCACGCCGATGCGACCGCAAGCCTATTTCTCTGCTAGTTGGAATATATCAAGCAAATGGTATACATGGGAGATCACTCGATGAAAAAAGGAGGCAAAATAATATTAAAAATCGGGGCTGTCTTGTTTGTTTTCATGCTGGCTTCCTTACTGTTAATGAGTCAGTCCCTGCAAAATTCCGAATTATTTGACCGCTACTATTTGTCGTTGCTGGTATTCAACATGGTCGGGCTCATCAGCCTGATTGCATTGATTCTGCTGAACATCAAACGTCTGATCCGACAACTTAAAAACCATGTTGTCGGCTCGCGCATGACGATAAGAATGGTGGGAATATTTTCACTATTATCCGTCACACCGGTACTGATCGTCTATTACTTCTCGCTGGATTTCCTGCATCAGGGGATTGATAGCTGGTTTGACCTGAGAGTGGAACAAGCGCTGAACGATTCACTCGAACTAAGTCAACTTGCACTAGACGTGCGTATGCGCGAATTGTTCAATATCACCGAACAGGTTGCAGATGAATTAAGCGAAGTGGAAGATACAGCGATCACCTTTGAGATTGAACAAGCTAGAACAAGAATAAACGCCAATGAACTGACCCTTCTGACAAAAAACGGCATGGTAATTGCTTCAAGCGCAAGCGATACCAGCAGTCTGATCCCCGACATTCCAGATGAAGCAATCTTGCTCCAATTATTGCAGGGAAGCAGCTATACCGACCTTGACGTCATCAAGGATACGGGACGGTTAATCCGGGTGGTGATTAATCTTCCAGACATCGCTTCCCCCGAAGAAACCCGCATGATGCAAGCATTGTTTCCAGTATCCCCGCGCGTGAACCAGCTTACCGAAAATGTCCAGTCGGCCTTTACCCAATATGAAAAACTGTCCTATCTGCGCGAACAGTTAAAGATCAGTTTTATTATTACCCTTACCCTAGTATTGTTATTCAGTATCTTCAGCGCGGTATGGGCGGCTTTTTATTCTGCCAGAAATCTGGTAGCACCGGTGACCGATCTGGCAGAAGGCACCCGCGCAATTGCCAAAGGAAATTACAGCACCCATCTACCGGTGCCGGGGAAAGACGAGCTCGGCTTTCTGGTAGCATCATTTAACGATATGACGGATAAAATCGCTCAAGCCAGAGATACTGCTAGACAGAGCCAGCAGAAAGCCGAGGCGCAACACACCTATCTGGAAACCATTTTGTCGCGCTTGTCTTCTGGTGTCATGGTTTTTGATCAGAACAAAAAACTGGAACTTGCAAACATTGCCGCCTCGCAGATCCTTGCACTGGAACTGAGCGAAAACAAACGAGATGATCTACCCTCTCTGCTTGAAAAATACCCTGCACTGGAAGTACTCCTGAAATGTATTTCAGGCAATATTGAAGATATGGTCGACGATTGGCGCGAACAGATCACCCTGCCCGATGAAATGGAACCGCAGGTACTGATGGTGAACGGCACAACGCTTACAGGAACGAGTGGAGAAATAGACGGTTATGTGATCGTGTTTGATGAAATAACAGAACTGATAAAAGGCCAACGTAATGCAGCCTGGAGCGAGATGGCCAGACGTCTGGCGCACGAGATTAAAAATCCGTTGACACCCATACAGCTTGCCGCCGAACGCCTACGACATAAATACCTCACCAGTATGAACAAGATGGATTCAGCAACGCTGGACCGCATGACCAATACGATAGTGCAACAAGTAGAAACCATGAAGGAAATGGTGAATAATTTTTCGGACTATGCTAGTTCACCGAACTTCACCCGGCGCGAAATCAAGGTCGAAAAACTCTTTCAGGAAGTACTTGATCTATTCAGCAACCTTGATGATGACTGTCAGATAAAAACTGATATAGAACGGGGCCTGCCTGCTATCGTCGGCGATGAGAAAAAATTACGCCGGATGTTTAACAACCTTCTAGCCAACGCATTTGACGCGAATACTCTAAATAATAACAATTGTCTTGAAATTACTGCGAAAAAAGTCCTTGAAAAAGACAACGAAATGATTGAAATCCGCATTATTGACAATGGCAGCGGCCTTGACAATAGTATCGCCCACAAAATTTTTGAGCCCTATGTCACAAGCAAGCAGAAAGGCACGGGACTAGGACTAACGATTGTGAAAAAAATTATTGATGAGCACAAAGGCCGGGTATGGCTGGAAAATAACCGTGAGCGGCAGGGGGCTTGCGCGGTGGTTCGGCTACCAGCCGCGTGCCCGGAACCGTCCTGACAGACCGATGCTAAACCGCGATATCCTCGTAATTGACGACGAACCTGATATCCGCAATCTGGTCAGGGAAATCCTTGAAGACGAAGGGTTCAATGTCAGTGTCGCCGAAAACGCAACAAAGGCGCGCAAATCAATATCATTGTTCAGGCCGGATCTGATTTTACTGGACATCTGGATGCCAGATGTTGACGGGGTTACCCTGTTGAAAGAATGGAAGAAAAATGACAATTTCTCCATCCCCGTTATCATGATGTCTGGTCATGGCAATGTCGAAACGGCCGTTGAAGCAACGCGCTACGGTGCCTATGACTTCATTGAGAAACCGCTGACCATTGCCAGACTGCTGCTGACCATAAAAAATGCGCTGGCGAGTGCCCAAATGCGCTGGGAAAATCTGCCGCCGCGTCATACTACTGAGAACAAACCAACGCTGATCGGCAAAAGCGAGACCATGTTGCATCTACGCGAACAGATCGCACAGATGGCGAATCATGGTGCCCCGGTGCTGATCCACGGCGAATCTGGTACGGATAAGGAACTTTACGCACGTTATTTACATGGCTCGGGCGCGAGGCGGGACAAACCGTTTATCCCCGTCAATATTTCCACGCTCGGAAAAGATCATGCCGAAGAGGAACTGTTTGGGCTTCGAGAAGGCGAACGTATCCAGACCGGCTGGTTTGACAAAGCTCTGGGCGGGACACTGTTCCTCAAAGGCATCGGCACACTTGGAGCGAGACTTCAGGCGAGACTGGAGGACGTGCTGGAAACAAGGCAATTCAGTCATATCGGCGATTCGGATACGATCGACCTGGATTTGCGCATCATCGCCGCCACGCAATTCAGCATTGAAGAACTTGTAGAAAAAGGCGCGTTTCGCTACGGCCTGTATTGTCAGCTCAATATATTATCGCTGCATATTCCCCCCTTACGCGAACATTACGAGGACATCCCCAAATTACTGCAACACTATGTCAATTACTTTATCGAAACCGAGGCATTTCCCTATCGTCGTTTCAGTGTAGCGGCACAGAATCGCCTGAGGGGCTACCACTGGCCCGGCAACGTCAGGGAACTCAAAAACCTTGTGCGACGTTTGTTAATCTCTGATACAAAAGAAATTATTGATGTCGAAGAAATTGAGACTATTCTGGATAACGATAAAGAGCAACGTTTCCCTTCCGTTAATGGTAAATTTAACCTTGATCTGCCATTGCGCGAAGCGAGAGAAAATTTTGAAAAGGCTTACCTGCAATATCAGTTAGAAAAGGCAAATGGCAATGTAAGCAAGGCCGCCAACGCAACCGGGATAGAAAGAACGCATTTGTACCGTAAACTTAAAACACTCGGCATCGACATCAAATGAAAATAATTATTCTCGGGGCAGGGCGGGTCGGCGCATCGGTCGCTGCCAGTCTGGTAAGCGAAGACAATGACATTACCCTGGTAGATACCAACCCCGACACACTGCAGTTGATGAGCGAGCGCTATGATCTGAGAACAGTAACAGGCCCGGCCTCGCACCCGTCGGTATTAGCCAGAGCAGGAGGCAGGGATGCGGATATGATCCTGGCTGTCACCAACAGTGATGAAGCCAATATGATCGCCTGCCAAGTGGCCTATACCCTGTTCCATATACCAACCAAGATTGCCCGCATCCGTGAGACGGAATACATCAGCAATAACGCCCTGTTCGCCCAAGAAGCGCTGCCTATTGACGTATTAATCAGTCCTGAACAGATGGTCACCGATTACATACAGAGACTGATCTCCCATCCAGGCGCTTTGCAGGTACTGGATTTTGCCAATGGTAAGGCGCAAATGGTCGCGCTGAAGGCCGCTTTCAGCGATATCATGGTCGATCAGTCACTACACGGACTGAAAGCCCGCCTGCATTCCCTTAGTTATCGCGTCGCAGTGATTTTCAGGGACAATAAACCAATCATACCTGATGACGATACTGTGATAAAGGCGAACGATGAAGTCTTTTTTATCGGTTCGCAAAAATGTATCCGGCAACTGTTGCAAACGATCCGTGCAAAAGAAAAATCCATTAAAAAAATCATCATTGCTGGTGGAGGCAACATCGGTATTCGCCTGGCCAAATCGCTGGAAAATACTTACAAGACAAAGCTCATTGAAATAAATCCCCAGCGCGCCCGCCGCGTATCGGAAGAACTGGAAAAAACCATTGTGATTAACGGCGATGCAACGGATGAAAACCTGCTGAATGAAGAAGACATTCATGAAATGGATACTTTCTGCGCCCTCACGGACGCCGATGAGGCGAATATCATTTCATCCATGTTGGCGAAACGCTTGGGGGCGAGCAAGGTCATGTGTCTGATCAATCGCGTTGCCTATCTTGATCTAGTGCAAAGCAGTGTCATTGATATCGCCATTTCCCCACAGCGGGCAACCATCGGTAGTCTGCTGGCGCATGTTCGAAAGGGAGACGTCGCCGTCGTACATGCCTTGTGCCGTGGCCGTGCCGAGGCAATTGAAGCGATTGCACACGGGAATCGTCTTTCTTCCAAGGTAGTGGGCAGAAAACCTGTAGAAATTGATCTGCCTCAAGGCACAACCATCGGTGCAATAGTGCGCGGCGACGAAGTACTCACCCGTAATCAGAAAACCGTTATTGAGGCTGAAGATCATGTCATTCTGATCGTCACGGACAAAAAACATGTGGCGGAAGTTGAAGCATTATTTCAGGTGGGCGTTACCTTTCTGTAAAACATCCCCATGAGAATCCTGTATCCTTCCACCCGACGTGTTGGTCATGTACAAGTCGGCACTATGAAATAAGTCATTACGTTTATGCAACTTGCGGTCATTCAACGCGTTCTGGGCATATTGCTGTCTCTATTCAGCCTGACCATGTGCCCGCCTCTCCTCATTTCCATCTTTACCTCTGATGGCATGACAATACCGTTTTTATCGGCTTTTATACTGATCCTGGCAAGTGGATTACTGTTATGGCTACCCGTGCGCAACATCAAAAACGAATTGCAACTGCGCGACGGTTTCATCGTAGTTGTTTTATTTTGGACCGGCCTCGGTCTCAGTGGCAGTATTCCTCTTATCCTGTCCAGCGTTGCCAACATCTCCATCACGGATTCTATTTTTGAATCTATTTCCGGTCTAACGACCACCGGTGCCACCATCATCGTCAACATTGACTCTCTGCCCAAATCTATCCTGTTTTATCGACAGGAATTGCAATGGCTGGGCGGTATGGGCATTATCGTATTGGCCGTCGCGGTATTGCCCATGCTAGGGATCGGAGGTATGCAGATGTATCGTGCAGAAACACCGGGACCTATCAAAGACCATAAATTGACGCCGCGTATTACGGAAACGGCGAAGGCGCTGTGGTATATCTATCTGAGCATCACAGTGCTCTGCGCGATAGGCTATTGGCTGGCCGGTATGACTTTATTTGACGCCGTCAGTCACAGCTTTTCTACGGTTTCCATCGGCGGCTTTTCTACACATGACGATAGCATCGGCTATTATCAGAATATCTGGATTGAAATTGTCGCTGTGATTTTTATGCTAATCGCGGGCATCAATTTCAGTCTGCATTTTATCGCATGGCACAATATGAGCCTCCGCGCCTACCGCCACGACGCCGAGTTCCGCTCCTACTTTTGTATCCTATTTCTGATCTGCCTAGTCGTTATCGCCTGTCACGCTATCGGCGAAGACTACAACAGCCTTGCGGAAGGCATCAGACACAGTGTCTTCCAAACCGTATCAATTGCCACGACAACCGGTTACACCACTGCAGATTATCAGAGCTGGCCCGGTTTTTTACCGTTACTGCTGCTGTTTTCCAGCTTTATCGGTGCCTGTGCCGGTTCCACCGGCGGAGGAATAAAAGTCATCCGCATGCTATTACTGTTCAAGCAAGGGAGCCGTGAAATCAAACGCCTTATTCATCCAAACGCCATCTTCATTATCAAGATCGGCAAAAAGCCCATACCAGAAAGGGTCATTGAAGCCGTTTGGGGATTTTTCGCCGCTTACGTTGCCGTTTTCTCTATATTACTATTGGCGTTGATGGCGACCGATCTGGATCAGGTCACCGCATTCTCGGCATTGGCGGCCTGCATGAATAACCTTGGACCAGGGTTGGGTGAAGTCAGTCTGCATTACGCCGATATTAACCATACGGCCAAATGGATACTTTGTTTCGCCATGCTGTTGGGTCGCCTCGAGATTTTTACCCTGCTAGTTTTATTCACGCCGATATTCTGGCGACGATGAATGACACCGTCCGGAAAAAATGGGACAAACGCTACAATCACTGCCATGGGGACTTCCCGCAGGCCGCCGAAGTGCTTCTTGAACATCAAGACCGCCTGCCACAACGGGGAAAAGCGTTGGACCTCGCCTGCGGGCGTGGTGCCAATGCCATTTGTCTGGCACAGAACGGACTGCATACATCGGCATGGGATATCTCTTCCAATGCGCTGGCGTTGCTATCGAAACAAGCTGAACAAAAAGGGGCTGTCATCCACTGCGAAAACAGAGATGTATCGCAACATCCGCCACAAACCAGCTCTTTTGATGTGATCGTCGTAAGCCGTTTTTTGGATCGGCAGATAATACACGATATCAAAAAGGCCATTACCCCAAATGGACTGGTTTTTTATCAGACCTTCAGCAAGCGCGGCGCCGCAGCAAACGGCCCGCGCAATCCTGATTATCTACTGGACGAAAATGAACTACTGAAGTGTTTTATTAACTGGCGAATTCTTTACTATCGGGAAACAACCAGCAACGACAGGCCCGATGTACCGAACCAGTCAATGCTGATCGCCCGAAAATACCCGACACCACCGTCATGAGCGCCATCCAGACATTCAGGGCACTGCTGGATAAAGGCCAGGATAGTGCACTGCTCCGATACAGTCTCGGCAATGAATATTTGAAGCAGGGCAAGTTTGCGGAAGCGATATTACACCTGGGAAAGGCGCTTGAACTTAACCCTGACTATTCCGCAGTCTGGAAGGCTTATGCCAAAGCCCTTGCCGAAAACAATCAAATAGAGGCAGCGATAATCGCTTATAAAAAAGGGATCGCCGTTGCTGAAAAAAATGGCGATCAACAGACCATGAAAGAAATGCGGGTTTTCCTCAAACGTTTGCTTAAAAGCTAATCGTACAACTCCAGAGAACCGACCAACTCGGCGGAGTGCTTCAACTTGTGTCTATCCAAATAGCAAATAATGCCTTCATTTAATCTCCTACATAACAACGGTTCATAAAATAAGGCCGTACCGATACCGACTGCGGTAGCGCCGGCAAGCATAAAAGCAATAACATCCTCCACCGTCATGACACCGCCCTGGCCAATAATCGGGATAGCATGTTCTTTTGCGACCTGATAAACCTGATGCACTTTCAATAAGGCAATCGGTTTAATCGCGGGACCGGACAAGCCACCCTGATTGTTATTGAGAACGGGCCGCCGCGTCTCAGTATCGATCACCATGCCCATGATGGTATTGATCACCGCGAGACCGTCACTACCAGCCTCAATACAACGCCGGGCATTCTCGGCAATATCGGTCTGATTAGGCGACAGTTTCGTAATCAGAGGTTTATCCGTTACCCGACGGCATGCCGCAACCACCCGCGCCGACATATCCGGATCATTACCGAATGCAACACCGCCCTCCCTTACATTCGGACAGGAAATATTGATCTCCATCGCATTAATCGGAGAATCATCAAAAATACGCGCAACCTCACTATACTCCTCAACGGTGGAACCCGAAAGATTAGCGACAAAGCATGTTTCACTAAAATCGAGCATGGATAAATATTCATCCACCACTATTCTCGAGCCGGGATTTTGCAACCCGATGGCGTTCAACATCCCCATATCGGTTTCAACAATGCGGTGCGGCGAATTTCCCAGACGGGGCGCCAGTGTTGTACCTTTCAGACAGACGGCACCCACATCGGTATTGGAAAAACCGTTAACACGCGTATATTCCTCACCGAAACCCACACACCCGGATAATAAAACGAGGGGCGTATTAAACTGCAAACCACAGAAATCGGTTTCTAGTCGCTTCCTGTCACCCTTGGTTAACATAGATATTGTCGCCTAAAAAACGCCCTGATAAATCCAGACGCACGGGTTATTCCCCGTACCACATCACGCTACAATCTTCCCGTACTGCCAATTTAAGTAGTTCAATCAATGGAAAAGCGCGTACGTCTATTCGCACCGGAGCCTCCTTCCAGTTATCATCATCCTCAATTTCCGTAGTCTGGACGGGCGATCTATCAGATTCAGCCTTGACCACCCGTTGCAGGCGTTTCAATACTGCAGGCACATCTTCCGATGCAATAGCGCCAGGGATCGCGCCGCTATGCCCCATCATTTTCAGCAAACGTCCGGCCACATCACCCAGCATTACCACTTCGCCGCCTGCATTACAGCTAAAATGCACCAACATTCCCGAATGCGCTCACACGTTGATTTCAGTCGCCAGTCGCTTCTCAATCATATCATTGGATGCGGACAGTAAATCCTCGGCCAATTCACCCGCAATCAGGGCAATTACCTTATCAGACAGGGCCTCGCGCAGGGCTTCAAGCACTAGTGACGGTGCTACGAGCACCAGACGATGATAGCTCCCCACCCTCATCTGCTCTTCCAGAAAATCAGCCTGCAAACGAATATAACGCTCCGACGAGAACACGACGGAATCGTTGCCGGGCGCACGGCCACTTGCCACCTCATAGCACAGCTCGGCATAACACTCATGATCATCGGATTTTAATACCAGCAAATTGCTATCACTGCTGCTTTGATACAACACCTTGATATATCTGCCGTCACTAAGAACAATCCAGGTTATCTCACTCATTGCGCTATTTTATCCCCTGTCCCCGACTTAAGAAAGCCCGGATGTAATAACGATGGTTGTTTTTGAGGACGCGACCAGGCAGGACCACCGACATTCGTTTATTTAGGGTCCAGATTCCACGACACGTACCACTTTATTTCAAACTACCGGGATATGTAAGTATCCCTTCGTAGTACTCAAACATCTTAATATAGCGAGAGTACCGGAGAATCGGCCACGTAAGCGACGCTGGCATTTCCCGCTATGGTATTAACCGGAATCCGGCAATGTCGCAAAATTACGTTAGAAGTTTTTTGGAACAACAGATATTACCTGTCATCCCTGACAAGGTAAAAAATACCTATCCTTCATCTCCCGCTGCACCGCTTAACACCGCCCTCAGGCGTTGTGGAAAATCCGTTGCAAGACTGGTAAAACCACTGTATTCAAGATGATAGCAGGGTGTTTCCCGAATCAGCGCCATCATTTCTGGAAAGCCGTGGTCTTCCAAATTACGCGCATTGACATGATTACTCATCAGCGCGATCCCGGCAGCGGAAGCGGAAATGTGTTCAAAAATGAACGCGCCATTCTTCCGGTATTTGAGAAAGAGCATTGCGGAAATACGATGGCACTGTTTTGCAGAAACACTGCCACCAAGACTGGCTGCGGTCAGGGCATGCACCCTGTTACCTTTATATGCCCGATCGGGATCCACCAACAAGGGGGTCACAGCATCAATACCTGCGCTCTTTATCTGCAAGGGGCGTATCAGGGCATCCAGCTCCCCACCAGAAAATAGTATCAATTCATCGGTCAGATAATGGAAACCATTGGCAACCAACCAAGCCGTGAATATTGATTTCCCCGACCCGCTATTGGCCGGAATTACCAATGTGTTCCCATTAACAGCGACAGCGGCGGCATGCAGACAATGCGCAACGGAGATATTATTGGCCAAGTGAAAAGCCAGACGGTCAGTCAAATAGTAAATCAAATCCCCGGGGCGGGCCGGGCTGAATTTCAAGGACTTTTGGTGATCACGCAAGAACCATTTCCCCGGTTCTCCCGCTACGGTCAGACGCACACCGACCTCCTCACCACGTGCTATCCGACGTGCCGGGATCGCTTCCAGTATCGGTTGCAGTAGCTGTTCAGACGCTTCGCTTTCACAGCAGATCGTGACACGTACGCCAGCTTTCTCAACGAGCCAGCGGGATATATCATCCGTCAATGGTAGTCAAAACTCCTTCTCGGCTCAGTTCCATGATGGTTATCATCACATCCTGTTCAATATGTGCAACGGCCTCTGGAAAGTTTTCACTCAGATAGGCGACGATGTCCTCAACACTGTGACTGCCATCACATAGCTGCCAAATCAATGTTGAAGAACTGTTTAATTGCAGGGCCGTGGTTGTGCCTGGATTATATATCAATGCACCTTCATCCATCTCTTCCAGCAGGCACCCAACAACTTGTGTATAAATAGTCTTTTTATTTATCAAGATTTGCCCCCTCAATCAAGGCCGAGAATAGACGTCGACCAAGCCATTTCATTAAATTCAGCGGATGCCGAAATAGTTTAACAGGCAACAGACTGTCTGTCGGCGATACATTATAATATAAATGCAGCCACCAGTCGAAAGGGTTGAACAACAACCTCAGCTTTTGCGGCAATGACACCTTTTTACGATAGATACGACTGAGCGCCGGCATCACCCTGCCGGTTCCCGGAATTTCCCGTTGCGCCAGATGGCCAACCTTTTCCCGCAGTCTTTCGTCAAGAGGGATTATTGGATGTAGACAACGCAAGGTATTCACGGCATGGGAATATTGCCGTTCCATTTTTTTCCAGTCTATCTCATCAAAGTAGCTCACAGCATATTGTACAGCATCTAGCATATTTATCAGTTTAATGAAATCACCGGGGTGCAGACCAGCCAGATGACGGCAAATGTGATGCAGCATCAGTTCATGATCGAGGGCCGGAAATTCCAGTTCGCGCCAGCGCACCGTCTGTGCCGTTGCAATCGCATCTTCAAAACACAGGGACCCGGGCACATCCTGCGCAAACGCATTATGATGAATCTCAATGCTAATCGTAAATCTATTAATCTTTTTGGTGGCGTTTGGCAACTGGTGCCCCCAGTGCATGAATCGGCCTGGATGCTTTTCAGGAAGTCTGAAACCAATATTCCGCAGGATATCGGCGGCGGGTTTTAATTGTTCCGTTGACAACAGAACATCCATATCAGCCATGGGCCTGAGGTTGTCCCGAGGGTAAATGAGCGGTGCCAGAGCAAGCCCCTTCAGGGCAACAAAGCGAACGCCTGCGGTGTTAAATGCCGCCTGTATGGTCCGCAGGGTCTGATAGCGCGTGTCGCAGGCACCACGATGTCTGAGCGCCAGCGCCCTGAGGCTCATCAGGAAAACCGGATCGACCAGCAATTCATGGTGCTGAACATGCTCAAGCGCCAACGGGGCAATTGCATTTTCCTCAAGCCTGCGGACCAATTTCCGCCAGTCCCGCACTTCGGAAAAATGTGATCCCAGTTCGGCTGCCCATGTTTCCGAACCCCGAATGCGAGTCAACAGATGCAGGAGTGTCTTATCAGTCAATGCAATTCTATAGACCCAAGATATAATAACCGGATACGGGTGCTGAAAGAATTGTCATTGCGTTCTCGCTATCGCGTGATAAGCGATGTCCTGCCGATAAAATATACCTTCATAATGAATAGCATCAATTGCCGCAAGGGCCTGTTGCCGTGCCAGTGCAAAGGTTTTATCCAGTGCGGCAACACAAAGGACACGACCGCCAGCGGTAATGATACCACTTTCGGTTTGGAGTGTCCCAGCATGAAAAATCCTGACGTTATCAGGCAGTGCGGTATCCAGTCCATGGATAACGGCACCTTGCTCCGCGCTTTCTGGATAACCCGCAGACGCCATAACGATACCCAATGCCACACGCGGGTCCCATGTCACTGTGCATTGACTGAGTCGCCCCTGGGTCGCTGCCAGACAGAGTGCGAAGAGATCGCTCTTCAAACGCATCATCAGCACCTGTGTTTCCGGGTCGCCGCAACGGCAGTTGAATTCTAACACCTTTGGCGCGCCGTCCCTGCCTATCATGATCCCGGCATAAAGAAACCCGCTATAGGACCTGTCTTCCCGTATCATCCCCCTTACCGTCGGCATGATGATTTCATTCATAATACGCTCATGCATCGTTTGATCAATGATTGGGGCGGGCGAACAGGCGCCCATCCCGCCGGTATTGGGTCCCTTGTCACCCTCATCTCTGGCCTTATAGTCCTGTGAACTAGCCAGCGGCAACACCTGTTCGCCATCAACCATGACAATAAAACTGGTTTCTTCACCTTCAAGAAATTCTTCAATCACAATGCGCCTTCCAGCTTCGCCAAACCGCCGGCCTGATAGCATGGCATTGACAGTATGAACAGCCTCTTCCTTGTCTGATGTGATCACAACACCTTTGCCCGCTGCTAGACCATCTGCCTTGATAACCAGCGGAAAAGACCCGGAGTCAATGTATTCGAGTGCCGGGGCGATGCTGTCGAAAACACGATATCCCGCTGTCGGGATTTGATATTTCGTGAGGAAATCTTTACTGAACGCCTTGGAACCTTCAAGCATAGCCGCCACCTTTGTGGGACCGAAACAAGCAAGTCCGACATCACGAAAGGCATCCACACAGCCCGAAACCAGCGGCACTTCAGGACCGATAATGGTAAGCGCGATTTTTTCCTTTTGGGCAAATGTTCGTAATGCGTCAATATCCTCCGCGTCAATATCGACATTGCTCAGTTTATCTTCGGTCGCCGTCCCCGCATTGCCGGGCGCAACATAAACCCTGTCCACCTGTCTGGATTGCGCCGTCTTCCATGCCAGAGCGTGCTCACGGCCACCACCACCGATGATCAATGCCTTCATCTCAGTGTCTCTATAGATATTTTGTCACTTAATGCAAAAAATGGCGCATACCGGTAAAAACCATTGCCATATCATGTTTGTCCGCCGCCGCGATGACTTCCTCGTCCCGAACAGAACCACCCGGCTGAATGACGGCGCTTGCGCCAGCGACAGCAGCGGAATCAAGCCCGTCACGGAATGGCAGGAAGGCATCCGAGGCCATCACCGAACCGGCCAGCGACAGATTTTCATCTTGCGCCTTGAGAATGGCCATCTGAACGCTGTAAACACGGCTCATCTGCCCAGCGCCAATGCCCAGGGTCTGATTATCCTTGGCATAGACAATAGCGTTTGATTTGACGTACTTGACAACCCGCCAGGCAAAGACAAGATCGACAAACTCCTGTTCGGTCGGCTGACGTTTGGTGACGACCTGCAGACAGTCTTTCTCAATAAAACCACTATCATTGTCCTGTACCAACAGGCCGCCACTGACGCGGTTTAGCTCAAGCTGCTGTATAGCCCATTTACGGTAACCGGTTTCCAGTAAACGCACGCCTGCCTTTTTTGCAATGATCCCGACACATTCTGGCGTGGTTTCTGGAACAATAATGACTTCAACAAACTGGCACTCAATAATAGCCCGCGCCGTGTCCGCATCCAGTGCCCGATTAAACGCGATAATACCGCCAAAGGCGGAGACGGGGTCTGCTTTGTAAGCACGCTGATAGGCTGCAAGCGGGGTGTCGGCAACTGCCACGCCGCAGGGATTGGCATGTTTCACAATCACACAGGCCGTATCGGCAAATGACTGCACACATTCCAGCGCCGCGTCCGCATCGGCTATATTGTTGTAAGACAGTTCCTTCCCGCAATGTTGCCTGGTAGCAGCCAATGTCCCCGGGGGCGGTTCAGGCTCCGTATAAAACGCCGCCGTCTGATGCGGATTCTCTCCATAGCGCAACTGCTGGCGTTTTTGAAACTGTACGGAATACGTCAAAGGATAATCGGTGGGTTCCCCAACATCGTTCAAGGCACCCAGATAGTTTGAAATACCAGCGTCATAACGCGCCGTTTGGGCAAAGACCTTGCAAGCAAGATGAAAACGCGTCGCATGACTGATGACACCGTCATTATCCTTCAATTCAGTCAGTATCATATCGTAGTCGGTCGGATCCACCACCACCGCAACCGAAGCATAATTCTTGGCCGCTGAACGCAACATGGCTGGACCACCTATATCAATATTTTCTATCGCTTCCGCGAGGATACAGTCTGGTCTGCTGACCGTTTGCTCAAAAGGATATAGATTGACCACCGCCAGATCAATTGTGCCAATATCGTTTTGCCGCATGACCGCTTCATCAACACCCCTTCTGCCCAAAAGACCGGCGTGAACTTTGGGATGCAATGTTTTGACCCTGCCGTCCATCATCTCTGGAAAACCAGTGTAATCGGATATTTCGATTACCTTGATATTACTGTCACCCAATACCGCTGCTGTACCCCCGGTGGATAAGATTTCCACCCCCAGTGCATCCAGAGAGCGGCATAACCTAACGATACCAGTTTTATCAGACACGCTGATCAGCGCACGTTTTACTTTTGCCATTAGTCTTGTTCCGCCCGTTCAGCAAGCTAACAACTAATATGACCTCTGAAAAAACACATCTGGATTACTTTACTTAATATCAATATCATATTTTTTCAAGCGATTACGCAGTGTCGATCGATTTATTCCCAGTATTTGCGAGGCATGGGCAATATTACCGTTCGTATATTGCATTACAACCTCAAAAAAAGGCTTTTCCACCTCTCCCATAAAAAATGAATAAAGATTGTTAGCCTGATGGCCATCAAGATCCCGAAAATAATTTTTCATAGCCTGTTGGACACTGTCCGCCAGACCTTTTTCTTGTGTTGGCTGCTTCCCGGTTTGTTTGCGGCTTCCTTTCTTTATCATGCTATCCCACCAACACCCCCACGTTTCGCATAAAGACAGTTACCATCGTCGTAAAATCTGCTCTGCTCTGATTTGATTTGATTTGATTTGATTTGATTTGATACCGTATCATTTTACAGTGAAAGAACGTGATTCCAGCGCCAGACGTTCAGAAACCCCATCAACGATTCAGCATTGTTTCCCTGACCCGTAATCGTACCGCAACCATGCTTTAAAAACAAAAGAATTCCAAGGTCCCATCATTGGATTGGCACAAATAAGGACGAGGCATTTTTGCCCCTGCTCCAGTGAGTGTATTCGCATAAAATGCGGCTGTGCAAATACTAATGAAAAAACTCATCTCCTGGCAATACCAACATTTTCCGAACCGGACAAACCTGGCATTACAAAACAGGGGTTGTTATAACAGAGGCCACATCGTAGCAATCGGCATGGCAATATGTCAGCCTGCGGCAATTCAGCATGGTCAACACACGGCAGTTGGATTGTTCTGGACAGCCCGTTGCGGCTGATATTCTCACCGGCCACCCCAATATACCGAAGCCACAGTCATAATCAATCATAGTGAGGTCACGGAGATCGTTTTTCACCAGCTATTCAATGCACAGCGATATAGTGGGATGGGCGCCGGTAGAAAGCCAGCCCCGGGTCAAGGATAAGAGTGGGCAAACGGGTGCCGTAAACCAACCCGGACAAATACAAAACCGATCACAAAAAACAAGCGCTTGGGGCGACGCCTGAAATTCACCGGCCCAGTCCTGATCTTTTATCAGATTGATTTCTATGCCGGGAAACATTTTTATCGCCAATACACTTGCATAGCCAGACCAGCATGTTATCCAATTCAACATCAGGCGGTTCATCACCAACGGCAAACATATCGACAGAGATGGCACTGAACTGCTCCAGAAATTCCGCCAGTGCTTCGGTTTCCTTCGGCTGATATCAAGCCCAAATTGAAAACAGTTCACTTGATACCAAGCTTTTTTTCCAGATAATAAATATCCGTACCGCCTTCAACAAACGCAGCGTCCCGGACCAATTTCTGGTGCAAGGGAATATTGGTTTTAATGCCATCGATCACAATCTCCGAAAGGGCCATCGATAATCGCGCTAGCACTAGTTCCCGTGTCTCCCCATGTACGATAAGTTTCCCAATCATGGAATCGTAGAAAGGAGGCACTTTGTAACCCTTGTAAATATGTGTATCCATACGAACACCCGGCCCGCCGGGCGGGTGGTAGTGCTCAATCGTTCCGGGAGAAGGTATCAGGGTCTCTGGGTCTTCGGCGTTAATGCGACATTCAATTGCATGCCCTGTGAGGGTAATATCTTCCTGTCGATAACCCAGCGCCTCGCCAGCGGCGACACGAAGCTGTTCCCTTATAAGATCAATGCCGGTAATCATCTCCGTTACCGGATGTTCAACCTGAATGCGGGTATTCATTTCAATAAAATAGAATTCACCGTCCTGATACAGGAACTCAAATGTCCCGGCGCCTCGATAGGAAATCGACCGGCATGCCGCGACACAACATTCACCAATCTCTCGGCGTGTGATTTCATCCAGACCGGGAGCAGGGGCCTCTTCAATGATCTTCTGATGCCGCCGTTGCATGGAACAGTCACGCTCGCCAAGATAAACCACGTTCCCCTTTTCATCGGCCATCACCTGAACTTCAATATGGCGAGGATGTTCAAGAAACTTTTCCATATACACCGTATCATTACCAAATGCCGAGGACGCTTCGGCACGGGTTAATTCAATTGACTTGAGTAGATCGGCCTCGTCATGAACAACGCGCATACCGCGACCGCCACCACCATCGGCCGCCTTGATAATTACCGGATAAGCGATGGCGCGGGCAATTTTCAGAAGCATCGCAGGGTCTTTCTCCAGAGCGCCATTGGAACCGGGGACACAGGGGATGCCAGCTCCTTTCATAGTATCAATCGCAGATATCTTGTTGCCCATCAAACGCAGGGTATCCGTCCTGGGACCAATGAAAACAAAACCGCTACGCTCCACCCGCTCGGCAAAGTCCGCATTCTCGGAGAGAAAACCGTAGCCGGGATGAATGGCTTCAGCGTTGGTTATCTCAGCGGCACTGATAACGGCGGGGATATTAAGATAGCTGTCAACCGAAGCCGCCGGCCCGATACAAACGGATTCGTCGGAAAGAAAAACATGTTTCTGCTCACGATCCGCCTCGGAATAAACAGCAACAGTTTTAATACCCAGCTGTCTACATGCCCTCAATATCCTGAGCGCAATCTCACCCCGGTTTGCAATAACAACTTTATCAAACATGAATCAATAACGGATAAGGCTGCATTTGAGACACCGGGTTAAACGGGATCAATAGCAAAAAGCGCCTGTCCATATTCAATAGCATCGCCATTTTCAGCCAGCACCTCGACTACCTTGCCACTGATATCAGCCTCAATCTGATTCATGATTTTCATCGCTTCAATGATACAGAGCACATCGCCTTCCCTGATATTCTGACCCTCTTTAACAAATGCTGGCGCATCGGACATCGGCGAGGTATAAAAGACACCCACCATCGGTGCTTTCACCAGATGGAGTCTATTCGCATAATCACTTGAAGGTGGTTGAACATTTTTCGCCGACACCGCTGGTTTATGTTCAGGCACAGCGGAAACAGCCTCGACCGTCTTGTCAGGGGCAGAAACTTGAGTAACCATAGCTGAACTGCCGCGGCTGATACGAACGGACTCTTCACCTTCATGGATCTCGATCTCGGCAATCCCCGATTCCTCCAGCAATTCTATGAGTTTTTTGACTTTTCTGATATCCATCTTATCGCGTATATTCCCCGTTATCTGGTAGTGCCGGTTCTATTCTTCAGAAAGCGCTCGGCGCCAAGTATCGCGAGTTCATAACCGTAAGCCCCCAAGCCACTGATGACCGCAACAGCAATATCGGAAAGGTAGGAACGCCTTCTGAATTCCTCCCGGGCAAAAATATTGGAAAAATGCACTTCAATAAAAAGCAATTCCGTTCCCAGCAGGGCATCACGCAAGGCAATGCTGGTATGCGTAAACGCGCCGGGGTTGATCAGCACAAAATCAACGCCATCGCGCCTAGCCTGGTGGATCCGATCAATCAACCCACTCTCGGCATTACTCTGAAAAGAAACAAGCCCATGTCCCCGGCTTTTTGCGAGTTCGGCTAGCCCGGTATTAATCTCGGCAAGCGTTTTCCTGCCATACACTTCGGGTTCGCGCTCTCCCAACAGATTCAGATTGGGCCCGTGTAACACTAAAAAATTCAATGTTCTGATCTCCTGTAACGTAACGAAGCCTTTTCTCTGCATTTTCGATGTAGTTTGGCGATTTTAACAGCAAATTTTTAAAAAGTAAAAATTTTCTGTGTTACAACAAGGACTGAATGACAGACTCCGCCTCCGATAGCGATAATGCGCCGAGTTTAGTAAAGGCAATTAAGCCGTTACTGTCAACGATAACGGTATAGGGCAACAAAGAACCGCTATCATTCCCCAGTGCTTTGGCCAGATGCAGTGCGCCAAATCCGCCGATCAGAGTGGGGTAATTTACATTAAACTCCGCCAGAAAATCCCGCACTTCATCGGCCTGTTGCAAAGTGATACCGACAAATTGCAGCCCGTTATCCTGATAACGTTCCTGCAATGCCACAAAATGTGGAATTTCATCCCGGCAAGGTGGACACCAGGTCGCCCAGAAGTTTAACGCAACAACCTTCCCCTCCCATTCCGACAAATACCGTTTTACCCCGTCCGTATCTTCAAGCGCAAAATCTTTCACCGGTGTACCAATCACGCCTGTCTTTGCGGGTTTTAAATAACGCTGTAATTGATACCCGCCAAGCCCGGAAAGGAGCGCGATGACGCAGAAGATGACAACGACGCGCCGATTTTTCATAAGGCTAGCGCCTGCCGAACATGCGGAACAAACTGCTCCGGTCCCACAAAACCCGTCAAGCGATGTGATTTAACTTCAATGGCATCGGTATTGAAAAACAGAATGGCTGGCGGCCCGAATAAATCAAACTGTTGTAGCAGCGCTCTGTCCGCTACATTGTTCGCAGTAACATCCGCTTTTAATAAAACTACTTCCTGCAAAACCGCCCCGACGCCAGGATCGCTGAACGTATGTCTTTCCAGTTCATTGCAGGTAATACACCAATCGGCGTAAAAATCCAGCATGACCGACCGGCCTTCCCGTTTTGCCTCTGCCAGTTGCATTTGCAGCGCCTCGGTATCAGCGATATACTGAAACGACAGGGTCACCTCATTGCCACCGGACAACAACGGTTGGTTAAACGGCCGTGTGACCGTGCCACCACTTCCAACGGACGCAACGATTAAAATAACACCATAGACCGCCGGGACCAGACCTATCCCCTTCCACAGACGCCGCCAGTGGCTCGCCCCCGATTCCAGACGGTCCAGGGCCCCCATAAAGATAGCCGTGGTAATGAACAAAGCCGCCCACAGCAACAAGGTCACCGACGCAGGCAGCACCCGTTCCAGAAACCATATCGCAACAGCCAGCATGATCACGCCGAAAACACGCTGAACGGTATTCATCCAGGCGCCAGCGCGCGGCAATAATTCGCCTGCGGTAATACCGGCGAGCAGTAGTGGTACACCGAAACCCAATCCCATTGAGAACAGTGACAGCCCCCCAAGCAGAGCATTGCCGGTCTGACTGATATAAAGCAAAGCCCCCGCCAGAGGGGGTGCCATACAAGGCCCGACAATGACGGCGGATAACGCGCCCATGATTGCCGCACCTTTCAGCGTCCCCCGCTCCCCGTGCTCCCGAGCGGATGACAACCTGCCCCGCCAGCTTGACGGCAATTGCAGCTTGTAAAAACCGAACATGGACAAGGCGAGAAAAACAAAGATACCGCTGAACAGGACCAAAACCCACGCGCTTTGAAAAGCCGCCTGAATATTGAAACCGAACAAACCCGTCATCACACCTAAAACGGCATAGCACAACGCCATCGAAAGCACGTAGCTTAGTGAGAGGAACAAGGCCCTCGCGCGGGTGATGCGCCCGCCCTCTCCGACAATAATGCCCGACAGAATTGGAACCATCGGAAAAATACAAGGCGTAAACGCCAGTAGAAAACCGAAGCCGAAAAATGCCAGTATATTGAGCAACAAAGCCCCTTCCTTCAACTTCCGTGTAACGACTTCCTGTGACGCCAGAACCGCGTTGCTCGCGCCATCGGAAGTAATAAGCCCCGTGTTCAGAATTGAACCCCTTCTGGAGGCTGAGTCTTCCGCGCCCACGGGCTTTTCCACAAAACCACCCAAGGACCCGGGCGGCAAGGAAGAAACCCCGGAAGCGGGGGTTTTTTCATCTTCCAGGACGCTTTGTGGCGGCTTTCCGGGCTCCGCGGTCTCTGGATAAGACGCCGTTGATGCTCCTGTTTTCATCGTATCAGATAGCCGGGGCGACAGTACCTGATTCGTACCGGCTATTGCCGAATCGATTGCACTGCCGAGCGCAAGGGACAGGATCTTCTTTATCGGCGGATAACAAACAGTGTCTTCCTTGCAACCCTGATAAGACAATTCAAATTTGGCTATTTTCAAGTCGGAGTCGGACAGCGTAAACGGAACCAGGCTCCGGCCCTGTCCATAATAGACTTCCACCTGGCCAAACAGGAGGTCATCTTTCAGCGTGCCCGGCGGCAGTGCGACATGTTCTAGCTTGACGGCCTGATCAACAGGACGAATGGCCAATTTGTCCTTATAAAGATAATAACCAGGCTCAATCTGCCAACTGAGTAATAACTGATTCCGGGTATGTTCAGCAATATTGATTTTGAAGGCCCTGTCGGGGTCAAGGATTTCATCAGCACGGCGGCCTGAACCTTCGGAAAACAATCCTGACAATTTATCGCCGAGGTCAGCAGCGGAGCAGGGCAGCGATAGCAGTGCAAACAGGCAAAGGCTGTATCGTATAGACATCACAGAGAGTCAGTATTGGCGGCAATCCAGTCCAGATATTCGGTCGAACCTGTGAGCACAGGAACAGCAATAATTTCCGGAAGTTCATAAGGATGCAGTACCTTGATGCGCGCTTCTAGGCGATTGTAAACATCCCTGACCGTCTTGATAAGCAGTATCTGTTCGTCCGCCGTATCCAGCTTGCCGGACCAGTTAAAAAAGGAATTCACATGGGATATCACATTAACGCAGGCGGCAAGCTTTTCCGTGATCAGAACCCGGGCTATCTCGCCAGCCGAGTCCCGTCCCGGACAAGTCGTCAATACCAGCAGGCAATCTGTAGCGTTATTCATACCAACAACGGTTTTCAAAACTCAATTGACGGAAACCCGGTAAAATCCAAAATCTTCCGGGAAGGATAAGGATACCGCAAATAATCGTTCATAATTCTACAAGGCGTTATAGCAAAAACCACATCTGCCGAATATCATTAATAAATTGGTATTTTGCCCTTACCTGCATAATAATACCAGACTCATCATAATCAAAGTTCAGACCGTTGTTCAGAGTCCTTTTTTTCCTGTTTTTAATCGTTCCGCTGATTGAAGTCGCGTTGTTGATCAAAATTGGTAACATCATCGGGAGCGCTTATACCATCGCCCTGATTATCGGAACAGCAGCATTGGGCGTGGTACTGTTGCGCCGACAGAGTCTGGCTACCCTGGTCAAATTCAGGCGAAATCTGGATCAGGGCAGACTACCTGCCATAGAACTTGTTGAAGGTCTAATATTACTAGTGGCCGGTGCCCTGTTACTGACACCCGGCTTTGTGACGGATATCTTCGGCTTTTTGTTATTAATCCCCGAGACAAGAAAGCGCATTGCCAACGTGCTGCTGGCAAACTTTATCGTCAAACAGACGGATACACGCCGGACCGGAAAGGAAAAGATCATTGAGGCCGAATATTGGGAAGAGAAAAAGTGAAGACACCGTCCTCAGGGGAAACCGCTTAATGAAAAAGATTTTTAAGCCTCCCCGAGTCCTGTCAAGAAGCAACTTGTTTTTTATTAAGGAGTTAAATCGTTCACTTGAAAATCCATACAAACAACGGTTAAAAAATCATAAGCTTATCAGGGGGGGCATGCCCTCACAGTAACCAAATGAAAACCATCACAGGCATCATCATATCAATACTATTCATTATTCTGGTCATTTTATTCCGATCAGGAGATCAAAACATCGCACCAGTTGAGAATAATGTGTGGCCGACACCCGTGCCTGCTTCGCCAACAGACACGAATAGTGCCATTGCACCCAATGATGCCAAAGTCCCAAAAAGTGCCGAGGATCTGAAAACGGAACGGATGACAACGGCGTACAAAATCCTTGAAAAAAAACGCGAGAAGCTGAAACGGCTTCTAGCGCGTTTGAGGCATGATATGTGGAATTTGAAATTTGCTCCCGAGACAGCCAAAGAGATCAACGACATTTTACTGAATGCCCACAAATTAATTAGAAACCCGGATATGCTCGGCGCTTTTCACAATGAGAACGAGATCAATAACGAAATCGCCAAAGTCGCCTTTGCCGATAAATCCTTGCACAGGGTCACTGAACTAATACAGGAAAATAAAGAAAAGGGTATAAAATGAATCACAGCAACGCGGCACAGCAGTGGTCAGCGTTGTGTCCAATAGCAGTGATCTTCGCTCTTGAAATGTGATTCTCCAGACAGGGCTTCTGCTCATCACGCAGTTCAACCCGGATAAAATTTTCCGTATAACCCGTCCATTTATTATCCGCATTTTGCGTCTCCCAGAGAATATGGTGAGTCTTGCCCAGTTGGCGGCCTAAAAAATTAAAACGCATGGAACGCGCCAGTTCATAGAGTTCCCGACTGCGCTGTTTCTTTATCTTGGGATTGATCTGGTTCTCAAGGGTAGCCGCTTTTGTCCCGTCACGACTCGAATAGGTGAAAATATGTAACCGGGAAAATCCGATTTCATTGATAAATTGAAGGGATTCCCGCCATTCCGCATCGGTCTCTCCCGGAAAACCGACGATGATATCACTGGTCAGACTGAAGTCGTCTATTTCAGAGCGGGCCTGCCGAATCAGGTTGCGGAAATCATCTTTTTTACATCTGCGCGCCATGCGCCTCAATACGCTGTCGCTACCACTTTGCAGAGGAAGATGCAGATGAGGCATCAGCCGCCTGTTGCTGAATAAGGCAAAGAAATCATCCGGCAGATCCCACGGTTCAAGCGAGGCCAGGCGAATGCGAGGGATATCCGTTTCCGACAGGATACGGCCAAGCAGTCTGTACAGGCTGGAACGGATGTCGCCACCGTAACCGCCGACATGGACGCCAGTTAGTACAACTTCCCGAACGCCCTGCCGATGCAGGCGATTGATGTCATTGATAATATCGGTCTCGCGGCGGCTGCGTTCATTACCTCTGGCAACGGTCACGATACAGAAGGTGCAACGGTAGCGGCAACCGTCCTGTATTTTGATGAAGGCGCGATTGCGTCCGCGCTGAAATAGCGCTGCCTCGCCAGGTTCGGTTGCCAGCGTCGGCATGGTCTGAATATCCAGTTGGCTCAGGGTGATCTCAACCAGTTTGTCCTTGTCGCGATTATGGACGAGTAAATCAACACCGGGGAGAAGCTGTTGCGGATTTTTATCCAGACTAGCATAGCAACCGCTAATCACCAGTTTGGCAGTAGGATTATTTCGCTGTATGCGGCGGATGATTTTTCTGGATTTTTTAACGGCCTCACTAGTAACGGCACAGGTATTGATTACCAGCAGATCAGCCTCTTCGGGGTTTTGCACCAGCGCATGGCCTCTCTGTATGAAGCCTTCGGCCCATACTTCCAGTTCCGCTTCGTTCAGGCGACATCCCAAAGTTTTCAGATAAACGCGCATGGGACGATCATATTAAATCCATAATGAACTTCGGCATATCCTTGTGCGTACCGATACACGGCACCATGCTAAATTGGCAATCAGGGTATTTTTGTTGCGCCGTTTCAATCAGTCCGGGGATATCCCGTTTAACATGATTACCTGAATTCAGAAAATAGGGTATCACATTGATATTCAGGATACCGTCCGCAACAAGCCCATCAATAGCCTCCGGCAAGGATGGCGAGGCTACTTCTAGAAAAGCATGACGCACAAGCCTGTAGCGGTGTTTACTCAGATCGGCAACCTTTTCGCTTAAGGCAGCGACTTCCTGATTGGACTCCTCCCGACGACTGCCATGTGCGAGGATGATAAGCGCTTGCATGTTGACTGGACCGAAAAATTAGATGACGTGTCGCGTTAGTGTACTCCATTTTCGGGTTCTTATTAAGCGCATAAATACTCCCTCCTCGCCAGGAGCGCTGGCAAAACCGGTAACCAGACTGACATAGAAACCCAGGGGTCGAAACAACGTTTAATCATGGCATAAGCGATATACACAGGGATAGATTCTTTGATGTTCAATGGTCCTGTGTTGTAAATGTATCAAAACATCAATTCAATCAGGGCATTTCTAGCGTCTTTATCTTCAACGGCCGCCATGGCAGTATTGAATGCCAGCACATTCTTGTCATGAGCCGCAAGCAGTTTTTCCAATTGAAGATTTTCGGCAAGGCCCCGCGCACCGCCCAGTTTGTATTTCAAATCAAGTGCCTGTAACAGATTAAAATAAGCTTCCTTGCTTTTACCCATATCAAGAAAGGCCCGATAGGCCAACTTTGCCTGTTCTGACAGGTGATCAGCGGCAGATTCCGGGTTCACCGCGCCGTGACAGGAAGAGGGGGAAAAGATCGGAACCGCTCAGGCGACATTTTCCATATCGGCATCATACTCCCCCGTGCACGCCAGACTGTTGCATTTTTCACGATGTAATAGAATCGCTTGGGCGGTCTCGGTGTTTTCCACTTTGCCAAACCAGGTATTCAGGCAAGGCTCCTGCAAGGCGCGGCCATAAGAAAAACTCAATGGCCAAGGCAGATCGGTGTTCTGCACATTCATTTCATTAAGATGCAGGGTGGCCAATTCAGCGCTTTGTCCGCCGGAAAGAAACACAATTCCTGGTAATTCAGCAGGGACGTTTTTCAGCAGGCATTTAACGGTTTGCGCGGCGACTTCTTTAACACCGGCCTGTACCGGGCACTGTTTGCCGGCAATAACCATATTCGTTTTCAATATGGTGTGTTGAATGCTGATCCCCTGATTTTCAAGCGTCGCGAACAGAGTGGACAGCACCACATCCGTTACCTCATAACAGCGTTCAATCGTATTATCCGAGTTCATCAATACCTCGGGTTCCACCATGGGGACAATGCCCGCTTCCTGACATAATCCCGCATAGCGCGCCAGCGCGTGGGCGTTGGCGTCAATGCAGGCCTGACTAGGCCGGTTTTTCCCGATAGTAATAACAGCGCGCCATTTGGCGAATCGCGCCCCCAGTGCCTTGTATTCGGCCAACCGCGGCCGCAGATCATCTAAACCTTCCGTTATCTTTTCGCCGTCGTGCAGAGCAAAATCTTTGGCGCCGGTATCTACTTTAATGCCGGGCATAATGCCCCGATCATGTAGAATTTTTGTAAACGCCGTGCCGGAACTGTCCAACTGACGAATGGTTTCATTAAACAGAATCATCCCACTGATGTAATCTTCACTACCCGGGCTGGTAATTAAAAGTTCCCGGTAAGCTCTTCGGGTTTCTTCGGTGGATTCAATATTGATGGTATCAAACCGTTTTTTTATTGTCGGCAGGCTCTCGTCTATGGCAAGGATTCCCTTGCCTTTTGCGACCATGGCCTTTGCCGTTGCTTCAAGTTCTGCTACGCTCATTTGCCGATTTCCTCATATAACGTTATTGAGTTAAAGGGTGTGTTCCAGTGCCTGACCGACGCGGACAATCTTCATGTTGTTTGTGCCACCACGTTTGCCACGTAAATCCCCTTTCGTGATGATAACAAAATCGCCCTCTTTAACGATACCCTGTTCAAGCAACCGTTCGACCATTTGCTTGTTCGCTTCAAGGGGATCCGTGTGCGTGATATCGAATTTCATTGGATAGACGCCGCGGTATAAAGCCACCCGCCGCCGCGTTGCGATCCAGCGTGTAAAGGCGAATATCGGAATGCCGGAACTGATGCGCGACATCCATAAACAGGTACTGCCGGTTTCCGTCAGGGCACAGATCGCGCGGGCGCCGATATGATTGGCAGAGTACATGCTCGACATGGCGATGGCCTCTTCACTGCTCTTGAAGTTTCGATTGATACGATGGTCGGAGACGCGGACACTGCGCTGTTTTTCCGCTTCCTCACAGACGCGCGACATTGCCTCAACCGCCTGAACAGGATAATTCCCGATACTGGTTTCGCCGGATAACATTACCGCGTCGGTGCCGTCTATGACAGCGTTGGCCACATCGAAAACCTCGGCGCGCGAGGGTATTTTGTTCGAGATCATGGATTCCATCATCTGGGTCGCGGTAATGGCAACGCAGTCCATTTCCCTGACCTTTCGAATCACATCCTTCTGCACCGCGGGAAGAGCAGCATCGCCGATTTCAACACCGAGGTCGCCGCGGGCAACCATAATGGCGTCAGACACTTTTATGATGTCTTCAATATGACTCAGCGCCTCGACGCGTTCAAGTTTGGCGATGACCTCGGCCCTGCAACCGTAGCCATCCATCATTTTCCGTGCTTTTTCAATATCCGCTACGTTCTTCGGAAAAGAAATAGCAATGAAATCAACTTTTATTTTTGCGGCATGCCGCATATCCTCAATATCCTTTTCGGTAACGGCGTCGGCAGACAAGCCACCGCCTTGAAGATTGATGCCCTTGCTGTCGCTTAACTCGCCGCCGGTCACCACGACACAATTAACAACATTATTATCAACACTTGAAACATCCAGAATGATCTTGCCATCATCGATCAATAATCGGTTACCCGCCTTGACATCTTTTGCCAGCGACTCGTAAGTCACGCCCACCTGCATTTCATCCCCTGCGTCTTTGGCAAGTTTCGGGTTTATCCTGAAAGGGTTACCTTCACGCAGAAAAACCTTCCCGTCCCGAAAGCGTCTAATGCGGATCTTGGGGCCTTGCAGATCAGCAATCACTGCAACGGCACGGTGACGCTTTTCCGATAAACGGCGAATTTCTTTCATGCGCCTTTCATGATCGGCATGGGTCTGATGAGAATAATTTAATCTGAATACGTCCACTCCGGCGTTCATTAATTTTTCAATCATCCCGGATTGATCGGTCGCCGGACCAAGTGTGGCTATAATCTTCGTTCTTCGCATCTGACTAGTTTCATTTCTGTCACCTCATATTACCAGACAGAAATACGCCTGACGAATTTACCGTATTACCGACCTTCCCCACGATGTTTCTCCACACCCATCTCTTTGAGATAACGTCGGACGATCTTCCATTGATCATATTTGTCGTTAAGTCGCATGTTGGCGTGGGCAGGGCTGGTTGACGGCAGTCGGTGATAATGTTGAAGGAGGTTGGTTTGCCCCATTTTCAAACGAACGGGTTTAAACAACTGCTCCGCTCTGGTGCCGTTAAAACAGATCACGCTTATCTCCGGGTGTCGCGAGAAGAAACGTTCAAAGTCATTGACCTTGACCGTCTCAGATATAATGGCAGCGTCCAGACTGCCCTTGCGGTGACATTGCCGCAGAACGTCCCACAGGGCGATGCGGTGTTTAAGCAATAGCTTCTGGCGTTGCAGATAATCAAGATCGACGTGCGCATCGAATAATCTACTCATGATTGGCCAGAAACCGTTGCGTGGATGGGCGTAGTATTGCCGTTTTTCCAACGACTGCCGTCCCGGCATGGAACCGAGTATCAGGAGCTTTGCATCCACACGCGCTATGGGCGGCAGACCAGTAATTGCGCCCATGCCCCTATCGGCATGCAATGCGTTAAACTAGCAACGGCGCAATAACCAGACTGACAATCGCCATAACATTGATCAGGATATTCATGGCCGGTCCCGAGGTATCTTTCAAAGGATCCCCAACGGTATCGCCAACTACGGTGGCCTTGTGGACCTCCGACCCCTTGCCACCGAGGTGTCCCTGTTCAACATATTTCTTGGCGTTGTCCCAGGCGCCGCCAGCATTGGCCATCATCAGGGCCAACATAACGCAACAGATAAGCGCACCGCCGAGCATGCCGCCGAGTGCCGCCGGGCCCAGAACAAAGCCGACGACCACAGGTGTCAGTACGGCCAGACAACCGGGGACGATCATGCGTCTCAAGGCCGCCCGCGCAGCAATATCCACACAACGCGCGGTATCCGGTTTTCCGCTACCTTCCATCAGCCCGGGGATTTCCCTGAACTGACGACGGATCTCCCTGATCATATCAAATGCCGCATCACCGACCGCAGTCATGGTCAGAGAGCTGACCAGAAACGGGAACAGCCCTCCCAGAAACATGCCACTTAATACCAGGGGATCATTGATCATCAGAACGAAATCGGCATCTTTCAAAACTATCTTTTCAATGTAGGCGCTGATCAGGGCGAGCGCGGCTAATGCTGCCGCGCCGATGGCAAAGCCCTTTCCAATAGCGGCGGTGGTATTACCAACCTCGTCCAGGGAATCGGTAATAGCACGGGTCTCCTTGCCGAGACTGGCCATTTCAGCGATGCCGCCGGCGTTGTCTGCTATCGGGCCATAGGCGTCAATAGCCATCGTGATCCCCACGGTGCTCAACATCCCGACCGCGGCGACCCCGACGCCATACAATCCAGCGAAATGGCTCGCGGTAAAGATGATCGCACAGATCGTGATGACCGGGAGAACCACGGATTGCATGCCGGTCGCCAAACCCTGGATCAGGACGGTGGCCGGACCGGTTTCGCCACCTCTGGCAATCTTTTTGATCGGCGGGCCACCCGTATAATATTCTGTCACCAAACCGACGATGATGCCCCCAATCGCGCCGGTCAATACTGCGACCCAGACCTCAAACGCGACGCCCATCCGGTTAATGATAAAGAAGGCGACGACGATAAACAGGATAGAGGCGCCCATAGTACCGATACGCAACGCGGTTTCCGGGCTTTTTTCGGAAAAGAGCTTGACTGACAGGATACCCAGTAAAGAGCAGATGAGTCCGGTCGAGGCCAGGGCCAACGGCATAAAAGTCAGACTGCCAATGCCGCCGACTGGTGCCAAATCAAACACCGTGGTGGCGGTCATGGTCGTGGCCAACGCAATAGTGGCAATCATGGAACCGCAATAGGATTCAAAGATGTCGGAACCCATCCCGGCCACATCGCCGACGTTGTCGCCGACGTTATCCGCAATGACCCCCGGATTCCTTGGATCGTCCTCGGGAATGCCTGCTTCAACCTTGCCGACCAGATCGGCGCCGACATCGGCACTCTTGGTAAAGATACCACCGCCGACACGCGAGAACAGCGCCACCGAAGACGCACCCATCGCAAACCCTTCAATGGCATGTACGGTATGCATATCGCCAGCAAAAAAGTAATAGAGTATACCAATGCCAAACAGCCCCATTGACGCGACCGTCAACCCCATAATAGAACCGCCGAAAAAAGCGATGTTGAGCGCCGTTGCTGCTCCTTTGGTATTCGCCCCTACCGCAGTACGCACATTGGCATGGGTCGCGGTGTACATGCCCCAGTAGCCGGCCGAACCGGAACAGAGCGCACCCAGCAGGAATGCCAAAGCGGTATTTATGCCCAGATCGGAGAGCGTGATGGCGACGATGCAGACGACGCAGAATATCGCCAGCCGTTTGTATTCACTGTTCATAAATACCATCGCCCCAAGATGAATAGCGTCGCCAATCTCTTTCAATTTGCCTTCGCCGGACGGCGCCTGTTTGACATACAGGAATAAAAGAAAAGCCGCTATCAGCCCAAACACGCCAAGGCCAATGGGTATCAATGCAATTGACATAGGGTATCCTCGTTTATATTGATGAAATAAATGTGTTTGATATGCGGCATACCAAGACCGGTCACCTGCATATTACCGATGCCTGTATACCATACAGAAAACGCGCTGTGTTGTAAAACGCGCCTTTACCAAAGTGAGGGGGAACCCTCATCCAAAACGCCTCTATCGCCAAGTGACCGTTCCGGGTAGAAACTCCGTTCTTGCACCCATGTTGCGGATTATTATAATATGCGTCATGCGTCGCCTTATCCTTTCACATTGATTATTATCTGATTATTATCTGATTATTATCTGAATCTCAATGACTCGAGTACTCGCTTTCAGTTGCTCACACCATCAGCCTTCACTCCTGCGGCACTCGACATTACAGATGTTGATGCAGACGTGGCCGCGACTGGACTATTCGGTGTATATCCATACGGACCTGCCGGATCTGCCGGCGGCCGGGGATTATACCTCGCTGCTTTCGGACTTGCAGAGCCTGCGCGGACGCAGGCTCTTTATCGGTTACGGCCGGTCGCTTCATCCACATCTGAATTATTTTCAGGCCATTCGCCAGACAAATTGGGAAAAAGACTATGATCTGTTTCTGAAAGTGGATAACGATGATGTTTATCGCCTGAATTATGTGGAAGAGGTCGTGCGTGATTTTGAGCGTCACGGCCGGGATTTCTCCGGCGAAGGCAGCTACAGTATAATTGACGACATCAGATGGCAGCCTGAAAAAATTGTGCATGATCCGGAAATCAACAAAGAGGGCAAGTGTTCGGGCCTGCCCTCCACCTGGGCATTTTCACCGGCGGCGATTCGGGCTATCAGCCACTGTGATGGCAGTTCTCCCCTGTCTGAAGATGTCCTTTGGAAGCGACACATTGAAGGCAATGCCGACTTGCGTCTGCACTGCCGCCACACCACCCCCCCGGTTTACCATAAACATATTTACGATAGGCATAAAACGGCCCGGCGCCGCTATGCAAAAGACGCTGTGGCGAAACCGAACGACTATGCTTCGGCGGGGGTAATGCAACTCTGTCGCGTGGCCGTCTGCCTGCTTCAACAGGCTTTACCCCTATTACCCGGTGATATCATGAGGTATTGTTTCTGTCGTTTGTTGCACACGGCGCCAACGGATAAGGAGACGGATCAGGAGACCAGACCCTGATGCGCGTGCTGGCCTTTACCTGTTCAAAACACCGCCCCGTCGCGTTGCGCAATGTGGTAATGCAAATGGCGGTTCAGACCTATCCGCTTGATTACGCGATTTACATTAACAGCCCGCTATACAGAAAAGGGGATAACACCGCCGATTATCGCTCCCTGCTGACCGACCTCAGGGAGCATTTCCCCGGCAAACTGTGGCTGGATTACGGCCCCTCCATGCACCAGCATTTCAATCATATGAATGCCCTGCGACAGGCCGATATTGAGCAGTACGATCTGTTCCTGAAGATAGACGATGATGACATTTACCGGGTGGATTATGTTGAGCGGGTGGTGCGGGACCGTCAGGCCACGCCGCATGATGTGAGTGCGCAACACTCGCGCGGGGCGATATTCGGTATTAAATGGTTCCCCGAATTCACGAAAAAAGGCGTGGGCGGAAAGAACGGACTCCCGGCCACTCTCGGGTTTTCGCGGCGGGGGATTCGCGAGATTATGAGCCTGGACGGCAAGACGCCCTACTGGGAAGACCGCTACTGGGGTGAACATATCAGAAATAACACCGACCTGGTGAGGCGCATACGTCCGGTGGCCGGTACGCACCATATGGTGGTGCACGGGGAAAACACCACAGTCGGCGGCTGGTTGAAAAAAACAGACCTGGACAGCAAGTACAATTTGCGAACCAGGGTTACCAGCCTGCAGGCGACGAAACTCGCGCTACGCTTGCTCGCCCGCGCCTTTGCGCGATTGCCGGCGACCATTATCAGGAGATTGACGTGCCGGCGGCATTGATCCGGCCGGCAACGCCGACCTCCTTGATGACGCCGCGCCGGCGTTCCCGGACAATTGCCGTTTCACGACACATTTAGCCATGTTGTCCTCAACGAATCTACCTGCCGTCAGTTGCATGTGCCTGACCTATGGTCGCGTTGAACTGCTGGAGGAAGCACTGCAATGTTTTCTTTATCAGGACTACAGTGGCATCAAGGAATTGATCATTCTCAACGACCTGGATGCCCAGACACTGGTATTTGAGCACCCGGAAGTACACGTCATTAATCTCCCGAAACGTTTCAGGACGGTAGGTGAGAAACGTAATGCCTGCGCCGCGCTGGCTTCTCATGACTTGTTGCTGGTATGGGACGATGATGATATTTATTTTCCGTATCGCATCAGCCAGTCGGTGCAAAAAATGCAAGAGCAAGGCCTGCGTTTTTACAAACCAAATGTCTGTTTTGGCGGCGATTATGGTAGAATAGCTAGGATCATGAGAAGCTATGCCCTGCATGCTTCCGCCTGTTTTACCCGCGAACTATTCAATCAGGTAGGGGGCTACCCAATCATGAGCAGTGGTCAGGATATGGTTTTCCATAAACGATGCCGTATGGCCGGCGCTCCTACGGCGCATTTGACCCGTTATGAGGAGATATTTTATTTCTATCGCTGGGGGCAGATCAGACGGCATTTAAGCCAGTATTGGGAATTAAGCGCTGCCAGGACAGAGAGATTCGACCCCGAAGCGTATGTCAAGGCTGACTTGGAGAATGATTTGCGTAACGGTCGGCAACCCCAAGGCAAGATACAATTAATGCCACATTTCAAGCATGATTATCAGGCAATGCGCCAGCACTTGCTGGATAATACCAAAGGGAATCGTGACGAGCCGGTCTGGTCATGGTTGCCGGAAAAGCAACCGTACCAGCCGCTTGTTTTTCTTGCCCTGCCGGGCAACGCCAGCACCACTCTGAAAACGGCTATGTCCGATTTTGATTTTATCAATTATTATCATCCAGGCGAGTCGGCGCCAACCCTCGCGAAGTACCGACAGGATTCGGTGATGTTCTGCCTGCGTGATCCGATCAGCCGGTTTATCAGCATTTGGCGGCTCTGGTATGAACGGGGCTTCCCTTATAACGATAAGGACTGGCGAGCAGATAGTGAGATGGACAAAATCTTTGAACGTTACACCACTCCGGAGCGTTATCTGCAAGCGGTCCGGGAAGGACAGGCTCAATTTATGGACAAGGGTCCCTGGTCGTCGCAGACGGAATTACTAGGCGGTTTGGAAACCGTGTCGGCCTGCCTTGACCGGTTTTACCACGTATTCCAGCAAGAACAGTTACAGGATACGTTTAACAAGTTTTGCGACGGGAAACTGCTGGCACCCTCGCATCCCCTGCCATTTTTGCGTAGTGCCGACCATCAGCGTTTTTATCCGCCTGATATTACGCCGTGTCCGCCGGATTACCGGCAACTCAGTACGGATTCGGTGGCGCAACTCAAACGGAGTTACCACGATGATTTCACTCTGCTGGCCCGTCTGAAAGAAAAATTCGACTATTTGCAGTGATGATTATCACAGATAATTTTGTAATGCTGAATTTTCCAAAGACCGGTAGTTCATTCGCCCGCCACGTAATTAAAGAAGCCTACCGGACTATTTTCGGTGAAGGAAAGGTTGAAGACTTGAATTTACCCAATCTACTCAATCCGGTACCGGCAGCATGGAAGCAGTATCAAACTACCCAGCATGGTTTTCATTTTCAGATTCCCTTTGTGCATCGTGGTAAAGAGACTATATCTATTATGCGTGATCCATGGTCGCTCCTGCTGTCGGAATATTATTACGGAAGATGGAGAACGGACTATACGGATATCGCTGTGGCGTGTGCCGGGCAACCGAATTTCCCCTTTCTGGATTTTCCGGCCTTTGTAGATTTCAGCAATACAGAAGTCCGGCGAAGATTACGGGAAGTCTACTCCAATCCGTGTCCCGAAGTGAAAATTGGGCTGATCTCCCTGCGTTTCATCGGCATGTTTTTTAAGGAACCCTATAAAGTGCTGGCGCATATTGATGACAATTACATTGATTCTGATCAACCATTTTCCGATCTGGCGCCGATTCATTTTCTGCAGACTGACAGCCTGCGCCACGACCTGGTTGAACTGTTGACAAAGCAGGGACTTCCCCACGCCGGACTGGACTTTATTTATCACGAAGAGAAAATCAATGAACGTAAACGGCGCCATCACTATTCCTGGTCACCTGATTTAGTTGAATCAATCCGGCATCATGAGCGCCTGGTGCTACGTATCATGCGGCGGAAATACGGGGTTGAATATCCTCCACCGGATTGTGAGACGGCGCGCGTCACGGTCAATAACAAAACCCACCGATTTATGCCTGATCAGCCGTTGATAAGAGATGAATGGAGTCAGCGCACGATAGCGTCCTTAGCAAGTATTCGGGCGCGCGCCGGGAAGCTGGGAAAGGTATTGGATTCCCTGAAAAATCAGACGCCGCCATTTGATGAAATTCATGTGTATTGTAACGACTGGGAAGGGCCTGTGGATGAGGATGTCATGATACATCGTCATCCATTGGGAGATATTAATGACCGCGGTAAATTTTACAATTGTGACGAGGGTTACAATTTTACCTGCGACGATGATCTGCTGTACCCGCCCGATTATTTACGGCGGTTGAAACGGGCGATTGATACCCATCATAAAATCGTAGGAGTTCATGGAGTTGTCCTTCCCTCACCCATCAAAAATTATTTCAATGATCGTGGCGTATATCATTTTTCGAAGCCCGTAAAAGCAGATATTCCTGTTCATCTTTTGGGTACAGGGACACTAGCCTGGCACAGTGCGCTGTTCAAACCGGATTTACACGCCATGGATATGCCTGGTATGGCAGATTGTTATTTAGCGTTACAGGCACAACAGCAACGACGGGGAATGATTTGTGTCAGCCGGCCAGCCCGGTGGCTGGTGGATATGGGGTACAAGGATTCTTTATGGGCAAAACGCGACACCAGTGCGCGGTGGCAGACTGAAATCCTCAACCGGGTGGCTGAATGGCATTATTTCTGATATCGCCATTTGCTTGCAAACAGTGGAGACGCTGTAATTTTCAACAGACCTGACGACAAGAGAAACAACTTGATGATTCTGTCCATACAGTCAAAAATCCGAGGTGCCTGATGCAGGGCGTTGTACCATAAAGGCAACAACTGTGCAATTATTACGCCGGATAGCCGAAACAATCAAAATCTACCTGATAAATCAGCGCCACCCGTTTTTTCAGTTGGGTGGTATATACCGTTTCCATAAAATCTTCAGTCCCGCCTTCACGCAGTTTCTTGTTTGGCCAGTAAACAGGAAACGCACATCCAATCTGTTTGCAGATATATTGCATGTCCGTCTCCAGTGATTCGAATTTACCAACAAAATTGTAATTGATCTCATCCTGTACACTCATGTAAAAGGCCGGTTTCCAATGGGGGTCCATTTCCAGGATGCTTTGCTGCTCAATAGCGTGGATAAATTCGGAAAAACTTGGAATATCCTTGTGTGTCTTTTTACAACCGGCTCGCACCAGTGCGTCAATGACTTTGCGCTGAAAGGGGCTGTGCCGACAAATTTTATCCCGATAGCAGGACAGCAGACGAGTGTAGGGGTTGCGCACAATACAAAACTTAAACCACTCCGGTGAGTGCAACAGTTGGTTAAAATAGTTGACCTGTTTGGGACACAGTAACGGCGATTGGTCCCGGTAATGAATGTTTTCAAGCGTCCCCGGGAAATAATCGGGTTGATCGAGTTCATATCGTTGCAAGGTCAATTTCACCGGCGAGCAGGCGCATTTCGGAACTTCGGCATAGATATACCGATGTCTCAAAGAAACATGGAAACTGTAATTGAACAGTTGCAATCCATGATATTTTGAATATTTTTTGGTACGTTCCGGAAACGGCTTCCACGGTTCTCGAGAAGGCACGGTAGTCATTTTTTCATTATCCACGGTCACCAATTGATTTGGTATTCACGCCAGAACAACCGCCCACCCTTGTAACAGGCAGAGATATATTCACCTCATTCAGGTCAGTCGTATAAAGCCCGATAACGAGGGTCTTCATCCCCCAGAAGACCCCGTTGACTGAATAATTTGGGTGATGTCATATAGCGCTTGTCAATAAAACGCAGGAACTGATCAATGGCAACATGTTTCTGTATCCAGCCGACCATATCCTCCTCATTATCAGGAAGGCTCTCCAGCAGCTTTTCATAAACGGATTCATGGTACGCAATCGCATGCGTACAGGTCAAACCACCCTCGGGAAGACTGTAGAGATGTTTGCAACCCGGCACCAGTTCAATTTTGACGCCGTGCTCGGCGCCGCCCAGATAGAATAGCTTCCAGTCAATCTCCGCCAGTTCATCCATGCAGAAGTTCAGGATGATTCCGCTCCCCGGCAACATAATGGCATCATCCTCAAATACCAGTACGTTTTCATAACCGAAATCTTTGGCGTGTTGAATAACTTGACGATGTGTCAATGCACATCCGATATGATGATATTCGGGCGTGTGCAGGGCGTCCACCCTTTTAACCCGATCGGTGATGCCCAGGGTGTCAAAACGTTTTTCCATTGCCTGCCAGTTTTCGGTTTTGTGCTTCAGATTAATACAAACAATATGCTCAAAACGGGAAAAAGGTGAACCTTCAAGCACATCCGCCTCACATTTTACTTCCTTGACAACGTTCTCATTGAGATGGTCTCTGAAGTGCTCTTCCATCGGCGCCACGTCCCAACCCAGTTCCCGGAAACCGATATAGTAATTGCGGATACGGTCTTTCCAGTCCAGCGCATAGCGGGCGCCATGTGGTCGCCCGAACCGGTGCGCCCAGCGAAAAAACGGCAGGCACAGGCAACGCCCGCCTCGCTGCCGTATCTTTTCGTGAATGTAACCTTCCTCGCCCCCGAACCCACGGAACAGGTGATTAAATCCGGGCCAGGCCGCTTTACGACAAGCAAAGACACCCAGCCCCTGCATGCGGATTTCAAAGGGTTCGCCATCGACGTCCCTGGCACGCTCATCCAGATCCCAAGTACCATACATGCCGCCGCGCCATGCTTCGTTAAAATGGCTGGCATAGACTTTGCCCATATCCTCAATCAACGGACCCTGCAATAAGTCATTACTGTCGGGATGTGCCTCAACATATTCCAGAAATCGTTTCAGGGCGCCGGGCGGGAACAACACGTGGCTATCCATACTGACGACCCATTTACCCCGTGCCAATTCGAACAATACGCTACGCACGGCAGTGCTGTTTTTATCCGGATAAGGCACATAGCGGGTATGATTATAGGCCGCCGCCAGATTGCGCAAATGTTTGGCAGCCTTGCCATTGGGATCATTGTCCAGGATGATGATTTCACATTTATCCATGATCTCGGCGTGATGCAGACGTAGCGACAATATAGAGAAATAAACGCCATCGTAATCATCGTATGTGGCCATGCCGATGGTCAACAGATACTCTTTTCCTTCGTTGATATCAGGCGCGTTTAACCTCGGATTTTCTTGCTTCAACATGCTCAAAAATCGCTGACTAAGCCGTTCAATTGAATAACCGTCTCCAAGCGGCTTGTGTATTTTGTTTTCCAGCGGCGTATGTTCCTCAAAGGCACAGTCCGGGAACCGCAACCATCGGTTGAGGTACTTCCTGACACCTGGTCTGTTATTGATGATATAATCAAATTTTGAGAATTGCTTCTCCTTCAGATCCCCCGCGCTGACCAGAACATTGATCTTTCCATCAAACGGCTGTTGATATTCGGTCGGGTCAATCCAGAATATGACATCCGCGTCACGCGGGCTATTCAACAGGGAAACCTTGCAACCGATATGCGATAAAAACCAGACCAGATAGCTGTCACGGCGTGTCGCTTGCGGCGGCCAATTTTCAATATAAACGTCCAGGCAATCAAATGGCGCCAAGGCGCCCCCTCTCTGACTATTGTCTGCCTTTGCGTTGAGTAATCTGTTTTGTTTCAGCAGTTCGATAACGCTATTGATTTCATCCGGGGCGGCTTCGGGATAACGATGAGTAATCTCTCTGATGACTTCACTGATTTGGCGTCCACCATCAAACAGGAAATAAACCCAAGCCACTATGCTATCAAATGATACAGACTGGATAGCGGATGATGATGTAAATTGCAAAAACTCAAATTTCTGATCGTGAGCACGAACATGAATAACGCATTTTTGCGGATATAAAATTTTTGAAATGTCCAAATCTGTTTTCATAATGTCGGGGGTTATTGGGATATTATTTTAGTCAAAAAGATAAGAGCCCTGTACAGCTTCACTTGACGAGGCCGGCCGCACAGAGCAACAACGCTTGTCAGGCTCAACGTATCACGCCCGGTTTTTTTCGTCAATGACACATCCGTACGCCGGTGTTCATAATTGCAAATGGATATAAACCCGGGGAAGGTATTGCGCCACCTATTATTCGCGACTGTTGTGCGCTCCGTCCTTCATTTTTCGTGCGCGGGATTCTAAAAGGAATTGTAAACGTTTCTTTCCGTACTGCTCCTGTCTCCGCAAGAGGGCGAAAACGCTTCCTCATGCGTTTTTGTCCTCGTAAACAGGCAAAAAGAAAGAAGGAATTTTTATCTGTCTGCCCGGTTCGGGCGGGGGCTATTTAATAATTCCTCTTCAACCTTATTTCGCCATTTCCAATACTCGCCATCCAGTTTTTAAACAATCCTGCAAATGATACGGCGACCGGGTTTTTCGCAAAATGGCTCGTAATTGTCCAAGACAATCTAATTTGATGTGTGAGCCGCTGATTTCCTGAAACTTCTTTATCGCTTCTGAAAGAAAGCTATTCTCAACCTTATCTTTTTTGATTTTCACATCTAGGTCACCATTTAGATTTTTACCACCTAACAAAGAGCAATTTTTCCACTTCCGTTTTCGCAAAAAAAAACGTTCAAACCCGAAACCTCATTCGTTCTATCTGGTGTGTTGATTTCATCAATTACAAATTCACTTTCTGAGGGAAAGATTCTGAAGTTTTTAATTATGATTTAATCGATAAACATAATTTAGAGAAAAATTACTTCATTCGTTTTTTGGCAATTTTCATATACTCTTCGTCTTGCTCAATTCCAATCCACTTACGACCATACTTTTTCGCCATAAAGGTTGTTGTACCGCTCCCCAAAAATGGATCGAGGACAATATCTCCTTTGTGAGAATTTGCCAAAATGATACGTTTTAGCATTTCTTCTGGTTTTTGTGTTGGATGTAATGCGCGCCCATCATCACCACGCAAACGCTCTTTTCCTTGTACAAGTGGTAATTCCCAAAGATCGCGCATTTGTTTTGGGCTTCCATCCTTTTGTTTATCGGGGTTTATTTCTTTTATTTTTTCATAATCAAAAATCCATCCACTTCCCTTGACCGCCCAGACAACAAATTCTGTCGAGTGTGTGAACACTCGTCTTGTCATATTTGGCATTGCATTTGTTTTATACCAAGTGATGATATTGTTTATTTTAAAATCAAGTTGTTTCAAAACGATCATCACCTCTGCAATATTGTGATAACTACACGCAACATAAATTGAACCTTTTTCTTTCAAAACCCTATCGCACGCATCAAGCCATTTTCTTGTAAACTGCAAATATTCTGGTGCTGTCATCCTGTCCCATTGTTCATTAACCATGTACCAATTGCCACCAGTCTTATTTCCTTTCCATTTCAATCCATTCCCCGATAAATTGTAGGGAGGATCAGCAAAAATTAAGTCAATGGATTTTTCATCAACTTTCTTGTTGAGCACATCAATGCAATTTCCGTTGTAAATAATATTTGTTTTCATATTTTATGTTGGTGAAATAAGACTTTCTTGCCACATAGAAATGGTGCTTGGAATATTTTGTAACCACTCATTTGAGTCATCAAATGATTTTGATGATTCTAAAATTTTATCATACAGGCGCAAAATTTCTGCATGTTGCAAGAATTTCTCTTGTGATTTCATTTGTACTAACACTTTCAAAACGGAAACAAATTGGCTGATTGAAAGAGGTATGATCCTTTGCGGTTGTCCCTCATATTCGTATTTTATTGCCATCCAAAAAGTGTTTATTGTGTCTCTGTGTAGTTTTGGAGCAATAAACAAACAATAAGAAGGCTTGTCGCCATTCTTTTGCTCAAAGTCGCGCAAGTGACGCATTACTGGTTGTCCTTCGTTGTACCACTGTTGGCGACCATTCAACATCGTGACTTCGCAGATTGCATTAAAACTTTCATAAAAACATTCTATATCTGGTATATTTGCCGGCGCGGTAAATGTTGGCTCATTATCATCGCCAACAGGATAATTCGGCTGAATTTTCAATGCATCATTTAGGGCATGTAATCCGAGTGCTGATAATTTTTCAAGCAAAATCGGCCTGTCTTCAAAATCAAAGATATTTTCAAGATCTTTAATGTAAGACTCAATTTGATCAATTGCTTGAGATTTTTCGTGGCTCTCCAGGTTTTGCAATTCTCGTCGATATGTTCTAAGCTCAGCCATGTAATTTTTCAACTCATCAATTTGCATTGATTGAAAATCTTGAATCGCAATATTTTCTTTATTTTCTTTTTGTAAATTAGATTCGTATGCTTTTATCTCCTTAACTATATTTTCAATGATTTCAATATATTTCTCTGTTGTCTCCCAAGGCAGCTTCGGCTCCGAAATATCAGAAATGTGGGAAAAGTATTTTTCTTTAGAGCCAAAAGATTTTGATCGTGCATTGTCATATTTAAGCAAAGAAACAATCTCAACTGATCTTCTTGGTTCTAAGTCAACATAAAATCCACCGCCTCGAATATGAATGTATCTGGTGAAGCGAAAATAACGAATTGCATTATCGCCATAATCTTGTAGATTACTCAATAATCTACTTATCTCACTTTCGTTATCAGTTTCCAAAAAACCACTGGCGAATTGTTTTTTATAGGAATCAAAAGCTACTTTCTGTGCCTGTTTTGTTTTTCCTGACAATTTATCTCTTAATGCAATAATCTTTTGTGCGTAAGAATCAACATTTTGATAATGCACTAAAGTTGGTGCAAAGAGATAAAACTCTTTTTTGCTGATACCCTTTGCCTTGTTCCCGCGAGCGATTTCTTTTTGATTAACTGTGTCAATTAAATGCAATGTTCCGATAAATGGTTTTATGTCGTAATCTCCATTATCTGGATAATCTCGGCTACCCGGATTTGGAATTTGCCATTTTAAGAAACTCCTAAAAAAGATTTCTTCAAAGTCAAAATTATCTTTCAAAAACAGTTTGCCCAATTCGGTTATTTTCACTCTGTCGTCCTCAAGGACAACAAGCCCAATCTTTTTAAGAGGATTTATTGATTGTCTTCCGCGCATTGCGGGGTCTTCATAATCTTTTGCGCTGAAAATTTCCTCTGCTTGTTCAAAAGAAATATCTTTTGACGAATCAT
The DNA here is from genome assembly GCA_965261775.1 of Gammaproteobacteria bacterium. GTDB lineage: Bacteria > Pseudomonadota > Gammaproteobacteria > Eutrophobiales > Eutrophobiaceae. The sequence goes on along the minus strand of OZ253477.1, from coordinate 1,906,994 downwards.
CAACTAGATTAATCTTGTCTTGCGAAAGTTTGTTATAAAATTGTTGATTTCCGTAACCATATACTCGACTTTGAATTAATAAGATTTGATATTTCTTTTGGTTCTCAAAATTCCACTCTGAATTTTCAAGCTGTTTCAAAACGATTAAGAAATTTCTCAATCTTTCTGGGTTTCGTAGCGTTGTTGTAATTGACCAGGGTTTTTTCATAAGTTATCTTGTTACTTTACAGTAGAAAATGCGCTCCGCATTATTTGCTCCGTTACTTTTTCCTGTTGTAAAGGCTTTGTAATCTTTCTCAAAAATTTCAACGCCGCCTTTATCATTTAGGATTTGTAAAATTTCGTTATCGCTCATTCGTGCATTTGAGCGCCCGTCTTTTGAATCCCCGGTGTTGTTATATGAAAGCAAAATGTGTTTACAATCAACACTTCTTATCAAATCTGAAAACGCACTCGTTGCACTCTTGAGGCAATAATCACTCTTGATGTGTGAACGGTCCATTTTTTTACCAATTCCAACAACTTCTGGTGTTCTCCATTCTGCAAGATTTTCTAAAAGATGATATGCGTCTGAGTATTGGCGCGAGTTGTATGGTGGATCAATATACAAAATATCACAAGAGATTTTTCGTACAAGCGCATTTGCATCTTCTTTGTAAATTTCATTATTTGCATTGTGTGAATAGTCAATGTCGGGGACAAGTAATTTTATTGGCTGGAGCATGTATAATTTTTTACGAAAAGCGTCATAGTGTCCAACGGTATTTGCCACTTTATCAACTGCGTAAATAAGAGAGCAAATCAAAATGTTCCTTTCATATTTGCTTTCTTCGATTCTGTCGATTTCTTCTCTGATTGCACCTATTTTTCTCGCATTTTCTTCTGTGAAATATGTTCCACCAAAGTGTTCTGAAAAATAATTTTCCATATCATTTGGTAGATCATTGAGATATTTTATTTTTTCAGAAATACTTTTTTGCAAATTTTTATTTACTCCCAAGAATGCTTGTAGGCAAGTATAATTTGCAAAAAGAAAGTCATTAGAAATGATCTTTATGTCTGGATTGTTGAATCTTGCACCGACAACACCAGTCCCAGCGAAAATATCACAAAGTGAATCTACTGAACCGCATTTTTCGGAAATTATATCTTCGATAAATCCGAGTAGTTTGTGTTTATTGCCTAGATAACGCCTGTTTTGAATTTGGAAATATCCATTTTTTGATTTTTGTGATTGAAAATAATGCTTATAATTTTTTTTAATGCTTACTTCATAAGCAGGTTTCTCAATTTCTAACAAATCAAAAAGTGTTCCCTGTGTTCCTTGTGCTCCTTCCGCAACATAATAAAAACCTTTGTTTTGGTCTTTTAGTTTTTCGTAAAAACTGTAATCTCCTTTTTCTGAAACAATGACAAAATCAATCACAGGGATTCCCATTATTTCTCCCACCTGTGCAATCTTCTCAACAATCTCAACATCCTCCTCGCTTGGAGATGAATCACCGGATGGATGATTATGTATTAAAATCACATTTGCGGCATTGAGTTCTGTTGCAGGGTAAAAAATTTCTCTTGGATGAAGTAGTGTTTTATCGGCAAGTCCGACGCTCACGACCTCTTTTTTCAACAAAACATTTCGCGCATTGAGATACAAACAAACAAGATGTTCTTTTTTTCTGCTTCGCAAATCGAAAGTGAGAGAAGCAACGTCTTGAGAATTTTTTATGATAATTTCACTTGTTTGATCGTCTGCATAAAATCTTTTGACGAGAGAAATTGCTGACACAATTTGCAGTGATTTGGCTTCGCCAATTCCCGCAACACTTTTCAAATCATCAATTGTAATATTCAAAAAAATTTTACCAAATTTCCTGATGATTTGCTGTGAGAGTTGCTGAACATTTTTCCCCTTTATTCCACTTCCAAGAAAAATCGCCAAAAGATCACTTTTTGAAAGTGCTTCTGGACCTTTTTTGAGAAATTTTTCTCGTGGTCTATCAACTTTTGGAATATCTTTAATCTTTGCCATTTTTGCGCTACGCGCCACGGTTTTTTTCAGCTCCACGGCGAGCGTGCGCTCGGCGATGTGGAAGTTCGTCGTGCTTATCTGATGATAAGATATTGTATCAGACAGCGCACAAGTTTTGCATTCGCAAAACAACCAATCTTTTTGTTCGCCCTGTCGGGCGATATACAGCGATTTTTTCCTTCGATTTCCTCACTTGGTTTTTCAATATAGCCATAAATAATAACAATCATCAAACTAGAAGGAGGAGCTTTTAATCGTCCATGAATTTATGAGGGAGTAAAACCGCCAAAGAGCCGGGGCAAGAAGCAACATAGACGGAGGAAGAATTATCTATTTGGTGGATACTAGGAAAATATCCGAGCTAAAATTCCTGACTTTTTGGTTTGATCCGAACCTCAGGAAAAATTTATGTTATCCATCGCTTTTGGGCAATCAAAATATTGTGTTGATGATCTTTCGGAAAATATTCGGTTCAAACTTTCGCATTGCCGACTGTGCATTGACGTGCGATTACGAAAAAGTGTAATTTGGCGGAGAGGGTGGGATTCGAACCCACGTGCCGGTTTTTTACACCGGACCATCTGATTTCGAGTCAGCGCCGTTATGGCCACTTCGGTACCTCTCCAATTAATTTACAGCAAGCGCGGTTATGCGATTTTAACACTTCCGGGCTCGCGGTTGGTCGACTCCTCATCCGTAGCCGCCGGTTTTTTCAGAGCGTGACAAGCAGGCCCACCGTCTCCGGCGCCAGGCATTTTTGATCGTCGCAGGCCTGCAACCCCGCATTCAACCGTACAAGATTGTCGGGGAATGACAGATCGCTTTCAGTTTCCCGGGCGATATCCACATCAATTTTGATCACGCCTTGCCAGACGTCAACAGACCCGTCCTGAAACCCCGTAGACAGGGAGACAGGTTCGGGGCAAAAAACAGGGCGAAGCAACCAGTCTCCAACAACCTCCAGGGCGAGTGGCGGCGTCTCGGGGGACATGCGTTTCAGATGCCAGCCTTCATCAATACGGCAGGTCAATGTAATCCGGTAACAATTGCCTTCCGTTCGGACATCGGCATCAATATGGATGTGTCCATCGGCGCACCATTGCCGATGGTCTTGTTCTCCTGTGTGCATCTCCAGCAGCCCACACATTAAATAGGCGCTGGCCCAGGGTCGCCGGGAAATATCATCCGAATGTGCATGGATGAGTTGTTGTGCACACTGCGTGTAATGTCGTCGGCCGGAGCGTTTCGCCAGGCGAACCAGCGTCCTTAATGCGACCGAATTGCCGGAAGCGGTGGCATTGTCGCTGATTTCCTTTGGCGATGCCGGCAGCAGTCCCGTTCGGGACTGGTCGCTCATGAAGAAACCGCCCCGGTTTTTATCCTGGAACAAGTCAATCATTTTATCCGTCAGTTGCATGGACTGGTTCAGCCATTCCGCGTTTAATGTGGCGTCATACAGTTGCAACAACGCTTCGGCCAGACAGGCATAATCTTCCTGCAACGCCATCACCGGCACGGCATTACCGTTGAGACTGGCACGGCTCAGGCCGGTATCTTCAAGCCTGTTATGTTCCAGGATATAGCGAGCTGCCCGCGCCGCGCATTCAATATAGTCCGGCCGGTCGAGGTGCCCGCCAGCAAAGGCAAAGGCTTTGATCATCATGCCATTCCAGGCCGTGATGATTTTGTCGTCGCGCAATGGCGGGACGCGCTTTTCCCGATATTCCCGCAAGGTCTTTTTGCTCCGGGCCAAACGTTCGACCAGATCGCCGTAGTCCAGCCCGTTTTGTCGCGCATAGACACTCAGCGTCTGCTTCAGATGAGGAATATTTCTGCCTTCGAAATTGCCTTGCTCTGTGATTTGATACAATGCGATAAATTCTCCGGCCGCTGTTTCATTGAGCAGGGTTTCAATTTCCCGTTTGTCCCAGATAAAAAACAGCCCTTCCCGGCCTTCGCTGTCCGCATCGGTCGCAGAATAAAAACCGCCTTCGGCATGGCGCATGGTTTGCATGACGTAGTCCAGAGTTTCGCAGACGACACGTCTGAAATCATCCATTCCGGTCAGGCAATATGCCCGGGTGAACAAATATGACAGATTGGCCTGGTTATACAGCATCTTTTCAAAATGAGGTGTCAGCCAGGCAGGATCGGTGGCATAACGATGGAAGCCGCCGCCGATATGGTCATAGATGCCGCCGCAGGCCAGATGCTGTAATGTATTGACGACCGCGTTCAATATTTCTTTCTTGCCCGAATGGACGGCATATTCCAGCAGAAAATACAGGTATGGTTCGTTTGGAAATTTGGGCGCCGAGCCGAATCCCCCATGACCGGGATCGTATTGACTCATGATGGCCTGCACCGCGGGGTCAATCACGTCCATACTGACTTTCCGTGAGGATTGCCCGGTGGTCATCATCGCCACGACCCGCTCATTGATAGCTTGTGCCTGTTGCAGAACGTCCCGGTTTTGCTTGCTCCAGACCGCATTGACGCGGAGCATCAGTTCGATGAACTGTGCCGGTTGATAATAGGTGCCTCCGAAGAAGGGTTTGCCTTCTGGCGTCAGGAAGCTGCTCATCGGCCAGCCACCATGGTTCTGCATGATCATGACGGCGGTCATGTAAAAGGCATCCACATCAGCGAATAATTCGCGATCCACCTTGATGCAGATAAAGTATTTATTCATATACCGCGCGACTTCTTCATTGTCAAAACTCTCTTCTTCCATGACGTGACACCAATGGCAGGTTGAATAACCAATAGATAAAAACACGGGTTTGTTCTCTTGGCGCGCAGCGGCAAAGGCTTCTTCACCCCAGGGATACCAGTCAACCGGATTATGCGCGTGCTGCAACAGATAGGGTGAATCTTCGCAGATCAGGCGATTGATATAAACGGGTTTTTTGTCCCCGTCCAGATAGCGGGTGCGTGGTTGCCAGGTCTCCCCTCTTTCCCGCAGGGCTTTGGTCAGTTTCCGCGTCAGGGTCTCGGAGTGTTTTAACATGGGATTAATCGGTGGGCCATCGTAATCAACATATAATTTTAGGTGTAATAAAAACGTTCTTCAAGTTAAAGCGGGTCGGCTTTCGGGCGGGGCGGGCATTGCCGTTGTTCAACAGGCATCTGTATAGTATAAAGACATTGGCGCAGGGCAAAGTGCCCGGGAACGGATGCAAGGTATCCGGCCCGCGCTTCGCATGGCCTGCCGGAGGCTTTCCGCTGTTTATTGCGGCGCCGAATGCAAAACATGAACAAACTGGCAGATTGGAGTTCAGAAGGAAAGGTACGGTTCATCATGTCATCAACCCAACAAATATTGCAACTTAACGCCGACAGGAAGGATGTGTATATATCCTGCATGGATAATCTCGCTTTTGTGAAGAATCTGCCAGACGAGAGCATGAAACTCATCGTCACATCACCGCCCTATAATCTTGGGAAAGTGTATGAAGAAAAAAAACCTTTGGAAAATTACATTCAGGGACAGGCGATGATAATTGAAGAATGCGCCCGTCTGCTTCATCCGCAAGGTTCAATTTGTTGGCAGGTTGGAAATCATGTGCAGAACGGTGAGGTATTCCCTTTGGACATTATCCTCTACCCTGTTTTCAGGAAGCACAGGCTTAAATTGCGTAACCGTATAGTCTGGCATTTCGGGCATGGATTACATTGTTCCAAAAGGTTCTCGGGAAGACATGAAACGATCCTCTGGTTCACAAAATCGGATGACTACACATTTAACCTTGACCCGGTGAGAGTCCCGTCCCGGTATCCAGACAAAAAATATTTCAAGGGGCCGAAAAAAGGAAAGCCTTCCTGTAATCCAAAAGGCAAAAACCCGTCCGATGTCTGGGAAATTCCGAATGTTAAATCCAATCATTGCGAGAAAACCGTACACCCATGCCAGTTTCCCGTAGAACTTGTCGAACGCCTTGTATTATCCATGACCGACGAGACTGATAATGTCTTTGACCCGTTTATGGGGGTGGGATCAGCGATCATAGCCGCCATAAAAAACAACCGTGTGGCCTATGGCTGCGATACCGATCAGGAATATGTTGATATGGCCCAAGACAGAATTTTTAAGTTCAGGGAAGGCATCCTTAAACTTCGCCCGATGGACAAACCCGATGGACAAACCTGTGTACGATCCATCCTTGGCTAATGGAGGACATGGATGCGGATAGTCGCTCATTATTCACACTTAAACGGGCTTGAATATTTGCAGGTGCATCAGCCCGCAATTTGGGATGAAATTCAAAACATCATAGGCGCTGTTGATGGTGATGCCTGTAAGAAAAAGAGGTCAAAAGAAAAAACCATGAAAGGCAAGTCACTGTATTCACCGAAAGAAATGAATACAGCAATAAAAAAGGGTTTGATGCCCATAATTGGAAAGAAAGCAGGGTCTCCTACTGGGTAACGGAAAACGTAGGACTGATAAGGCAGACGATGCACATGACGGCGGATGAGCAAAAAACTGAAATCGAAAAGGCAGGTGAAAAGGCGATTTCTTCGTATAATCAAACGGACTATGTAAAAAGTCGTGTTGCAGTTGAGGTGCAATTCGGAAAATACTCATTTGTGGCTTTTGATCTTTTTGTAAAACACTTGGCATTTTATGTACGTGACACCATTGATGTGGGTGTGGAAATCTTGCCTATGAAAGAGTTGCAGGCGGAAATGTCTTCCGGCCCTTCTTATTATGAAAGGGAGTTATATAACCTTATTCGAGAAGGCCGGGGCGTCCCGGCAGTACCATTGGTTTTAGTGGGAATAGCACCCTGAAAAATCAGGGTAGCTACAAAGTTGATAAATATAGAGTCGCCTGTTAAAAGACCATATTCTCCTTCCGATAAATTGAATATTCATCCAGCAAAATAAGGGATCCGGATTATAAAAACAGTCAGGCCAGCCTGTTCCCGCAAGATTCCCGTTCGGGATATCAAAACCTTTATTCCATCCACAAAAAACAGGACGGTAAACCAACGGTGCTCAAGCGGGAAACCGATGTCTTTCTCACTGAATTATTTTTGGATTCAGTCGTCACCGTCCGTTGTCTTCTATCCCTGCCACCAGCGTCAGGCCCTCGCGGTAACACTCCACCGCCTGCTCGGTTCGCCCTTCGCTTTCATAAAGACAGGCAAGCTCATAATAGGCCTCCGCGTTGGCCTGCGCATTGATGCTCTCCCGTAGATAATGTCTGGCCTTGTCTGGAAGTTGAAGGCGCTTGCAGATGCGGGCCAATGTCAATAACAAGACCGCATCGCGCCCATTTTTCCGTAACCAGGATTCCGCCGTGGCAAGTTGTCTGGCAGGGTTGCTCCCCTCAACAAGACCATACAGGCGTACCAAAGCACTGTCCCATTGCCGTTTAATCGTATTGCGAAGCAGCTCCTCGCATTCGTTTCCGGCGTCATGCAGTTTCAGTTTTCTTTCAACATAGATTTCGATCAGGTAAAGATGTTGTTTCAGCTTTCTCGGTATCGTTAACCAGACATTTTCCAATGCCGCCTTGTCATCAGATTTACCCGTCTGTTTTAACAAGCCGACATACGCTTCAAGTTGTCTGGATTGAAGTTCTTCACGGGGATATGCCGTCCTTTTCATGGCAGGGATCAGATCCACCAGGGATTTCCAGTCGCGCAAGTCGGTATAGGCATTCAATAACAGTTGTTTTACCCGGGTATGGCCAGGTTGGTGATGTTGTAAATCTTTCAAAATGGCGAGCGCCTGCTGTGTTTGTTTCTGCCCTAGTTGTAATTTGGCAGCAGCGATGTTAACCGTCAGACTGGCATCGGGATTATGTTGAAGGGCAAGCTGAAGATAGCGATCACGCCGGTTGATATGGTCCGATTTCTGCGCCGCCTGGGCGGCAAACAGATAAGCAACATAAGGCGTCTCGCTATGACGGGCCGCGCGGCAAAGCGCCTTTTCGGCCGGGAGCCATTGCCCTTCAATCATATTGATTAAACCCCGGGTCAGGTGTTTTTCCGCCAGTCGCTGGTGACGGTGCCGCTGCCAGGTCTGAATATCCTTTGGGAGTTGGAAAAAACGCACGGCGGCGCGGATACAGAAATAAAACAGGATAAAACCCGAAAACAGTAGAATAATAAAAAATATCGTGCTGGTTTGTATGGTCCAATCCGAGAAGGTCAGCGTCATGCGCCCCATATCCGATTCCACCGCAATGCTGATGATAACAGCGGTCAACAGTGCCAGCAGACACAATAATAATGCCTTCATTGCGACGGGTCGGGGCTACTTTCAGATTGATCCGGCGTGACGTCGCGCATGCGGATGAATGCGTTGACGGATTCCAGTGACGAACTGATATTGAGTTCCGGAAATATCAGTTTCAGCTTTTTGATTTGGTCCAGACGCGCATTGACATTTTTGACCTCCGTATTGGCGGTATTAAAATAATCATGCAACCATTTTTGTATACGCCCGATTGACGCACGCAGATTATGCGGATCTCGATTAAAAAGGGCGAAACGCGCGTTGGCCAGTTCAAGTTTAATATTGGCGCGCAGATAATATACGCTATCAGGCAACAGCAGAGTCTCATATGCGGTTTTATTGCGGCTGATCTTCACCAAATCTTTCAATCCCTGCCAGAACATCTGGAAAAACTGTTTGATGCTTTTCGGCCTGTCCTGCGGTTCGGGCGGCTCCGGTGCCGAGACCAATTCTTCTTTTAACGGCAAACTGTCAACGTCATCAATCAAATCAGAGAGATACAGCCCCGGTTCACTCAAATCAACCCAATCCAACGAGCGCAGATTGCCCATGTCCTGGTGTAACTGCTCACGAAGTTGCGATACCCCGGAATATCTCAAACCCTCCAGCCTTTTATCAGCCGTTTCCATAACGGATATTGCTGTTTCGATATTGTAGTCAAGCTGCAGGTGGTGACTCGCTATCACAAGCAAATATTGAACCTCGGCCAGAGCATAATCCAGATTAAGGTCAAGTCGCCGCGTTATGTCCTGTGCAATTGAGAAATTCAGGGAGTCCTGTTCAACCTTCAGGTTTTCCAACCTTTTTTCCATGTCGGCAAAACGTGAATCAATATCATTGATAAAATTGTCAATACGTCTTATCGCACCTTCATGCTCTGCAACGGTATGATCGATATACGCCGCCCTGCTCCCGGGACCGGACAAACGTTTGTCAGTGTAAAAATAGAACGCCGCCGCAATCGCTATCAAAACACATAGCGTTGCCAGAGGCAGGATACGCCTGACGGAAGGTCCTGCGCGTTTCGGTTCGGTTGTTCCCTGTTTGTTTTCCGGCATGATTCAGTATCCTCTGCTTATCTTGTGCGGGATTGTGCACCATTTTCCACTGCCATTATACCTAAAAAATATTCATCAAGGACAATAATAACCCTTGATCGTTTCTGACGGTCACTACTTCCAGTTTTGCGACAAACCCCAGTTTTTGCGCCAGTTTTGCCCCTCTTGTGGACATCAGAACAAGTGGCGTATTGAATAAAGTACATTGATACTGTGTCGGTGTCAGACGGATTAAATTTTTTAAACCGGCGTGACTGGTGACAATCGCCGCATCAATACGCTCCTCCTGCCAGAGTTTTTTCAGCAACATTGCATCATAAACAGGCAGGCAACGCCGATAGACTTCCGCGTAATCCACTGTGGCGCCACGTTGCGTCAGCATCGTTCCCAACAGGCCGCGACCACCGATTCCCCGAACCAGCAATAATCGTTGACCGGAGACGGACGGCGACTGCAACTCGGCCTGTGCAAGCAGGGCTTCGCTATCAGCCGTATCACCGGCGTGGATGATATTCGTCGAACCATATCGGGCCAATTCTGCCGCTGTACCGGAGCCAATGGCCATAAATCGTGTTTTATCCGGTAGAGGATATCCTGCGCTCAGATAACGCCCAAACGTATGGGTAACGGCATTACGACTGATAAAAATGACATACTTGTACCGTTCAATATGATCAAAAGCGTGCCGTAACGCCCCGGATGTTTTGACCGGTTTTATCTCAATTGTGGGGAAAAGACTGGTCCGACCACCGGTAGAGTCAATCAATTTGACCAGGTTTTGCGCCTGTTGGCGCGGTCGTGTCAATAATATATGTCTGTTATGCAAACGACCCGACATAATGAATTATGGATTAATGCAGTAGCTCATTCAGAATTTCGTCGGCACCCCGCTCAAGCAATGACTCTGCCAGGGCCATGCCGATATGTTCCGCATCCGCAATAGCACCTTTCCGTTCGCCTTTAATGATCTCACTGCCGTCGGTGCGGGCAACCAGCCCCGTCAGGTTTATTTCACCGGAGGAGATTGACGCCTGTCCAGCAATGGGCAACTGGCATCCACCATACAGACGGCGGCTGAAGGCACGTTCGGTCCGTACGCAGAGCGCCGTATCGACATCATCAAGCGGCTTGATTAAGGCGTGTACTTCTGGAGCATCGGCGCGGCACTCAATACCTATTGCCCCCTGACCGATGGCGGGCAACAGCTCGGCGTGAGACAGGTATTGTGTGATACGTTCTGACAATCCCAGCCGTTTCATGCCGGCCGCCGCCAATAACAGTGCATCGTAATCACCCTCATCCAGTCTTTTCAACCGCGTGCCGACATTGCCACGCAGGTTCTGCACTATCAGATTCGGACGCCATGCCCGCATCTGTGCCTGACGGCGCAGACTGGAGGTGCCCAACTGTCCTTTGTCGGGTAATTGTTCAAGACTTTGGTATTTATTTGAGACCAGCACATCCCGTGTATCCTCACGTTTCATGATCACCGGCAAGCGCAACCCATCAGGCAAATCGATCGTCACATCTTTCATTGAATGCACGGCGATATCCGCTTCATGACGTAGCAACGCTTGTTCCAGTTCCTTGACAAAAAGCCCCTTTCCACCGACAGTTGACAGCGGCCTGTCCAGAAAACGATCTCCGGCAGTCTGCATACACACTAGTTCAACCTCCAGGTCAACATGCACCTCCGTTAATTTTTCCCGAACATACTCCGCCTGATACAAGGCCAGCGGACTTTTACGGGTCGCAATCTTTATTTTTTCCATGTTATTCCCGATAGCCATTTGATAATAATGCCGGTGGTAATGATACACTTTGGCAGCATGTCAAAAAGCGATTTCAGCTTGAATAAAGCCAAAAAATGAAACTGGGTATCATCATGGACCCCATTCAGGGGATCAATATAAAAAAAGACAGCTCATTCGCGCTGCTGATTGCCGCGCAAAAACGCGGCTGGGAAATAGATTACATGGAATTACCCGACATCTATACCAGCGGAGACAGACCGATGGCAAGGATGCGCCGCCTGTCCGTGATGGACAACCCCGCTGACTGGTTCAGTCTGTCCGCTATCAAAACGTGCCCGCTGAACGAACTTGATATCATACTGATGCGCAAGGACCCTCCGTTTGATCTCAACTATATTTACGCTACCTATATTCTCAAACACGCCGAGCGCCTTGGTAGTCTGGTGGTTAATAAACCGGACGCGCTCAGAAACGCTAACGAGAAATTTTTCATTACCCATTTCGAACACTGCATTGCCCCAACTCTGGTCAGCCGCGATATGGAGATTTTGTCTGAATTTATCCGGGAACATCGGGACACAATCATCAAACCACTGCACGGCATGGCCGGAAGCGGTATCTATAAAATCTCCACGACAGATCCCAACCGTCGTGTCATTCTGGAAAACATGACCCGTGATAACACCGACTTTGTCATGATTCAGAAATATCTGCCGGAAATTAAAGACGGCGACAAACGTATCCTGTTGATTGACGGTGAGCCCGTGCCCCATGCTCTGGCGAGAGTCCCGGCAGAAGGCGAGGTAAGGGCCAATCTGGCCCGCGGTGGTAGCGCCCGGGGCATCGAATTATCAGAACGTGATCGATGGCTGTGCCGGCAGGTCGGCCCGCGACTGCATGAGATGGGGCTTTTGTTCGTCGGCCTTGACGTGATTGGTGATTATTTAACTGAAATCAATGTGACTAGTCCCACTTGTATCCGTGAATTGGACGCGCTGTATAATATTGATATTGCCGGTCAACTGCTGGACAGACTGGAAAAAATACGAACGGATTAACTGATATCAGATCTCCGTATGAACCCAAAAGAAAAAATATAAATCGTTTCAACCGATATTATAGCAAGTGAGGTATGACAACCGTTTATATTGATAAGCCTGTGATCACCCCCGGAGATCGCCTGGGTCTAACCTTGAGTATCGCCGTTTTGGTCCATGCGATGATTATCCTGGGGCTAACCTTTGGCAAAGAAGAAGCGCCCCGCAACCCCCCGGGGATGAAAATCGTCCTGGTAAAACAGGAAAGTGCCGCAGCGGAAACGGCGAAGCTGTTGGCGCAGACCAATCTTGAGGGCGGGGGGGAAACCGAACAGATCACAGACTTACCCAGTCCATCCCCTGTATCGTCCCCCGATCTCCAGCCAAACGAGGGATCATTAACGAAAACACAGCCATTACAACCTACTACGCCCATTACCGTGAAAAAAACAAAGCCACGGACAGAACCGGTGGAAAAAGCGGCCGGCAAAAAGATAGCCAGGCTGGAAGCTCCGGTTACCGACATGGTCGCCGAAAAAATCGAGACAAGGCTGCCGGAAGAAACAACGACAAAAAAACCGGAAACACTATCGGCAACCCAATTAATGGCAAATAGTAAAATAGCGTTATTGAATGAAAAAATACGACAAACAATGGAAGCACGGGCAAAAAATCCGCGCAGAACATTTATCTCCGCGTCGACCAAAGAATACAAATACGCGGCCTACATGGAAGCATGGCGCTTGAAAGTAGAGCGGGTCGGCAATCTGAATTATCCCGAACAGGCGCGCAAACAAAAATTATCCGGCAGCCTGATCCTGGACGTGGCAATCAACGCAGATGGCACTATACATGAGATTACCATTCAGCGGTCATCTGGTGAGAAAATACTCGACGACGCCGCCGTTCGCATCGTCAAACTTTCGGCACCCTATGCCCCGTTTCCACAGCATATTCAAGACGAAACCGATGTACTGCATATCATGCGCACCTGGCAATTCATCAATAGAAAAGGCTTTCAGTAGTGACAACAAGTCAACAATGGGGCAAAGTTGCCGCTTCACCAGCATCCTGTGTTTACGGCAGGCCTATTACTGAAAGGAAAACTGACCGTAACAGCCTGGGGGATGGAGAGATATGGAAAATAAACGCGCACCCATATAAAGAGACACCGGCAGTGATTAAATATGGATAGCAGACGCATGACTGTTCTGAAGCTCGTCAACCGCTACAAACCGTGCCTGTTAAAAAAGGTTGCGCAAATCATTATTCTGCCGATACTATATTGATATGCAGTCAATCAATCTGACCAATCAGTTTCTTGTTGCCATGCCTGGTCTCAGGGATTCCGGTTTTGAGAAGGCCGTCGCTTATGTCTGTGCCCACAGTGAGCAGGGGGCGATGGGTATTGTTATCAACAAGCCGCTGGATATTGAACTGGGTCAGATATTTCAACAGATGGATATCCCGAGCAGCGACCCCGAGGCATGCAACAAAATTATCTTCCAGGGCGGGCCGGTGCATACAGATCGCGGTTTTATCCTGCATCACGGGACACGAGAATGGGATTCGTCCATCCGCATTTCAAAGGAAGTCTGCGTCACGACTTCAAAAGGTCTCCTTGAAGCCATGGCGGCCGGCGAAGGGCCGGAAGAGGCGCTGGTCGCGCTCGGTTATGCCGGCTGGAGCAGTGGTCAGCTGGAGCAGGAAATGATGGACAACATCTGGCTCAACATTCCAGTGGACCCCAGTATCATTTTTAACACCCCCTTTGAAGAATGCTGGACTGCTGTCGCCAGTCATATCGGGATTAATATCGAACAGTTGTCATCCGACATCGGTCACGCGTGAATGAACAAACCCTGCTTTGCTTCGATTACGGTAAAAAACGCATTGGCGTCGCTGTCGGACAAACCGTCACTCGAACAGCAACCGCTTTAGAGACCGTCAGGGCAAATAGCGGCAAGCCGGACTGGAACAGGATTGGTCGCCTGATTGAACAATGGCAACCGGACAAACTGCTGGTCGGACGACCGCTTACGCTGGCAGGCGAAAAACAGCAAATGACGTTGGCCACTGAAAAATTTTCGCGTCGGTTGCAAACCCGCTACGGGCTGGCTGTAGAGATGATAGAAGAACAGCTTTCTTCCTTCGCAGCGCGGCGTGAATGCAAGTCGACACGCCACATTGATCCGGTCGCGGCGAAACTTATCCTTGAGACCTGGTTATATGAAAATGCCAAATGAGACACGGGGATCGCGACCACGATGACAAACCCGTTTGATCTTGATGAATTACTGGATAATATGGCGGCGGACATACGTGCCCACTGTGAGCGGCGCGCACTTTCTGAGCCGCTCATGATCGGCATTAAACGCGGTGGCGCGTGGATTGCCGAACGGCTACATCACCAACTCGGATATAAAGACCCGTTGGGCAAACTGAACATTGCCTTTTATCGTGATGACTTCAGCACAATCGGTGTACATCCGACGGTCAGCCCGAGTGAACTGCCGCTCAACGTCGATGGTCGACATATCGTTCTGGTGGATGATGTGTTGTACACTGGTAGAACCATACGCGCGGCAATGAATGAGATTTTCGATTATGGGCGCCCGAGGACCATCACGCTGGCGGTACTGATTGATCGCAATGACCGGGAATTACCCGTTCAGGCAGACATTATCGCCAAGACAATTCGACTGGAAGGGAAAGAATATGTCAAACTTTCGGGACCCAAACCGTTGATACTGGAGATAAAGCTCAAGGGATGACTGCCAATTTGATTCAGCTCGACGATGACGGTCATCTGAGACACCTCTTGACAACGGAAGGGCTGGAACGGGCGTTGCTTTGTAAAATTCTGGACTATGCCGAATCCTTTGCCGCCGTCGGCGACCGGCCGGTGAAAAAAGTGCCTTTACTGCGTGGGAAAACAGTAGCCAATCTGTTTTTTGAACCCAGCACACGCACACGCATGACCTTTGAGCTGGCAGCCAAACGCCTGTCAGCGGACATCCTCAATCTGGATATCTCCGCCTCGGCTACAAACAAGGGAGAAAGTCTCGGGGATACGTTGCAAACGCTCAAAGCCATGCACTGCGATATGTTTATCATCAGACACGCCAGCAGCGGCGCAGCCCACTATATTACGGCCCGAGTGCCACCCCATATCAGTGTGATCAATGCCGGCGATGGTCGTCACGCCCACCCGACCCAGGCTCTGCTGGATATGTTCACCATTCGCAAACACAAAGGTGATTTTGCCAATCTGCGCGTAGCCATCATTGGCGATATTCTGCATTCGCGTGTAGCCCGGTCGGAGATTCACGCGCTGAACACGCTGGGCGTGCCTGAAACCAGGATCATCGCGCCGCATACCCTGATCCCCAGGGATATTGAGAATCTGGGCGTGCATGTCTTTCACGATATAGATAAAGGGTTGGAAGACGTTGATGTCATCATCACCTTACGTTTGCAGAAAGAACGTATGCACAGCGCCCTGTTACCAAGCGAAAGTGAATACTTTCAGCGTTACGGTTTGACCGCAAAGCGTCTGCAAAAGGCCAAAGCGGATGCCATTGTCATGCATCCGGGACCGATCAATCGCGGGATTGAAATTGATTCCGGCGTTGCTGACGGTGAACGTTCCGTTATCCTGCAACAGATCAGCTACGGGATTGCCGTGCGCATGGCCGTGATGGCGATGGTGATGGGCAGTACCCCGGAAGATACGGACAAGGTGAAATAATGCGTATCGCTATCCTTGATGGAAGGCAAATTGACCCGGCCAATACACTGGATACCGAGCAAGATTTGTTTATCGCCGAAGGCAAAATTGTCGGGACAAAAAAGAAACCGGATGGGTTCACGGCGGACAGAGAAATCAACGCAAAAGGCAAAATGCTTATCCCGGGGCTGATTGACCTGTGTGCACGTTTGCGCGAACCTGGCTATGAGCACAAGGGCACCTTCGGCACGGAATGTCTGGCGGCTAACAGCGGCGGCATTACCGCTATCTGTTATCCGCCCGATACCTGCCCGGTGATGGACACCACGGCAGTGGTGGATTTAATTCGTCAACGCACACATGAAACCGGACGCGTTCATATCTATCCACTGGCCGCATTAACCCAGGGGCTTCAGGGAAAGCAACTAGCCGAGATGGCGACTTTGAAAAAGGCCGGTTGTATCGGCGTCAGCAATGCTTTAGCCCCGATTGAAAGCGCGGAAATCCTGCGGCGGGCGTTTGAGTATGCACGTAGTTGCGACCTCACCGTCTTTCTTTTCGCCGAGGACCCTGCCTTAAAAAACAACGGCGTTGCCCATGAAGGTCCGTTGAGCACGCGTCTGGGTCTGCCGGCAATACCGGAAACGGCCGAGACCGTTGCCGTCAGTCGCGCATTGCTGCTGGCGGAGCAGACTGGCGCCAGGATACACTTTTGTCGTCTCTCAACCGCCCGCGCCGTCAGATTGATACGGGCCGCCCAAGAGGAAAGGCTACCAATCACGGCCGATGTCGCAATCTGTCATCTGCATCTGACGGAAATGGACATCGCCGACTACGATAGTCATTGCCACTTACAGCCGCCATTGCGTGGTGAACAGGATCGCCGAGGGCTGATTGAAGGTCTGAATAATGATATTATCGGCGCCGTCTGCTCGGATCATCAGCCGCATGATCCCGATGCCAAAACCGCCCCGTTCAGCCTCACAGAGGCCGGTGCTTCAACCATAGAACACCTGCTCTCTCTGATGTTTCACCTCGTTAATCGTGGCGAAATCACGCTGGAAAGGGCAGTAGCCACCCTGACCTCAGGGCCGGCCGCCATTCTCGGCCTGGATAATAAAGGGACTCTGTCCATTGGCGGGGACGCCGACATCTGTGTCTTTGACCCCGAACAAAATACCGATGTCGATCCGGATGAATTCATCAGCACCGGGAAAAATTCGCCATTTAAGGGTTGGGAGTTACCGGGGAAAGTCACGCATACTCTATTGCGGGGCAACATCGTCTATACCACTGAATGACCGGCATGGCGCATCCCCCGACCCGCAATACCCTGTATGTGGAACAGGCCGAACTCCTGAACCAGGACGAATACGCCGGTTACCAGTACCACATGCGTTTGCGAGCGATGGAAACCGCAGGCCATGCCCGCCCCGGTCACTTCGTACATATCCGCTGTGATCCGTCCCTGCCCATGCGTCGCCCAATGTCGATAATGCGAAGCAATGCCACCGAGCGGACGATTGATATACTCTACAAAAATCAGGGACGGGGAACGGCGTTGTTGTCCTCTTGCAGGGTCGGCGATGCCATTGATCTGATCGGTCCAATCGGCCGACCGTTCAAGTTGACGGGCTATAAAAAGCGACCGTTACTTCTGGGAGGCGGCGTCGGCATTCCCCCGATGTTCTTTCTTGCGGAACATATTAAAAAAACGACTCGTGATTTACAGCCGTTCGTGATCATGGGGTCCGAGGCGCCCTTTCCGTTTAAGGCGCACCCATCGCAGATCATGATCGGCGAAATACCCGCGGATGTGAACGCCTGCATCCCGCTTCTGGATAACTGGGGTATTGCTTCGCGCCTGACCAGTCGGCAAGACCGCCCCGGCTGTTTTAACGGTTATATCACTGACCTCGCCCGCCACTGGCTGGAGCGGCTGCATGAAGACCAACGCCGCCAGATCGAGATATTCGCCTGCGGTCCGCTACCGATGCTTAAAGCTGTTGCACAACTGGCAGCACAATACGATCTGCCCTGTCAGGTCTCTCTGGAAGAATACATGGCCTGCGCGGTAGGCGGTTGTGCCGGTTGTACCGTCCTGATTGAAACAGACAGCGGTCCGGCCATGCAGCGGGTATGTGTTGACGGGCCGGTCTTTGAGGCGCAATCGGTACTGCAACTGCGCGGAGAGTGATCCCCGAACCGAAAACCATCGGCAATCACCGAACGGCTGTTCATGAAAGTCTAACACCATGCCGCCGTTGTTGTCCCGCAGGCTGGCAGAAAGCATCAGGGGAAGTTGCTGCAGGTAAAGCCGGGAGGTCAATCCCCGCGTGTGGCGAGATATTTGTCCACCCACTTTCGAACGATGGGATCCTGAATATGCTCTTTGAGCATGTGCAAGGCCGCGCCGTTCGGAAACAAAATCGGCAAAATCGCCCGCCGCAGTTCTTCATTGCTGAAGATTTTTCGAAGCTCTGTCGTGTTTTCCCGCGCAAATTCCTCCAACTCCCTGGCACTTGCGGCGGCATCTTTGTCAAAGTTGATTTCAGGAAATTCCGGAATCTCATCCCGCCACTGCCGCAAGTGGTATTCCACCTCGGCCCAAATTTTCGCGCAGGGGACAAGTTTGTCGAAAAACTCTCCCCCGTAACACAAGTCCGTGGCCACGCCGGAATCGGAGTGGATTTTTTCAACTCCTCGTCATAAAACTTCCGGTTCTTTTTCTGTCCGGGGTCCACAAAAAACAGTAGCGCTTCCCTACCCCCTCTCATTCCGCCCGCATTTTTTCCTTGGCCCGCCGACGCAATTTGTCCAACTGCACAAATTCCACCCGTTCATTTTTCACCCGCCAGAAATTCCACCCGTTGAGGATGGAACCCCTGCCATTTTCGCGCCAACCCGATGAATAAGCCCGAAAACCCGTTCACTTCTTTTATGAGGAGGAGTTTAAGCCAAATCACCCCTAAAAGTGCAATTTGAAAGCCGATCCCGGCGCTGGAAAAAATCCCCGTGCGAAGGTTCCTTCATTCGCTGAAGAATTCGTCCACTTCGTCTTTGGATGCGGGGGGAATGTTCGCGTATCGCTCATGCCCATTTTTGATCTCACTGATACGGCCAGCGTTAATCGTCCGCTCGGGGGTGCTGAATTTGCTCAGGATGTCCTGACTCGTGAAACGCTCGGGATAATACCGGAACACCCTCTTGATGATGCCCACCTCCGAGTTCGACAGACGATTCTCCGCCAATTTGTGTGGCTTTCCCTCTTTGCTGAGGAATTTGTCCACTTCGTCTTTGGATGCGGGGGGAATGTTCGCGTATCGCTCATGCCCATTTTTGATCTCACTGATGCGGCCGAAGTTAATCGTCCGTTCGGGGCGGCTGAATCTGTTCAGGATGTCCTGACTCGTGAAACGCTCGGGGTAATGCCGGAACACCCCCTTGATGATGCCCACCTCCGAGTCCGACAGAGGACGATGGTAATCCGCACTCATTGCTCGCTTTCCCGCGCCGACTGCTGCCGACATTCGGCGCGCAGATGGTCAATCAGGATGAATTCGCCTTTCCCGTTTTTCACAGACCAGAAAGTCCAGCCATTGCATCCCGGGGCGTTCCGCACGTGCGCGCCCATTTTGTGAATGGAACCCAATTTCCCGTTAATGCTAATGCCGATTTTTCCGCTTTGGTCCTCAATTTTCGCCTTGACTTTGCCGTCGGACGCATAAAGCGCCTGTCCCACGCGGACCAGTCCGCGCTTGACCAAATCCGAAAAGGGAATACGCTCCGGCCTGGGCTGGTGGAATTTTTCTTCCTCCGCAATTGCGGTCTTGTCAAAAATCGCGCCCTCAATTCTTGCGGACGCAATTTTGACATATTCGATGTCGCGCTCAATGCCGACACCACTCCGCCCCAATTGGCGCGCAACGGCCAAAGTTGTTCCGCTGCCCAAAAACGGATCCAGCACAACATCTCCCGGACGAGTGCAACTCAAAATCACCCGCCGCAAAAGCGCCTCCGGCTTTTGTGTGGAATGCACTTTTTTTCCCGCCGCATCCCGCAGGCGCTCCGCCCCGCCGCACAACGGAAACTCCCACACATTTCCCATCTGCTTGCCGCCGTTTTCGCGCTTCATCAGCGCATGATTGAAAACATAACGCGACTTTGCGCTCTTCTTCGCCCACAAAAGCGTTTCCGTCGCATTGGTCAGGCGCACTCCGCGAAAATTCGGCATCGGATTCGTCTTCCGCCAAATCACATCGTTCAGCGTCCAGAATCCCATGTCCTGCATCAGCCGCAAAACGCGCCCAATGTTGTGGTAGGAGCCTATTACCCAAATGGTCCCGTCGTCCGCCAGAATCCGGCGGCATTCTGAAAGCCACGACTCGCAGAAAGAGTCGTATTCCGCAAAAGAGGCAAATTTGTCCCACGCGTCGTCCACCGCGTCCACGCGGGTCATATTCGGACGCCACAACTCCCCTTTCAGTTGCAGGTTGTAGGGCGGGTCGGCGAAAATCATGTTGGCGGATTTTTCCGGCAACTGCGGCAAAACCGACAGGCAGTTCTCCCGAATCACCCGCCAATCCGCCCCGCCCGCGCCCGGAAATCCAGCGGCGACCGACAGCAAGGACGGAGATTTGGCTGCGTTTTTCACAAAAGGCATTATACAACCATTTAACCTGCGTCCGTATCGGGCGGAATGGAAAAAATCCCCACCATCGGAGTATCATTCCAAAATGCACTCCCCCCCTGCGACCTTGTCGGTTACAGCGAGGGGACATTCCGCTTGGTCCGCGAAGTGCGCCTGGGACATCCTTGCCGAAAAATCCTGCAAACAGTTCGGTAGTCTCATCAAAGGTCACACCGTCTGTTATGAAAATAATCCGACCCTTGTCCGCACGGTCTGGTTAACATCTTGCAACTGTTCAAAAAATAAGCAGACAACGTGTACATCGGGTTGACTGCGTAAAGTGAGAACAATCTGTCATTACCGTGCAAGCAGGCACTCAAGTACCGCTTTTCAGATCCGAACCTTTTTTGAGCAAAACCAAAGGCACCGCTTCGTGGGCCAGCGAAACCGGTGCGCCGCTAGGACTTTACAACAGCAAAGTACTTTCGTCTAACCCTCTCCATCACTACACCAATGCCCATTGTGGCAATACCTGCGACGAAAAGTATAATCGGCCAGCTAACTTTATTGTGGAAGTATTCTACCCCGATTGAGAAAATATAAATGACCAAGAACAAAGTCCCAATGATAAGGTATTGTTTTACCCGTATTAGGGTACTTCCAAAAATAAAGCCTAAACTGGATAATAAAAGCAGCGTTTCATAAGCCGGTTTTTTGCCTTCAAGGCCAAGAAAAAATATGCCTCCAAGAACCGAAAAAGGAGCGATCAAGTTAAAAAGTCCTTTAAATTTTGGGGCTTCCTCAAGTTGGAGATTTTTTAATTTTTCAAGCGCATACGCCAACACAAGGTAAATCACACCGACAATAACACATGACCAACCGATAATATCCGGACAGCGGAGAACCGTGATTCCAGTGAAATCTTGCAAATCTTGCAATAACGTACCGCCAATGGCAAGCCAGAAAAGTGAAAGGAAAACAAGCATTGTGCCTATAAAATAAAGGCCCCGGCAATATTTCTTGAAATTGATTTTTTCATAAAAAACACCAAGAAGGAAATAGGCTACTCCAAAAACGAAGAGTAACCAGGCCAGATGTCCTTTATTTTGGACAAATGTCTCTCCAAACAATCTGGCGAAAGAAAGAACGAGAATCAAAACCCCAACGGCACTGGAATAATACCCCTCATTTTTCTGCTCGTTCTTATCGTAAAATAAACTTGGGAATAAATGTGCCGCTGCGGGAATAAGCATGTATGCCGTTCCGGGAACAAGAAATAGCCAGGCCATTGTGGGCTGCTCAAA
The DNA here is from genome assembly GCA_965261775.1 of Gammaproteobacteria bacterium. Lineage (GTDB taxonomy): Bacteria > Pseudomonadota > Gammaproteobacteria > Eutrophobiales > Eutrophobiaceae. The sequence goes on along the minus strand of OZ253477.1, from coordinate 1,885,203 downwards.
AAAACCTTCAACACCAATGAACCTGAGGTAAAAGTAATACGTAAAAAACCCCATACTGTGACAAAGAAAAGCCCAGACGGGAAAACCGGGGAAACCGGGAAAACGGAAAATAAAACTGGAAACAACGTATAAAACAAAAGATAAAAGAGAAACGCTCAAATTGAAATGATGATTAAATGGCCTGGCGAACATTTCCAGTTCTGTGAACATCACTGACAAAAATAACGGGAAAAGCAATGCGCCAACAACCAGGAATACTGTACCTTGTTTCTTATGGTCGCCACCAAAGAACAGAGACGTACCCACTCCATAACAAATCAACATCGGAAGAAAAATCGCAAAAATACGCGCCTCCGAACCCCATTGAGACCAGTTTATTCCCTTATAAATCATTCCCGCGAGAACAACGATAAGTCCGCCAAGATATAACAAAACCTGAGGAGCAGGTACTCTTTGATATTTTTTCGGCGGAGCGGGTAACGCAACGGGTCCGGCACGCTGTATAATTTCTCGCGCTTTCAGCGCTTGTAACAATGCCTCGTTTATTTCTTTTGGATTCCAGCCTTGTTCGGCAAGTACGGTGCTTATCTGTTCAATCGAGTATCCTTCCTCAAGGGATTTTTGGGCATAGTCCAGGATTTTGTTGTTGGCCATAGGTTTTATGGTATGAGTTTTAATTTGTTAAGTCCTCTGGAGAAACGCCAGGGGCTTTCGCGATTTTCTTCAGGGGTCGAGAACAGGATTTTTATGTTTCTCCCTGCGATTTTAATCATTGCGTTATTAGTGATATTGGCCAATCTTGCCAGCTTCTCTTGTGAAAGTCCTTTGGCTTCTCGCATTTTGCTATCGTAGGAGTAGAGTTGAATAGCTATCTTTACCACATTAGCGTTATACTACAAAATCAGCGTTTAAACAATGTTTTGTTTTCCGCCGACGCCGTTTCGCAAAGTGAAATACGAAGTCTGGCGGTGGAAAGCGCGGGCAGGCAAAAATGCCTTCCCCCCAGCCCCCTTTCTTTTTACCCGCCCGGGCATTCAGTTTGGTCCGCGAAGTGTGCCTTTGGTTTTGCTCAAAAAGGGGTGGATTTCGTCAAACAAACGTACCAAAATCAAACTTTCAGGAAGTTTGATTTTGGTACCAGAGGCCGGACTCGAACCGGCACGCCCGCAAGGGCAATGGATTTTGAGTCCATCATGTCTACCAATTCCATCACTCTGGCACGACCTGCATTTTACTCTTTTTTCCCGAGGATATAAAATTATTCAATGAATGTTCGTTGCATACCTGTCAGATGCAGCGCCTCAAAATACTATGTTGACCCGTGATTTTTCCTACCGACTGCCCAAGAAACTGATCGCGCAATATCCGTCTGCCGAGCGCGGTGGTGATCGCCTGCTGGTCGTGGGTCCATCCGGTCGCTTCCGGGACGCCGCCTTCCGACAACTGCCGGATTACCTGCAAGCAGGAGATCTGATCGTATTAAACGATACCAGGGTACTGCCGGCCCGCTTGTTTGCCAGAAAGGAAACCGGCGGGAAAGTCGAGATCATGCTGGAGCGCATCTGCGATGAAAAAAGACTGCTGGCACAACTGCACGGTGCCCGCTCGCTTGCCCCCGGAGCCCTGTTGCAGCTTGACGATAACATATCACTGCGCGTCGTTGAGCGGCGCGGCCGTTTGTTCCTGCTGGATTATGCCGGGAAAGAATCACTGACGCGGATTTTCGAACGTCTCGGGCATGTCCCGCTGCCGCCCTATATCAACCGCGACGATAACAACCTGGATCGGGAACGCTATCAGACCGTCTTTGCCGAACATCCCGGCGCGGTGGCGGCGCCGACAGCAGGTTTACACTTCAGCGAGGAGATATTGAAAACGCTTGCCACAAACGGCATTGATAATGTCCGTTTGACCCTGCATATAGGTGCCGGCACCTTTCAGCCGGTACGCGTTGACAACATCACCGAACATCACATGCACAAGGAATATATGAATTTGTCGGACGCGGCGGTCGACAGGATCCGCGCAACAAAAAATAACGGCGGGCGCATCATCGCCGTGGGGACAACGGTAGTCAGAGGGCTGGAAACAGCCGCGCAGGATGGCGTACTAAAAGCCTATCGGGGCGATACAGACATTTTCATTTACCCTGGTTTCCACTTCAATATTGTGGATATGATACTGACCAATTTCCACCTGCCGGAATCCACCCTGCTGATGCTGGTCTGCGCCTTCTCTGGTAAAAACAATATTATGGCGGCCTATCAACACGCCATTGATAAAGAATACCGGTTCTACAGCTACGGTGACGGCATGCTGTTGACCGGCAGGGCTGAGCGCTCATGCAATTCCACCTGTTGACGAAAGACGCGGGGGGGCGCCGGGGACGGCTGGATTTTTCCCGTGGCGCGATTGCCACACCCGCCTTCATGCCTGTCGGCACCCACGGCGCGGTCAGGGGCGTCACGCCGGAAGAACTGGTCGGGCTGGGGACCGAGATCATTCTGGCCAATACCTTCCATCTGCTGCTGCGGCCCGGTATAGATGTGATTAAGGCCACTGGCGATTTGCATTCATTCATGCACTGGGAAAAACCCATCCTGACCGATTCGGGCGGCTACCAGATTTTCAGTCTGGCGAAACTTAATAAACTCACCGAAGAAGGAGCGACCTTCCACTCGCCAGTGGATGGCAGCAGGCTGTTTCTCGGACCGGAAGAGGCGATACAGATACAGCATGCTCTGGGTTCCGATATTGTGATGGCTTTTGACGAATGTACACCCTGGCCCGCCTCGGAAGATATCGTGCGCCGGTCCATGGAACTTTCCCTGCGTTGGGGAAACCGCTCCAGAGCGGCACACGGTAAAAATGAAAACGCCTTGTTCGGCATCATCCAGGGTGGCGTTTATCCCGAATTGCGTCAGGCTTCGCTGGCGGGACTGCTTGATATCGATTTTGACGGCTACGCGATTGGCGGTCTGTCGGTGGGGGAACCGGAGGCGCTGATGCTCGCGGTGCTGGATAAACTTGTCCCGCATATGCCGGCAGACAAACCGCGTTATCTGATGGGCGTCGGGACTCCGGAAAATATCGTTGAGGCTGTGCGCCGCGGTATTGACATGTTTGACTGCGTGATGCCAACAAGAAACGCCCGCAATGGCCACCTGTTCACCGAAAACGGCGATATCCGCATCCGCAACGCGGCGCATCGCCATAATCCCTTGCCGCTGGACGAACACTGCGCCTGCTATACTTGTCGGAATTATTCCCGCGCCTATCTGCATCACTTGGACAAGACGAATGAAATTCTGGGCGCCCGCCTGAATACCATCCATAATCTTCACTATTACCAATATCTCATGAGCGGCTTGCGCGAGGCTATACAGGCCGGACAACTGGAAAGCTTTATTGCCTGCTTTTACGAAAAACGGGGCCGGAAAAAAACAATACATAAGAGAAATTGATAATAACTGTTGTGCCCTGGACACCCGCTGTCATCAGCGCACTATACTCCGTCGGCAGAGACGCTTTTTGTAAAACATAACTCCGACACAAATCTGGCTGTGCTCCTCCGCCGCAAGGACTGGTGGGCCGGCTGGAATTGCTGTCCTTTCTGGTTGGCGGTGGCGCATTCGTCGTTTTGGCGGTATTAGAAATATTGGGGATTTGGGGGGATTGTGGCATAATGTCGCAATCGGGCGTTCTGGAGTCCGATGATTGAGTCCAAAGGAGGCGCGAATGGCGCTAAAATCATGAATTCCGAAAACAACGAAAAAATGCCCAGCCACTCGAAAACTGCCGGAAATTTCGGCGAATCATCGTGTTGCGGCTCTCCAAGCACGGCTTTGAATGTCAATGGTGAGTCGGCATTGACATCATCGCCGCGAAAGACAACAAAAAGAAGAGCTTCGAACAGATGGGAATCTCCGTCAAGACGCGAAGCCGCTTGAAAGCAAAAGCCAGGCGCGCGCAACATATGGGACAAAGAGTCCGAAAAAAAAGCCAGGGACATCTGCCACGTTCTCGGCACAAAAATTGCCGTGTGGTGGACAACACCCTTCGACGGGTCCTGTATATTTTCGTCATGCCCCTGGTGCGCGAAAGAATATACTGAGCCGAGATATCTGTATGTGGGCTTGTCAAAGAAATCGTTGGATTAATACCGCAATGACAAGGATGTGCCACCTCCCGTTGAAGTGGGAAAAGCACGGTGTGCAAAACAATTACCCGCAAAAAATCAAAGAGTGGCGGAAAAACCACTCGCGCGAAAAACCATGAATTTCGAAACCAACGAAAAAAGCAGCCGCCACTCGAAAATTCGCCGGAAATTTCGGCGAAGCCCTCGTGTTGTATTGGCTCTCCAAGCACGGCTTTGAATGCGCAATGGTGGACCATGTCGGCATTGACATCATCGCCGCGAAAGACCACGAACAACGGGAATCTCTGCCAAGACGCGAAGCCACGAGGAAAGGAATTCGGACGCGTCCGCATCAAACAGGACAATTTCCGAAAAAGCCGAGGACATCTGCCACGCTTTCGAGCAAACCCTCCCTTGCCGTCGTGGTGGACCACATCCCCGTTGACGGAAAAATATGGCAATATGAGTGAAATTGAGGCATTGAAAATGGTTACACTTAACCCTGCTAAATTACTCCACCTGGATCATAGAGTTGGTTCATTAAAAACAGGTAAGGATGCTGATATTGTTTTATGGAGCGATCATCTGCTTTCTGTTTATGCTAAATCAGAAAAAACAATGGTAGATGGTGTTGTTTATTCTGATAGAGAAATAGATAAAAAAAGACAGCAAGAAATACAGGCAGAACGAGCAAGAATTATTCAAAAAATGGAAAAAGAAGGGAAAGGTAAATCCAAAAAACAAAAACCAATGGATAAAGAAAGACATCGTTGGCATTGTGATGATTATTAATTTTGTTGTCATTAAATTTTTTTAGGTATGAAAAAAGCCCCTAAGGCAGTCATTTCATGGTCTTCAGGCAAAGATAGTGCATGGGCCTATTATGTCGTAAAGCAATTGGGTAATTTCAATATTGTTGGTATGGTAACCACATTGACTGTTCCTTATCAGCGTGTTTCTATGCATGGTGTACGTGAACATCTTTTAGATCTACAAGCCAAAGCCATAGGTTTATCGTGTCATAAAGTATGGTTGCCAGCCTCTCCTTGTACTAATGAAGTTTATGAGGCAGAAATGGCAAAAATATTGCATGGGTTAAAGGCAAATGGAGTTACACATGTTATTTTTGGCGATTTGTTTTTAGAAGATATTCGTCTCTATAGGGAGAAACAAATGGAAGCAGTAGGTTTGAAAGCTGTTTTTCCGCTTTGGCTTCAAGATACAAAAAAACTGGCAATAGAAATGATAGAACAGGGATTAAATGCGGTAATAGTTTGTGTAGATTCTAAAAAATTAAATCACAGCTTTGCAGGCCGCACTTTTGATAACACCTTGTTGAATGATATTCCTGCCCAGGTTGATTCTTGCGGTGAAAATGGAGAGTTTCACACAGTGGTGATAAAAGCCCCTTTTTTTGATAAACCAATTGATTATAAATTAGGAGAAGTTGTTATACGTGATAATTTTGTTTTTAGGGATGTAGTGGTGTAAGGGAGGAGGGTAATTAGTATGATTTTTCTGTATTCAGTACGCAAAAAAGGGAGTAAATTTAATTACTCCCTTTTTATTAATATGATAAATCTTATTATTAATTATCTTTAGCCCACCATAATTTAATATCCTGCATGTCAGTACCTTGACGACTTATTGCTTCATCTAAACTATCTTTGTTATTATTTCCGGGTCCATTACCATATCTCATGCGTTGTGGATAGGCACCATTAATATCTGCAAACTCAAAGCGAAGTATTATTCAAAAGCGGTCTGCGGAAACCGTCCGGAAAATGTGTTCAGCGTGAAATAAAACTGCCACAGATTAGCGGTAATCTCCGATCGATTGTTTCATCAAAAGCATCTCGCATTCATTCTCCCTCACGTAATACGCCGCGTGCCGCGTGAGGAGTCTTTATGAACGTCCTTGTTCGTCATCCATTTTCCATGGATTGCATTAGAAGTACAGATTGCGTTCCAAGTACTGAAACTGTTATATTTCAGCGGCGGATAGCGAGGAAAACCAATTTGGATGAATTTGAAATCATAGCACGATACTTCGGGCGGGCTTACCCCGACGTCGATGATGTGCAGTTGGGTATCGGCGATGACGCGGCCATTCTGCATGTGCCACCAGATTCGGAATTGCTTGTCTCCATGGATACACTGGTGTCAGGGGTACATTTCCCGGCAAATGAGACACCCGCCGCTATTGCCCACAAGGCGCTGGCGGTCAGTCTGAGCGATATGGCGGCGATGGGCGCCAGACCATGCTGGCTGAGTTTGTCTCTGACGCTCCCGCAGGCGGCGCCGAACTGGCTGGAAGCATTTTCCGCGAGTTTTAACGCGCTGGCGAAATCCCTCTCATTGATATTGATTGGAGGCGATCTGACAAGGGGTCCCTTGTCGCTTACCGTGCAGATCTATGGTATTGCACCGAAGGGCAAATCCCTGCGCCGAAGCGGCGCACGGGCAGGCGACCATATTTACGTGACAGGCATACTGGGCGCGGCGGCGTACGCCCTGCGTTGTCAGCAAATCGGGCAGGCAGTAAATGCAGATGATCTGAAGCGTTTGCAACAACCGGAGGCGCGGATCGCAACCGGTTTGGCCTTGCGCGATACGGCGAGCAGTTGTATTGATATTTCAGATGGTCTGCTTTCCGATCTGGGGCATATCCTGAAAGCGGGTGGAATCGGCGCCGAGGTCATACTGGATGATATCCCATACGCAGACAGCCTGGACGACCTTGATCGGGACAGCGCCATTCAACTGGCACTGACTGGAGGGGATGATTATGAGTTGTGTTTTACCGTGGGGGCGGATTTGCCTGCCTCCGCCATCAAACGGCTTGATGATATCTGCCCGGTCAGTCATATCGGTCATATTACTGCTGCGGATATGAATCTGCACTTGCGGGACCGGAACGGGGTACCATACACGCCACCGGCAGCGTGGACGGGTTATCGACATTTTCATGACTGAAATTTGCCTCGGCCGTGACTATGATGCGGACAGTGTCCGCGACAGTGTAAAAAATATGTTTCATGCGAAGCACCTGAATTAAGTATAATTCTACCGTTTATTTTTGCAGTTTATTCATCGCTTATCCCTTGGAGGCTTTGTTAGTGGAATTTGAACGCACATTGGCAATCATTAAGCCGGATGCAGTCGCTGAAAATGTGATCGGCAAGATTTTGGCCATGCTGGAAGCGTCAGGCCTGCGCATTATTGCCGCGAAGATGGTACATTTGTCCAATACCGATGCGGAAACATTTTACAGTGAATATCAGGGGCAGCCCTTTTACCGGCCCTTGATAGACTTTATGATCTCGGGCCCGGTCATGCTATGTGTTATTGAGGGTAAAGGCGCGATTCAGGCTCTGCGTAAATTGATGGGGGGAACCAACCCGGCCGAGGCGGAATCGGGCACGATTCGCCATTTGTATGCCAACCATACGTTTAACGGCAAGGTTTACGAAAATGCAATCCACGGTTCGGATAGCGCAACAAATGCCGAACGGGAAATCAATTTTTTCTTTAATGGAGATGACTTTTGTCCACGGACACGATAGGCATGACGAACAAACCCAATCTGCTTGATTACGATCTTGACTCCCTGAAAACCTTCTTCAGCGAGCGAGGATATCCATCTTTCCGCGCTGGACAGGTACTCAGGTGGATTTATCGGCACGGCGTGATTGATTTTTCCGCGATGACGACACTGAGTCAATCGCTACGCGCCGAACTCGCGGCGACAAGCTGTATTCACCTGCCGAAGATTGTCCATGAGGAAAAATCGGCGGATGGCACACGCAAATGGCTACTCCGGCTTGAGGATAATAATGTTGTTGAAACGGTTTTTATTCCCGAGAACGGTCGCGGCACCCTGTGTATCTCTTCCCAGGCCGGCTGTCCACTGGCTTGCCGATTCTGCTCCACCGCCCGTCAAGGCTTTAATCGTAATCTTGCCACCAACGAGATAGTTGCTCAAGTCTGGCTCTCCTGTAAGTCCCTGGGCGACTTTGACAACAGCCGGCGTGTTGTAACAAATGTTGTGTTTATGGGCATGGGCGAACCGTTGTTAAATTATGACAATGTTCTGAAAACAATTAATCTGCTGACAGAAGATCTGGCCTTTGGTCTGGCGCGCCGCCGCGTTACAGTTAGTACTGCCGGCATTATTCCCGGCGTTGAACGTCTGCGGCGAGACACCAACGTGAGCCTTGCCGTTTCACTGCACGCCAGTAATGATAAATTGAGAAATACGATCATGCCGCTTAATCGTGCTTATCCAATACAAGAGCTGTTATCGGCGTGCAAGCGTTATGTCGCCAACAGAAATGGTGAACCTGTGACAATTGAATATGTTATGTTAAAAGGGCTTAATGACAGTGAACGAGATGCATCCGATCTGGCAAAATGTCTGCGGGAGGTCCCTGCCAAGGTCAATCTTATCCCGTTCAACACCTTTGGCGATGCGCCTTATAAAGGCTCCGCCGCCAATACGACTAACCGTTTCAAAGCGATATTGATACAGGCGGGTATTATCACAACCATACGTAAAACGCGAGGGGATGATATCAATGCCGCCTGCGGCCAGTTGGTAGGCAGGGTCGTCGGGGGCAGATCTCCGCAATATTGGAAAAATGCAGTTGGGGGTGTTCAATGCTGAAATTGAAATGGTTGAACCTTTTAATTCTGTTTTTATCATTGGCCCTGAGCGCCTGCAACCAGTCGCCGCCAAAAAAAGCCCCGCTCACACCTGAAGCCATAAGAGGGGTAGTCTCTTCCAATATTAATCTGGCCATCGCCTATATTAGCGAAAAGGATTATGAAAAGGCACTAGAGAAACTGGATAGGGCAAAGGCAGTCGATCCAAATTATGTGCCGATATACAATATGTATGGCCTGCTTTATCAGCAAATCAAAAAACCCGCCAAGGCGGAAAAGAATTTCAAGCGCGCCCTCAGTCTGGACAAGAACAACTCCTCAACACTGAATAATTATGGCAACTTTTTGTGTCAACAGAACCGGCTTGATGAAGCAGAACGCGCTTTCTTGAAGGCGGCAAATAACCCACTATACAAGAGGCCGGAAATCGCACTTGCCAATGCCGGGCTCTGTCTGGATAACAATGGCCAAAAAGAACAGGCGGGACATTACTATCGGCAAGCGTTACAAATCGATCCTGAAGTCTCCCAGGCGCTGATCGGCATGTGTGCAATCACGCTGGATCAGGGCGACTATCTTGCTGCCAAAGGCTACCTGTCACGTTACAATAAAGTGGCCAGGCATACCCCCAAAAGTCTCTGGATGGGCATACAGATTGAAAACGAATTGGGTAATAAGGATGCGGTATCAAGCTATGTATTGCTACTTAGAAACGCTTTTCCTGAATCGAAGGAAGCCGGGCTTTTACATAAATCGGGTATTCAGTAAATCTTTATGATATGAGCTCCGGCGACTTCAACAGCGAAGCCAGTACGCCCGGTCAACTGTTGCGTCGGCATCGTGAAAAGCTTAATCTGTCCATAAAAGATATCGCTTCAATAACGCGTCTGCATATTGATATTATCAAGGCTGTTGAGGAAGATAGTTATGGCGGTATCCCCTCACCACTCTATACCAAAGGGTACTTGAAAAATTATGCCAGGATCGTCAACGTCGACGCTGAACGGGTTATAAGTCTGTATAATGCCACCGCACAAACGGAGCTTCCGAAAATACTACCCGAAGGCAAAGTGCCCTCTCAAGTAAGTAGTAGTGACAACCCGGTTAAGATACTCACCTACCTGATCAGCTTTACTCTGGTGCTGTTACTCCTGATCTGGTATCAAAGCAATTTCAATGTTGAAGATGAAGAACAGATATTGTTGAACCCTTCCGAGATAGGAGCAGAAGCCGCCCCCGCCTTATCAATTAAGGCTCCTGACCGGAAGATATCTGGAGACACAGGCACGGTAGCACCCGCTCAGACCAAGGTGGACAACTTTAGCGACGAAAACCACGATGCTGCAGTGCTACGACCGAAAGCTGGCGATCAGGGCGATCAGATGGAACCCGCCCTCCCGTCTTTTGAACGCATTGACAATGTTATGGAAAATGTGCCAGTTGCCACCGGATCTGACTTGATTCATCTGGTATTTCCCTATAAGTCATGGGTACAAATCTACGATGTCCACGACCAAAGATTGTTTTTCGGTTTCGCCGACCCGGGCGAAAAGTATTTAATAAAAGGCAAGGCCCCCTTCAGATTATTGCTGGGTTTTGCACACGGAGCAAACGTGGAGTTTAATGACAAGCCGATAGACATTACCCCTTATGTCAGAAAGAATATTGCACGTTTTACATTGCCCGAAAGTTGACGCTAAGCAAAAAACGGGATTGCCATCCGTTGCTTGGGAGGCCCCGTTTCGGAAAAACAGCCGGAGGGCTTTCAATGGCTAGACTACAGGCAGTTCGTGGGATGCATGATATCCTGATGTCCTCTACACCGCGCTGGCGGTTTCTGGAAGAAACGATACGGTCAATACTGTATCAGTACGGTTATCAGGAAATACGATTACCTGTCATTGAGAAAACAGAACTCTTTTCCCGTTCCATCGGGGAGGGTACCGATATTGTCTCCAAGGAAATGTATACCTTTGAAGATCGCAATCATGACAGTCTGACTCTGCGACCCGAAGGTACGGCGGGTTGTGTACGCGCCGGTGTGGAACACGGTCTGTTTCACAATCAGACGCAACGATTGTGGTATATGGGTCCGATGTTTCGACGTGAACGTCCCCAAAAAGGACGTCTGCGACAGTTTCATCAGATTGGGGTTGAAGTTTTCGGATTGCACGGTCCGGATATTGACGCCGAACTTATCCTGATGTGCGCCCGGATATGGAAGGCATTGAATCTTTCCAGTGTCACACTGGAAATCAATTCGCTCGGCACGGCCACTGCAAGAGCAAACTACCGTAAAAAGCTGCTGGATTATTTTTCCGCATTTGACAAACGACTGGATGAAGAAAACCGCTCGCGACTACAACGCAATCCACTGCGGATACTGGACAGCAAAGACACGAATATACAGGAATTGGTTGGAAACGCGCCGACTATGGATACTTGTCTTGATGCGGAATCCGCCGAGCACTTCGCCAGACTGAGGCAATTACTGGATAGTGCCGGTCTTCCATACCGGATTAATCCCAGGCTGGTCAGGGGACTGGATTACTACGGCAAGACCGTGTTTGAATGGGTCAGTGAGCAGCTTGGCGCACAGGGGACGGTTTGCGGCGGTGGTCGCTATGATGGGCTGGCAAAGTGTCACGGCGCCTCACCGACACCAGCGGTGGGGTTCGCTATGGGTCTTGAACGCTTGCTTGAATTAAGCGATTTTGACACGATGGAAGATAGACACACGCCGCATATCTATCTGTTGCTTGCTGGCGAAAAGGTGACGGCACCGGGTTTGCGGCTGGCGGAGCAGTTGCGTGACGCCCTGCCTGAACTTCGGATCATGATGCATTGTGGCGGTGGTAGTTTTAAAAGTCAGTTCAAAAGAGCCGACAAGTCAGGCGCCGAACTAGCACTGGTGCTGGGGGAGGATGAACTGGCGTGCAATGCGATCACAATCAAATATCTGCGCGAAGACACGCCCCAACATACTATCCCCTGGTCGGAAACACCAGATTTTCTGGTAAACAAATTTTCGGTTTTGGAATCAACAAAGCCCGATCCAGCGTTATAATGGGCCCTCTTTTTAAGAGCAGGGCAAGCGGGTTACCCGCGTGACATTATGCTTGTAAAAATCAGCCGGAGAAAAAGTTAAGTGAACGCACACACAGAACAGGAACAGATTGAAGCGGTAAAAGATTGGTGGCGGAAAAATGGGATGGCCATTGTCGCCGGTCTTGTAGTCGGGGTCAGTGCAATATTCGGCTGGCTCGCCTGGAAAGATCATACGACCTCTCAGTTGGAAGCCGCGTCAACACTCTATCAGAAAATGATTGAGGCCGCACGTAACGATAATCTGGAAGACGCCAAAGCGGTAGCCGAACGTATTGTCGCTGAGCATGAGTCAATGCTGTATGGTGATTTTGCAAATTTGATACTGGCCAAACTGGCAGCGGAAGCGAACGATCTTGTGACTGCGGAAGGACACCTGCGCAAGGTGCTGGCCAATAATCGCCAGGTTGAGATTGGACATATCGTGCGCTTGCGTTTAATCAGGGTACTGATTGCGGACGGCAGGCTTGATGATGCCATAACCGAACTGGATATTGATAACAAGGGCCGGTTTGTCGGTAATTACGATTCCTTACGCGGTGATATTTTGATGAAACAGGGTAAAGAGGGTGAAGCGCGGCAGGCTTACCAGGCAGCTCTGGCGGATTCTAATATTACCGGTGAGTTACAATCGATTCTGGAAATGAAACTAGACATGCTGGGTCGCGGTTAGCTGTGTTTATCCTGAATCACATAGTATGGCTGTCCGTGACCCTGCTGTTTCTCTCAGCCTGTAGTATCGGTGAAACTGTCAAGAGCTATTTTGGTGGTACCGATAATGCCGAGCCGCCTTCACCACTAGTGGAGTTCACCGCCACCGCCGATGTGGATCTATTATGGCAACGGAACGTTGGCAAAGGTACGAATGAATTGCTCAGTAAACTTTCACCCGTCATTTTAGGTTCCCGGATATTTAGCACCGATATCAATGGCAATGTCATGGCGCTCAATGCCGGAGATGGCAAGATTGTCTGGCGCCGTAAAACCAGACTACCCGTCACAGGCGGGCCGGGCGCTGATGAGAATCTCGTGATGCTCGGCACCAGCGAAGGCGAAGTAATCAGCCTGTCGAACACCGACGGCAAGGAGGTTTGGCGGGCATCGGTCTCAAGCGAGGTCGTGTCATCGCCAAGGGAGTCTGATGGCATTGTTGTCGTCAGAACAGGGGATGAAAAGATAATCGCCCTGAGTGCGGAAACCGGAGAGCGCCTTTGGGTCTATGATCAGACGGTTCCGGTTTTATCATTGCGCGGCACCAGTGCACCGGTCATTGCCGACAATATACTCGTTGCTGGATTTGATAACGGGCAGGTGGCAGCGCTGTCATTAAAGACGGGTAAACTGTTCTGGGAAAAGATGGTTGCCATCTCCGACGGACGCAGTGAACTGGAACGTATGGTCGATATTGATACCCGCCCGTTAATCGTGGGCGGCATTGTCTACGTCGCGGCGTTCCAGGCCAATGTCACGGCCTTGTTTCTAGATTCGGGGCAGATACTCTGGCAGCGTAATATTTCGTCCTATACCGACATGGCGGCGGATACAGCTTATCTTTATGTTACTGATGATCAGAGTCATGTCTGGGCGTTGGATCGTTTTACCGGCGAATCTATCTGGAAGCAGGAAAAATTGCAGAGGCGTAATGTCAGTGCCCCGGCGGTCGCTGGAAACAAGATTGTGGTCGGTGATTTGGAGGGTTATCTACACTGGCTAGACAAGGATAGCGGGCATTTTGTCGCCAGGAATCGCGTTACCAGAGACCCGATTTCGGCGCAGCCGCTGGTTGCTGGCGAAACGGTATATGTCTATAGCAATGATGCCAGGTTGTCCGCTTTCTTTTGTGGGGATAATAATACCATCGCCCCGACGGAGGAGGAGGAGGATACGCTGGGGATACCGAGCTCTTTCCCTGAGCGCTTACCGGATACCCTGACGGATGAAAATGAAACGACAGAAGAGTAATTCATCGTGAACCATATTGATACTGACCATGACCATCATAAAACCCGTTATCGCTATCATCGGCAGACCCAATGTCGGGAAATCCACGCTTTTCAATCGTCTTACCAAATCCAGAGACGCGCTGGTTATTGACCGGCCTGGCGTTACGCGTGACCGTCAGTACGGCATAGCGCATTACGGGGGACGACGTTTCCTCGTGATCGACACAGGTGGTATCGGTGACGAAGGGAAACAGGGACAACTGGCGGCATTGATGCGAAAACAGACCATGCTGGCTGTTGACGAGGCCGACGTGCTGGTCTGGCTGGTGGATGGTCGCACTGGTTTGACGAGTGTCGATAGCACGCTGGCAGACACCCTGCGCAAACTGGACAAACCCGTTTTCATCACCGTGAACAAGGTTGAAGGGTACTTCCCTGAAGTGGCCACTGGCGATTTTTTCAGTCTCGGAATGGAACCCATTCTTCCAATTTCGGCACAACGCGGCGACGGGATAGGTGCCTTATTGCAAGGGATCAGCGATCTTGTTCCTGACGATACCCCCTATGATGGCAAGGATAGCGAGGAGATTGTCATTTCGGTGCTGGGTCGACCAAATGTCGGCAAATCAACGCTCGTCAATAGGATGGTCGGCGAGGAACGTGTTCTGACCTTTTTCGAACCCGGCACAACACGCGACTGCATCCGCACTCCACTGATAAAAAATGGTAAGCACTATATATTGATTGACACCGCCGGGGTACGCAGAAAAAGCAGGATACAGGACCGGCTCGAAAAGTTCAGCGTGGTCAAATCATTTGAAGCTATTCAGATGGCAAAAATAGTGATGCTGGTCATTGATGGCAACGAGGGTGTGACCGAACAGGATACCCGGCTACTAGGCATGATCGCGGACAGCGGCAAACCGCTTATCATTGCGATCAACAAATGGGACTGCGTGGATGCCAATGCCGGGAAAAAGGTGAAAGCACAACTTGCACGACGGTTGAGATTTATTGATTACGCCCGCCATCACTATATCTCGGCGCTATGCGGTAGCGGCGTGGATGGTCTATTCAATAACATTGAAGCGATTGAAAAGTGTCGAAAGACAACATTTTCCACCTCGGATATGACTGCGATTCTTCAAGAAGCCTGCGCTACCCACCCACCGCAGATGGTGCGCGGTCGCCGGATAAAATTTCGTTATGCACATTTGGGGGGGACAGACCCGTTGCGGATTATCATTCACGGGAATCAGACCACGCAGGTATCCGATGATTATAAACGCTACCTCGCTGGCGTATTCCGCAAAAAACTGAAGTTGGTGGGCACGACGGTACTCATTGAATGCAGACAAGGCGATAATCCGTATAAAAACAGGAAAAACCCCTCAATGCCTCGACAGATAAATAAACGCAAACGTTTAATACAACATATTAAAAAACGCCCCTATTAAAAATAGACTCTATCCCCGAACAACGTAGAAAAAGAAAGTCAAACCAGACAGCTATCGGCAACGAGGAGACACCAGGCGATTCTTTATTGGCAGTAAGAACGGGAACTAGCGATGGAAGAGGATTGATAACAAAGTTAAACTGGAAGTGTCTCCCATTTATTTCCTTTGTGTTAATAATAATGAACATTATAACCAATTTTTTATTTGGGGTCAACACATTCTATTATATTAATCGTATATGTTGTATACCTCAGAATATCTTCCGTTATTATGTAATTCAGACCTTTTGACACACACTTCATAATGTATACTCCAAGCCCGATCAGGACCACTTTTCTCACATCGACTCATCGAACTTTCTAAGAGACGAAAATGAATTATACAAACCAGTATTAAAAAAGAAATGATAGCATAAATTCCTATTTCATCAAAATATATATCTGCGAGACTTTTCCTCATTATTTATTTCCTCTGGTTATCTAAAATCATACACTTGAGAATATCTTCCTTTATTATTAACTTCAGAACTTTTTACACAAACTCTATACTCACTATTCCAGCTCCGATCAAGCCCGCTTTTTCGACATTTTCTCCCTGGATCGAACCAATAATAATATGCGATAATTCCCAAAATAAAATAAAATTATCACTGCTCCCATATTTTCACTAAAAATTATATCGATAAGCCTTTTCATTGTTCTGTTTTTTCACTCCAAATAAGACTAAGATCATTGTATACGTATATACTGCAACCAGCAAAAGACATCCAACGATGTAAGCTATTACAACAACGAAGTCAGAAGGATGTGAATCGTTCATTGTCTTGCCTCCTTTTTAATTTTCGCATAATACGTTGCAGTGCCAGCTTTCGTGCAACCACCTTCATTAATAAACATTTTAATCATGTTGTTACGTGATGCGTTTGGATCATATATTGATTTACAAATATCTAACTTTGATCTCTTTGTGTTATTTGCTCGACGGTTTTTGTCATTAGCAAATTCAAGTTTCGCAGAACTTCCTTCGAGACCATTATATGTATATCCGCCATGATGTTTACACCCTGCCATCCAAAATCTGCTGATTTTTCCTATCATTTTTCTATGACGAATAGGACTGAGCAACATTTGATTAGAACAACTATTACATACCCAAATATGTCTCGTACCTGTTTTCCTTCTAACGTTTGTTGTATTATAACTATGACAACGTGTTGGATCAGTAGCTCCGAGCATAATCATAATGATTTTCCAAGTATGTCCGTGAACGCTTCGTTTTTATCCTCCTTGCGTGGAAACACCAGCATTAATATTCCTTGCTAAGAAGATTTTTCGACCATATACTAGGCGTTAGAGTCGACCAGGCAGTCGCTGTTGGTCGTTGGACCAATCAGAGGAAAGTCCGGGCTCCCTAGGACACGGTGCCAGATAACATCTGGACGGCGTGAGCCGATGGAAAGTGCCACAGAAAACAAACCGCCTGCAAGGGCAAGGGTGAAAAGGTGTGGTAAGAGCGCACCGCATTGCCAGTAATGGCGATGGCAGGGTAAACCCCACCGGGAGCAAGACCAAATAGGGAAATAATAGTGTGGTCCGCACTGTTTCCGGGTAGGTTGCTTGAGATGTATGGCGACATACATTCCAGATGAATGACTGTCCCAGACAGAACCCGGCTTATCGGTCGACTCTTTCCTACTTCATACTAAAGATCCGATCATCAGCCCGTTTTTTTGATGCATTTCCATTGCGGGGGTGCACTTGTTTTACTCCGGTTTTATACGATCAGGCTAAAATATTGGTCTTTTTCACGCTATTCTCGTCATTTTTTCAGAAAAGGCAAAATATTATTGTCTCTTTAATATTGTTTTCCCGGATGCCACATTAAATTAATGTTATATCTTAACATATATAATTTAATGTATTGAATTATATATGCTTAATATATCCTTACTTTTAAGCTATACCCATTTCCTACTCAACGAGTGATTGTAAAAAAGCGTTTCTTATCTGATAAAACCATATAAAGACCTTGACAATAATAATCTGAAATCTCTATTATTTACAATAAGGTGGGAGATTGTGGGTGAAAGTGGTTTTTTTGTAAGATTAAGGGCATGTTTAGAGGCTTCAATAAAATCAGTGTTGATCATAAGGGGCGCATTGCCGTGCCGAGTCGCTATCGCACCCTAATCACCGTTCAGGATAATAGCAATCTTGTGATTACCCTGAGCCCGCTTGACCGTTCGCTCTGGCTCTATTCTCTGGTGGAATGGAATGAGATTGAAAGCAAACTGGCGGAGCTTTCCGATTTCGATACGCAGAGCCGACGTACCAAGCAGATGATGCGGGGTTATGCCTCCGATTGTCGGTTTGACAACCATGGTCGTATCCTCATCCCTGCGGAATTGCGTACTTATGCCGAATTTGCCAAGCAGGTGGTGATGCTCGGACAAGGCAACCGGCTTGAGATTTGGGCTGAAAAAAACTGGGAGACCCACCGTGATGCATGGTTGCAATCGGTTGGCGATGATTCCCTGCCCACACCGGAGGCGTTGCAGTCGCTATCTTTGTAAGGCCGATTAACCCTTGGGGTTTCATTATATTGGACTATGAACATAAATCGGTTTTATCAGATGAAGTTATCGAAGCGCTCAATATCCGCGCAAACGGCTTTTATATTGATGGTACATTTGGCGGAGGCGGCCACAGTCGGGCTATCCTTGAACGGCTTGGGATGGATGGTCGTCTACTCGCGTTTGATAAAGATCCGGCGGCGATCGCCTCCTGCGACGCCGAGTTCAGGCGGGACAGTCGTTTCAACATTATTCAGGGTTCATTCACGATGTTGAAGCAGCAGGTCAAACGCTATGATATGGGGGCGCAGGTTTCCGGTATTTTGCTTGATCTCGGAGTTTCTTCTGCACAGCTAGACGACCCTGGACGGGGTTTCAGTTACCGCCTTAACGCCACGTTGGATATGCGTATGAATCCAAATGAAGGACAAAGCGTTGCCGATTGGCTGAATACAGCAAGTGAAACCGAATTGGCGGATGTGATTTATACTTATGGAGAAGAACGGGCAGCAAGACGTATCGCCCACGCCATTGTCCGACAAAGAAAAGAACGGTCTGTAACCAATACCGTTCAACTTGCCAATTTACTTGGCAAAATTGTACCTCGGGGAAAACGGGACATCCACCCAGCGAGAAAAACATTTCAGGCGCTGCGTATTTTTATTAACCGCGAGTTGGCTGAACTCAAACAGGTACTGGATCAGACCATCGCGGCACTTGAACCGGGTGGACGGCTGGCGGTCATCAGTTTTCATTCTCTGGAAGACCGTATCGTAAAGCGCTTCATACGTGATCAGGCTCGGCCAAACGCAGTCCTGTCAGGACTGCCGGTCATGCCCGACAGGGCAACGATACACCTGCAACCGGTCGGTAAGAAGCAGCGCCCGACCAAGGCCGAGATCGCCCGCAATCCACGGGCGCGTAGTGCCCTGTTACGGGTCGCAGAGCGGTGCCCGTCATGAAGTTGTTGTTACAGTACGGGCTCTGTCTGGCGATATTTCTGTCCGCGCTTGGTATCGTGACCTCGCGGCATGAGGCACGTCGCCTGTTCGTGGAATTGCAGACACTGGAGAAAACACATGATGAATTAAATGCGGAATGGGGTCGTTTGCAACTTGAACAAAGAACCTGGGCAATGAGCGATCGCATTGAAACGATTGCCAGAAACGAATTGGGCATGAAGATGCCGGAACAAAATTCAATCATACTATTATCCCGATGAAAGCGGATGTGATACAAGCACAATATCCGATACGCCGCTGGCTGGTACTGGCTTTTTTTCTGTGCTGTATGTTGGCGCTTGCCGGTCGGGCAGTGTACTTGCTGTTGCTGAATAACGATTTTTTGAAACGTCACGGCGATGCCCGCTCGGTTCGCGTCGTGACAGTCCCCGCTTATCGTGGTGTTATTGTTGATCGCAACGGCGAACAACTCGCCATCAGTACACACATTGATTCAATCTGGGCAACACCAGCCAGAGTGTTTGAGAATGCCGAACGATTGCCGGCACTGGCAGAGACGCTGGACATGACAGTCGAACGTTTACATGACATTTTGTGGAACCGCATGCAGCGCGATTTCGTCTATCTGAAACGGCATGCCAGCCCGGATATGGTCAATGCAGTGCTGGCGCTTGATATAACAGGCGTGTCAACTCAGTTTGAATACAAACGTTATTATCCCGCTGCCGAAGTCACCTCACATATTGTCGGTTTTACCGATATTGATGATAAGGGGCAGGAAGGTCTGGAACTGGCCTATAATGAGTGGTTAAGCGGTAAATTAGGCAAAAAACGCGTGCTTAAGGATCGTCTGAACCGCATCGTCGAAAATATTGAAAATATCGAATCAGCTTCCCCCGGCGAGAAACTAACGCTGAGTATCGACCGGCGCATTCAATATCTAGCCTATCGGGAATTGACCAAGGCGGTGAAATACCACCGCGCCCAGGGAGGATCGCTGGTCATGCTGGATGTCAGAACCGGCGAAGTCGTGGCCATGGTCAACCAACCCTCCTATAACCCGAACAATCGCGCAGATATTCAGCACCGTTATTACCGCAACCGCGCTGTGACGGATATCTTTGAACCAGGTTCAACAATAAAACCTTTCACCGTGGCCATTGCTCTGGAATCCGGTCACTATGAACCGCACACGCCGATTGATACAACGCCAGGTCATTTCGTTATAGGCAAGCATACCATCCGCGATATTCAAAATTACGGACATATTGATGTCTCCGGGGTAATCAGTAAATCCAGCAATATCGGCGCCAGCAAGATTGCATTGTCGATTGAACCGGAGCTGTACTGGAATATGCTGACACGGTTTGGTTTCGGCCAATATACGGGTAGCATTTTCCCGGGCGAAGCACCGGGCAATCTCCGTTTTTATAACATGTGGTCGGATATTGAAGTGGCTACTTTGTCATTCGGGTATGGCCTTTCGGTCACTGCTTTACAACTGGCGAAGGCCTATTCGGTGCTGGCAGTAGATGGTGTAATGTTGCCGGTTTCCTTTACCAGAGTTGACGGTCCGATCTCAGGCAAGCGCATTATCAGTAATGAGATTGCCAGACAGGTACGGGATATGCTGGAGGCCAACGTTTCGGAAAATGGCACGGGAAAACACGCGGCAATCCCCGGCTACCGTGTTCTCGGCAAAACTGGAACGGCGCATAAATCCACCCACGGAGGTTATGCGGAAGATCGTTATATTTCTTTATTTGCGGGTATTGCACCAGCAAGCGAACCACGTTTCGCCATGGTTGTGTTACTTGATGAACCACAGGGTGAATATTACGGGGGGCTTGTCGCAGCACCAGTTTTTTCAAAGGTGATGGGCGGCACTTTTCGTATTTTGAATGTCCCGCCGGACGATCTTCCATCATTTACCGACCTCATCATCGCGGACGGTCGTTGTTTTGAGAATCAGTGCGGGAAATCCAGACGATGATGGCAGCTGAACAACTCAACAATACGAAACCGCTGGCCGCTTTATTTGCCGGATGTAACGATACGGCTGTTCATATATCGGGGTTCGCCACCGATAGTAGGGAAGTGAAACCGGGCGATCTTTTTCTGGCTTGCCGTGGACTGAGGTTCAATGGAATCGACTATATTGGCGATGCCGTCAGGCTGGGCGCTGTCGCTGTTGCTATTGACGGGAGCGAGCAACTGGACACTGTTTCAATACCGGTTCCCGTTGTTCGCGTGCCAGCGTTGCGTCAGCAGGCCGGTAATATTATCAGCCGCTTTTATGATGAGCCGTCGAAACGGATGCGCATATTCGGGGTAACGGGTACCAATGGCAAAACCACCGTATCGTATATGATCGCGTATATCCTGTCCCGTCTGGGACAGGAGGCCGGTTTGATTGGAACGTTAGGCTACGGGCTGTTCGGCGATATCAAAGCCAGCAATATGACGACCCCGGATATGATCAAACTGCATTCGCTGTTTTATCAATGGCGGAGAAAAGTGGACAGCGTCGCCATGGAGGTCTCTTCACACGCGTTGGATCAGGGGCGAGTCACGGGAATAGCATTTAATGTGGCCATACTAACCAATATCAGTCGGGATCATCTTGATTACCATATCAACCTTGAAGATTATGCGGCTGCCAAATTCCGCCTGTTTGAGTGTACAGGGCTTGAATACGCCATTGTGAATGCGGGCGATGATTATGGGGCACGACTGATTGAAAAATTACCAGAGGATGTGCATATCATCGCTTGTTCAGATCAATTTGCCACCATAAAATCGGTTAAAAAAGGTGTCGACCGTGTCTGGTGCGAAGCTGTTGAAAGGGACCATCTAACAAGTTACCTAAGCATTCAAAGTCCATGGGGAAAAGCCGTGGTACGTACCCGGCTTTTGGGGCAGTTCAATATCGAAAATATTCTGGCGGTGTTTGCCGCGCTATGTGCAACAGGTATCCGCGTTGGGCAGCTTGAGAAGACGTTGTCTGATTTTGAAGGCGTACCGGGCAGAATGGAGTGTTTCAGCGCTGCCGATAAACCTCTGTTGGTAGTTGATTACGCGCATACCCCCGATGCGCTGAGGAAGACGCTTTCAACATTGCGTCATTATTGTGCAGGACGGTTATATTGCGTTTTTGGTTGCGGAGGTGATCGTGATATTGGCAAGCGTCCACAGATGGGCGCGATCGCCGAAGCACTTGCGGATCGGATTGTGCTGACGAACGACAATCCGCGTTCGGAGCTGCCAACGCAGATTATTGAGCATATCCTCACCGGTATCAACAGAAAGGATCGGATCATCGTCAAGGAGGATCGCAACGATGCCATCAACGATACATTTTTAATGGCCGATAAAGAAGATGTGATTTTGATTGCCGGCAAGGGCCATGAAACGACGCAGGTGGTCGGGTCAACAGTGTTGCCATTCAGTGACCGCGAGATCGCCAAATCTCTGACGGCGGGGGGCATATGATTAATATGATGCTTTCCACAGCAGCAGCAGCAACCCATAGCCGTTTTCAGGGAAAAGACGTGCGGTTTTCAGGATGCAGTACTGACAGCCGCCAGATTGAGAGGGGTAATCTGTTTATCGCCTTGAAGGGCCCTCATTTTGACGGACATGATTACGTAACAATGGCCGAAGAAAAAGGCGCCAGCTCATTGATGTTAGCACGCAAGGTGAAACACACCTTGCCGAGTATTCAGGTGGCGGATACCTGTGAAGCCATTGGACTTTTGTCCAGAGCGTGGCGGCAGGAAATGTCGCTCCCAATCATCGCCATCACCGGCAGTAACGGCAAAACCACGGTTAAAGAAATGATCAGCTGTATTCTGTCCGATCCTTTTGAGGTCCATGCCACCCCAGGCAATCTAAATAACACAATCGGTGTGCCGTTAACTCTGTTCGGATTGGACAGGAAACATCAATATGCGGTGATAGAGATGGGGGCAAACCGCCCCGGTGAAATTAAATGGTTGAGTGGAATTGTTCGCCCTGACGTTGCCATAATCACGCAATGCGCTCCGGCACATCTTGAGGGCTTTGAGAGTATACAGGGCGTCGCTATGGCCAAGGGGGATATCTACTCGGGATTGCAGATGTCTGGAACAGCCATCATTAACGCCGATGACGACTACGCAGATTTTTGGAAAGAGATCTGTCGGCATCGGCGGCAACGGACATTCGGCATCAATACCTCTAATAGTGATGTGCGCGCCGAAAATATCTTTCTAGCGCCCGATATTGCTGGTGTTCAATTTCAACTGCACTGTGAAAAGGGTTGCATCACCGTGGACTTGCCCCTGCCCGGTCAACACAATGTGATGAATGCACTGGCGGCAGCAGCCTGTTGTTTAAGCCTTGATATTGATTTACCTACAATCAAAAACGGTTTGGAGAAGATGTCGCCGGTTAAAGGACGCCTGCAGATTAAAAAGGGCCAGCGGGGGGTGCGTATTATGGATGACACCTATAACGCCAACCCCACATCACTTGAAGCGGGACTGGAGGTTTTACGCACCTGTTCCGGCCGACGTTATCTGGTTCTGGGAGATATGGATGAACTGGGGGCAGAAACCCGCCAGCTGCACTTCAGGGCGGGGGAACAAGCCCGACGATCGGGCATTGATGGTCTGTTCACGCTCGGGCAGCTTGCCTCCGAAAGCGGACACGCCTTCGGCAAGGGAGCATTGTCTTTTGAAACATTGGCGGCACTTCGGCGGGCTTTACAGGATATTATTGGCGATGATACCACCATCCTGATAAAGGGGTCACGCTCCATGCAAATGGAACAGCTTGTGGATGGATTAGTGGAGCGGCAGGACTGATGTTGCTCTGGCTGGCTGAATATCTGACACAGTTTGACAGCGGTTTCAACGTGCTCCGTTATCTGACGCTCCGGAGCATACTTGGCGTACTGACTGCGCTTTTTATCTCGTTTATTCTAGGACCATATCTGATCCGTCATTTAACGGATAGACAGATAGGCCAGAGTATTCGCAATGACGGGCCGGAAACCCATCTGGGAAAAACGGGTACGCCGACCATGGGTGGTTTGTTGATATTAATATCCATTACGTTCAGCACTCTGTGCTGGGTTGACCTCGACAATCGCTATATCTTTGTTGTTCTGGCGGTGACACTGTTGTTCGGAATCATCGGTTTGATGGATGATTATAAAAAAGTCATCCATAGCGACCCACAGGGATTGAAGATAGGATATAAATACACGGCGCAGTCTCTGGTAGGATTTGGTGCCGCCACGTATCTTTATCAATCCGCCGTACTTCCGGTTGAAACGCAGCTGATCGTACCGTTTTTAAAGTCTTTTGTATTTGACCTCGGCTGGTCTTATATTGTCTTGGCCTATTTCGTCATTGTCGGTTCAAGTAATGCGGTCAATTTGACGGATGGTTTGGATGGTCTGGCGATATTGCCGACGGTGATGGTGGCCGGCGCACTGGGGATTTTTGCCTATGCCGCTGGGCATATCGGCTTTGCTGAATATCTGGGTATTCCCTATATCGCCGGTGCAGGTGAAGTGGTCGTTTTTTGCAGTGCCATCGTCGGCGCAGGCCTCGGTTTTCTGTGGTTTAACACCTATCCGGCGCAGGTCTTCATGGGCGATATCGGCGCACTGTCACTGGGCGCCGCCCTCGGTACCGTCGCCGTTATTATACGACAAGAACTCGTGCTGTTTATTATGGGCGGCATCTTTGTGCTGGAGGCGATTTCCGTCATATTACAGGTCGGTTCTTATAAGTTGACCGGTAAACGCATCTTTAAAATGGCCCCCCTGCATCACCATTATGAACTGAAGGGTTGGCCCGAACCACGAGTCATTGTCCGTTTCTGGATTATTACGGTCATTCTGGTGCTGGTCGGTCTGGCTAGTTTAAAGATCCGTTAGCGGGGTATACCGTTTTGTATTTGGGAAAAAACGATGATGGGCACTACTGATATACACTTTGACGCCGTGGTCGTGGGACTTGGTCAAACCGGTCTCTCGTGCCTGCGCCATTTGTCTGGACAGGGTTTGAAGGTCGCCGCAACGGATAGTCGTATTGAACCGCCGGGATTGCCGGCATTTAAAGATGCATTTGAGGCTGTACCGATCTGTCTGGGCGAGATTAAACGCGAATTGTTGTTGTCTGCGAAAAAAATTATTCTGAGCCCGGGCGTATCGTTGCACGATGAGTCAATCAAACTGGCTATCGAAAAAGGTATTCCGGTGTGTGGTGATATTGAGTTGTTTTGTCAACAAACGCAAAAGCCGATCATTGCAATTACCGGTTCAAACGGCAAAAGCACGGTGACGACGTTGGTGGCGGAGATGGCCCGGCGCGCCGGTCTGAAAACAGGAGTAGGAGGTAATCTTGGTACGCCGGTACTGGAGTTACTAGACGATAGTGCAACAGATATTTATGTGTTGGAGTTATCCAGTTTTCAATTGGAGACAACATTTTCCTTAAACGCGCATGCCAGCGTTGTATTGAATTTATCCAGTGATCATATGAATCGTTATATTTCCATGAAGCATTATGCCGACGCAAAACGCCGGGTCTATGCTGGCGATGGTTTAATGGTGATTAACAAGGATGATCCGATGGTGAGGGAAATGGCTGATGAAACAAGGAAACAGGTTTATTTCTCACTTTCTGAACCCGCTGATTTTGGCCTGATTACGTTCAGAAACGATACTTGGCTGTGCCGCGGCAAAGAAAAAATTATCAGACAAAGCGAGGTGGGGATACAAGGGAGGCATAATGTCGCCAATGCATTGGCAGCGATAGCCTTGGCAAGTTCAATAGAGGTGCCAACAGCGGCGGTGGTCGATACACTGAGGATGTTTAACGGCCTGGCTCATCGATGTCAGCGGGTAGTCACAATCGGCGGCGTTGACTGGTATAACGATTCCAAAGCAACTAATGTGGGTGCCTGTATTGCTTCAATAGAAGGGCTTCATGGGCAAGGCGATATCGTTTTAATCGCGGGGGGTGACAGCAAGGAGGCCGATTTGTCCGATTTGGCACCGGTTGTCAAACGGTATGTAAAGCATGCATTGCTGCTGGGTGCGGACGCCACTAGGCTGAGGACGGTTTTTGAGGGAATGACACCGGTTACGCTTGTTGAGGATATGCGGGAAGCGGTTGATATGGCACGCAGGGTCGCGCAGGCCGGCGATCTTGTCCTGCTCGCCCCGGCCTGCGCCAGTCAGGATATGTATAATGATTACCGGCAACGTGGCGATGCTTTTGTTGAGGCGGTTAATGCCCTGGAGAAGGTTTGATGAACGCGGGGTATAAACAGCAGGCGACATTGATGTTACGCCATCATGTAAGAGGTAAATTATTCGCTGGCTATGATTTCTGGTTAATCTGTATTCCCCTGTTAATCGTTGCCATTGGTCTAGTGATGGTCGCCTCATCCTCTATCGCGATTTCGACAAAAGAATTCGGTAATCCCTTGTATTATTTTTGGCGGCAGAGTATTGCCGTCGCCATCGGCCTATGTTTTGCCTTCGTCTGCCTGAAAATACCGATACGTTTATGGGAAAAATCAAGCGTCTGCCTGTTAATCATTTCAATATTCCTGCTGGCAATCATCTTGATCCCCGGCGTCGGCAAGGAAGTGAACGGCAGTGTGCGTTGGATTAGTTTAGGCCCGTTCGCATTGCAGATATCCGAACTGATCAAATTGAGCGTCATCGTATATCTGGCCGGTTATCTTGTCAGACACAAAGATACAGTCAGAACAGATTTTGCCGGATTTATCCGGCCGGTTTTTGTCCTGACATTGATTGCCTGTCTGTTATTGCTTGAGCCTGACTTCGGCACCAGTGTCATCCTGTTTGCAACAGTGCTGGGCATGCTGTTTATGGGTGGGGTGCCCCTAATCCGTTTTTTTGCATGGGTCCTGATAACTATCAGTATACTTGCCACCCTGATTATTTTATCGCCCTACCGCATGCAGCGCTTAACGAGTTTTGTCGATCCGTGGCAGGACCCTTTTAACAACAGTTTTCAGTTAACACAGGCATTGATTGCGTTTGGCCGTGGTGAATGGTTTGGCGTCGGTCTAGGCGGCAGTGTGCAGAAATTATTTTACCTTCCAGAGGCCCATACCGATTTTATCTTTGCCGTATTTGCTGAAGAGTGCGGCCTGATTGGCAGTTTGACGCTGCTTTTACTATATTCATTTATCATCTGGCGTGCCTTCGTAATAGGGTATATTGCCGAAAACGTCGGAAAACGTTTTGCCGCTTTTTTTGCCTACGGGGTCGGTTTTATCATCGGCATTCAGGCCTGTTTCAGTATCGGCGTCAATATGGGCGTGCTACCGACCAAGGGGTTGACGCTGCCGTTGATGAGCTATGGCGGTAACAGCATGGTCATCTATTGTATATTGCTCGGCATCCTGCTACGGATTGAATATGAGACTCGCCGGAGTCCATGCTCAACCTTTTCCGAGGAGGAGCGGATCTATGCGTAACAAGACGATCATCATCATGGCTGGCGGCACCGGCGGACATGTCTATCCGGCTCTGGCCATTGCCGATAATCTTAAAGCAAGAGGCTACAACTTGTTGTGGCTCGGCACCAGCAAAGGGTTGGAGGTCAGCGTAACGTCCAGGCATGATTACCCCCTATTGAAGATTAATGTCGCCGGCATAAGAGGCAAAGGCATATCAAGATTGGCATTCACGCCATTTATGTTGGCGAGAGCATTGCTCCAAACATTGATAATTATGATGCGGGTGCGCCCGGCAGCGGTGATTGGTATGGGAGGTTTTGTCAGCGGACCGGGTGGTATCGCCGCTTGGTTGACTCGGCGCCCCTTATTGATACATGAACAAAATGCCATAGCAGGGTTCACAAATCGTCTGCTGGCACCCTTCGCTGTTTCCATCATGACGGGCTTCCCAGGGGTCTTTAAGAAATCTGGGAAGCTGACCGTCACTGGCAATCCAGTGCGGACCGATATTATTAATATACCAAAACCGCAGCAGCGGTTCCATCAACGAACTGCACAACCCCTGAAAATTCTGATCTTTGGCGGCAGCATCGGCGCAAAACGACTTAACGAAGTTATCCCGCAGACATTGGCAACATTGCGGGAAGAACTGCAATTTGAGATACGGCACCAATCCGGTCAACAACATCTTTCCGCAACGGAAAAAACCTACCGGGGATTGCGTCTGCAAGCCGAGGTGATACCGTTTATCAATGACATGGCCGGGGCCTATACCTGGGCTGATCTGATCATTTGTCGCGCCGGTGCATTGACAGTCGCGGAACTTTCCTCCTGTGGTACGGCGTCAATACTGATTCCTTTCCCCTATGCCGTTGATGATCATCAGACGGAGAACGCGCAATATCTTGTCAAAGCGGGGGCAGCAGTACTGATACAGGAAACACAGCTGAGTATCGGGAAACTACGGAAAGTCCTGCTTAGATTATGCCGATCTCCCGAACAATTGTTGCAAATGGCAGTCAGGGCCCGTGATCTGGCAAAACCGGAAGCGACTGAAATTATCGCGAAGTTGTGTATGGAGGCAGCCCATGTCTGAGCTACAGACTCACGCCATGCGGCGGGTAAAGCGAATACACTTTGTCGGCATCGGCGGCGCCGGTATGGGAGGAATCGCCGAAGTACTCAAGAATCTTGGCTATGAGGTCAGCGGTTCAGATATCAGGCAGAATAAAATCACCGAAAGACTAGCCTCGCTGGGAATCAATATTTCTATAAGGCATCAGGCGGAGAATGTCACCGGTAAGGATGTTATCGTTATCAGCAGCGCCATAACCCCTGACAATCTGGAATTGAAAGCGGCTTCTGCCCGGCGCATCCCCGTGGTCCGTCGGGCTGAGATGCTTGCGGAATTGATGCGTTTCAGTCAAGGTATCGCCGTTGCCGGGACGCATGGCAAGACAACCACAACTAGCCTGATCGCCAGTATTCTGACCGAGGGCGGCCTTGATCCGACCTATGTTATCGGCGGTCTATTGAACAGCTCCGGTTCTCATGCCCGTCTGGGGAAAGGCAATTATATCGTGGCCGAAGCAGATGAGAGTGATGCTTCTTTTCTGCATCTTTATCCGATCATTGCGGTGATTACCAATATTGATGCCGACCATCTCCCGACCTACGCCGGTGACTTTTCCAATTTACAGCATAACTTCGTTGAATTTCTACATCAGTTACCTTTCTATGGTCTGGCCGTCTTGTGTATTGACGACGAGGGGGTCAGAAACATTTTGTCGAAAGTGACAAAACCATTTTTGACTTACGGTCTGAGCGCCGAGGCCGACTTTAGTGCCGAATTTATCCGTCAGGAGGGCATGCTGACCTGGTTTAATGTTTCGCGCAAAAACAAAAAGAACTGGCTTCAGATCAAACTTAATCTGCCCGGCAAACATAATTTATTAAACGCCTTGGCCGCGATTGTGATCGCACACGAACTCGGCGTCAGCGACAGCAATATTACTAATGCCCTGCAACGTTTTCAGGGTATTGCGCGCCGGTTTCATATCTGTGGCGATATTCAGATAAACAACATGCGCCTTACTCTGATCGATGATTATGCGCATCACCCCACCGAGATCAAGGCCGTCTTTGACGCCATCAGGAAAAGTTGGGTGGGGCGAAGGCTGGTCGTTGTTTATCAACCACATCGATATACGCGGATGCGCGATTTGTTTGAGGATTTCAGTCAGGTTTTGTCACAGGCGGACAGACTACTTATTTTTGATGTTTATCCGGCTGGCGAAAAGCCAATCGCAGGAGCGGATGGACGTTCTTTATGCCGCGCTATCCGGCTTCGGGGTCACGTCGATCCGATCTTCGTTGAGGATAAGAATTCCCTGCCCGACATCCTGGTCAACGTGGTAGAGGACAATGATCTGCTGATCACGCTGGGGGCGGGCGATATTGGTTCAACGGCCAACAAACTCCATGAAGATTACGCCGTCATGGAGCAATGTACACAGGTGGGCCGGTGACGGGTCTTGAACGATGGCATATCTTGACAAAAAAACTGTCATCCGGTGGGCATGATGATAACTGATATTGACACCTTAATGTTGCGCGGTGAATTACGGCGGCAGGAACCGATGTCCCGCCATACCTCCTGGAAGACGGGAGGTATCGCCGATTATTACTACAAGGCCGCCGATATTGATGAACTATCCGGGTTCATGGAGCAGCTCCCTGCTGCAATTCCTTTGGTCTGGATAGGATTCGGCAGTAATTTGCTAATCCGTGACGGCGGTATCCGTGGTGTCGTCATTTCCGCGGCGGGAATGCCAGATCATCTTGAACGCATGAATGATCTGGCGATTAGGGTCAGTGTCGGCGTTGCCTGTGCCAAAGTCGCCCGCTTTGCAGCGCAACAGAATTTATCCGGTGCTGAGTTTCTGGCCAGTATTCCGGGAACAATAGGCGGTGCCTTGGCGATGAACGCTGGTGCTTTTGGCGACGAGATATGGAACCACGTTGAGGAGGTCAACATGATCAATCGCGCCGGTGAATGCGTGAGGCAATGCAGAGATGACATCAAAGTCTCCTATCGAAACGTGATGATCCCGCCTGAATATTGGTTTGTCAGCGCAGTACTCGGATTGAAGCTATCATCAAAAGCAGCCGTTGATCGTGCTATGCGGGACATGCTGGCGCGTCGTGCCGACACTCAGCCACTCGGTCAACATAGTGGTGGTTCCGTTTTCAAGAATCCCCCGGGGGATTATGCTGCCCGCTTGATTGAACAGTGCGATTTAAAGGGGAAGCAGATCGGCGGGGCGCGCGTATCGGAAAAACACGCCAATTTCATTATCAATACAGGGAATGCGACTTCTCTGGATATTGAGCAACTGATTGGATTTGTCAGGGACACCGTGGATAAAAAATACGCCATCAAATTGACCCCCGAGGTCAGGATCATCGGGGATACAATTCGCAAAGGGGAAACGCATTGATGATACGGTCTCCTGATTATCGGGCCTCTGATTTCGGCAAGGTCGCCGTCCTGATGGGGGGGGATTCCAAAGAACGCGCCATTTCGATAGACAGCGGCGAGTCAGTGTGGGCCGCGCTTTGTCGGCAAGGGGTAGATGCACATTTGATTGATTTTGATAAACGCACTCTTACCAAATTGATCAATGAAAAGTTTGATCGTGTTTTTATCGCCCTGCACGGTCGTGGTGGCGAGGATGGTACCATTCAGGGAGCGTTGGATTCAATCGCTATACCGTACACCGGTAGCGGCGTGGCGGGGTCCGCACTGGCGATGGATAAATTACTGAGTAAAGCCGTCTGGCGTGAGGCCGGTCTGCCAACGCCAGCGGCAATTGAGATTGATCAGAATACCGATTGGGAAGAGCTGGTCGGAGAACTGGATATGCCAATTATGGTCAAACCGGTCAACGAAGGTTCAAGTATCGGTGCAAGCAAGGTCAGTCATATTGAAAAGCTGTTTCCGGCTTGGGAGAAGGCGCATCAATACGATGATCATGTCATGGCCGAAGCATGGATCGAAGGTGCCGAATATACCGTACCGATGCTCAATGATGTTACCCTGCCGACGATCAAACTGGAGACCCCCCGCGATTTTTATGACTATCAGGCCAAATATGAAGATGAAGATACACGCTATATCTGTCCCTGCGGCCTAGACGAAAATACCGAACAATCTCTGGGGAAGTTATCCCTGCGTGCCTGTCGCGTTCTGAGAATAAACGGCTGGGGCCGAATTGACCTGTTGATGGATAAGACAGGACAGGCGTGGCTTATTGAAGCCAACACGGTCCCCGGTATGACTGTTCACAGTCTGTTACCTATGTCGGCAAAGGCGGCCGGCCTCTCATTTGAGCAACTCATTATGCAGATATTGGTTTCCAGCATTCCGCAAGAAAAAAGACCGTACTTGAGACACTGATGAATATAGGCGTAACTATTAACGTAAATAAGCCCGGTTTTGATAAATATCAAATCCGTACCGATGCCGTGAAATTTTCCGGTGTATTACTGTTTATGGTCTTTATAGCGATTCTCGTATGGGCCGGGGTAGCCCTGTCCCGTCCAAGTACCTTGCCCATTGAACAGATCAAGATCAAGGGTGATTTTACCCGCCTGTCTCTGAGCGATTTGCAATTGCTAATAGCAGATAAGGTTCGCGGTGGTTTTTTTAACGTCGATGTCAATGCGGTGCGTCTGGCGCTGCTGGATGAACCTTGGGTCAGTGATGTGTCCGTCAAGCGGATCTGGCCAGCGACATTGCGGATTACTGTGACCGAACAGACACCGTCCGTCCGCTGGGGAGAACAGGGGTTGCTGAACGTGACTGGTGAATATTTTTCACCCGCCAGGGAAACGATTCCATTGAGTTTACCTCTGTTGAACGGGCCGGCCGGTTTAGAACTCAAGGTGCTTGAACATTTTAAGCTTATGCGGGAACAGCTTGTGAAGGTTGGTTTTGATATCGCCGCCGTCAATCTAGATGAACGCCAATCTTGGTCGTTTACGTTAACAAACGGTATCACAGTAATGCTAGGAAGACGTGCTTTCACACAGCGATTTAACCGTTTTTTGACATTGGCTCCAGCTATATTGTCAGGGCGGATTGAATCGTTTAAAGCGGTCGATATGCGCTATACAAACGGGTTTTCAATTAAGAGGCAGTAATTGGAAGCATTCTGTAACCCAAAAACAGGCGAATAAAACATGGGTAAGAAAACTGATAACAGGCTAATCGTTGGTTTGGATATTGGAACTTCCAAAGTGGTAGTGATAGTCGGCGAAATTTCCCCGGAAGAGGATGAGATTGAAATTGTCGGTATTGGGTCTAATCAATCACGCGGCTTGAAGAAGGGCGTGGTAGTAAATATTGAGTCGACGGTTCATTCAATACAACGTGCGGTGGAAGAGGCAGAACTCATGGCCGGCTGTGAAATTCACTCGGTCTTTACCGGTATCGCTGGCAGTCATATCCGCAGTCTGAATTCACACGGTATTGTCGCTATTCGCAACAATGAAGTGTCTTTCAACGATATAGACCGGGTGATTGATGCAGCCAAAGCGGTAGCAATCCCGGCAGATCAAAAAATCCTGCATATCCTGCCGCAGGAATTCATTATTGATAATCAGGAAGGTATCAAGGAACCTATCGGTATGTCTGGAGTCCGGCTTGAAGCCAGGGTTCATATGGTCACCGGCGCGGTTAGCGCGGCTCAGAACATCATAAAATGCGTCCGTCGCTGCGGTCTGGAAGTTGACGACATCATGCTTGAACAGCTGGCCTCAAGTTACTCGGTGTTGACCGAAGATGAAAAAAATCTTGGTGTCTGTCTGATTGACATCGGCGGGGGCACAACAGATATCGCCATATTTACCGATAGTGCGATTCACCATACCGCCGTGATTCCTATCGCGGGTGATCAGGTCACAAATGACATTGCAGTTGCCTTGCGCACACCTACCCAGCATGCTGAAGATATCAAACTCAAGTACGCCTGTGCACTGACACAATTGGCAAAAAATGACGAAAGCATTGAAGTACCAAGCGTTGGTGAACGTCTTCCCCGACGACTTGCCAGACAGACTCTGGCCGAAGTTGTGCAACCCCGATACGAGGAATTATTCACACTTATTCAGGCTGAGATAAGGCATAGCGGTTATGAGAATCTGATTGCGGCTGGGATAGTACTCACCGGAGGTAGCGCAAAAATGGATGGTGCGGTTGAACTGGCCGAGGAGATATTTCATATGCCCGTGCGGTTGGGTTTTCCTCAATATGTATCCGGTTTGTCAGATGTGGTTAAAAGTCCGATATACGCGACCGGAGTCGGTCTGTTGTTAGGCGGTCAGAAACAGGCCCAAGAGGGTCTTCGACATATCCATATCAATGATGGTACCTGGGGTATTTGGGAAAGGATGAAGAATTGGTTTCAAGGTAATTTTTGAATTTGTTAATTAATAAGTCGGAGGTAGACTATGTTTGAATTAGTCAATGCAACAAATCAGACTGCCGTTATAAAGGTAATTGGTATCGGCGGTGGCGGTAATAACGCAGTACAACACATGTTGAATAGCGATATTGGGGGTGTTGAGTTCATTTGCGCCAATACGGATTCGCAGGCACTTGAAAAGTCCGGTTCAAAGACCGTACTGCAACTTGGCAACAATATCACCAAGGGGCTAGGGGCTGGTGCTGATCCGGAAATAGGTCGTCAAGCTGCACTGGAAGATCGTGATCGGCTGATGGACGTGCTTGAGGGAGGGGATATGGTCTTTATCACAGCCGGTATGGGTGGCGGCACAGGTACTGGCGCTGCACCAATTGTCGCCCAAGTAGCAAGGGAAATGGGTATTTTGACGGTAGCGGTAGTCACACGTCCGTTTCTGTTTGAGGGCAAAAAACGTGCCGCGGTCGCTGAAGGAGGGATTACTGAATTAAGTCAGTTTGTTGATTCATTGATTACGATCCCGAATGAAAAGTTGCTTAGTGTACTAGGCCGGGATGTCAGTCTGCTGAGCGCGTTTGCGGCGGCCAATGATGTGCTGCTGGGCGCGGTACAAGGTATAGCAGAACTCATTACTTCCCCGGGGTTAATCAATGTGGATTTTGCCGATGTTCGGACCGTCATGTCCGAAATGGGGATGGCAATGATGGGCACCGGAAAGGCTCAGGGTGAGGAGCGTGCGCGAGTGTCCACTGAGGCGGCGGTCGCTAGTCCCCTACTGGAAGATGTGAACCTGTCGGGCGCTAGGGGGATTCTGGTCAACGTTACTGCAGGCATGGACTTGTCTATCGGTGAATTTGATGAGGTAGGTAGTACCGTCAAGCAGTTCGCTTCCGATAATGCGACACTCGTGGTCGGCACTGTCATCGATCCGGCGATGTCGGGCGATATTCGGGTAACGATTGTCGCCACAGGCCTTGACAATATGCATAAAGAGGAGACTTCTTGCATTAAACTGGTCCAGGGTGCACCCACAACCCCTAATTATAAGGAACTTGAACAACCCACGGTAATTCGAAAACATGTGGCGGAGACGAAAAAGGACACAAAGTCGGATGATATAAATTATCTTGATATTCCGGCATTTTTGCGGAAACAGGCAGACTAGTTTATAGTAAAGTGATAATATGTTATTATGTATTATGTTGTAGTATTCTATAAGCATTGATCAACACAGGTCTGATATACTTGCTTGACCGTATTGAATACGGTCAAGGTGATCGTGTTTTTTGGTATAGCTTTAAGTGACTAATCTCAGGTAAAAAATAATAATGATTCGGCAACGCACTTTAAAAAATGCCATCTGGGCCACAGGTGTTGGCTTGCACACGGGCAAGAAAATCTTTCTGACCCTGCGCCCCGCACCTGCCAATATGGGAATAACATTCCGCCGGGTAGATCTGGATCCTGCAGTTGAAATACCAGCACATCCCGAATATGTGGGCGATACCAGTCTATCCACTACCCTAGTAAAAGATAATGTCCGCATCTCAACAGTGGAACATCTGCTTTCCGCGCTGGCTGGTTTTGGCATTGACAACGCCTATGTAGATTTGAATGCCGAAGAGGTTCCTATTATGGATGGCAGCGCTGGGCCTTTCGTTTTTTTGATTCAATCAGCTGGTATTGAGGAACAAAACGCACTCAAGAAGTTTCTGCAGATCAAAAAGAGCATCCGGGTTGAAGAAGATGGAAAGTGGGCCATGTTTAAACCCTTTGACGGTTTTAAGGTGGGCTTTGAAATTGCATTTGACCACCCCGTTTTTAATGATAGTAACTGCCAAGCGGAAATTGATTTTTCGACGATGTCTTTTGTGAAGGAAGTGAGCCGGGCACGTACTTTCGGGTTTGTGCGTGATGTTGAATTTCTGCGCGAGAAAAAACTGGTACTGGGTGGCAGTCTGCATAACGCGATTGTGGTTGATGATTATCGAGTCCTAAATGAAGATGGCTTGCGTTATGAGGACGAATGCGTCCGACATAAAATACTGGATGCCATTGGTGATTTGTATTTACTCGGCTATAGCCTCATCGGCGCGTTCCAAGGT
This sequence comes from Gammaproteobacteria bacterium, assembly GCA_965261775.1. Classification (GTDB taxonomy): domain Bacteria; phylum Pseudomonadota; class Gammaproteobacteria; order Eutrophobiales; family Eutrophobiaceae. Next base: position 1,849,278 of record OZ253477.1, on the reverse strand, counting down.
TATAAATCTGGACATGCTTTGAATAATGCTTTATTGAAGCAACTGCTTGCAGACGAGTCTTGTTGGGAAATTGTCAGTTTTAAAGACCCTGCTCAGGCCCCGATTTCATTTATGCAAACCATGCTGGTAAATTAATCCCGATCGAGTCGGGAATAATTTTCAGAAAGTGCTTTGAAGCTACGACGTAGCTTGCTATCGTTGAACATCTTTGCCGATTCATTCAGAAATTTTGCGGTTTTACTGGAAATGTAAACAGCTTTTCTTTTTGTCTTTAGCTCGCTAAAGGTCGGTTTTCTGACCTTTATTCTAACTGTCTTGATCGAATCCAACTCCGGTTGCTTGTGACAGATGTCCAAAATGGCTGGAATATTGTAGCGCAGGCGGGTTGCCCAAGCGGATGTATCAACCAGCAATACGATGATATCCTCCCTGATATTAGCGAGTTCAAAATGAAGCCGACAAGCAGGGTCAAGAATTTCTTTTAGTTTTTGATCTAACTGGTGTATAATAAGACCTCTTCGGTATAACTCAGCGATAATAGAGTTCTCATTTTTTAATATAATATTGATAAATAGGCTACTGCTATTGGGACTTTCCAAATTCATAGCCTTCAAGGGTTTTGTAACATTACTATGCAATTAGTATTAATATTAAAGTCAAGAGAAAGAACCTTATCTTTAAGTTTCGGCCCTATTTTATTCAGCGTTTTCTTTTGCATCGCCATTATAACAGGTGTTTTGCTGTTCTATACTGGAAATCTATACGCATTAAATGTAAAACGCACCTCATTTAAGGAACTTTACTCGCAAACTTGGCCCTTATGGAACCGGGAGATTGAAGAGCAGCAGAGCTTGATTCAGCAGGCAAAGGAAAATACTCAAAAACGCCTTGACATATTAGCAGTCCGGCTCGGTCAATTACAGGCAAATGTCATGCGTCTTGATGCGCTGGGTTCACGACTGGCAACCATGGCGGATTTGAAGGATATTGAATTCAATATTGACCGTGTTCCAGGTATGGGTGGACCTCATTCCACGAAACCGCATGGCACCATACAAGTTGGCGATTTTCTCAAGAATATGGAAAAATTAATGTATAAAATCCAAGATAGAGAGCAAAAACTGGTAGCAATGGAATCAGTCTTGATCGATAAAACGTTGCGAAGCGAAACCCTTCCGACAGGTAAACCGACAAAAGATGGCTGGATTTCATCATTATTTGGTATGCGTACTAGTCCAATGTCGGGTAAAATGGAGTTTCATCAAGGCGTAGATTATGCTGGAAGGGCCAATTCTCCGATATTAGCTGTCGGAGCCGGAATCGTTACTTGGTCTGGCCAGCGTTACGGCTACGGCAATCTTGTCGAGATCAACCATGGTAATGGCTACCTGACACGCTATGCGCATAATAACAGAAATTTGGTTATCGTTGGACAGAAGGTCAATAAGGGACAACAAATTGCCTTAATGGGCTCCACGGGACGTTCAACAGGCCCTCATATACATTTCGAAGTTGTACATAATGGAAAAACTGTTAACCCAAAAAAATACATTTCTCTGAAATAGTCTTCATTGCACCTCCCCTGTAAAACTCAATCTGTTTAACGTATAAGTATAAGCGGATTAGTATGTTCACATCTCTGGTAAAAATACTGTTCGGCTCCCGAAATGACAGAGTCATCAAGCACTTAAACAAAGTTGTAAGGCAAATCAAAACGCTTGAAGATGAATTGAAATCTGTCAGCGATTCCGACTTTCCCGAAAAAACAAAGCAACTGAGAAACAGGATCGGTCAGGGAGAAAACCTTGACAGCCTTTTGCCTGAGGCATTTGCTTTGGTCAGGGAAGCTGGTCGACGCGTTCTGAATATGCGGCATTTTGATGTTCAGTTAATCGGCGGCGTAGTGTTACATAATGGCAATATCGCGGAAATGCGAACGGGTGAAGGCAAAACACTGGTGGCAACCCTGGCGGCCTATCTTAACTCCTTATCCAGGAAAGGGGTTCATGTAATTACTGTAAATGAATATTTGGCCAGACGTGATGCCGAATGGATGGGACAGCTTTACCATTTTTTAGGTTTAAGTACAGGGGTTATCGTGTCCGGTCTTAGCATGGAAGAAAGAAAATTAGCCTATCAGTGTGATATTACCTACGGTACTAATAATGAATTCGGTTTTGATTATCTGCGCGACAATATGGCATTCAACAAGGAAGAACGCGTCCAACGCGGTTTGAATTTCGCCATTGTTGACGAAGTCGATTCGATTCTGATCGATGAAGCTCGAACACCGTTGATTATTTCCGGTATGGTCGATGATAAATCACAGTTATATATGACAATAAATTCTTTAATTCCGTTTTTAAAAAAACAAGAGACCGAAGACGGAGCAGGCGATTTCACCGTAGATGAAAAAGCCAAACAGGCTTATTTTACCGAAGAGGGTCATGACCATATTGAAAAATTGCTCAAGGATAAAAAAGTTCTAGAAGCGGATCAGAATTTATATGACCCTGTTAATATTACCACGCTCCATCACCTGAACGCGGCGTTAAGGGCACATCACCTGTTTAAAGATAATATCGACTATATTGTCAAGGACAATACTGTTGTTATTGTTGATGAATTTACCGGACGCACCATGCCCGGACGTCGCTGGTCGGAAGGTCTGCATCAAGCGATTGAAGCTAAGGAAGGAGTGCCTATCCAGAACGAGAATCAGACACTTGCCTCCATTACCTATCAGAATTACTTTCGTCTATATTCGAAACTGTCCGGTATGACCGGTACCGCCGATACCGAGGCTTATGAATTTCAAGCAATTTACGGTCTGGAAGTCGTTGTCATACCAACGCATATGCCGATGGTCAGAGACGATCAAAGCGATGTGATCTTCTTGAGCATGCAGGAAAAATATAAGGCCATCATTGAAGATATCAGGGAAAAACAGGAAAAAGGCCAACCGGTACTGGTAGGGACGGCTTCTATTGAGGTATCCGAATATCTGTCTGGATTACTGAATCAGAAAAAAATCAAACACCAGGTATTGAACGCCAAGTTCCACCAGAAAGAAGCAGAAGTTATCGCCCAGGCCGGTCGTCTGGGAGCAGTCACGATAGCCACTAATATGGCTGGTCGGGGAACAGACATTATTCTTGGAGGGAATTATGAGGCAGAGATCAAAAATCTGGCCAAACCTGATCAGACCCAGCTTGAAAATCTCAAACAGGAATGGAGTAAACGACATCAGCAGGTTATCCATAGCGGTGGTCTGCATATTATCGGCACGGAACGACATGAATCCCGACGTATTGATAACCAGCTCCGCGGTCGTTCAGGGCGACAGGGTGACCCCGGTTCAAGCCGTTTTTATCTTTCCCTAGAAGATAACCTGATGCGTATTTTCGCTTCTGAAAAGGTATCCGCCATCATGCAGAGACTAGGCATGGAAAAAGGCGAGGCCATTGAATCCAAACTTGTCACCCGGGCCATTGAGAACGCGCAACGCAAGGTGGAAGCACATAACTTTGATGTGCGCAAGCATTTACTGGATTTCGACGACGTCGCTAATGATCAAAGGAAAGTCATCTATGAACAGCGCCGTGATCTGCTTGACAGAGAAGACGTTTCCGATGAGGTCAAGGACATGCGGTTTGATGTCATTGAAGATATTATCAACATCTATATCCCTGATGCTAGCGTGGATGAGGTATGGGATATAGAGAGTCTTGAAGATGCCTTGCGGCATGAATTTGATCTGACGCTGGATATAAAACATTGGCTAAAAGATGGTCAATTGCCGGAAAGCGCCTTACGAGAAAGGATTCATACAGCGGCGAACGACGCAGCCGCTCAAAAAGAAAAAATGATCACGTCGGATTTAATGCGCCGAATTGAAAAACAGATCATGCTGGATGTTCTGGACAGGCATTGGAAAGAGCACCTGGCCAATATGGATCACCTAAGACAGGGTATTCATCTCAGGAGCTTTGCCGCAAAGAACCCCAAGCAGGAATACAAGCGTGAGGCATTTGATTTATTTGTACAGATGCTGGATAAAATCAAACACGACATCGTTGTCTTCCTATCCAAAATCAACATAAAGACTGAACAGGATATTGAGGCCGCCGAAACCAGAAAGCACACGCAGAAAGTGACGTTTCATCATCCATCCGTCAAAAGCAGTTTAAGTGATAAACTGCCCCCTGCGGATGAGGTTGAGAAAAAACCTACAGAAAAACCGTTCACTCGTACCCAACCCAAAATTGGCCGCAATAAGCCCTGCCCTTGCGGTTCCGGTAAAAAATACAAACAATGCCATGGTAGACTAAGCTGACTGGTCTGTATGATAATCAATGGCGGTTAATATTAAAGTCCCCGATGTCGTAGAATCAATCAAAGGTATTCGTCTGGCGGCCGCAAGCGCCGCCATCTATGATCATCCGCGTCCCGATCTGGCCTTGCTGGAGATTGCCGAAGGCAGTAGCGTCTCAGCTGTTTTCACGCAAAACAAATTCTGTGCTGCGCCAGTATGTATTGCCCGGCAGCACTTGCAAAGGTTGCCACCGCGTTATTTTATCGTCAATGCTGGTAATGCAAATGCGGGTACGGGTAAGCAGGGCTTAAGAGATGCGGTCAATACCTGTGAAAGACTCGCGGCTGTCACAAATTGTAAGACAGAGCAAATTTTACCGTTCTCAACAGGTGTTATCGGAAAACGGCTACCAGTAAAAAATATTGAAAACAGGCTGGACGATCTGGTGGGACAGTTATCCGCCGATAACTGGTTTGACACTGCGCGGGCCATCATGACAACAGATACACTGCCAAAACTCGCCTCCACGATAATCTGTCTTGATAATACCGAGGTCAGAATAACCGGTATCGCAAAAGGTTCAGGAATGATCAGGCCAAATATGGCAACGATGCTTGCGTTTGCCGCAACAGATGCCGATATTTGCCAGAAGACACTAGATGGACTTCTGAGACGGGCGGTGGACAAAAGTTTTAACAGAATTACTGTTGACGGGGACACGTCGACCAACGATGCCTGCGTACTGGTTGCAACAGGACAGGCGGGTAATGCACAGATTAATACTGACAGCAGCGTAGAATGCGAAAAGTTTGAACGCGCCGCAACAGAACTGTTTAGTAACCTCGCACAGACCATTGTGCGGGACGGTGAAGGGGCGAGCAAATTTATTGAAATAGAGGTCTATGACGGTGCCACCACGCGGGACTGTCTGGAAGTTGCCTACAGTATTGCACAATCACCATTGGTAAAAACCGCCTTCACCGCATCAGACCCGAATTGGGGAAGAATTCTGGCCGCGGTTGGAAATGCACACGATATGGACATGGATATTAACGATATCAGCATCTTTCTGGATGATCTGTGTATTTTTGACCGGGGGCAACTTGCGTCAAACTACCGGGAAAGCGCTAGTAAGGAAATCATGCTGAAAGATGAAATAAAAATTTCAATTGGTCTTGGTACGGGTAAAGCGAGAGAAAAAATCTGGACGACGGATCTTTCACATGAATATATAACAATCAATGCTGCGTACAGAACGTGAGTGAGTATGAAGAAACACGTGGAAGTCTCGGTGGGGGTTGTTTATAGCCCGGAGGGAGATAAAATCCTATTATCAAAACGTACTGAAAAACAGTGTCTCCCCGGTTTATGGGAATTTCCAGGTGGCAAAGTGGAAGAAGGGGAAGATATTCGGGCCGCTCTGGACAGGGAGTTGTATGAAGAAACAGGTATTCGTGTTAAAAAGGTGTCCAAACTTACGGAAATTTATCATGAGTATCCGGAAGGCCCCATTCTGCTACATGTCTGGTCAGTCAATGAATGGCTTGCGCGGGTGGTGGCACGCGAAAACCAGGAGATTGCTTGGGTCGCTATTTCAGAATTAAACCGCTACATTTTACCTGAAGCCAGCAGACGAGTTATCCCATTGATTTCATTGCCCCGATTTTACCTGATCAGCAAACCATTTTGTGATGACAAGGCAGAATTATTATCCGTACTGGATAGTTGCTTTTCTGTCGGACTGAAGTTATTCCAACTGAGATTAAAATCACAACAGGACAGTTTCCTGACGGATTTGATTAGTGAGATCAAACAAATAGCAAAAAACTATGGTGCCAGATGGACCCTTAACGGTACGCCAGAGTCCCTTGAACACTATGATGCCGACGGCTTACACCTCAATGCAGAAGGTGCTGTGAAATATACCGACCGGCCCGTCGCCAAAGAGAAAATGCTTGGCGTATCTTGTCATAACGAACATGAAATGGCACAAGCGGAACGTATCGGGGCCGATTATATTTTCCTCTCACCGGTCAAAATGACAAAAAGCTGCCCCGAAAAAAAACCTCTGGGCTGGGATCAATTTTCCCGCCTGTGTCAAAAGACAAACCTTCCGGTTTTTGCACTGGGCGGTCTATCAGGCACAGACAACAAGAACGCGAAGTCAAACGGTGCCCACGGGATAGCCATACTGAGCGCTGTCTGGGATGCCGATGATCCGGTTGAATCAATCAGACCTTTTTTATCCGCCGATTACACACAGTAACGCAGTAACCGAGTACTTCAACAAGCTCAATGACCGTCCCCCCGGTTTTCAAAGATACACCTAAAATAAAGAATGCTATCGTTATCAATTTTTACAGAATGCAGCAGTGAAGTTCAAAGTCCACGTCATTTCCGGTTTGTACAGAACGACTGTTGTTCGTATCTGACGCCTCCATAAAGCGGACGGTAAAACGATGTTTGCCGCCACTGATCTCGGGATAATAGGGACTGGTAGAATCAAGTAAAACACGGGCCAACTGACAGGAGGATTTGGAACCGATAGAATGCTGATAAAAACCGGCTTTTGCTTTCTCGTGGACAGGATGGGCGCTGTTCCTAATCATCTCCAGTACCGTTTTGACAGCCTGGCTGACTGGCTGTATATCCTCACTCCACGTCTCAATATCCTTTTTCCGTTTGTGCGGTGGTTGATTTAGCCAGTAATGAAAACGAGGCAGGTCGAAAGGACATGTTCCGCCAACGATGTTCATCCTTTGTCTGAAACTGGTGACTACTTGATCCTGTTCTAACCGTTCGCCCGGTTTATAGTTTCTATTTCTCAGGATATTCAATGTTTCACGGAGTTTACCATTGATTCTTCGCAGTTGTTCTTTATCCACAGCGGGATTTTTTTTCAGGTGCCCCAGCAGAGTAGTCTGCCGCTCCAGTTCTTTTATCAACTCGGTTTTAATTTCCACCCGGACCAACATACTGTTGATTTCAAGCAGAGACTCTAACGTATCCCGGCAATCCCATTCTGAAATACTGTTGGAACGAAACGCGGTCAGATTGAACAGATATTCAAGACGCAACAAATTGCGTATTCGTTCATTCAGGGGTTGTTCAAATATGATCTTATCGTTCACTATTGTTCAAATCTACTATCACTTAAACGTAAATAGCGTAAATGTAAATTACGTACAAGGGTTTCAAGTTCGTTAATATCAACGGTATTGTCAATAATGTCATCAGCATATTGCACACGCACTTCGCGTTTTACCTGACTGTCGATGACTTTTTTGATCAATTCAGTTGAAAACGATTTGTCTCTGTCCACAGTCCGTTTAATTTGTATCTCTTCAGGAATATCAACAACTAAAATCCGGTCAACGGAATGTCTTTTTTGCGTCTCAAATAGCAGGGGTATGACAATCAGGCAATAGGGGTGATCAATGGCGGCGACTTTCCGGTCAATCTCCCGATATATGGCCGGGTGAAGCAAGCCCTCAAGTCGGCGTTTTATTTTTTCATCTCTGAAAATGGTTTCACACAATTTTTTCCGATCAAGCGTGCCATCAGACTTGACAAACCCTATACCCAATTCATCAATAATCTTTTTAAAAACAGGTTTGTCGGTTTCTGTCATTTCTCTGGCAATCATATCCGCATCAATTACCGGAACCCCCAATCTGGAAAAAAAAAAGGCCACTGCCGATTTCCCACTCCCGATCCCGCCGGTTATTGCAATACGGTAAGGCGGTGACATTATATTGATAAATTTAGATAAGCGGACATGATAGCGTCCCCCCATAACATGGATATCCATCCCGCTACGACTAAATAAGGCCCGAACGGGATAGGATCCGCCTTGTCATGAGAGGTAAAAATAATCATGCACATTCCAACAACCGCGCCAGCCAGCGAGGATATGAGGATGATCAGCGGCAATAGTTTCCAACCCAACCAAGCACCCAGCATCGCGAATAATTTAAAGTCGCCATGCCCCATCCCTTCCTTTCCAGTAACAAGCTTGAAGATAATATAAACGGACCAGAGTGAACCATAACCAAAGATCGCCCCCAAAATGCTTGAATGCAGATCTTCAAAACAATTAAAAAAATTGGCGAGAATACCAAACCATAAAAAAGGGAGCGTGATATCATCAGGCAAGAGTTGTGTCTGAAAATCAATCATGGCAAGTACAATCAGCGCCCAAGTCAAGAATATGGCCAGAAGGGCCTGAATGGATATACCGAAATGATAGGCTACGATAACTGCTGAAATCGCGCTGAGCAACTCAACGAGAGGATAGTGTATCGGGATATTACTCTGGCATTTTTTACAGCGGCCTCTTAAAAAGAGGTAACTGACCACAGGGATATTTTCAATAGCACCAAGTTTATGTCGGCATTTGGGACAATGGGAACGGGGTGTCACCAGATTAAATGGTTCCACCCCTCTCGGATTCTCAATATCAAGCAGGCTGCAACATTGCGCTCTCCAATCCCTTTCCATCATGACGGGAAGCCTCGTGATCACGACATTGAGAAAGCTGCCAACCGATAAACCGAGCGCAAAGACTAAACAAAAGTAAAAAATCGGATGGATGTGAAGTAATTCAATAATCAACAAAAACTAAATACTTCGTGTTCAAATAAATAATGGTCAACCTAACCCGCATATTTCAAAAAAATAGGCACTAGTGTTTGAATTTATTTTTAATACTGTATCCGTAGGTAATGCATATCAACGGGTTCACGCCAAAATACATTGCCTTATTCTTAGGCGCCTATTGTTTCCGCCACATCTTGCACACAAATCTCAAACCATGGCGACAGCGCACGCCCTGTTAATTGCACACGCCATTTAGGCAAAAAACTGTAGAAATTAAAAACCCTTACCGAAATTTTCGTGGATTACCAAAAACAGAGTATATATATAACCTATACAACAGCACCAAGTTTAAAAATGGGCAGATACATGCCGATAACAATACCGCCGATTACGATGCCTAGAAACGCTATGATGATGGGCTCCAGAAGACTGGTCAACCCCGACACAGCATCGTCAACTTCCTCTTCGTACCAGTCGGCGACTTTACCCAGCATCGTATCAACCGCGCCTGATTCTTCACCAATGGCCACCATTTGCACCACCATGTTAGGAAATAAACCGGAGTCGCGCATTGCGACTTGTAGCTGCGTTCCGGTCGAGACTTCATCTTTCATCCTCATGGTGGCATTGTAAAAAACGATATTTCCGCAGGCGCCCGCAACGGAGGCCATGGCTTCAACAAGCGGGGTACCGGCAGCAAACATGGTTTCAAGGGTTCTGGCAAATCTGGCAATAGCGGACTTCTCCAGAATTTCACCGAATACGGGCATTTTCAGAAGGGCACGATCGATAAAATGCTGTAACGCCAAGGATCGCTTTTTCATTTCAAGGAAACCAAAAACCGTACCAGCTACGACAAGGAATATCCAAAACCAGTTCTCAACAAAAAAATCGGAGGTGTCTATCAAAAGCTGGGTTAAGGCTGGCAGATCAGCGCCAAAATTGTTGAACAAATCTCCAAACTGCGGGATTACAAAAATCATCAGTATTGAGACAACGATAGCAGCAACGGCCAGAACAATAATAGGATAAAGCATAGCAGATTTGACTTTTGATTTCAGCGCTTCGCTTTTCTCCATATAGGTTGCGAGTTTGTGCAGAACTGACTCAAGAATCCCGGCGTGCTCTCCCGCCGCCACCAGATTGCAATAAAGCTCATTAAAATGTAAGGGGTGTTTTGACAAACTCTCGGTCAGACTATTTCCCGATTCAACATCAGCCTTAATATTCAATATCAACTCCTGCATACCGGCATTTTCATGACCACGTCCAATAATCTCAAATGCCTGAACCAGCGGTACACCGGAAGACACCATCGTGGCTAGTTGCCGACTGAATACCGTGATATCCTTGGGTGAAATTTTTGTTTTGTTGGCCCCCCATCGCGGTTTCGGCTTTTTCTTGACTTTAAGCGGGTTGACACCCTGCCGACGGACCATAGCCTTCGCCAAAGCTTCGGTTTGTGCGCTCAGTTCACCTGTTCTCCGCTTGCCAGCTTTATCTATACCTTCCCAAACATATATATCTGTTTTTTGCGTTTTAGCCATAATTCTCACTCAATGGTGACTCGGTTAACTTCAGCCAGACTGGTAATACCATTGGCCACTTTCTGTAATCCTGACCGACGGATATCCCATACCCCTTCCTTTTCTGCCTGGTCCGCCAAGGCGACCGCATTGGCGCCTTCCATAATTAGCCGTTTTATCTCTTCAGTTATCGGCATAACCTGATAAATACCGATGCGACCCTTGTAACCCGGATTATCCTCCGTTTCTTTACCAGGTTCAAACATTTCAATACCGTTCGCAACCATCTCCTCCGGGAAACCCTCATCTATCAATACTTCATCAGGCGTTTTGATCGGCACCTTATTCGTTGGGTTAAGTCTCCGCAGGAGACGCTGCGCGGCAATCAGATTGATCGTGGTAGCCACGGCAAAGGTTTGGATGCCCATATCCTGTAAGCGGGTCAGAGTTTGCGGGGCATCATTAGTATGCAGGGTCGACATAACCATATGTCCGGTTTGAGCAGCCTTCACTGCGATTCCACCCGTGGTAATATCGCGTATTTCGCCAACTAATATAATATCCGGGTCCTGCCGTAAAAAGGCCCTTAATGCCTTTGGGAAATCCATTCCCGTGCGTTCATCTATCTGTACCTGATTGACGCCGGAAAGATTGATTTCCACTGGATCTTCAGCAGTGGATATATTGATATCAGGCTGGTTAAGAATATTGATGCCGGTATAGAGTGAAACAGTTTTACCGCTACCCGTAGGGCCAGTAACCAGAAACATGCCATAGGGTTTATGCAGATTTTTCAAAAATAATTTCTTTTGTTCATCCTCATAGCCAAGCTGATCTATTTGCAGAGCCGCAGCATCGGAATCCAATATACGCAAACAGGCCTTTTCACCAAATAATGTCGGGCAGGTACTGACACGAAAGTCAATGGATTTGCTCCTTGACAGTTTCATTTTGATACGACCATCCTGAGGGACACGACGTTCAGATACGTCGAGACGAGACATCACCTTTATACGAGCCACTATTTTGCTAGACAAACTCATTGGCGGCTTGGCAACTTCTCTCAATATACCGTCAACCCGGAAACGCACACGATAAACTTTCTCATAAGGCTCAAAATGAAGGTCAGAAGCACCGATCTTGATAGCATCCAAGAACACTTTATGAACAAACCTTACGACAGGCGCATCGTCAATATCAATATCATCTTCTTCCTGAGATGCGCCATCTCCACCAAGTTCAATATTATCCAGGTCTTCAAGTTCCTCCTCGCTTAGACCAACAAGGGTACTGCCCTGGAGAGCCTCCAGAGTTTTTTCGATATGTTTGACCAATTTGTCTTCTGCAACGACGACAGCATCAATGAAAAGATTTGTTGCAAATTTAATTTCATCTAAGGCGAGGAGATTGGTCGGGTCCGAGATAGCAACAGCAAGGCGCTTGCCCCGTTTAAATATTGGCAGGATATGATGTTTTTTGATCAACTCATCTTTGACAAGCTTGACAACCTCCAGATCATTTTCAAGCGAATCAATATCTACTAACGGCGCACCAAACTCATTTGAAGCAGTAACGGCGATCACATCACTGGCAACAAGCTTTTTTTCAACGATAACGCTGACGAAGGGAATCCGTTTCTTTCGTGATTCCTGAAAAGCATCTACCGCTTTCTTTTCTTCAAGAAGTCCTTTCAGCACGAGTTTACGTGCAAGCCCACTGAGATTGATATTATTTTTTGTTGAAGCCGCCATTTTGTTCTGAAATCAGATTTTAGTGTCTAAAACTATAGCTTAACATATTTCAGATCACATTTAGTATGATATAATAACTCAGAATTCTTACTTAAGAATCAAGTATAAAACATAAAAGTACCAGTCTAGTGAAGATGGCATTTTACGCTTAGTTATGCGTTGGATTATGCATTATTTATGTGAAATCCGTCTGCAATTTGGAAAAATTTAATTTGCCCTCTTTTTCATCCACTTGAATAGTATGGCCGGATTCAATTTCGCCGATCAATATTTTTTCCGCTATTCCTGTCTCAAGTTTATCTTGAATAATGCGCTTTAACGGCCTAGCACCATAAACCGGGTTGAATCCGGTTTTTGCCAGAAAATCCGCTGCGTTTTGACTTAATTCAAGTGCGATGTTTTGCCCCTGAAGACGTTTTCGAAGGTGTTCAACCTGTATTTCAGTGATGGCTCGGATCTGTTCCTGTATCAGAGCATGAAAGACCACCACGGTATCGATCCGATTAATAAACTCGGGACGAAAATAGCTACCGACTTCATGCAGAACAATCTCTTTCATATTATCGTATTCGGTATCGGACGACATTTCCTGTATCAGATCTGAACCCAGATTAGAGGTCATCACAATAACGGTATTACGGAAATCTACGGTGCGACCGTGACTGTCGGTCAGACGCCCGTCATCAAGTACCTGTAACAGAATATTAAAGACATCGCGATGCGCTTTCTCTATTTCATCCAGCAAAATCAGACTGTAGGGGCGACGACGTACCGCTTCGGTAAGGTATCCGCCCTGTTCATATCCGACATAGCCAGGCGGGGCGCCGATCAGGCGGGCAACGGCGTGTTTTTCCATGAATTCAGACATATCAATACGGATCATCATGTCTTCGCTATCAAACAGAAATTCCGTCAGACTCCGGCAAAGTTCGGTTTTGCCAACCCCGGTGGGACCCAAGAAGAGAAAACTGCCATTGGGTTTGCTCGGGTCAGACAAACCGGCGCGCGAACGCCGGATGACATTGGAAACGGCGGTAATAGCCTGTTCCTGTCCGATAACGCGTTTGCGTAATGTCGCTTCCATATCAAGCAGTTTTTCACGTTCGCCCTGCAGCATTTTACTGACGGGTATGCCGGTCCAACTAGCAACCACCTCAGCAATTTCATTCTCGGTGACCTTATTGCGCAACAATGTCATATCGGATATTTCCGCCTGATTAGACATATTGGCCTGTTTTTCCAGCTCGGGAATAGTCTCGTTTTGTAATTTCGACATCCGCTCCAAATCACGATTACGGCTGGCTGTTTTAAAATCGATCCGCGCCTGTTCAAGTTTTTCCTTGGCATCATGAGTCCCTTGCAGAGACGCTTTTTCACTGACCCATATCTCTTCCAAATCAGCAAATTCGCGTTCGGTTGTTTTGATGGTGTTTTCAAGCGATGCCAGACGTTTTTTTGAAGCGGCGTCGGTTTCCTTTTTCAACGCTTCCCGCTCGATTTTCATCTGTATCAATCGGCGTTCAAGCCTGTCCATTACTTCAGGTTTCGAATGTATCTCGATACTGATGCGGCTGGCCGCTTCATCAACCAGGTCAATCGCCTTATCAGGCAACTGCCGGTCGGTGATATACCGATGAGATAATGTCGTCGCCGCCACAATTGCCGGGTCGGTAATCTGTACATTGTGATGCACTTCATAACGTTCCTTCAGACCGCGCAGGATGGCGATGGTATCTTCCTCATTAGGTTCATCAACAAACACTTTCTGAAAGCGACGTTCCAGGGCGGCGTCCTTTTCAATATTTCGACGGTATTCATCAAGCGTAGTGGCACCAATACAATGGAGTTCCCCTCGGGCAAGTGCAGGTTTGAGCATATTGCTGGCGTCCATCGCACCTTCGGCCTTGCCCGCGCCGACCATGGTGTGGACTTCGTCAATGAACAAGACAACACGGCCTTGTTGTTTTGAAATATCGTTAAGCACTGCTTTCAAACGTTCTTCAAATTCCCCCCGAAATTTGGCACCGGCGATTAATGCGCCCATGTCAAGCGCCAATAGACGTCTCCGGGCAAGCGAATCGGGGACTTCACCATTGACAATACGTTGTGCAAGCCCCTCAACGATAGCGGTCTTGCCGACACCGGGTTCACCGATTAAAACGGGATTATTTTTGGTACGTCTCTGCAAGACCTGAATAGTCCGTCTGATCTCTTCATCACGCCCGATGACGGGGTCAAGCTTGCCACTCTCCGCCTGTTGCGTCAGATCAATGGTAAATTTTTCCAATGCCTGTCTAGTTTCCTCTGCAGAAAGGTCAACAACCTTTTCACCACCGCGCAGCTTGTCAATCTCTGCATTCAATTTGTCCTTATCAGCACCGTGTTGACGCAGGAGCTTACCCAGTCTGCCTTTGTCCTCCAGAGCGGCAATGATAAACAGTTCACTGGCAATATAGCTATCCCGTCTGTCCTGCGCCGCCTTGTCCATCAGATTCAGAATTTTTTCAAGATCACGGCTAATACGTACGTCGCCTCCCATGCCACCGACGGTCGGCAACGAGTCCAACAGTTTCTGAATATCGCCGTTGAGTCGATGTATATCAACACCGCTGTTGGCCAGTATTGACGGCAAACTTCCCTCTTGTTTTAACAAGGCATGCGCTAAGTGGGCGGGTTCTATGTATTGATGATCGCGCCCCACGGCGAGGCTTCCGGCATCTGCCAGGGCCGTCTGTAATTTGCTTGTCAGTCTATCGAGGCGCATATAATCTCTTGTTCAAGTATCCCGGATGAAGATGGGGTCAGAGAACCATATCTTCAAGTCATACAGGTACCTTTAACTGCCGGGAAGGTCTTTCGGGCAGTCTAGTCAAGAGACAATTAATAGACTCCAATATCAATATACGAGCGCAGCAGCTTTTGTATCGCGACAACGTAGGCTGCCGACCTATAATCCTCCACCCTATCATCAGACTGGTAGATTTCTCTCAATTGTTGATAGCCGCTACGCATGGTATCATCAAGACCGGAACGCACCAGGTCCAGTTCATCCGCACCATAGGCAAATTTACTTTCTATCTGTGTTTCTGTTTTTTTACCGGTCATCACTTCAATCGCCCGCAATATCTGCCCCCCACGCATTTCGTCGTGACGCCGCTCCATGCGCCCAAAACGGATATGGGACAGGTTGCGTACCCATTCAAAGTAGGAAACCGTCACGCCGCCTGCATTAACATAGGTGTCGGGCAAAACAGTAATGTTTTTGTGGCGCAGGATATTATCCGCCCCAAAAGTAACCGGCCCATTGGCCGCTTCCACAATTAATTTTGCTTTTATATTTTCCGCGTTGTTTTCGGTAATTTGCGCTTCCATCGCCGCCGGAATCAGGATATCACATTCCATTTCCAGCCCGATCATCCCGTTTTCGAAAAACCTGGCACCCGAGAAACCCTTTATTGTGTTGTGTTCGTTAATGTGCTGTCGAACATCTTCAATGGTGATACCGTTTTCATTAACCAGTAAACCATCTTTTTCAATAAGCGCAATGATTTTGCATCCGTCTTCTTCGTCAAGGAGTTTCGCCGTGTGATAGCCCACGTTACCCAAACCTTGTATAATTACCCGTTTGCCACCCAGTCCGGGTTTCAAATCAGTCGCACGAACATCTTTCGAATGTCGAAAGAACTCGCGAATCGCATAGACCACACCGCGACCAGTAGCTTCGGTACGTCCTCGAATACCACCGTGAACAACAGGTTTGCCGGTGACACAACCCTGATAATCAATATCTTCCGGGTGTAGATGTTTATAGGTATCTGCTATCCAAGCCATTTCCCTTTCACCCGTTCCCATATCCGGTGCTGGCACATTTGTGGCCGGGCTTAAAAAACCCTTTCTGATTAATTCGCGCGCGAAGCGGCGTGTGATGCGTTGCATATCGTCACGTGCATATTTCCTGGGGTCAATCACCAATCCGCCTTTTGAACCACCGAATGGAACATCCGCAATAGCACATTTATAGGTCATCAACGCCGCCAAGGCTTCAACCTCATCTTCATTGACAATAGGCGCGAAACGCATACCTCCTTTTGCTGGCAGGCGATGTTTACTGTGTACGGAACGCCAACCGGTAAAGACTTCAATTTTGTTATTAATCTCAACCGGAAAACAGACTTTTATCGTGGAGTCACAACTTTTTATAGCCAAGGAAACACCCTCATCCACACCAAGCACGTTTAAGGCACGGTTAACCATGAAATTCACACTTTCTTTGAAGCTGAGATGTTTATTGTTCTTTTTCATTTAGCCATTCCTCCACATAACCCGTATAATAAGTCTGATTTAATCAGACGGCTCTATTCCATCCATATCATGGTTGCGGTTCTGCCCGTTATCCGATTGCGACGGCAGGAATAGAACATATCCGTTCGTTCATAAGTACATAAATTGCATTCATAGATCAAGTTAATCCCGGCGCTTTTCAGGATAATTTTTACCAACTGTCTCAAATCACAGTACCAACGTCCGCGGCCCGTCGGTTCAAATACCTGTTTAAAGAGCGCATTATAGTAAATACACTGGGAATAGACATCTTCAGCTATTTCATAAAATTGTCGGCTGATACAGGGACCGACCCAGACCAACATTGCCTCTGGATCAGAAAACTCCGCGACGGCGTTTTCAATGACACCCTTCAGGATACCGCGCCAACCTGCGTGAACGACCGCAATCTTTTCCCCTTGTCTATCACATATCAGAAGCGGCACGCAATCCGCTGTCATGACGGCGCAGACAATATTGCGTTTAGTAGTCGTTGACCCGTCAGCATAGCGAAATTCGGGATGCTCATTAACAGAAATGATGCGGTTACCGTGGATCTGGTTGAGCCAGACGGGTTCCGAATTCAGGCGAAGCTGGCGAACTATTTTTTGTCGATTTTTTTCGACGTTTTCCGCATCATCCCCGACATGCCGGGCAATATTCAGACTGTCAAAAGGATGTCGACTAAAACCGCCCAGACGGGTAGTTATACCAGCATACACATGTTCCGGCGCTGGCCAATCCGCCCACAGCCAGCTTTCACCGGTTGGGCGAGACATCATATTTTTCTAACCTCTTTATCAAATCTCGCATGTCTTCTGGTAAATCCGCACAAAATGTCGTTTTTTCACCCGTCACAGGATGTGGTAATTCTAGATAATACGCATGCAATGCCTGTCGTTTAAAGTTCAGTGTCGCACTGTGTAACTCCTCGTTTATTCCCTTGTTGCCGACGGATTTATTTTTCCCATAGACGGCATCCCCTACAATGGGGTGTTTTATATGCGCCATGTGGACCCGAATCTGATGCGTTCGGCCGGTGTCAAGCTGGACATACAAGTGGGTATAGTGCCGATATTTTTTTATGACTCGATAATGGGTCCTGGCAATTTTTCCACTGCCGTTGACAGCCATTTTTGTCCGTTGTCGAGGATGCCTGCCGATATTGTTTTCAATAACGCCTCCCGCCGTTACCTGTCCTGCTACAATTGTTTGATATTCACGTCTTATCCCTCTTGTCCGGAGTGTCCTGACGAGATGAGTATGTGCTTCTGGTGTGCGGGCGATCACCATAACACCGGTCGTATCTTTATCCAGCCGATGTATGATCCCCGCACGGGGCAGCATATCCAGACGACTGTCAAAATGCAGCAGAGCGTTTACCAAAGTATGCTCAGGATTGCCGTTACCTGGATGTACAACCAGTCCGGTCGGTTTGTTGATAATGATTAGAGCCGCGTCTTCATAGAGGATATCCAACGGTATTGCTTCCGGCTTATCCCGATGATGGTTTTCAAGCAACGCATCAATCCTGACAGTATCGCCTTGGGCCACCTTGTCTCGCTGTCTCAGGTGTTTATTATTCACTCTCACCTGGCCGGCATTGATCCATTTTTGAATGCGCACACGCGAATACTCCGGGTAAAGCCCGGCCAGAGCCTGATCCAGGCGTTTGCCGGAGAATCGCTCTGAAATAATCGTTTGTAACGCCAGCCTGTTCATAATGGCCCTTCGCTTTTTGCTATCTTGAATCGATTACGTTATTCTCGAATTATGCGAAACGCAGTAGCATTATTACTGATTTTTACGTTGAATGCCTGTACCTTTCTCGGCGATAAGGAAGATGAAACTCTAACCTGGGATATTGACCGTTTTTATGCCGAGGCTAAAGGCGCTCTAGACGCCGGTTTTTACAGTCAGGCCATTGAACTCTATCAGAAACTTGAAACGCGCTATCCCTTTGGAAAATACGCGCAACAGGCCCTGCTTGATCTGGCTTACGCGCATTACAAAAGCGAAGACTTTGACGCCGCTGTGGCCACCTGTGAGCGTTTCATGAATCTGTATATGCAGAATGAGCATGTGGATTATGCTTATTATCTCAAGGGATTAAGCAATTTCAATCGCGGCAAGGGTTTAATCCGTCGTTATCTACCCACAGACGAGTCACAGCGGGATTCAATCGCAATGCAACAGGCTTTTCAGGATTTTATGGAATTAACCACCCGCTTTCCCGACAGCGACTATGCCGAAGACGCGAAACAGCGCATGCGTTACCTGCGCAACAATCTGGCACAGAATGAAGTCAACGTCGCGCATTATTATATGCGTCGGGGCGCTTTTGTCGCCGCCGCCAACCGGGCAAAGCATGCGGTCAAGAATTATTCGAGGGCGCCAGCGGTGCTAGATGCCCTGATCATCATGGTAAAGGCCTATCGCATACTTGAATTGAACGATTTATCAAATGATGCGCTGCGTATTCTGGAGTTCAATTATCCCGAACATCCAGCAATCTACGAAATAGGAAGGCTTAGAGTACAATAATCTACTTCTTTTCGACGTAAGCCGAGGTGATCGGATAGCGCCGATCCCGGCCAAAGGCGCGTTTTGTGATTTTCACGCCAGGCGCCGCCTGACGGCGTTTATACTCATTTTTATCTACCATCCCGATCAGCGAATAAACAAGAACAGCGTCAAAACCCTGTTCAATAATCTGTTCCGGGTACATATCATTTTCAATATAATTTTCGAGCACCGGATCCAGTATATCGTAATCAGGAAGAGTATCTTGGTCCAACTGGTCGGAACGCAATTCAGCACTCGGGGAGCGCGTAATGACCCGCTCCGGTATAATCTGTTTATCCCGATTGCGCCATTTCACCAATCGGTACACCATGGTTTTCCATACATCTTTGAGGGGCGCAAACCCGCCCGCCATGTCACCGTAGAGCGTCGCGTAGCCGACGGCCAACTCACTTTTATTCCCCGTGGTCAATACCAGTTTTCCCGTTTTATTTGAAACCGCCATCAGTATTAGTCCGCGACAACGCGCCTGTATGTTTTCTTCCGTAAGATCGGGCGCCAGATTCACAAAACGCGGCTGCAATAATGTCAAAAAGCTATCGAAAACCGGTTCAATAGAAATGATTTCATGTTTGACGTTCAGTGTTTCCGCTTCCGTACAGGCATCCTCAATACTCATATCAGCCGTATATCGGGACGGCATGATCAGGGCTTCAATATTTTCCGCACCGAGTGCATCTGCAGCAATACACAGAGTCAACGCGGAATCTATTCCGCCAGAAAGTCCGACGAGCGCACCCTTAAAATGGTTTTTCCTGATGTAATCCCGGACGCCGACCACTAGAGCATTGTAAATACTCTCTTCTTCAGACGGATACGAGGTTGAGAACACAGGCTGAGTCTTGTCCGGCTCCAGGCCGAAGGAAAAAAGCCCTTCCTCAAACTGTGGCGCACGAAAAAGGAGCCTCCCGCGTTTGTCAATAACCATTGAACTGCCGTCAAAAACGATCTCATCCTGTCCGCCGACGAGGTTGGCACAGATGATAGCCATATTGGTATCCCGCGCCCTTTGGGCGACCATTTCTTCACGCCGGACGGGTTTATTTTTATCATAAGGCGATGCGCTGAGGTTAAACATGATGTCTGCTCCGGCAACCCTCTCCACAGGTCCAGGGACCCATATATCTTCGCAGATACTGATCGCGGCCTTGTGCCCATCAATCTCAAACAGGCAACTTCCCTCACCGGCCTCAAAATAACGTTTTTCATCAAAGACGCCGTAATTGGGTAGCTTCTGTTTATAGTAGATGCTGACAATCTGTTTCTGGTATATCAGGCTGCACGCATTGTATATTTTCCCGTTTTCCCGGTGAGGGTGTCCCAGCAACACATGGATGTCCCCGGTATTGTTGACGATCTTGTCAAGTGACTGTTTTATATCGTCATGAAAAGCCGGTCTTAACAGCAGATCTTCGGGGGGATAGGCGCAGATGCTCAATTCGGGAAAAAGAATGACAGGCGTCCCCGGTTCGCGCAACGCACGATTGATAGCGGTAATAATTTGATCAGTATTGTTCTTGATATCCCCCACTGTCAGATCAAGCTGTGCCAAGGTAATTGTCAACATATCAGCTTAACTTCGGACGTCGCACTGGCACAGGTATCATAATATCAATTGCGACGGATTCTGCACGGAGTGCAATGGCAGGTCCGAAGAGGGTCTCTCGCCAGGCTTCAATGTTCTCTCGCGCCCTGCATTAGAGCATACTGGACATGGCCGCTCCCAATTCCGCTGGAGAACGCACCGTTTTTACGCTGGAGGCTTCCAGTGCGGCAAACTTGTCTTCGGCGGTGCCCTTACCACCGGAGATAATAGCACCGGCATGGCCCATTCTTTTCCCAGGCGGGGCGGTGACCCCGGCGATATAGCTGACTACTGGTTTGCTGATATTTTCCCTGATGAATACGGCCGCCTCTTCTTCCGCTGTACCGCCGATTTCACCGACCATAATGATCCCGGCAGTTTCCGCATCTGCTTCAAAAAGGGTCAGGCAATCAATAAAATCCATACCATGAATGGGATCGCCACCAATACCAACACAGGTACTCTGACCAAGCCCATTTTTGGTCGTTTGATGTACGGCCTCGTATGTTAATGTGCCCGACCTTGACACGACGCCGATTTTCCCGGGTTTATGAATATTGCCGGGCATAATTCCTATCTTGCATTGCCCCGGGGCAATGATCCCCGGACAGTTCGGCCCGATCAGGCGAATATCGGGAAATTGCTTCAGATAAGCCCGAACTTTAACCATATCAATGACAGGAATGCCTTCGGTAATGCAGACAATGAGACGAATCCCCGCCTCCGCCGCTTCGGCAATCGCCTCGGCGGCGTAAGGCGCAGGAACCATGATCATCGAGGCATCGGCACCAGTTTCTTTGACGGCATCCACAACGGTGTCAAAAACCGGACGTTTCAGGTGCTTTGTCCCTCCTTTCCCCGGCGTGACTCCACCCGCGATCAATGTGCCGTAATCAATCGCCTGTTCGGCATGGAAAGTGCCTTGCGCTCCGGTAAAACCCTGAACAATAACCTTTGTTTCCTTGTTGATCAGTATCGCCATTAATGTCCTCCCACAACCGCCACCACCGTTTCGGCGGCATCGTTCAGATCGTCCGCTACAGTTACGGTCAGACCGCTGTCGGCAAGCATTGCCTTGCCGTTGTCAACATTCGTCCCTTCCAGTCTGACGACAACGGGCACGTTGATGCCGGTCTCCCTGATGGCCTTGATGATGCCATCGGCGATCAGATCACAACGCACAATACCCCCGAATATATTGACCAGTATTGAGCGCACATTCTTGTCTGAAACGATGAGCTTGAATGCCTCGGTGACTCTTTCCACAGTGGCGTTACCACCGACATCAAGGAAATTCGCCGGTTCTCCGCCATACAACTTGATAATATCCATGGTCGCCATAGCGAGTCCGGCCCCGTTGACCATACAGGCGATACTGCCGTCCAGAGTCACATAATTCAGATCAAATCGTTTAGCAATACTTTCCTTTTCATCTTCCTGAGCGGGGTCACGCCATTCTTCCAGCATAGGTTGCCTGTACAAAGCATTGTCATCGACGGAAATTTTCGCGTCCAGCGCTTCAAGCTCCCCGGACTTTCTGATGATAAGCGGGTTAATCTCGATAAGACCCAGGTCCTTATCAATATAGAGCGCATACAGCTTTTTCAGGATGGAGATCAGTTGTTGCCGTTGCACCTCATTGAGTCCTAGTGCAAAACCGACACGGCGGCTTTGGTAATTTTGCAAGCCGAGGATCGGATCGATTCCAGTGCTGATAATTTTTTCGGGTCGGGTTGCTGCGACTTCTTCAATGTCCATACCACCTTCGGTTGACGCTATGATGGTAATGCGGCAACTTTCTCTATCTACGATCATGGCAAGGTACAGCTCCGTTTCAATATCCCGTACAGATTGAATCAACACACAGTCGACCGGCTGTCCGTTTGGTGCGGATTGTTTGGTGATGAGCCTGTTTCCCAGCAGATCGCGGACGATCAATTCCAGTTCTTGTGAGGACTTTGCAATTCTCACCCCGCCAGCCTTGCCCCGACCGCCGGCATGGACCTGGGCTTTGACCACCCATTCCTCGCCACCCAAATCAGCGGCATGGCGTAAGGCCTCTCTAGTGGAATAAGCGGGTTTTCCAGGCGCGACCGGAACACCATAGCTTGCAAATAACTTTTTGGCCTGATATTCATGTAAGTTCATGGTCTCTCCTTGAGATAAAAAATGTATTCAACTTGCTACCTTTGAATATCTTTATAAGCGTAACGGACGTGAACAAAAATATAAAGCCTGACAATAAATTAACCGATTGGCGCGCATTAAGCTATTTTAATTTTTACCGGATATTGCTTTCTGGCGTATTTGTCGCCGTTACCATTCCCACCAAGTTGCCGTCGCCATTGGGGAGTCTTGATGGAACGTTATTCATAATAGTTAGTTATGTTTATTTTTTTACGGCGATCATTTTCAGCGGTTTTATTCATTACCGTATTCTAAGATTTAATCTTCAGATAGTACTGCAAACACTGGCTGACATTATCATGCTGGGGCTGCTGATGTACTCAAGCAGTGGTTTGGGCAGTGGTTTCGGCATGTTGCTGGTAATCGCGGTGGCTGGAGGCAGTATCCTGATGGCTGGAAAAATTGCATTGCTCTTTGCGGCTATCGCAACCATTTTTGTACTAGGGCATGAACTGTACCTGAAATTTTCCGGGTTTTCCTATTCGGGAAATTATGTCCATGCCGGTATTATGGGAGTGACATTCTTTATCACGGCATTTGTCGGCATTTTGCTGTCAACACGCGTTAGAGAGACCGAAGCGCTGGCCAAACAACAGGCTATTGAAATTAATGAACTCGCCAGGATCAATGAACATATTGTGCAGCGTATGCACTCGGGGATCATCGTGTTAAGCAACAATATGGATATTTTGTTAATGAATAAGGCAGCAAGGTCTTTTTTGGGGAGAGGCAATGCGGATTTAGACAATGATGAGCATGTATCCACTTTACTCGGAATTCATATCAAAAAGTGGCTGTCAGGCGAAGAATCACAAAATGTGATTATCAAACCTGATAATGAAGGGCTTGAATTGCAACTGTCGTTTATAAAGCTGAAACGGGAAACCGATTTTCAAGTGTTGACGTTTGTCGAAGATATTACAAAATTGAGGCAACGCGCCCAACAACTGAAGCTAGCTTCGCTTGGACGCTTGGCGGCAAGTATCGCACATGAAGTCAGAAATCCCCTGGGCGCGATAAATCACGCTGGTCAGTTATTGAATGAATCTGATACCCTGATCATGGAGGACCGGCGTCTAGTCGAGATAATTGATGACCATTCAAGACGGATCAATACCATCATTGAGAATGTATTGAATATCAGCAGACGCAAACACCCCGCCCTGAAAAAAATAGGAATAAATGCATGGCTTTACGTATTCAGGGATGAGCTGATCTCAAGGTACAAACTGGACGACAAGTCGGTGGTCCTGGAGATGAGCAAAGAGAACATCGTGATCAGTGCAGACCCTTCGCAATTGCACCAGATAATGTGGAATCTGTCTGAAAACGCTCTAAGGTACTCAAAACGGAAACCGTTTTTATCATTCTATTGCGATGTGGATAATGCAACGGGTCGGCCTTATATCGACGTAATTGACTATGGTCCGGGGATCCCGGACAATATCAGGGAAAGTCTGTTTGAACCTTTTTTTACCACGGAGATGCACGGTTCAGGGTTGGGGCTTTATCTGGCGCAGGAACTTTGTGAAGAAAATCGTGCGACATTGAACCTGCAATCCTCTTCAAACAAGGGGACCATATTCAGAATAATATTTACGCGTGGCAACGAAGAATAAGCAGGATTCCGTTTGTGACAAATATTGCACTGATAATAGATGACGAACCCGATATCCGGGAATTATTGGTCATCACCATAAAGCGTATGGGGATTAACAGCTATGCCGCCGAAAACCTGCGACAAGCCCGAGCGTTGTTGAAACGCCATCATTTTAACATCTGTTTAACGGATATGAAGTTGCCTGACGGCGATGGCCTTGATTTCGTCAGCGAAGTGCAACGGGCGTATCCGCATATGCCCATCGCCGTGATCACGGCTCATGGCAGTATTGACAACGCGATCATGGCCCTGAAATCGGGGGCCTTTGACTTCCTGATCAAACCGATTGATTTAAAGACATTAAGGACAATAATCAAGAACGCGCTCAATATAAGAGAAACCATAGATAAACCGAAGTACAGATTGATTGGCAACAGCCCACAGATGCTGAACCTGAAGGCGATGATAAAAAAGGTCTCCAAGAGCCAGGCACCGGTCTGCATCAGCGGGGAATCCGGCACGGGGAAAGAACTGGTTGCCCGCATGATCCATGAATATAGTCCAAGGGCGGATCAGGCTTTCATCGCAATTAATTGCGGCGCGATACCTGATAATCTGCTGGAAAGCGAATTTTTCGGGTATGTCAAAGGCAGTTTTACTGGCGCGACGGCGAACCAGGACGGTCTTTTCGTGGCGGCTGATGGTGGTACCTTGTTTTTGGACGAAGTGGCTGACCTGCCTCAGCATATGCAGGTGAAGTTACTGCGTGCGATACAGGAAAAAATGATCCGTCCGCTTGGCGCACAAAAAGAGATCGGTGTGGATGTCAGAATATTAAGTGCGACCAATAAGGATTTACAAACGTTGGTCAATGAAAGCGAATTTCGGCAGGATCTGTTTTATCGCATTAATGTGATTGTCATCAGGGTACCGCCACTGAGAGAAAGGACAGCAGATCTTGAACTATTGGTTGACCACTTGCTGGAAAAGATATCCGATCAGAAGTCGACCGATTGCCCAAAATTGTCAAAGGCAGCTCTAAAACTTCTACGGGAGTATTCTTTCCCGGGGAATATAAGAGAATTGGAGAACATCCTGGAAAGGACACTGGCCATGAGTGGCGGCAACGTGATTGACGTTCACGATCTGCACCTGACCGTGGCGCATGAAAACCAGGAGGTCGAACTAAGCGAAAGCGATCATGATATTGATAGTAAATCGACAAACGGACACAACGTTACTGGGGCAAATGATCTGGAATCACTGCTGCACAATGTTGAACGTCGGCAGATATTGCAGGCGCTGGAAAAGACGCGCTGGAATAAAACTGCAGCCGCCAAACTACTGGGAATCAGTTTCAGGGCACTGAGATACCGGCTTGAAAAATTGAAACTTGAATAAATCCGGTCGGACTTGTGGCATAATATGCCGTCCTTTTGACCAGATAGAGTATAGAGTTTATAAATGCTGGATTTTTTCATCAGTAACGCGTGGGCAGCGGCCCCACAACAGGAGGTCGACCTCCTCAGTTTTTTACCGCTCATCATTCTCTTTGTAATATTTTATTTTTTATTGATTCGCCCGCAGCTAAAACAGGCCAAAAGACATAAACAGCTGATTGCGGGCCTTGCCAAAGGGGATGAGGTGGTCACGAGCGGCGGTTTGCTGGGCAGGATAAAAGAAGTCGGCGACAATTTCATTCGCGTTGAAATTGCCAAAGAAACCGAAGTCAAAATACAGAAACAGGCCGTCTCCACTGTATTACCGAAAGGTACACTGAAAAATCTTTGAGACAAAACCGAAATTTTTGAACGGGCTGTCAACATGAATCATTATTCTCTCTGGAAATATTTATTGATACTATTACTGATCGGGCTGGGCATATTATTTGCGTTGCCAAACATCTACGGCAAAGACCCTGCTTTGCAGATATCCACCTCTCGCGCCGAAATCAGTGAACTGACCGAATTCCAGATTAGTGAAGCACTGAAAGAGGCTTCAATTGCTTACAAGTCGATAGATCTTAGTACGGATAACCATCTTACTGTCCGATTTGAAGAGACGGAAACCCAATTAAAAGCGCAATCCGTCATCAAAAAATCGCTAGGCGGAGATTTCATCGTAGCATTGAATCTGGCACCGGCCACCCCGAGCTGGCTACGCCGGCTGGGTATTGAGCCGATGTTTCTGGGGCTTGATCTGCGCGGAGGCATTCATTTTCTAATGGAGGTCGATATGATCGCCGCGATTGATCGGGAAAGGGAACGCTATGTCTCCGAACTTCGCGGTCAACTACGTGAGAATCAAGTGCGTTATAAAACCATTACCTCGACTGCGTCTTCAAACGGTCTTTTAATCCGTTTCCGCGATGATGCCGCACGCGTCGCCGGCCAGGCATTAATCGAAAAAGATTTTCCCGAACTTGGCCTTGCCCCGGACAATGGGGTCGGTGACGACCCCCGGCTCGTTTTAACCATCAAAGAAGACGCCCTTCTTGAAATACAAAGACTTGCCCTGCAACAAAACCTCACTACTCTCAGAAAGCGCGTGAACGAATTGGGCGTGAGCGAGCCTGTCATTCAACAGCAGGGGTTGAACCGGATAGTTGTGCAATTGCCCGGCGTACAGGATACCTCCAGAGCGAAAGAGATACTGGGGGCGACGGCAACACTGGAATTTCGTCTGGTAGATGAAAAACACAGTCCGCAGGATGCCGTTGAAGGCCGCGTACCAGTCGGAACCAAATTGTATTATGAACGTAACGGCCAGCCGATATTACTGAAAAAACAGCTTATATTGACCGGCGATTCAATTATCAACGCGGCCTCTGGCATTGATACGCTTTCCGGGCAACCGAATGTCTCCATTAATCTTGACGGAAAAGGCGCGAGAAGAATGGAAGACGGTACCCGTGATAATATCGGAAAGCTGATAGCAGTGGTCTTTGTTGAAAACAAGACCGAAACGGTTGAAGAAAACGGCGAGTTCATTCAAGAAAGAAAGACGACCAAAGAGGTCATCAACGTGGCGACCATCAGAGAACAATTGAGCCGCCGTTTCCAGATCACCGGACTTGAATCCACCGAAGAGGCGCGCACGCTGGCATTATTGCTACGCGCTGGCGCCCTGGCTGCCCCCATTTATATTGTAGAAGAACGCACTGTGGGGCCAAGCCTGGGGCAGGACAATATTGAACGGGGCTTCTACTCCGTGATCATCGGTTTTACCCTGGTACTGCTCTTTATGGCGATCTCCTACAAAACATTCGGTTTGATTGCCAATGTCGCGCTAGCGATGAATCTGGTGCTGATCGTCGCGATGTTATCATTGCTGCAGGCCACTCTGACGCTACCGGGCATAGCTGGTATCGTGTTGACCGTCGGTATGGCAGTGGATGCCAATGTGTTGATTTTTGAGCGTATCCGTGAGGAAGTGCGTAATGGCAATTCACCCCAGGCCAGTATCAAAGCAGGCTATGAGAAGGCATTTTCCACGATCGCTGATGCGAATATAACCACGTTCATTGCTGCAGTGGTTTTATTCAGTTTTGGCACTGGCCCGATAAAAGGCTTTGCCGTGACGCTATCGCTCGGCATCATCTCCTCCATATTCACGGCGCTGATGCTGACACGAGGACTGGTAAACCTGATTTACGGCAAGCGACGCCTGACAAAACTAACGATATAGAAAACAGCGAGGGCAGGTATTTATGGCAACGCGAAAGACACATTTTAATATTAATTTCATGGGCAAACGCAGATTCACTGCGGTCCTTTCCGGTGTGTTGGTAATCATTTCAATTGCCTCCCTGTTCACCAGGGGATTGAATCTGGGGATTGATTTTACTGGCGGGACACTGGTTGAGATCAGCTATTCCAAAGCGGTCGAACTTCCTCCCATCCGACGGTTACTGGCTGATTCGGAATTCCCCGATGCCTTGGTACAGTATTTTGGTTCGGCGCAGGATGTGTTAATTCGTATTCCACCGCAGGAGGCTACGGACAGCGCCGAAGTCAGCAATCGGGTATTAAGCCTGCTCTCCGGGTCTGGACGGGATGTGACGATGCGTCGGGTTGAGTTTGTCGGACCGCAGGTCGGCGAGGAGCTTAAGAATGATGGTGGTCTGGCCATGTTATATGCCCTGCTAGGCATTCTTGTCTATGTTGCTCTGCGTTTCCAGTTACGTTTTTCTATCGGCGCCATCGTGGCACTGTTACACGATGTCCTTATCGTACTCGGTATATTTTCCATAACGGGAACAAATTTTGATCTGACCATACTAGCCGCCCTGCTGGCAGTCATCGGTTATTCCTTGAACGATACCATCGTAATATTCGATCGCGTCCGCGAAAATTTCCGGCGTCGGCGTGAAAAACCACCGGTAGAAGTTTTTAATCACTCGTTGAACCAGACTCTGAGCAGAACCATTATGACTTCCGTAACGACTTTACTGGTATTGGTCTCTCTGTTTATTTTCGGAGGCGAAATTATTCACGGCTTTTCAATAGCCCTGATCATAGGCGTATTAATTGGCACGTATTCCTCTGTCTTTGTGGCCAGTCCGGTAACGCTTGCCCTGGGGGTTACGCAGAAAGACCTGATGCCAGTACCAAAAGAAGGCGCCCATTCTGACAGCAGGCCGTAAAAGCCGCCAAATGCCCCGATCGCTATCCATCGCCGCTGACGAGCAAATTCCGTTTGTGCACAGGGCGCTTTCGGATTTTTCGAGGATTACCCTGCTTGATGGGCACAAGATCAATAAACGCTCTATCAAAGACGCCGATGCACTGCTGGTACGTTCCATTACCCCCGTGAATGAAACCCTGCTTGACTCAACACCGATCAGATTTGTCGGTTCAGCCACTAGCGGCATTGATCACGTTGATCTTGGATATCTGGAAAAAGCGGGTATTAAATTCGCACATGCACCCGGAAGCAATGCCCGCGCGGTGGCGGAGTATGTATTAAGCAGCCTGTTTGCCATAGCGGAGCTACGAGGGTTCTCACTAACGGATAAAACAGTCGGCATCGTTGGTTGCGGTCATACGGGTTCCCGGCTGGCCTCTTTTTTAAGAACACTTGGCGTCAATTGTCTACTGAATGACCCACCGTTGGTAAAGACGGGCGCGGACGGACCATATGTCGATCTGATTGATATTTTCGACGCGGATATCATTTCATTGCATGTGCCATTGAGTTATGAGGGTAATTTTGCGACTTACGGAATGGTCAATGACGCGTTTCTGTCAAGACTTAAAAAAAACGTTATTCTGATAAATACCTCCCGTGGCGAAGTAGTGGATGAAAATAGTCTCATCACGTTCAAACACCATAATCCCGAAGCAATATTGATCCTGGATGTCTGGCGCAATGAACCCGGCATCAATCCCGAACTTTTGCAACAGACACTGCTCGCGACGCCTCATATCGCTGGTTACAGCTTAGGTAGTAAAATCAGGGCAGGCGTGATGCTGTTGCGGGCACTAGCAGCATTTTTTGGTCTCAAAACAGACGTGATGCCCTTTTCAGACCCATTCCCAGCGGAGAAAGGCGGTTTGATTGAACTTGAAAAACTGGAAGAGGACGCCATCCGGTGTGCAGTGATGCGGAGTTACGATATTCGCAGTGATGCGGTCGTGCTCCGCCATCTGGTCAATTTGCCCACGGCAGAACAAGGCCGTTATTATGACAGTTTAAGAAAAAATTATCCGCTACGGCATGAATTCACCGACTTTCTCATCCGCGCGCGTGATATTGATGAGGATACGGCATCAAGACTGGGGCAACTGGGGTTTAGCCCGGATATCGCGGCGTGATGAAACTGGGCATTCTGGCATCAGGCCGGGGCAGTAACATGAATGCCCTGATAGAGGCGTGTAACAACGGTCGGCTGTCGGGAAAAGTTGTCGTTGTCATTAGCAATAATAAAGATTCCGGTGCTCTGGATATTGCCCGAAAACACAATATCGCCACTGTTCACCTTAGTTCACATACTCATCCCAATCCGCATGAACGAGATATTGCCTTGAAAAAATTTCTGCTTGATCATGATGTCGATCTGGTTTTACTGGCCGGTTTCATGAAAAAAATCGGACCAGCCACCCTGAGTGCGTTTAAGGGTAACATTCTCAATGTCCATCCTTCCCTACTGCCCAGGTTTGGTGGTCGGGGAATGTATGGCATGCATGTCCATGAAGCCGTGATTGCCGCCGGGGAAAAAGAAACCGGCGTGACGATTCACTTGCTTGAAGACGAGTACGATACCGGCGGGGTCCTGGCACAAAAGGCACTTGCCGTATTGAAATCCGATACTGCAGAGAGCCTCGCAGAGCGAGTCTCAAGGCTTGAACACGAGCTATATGCGGAAACAGTACAAAAAATTATTGACGGCAATATAATACCAGCAACATGGAACGGTCAATCGGCGATGAAAAATACCCGTCGGAAGGACAGTTAATCTGAATGCGTCCACCCGCTACCCGT
The DNA here is from genome assembly GCA_965261775.1 of Gammaproteobacteria bacterium. GTDB lineage: Bacteria > Pseudomonadota > Gammaproteobacteria > Eutrophobiales > Eutrophobiaceae. The sequence continues at coordinate 1,818,329 of OZ253477.1, read as the reverse complement.
ATCGATTTCATTCATATAATACAGAGCCACAGGCAATGAGAATGACGATAAGCAGAATATATACCGCGATAGTATTAAAGCGCCCGCTGATAATATGTCTTTTGATAGGCGCCAGCCTCGTTTTCTGGGGCTTTCAGGCCCGATATTTCAAACTGGATGCCTCGGCGGATTCCCTGTTGCTTGATAACGATAAAGATCTGAAACTGTTTCGGGAAACTCATGATCGTTACGGTAACGGAGAATTTCTGTTTGTGGCCTTTACGCCGAAAGCCGACTTGTTTTCCCCTAAAACCATTGAACACATCCGCCTCTTGAGAGACGAGTTGAGCATGTTGCCAGCAGTGGAATCGGTCATCAGCCTGGTGGATGTGCCCTTACTGGGACAGGTTGATGGCACATTATCCGATATTGCCGATAATGTGCGAACCCTGGGGGATGATAATATCAATATTCAAAAGGCCGCACAGGAACTGCTGAACAGTCCCCTCTATAAAGAATTAATCATCAGTGCGGACGGCACGACAACGGCGTTGCAAGTCAATCTGAAGAAAGACGCCAAATTTGCCGGCTTGTTGAAGGCTAGAAATGAGTTGATATACGCGGCTGCAGAACGGACGCTGACGGAGTCGGAAGCATCGGCACTGGCGCAGATAAAACGTGACTACGCCGACAGGAAAAAACGGGTTGATCAGACAAACCACGAAAATATCGCGGCCATCCGGGAAATTCTGAAAAAATACGAGGATTACGGCACATTGCATCTAGGCGGCGTGCCGATGATTGCTGACGATATGATCACATTTATCAAAAATGATTTGATTGTCTTTGGGACCGGGATATTTTTGTTTCTGGTCGGGATGCTCACGATCATTTTTCGAAAACCTCGCTGGGTGATATTGCCGCTGTTAAGCTGTTTATATACCGGTCTGTTCATGCTTGGTTTTCTGGGATTGGTCGGTTGGAATATCACTGTGATCTCATCCAACTTCATTTCCCTGATGCTAATTATCACCATGTCAATGAATATCCATCTTATTGTACGTTATCGACAGCTATGTAATGACCGGCCGCGCGATACGCAACAGCAACTGGTATTTGAGACCGTCAGAAAAATGGTCTGGCCCTGTTTTTATACGGCCTTGACGACAATCATAGCGTTCACTTCGCTAATTGTCAGCGGCATCCGACCTGTCATTGACTTTGGCTTGATGATGACCATAGGGTTGACGGTGACCTTTTTAACCTCATTTATTTTATTTCCGGCGCTACTGGTATTAATGCCCAAATATTCCGGGAAACCGCCCCGGAACGATAAATTTCAGTTGAACACCGGGCTCGCCGTCCTGACCGAAAAACATGGCGGCAAGATCCTCATCCTCAGTCTGCTACTCGCGGTTATCAGCGCTGTCGGGATTTCCCGTCTGGAGGTGGAAAACAGTTTTATCAATTACTTCAGTAAGGATACGGATATTTATCAAGGTCTATATCTTATAGATCGGAAGCTCGGCGGCACAACGCCGCTTGACATTATACTGACCCTGGAGGAACCACCGCCGGAAAAAACGGAAATGGAAGACCTGGAAGCCTTGTTCAGCAACTTCGAACCTGAAGAGAAAGCCTGGTTCACGCCTGAACGCGTAGATACGATTAAGCTGGTGCATGATTACTTCGATTCACTTCCCGAAGTGGGTAAAGTCCTATCATTGGCCTCCATCATTCGCGTTGGTGAAATCATCAACAAGGGTGAGTTTGACGCCTTTGAATTGGCCATCGTTGGCAAACGCATGCCGGAAACATTGAAACGCACGATGATTAAACCGTATGTCTCTGAAGAAAATGACGAAGCGCGCATTAGTGTACGTATACTGGATTCTCTGGGGGATCTGCGGCGGGCGGCGTTGCTGGACAAAATCCGCGTTGATATGACCAAAAAACTGCAATTGGACGAAGGCAGCATACAGATCACAGGGTTATTTATACTGTATAATAATATGTTGCAAAGTCTGTTCCGGTCGCAAATTCTGACTTTGGGGTTTGTCATGGCCGGTATTGCATTGATGTTGCTTGTCCTGTTCCGTTCAATAACGCTGGCGCTCATAGGAATCATTCCGAATGTACTGGCTGCCGCCATTATTCTGGGTTCAATGGGACTGTTCGGCATACCGCTGGATATGATGACGATAACCATTGCCGCCATCACCATTGGTATCGCCGTTGACAACTGCATCCATTATATCTACCGCTTTCGCGAGGAATTTCCGAACACCGGCGAATATGTCAGCACGATGCGCCATTGCCACGCTAATATCGGCAAAGCCATATTTTATACCGCGATTACCATCATTGTCGGCTTTTCAATCCTGATGTTGTCGAATTTTATCCCGACCATCTATTTTGGTCTGCTAACAGCGTTGGCAATGCTTATTGCGCTTTGTGCCGCGCTGACATTACTGCCCAAACTGATTCTCATCTGGAAACCTTTCAAGTAGAAGTTTTTACCGTTACAATAAGCTATGGTCATTTTCTATAAACAACAGGCAGACTTTGAAGGCAAAACTGTGAAACACCCATTCATAAAATCATTGTTATCACTGTGCCTGCTATTCAGCGGGATGGTTTGGGCTGTGGAAAATTCACCGGACAAAGTTGTCATGAAAACGGCGAATAATGTTATTGAGAAAATTGAAAAAGAGCATTCATCTTTGCTCGCCGACCCTTCGCTGATTTATGGTTTGGTGGATGAACTGATTATTCCCCATTTTGATTTTGTCAGCATGTCAAAATGGGTGCTCGGCAAACACTGGAAAAACGCCGTCCCGGAGCAGCGCGTCCGATTTGTTGAACAGTTCAAAACCCTGCTCGTGCGCACCTATGCGCGGGCGTTACTTGAATATTCCGGCCATGAAATTAAATACCTGCCCGTTCAGCGAAAACCCGATTCCAGTCTGGCCGTTGTCAAGACCGAATTAATCCAGCCGGATGACGCAAAGCCTTTGCCGATAAACTATCGTATGTACCACAAGGACGAAACATGGAAAGTGGTTGATGTAACCGTGGATGGTGTCAGCCTTGTGACTACCTATCGCGGTTCATTTGATGCACAAATAAGAACAGACGGTTTTGATACGCTTATTAAAGAACTGTCCGATAAAAACACAAGGTTTTCCAGCGGGACTGAAAATAGCCGGTCTGTTCAAACTGATGGACGCACGAACGATTAAGGAAATGATCACTGCCGGTCTGCCCGGCAGCCATGTCATTGTTGAAAGTGATGACGGCACACACTTTCAGGCACGTGTTATCAGTGAGGCCTTTAACGATAAAAGCATGTTGCAGCAGCATCGGATGGTGTATGCGACATTGGGCGACAAAATGGGTGTTGATATCCATGCACTTGCATTACAGACATTCACCCCTGCTGAATGGAAAAAACGGGAAAATGAATTTTAGGCCACGTCCGTGCCTGGCCGGATAAATATGGATAAACTCATTATCCATGGCGGCGTCCCGCTCAGTGGTGAAATTTCAATTTCCGGCGCCAAAAACGCCGCCTTACCCATTCTCTCCGCGACCCTGCTGACGGAGGAAGCCGTGATTATCGGCAATATCCCGCATTTGCACGACGTTACGACCACAATAGAATTACTGGCACGTATGGGCGCTCAGATTACTATTGATGAACGGATGCGCGTCGAGATCGAGAATAACGGAGTAAATAATTTCTTTGCGCCATATGAACTAGTTAAAACCATGCGCGCCTCTATACTGGTATTGGGTCCCTTACTCGCGAAGTACGGCAAGGCCGATGTTTCCCTGCCGGGTGGATGTGCCATCGGTTCACGCCCTGTAGATTTACATTTGCGGGGGCTGGCCGCAATGGGCGCCGATATTACCGTTGAAGGCGGTTATATCCGGGCGACCGCCAAGCGCCTGAAGGGCACACACATTTTATTGGATGCCGTGACGGTGACTGGTACTGAAAATTTGATGATGGCGGCCACGCTGGCGGAGGGTAAAACGGTGATTGAAAATGCTGCCTGTGAACCGGAGGTCGTTGACCTCGCCAACTGTCTCAACAAAATGGGCGCATCTATCACCGGCGCAGGCACCCGTCGCATTGAGATATGGGGGAGGGATTCTCTGCATGGCACCGAATATTTTATTCTGCCTGATCGTATTGAGACCGGTACTTATCTGGTTGCGGCGGCGATGACAGGCGGCAAGGTACGCCTGAAAAACACCCGAGCGGAACTGCTGGAATCCGTGCTGACCAAACTCATAGAAGCCGGGGCAAAGATCGAGGTGGAAGACAATGCGATCTCAATTGATATGGCGGGGAATAAACCCCGTGCCGTTAATATTCGTACCTCGCCTTTTCCAGGATTTCCAACGGATATGCAGGCACAATTCACGGCGATGAATTGCACCGCCGAGGGAGAGGGGGTGATTACCGAGACAGTTTTTGAAAACCGGTTTATGCATGTTGATGAATTACAACGCATGGGTGCCGACTTGAAACTGGAAGGCAATACTGCAATCAGCAAAGGCGTTGCGAATCTCAATTGTGCGCCGGTCATGGCTACCGATCTGAGGGCGTCGGCGAGTCTGGTACTGGCTGGTCTGGTGGCGGATGGCGTAACTACCGTTGATCGAATCTACCATATTGATCGCGGCTATGAAACCATTGAAGAAAAACTCGCGCAACTAGGCGCCGATATAAGCCGAAAACCGTAAGCAGAATCATGACCGACGGGATTACAATCGCCGTATCAAAAGGGCGCATCTATGACCAGGCAATGCCGTTGCTTGCCAAGCTTGGCATCGTGCCCAAAGAAGATCCGAGCATTTCCCGCAAACTCGTTCTGGAAACCAGTCAGGAAAATATTCGCATTCTGATTATACGTGCATTGGATGTGCCGACCTATGTTCAGTTGGGTTCGGCAGAGCTGGGGATTGCTGGCAAAGATGTTTTGATGGAGTACGCTGGCGCCAGTCTCTACGAACCGATCAACCTGGGTATTGCGAAGTGCCAGATGATACTCGCCGGTCTGAAGAACGCGAGCCCTGCCGGTGACCGTCCGCGGGTGGCGACCAAATATGTTAATACTACGCGTAACTATTTCGCCGATCGCGGTCAGCAGATCGAGATCATCAAACTGTACGGCTCCATGGAATTAGCGCCCATTCTGGGTCTGTCCGACTGGATTATTGATCTGATCGACACAGGAAACACCCTGAAAGCGAATGGTCTGGTCGTGCTGGAACATATTGCCGACATCAGTTCAAAATTGATCGTCAACAAGGCGGCTATGAAAATGAAACAGGCGACTATCCAGCCAATACTGGATCAGCTGTCAGATATTGTAAGCAAAGATGCTTAAACGACTAGACGCAAATGCGCCGGATTTTGATGATGCCTTTCGTCATCTGCTGTCGATCACGAACGGGCCGGATAAAAGTATATTGGAGATGGTGGACAAGATTATCCAGGATGTTCAAGAGCGTGGTAACAAGGCATTGCTTGAATATACCAATCGCTTTGATCGGCGTCATGCCGATATCAATGCACTGGAAATCAGTATGGGTGAACTTGAACAATCCTTGCAGCGTATTCCGTCCGAAATGCGTCGGAGCCTGGAGTACGCCGCGGAACGCATACGACACTTTCATCAAAAACAAAAACAGGAATCCTGGGATTATCAGGATGAATATGGCAACACGCTGGGACAAAGAGTGACCCCGCTAGAACGGGTAGGCGTCTATATCCCGGGCGGCAAGGCAACCTATCCCTCCTCGGTATTGATGAACGTCATCCCGGCGCGTATTGCCGGGGTGGACGACATCACAATGGTTGTCCCAACTCCAGACGAAGTGCGTAATGACACAGTGCTGGCGGCAGCAGCGATTGTCGGCGTCGACCGAGTCTTCAGTGTTGGCGGTGCACAGGCGATAGCCGCGCTGGCCTACGGTGCCGAACCGGTCCCGAAAGTTGACAAGATTGTCGGCCCGGGCAACGCCTGGGTTACCGCCGCCAAGCGCGCGGTTTTTGGTGTCGTCGGCATTGATATGCTGGCCGGTCCTTCCGAGGTTGTCATCGTCAGTGACGGAAGCGGCGATCCAGACTGGGTCGCAACAGACCTGTTCGCGCAGGCCGAACATGATGAACTTGCCAGTGCTGTCCTGATCTGCACGGATAGCAATTTTATTGAGCGGGTCCAAACGAGTGTCGAGAGACTTCTGACAGAAATGGAACGCGTCAATATCATCCGCGCTGCGCTTGCCCGAAACGGTGCAATCATCAAGGTCAGCAATCTGTCTCAAGCGATTGAGCTCGTCAACCAGCTTGCCCCGGAACATCTGGAGCTCTTCGTATCCGACCCGGAACCGTTACTGGAACATATCCGTCATGCTGGCGCCATTTTTATGGGGCATTATGCCGCCGAAGCACTGGGTGATTACTGTGCCGGGCCGAATCACGTGTTGCCCACCGCCGGCGCGGCGCGGTTCTCGTCACCACTCGGCGTCGCGGATTTTCAGAAACATTCCTCCATTATCAAATGCACCCCGGACTCCGTGGCTACGATTGCCGCGACCGCCGCCGCCCTGGCACATAGCGAAGGTTTGACGGCGCATGCCCGCTCCGCCGGATACAGAGGACAGAAAGAAGTGGATGGACCCATCACATCACCGGTGGAGGAAGGCAGTGGATAGTTACAACCGAATACACCAGACTGCGCCTGGCCATCACGCGCCGGCAAAAACACTCCGACACTTGTTCAAAGACACTGTATCCTCCTCCCCAATCAAAGCACCCGGGGTGTGCCTGCGCGGAGATGACTACTGAACGCGACGGAAATAACGGAGTCTAGTCTCGGACAAGTGCCGTGATGAGCCGATGGTAATTTTGGGTAATGATATTCCAGTCGTAGCGACTTAGTACGCTTTGGCGACCTTGTCTGGCCAGCTTTTTCCGCCGGGACGGATCATCCAGAAATTCCGATACAGCTTGTGCAAGTGCAGCGGCGTTGCCGGGGCTGAACAGTAAACCGTTTTCCCGGTCGCGAATCATATCCTTGATCGCAGCAAGCGCCGAGGCCACAACGGCGCATTCACAGCCCATCGCCTCAATCACCGTCAGCCCCAGACCTTCCTGATCGATCGAAGGTAAGATGGCAATAGATGCCCCGCAATACAGATACGGCAATGCGTGTTGCTCCCGCGCACCGAGAAAGCGCACCTGCCCGCTGATATTCAGAGACTGTGCCTGCGCTTCCAGCCGCGCTCGCTCCGGACCGTCACCGATAATCAGCAGGCTCAAATCAGGATATGTTTTGAGCAACTGTTCCATCGCGGTCAACAAGACAGAAACGCCCTTCTTCTCAACCAGTCTGCCGACAAAAACAAGCATTTTGCCGTCCCGCGATATTTCGGGACGGGGTCTGAAGACGTGGTTTAGGTCCACACCCATGGAACAGACATGAATTTTTTCCGTCCGTTCGGTCAATTCCGTGCACAGATCGCGCATGGCCCGGCTCATGACCGTCACAGCATCGGCATGCCTGATCGTGAAGCTCAGTAAACACCGCCCCAAAACCCTTCGGGCAAAGATAAACAGATCGCCGCCATGCGAGGTGCAGAGCAATTTCGTTTTCTTTCGCAACAGACCGCGCACTACCAGCACCGCCAACAGTCCCTGCGGAACAAGCCAGTGGGCGTGGACCAGATCATAATCATGTCGCTTCATCAGGCGAATGAGTAAAAACGCCTGAGAGAGGCAGAAGGACGGCAGCAACAGCACCCGCCAGCGATTTTTTTTCAGATTGGCGGCGATACCGCCGCGGTAAGCCAGTAATTCAAAGCGCGGAATACAATATCTGAAACGGTGGATATGCACACCGGCGATGGTTTCATCGACATGGCTACCGGCGTCATGAGGCGCGATGACGTCAATCTGATAGCCCAGTGCCGCCAGCCGATTGCACAGCGTCATCACAAAAGCGGGCTCATTGTCCCGTTCCCAGCGCGGAAACGTCGAGGTGACAACCAGCAGTCTCTTTTCAGGCAAGGCGCCGGCGATACATAAGGTACGTAACAGGCTTATTTGTTTTGCTGTTCATTATTACTGTAGATTAAAAAGGTAATCTGTTGTGACAACAGGCCGAACATAAACAGAATAACGGAGAACAATAATATGAGCAGGCCCATATTGGTGAATTGATGGTAGTAGAAATACGTATAGAGATAATACAGTATCCCGCTTGTAAAAATTACCAGACTGGCCGGACCGAACAGTTTCAACGGCGAATAGAGCACGCTTATGCGGAAGATAATGACCAGAAAGCGGAAGGTGTCGCGGATGATCCTGATATGACTCTTGCCCACCCGTTTATTACACTGGATCGGCGTGTATTGAATGCTGTAGCCGGAATAGAAGAGCGCGATGGTAATTGTGCTTGGGTATGAAAAACCGTTCGGCAACAGATACAGGAACTTTCTGAAGACATCCGCCCTCACCGCCCGAAAACCCGAAGTCAGGTCCCGTACCCGGTGCCCGGACATATAGCCGGCAAGCCTGTTGCAAATGGCGTTAAAGATAAATTTGGACAGACCGGCATGTGAGCGCCTGTCTCTGGCACCGACCACCATATCATAACCCTTGTTGATACCGTCCAACAGCGCCTGAATATCTTCGGGACGGTGCTGCCCGTCCGCGTCCATGAACAGCAAAATATCGCCCGAGGCCATACGCGCCCCGATTTTAACAGCCGCCCCGTTGCCTTTTCGGTAGGGTTGGTTGACCACGTTGACATCATATTTTCGGCAGACCGCCACAGTATCGTCTTCGGAGGCATCATTGATAACGATGATCTCGTCCAGACCGGGCAGGCTTTTCAACCGCGGCAACAGCGTCACCAGTGATGGTGCCTCGTTGTGGGCAGGCAGAATAAGGCTGACCTTTTGGTTCATGCCTGCCTCCTCCGTGAGGGCTTGTCTGCGATAATACTATATCTCATATTCAGTTCAACGCGCTTCGTACTCGTCAGCCCCGGTCCGGTAATATTCCCATATTACTGCAGACGGGAAAATTTTCCAGTCCCCTTCGCGCTTGTCCGCACCGACATACCCTTTTCCAGCGAGGTAATGGATTCTTCAATATATCTCGCCACTGGCGCGAAAGAATCATTGTCTGCCACGACCCGCATCAATTCAAGCAGGGCCGCCGCATCAATGGCCGGACATTCATTATGCAATATCTTCTCGACCAGTCTGTAAAACGTCACGGTCTCCTGCAGGCGATAGCGTTTGGCCAGTCGCGCCTGTTCAAACAGCCTGCTCCAATCCGCACTACCGGTGGCGAGATGTTTATAGCAACCATCGATCTTCAACTGTTCCAGCGCGGGGATGATACTGTCCGGATATTTTGCTGCCATATCGTTATAAAACGTTTCCGCCCGGTCAAACTTTCCCTCGGATATTCCCATGAGCATGTAGATGCTTCCCGTATCTACCGCGGCCCATCTGGAGTCGGGGTTTAGGCGCGACCATTCCATGGATTGCATCACCGGATTCTGCCACAGCGTCAGATGGAGTGCCGCGATGCTGATAATATTGAGACCATACATCCCCCCCATCACCCATACCAGCCAGCGGCGACTGAAATAATGATAAATCGCGTGAACGCCGGTAACCAGCGCCAGGATCAGGCCATAAGACGGCAGATAGTTACGATGCTCGAAAAACATTTCCAGGTTCACATGGCTGGCTTCCAGCGCATGACCGCAGAAGAACCATAAAACCCCCAGACGGACAAGCGGCAGACGCTTGTCCAGCAGACACCAAGACAGCGCGGCAATCAGTCCCGCGCCTTTCAACCATAGCGAAGGCGAGGACATGACGGCAATCGGATATTCATCATGGTAGAAAGTAAAGTCCGAGTAGTACGGGAGCAGGATGATCCGCAGATAATCCACAATGACATTGATCTGGGTAAGCAATCGCTCACCTACCGTCCACGGGCGATATTGATAACCGGCGACCGTCCCGGGATAGGTGTATATCAGATAGCCCGCCAGTGTCACCAGTGGCAGGAGCAGTAGCAGATTGAGCAGATATTTTATCTGCGTCGGCGGAGGCATGTCCGCGAACAACAGCCGCTCCAGCAGAAACAGGTACAGAAACAGCAGGATGCCGTTTTCTTTGGAGAACACCGACAGTGTCGCACAGGGGAGCAACAGTACAGTCAGTCGGATAAAGGAGCGCCAGGGTGTCTCATCCGTCAGCCGCGGACGGTAACACAGATAACACCATACCGCCAGCAGGCAGAACAGCGTGGATAGCTCGTTCATCCGCTGCACGACGTAGAAGACCGTGCTCTGCTGTATCGGATGAACGAACCAAAGGCCGGTAATCAGGCCGGACAGGAAGGTATTGACCCTGTCAGTATAGTGGCGGTAACGGGCGATGATCCTGCGGCTTATCCAGAAGATCAGCAACCCGTTGACGCAGTGCAATAACAGATTGATGATCTTGAATGCCACCGGATTTTGCGGCCAGGCATCGGCCTGCAAAGCGAAAGTGAATAAGGCAACAGGTCGTCCGGTGGGTCCGGCCGTGCCGCTAAACAGATAAGTCAGAAGATCGGAGTTCCTTAGTATCTCAAGACGGGACAGGTTGGAGAAATCATCCATCAAAAAACGGCTGTCCACCGCCGGAAACAGGCACACAAAACAAACGCCGACGATCAGCCAGGGCAGACAGCCGCTCAGATTAACAGGGCGTGGCATGGGCACCGGATTTATTGTCCCCGATTGATGTTTCGGTCATAAAAAAAGGTTACCCGAAACAGGTAACCTTTTTCAAGAATACGCTGGCTGCGTACGCTTATTTACATGAAGAAGGCAGGTATTTATCTATAACGGCATTACTTACACTAGCGGTTACACTACTACCACATTCCCAAGAGGCGCCACCATCGGTACTCTCCAACGCGAACACGGATCCAGCGATCCCTGCATTGACATCGGGTGCCGCCTTCATTGTCGCTGTTATCACATTAGTAGCAATGGCGACACTGGCGACATAGCTGCCCGAACGAGAACCGCCAATCAGGGTCATATTGTCCGGCCAAGCACCCTTGTCAGCATAGTACTCCGCTATAGCGGCCTTATAGCCACCTGTTATATTCAGCGCTTCAGCCACCTGCGCACGGGCGGTGTAGTCCTGGTAGGACGGGATAGCGATCGCGGCCAGAATACCGATAATCGCAATGACGATCATCAGTTCGATCAAGGTAAAACCCTGTTGTATTTTCTGTTGCATTTTAATCTCCTGTAGTTTATGAAAAATTTTTAAATCTCTATAAAAATATATGCATATCTCATGCCAAACCATGATTCAACCCGGAAATAAAGCGGTTATTTTTCATCTGTCCATGGCTGTCTCCGTGCTAACACACTCCTTCACGACACATGGCTGGATTTTCGCCCCCCTGTCCCTGTTTTAACGCGTGTTTTTACCGTGACGGGCTTCAGACAGACAATAACGCCGGGAGTTGCTTATAAAAATTTAGTCATCTGTATCCGCTGTGATATAGCGTCTTCTTACTCCACGACCACCACAGCCTGCCTGATAATGTCAGTTTGTGACGTATGATGTCACTTGTCGCGTCATTTTACCGGAGATAGATTTCGGGTACAATGTCCGCCTTTTACAGCACATCATCAGGATATTTACTTGCCAGGTATTCGCTCGGTCATTGTTTCAACGATGCCAACCCGTTCGGTCTGTCCGGGCATTCTGCTGTTTGCGTTGCTCGCCGCGTTCCTGTTCAGCATCAGTTGGAATGACCGGGTGACTGGATTTCTGGGGGATGACGCGGTATTTCTGTTGCGGGCGGAGCTGTATTCCCCGTGGCTGGAGACGAGTCGCGAGTGGGTATTTTCGCTGATGAGCCTCTATGGTTTTCCGACGCTGTACCCATTGTTGCTGGGGTGGCTCGGGGTAAGCACGACCACACCGGTCTGGGCGGCGACGATAACGGTTGGCTTTCTGGTGCTGGCACTGTGGCTGTCGGGTCTTTTTATCCGGCGGGAAACGGGGTTGCTGCTACCCGGCCTTGTCATCCCGCTGCTCATCGCGGTATTGCCAGGCACCATCCTCTTCAGTCAGGGACTGTGGAGTGAATTTCTGTTTATGTGTTTTCTCTATGCGGGGCTGTGCTGTCTCGCCGGGGGAAAACCGGATTCAACCCGGTGGCTGCTTGCCGCATTGCTGTTCGCACTGGCCTCGCTGACCCGCTCTGTCGGGATCGTCTTTATACTGGCCTATGGACTGGTGTTGTTTCTGGAAAAACCCCGAAACTGGCCGCTGCTGGCCGTTATCAGCACTACACCGTTTGTCTTCTGGAACCTGTTGCGTGAATGGATAGTGGGCACGGAAGGGCACAGCTATTGGCGGGACTTGATATATGGCTTTGATAACGGCAAAACGGTATTGATTGAATATTTCTCGGGCCAGCCTGTGGTATTCGCGGATACCTGGTACTGGCTGTTCTCCGCCCGCGAAGCTGTATTCTCAGGCGACACGGGATGGCCTGTGCGGTTATCCGGTGCGATATTATTATTACTTTGTCTGCGCGGATTTTACCAGCGATTGCGAAAGGGCCGGGTGGATGCCCTGGCCATGCCGTTTTATCTGGGTGTGATCTTTGTCTGGCCTTATACCGGCGTGTATTTTGTCTCCCGCTTTTTTTACCCCCTGCTGCCGTTGTTTGTCTGTTATATCTGGTTTGGCATTTTTCCCTCCCGCCAATCCGCCAGAGCCCATTATCTGCTGCTGGCGCTGGCCTGCGTCTCCATCACCATATTGGCCGCCCCCAACAGCCGGAACTTTATCAGTCGCGCCTATACCGATATTGAGGAGGAACTGATGCCGTATCGACGTAGCCGCTTCTGGCTGGAAGGGGCGTCCACAGAGACACGGGCAGTGGCGCTGGCCGTGCAGAACCGGGATGTGATTGCGGTATTACAGAGACTGACAGCATATGTCCCGGAACAGGACTGTATCTATGCATCACACACCACTTCGGTGATGATGTACGCCCGGCGGATAGTGTACCAATTACCGGGCCCAGAGGTAGCCGATGATTTGTTCAGACAACGACTCGGGCAATGCCGGTTTATTCTGGCGCCAGCGCTGGCAGTCCAGGATGCACAATCCCTGTTCCCGCCGTTCTACCCGACACAAAGGATAGCGGATGACGGGAGCTATCGGGTTACCCCGTTTTATTCCGAGTGGCGTTATCCAGAGAGGAAGCCTGTAGCGTTTCTGCTGGAACGGCTTTTGACCAAAGAGCCCGGGAGTTCGGAGACGGATGTACCGGTTGCCGCTCCCTGACGCCCTGTGATATTCGTGTAATGTCCAGATTTTGGAAAATCCCGCCCTTGTCTCCGGGTATTTATTTTTCCGGTCTGCGCCGGGTCACCGGGCCGTTCGCCATACTGTTTGCGTTGCTCGCCGCGTTCCTGTTCAGCATCAGCTGGAATGACCGGGTGATTGGGTTTCTGGGGGATGACGCGATATTTCTGTTGCGGACGGAACTGTATTCCCCGTGGCTGGAGACGAGTCACGAACAGATATTCGCTCATATTCGCCGCTTTTCGTTCCCGCCGTTGTATCCATTTTTGCTGGGGTGGCTCGGGGTAAGCACGACCACACCGGTCTGGGCGGCGACGATAACGGTTGGCTTGCTGGTGCTGGCACTGTGGCTGTCGGGTCTTTTTATCCGGCGGGAAACGGGGTTGCTGCTGCCCGGCCTTGTCATCCCGCTGCTCATCACGGTATTGCCAGGCACCATCCTTTTCAGTCAGGGACTGTGGAGTGAATTTCTGTTTATGTGTTTTCTCTATGCGGGGCTGTGCTGTCTCGCCGGGGGAAAACCGGATTCAACCCGGTGGCTGCTTGCCGCCTTGCTGTTCGCACTGGCCTCGCTGACCCGCTCTGTCGGGGTCGTCTTTATATTGGCCTATGGACTGGTGTTGTTTCTGGAAAAACCCCGAAACTGGCCGCTGTTGGCCGTTATCAGCGCTACACCGTTTATCTTCTGGAACCTGTTGCGTGAATGGATAATAGTGGGCACGGCAGGGCACAGCTATTGGCGGGAATTGATATATGGCTTTGATAACGGCAAAACGGTATTGATTGAATATTTCTCGGGCCAGCCTGTGGTATTCGCGGATACCTGGTACTGGCTGTTCTCCGCCCGCGAAGCTGTATTCTCAGGCGACACGGGATGGCCTGTGCGGTTATCCGGTGCGATATTATTATTGCTTTGTCTGCGCGGCTTTTACGCACGATTGCGAAAGGGACGGGTGGATGCCCTGGCCATGCCGTTCTATCTGGGTGTGATCTTTGTCTGGCCTTATACCGGTGTGTATTTTGTCTCCCGCTTTTTTTACCCCCTGCTGCCGTTGTTTGTCTGTTATATCTGGTTTGGCATTTTTGCCTCCCGCCAATCCGCCAGAGCCCATTATCTGCTGCTGGCGCTGGCCTGCATCTCCATCACCGTATTGGCTGCCCCCAACAGCCGGAACTTTATCAGTCGCGCCTATACCGATATTGAGGAGGAACTGATGCCGTATCGACGTAGCCGCTTCTGGCTGGAAGGGGCGTCCACAGAGACACGGGCATTGGCACTGGCCGTGCAGAACCGGGATGTGATTGCGGTATTACAGAGACTGACTGAATATGTCCCGGAGCAGGACTGTATCTATGCGCCACTAATCCCCATGGTAATGCTGTACGCTCGACGGGCGGCGTTTCCATTCCCGGACGATGGTGCGTTCGGGCAGTGCCGGTTTATTCTGGCGCCAGCGCAGGCAGCCCAAGAAGGCTTGCACCCCCCGCTCTACCCCCTTGGCGAGGTACCGCATCATATCGCCACTAAAGAGAGACGGTCCTTGCCGCCGCCGTTCTACCCGATACACAGGATAGCCGATGACGGGAGCTATCGGGTTATCCCGTTTTATTCCGAGTGGTATTATCCAGAGAGGAAGCTGGTCGCGCTTCTATTGGAACGGCTTTTGACCAAGCCCGAGAGTTCGGAGACGGATGTACCGGTTGCCGCTCCCTGACGCCCTGTGATATTCGTGTAATGTCCAGGTTTCGAAAAATCCCGCTCCTGTCTCCGGGTATTTATTTTTCCGGTCTGCGCCGGGTCGCCGGGCCGTTCGCCATACTGTTTGCGTTGCTCGCCGCGTTCCTGTTCAGCATCAGCTGGAATGACCGGGTGATTGGATTCCTAGTGGATGATGCCGTGTTTTTGCTATGGGCGGAGCTGTATTCCCCGTGGCTGGAGACGAGTCACGAACAGATATTTGCTCATATTCGCCGCTTTTCGTTCCCGCCGCTGTATCCATTGTTGCTGGGGTGGCTCGGCGCAAGCACAACCACACCGGTCTGGGCGGCGACGATAACGGTTGGCTTTCTGGTACTGGCACTGTGGCTGTCGGGTCTTTTTATCCGGCGGGAAACGGGGTTGCTGCTGCCCGGCCTTGTCATCCCGCTGCTCATCGCGGTATTGCCAGGCACCATCCTCTTCAGTCAGGGACTGTGGAGTGAATTTCTGTTTATGTGTTTTCTCTATGCGGGGCTGTGCTGTCTCGCCGGGGGAAAACCGGATTCAACCCGGTGGCTGCTTGCCGCCTTGCTGTTCGCACTGGCCTCGCTGACCCGCTCTGTCGGGGTCGTCTTTATACTGGCCTATGGACTGGTGTTGTTTCTGGAAAAGCCCCGAAACTGGCCGCTGATGGCAATCATCAGCGCTACACCGTTTATCTTCTGGAACCTGTTGCGTGAATGGATAGTGGGTACGAAAGGCTACAGTTATTGGCGGGAATTGATATATGGCTTTGATAACGGCAAAACGGTATTGATTGAATATTTCTCGGGCCAGCCTGTGGTATTCGCGGATACCTGGTACTGGCTGTTCTCCGCCCGCGAAGCTGTATTCTCAGGCGACACGATATGGCCTGTGCGGTTATCCGGTGCGATATTATTATTGCTTTGTCTGCGCGGATTTTACCAGCGATTGCGAAAGGGCCGGGTGGATGCCCTGGCCATGCCGTTTTATCTGGGTGTGATCTTTGTCTGGCCTTATACCGGCGTGTATTTTGTCTCCCGCTTTTTTTACCCCCTGCTGCCGTTGTTTGTCTGTTATATCTGGTTTGGCATTTTTGCCTCCCGCCAATCCGCCAGAGCCCATTATCTGCTGCTGGCGCTGGCCTGCGTCTCCATCACCGTATTGGCCGCCCCCAACAGCCGGAACTTTATCAGTCGCGCCTATACCGATATTGAGGAGGAACTGATGCCATATCGGCGTAGCCGCTTCTGGCTGGAAGGGGCGTCCACAGAGACACGGGCATTGGCACTGGCCGTGCGGAACCGGGATGTGATTGCGGTATTACAGAGACTGACAGCGTATGTCCCGGAACAGGACTGCATCTATGCGCCAGAGGCCACGATGGTAATGCTGTACGCTCGACGGGCGGCGTTTCCATTCCCGGACGATGGTTTGTTCGGGCAGTGCCGGTTTATTCTGGCGCCAGCGCAGGCAGCCCGGAATGGACAATCCTTGCCCCCGCCATTCTACCCGACACAAAGGATAGCGGATGACGGAAGCTATCGGGTTACCCCGTTTTATTCCGAGTGGTATTATCCAGAGAGGAAGCCAGTCGCGTTTCTGCTGGAACGACCGGAGGCATCTGAACAGCGGGAATGCGGCATACGAACAAGTGAATGTGTCAGAGGCACACCCTGAAACTGAGCCGGAGCGCACAGCAAGATTACCGATATCACCGCCGGGATCGGCATTACAAGTGTCACAGCCTGCCTAGGCGTTATTATTACACACTGGATGAACGGGATTTATCTCCGGAATTTACGATAAATGCCATGCGTCTGCTGAAAGGTGTCCCCGCTGCCTTATTTTCACGGCGAATCAATTTGCCATTGGCGGTATAATACAGAAAAAATATATCAGGCACGGCAAAAACAGCTATTCTGTACAAAAGGCGAGGCGATAATACCAACCGTAAGGGGATTGCGTTATCTGAATGAGTTACTACAGTTACTCTTGTGATAACCTGATTAGTATTTCAGCGCTATAGCTATAAGCGATAGTATGTTCCATAAAAGGTTTTCTTATTTTTTGTCTAATTGACCCGATCTCATAAAGGAAGTTGTTACCATGACAGTTTACCCTCATTTTATGCCTGTTTGCGGCACGGCTTGCGCGATTTGACCTGAATTTGAAACCCTGCATGAATTATTAAAGTCCGCCATGTTGACCGAAACAATAAAGGAAATTATCAGCTCCATCAGCCCGTCTGAGCTGGAATCGCTTTACGAGGAATATATTGTGACGAACAGTTGTCATTCTGAAGAAGATTTCGTTGCGCATCTTTATAGACATAAGCATATCAGCAAAGCTGAGTACAAAAATATCCAGATACAGGAAAAGATAGATCTCTCTACGATTTCATATACGGAAGGGTTTACCAATATCGGGAAACGTCGCCAGAATGCAGATATGGACGTCTACAAAACGACTTGTACACACACGGATGTGGGGGACTACACTGTCCTTGAGTCTATTGGTGAAGGTTCTATGGGCGAAATCCTGGTGGCACGTGATAACAGGTTGAATCGCAACGTCGCCTATAAAAAAATACACCCGCATATAGGCAATATCCGAAATTATATCGGGCGTTTTTATATGGAAGCCCAGATCACCGCACAATTACAACATCCCAATATTGTGCCGGTATATGGTTTAGTGGAAAGTGATCGTAATAACGCTGGTTATACGATGAAACTGATTAATGGCATTACACTAAAGGATCATATCCGCGAAACCCGGAAACAATATGATGCACACGGCAAACCGGATAAGTATCATACCCTGCGTATCCGCCTGGAACACTTTCTCAAGGTCTGTGATGCAATGCATTATGCCCATCGCAAGGGTGTCATTCATCGTGATCTGAAACCGAAAAATATCATGATTGGACCTTACAATGAAGTTTATGTCATGGACTGGGGTATCGCGAAAACCATTGATGTAGACAGGGAAACTTTCAGTGATAAAACTGTATTGATTGACCCTGATGAGGTTCATGATAAGGATAAGACCAAGATGGGTCAGGCAATAGGCACACCCGCTTATATGTCACCTGAACAAGCCGAAGGCGACCTTGATATCCTTGACCATCGCAGTGATTTGTATTCTCTGGGTCTGATCCTGTTTGAGCTGGTTACGCTTCTCCGTGCCATTAACGGCAAAGACAGTGATGAGGTGATAACGAAAGCCCGCTGCGGTCAAATCGATCCGCCATCGCTTTATGCCAAAGAAGCTGATGAACAGAAACAGTTATTAGCTATTGTCGCAAAGGCAACACGATATTTACCGGAAGATCGCTACGCAACAGTCTCCGACTTTGCCAACGACATTCGCCACTTTATGTATGGTAATGCCATTGATGCACAACCAGAGTCTCTCAGGCAAAAAATAATGCGCTGGATTAGTCATCACCGTAAAGCCACTTTAAATATCATGATATTTTCAGTGATGCTCATCGTTGTGCTGATGCTGGCATTATTACTAAAAACAACTGTATATGATTAATGAAAACTGGTCCTATGGGTAACGAAGATAGTGGAAATAAAGGCATGGCTTGTTCATATTCCAGCCGTCGCCCATACAGACGATTTTAAGTCAGGGCGAAGGCTTATCGGTTGAACAGCAACAAGCCCGAAATATTTCATGAAGATGGCCTTGATTATTTACCATCGTCCATTTAACGATTATTATTAGTAATGGGTATTATTACCAAACTACAGCTTTTTCTGTTTCGCCTTACGCCTGTTGTCGTCACATCTTACGCACAGATCCCGGACCATGACGACGGCTATGCACTTCCAGCGGACGGCGAGTGCTTTGGCAGGCTCAGCGATTACTTGTTGAACCATTACAGGTACTATTCGGCTGATACAGACCTGAATTCAAAATTTTTCACGAATTATCCGCGCTAGAATGGCCAGATACAGTGTGAACAATGCCGGGAACGTTGATCGCCCCAAAGGAAATAATCTTAAACCGTTGAAATGGGCGTTGCCCTTTTTGCGTCCTTACCGCCGCCATATGTTGCTTGCATTTATCTGTCTCGGTATTGCGTCAATTGCAATGCTGGGCATGCCCGTCGCGATTCGGAATATCATTGATTACGGTTTTTCCGGCAACAGTATTTCCGATAATATTAATATTCCTTTTCTGGTTTTGTTTGGTCTAGCAATATTTTTCGCCGTATTTGCCTCATTACGTTATTATCTGGTCATGTGGATCGGCGAACGTTTTATCGCTGATATTCGTTCCGCCGTCTACAGACATGTGATCAGGATGGGACCGACTTTCTTTGAAACGACCCGCACAGGCGAAGTGTTATCACGGTTAACAACGGATACAACTTTGGTCCAGAGTGTGTTCGGTGCCGGGATGTCAATCGCGTTGCGTAGCCTGTTCAGCGTGGTCGGCTGCCTGATCATGCTATTCGTGACCGATATCGGATTGACGCTGATGATTGTTTTATTGATCCCGATTGTTGTTGGTCCGATATTGTTGTACGGCTACAAGATCAGGAAACTCTCGCGCAGCAATCAGGACCGTATTGCTGATTCAAATAGTATCGCCGATGAATCTCTGCACGCGATCAATGTCATTCAATCCTTTACGCTGGAGGGTCTTCTCAGTGATCGGTTCAGTCGCTCGGTGGAAGATATTTTCCTTGCTGCCCGCCGACGTTTGCGAGTCAGTTCCCTGTTGACTGCCGTCATCATAACATCAACTTTCGGCACGATTGTGCTGGTATTATGGACCGGGGCACACAGTATTGCAGAGAGCAAGATGACGCCAGGCTCATTGGGACAGTTTTTATTGTACGCACTCTTTCTTGCCAGCAGTATCGGTTCACTGGGCGAAGTCTGGAGCGATATTCAACGCGCAGCAGGGGCGCTGGAACGCCTGATGGAATTACTGCATGCACAACCGGATATCACAGCATCGTCACATCCAATCACTATACCGCAACATATAAGCGGGCATATCCGGTTCGAAGATGTTCATTTCAGCTATCCCTCACGACCGTCAAATCGGGTGCTGTGTGATTTTAATCTGCGTATTGAACCCGGAGAAACCGTTGCACTGGTTGGCCCGTCCGGGGCTGGCAAGAGCACTATCTTTCAGTTGTTAATGCGTTTTTACGAACCGCAATCCGGCCGGATACTGATAGATGATATTGATATCAGGAAATTTGACCCCGGGGAACTTCGAAAACAAATCGCTATCGTGCCACAAAACACAGTGCTGTTTTCCACAACAGCCATGGAGAATATCCGTTATGGAAACCCGAAAGCGAGTGATGCACAAGTCAAGATTGCTGCAAGTGCCGCGATAGTTGATGAGTTTATCCATCAGCAGCCCGAGGGCTATGACGCCTATCTTGGCGAAAAAGGTGTGCGGCTTTCTGGTGGGCAGCGACAGCGTATCGCCATTGCCAGGGCGATACTGAAGCAGGCACCGATAATATTGCTTGATGAGGCCACTAGCGCACTTGATTCCGAAAATGAAAAACTGGTGCATGAAGCCTTTGACCATGTGATGAAGGACCATACGACTCTGGTAATCGCGCACCGTTTGTCAACGGTGATCAAAGCGGACCGAATTGTCGTCATGAACAAAGGCAGGATTATTGATATTGGCAAACATCAGCAGCTGATACAGAAAAGCAGAATTTATAAGCACCTGGCGGAACTGCAGTTTGATAAGCACCCTTCCGACAGTACGGAACAAGTTGCGTAACGCTTACCAGGAAATTTTCAATAAACGGAGGTGGTAATATGAGCAGCGCAGATCAATCTGAGAAAGTAACCCAGCTTGGAATAAAACCGACGATTATTCCGAGGAGCCAACACCCCGTTTCCCGCGCTTTGATCAGCGACAATGCACTGAAAATCCTCTATCGCTTGAAAAATGCGGGATATAACGCCTGTCTGGTAGGTGGTTGTGTCCGTGATATATTACTTGGCCGGGAACCAAAGGATTTTGACGTCGTCACCGACGCGAGACCGGAGCAGATCCGCGAGTTATTTCATAACTGTCGTCTGATCGGGAGACGTTTCCGTCTGGCCCACGTCCGCTTCGGCAATGAGATCATTGAAGTATCGACATTCCGGGCATCGCATCATGTTTCTGATCACAGCGGACGACACAGCGAAGACGGGCAGATATTGCGCGACAATGTTTATGGCGACATTGATGATGATGTCTGGCGGCGGGATTTTACGATCAATGCGCTTTTTTACAATATTGAGGATTTCTCAATTATTGACTATGTCGGCGGCATTAAAGATCTAGAGGCCGGGCAGCTAAGATTAATCGGCGATGCCGGGCAACGGTATACCGAGGACCCGGTCAGAATGCTACGAGCGGTCCGGTTTGCAGCCAAACTTGATTTACATATTCATACCGAAGCGGAAAAGACTATTGACCGGCATTCATCCCTGTTGGAGAAAATTCCTACCGCACGTTTATTTGAAGAAACCCTTAAACTTTTTATGGGAGGATATGCAGTACGGACATTTGAACTGCTTCGGCATTACAAACTGTTCAAGTATCTTTTCCCACAAACGGATCATCTGCTGGATGCGCCAGGGAACTCTTATTCACGTACTTTTATCGTGCAAGCGCTGGAAAATACCGATCAGCGATTCAATGACGGTCAAGCCATAACGCCGGGCTTTTTGCTGTCCATACTATTATGGGAGATCATGCGTATGCATACCGATAAACATATCGCCAATGGTCTGCCTGAAATGGAGGCCGTGAGGCTTGCCGGGGATAGTGTAATCTCCAGACAGATATCAAGTATCGCCATGCCCAGGCGTTTTACACAAATGGCACGTGATATATGGTTTTTGCAGTTCAAGTTAAAACGTCTCAAGAAACGTCCGGATCGTGTTCTGGCACACCCCCATTTTCGCTCAGCCTATGATTTTCTGTTGTTGCGCGCCCGGGCGGGGGAATCTCTTCAGGAACAGCTTGCTCACTGGACACGGGAACAAAACAAGGCACCCCCGACTAAAGAGAGGAACGCACAATCAACTCACCACCGACCTCGATCACGTCGCCGCCGCCGACAATAACGGGAGAAAAAATGACAAGTGCTTTCATCGGACTGGGCAGTAATATGGATTTTCCCGAACGACATATAGATACCGCTATAACAGCACTGGACGAGATGGCAAAAACCAGGCTGATCGCGGTTTCGTCATTGTATAAAAGCAAACCGGTCGGTCCGCAAGATCAAGATGATTTTATCAATGCTGTTGCGGAAATTGATACATGGCTGGACCCGGTGACTTTACTGGATTGTTTACAGGATATAGAAAACAGACACGGTCGCGTACGTAAAAAAATCTGGGGGGAGCGAACGCTGGATTTGGATATATTAATGTACGGCGATGAAAAAATCACCAATAAACGTCTGACAGTGCCCCATGTTGAGATGTTACGACGGGCCTTTGTACTAGTGCCACTGGCAGAGGTCAAACCCGATTGTCACATCCCCGGCGCGGGCTCCATTAATGATTATCTGGACAAGGTCAATGCGGACGAATTGGAGTTGTTGCAATGACACAGAAAGCACCCAATTATATTGTCGTCGAAGGGCCAATAGGTGTAGGTAAAACCACTCTGGCCAAACGTCTGGCAAATACGTTCAGTGGCGAACTGATGCTGGAGCTGGCGGCGGAAAATCCATTCCTGCCGCGTTTTTATGAGAATCAAAGATCGGTCGCCCTGCCCACACAACTATTTTTTTTGTTGCAGCGCGCAAAACAAATCGGAACCCTGCGGCAAACAGATATGTTCAAGTCGGCGCAGGTTGCAGACTTTTTAATTGAGAAAGACAAACTGTTTGCCTCTGTCAATCTGGATGCCGATGAATTGGCCTTGTATCATCAGGTCTATGAGCATCTGACCCTGAGTGCACCCGTCCCTGATCTGGTCATTTATCTGCAGGCGCCGATTGATGTGTTAATGCAACGCATTATTGAACGGAAATACTATTATGAACGTTTTATTGATCGCATGTACTTAAAAAAAATATCAGATGCCTATGTTGAATTTTTTCATCACTATGCATCATCACCGTTACTCATTGTCAATACGGAAAAATTTGATTTATCCGAAGATGATGAGTCCTACTCATTACTGTTGTCACATATCGCCCGGCTACCGCTTGGTAGACATTATTTCAATCCAGGTGCAACCTAGGTTCGTAATCTCTTGTTGATAATGCTGTACGCAGCAACAATCAGGGAAGCACGTGGACAACTTGAGTACGCCCGTATGTCACCGGGGAAAATAGCCCTGGTGCCGACCATGGGCAACCTGCATCGGGGTCATCTGTCGCTGGTGAAACATGCAAAACAAACCGCTAAATATGTGGTCGTCAGTATTTTTGTCAACCCCACCCAATTTGTTGAGGGAGAAGATTTTGATGATTATCCCCGAACACCGGATGTTGATCTACGGTTACTTGAAGAACTGGATACTGACCTTGTCTTCATCCCCACTCCGGCTGAAATTTACCCGAAACTTGATATTGAAGCCGAAGTGGTCGTGCCGGCGCTTGATTCAATCTACTGTGGCAAATTTCGTCCGGGACATTTTAAAGGTGTCGCCACAGTGGTATTAAAATTATTTAATATTACGAAACCCGACATCGCCCTGTTCGGTAAAAAGGATTACCAACAACTTTTAATCATCCGCGCTCTGGTCAGAAGTCTTGATTTACCCATTGAAATTATCGGCCTGGCAACCGTGCGCGAAGCCGACGGTTTGGCAATAAGCTCTCGCAATCATTATCTTTCCGAGGAAGAAAGAAAGTGTGCGCCAATGCTTTATCAATGCCTGATGAAGGCGGCGGAGACCATAAAAAGTGGCGAACGTGACTATAAAAAACTTGCTGATCAATCAATGACGGTGTTGAAAAAAGCCGGTTTCCAGTCTGAATATTTCAGTATCTGTGACGCTGAAACATTAAAATCGCCGATCAATCGTAAACTTGTGATCATCGCCGCCGCCTGGTTGGGAAAAACCCGTTTGATTGACAATATCACGGTAGATGTTTATGATTGAACAGTGATTATCTGCCAAACCTGAACACACTCAAATTTGGAATAGCGTTAATGGAAATCACCGTTTTAAAAGCAAAACTTCATCAAGCGCACGTGACACACGCCGAACTTGAATATGATGGTTCCTGCGCGATTGACAGTGCCCTGCTGAATACGGCAGGAATCCATGAATATGAACAGATCCACATTTATAATGTCAGCAATGGCGAGCGCTTTACTACCTACGCCATTCGCGCTGAAAATAATTCACGCATTATTTCCGTCAATGGCGCCGCCGCCCATAAAGCTGCTCCTGGCGATACGGTAATTATCTGCGCTTACGGGCGACTCAATGCAAATAAAATACATGAATTCAAACCAACGCTTGTCTATCTTGACGCGGAAAACAATATCCGCCGTATAGAAGATCACATTCCGGAGCAAGCCGCATAGTCCGATTTTTGTTCCAGACACAAAAACCGCTGATCATTTGCCTTGGCAGTTTATATTTTCCGGTTTTATCAAAAGTTCGAGGCATTTTTCATTTACGATATGGAATCACAAACCAAAACCGCCGCTGTATTGATCGTCGGTAACGAGATATTATCCGGTCGTACGCAGGATATAAACGTCGTCTGGATTGCCCGATATCTTGAGAAACTGGGTATCGTATTGACGGAAGTCAGCATTGTTCCCGACATTGAACAAAAGATTATAGACAAGGTAATGTTTTACTCGAAAAACTGTGATTATGTCTTTACGACTGGCGGGATCGGACCGACCCACGACGATATTACCACCGCATCTGTCGCCAAAGCCTTTGGCATTGAACTGGAACGCCGTGAGGATGTGGTGGCACAAATGCAACGGCATCACGGAACGGGCGATCTGACCGAGGCAAGACTAAAGATGGCCGATATACCAAAAGACGCCGTACTGATCGATAACCCGGTAAGCGGAGCGCCAGGTTATCAAATCAATAATGTATTCGTGTTGGCTGGTGTTCCCGAAATCATGCGTGCCATGCTCGATGGGGTATATTCCAGGCTTTCAGACGGACCGCCGTTTCTGACGGCAAATGTTTCCACAAATCTGACCGAGAGTATGCTCGCCGACGGCATGAGCGAGATTCAGGGGCGTAACGGCAACGTCAGCATAGGTAGCTACCCCTATTTCAGGGATGGAAAACAGGGCGTTAATATTGTCCTGCGCTCAACAGATCCGGAAATGTTATCAACGCAATTTGACGCTATTATCAAATTAATCCGGCAACGTGACGGCAACATACTGGCACAATCAATGCCGGACCATCCACGGTAAGTTCCCTGCGGGAATGAGGCAAAACCGAAAACCTTACAAAAATACCAATTATCCGTATTGTGAGACAAACCTCTATTTTTGAGCCACGAAAACCATTTGATGGCAATGATACGGATCGACCTTTTCCAGAAAGCCCTGCATAAAGTTGGGGAATGGATACAGACCATATCCGTAACCTTTTATTTGTTCAAAACCAAGCATTTGCAAATAAGATTTCAGAACCCGGAAGCTGAATACCACAAGATGCCGATTAACAGGTGTATCAGTTTCAGTATCCCATTGCACACTTTCAGAGGTTACTTTGAATACCTCTTCACGCTTGAGTAATGCATCCGAATCCGGGTAAGGACCGCTTGACGGCATTTTCCCCGTCAAAATCAAAAAAGCCGTAAAATAAGTACTGATATTCGGGGTCAAAATAACCAGCTTTCCCCCTTTTTCCAGACAACGATAGGATTCTCTAAGAAACTTGCATGGATTTAAGAGATGTTCCAAAACAGACAGGCCGAAAATACATTTATACATATTATCCTGAAATTTCAATCCCTTATTCAAGTCTCCCTGTGTCACATTTAATCCCTTATCGCACGCAATTTGAACGAGATTCGGGTTCCATTCTATTCCCGTATATTCAGCCTTTTCCAATCCCAGCCTTTGATCTAACAGATCGAATTTTTGACCCGAGTTTGCCCCACAATCCAGACAGATACCGCCGTTTTTTAATGCAATAAAGATTTCTTCGTGTGCCCGAGAATACGACTCTAGCATTGTGCGATCATAAAGATTCTTGAAATATTTTTTCAGCATATCCATTTTTATCCAATTTTTGTAATCTGATGTCGGATTGAACGGCTAAAATAGAAATATACGGGTTTGTCTTTTCTTTTCGACATAACCTTACATCCAACGTTAAAACAGTGTTTTATGAGGAATCAGACATGATGCCCTAAAAACACCTGATATGCTGGGTTTTCCGTCTCTATCCAGTAAGGAATATTCAATGATTTGACAAATTCCTGAAATTCTTCCCGTTCTTCCGTCTTGACCTGAAAGCCCATCAACACACGGCCATAAGCGGCGCCGTGGTTTCGATAATGGAATAAACTGATATTCCAGCGTCCCTGCATTTTCGTCAGAAAATGCAGCAAGGCGCCGGGGCGTTCCGGGAATTCAAACCGATAAATGACTTCATTCTCTATCTGTGGCGCATGCCCACCGACCATATAGCGGATGTGCATTTTGGCGATCACATCATTACTCAGGTCAATCGTCTTATAGCCTTTTTCCTTAAATTGTTTCAACAACGTGTCCTTTTCGCCAATGCCGTGTTTGAGCTGCACGCCAACGAACACATGGGCCTCATTATTGTCCGCATAGCGATAATTAAATTCGGTGATCAGACGCGGGGCAAGATCATGACAAAGCTGTTTGAAACTACCCGGGCGTTCCGGGATATTAATCGCTAACAGGGCCTCGCGATTCTCTCCCAACGCCGACAGTTCGGCAATATGACGCAAACGATCAAAATTGACATTCGCACCGCTGAAAATGGCCACCAACTCTTTGCCCCCAATGTTTTTTTTGAACACATATTGTTTCAGTCCCGCCAGTGCCAATGCCCCTGCCGGTTCGGGAATGGAACGCGTATCTTCAAAAATATCTTTTATCGCTGCACAGATTTCGTCAATACTCACCAGTAATATTTCATCAACCAGTTCTTTCGCAAGGCGATAGTTTTCTTCCCCGGCCTGCCTGACAGCGGCGCCGTCGGCGAAGATCCCGATCTTTTCCAGAATCACGCGTTCCCCTGCCGCAAAGGCATGATGCATACAAGGTGCTTCATCGGGTTCAACACCGATAACTTTGACATGAGGAAAATACCGTTTGGTGTAAGCGGCAATACCGGCAATCAGACCGCCGCCGCCAACCGGAACGAAGATGATATCCGGCGTAGCAGGATGTTGCGCCATCAGTTCAACGCCAACAACGGCCTGCCCCGCGATTATCAGAGGATGGTCGTACGGAGGGATATAACGCATATTTTTTTCCGCCGATATTTTGAGCGCGTGCTCCTGCGCGTCATCATAGGTATTGCCATGCAACATCACCTCCGCCCGCATACGTGTGACCGCACTGATCTTGATCTCTGGCGTGGTCTTTGGCATCACGATCACCGCTTTGATATTCAGGCGTTGTGCGGACAGCGCGACCCCCTGCGCATGATTGCCCGCCGAGGCGGCAATGATGCCACGCTCTTTTTCCCGTTCAGACAGGCAGGCAATCATATTGTAGGCACCGCGTAATTTATAAGAAAAAACAGGTTGCTGATCTTCCCGTTTCAAGCGGATATTATTATTGTAACGGGCGGAGAGCAGGGGAGTGTGGTCAAGGGAGGTTCGTTTCGCGACTGCGTAGATTCGGCCTTCCGCCTCTTCAATCAGTTTTTTATATTCATCAAACACGAACAATAAGATAGCATTTAATACAACACAAACCTATTTTCAACAATACGGACATGTCGCAGGATAATAAGA
Organism: Gammaproteobacteria bacterium; assembly: GCA_965261775.1. Classification (GTDB taxonomy): domain Bacteria; phylum Pseudomonadota; class Gammaproteobacteria; order Eutrophobiales; family Eutrophobiaceae. The sequence goes on along the minus strand of OZ253477.1, from coordinate 1,790,244 downwards.
AAAGGCAGGTGGCCTTAGCAGCCATGGATTATATTGAGGATGATGCCATCATCGGCGTGGGCAGTGGCAGTACTGTTAATTTTTTCATTGAGGCGCTCGGGCGGAGCAGGAAAAAAATAAAAGGCGCGGTGCCTGCTTCAATCGCTAGTGAAAAATTGCTTAAAAAATACGGCATACCTGTTTTTGGTCTTGACAGTATCGACAGCCTTCCTGTCTATATTGACAGTGCCGATGAAGCGACTCCCTTTCATCATTTGGTAAAGGGCGGCGGCGGGGCTTTGACGCGGGAAAAGGTCATCGCTACAGTCAGTGACAAATTTGTCTGTATCATTGATGACAGCAAAATAGTATCCGTGCTGGGTAACTTTCCCCTCCCCGTTGAAGTGATCCCAATGGCACAAAACTATATCGCCCGACAATTTATCAAACTTGGCGGCAAACCCGTGTTGCGTCAGAATTTCAAAACCGATAATGGCAACAGCATTCTGGATATTCATGGGCTCAATATTGAAAACCCACCGCTCATGGAACAGCAACTGAATCAGATCGCCGGCATCGTCACCAATGGTTTATTCGCACAGCGGTCAGCGGATGTATTACTTGTTGGAAACGACAACCGTGTTGAGATTCAAGCACTATAGTGATTTATCTGTAAAATAATTACCGGCTGACTTATGATTTGACCTGAACGATATCTAAAAGGAAATTGATTTTCCAGCGCAAAACAGGGCGATTTCAGATGTCTTTCTATGCCCTGACAGTCGCTTTTTTCTAAAGCCTGGGCAAGACTTTTCGTAAAGACGGACGTTGTTTCCCTGGATTCTTAATTTCATTTAATGATCATTAAAGCAGGCACCATTATAAAACACTGTGTATGTTGTTTTACCTTATTTTTGTTGTTGCCACCTCTCGCACAAAGGCCTCAAGCATATTGACGGCTGTGTTTTTTCGGATAGTTGATAAGCCCGCTGAAACATTAATTGCACAAGTGTTTAAAAAAAACCCGAATTCAAAATCTTTAAAGTAACCGGGTTAGCACTTGTGGCTTGAAGTTTAACAAACAGAGATTAATCATCTTCAAGCCAATCTCTCGGTTTCAGGAAGACATCATAGAGCTCCGCTTCAACCGAACCCGGTTTGGGTCGCCAGCCATATTCCCAGCGCACCATCGGCGGCAATGATATCAGGATGGATTCCGTACGTCCGCCAGACTGTAAGCCAAATAAGGTACCGCGGTCCTGGATTAGGTTGAATTCAACATAGCGTCCGCGACGGTACAATTGAAAATTGCGTTCACGTTCGCCATATACCGTCTGCATGCGTCTTTTGACTATTGGCATATATGCCTGCAGAAAATGGTCTCCGATGCTCCGCATGAAGGCAAAACAAGCTTCATAACCCCATTCGTTCAGATCATCAAAAAATAAACCGCCTATACCACGCGCTTCTCGTCGGTGTTTGAGGAAAAAATAATCATCACACCATTTTTTATATCGGTAATAAGTGTCATTGCCACCGAAACCCACACAGGCTGCCTTGGCAATTTTATGCCAATAGCGCGCATCCTCGCCGAACCCATAGTACGGTGTTAAATCAAATCCGCCGCCAAACCACCAGATCGGTTCCTCACCTGTCCGTTCAGCCATAAAAAAACGCACATTCATGTGCACAGTTGGAACATAAGGGTTCAAAGGATGTACAATCAGCGAATCACCCAAGGACTGAAATGGTCGGCCCACAAGCTCCGGGCGATGTGCCGTGGCAGAAGCGGGCAATCCCTCTCCATACACATGAGAAAAGTTCATCCCGGCTTGTTCAAAAACCTTGCCCTGTCGCATGATACAACTACGCCCACCACCACCGGCCTCGCGCGTCCATTTATCCTCTGTGCGGATTAAATCACCGTCCAGTTGCAATAGAGCGTCGCAGATATGATCCTGAAGTCCCAGTAAATATTGCCGGATATGTTTAATATTAATCATTGGTAACCATCGCCTGAAAGGTTATCCTATAATAACGTTTTTTCAGATATTGGAACCGATGAGTAATCGTAGCGCAAACATTAAACACAGCACAAGGGAAACACAGATCGAGATTTCGCTTGATCTGGATGGCTCCGGTAAGTCTGATCTGAATATAGGCATCCCCTTTCTGGAGCACATGCTGGATCAGGTTGCGCGTCATGGCGTATTTGACCTTGTTGTCAATGCCAAAGGAGACCTCGAAATTGATGCGCACCACACTGTAGAAGATATTGGCATTACGCTGGGACGAACCTTTACCCGGGCGCTGGGCGATAAAACGGGAATACGCCGTTATGCAAACGCCTGCGTACCTCTGGATGAAGCACTTTCACGTGTCGTGATAGATTGCTCCGGTCGTCCGGGACTTGAATATCACGTAAATTATTCCCGCTCCAGAGTCGGCGAATTTGATGTGGATTTAATTTTTGAATTCTTTCAGGGATTCGTCAACCACGCGATGGTCACCCTGCACATTGATAATATCAGGGGACGCAATTCCCATCATATTGCCGAAACAATTTTCAAAGCGTTTGGCCGCGCTCTGCGTAGTGCAGTGGAACCGGATCCGCGTATGAAAGGCATCCTCCCTTCCACCAAGGGCACGCTCTGAAGAGTTGTTTAAGATATATTCCCCCCCTGCGTGATTGATTCTGTGCTCAAGTTCTTTTACCATCACAGAGTTCCGGTGTCTTTATTAAACAATGCGGCTACCCCGTGAAATCCGACCCTGCTGTCATTCCCGCGCCCTTTTCATCGCGCTTCGCGTTGCGCGACGGGCCGCATGAAGAGAGAATCTGCGAATAAACTTGAAATCTGCCATGGATTATCAGGGTTAACGCATTCCATCGAAAAAGTAATATGGACAAGATCGTCATACTGGATTACGGTAGCAGCAATCTGCGATCGGTCGCCAAAGCGCTTGAAACCGCGACCGAAGGTCGGCACAGCGTCGCTATCAGCAGTCGTCCCGAAGAGATCCTGCGGGCGGAAAGGATTGTTTTTCCGGGGCAGGGAGCGATAGGACAGTGTATGGCACACTTGAAAGAACGTATGTTGGATGAGGTCATTCGAGAGTGCCTGACGGACAAACCCTTTCTCGGTATCTGTCTGGGTCTACAATCGTTAATGGATTACAGTAATGAAAACAACGGCACCGGATGCCTTGGCATACTGCCAGGCAATGTCCTCCGCTTTTCCGATAACGTCAAGGATGAAAACGGCAATGTGTACAAAATACCATCAATCGGTTGGAATCGGGTCTATCAGTCCAAACCGCATCCGTTGTGGAAAGATATAAAAGACGGCAACCGCTTTTATTTTTTACACAGCTACTATGTCAAATCGGCACTGGAGTCCGATATTGCCGGTAGCACGGATTATATGTTCCGCTATACTTCGGCTGTGGCACGCGATAATCTTTTTGCGGTCCAGTTCCACCCTGAAAAAAGCCAGCACGACGGGCTCACCCTGTTAAAAAACTTCGTTCACTGGAAAGTGTGATAATTATCTGCATAATCTGCAGATAAAAAAACCAAAGGCTTCGGTTTTCCGCCAGCGTATAAACAACGGCTGAGTTTGCACACTTCACACCAAGCCATCTGCAGAAAAAGCCCGCAAGCGGAAAATTGGATTATTTAACGATTTTCAAATGCGGTTTTTTCTTTTTTTCCACCCGGTGGTCGGCGCTGTTTTCCATCCCCTGCGGTTCTTCCTGGAAATACATGCCCCGATTGTTTTCTCTGGCATAAATGGCGAATACATTGTCGACGGGAAAATAGACATCCATGCTACGGGCGGAGAAACGCCCCGTGAAACTGATGTAATCATTATCAAGGCTCAGATCGCGGACGGCACTGGGCGAAATATTGAAGACAATACGGCCATCCTGGACGAATTCCTGCAGGACGGCAAGGCTGTTACCATCGGCGTTGACCATGAGGCAGGGCGTCAGGCCATTATCGCAAATCCAGTCATACAGTGCGCGTAACAGGTAAGGACGATTTGAATTCATCATAGCTATTCATTTGTGATGTATTTTTCAGGTAGCATTATATCCTTTTTCAACATCGGAAAGACTACGCTTGAAGGCCGCACGTTTGAAGAGTCTGTCAGCATATTTCTGCAGATGTTGAGCCGAAGACGCGGGCAGTTTAATACCGTATTGAGTCAACCTCCACATCAGCGGCACCATACAACAATCCACTAAGGAGTACTCCTGTGACATAAAGTAAGGGTTGTAGGCGAAGGTCGGCGCAATGGCGGTCAGATTATCACGCAGATCTTTTCTGGCGCCGGGGGTCATCGTCTTCCCGTTGCTATCCGGTGTCTCCACCACGCTGTACAGATCGCGCATTACGCGATAACGCAGTTGACGATTATTGGCGCGGTCAATCGGATCAATCGGCATCAGGGGGGGGTGCGGAAAGCGTTCATCCAGATATTCTATAATGATCTGAGCGTCATACAGCACCAAGTCCCGATCAACCATGGTCAGAAGCGAATTGTATGGATTCAGATTATTTAACGACTCAGGGCGATTGTTATCGTCAATATAATTGATTTCGGCGCTGACATTCTTTTCCGCCAATACAATACGAACTATATGACCAATGGGGCTAGTGTCATCTAAATACAGCGCCGTTACCGGGCGTCGATTGGGAATATCTAACATGGTCTCTCCAAGTAAAATTGAGGCCATTATATACCATTTGAAGGATAGCCAGACTTCGCTGGCGGGAATCATTTATCGGGGTTTGGCGTTTCGACTGACGACGTCTTTCCAATATTCCTTTTTCAATAGCCAGGCAATAATCATAAAACCAAACAGGTATATCATAACCCAGGTGCCTATTTTGGTACGTTTCAGCTTGATAGGTTCGCCCATATAGACCATGAAATTCACCAGATCACGAACCAAGCGATCATATTCTTCTTTCGTGTGCGTCCCCGGGGCGACCACTTTCAGAGCCTGATAGCCGGGCGTACGATGTGCTTCGTCGCCACTTTGATGGTCCAGACGCTGCATGCCCTGTAATTCCCAGAGTACGTGCGGCATGGCCACATCCTTAAAAACCAGATTATTTACCCCGAACGGGCGCGACTCATCAATATAGAATGTCTGCAGGTAGGTATATAACCAGTCCGCCCCTCTGGCGCGAGCGACAAGGGACAAGTCTGGTGGAACAACACCAAAATAACCAAGCGCATCCGTATCACGCATAGCGATTGTCATTGTGTCACCTATTTTATCAGGACCGAAGATAAAATTTGTCCTTAACACTTCATCAGGGATATTTAGGTCTTTGCCGATACGGTTGTAACGCATATAGACGGCCGAATGGCAACCTGAACAATAGTTGGCGAAAGTCCTGGCGCCGCGCTGCAACGATGCCTCAGACAGATCAACGTCTATATGCATTAATTCAGTGTTTCCGGCTGCAAGGACACTGGTTGAAAATACCGACAAGAACAGCACCGACAGACAGTCTTTTTTCATCAGTCCCTTACCCTGTCTGGAACAGTTTTGTCATTATCCATCGCGGTATAAACCGGCATCAGAAAAAAGAACAAAAAGTACGTCACGGTGAAAAAGCGCGCTAGCAGGATATAAAGCGATGATACCGCCTGTAATCCCAGCCAGCCCAAAGCAAGGAAACTGATAATAAAAACCGTCAACGCGATACGGTAATTCACCCCGCGATAACGCCACGATTTAACCGGGCTTCTGTCCAGCCACGGTAGCAATAGAAAGAGGCTGACCGACAATCCCATTGCAAAGATACCGCCCAGTTGGTTCGGAATAGCACGCAAGATGGCGTAAAAAGGCGTAAAGTACCAGACGGGCGCGATATGTTCGGGCGTTTTCAGGGGATCTGCCGGGAGAAAATTGGTGCTTTCCAGAAACAGACCTTGTGTCCCCGGTACTTTCATCTCCGGCGCAAAAAAGACCACACCGAAAAAAAAGATCAAAAAGACCGAAGCGCCAAAAATATCCTTTACCGTGTAATAGGGATGAAACGGAATACCATCCAAGGGAACGCCGTTGGCATCTTTATTTTTTTTGATTTCAACACCGTCCGGATTATTTGACCCAACCTCATGCAACGCCATAATATGCATTGCAATCAGAATAAGCATCAAGAGCGGAAACGCGATGACGTGCAATGCAAAAAAACGGTTGAGCGTGACATCCGAAACAAAAAAGTCGCCGCGGATCAGAAGCGACAGTTCATCTCCGATAACGGGCAGGGCACCGAAAAGCGAGATGATAACCTGAGCACCCCAGTAAGACATCTGTCCCCAAGGCAAAAGATAGCCGAAAAAGGCTTCGCCCATCAATACCAGATACAGGCCCATGCCCGAGAGCCATAACAGTTCGCGCGGCTTTTTGTATGAACCGTAGAGCAGTGCGCGAAACATGTGGCAATAAATCACGACAAAGAATGCCGAGGCGCCAGTCGAGTGCATATAGCGTATCCACCAGCCCCACGGAACGTCGCGCATAATATATTCCACCGAGGCGAAAGCATCCTCGGCTGACGGTTTGTAATTCATCGTCAACCAGATGCCGGTCAAAATTTGAATGACAAAAACAAGTAACGCCAACGAACCGAAGTAATACCAGAAATTGAAATTTTTGGGCGCGTAATATTTTGCCAGATGTTCATCCCAGAGCTTGGTCAGCGGAAAACGGGCATCAACCCAATCCCGTAGCCCGCAGAGTCCGTGAACAATCCGCTTGCCGACAACCGTCATGATACAGTGCCGTTGTCATCACCTACCAGCAAGTTGCCAGACGGCAAAAACTGGTAGGGCGGGATCACCAGATTGGTCGGGGCCGGAACACCTTTGAAGACACGGCCGGCAAGGTCAAAACGCGAACCGTGACAGGGACAGAAGAAACCGCCTTTCCAGTCGGCGACGGGCGTTTTATCAGCGTCTTTTGGAATATAGTTGGGCGAGCATTGCAGATGGGTGCATATACCAATCATCACAAGAAATTCATCCTTGCGCGCACGGAATTCATTTTTGGCATATTCGGGCTGTATGCTGTTATCCGAACTGGGGTCACTGACCGCATTTTTCTGTGCGCGGATATCGTCCAGCATTTGCCGGGTACGTCTCAGGATCCAAATCGGCTTACCCCGCCATTTTTCGATCACGAGATCTCCGGGCTGGAGTTTGGAGATATCAATTTCAACCGGTGCACCGATCGCCTTAGCCCTGGAACTTGGTGCCATAGTTGCAATGAACGGTGCCGCCGCGCCGATCATACCGGCGCCGCCTGCAACCGTAGCAACGACGGTAAGCAGACGCCTCCGACGCATATCAACAGATTTATTTTCCATTATGCTACCTCAAGAGGTGATACCAAGCTTTTTGTAAATGAATAATTGAATGGAGAACCATGAAATGCACGCATTCAACTATCAACTATTGGCATTACTTATAACCAAATTCATCACTTTTGTCATCCATCAACTTTCGTCATTATAACATGATAAGTAAAATTGATTACCTGTGAATTTTACCGGGAGACTGTTAAACCGACTATATTGCATGCAGGGGAAAGAAAGGATACCGATATTAATTTGGGCAACGCTGGCGGGCACTTGGTGAGTATCAAAGGTGGGCTAATTGGATTCAACACAACGATTGTGTCAAGCTACGGTGGTTCAGAAGGAATAGGTTTGGCAATACCGATTAATCAGGCACTGGATATGGTAAACAAAATCATAAAGAACGGTAAAGTGATTCGCGGCTATTTTGGGATAGAGGAATAAACCTCGGGATTGGATATTCTCAGGGCAAACAATTTAAATGGCGGCACTGGTGACGGCTATAATTAAGTGATTACCAGCGGAAAGGGCAGGGGGAAACCTTGGTGATATCATATATCGATATTGACGATGAAAATATTTTAATTTCGGCTCAGATCGTTGAAATGGTCACGGAAATACCCCCGGGAACTAGAGGGAGAGATTAAAATTCTGCGTGGACGGAAAAAGCAAGAACGATTGGCTACGATTTGCACAGGGACTTTCTCCGAAAGGATCCTTGTGAAACCACATGCCGTTTAATGACGGCTTTAGAGCGTTATCTTCCTGCTTGAATATTTCATAGAGAATTTCGAATTCAGGATAAATCAAATTAAAAAACTGTGCCCTTTGCTGAAGGTGTGGCACCAGATTTGACATAAAACGAAACAGGACAGACGGTAATATGTTGGCAACGCTAATCATTTTAGTGAACGTGATTTGAAATCAGAGATAAATTTTTTAATGCGCCTTTACGCACTATTCGGGTTATCATGAAAATCGTAAGTATGACGCCCCGTGGCAGTGGCGCTTATATAGTACATAAAATGCTGGAACAGGGCATTTCAGACTATAGAGTAAAAGCCTATCATCCGTATTTAGCACTTTTCCCGCCATTGCTACGCCTGATTGGCCATGAAAGGGCCGATATTATCCACACTCCAGTGGACTACGCGATTTTTTCTAGAAGAAAGGGCACCCCGCTTGTTTCGACGTTTCACGGGTTCGTTTTAGATAAGTACATCCATCAATATTCATCTTTGTTACAGAAAATACACTATCAAACGGACCTGAGATTATATACACGATATGCACTGTCAAAATCGTCCAGAATCACCGCAGTTAGTCACTATATTGCCCGGTTGGTACGCCGCGAACTGGCTTATCAGGGCGATATTTGCGTGATTCATAACGGTGTTGATACGAACAGATTTTTCCCCCGCCCAAAATCAGATTCCAGCAAAATAACGTTGCTATTCTGCGGTAATTTATCGCCTAAAAAGGGGACGGACCTAATCCCCGCCATCCTTGACAAGGTAGCGGGTAATATCGAATTACGCTATACGACCGGCCTACGCAACACCAGAGTCCTTATTCGCCACGACAAGGCGCACCCCGTCGGGCAATACTCTCATACGGAAATACACAGGCTTTATCATGAAGCAGATATTTTCCTGTTTCCGAGTTATCGGGAAGGATTCGGGCTGAGCGTGGCGGAAGCCATGTCATGCGGATTGCCCGTGATTGCAAGCAATTGTTCGTCCCTGCCGGAGTTGCTTGACAATAATGAGGGTGGCTTTCTCTGTACGCCGGGAGCGGTAGCGGAATTTGCAGAGAAAATTAACTACCTGGCGGCGGCCCCAAAGCTGTGCCGGGAGATGGGGGAATATAATCGCGCAAAAATTGAAAGCCAGTTTACGCTCACACAGATGATAAAAAAGTATCAGACTTTATTTGAAGAGGTCCTTTCCCGATAAATCCGGCTTCAGCAATTATCCAAGCAAAATGCTTATTCTATTTGCACTGACTGCAGAACTGTATTATCAATAACTACGTCGAGGGTTTCCTGATCAGGATATAACCACTACCGTGGACAACGCCCCTCCATCACCGGTATTACTCCACAATGACGGTTATTTTCTCCGACAGCACCGGTTTGTCATGCGGGATATGTAAATAATTTCCCAGCAAGAGTTGCAGGGTATGGCTGCCCGGCATTAGCTTTAGTCGGGTCTGGGTCTCACCTTTGCCAAAATGCTTGATATTATCGCTGGCGGGAATCGGTTTGTTCATATCTGGAAGTTCGTTTACATCTATCAACAAATGGTGGTGACCGGTATTTTCAACATTAATGCCGGCAGGCGCGACACCCATACCAGATAATCCAAAGAGGACATCAAATTCCCGCGAAACGGTCTGATCGGATTTTGGCTGGATAAAATAAAGACGCACACCTTCCGGTGTTTCTGAACGCAGTGTTCCATCAGCGCGAAGACCATCAAGCGGCCATAAAAACACAAGGGATATTGCAATAAATGTAACGTGTTTCATAATAGATATACTGTTAGTACACAACATATTAGTTGATCTCCTGCAAGATAATTAGTCTTTTTGTTGCTATCTGCCAATTTCCCCCGAAAAACCTTCAATGATTACGTATCTGGCTTCATAGGCTTCTGTCAATTTGACCCGATTGGCTCATTCTTAAAATATCTCATCGCTATGGAGACGATATATCTCTAACCCTAATTTCTTCTTGTGTAAAAGCGAAGGTGATCGCAGCTAATTTCAAAATAGACTGAATAATATAATCACACTCTTTGCCACAACCGTATTTGTACCCTATGAATTTAATTACCTTACATTAAATTCGACGCCTTAACTCATACGAGTCTCCATTCCTTTAGATACCTTTTTTACTAGTTCATATTTAGCAATATATCGCTCCAAAAATCCACATTGGGTTAACCCGCATACCCCTCCAGCCGCACAAGAATCATCCTTCCAGTCTAAAATATTCCTACCCCCTGTTTATTAATGGCAGAAACTGCGATTTTTGCCTTAATTTTGCCTTAAGATAATAACTTTAAGATAATGACTCTCGATTATTCTCTTTCGAGCTGCTTGTAGTCTTGCTAGGAGAAACCCCGAGCACAAATATATCAAAACGGAACCGAGCTCCGCAAATGGTTCTAATACACTTTACCTTTCAATGGAAACAACCTGAGTGTCCAGATGCACAAAATGGGTTTGATTTGCGGTCTTAATTGCGGGACCCTGCGGGCTTTGTAAATCCGTAATTAGTTTATCCTTAATGCTTTAATCGGAAAGATTCAGATCATTTCTGGATAAAGTAAACTATGGGAAACGTTTTATATGCGCTTCTCTTTTGAGAGTTTTCTGCCCCGATCCGGGTCATATCCATGCCCACCTAACAAGCCGTCAATAGCCCCCAATCTCCTGCCCCCGCTTCTATTTTGCTTTGACCCCGATCACTATCGATACCAATAAAGGGAATAAGGAAAAAACCATAATAACAAGGTAGGCACTAGCCCCCTGGATATCATCCAATGTTTCAAGAGTCACCGACATGTGAATATTGCTGATGAGGTCGTGGCATCGCTCTCATTAGAGCAACCTTTTCAAGGTGCGGCATATTTACCTCTCTGTCCTCAATCGCCTGTTCCATCCAAAGGAATAAATTCATCATCCTGTCCAACAAGCAGATTGCCCGTGCCGATATCAAAATACCAGCCGTGCAAAGACAGTTCACCCGCATCCACCTTTTCTTTAAGCCAGGGAAACGTTTTCAGATTTTCAAGCGAATTGACAATAGACGCCTTTTCACAAAAGGCGCACTGTTCAGCAAACGGCTTACCGGAATGAACATCTAAAACAGCCTTGCGAACGTGACTAATGGATTTCATCCAAGAGTCAACAAAGTCGTAAGTCTGATCGGTGTCTCCTTCCATGAGTCTTCTTATCCCGCCACACTGACTATGCCCCATGATAATAATATGCCTGACACCCAGAGATCTGACAGCGAATTCCACGGCGGCGCAGGTACTGTAATCTTCTATCAGCGCGGCGTTTTCCGGCACAAGATTGGCGACATTACGTACGGTAAAGACATCGCCCGGCACAGCGTCCGTTATCTGTTCGGGGGGAACTCTGGAATCGCAACAGGCCACTATCATCACACCCGGCGATTGACCCACTTTGAACAGTCTTTCATAGCGCTCCGGCTGTTCTTCAAAATAACATCTATAGAAACGTTGATAACCATCGATTAATTTCTCTATTTTCCACATACCAAGCTCACCTCAATATCAGTTTGTCTCTGGCCTCGGCATACTTTGCCATGGTGTTTTCAATCACCTGCGGCGACAGGGACGGGGCGGGTGGGCGCTTGTCCCAATCCAGACTTTCCAGATAATCACGAACATACTGTTTGTCGAAACTAGGCGGGCTTGTTCCCGCACGGTAAGATTCCATTGGCCAAAAACGGGAAGAATCTGGCGTGAGTAACTCATCAATTAAAACCAGTTCTCCGTTATCATCCAAGCCAAATTCAAACTTGGTATCCGCAATAATAATATTTTTCTCCAAAGCATACTCCGCCGCCAAGGAGTAAAGCCGGATGCTGATATCCCGTATCTGCTCCGCCGTTTCCCGACCAGTCAAATCGGCCATTCGCTTAAAATCAATATTTTCGTCATGCTCACCGACATTGGCCTTTGTTGCCGGGGTAAAGAGCGGCTCTGATAGTTTTTCCGCCTGTTGCAAATTATCCGGTAACGGGATCCCGCAAACGGAATGGCTTGTTTGGTAGTCCTTCCAACCGGAACCAATGAGATAGCCGCGCACGACCGCCTCTACCGATAAGGCCTTTAATTTTTTGACAACCACGGCACGCCCAGCAAGCATCTCAAGTTCATCCGGGTCTTCAATAACGTCTCCCACTCCGACAGCGACAAGATGATTAGGGATGAGGCGCTCAAATTTTCCGAACCAGAAATTGGATATTTCGTTCAGAATCTGGCCTTTCCCTGGTATGAGGTCCGGCAAGACAACGTCAAAGGCCGAGATCCTGTCGCTGGTCACAATCAACATGTGCCGATCATCAACGGCGTAAAGGTCTCTGACCTTGCCACTGTGAATCAGTGGCAAACTGTCAAGCCGTGAACGATACAGTATGTCCGGATTTATCTGCATGTATTCAGTTGACTTTTTCCAAGTCTGCCAAAAAGCAATATTTGCCCAATTGAACATTCGGAGTATAGGAAGGGGGTATTGCCCCCTGAATACAACCTGAAATGCGACTTATCAACCGCGGAACAGAAACCATATCCCTCATCATTAGCTCACGGGCTGATTTGTCATAAACAAGCATAAATAATCTTTCTACTTTCTACTAATAACGGCTAGTACCGGAGATAAGAATATTAACCTATTTTCCTTTCTGCTTTGCCCAGGAATCTCTCAGGGTAACGATACGGTTAAAGACGGGCTTTCCCTTCCTGCTGTCTTTGCTATCAACGTAAAAATAACCGAGACGTTCGAATTGAAATACCATTTCCGGTTCGGCCCCGATCAGAGAAGGTTCTAGACTGGCTTTTTCTATAATCCTGGACGAATTGGGATTGAGAAATGTTTTCCAGTCTGTTTCATGCTGGTTACTATCCGGTCTGGGATCAAGAAACAGCTTGTCATACAGTCTCACTTTAGCAGTCAGGGCATGCGCCGCCGATACCCAGTGGATCGTCCCCCGAACCTTGCGCCCATCCGGCGTTTTGCCGCCCCGAGTGGCGGGATCGTAGCAACACCTCAGCTCAACAATATCACCGTTATCATTTTTAATCACTTCATGGCAGGTAATACAGTAGGCATAACGCAACCGGACTTCCCGCCCCGGTCCCAGACGAAAGAATTTTCCAGACGGATATTCCATAAAGTCATCGCGCTCAATATAGAGTTCCCGCGAGAAGGGGAGCAGGCGACTTCCCATTTCTGGCTTTTGCGGGTGCCAAGGCGCCTCCAGCTTTTCGGTATGATTCTCAGGATAATTTTCAACAACGATCTTGAGAGGATTCAGGACTGCCAGCATCCGACGTGCGTGCTTTTCCAGATTGGCCCTGACACAGTTTTCCAGAACGCTGAACTCCACCAAACTGTCACTTTTTGTGACGCCGATACGTTCGCAGAAATCACGGATGGCCGCTGGAGGATAACCGCGACGACGCATCCCGATTATCGTCGGCATACGCGGGTCGTCCCAGCCAGAGACGATCTCATCTTCTACCAGTTCTTTTAGTTTTCGCTTGCTGGTAACCGTGTAGGCTAGATTAAGGCGCGCAAACTCAATCTGGCGGGGGCGACAGGGTACGTTCAACTGTTCCAGAAACCAGTCATACAGAGGACGGTGGTCTTCAAATTCAAGCGTGCATAATGAATAAGTAACCCCTTCCAGGGCGTCGGACAGGCAATGCGTATAATCATACAGTGGATAGATACACCATTTATTCCCGGTACGATGGTGTTCCCTTTTTTTAATCCGATAAATAGCCGGGTCGCGCATATTGACATTCGGTGAGGCCATATCAATCTTTGCCCGTAACAAACATTCCCCTTCTGCAAACTCACCGTTGCGCATGCGTGCAAACAGTTCCAGATTTTCGTCAACACTACGATCACGATATGGACTGGGCTTCCCCGGCTCGGTCAATGTCCCCCGATACTCCCTTATTTCATCTGCCGACAGATGATCAACATAAGCCTTGCCTTTCTGGATCAGACATCGCGCAAATTCGTATAATTTTTCAAAATAATCTGAGGCGAAGAAACGGCGTTCATCCCATGTGAAACCCAGCCATTTGATGTCACGCTCTATCGCCTCCGTGTATTCAGCCTCTTCTTTTTCCGGGTTGGTATCATCAAAACGCAAGTTGCAAAAACCATCATAGTCCGCCGCCAAGCCAAAGTTAAGGCACATTGATTTGGCGTGACCTATATGTAAATAGCCATTCGGTTCAGGCGGGAAACGCGTGAGCACCTTGACGCCATTTTTATTCCGCTTTATATCATCGTTGATGATATTGCGGATAAAGTTATTGGTATTGGTATCAGGGCTATCGGACATGATTTACTCCAGAGCAATGCTGTCATCGTCCATGACGTGCCATCTGCGGCAGGTCGCCTTCCAGCCCCATGGCCCTTTTCATAATGATCGGTTTGAGCAGAGGCAAACCGTCAAACATATCAAGACCGATACTACGTAGCCCGCGCAAGGGATGGCGATTATCTTCAAAAAGGTATTTTATCCCATCCAGCAGATACATTACAGTACGGTTTTCAAACTTGCGACAGCGCTCATAGCGACGCAACACCTGCATGAGACCAAAATCTCGCCCGCGCCGATGGCAATCCGTTATTGTTTCAACCAATACTGCGGCGTCCAAAAGACCGAGATTGGCACCCAAACCCGCCAGCGGATGAACGGTGTGTGCACTGTCGCCGATTAGGGCGATACGCGGTTTGCAATAACATTCTGCCTGCATCCTGCCCAGAGGAAAAACAAAGCGTTCGCCGCTACGACTGACCGCGCCCAGTTTATGATTGAAGGCCTCCGCCAATTCGTCATGAAATGCGGTTTCGTCTATTTTCTGCAGACGCCGGATGTCGCCTGGACGGCCGGACCAGACAATCGCGGACTGATGCGGCGAGACCATTGGCAGAAACGCCAGGGGTCCGTATTCAAGAAAACGTTGTCGGGCTACTTTTTCATGCGGATATTCCGTAGTGACCACGCAAGCCAGCGCAGACTGTTTATAGTCGTGTCGCTGGTGATAAATACCGGCCAGACGCCTGACACCGGAATGACTCCCATCGGCGGCAACAAGCAGTCTGGCGCTGAATCGTAAACCCTCTTCGGTAACAACCCACGCTGTTTTATCCTGAACTTCCAGTCGGGTGGGGGAAACCGACCATAAACAACGTACATTTTCCATATCATGTAACTGCGCCTGCAAGGCGACGACGATCTCCCTCTGTGGAATGATATAACCCATCCTCGCCTGACAGATGGAGGCGCTATTAAAGTATACCTCGCCGTCACTGTTTTCATCCCATACATACATCTTGGTGAACTTGGCAACCTTGTCCCGAGGCAGGCGTTGCCACGCACCCGCTCGTTTCAAAATTTGCGCCGAAGCAATGCTGATGGCAAGGGTACGTACATCCGCCTGTATAGCGGTCAGGGTCTGTCTCTCGTCCGCATTAAGCAGTATCACCCTGAACCCGGCCCGGGCTAACAAACACGCAAACGTTCCACCGACAATGCTGCCACCGACAACAATGACATCGGCGTCAAGTTTCTGTTTAGATAATGCCACTCCTACCCTTCCCTGACGATCTTCGGCTGTATACCGGATAAACCCATCGCCACATCCGCTAGAGGTAATTTGACGCCGGGCATAATATCCAGCAATAACAACCCCAGATTTCTCGCGGAGCTTAATATCGGCAAACGGTTATAAAAACATGATGCGATCGTATTGGTAAATCGTATGATTTTGTCCTGATCCTTTTTTCTGAGATCATGGTAGTCCCGTAGTATATCGGCGTCACCCGGCTCCATACCCCTATCAGTCCCATTCAGTACGCACTCTGCCAGACCCGCCACATCGCGCAGGCCGAGGTTGAAGCCCTGCGCGGCATTGGGATGCAATGTCTGCGCCGCATTACCCAACAACACCAGGCGGCGCTGAATCTGCTCAAGCGCTTTGATAAACTTGACGGGATAGGAACGGCGGGCGCCGATATACTCAATCCCGCCCAGGCGGCGGCCAAACTCACATTCTATATCACGGATAAACTGCGCGTCGGATTTTGCCATATACCGTTCAGCCTCATCGCTTTCCACCGTGAATACCAATACCGATTTATTCGCGCCGACGGGCAACAAGGCAATCGGCCCATGCGGGGTAAAACGCTCGTAGGCAACGCCATTATTCGCTTTCTGCGTCGTGATACCAGCAACCATCGCAACCTGTCTGAAATCGTTTTCTTTTACGTCAATACCGGCAAGATGTCTTACCCGTGAATGGCTGCCGTCGCAGGCAACCAACAGTCCGGCTGTTATCGTCCGATTATCATTTTCGACGCGGATATCCAGGCTGACACCCCGGTCAATATATTGAAAACGGTTTAATTCCGCCGGACAAAGCAACATGATATTATTGATACTATTCAGCCGCTGGTGTAACGCCTGACCGAGCTTTTTCGCGATCGCGACATAAGCCAGCTCCGGCCTGCCCAAATCGGATGCCTTTAGGCGCACCATGCCAAAATGACCCCGTTCTGAAATATGTATCTGTGTTATCGGAGTGATGTGCGCGGACAGTTGTCGCCAAACTCCGATATGTTCCAATACCCGCCTTGACGAGGGCGAAAGCGTAATGCCCCGATCATCATAAGTGGTGCGCCGGTCATTATCTGGCAGGGTCGGCTCAATAACGGCGATACACCGTCTAGACGGGGCCAGTGCACAGGCCAGACTAGCGCCAGTCATACCGGCCCCGATGATAGCGATGTCGTAATCATGCCGCATCAACCATTAGTCCCTCTATCTCGTCCGGGTCTTTGGGCGCATCCCGACTGAATATTTCGCACCCCTGTTTCGTAACCAACACATCATCTTCAATACGGATACCGATATTCCACCATTTTTTATTAAGCCCACGGGTATTGGCGGGCAGATAAAGTCCGGGTTCAATGGTCATAACCATGCCGGGTTCTAGCGTGCGCCACTCGCCATCTACTTTATAATCACCTACATCGTGCACATCCATACCAAGCCAGTGTCCGGTCTGATGCATATAGTACTGCGTATAGCGCTGTTCTTTTATCAGTTTATCTGACTTGCCTTTCAGAATGCCCAGTTCCACCATACCTTCAGTCAACACCCTGACCGCCGCGTCATGTGGTTCATTCCATTTCCTGCCAGATCTGACTTTCGCGATGGCAGCGAGCTGTGCCGCCAACACCAGTTCATAAACTTTCCGTTGCGCACCGGAAAACCGGCCATTGACGGGGAAAGTCCGCGTAATGTCGCTCGCGTAACCCTGGTATTCCGCCCCTGCGTCGATCAACAATAAATCGCCAGCCACCATGGACGCCCGATTATCCGTGTAATGCAATATACAACCGTTCGTTCCCGCACCAACGATGGCAGGATAGGCCGGTGCGCGGGCACCACGTCGCATAAATTCATGTAACAATTCGGCTTCGATCTGATATTCATATAGACCGGGACGACAGTTTTGCATCGCACGTTTGTGCGCAGCGGCGGATATTCCAGCGGCCCGACGCATCAACCCTATTTCATAGGGGCTTTTATACAGGCGCATATCATGTAAAAAATGATTCAGCGATATAAAGGTGTCTGGCGCAACAATACCGGTGCGGACACTACGCCTAATCTGGTTAACCCAGACCGGTATGCGCTGATCAAAATGCGGATGATTGCCCATATTGTAAAAAACACGCTCGTGGTTTTTAATCAGGTTGGGCAGAATATCGTCTATATCCTCAATCGGATAGGCGTCATTGGCACCGTAAATGTCCACTGCACCCTTGAGACCGACCCGGCACCCGTGCCACATTTCCTTATCCGGATCGCGCTCCCGGCAAAATAAAATAAATTCGCCTTCAACGCGATCAGGGATCAAAACGACAACAGCCTCAGGCTCCGAATAACCGGTCAGGTAATAAAAATCGCTGTCGGGGCGGAAGGGGAAGCCGACATCACGATTACGCATACAAACCGACGCCGTAGGTAGTATTGCAATGCTATTGGCGCCAATCATGTCCATTAGTCTCTTACGACGGCGCTCATATTCTTTTTTCTCCGTCACGGGCAGGGTCGCAGGGTCATTCATCAAGAGCGGCCCCCATGATCACCGTTACGGCGATACACCAGTATTGTGAATATAATTCATTTTTCAAGAAAATCATCTTCAACTGCCTCATTCTCTATTGCATAAACAAAAAACGGGGTGTAATGGCCTTCGCTTTCGTCCCTGAACCAGCGGAGATTATATCCCTATTGAGACGCATCGTATATGCCGGCTTTTTACCGGGGTGTCTCTCCGAAAATGTCGGGAGGGAAGAAGTTAAAACCGAAATAAATATGACAGACTGTTGACCTATTAAGCGAGCCTTTCTAATATTCAGCATATAAACGGCAATGAAAATAAGGTAAATTCATCACTGTTACTTTCAACCTTTCTGAAAAATCGCCATGAACAACAACGCGAATATTGATCTGAGTGTACTGGAAAAACGTGTTGATGAACTCGTCAGCAGGGTTAAGAAACTGACATCGGAAAATCAAGCGCTGCGAAATCAGCAGACAAACTTGATCAATGAACGCGCTACTCTGATCAAAAAAACGGAACAGGCCAGAATGCGTATAGAATCAATGATTACCCGTCTGCATGCAATGGAAAAAAGCTCATGAACAAAGCAAAACAACCGGTAAAGGTAACTATTCTTGACAAAGACTATCTTATTAACTGTACGGAAGAAGAAAAAAAACCGCTCCTTGACGCTGTCGCTTACCTGAACAAAAAGACGCTGGAGACGAAGAAGAACAGCGGGGTCATAGGTTCCGAACGCATCGCGGTAATGACCGCTCTGAATATCACCGATGAATTTCTGACTTGCAAACAACAAAATAGTGACTATAATTTGGAGATAAACATGGTACTTAAACGGTTGCATATGAAGCTTGATAGTGCGTTAACCGAAGAGAAACGGCTTGACGCATAAACTGTTTATATTGATTCTGTTGCAAAGACAAATTTGGGTATCTTCTGTGATATTCGTTATCTGCTCATGGTAACTTGAGCTTATAAGTTACGAAAACGGGAGTTTGACGCGGTATTGTGATGTGCATGGCCATTTCATGGCAAGCCTGATGTACCGGCCGGGACACCCACCTTGAACCTTGGTTCAAGTTCAATGTCTGAGACGATATCGTGGTTGATACCCGCTATCTTAGCGATTTCTGCAGATGGCCTTTTCATGTAGCCCCTCACACACGAGGGTCGACAATATTTTATCCACAAATATCCTATGTGCCTTGTCAATATATCGTTGTCTTGGTGTTCGGCGCATTCCGACGGCGGATATATTTTGCTATTGCAATCGCGGCACAGGAACCACCGCATCCATCAATTCAGGGCATTGTCAATTCGTAACTGATACCATCCCTGCTTCTGCCTGTTTTTCCTCGTTGTGAAGAAAAGTACAGCCGTCGGCCATCTGGCGAAAAGGCGGGGCCCGTTATTTCCGATCTGTCCTGCCCGTATACCGTAACCAGCGCATGGGGATGATAATCATGATCCAAAGCGACGATCTGCATATTACCGCCATCCTCGGCGATGATCAATTCACCCGAGTGGGAAACTTCAATATTATCCAGCCCCGTCAGCAAGGGATTTTGGTAATCGCTTCCCTTGTATATCGCGCCTATTGAACCCCTGTGCGTATCGTATCGCCACACGGTATTATCCCTCTTGGTCGTGAAGAAAACCTGTCCGTCATAATAGACGATACCTTCCCCGCCCTTGAATCTGGCCGCCTCATCAAACTGATAACGCAACGGACCTCTTTTGCCTGACGGGTCTCCAATTTGCTTCCACATTAACACGTTTTTGCCGTTTATGGCTACTTCCAGAATCCCTGAAGATAAGTCACCCTGTACCGTCGGTCTGAAGCGGTAAAGGCAACCGTCTTTGACATCTTCGGTCATGTAAACGTCACCCGTGGTCGGATCAACTGTCGCTGCCTCATGGTTAAATGAACCCATTGCCGGACGCACGACAGCGTGCTGTTCGCCAAAAGGGTCACACTCATAGACCTGTCCATCATCTCCGTTTTCCTCGCAGGATAACCAAGTCTGCCACGGCGTCCGACCCCCGGCGCAATTAAGGGATGTATTCCTGAGGATTGGGTAAGCGGCAATAATTTCAGCCCGGCTGTTAAACCGTATAGCGCTGACACCACCTTCGTCATCACGCATTTCGCTGTTGGAAACATATATCCAGCCATTATCTTTGGTCGCAAAACAGGCACCGCCATCTGGAGCACCGTGCCAGAGAAAAGGCTGGTTTCTGATCACCGGCTGATTTGACTGCGCCACTTGGCGAATAGAACTGCCAGCGGGGATTTCAATACCCAGTGTCACATCAAACTGCGTCTCGCGGAGCAGCAATTTACCAGATATTGAATTCCCCGCCCGCATAAACGGGGAAAACGCCATCCCACCCAAACCAAGCATCGCACAACAGACGAATCGCCTCTTGGAACTGAAAGCCCGCATAAACGATACACCTCTTTGTAATCTGAAAAAATGCGAGCTAGCTGAAATTGATCTTGGACTCAAGGTCAGACCTTGAATCGGCATTGCTTAATGCTTCTTCAAGTACAATACGACCTTCTCTGTATAAGTTCAGCAAGGCTGCATCAAACGTTTGCATCCCGTATTGACCGCTTTCACTCATAGCGGTCTTGATTTTACCAACATCTCCTTTCAGTATCAGTTCGGCAATGTAGGGGGTCTTAATCAGAATTTCGAATGCCGCACAACGCCCATTATCCACATTCAGAACCAGACGCTGTGATATGATCGCATGTACGCTTAACGATAAATCCGTGAATACCCGTTTATGGAGCTCCTGTGGAAACAAATTAATCACGCGGTCTATCGCTTGGTCAGCATTAACCGCATGCATAGTAGCGATGACCAGATGGCCCGTATTGGCTAATTCAAGAGCTGCCTCCATCGTTTCACGATCACGAATCTCGCCAACGAGAACGACATCCGGGGCCTCACGCATTGCTGACTTCAATGCATCGGGGTATGACTTTGTGTCTACACCCACTTCACGCTGACTAACTATGGATTTAAGGTTAGGATGACTAAATTCTATCGGGTCTTCTATGGTCAGTATATGACCCGCCATGCTTTGATTACGGTGATTAACCATGGCTGCCATCGTTGTCGATTTACCCGAACTCGTTCCACCCACTATGAGCAGAAGACCGCGCCTTTTCATGATCAATTCGGCTAAAATTTCCGGGAGTCCCAATTCTTGAAACGTTGGAATCTTGCCCGGGATAAAACGTATTACGATGCAAATATCACCACGCTGGCGAAATACATTAGCCCGGAAACGGGCAGAAGAAGAAAGACTATCAAAAAAACTGATGCTAAAATCACACTGCAAATCTTTACTAAATCGTTCTTTGTGGTATTCATCCATGATGCTGTCAGCAATTTTCTCTATCAATTCACTAGTTAAAACTGTTTTACCGACAGACCTGATCTCGCCTTCTGTTTTGATTTTAACATCCGCATTTACCGTAAAAAAAATATCGGAGGCATTTTCTTCAATCATTAATTTAAGATAAGGCTCTATATTCATGGATTTTCCTGTAAAACTAAGGGGTTCTTGGCTGATTTTTATCGTCATTTTTGTCGTGGTGCGTTCGTTCTAGGCTGAGATGGTCTACATCATTTATCCCCTTTCTTACCTCTTTTTTGCTTTCCAATTTAATTCTCAAGCGTAATTCGTTCATTGAGTCGGCTGTACGTACAGCATCCTCGTAACTGATCTGGTCAGACTCGTACAGTTCAAATAAAGACTGATCGAAAGTCTGCATGCCTAGACGATCAGATTTGAACATGACAGATTTAATTTCATGTACCTCACCTTTCAGGATCAAGTCGGCGATAAGCGGCGAATTCAACATAACTTCAACAGCGACCACCTGACCTTCTCCATTTTTTTTCTTTAACAACCGTTGGGAGATAACGGCTCTCAGGTTCAATGATATATCCATCAATAGCTGTTCCCTTCGTTCTTCCGGAAAAAAGTTAACAATGCGATCAAGTGCCTGATTGGAGTTATTAGCATGCAAGGTCGCCATTGCCAACTGCCCCGTTTCCGCAAAGGCAAGACCAAATTCCATCGTTCTCCGGTCTCGAATCTCACCAATTAGAATGACGTCAGGGGCCTGTCGTAATGCATTCTTAAGCGCGATTCCCCAGTCGTCAGTATCCACGCCCACCTCACGCTGTGTTACAATTGAGTTCTTATGCTTGTGAACATATTCAATGGGGTCCTCTATGGTAATAATATGTTCACAGCTATTCTGATTACGATGGTTGATCATAGCCGCCAGCGAGGTTGATTTACCAGAACCGGTGCCACCCGCCATAATAATTAAACCTGTCTTGGCCATGACCACATCCTTTAATACTGGGGGCAACCTTAATTTATCAATCTCCGGTACTTCTGTTTCGATCACGCGCATAACCAAACCACAGTAACCCTGCTGAATAAATGCATTGGCGCGAAAACGGCCAATACCAAAAGGCGAAACAGCGAAATTACATTCCTTGGTGGCTTCATACTCCTTTAATTGCTTGTCATTCATAACTACATACACCAGCGCCTCTGTATTTTCCGGTTTGAGTTTGGTTTTAGAAACCGGTTCCACCTTGCCGTGAAATTTAATAGCTGGCGGAAAACCGACCGTAATAAATAAATCCGATCCGCCTTTATCGACCATCAGCTTGAGAAGCTCGCGCATTGTTCTAATAGCCGTTTCTCTTTCCATATCTATTCTCTTTTAAGAAGCCAATATATTTTCAGGAACAGTTCCTGAGTTTTATTAGATTTTATCTTCAAGAACCGCTAGAAATGATCTTTGTTTTCCACTTTGGTCAGTGCCTCCTGACGGGCAACGATATTTTGCTGTACCAATTTTTGCAGATGCTGGTCAAGTGTCTGCATACCAAACTGCTGTCCCGTTTGTATCGCCGAGAACATCTGTGCAGCTTTATTTTCACGAATCAGATTACGAATGGCGGGGGTAACAATCATGATTTCATATGCTGCCACACGACCACCGCTCTTTTTCTTCAACAATACCTGTGAGATAACTGCCCTCAATGACTCGGACAACATCGTACGCACCATACTCTTTTCCGCGGCCGGAAATACGTCAACTATCCGGTCAATAGTGGAAGCAGCCGAAGAGGTATGCACGGTTGCAAACACCAGATGGCCGGTCTCTGCCGCTGTTAATGCCAGGCGTATGGTTTCCAGATCACGCAGTTCACCGACCATGATCACATCCGGATCTTCACGCATTGCCGAGCGTAATGCTTCACTAAAACCAAGCGTATCCTGATGGACTTCACGCTGATTGATAAGACATTTTTCGCTTTTATGCACAAATTCGATCGGATCTTCAATCGTCAAGATATGCGAGTGTTCATGCTGGTTCTTATGGTTCACCATGGCGGCCAGTGTTGTTGACTTACCCGTACCGGTAGGCCCGGTAACCAACACCACTCCTCGCGGATAACCGGCAATTTGCTCAAATATCTTGGGGGTCCCCAACGCTTCAAGCGACAGAACCTCGGAAGGGACGACGCGAAACGCAGCTCCTGCTCCGCGGTTTTGATTAAAGGCATTTACACGAAAACGGGACAAGTTGGGAATTTCAAAGGAAAAATCGCATTCCAGAAATTCCTCATAATCCTTCCTCTGCTTGTCGTTCATAATGTCATACACCATCTCATGGACATCTTTATGCTCCAGAGGCTCAGCATCGAGACGACGTATGTCACCATCAACACGTATCATCGGAGGTAAACCCGATGATAAATGCACGTCGGAACAACCTTTTTTAATACCAAAAGCCAAAAGTTCGCTAATATCCATTTATACCTCCTATAGGTAATACAATAGATGAATGATACTTAATCGCGTTATAATAAGCGCGTATTATCGAAAAATATTTTCGATCAATTTTGAATTTTACTTTATAATACCCTATAAAAATAGGCTTGAAGATATGGTTATCTTTATAAAATTCAAGTAACGATCATTCATTGAAATATTTCAGTCCAATATTCAAATCACAGACCACCATCTCTTATATGAAACAAACGGTTAACCTGACTAAAATTAGAGTTCGCATTAAAAATTCCAGAAGAAGACTATAACCGTTTAGACAACTCTGTGCATCTTTAATCAATAAAAATCATAGCTCGAAAAAAATAATGGCCACGATATACATTTGAAGGTAGAAACATTTTGGCGAAAATTACTGCCTGGAAGCAATGAAAAAAATAACGTGCATCAGTAATTCAACGCTGGTCCGGCATTCCGTCGGTTCAATCCAAACCAATAAAACCGGACAAATCGCCAGCGACTTCGACTGGGTGTATACTGTTGACAGGTTCAAAACAATCAGGCATCTGAATGGCTTGAGACCAAAAAAAAAGTCCGTTCTGAATGCCTGCCTCCATGTCAACATCAGCGGCGAAGCGAGTAAACCTGATATCGCTACCAATAACACCTCCGGCTTCATTAAAGCGTTGAAATTTTCGAAAATATTTCGAGGGTGGGGCGTGATGACGCTATCTGCACCAAATGTTTCACTGGCAACGCAGCGTAAGCTGTTCGTTGCATTACGAGAATGTCTGCGATCGCGTACCCGAATCTGTCTTGAACTGGACACCCCACTGATTACGTGCGAGACCTTTGGTCATTTACTGTTCCTCTCGACCGACCTCTACAACCATTTGACGCCAGCTCATTGCTATGGAAAACACTAATATTGCCTTTATCGGTTGTGGCAATATGGGCCGAAACCTGATCGGCGGATTGGTCGCAAACGGCATGCCGACCGACCACCTTGCGGCATCAGACCCCGATCCAGAACAACGGCGGATATTGTCCGAACAATTCGGGCTCCACACCGATGCCGATAACCAAACTGTTGCCGCAGGGGCAGATATCATTGTGCTGGCAGTAAAACCCCAGGTTATGCACGGCGTCGTCACAGAGGTCGCCCCTGCGCTGAGAGATACGGAGAAGTTAATCATCTCCATCGCGGCAGGAATAAAACTGGATTCGATTGCACGCTGGCTTGGGCATCCAGCAGCCATTTTACGGGTGATGCCAAACACGCCCGCGCTGATACAGGCGGGAGTATCTGCCCTCCTCGCTAATGAGCATGTTACGGAGATACAAAAAAATTGCGCGGAAACTCTAATACGCTCGGTAGGCAGCACCATCTGGTTAAACGATGAGACACAAATGGATTGTGTGACAGCACTGTCCGGTTGTGGTCCAGCCTACTTTTTTTATCTGATGGAATGTATGGAAAAGGCAGCGGAAGATATGGGATTGAATAAAGAGCAAGCACGGCTGTTAATCTTGGAAACGGCCGTGGGTAGCGCAAAGATGGCACTTTTGTCCAGTGCCGACCCGGCAACACTGCGAAAACAGGTAACATCACCCGGAGGTGCCACCGAGCAGGCGTTAGAAGTATTTACACGAAAAAATCTGGGAACCATCGTGCAAGAGGCTATCAAGGCAGCAACACAACAAGCGCAAGCGCTTTCCGCAGAATTTGAGGAATAAACATGACTGGCAATTATCTCGGTCAGGCGGGTATTTTTCTTATTGAAGTGACTTTCGGCCTTTATGGTATCGTTGTCCTGCTGCGCTTTATGCTGACCTGCGTCAGGGCGGATTTTTACAACCCCCTGTCACAGTTGATTATCAGAATCACCAACCCACCTTTAATACCGTTGCGGCGGGTTATTCCGGGCTATAAGAGAATTGACTGCGCGTCCATCTTGTTGCTGATGTCCGTCCAAGGAATTGAAATCATGCTGACCACGCTGATCAGCACAGGTCATGTGCCGGGGGCAGCAAGTCTAACCGTGCTTATCATCGCCTATATCCTGAAAACCGCCATTTATATCTATATTTTTATCATCCTCATACAAATCATCATCAGTTGGATCAGCCCGACAACATACAATCCGGGCACGATCATCATGCATCAGTTAAGCGAACCACTGTTAAAACTGGCGAGGAATCTGATCCCGCCCACAGGTGGTCTCGACTGGTCGCCACTTGTCGTTATCGTGATATTAAACCTGATGATGATCATGCTGGTGGCACCCCTGCTGGAACTGGGCCGCCACTTATTCTGAATTAATCTGAAAATTAAATTTCCAGGTCGTAGTCCATAATCAAAGGCGCGTGGTCAGAAAACCATTGCTCCTTATAGATAGTGACGGATTTGATTTTGTCCTTCAACCCCGGAGTAACGACCTGATAATCTATGCGCCAGCCGACATTTTTGGCGCGGGCCTGACCGCGATTAGACCACCAAGTATATTGATCCGCCTTCGGGTTCAATACCCGAAAGGCATCCACCATCCCCACAGTGCCGAACAGCCTGTCCATCCAGACACGTTCTTCTGGTAAAAAACCGGAGTTTTTCAGGTTTCCTCTCCAGTTTTTGATATCGATCTTTTTATGTGCAATATTCCAGTCGCCGCAAATAATATATTGCCGCCGTCGCCGACGCATTTTTTCTAACAAAGGCATAAAACGATCGAGAAAATCAAATTTGATCGCCTGTCGTTCTTTGCCGGAAGAACCAGACGGCAGGTACAGAGAAACAACGCTCAAACCAGTAAAATCAATTTGCAGATAACGGCCTTCGTCATCCGCCTCCGGCCAGCCCAGTTCACGGACGGTACTGCTGGGTTTTTTCCTGCTGTAGATGGCGACACCACTATAGCCTTTCTTCAAAGCATCATTGAAACAGACATGGAAACCGGCAGGCTTAAGGATTCCATCATGCAGTTGACCAACCTGCGCTTTGGTTTCCTGCAGGCATACAATATCCGCCTTTTGTTGCGTTAGCCAGTCAAAAAAACCTTTTTTATACGCCGAGCGTATGCCATTAACATTAAGCGTAATTATCCTCGTCATATTGCTTTACACTGTATCATAATGGTAAACAGATCATTAGTTATCCAGAGAGGCAAAAGTTATGCAGCCATACCAGAAAGCATTTATTGAGTTTGCCATTGAAAAGCAGGTACTACGTTTTGGGGAATTCCGGCTTAAATCCAACCGTATCAGCCCTTATTTTTTCGATACCGGCCTGTTTAATGATGGCAAAAGCCTGCTGGCACTGGGCGAGTTTTACGCAGCGGCTATTGAACATGCTGAGATTGATTTTGACATGATCTATGGTCCGGCGTATAAGGGAATACCATTGGTATCAGCCCTTGCCATCGCCTTTCAACAGCGCTACAGGAAAAACTACCCTTTTTGTTTCGATCGAAAAGAGCGAAAGGACCACGGAGAGAGAGGGATGACATTCGGTGCCGAAATCAACGGCAGGATATTAATCGTTGACGATGTTATTTCGGCAGGGATTTCAATCAGAGAAGCCATTGATATCATTCGGGAAAACGGTGCCAGTGCCGTCGCAACCACGATCGCTCTGGATCGCCAAGAACGCGGAAGGGGGAAACATTCCGCCTTGCAAGAGGTTGAACGAACTCATGGAATAAAAGTCACGAGCATCATTAAACTAGATGAAATCGTTGCCTACCTATCAAAAAAGGAGAAAATGTCCTCACAACTTGATTCAATTTACAACTATATAGCAAAATATGGCGCTTAGAATTACGTATAATATAAGAAAATCAACCGTGTTATAC
Source organism: Gammaproteobacteria bacterium (assembly GCA_965261775.1). Taxonomy (GTDB): domain Bacteria; phylum Pseudomonadota; class Gammaproteobacteria; order Eutrophobiales; family Eutrophobiaceae. The sequence goes on along the minus strand of OZ253477.1, from coordinate 1,762,282 downwards.
TGAGTTAAACGAATGATTGTTATTATAGGGTCAAAGATGAGAACTGTATTCAGTGCGCTACTGATTTTATTGGCATCAAGTGCGTTAACATCGCCAAGGAACGTTCAGGCACTAATAAAGTGCTGGGTAAACAATGAAGGGATCAAAGAGTGCGGTAATGCGGTCCCGCCTCAATACGTGCAAAAAGGTTATCAGGAAATCAGTGAGGGCAATTGGGTAAGCAATAGAAAAGAACGTATTAAAACAGAGGAAGAAATGGAGGAAAAAGATCGCCTCGCCCGACTGGAAGCGGAACGAAAAGAGCGGGAGGAGAAACAAAAAACCATGGATGATGCCCTGCTGAAGACTTTCAGCTCTGTTAATGACATAGAACGTGTGCGTGATGACCGTGTTTTGGCATTGGAAGGAACGATAAAACTCACACAAGAACGTAATAAGAAACTCCAGTCTGATCTTGATGATTATACTGAAAGAGCCGCTGAACTGGAAAGGGAAGGTAAACTCCCACCAGAAAATTTTCTTAATAATATTAAATCTTTAAAACAACAAATGAAAAAAAATAACGATTTTATAACCCAAAAACGCCAAGAGCAGCAGAATATTAAAGAAACGCTCACAGCGTCTATCAAGCGCTTTAAAGAATTAAAAGGTATCCAATAAGGCTATGTGAACAACCCTGCCTGCTGACCAAACTATTATTTTCCCTCAAACTAACGAGTTGTACACGAAAACAGGCATCTGCCTTCCATGTTGTCTAATTATTGAACACCCTATATCCTTCAACCAGATTTACCTCCCGCAAAATCTGATGTAACTGTATTTCAAACCATCTAAAAAATGGCACGGCGCGTATTTGTAGCTGTACGTTCTCGTCTAGCAAAACATTGCTGTTCAATATGTGCATAATTCCCGGGTTTTCTCCGCAAAACCCAATATAAGCTGGACAATTACTGTATGGTGGCTGATGACGACAGGCGCATTCCCGATGGTCTGATTAATCAAGCCAAATACGGAATGTTCCTCATCAATCAGGGCTCAAACATTTTTGCCTTCTGGAAAAATGATGGAACGGAGCAACTTCGGACAGGCCAGCGGGCATGATGTGCAGGCCCTTATTCACTATTGTCGTCTGTTTGACTTGGTGTCAGAGCAATCATCTCTTATTACTTGCCGCCATCCACTTTATGTTTCTGAATCAATGTTCCCACACCAACATCCGTAAATATTTCCAGCAATACAGCATGAGGGATGCGACCGTCAATGATATGAGCCGATTTCACCCCGGAATTAACCGCAGACAATACCGAACGTATCTTTGGTAACATACCGCCATGTATGACGCCTTGTTCGACAAGTTCGTCTATTTCCTCCACGGACAAGCCGGTCAGTACATTACCATCCGCGTTCAGCAAACCGGGTGTATTGGTCAGCATAATCAGCTTTTCCGCCTGCAAGACTTCCGCCAGCTTTCCAGCGACCAGATCAGCATTGATATTATAAGACTGACCGTTTTCATCAACGCCGATTGGAGCAATCACGGGAATAAAGTTTTCTTTTATCATTATTTCAATAATGGCGGTATTGATACTTTCAACTTCGCCGACATGGCCAATATCGGCAAATGGTACCGATGCCTGCTCATCGTGTTTGAACACCATCTTCCTGGCACGAATGAGCATGCCGTCCTTGCCACTTAAACCAACCGCGTTGCCCCCATGCTGATTGATAAGATTTACGATTTCCTTATTCACCAAACCACCCAGAACCATTTCAACAACGTCCATGGTTTCACTGTCGGTCACGCGCATGCCTTCAATAAAGGCTGTTTTTTTGCCAAGACGCTCCAAAAGTATCTCGATCTGCGGACCGCCACCATGCACCAGTACCGGGCTCATACCTACCAGTTTCATCAGCGTGATATCGCGGGCGAAGCCCGACTTCAACTGCTGTTCAGACATGGCGTTGCCACCATATTTGATCACCATGGTTGTGTGTCTAAAACGCTTTATGTACGGTAATGCTTCCGTCAAAACTTCAGCAATATAGACAGACCCTTTGGCTTTTTTTGTCATTGCTTTCCTCGTTTATACTCAAGATAAAATGTCCATTGCTATCATAATTAAAATGGTATTTCCGCATCTGCCTTGACTTCTTTTATGGCAGTGCGAAACTGGGATTGGATACGCTTAAGCGAGGTTTTACTTTCTCCTTCAAAACGCATGACGATACAGGGCGAGGTGTTGGAAGGTCTGGCTAAACCCCAACCATCACTGTACTCAATACGGAGACCATCAATACTGATTAATCTGGAACCGGCCACCAGCAGCTTTTCAGTTAATTTTTCCATAAAATCGTGATGCTCGGCTTCTGCCAAAGGCAGGCGGAGTTCTGGCGTGGAGACCCCTGCCGGCAAGCCCATAAACAATTCCGTTGGCGTGGCCTGTACGCTAGTAAAAATCTCAATAAACCGGGCAGCGGTATATAAAGCGTCATCAAAACCGTACCAGCGCTCCTTGAAAAACATATGGCCGCTCATCTCGCCAGCGAGTGGTGCATTCACCTCTTTCATTTTGTTCTTGATAAAAGAATGGCCTGTCTTCCACATCAATGGCCGTCCGCCATTAATCTCTATAATTGATTCCAAGTGGCGACTGCATTTCACATCAAATATGATCTGTGCCCCCGGGTTTCTCGCCAGGACATCCCTGCACAACAACATAAGTTGCCGGTCGGGCCAAATAATATTACCTTTCGCATCAACCAATCCGAGGCGATCACCATCGCCATCAAATGCAAAACCGATATCGGCGCCTTCCGCTTTCACTTTTGCGATAAGATCCTGCAGGTTCTCTGGTTGGCTGGGGTCGGGATGATGACCGGGGAAATCACCGTCAATATCACAGTATATCTCAACCACATCATGTCCCATGGCTCTGATTAGCCGGGGTGCGATGATGCCTGCCGCCCCATTACCGCAGTCAACAACGATCTTTAACGGGTGACCCCGCACGGACGGCATATCCTCGCAAATACGCTGAATATAATCCTCCTCCATGTCAACGTGACTCAGATTACCTCGTCCCGAAACTAGCGCATCGGTACCAATCATGGTTTGAATCGCCTTGATTTCATCACCACTCAGGCAGTTACCCGCCAGCATGATTTTCAGGCCATTATACTCGGGGGCATTATGACTACCCGTTACCATAATACCATTACCCGTTTGTAAATGGTGGGTAGCAAAATATAATACCGGCGTCGGGACTAGCCCGATATCAATAACGTCCCTGCCCGTATCAAGTAAACCTTTGATTAAGCTCCCAAGCAATCCAGCGCTTGAGTTTCGACCATCACGTCCAACGATGATACATTGCTGGTCAAGCGCATTTGCCTTGGTGCCGACTGCCCGGGCAATTTCATAAATAACATCTTCATTTAACATCTCGCCGACGATGCCCCTTATGTCATATGCGCGAAAAATGACCGAAGCAATATCAGGTTGTGGTATTGCGGTATTATTTTTCATCGACTTTGCCCTCCTCCGAGCCTTTATTCTCTAAAACCATTGCAGGCTAGAAGGGTAGGCGGTATCGCCTTGATGGTACCTTCATAGCTTATATAACCATCTTTATCTTCCGTCTCTGCCAGAATACGCTTCAGTTTAATCAGCACAAGAAAAATAGCCACCAAAAGCGCAATAATAATTGCAACAGGAATAATCAAAAAACCGTAGAAACTTGACCGGACTACTGAAACGATATCACGTTGGCCCGACTAATAAGCGACTTTCCGACACGTATCATCAACATTAAGTCCAGCTCCTCTTCTGCCGCATACTCGGGGTTCCCTATTCTCAGTCAAAACCAAACTTCTCCCATTAGCACGTTGAACTAAGTCCATATACCCCCCACCAAACCAATAACCTGCAAACAATCTTTCCAGTACAATGATATTAAAGCTACACGATTCATTTAAATGCACCATTATTGATATGTTCCACCGAGACAATATGTTCTTCCGATGTTTCGAATAAATGCCCTCCCAGATTAGTATTGCCTATCCATTCCGCCCTTTTAAGTCTGTTCAACGGGGCCTCTGAGCGATGGAATTGAGGTTTCACCAAAAACATAGGTACCAAAGCAGAAATAGCCCAACTTCAAGGCCTTATCAAAATGAGACTGATTCGCGACGGCAACGGCCACCAATGTTTCATTCGTTGACAGATATGTCCCGGGATTTGACCAGTTTCCCTTGAACAATCGCCACTACATTTTATGCCAGCATATTTTTGGCGACAGACAAACTGCCCTGTTAATACACTCCTTCGTGAACCGCCCGGTCTGGCTGACCCGACTGATCCGCCCGATCAACCCTTCACCCTTCAGCGCTGCCTCGTCCTCGCCGAAACCTGCCTTTCATCTTCAACCCATCGCGCATATTCAGCCCCATCAGTGTCAGGTTTACTGAACCCATCACCAGTTCTAACCCCTGCACGGCAAAAAACGCCGTGCCGAAGTGATACACGGATGCCCATTGATCCAGGAAAATCGCCGAAGGCACCAGAATCAACAAACCATTGGCGGCGATGAATGGCATACGCTTGCGCTTCGCCCCCACCAGCCCGGCGGTTCGGCCTTTACCCAGCATGGTACCTGTGATGCCCGTCAATGCCATGGCCGGCACCAGAATAAATAATCCGGGGCTGACAATCAGCGATTTCACCGTTTTGATAGCTTCCGCCGAACCAAACAACTCCACCAGCACCGTAGAAATAAAAAACACGCTAATGCACAGCGTGCCAGTAATCGCAGCGATAAGATGGATTTTGCTTTTCATGATAAATACCTCCTTCGGTCAGACCAGCCCGAATTGAATTATCTGACGATAGAAGTAAACCATTGAGACAACCATCTAGTGAATGTAACTGGTTCGCTTTGCATGATAGCGATCAGCGACGAAGCGTATCAGGTCTCTTGCCAGTTTTCCTTTTGGCGCTTCTGCCAGCCGTTTTTGCCCGTCCTTCCAGATAATGGTCAGAGCATTAATGCTTGTTTCAAACCCGAGACCTTCACCGACCTTATTGGCTACGATCATGTCCAGCTTTTTCTCATCCAGTTTAATCCTGGCGTTTGCCTCAAGGTTTTCCGTTTCAGCCGCAAAACCGACAGTGAAGGGGGTTCTATCAAGCGCCGCCACCGCCCCCAAAATATCTGGGTTTTTAACCAGTGTGAGTTCAAGCCGGGGCGCCTGCTTTTTTATCTTTCCTCTGGATGTCGACTGTGGCCGGTAATCCGCCACCGCTGCCGTTGCGATAAAAATATCAATTCCGTCAATTTGACGCATCACGCTTTCATACATCTCTTCTGCGGAGACGACCCGGGTTATTTTAACCCTTTCCGGGAGGGGCAGTTTGACCGGTCCGGAAATGACCGACACATCGGCACCCGCCTCAGAGGCAACCTCGGCAATGGCATAGCCCATATGGCCCGAACTTCGATTACTGATAAAACGTACCGGGTCAATGGCTTCACGCGTAGGACCTGCGGTGACCATTAAACGGATGCCCGCAAGGCTGTACGGTTGAAAAGACTCAACCACCCGCTCGGCAAGTTCCTCAGGCTCCAGCATACGGCCAGGGCCATTTTCACCGCAGGCCTGATCCCCTTCGGCGGGACCCAGAATACGGACACCAAATGCCTTTACCCTTCGCAGATTTTCCTGAGTCGCTGGATTCAACCACATTTGTCTGTTCATCGCTGGGGCGATCATGACCGGGGACATTGTTGCCAGACATATCGACCCCGGAAGGTCATCGGCAAAACCATGCGCGTAGCGGGCAATAAAGCCGGCACTGGCCGGTGCAACGATGACCAAATCCGCCCAGCGGGCTAAATCAATATGGACCATAGCCGATTCCGACGTTACCCCCATCAATTCGACATGCACCGGATTCCCCGAAAGCGCCTGTAACGTTAATGGTGTAATAAATTTGGTCGCGTTGGGTGTCATGACAACACGCACTTCTGCACCATGGCGGCGCAATAAACGTATTAATGTCGCCGATTTATAGGCGGCGATGCCACCGGTGACACCAAGCAGAATATGTTTATTGTCGATCAGTCGGTACATCTTATGTCATTTTACCTTATCATAGGCGGGCACTGATAATGAGATATAGCCATTATTAAAAAATATATTTTAATCATAATTAACAGGGAGTGTTACAAATGACTATCTCAAATTGGCCTGTCAATGAACGGCCCAGAGAAAAACTGCTTGAAAAAGGACCAGAGGCGTTATCGGATGCAGAAATATTATGCATTTTTCTCAGAACTGGCCGCAAAGGTACCTCTGCACTCGATCTGGCACGGAGACTATTGGGAAAATTCAAAGGATTGCGACAAATCGTTGACCTTGATAAAAATGAATTCTGCCAGACAAAGGGCTTGGGAGAAGCCAAATATGCCCAGATTCAAGCTGCACTTGAACTCGGCCGCCGCTATCTTCAATCTGGACTGGAAACTGGCGAAACATTCAGCAACCCGGAACAAACGGCGGGATATTTAAGCATGAAACTGCGTTCCTACCCGCATGAAGTATTCGCTTGTTTATACCTTGATAACCATCACCGTCTAATCAGTTTTAACAAACTCTTTTTTGGTACCATTGACACTGCTCATGTATACGCAAGAGAAATCATCCGCATGGCCATAAAACATAACGCCGCCGCTGTTATCTTTTCCCATAATCATCCTTCCGGTATTGCAGAACCGAGCCGGGCCGACATTATATTGACAAAAGAACTGAAAAAGGCCCTTGCTCTGATTGATGTCCGAGTGCTTGATCATGTCATCATCGGTAACAAAAAGACTACCTCCTTTGCCGAAAAGGGATTACTATGATGCCTTTCCCGAAGTCGGACGACCAGCGAATAAAAAATGGATGCTTCCCTTGCATGCCATATTAAATACGGTTAGAATTCGCTCTCTTTCATTATCTTTTGCTCTATTTTGTAAACATTGGCGAGAAAATTATGTCGCGGGTATGTCAGATAACAGGTAAAAAACCAATGGTAGGAAACAATGTCTCCCATGCCAATAACAAAACGAAACGCCGTTTTTTACCCAATTTACAATACAGACGATTCTGGGTAGAAAGCGAAAATCGCTGGGTACGATTGCGCGTCAGTAAACAGGGTCTACGCATGATCGATAAAAATGGCATTAATAAAGCGCTCGCGGATATGCGTGCCCGCGGCGAGAATATTTAACGGAGAATCGCCATGCGCGAAAAAATAAAGCTCGTCTCCTCGGCAAATACGGGGCATTATTACACCACCACCAAGAACAAACGCACCAAACCGGACAAAATGGAAATTAAAAAATTTGATCCGGTTATCCGCAAACATGTCCTTTACAAGGAAGCGAAGATCAAATAAAACCGGCACTTTCTTTAAGATACGAACGGACCTTCGTGCCAGTTTCGTGGCCGGCACAGAATCGGCGTCGCCCGATACCAATATAATTCTGTCCACCAGACTTTTATAAACCTGTGATGTGTAATACTAGACAACGTCAGGCGAGAAAGTTTGGATCGGTATCAATCTATGGTGGCGCTTTCCCAGAAAAGCAAGCCAAACGGGAACATATAGAGGTTCTGCACCGCAGGAAAGCGAGCCGCTTTTTCCGCATTTTGGCAGAATCAGCATAAGCCGGGTAAAGAACGAAAAGCTGGTATCCCGCAATACACAGATTGCCACAAGCATTTACGAAAAATGCTTGAACAGACCGGCGACTTGCCTAGTTGTGATAGAAGAGAGTGAAACGTCTATCGGTGGTAAAATGTGCCACAAGCGTGCGAGGGACATTCGCTAAGCAAACAGGATGTGAAGAAATATCAATTGATGGACTTTCTAGGCGAGGAACCAGACTTTATCATAGGCATATTAGTAAAGCTAAAGATACCCTTGACACCAAAAAAGCCGTGCTGAGTTGCAGGCAGTTCATAAATTTATCGGCAAGAACGAGCAATGCTTGTACTTACAGTATCCACCCATTTCCACTGTTTCAATCAGGGTAAACAGCAGGAAATAGTCAAGGATTTTGAGAATAATAATATCTCTGTAGATGAGACCGTAGCCTGCACTCCCGCAGGCTACTGTAACCAGACTATAACGAAATCGTTAAAGAAAGACAGAACCATTAGGGACAATCCAGCTTACTTCCTGCCCGATCTGCTTAAAATTAGATAAAGAAACACTTTGATAGAATTTTATATAGGCCCCTTTTTAAATCCTTTATAATCATCATAGCTTTTTGAACCGGTTAACTCCTACATAAAATCAATAACCAAGTAGCAGGATAAAGGTTTATGTCAACAAAACGTTTTTCCATTCATGGTCAATGGTCATCCCGCTGGGCATTTATCCTTGCCGCAACCGGCTCTGCAGTGGGGCTTGGGAACATCTGGCGCTTTCCCTATCATGCTGGTGAAAACGGCGGCGCCGCCTTTGTATTTGTTTATCTGGTTTGCATATTTCTTGTCGGTATTCCTATCCTGATGGCAGAGGTATTACTGGGTCGTCGGGGACGCCAAAGTCCGATTAATACCATGGCGACCCTGGCATCCGAAGAAGGTTTGAGCCACGCCTGGCGGTTTCTTGGCTGGATGGGTGTCATTGCCGGGTTTATCATTCTTTCCTACTACAGTGTAATTGCCGGTTTGACAATTGCTTATATATTCAGGACAAGTGCGGGGGTATTTGAGGGTAGTGAGGCAGCATATACCACACAAGTATTCAGCGAATTGATTTCCGATCCAGAAAAGCTACTCGTCTGGCATACCCTGTTCATCCTGATGACGATCATTGTTATTTCCCGCGGGGTGAAAAGCGGTCTGGAAAAGGCTGTCCGGTTTTTAATGCCCGCCTTGTTTATCCTGCTTTTGATCCTGGTCGGTTACGCTATGAGTACCGACAAGTTTATGGAGGGTATTCGTTATCTGTTTGTGATTGATACGGCGCAGATTGCCGACAAGAGTTTCCTTGACAGCATGCTTTTGCCAGCATTGAGCCATGCATTCTTTACGCTAAGTCTCGGCATGGGCGCAATCATGATTTATGGTTCCTATCTGTCCGATAGATCGTCCATCAGTGTTAACTGCCTCACGATTGCCATAGCAGATACCACCGTGGCGTTGCTGGCCGGCATAGTCATCTTTCCAATCGTATTCAGTTACGGTCTGGACCCTGCCGGCGGCTTTGGACTAATCTTCATGACTTTGCCCATCGCATTCGGGCAGATGCCGTTTGGCAATTTTTTCGGCACTCTGTTTTTTATCCTGCTCATGTTGGCCGCGTGGACTTCTGCCATCTCATTGCTGGAACCGGCGGTGTCTTGGTTGGTGGAAAGCCATGATATGACTCGGGTCAGGGCGACGGCTATAACTGGGGGGCTTGTTTGGATGCTGGGTGTGGTGACGGTGTTATCATTTAATCATTGGGCGTTTTCTTTCAATTTTGCCGGTCAGACGAAAGAGAACGGATTCTTTGATATTTTCGATATTTTGGCATCAAGTATCATGTTACCTATAGGTGGTTTGTTGATTTCAATATTTGCAGCTTGGTTAATGTCCAAACGTTCAACGATGGATGAGTTGGGGCTGGCAGACGGTTGGGTTTATCGATGCTGGCGTTATGCGCTTCGCTACGTTGCTCCTTTGGGTGTGGTCACCATTTTACTGAATGCACTTGGTTTATTCTAGGCTGGTTGGTTTCGCGGAGCCGTTTTGATTAGAGTCAATAAACAAGCTGATATTGAGGCATACAGTGCTGGGCAAATGTTCGCGCTGGTGAACGATATTGAATCCTATCCTCAGTTTCTACCTTGGTGTACGGCTTCGACTATCACTGCCAGAGGCGATGATACGTTGACGGCCTCAATATCTGTTGCTGTTGGCGGTATTAAACAGCAATTCACGACATCCAACACGATGCAAAAGGACACGGCAATTTATATAACGCTCGTTAAAGGGCCGTTCAAGGCATTAAAGGGTTGCTGGCGATTCAAGGATAACGACCATGGCGGCTGTTCGGTACGGCTGGAAATGCAGTTTGAGTTTAAAAACAAACTGCTTCAGCAGGCCTTGGGAAGGCCGTTTCAAAAAATCACGGATTCACTGATAGATGCGTTTATTGAACGGGCCCAATTTGTTTATGGAAGATAAAACGACGGTCAATATTGAGATCATTTATATTACGCCCGACAACCAGAGTATCATTGAACTTGAAGTCAAGAAGGGATGTACCATCGAAACCGCGATTATGCAATCGGGTCTGCTAGCGCATTATTCTGAAATTGATTTGGCAATCAACAAGGTGGGTGTATTTGGTAAAATTCGCTCGCTGAATGACACTCTTGCGACGGGGGACAGAGTAGAGATTTACAGACCATTACTGCTTGACCCCAAGGAGATGCGACGTCGACGAACGGCGAAAAACAAAGCGTAAAAAAACGGATAGCATCTGGCGTTTCGCGGTCGGCTCGTCATCTGCATGAGGATGTCGTCTTTGTCAGATCACCAGCTGTCTGCAGCTTGGACATCGCCCGAAATGTAAATAAGCTTGTCGTCCTCGAAATGTAGTGTGATATGGCGTTGTTCGCGGATATTGTCTCCCCTCTGAAAGCTGTAAATATAGTCCCAACGGTCCTTATGGAAAGGGTCAAGAATTGCTGGCGTCCCCATAATAAATTGCACCTGTTCCTTATCCATGCCTGGTTCCAGTCTGTCCAGCATCGCCTGCTTAAGATCATTACCCTGCTGGATATTGATTTTATAAGGAAACTGGGCAGAACTGCAAGCATAGAGAAAAAACAGAAAGCAGAGTAAAATAACCAGTCTATTCATTGGATTGATATTGATTCGCATTGAAGAGAAACAGAATAATCGTTGTCGTCAATTTCATCAATAACTTCTATTGTTTAATAGTATAATCACACTATAGGTAAAAAATCCAGCCGGAGGATACCCTTTGAAAGCAGGGGATTTAAAAAAAGTCGGTCTTAAAGCCACCCCGCCGAGACTGCGTATATTACAGATACTGGAAGAGGCGGATGAACGTCATCTCAGTGCAGAGGATGTCTATAAGATACTGCTTGAACAAAATGAAAGGGTAGGTCTGGCAACCGTTTATCGAGTATTGACCCAGTTTGAAAGGGCGAGACTGGTGATACGACATCATTTTGATTCCGGTCACTCCGTCTTTGAACTAGATCGCGGCGACCATCATGACCACATGATTTGTCTGGAAACAGGAACGGTAATCGAGTTCCAAAATGAGGAAATTGAGCGTCTGCAAAAGGAGATTGCAACAGAACACGGTTATGAATTGGTCGATCACAGTTTAGTGTTATACGTCCGACCGAAATAGTCAAAGTGCTTGTCAAATCAACTCTGCCCTTATGAAGTATTTGGATTGGTTATGCAATAGATTTCTGTTTGAAGCCAGGAGGATTTAATGCAATACCTTTATCGCCTAATCTACTCCGATCAAAAATTTCATGACCTAGAAAGAAAGCGCCGCAGATTCAGCTGGTTGCTGACCAGCATCACCATGCTTGTCTATTTCGGTTTTATCCTCGTGATTGCCTTTGTCCCGGAAGTCTTTGCCCGTCCGGTGATTGAGGGTCGTATGATTACTTGGGGAATATTAGCCGGGTTATTCGTTATCCTGCTGAGTTTTTGCCTGACCGGCGCCTATGTGTATCGGGCAAATACGGAATTCGATCACCTGATACATAATATCATCAACCATATCAGGCAATCCAAAGATGTCTAGGCGTATTCGCCTGTTCTGGGGAATATTATTTTTAATCTGTTCTACCTCGGCATTTGCCGGGGAAACATCGCGGCCACCCTTGAATATCATCGCGATCATGATGTTTTTTATCTTTATCGTAGCGACTCTGGGAGTGACGTATTGGGCCGCACGGCGGATGAACACCACCAGAGATTTTTATGCCGCTGGCGGCTCCATCACTGGTTTGCAAAATGGTCTGGCCATCGCTGGCGATTTCATGTCCGCCGCTTCATTCCTAGGCATATCCGGTCTGGTATTCGCCAGCGGGTTTGACGGTTTGATCTATTCCATCGGGTTTCTGGCGGGATGGCCGATTATCCTGTTCTTGCTGGCAGAGCGTCTGCGAAATCTGGGCAAATATACCTTCTCCGATGCGGTCAGTTATCGCCTGAAGCCACTCCCAATAAGAAGTCTGGCGGCCTGCGGAACATTGGCAGTAGTGTTGCTTTACCTGATCGCGCAGATGGTGGGTGCCGGAAAATTGATACAGGTTTTATTCGGTTTTGAATACTATGTTGCGGTGATTATAGTTGGGATATTGATGATCCTGTACGTCTCCTTCGGGGGTATGCTGGCGACGACCTGGGTGCAGATCATCAAGGCTGTTCTGTTGCTATCCGGCGCCAGTTTTATCGCGCTTGCCATAATGTACAAAATGGGATTCTCTTTTGAGACATTATTTTCCAGAGCAGTTGAAACGCATAAAAACGGCATCGCCATCATGTCGCCAGGAGGGCTGATTTCGGACCCTGTCTCCGCCATATCGCTGGGTCTGGCGTTGATGTTTGGCACAGCCGGATTGCCGCATATTCTGATGCGTTTCTTCACCGTGCCCGATGCGCGCGAGGCGAGAAAGTCCGTTTTTTATGCCACGGGGTTTATTGGTTATTTTTATGTGCTGACATTCATCATCGGTTTTGGCGCGATTGTACTGGTAACGGGCAATCCCGATTTCCTGGACGCTGACACGGGCGATATTCTCGGCGGGAATAATATGGCGGCTGTGCATCTGTCCGAAGCGGTTGGCGGTGAAGTCTTTCTCGGCTTCATTTCCGCCGTTGCCTTCGCCACGATACTGGCCGTGGTTTCCGGTCTGACTTTATCCGGCGCTGCCGCCATATCGCACGATCTCTATGCCAGCGTCATTCGGCACGGGGAGGCATTGGAAGGCGAGGAAATCAAAGTCTCCCGCTTTGCTACCATATTGTTGGGGATAGTCGCTATATTGCTCGGGATTATTTTTGAAAAACAGAATGTCGCCTATATGGTAGGTCTGGCTTTTGCAATTGCGGCTAGTGTTAACTTCCCGATACTATTTTTATCCATGTACTGGAAGAGGTTGACAACACGCGGCGCATTTACCGGCGGTAGTATCGGTCTGATTACCGCTGTGCTGTGCGTAATATTCGGACCCACAGTCTGGGTGGATATTCTGGGCAATGCGGAACCACTGTTCCCCTATAAGCATCCGGCGTTATTTTCAATGACGTCAGCGTTTGTATTCATCGCACTGTTCTCTGTTCTGGATAAATCCCAATCAGCGCGGCGGGAAGCGGCGGCTTTTGAAGATCAATATGTGCGTTCCCAGACCGGTCTCGGCGCTGAAGGCGCGATAAGCCATTAACTCCCAGCCCTGGTGTTTCAGCGTCACTGTTAATGCAGTCTATCACCCCGAGGATACCGTGGTGCGTCTTCTGGAGATGTCACAGTCTAGTGAAAAACAGCGGAAGGCTTATCAGGATCATCAAACTGCTAATTGAATCTGGACTTTCCTCATCCCCTTCGGCGTTACCGGCTCCCTGAACTAGAGACGGAACCAGCGTCTGGATATTTATGTTGTCATCCTATGTCCATGCGCTGTTGTTCAAGGCACGGTAAATCATCCGGGACAGGTAGAAGTGAATTGATGGTACCCGATGAAAGCGCCTGACGGCAGCGCCTGTGTGCTTGACTTTGCTGACTATCATGCCCATGAGCGGAAAAAATATAGAAAATGCCTGATAAATAACAGCAAGGTTGATTTCAGTATGGTCCCCGCTTCGGGAGAAGCGTGTCAAACGACGGGATCGTATTATCCGGCCACCGTTGTGGATGGATATATATTGGGGAGAGGCGTCTGATGACGGGGAGTAGTCAGGAGGCGCCTAGTAAATACATAAAAAGAGTGGTCAACAACACACCTTTCTGGGAAACAACATGACTGTCAGCGTGGGGGCTACCTGTCTTCTAAATGATACACAAACCTGTACATCTGTTTCCGTTTAACATAAGCTGTCATTGACAGTCAAAAGGATTTTAAACGACGTAACCGAAAATGTTTAAACGCGGCCTATCTCTATTTTTCCTTTCTCTTTTCATGAATTCGGCAGCCCCGCAGGCTGAGATTGTCATCAGCAGTCCGGTCACACAGGCACGTTTGCTTGAACTTTATACCTCTCAAGGTTGTAGCAGTTGCCCACCAGCGGATGCTTGGTTGAGCCGACTTAAATCACATCCCGATCTATGGATATCTCTTGTGCCAGTTGGGTTTCACGTGGATTACTGGAATTATATCGGCTGGAAAGACCCGTTTTCTTCGCCGGAATATTCTGCGCGCCAGCGCCAGTACGCGATTTCTAACGATATTTCAACAGTCTATACCCCCGGCTTTTTACTGAATGGCAAGGAATGGCGTTCATTTTTCGGAGCAAGAGAACTTCCAACGACCTCAAACCGAAAAACAGGCCGCTTGCAACTCAAGATCAATGATATGAATAATGTGGATGCAATCTATACACCGGTCAACGCAGTAGAAAAAACGCGCTACATACTAAACATCGCGGTTCTAGGTTTTGATATCAAAACCGATGTCAAGGCAGGGGAGAATCATGACCGCCGCTTAATAAATGATTTTACGGTACTTGGTTACAAAAAGGTTCCATTATATAAAGGTGATAACGCTCATACCGTAACAACCGAACTGCCTGAAGTCATTAAATCCGTTCCACGAATGGCTGTCTCGGCTTGGGTGAACAAGACAAATATCCTGACGCCAATTCAGGCGACGGGCGGTTGGCTCAACTGAGCATCGGTGTATAATCTGGCAATTAAGCAGATTTACACAAATAGCGAAGCACTTTTGCTTGAATATTTCATGAAGTAAATTACCAAATCCACCTTTACCGAGACCGTATTCCGAATACCTGCCCAGATCCCGACTGATTGACAAATGCGGCGTGAGTAAATGAAGCTGTCTTTACGGATTAGCTTTCTTTTGATAGAAGATACATACCGATTGCGATAGGCAGACCGGTCGGTTTATCAATAGCCGTATAAGCAGCATTCCAATCAACGACATAATTGCGCCCCTTGGCGTTTTCAAGAATAAAGTCAGCCACACTGGCAAGATTATTCTGATATTTTTCCCTGTCTTCAATCAGATACGGATGAGCCTCTAGATAGATAACTCCATCTCTAATACCTATTTTATAGGGCTGATTAATGATATTAACAGGCGTATTTAACCCCACTTGAAAAAACAACGCTTCAATATCTTCGGGATATAAGCGTATACATCCGTGACTGACTCGCATACCAACACCGTAGGGTTTGTTTGTCCCGTGGATCAGGTATTCGGGGTTGCCCAGACGCAAGGCAAAATCACCCAGCGGGTTGTCAGGTCCAGCCTCAACTTTTGTCGGCAAAGGTGTCCCCCTTTCCGCATACTCTTTACGGATCGACTCGGGCGGGTACCAGCTGGGGCGCTCTTTTTTTTCAATAATTTTTGTCCGCATATAAGGCGTTGCCCATCCCTCTTGTCCAACACCCAGAGGATGGGTGATCACCTCCCGTAACTGTCCCTTTTTTGCTGGAAGATAATAATAAAGACGCATCTCTGGAATATTAATCACAATACCCGTCTTCGTCGCCACCGGAAGCACAAACTGCGACGGTAATACCACTTTCTGGCCCTCTTTGGGCAACCAAGTATTCACTCCAGGGTTTACCAGTTTGATATCCTGATAACCAAAACCGTGCCGTCGTGCAATATCTAGCAATGTATCACGCTGGCTGGCCCGCACAATTTCAACCAGACCGATCAGAGTATCACCCGATTCGGAAAATACATACTGTCCGGCCTGAGCCGGCAACACACCCAACAAGCTTAAAATCAAAACGGGTATTTTTTTCAAGATATTTCCATTATACATTTGAGACCTTCTTCATTTCACCGATACGCAATAAACTCGGCAGTAAAATCAATGTAAAAAATGTACTCACCAGCATACCTCCTACAATTACAAGAGCAAGACCGCGATATAACTCTGTCCCTTCGCCTGGAATAATGGCCAACGGCAACATGCCGAACAGACTGGTCAGGGTGCTCATCATAATGGGTCTTAATCTGATTAATATCGCCTCTTTGACCGCACTGGTCCGATCCGCCCCCGCTCTTTCAGCAGAGCGCGCCTGATGAACGAGCAGAATGGCATTATTCACCACCAGTCCCAGCAGGATAATGAAACCAATCATTGTCAATAAGTCCATCGGCTGAAACGTGAACAGATTGATGATATGCAATGCCAGTATCCCGCCCGAAGTCGCGAGCGGAATGACCAACATTACCAATAAACTCACCTGGAAAGAACGGAACATTGCACTCATTAATAAATAAAGTATTGTGATCGCCAGCAAAAAGCTGCTAGCCATATTATTCAACGTGGTAGTTAGCTTGTCAGCTGTACCACCATACTGGATATCGCCGTCTTCAGGCAATTGCTGGAGAATCTTCGGCGCAATATCATGTTGAATAATTTCCAGCGCCTCTTCAAGCGAAGTGGTCGGCGGCGGAGACACCTGCAACGTCACCGTTCTGCGGCGGTTGATGCGGCGGATTTGCTCCGGCCCTGCCGTGCGCGTAACATTAACCAATTCATTTAAAGGCAAGGTTCCTGTATTCGCCGTCACGACCGGGATAGTACCCAGTTCTTCCGGGGTCCGCCACGGGGTAGAACGTAAAATAATATCCAGCGTTTCCTCACCATCAAAATAATCTCCGATAAAACGACCATCACCGAGCGTCTGTATGAACGCGGCAACGAACGACCGATCCAGCCCCGCTTCGGTGATACGTCTTTCATTTGGGATCAGGCGGAGTTCCGGTTGTGATAGTTGTAGTCCGGGCTGTGGCCGCGTATTGGGGTATATTGGTATAATAGAAAAAAATGCTTGCAATGCCGTATCCATCAAGGCCGGCAGATCTTTTGATTGAATATTGATATCTATTGTCCGACCTGATCCGAAACCGCGAAATAACGAGGATTGTTTGGCAAAAGCAAGCGTATCTGGAAAACCCTGCACAACCGAATTGATCAGGGGAACTAGTTCATCCACATCCTCATGGTGTTTCGCCCGCGCACCCATGAATACGCCGCGGGAAAAGGCAACAAAAAAGTAGTGTTGGACATAAGGCTCTTTGACCTCCTCAATATAAGGTTGCATGCGCTCCGCGACGATGGCGCCCATTTCTTTTTCGAGCGTGTTTATATTAATGCCGGGAGGCGGCAGGATAAAGGCGAAGGCCAAGTTCTGATTCCCATCTGGCAAATAATCCGCCTGCGGTCTTAGAAAAAATATTATTGCAAACGGGATGGAAATAAGGAGAATAATCCATGTGCTTCTACGCAAGGGAGTGCACGTCAAATTCATGATGATCCCGCACAACCTCTCCCAGAGATGATGATACGGATCAACAAATCTTCTATTTGTGAGAAACAATCGCGCTGCTGTCGGGACAATCGTAATGGCTACCAGCAGGGAAAAACTGATAGCGGTGGCAATGGTAATTGCCAGGTCGGAAAAAAGCTGGCCAGCTTCATCGCGAAGAAAGACGACCGGCAAAAAGATAGCAACAGTAGTCAGAGTTGACGCAAGCAAAGCACCCCAGACCTGATCCGTCCCCTGCCGGGAGGCCTTTTCTGGGGACAACCCCTTTTCACGCAAACGCACTATATTTTCTAGGATGATGATGGAAGCATCTAACACCATGCCTACCGCAAACGCCAGTCCAGCCAGTGATATAACGTTCAACGTCGTGCCGATCATATCCATCATACTGAAACTGGCAATCAGACAGATAGGAATGGAAGTCGCGACAATCATAGTCGCCGACGGTTTTAACAAGAACAAAAACAGAACAAAGATCGCCAGAATGATTCCCAGGCCGAGATTATTGCGCAACATTTTAATGGACTGATGGATATAAACTGTCTCGTCATAAACCTGTTCCATCGTCAAACCGGCACGTTCCAGAGCACCGGCATTAAGTTCATCAACCGCCTGTTTCAGGCCGGACATAACCTGTAACACATTCACACCTGTTTCACGTTGCGCGTTGATCGCAATGGAAAGCGTCCCCTTGGTCAAGACGAAACTATCCTTGTCCGATAAACGATCTTCTACCACGGCAACATCACGCAGGTATATCGGCCTGCCTTCTCGCCAATCTAAGATCATTTCCCCTAGGTCACGCGCACCATATTTGCCCGCAAATCGCAAACTGTATTCACGTTTTCCAACATCTACAAAACCGCCAGAAACATCAACACTGGTCCCCACCAATCGCATGACTTTGTCAAGCCGAAGGTCAAAACTGGCAATTTTATAAGGGTCAAAGGTAATGCGTAATTCGCGATCACTACCACCATAGACTTCCGAACGAGCGACACCGGGAATACGTTCAAAACGGGACTGAACGACTTCTTCAACATAGTCTTTGTAGGTTTCAACGGGCTGGTCATTCCCCGGGGCTGTTTTAATGATAAACCAGGCAATGGCGCGTGCATCCTGACCAACTGTCGATATGGAGGGCTCATCGGCGTCATCGGGATAGTCCGGAACCTGATTGAGTCGGTTCATGACTTCAACCAAGGCACGACGCATATCCATATTAACGTCAAAGCGCAGATTGATCTCCGCCCTACCTTCATAAGCCTGAGCGCGAATTTCCACAAGCCCGGGCAAGCCTCTCAAAACATCTTCCTGTGGTTCCACAATTTCCGCCTCAACCTCGTTCGGCGCCGCGGCCCGCCAGTTCGTGGTGATGGTAATCTCGGGTTCTTCAAGTTCCGGCGTTAACTGAACGGGTAGCCGAAAAAAACTGATCAGGCCGAATATAAGCAGAAGCAGAACAGCGACTAGCAAGGCAACCGGGTTTGCCAGGCTTAAACGGGTAGCAATCATGGGAGCCCGGTGTTACTTATCACATTTACTTTTTGTCCCGGTTGCAACCGTTCATTGCCGCGAACCACCACATTATCGTTTTCTTTCACGTTACCGATAATTTGAATATGCGTGGTATTGGAAATACCTGTTTTAACAGGGATTAACTCCGCCGTGTTTTGTTCATTCACTCTATAGATAACCAGCCCGTCTTTTCTGATCACCAATGCGTCACGCGAAACGGCAAGCACGGTCTGCTTTTTTTCAGTAGGTATGGCAAGTTTCACCGCCTCGCCAACGAGCCAGTCCGTCTGCTTAAACTCAACCCGAATCTCATACAGCCTTGAAATATCATCCCCGACCGGAATGACAGTACGCACCCTCCCCTGAATTTCTTCGGTACCGCTCTTTACTACCAAAACATCATTTGGCTTGATAAAGGGAAAATAATTCTGACGAATGCGTGCCTGGATCTCCAGACGTTCCACGTTGGTCAAACGTACAACTTGATCGCCAGCCCCCACTCTTTCACCTGGTTGGCTTAAACGCTCGGTCACAATGCCATCAAAAGGGGCTTGAATCATAGTCTTGTCCAGTTCATCCTGAACGGTCGCCATTCTCGCTTTGATAGCATGGATTCTGGCTATGGACTCATCGCGGCTGGCACGGGTTTGATCCAACCGGTTTTTCGCCACATTATTCTGCTCCGCTAGTTTTTCCAGTCTTGCCGTTTCACGCTGATAAAATGCAAGCATGCTCTCAACCGGTAAAATCTCCGCTTTGACTTCATTCAAGGCAAGACGATATGAGGTGTCATCAATCCGAGCGATTACATCGCCTGCTTTAACGTGATCACCGATATCAAGGATATCTGTAAGATTGCCATCAATCTCTGCCGCAACGCGAGCGTCATAACGACCGATCACTGTCCCATTGACCCAGACGAATGGCGAAATCTCTATCATCACCGCTTTATCTACCTGGACCGGATGGGCAGGGGAGGGGGCTCCCACCACCACACACAAAGGGAAAACAAATATCAGTAATACGCCTATTAAAAGAGAGGGGCCATATTTTGCCATTTTTTTCGGCCCTTTTCTGATAGCTTTAATTGTCATGATATCTATTGTTCTGCCGGGGATCCTATACCGAAATGCCCTTATTTTTCGTTCAGGCGAGGCATTAGTTCAACCAGATTACAAGGTTGCGTACGGTAATCTAGTTGGTATCGAATCAAATCACTCCATGCGGTTGCACAGGCACTAGCAGAACCGGGCAGACAAAAAAGATAGGTGCCGTTGGCCACCCCGGCCAAGGCGCGTGATTGTATGGTTGATGTTTTAATCTGCGTATAGGAAACCGCTCGGAAGATTTCCCCGAATCCCTCAATTTCCTTATCAAGGAGCACGCGCACGGCTTCTGGCGTCCCGTCTCTGCCAGTAATGCCAGTACCGCCGCTCGTCAGGATCACCTGTACATCCCCATTGGCAATCCAGGCGGATACAACGGCGCGGATATGATAAATATCATCCCGCACTATATGCTTTTCATAGAGCCTGTGTCCTTCCTTTTCCAGCCTTTCCACTAGATATTTACCGGACTTATCCGTTTTCTCCATGCGGGTATCAGATACTATCAACACCGCGACATTAAGCGAAATGAACTCCCGTCGCTGTTTAGTCTTTGCCATAATATTATCCCGTCATTGGCCCATAGGCATTATTTCCGAATGATAACAGACGACGGCCCCACAAAACCGTTTTTTCTTTTGATTAAAGTGTAATAGGCCCCAAGCACCACACCCCGCATAATAATAAAAAAGGTGAACGCCAGCCATAAACCATGATTACCCAAAGGACGAAAGATATACCAGATCGGTAAAAAAAACACGAAGGTGCAGAGCAACATCGCGTTGCGCATCTCGGGGCCTCTGGTGGCACCGATAAAAATACCATCCAGCAGAAAACACCAGACGGAAAACAGCGGTAAAGCTATCACCCACGGCAAATAGTGATTGGCAGTTTCTTTGACAGTGTCAATATCGGTCAGGACGTTGATTAACCAGCTACCGCCGACCCAGAAAAACATACAGAAGGCGAGACCAAACCAGAACGACCACCTCAGAGTAAGACTAACTGCCTTGTTAAACAGGGTCTCGCTCCTTATACCGACGGCCTTTCCCACCAAGGTTTCTGCCGCATGATTAAAACCATCCAGTACCATCGCCATTAACAGATAGAATTTCATCAGTATTGAGTTTGCCGCAAGAACCGAATCCCCGTATCTAGCTCCCTCCCTTGTAAAAAATACAAAAACCAGCAAAAGACAGACCGTCCGAATAAATATATTGTGGTTAAGTGACCAAAACCGTTTGAGTTTATTCAAATCCATTATTTTTTCGAATGACCACGCCACTTTACCGTAGCGCAGTTGTTTCCGGATCATTAACATTGCTAGAAACACACCCGCATACTGTGCAATAACCGACGCTAGCGCGACGCCCCGCACGTCCATCTTCAGATAAATGACAAAGATAATATCTAGCACGATATTAACAATATTAACTACCACGCCCACCGTCAACGCTGCAAAGGCATTTTGCATACCCAGAAACCAGCCGCTTACGGAAAACAATACCATCACCGCTGGCGCTCCCCAAATCATCCACTGACAGTAGATCAGAGCATAATGACTAACCTGTTCACTGCCCTGCATCAGGGACGTACCAATATAAATAATCGGATTCTGCAACAAGATAATCAGCAACGCGATGCCAAGACCGGTCAACAGCGACTGTACCAGTACCGCTCCTGTCTCGCTTGCGTTACTTTGCCCATGTGCTTGGGCCGTTATCCCTGTTGTTCCCATTCGCAAAAATCCCATTCCCCAATAGAGAAAATCAAAAATAACTGCGCCGATAGCAACGCCCCCCAGATAAACAGCGCTATCTAGATGACCGATGACCGCCGTATCAACTAACCCCAGCAAGGCTACACTGATATTATTGATGATCATTGGACCAGCCAATAACCAGAAAGCCCGTTGTGAATTATTTCGCCACATTATGACTTCCCATGGTCAACAAAACGGACGTTTGCCGGCTTGATATTAATCCGGACATCTTATAAGGGGCGAACATTATTATTTAAATTTACCTTTGATTTCAAATCATGGTCATCGAAGTAAACGCATTGCCATAGCGGTTTGTTCTGTTTCGTCCTACGCTTGTGTAGCGTCATGTCTTACACAATTTGTCCTAGATGCAGAACCGGGCGCACAGCTAATACTTAAAACCAGTCACATGGGGAACACCATGTCGACCAAACTTTTTGGTAAACGCGTTCTATGGATCATATTTATCAGACTGTTTAGAGACTGCAGGTTATAGTCCAAAAAACCTTCAAAGCGGCCTATCGATACGGTTGCGAGGTGGTAGACTAGACTTACAATTTGATAGTGATGTCCAGATATGCAACTTACATATAGCTAAGATATTTTTAAAAAGCGCACATTTTTACGACGACATTTTATCATTGCTATTTTGCACATAAGACCGGCAGAGTGTATCACATCTTTCAGTTTTTGATAGCCATTGCGCTCGCGTAACAGCTTAGAGAAACCCATTAGGAGCAACAAATATATAATATGTAGTTAAAGAAATCTGATGGTTCCTACTTTGGTTAATATAAATCAAGTCTCCCGGTTTATAATAACCAACAATAGATAACATCTCCTTTGGAAAAAGGGATATTCTATTTAACCTGTTGATTTCAAAAAATAATTAAAAAAATGGCATGTGATTTGCTTTATTAGTTAACATACTTATTAAACACAGGAGATTTATCATGAAATGGGAAACACCTGAATACAACGACATTCGCTTTGGTTTTGAAGTCACCATGTATATTAATAACAAGTGAGACTTACAACCAACCTTTAATAATAAGAAAGGGACCTTAAGGTCCCTTTCTTATTTTATCGCCCACAATTTCGATTAGCACACTGTCCCGCTATCACTGGTGATGCACTCCCACAAAACTGTACTTCAACGCTGGTGCTAATTCTTTATTGCAGAAAATGGTTTATTGTTTCAACCAATGCCTCTTGGCTGTAATCAGCGGTAATCACCGCATCCCCGATATCTTTTAACAGAATTAAATACAACAATCCTCCTCTAGATTTTTTATCAATTTTCATATTGTGCAACATATTTTCCAGACTGACATTTTTATATATTCGGACAGGTAATGCTGCTTTTTCCAATAGGGCACTGATTCTATCCTGGCAGCTAATATCCAATATCCCCAAACGCACTGATAGATCTGCCGCCATCAACATACCGCAGGCTACTGCCTCACCATGTAGCCACTCCTTGTAAGATAGAGCTGTTTCAATGGCATGCCCGAAGGTGTGCCCAAGATTGAGTATCGCTCTTAAGCCGGATTCGCGTTCATCGGCGGCGACCACTTCCGCTTTGTTGATGCACGAACGCTCTATTGCGTATGTAAGCGCGGACTCATCGCGCTTCAACAACGCTTCAATATTATCTTCAAGCCAGTCAAAAAAGGCGCGGTCGCAGATAAGACCATATTTTATGACTTCCGCAAGCCCTGCCGACAGCTCCCTGGTCGGCAATGTCGCCAATACGCCAGTATCTGCTATGACTATCAGCGGCTGATAAAAAGCACCTATCATGTTTTTACCCAGGGGGTGATTGACCGCTGTCTTGCCACCAACGGATGAATCGACCTGGGCTAACAACGTTGTCGGAATTTGAATGAACCCGACTCCACGTTGATAGCAGGCAGCGACAAAGCCTGTCAAATCTCCGACAACGCCGCCACCTAACGCTATAAGCGTGCAGGTACGGTCGTATCTTTTTTCAATAAGCCACCCGATAATACGCTCAAAATTACCCAGGTTTTTGGCACTTTCGCCCGCAGTCAGTATGAACGTGTTAACCTCAAGACCAATTAAATTTTTTTCCAGTGTGTCCAAATAAAGCGGAGCCACAGTTTCGTCACTGACTATCAGTACTTGTTTATCTGTAACAAATGGCTTTATCAATGTCTGGTTGGACAGTATTGAATTGCCAATACAAATCGGGTAACTAAGCTCCCCCAGTTCAACTTTGACCTGCTTCATTTCAATTGCCAGACTTACTCAATATTTTTTTTAAAATCGAGTTAACTGCCAGATTCCCCGTTTCAATTGTCACGTCTGCCAAGCCAGTATATAACGGCTCCCTTTCTTCCAATAACTCACGTATCTGAGCCATCTTGTCTGTTTTTTGCAACAATGGTCTTTTTTTGTCACCTGCCGTTCTGCGGTAAATTTTTTCCGGTGTTGATCTGAGATAAACCAAAAAACCATTCTCATTTAATAATTGCCTGTTGCCTTCCTCTATCACCACACCGCCGCCAGTGGCTAAAACGATATTATCAAGTGGCACCAGTCTCTGTAATATCCTGGACTCACGTTTTCTGAAAGACTTTTCCCCTTCAATTTCAAAGATCAGCGGAATACTAACGCCGGTATATTTTTCTATTTCATGATCCGAGTCATAAAACGACTTTGACAGAGCCCTGGCCAGTTGCCGGCCAATTGTTGTTTTCCCCACACCCATTGGCCCGATTAGAAATATATTGCTTGATTTACTCAAGTGTCAACATCGCCAGGATCATGGTCATCATTAGCTTTTCTACTTCCATAAAAAAAGGATATGTCTTCCTTAAGAAGGACATATCCTCCAACAAACGACATGCAATTTTATTTAGATTTTAAGGCCTTCTTTAATAATTTTTGGCGTGATGAATATCAACAATTCACTTTTCGTTATATCGGTAGCTGTTCTTTTAAACAAGAACCCGACATAGGGCAAATCACCAAAAAAAGGTGTTTTATCAACAGATAGTCTATCAGAAGATGAATACACACCTCCTAAAACAACCGTTTCACCATTATCGACCAATACCTGCGTGGTTACACTACGTGTATTGATAGCGGGCACACCAAGGATCCTGGTGGCACTGACGGTATCCTGATCCACCTTGAGGTCCATGATGATTCGATCATCCGGAGTAATATGCGGCGTAACACGCAATCTGAGCACGGCGTCCTTGAAAGAGACGTTGGTCGCACCACTTGATGTGGCTTCCTGATAAGGTATTTCCACACCGGACTCAATAACTGCTTCACTCTGATTAGCCGTAATAACCCTCGGACTGGCAATGTCTTCGCCACGGCCTTCAGCGATCAGAGCAGACAATTCCAGCTGTAACAGATAAGAACCGACTTTGCCTGCTATAAGCGCCAGAGACGAAGCATCTGTCGGGTTAGCAGGCAAATCAACTATCAGGCCCTCGAAATTATCCTCATCTCCAACAGGCAAAATTGTAGGAGCATCATCACCTGGGGTGTAGAAACCAGCCTGACCACCGCCAATAAGGACACCTCCATCACCCCCAAGTCCTCCGGTATCCTTGCTGTAACCAAAACGCGCCCCGATATCCTTCATAAAGGTTTCATCTGCATTAACGATACGTGATTCAATGAGTACCTGCCTGACGGGGATATCCAGTTTTTCAATCAAACTGCGAATGGCCTGCAAACTAATGGAAACATCCTGAATAATCAGGGTATTAGTCCTGCTATCAACCGAGATATTTCCCCGTTCGGAAAGTAAATTACTTTCCCCCGTGCGTACCAGACTGGCTATATCTTCAGCATCCGCATAATTCACCTGTACAAATTCTGTTCTTAAAGGAGCAAGCTCTTCAATCTGGCGTTTGGCCTCTAGTTCAAGCCGCTCCCGGGCCGCAATCTCTTCAGCTGGTGCAACCGTGATAACATTACCAACCTGGCGTTTTGCAAGACCCTGGTTCCTGAGAATAATATCCAACGCCTGGTCCCACGGCACATTCTTTAGACGTAAAGTAATACTGCCACCAACCGTATCACTGGCAACCAGATTAAACCCCGTAAAATCAGCAAGTAATTGTAATACAGCCCTGACTTCAATATTCTGAAAATTTAATGATAAACGCTCACCGGTAAATTTATCCTTTCTACTTTCTTCTACCTCTTCGCTAGTCAAAGGTTTAAACTCTATTGTATACCTGTCGTCAGACTGATAAGCCAGATGATCATAATCTTGCGATACTGTCGTTATCTTCATAACGGTATTATCACCTCGGGATGTGGTATCAATCTCCTTTACGGGAGTCGCGAAATCGATCACATCCAGCTTTCTGTCAAGATGTTCAGGTAACTGGGCCCCAATAAAGTTGACGGTAACTTTACCACCTTCAAATCCCATATCAACAGGAATAGAAGAGTCTGACAGATTGACAATTATTCTGCCTTCACCACCTTCACCTCTTCGGAAATCAATGCTTTCCAAACTACCTCTGTCGACTTCCGGGGAAAAACCACTATCTGCTACAATAGCGCCACCCCCATCATTGCTTTCTGTTGAACCAACATCTGATTCTATTGTTAGCACAACACTGTTCTCTTCAACCACCAGATCGTACGGAACGGAACGAGTAAGATTTATTACCACGCGGGTTCTGCCAGCAGATTCAACAGCATTAAAGCTATTTACCATTCCAATACCAATATTCTGGAACTTATTTTCCAGATTCAGTGTGGTACCGGGAAGATCAATAGCAATCCTCGCAGGATTGGCAATATTAAAATCCAAAGGCTCGGTCGTTGGAGGCTCAGACAAAATCAATTTGATTTGAGACCTGTCTCCAGGTAGCGATACAAAACTGACATCATCCAAAGAAATGGAATATGCAACAGCGCTGATCAAATGCGAACCAACGACAATAAACACCAACCAAATTAATCTTTTAAATTTAATTTTCATGGTCTCTTAACCTTTATGAAATAAAAAATAATACATTTAACCTGCTCCATCTGCTAAATACCCTCCCACAATCGTCAGTTATTTTTTACTCCTCAATGAGAGCGAGCGCGGCCTTCCGTTCTTCCCAGCGTCCATTGCTGTCCTGAATAATTTCTCTAAGATCAATTCGAGCTTCAGAAATATTCATAATCTTACCTATATTGGTCCCCATATAGTTCCCAACTCTGACGCGATGGACTATACCATCAGGGGCCAAAACAACGCCCCAGTTGCTAGCCTTATTATCCATTACACCCACCATACGCAAGCTATCAAGTTCAAACTGCTCAAGTTCTTCACGATTTCGATTATTTATTTCGCGTTCCATCTCTTCCGTTAAACTGACATCAAGACCGTTTTTACCACTGGTTCCAGAAATATCGGAGACATAAAAAAGCTTAAAAGGACTACGTTTTTCCAAATTTCCAGATTGATACGTATAAGCATCATAAGGATCTACTTCTGGCAACGGTTCAATATCTCCGCCCTGCCTTGCCATTATATCGGAAATTTGATTTTCAAGATCACTGATATTTCTCGAAACACAACCCGATAGTATTCCAGCTAATAAACAAATTAATGATATCGTATATCCGATTTTAGTTTTCATAGTCACTGGTTCTCGCTGCCTTCATCGCTTTCCAAAGCCCTATACGTTTTTGCCACGGTATTCATTGTGAGCTTAGGAGTAGCACTGTCCTGCTCTCCTAATGTCGTGATACTTATGTCATGGTTGGTAACAATCCGGGGCAAAGCCGCAATGCCACTTACAAAATCACCAAACTGATGATAACCGCCGACAACAGAAATATTAATCGGCAACTCCGCATAAAACTCCTTCAATACCTCACCTTTAGGTTCAAAAAGCTTAAATTCAAGCCCTGCTGCAAGGCCTGTTTGTGAAATATCAATCAATAAACCAGCCACTTCCGTTTCATTCGGCAATTGTCTAAGCATATCACCAAAAGACTGCTCTATTTCCTTCAGTTGCTGTTTCAATATATTCAGATTTGCCGCTTTTTTCTGCCGAACCTCAAGTATGCTGAGCTGTTCTTTTTCCTGCTGCTCCAATCCTCTGATCTCATCACGCTGCTTTGTGATATCTATTTGCCAGCCCATAGCAACCACAACTGCAAATAAGATAACAAAGACAACGACCTGCACAGGGACAGGCCAAAGACCGGGATTACTAGGATCAAGATTACTAATATCGTCAATTATACTCATACGTCTCCTGTCTCCTCACCTTTCTGCATCACTTGCCTAACAGTCAAAACAAAACTGTTTACGGGCTTATTCCCTCCTTTATCTGACTCCCTGATTATTTTCAGTTGCGGATTTGTCAACCACTCAGAAGATTCCAGTTGTCTCATAAAAGAGGACACACGCGCATTAGACTGAGCCAAACCCTGGATAGTCACTACGTTTCCTTTTTGTTCAACATTGGTAACTGTCACCCCCTCCGGCAAACTGAGCACGATCTCATCAAACAACCTGACAACAAGCGGGCGGTTAACTTGTAATTCTTCAATGGAGCGCATACGAGACAATAATCGCTGCTTTTCTTTTTCGAGCTCTTCTATTTCTTTTATTTTTTTATCAACCAGTACAATCTGTTGCTGTATATAGTCTATTCTCCAGTTACCAACCTCAAGAAGCTGCTTATGATAAAAATGCAAAGAAAGCCACACTACCACCGCAAAAAGAGCAACAAACCCAGATGTAACAAAAAACTGAGTTTGTAATTCTTTTCGTAACTCCTCCCGCCACGGGAGTAAATTGATTCCAGACATTATGAGTATCCTCTTAAAGCAAGACCACAGGCAGTCGCCATTGCTGGCGCATTATTCATCAAAACTTGCGCGGGAACCCTTGATGCCATAGCCATACCAGAAAAAGGATTTGCAACGATAGAATGAATCCCAAGCTTCGATTGAACCGACTCTGCAATACCTGCTATTGAGGCGCAACCGCCAGCCAAAACCAAATGGTCTATACTCGCAACCTGACTGGATGCAAAAAAGAACTGCAACGCACGCGCTATTTGTGAAGCCATATTCTGTTTAAACAATTCAAGAACTTCTGTTTTGTAATTTTCGGGCAAACTGCTATCGTTCAATTTGGCGCGATCAGCTTCCTCATATGACAAACCATAACGCTGTTGAATATCCTGAGTCAACTGGGAACCGCCAAAAGATTCTTCACGAGAATAAATCGTCTTCCTGTCTTCTATCACATTAAATACTGTCGCCATTAAACCAACGTCCGCAACGGCTGTGACACCCGTGGAAATACCGCTGGAAGGGTCGCTGGCAATCAGGTTAACGACATTTTCAATGACAAGAGACTCTATATCAACTACCTTGGCCTCAAGACCACCTGCATCAATAGCCGCGACAATATTATCGACTATTTCATTGCGTGAAGCAGCCAACAGTACATCTACCCTATCACCCCCCTCTTTTGAGGGACCAATTACCCTGAAGTCCATCACCACTTCTTCAAGCGGGAAAGGAATATATTGATCAGCTTCAACCTGAATTTGGCTTTCCATATCATCATCAGACAATCCAGCAGGCATGCTGATAACTTTAGTGATAACAGAAGAACCCGAGACGGCAATAGCAGCCTTCTTGGCCTTCGTATTCGCCCTTTTCACGGCCCTGGCAATGGCCGCGCCGACCTGCTCAACATCGTTTATTGTTTTGTCTGAAACCGAATTAGGAGGCAATGCCTCTACAGCATAGCCTTCAATGCGGTATTTATTGCCGCTACGGCTTAACTCAAGCAATTTTATTGCAGTTGCACTAATATCTACCCCTAAGATAGAACCTGCTTTTTTCTTAAATGAAAACACAATCTCTTCCCTTCAAGTTCAGTATCGTAAATTTACAAGCTGTTGTTATTGTATACATAATAAATAATATAACATTTTGATTTATTAACTCATACTTTAACAAGCTTTCACAGAACCATAGTCAATAAAAATGCAAAAAACAACAAATTTTGGCTTTTTTAACTAAAGATTGCAATTTAAATGCACAAATTAAAGAAAAATTATTGGGTCACCCTGCTTTGTCACTATTATATTAGAATATTACATCTCCTCTTTAATTTTTTCCTTTCTACGTTGCTTCTAATCATGGTGACCGGGATGATCATATTATGGTATGTGATACCCACACTGCCAGACATTTACACTCTGGAAAATGTCCGGATGCAAGTTCCATTAAGAATTTACAGCTCTGATTTATCCCTGATTGCCGAATTTGGCGAAAAAAGACGCACGCCTTTGGACATTGATAATGTTCCTCCAAAACTGATTGAGGCTTTTCTAGCGGCAGAAGATGATCGCTTTTATACGCATCCCGGCGTTGATTGGCCGGGATTGGTCAGAGCAGCATATCTGTTGTTGAAAACAGGCGAAAAGGCGCAAGGGGGCAGTACGATAACGATGCAGGTCGCCAGAAATTTTTTTCTGAACAGAGAAAAAACATATCGCAGGAAATTAAGCGAAATACTGCTGGCATTAAAGATCGAACGGGAATTAAGCAAAGACGATATCCTTGAACTTTACTTGAACAAAATTTATCTCGGTCAGCGCGCCTACGGCGTCGGCGCGGCGGCAACCGTTTACTATGGCAAAGATATAGGTGAATTGACACTACCGCAACTAGCGATGCTGGCCGCTTTACCCAAAGCGCCATCTACGATAAATCCCGTCAAAAATCCGGAGAAATCGTTAATACGCAGAAATTATGTTTTACAAAGGATGCGGACACTTGATTACATCAACGACGATGAATATAAAACAGCGATGGCTACACCTGTTACCGCTTCCATACACAGCGCATCAATCAGAATTAAGGCTCCCTATGTTGCCGAGATGGTCAGGAGCAACCTGATTGAAAAACACGGTAAGAATATTTATAACGACGGATTAATCGTAACAACGACAGTGAAAGACCAACATCAGCATGCGGCCAATCAGGCTTTAAAGAAGGCACTCGTTAACTATGATGAACGCCACGGTTACCGTGGGGCGGAAGGTCATATTGAATATGACCAGACAAAACCCGCTGAAGAACTCGACATTTTACTAGACGATTTTTCAGCAGTTGACAATCTTTACCCTGCTTTGGTTACCCGGGTTAGTGAAAGATCAATAGATGTTTATCTCTCTGGCATCGGTCAAATTGAGGTGTCTTGGAAGGGGCTGGAATGGGCTAGAAAATACATTACGGAAAATCGCCGAGGGAATACCCCCAATTCCGCCGAAGAGATCGTAAAAGTGGGAAACATAATTCGCCTGACCGAAACAGAAACGGGGCACTGGAAGTTGTCACAAATACCCGAGATTGAGGGAGCACTGATCTCGCTCGACCCTTCTGACGGCGCAATATTGGCATTGACGGGTGGATTTAACTTTTATAAAAACAATTTTAACCGGGTTACCCAAGCGAAAAGACAAGCTGGGTCGGGCTTTAAACCCTTTATCTACTCCGCCGCTATTGAGGCGGGGAAAACTGCGGCCACGATCATTAACGATGCCCCGATTGTGTTTGACGACTTGGGGATTAAAAATGAGTGGCGTCCCAAAAACTACAGCGGGGAAAGCCGTGGGCCTATCCGGCTCAGGGAGGCCCTGACACATTCGGTCAATCTCGTGTCAGTCAGATTATTACACTTGATAGGGCTTCCTTCTACTTTGGAACATCTCAAAAAATTCGGTTTCAGCACCACTCAGTTACCCAACAATTTATCGCTTGCTCTGGGCAGTGCCGAAGTATCACCGTGGGAACTCGTCAGGGCCTACAGCGTGTTCGCAAATGGCGGACATTTAATTGAACCTTATTATATTGACCGGATTGAAACCTATGACCATGAAATGATGTATAAAACCTCGCCCACCACTGCCTGTGACAAATGTATTGACGAGGTAATGGAAAATGATGCGACAGAAATCGCAGTAGAAAAAGATAATGATTTGGAACCGGAAACCAATGACAATATCGCGCCAAAAGTGATCAGCACGGAAAATATCTGGATAATGAACTCCATGCTGCGTGATGTCATCCGACGCGGAACCGGAAAACGTGCATTGGCGCTTAACCGTCGCGATTTGTCTGGAAAAACCGGGACGACCAATGACCAACATGACACTTGGTTCTCGGGTTTCAATTCCAACATCGTAACGGTCTGCTGGGTCGGCTTTGATAAGTTCACGCCCATGGGCGCTAATGAAACGGGGGCGCGGGCGGCATTACCCATGTGGGTGGACTACATGAGGGTGGCGCTTGGAGATACACCCGAGGCCATCGTAACCAAGCCCGACAGTCTGATCAATGTATTGATTGATCCCGATACAGGGCTACCGACAAGTCCAGATAATCCGAAAGGTCTCTTTGAAGTCTTCAAACCCGGGAATATACCGAAATCCGTTGTTGGAAAAAAACAGGCCGATGATTTTTTACGAGAATCCGTCTCAGACTCAATTCCTGAACAGCTATTTTAGTTGCTACGCTTGCTTATTCGGACGAAAGGCCAGCTATAATGCCCGCTGATAAACCCGTTATCCGCGTTGCTGTCGCCACACCATTACGCCGCCTGTTCGATTATTCCCTGTCAGAACAGGAACAAAGAACGGCATTGCCTGGTATGCGCGTCTCCGTCCCTTTCGGCAGGCGCGGGGATGTCACCGGCATGATTATTTCATGCGCGACCAAAAGTGACTACCCACGGAAAAAAATAAAACCGATAAACCGCCTCATAGATCATGAACCTCTCATCGATCAGAGACACCTTAATTTCATCGTATGGGCAAGCTGCTATTACCATCATCCTGTCGGCGAAGTCATATTCGGTATTCTTCCGGTCAAATTAAGAAAGCAATGTGCCCTAGATAATATTGATGGAAGTTACTGGACGTTATCCGATGCAGGAAAGCAGACAAATCCAGAAGAAGGTAAAATATCACCTGCCCAGGCACAGATATTGGGCTACTTGCAAAAAAAAAACACCCCCGTTGACGAGACTGAACTCAGGCAACTTTACGCCAGTGCCGGAAGATCATTACAGACGCTAGTAAAAAAAGCACTAATCATTAAAAGCAAGCCTGCCCGGGCTAAAATTAATAGCAGTAACGTTGTACTCAACGGAGAACAAAAAAGGGCGGTAGACACAATTCTTGAAACTGACAACAAGAGCAGTGTTTATTTGCTTGACGGGGTTACCGGTAGCGGGAAAACCGAGGTCTATATGGTTTTGATAAAATCCATTATCAAGACGGGGAGACAGTGTCTAATCCTGTTGCCAGAGATCGGCCTTATGCCACAACTACTACAACGTCTCGGGGAACGGTTTAATGCCGCCATTGCCGTTCAACACTCCGCGCTGTCCGCTTCCGAGCGCCTGCGTTACTGGCAACAGGCACGCTCAGGGGAAGCAAATATTATCGTCGGCACGCGCTCCGCCGTATGGACGCCTTTAGCCAATCCGGGTTTGTATATTATCGATGAAGAACATGACTTATCTTATAAACAGCAGGACGGGTTCCGTTACAGCGCACGGGATATCCTGATTACCCGTGCGGCGCGTGACGGGCTGAAGGCTATCCTCGGTTCCGCGACTCCTTCGCTTGAGTCACTGTATAACGTCAAAAAGAAACACTATATCCATATTCGACTCACTACCAGAGCAGGCGCTTCCAAACCGCCCGAGTTTCGTCTGCTGGATATGCGTGGGAAAAAGGTGAATGGCGCCTTATCGGAAACGCTAGTGAATGAGATTAAAACACACCTAAAGAATAACCACCAAGTGTTACTTTTTTTAAATCGACGGGGTTATGCTATTCATCTGTATTGTCATTATTGCGCGTGGAAAGCTGAATGTCCGCGTTGCGAACGACCCTATACCTACCATAAAACAACAAACAAGCTGAAATGCCACCACTGTAACAGTAGCAAAAAAAATATCACGCACTGCCCTCAATGCGATAAAGCGCTTTTGTTACTGGGAAACGGAACAGAACGCATTGAAGAGCAGGTGCAATCGCTCTTCCCGCAAACCAATATCGCCCGAATAGACCGTGATACCATGCGAAAATCGGGGAAACTGACAACGCTGCTAAAAAGCGTTCACGCCGGTGAAGTAGATATTCTGATCGGCACCCAGATGTTATCCAAGGGACACCATTTCCCCGATGTCACACTGACGGCTATCATTGATGCAGATCGCGGTCTGTTTTCCAACGACTTCAGAGCCGGCGAAAGACTCGCGCAACTCCTTATGCAGGTAAGCGGGCGCACGGGTAGAGGGATGGCACCCGGCACGGTGATCATCCAGACACATTACCCTGAACATCCCTTGTTCCATACGCTAATTCAAAAAGGCTATCGGGCCTTCTCCAACGACTTGTTGCGAGAACGGCAGCTTTCTGCATTACCACCTACTACCTATATGGCCTTGCTGAGAGCGGAAGCGCATAATAGTCATGATTCGGAACGCTTTCTGGAAGATGCCGCCATGCAATTAACACAGTTATCAGGTAACAAAATTGAGCTGTTCGGCCCCATACCCGCCATCGTTGAAAAACGCAGCGGCCGCTTTCGTCACCAGTTGGTCATTCAATCAGAGAACAGAAATGATCTGCATAAAAATATGGATCAATGGCTGACCGGACTGGAACTCGGTAAATCAAAGGTAAGATGGTCTCTGGACATTGATCCGCAGGATATAATGTAGACAACGAGGACGCAGATGAAAACGTATATTACGACACTGGCTATTTTATTTTTTATCCCGGTTGGCGTTTTCGCTACGAGTGGAAACAGACAGGTCAAAATCACCCCCGATATTGCTGCAGTAACTGTGGTACATAACGGTAAATCGGTCACCATTCAAAGACAGCAATCTTCGGGAAACCGGATCAACCCGCGTTATGCACTCACATCCAGAAAATGTCCTCCTTTTTGTATCCAGCCTGGAGCGATCGCAGAAGGTGTTGAAACCATTGGAGAACTGGAATTACTGGACTACCTGAAACAAAGTTCAAATGGCGATCAATCCGTACTGATCATCGACTCTCGCACCACCGATTGGGTACGCAAAGGGACCATCCCCGGCTCAAAAAATATCCCGTGGACATTATTAAAGCCGGAGGCCGGCGCCGACCCCTTTAGCATCGCCGACATATTGGAAACTGAATTCGGCGCCATTAATATTGAGGGGCTGTGGGATTTTTCAGGGGCAAAAACACTGATACTGTTTTGTAACGGGGTGTGGTGCGGACAATCACCCGCCAATATCAAGGCCCTGTTACGCTTCGGCTATCCGGCCCATAAATTAAAATGGTATCGTGGCGGAATGCAAAGCTGGGAGAGTTTGGGATTAACTGTGGTACAGTAACGCGCTTTCACTTTCTCCGTCATCATCAAATACATCCGCCACTGTAAATCCTTCGAAAGGATTCTGCTATTGAAACGTCATATCCAAAAACTGCTGACCGAATCAATTAAGGCACTCGAAGTTTCCGGAGTGATTGCCGCTCCAAAAAATACAATTTCGATAGAAAGTACCCGTGATGCAGCCCACGGTGATTTCGCTTCAAATATCGCATTGCAACTCGCCAGAGAAACCAAGATCAATCCTCGCGTGCTGGCAGAGAAAATCATTGATGAACTGCCAGTCTCCAATATTATCGGCAAAACCGAGATTGCTGGTCCCGGGTTCATCAACTTTTTTCTGAACGCCAACGCGTTTCAATCCATCATTATGGATATTTTCGATGAAGGCGATGCCTTTGGCAGTTCAAACCAGGGTCAGCATAAAAAAATTCTGCTTGAATTTGTCTCGGCTAACCCGACCGGGCCATTGCATGTTGGCCATGGCCGCGGCGCGGCTTACGGCGCCGCAGTCGAAAGCCTGCTTCAAAAGACAGGATACGATGTTAGCTGCGAGTATTACGTCAATAACGCGGGACGCCAGATAGATATTCTCACGATCAGCATATGGTTGCGCTACTTGGAGCACTATCAATCACACCCCGTGGATATAATGGGCCATATCTACGGTTCCAACCCGCAACGCAAACTTCCAGATAACGCCTATCATGGCGATTATATCTGTAAGATTGCCACTGATCTGGCTCTCAAATATGAGGAACGTTTTAATCGCTCACAGGGAAAGCTACCTGTCATTTCAAATGACGAGGATGAAGAAGTCAAAATAGACGCGTTGATTCAATACGCCATCGAATCGCTGGGAAAAGAAGACTATTACCTGATTTTCAATGCCGGGGTTGAGGCGATACTCGCGACCATCAAGCGAGACTTGCAGGAATTCGGTATTAAATTTGATAACTGGTTTTCGGAACAATCATTAAGCGACAATAACGATATAAATCGGTGCATAAAGCGTTTGCATAAAAACGGCCATGTTTATGAAAAAGACGGGGCAACATGGTTCAACGCGCGCAAATTCGGCGACGAGAAAGACCGGGTATTAATACGGGCAAACGGTCGGGCTACCTATTTTGCATCCGATATCGCCTACCATCTGGTAAAAGTTGAACGTGGCTACGACAAACTGATCAATATCTGGGGGGCGGATCACCATGGTTATATTATGCGGATCAAGGCCGCCATGCAGGCGCTTGCACTTGACCCGGAAAAACTGGAGATACTGCTGGTACAGTTTGCCACGCTTTATCGCGGCAAGGAAAAACTGCAGATGTCCACCCGCTCCGGAGAATTTGTCACATTGAAGAAATTGCAGGATGAAGTCGGCAAAGACGCCGCCCGATTTTTTTACATTCTGCGTAAAAGCAAACAGCACCTGGATTTTGATCTGGAACTCGCCAAGTCTCAGTCCAATGATAACCCCGTCTACTATATCCAGTATGCCTATGCCCGTGTCTGCAGCGTCTTCCGAAAAATGACGACCCAAGGCTACGCATATAATAGACAGGATGCGATCAAAAATCTGTCCGCACTGACCGAAGTACACGAGATCAAACTGCTACGCACGCTTACCGGATATCCTGATATCATAGAAAATAGTGCCCGTCTATATGAACCTCATCAACTGGCATATTACCTTAAGGACCTGGCAAATGATTTTCATACCTATTACAATGCCTGCCAGTTTTTACTTGAAGATACTGTGGTCCGTAATGCGCGGCTTGCCTTGATTGACGCCACCGGACAAACGATAAAAAACGGACTCTCGCTTCTTGGGGTAGATGCACCGGAGACAATGTAGCATGCCTAGCGATTACAAAAATATCAAACACAAAAAACCCGCCAAACCGTTGACGGAACGCCTTACGGAACGTTTTGGTAATACGCTGTCTTTTATGACCGGTCTGACATTAGGTTTATTTGTCGCCGTGGTCGTTTATTTCAATGAACACAATACGACCATTGAAACAAACAATACTTTGCTGGACAACAGGAAAAACATCTCTGAAAAAAACGAGAAAGTCCAGCAGCCACCTGAGCCAACTTTTGATTTTTATAAAATCCTGCCCAACAGGGAGATTAATATCTCCGAATGGGAAACAGCCAAGGAAGAAATGGTGCAAACCAAACAGGAACCTGCTTTGTTTGTCTTTCAGGTCGGTTCGTTTGAACAATACAGTGAAGCGGATCGAATCAAGGCAAGACTCGCACTGATAGGGGTGATCGCCAAAATCCAACGGGTTGTCATTAACGGTCAAAAAGTCCATTATCGCGTGCGTATCGGACCTTATAAAAACGACGACGACAGACTCCAACAGACGCGGCAACATCTGCTGACGAATAACCTGAAATTCATGCTGCTTAAACTAAAGATGGAAGATACTTAACGGCAACACACCTTCCATTTCCGCGCCAGCGTGGCATCCAGGCGCAATAGTTTGCCTGTTATGCGGACTGACCCCCACCTCCACCGATGACAAAGTACTCTGCCTGTAAAAATTTGATAACACTATCTCCGCATTGTGCCCAAAAACCGGGTTTACGAAAGTGCTTTATTTTCAGGTCTGCCAAAAAAAGCGAGCGGTTACGGTAGATATCGAACAAGGAAGATTTTCCAATATACAATATATCCGGGTGCAGAAAATCATCAAACCGGTGAAGGTGTGCAAATTTTACAAATGGCGCATTTTTTAAATTTGAAATAACGTGTAAAGGAAATAAACGCACTCAAGGAGAAATATCATTATGCCTAATCACGATTTTCCCTGGACTCATTTTTATGAAGCTGTCGCGGACGGGCTTCTTCAATACCGGGACAGGCGAGACGAACTCATAGAAGAAATACATGCAATCGCTTCAAGAGTTCAAGGCTTGTCGAATCTGCAAGACCAGTTTCAAGATGGCTCTACAGGCCCACTGAAGGATATCTGTCCATTTACAGCTATGGGGATCTTCAATCGTGGCATTACCAATGTGAACAGGAAAAATATCGCCACTCAATTGGCGCTTTTTCTGGGGGTAGAAAAAGTCGCACCGGATTCATTTGAAGGAATTCCTGTACTTAACAATCAAAACTCATGGTTCTTTGCGTTTGAACGCACAAGAAACCCTGGCGATATTGATGCCCTATGGGAGATATTTGCCCGGGCTATAGCCTTGTCAAACGACGCTGCTGTCAGAGCTGATTTCATTGCTGCCTATAACAATGCAACCCCGATAGCCTATGTCGGTTGGAATTTGACAATGGGCTTGTACTGGATTCGTCCATGGCATTTCCCGACCCTTGATGGAAGGTCTCGGCCGTATATCGAAGATCAACTGCATATCCAAATCGGGCGCAATGGTCCCGGGAGACGTTGTAATGCAAAAGACTATTTAGCCGTGCTGGACACATTGAAAACACGATTTCAGGAAGAGGCCTGTCCCGTTCACTCCTTTCCTGAATTGTGTCTTGCCGCATGGCGTTTCAGGGAGGGCAAACCATCCGTACCCCTCAATGTTACTGATACAGACGTTCAAAGGGACGAGCCGAATAGGGGGCCAGAAGAAGAAGTTCCGATTGCTCCAATTGAACCATATTCAGTCGATAATATCATTTCGGAGGGTTGTTTCATTGAACAATTGGAGCTTGAAAGGATTCTGGAGCGACTTCAAACGAAGAAAAACCTTATTCTTCAAGGCCCTCCCGGAACCGGAAAAACATGGCTTGCCAAAAGGCTGGCATTTGCGCTTATCGGGCAGAGAAATGACCGCAGGGTGAGACCCGTTCAGTTTCACCCTAATCTTTCATACGAAGATTTTGTCCGGGGATGGCGTCCCTCCGGGGAGGGGAGACTTACTTTGGTCAATGGTCCATTTATGGAAATGATCGGAGCTGCCAGAGAGATCCCCGGTACGGGACACGTCATTGTCATTGAAGAAATCAACCGGGGGAATCCGGCACAAATATTTGGCGAGATGTTGACCCTGTTGGAGGCTGATAAGCGAACACAAAATGAGGCCTTAGAGCTTGCATATCACCGTGAAGATGATGAGCGGGTTTTTATTCCAGAAAACCTTTATGTGATTGGTACCATGAATATCGCTGACAGGTCACTTGCGCTTGTCGACCTGGCGCTACGGCGGAGATTTGCTTTTATCGATCTAAAACCGACATTCGGAGAAGCATGGAAGGAATGGGTGCAAACTCAATGTGGAATAGCCATGGAAATACTTGATGAAATTGAAAATAGAATCCTGTCTCTGAATACAGAAATTACATCTGATCCCAGCTTGGGCAGGCAGTTCAGCATCGGACACAGCTATGTCACTCCTCCATTGGGTATTCCAATCAATGACGCACAGGAGTGGTTCCGCCAGGTGGTTGACACAGAAATCGGGCCTCTCCTGGATGAGTATTGGTTTGATTCACCGGATAGAGCCCGGAAGGCAAGAGAACAGCTCCTTGAGGGATTTTAAAAAATGAGTGCCGTCGCAGCCATACCACCGGAAGCCAACCCCGCTCTTGAAAAAGCAGGTTACATAGGAAAAATTCCTGTGCGGAATCTCTGGTTGCTTATGCTTTATGCCTCTGACCTCTTTCGGCAGCTTGACAAGGATAAACGGGTCTCTGTTGAGAAAAATCCGGATGACATACCCGACCTGGTTGCAAAAATTTTATCCAGAGAGGTTGAACAGCGAATCAAGCGAAATTTGAGTTTTGGATACCAGACTCGCGAGGCGGCTCTGAATCGCGT
This sequence comes from Gammaproteobacteria bacterium, assembly GCA_965261775.1. Taxonomy (GTDB): domain Bacteria; phylum Pseudomonadota; class Gammaproteobacteria; order Eutrophobiales; family Eutrophobiaceae. The sequence goes on along the minus strand of OZ253477.1, from coordinate 1,722,115 downwards.
TCGTGGCCGGATTGATTTGCTAAAGACCGAACGGCACAGGCTGCTTGATCAGGGCAGGGTATTTTGTCGCTTTGACAAGTTGACCGTTGATACGCCCCGCAATCGCTTCGTGCGGTCAGCATTGGAAAAAATTTCGAATCTGGTAAAACGCAACAAACCTTGTTTGGCCCACAGGTGTAGATCTATTGCAAACAGTTTAAGATGTATGGGTGTGGTCGGAGAAAAACCGGGACACGCCGAGGTTTCGATAGACCGTTTTGGAAGGCACGATGCCATCGACAGAAAAATGGTTGCCGCCGCTCACCTTGCGTTCAACCTGGCATTACCCACAGAGTCTGCCGGAACAACATATTTGTCGCTGCCGGATCGGGAAATCACCTGGGTTCGGAAACTCTATGAAAAGGGGGTTGCCGGTTTTTATGACGTTACTTTGTCCGGTCAAGGGTGGCGTGTTGAAGCGGGAAAGTCTATCGGCTGGGCTATAGACCAAAAAAGTTCGGGCATTGACAAGATTTTTCCTTCAATGCGAACAGACATTACCCTGAGCCATGAAACTTCAGGTAAGCGGATCATTATTGATACCAAGTTTAATTCCATAGTAACCAAAGGTTGGTATAAGGACGAGACGCTTCGCAGTGGCTATATCTATCAAATCTATACTTATTTGAGGTCACAGGAAGAGCGGGGAGATCCTCTGGCGGACAACGCCACCGGGGTTCTTTTGCACCCTTCAATTGGCAGCATGTTTAATGAATCGGTGCTTATTCAAGGACATGAGATTCGTTTTGCTACAGTAGATCTGAGCGCCGAAACAGAACAAATAAGAGACCAATTATTGCGGCAGATACCGAAGACCAGTCTTGAATGTTGATCGTGCCCGGGGATGCCTGCCTGGCCAACTTGCCGGTGAGGTACCGGGAAGTCTGGTTGAGTTTCAATTCCTGGATGAGATCCGGCTGAGCTATCCTATGATGGAGTTAGGGGGCTGGCAGATGGCGGCACATGGAATACCATTACGGCCAGCCGACCGATGATTCCGAGATGGTTCTGCTTCTTGCCCGAATGCTGGTAAAAACGGATTTGTATGATCCGGAGGCTACTCGCAAGGAATACTGGCACTGGCCGAGTTCCGATCCTTTTGACGGCGGCATGATCATTTCCGCCGGGCAGCGTGGAAATCCCAATCCGGACAATCAAACCAATGAAGCAATGATGTGGATCATCGGCCCGCCCGGCATTTTCGGAACCGGATTTGAACTGAGTCAGGTGGTTGAACGGGGCGTAAAAAGGGCGGCGCTTACACATCCCGACCTTGGTCTGTCAGCAAGCAAACGTGCTGTTTGCCATGGGCATTTCCCACGCTGTCAAAACCGGTTGCGCCCGCAAGGAGCTATACCAAAACATTCAGCGACGGGTGGCCAACATGCCCGTTGAACCCGCATTGCTGGAAACCTATAGACAAGGCAGCCGTATGGGGCCTGCCCGGTACTTCCAATAGCAGCCAGCCATTGCCGTCGTGGTCCAGAGCCATGGGATTTGATGCGCCAACGTTGATTTCAAAGCGACGGCAAAAACAACCCGAGGCTGGTTTTTGAAGGTTTTAGAACGATAGTGGCCGTGTCAATCAATAAGGTCGGGTTACTATTATTACAATGCCGCTTGGACGGCTTTTTTCTGAAAAGCTGCCGATAAAATAACGGGGGCTGAAAGCCTGGGGAACCCGTGTCGAAAAAAATAACAAAATCACTTAAAACAACAGATACTATGTGTCGTATGATTTATATTGATCGTCGGCAGTGAATTTTTCCCCTTCCGCAGTTCTGGAAGATTTTAATGTGAAAAGGCGAAGTGAATACCATATCTATCCTGCCACCGGCCCGGGCAGAAAATTGCAGATTAGTGCCGACGGCGATTTTCTGACCGGGATTAGCTGGTGCGATGACAGACCATCGGAGCGGACCCCGCATAACAACGCGCTCAGACAAGCCTGCCGTCAACTGGATGATTATTTTGCCGGGCAGCTTCGGCATTTCGACCTGCAGTTGAAACTGCCCGACGGCATCACTCTCTTTCAGCTCAAAATTCTGTGGGCTGCCAAAGATATCCCCTTTGGACAAAGCCGCAGCTACCTTCAACTAGCCCAAGCGGCCGGTAGCCCCCGGGCTTCCAGAGCTGTGGGACAGGTCATGCATCACAATCCCTTTTCCATCGTTGTTCCCTGCCACAGGGTGCTGGGAAGTGGAGCGGAACTGACCGGCTACGCCGGCGGGCTGGAAGTAAAGCGCTGGCTTCTCGGACACGAGGACATCGCCTGGCGGGATTAACCGGTTTTCGGGCGCTTGGAGATATCCAAGTTAATGCGCGACTCTGTCCCCCCACCTTCACCGATGTTTTCTGGCTTCGGCTTGCCGACTGTGTCGCCACCCAGCCAGCCCGCAGTGAATTTTACATGGAAAAGTCCGTACCGTTCGCTGTAGATTTCCGTGTTGTCAATATCTTCTTATCCAGCGCGGGGAGGCATTGAAGTCTTTGATGACGGACCGGATGGTTTCAGTATCGGCATAGACTCTGAATACGACGATAAGGCACTGTACCTCTCCGAACGGCAGTCTTTTGAATAATGTCTGTTGCTTCGCCAGCCGGATTAATTCTGCTCCACTCAATACGATGGCAGGTGGCGCACCGATATAGAGTTCAAGTTTGCCCCGGTGTTCATGGACCTTTTGTGTTTCAGCATGAACAGACATAGCATAAGAATGGAAAAATACTATAAACAGCGCGGCGGCAAATCGCCTGACGATTTTTGGAATTGGAGTGTTCTGGTTGAGACACTTGCCAGGAGTCTTGTCGGCGTCTTCAAGGCCATAAAGGGGATGACGGACGCAGATTGGAGCCGATAACGCGACTGCATATCATATTGCAGAAGGCATTATCTGAACAGGAGGTGATCGCTGCCCGGTCGAAGCGATTCAGGATTTCACCCAGAGAGGAGATCAACAGGTTTCCAGTGTATTTCAAGGCCAGACAGGGCGCGACGTTCCCCGAAACATCAATGGCGTTCTCCACAACGGTCGTTATTTAACAGGTGTCCCGTTCAGGGACCAGTCGTACTTCAAATATTTTACCTTGAAACCATCCTGCGCTAGCAGTCTGGAGATGTCGTCATCTTCGACGTAGTTTGCCAGATATTTCTGCACGGAACCAGAAGCCTTGGCGAAGTCTTCCGGGAACCAGTCGAATATCTTGGAAATGGAGGCGATTTTTTTGTCCAGATCAAACTGGTTTTTAAGTGTGTTATTAATAAAATTAATAGTGCTTGCCTCCAGTTGCTGTTCCAGTTTGTCCGCGGTGTAGACTTCGGTAATCAGTTTCGGGCAGGATGTTGAGGCGCAGACAATAGCAAAATGGATGCGTGGTTCATTGAAGGGGATAAGGATGTCGCGTTCCAGATCGTACAGGTTGATCTTGCGTCCGGCGAGTTCATAATCGGTCGTCTTGAAATAGCTAATACGGGAGAAAACGCTTCTTGGGCTCAGGCCATCAATAATCCCCTTGATTGCCAAGGCGTTGTAGGCGTTAATCCAGAAAGCCAGTTGCTCTTCTTTAGTTGCAAATGTTGCCGGATCCGTCTTTTCCAGATAGGCCAGATATTTGGCAAAATCCGGATCTTCTTTGATGCGAGGATAATTGACCGCACCATTCGGGTCGACATTCTCTTTCAGGATAGCGTCAAAAAGCGCGTGTGAGGGTGTAGCGTGGACAACCGTTGCACCAAACACAGCCAAGTAAAACAGTAATATCAAGGATTTCATAAGTCGTCTCTCCATTCATTCAAAACTGATTATAGTGGAAAATTTGCTACAATTATTGTACTTCCGGTCAAGAAATCAGTTTGAAAAAGGGGGAACTTCTGCCCGTTTATGCAAAATTGTACGCAGGCGTTGAATATATTCTTTTTCGCAATTGAAAATCAACAATAAAGTGTTATATTTAACAGAATACGTTAAGTGTTGTAGAGGAGGGAAATTATTGTGATATTTGGCAACAGTGAATTGAAGAAACAAGTGGCAAGGCTGGAGGAGCAAAATCGAATAATGCGTACCACGCTTGAATTCTACGCTGATACCAAAAATTGGCAGCTTGGTCACAAATATCGTGATGAAGATGACGCGACGATAGTAATGGACAGGTCTGAATCCAATATTACTGTGGATAAAGGGGGTAAAGCTTCCCGCGCATTGGAGCTATGTAACACACCTAAATTATCCGGGTCTTAATTTAGGTCTTTATCACACTGTTTTGCCAATTGACACAACATTTTTAATTTGCAGTTCTATTTATATGTCTCTTTGCTGATCATGCTCTGTGATCATTATTTTCTGGTAGTTCCAGTTGTGTTTATTAACGGGCCTCTGAGTTCTTGCACGGCTGATTATCAACAGGCTCAGCCTGGCGTTCCTGTATCAGGCGCTAATGGCCGTATCCAAATTAAATATCTGGAGATCTCATAAAATTGTCCACAAAATTTGGCCCGCTTGAGCGGCGTCACAGTGTTCCTGTGAAGATCGGTTCTGTTATGGTAGGCGGTAATCATCCCGTTGTAGTGCAATCTATGACCAATACTGATACCACTGATGCCGAAAAAACGGCAAACCAAGTGCAGGAGCTGGTGGCAGCAGGTTCCGAGCTGGTCCGGATCACGGTCAATACGGAAGAAGCGGCAGCACAGGTTGCGGCCATTCGTGAAAAGCTGGATGCTATGAGCTGCAAGGTTCCTCTGATCGGCGATTTCCATTATAACGGACACAAGCTGCTGACGGATTATCCCGAGTGTGCCGAGGCGCTGGCAAAATATCGTATTAATCCCGGTAATGTGGGTTTCGGCAGAAATAAAGATCAGCAGTTTTCCACGATGGTTGAAAAGGCCATTGAGTATAGCAAGCCTATCCGTATCGGCGTAAACTGGGGTAGCCTCGATCAGGCACTTTTGACCAGGATGATGGACGATAATGCCAAACTGGATAAACCCCTTACAGCCGATGCGGTGATGCGTGAGGCATTGATTGTGTCAGCACTACAAAGCGCGGCGCGAGCAGAAGAATTGGGTTTGGCGCACGATCATATTGTATTATCCTGCAAAGTCAGTGGCGTACAGTCACTTGTCTCTGTCTATCGTGATTTGGCCCGACGTTGTGACTATGCATTGCACTTGGGCCTGACCGAGGCGGGGATGGGTTCAAAAGGCATTGTGGCGTCAACTGTGGCAATGGGCCTTCTTTTGCAAGAAGGCATCGGCGATACGATCCGGGTTTCACTGACACCGGAACCGGACGGTGATCGCACCAAGGAAGTGATTGTCGCGCAGGAAATGTTGCAAACGATGGGCCTTCGATCATTTACACCTCTAGTCACCGCTTGCCCGGGTTGCGGGCGTACAACTAGTACCGTTTTCCAAAAATTGGCCAATAATATTCAGGCTTATGTCCGTAGCCAAATGCCGCTGTGGCGGGAAAAATACGCGGGGGCAGGTGTGGAAGATATGAATCTTGCCGTGATGGGATGCGTGGTCAATGGCCCTGGCGAGAGTAAACATGCTGACATCGGCATCAGCCTGCCGGGAACGGGGGAAGCGCCCTCGGCGCCGGTATTTATTGACGGACAAAAGGTAATGACGTTGAAGGGCGATGATATTGCCGGTGATTTTCGCGCTATCGTTGATAATTACGTCAAGAATAAATATGCGAAATCCGTCGATAAGTAATTATAAAGAATAAGCCAATTTACAATTATACTTCTTTATTTACGTTCACTTTAACGTTACATTGATCTATATATTTTCATTTTTGATAAACTTTAGATAGTGAATTAGAGTGGGGGAAGTTTGATATGCGATCTGGGTTTGGTGTGCGATTTATCAAGATATTCATTGTTTTATTTGCCGGGACCTCATTTGCGGGATGTACTGCATTAATAGAAAAAGGTTCCTCGCATACACCGGAACACTATAATCAGTGCTTGGTGGGCACGGCAGTAACGGGTGCTGTAATAGGTGCCGTTGTTGCTACTCCATTGGCAGCTGGCATCGGCACCATCGTTGGTAGCGCAGTGGGAGTTCATATTTGTGGTGAAGAAACCGTTACCGGAACAGATAGGATGGAGCCGGAACAGTCGGGTTACTTTTGGCCAGACGATCAGGATGCCGACGGTGTGTTAGATGGTAGTGATGCCTGCCCTTCAACACCAATGGGAGTTGAAATTGACAATAATGGTTGTGCCAGCGACAGCGATGGTGATGGCGTACCTGATTACCTTGATCAATGTTTGGAAACATTATCGGGAGATATTGTCGATACCACTGGTTGTAACCTTCCATTGGTAACACTGCAAGCGCTTATTGGCTTTGAGCTTGAAAGTGCTGTTTTAAAACCGGAAGGAAAATTAATTCTTGACGGAATATTAAGTGATCTGAGAGATCGGGCCAATCAGGAGATCAGCATTGAAGGTCATACGGACAGTACTGGTTCAGATGCCTATAATATAGATCTATCGCAACGGCGGGCTGAATCGGTGGTAAACTATCTGGTATTGAAGGGGATTGACCGATCAAGGTTAAATGCCGTGGGCGTTGGAGAAAGCTCTCCCGCTACCAGTAATGATTCGCTGGAAGGTCGTATCTATAACAGACGAGTTGAGATATACGCACGCTAATTAAATATCTGTTTTGGGTCAAGTAAACAGGGCAGGATTATATCCTTGCCCTGTTTTTTTGTGTGGGCTAATTGACCAAATACAGCAATAAAACGACTTTACGGTTATAAAAAGCTACCGGGTAGCTATGATATACAGATATATCATAGTGCTATAAACAGAAAAAATCCGGCTATAAATGGTATAATGGAACGCCGTAGTAACTTGGCTTGGGATATATTATTATTGAGTCATCGCTTTAATAAATTGGAGGGTAACAAGCTTATGTCTGAAGATAAAGTCTATCCGGTACCCGCTGAATTATCAAAAAACGCTTTTATAGACTCTGAACGGTATCGGGAAATGTACGATCGTTCGCTCAACGATACCGACACCTTCTGGGCAGAGCAGGCCGAGAAATTTCTAAGCTGGTCAACACGATGGGACAAAGTACAGAAAGGGGATTATTTCACGGCGGATATTAAATGGTTCCTCGGTGGTAAATTGAATGCCGCCTACAACTGTCTGGACAGACATTTGGACGCCCGCGGCGATCAGATTGCCATCATCTGGGAAGGCGATGATCCGAAAGACGATAAGCGGATCACCTACAGAGAATTACATCAGGATGTTTGCCTTTTTGCCAATGCGTTGAAATCACGAGGCGTCAAGAAGGGCGACCGTGTCTGTTTATATCTATCGATGATCCCGGAAGCGGCCGTGGCCATGCTGGCGTGCGCTCGTATCGGCGCGATACATTCCATTGTTTTCGGCGGTTTTTCGCCGGATGCCCTGCGTGATCGTATCAATGACTCAGACTGCCGGGTAGTAATTACCTGCGATTACGGTCTGCGGGGGGGAAAGACCATCCCCCTGAAAGCCAATGTGGATAAAGCCTTGGAAGGTTGTCCCCATGTGCATAGCTGTATCATTGTAAAACGTACGGGCGGCGATATCCATTGGCATGAGGAACGCGATGTCTGGTACCATCGCTTGCTGGAATCGGTCTCTCCCGATTGTCCGGCTGAAGATATGGATGCGGAAGATCCACTCTTTATTTTGTACACCTCTGGCTCCACCGGCAAACCCAAGGGGGTATTGCATACGACTGGCGGATATCTGCTTTATGCCGCAATGACCAACAAATATGTCTTTGATTATCATGATGGCGATATTTACTGGTGTACTGCCGATGTCGGCTGGGTCACGGGGCACTCCTATATTATCTACGGTCCCTTGGCTAATGGCGCCATCTCACTAATGTTTGAGGGGATTCCAACCTTCCCTGATGCCAGCCGCTTCTGGCAGGTAGTGGACAAATGGAAGGTCAATTCTTTCTACACAGCACCGACAGCGATCCGAATGTTGATGGGACAGGGAGATGAATTTGTCCGAAGGACCGACCGTTCCACATTACGCATCCTCGGGACAGTCGGGGAGCCGATCAATCCCGAAGCTTGGGAGTGGTATTACCATAGCGTCGGCAATGGCCGCTGTCCGATTGTAGATACTTGGTGGCAAACCGAAACCGGTGGTCATTTGATCACACCGTTACCCGGAGCGACGGCTTTGAAACCAGGTTCTGCCAGTTTTCCGTTTTTCGGCGTTGAACCCTGTCTGGTGGATGTGGAAGGAAATGAGTTGCAGGGGGCAGCGGAAGGTGCGCTCTGTATAAAACGGCCCTGGCCGGGTCAGATGCGCACCGTCTATGGCGATCACGATCGTTTTATTGAAACCTATCTCAAAACGTTTCCCGGCAAATATTTTAGCGGCGACGGCGCCCGTCGCGACGAGGATGGTTATTACTGGATCACCGGTCGCATAGATGACGTGATTAATGTCTCCGGTCATCGCATGGGGACTGCCGAAGTTGAGAGTGCGCTGGTACTACATGACTCGGTTGCCGAAGCCGCCGTTGTCGGTTTCCCGCACGATATTAAAGGTCAGGGGATCTATGCCTACGTCACCCTGATGAGCAACGTGGAACCGACAGAAGAGCTACGCAAGGAACTGGTTCAGTATGTCCGTCGGGAGATTGGCCCGATTGCCTGCCCCGATATTATTCAATGGGCTCCGGGATTGCCAAAGACGCGGTCGGGAAAGATTATGCGGCGGATCCTGCGCAAGATCGCAGCCAATGAACTGGACACTCTGGGCGACACCAGCACTCTAGCCGACCCGACTGTGGTGAATGCGCTGATTGACAACAGAGTCAATCAATAACAAGTGATTGAAAGAATAATCGGTAACGATTCTTGGTCTGCGGGCGTATACGACCTCCGCTATGAGATAAAATTAGTAACCTTGCCCTCTCGGGGAGAGAAGGTTTGACTCAAGACACATCCGTTTTCCCGAAAAAATAAATTATTTTATTAAAATAATAAAAAAAAGTATTGACAATGCTTTTATTCTCCATCTATGCTACGATATAACATATTGTGCAGTGCACAATTTTTTAGATAATTTTCTTAATACAAATTGGAGATCAAAAATGGAAAACAAAATTTTTGAAAAAATGGCCGAAACCAGCAGAACATCTTACGCCGCGTTGCAGAAGCTGACCGTGCTCAACAGCAAGACCTTGAAAGAATTGACTGAATTGAACATGGATATGGTCAATTATAACATCGAATCCGGTGCTGAATTGGCCAGTGCCTTGGGCGCTGCCAACAATTACAAGGACGTTATGTCGGTGGAAGTTAAATATGCGGGTGAATACAGTGACAAAGTACTGGAACTCGGTCGCAAGGCTGCTGATGTGTTGAACGAGTCATGCGATGAAACCATCGACTGGCTGGAAAGCACCATCAAAAACGCTATGGCGGATGCTAAAAAACCTGTCACCAAGCGCACGGGCATCAAAAAGGAGGATTAATCCCTGCTGGAATTCTCTCTTCCCTTTTAACGGCGACTCACATAATGCACACTGTTATGTGAGTCACTATTATTAATAGGTGTGCGGGCTTACCCCCCATGCATAAAGACTTGAAACCCCGTTGAAGAATCAATATGAGCGATAAAAACAAAACGCAGCATGAAACATTCGACTGGTTCAATATTCAGAAGCAATATCTGGACGCGCTTTCTGATTTTAACCAGGTCAATCCATTTGCTGGCGGTCCGTCCGCTTCATCAGAACCCTTTAATCCGTTTGATTTTTTAAAGAACCCCTATGACTTGTTCCGATCTAATATGGCCGGCGCTTGGGACAAACCGGCCGGTTTGAATATTGACGAGAATCAGGAACTGTTTGACAAAATCTTCAAACAGTGGCGTGACTACTACCTTTTTGAACAACAGTTCTCAAAATTGTTTGAAGGCATTGCCAACTCCGACGGTAAAAAAAACAATGTTACCGATTTCATAAACAGGCAATTTGAGGAAATGGAGTCGATATTTACGGCGGCAAAAAGCGATTTTGGCTGGGGCGAACTGATGAAATACTATGAACAGACGTTAAAGCTGATGCTGTCATTTTACACGAACATAGTGCCGTCTTTCGATAATCTGTCGAATCATCCCGGTTTCTCCATGACTAGAAAGGCAGTAGAACAATTACTGACCATACCCGGCCTCGGATACTCCCGCGAAACGCAGACTAGCTATCAGGAGTTGATAAAATTATGGATAAATTGCCAGGACCGTTATCAAGAATACAGAGTGCTGATGACAATGCAGGGGCGCAGAGCACTGGATATCATGCGTGAGGAAATCATTGCCAAATGTAAAGAGAACAAGACTGTCAGCTCGGTTCAGGAAATCTACAGTCTGTGGGTTGAGTGCAGTGAAAAAGCCTACGTTGAATACGCGCTTACCGATGAATATGCCGAATTGTACGGGCATTTGGTCAATGCCTTGATCGCGCTTAAAAAGAAGATCCATGAAATCATGGAGACCGTTCTCAAGACAATGAATATGCCGACGCAAAGTGCCATCACGACGCTTGAACGTCGCCAGCATGATACCCGTCAACAAATCAAGTCGATACAACTTGAACTGGCGGAGCTTAAACGACAACTGAAGGATGCTAAAGGCGAAGTGGAAAAAAATATCCAAGCCGGGATCGGAGAGAAAAATCCTATATCAAGACCGGCAAGCACGGGCAAAACGGCACTAGGTGACATAATACAGTGGGGAGACACCGGCTCGTATCAACCGCGCGGGGCGCGACGAGCCTGGCTGGAAACTATGCGAAAGTTTGACGGCAAAACAGTGCAGGAATTTTGCGAGCATGTGCTGGCCAACCCGCCAAGCACGCCGAAACGCGGGAAATTGGCCGGGCAGTGTGAACCGCCCATGGACTGGCTGGGCTGGGCCAAGCGTAAAGGGTACATACAAATAGTTAGCCCGCAAAACCAATCGGCACACGATGGTTAACAACACAGCACATATTGCCGGAGTAACTCAATGAGCCTTTTCTGGACAAAAACAGACTATATTCTCAGTATGAAACTGGCCTGCGGTCTCAGGACTCTGAGCAAACTTGGTGAAATCAAGGTCGGGGTTTCCAAGAAAGAGGCTGTTTATGCCGAAGACAATCTCATTTTGTATCATTTCGAGGCGAGGACGAAAAAACAGAACCCGATACCGGTGTTAATCGTCTATGCGCTTGTTAATCGCCCTTATATGGCTGATTTGCAGGATGGGCGTTCAATGATACAAGGCCTGCTGGATCAAGGCCTTGACGTCTATCTCATTGACTGGGGTTACCCTGTCGACGCCGACAAATATCTGACACTGGATGATTACATCAATGGCTATATTGACCGATGCGTTAATTTTATCTGCGAAAAACACAAACGTAATAATCTGAACCTGCTGGGAATATGTCAGGGGGGAACTTTCAGCTTATGTTACAGTACCCTGCATCAGGATAAGGTAAAAAATCTGGTCACAACAGTTACCCCGGTGGATTTTCATACCAAAGGCGATCTGCTGAGCAATATGGTAAGATATATTGATATTGACCAGCTCGTTGACACTTTGGGCAATATCCCCGGCGAAATGCTGAACCAGGTTTTTCTTAGTCTGAAACCCTATACGCTGGTGGGAAAAAAATATATTGACTTAATCGACATACTTGATGATAAGGACAGACTCACGGATTTTATGCGTATGGAAAAATGGATATTTGACAGTCCTGATCAGACCGGTGAAACCTACCGCGAATTCATTAAAAAATTTTATCAGGATAACGGCCTGGTGAAAGGTACGGTCAAAATCGGCGGTCGCGCTGTCGATCTGAGCGATATCAACATCCCCGTATTAAATATCTTCGCCAGAGATGATCATTTGGTCCCGCCTGATTCATCCAGAGCGTTGGAAAAATATATTAGCTCAAAGGACTACCAGTCCTTGGAATTTCCGGGCGGTCATATCGGCATCTACGTAAGTGGCAAGGCGCAGGAAATGATCCCGCCATCGGTTGCCAGATGGTTATCTGAAAGAACCTGAGAAACATCACCTGCCCGCAGATTATGCGGATTTTCGTAAATGATTACCTCTTGTGAGGTATTCCGCACTCAGCCGTCATTCTCGGGAAAAGCATCAACCCTGATGGCTTTTTCAGAATGTGATGAAACTGTAATTGGAAATCTTATACCTGTCATAACCCCCTTTCAGAGGGACACACCTGATACCCGCCCCCTTGTATCACGGCAATGTGGGCGTATAATTCATAGATCTTGGCGGGGTGGCCGGTGGACCGGTTGCTCCTTTTTTATGATTTTCAGGTAGGGTGGTTTTTTGAGGAATAATGCGTTGTTGGCGCTAGAAGATGGCTCATCGTTTCCCGGAGAGTCTGTAGGGGCAGCGGGCGATGCAGTCGGGGAGGTTATTTTCAATACCGCCATTAGCGGTTACCAGGAAATTCTGACAGACCCCTCTTATTGCCGGCAAATTGTTACGTTTACACATCCGCATATTGGCAATGTAGGCGTTAATCCGGAGGATGAGGAATCTAGACGGATTTTCGCTGATGGTTTGGTGATTCGTGATCTGTCTCCGATCAGCAGCAACTGGCGTTCGAAGACGACACTTGGCGATTACCTGAAACAGCATAATACCGTTGCGATTGCGGGTGTTGATACACGTCGGTTAGCTCGGCATCTGCGCCAAAAAGGCGCAGTGAATGCGTGTCTAATTGCCAGAGAGACTGCCAATGCGAATATTGATACCGGGGAAGCTGTTGAAAAAGCGCGGGCATTTGCCGGTCTGGCAGGGATGAATCTGACGCAGGAGGTAACAACGACACGACCTTATGTATGGCGGGAAGGTGGCCTGTATCCACCCAATAGCAATCAGCCGCCACGTGAGTGTCGGTTTCGCGTCATCGCTTATGATTTCGGTATCAAACGCAACATTCTCCGCATCTTGGTTGACTTGGGTTGCGCGGTTAAGGTTGTTCCGGCGCAAACGCCTGTCCGGGATACGCTGGCGGAAAATCCCGATGGTGTTTTTTTGTCGAATGGGCCGGGCGATCCAGAAGCATGTGATGATGCTATTCGGGCCGTTGGTAAAATGATCGGTGCTGGCTTGCCGATCTTCGGGATTTGTCTAGGTCATCAGTTATTGTCGCTGGCTTTAGGAGCCCGGACAGTCAAAATGAAGTTCGGGCATCATGGTGCCAATCATCCCGTACAGTCATTGGCCGATGGTCGGGTTTTGATTACCAGCCAAAATCATGGCTTCGCGGTGGATGAGGAGACCCTGCCGGATAATCTGATAGCCACGCATCGCTCTTTATTTGATGGCTCCTTGCAGGGCGTGCGTCACAAACACTATCCGGTGTTTGGCTTTCAGGGGCATCCCGAAGCCAGCCCCGGACCGCACGACATGCGCCCGCTATTCGACCATTTTATTGAACTGATGGCAAAGCATATACAACGGAAAACCGATCGTGCCCAAGCGTAATGACATTAACAGCATTTTGATTATCGGCGCCGGCCCGATCATCATTGGCCAAGCCTGCGAGTTTGATTATTCCGGGACACAGGCCTGCAAGGCATTGCGTGAAGAAGGTTATCGCGTCATTCTGGTAAACTCCAATCCAGCGACGATTATGACCGACCCCGGCATGGCAGACGCCACTTATATTGAGCCGGTGCATTGGCGGACTGTGGCGCGCATCATTGAGCGGGAGCACCCCGATGCCTTGTTGCCGACCATGGGCGGGCAGACGGCGTTGAACTGCGCACTGGAGTTGAGCAAACAAGGTGTACTGAAACAGTTTGATGTTGAGATGATCGGTGCCTCAAAGGCCGCTATTGATAAAGCCGAAGACCGTGAACAGTTTCGTGCGGCGATGCAAAAAATCGGCTTGAACACGCCGAATTCCGAGATAGTTCACAATATCGAGCAAGCGTCGAAGATGAAGAAAATTGGGTTTCCGGTGATCATACGCCCCTCATTCACACTGGGCGGCACTGGCGGCGGGATAGCCTATAACCATGACGAATACATGGCGATTTGCGAACGCGGGCTTGAGCTGTCGCCTACATCCGAAATTCTGGTTGAGCAATCTGTGCTGGGTTGGAAGGAATATGAAATGGAAGTGGTACGGGATCACAAGGATAACTGCATTATTGTCTGCTCTATCGAAAATCTTGATCCAATGGGCGTGCATACGGGCGATTCAATCACCGTAGCACCAGCACAGACATTGACGGACAAGGAATATCAGCAAATGCGCGAGGCGTCCATTAAAGTATTGTGTGAGATCGGCGTGGATACTGGCGGGTCAAATGTGCAGTTTGCAGTGAATCCTGACAACGGTGAATTGATCGTGATTGAAATGAACCCGCGTGTGTCGCGATCCTCCGCGCTGGCCTCAAAGGCAACCGGTTTTCCCATTGCCAGAGTGGCGGCGAAACTAGCGGTTGGTTATACCCTGGACGAACTTAAAAATGAAATTACTGGCGGCGTCATGCCGGCGTCCTTTGAACCGAGCATTGATTATATTGTCACCAAGATCCCGCGTTTTACTTTTGAAAAATTTCCGCAGGCAGATGACCATTTAACGACACAGATGAAATCGGTCGGCGAGGTGATGGCGATGGGGCGCACCTTTCAGGAATCCGTGCAAAAGGCGATTCGCGGTATGGAAACAGACGTCACCGGTCTGAACGAGATTGTGGGTGATGCATCTGAAAATGTCCTTGAGCAGATTGAACATGAATTGCGGATGCCTCGTGCACAACGGCTTTGGTATGTGGCCGACGCCTTTCGCCATGGCTTATCTGTCGACGATGTATTTGATATGAGCCGTATTGACCCATGGTTTCTGGTTCAAATCCAGGATCTGGTTGAAGAAGAATACAAACTGAAAAAAGAAGGTGCCGCAGCACTTGATAAGAATCATCTGCGGGCGCTTAAAAGAAAGGGGTTTTCGGACGCCAGGCTGGCCCAGTTATTGGATATCAGCGAGGACGAATGTAGAAAATTAAGACAGGAGAAAAATATCCGGCCGGTTTATAAACGGGTTGATTCCTGTGCCGCCGAGTTTGCAACAACGACGGCCTATCTGTATTCAAGCTATGATTCCGAATGTGAAGCGGAGCCGAGCAACCGGAAAAAGATCATGATCCTAGGGAGCGGACCCAATCGCATCGGGCAGGGCATTGAGTTTGATTACTGCTGCGTACAAGCTACGTTCGCAATGCGCGAGGCCGGGTATGAAACAATTATGGTAAATTGCAATCCTGAAACCGTTTCCACCGATTACGATACATCAGATCGATTATATTTTGAGCCGCTGACTCTAGAAGACATACTGGAGATCATTCACGTTGAAAAGCCTCACGGCGTGATTGTTCAGTATGGCGGTCAAACACCGCTGAAGCTGGCGAATGATCTTGAGCGACTCGGCGTTCCCATTATCGGCACTAGCCCGCATTCCATTAATCTCGCCGAAGACCGGGAATGTTTTCAGAAACTACTGGACGAGCTTGGCCTGAAACAGCCTCCCAACCGGACGGTGCGCGATGTTGAACGGGCCGTTCACTTTGCGGACGAAATCGGCTACCCCCTGGTAGTCAGACCTTCTTATGTATTGGGCGGTCGCGCGATGGAGATTGTCCATAATGAAAATGATCTGAGAGACTATATGGATAAGGCTGTGGCGGTTTCACATTCATCGCCGGTATTGCTGGACCGCTTTCTCAGTGATGCTACCGAGGTGGAAATTGACGCCATAGCCGACGGTCAAGATGTCTGTATCGCCGGGATTATGGAACATATTGAACAGGCTGGCGTGCATTCGGGTGATTCCGCGTGTTCCCTGCCACCATTCAGTCTTGATGAAGAAATTAAGTGCCAACTGGTTGATCAGGTCCGGGCCATGGCTCATGCCTTGGAGGTCATCGGTTTAATGAATACGCAGTTTGCGATACAAGACGACAATATATTTGTACTGGAAGTTAATCCGCGCGCATCAAGAACGATACCGTTTGTTTCGAAAGCGATCGGTTTGCCGTTCGCGAAAATTGCGGCGAACTGCATGGTCGGCAAGAGCCTGGCCTCGCAAGGTATTAAGGAGATCACCGTCCCCGATTATTATTGCGTCAAGGAGTCGGTATTTCCGTTTATAAAATTTCCCGATGTCGACCCTCTGCTGGGACCGGAAATGAAATCGACCGGAGAGGTGATGGGCATTGGCGCGACATTTGGCGAGGCTTTTGCCAAGGGGCAGCTTGCCTCGGGGGAAAAACTTCTTTGTCCCGGCAAGGCCTTCATCAGCGTCAGGGATATTGACAAACGACAGACCGTCATCATTGCCGCGGAGCTTGTCAAACTCGGTCATGTTCTGTTCGCGACAGACGGCACCTGCAAAGCGTTGGAAGAAGCAGGGATTGCATGCCAGCGCGTGAACAAAGTCAGAGAGGGACGACCGCATATTGTAGATATATTAAAAAACGAAGAAATTGATCTAATTATCAATACGACAGAGGGGAAAAAGGCGATTGCCGATTCTTACTCAATACGAAGGACGGCACTTCAACACCGGGTCTTTTATACGACAACGATGGCTGGTGCTATGGCAACGGTTGAAGCTTTGAAACAAAAAAATAAAATGAGTGTGAACAGTTTACAGGATTTGCATTCGGGGATGATTACGTGAGTCGAACACCGATCACCATAAGAGGTGCTGAAAAATTGAAGCGGCAGTTGCACAACCTTAAAAAGGTCGAACGACCGCGTATCATTCAGGCGATTGCAGAGGCCCGGGCGCATGGAGATTTGAGCGAGAACGCAGAATATCACGCCGCCCGCGAACAGCAGGGTTTCGTTGAAGGTCGGATCAATGCCATTGAAGCAACGCTTGCCGGGGCTCAGATCATTGATGTCACGGCGATTGATGCCGCAGGAAAGGTTGTTTTCGGAGCGACGGTCAATTTATTGAACAGCGAAACAGGTGATGAAGTAACTTACCAGATTGTCGGTGAGGAAGAAGCGGATATTAATGAAGGGCTGGTTTCTATCACATCCCCCGTTGCGCGGGCGTTGATCGGTAAAAATGAAGGGGATACTGTCAATGCCAACGTGCCAAACGGTACTGTTAAATATGAAATACTCGGCGTCGAGTATATATAAACATTTTCGCTTGAAGTCGGATGGATAAATTGAGTAATACTAAACAAGGATAACAAGGAGGAAAGAAATGGATAATAGAGAAAAAGACTTTTGCGAAAGGGCAATTGCAAGGGGTAAATGGGTTAAATCTGAAATTCTTATCCCGCCAAATAGGCGTGCAAGGCTACAACGAAGACTACAACAACAGGCTGGAATTAACTGGGAGAGTGATTATGCTTACTTTTTAATGTCGTATGATTACGACGGTATGTTTTATCTGCCCAATGGTAGATATGTGAACTATTCTCATTACTTACATACGCGGTATTATTCGCGTTATACGAATAATACAAGTTCATTGCATAGCCGTGCTAGTTTAGGTGCTCGTATAACAAGAATTCTGATGGGCCCTACTTGGGTTAAATTGCGTCATCCTAGCTTAGATTCTCATATAAAAGACCGGGAACATGATTTGGCCACAGGTAGTATTTCATGAAGAGATATGAAGAAAAAACAAAAGAATCGTAGCAGGCAATGGTTGCGCGCCAGGGATAGAGACCAATACATACGGCAGGCCCGGCAGTCCCATTATCGCTCGCGTGCCGTTTATAAACTCCGGGAAATTGACCAAAAGGACAACCTCATCAAGCCGGGCGATCATATTGTTGATCTGGGCTCCGCCCCTGGGGCATGGTCGCAATACGCGCACGAACGTGTTGGTGCCGCCGGGCGGGTGATCGCGGTTGATATGCTACCGATGGAAACCATCCCCGGCGTATTATTTATCCCCGGCGACTTTACTGAAGAAGCTACCACGAGGGCATGTCTCAAACAGCTTGGTCAACGTGGCGCCGATCTTGTAATTTCCGATATGGCCCCCAATATAAGCGGTATCCGGTCAACGGACCAGGCCGGGAGCATGGCGCTGGCTGAATTGCTATATCATTTTTGTCTGGAGGCGCTCAAACCGGGCGGCCATCTTCTGGTAAAACTGTTTGAAGGCGATGGCGTCCGCCGATATCGGCAATTATTACGGGGACATTTTGAACGTGTGGTGGCCCGAAAGCCGGATGCCTCTCGCGACAATTCGCGTGAATTTTATATTCTGGCGAGCACTTATGCACTATAATTGGAACTAACGAAACCTAACTTGAGGTTGTGAATTGAACAATATGGCGAAGAATCTTTTACCGTGGATAGTCATCCTGCTGATATTGATGACAGTTTTTAATAAATTCGGTAACCAGGCGGGACCAAGAGAAGTGTCCTATTCGCAGTTTATTTCCGATATCAAAAATGGTCGTATCAAATCGGTGGAAATTAAGGGGCATTCAATAACCGGTCGCCTTTCCGATGGTATCGGTCGCCTGACCACTTACAGCCCTGAAACCAGTAATGACGCGTTGATTGGTACCTTGCTGGAAAACAACGTTGAAATCAGGGGGGAGGAACCCGGCAATCCGCTCTGGGCACATGCACTTATTTCCTGGTTTCCAATCCTCTTACTGGTTGGTATCTGGATCTATTTCATGCGCCAGATACAGGGTGGCGGCGGGCGGGGCGCCCTGTCGTTCGGCAAGAGCCGCGCCCGTCTTTTGGGTGAAGATCAGGTCAAGACCACTTTCAATGACGTGGCGGGCGTAGAAGAAGCCAAGGAAGAGGTGGTCGAACTCGTTGATTTTTTACGCGATCCCAAAAAATTTCAGAAACTGGGGGGCAAAATACCTTCCGGCGTTTTGATGGTGGGTTCGCCGGGTACTGGCAAAACCTTGCTTGCGAAAGCCATCGCCGGTGAGGCCAAAGTGCCGTTTTTCACGATTTCCGGATCGGATTTTGTTGAAATGTTTGTCGGCGTGGGTGCCTCGCGGGTGCGCGATATGTTTGAGCAGGCCAAGAAAAGCGCGCCCTGTATTATCTTCATTGATGAAATAGACGCAGTAGGTCGTCATCGCGGCGCCGGTCTGGGAGGGGGTCATGATGAACGCGAACAGACCTTGAATCAGCTACTAGTGGAGATGGATGGCTTTGAAGGTAATGAAGGAGTCATCGTAATCGCCGCGACTAACCGCCCGGATGTGCTTGATCCGGCATTGCTGAGACCGGGTCGTTTTGACCGTCAGGTCGTTGTACCCTTACCGGATATTCGCGGGCGTGAACAGATTCTGAAAGTCCACATACGCAAGGTTGCGCTGGGGGACGACGTGAAAACGAATATTATTGCCCGTGGTACGCCCGGTTTCTCCGGGGCCGATTTATCTAATTTGGTCAACGAGGCGGCGCTGTTCGCTGCGCGCGCCAACAAGAAAGTAGTCGAGATGGAAGAATTTGAACGTGCGAAGGACAAGATCATGATGGGTGCGGAGCGGCGTTCTATGGTCATGAGCGAAGAAGAGAAAAAACTTACTGCGTACCATGAGGCGGGTCATGCCATTGTCGGGCGTCTGGTACCGTCTCATGATCCGGTGTATAAAGTCACAATTATCCCGCGTGGACGTGCATTGGGCGTAACGATGTTTTTGCCGGAAGTGGACCGTCTGAGCTACAGTAAAGAATTGCTCGAAAGCCAGTTATCCAGTCTGTTCGGCGGTCGTATTGCCGAAGAATTGATTTTCGGCAAGGGAAAAGTGACCACAGGTGCCAGTAACGATATTGAAAACGCGACACAACTTGCGCGTAATATGGTGACTAAATGGGGGTTGTCCGAAAAACTCGGTCCGCTAACGTACAGCGAAGATGACGGCGAAGTTTTTCTGGGACATTCAGTAACCCGCCACAAAGCAGTCTCCGATGAAACCGCGCATACGATTGATCAGGAGATACGCAGTATTATTGACCGAAATTACAAGCGTTCGGAAAAAATTCTGAAGGAAAATATAGACAAACTGCATCTTATGTCCGAGGCGTTGATTAAATACGAAACTATTGATTCCGACCAAATTGATGACATTATGGCAGGCAAAATACCACGCTTGCCGTCCAACTGGGATGAGAATGACGATGGTCCTTCTTCAACGAAGAAAGGAAAAAAAACAGAAGCGAAAAAAGACAACAGCGTACCATCCGATGAACCGCCAGCAAAACCTGCCTGACAAGGATTCTTGCGGCAAGCAGCCGGTCATGTGATATCGGCGTAATCAGAACACAGCGGGGAAATAACTATTAAAAGAAAGTCCCAAAAATATTTTGGTACCGACGGTATTCGTGGCAATGTCGGTGACGAAAGGATTAATCCCGATTTTATCATGCGGTTGGGCTGGGTTGCCGGGAGGATATTGGCAAGAGACGGTAATGGTCCGGTACTGATCGGAAAAGACACCCGCATTTCCGGGTATATGTTTGAATCTGCTCTGGAGTCCGGTTTGTCGGCTGCCGGAGTGGATATTCGTCTGCTCGGTCCCATGCCGACCCCGGGGATTGCCTACCTGACCAAAAGTACCCGGGCACAGGCCGGTATCGTGATCAGCGCATCGCATAATCCCTACTATGATAATGGCATAAAATTTTTTTCCGGTGATGGTACAAAGCTGTCGGATGAAATCGAATTGCAAATAGAATCTGAACTGGATATGCAGATAAAACCTGTTCCTTCGGGAGAGTTGGGCAGAGCGCGTCGAATCCCGGACGCCCCCCGGCGTTATATTGAATTTTGCAAGTCCAAAGTCAACAGCAATCTTGATCTGAGCGATTTGAAAGTTGTTCTGGATTGCGCCAATGGTGCCGCCTATCAGATTGCGCCGAAAGTATTTGAAGAGCTGGGCGCGGACGTAATTTGTTACGCGATATCCCCGGACGGCTTGAATATCAACCATGAATGCGGTGCTGCTTTTCCCGACGCGCTGTGTGAACTGGTCAGGAAGCACCAGGCCGACGTTGGCATTGCACTGGATGGCGATGGTGATCGCGTTCTGATGGTGGATCATGAAGGGAAGCAGATTGACGGCGACGATATCATTTATATTATCGCTCAATTTAACGCTAACCGGCTTAACGGGGCGATTGTAGGGACAGTCATGAGCAACCTCGGCCTGGAAAGGGCCATTAATGAACTGGAATTGAATTTTCTCCGCGCCGCCGTCGGTGATCGCTATGTCGTTGAAATGTTACGGAAAGAAAATTTGATCCTCGGTGGCGAAACCTCTGGACACATCATCAATCTGGATATGTCAACAACAGGCGACGGCATTATCGCCGCCCTGCAAATACTGAAAGTGATGTGCACCACCGGCAAGCCCCTTGCCGATTTAATAAAAAACGTGACGAAGTTTCCACAGGTGATAAAGAATGTAAAATCAAAAGAAAAGATTGATGCTTACGAAATTGAAAACGTTAAAGACGCCGTTAAAGATGCGGAAAACACCTTGGGGAAAAATGGACGTGTTGTGCTTCGCCCTTCGGGAACTGAACCTTTAATCAGAATCATGATTGAGGGGGAAAACTCGGCCCAGGTGGAAACGCTGGCAGATGAACTCAGCACCACTGTTGCACGGGAAGTGAACCGACCGGATTAATCCACGACCGGGTAAAACGGTTGCCCCCAGCCTTCATCTGGATTGTCCATCATTACATCCACGAATAAAGGCATCAGAAAAGCCATGATTCTGGCGCCATCGCGTATCTGTTCCCGGTTAACGCCACTGTTCCATGTCGCCCCGCCATGGATAAGTTGATTACGTAACACATAAAGACGATCAAAGACAATACTCAACATCGTCGGGGTATTCCGTGATTTCAAAAGCTGATTGAATTTAGCGATGGATTTATCAAGCCGACATTCCCAATCGTCGTATCCTTCAATGTGGTTATGGTGCTTCCAGAATGGTTCGAAGATATATTTGTTATGTATGAGCGTTCGGATGGGTCCGGAAAAACTTTTCCATATTGCATTGTAGATTCTGCACTTTACATCAAGTTTAATGACTTTTTCAAAGAAGTCGTCCATCGTCGAACGCTCCCTGTGGGTATTGACACTGTTGCGCCGTTGTAATTTTTCCTCATCAGCATAGGCAGCGTTGAACGCGATCCACAGGAAGATGAAACGGGCATCTTCGTCTTTATTTTCCTTTTCCGCACGCCCAATCCAGCTGATGGCGCGATGAACTCGTAGCTCCATGACGTCCGGGAATGCATCGCCGAAGAGTTTATGCTCTTTGGCCTTCAGCCTGGCATGGGGAATTGGATCGGACACGAAACGCCTCCTGGAGTCTAAGTATCTTTTCTTTATGTATATTAGCAGATGTTTGAAATCATCAGCGAAATCCAGATAAAGTGAGTCTTGCCATTTCAACGTGTATTTACTTTCGAGTTTGATTGCCCCTTCTCTACTTTTCCGGTTACTTTGGAATCAGTATTTTGCCGTTTAAGCTCCCTCCCTGGATGTATCTTTTGGAAAGTCATGGCGATCCAGGTCTTGTACTGACTGGTTTTTAAATTTAAATGGCCTTCTATTCCAGGCTACTTCGTTTCATATTTGAATTTAATTTCAATACACTCAAATTCTAGGGGTTTGCCAAAAAGGGATCGCCAAGCCCACGTTCAGCATTCATTAATGCCCTGTGAATGTGCTGCACCGGGTGTAACGCTGAAAATGCTCTTCGGATTGAAAGATGGGATGAATCCGGGCATTTCCCAAAATTTCTTTCAATAATCCCTCCTTAAATATTTATTAAACAGACTCCAGCATTTGTTGTGCATTGGCCCGGCTTTCATCAGTGATTTTCACACCGGCGAGCATGCGTGCAATTTCACTCACGCGGTCCTGTCCCGCCAGTTTGACGACGCGGGTGAACGTCTCATTATTTTTATCCTCTTTTGAAACGAGAAAATGGTGGTGTCCAAAGGAAGCGACTGGGGCAAGATGAGTGACACTGAATATCTGTCGATACTCCGCGAGACTGTAGAGTGTTTTACCGACAATTTCTGCAACCCCGCCACTGATTCCGGTATCCACTTCGTCAAATATCAGGGTGGGAACGCCGCTGTCTTTTGATCCGATGATCTGAATTGCCAGACTGAGACGGGATAATTCACCACCCGACGCGACTTTGTTGAGTGTCTGTAAAGGTTGCCCGGGATTGGTCGAGACCAGAAAGCTGATTTTGTCCATCCCGTGAGGATGGGGGTCAGTATCGTCAATTGTTTTAACGTCAATGCTAAATTGGCCGTTTATGCCCAATTCGCGTATCTTGGCCGTGATCTTCGCGGAAATATCCGCAGCAGTTTCTTGCCTTTTCGCGTGTAATTGTCCAGCCAATACGAAGTAATGCTCCCTTAATTCAACTTCTCTGCCCCGCAACTGCTTGACTTTTTCCTGATCGTCTTCAAAACGTCTCAGCCGAGCACGTAGCGTCTCAAGATGTTCGTACAATTGCTCTGGTTTCACTTTGTATTTACGCGAAAATTCACTGAATTTGTCCAGACGGCTCTCAAGCCTTGCGAGTCGTTCATTATCCATATCAAACTGATCAATGTAACTGCGTAACTCACCAGCGGCTTCTTCAATCTGTATCAAAGCACCGTCAAGGAGGGTGGCGATATTATCCAGTTTGTTATCTATCTCGCAAAACTCCCTGACCTCACGCTTCCAGGTACCGAGTTGCGTATCAATCGCGTTATCCGATTCGGACAGACCGATCACTATCTTCCAGCAGATATCCAGCACCTTTTCTGAATTAGACAGACGTTTGTATTGTGTGGCGATATCGGTATATTCCGAGGCGCCTATATTCATTTCGTCCAGTTCTTCTATCTGGTACCTCAGCAAGGCTAGTCCGGCATCAACATCATTTGTACGGATATTTTCCAGTTTAACCCGGATATGTTTCCATTCCCGATGGATCGCCGTAACCTCGTTCAGAAGTGCATCGTGACTGCCTGCGTGATCAAGTAATTCACGTCGGGTAACCGAACGCAATAATGACTGATGTGCATGCTGGCCATGGATATCAACCAGACATTCGCCAATATTACGCAGACCTTGCACCGGTGTCGGGATATTATTCAGAAAAGCGCGCGAACGACCATCGCGACTGATAATGCGCCTGATGAATAACTCATCTTCGACCTCAATTCCCATTTCATCAAGACGACGGCGGAGTTCGGTATTGTCGGCAATGGAAAAGACCGCGTTGATGTCAGTTTTTTCCCGACCGTTCCGGATAATGCCAGTTTCAGCTCGATCACCCAATATCAGGCCGAGTGCGTCAAGCAATATGGATTTTCCAGCGCCGGTTTCACCGGTCAATACGGTCATACCGGAGTCAAATTTCAGATCCAGTGTATCAATGATTGCCAAATCATTGATCAGAAGTTGACATAACAAGGTTATCTACTCCAGTGCAGTTTTTCGCGCAATATGTGAAATTGGTCATGTCCGGGCGGATGAATCAGGCGTATATTTTTATCTTTTTTCTTGATACGGATACGGTCAGTAGGCTCCAGTTTGAATTTGCTCTCGCCGTCAAACGCCACCCGTGCCTGATCGGCTTCCTGCGTTCCTATGGTAACTTCAATGCAACTGTTGCCATTCACAACAATAGGGCGATTGGTCACAGAGTGCGGACAGATTGGTACCAGTAAAAGTGCATCCAACGAAGGGTGTATTACGGGACCACCGCCGGCCAGAGCGTATGCTGTGGAACCAGTCGGGGTCGATATAATTATTCCGTCAGACCGGTGGGTGTGTACAAAGGAGCCGTTAATACAGGTTGTCAGCTCAATCAGACGGGCGATATTCCATCGTTGAATAACAACATCGTTAAAGGCGTAGTCTTCATATACGCATTTTTCATCTCGAAATACCTGCCCACGCAACAAAAACCGGACATCTTCAACATAATCACCGTTTAATATCTTGTCTATATCGGGCTTGATATTATCGGCGGATATGTCCGCGAGGAATCCGACACGACCCAGGTTAATACCAAGCAACGGCACATTAAAATCGCATAAGAGGTGGGAAGCCATCAGCATTGTGCCATCCCCCCCGATGGCGATGACCAGATCGCAATGTCGTCCCAGTTCGCTTGTTTCGTAGACACTGTACCGAGGCTCAGAGAACAACGTCGCACAACGCGTATCCAGCACAATGTGCCGTCCCCGTGCATCAAGACAATCAACCAGTTCCACCAACGCCTTTTGAATATTGTCTTTTGCTGAACTGGTGATCAGTCCGATTTTGTTAAACATATTATTTTGATAACCCGCTTGTATTACACCATAAACATAGCATGGTCCGCTGAACGAACCAAATACGCCGTTTACGGCAATAATGATATAAACATAACAAATGGCCTGGTATCAATTGCCCGTTATTGACCACCGTCGGCGCAACTCAAGCGGGGCTTGGTCGCGACCGCACGGGTTGGAGATGATCTGTTTGTCAAACGTCTAGAACATACGCCACATCACAAATGGCTTTTAGTGAGTGATAATCACGACTATGCACCGATTCGACTGACATCGGATGACGCCGTCATCGGTGGGGTTGACTGGCGGGGGTATTGGTTAACAAAATCTGAATGAAATCGCGATTGATTCAGAACGTGACAAGTAAAAATGCGGGTTTCCTACTGTGTTGATTTTAGGTTGTGCAACAAAATAAGTTACGATTTCAGACATTAACGACTCTGCAGTACGTGTACAGTCTTATCTAGGCACCGATGGCTGGTCTACACCAGAAGAAGTAAGAGCAGAGGCGCAATACCTGTGACTGATTCTAGGGGGAAGGTCTTTATTTGCGGTAAATTTACCTAAACACGATCTGGTGGAAAAGGTGTAAATTTTTACCTGTTTCAGGAGGGGTTATGAAAAGTTTTATTCTTGTGTTGGTTTCGATTTTTGCTGTAGGTTGTGCGACTCCGGGAGAATTGACCGATGACGATTTTTTGCCTAAGCGAACTCTGCTGATCGACAGTGATGTGCCGTCTGCGGTCAGCACGTTTTATCATGGGATGAGACATTGCGGGCGTGAAAGTAATGGCATTATTTTTGCTGTGCATTATGGCAGAACAGAGTGTTCGCCACCTGGGCGGGATGGCCATGTGATTTGTGACATTTATGTTGACACGGGTTCTGGTAGCAGATACCTTGTTTTAGGCCGACTTGATTTTATCCCGGTTGCTTTTGGCAACAATGTTGAGCTCAGGGTAAGAAGAAATGTTGGGCAATCAAAAAAAATTATCAGCGCGTGGGAACGCATGGCATTGGGTGAGGCGGAAAATCTTTGCCCACGGCAAAAAAGATAATGCCCGAGACATGGCTTTTAGTTTTCATTCTTTCGGTCTCCGCTACTGGTAATGCGCTGGGTGAAACACCCAACTATTGTCACAACTAAAACGGAGGTTGGTAAAATGACTAATAAAAGAGTATTAACTAGCATAATTGTTGATAACAACACTTGCCTTGCCTTTAGGGATAGCGCGAGATGTTTATGTTGAAGGTTACTATCGCCAGGATGGTACCTATGTACGTCCGCATTACCGCAGTGCACCTGATGGTGTAAATAATTATGGGTCTTCAAGAAATAGCTATGAGTTGCTTAATCCTCGCTTAAGGGATAACGATGGAGATGGTTCACCTAACTACCTTGATCTCAATGATGGTAATGATGGTTTGTTTAATTCCTACGACATCTATCAGTACGGCATATTAAGATAACAGTAAAGACGATTGGAAAAAAGCATGGTGTGCAGACGGATATTTGCCGAGGCTGTGTTAGTAGTTGCTTTGGGGTTACCTATGTTTCTCAACGTCGCGCATGGACATAGTGGACGCACCAACGCTGAGGGCTAACATGCGGCAGACAGCCGTATCACTGCCACAGTGAGACGGGGACGGTGGTGGCAGTAGCGAGAAGCAGAAGTGGAAAATGAAGTTGAGTGAGGACGATTACAATCGCATTTTTTGCGCCTCGGTCGGTGCCCGGACGGAGAGTACGGCATAGCTATAGTTATCCCGGTGGGAGTAGTTACGTGTGCGGGCAGATTGCGAAACGGATAGACACGTCTACGAGGACGGCCTGGACAAGCGCAGCAGTTTGGACAGCGTGTAGCAAGCGCTTTTCTTTTCTCACTTGACTGAGGAGATATTGAAAGCATCTCTTTAATCAAGCATATATGCGCCGCTGATTGTGTGAAGGATGTCATCTATGCTTGGACGTTCTTCCGAGTGCAATGAATGCATTTTTTTAATTATCGTAACGATATCAGGCTCAATATCACTAGGAAGTTTATAATAGGCATCGGCTATGGCCCGTGGTGCTGGTACAGATTTTGTCAGTATCTCTATCCACGTTATTCCCAAGGCATAAATATCCGATGCGTTAACAGCGTCATGGGGCGACTGTAGTTGCTCGGGGGCCATATAAAACCATGATCCAAGTTGTACCGATTCTTTTGTTATGGTGCCACCACTAACAAAAGTCGGGTCAAAGTCACTCCATCTTACAATGCCGAGATCTCCGAGCTTTATTGCATCAGGAAACCAAAGTATATTGTCTGGCTTGATATCTCTGTGCAAACATTTCTTATTATGCAAATAACGTAAACCTTCTGTGCAACACCTAATGATCTTCGCGGCCTCTCTCGGTGAGAAAGGACCGTTTGATTTTAGTTTGGCGCCGATTGAACAATCAGCAAGTTCCATAACGAGAAAGGGGTTTCCGTTAATTTCACCAGTGTCCAGATATTGGACGATGTTTTTATGGTCCAGCTTTTGGCCATTTTGGGCTTCACGGGAGAATCGTTCCCGGACGTCCGGCAGCTTTGATGCCTGAAGTAAGTCCCTACGATGAGGAAGCATTACCTTTACTGCGACCTTTCTTTGCTGACAATTCGTGATTCGGGCCGACCAAACATCAGCAATCGCACCATTACCAAGCGATTCAATCAACTCATATTTGTTCTGTTTACTGCTGAGCTTTTGTCCAGCAGAGAGAGTTAGCTGCCGTGGCGCTGTCTGTGTAAACGTCTCATGGAAATACCGTTCATCAATATCTCTGCCATCCATCAGCACCTTTAATTTCCTGTTTTCAAGCGGGGACAAAAACGGGGCTATTTTATTCTTTGATATGTATGTTTTTAGTGTGGTTTCATTCCAGCCAGTTACCTCTAAAACGTTCTCATAGGGAACTATAGCATTGGCCTTTTGTGTACGAAGCCACGTGAAGAGTTTTTTGTCGCCTTTTTTATTGGTAAGCGGCATTTTTCAGCTTTGAATTTGATTGGCGGCGATATAAGGCATCAATTCGCTCGCGCACAACCTCACGAATTTCTGTAGAAATATCATTCCCCGCAAATTTCCGTCCCAGCCCTATTGATGCCAATCCGACCGAACCAGCACCCATAAACGGATCAATGACCAATTCTCCTTTTGCAGTGCTCTGTTTGACAAGCACCCGCGCCACCTCCACAGGTTTTTCTGTCGGATAGCCACGATGAATTCTTGGTACGGATATAATATCGGAAATGCCCAAGTCATTCAGCTTTCTTTTTCCCTTTTCAAAAAAGAGCACAAACTCATACTGAGCTCGATAATGGTAACCTAGGCCTATTTTTTGCTTATCCCAAACCAGTGGTTTCCAGAATTTGAAGCCCGCCTTTTCTGCTTCAGGTTTTGCCACGAACATCGTTTCATGATTGGAAAACAGATAGAAGTGACGATTCTTTTTGAGGACACGATAGACCTCAGCGAATAACTCGGTGAAGCGTGAATTTGGAAAAATATCAAACCATTGATTGCTGGAAGCTCTGCTCTTTTTCAGCCGGGTCGTGGTACCAATTGCGCGATATTTTTCCAAAGACTCATAGGGCGGGTCGGTTATCACAAGATCAACGGAGGCATTCGGCCAGTTTTGTAGCCATTTAACGGCATCTTTTGCATCAAGGCACAGGACTTGCGATTCAAGCAATTGCAAATTATGTGGACCCATATGACTCAGTATAACAGGGATTGATAAAGCAGCAGAAAATTAGCTGGCCAACGTCAATAAATAATGAAACAGGATGAATTGCTGATATCCTCACTTTGACATCCTAAACATATACCCTAAAAAAGTTAAAAAAGTGACACAGTTTGCCGTGTTTTTTTTGCACGTTGTTTTAAGTTGTGCGCACGACATTTGCAAAATCGTATGCAGTTTGGCCACGACGCCATTTCCAATGATCATTACTGGAAATTGAGAATAGCCCGGCCAGGTAAAACTGAATATGCCATTTTAACGACAACTATCCAGTCTAGATTTTGCGCTCTTCAAACAAGAGTGCTAAATTCATAGTTTATTTTATTTATTAAAACAACAATTAAATATGGCTTTGAATACAGCAGATTATTCGCACTTGTCCGAGCGTAGCCTTTATCTGTTCAAATCGCTGGTAGAGCATTTTATTGAAGACGGTGCCCCGGTCGGTTCCCGCACCCTGGCCAGAGATTCCAACCTCAATCTGAGCCCGGCGACCATCCGTAATGTCATGGCCGACCTGGAAGACGCCGGTTTCCTGCTCTCCCCTCACACTTCCGCCGGTCGGGTACCTACCGTTAAAGGCTATCGCCTTTTTGTAGATATTCTGTTGCGAGTCAATAATCTGAATTCGGCAGAGATTGAAAAGATTGCACATGAACTTGTCTTAGGCAATGATTTACCAATATTAATGCAGCGCGCTTCAACCCTGTTATCCGAAATCACCCGCCTGGCCGGTGTAGTGATGCTACCACGAACGGAACAGACGAAACTGCAGCATATTGAGTTTATTCCCTTGTCTACCAATCGTGTGCTGGTTGTCCTGGTTGTCAATGATGACGAAGTGCAGAATCGGATTATCAATACCAGCAAGGTTTTTTCACCCTCTGAACTGCAACAGGCGACCAATTATCTGAATGAGATATTTGCCGGTAAAGACCTTGATTATATGCGTCAGACAATACTGAATGAACTGGAAAAAACCAAAGAACAGGTTAATCAGGCCATGCAGGCAGCCATTGAAATGGCGCAGATAGCACTCAATGTCAACGACGCTGACAAGAGCGATGATAAGTTATTGTTTTCCGGGCAGACCAATCTGATGGATGTAGCCGAGTTATCCGACATTGATAAATTGAAAAAGCTTTTTGAAACCTTCAATCAGAGACGTGATATTCTGCATCTGCTTGAGCAGTCGATCAACGCCGAGGGGATACAGATATTTATCGGCGAGGAATCCGGTTATGATGTACTGGACAATTGCAGTGTTGTGACTTCACCTTATGAAGTAGACGGTCGGGTTCTCGGAGTACTAGGCGTGATTGGCCCGACCCGTATGCATTATGAGCGCGTCATTCCAATCGTTGATATTACGGCAAAAATGTTGGGGGACAGTCTTGAATTCAAAAAATGAATCCCCAAATTATTCTTGATCCGGTCTCCGCAATAATTTTGTCATGTAATGAAAGAGGTCACTATGTCGAATCAAGCCAATGAGACTGTTCGGGGAAACGAAGCAAACGGCACCCCCGACACCTCTCCAGAACCCACCACCGAGAATACGGTGACAGCGGCGGAGATTCAGGTTAAACCTGAAAACGGGGGGGAGAATCGGGAGCTTGATATTGACGCTTTGTACACCCGCCTGCAGAAAGAAACCGAACGGGCGCAGGCCAATTATGACCTGGCGTTAAGAACACAGGCCGAGATGGACAATCTGCGCAAGCGCACCAATCGTGATATTGAAAGTGCACATAAATACGCGCTGGAAAAATTCGTTGATGAACTTCTACCGGTTCTGGATAGCATGAAACTTGGCATATCAGCAGCGGAGAATACGGAGAGTATTGATGATCTGAAAGAAGGGATGGGTCTCACCGTCAAGATGTTTATCAATACATTGGAGAAATTCAGTGTGAGGACGATTGATCCAGAAGGCGAAAAATTTAATCCGGGACAACATGAAGCCATCTCCATGAAGGAGATCGAAGGAACGGAAGCGGGCATGGTGGTGACGGTGGTACAAACGGGCTATGAACTGAACGGGCGGCTGCTTCGTCCCGCCATGGTGATCGTCTCGAAATAATGTGTGACAGATTGAAAAGCAATACTATATCCCTATATAACAAACTGTATTTAAATGAAAATTCAAAATAAATCCCTGATTTAGGCATTCTTGGAGAAAAGTGTATGGCAAAAATAATTGGCATTGACCTGGGCACCACCAACTCTTGTGTGGCGGTATTAGAGGCTGGCAAGCCGGTCATCATAGAAAACAGCGAGGGCGCAAGAACGACCCCCTCTATCGTTGCCTATACTGACGATGATGAAATTCTGGTGGGACAGGCTGCCAAACGTCAGTCCGTGACCAATCCTGAAAATACGCTTCATGCAGTCAAGCGCCTGATTGGTCGTTGTTTTGACGAAGAGACCGTGCAGAAAGACATCAAATTGGTCCCGTATAAAATCGTCAAAGCCGATAACAATGACGCCTGGGTTGAAATCAACGGGAAAAAGATGGCACCCCCTGAAATCTCCGCCCGTGTTTTGATGAAAATGAAAAAAACGGCCGAGGATTACATTGGCGAAGAAATAAAAGATGCCGTCATTACCGTACCGGCCTATTTTAACGATTCGCAGCGCCAGGCGACAAAAGACGCCGGTCGTATTGCTGGTCTGGAAGTACGCCGTATCATCAACGAGCCGACGGCGGCGGCGCTGGCTTACGGTCTGGACAAGCAGCGCGGCAATGCCAAGATCGTTGTTTACGATCTGGGCGGAGGCACCTTTGACGTATCCGTTATTGAAGTAATTATGGTTGACGATGAGCACCAGTTTGAAGTGCTTTCCACCAATGGCGATACATTTCTGGGCGGCGAGGATTTTGATTTGCGTATCATCAATTTTCTTTGCGACGAATTCAAAAAAGATCAGGGCGTTGATTTACACAACGATCCGCTGGCCTTGCAGCGGCTTAAAGAGGCTGCGGAAAAGGCCAAGATAGAACTGTCATCGAGTCAACAGACGGATGTGAACCTGCCTTATATCACAGCCGATGCCAGTGGCCCCAAACATCTTAATGTCAAGTTAAGCCGCGCCAAACTGGAATCGCTGGTGGAATATCTTGTTGAACGCACGATTGAACCCTGTCAGACAGCGCTGGACGACGCCAAACTGTCCAAGTCGGATATTACCGATGTGATTCTTGTCGGCGGGCAAACCCGTATGCCGATGGTACAGGAAAAAGTAAAGGAGTTTTTCGGAAAAGAACCTCGCAGGGATGTTAACCCCGATGAGGCCGTTGCCACCGGGGCGGCTATTCAGGCTGGTGTTCTGGGCGGCGATGTCAAGGATGTGCTACTGTTGGATGTCACACCGTTATCACTGGGGATTGAAACCCTGGGCGGTGTGATGACCCGCTTGATTGAGAAAAATACCACGATCCCCACCAAGGCCAATCAGACCTTTTCAACAGCTGAGGATAGCCAGACCGCTGTTACCGTACATGTGCTACAGGGCGAACGTGAGATGGCTACGGGCAATAAATCACTGGGACGGTTTGACTTGAGTGATATTCCTCCAGCGCCGCGCGGCACGCCGCAGATTGAAGTCAGTTTTGATATTGACGCCAACGGGATATTGAATGTCTCGGCAAAAGACAAGGCGACTGGCAAAGAACAATCCATCGTGATCAAAGCGTCCAGTGGTTTATCGGACGAAGAGATTGAGAATATGGTCAAGGATGCGGAAGCCCATGCCGAAGAAGATCGCAAAGCTCGGGAACTGATTGAGACGCGCAATACGGCCGAAAACCTGATCCACGCCACTAAAAAATCAATGGGGGAATTGGGTGAACAACTTGATGAAGCTGAAAAGAAAGATATTGACGCGGCAATTGCCGACCTTGAAGAGGCACTGAAAGACGACAATAAAGACTCCATTACCGAAAAAATGACAAAACTCGGTGAGGTTTCGGGCAAGCTCGCTGAAAAAGCCGCCCATGCTCGGGGAAAGGATGCAACGGACGAGGCGCCGGGCGATGCAAATGCCGAGGCGGATAATAAAAATGGAGATAATGTCGTAGATGCGGAGTTTGAAGAGGTTGATAACGATAAAAAATAACCGCATCGTTATCCTTCCATGTGAACGTGATTTACATAAAACCGCAGAAGCGGGGCTGATTTTTCCGGTGCCTTTTTTATCCCTTTGACAGTTTACAAAAAACATAATGCAAGTATGAGCAGGGTATGGCGGATAAACGAGACTATTACGATGTATTAGGAATATCGAAAAATGCCGATAAGGCCGAAGTAGAAAAAGCTTATCGCCGCTTGGCAATGAAATACCACCCTGATCGCAATGCGGGTGATACCAAGGCCGAAGAAAAATTCAAACAGGTAAAGGAAGCCCACGGCGTCTTGTCCGATGAACAGAAGCGTGCTGCTTATGATCAATTCGGACATGCTACCAATAATGCCAGTTTCAGTCAGGGCGGTTTCGGCGATATTTTCAATGATATTTTCAACGATGTATTCGATGCTGGTGGTAAACAGGGGAGAAGCGGTCACGCCGGGCAAGGCGCCGACCTGCGTTACAATCTTCAATTATCTCTGGAAGAAGCCGCCACCGGGATCACGACAGAGATTCATGTCCCTAAAACGGTCCCCTGCAATACCTGTGGCGGTTCCGGGGCAAAAAAAGGCAGTTCCCCGATTAACTGCCCGCATTGCAACGGCCATGGGCAGATCAGGATACAACAGGGTTTCTTCTCAGTCCAGCAAACCTGCCCGCAATGTCGGGGACAGGGAAAAATAATCAGTGAACCGTGTGGGCAGTGTCGGGGGCAAGGCCGTGTCAGAAACGGCAAGACCATCTCGGTCAAGATCCCCGCCGGCGTTGATAACGGCGACCGCGTGAGGCTGACGGGTGAAGGCGACGCTGGGGAGAGGAATGGACCACCAGGGGACTTATATGTATTCATTACCGTGAAAGCACACCCCGTCTTTGTTCGTGAAGGCACCCATCTTTATTGTGATGTTCCGATAAGTTTCGCAACGGCGGCATTAGGTGGCGAACTTGAAGTACCAACACTGGGAGGACGGGTAAAACTGAAAATCCCGCCAGAGACCCAGAGTGGGAAACAGTTCCGCCTGAAATCAAAAGGGGTACATTCGGTCAGGAGTACGGGCAAAGGTGATTTGATTTGCCGGGTGGTCGTTGAAACGCCGGTGAAATTGAACAAGCGACAAAAAGAATTGCTCAGGGAACTTAATGAATCAATACATACCAATTCTGTCAGACACAACCCACAGGAAGATTCATGGCTGGACAAGGTTAAGAAATTCTTTTGAGTCCGACCCTTACAGTAATCATCGCCCCCACATTAAAACCTGAGCAGGTATTCTGCGTTGGACCCACACCACAGAGCCTTCCGCACAGCGCGATGGATATCGCTGTCTCCGACTCCTGCGATCCTGTTCGGGGACATCTGTTAATCCTGCTTTCTACCACACTGGCCGATCTTGGGCAATGGCGCCCATTCAAGAAAACCCTGATAGCCATCACGGCAATCCCGCTTCTTGCGTATCTGAACTTCCGGCCGATAATGAAATCGCAGGATTACAATGAGAGCCTGCTTTTGATAAGCCTGATTTCATGTCCTTATCTGATCGGCATCCTGCCTCATCTACGAAAAAAACGGCGTGTCGGTTTTGAACGATAACAGCTTCAGCCTTTTTAAACCGAACGGCTTACAAGGCTCTTTTATACAGTATAATCCCAAAATCAATAAGAGCAGATAAGACAATGCTTAAAATCGGAGTTTGTGGAGCCGCAGGTAGAATGGGTAAAACCATTATCGAGGTTTGTGACAAGATGGACAATCTAGTAATCACCGCCGCGGTTGAACGTGAGGGTTCACCCGTGCTGGGCAGAGATGCAGGCGAAGTCGCCGATATTGAGAAATTGGGTATCACCATTGACGATGATATATCAGTTGCGGCAGATAAGGTAGATATCGTGATTGATTTCACATCACCGGTATCCCTGACAGGCAATATCAAA
The DNA here is from genome assembly GCA_965261775.1 of Gammaproteobacteria bacterium. GTDB lineage: Bacteria > Pseudomonadota > Gammaproteobacteria > Eutrophobiales > Eutrophobiaceae. The sequence continues at coordinate 1,686,843 of OZ253477.1, read as the reverse complement.
AAATGCGTTGCCGCTGGTATCAAAATGGTCATTGGCACTACCGGTCTCAGCGATATTGATCATGCCTTGATGCGCTCTGCGGCGGAAAAGGTTGCCATTGTCTATGCGCCCAATATGAGCATTGGCGTGAATCTTTGTCTTAAGCTGTTAGAAACAGCGACCATCGCCATCGGCGGCGATGCCGATATTGAAATTATTGAAGCGCATCATCGTCATAAAAAGGATGCGCCTTCCGGGACAGCGATACGCATGGGTGAGGTCATTGCCGATACGCGCGGTCAAACGCTGAAGGAATGCGCCGTCTATGGCCGTCAGGGCACGCTTGAAGAAAGAGATCAAAAGGCCATTGCCTTTGAAACAATCCGCGCCGGGGATATTATCGGCGAGCATACCGTGATGTTTGCCACCGAGGGCGAACGCATTGAGATAGCGCATAAAGCCTCTTCCCGAAAAATATTCGCTACCGGCGCGCTCAAAGCTGCACAATGGCTAAGCAATAAAAAGACTGGCCTGTTTAATATGCAAGATGTGTTAAACCTTAAGTAGAAACGATATCGTTATCATGGAAAGCGGATAAAAAAAGGGAAACACGATAAGCCTTTGTAACCCTTTTCTAGAAAGAGATAGCGGCGTGCAAACACCTAGAACCCGTACGTCGGGGGAAGCAGTACCCTGTCGGCGACAGTCATAATATCTATATGCGTGGTGAAAACCCGGCGGGCCGATGGTTCCGAGAATGCAGGACGCATAAAATTATGATCAAAAAGGAATAATATCAATTGAGGCCACGTTGTGCATTGTATTGCCACCAGCGCCTAATGCAATTTTGTGATGTTGGATGTGTAGGGCACAATTGGGGAGACTTCACCTTTCTGGTGGTGTTTCTGGACCGCACGCCAATACTCGGCTGTCAGCAGTTCCCGGTGATATTTCATAAACGTTTCCTTCAAATCGTCGCTCATGGACAGAAAACGTATAAACTCTTCCGGAAAAATATCATTTCTATCGACAAAGTACCAAGTATCCGCCAGCATATCATCCTCATAACAATCGGCTTCGGGGATATCACGGAAACGACTCTCGGTGATTAGAACCACTTCATCGTAATCATAAAAAATCACTCTATTGTATTGCGTAACGCCAAAATTTTTTAACAGCAAATCGCCAGGAAAGATATTCGTCTGTGCTAAATCCTTAATTGCTTGCCCGTAGTCGACAATAGCGGCGGCGGACTCTTCTTTACTGACTTCATTGATATACAGGTTTAGCGGGCGCACGCGTCTCTCAATATAAACACGTTTCAGCATCAGATTATCGCCGTCAATGTGGACGCTCTCCGCCGCTGCTGTCATTAATTCATTTTTGAGTTCTCTGGAAAAACGATTGACCGGAAATTTCAAATTCAGAAATTCCTGGGTATCAATCAGCCGTCCGGCGCGATCATGCTTGGAGACCAGTTTATACTTCTCAATCACCTCTCTGTGCGATATGGTTTTTGGATAGCCGAATTTGTCACGAACAACCTTAAAGACCAGATTGTAGGAAGGCAGTGTAAACACAATCATTACCAAACCTGTTTCGCCTTCGGCGTAGACAAACTTGTCACTGGTTTTATTCAGATGTTCAGAAAAAGTGCGAAAGCGTTCGGTTTTCCCCTGTCTCAGGCGGCCCAGCACGGTATATAACTCGTCTATCGGCTTGTCTGGCAAGATTGATTTGAGAAAATGCACCGCACCAATGACCGAATTTAAGTTGGCAAAATAATAGGAGCGCGTATAACTGAAGATCAGGCTGATCTCTTGTTCGCTGAGAAAAACGGCATCCACCACAATATGCTCCTGTTCATTTTTGAAGGCGATAACTATCGGCATTTCGCCCGCGCTCAGGACTACCTTGCCGACCAGATAGGCACGGGCAGCTTGATAAAAGAACGAGTCAATAAATTCAAAGCGGATATATTCAACGTTTTCGGCATAATGTTTACTCTTGTGCGCCTGCGTGGCACGGGCGATACGATCGGCGTTATTGCTGATATTGTCGTAGGGGACGCGAAACGAAAAATCATCCAGAATCGTTTCAAATATACGTTGTAATGACAACCAGTAAGGATAACGGCGAATATTAAGCGACAGGATCAGTGGCAGATCATCTGTCGGATTGGTCGAGACAAACTCGATCTGGGGGTCCGATCCTTCGGTGTCAAAGATACGTCTTGTAGTGGAATTAAAAAAGGTCTTTATAAAATCGTTGTCTGGCACCCGATCGAGACGATCGCCAAAATAACTCCTGATTTGATGCCACAGTTCTTTATCCCGGACCTGCCTTCCCAAGACTTTGCAGAGTGTCTGGACAATACGGTGGACCGATTTTTCATAGAGATCGACGCGGTGGACAATATCCCGTTGATGGCCTTTCCAATCGCATTTCTCAAAGCGCTGGCGTGCGCGGCGCGTTACTTGATAAAAGCGCTTGTTATAGTGTATAAAACCATCATAGATAGTTTGCGAACATTCGGCGATTAATTCTTTGTCAACCATCGCTGTAAAGTTTTCCCGTCACCTCAAAGATTTGAGATTAATGTGTCAGCAAACTCACTACACTTTACTTCTTTGGCGCCTTCCATTAAACGTGAGAAATCATAAGTCACGATCTTTTCCGAAATGGTTTTATCCATTGACGAAATAATCAGATCGGCGGCCTCGGTCCAGCCTATGTAACGCAACATCATCTCGCCGGATAACAATAATGATCCCGGGTTCACTTTGTCTAGATTAGCGTATTTAGGCGCTGTGCCGTGAGTCGCCTCAAAAATGGCGTGGCCCGTATCGTAATTGATATTAGCACCAGGGGCGATGCCTATACCGCCCACCTGCGCGGCGAGCGCGTCCGAGAGATAATCACCGTTCAGATTCATCGTCGCGATCACATCAAACTCGGTGGGTCGCGTCAGCACCTGTTGCAGGGTAATATCAGCGATGGCGTCCTTAATCAGGATATTGCCTGCCTTTTTGGCCTGTTCCATTACCTCCCGGGCAACCTCAGTACCTTTTTCCGCACGCGTGCGTTCCCACAAATCCCAACTGTAGGTCTTGTCGGAAAACTCCGTCTCGGCCAGTTCATATCCCCAATTACGGAAAGCGCCCTCGGTGAATTTCATAATATTGCCCTTGTGCACAAAGGTCACGCTTTCACGCTTATTCTGAATCGCGTAATTGATAGCAGCGCGGACCAGGCGCTGCGTGCCTTCACTCGAGATCGGTTTAATGCCGATACCCGATGTTTTCGGGAAACGTATCCTCTGATAGTAGTTCGGGAATGATTCCTTGAAGATTTCAAGGAAACGCCTGTTGTTCTCGCTACCTTGCTCAAATTCGATACCGGCATAAATATCCTCCGTATTCTCACGAAAGACGACCATATCTACCAATTCGGGTTGCTTTATGGGCGATGGCACACCTTTGAACCAGCGTATCGGTCTCAAACAAACATACAAATCAAGGACCTGTCTCAGCGTGACATTCAGGGAACGAATGCCACCGCCGATAGGTGTCGTCAACGGCCCCTTAATCGCGACAAGATATTTGCGACAGGTTTCAATCGTTTCATCCGGTAGCCAGCTTCCTTTCAACTTATTGGCTTTTTCACCAGCATAAACCTCAAGCCATTTGATTTCCCGGTTGGTTTTATACGCTTTGTTCACGGCGGCATCAATCACACGCCGAGACGCCTGCCAGACATCTGGACCGATACCGTCCCCTTCAATATAAGGGATAGTCGGTTTGTCGGGCGTCTGCAATATACTGTTTTCCAAGTGTATTTTATTATCTGTTGAAAGTTTTTCCAGCCCGACCATATTTTTATCCTCTGCATTATCTAGTTAGAGCCGTTAGTTTAACGGCTATATAAAGCCGCTTCAATTCATCGACATAAGCGGATATACTTTCTATGTCTTGCCAAACCACACCGACTCCCAATAAAAATTGATATTCTTAAAAGAGGACGCTACAAACGATGACGTTTTCTAAAGATCAATCCCTAGGCGCCGAGACACTGGCTGTCCGCGCAGGACAGATTCGCAGCCCGGAAGGCGAGCACAGTGAATTGATCTTTGCCAGCTCAAGTTATGTGTTTTCCAGCGCTGCCGAGGCGGCGGCAAGATTCGCGGGCGACAGCCCAGGCAATATTTATTCACGCTTCACCAATCCCACCGTGCGTACCTTTGAATGCCGTCTGGCAGCAATGGAAGGGGGGGAACGCTGCATCGCAACATCTTCGGGGATGAGTGCCATATTGGCCACCACATTGGGATTATTGAAGTCTGGCGATCACATTCTGTCATCCCGGAATATTTTTGGAACGACGGTTAACCTGTTTTCCAAAATACTACCCAAATACGATATTCATACCACTTTCGTTGACTTGACGGATTATGTCGCCTGGGAAAAAACAATACGGCCAGAGACGAGGCTACTGTTTCTGGAAACACCTTCAAATCCACTGATGGAAATCGCAGATATCCAAAAACTGGCTGATATAGCCCATGCCAACGGCACATTGCTGGTGGTGGACAATTGCTTTTGTACACCGTCCCTGCAATTACCCCTCAGCCTCGGCGCAGATATTGTCATCCATTCGGCCACCAAATATCTGGATGGGCAGGGTCGTTGCATCGGTGGTGCGATCGTTGGTAGCGAGGCGCTACTGTCAGAAGATATTTACGGTTTATTACGGACGGGGGGTGTCAGTATGAGCCCTTTCAACGCCTGGGTCTTTTTAAAAGGTCTGGAGACACTTGCCATCCGTATGCAGGCACATTGCGAACGCGCTCAGGGCATTGCCGAGTGGTTGCAAAAACAAGATGCTGTGCAGAGGATACATTATCCGGGTTTGGTATCTCATCCGCAATATGAACTCGCCCGACGCCAGCAAAAGGCACCGGGCGGGATTATCAGTTTTGAAATACGAGGCGGGCAGGACGCCGCCTGGCAATTTATTGACGCCGTCCGGCTGTTTTCTATCACGGCCAATCTCGGCGACACTAAGAGCACCATTACGCATCCGGCCACTACGACCCATCATAAACTGAGCGATGAACAGCGGGAACAGGTCGGGATCAAGCAGGGTTTGATCCGTCTCTCCGTGGGTCTGGAAAAGCCAGACGACCTGATTAATGACTTGCAACAGGCATTTGACAAAGTGCATCGGTAATCCGATCATCGGATAGTAACGACAGCAACCTGGATTTACTCATCGTTTTCGATTATACTGGTGCCTGACAGATTTATATCTGTGCCTGGTTGACATCACAGCACAGTTAAAATTGCCCCGCGAGGAATTCGCCGTGCAAACCACATAACATTATGCGGCGATTAATTTGCGAGAAAAACATCTAACACACTTATGCAACGTTGCCTGTTTTCTCATTGAATAAGGCATTTATATTTATTAAATAAATGGAGGAGACCGATTATGCCCGGACGTAATTTTTTATTTATTCCCGGCCCGACCAATGTACCTCGCCGTATTCAAAACGTAATGAATATTGAACAAGAAGATATGCGTGCGATGGACTTACCGAAGTTCACCCAACCACTCTATGAAGATATGAAAAAAATCTTCAAGACCAAAAAAGGTCGTGTTTTTATATTTCCTGCGTCCGGTACCGGCGGCTGGGAATCTGCTGTATCAAATACGCTGAGCGCTGGAGACAAAGTGTTGATGTCCGGTTTCGGTCATTTTTCCAATCTGTGGATTGACCTTTGTCAGCGCTGGGGGCTTGATGTGCAGGCACTGGAAGTGGAATGGGGCAAAGGTGTGCCGGTTGAAGAATACGCCAAAATTCTTGACGCGGACAAAACCCATAAGATCAGGGCCGTCTTTGCGACGCAAAATGAAACGGCGACTGGAGTGACTTCGGATATCGCTGCTGTTCGAAAGGCGCTGGATGCTTGTAATCATCCAGCACTGTTGTTTGTTGATGGCGTCAGTTCCGTTGCCTCGATTGACTTTCGCATGGACGAATGGGGTGTTGACCTCTGTGTCTCCGGTTCGCAAAAAGGCCTTATGTTACCCACTGGTCTCGGCATCGTTTGTGCCAGTGAAAAAGCGTTAGCCTGTCGTGAACACTCCGATTTGCCAAAAACCTTTTTCGACTGGAATGATCAGATTAAAACCAATGATCTGGGGTTCTTTCCCTATACACCGCCGATGAATCTGTTACGCGGTCTGCGCGAATCCGTGAATATGCTGCTGGAAGAAGGGCTGGACAATGTCTTTACCCGTCACAATCGTATGGCAAGTGCGGTACGTGCGGCGATTGAGGCATGGGGCATGGCGCCGATTGCCAAAGCGGATAACTGGTACTCGGATACGGTAACGGCGGTTAAAGTGCCGGAAGGTTTTGACGGGAATGAAGTCGTTCGTCATGCCTACAAATACTATAACCTGGCGCTTTCCATCAGCCTTGGCAAGATTGCGGGGCAGGCTTTTCGTATAGGTCATCTCGGCGATATGAACGAGTTGATGATACTGGCGCCGATCACTGGCGCAGAGATGGCCATGAAAGATCTGGGTTACCCCATTGTACTGGGTAGCGGAGTCGCGGCGGCACAGGAATATCTGCGTACGACAGCGCAACCCTGGATTGAAACCTGACCCTTTAACGGAGAAGCATTATGAGTTTCACACAATACGAACAGGCGTGCCCGCGTCTTCAGCGCAGCGAACTGGCTGTGCCGGGCTCCAATCCAAATATGTTTGAAAAGGCCGCCAAAAGTGACGCCGACTACGTCTTTCTGGATTGCGAAGATGCGGTTGTGCCCGATGATAAGGAACAAGCGCGCAAGAATATTATCGCGGGTCTGAACGATATTGACTGGACCGGCAAAACCATATCGGTTCGTATCAATGGTCTGGATACGCATTATATGTACCGCGATGTGGTTGATATCCTTGAACAGACAGGCGATAAACTTGATACCATTCTGATCCCCAAGGTCGGGGTCGCCGCCGATGTCTATGCGGTCGATATGCTTGTGACCCAGATTGAAACCGCAATGGGCCTGAAAAAGAGAATCGGTCTGGAATGTCTGATTGAAACAGCGCTGGGCGGCGCCAACGTTATGGCGATTGCAAAAGCTAGTCCCCGGCTGGAAGCGCTGCATTTCGGTGTGGCCGATTATGCCGCTAGTCTGCGTTCCCGCACCACCGTAATAGGCGGTCTGAATCCCGATTATGTCTGCGCCGGGAATCCGGCCGATCAATGGCATGCGGCGCAGGTAAATATGCTGACGGCCTGCCGTGCCTTTGGCTTGCGCGCCATTGACGGTCCGTTTGGCGATTTCAGCGACGATGATGCCTTCCGCGAAGCAGCCCGACGGGTGGCGGCTTTGGGTTATGAGGGTAAGTGGGCAATCCATCCAAAGCAGATCCCGTTGGCAAATGAAGTGATGTCACCGCCGGAAGCGGAAGTGACAAGGGCGCGACGGGTTTTGGAAGCCTTGGAAGAGGCGGCAAAGACTGGCAAGGGCGCAGCGCAACTAGACGGCAAGATGATCGATATTGCCTCTGAACGTATGGCGCGTAATGTGATTGCACAGGCGGATCAGATCGCCGCAAAATTATAGCGTCTTTTTTTAGCAACTGTATATCATAGGAGGTTTTCCAATGGATATCCATGAATATCAGGCAAAGGAGATTCTTTCTGAATATGGCGTATTGATCGCCCCCGGCGGCTTGGCATACAGTCCCGAACAGGCGGCATATCGCGCCACAGAGATTGGCGGAAACGCGTGGGCCGTCAAGGCACAGATTCACTCCGGCGCCCGCGGCAAGGCAGGCGGGATCAAGGTGTGTCAATCTGAAGACGAGGTCTATACGGCGGCCAATGAATTATTGGGTAAAAAACTAATTACACACCAGACGGGTGCGCAGGGCAAGATTTGCCATCGTTTATATATAGAAGCCGCCTGTAATATCGGTCGCGAAATCTATCTGGCGTTCGTGCTGGATCGATCAAAAGAAAGCGTAACCGTTATCGCCTCTGCTGAAGGCGGTATGGAAATTGAGGAACTCGCGGTGGAAAAGCCGGAGTCAATTATTAAAATCGCCGTTGAACCAGCGGTGGGTATGCAGCCGTTCCAGGCACGCGAAATTGCCTTTGGCCTTGGGATGGACAAAGCACAAGTTAATCAGTTTGTCACCATCGTTCTAGGCTGTTATCGCGCAATGCGCGATCTGGACGCCACGATGGTTGAGATCAATCCGCTGGTGATCACCAAAGAAGGCAATATCCTCGCCGTTGATGCCAAGATGGGCTTTGACGACAATGCCTTGTTTCGACACAGTAATATTTCGGAATTGCGAGACAAATCCCAAGAAGATGCGCGTGAAATGCAAGCAGCCGATCGGGGGTTAAATTATGTCTGCTTGAGTGGCAATATCGGCTGCATTATCAATGGTGCCGGTTTGGCCATGGCAACGATGGATATGATCAAGCACGCTGGGGGCGAACCCGCCAATTTCCTTGATATCGGCGGTGGAGCATCCCCGGAGCGCACTACCAAAGCATTTAATCTGGTCCTCTCCGATGACAATGTCGAGTGTATCCTCGTCAATATTTTTGCCGGGATTAACCGTTGCGACTGGATTGCCGAAGGCGTGATTGAGGCGATCAAATCCATTGAGCTTAACGTGCCTCTGATCGTACGGTTGTCGGGCACCAATGTAGAGAAAGGCCAGCATATGCTACGCGAAAGCGGGTTACCGATCATCATGGCCGACACGCTAAGGGAAGCCGCGGATAAAGCCGTCACGAACTGGAAAAAAACAACCGGGAAATAAGGGGAAGAGATATGGCAATTCATTTAACCAAAGAAACCAAAGTGGTCGTACAAGGTTTCACCGGACAAACCGGCACTTTTCATTCTGCTGATATGCTTAAATACGGTACCCGGATCGTCGGCGGTGTCGCACCCGGCAAGGGCGGGATGACTCATCTGGACAAACCGGTATTCAACACGATGAAAGAGGCGGTGGCGGCGACTGGCGCTGACGCCAGCATCATTTTTGTTCCGCCACCGTTTGCCGCCGACAGTATTATGGAGGCGGCGGATGCCGGGATCAGATTTTGCGTTGCGATTACCGACGGTATTCCCGCGCAGGACATGATCCGCGTCAAGCGTTATATGCGTCGTTACAAGGCTGATGAAAAAATGGTCCTGACCGGTCCCAACTGTGCGGGTTCAATCAGTCCGGGCAAGTGTATGCTAGGCATTATGCCGGGACATATCTATATGGAGGGCAATGTCGGTGTGGTCGGTCGTTCCGGCACCCTGGGTTACGAAGCGGCATCACAGATGAAGGCCGTGGGTATCGGTGTTTCCACCAGCATTGGCATCGGCGGCGATCCGATAAACGGCAGTTCATTTAAAGATCACCTTGAAATCTTTGAACAGGATGATGAAACCAAAGCGGTCATCATGATCGGCGAGATCGGTGGCCCGCAGGAAGCGGAAGCGGCCATGTGGGCAAAAGAAAATATGTCTAAACCGGTGGTCGGTTATGTAGCCGGACTAACCGCACCGAAAGGCAGACGCATGGGACACGCCGGTGCTATTATTTCCGCTATTGGTGAAAGCGCGGCGGAAAAGGTTGAGATTTTGCAGGAATGCGGTGTAACCATTGTTCCCAATCCGTCATCGTTCGCGGAAGTCATGCAGAACGTCCTTACCAGAATAACTTAGGCAAAACTTGTTTAAAAAATCAGGAGTAAAATTGTGGGCAAACCTAAGGTGATATTGACACGCAAATGGCCAGCGCAGGCAGAGACTAAAGCACGCGAATTGTTTGATGCAGTAATGAATGAAGATGATCACAAAATGTCGGCGGAAGAATTAAAAGCCGCCATGCTTGACGCCGATGCGGTATGCCCGACAGTATCGGATCTTCGGATCGATGCGGATATTCTCAATGTTGAGCCACGCCGCTGCCAGATTTTAGCCAACTTCGGCGTCGGTTTTGACAATATTGATGTTGAAGCGGCTAAGAAAGCTGGTGTGATCGTGACCAACACGCCAGAGGTTCTGACCGATTGCACGGCCGATATTGCCATGGCACTGATGCTGAACGTCGCCCGCCGTACCGGCGAGGGAGAACGTCTTGTGCGGGGTAAAAAGTGGACCGGCTGGTGTCCGACCCACATGCTGGCGACAAAGGTGACCGGCAAAAAACTGGGTTGCATTGGTTTTGGTCGTATCGCCCAGGCTGTTGCACAAAAGGGGCATTTTGGTTTTGATATGAAGATCAGTTTCTACGACCCTTATCCTCCGGCTGACGAGACCATTGAAAAATTCAAGGCAACCTGCTGCGATACCATTGAGGACCTCCTGAAAGATGCCGATTTTGTCTCCCTACATTGCCCGGGCGGCAAGGAAAATGCCAATTTGATCAATGCCGAACGTCTATCCCTGATGCAGGACCATGCCTTTCTGATTAACACTGCACGCGGGGATGTGGTGGATGAGGTGGCGTTGGTTGACGCACTCAAAAACGGCGTGATAGCAGGTGCCGGTCTGGATGTCTATGCCAAAGAACCGACGGTAACGGAAGCACTGCTCGCGATGGAAAACGTGGTGTTGGCTCCACATCTGGGCAGTGCGACGACCGAAACCCGTGTCGCCATGGGACTACGCGCGCTGTCCAACGTCGAGGCGTTCTTTTCCGGCAAAGAAGCCGGCGACCGCGTCGCGTAAAACCAGGGCATTATGCTGACGAGCAATATAGAATTTGACGGAAGGTCAATTGATTCAATTTCCGCCAGTTACGCGAAAGAGATTGTTAAACTTTTAAGCGAGCAACTGAAACAGGTTATTCGTCACCGAAAAAAGGCAATACTCCCTTATTTTGACGGAAAGAAACCGGTCCCGCCCGGAGACAACGACCTTTTGGTGGGTGTGTTGCAGGCATGGGGCATCTGGTTCCAGCTTCTGAACGTCGCCGAAGAAAATACCGCCATGCGCCGACGCCGTATCGCCGAGAAGGAATACGGTCTGGAAAACGTCCCCGGGACCTTCGCCAACGTACTGAAACAGGCAAAAGACGCCAATATCAGTGCCGATGATATCCGAAAACTGCTGGAAAAGACGCACATACGCCCTACAGTTACTGCACATCCCACCGAGGCAAAACGGGTGACGGTGCTGGAAATCCATCGGCGCATTTACGTTCTGTTATATCGAATTGAAGCGACGCGCTGGACATCGCGTGAGCGGCGGAAATTTGTCGATGCCTTACGCAATGAAATTGACCTGCTGTGGCTGACGGGTGAATTGCGCCTGGAAAAACCCTCTGTGTCGCAGGAAGTCGCTTGGGGACTGCATTTCTTTGAACAATCCCTGTTTGGCTGTGTCCCCGAAACGTACGAAAAACTGAAGTGGGCATTAAAACTCAATTATCCCAAAGCCGATTTTTCAGTGCCGCCATTTTTTCAGTTCGGTTCCTGGATCGGGGGGGATCGCGACGGTAACCCCCTGGTTACCAACACCGTTACCAAAGAAACCCTGCTGAAGAACCGGCGTGCGATTTTACTGCACTATATTGAATCACTACAGCACTTGTTAGAAAAACTGAGTATCTCCTGCACCAGTGTCAGGGTATCAACAAAATTTGATGCTGATCTCAAAAAAATATTGCGGGGCATTGATGAACTTGAACACGTTTCGGAAAGAAATCCGGGAGAGGTGTTCCGCCAGTTCATCGTCTGTATGTTATTTAAGTTGCGCGGCACCCTGCAAACCGAAGCAGACCATTTCAATGCCATTCGCTATCTTGACGCCGCCGAATTTATCAAGCATCTGAAACAACTCATCGCCGGTTTGAGACGAAGCAACTGCAAGGAGTTGGCCAATGTCATGGTGACCCCTGTGCTACAAAAGGCCGAAGCATTCGGTTTTCATACGGCGCGACTGGACTTGCGTGAAAATACCACGGTGATCAATCATACCCTGAGCGCGATTTATAAAGCGATACACGGTCATGAAAAAGAACCGCCGGATTTGGAAAGCGCCGATTGGGAAACCTGGATTCTGACGGAATTAAACAAGCCGCTGAGTCGCTTGCCGACATTTTCCAGCCTGGACGAAACAGCGGAGTCAACGCTGGGACTGTTCAAGATGTCCGCCGGGATGATGAAGCAACTTGGGACTGAAGTCTTCGGGCATTTTATTCTAAGCATGGCCCGATCGGTCAGTGACATTTTAGGGGTCTATCTGTTAGCGAAGTATGGCGGTTTGTTTTGTGGAGAGCGCGGTCGCCAATATAGCCGCCTGCCCATTCTACCGCTGTTTGAAACGATTGACGACCTGCGTCACGCTCCCCGTGTCATGAAGGCATTACTGAAGATTCCGGTGGTCAGACGTTCCGTTGATCGGCATACAGGCATACAGGAAGTCATGATCGGTTACTCTGATTCAAATAAAGATGGAGGCTATCTAACGGCCAACTGGGAATTGCACAAGGCTCAGGTGAACCTGACCAGAGTCGGGCAGGAACACGGCATTCCGATCTCTTTTTTTCACGGTCGCGGCGGTTCCGTGAGTCGCGGTGGCGCACCGACCAGTCTGGCCATTGCCGCGCAACCCGCCGGTTCCATTAACGGCAAGATGCGGATCACGGAACAGGGCGAGGTTGTCTCCTCCAAATACGCCAATGAAGGGACGGCGCAATATCAGATAGAACTGCTGGTTGCCAGCATCTTTGAACACACCCTGCAGACTGTACATGAAACCGCGCCGGAAACGCAGGAGAAATTTAGTCAGGCAATGGAAAAGCTTTCCGAATTCGCCTGTGAAAAATATAGAGAACTGGCAGAGGCCAGAGGTCTGATCGACTATTACAATGCTGCCAGTCCGGTTGATGAACTGGCGGAAATGAATATCGGGTCGCGCCCGGCAAGGCGTTTCGGCGCCAGGACACTGGACGACCTCAGGGCTATCCCCTGGGTATTTTCCTGGACCCAAAACAGGCACATGATTACGGGCTGGTATGGTGTCGGCACCGCCCTGGATCGTTTTATCAAAGAACAAGGTGAAACGGGCATTTCACTGCTCAACGAAATGTTTATTCATTCGCGCCTGTTCCGTCTGATTATTGGTGAAACGGAAAAAACACTGGCACTGGTGGATATGGAAGTCTGCAAAGCCTACTCGGAACTGCTACCGGATGAAGCCCTGCGCGGCAATATATTCGGCATGATAGAAAAAGAATATCGACTCACGGTGGAGAGAATCCTGGAGATAACGGGCGAAAAAATATTGTGCGAACGGTTCAAACGGTTCAGCCGAAAACTTAATCGACGTCTGCCTGTATTGCATCAGGCCGGCATTGAGCAGGTACTGCTGGTCAGGGAATTTCGTAGCAAAAAGGGAGAACACTCACTGGATGATCTGGTCCCGCTGCTGTTATCGATCAACTGCGTCTCCGCCGGGCTGGGCTGGACGGGCTAGAAATACGGGGAGATATAGTCTGTTAATGATGTGCCCGAAATCAGGAAAAGGTTTGAGCATTTTAACCGGCGCGAGGTGAACTCCCAATACGCCGTCAGCAAAGACAATAACAGGAAAGCACCAGAACGGCTTGTCTCGAACGCAAATCACATCTCGATCCATTGATTGTAGTAAATCGCCCCTTTCGATCCCGCCAACACCACACATGTCGCGCATTGTGCTCTATACACACATGAAAAGGGGGATTATATATCTAAGGCCCCAAGAGACGCTTAAGAATAGTGCGCACCGGGGCAATTTTTACAAGCACATCAAGGAAGTCCGATAAATTTTGCGCGCCGTCACGCTGGCGCTCCTGAATGATGCTGTCGTAATCCAGCTCCAACAGCTCGCAGAATTCCCTGCCGGTCATCGCTTCCTCCGGGGTGATTTTTTGCTTGAAACCGGTTATTATCGCGTTTTTGTCGTTTTGGTTGAAGCAGGCAAAATGCGTTTGGACAGTGTAGGGGATCTCCGGGGCATTTTTGCTGACGAATTCATGCATTGCCCGATATTCCGCCGCCGCTTTCTTTGTGTCGAATGTATCCCCGTCTTTCAGCTCCACCAGGTGGCAGGCCTGTTTGTTGAGGCGACGTTTGAAAATAACGAAGTCCGGTTCTTGATTATTGAGATCAAGTTTGCGACAGCGTTTTATCTCTCTTTTGTCCGCGACGAGTACGCCATCCGGCATTATCTCTTGCAGCAAGAATGTATCTAAATCGTCAATCAATTTTACGCGATCCTTTATCAGCCGCTCCAGTTCCGTCCCGTAGCGTATTGAGGTTGCGTGAACGCGGCTGATGAGTCGCCCTAATTCGTCATTGCCGAAGAGGCGCCCATAACCGCTTTTCCCGTCCTTGCGCCCTTTGCTGTCGCTAAAGAGTGCCATTATCCCTTTATGTCGCAGCCGAGGAAGTGCCGCCCCTGCAACTCGCAAGCCGCCAGGACCGAGAAGCTACCGGCCGCCGGGTCAATGACGACATCGCCGGAATTGGACACGGCGGCGATTAGTTTCCCCTGCAACCCAATCGGTTTTTTGTGCGTATGCCCGTTGCGTTTAACTTTCTCGCACCAGACATCCGGGATTTCGCCTTCCTTGTCACAGACATCCGGGATATTGTGAATCGTCCAAACGCCTTTGGCGCGACGCGGCTCCTTTTGCAGTATCACCAAATACTCGCCCATGCGCCGCGTCCGGTATCCCATTCCCATTCGTCCTTTGTTCCAGGTCAGCATATCAACGACATCCAGGTTTGTTCCCTCAAGCCAGGACGCGAAGCCAGTGCAGAGATGGAATTTATCCATCCACAAGAATAAATGCCCGCCAGGCGTAAGCGCGGCCGCAATCCTCTGCATGAAGCGGCAAATCTTCGTTTCGTCCATCTGGGGCAGACTGCTGCGCGCCTTTCCGCGATTCTTGCCCTCATTCCCGTAACCAAGTTTGTCCAGCACCCCCCGGTATTGCGGGTCAAAGAAAGCGACCGGGACGCTGTCGCCCGGGAGCTTCGCCAGAAACTCCAACCCGTCCATTTTCAGCCGGGCGTTATAGCGCAATCCTCTCGGCAGTTTCAGTTCGGGCGCTTTAACCTCTCGCGTTTTGCCGAACACGGCGTTTGGCGCCTGGTCGGGCGAAGCGTCTATGGGCTTTATTTTAGCGGTGGGGCGACTCATCGGATGAATTCCTTGTAACGGGTCAGGTTCTTGCCTCGCGACCCTGTCAGACAAGACTTAATAGGCGCCTCTGTCCCAAATGCGCGGCGCGTGGCAAACATATTCCCTCGTCCGAGTGGCTTAAAATAAACGCTGTCCCACAATGGCTGAAAAAGTACCTTGACCAGAGTGTACACAGGCCCCAAAACCAACCCGAATATTTGAAGTGTTTATCTATGCAACGGTTGCGTTTCCAAGGTATAGGATCTCAGTGTGTCAGCAAACTCCGCCAACGCCTTGATACCGGTGTTTTCAGCCTGCTGACACCATTCTCGTAAATATCTTACCAAAGATTCCTGAGTGGCTGACTTTTCCTGCCAGATCATTTGCAGGCGTTGTTTGTATTCATACACGACCTTGAGCGCATCGCTTTCCGCCAGCAGTTTTTGCAGGCGCTCCCGCGAGCGTGCATCAAGAATACTATCGGCTCGGCTGAGCAGTTTTTCCCCCTTGGGAAGCTTGCGACCGCTCATACTGATATTATGCTCTTCAGTTTTATAAACATCGGCAATGACCCGATGCGCGTAGTCGGACATTACATGCAAACGGTTGGCAATCACGGCACTGACCGTATCATAGTCAACCCGCAGTTTGGTGTTGTTAAACCTCGGGGCAGGAGCCAGCTTTTTCACTTTGGCCAGACCCAGACAACTCAATAAACGAAGGTAAAACCAGCCCACATCAAACTCCCAGGATTTGGAAGAAAAACGCGCCGAACTGGCAAAGGCATGATGATTATTGTGCAATTCTTCACCGCCTATCAATATCCCTAACGGGACGATATTCGTTGAGGCATCCGGCGTTTCAAAATTCCGGTATCCAAACCAGTGACCAAGCCCATTGATCACGCCTGCGGCAAAAAACGGGATCCAGACCATTTGGATCGCCCAGATAGTGAGCCCGAGAAAACCGAACAAAATAACATTGCCTATCAGCAGACTACTGATGCCAAGCATGCTGAAACGGGCATAGACATTTCTTTCAAGCCAGTCATCTGGAGTTTCGTGTCCATATTGATCAAGCGTTTCCTGTTTTTCCGCCTCCGCCCGGTATAGCTCTCTCCCCTGCCACAGCACCTTTTTAATGCCTCTGTTCTGCGGGCTGTGCGGGTCTTCTTCCGTTTCCACGTTGGCATGATGCTTGCGGTGAACGGCGACCCATTCTTTCGTGACCGTGGCAGTGGTCAACCATAACCAGAAACGGAAGAAATGGCTCACAAGAGGATGCAGATTAACTGCCCGATGCGCCTGACAACGATGCAGAAATATCGTCACTGATACAATCGTGATATGTGTCAAACCCAAAACCACTACGATATATCCCCACCAGGGTAATTCAATCAAACCCTTAAACATGATTAGTTCCAAAATAATTCTCCTCTCGTTTTAAGTACTCTACTCTAAATATTAAGTCTTCTTAATCCCGTTATAACCTACTGAATCAATAAAACAAGCATTTTTATGCAAACGTTAAGTCCCTCTGTGCGACATTCGCGTTTAGGGATATATGGTATATGGTGACGGCAGACATATTTTTATACCTGCCTGGCACAATCCTCGGAAACCCAAGGATACTTTCCGTTGTTTATTCTCCCTGTTTTTCAACATTGTTTCGTAATTCATCTTTGCTCCAAACCTTCTTTTATGACGGCTTGACATGGAATTGACCTCCACCGACATTGGCTCTGTTTTAGCTTATCACTGTAAGTTAAATCCAGAGACCTTCAATAACTCAACCACATCATAACAATTAAGTAATACACCCTGTCAAATTGATTTCTATATTCCTTTCAGGATCTGTGTCGTATAAATCAAATTTCAATAATCCGCTACTTTGATAACCCTTTATTTCATTGAACAAGAGTCCTGAAATCATTGTCGTTCTTTTTGTTTATCTCACCTGTCTCTTTCTTAAATGCCATGAACACATTTCCTTGTGCTGTGGCTGATTGTTTTAAGATTAATATACATCTGCCTTGCCAATCTTGAAATGCCTTTGCCATTCTTTTTTGACAAAATATTTAGCGGGAGGGAAATTCCCCCTTCATCTTTTCTGACTGACCCCCGTCCTTTTTTCTTGCGAGAATACGCAGAAATTGATGCGGATAAACGGTAATATTGCCGATCCGGTCAGTCCGCTTACCCACTTAAGATTAAACTTGCAAGTAGCGGCATTATGGTAATAATAACCCCAAAATGAATAACGAAATACTGATATCCGCTAGGAAACTCTCCCGTTTTTACGGCGATAAAATCGCTATTCGCGATGTTACGTTCAATGTGCATCGCGGCGAAATCCTTGGCTTTCTCGGCCCGAACGGGGCGGGGAAATCCACTACTATGCAGATTATCAGTGGCGTCCTGGCCGCCAGCCATGGCGAAATCTCAATTGCTGGATACGATATCCGCTCAATGGCCACAAAGGCCAAACGGAATATCGGTTTTTTGCCGGAACGACCGCCGCTTTATCATGATCTGACCGTGGATGAATATCTGCTTTATGCCGCCGGGCTACGTGGCGTCGAAAAAGAAAAAAGGGGCCAGGCGCTTCGGTTCAGCAAGGGGCGGTGTGGCTTGGAGCAAGTTGCCGGGCACCTGATTCGGAATTTGTCCGAGGGATATCGGCAACGTGTCGGCATCGCCCAGGCCATTATTCATGCACCTCCCGTTATTATTCTTGATGAACCCACTTCCGGGCTTGACCCGATACAGATTAAGGAAATCCGCGGGCTGTTGCGCGAACTCGGGCAAGACCACAGTGTTATCCTCTCTACGCATATCCTCTCCGAAGTGCAAAGCCTCTGTGATCGCGTATTGATCATTAACAAAGGCCGTATCGTACTGGATCGGCCATTGCAACAGTTGCAAAAAGATGGTCCCGATTACGTCGAAATCGGCTTGCGGTGGCCTCCGTCGCCTGAGATTTTGCTCAAGATTAAAGGGGTAAATTCGGCGGAAAATATTGATCAGGAAACATTTCTGCTCGGCCTTGACACCGACAGGAGAAGCGCCATAGTCGATACCCTCCTTGAAAAAGCCGTGCGGGAAAAATGGGGGTTATATAAACTCAACCCGGGGGATACTTCCCTTGAAACGGTTTTTATACACCTGACCAGTATTGACGGTGAGGAGGAGAAAAATGAATAATATCGTTCTGATCGCCATAAATGAATTGCGTCGCCTGTTCAAGTCCTCGCTGGCTTGGATTGTGTTGGCGGTTATTCAATTTCTACTGGCAATTTTCTTTTATCTACTGCTGGCTCAATACCTGCTTTCGACACCGGGCGTAGGCGGATTGACCGAAATTGTGGTTGCCGGGACCTGGCAGATTGCTGGCATTATCCTGTTACTGGTTTCGCCCTTGCTTACCATGGGACTGATCGCCGAAGAACGTCGCCTGGGCACAATTAAACTGCTTTATTCCTCGCCGGTCAGTCTGACGCAGTTGGTAGTCGGCAAGTACCTCGGGATAAGTGCTTTTTACAGTTTAATGCTGTTGATGATAAGCCTCATGCCGCTCTCGCTACAACTCGGTACCCAACTTGATTGGGGACAGATGATTTCCGGTGTGATGGGTCTGCTACTGCTGATATCGTCTTTCGCCGCTGTCGGTCTTTTTATCTCTTCACTAGCGCAACAGCCCGCTACGGCAGCTATCGGCACATTCGGCACCTTATTTTTACTCTGGATGATAAACATTGCCAGCACTAATGCCTCGGAGCGTATGACAGAAATATTTTCCTATATTTCACTTCTGAGTCACTACAACAGCCTGCTAAAGGGCGTATTTAACTCCGCCGATGTAATTTATTATTTATTAGTAAGTCTGTTTTTCATCATTCTCACCATCTGGCGTCTGGACGCAGAACGGATGTATGGATAAGCCGTCGTAATGATTACCGATAAGGTTCGCCTGCAATCGCGATTGAACAGCATCGTTATGCTCTGCCTGCTGATGGCCGTCTTTGCTCTTTTAGCCTGGCTGAGTAACCGACATCAGGTGCAATATGACTGGACCGCCAGCGGCAGACATACCTTGTCAAGCGCCAGCCAAATGCTCCTGAAAACAATGCCTGATCCAATCAGGGTAACGTCTTATGCGAGAAAAAACCCGGCGCTGCGCGATGCCATCCGACAGTTTGTCAATAAATATCAGCGTTATAAAGATAATATCACCCTGCACTTCGTGAACCCGGATACAGTCCCGGATGAAGCACGAAATCTGGGCATCAGTGTCGACGGGGAGATTATAATTCATTACCAGGGGCGCACAGAACATGTTAAAACCGACAGGGAAGAAACCTTCACCAATGCCTTGCAACGGCTGGCGCGTGCTCAGGAGCGCTGGATCGTTTTCCTGGAGGGACATGGCGAACGCAAGGCTCTGGGTGTGGCCAATCATGATCTGGGAGAATGGGGGAAACAACTTATAAATCGGGGCTACCGGATACAACCCGTAAACCTCGGTGAAACCAAAGCTATTCCCGACAACACGAGTGTCGTCGTCATTACCTCGCCCCGGGTAGATTATTTCCCCGGCGAGATGGATATCCTGCTGGCCTACATTGAATCAGGTGGCAACCTTTTATGGTTACATGAACCCGGACCATCATACGGCCTTGACCCTATGTCCGAAAAGCTCAATATAAAATTTCCGGCAGGTACATTGGTAGACCATGCCGGTCAACTCATCGGAATTGACGACCCGAGCATCGCATTAATAACAAACAGCCTTTATCCTCCTCATACCATCACTCGCGATTTTGAGTTCCCGACACTATTCCCGCAGGCACGGGTCATAGAAACGCCGAAAGGCGATGCTTGGACAGTAAAACCACTGCTGAAAACGGGGGATCATACCTGGCAGGAAACCAGCATCCTGCAAGGGGTAGTGGTTTTCGATCCAAGGGAGGATATCGCCGGCCCTTTGACTATCGGCGTCAGCCTGGAACGTGAGCTTGAACAGCAGGAAGGCGATGAACTGGTCAGGAAACAGCAGCGCGTCGTCGTCACAGGCGACGGCGATTTTCTGTCCAACACGTACATCGGCAACAGTGGCAACGCTGAACTGGGTACCCGCATCATCAACTGGCTGAGCCATGACGATGAGTTTATCCGTATACCATCCAAAATAGCGCCGGATACGCAACTCAATATATCAAACACTACTCTCGGCATTATCGGTATCGGCTTCTTATTTGTACTGCCGGCCACGCTGATGATCATTGGCATTGGTGTCCGCCGAAAGAGATAACAGCATGAGCAAACCCGCCTGGGTCAATATTGGCCTGTTCACCCTGATTATTCTCCTTTCGATCTATCTATTCTCCCCAACGCAACAGGCAGACGAAGAGACACCGGTCATTTCCAAGATTGACGGCGAAACCATTCACCGTATTGAGATATCAAGAAAAGACCTTGATGATCTGATCTTTCATAAAAACGGTGGTCTTTGGTATATGGACTCACCGTTACAGTTCAAGGCAGATAAGACGCGCATGGATCCCCTGTTACATTTATTGAAAACGGCTTCACACGCACAGCTGAGTACGGATGAAAATTCACTTCGTCACTTTGCTCTTGACGCGCCGGAAATCACACTGAAAATGAATGAGTTTGAGTTCCGGTTCGGGGATACTGATGCTATTGATCATCGTCGCTATGTGTTATTTAACGGCACCATCCACTTAACTGAAGATTTCCTGTATCAACACCTTAAGACCGACGCCGGTTTTTTTGCCGAGAAAAAACTGCTCTCGGAAAAAACAAGGATCAGTAAAATCAAATTCCCGCAAAACGAGTTAAACCGGGTGAATAACACGTGGCAATTAACCGGTTCCACCGACATGACGCCGGCAGAATTACAGTATCTTGTCACGAGTTGGGAGCAGGCCGCCGCCATACTGACAAGCACATACCGGGAACAAAAAGAAGAATCATTTATTACTGTTTTTGATGAAAACGCGCAAGCAATAGAATTTGTCATCGTCGCCACCGAACCCCATTTGATCCTGGCACGTAAAACTCTCGGTATTCAATATCACCTCGGCAGTGATGAGGCGCAGAAACTGTTGCCGGGGAATAATCTGATCACCACTGGGGAACAACAGTCACCGGATGCCTGAACTGCCGGAGGTCGAAACGACACGCCGGGGAATCTCGCCCTATGTCATTGGCGAAACGGTGAAAGACGTACATATTCGTGAACGGCGATTGCGCTGGCCCATCTCGACGCAGCTTGGGCATTTACTCAAAAATCGCACCATACAAAAACTGAAGCGACGCGCCAAATACCTGTTATTTTACACTGAAAATGGCTGTCTGATCGTGCATCTGGGTATGTCTGGGAGCTTGCGTATTATTGATCGTGATCGCGGGGAGATGACAGGAAAATATGATCATGTTGACATTGTCTTTGACTCAAACCGGATACTGCGTTTTCGCGATCCAAGAAAATTCGGCTCCATACTCTGGTCCAGGCATGATCCTTCAACTCACCAGTTAATCCGACACCTCGGACCGGAACCACTGAGTCGAACGTTTGACGCCGACCATCTTTATACCCTTTCCCGCAAGCGGATACAAGCCATAAAGACCTTGATTATGGACAATCGTATTGTAAGCGGCGTGGGGAATATTTATGCCAATGAGAGCCTGTTCGTCGCCGGTATTCATCCCGGACGAAAAGCTGGCAGGCTCTCCAAAAAGAGCTGTGAGAAATTAACCATCGCCGTTAAAATTGTGTTGAACCGTGCAATAAAAAGAGGTGGCACAACCTTGCGGGACTTCACCAATGGAAAAGGGAATCCGGGTTATTTTCAACATGAATTACACGTGTATGGCCGCGCGGGCAAACCCTGCAAGGCCTGCGCCCGCCCGATCAGGGTTATACGTCTTGGGCAACGCTCCTCATTCTATTGCGCAACCTGTCAGCAGCATTGACAGAGATTTTTTTGAGGGAAGCTGCGTTTCTGCAACCAGTGTTGTCGTCATCTTTTTTTATTTCAAGAGGAGACGGATTGTATGGCTTCATCATCCCTGTTGATAAGCACCCGTTATTTCCCGATACAGAAACGCGAAAAAATTTCGCCCAGAATATCGTCTGCTGTCGTCCTGCCCAGCAATTGATCAAAGCCCGCCAGCGCCTGTCGCAGATATTCAGCCATGATCTCTATCCCCTCCCCTTTTTGCGCACTTTCCCGCGCCAGCAACAGTGTTTTTCTCACGGCGCGCAGAGTGTTGATATGACGCGCCCGGGCGGAAAAGGAATTTTCCGACAAGTCTTCTCTGTGCAGGATTTCGCGGATGCACTTCAGTAGCGTCTGTATGCCGTCACCTGTTTTGGCAGAGGTATAAATCATCGTATCCGTATTGGCCGGGAAGGCTTTATCGCACAGGTCTGTCTTATTGAAAACGGTCAACCGCCTTGACGAGGCCGGGAGATAGCCTGCTATTGCTCGCTCTGCCGTATCGTCTCTGTGACTAGCATCAAACACCGTCAGCACGAGGTCGGCTTGGTGAATAGTCTGCCTGGTCTTGTTCATGCCTTCCCGCTCAACGTCATCAACCGTGTCCCGGAGACCCGCCGTATCTACTAAAGTGTAACTGTTTCCTTCTAATAACACCTGTTCTCTGATGGCGTCACGGGTTGTGCCGGGGCGGTCCGACACGATAGCACAATCATGACCCGACAGAATATTCATGATGCATGACTTGCCAACATTGGGCGGCCCGACAATGGCAAGAACAGCCGTATCGTGCAGTCGCCTCCCCGATTCGGCCTTGTCTAATAATTCACCCAATGCGATCAGGGTTTGTCCTATTGCCTTGACGGCTGGAGTCGGATCGACAGTGATGTCTTCTTCGTCCGGGAAATCCAAGGTGGCTTCTATAAGAACTGCGGCTTTTAAGATCTGATCTTTCAACGCATATAGATGTTCGGAGAAAGTGCCCTGCAGAGATTGGATTGCGGAACGCACCGCTTTTCTGGAATGACTGTCAATCAAATCGGCAACAGCTTCCGCTTGAACCAGATCAATTTTATTATTCAGAAAGGCCCTTTCGGTAAACTCTCCCGGTAATGCCTGCCTGGCACCCGCCGAGATGGTTTCTTCCAACAGCATATTCAACAAAATCGGATTACCATGAATGTGGCACTCCATAACGTCTTCGCCCGTATAGGATCCCGGCCCCTTGAAATAAATGGCAATCCCCTTATCAATCAATTCACCTGTCTGTGTCTTAAAGCTGACATAGTCCGCAAGGCGCGGTTCCGGTTGTTTCTCCGTCAATTTCCGATATATTGACAGACAGTTATCGCCGGAGATGCGTATGATTCCAAGGCCACCGCTACCGGCGGGGGTGGCAATGGCAGTGATCGTATCCCGATCGGATGACATGGCGAAAGACGTCAATCCCCGCTGGCAGTTGCTCTCTCAATATTACGGGTAATGGCCCACTGCTGGAGGATGGAAAGGATATTATTGACCACCCAGTACAGAACAAGGCCGGCCGGAAAGAAGGCGAAGAAAACCGTAAAAATAAAGGGCAATATGGCCATGACTTTGGCCTGTACCGGATCCATAGGGACAGGGTTGAGCTTTTGCTGTATGAACATGGTAACGCCCATAAACAGGGGCAGGATGAAGAATGGATCGGGGATGGAAAGATCTTCAATCCACAAAGCAAAGTCTGCCTGCCTCATTTCAACGCTTTCCAGTAATACCCAGTAGAGCGATATAAACACTGGGATTTGTACAAGTATTGGAAAGCAACCGCCTAGCGGATTTATTTTTTCAGTTTTGTACAAATCCATCATTGCCTGATTAAGTTTCATCTTGTCGTCCTTGTAGCGCTCCCGGATGGCTAATAAACGGGGCTGTACCCTGCGCATATTCGCCATAGAACGATACCCTGCGGCTGACAGATGAAAAAAAAGCACTTTCAACAATAATGTAACGAGAACAATTGACCAGCCCCAGTTACCGGTAAATGTATAAATATAATCTAACACCCAGAATAGCGGATTGGCAATGAACCAGAAAATGCCGTAATCGGCGGTTAAATCAAGACCTTCCGCTATTACTGCGAGGTCCTTTTTTATCTTGGGACCAAAATACAGTTTATGGGTAAATGTGTGCGCCTGATTCACACCTATGTTTTGTGATTGAGAAATTGCCCCGATAACATAGCTTCTATTATCCGGGTTAAGTGTATAGTAATGGTATTTTTCCTCTATTGAACTAGGCAACAGGGCTGTTAGAAAATAGTGCTGTAACATTGCCACCCAGCCATTCGCTATGGTGAGCGAGAGTTTTTTGTCCTGGATATCCCCAAAATCAATCTTCTTATAGCGATTTTCCGGGGATGACACAACGGCGCCAGTGTAGGTATAGATAAATTTGGGGCCATTTTCTCTCGGCGCCGTGCGATTTATCTGGCTGTAGACACGCCCGGTCCAATCGGATGTGCTGACATTGGTGACCTGATATTGGACGTCGGCTATATATTTTCCTTTATAGAACGTAAATGTCTTGATCACCTCAAGCCCGGATTCCCCTTTCCATAATAAGGGGACGGTTAACGAGTCCTTATCACCTAGAGTGTAATGATGGCTCTCTGCCTGAAAGTTGTCTGTATGATGATTGGGGGCTTCCTGTTCACTGAGCAAACCACCTTGAACAATGTAAAAATTATCAATGTCACTGTATAGCAGTTCTACTAATTGCTCTGGCCTTGACTTGTCTATTGGGTATAACAACAAAGCCAGTTTTTGTATCGTCCCGCCTCGTGTGCTGATATCAATATCCAGCACATCCGTTTTAACCCTGATCAGGGTGTCTGCCACGTCTACTTCTCCCGCTATTTCTGCTATCGGGGTAATTTCCACTACCTGCGGTTGCTTTTTCAGAATATCACGGTCTGGCAGGTCGTCTGGCGCAGAGGGAGCTATCTGTTGCATAACCTCGGGAGAACTGTCTATCTGTCCATAATCTTCCTGCCAGGCCTGCCAGATCATAGTCAATACCAGACCCAGTGCTATGAACAGAACTAAGCGCATCGCTTCCATAATTTCACTTTGACTTTGGTGGTAGAGGATCAAAGCCACCGGTACGGAACGGATGGCAACGGCATATTCTTTTCAAGGCCATGACACCACCCTGTATGAGACCATACTCACCAATGGCATCAAAGGCATATTCCGAGCAGGTTGGCAGATAACGACACCGGGGAAGTAGCGCTATACTGATATATCTCCGGTAAAAACAGATTAATTTTAAGACTAACCATCGCATTTAATCTTTTGCCAATTCTTTATGAGTATCTCGTCGAAATCTCTTCTATCCAGGACATTTATCGGTCCACGTACCAAAACAGCCAAATCAAACCCTTTGAACTTCTCCCGATTTAATCTGAAACTTTCCCTGATGACCCGCTTTATACGGTTCCGCCTGACTGAATTCCGTACGTAGCGCTTCGGGACAGCCAAGACTAACCTCGAAGATTCATCGTGGTTACACTTAGCTATGAACAGGAACCGCTTGTCAAAAACGCGCTTTCTGGAAGAAAAAAGGTCTCTGAAGGCCGCCTTCCCCTTTAATTTATTGTACAGAGGGTTGACCACGAACTCGACATGGTGAACAAGACATTCCCAATTATGTCGGAGGGAATAAAAGTCAGGCAGAAAGCCTTCTTCTTCCTTTATTACGCCTCGCCTTGATAATCAGTCTACCTGAACGGTTCTGCATACGCGCACGAAACCCGTGATTTCTCTTGCGTTTCAGATTACTGGGTTGGTACGTTCGTTTCATAAGTACAGGAACCTTAAAATTCAGAATGAATATTGAAGGAGATATGCTAGCATCGCCAATATAAAAATGTCAATTATATTCTAAATCCTTCTTTATAACCGCTTTAATCCAGTATAAACTTGCGTTATTTATTCCTTATTTTTCTCACTATTAAAACGCAGGAGGTTATTTGTGAGGATGTCCCCTTGGAAACGCTGTTTGGAGACACTGGAAGTCGAATTACCTCCTCAGCAGTTCAATACCTGGATACGCCCCTTGCACGCGATTGAGGATCAAAAGAATATCCGCCTTCTTGCTCCTAATCGTTTCGTTCTGGACTGGATAAACGAACGTTACCTTGACAGGATTCAGGAGTTAATAGGTGGACAGAATATTCAACTCAACCTGGAAATCGGCAGCAGAAATCAAATTGAGAAACAGAGTATACTCAATAAAAATAATGCTGCACCAAGCTTTGGCAGGGTAGAAAAGAAAAGAACGGTCAAACATTCCAGCAACCTTAACAGCCTTTTTACCTTTGATACCTTTGTTGAAGGAAAATCAAACCAACTAGCTCGAGCAGCCTCACTTCAAGTCGCGGAAAATCCGGGAAATGCTTATAATCCCCTATTCATATACGGCGGCGTCGGCCTTGGCAAGACTCACCTAATGCATGCTATTGGTTCCGCTATTCTGGAAGCTCGCTCCAGTGCCAATATAGCTTACCTTCATTCGGAACGCTTCGTCGCTGATATGGTCAGGGCATTACAACACAACGCTATTAATGAATTCAAAAGACACTACCGTTCACTAGATACACTTCTCATAGACGATATTCAATTTTTCGCTGGCAAGGAACGTTCTCAGGAGGAATTCTTCCACACTTTCAATACTCTGCTGGAAGGAAAACACCAGATTGTGTTAACATGTGACCGCTATCCAAAAGAAGTCAGCGGCCTTGAAGAAAGATTAAAATCACGCTTTGGCTGGGGTCTGACTATTTCCATTGATCCACCGGAGTTGGAGACACGGGTGGCCATTCTTCGCCAAAAAGCGATGCAGGCACAAAAAACCCTGCCTGACAAAGTATCATTTTTCATTGCCAAGCGTTTCCGTTCCAATGTCAGAGAACTTGAGGGTGCTCTTAACAGAATTATCGCAAATGTTAATTTAACGGGAAAAGCCATAACGCTGGAACTCGCCCAGGAAGCACTGAAAGACCTTTTAATTATCCAAGACCGGCAAATTACCATTGAGAATATCCAGAAAACCACAGCGGAATATTACAAAATAAGACTGGCTGATCTTTTATCAAAACGGCGCAACCGTTCTATCACGAGACCGAGACAAATGGCAATGGCAATATCTAAAGAACTGACTAACCACAGCTTGCCAGAGATTGGCGATGCCTTCGGCGGAAGAGATCACACCACTGTTTTGCACGCCTGTCGAAAAATAAAGGAATTAAGAAAAACAGAAAACCTTATTGAAGAAGATTTTATGAATCTGACAAAGATATTGACAAGCTGAGGATTAGATGTGGAAAAGTTATAAAGGATATAAACGCGATTATTTATCCACATCATTTCAAGCATTATAATGGTTACAATACATACTATATTCAACTAATCTTAGTCTGTAATGTATTGTTTCTAATAGATAAATCATGTTTATGAACAAAAAACTACAACAGTAGTAATAATCAGTTTAGGTATAAGTATGGAATTTAATATTGAAAGAGATGTTCTGCTACCTGTTTTACAAGCACTGAGCAATATTGTAGATCGCCGTCAGGGATTACCAATATTATCAAACGTACTATTTCATTTAGAGAAAGACTCGTTTTTGGTTACAGCAACCGACATGGAGGTTGAACTGACGGTCGGGGATAATTCCCCACTGGGTGTGGAAGGTAAGTTGACCATGCCT
Organism: Gammaproteobacteria bacterium; assembly: GCA_965261775.1. Lineage (GTDB taxonomy): Bacteria > Pseudomonadota > Gammaproteobacteria > Eutrophobiales > Eutrophobiaceae. Next base: position 1,658,874 of record OZ253477.1, on the reverse strand, counting down.
GCCAGGAAATTATTTGATATTTGTCGCAATTTACCTGTTGGTTCGGTCCTGCGATTCAGTACCAAAAACGATCATGTTTCTATCAGTTCCGGTAAGAGTCGATTCGTTTTAGCTGGATTACGAGCTGAGGATTATCCAACAATGGAGATAGGTGAAAATGTCATGGAATTTGAAGTTTCCTCTCAGAGTCTGGCGGGAATTATTGAAAATACGAAATTCGCCATGGCACGAGATGACGTTCGATATTATCTGAACGGTCTTTTACTGGAGATTTCCGGAAAGGTATTACGAGCTGTTGCGACGGATGGCCATCGATTAGCGCTGGATGAAACTGAAGTAGACGTTTTGGAGAGCGAATCAAGGCAACTTATTGTTCCTGTAAAGGGTATTAATGAATTAGCGCGGTTGCTTCAAGGTGAGAAGGAAAGCGTTCGGGTAGAAATCAGTGCTAATCATGTCCGTATCAGAGGTGTGAATTTTTGTTTTACCAGTAAATTGATTGATGGTAAGTTTCCAGATTACCGCCGGGTGATCCCTGAAACCAGCAAAACGCCGGCTATTGCCGAGAGGGAAGAGTTAAAAGAAAGTCTGAATCGCGTTTCTGTTTTGTCCAATGAAAAATACCATGGTGTCAGGATAGTGCTTACGTCAAATACTTTGCGTGCCATGACTAGTAATAGTCTGCAGGAAAAGGCCGAGGAGGAAGTAGAAGTAGATTATCAGGGAGACGATCTGGAAATAGGATTTAATATTTCATATTTACTAGAGGCTTTGTCTTCAATAAAACAGCCGAAAGTCCTGCTGAGTATGCTGGATACAAATACAGGTTGCCTGATTCTTCCTGAGGACGAGCCGAAGGGCAAGTCGAATTGTCAGCATGTTGTGATGCCGATGAAACTGTAGCCGACTAAATTTTTTCTATGGCCCCAATGTGCCAGCGGGAAAGACATCTATTCTAGGGGCCGCTTGTCTGTTATCCAGAGAAAAATCTGTTTCGAAATAGACGTTTCAAAGAAAAGCGTCGTTGGCTTGATTGGCTGTTGTTTCACATGAAACAGGGTTATATGCACTACTTTTGGTGATAGTAGTTCTTTCATATAGTACTATATCGCCTTTAGAAGGATTCAGGTACATATAGGTCAGAATTATTTTCTAATGATGTGATAATTGATAATCCAATATATCAACAAGAAATTAGTGCGCTTTAATGAAGATGTTCAAACGTTTTTGCCTTCACCGAAGTTACAAGATGCTTATGTTTCATGTGAAACGCGGCGTGATAGACAGGTGTTAGGGATATTTTACCGCAGCTAGAGTAGGGAGATTAGTTTGGAAAAAGATAGTTACGATTCGTCGAGAATCAAAGTCTTGAAGGGACTGGAAGCAGTTAAGAAGCGACCAGGCATGTATATCGGTGATACAAACGATGGAACCGGCCTGCATCATATGGTATTCGAAGTCGTTGATAATAGTATCGACGAAGCGTTGGCCGGTCATTGCGATTATATCAAAGTGACGGTTCATTCCGATGGATCGGTTTCCGTAGTAGATAATGGTCGCGGAATACCCGTCGGGATACATGAGGAGGGGCCCTCAGCAGCGGAAGTGATTATGACGACGCTTCATGCTGGTAGCAAGTTTGATGGCAAATCTTATAAGGTTTCCGGTGGTCTTCATGGGGTCGGAGTCTCCGTGGTAAATGCTTTGTCGGATAAATTGCATCTGGTGATCCAAAAGGATGGCTTTGTATACGAGCAACACTATAAGAACGGTAATGCTGTTACCGAACTGAAAAAGGGTTGTCTCTCGGATAAAACGGGGACAAAGGTAACTTTCCTGCCTAGCCCGTCAATATTTACGCAGCTTGAATTTCATTACGATATTCTGGTAAAGCGTTTGCGAGAGTTATCTTTTTTGAATTCAGGGATCCGCATTGAATTACTTGATGAGCGTAGCGGCAAGTCGGACAGGTTTGAATACAAGGGTGGCATCAGTGCATTCATAAAGCATCTGAATTCCAGCAAGGTAACGTTACATGATACGGTAATTGATATCACTGTTAAGAAAGACAATGTTAATATCCAGCTTGCTATGCAATGGAATGATTCTTATCAGGAAAATATCTTTTGTTTTACCAATACTATCCCTCAGAAAGATGGTGGGACGCATTTATCCGGTCTGAAGGCAGCTCTGACACGAAGTTTTAATCAGTATATGGAAAAACAGGGTATTACAAATAGAGCCAAGATAGGTATCATCGGTGATGATGTCCGGGAGGGGTTAACAGCGGTGCTATCCATTAAACTCTCGGACCCTAAGTTTTCATCCCAGACAAAAGACAAGCTGGTTTCCAGTCAGGTGAAGGCGGCAGTGGAATCCGGCGTGGCCGAGAAATTACAGGAATTTCTTTTGGAGAAACCTGCCGAGGCAAAGGCAATCAGTCAGAAAATTATCAGTGCAGCAAAAGCCCGTGAGGCCGCTCGAAAAGCAAGAGAACTGACCCGGCGCAAAACGGTGCTTGATATCTCGGGTTTGCCCGGTAAACTTGCCGATTGTCAGGAAAAGGATCCAGCCCTTTCGGAATTGTTCTTGGTGGAAGGCGATTCCGCTGGCGGTTCAGCCAAGCAGGGTCGTGATAGACGCAATCAGGCCATTTTGCCTTTGAAAGGAAAGATACTTAATGTCGAAAAGGCACGTCCGGATAAAATGTTGTCCTCCACAGAAATCCGGGCGCTTATTACCGCTCTGGGATGCGGTATTGGTAAGGACGAATTTAATCTGTTAAAACTTCGTTACCACCGTATTATTATCATGACGGATGCTGACGTGGATGGTGCCCATATACGTGCCTTGTTATTGACATTCTTCTATCGGCAGATGCCAGAGCTGGTAAAAATGGGCTATATCTACATCGCTCAGCCGCCCCTTTACAAAATTAAAAAAGGGAAACAAGAACGTTATCTGAAAGACGATGCGGAACGAGAGGCCTTCCTGCTCGAATCGGCTTTGGAAAACAGTCAGATATTCACTGTGCAGGGTTCCGAGTCCATTAAGGGCGAAGCGTTGGGAGAGATGGTGCAGCATTATATTGTTATGAATCGGGCCTGTGATTCCCTTAGCAAGTGCTATCATCCCACTATTATTGATGCCATGCGTTATATGCCTGTTATCACGGAAGAAGATTGCAAAACTCCGACTGTGATTCATCCGTGGTTTGAAAGGCTGGTTGACAACTTGAATGCACAAGGAAGCAGCGCAATGGAATACAGGGTCAAATTCTTTAATACAGACGGAGAATCGCAAGGTGCCGAAGTTTCGGTGCTGGTTCATGGTGTGGAGACCCGCAATATCTTTACTCCTGTATTTTTTTCATCTGAGGATTATAAGAGGCTTTCGGCTCTGGAGCAGATGGTGTCCCTTAATGGGGGCAGCTATGTACAGCGCAATGAACGTAAGCAAGCCATCATTTCACTCAAACAAGGCTTTGACTGGTTGTTGAAGGAGGCCGGACAGGGTCTTTCGATACAGCGTTACAAGGGCTTGGGGGAAATGAATCCGGAACAGCTCTGGGAGACAACGATGGATGCTGAGACCCGCAGTCTTTTACAGATACAGATAGAAGACGCCATTGAGGCGGATGAAATATTTACGACTTTGATGGGTGATCGGGTCGAACCCAGGAAATTATTCATAGAACGCAACGCATTGGTTGCCGAGAATGTGGACACCTGAAATTTCAAGTCGCTCGTGCAATGGCCCAGATATCGATGCGTTCGCATCCCGCTTTTTTGAAAAGCGTTGCCAGTTCAATTGTTGTTGAGCCGCTTGTGATTACATCATCAACGATAGCAATATGTTTAGGAATGGCACGGGACGTTAGTCTGAAGGCACCGCGGATATTCTTTTTTCTTTCACTTACTGAGAGGGCGCTTTGCGGGGGAGTATCAACAATTTTGCTGCACAGGGCGGTTTCAACGTTTGTCCCGATCGCTTTCCCAATGTACCGGGCCAGGACAAGCGATTGATTAAAGCCGCGCTTCACCTGCTTTTTCTTATGTAGTGGTACGGGAATGATGGCATCCGGTTTATCAATCATATTGGACAGCTTATCTGTCATGATCTGTGCGAAAGTGATGGCGAATTCAGGATGGCCGTTGTATTTGAATCTCTGGATCAGCAAGTTGACCGGATAGTCATAGTTAAATGCAACGCATGTTTTTTCAATAATGGGTTTTCTATCCAGACAATCTCGACATTTTTTTCCTCCGGCAGATGGAATGGCACAAACGGGGCAACGTGAGACCTCAACAGGCATGTCTTTTTCACAATCTTTGCACCAAACCGCCTTAGCCTTGGCGGAACAAAGTAGGCAAATTCCCTTTATTAACAATGTGTTGCTCAGTGCTAATGAAAAATAAAAGCGAAAATCCCTCATGGATCACTGGCCCGTATTTTAGACCAATTTGACCTTGATCGAAATCCTCTCATGAAATATCCAGGTTAAGCTCAGGTTATTATAATCGGAACGTATTGATGAAAAAAATGCCCATAAGAAACGACTGGACCCGCGAAGAAACCCTCGCTCTGCTTGAAGCTCCTTTCAGTGATCTAATGTTTGAGGCGCAAAAAACACATCGTGGTTACTTTGATCCAAATCATATTCAACTAAGCACTCTGTTGAATATTAAAGCGGGTGGGTGTCCTGAGGATTGCGCATATTGTCCACAGAGTGTGCATTACGATACCGGGGTGGAAGCGGAAAAAATAATGCCCCTTGAAGACGTACTGCGTCAGGCCAGGGCTGCAAAAGATAAGGGCGCGACGCGTTTCTGCATGGGAGCGGCCTGGCGTCGACCAAAACCAGCCGATCTTGAAAAAGTCATCACGATGATCAGGGAAGTCAGAAAAACAGGGATGGAAACCTGTGTGACTCTGGGTTTTTTATCTGCCGAACAGGCAGCGGCTTTAAAGGAAGCAGGCCTTGATTATTACAACCATAACCTGGATTGCTCGCCAGAATATTACCCCCGCATTATCACCACCCGTCAATATCATCAGCGGCTGGATACCTTGTCGCATGTTCGGGACGCAGGGATCAATGTCTGCTGCGGTGGTATTATCGGAATGGGTGAAGACTGGGAAGACCGGGCGGGTTTACTGCTTGCTCTGGCGAATGTACAAAGACAACCTGAGAGCGTTCCCATCAATATGTTGATACGGGTTGAGGGGACGCCGCTGGAAACAGTTGATGTGCCACATCCCCTTGATTTTGTTAGAATAATTGCCGCCGCAAGGATAATGATGCCCGCTTCTTATGTGCGCCTGTCGGCGGGTCGTGATACTATGACGGACGAGATGCAGACCCTGTGTTATCTGGCCGGTGCCAACTCCGTTTTTTACGGTGATAGACTTCTGACTACCGATAATCCCGAGGTGCTCCGGGATCAACGATTGTTTCAACGGCTGGGGCTCTCTTCCCGCAGGCATTAAACCCTTGGTATGTTGTTCGATCTTTCCAGAGAGATAGAAAAACGTAAAGTAGAAGGTTTATACCGGGTCAGGCGGTGTATTGACTCCGTCCGAGGCTCGACAGCGCAGATAAATGGCCGGAGTTTTACCAACTTCAGCAGCAATGATTATCTGGGTTTGAGCGGTCATCCTGAGTTGAAAGAAGGCTTAATTCGGGCAATAGATGAATACGGACTCGGAGCGGCATCCTCCCCCCTTATAACGGGTTATTGGAAAGTGCATGCAGAGTTGGAAAAAAAACTGGCCGCATTCCTCAATCGGGATGCGGCGTTAGTTTTCAGTAGCGGTTATCAGGCCAACTTGGCCGCCTCCGTGCTGATTGATACCAACACAGTTGTTTTGCAGGACCGGCTGAACCACTCCTCTCTGATAGATGCCGCGCTTCTCTCACAAGGTAAATTGGTCCGCTATTCACATAATGACCCAGAGCATCTGAAAACCCTTATGGAGAAATATAAAAATAAAAATCTGCTTGTGATGACAGACGCCGTGTTCAGTATGGATGGGGATTATGCACGTTTGAAGGAGATCGCAGCCCTGTGCGGAACATACAAGGCGCGCTTGATGGTGGATGACGCGCATGGCATCGGTGTGCTGGGTAAAGCTGGCGGCGGGCTGCTGGCGGAACTGGGGCTATCGCAGGAGGATGTGCCGGTTTTGACGGGAACGTTCGGCAAAGCCTTTGGCCTCACGGGTGCTTTCGTGGCGGGCAGCAAAACGGTCATTGATGCGTTTATACAAAAGGCCAAGACGTATATCTATACAACGGCATTAATGCCCGGCATTGCGGCCACATTGATTTTAGTGCTTGAGCTTGTTAGCACTGCCGATGATCTGAGAACGCGTCTGCGGAGTTTGGCTGGCGATTATAGAAAAAAAATCCAATCAGCCGGTTTGACACAGACACCGGCACCGTTTCATATCCAGCCACTTATTATCGGCGAGGTCGGAGAAGCAGCTCGAGTCGCTCAGGCGCTGTTCGAAAAGAAAATAGTGGTGGCGGCAATAAAACCTCCCACTGTGCCGGTCGGTACAGCGCGTTTACGGATAGGTTTAACGGCGGAGCACAGCGAGCAACAGTTAGATAATCTTGTTTGCGCCTTGAAAGAAACAGGATGTCTGATATAAGAAACGAGAATCTGTTGTTTCTTCATGGCTGGGGAGTTACTAGAGGAGTCTGGAATGGTTTTGAAAAACGACTGTGCGGCAACAGATCGTTCTGGAACCCCTGTCTTTATACATTAGCACAAAACGGCTGTGATGCTTCACTGGAGTCCTTGGCTGAACAGATAAAAAAAGGACTTGTCAGCAAGACCATCGTGGTCGCCTGGTCCATCGGCGGACTGATCGCGATTACCCTTTCCGGGTTATGCGATAAAGTCAAGGCAATAATATTCATTGCCAGTGCGCCGTGTTTTATTAACAAACCTGGCTGGTCGTATACGATAGTCAAGGCCAGGTTCGAGAAATTGCATGATCTGCTGAAAAGCAGGCCGGAGGCTGCATTGTCTTCTTTTTCCGATATAGTTATTCATGGTGACCCATCTCCTGAGGAAACCTTGAAAAAGCTGCAGAATAATATGGCCACGCAAACCGACAGAGAAGTATTGTCTCCTTGGCTGGATGATTTGGTCCGTCTCGATCTCAGAAGTGCCTATGCCAGACTGTCGGTGCCTGCTTATGTCCTGCTGGGACAAAATGATGTGTTAGTGAAAAATGCGGTAAGGGAACAGCTGATCCGACTAAACGGGAATATAAAAGTAGATATGGTAAATGATAGTGGCCATGCTCCGTTTATCAGTCGGGAAGAAGATACGCTGAGGTTGATACAGGGATACATAAATGCGGAATTCGGTGGATAAGGATTATTTGATCCGTCCCTGCGATGTCAGGCGTTCCTTCAATGCTTCAGCCGGACGCTATGATGAATATTCCTTTTTGCAGCGGACGATAACGGATCGTTTATTTGAGTCGTTTGATTACATCAGGATTGATCCTGAAAACATTCTCGACCTTGGTTCTGGCACAGGTTATGGCGCAAAAAAATTGAAGGGAAAATTTAAAAAAGCGCATATTTTTCAACTCGACATCGCCGAGAACATGTTGTCGTGTGCAAACCGTAACAAGCGGCGCTTTTTTTCAAAGGAACATTTTCTCTGTGCGGATGCCGCGAGGATGCCACTCAAAAAAAACAGTTTCGATCTGGTATTCAGTGGCTTGATGTTGCAATGGTGTCAGGAGCCAGACAGGGTTTTTTCAGAAATCAGGCGTGTCATGAAGCCGCACGGTATTTTTTTGTTCTCCAGTCTCGGTCCTGATACATTGCACGAGCTTAGAGAGAGCTGGCGTAAAGTAGACGGTAATGTACATGTCAACTCCTTCGTTGATATGCACGATATCGGTGACGCCCTGATTCGAAACGGTCTCTCTGCCCCCGTTCTGGATACGGATCATATCATCCTGATTTTTCCCGACTGCAGGCAGTTGATGCGGGAACTGAAAAACATCGGAGCAAAAAACATAAATAGCGGACGGTCCAGGTCACTCACCGGGAAAAACAGGATGCAGCAGGTTTTTCGACATTATGATTCATATCGGCGGGAGGATGGTTTTCCCGCAACTTATGAAGTCATTTACGGACATGCCTGGGCGGGCGAATCGGAGGTTGGAATACCCAATAAAGATCCCGGTAGAAAGATCATTTCCCTGCAATATTTAAAACAGAAATTACGCTGATCCGGCTGGAAAACATTTATGGCGAAGGGGCTTTTTATTACCGGGACAGATACGGGCGTTGGAAAAACATATTGTACTCTGGCGTTGATGACACTTCTAAAGCGTAACGGTTTTCGGGTAGCCGGCATGAAACCGATCGCGACTGGCGCGGAGCAAGCGGATGACGGGCTAGTGAATGAAGACGCTTTGATGATAAAGGCGCATTGTAGCGGGGACACCGATTATGAACTGATTAATCCGATAGTGTTTGAAACGCCTTGTGCACCGCATATCGCGGCTATTCGGGAAAATAAAGTTATTGACCTCGACGACGTTAAAAATGCTTATCTGTCATTGGCTTCCTGCAATGATATTATTATTGTCGAAGGAATAGGTGGGTGGCGTGTGCCCTTTACAGATGCGCTTTCTCTGGCGGATATGGTACGCTATCTAGGCTTGCCGGTGATTATGGTCGTTGGCCTGCGTCTAGGTTGTATCAATCACGCCCTGTTGACAGCGGAGGTGATTTTAAGGGATGATCTGCCACTGATGGGTTGGGTCAGCAATCAATCGGAAGATGGCTACCCGCAAAAACAGAACACGATACAGGCCATAAAGGCACGTTTATCCTGTCGGCATCTTGCGGATATTCCCCATGCCGCCCGATTTATGCCGAGCGTGGATGCAACACTAATGGAATGGTTGAATCTTGATAAGATTTGAATATAATCGTGTTCAACTGTTGTGGATAAACCGCGATTAGGGCTTACACGATTAGGGCATAGTTTAATTCTGAGCTATGTAGCGCTAAACGTCCAAGGGACGGACAGACGATGATTTTAAGTTTTGCCGATACCGAAGGGCCAGCAGAGAAGGTTTTGCGGTGGCGCAATTTGTTTTCATCTACGATATTTTCGTGAGTTTTACATATGGGGTTGCGATTGTGTTTTCCCCTACAAGGGTTTTTATTTTAGTTCCCCTCGTTTGCTGGGCTTGAGTTATTGTTACCGTTAGCGGTGTTCTACATAAGCGCCAAGCGAGTAGGAATCGGCGAAGTGATTACCGTACAGAGAAATGATTATGTCAGTCAATAAACTAAAAAAGGTCGTGAGCGGATTAATCGTTGCTTTAGTCTGCCTTTTCAGTAACACCATTCTAGCCGATATCCCCCTCAATTTAACCGAAGGGGTTACCCCGACGAGCAGGAAAGTTTATGAACTGCATATGACCATCCTTTATATCGTCACTGTTATAGGGATAATCGTCTTTGCCGTGATGTGCTGGTCGATTTTCCACCACAGAAAATCCAGAGGCGCTGTTCCAGCAACATTCCATCATAATACCCTCGTTGAAATTATCTGGACGGTTATCCCCATTATTATTCTTGTCGCCATGGCCATCCCGGCCACCAAGACGTTAATTTTTATGGAGGATACCTCCCAGACTGATATCACGGTCAAGGTCACCGGTTACCAATGGAAATGGAAATACGATTATCTCAATGAGGGGATCAGTTTTTTCAGTGTGCTGGATAGTGCCAGCAATGAAGCTAGACAATTGAATTCGATTATAGATCCGGCAACCGTCGATAATTATTTACTTGATGTTGATAATCCGATGGTGCTTCCGGTAAAAACCAAAATCAGAATCCTGACAACTGCCGCCGATGTTATTCATGCCTGGTGGGTGCCGGCATTGGGCTGGAAACGCGACGCCATACCGGGTTTTATTAACGATAACTGGACGTATATTGAGGAACCTGGAGTTTACCGTGGTCAGTGTGCGGAATTATGCGGCAGAGATCATGCCTTTATGCCTGTCGTTGTCAAGGCGGTCAGCAAAGAAGAGTATGTCAACTGGGTTGACGAAAAGAAAAAAGAGCAAGAAGAGGCCATGGCGGGTGCTGACCGTAATTGGACGAGAAAAGAGTTAATGGAAAGGGGCGAGGCGGTTTATGCTGCGAATTGCGTCGCCTGCCATATGTCCGAGGGGCAAGGGGTTGATGGTCTGTTCCCGGCACTGAAAGGCAGCGTCGTTGTCAACGGTCCGGTAGATGAGATGATTAATATCGTACTGAATGGAAAGAACCTGATGCCGGCTTTCAAGGATCAGCTAAATGATGTCGACCTTGCGGCAGTTTTGACACATGAACGAAATGCTTGGGACAATACCGCTGGTGATACTGTGCAGCCCACAGATGTGAAAGCGGCTAGAATGGGGAATTGAGTTTTGGAATATGGGGATAGAAAAATGAGCGAAGCAGTTATCTGTGAAAATCACCATGCGGACCACGATCATAAACCGACTGGCATAGGCCGCTGGTTATTTTCGACAAATCATAAAGATATTGGGACAATGTATTTGGTTTTTTCGCTGATAATGTTTTTTATCGGCGGCATAATGGCACTGGTTATCCGGACCGAGTTGTTTCAACCGGGGTTGCAGTTTGTCGACCCTCAATTCTTTAATTCTCTGACGACCGTACATGCTCTGGTCATGATCTTTGGCGCGGTGATGCCTGCCGGCGTGGGATTGGCAAATTGGATGATCCCGATGATGATTGGTGCGCCGGATATGGCCATGCCGCGAATGAATAATATGAGTTTTTGGATATTGCCGTTTGCGTTCACATTGCTACTGGCAACCTTTTTCATGGAGGGTGGCGCCCCGTCCGGGGGTTGGACATTATATCCGCCATTGGTGCTGCAGTTGGGGGATGCTTTTCCGTTTCTGATCTTTGCTGTTCATTTTCTGGGGATCTCCTCTATTATGGGCGCGATTAATATTATTGCGACTGTCTTTAACATGCGTGCTCCGGAGATGACTTTCATGCGGTTGCCGCTGTTTGTATGGACTTGGATCATCACCGCGTTTCTGCTCATTGCCGCGATGCCGGTGTTGGCCGGTGCGGTGACCATGCTATTGACCGACAGATACTTCGGTACTGCTTTCTTTGATGCTGCTGGTGGCGGCGATCCCGTTCTTTTCCAGCACATTTTCTGGTTTTTTGGTCATCCCGAAGTCTATATTCTGGTACTGCCTTCTTTCGGCATTATCTCTCAGATCATCCCGACCTTTTCGCGTAAACCACTGTTTGGATATGCTTCCATGGTTTATGCGACGGCGGCGATTGCTTTTCTGTCATTCTTTGTCTGGGCACACCACATGTTCACCGTGGGGATGCCGCTGGCGGGGGAACTGTTTTTTATGTATGCCACAATGTCAATAGCCGTGCCCACCGGCGTCAAGATATTCAACTGGATTGCGACTATGTGGCGTGGTTCCATGACATTTGAAACACCGATGCTGTTTTCCATTGGGGTGTTGTTCATGTTTTCAATCGGTGGTTTCTCCGGACTGATGATGGGGATTACGCCGGTGGATTTTCAATATCATGATACCTATTTTATCGTTGCCCATTTTCATTATGTGCTTGTTCCGGGCATCATTTTTGGTATCTTTGCCGGGGTTTATTACTGGTTGCCGAAATGGACCGGGAATATGTATGATGAAACCCTTGGCAAATGGCATTTCTGGTTGTCCACCATTTCGGTTAATGTGCTGTTTTTCCCGATGCACTTCCTCGGTCTGGCTGGCATGCCGAGGCGCATCCCCGACTATAATGTTCAGTTCACGGACTGGAATCAGATCTCTAGCATAGGCGGTTTTGTCTTTGGTCTGAGCCAGCTGATTTTCGTCTGGGTGATCATCAAATGTGTTCGTGGTGGTGTGAAAGTGACCGATCAGGTCTGGGAGAGCGCGCATGGGCTTGAATGGACCTTGACCTCGCCGCCACCGTTCCACAGTTTTACAATGCCGCCCCGGGTAACCGATGCAACAGCGCATTCATAAATGGAATGAGCGATAACAGGAAAATGACGGAGCAACAAGCCGATTTGGCGACTAGAAACAAGCGGCTTGCCTGGATATTGGGGCTTTTGGCGCTTGGTGTTTATGTTGGTTTCGTATTATCATATCTATGAGAGACGTAACACAAAATCCGATACGCACGGCAAAATGGCTGGCATTTTTTGCGATAGCGATGTTTGGTTTTGGATATGCCATGGTACCGCTTTATGATGTTTTCTGTACGATCACCGGCATTAACGGCAAAACGGGACAAATATCGCAGTACGATGCGGAGGCGGGCGTCGTTGATTTTAATCGGCGGGTCAGAGTTCAATTTGATACCAATGTAAAACCCGATTTGCCTTGGGACTTCAAGGCTGCCGAATATACAAAGATGGTGTCTCCCGGAGAAATTTCAGAGGCTGTTTTTTTTGTGGAAAACAAATCAGATAAACCCATCACGGGCAGGGCTGTCCCAAGTGTTGCGCCATCTTCCGCCTCGCTTTTTTTTAATAAAACGGAGTGTTTCTGTTTTACCAATCAGCTTCTGGCACCGGGACAGCGAAAAGAGGTTATCGTCCGTTTTGTCGTGGACTCCGAATTGCCCGATAAAATTGAGCAGATGACGCTTTCATATACATTTTTCCGTGCCTCGGATAGTGAGAGGGATGTTGCTGCCATATCCAGAAATCCCTCAATCCTCATCGAGGAGAAAAACGGTAAGTCATAACTAGCTATTTGATAAACGCCAATGTCTAATTCATACGATACTTATTTTATCCCTGATCCGAGTCGCTGGCCGTTAGTCGGCTCTATTGCCCTGTTCATCACGTTTATTGGCGGTGCGCTGATTTTGAATAATGTTGCCCTGGGCAAGTTTGTGTTGTTTATCGGTCTGATCGCACTAATTTATATGTTTTTCGGCTGGTTTGCCGATGTGATCCGAGAAAGCATCGGCGGCAATTATAATAAGAACGTGGATATCAGCTTCCGCTGGGGGATGAGCTGGTTCATTTTTTCGGAAGTTATGTTTTTTGCGGCCTTTTTTGGCGCGTTATTCTACGCACGTGTCTTGTCGGTGCCTTGGTTAGGAGGTGAAGGTTCTGGTTTTATCACGAATCAGCTCCTCTGGCCTGAATTTGAAGCTGTCTGGCCTTTGCTGGCCACGCCGGATATGACGCTTGAAGCGATTCAGTCAAAATTCACAGCGATTAAGGAAATCATCCCCGCTTGGGGGATCCCGGCAGTGAATACAGCTATTCTGCTGACTAGCGGTGCGACAATAACCTTTGCACATTGGGCCCTGAAAGCAAACAAGCGCCGATCACTTTGCTGGTGGCTTGCTATGACTGTGGCATTAGGCGCGACATTTATAGTTTTTCAGGGTTATGAATATATCCACGCCTATCAGGACTTGGGTCTTAAACTGAGTTCAGGTATCTACGGCTCAACTTTTTTTATGCTGACCGGTTTTCACGGTCTGCACGTAACAATGGGCACAATTATGATACTGGTTATCCTGATAAGAAGTATCAGAGGGCATTTTTCCGAACATGATCACTTTGGTTTTGAAGCCGTTGCCTGGTATTGGCACTTTGTTGATGTCGTCTGGCTGGGCTTGTTCGTCTTTGTGTACTGGATTTAGTACAACCGCATTTTTTTAATATTTTGAGCGGAGGCTGAATCGTCCGCCGCGTTTTCAGTGTTATTCCCCTAGGCCGTGGGGTTGGATCCAGCCGAAATAGTAGCCTGATATTAGTGAAATAAACAGGATAATTGACAAGATTATTCTGAAGCTCAGGGAAGTAATTAAGCGTTTTGAAGCAGAATTATCTTTAACCAGAAAAACAAGCCCGGATGCAAGCGACAGACTGATACCTAAAATCAGGGTAAAGATAAATATTTTGAAGGCAAGAGCGGCACTCATCATTCATCAGCGATCCCAGGTAAATCTGGATTTCGGCTGACAGTATAACCGGTAGACAAGGTCGAATACCAATCCGAGATGATACATTTATTTAAAAGTTGGTATTTTTCCCCAAGGTTTTGCCCCAGTTTAGTGGCATTGATATTTTTTATTCTGTTTATCTCTCTTGGCTTGTGGCAGCTTGAGCGTGCCGGATATAAAAGGAATCTCCATCAGTCATTTCTTGATAAACAAGATATACCGGCTGTTGGTATTGAAGAAATACTGGCTATTGAGATCCAGAATGGGAAAATCTGGCGGCGTGTAGAAACGGATGGCTGGTTTGATGAAAATCGGCAAGTGCTATTGGATAATCAGGTTCTGAATAATCAGGCAGGTTACTTTGTTTATACACCGTTCACCCCCCGGGGGATAGACGCCGCCGTTCTGGTTAATCGTGGTTGGGTTGAGATCGGAACGGATCGATCAGTCCTCCCCGAGTTTAAGAAAACCAATTCGATGGTAGTGATAAAAGGGCTTGTCAAGGACCCCCCCCAAACGGGTATTTTATTAAAACAACTATCGCCTGAAAAATTGGATAAAAATACTGTGCGGGTCCAAAAACTGGAGATTAAACCGCTACAGGAATTAATCGGCGGCGAATTGCTACCATTTGTTATCCGGTTGACGCCGGATTCGGGACACGGCTATAAAAGGGATTGGAGTCCGCCCGCTTCCGGGGAGAAAGTCCACACCGGCTACGCCTTTCAGTGGTTTGCCTTTGCCACTACATTACTGATTATTTATCTGGTAATAAATATTAAACGGAATAAACACGTATGAAAAAGGATCGCCTCTTTTTATTTTTTATTGCTGCCATCTTTCTGAGCCCCGTCGTTGTTTCTTGGTGGGTCTTGAACCATACTGATATTGTTTCTGAAGGTGTCAAATCCAACCATGGCGATCTGATTATTCCACCGAAACAGATTGGAAACCTCAATTTGTTTGATCCGATCGCCGACAGATCGTACGCCCTATACGGCAAATGGAGCCTGCTTTATATTACCGATAACTGTGATCAGCATTGTCTCGAGAATCTTTATCGTATGCGGCAAATTCATATCGCTATGGATAAACATTCTTTAAGAGTACAGCGAATATTGTTCCTTTCCAATCATGATCAACCCATTGATCATAAAATCCTGTTTGCAGATTATACGGGTCTTAGGTTAATTGATGAAAATGCGGAGACCCTCAAACAGCTGTTGCCATTGTTTCAATTAAACAAAGGTGAAAACCCGACCAGGATGAACAGGTTATATATTATTGATCCGCTTGGTGGTTTGATGATGAGTTATGCCCCCGATGCTAACCCGCGCGGCATCATGAAAGATCTTAGGAAACTGTTAAAGGCGTCAAAGACAGGTTAGGCATTGTAGAACGCCGGGATTTGGATAAGCACAACAATGCGAAGTGACAATCTGTTGTTTGGACTCAGTTGTTTTGCTTGCGGTATGGCATTTATAGTGGCCATGGCCGGAGCGTATACCCGTTTGTCCGATGCTGGTCTAGGCTGTCCAGACTGGCCGGGTTGCTATGGTAGCATGATTGTTTCAGAAGAGCCCGACTACATTGAGCGGGCGACCTCGGCGTATCCAGGCCGACCACTGGACCGGGAAAAAGCCTGGATTGAAATGGGCCACCGCTATGTGGCGGGTCTCCTTGGTCTGTTGATACTAGGTATTGCTGTAATCGCTTGGGCAAAGCGCGAATCGGGCAGAATATTTTTTCTGGTAAACGGTTTGGTACTCCTGGTGCTGTTTCAGTCCCTGTTGGGCATGTGGACGGTAACACTACTATTGAAACCGTTGATCGTTGTCCTGCATCTGCTTGGAGGAATGGCGATTATCAGTCTGCTGTATTGGCTGGTACTGGAGCTCCTGGCGCGAACAGGAGAAAAATTCGTTTATCGGGACCCTGGCCTTTTTCCCTGGGCGCTGACGGGTTTGGCAATATTGATCATACAGATTTTTCTCGGTGGCTGGACCAGCGCAAACTATGCTGCATTGGCCTGCCCAGATTTTCCAGGTTGTCAGGGCCGGTTGTGGCCGGAAATGAACTTCCACGATGCTTTTGTGCTCTGGCGCGGTTTGGGGCTTGATTATGAAGGTGGCGTGCTTGACGGGGCAACGCGAACGGCGATACATATTACGCATCGAATCGGCGCCGTCGTCGTATTGATTACCCTGTCGGCGGTGGCCCTTCGGGCTGTTCTGACTAAAACCCGCGCGATTCGGAAAACCGGTATGGTCATATTGGTATTGTTATTCATCCAGATGTCTTTGGGTATTGCCAATGTTACCCTGCATTTGCCGTTATATATTGCAGTGGCGCATAATGGCGTCGCTACGTTATTATTACTGTCAGTCTTGACACTGTTTTATCAGAGCGGGGGCCCTATAATTATAAGGGGAAATCAGGTGGATTTATGAATAATCATTTCATGGCAAATACGGTGACTGTAACTTGGGGCGATTATCTGGCGCTTTGTAAGCCCAAAATTGTCCTGTTGATTGTCTTCACTGCAGTGGTCGGTATGTTTCTGGCGACCCCGGTTATGGTGCCTCTGGATATCCTGTTGTTCGGTACGCTTGGCATTGGCTTGGCAGCCGCCTCGGCTGCCGTGATTAATCAGGTTGTTGATCATAGGATCGATTCGATTATGGCGCGCACGAACAGACGGCCCTTGCCGAGGGGAAATGTCAGTATCCTGAATGCAATTTTATTTGCCTGGCTTCTGGGGACGGTTTCAATGGGTATTCTGGCCTTTTTGGTAAATCCCCTGACCGCTGTGCTGGCGGCCTTTTCATTAATCGGTTACGGTGTTATCTATTCAATTTTTTTAAAACGCGCCACGCCGCAAAATATTGTTATCGGCGGTGTGGCTGGTGCGGCCCCGCCTGTTCTGGGCTGGGTGGCCGTCACCGGAACGCTGGATGCAAACGCATTACTCTTGTTTCTGATCATCTTTGCCTGGACGCCGCCGCATTTCTGGTCGTTGGCCATCTATCGACGAGAGGATTATGCAGCAGTTGATATTCCCATGTTGCCAGTCACACATGGCTCCACATTCACCCGCCTGCACATACTTTTGTACACATTAATACTCAGCCTGGTGACGCTTCTGCCTTATCTGGCCTATATGTCGGGTGTGTTCTATCTGGTTTGTGCATTAATGCTGAACATCGGATTTCTGTATTACGCCATACGTATGCAAAAAGACCACTCCGACCGTCTGGCCATGAAAACTTTTTCCTACTCTATTATGTACCTGATTTTTTTGTTTGCCGTTTTACTCTTGGACCATTATATTCCTTTGCTGGCCGGGCTGTTTTGGAGATAATGAGAATAGATGTCCGTACTGAACCGAAACGGGATATTTATGTCAGATAATCATCTTGGTAGAAATAAAAATGCAACGAAGACAATTTTTATTAAAAACCGGAGCTCTGTTTGGGGCGCTTATGACATTGGAAACTAGGATGACATTGGCACATCCGGTCAACAAGTCCCTAAAGTTCTCCCCCTTGAACAAGGGAAAATCAGAATGGCGCAAGCTATTATCAAGCGCTGCGTACAATATCCTGTTTGAAGAAGGTACCGAACTGCCGGGCTCCAGCCCTCTGAATGATATTAAGGACAACGGCACTTTCATCTGTGCTGCCTGTTACCTGCCGCTGTTTGAATCCGAAACAAAATACGACAGCGGTACCGGATGGCCGAGTTTTTATCAGCCCATTACCGGGCGTGTAAATACGAAAGTGGACTTGAAACTGCTCTGGCCACGCACCGAATACCACTGTGCACGTTGTGGTGGTCACCAGGGACATGTATTTGAGGACGGCCCCCAGCCGACCGGGTTGCGTTATTGCAATAATGGTCTGGCATTGGAATTTATCCCTGTCGGTAAACCCTTGCCAGAGCTTCGAGGCTGATCATGGTACGATTACTGCTCACTATATTGTTATGCGGCATGCATTTTTCCGTATTGGCGGAGAATGAACGTGCTGTTTTTGCCGGTGGCTGTTTCTGGTGTATGGAACCGCCTTTTGACAAACTGGATGGCGTTATCAGCACTGTTTCCGGCTACAGTGGCGGACAGACGGACAACCCTACATATGAGAGCACCTCTACCGGAAAAACGGGTCACTATGAAGTTGTACAGGTCGAATATGATCCGGCTAAGATCAGTTATGAAAAACTGCTGGAGGTTTTCTGGATGAATATAGACCCGTTTGATGATCGGGGCCAGTTTTGTGACAAGGGGCCGCAGTACAGGGCGGCAATCTTTTTTAATAATGAAGAACAAAAGAAATCAGCCATAGAAAGCAAGCAATCTCTACAAAAAAGAATTAAAGGTCGGCCTGAGCTGGTTACTGAAATTTTACCAACGCAAAAATTTTACGTTGCTGAAGACTATCATCAAAATTATTATCAGAAAAATCCGATACGCTATAAATACTATCGCTTTGGTTGCGGTCGGGACCAACGATTGAAACAAATCAATGAGATGATCGGGATCGAAATATCCGCTTATCCTGCGGCAAGGGGAGAAATAGCGCAGGGATAAATCTTCTCTAACGCTGATCGGTTAGGGATTTTTGTTTTCTTACGGGGATCTTATTTAGTCATTTCTTGCTGTTAGAATATTTTCCCGTAGCTTTTTCATCGCATTCTTTTCAATCTGGCGAATGCGCTCGGCAGAAACATCGTACTCAGCCGCCAGCTCATGCAGTGTGGCCTTGTCTTTTGCCAGCCAGCGTTTAGAGACAATAGCCCTGCTACGTTCATCCAGCAGGGTGATGGCATTACTCAAAGCTGTCTGTCTTTCAGTGTCAAGCTCTGCGGCTTCAATGATCTTATCTGGCGCGCCGTGCTCGTTTTTGAGGTAATAAGCGGGAGAATTATTCTCGTTCTCGTCATTATAATTTTCAAAGGGAACATCATAATTACCCAGGCGTTTTTCCATTTCCACGACCTCGCCCGGTTTTACGCCGAGGTCTTTGGCAATTCCGTCAATTTCCCTTGAGTGTAAACAACTTAAGCGCTTTTTTGAAGAACGCAAGTTAAAGAATAACTTACGCTGTGCCTTTGTGGTCGCAATTTTAACAATACGCCAGTTGCGCAGAACAAATTCGTAGATAGCCGCTCGTATCCAGTGTATGGCAAAAGAAACCAGCCTGACTCCGACATCAGGGTCAAAACGTTTTACAGCCTTCATCAAACCAATGTTGCCTTCCTGGATGAGATCGGCTAATTGCAGGCCATAGCCACTGTAATTGCAGGCAATTTTTACGACCAGACGCAAATGAGACATGACCAAACGGTGAGAGGCCTCAAGGTCGTTGTGATCGCGCCGCCGTCGCGCAAGCATCTGCTCTTCTTCAAGAGATAAAAGAGGCAGTTGGTTCACGTATGAAATGTAACTCTTAATTGAACCCTCAGGTAGGGCTATTTGCATATTTGTCATAGTTTTTTTTTAACCCCTTAATAAATAATTTCAATATTAGCACTCATAAGTTTAGAGTGCTAATAATCATATAAAGTTCTGATCAGAAAAAATTTAGGTATTTTAGGTACAAATGCAGACTGTCCCTAGCGTAAAGATAGCCGTTGTATAAAGAGTGGGAAAAATCTCCGCCAGCATTTATTTCCCCATAATAAAACCAGGTCAATGCAGTACGCCATGGGCAATACCAACGAGAAAATGAATGTAATGGTTTGTGATGTTATCGTGGTTTTCTTTTGAGAGATGTATTGACGGATATCATCAACGTGTCATTTCAAGATCATTGGATAATAAAGCGTCAACAAAATCAGTGGCATTAAACGGTCGTAGATCATCAAGTTGTTCCCCGACCCCGATAAAGCGAATGGGGATTTTTAATTCATCGGCCAGGGAAAAAACGATGCCGCCTTTGGCCGTACTGTCCAGTTTGGTTAACACGATCCCGTCAATGCCGATAGCCTCGTTAAATTGCCGTGCCTGAACCAGTGCGTTCTGACCAGTACCGGCATCCAGTACCAGCAATACTTCTTGCTGCAGGTCTGTGTCAAACTTGACGCCGATACGATGGATCTTTTTCATCTCTTCCATAAGCCGTTCCTTGTTATGTAATCGACCAGCGGTATCGGCGATCAACACATCCACACCGTTTGCCTGCGCCGAACCTAGCGCGTCAAAGACGACAGCGCCGGAATCGGCGCCGTGCGACTGTGCGATGACCCGAATATTATTGCGCTCGCCCCAGACCTGCAACTGTTCTATCGCGGCGGCGCGAAAGGTATCTGCGGCCGCTAGTATAATGCTCCGACCTTCATTTTGCAGTCGTTTGGCCAATTTGCCGATGGTGGTTGTTTTCCCAACGCCGTTCACACCCACCACCAGGATTAAAAAAGGTTTTTTCCCCGATTGTGCAGGGACGATCAGCGGTTTTTCGACTTCCAGGAGCAATGGCAACAAGGTGTCTTTCAATTTTCGGATCAGGGCTTCCGGCGGATCTTTTTTAGCGGAGGCCTTCAGCGACCGGATGATCTGACCAGTGGTTTTGACCCCGATATCCGCGCTGATCATGCGTTCCTCCAGGTTTTCCAGTGCCGCCGTATTAACATGTTTTTCCGTACCTCCAAATAAACCGGCGAAGAGGCCGGAACGGGTGCGTTTCAGGCGGTCGGCGAGAGAATATCCCGCCCTGGTATCAATGGCGGGAGCACGGTTTTTTTTCTTTAGACCAAACATGGTATCAGGATACTTTAACGACTGCTGGTAGCGGAACTTCGGATAGTTTACCATCAGGCAGAATTGAACTCATATGGAAAAATGCACTTCTATGAGAAGTGTTTTGCAATAATTACTAAGGTAAAATATCAATCATGACATATTATTTTCGTGTGGCTGAAAAAGCGTTGTTGCTTTTGTTACTGCTGGTCCCCGGGCCGGCTTATTCCGTGGTACATGAATATCGTCTGGACAATGGTCTTAAACTGTTAGTGAAACCCGATATCCGCGCGCCAGTGGTCGTTTCGCAGATATGGTACAAGGTTGGCAGCAGTTATGAATATAATGGCATTACCGGAGTTTCCCATGCCTTGGAACACATGATGTTCAAGGGGACAAAATTGTACCCCGACGGTGAATTCTCCCGCATCATATCTGAAAACGGCGGACGTAATAACGCCTTTACCGGGCTTGATTACACGACTTATTTTCAGGCATTGGAAAAATCACGTTTGGAGATCAGCTTCAAACTGGAAGCGGACCGTATGCACAATCTGGTCCTGTCGGAAGAGGAATTCGACAAAGAGATAGAAGTGGTTAAGGAAGAAAGACGCTGGCGTACGGAGGATGATCCACAGTCTTTTCTGTCCGAATCTGCACTGGCGGTAGCCTTTCAGACCAGCCCCTACCGTTATCCCGTGATTGGCTGGATGCGGGATCTAGATGGCATGACGTTGAAGAAACTGGAAGACTGGTATCAGAAATGGTATGTGCCGAATAACGCCACGGTTGTGGTGGTGGGCGATGTGATTCCAGATGAAGTACATGTCCTGGCCAAAAAATACTTCGGT
The DNA here is from genome assembly GCA_965261775.1 of Gammaproteobacteria bacterium. Lineage (GTDB taxonomy): Bacteria > Pseudomonadota > Gammaproteobacteria > Eutrophobiales > Eutrophobiaceae. The sequence goes on along the minus strand of OZ253477.1, from coordinate 1,637,246 downwards.
GTTTTGTCCCCCGGGGAAACGATCACCGCTCCGTTGGCGGATGAAGTTAAGCAACAGGGCATAAAACGAGTTACGGTTAAACAGACGGCCGAGTTACCGTATTTAATGATGCTTTACAAAGCGCCTTCAATTAAGCCGGGGACTTTCCGGCAAAATAATTGCGCCTGGGAGCCGTATGCCCTGGAAGTGTTGACCCGTATCCTGGATGGCGGCGACAGCGCGCGCTTTGCCAGTCGTCTGATTCGCGGTGCTGAGGTTGCTGCCTCTGTGAATGCGGGTTATCAGATGGTTTCGAGATTGGACAATCTATTATCCATATCGGGCACGCCTGCTAAAGGTAGCACGATAAAAGACCTTGAGCGGGCCATCAGGAAAGAAATTATTAATTTGCAAATCAATCCGGTTACCGGGGAAGAATTACAGCGGGTCAAGACCCAGGTGATCTCCGAGGACATATACGAAAAGGACTCTTTATTTTTTCAGGCCTATGTCATAGGCATACTTGAAACCATTGGTCTTTCCTGGCGGTTTGCGGATGAATATGTCGAATGCGTTAAAGCTGTAACTGCCGCGCAAATCATGACCGTTGCGAAAAAATATCTGGTTGAAGATCGTTTGACGATTGCCGAACTTGATCCACAGCCACTGGATAAAAAAGAGTCGGCACGTCCGTTGGCGGGAGGTCGTCGTTTTCACTAGATTTTTACTGATTTTATTAATCTCCTTCGGGGGGTCTGTTCAGGCGGCGCCCAAAATAGAGCACTGGGAAACCACCACGGGTACGGGAATATATTATGTACACACGCCTGGGTTGCCGATGGTAGATGTACGGATCGTCTTTGATGCTGGCAGCAGCCGTGACGGTAAATTGCCGGGGCTTGCCGTGTTCACCAACGCGCTACTGGATCAGGGTGCGGACGGCATCAGTGCAGACGATATCAGTAACGGGTTTGAATCTCTGGGGAGTATCTACGGTTCCGTTGTCGGGTTTGATTCCGCCTCGGTGCAACTGCGCTCTCTGACGGACGAAAAACTTTTGGCCCGGGTGCTTGAGAATCTGAAACGTGTCATCTCCAAACCGGATTTTTCCACGGAAGCACTGGAAAGACAGCGTGCGCGTGCGCTGGTTAGCATCCAGGCCAAACAGCAGTCGCCAGATGTATTGGCGCGGGATATCTTTATGGAGAAGCTCTACGGGTCCCATCCCTATGCAACCCCCAGAGTCGGTACTGAAGTTTCGGTTAATAAGATCCGGCGGGACGATATTGTTAATTTTCACAAAAAATACTATGTTTCAAATAATGCCCTGATTGTGATAGTCGGTGCCGTTGATCGCCAACGCGCCGGGCAGATTGCCGAGGCGATAACATCCAGTCTGGAAACCGGTGAAAAAGCCCCTGCTCTGCCAGAGGTAAAGCATCTGCCAAAATCGGAGCGGGTTTTTATTGAATACCCATCGACACAAACGCATATCCTGGTGGGACAACCGGCGGTCAAGTATGACGATCCGGATTATTTTCCGCTTTATGTGGGCAATCATGTATTGGGCGGCGGGATGACCTCGCGGCTCTTTGAAGAAGTGCGGGAAAAACGTGGTTTGTCTTACAGTGTTTACAGCTATTTCTCGGTGATGCGTTTTCGGGGGCCTTTTATTGCCGGATTGCAGACCAAAACGGAGCAGGTTGATGAAGCCTTGAACGTGTTGATGAATAGCATAAAAGACTTTATTGAAAACGGTCCCAGCGAAGAAGAATTGATCGCATCCAAAAAAAATATCACCGGGGGCTACCCCCTGCGGATTGACAGCAACGGCAAGATCCTGAGTCGTGTGGCAGACATTGCTTACTATAAGTTGCCTCTGGACTACCTTGAGATATTTAACCAAAAGATTGAGGCCGTGACCGTTGAGCAGGTTAAAGACGCATTCAAGCGTCGCCTGACGCCAGATAAGCTGGTCATGGTGATGGTCGGCGCAGCAGAGAAAGACGACAAAGAGGACAACTGAGAACTTGTCCGGGTCGGGAAAACTCCGCATCATCTCCGGGAAATGGCGCGGGAGAAGATTGAGCGTACCTGATTTACCCGGACTCAGACCGACACCCGAACGTGTCCGGGAAACGCTTTTTAACTGGTTGCGAAATGAGATTACCGCCGCGCACTGTTTGGACCTGTTCGCTGGTAGCGGCGCACTGGGTTTTGAAGCCCTGTCACGCGGCGCGACCGAGGTGACCATGGTGGAATTCAATTCGAAGGCAGTAGAAGCCTTGCAGCGGCAGGCAGCGATACTGGGCAACGGGAAACTCAATATTGAGCTGGCAGATGCTCTGGATTGGTTAAGGCGCAGTAATGAAAAGCCTGATATTATTTTCATTGATCCCCCTTTCGGCCAGGGTTACGTTGAAAAATGTTGCGCGCTGATCCGGGATTCGTCACGGTTAAGCGGGAAAGGGATGGTATATATTGAAACGGAAAAGGGGCTACCGGTACCGGAAGGATGGAAAATAAAAAAAAGCTTCAGTGCGGGCAAAGTACAATCAATGCTGATACAGACTAACCACATATAAGGCCAGGATAAGAATATAGTGATCGCCGTCTACCCTGGCACATTTGATCCGGTTACCCGGGGCCATGCCGATATTGCCTCTCGCGCCATCGGGTTATTCGATAAGGTAATTATCGCGGTAGAGGTTGCCGCCGGTGAAACATTGTTCACACTTGATGAACGGATCGCCCTTTGCTCTACGGTTTTTTCTGCACATGATAATATTGAGATTAAACCGCTTGACACACTCGTGACGGATTTTGCCTGTCGGCACAAGGCAAAGATTCTCATCCGAGGCATCCGCGCCTTCTCCGATTTTGACTATGAACTGCAGATGGCGGGGATGAATCGCCAACTGTTTCAGGAAATTGAGACCGTGTTCCTGCTGCCAGCGGAAAACCTGGGTTTTATAGCCGCCAGTCTGGTGCGCGAGATCGCCTCTTATGATGGGGATGTGACCCCGTTTGTCCACGAACCGGTAGCAAAGGCGCTAAAAGAAAAATTCAGTTGATTGACGGGGGCTTTTTATGAAAACCGTTCTTTTTTTAATTTTGGTTCTTTTTACCGGGGCACTCTTCTCCGCCCCTGTTCAGGCTCAGGCACAATCCCGCACAATCTGGCAGGCGGCAGTGGCCACGGCCCACCCGATGGCGACACAAGCAGGCGTTGATATCCTGAAAAAAGGCGGCAATGCCTTTGATGCGGCGGCGGCGATCACGGCCTCTCTCGCTGTTGTTGAACCCGGCGGGTCGGGGCTCGGTGGCGGCGGCTTCTGGCTGATTCATCGGGCATCCGATGGTAGACAGATTATGATAGACGGCCGTGAAAAAGCGCCGCAGGCGGCGCATCAGGATATGTATCTGGACCATGAAGGTAACGTCATCAAGGGCATGTCGCTCAATGGTCCTGCTGCGGCCGGTATCCCCGGCATTCCGGCCGGGATTGAACATCTGGTCAAGCGTTATGGGCGTTTATCGCTGAAGCAGATACTGGCGCCGGCCATCAGGCAGGCGCGGCAAGGTTTTCCGGTGACCAGGCGTTTCCGAAAACTGCTTAATTTCAGGCTTGACATTATTCGGCGTTATCCGCATACCGCGACGATCTTTCTTGACGATAATCAACTCCCGGCGCCTGGCGCGTTAATCGTTCAGAATGATCTGGCGAACACGTTGAACATGATTGCCGAGGGAGGCAGCAAGGCTTTCTACACCGGGGCGCTGGCGGAACAACTGGTGCGAAGCGTCAGGCAAAACGGCGGTTTCTGGGAAAAACAGGACCTGCTGGATTACAACATAATAGAGCGTGAGCCTGTTGTCATTGACTATAAAGGAATGAAAATCACCTCCGCGCCGCCGCCCTCCTCGGGCGGTATAGTACTGGGACAGATCCTGAATATACTGCAACACTACGATCTGAAAACGCTTGATTCAGTCTCAAGAAAACACGTCATTGTTGAGGCCATGCGGCGAGCTTATCGGGATCGCGCCGCGTATCTGGGCGACGCCGATTTTGTCAATGTCCCGACCGGGCGTCTGCTGGATGCGGAATATACCGAAGGACTGGCGCTAACGATTGATATGGACAGCGCGACGCCGAGTGAGGTATTGGGAGGCATCCCGGTGGATAATCCTGTCGGGACGGATACCACCCATTTCTCCGTGGTTGACCAGGAGGGCAATCGCGTCGCCGCGACTCTTAGCATTAATCTGCCATTCGGGTCGGGGTTTATCGCTGGAGAAACCGGCGTCTTGTTGAATGATGAAATGGACGATTTTTCCATCAAACCGCTTGCCGCGAATGCTTATGGCTTAATCGGTTTGGAGGCGAATGCAATCGCACCGGGGAAACGACCGCTCTCCAGCATGTCACCGACGTTTATTGAGAGCGATGATCGTATTGGCATTCTGGGAACACCCGGCGGGAGCCGGATCATCAGCATGGTATTGCTGGGCATACTGGATTTTGCGGAGGGGAAGCTCCCGGGCTCCTGGGTCCATCTGCCGCGCTTTCACCATCAATATATCCCGGATCGGATTGAATACGAAGCTGGCGGCTTGAGCAAGCGTGACATCGCGGGACTTCAGGTCAAGGGCCATGAACTGAGTGAAAAAAAACGCCGTTACGGAAATATGCAGGCGATCATGATCTGGAAGAAAAAAGGTCTCGTATTTGCTGCCAGCGATTCGCGCGGCGAGGGCGAGGCGCAAGTGATAGTGCCGTGATGGATTGGCGGCGCACGGCTTCGCCGGGGGGGTATATTATCGTGGAGATCACAGCCGGGGTTTCACCCCTGTGAGGGAGACTCAGGCTTCAGTTGCGGATTATTACTTTACAGCATTGTCATCCGTTTCCTGTCCTCCGACAGCGAAAGTTTGTCAGCAACATCGCCTTGTAAAGGGGTGCTGACCGACTTGACCGGGTTTCACAGGAAGGGGAAGATGAGTGTTGCCGGTGTCGGTGGCGTGTTGGTGGTCGTACCGGAGGCGCCACGGACGAGGGTCGGGCATAAGCAGGGAGGTTGGCGACGTTGATGAGCGGTTGTCACCCCTTTTCCGGTAACAGGGACGAAGTCGGGGATCTGGCGTTGTACTTCACCTGTCTTGTCGGATTCCGGCAGGCTTTAAGAGGTCGATCATATTGACTAGGATGCTGGCTGGTTGAGCATCCAATGTACAGACAGGCAGAACTTATGACCGTTGTTGCGAATCAGGATCAACTCATCACCTGTCGTCAAAATTTGTAGTCAAAGGTTTCAATATCGCGGGCGTATTTTCGTGTGACCAGCTCCCGTGTTTCGTCGTCGTAGTATTGGCGATAATCGCCATGACGGGAGGTGTTACGATGCGGTAATGTCATTCGCCCCAGTCCGAGCCGGTCACACAGGCGGTTGAAGTCAGCTTGCAGGGTCTCTACCCTCCCGACAAAGTCGTAGGGTATCGGCTGGGTATGCCAAAGGCTGTTATTGTATTGATAGCGCTGGGAGTGGGAATGGCAGAATTCACGGAAACTCATTTGATGAGCGAGACGTCTCCGCAGACCACGGCTGTAAAAATAGCCAGACACCATCCGTTCCCACGGATTGCGGACGAAGGTAAATATAAAATATTGATCAATCGGCTCGGTCAGCGCGGCGGCGTAGTTATGCAAGACCGGATGATCGTGGGACGGTCGGATAGGGTGGTTGGCAGTTATCCGAAGTGCCTGTTTGCGGCATACCTCACCCTTGGTCAATTTCGACAGCGTTTCGACCATGGATTTGGATGCGGTCTTCGGGATGCGGATGTAAATGAACCGGTAGCGTTCCGAGTACATGATTAAAACGGGTAGTTGAATAACTCGGTATCGTAGGAATATTTCCGTGCAACCCGGGTACGGGTTTCGTCATCGTAGTGTCGGCGATAATCGCCATGACGGGAGGCGTTATGATGCGGTAATGTCATTCGCACCAGTCCGGGCCGGTCACACAGGCGGTTGAAGTCAGCTTGCAGGGTCTCTTCTCCCCGTCCGATAAAATCATAGCGCACCGGCTGGGTATGCAGTGGCAGTTCTTGTATTGGTAAAGCATCCGGTATTTGTCGGGGTCGACGATATGATTTAGAACGAACATCTGAGTCACCCCCACAGGCAGCGGATTGTGTTGTAACAGATAACGTAAATTGCGTTCGGTTTGGTCAGTGTCGTGGATCTTCGGCAGAGCACCGGCAAGGAAGCGGACGATACAGAAAGTAAGTGTAGTCATGTGGTCACGTCCACTTTCCGGTTTCGCCCAGGTACAGGTAACCATCCTTATCCAGATATCCGAGGCAATCAGTAACCCACCAGCGTTTTTCTTCCAACACCGGCATGCGTAGCCGGGTCAATTCCGGTTCACGCCAATAGCCCCGTATCAACTGCGGGCCGGATACCAGTACTTGTCCGCTTTCCCCCGGGGGTCGCGGCACACTGTAATCATCCGGGGAAACGACCCGCACTGTGGTACCCGGCATCGGTATGCCAACAGATCCCGGACGGTAAGCATCGGCGAAATTCACCGTATAGGCCGAAACAGTCGCATCGTCGCCGAAGGTTTCAAACAGTCGTGCCGACGGTGCCAGCCGGCGCCACGCCTGATGCGACTCCTGTTGTCCAGCGGTGGTCTGTATGGACTGCAAACCGGAGAGGTCCAGCGCCTGGAAGTCCGCATTCCGGATCAGGGGTTCATGCCATGACGGCGGCAGGGCAATGTGGCTTAGCGGATGGCAACGACAGGCATTGACGCACTGCTCCAGCATAGCGGGCTCAGGCAACATAATATACTCACAACCGCTGCAAAGCGCATCCAGTAACACAGCCAGTCCGACTCCCTGATGCGGTGCCCAGAGGGACAACAGACAGCGTTCATGTGGCGGGGACGGAGACAGGGCGGCATACTGCCGGGCATGCTGTATCAGTGCGCGATGGCTGTATTCCGTCGCCGGCGCGTCGGGGTCGGTGTATCGGATCAAAAAGGTCTCCTCCACCGGAGTCGAAAGAGGCATAAACGTACTGTCGCAGTTATCAATAAGAGGTTTCACTTCCCAGTAACGCGGTGTGATATCTTTCGGCAGTTTCAGGGGTTGCCGTATGCCAAAATCATTCATCCGACAGACAAGTACCGTATGTACGGCATGTGGTCCGGCCAATGCACGTTGCCAAAATGGTACGGCGCTGTCCAGGATAAAGATGGCGCTGGCGTTTGTATCCCGCAACTGTTGTTGCAGGTCCCCGGCCTGTACCGTGCGACGCGAGAAGGTACACCCGATCAGGTTCGCCTTGGCTAATGCGGTCAGTATCAGGGCATAGTGCGGGATATTGGGCAAGTCAATGACGACCACGTCACGTTCCCGCAGTCCGCTGATTTTCACCAACACATTGGCCAGTTGGCAGGCGAGCCGGTCCACCTCTCCCCAGGTAAACGTCCGCCGCAGATAATTCAAGGCCAGACTGTCCGACAGGAAACGGGCATGCTCTGCGACATAATCGGCCAGATTACGCCCGTCATAATTGCCCAGAGTGAGCTGGTGTTTTGTGGGTCGCAGTAGATTGTATATCTTGAAAAACATTTGACGATGATATATTACAGGATAACAAAAAATAACCCCTGACTTCACAGACAGCCTGTCCGGACCGACACGGCAATCCCTTCAAACTGAATTTAAAGTTATTTGCGAGCAGGGTTAAATAAATACCTGTATGTATGCAAATTCAGGCAGCGGGAAAATCAGCAATATACGATGGGACTTCTCCAGAAATTGAAAAACGCCAGGTCGGGTCGCCTCTGGCCCGTCGTTGCCATCGCTTATGAATCATTGGTAAGGCTTGAACTGTTTGTTGAACAGGCACTTGATGCCTGTCTGTCAAAACCACACACCGATACGTTTGAGCAGGTTACTGCCATCATCAAAACATTTGAGCGGCCTTCCAGGTTGAGACGTCTGGTAAAAAGTATCCGGCGCCATTACCCGAAGCTCAAAATTATTGTTGTGGATGACAGTCGCGACCCTTCCTGTCTGAAAGGGGTGGAAACGATCAGGCTGCCTTTCGACAGCGGAATTTCCGCTGGTCGTAATGCCGGTCTCGCGGCAGTCGGTACCCGGTATATGCTGTGTCTGGATGATGATTTCATATTTTATCGCCATACTCGACTTGATCTCGTATTACGGGAAATGGAACGCAATCCGGCGATTGATATTATGGCTGGCGAGGTCGTGTATCTGCCGTTGCGTATCGTACATGATTATACCCATGTGCCGTTGTTCCCAACTCGTCGGGAGCCCCTGTATCCTCCGGGAAAATTGATCGGTGGTCACCCTGTGCGGTTAAAGGTCCCCAATTTCTATATCGCCAGAACGGAACGAATCCAACTGGTGGGCTGGGATGACAAATTGAAGCGAATGGATCACGCAGATTTCTTTACCCGCGCTGTGGGCGTATTAACCTCCGTACAAAACCCGTCCTTCAAGGTTCTGCACCATCCCACGTATTTCAACAGACGGTATATGAAATATAAATCCGACAGCCACGGGGATAGTGTCGTGTTAACGCAAAAATATTATACGAACGATTCGAGATAGCAGAGTTAAGGCAGGATATGTGTGCTTCTCATCAGTATCCCTGTCTTGAAGCGGGCCTTCAATCTCAATTGAAAACCATCCCCCCCGAATATGACAGGGGATATCCCGGCGCGGGCTGTTTGTCACCGCGTTTTATCTTTTTTTCGGCGTTCGGTAAGACTGGCTACGCTGAACAGCGCTGGTGGCATCTATCCCGGCATGGTTGCAGGAAATCTATTCCGCTCCAAATCATCATTACTGTCGCCAGAAAATGGAGCCATCCTTTCCATGTATGGGCGGCACCGGAACACGCGTGCAGAAGGAAAAAAATTCTCCCCCGGGATTGTTTTTTTCGGCCGAAAGGATCGCATAACCCGGGTTGTATTTATTCTCCCCATCACTACGTTCAGAGGCAACGGTCGGCATTCTGTTGAGGACGGAAAATATCTGTCTGGCAAGGCGGCGTGGTGAGCGAGATGACATCACCCGGAGCAACCGGGTTTAATGATCAGAGTCTACCTGGGCTGGTGGAGGCGTTTGGGTTAACAGTCCGGCTTTGGCAAAATAAATCGCGATCAGCAACCAGACCATGCTTGACCAGATAGAGCCATAAAACGCCTGATGTGCATTCAGCGGGAATATGGCAACGGCAACGGGAATAAAGAAAGGGATCAGCGCCTTTTTATCCCCGCACAGAAAAATCATTTTCACCATAAGCAACAGCGCGATCAGATAAGCAATAAGGCCAACTATCCCCGTTTCAGTCAGTATCTCCAGGACAACAATGTGTGGATGAGTTGGTATGCTGTTGTGAACGACAAAGAAATCGTCCGGGGTGGCATAGTCTTCATAGATATAACGAAACCCCCTGGCCCCTATTCCATTAACGGGGTTTGATTTGAATACGATAAGAGCGGTTTTCCATATAAAGAGCCTGTGGGATGTAGACAGGTCAACGGCCGCATAATTATTACTGAAAAATTTCAAGGTTTTTTTATAATGATCATTGGTGGGACCGTGGAAGATAATCGTTCCGAATAACAGAAAAGTCAAAATCACAGCGGCGGTAGCAGTGATAATGGAGAAATCAATTTTATGTTTTGAGTAAAGAAATCCATAGCCGAGAAAGCACAGGGAAGATAAAAAGAGCATAAGCCAGGCCGCCCGACGACCGCTTAACAAGACAACGAAAAACAATGGCAACAGGCTGACAAGGATCCATTTCTTGTTTTCAAAATGATCATACAAATATAAAAAACAGAAAGGAGACAATACCGCACAGGTGTGCGCAATAGTGGGTCTTGGATAAAACATCCCGGAGATATGCCTTGCTTCGGAGATATGCCCTGCTTCATAGGGAAATCCGAGCAGATTTTTACCATAGGCGAACTGGATAGTGGCATCAACACACCAGAAAAAAATCAGACAGAACAGAGCGGTCGTTGTGAATTCAAGTCGAATCGGATCTTTCACAATTTCCTGAATAATAAAAATGCCGGCAAAGAAAAACCGCAAATATCCCAGCGTGGTTATTATGGAACGAGACGGATTTACGGCATCCACAAACGCAATTAACAAAGGCAACCAGAGACAGAGAAAGACAAGGCCGAAAGTTTTCAATACAGGGTCCTGTCTCAGGACTTTGGGGTTTTTCGCAATTCTATATAAACCCAAAATCGCCATTACCCCCACCGGGTAATTATAAAGTGCCTTGCTGACGAAACCGATAAACGCCAGGAGCAGCAAAAGACAGGGCCAATATTTGAATATCGGTGTCAGGATGTTTTTATAAATTATTCCGGTTAAGGGCATGAGCAGAATTTCGAATTCAGGTTTTGTCGGCTAAACAACCGGCGCAACTTTCCAAAAGCGCATAGTTGCAACCCTGTTGTGAGGTTTGTGCGCAGGACGTGACACCGAATCTGGCGTAAAGCGAAACAGAGCAGCAAACAGTGAGTTTTATCAATGACATCCATATTTAATAATAACAAAGGCGTTCACTGCCGGAGAATCGGATGATGGCCCTTTCAGTGTTTTTTCACGGGAGAAAAAACAGCCGCGACAGCGCAGATAAAAGTACCTGCCTGGCGGCAGACAGATCTGTGGAGGTAACGTTTAAAATGGGAATCCGTCCAAGCGCTTGTTTATCAAGTTAAGGGTTTATTTTTTTTGTAGATTCTGTAGTCATTAGCAGAAGGGGCTAAAATATTATATTTGAAACGATAATTTCCAGTGTATTTTAACCAAAATAATCAGCATTAAAATAATAAATAAATGGCCCTTTGTCGAAGCGCACAGCCTAATCGCCGCCGCCGAAATTACCGCCGCTGGTCTTGCCGTCAAAGATTACGCGTCGCAGATATAGAAAGCGACAACATCATCATTGTGAGTATGATGGCATAGCAGCGGCAAATGCCTGGTCAAACAATCAATCTGTCAGGGCCGGCGTACACGATCAGCGAGGAACGCCTCGGAGAAAAATTCACGTAGAATACGACAAGCATGAGCGAAAACGGAAAACCCGAAAAGAACGGTGCCGTGACCATCATGTCTGGCGGCGTTCCCACCGAGGATGAGTCCGCCAGGAAATTGACCCAAACCTGATCCAAACCCCCAGGCCCGCGTTGGAAGTATACTCGAACGCCGGAAAGATGGCGACGGAAGGGCACAACATGCAAAAATACGCGAATGAGTGTTAGCGCTTATCAGGACGCCTATATCCGGCTACTCAAGCAATTCGGCCTTAAGAAAGCGGAGCAAATGCCCGGGGACTCACCCGAAAATCTTCAACAAGGCTGTGAGCTCTGGAGTTTTACTCTCCCCGGCTTTCGCGTGTAGAATCACCCCATGCCTCGAAAAATCATCGCTCCTGTCAGTCCCGCCGCCCTGCGCTGGGCGCGCGAAACCGCCGGTTATCAAAACCTGTCGGATGCGACGGCCGGATTTTCCAAAACCCTTTCCCGCAAATTGGCGGCCTTGCCCGAATGGGAAAAAGGCGCGGCGCGGCCGACCGTCCCGCAGGCGCAGGCGCTTGCAAAATTTTACCATCGTCCGCTGACCGACCTTTACCTGCGGGAGATTCCGGACGAGATGAAAGACCCCAAACCGACCGATTTCCGGCGCGGTGATTTCCAGAAGCCGTTTACCCCGAATTTGTGTCTGCTCCTTCGGCAGGCGGATGAGCGCCGTAAATGGGTGCGTGAATTCCTGGCCGAATCCCCGGAAAGCGGGCGCTTTGCGCCGCCCTCCGACTTTGGACGCCTGTCTGCCCTTCAGGCAGGCCGGCCGGACGCGGAAGCGCTGGGCGCGAAAATTCGCGCATGGCTGAAAGTGGACTCCGGCGAATTGGCGCACATGAAAACCCGCCAAAACGCCCGCAAATACTGGACGAAACGCGCCGAAGCCCGCGGCGTTATCGTCCTGCAAAGCCATCGCCATCACGCCTATCAGGTCGGGACTGATGAATTCAGCGGCTGCGCGATGGCGGACGACATCGCTCCGGTTGTTGTTCTCAATTCCGGCGACTCCGATGCCAGGCGGATTTTCACTTTGGCGCACGAACTTGCCCATTTATGGATTGCCGCCCCGGGGGTTTCCCGCGTTTCTTTCCGCGTTGACGCTTTTCGGGACGGTGACGACGAGGCGTATTGCAACCGCGCCGCCTCCGCCGCCCTGCTGCCAATGAGCGACTTTCGCCAGGCGTGGCAAAATGGGAGCGACAAGGAAAAAATTAACCGTATTGCAGGCCGATTCAAGGCCAGCCACAGCGCCGTGGCCGTCCGCGCCGCCCGCACGGGATTCATCGCCCGAAAGCGCTGCGATGAACTTTTGAAGGAATACGACAAGTTGGCCCGGCAAAATGCGGCGCAAAAAAAGTTTGGGCGCGCCTTGCCAGACAAGCAGGCGCTGGCGCGGGTGGGCGATTATTTTGCCCGCCTGACATTGGATGCATATGAACAGGGCGCAATTTCCGCGCTGGATGTCGGGCATTTGTTTGGCGTCAAACTGAACCATCTCGGCAAAATCGCCGACCGCCTGCAATTCCCCCTGCACCGATGGGCGCGATGATGAAATATATTTTCGACGCGAATGTGTGGATTGCCGCCCGGAACGAAACATACGCGCCGACGGTTTCCCCGGTGTCTGGACGCGCCTGAAAAGCGCCGTGAAAAACGGCGTCATCGTTTCGCCGAAAGAGGTCATTGATGAGGCCACCAAGCACGATGATGAAGTGAAAAAATGGACTTCGGATCGGCGCCAGAGTCTGACAGCACCCCTGCTCGCCTCCGATCTGGCGCAGGAAGTGGAGAAAAGCGTCGCCTCTTTGAGGAACGAATATCCGAAATTGCGAACCTGAACCGGTGCGGACTACTATGTCATCGCTTGGGCGAAAGCGCTTCACATTCCGCTGGTGGGGACGGAAAATCCCACAGCCACTTCCCACAGGGCGATGGCCGGGGTTTGTCGGGACGAGAGTGTGAGATTCCAATCCCCCCTGTAATTCATGCAGCAACAAAAATGGCAATTTCCCTGATGAATCCCCCTGATTTTTTCCGTCTGCGGCGTACCTCATCAGCGGCCCGCCGCAGACGGCGGATATAAAGCAAACGCTGGCAGCGCCTGTTGTGATGGCGGGTTAATTTTTCGCCAGAGATTTTGCGGTTTCCGTTGTTTCCGCCGTCTCAATCGCCTTTCGGCGGTTTTTCTTCGCTGGCGAATCGGACTATAATCCGGATGATTGTTCACCGGTGCCAAAGGAGAGCCATGCCCATGTTTAAAGACTTTTTCAGGAAAAACTGGCTGTGGGACGTTGCCGCCGCCATCGTCGTCGTTTTGCTTTTCCTGTTGTTTTTTCTGTGGTTCGCCAAAACCATCGGAATCAGCGATGAATTCCTCAAATTCCTCCAACTTCTGCAGCCGCCGTACATCCTGCTGTTCATACTTGTTCTCGTGGTAGTCCGTACATTCTCCAGGCAAATCGGTGAGCTCATTGGCCGGATAAAGACCTTGCCCGGCGGCGTGAGCTTCCATGAGCAACGTTCTGTAACCGAGCCCGGCGTGAGGTTCCATAAGCAAGTCTCTGTACAGCCGGACGAGACCGCTTCGGCAACCGATTCTACCGAAATGGCCAAAACGCTGCGGGAATTCACCAGACAAATTCCGGCTTCCGGGCAGACCGCGGCCAACAAAGAAGAAAGCGGCGTGAAAACTGAAACGGGCAAGTTCGTCCCGATAGGTGGTTTTCTCGCCGAAATCCAAAAAAAGGCGAAGGCGGGGGATGCCGAAGGGCAATACAATCTCGGCGTATGTTATGCCAACGGCGAGGGCGTTGCGCGGGATGACGCGGAGGCGGTGAAGTGGTACGCCAAAGCCGCCGAACAGGGACTTGCCGTAGCGCAATACAATCTCGGCGTGGCGTATCACAACGGCGATGGCGTTGCGCGGGATGAGGCAGAGGCGATGAAGTGGTTTCGTCTTGCCGCCGAACAGGGAGACGCCGCCGCGCAAAACAATCTCGGCATGTGCTATGCCGACGGCGAGGGCGTTGCGCGGGATGACGCGGAGGCGGTGAAGTGGTTTCGCTGTGCCGCCGAACAGAGGCACGCCACCGCGCAATACAATCTCGGCCAGATGTATCGCAAAGGCGAGGGTGTTGCGCGGGATGATGCGGAGGCGGTGAAGTGGTTTCGCCTTGCCGCCGAACAGAGGCACGCCGCCGCACGATACAATCTAGGCGTGTGTTATGCCAACGGCGAGGGCGTTGCGCGGGATGACGCAGAGGGGGTGAAGTGGTATCGCCGTGCCGCCGAACAGGGAGACGCCAAAGCGCAATTAATGCTCGGCGTATGTTATGCCAACGGCAGAGGCGTTGCGCGGGATGACGCAGAGGGGGTGAAGTGGTATCGCCGTGCCGCCGAACAGGGAGACGCCAAGGCACAATACAATCTCGGCGTGTGTTATGCCAACGGCAAGGGCATTGCGCGGGATGATGCGGAGGCGGTGGAGTGGTACGCCAAAGCCGCCGAACAGGGAGACGCCGAAGCGCAATGCAATCTAGGCGTGTGTTATGCCAACGGCGATGGCGTTGCGCAGGATGACGCAGAGGCAGTGGAGTGGTTTCGCCGTGCCGCCGAACAGGAATTCGCCGAAGGGCAATACAATCTCGGCGTAGCGTATCACAACGGCGATGGCGTTGCCCAGGATGAGGCAGAGGCTGCGAAGTGGTACGCCAAAGCCGCCGAACAGGGAGACGCCGAAGCGCAAAACAATCTCGGCGTGTATTATGCCAACGGCGAGGGCGTTGCTCAGGATGAGGCAGAGGCTGCGAAGTGGTACGCCAAAGCCGCCGAACAGGGAGCCGCCAAGGCACAATACAATCTCGGCGTGTGTTATGCCAACGGCGATGGCGTTGCGCGGGATGACGCGGCGGCGGTGAAGTGGTATCACCGTGCCGCCGAACAGGGATTCGCCAAAGCACAATGCAATCTCGGCATAGCCTATCACAATGGCAATGGCGTCCCGCAAAGCCCGTGGGAGGCGTATGTCTGGCATTCCATCGCGGCGGCGAATGGAATCAAGGAATCGGAGAAATTTCGGGATGACGACGCCAGATTGTTATCTGCAGAAGACCTGGCCAGGGCCCAGGCCGAAGCCGTCCGCCGCACGGAGGACATCCGCAAATGGAACGCAAAGAAAAAATAAAAACGCCCTCGTTCCGCCGTTGTGCGGTGGAACAGGGACTCGCCGAAGCGCAAAACCATCTTGGCGTAACCTGTCACAACGGCAATGGCGTCCCGCAAAGCCCGTGGGAGGTCTATGTCTGGCACTCCATAGAAAACCTGGCCAAAAAGGGCCAGGCCGAAGCCGTCCAGCGGGCGGAATGGCGTTTATTTTAGCGGTGGCGTATTTTGCGCGCATGGATTTTCCTTGGGGGGGATTTTGCAGCACATGATTGACCTGCCGTGGTCGCTGGGCTGACGGCGAATGAAAACAAGAAAGGAGAACGATGCGATGATGCGAAAATTGACTTGCGCGGTGATGCGCGGCGGCACTTCCAAGGGAGTTTATGTTTTGCGCGAGCAGTTGCCAGCGGAGGAGTCGGCGATGAAGCGCACGCTGCTGGCGCTGATGGGTTCGCCGGATCCGCGGCAGATAGACGGGCTGGGCGGCGGCGATATGCTCACCAGCAAGGTGGCGATGGTGGCCAGGTCCGCAGTTGCGGACGCGGACATTGACTATTTTTTCGCGCAGGTCACGCCGGGCAAGAGCGAAGTGGACACAGGCCCGCCTTGCGGGAACATTTTGTCCGGGGTGGGCGCGTTTGCGATGGAGTTTGGACTGCATCCGGCGCGGGACGGCGAAACCGAGGTGATTGTGCGGGATGTGAACACGGGGGCTTTTGTGGAGCAGGTGGTGCAAACGCCGGGGGGGCGGGTGGAATACGAGGGCGACTGCGCGATAAGCGGCGCGCCGGGGACGGCGGCGCCGGTGGTTTTGAATTATTTGCGCTTTGCCGGGGCAAAGACCGGGCGGCTGTTTCCGGCGGGGGCGGAGATTGTTGATATCGGGGGGGTTGAGTTGACTTGCATAGACGCGGCGATGCCGGTTGTTTTTGCGGAAGCGTCGGCTTTCGGCTTGAGCGGACGGGAGACGGTTGCGGAGTTGAAGGCGAACGGGGAGTTTTTTAAGAAAATGGAGGCGCTGCGCTTGGCAGCGTCGGAAAAGATGGGCTTGGGGGACGCGCGGGGGAGGGTGATTCCAAAGTTTGCGCTGGTGTGCTCAGCGGCGGAGGATGAATGCGATGTTGTTTCGCGCTATTTCACGCTGACGACTCCGCACGCGGCGTATTCTGTTTCGGGGGGGATTGCGTTGTCTTCGGCGATGGCGCTGGCGGGGACTGTTCCGCATCGTGTTTGTCGGCGGGGGGATGATTCGGCTTTACGGCGGAAGTTTCGCATATCGCATCCTTCGGGGATGATGGAGATAGACATGCAAATGGCGGAGCAAAACGGCGCGTGCGTTCCGCAAAAAGCGGGTGTGCTTCGCACCGCCCGAATGCTGATGACCGGCGAGGCGTGGATTCCGGAAAGCGTCTTTAGTTAATCCGCGCAATGCGTCAAAGTCCGTCCGCTCTGCATCGGACGCGCCGCCGCGCAACGCAATCTCGGCATAGCCTATCACAACGGCAATGGCGTCCCGCAAAGCCCGTGGGAGGCGTATGTCTGGCATTCCATCGCGGCGGCGAATGGGATCAAGGCGTCGGAGAAATTTCGGGATGACGATGCCAGATTGTTGTCTGCAGAAGACCTAGCCAGGGCCCAGGCCGAAGCCGTCCGCCGGGCGGAGGACATCCGCAAACGAACTGAAAAGAAAAAATAAAAACGCCTTCGTTCCGCCGCCTCAATCGTTTTTCGGCGGTTTTTCTTCGCTGGCGAATCGGGCTATAATCCGGGTGATTGTTCACCGGTGCCAAAGGAGAGCCATGCCCATGCCTAGAGACTTTTTCAGGAAAAACTGGCTGTGGGACGTTGCCGCCGCCATCGCCGTCGTTTTGCTTCCCCTCGCCGTTGTTTTGCTTTCCCTGTCCCTCATTTTGTTTTTCCTGTGGCTCGCCAAAACTATCGGAATCAGCGATGAATTCCTCCAACTTCTGCAGACGCCGTACGTCCTGCTGTTCATACTTGTTCTCGTAGTACTCTATAAATTCTCCAGGCAAATTGGCGGGCTCATTGACCGAATAAAGACCTTGCCCGGCGTGAGGTTCCATAAGCAAGTCTCTGTACAGCCGGACGAGGCCGCTTCGGCAACCGATTCTACCGAAATGGCAAAAACGCTGCGGGAATTCATCGGAAAAATTCCGGCTTCCGGGCAGACCGCGGCCAACAAAGACGAAAGCGGCGTGAAAACCGAAACGGGCAAGTCTGTCCCGATAGGTGGTTCTCTCGCTGAAATCCAAAGAAAGGCGAAGGCGGAGGATGCCAAATCACAAAACAGACTCGGCGTGTGTTATGCCAACGGTGAGGGCGTTGCGCGGGATGACGCGAAGGCGGTGGAGTGGTATCGCCTTGCCGCCGAACAAGGATACGTTCCCGCACAATACAACCTCGGCGTGTGTTATGCCAACGGCAAGGGCGTTGCACGGGATGACGCGGCGGCGGTGAAGTGGTACGCCAAAGCCGCCGAACAGGAAGATGCCTTAGCGCAATACATTCTTGGCGTGTGTTATGCCAACGGCAGAGGTGTTGAGTGGAATGAGGCGGAGGCGGCGAAGTGGTACGCCAAATCCGCTGAACAGGGACTCGCCAACGCGCAAAACAATCTCGGCTGGTGTTATGCCAACGGCAGAGGTGTTGCACGGGATGAGGCGGAGGCGGTGAAGTGGTACGCCAAAGCCGCCGAACAGGGACTCGCCGCCGCGCAAAACAATCTCGGCTGGTGTTATGCCAACGGCGAGGGCATTGCGCGGGATGACGCGGAGGCGGTGAAGTGGTTTCGCCGTGCCGCCGAACAGGGATACGCCGAAGCGCAACGCAATCTCGGCATAGCCTATCACAACGGCAATGGCGTCCCGCAAAGCCCTTGGGAAGCGTATGTCTGGCATTCCATCGCGGCGGCGAATGGAATCAGGGAATCGGAGAAATTTCGAGATGACGATGCCAGATTATTGTCTGCAGAAGACCTGGCCAGGGCCCAGGCCGAAGCCGTCCGCCGCGCGGAGGACATCCGTAAACGAACTGAAAAGAAAGAATAAAAACGCCCTCGTTCTGCCGCCTCAATCGCCTTTCGGCGGTTTTTCTTCGCTGGCGAATCGGACTATAATCCGGGTGATTGTTCACCGGTGCCAAAGGAGAGCCATGCCCATGTTTAAAGACTTTTTCAGGAAAAACTGGCTGTGGGACGTTATTGCCGTCATCGTCGTCGTTTTGCTTTCCCTGTGGTTCGCCAAAATCATCGGAATCAGCGATGAAATCCTTAAATTCTTCCTGCTGTTCATACTTGTTCTCTTAGTACTCTATAAATTCTCCAGACAAATCGGCGGGCTCATTGACCGAATAAAGACCTTGCCCGGCGGCGTGAGCTTCCATGAGCAACACCCTGTGGACGAGGCTGCTTCGGCAACCGGTTCTACAATGGCAAAAACGTTGCGGGAATTCACCAAACAAATTACGGCTTCCGGGCAGGCCGCGGCCAACAAAGGCGAAAGAGGCGTGAAAACCGAAATGGGCAAGTCCATCCCGATAGGTGGTTCTCTCGCCGAAATCCAAAAAAAGGCGAAAGCGGGGGATGCCGAAGCGCAATACAATCTCGGCGTGTGTTATTACAACGGCAAGGGCATTGCGCGGGATGACGCGGAAGCGGCGAAGTGGTTTCGCCTTGCCGCCGAACAGGGACACGCCGTAGCGCAATACAATTTCGGCGTGTGTTATGCCAACGGCGAGGGCGTTGCGCGGGATGAGGCGGAAGCGGTGAAATGGTACCTCCTTGCCGCCGAACAGGAATTCGCCAACGCGCAATACAATCTCGGCGTGTGTTATGACAACGGCGATGGCGTTACGCAGGATTATGCGGAGGCGGTGAAGTGGTACGCCAAAGCCGCCGAACAGAGTTATGCCTACGCGCAATACAATCTCGGCGTGTGTTATGACAACGGCAATGGCGTTGCGCGGGATGAGGCGGCGGCGGTGAAGTGGTACGCCAAGGCCGCCAAACAGAGGCACGCCGCCGCGCAATACAATCTCGGCCAGATGTATCGCAAAGGCGAGGGCGTTGCGCGGGATGAGGCGGCGGCGGTGGAGTGGTTTCGCCTTGCCGCCGAACAGGGAGTCGCCGAAGCGCAAACCCATCTCGGCTGGTGTTATGACAACGGCAAGGGCGTTAAGCGGAATCAGAAGGAAGCGGTGAAGTGGTATCGCCTTGCCGCCAAACAGAGGTATGCCTACGCGCAACACAATCTCGGCGTATGTTATTCCTTTGGCAAGGGCGTTAAGCGGAATCAGAAGGAAGCGGTGAAGTGGTACGCCAAAGCCGCCGAACAGGGATTCGCCGAATCGCAATGCAGTCTCGGCATATGTTATTTCTTTGGCAAGGGCGTTACGCAGGATTATGCGGAGGCGGTGAAGTGGTGCGCCAAAGCCGCCGAACAGGGAGTCGCCGAAGCGCAAAATAATCTCGGCTGGTGTTATGCCAACGGCAAGGGCGTTACGCAGGATGACGCGAAGGCGGTGAAGTGGTATCGCCGTGCCGCCGAACAGGGAGTCGCCAAAGCGCAAGGCAATCTCGGCATAGCCTATCACAACGGCAATGGCGTCCCGCAAAGCCCGTGGGAGGCGTATGTCTGGCATTCCATCGCGGCGGCGAATGGAATCAAGCCATCGGAGAAACATCGGGATGATGACGCCAGATCGTTGTCTGCAGAAGACCTGGCCAGGGCCCAGTCCGAAGCCGTCCGCCGTGCGGAGGACATCCGCAAACGAACTGAAAAGGAAAAATAAGACCTCCTCGTATCGCCGCTGGAGCGGCGGCACAAGGAAAAAAATTAACCTCCCCCTTTCTCCAACAACGCCACCTCCGACGCCGTCAAGCCGTAAAGACCATTCACTATCTGGTCTATCTCCGACTCCAGGCGCACAACTTCCGGCTCCGACGAGTCACCCAAAATTGCCTCAACACGACGCGATATCTCCAACTTTGCCTTCTTGTCCATCGGCGGAAACGGAATCGGCTCCATGCTCTGTCTGAGAAAACGCAATCTTCCCCCGCGCCACGGATCCCCCAAGGTGTTAAATGTGCTACGGGCAAACCAGTCAAAAACTTTGCTGTGCAGAAAGCCCAAAACGGACAAATCATCGGTCGGAATGAAATACGCCGTGTTGCCGCAAAACGCGCCCGACTTGTCATAGGTCGCCCGCATCATTTTCGCAATGTCGGGGTAAATGATTTTCGGGGCGGCGAAGCACTTGTAGTAATCACAGGAACGCAATTCCCACCAAAACATGCCACGATCAGTGCGCGACACAAGCGCCTGCTTGTGGGCGAAAAGATGGTGAGACACGGCAGGGTATTTTGCCGCGAATATTTTGCGCACCTGCGTCTCGGTCTTGTTTCTGGACCACGGCCACTCGCAATTCGCGCTACTGGCTATTGCGATAATATGCAATTCCTTTTCCTGACTCCGCCACTTTTCAATGTCCCGACCGCGAAGCCATGGCTTGATAATCTCCGCGCTTTTGGAGTCCTCGGCAATCAATTTTGCGCGAGTATCCTCGTCTATGACGAATGCCTCATTGTATCCGGTCTTTATCCCATAGTAGATTTTTCCGGAAACAACCTTTCCCAGAGGGCGGCCAACACGGTGCATTTTTTCCAGCAACTGCAACGATTCTTTACCTCCCTCCACCGTCCACCCCTTATCGGATAATGACGAAATTGGCACGGAGAATCCCCGCTCTAAAATGAATTCCCCAACACGCGGAATATCCTCCGCATTTTTTACAACGGCAGCAGTCAACTCCGCCTTTTCCAAAGACGGAGCATTTTGTGCGATAACAATCGCCGGGTCCGTTGCGGCCTTAAAAACCGGCAATTCCCCAAAGTCCACCAGCGTCCGCAATGTCGCATTTTCAACCAGCAATTCCCGCGTGTTTTTTCCATATCCGGTGCGCATGAATTTGTTGGAGGTGATAAAGCACAAATGCCCGCCCTTGTGCAGTTCCGACAATCCCTGACGGTAAAAATAAGTATAGAGGTCGGCGGTTCCGGCGAAGAAACTCCCGAATCGCGCTTTGAGCGCGGGCTTTTTCGCGGCAAACAATTCATGCCGCACATACGGCGGATTCCCGATAACGATGTCAAATCCGTCTTGGACTCCCATCATCAATTCCGCGTCAAACCAATCCGCTCCGGCGGTTTGGTCGTAAACATCCCATTCGGCAAAGCGGTTGGCGTCCTCCACGCCCCAATCACCGCCTTTTTTCAATGCCGCTGACAATTTTTTGCGCAGGTCGGCGTCCTTGTTTTTCAGTCTACGTTTTCCGTCCCGGGTTTTCTCTCCGAAATAGTTGCGACGGACACGGTGTATATCATCTTGCAATTCCTGCACTTCCCCGGTTTCGCCCAGGTTTAGCTGTCCTTTGCGCGACAACCCAATCAGCGAATCGGCCGCCACGAATTTGGTCTCCAGATTTGGCAGCGGCTCTATGCCGCGGTTTTCCCGGTCGTCGCGGGGGCGCTGGTCTATGATGAGCGAGATGAAAAAACGCAGGCGGGCGATTTGCGCGGCCACCGGCTGCAGGTCCACGCCGTGAATGACGCGCTGGATCAAATACAGCTTGCGCCCGTAGTCGTCGTGGTTGTTCTCCGCCGAAAACACCCGCTCAATCGCGCTTATCGCCTCGCGGCGGGAGGGGGAATCGGGCATTTTGTCCACCGATTCCAACTGCCTTTTTTTCCATGCCTCGTTGTGCTTGTCCACCCGCGAAAGGATGTGGACGAGTTTGTGCAGCATCCCCATCGGAAACGCGCCGGAGCCGACGGCCGGGTCCAGAATTCGCAGTTCGTCAATCGCGGCGATAATCTTCGCCTTTTCGCTTTCGGCAATCGCGTTTTCGGGCGCGTCCTCCCAGCTCAGCAATTGGCGGAGTCGGGCCTCGGATTCTTTGCCAAGCCGTCCGGTCAGATGGGCGAGCAGGGCCTCGTCCACCATGTAGTCCACAATCGGGCGCGGGGTGTAGAAGGAGCCGGTTTCCCTGCGGGCGTTTTTGGAGGATTCGGGCGTGATGGCGGCGAGCAGGTTTTCAAAAACCATCCCCAGCAGTTCGGGGTCCAGCGCCACTTCCTGATCCAGCGGGGTGTTTTCGGCGACGGTGAATTTGAATTGATTGAAAAGCGGAAAGAGTCCGGCGCTTTGGTCAAAGAACAGGCGGGCGGGGACATTCAGGAGTTTGCGGTGGGTGGTGTTGTCCGTGAAGCAGTCAATGCGCCGCCGGTCCTGGCGGTTTCCGCCGGTTTCAAATTCGTCCAGGCAGTCGAACAGTCCGCCGTTGACAAACGGAACGGGGTCGACTCGCTGGACAAAGTCGTCGGGATTTTTCAGCAGGTCCGCATAGCGGTAGAGGTTGAATTCGCGGTATTGCCGGGGGTCGGGTTTTCCGTGCGCGTCGCGCTTTCGGAATCCGCGCTCTTTTTGCGGCGTGTTTAGGGTGCCGAAAAAGAGGTTTTGCAGGACGGCGCGATAGTAGTCGGAGTTTTCGTGCTGGTGGTTTTTCAGGGTGTCGCCAGCGAATTGCTCGGTGAAGAGTGTTTCGGGGGCGAGTCCCTTTTCTTTGACGAACCAGATGAAGAGCAGTCGGGTAATCATCCGCATGACTTGCTCCTCGTTTTTCCCCGGGGTTTTGCCGTCAGGGAATTTGCATTGTTTGACGGCGTTGTCGAACCATGCGAGGAGTTTGGCGTAGAATCGCTTGTTCAGGGTTTCGGTGTCCAGCGCGGCCAGCCACGCGGCGAGGAGTCCGTCGAAGCTTGCGGGCTTGTTTGCAGCGGTCATCCATTTCAGGCGCTGCGGCAGGGTGAGATCTTTGAGGATGTCCAGATGTCCGCGATGGGGATTTTCGCGTTGGATTCCGCGCAGGATGGAGACGCGGCCAAGGACGTCTTTGGATTTATCGGTTTTGCTTTCGCGGCGGTGAACGAAGGACAGGGAAACGGCGTCGCCGCCCTGCGCGTCCGGATGGCGAAAGAGGACGACGGCGGGGGCGGCGAAACATCGGTTAATGGCGCGGGTCATTCGCGCCAGCCGCCAGCGGGGATACTCTCTTTCGGCTTTTTCGGCCTTCAAATCGGCGGCGACAAAGATAAAGCTGCGCTCGTTATCCCGCTGGAAGTCGGTGGTGAGTAAGGAGGAGGTTTGACGGATTTCCGCGTCGCCCACCTGGAAGACGATGCCGATGTTTTTGGCGCACTTGCGGAGTTCGCGCTCATTGGCGCCGTCGCGGGAGGATTTAAACTCGCGCAGGAATTCATCGGGCGCAAAAGTTTCGTCCATCGTTCTGTCGCTTTTGTATTCCAGGGCGTTGAGGATTTGGCGGGCGTCGTCCAGCAGTCCGGGCTTTTTGTTGGCCAGGGCGCGGCAGATGTTGTCGGCAAGGGCGGGCATTTTTTCTCTTTCTGTTGCGGACGGGATTTGGGAATTATACCGGATTGTGAATGATCAGCCACGAGACGAGCGCAAAGTCGGCGGTCTTTTTGGGCTGTTGTCCCTTTTTGGGGATCTGGAAGGCGCGGTCACTTCCCAGGTTGCTCCGCATGGTTTCGCCGAATTGTCCGATGATGTCGTCGACGGCGGCCCGCAGGGCGGTGTTGACGGGTTCCATGTTTTCGCCGTTCTGGATTTCGGCGTCAAAGGCGGCGCAGAGTTCGCGCAAGGGTTCGGATTTTCCGCGGCACGAGTCGCCGAAAATTCGCAGGATGGTTTTTGCGCGGGGAAATCCAAAGCGAACCTCAGGCCCGTTTTTGCCGTCCCGGACATACGCCAGAAAATGGGGATGCGTGGGGCATTGGCTCGCGTGGTTGTCTGCGTGTTCGCTGTTTTCCGCGCTGGTTTGTTTCAGGCAAAAGATGACACCCGGATGTGCGCCAATGCCGGGGTCGGATTCCACAACGGCGAAAAGTCCGTCCGGCGCGCTTTCCAGTTCCTCTCTCTGGCTTTCCAAAAAGGCGCGGAGTTCGGCCAGGAAGTCGGCCATGGTGAAGTCGCTCATGGAGAGTCCACCCAGGTCGTCGGCGGTCAGGGACTCCTCGCGCAGGCGCTCCAGTTGCCGGTCGCGGAAGTCCAGTTCGCCTTTCACGTCGTTTTCCAGGTTGTCGTCCTGCGCGTCCCCGGCGGCCACGGCGGCGGCGAGCGCCATTCTGGCCCGGACGCGCTCCTGCAGTTTCAGGTATTCGTTCAGTCCCATGTGCGGCCAAAAGTCCACGCGGCGCACTTCGCGGTTGCGTCCGCCAATGCGGTCCACGCGCCCAAATCGTTGAATGATGCGGACGGGATTCCAATGAATGTCGTAGTTCACCACCATGTCGCAGTCCTGCAGGTTCTGCCCCTCGGAAATGCAGTCGGTGGCGATGAGGATGTCTATTTCCTCGCCGCCGATATTGTCTGCGCCCAGTCCGCGCGCGCGGGGGGCGAAATGGTTCAGGATGTCGGCGTGCCGGGCGGGATGATCGGGCTCGTCAGCAAGTTTGCGCCCAACGATTGCGGCGGTGGTGCGGTTTTTGCCGGAGCCGACAACCAGCGCGACGTTCAATCCGAGTTCGCCGTGAACAAATTCCCGCAGTTGGCCGTAAAGGTATTCGGCGGTGTCCGAAAAGGCGGTGAAAACCAGCGCCTTGCGGTTGGGTTTTCCGTCCTTGTCCCTTGGCGGATTTTGCGCCTTTTCGCGCAGGATTTCTTTGAGTTCGGCGAGTTTGGCGTCGCGGTCGGGGGTGACTTTTTTCGCCAGCGCGTGAACTCCCTCCAGCGCCTCGCGGTCGTTTTTCAGGTTGTGGCTCCAGTCGTCCAGCCGCATTTCGCGCAGGTCGTATTGCAGCCCCTTTCCGACTATGAAGTCGTCGTCCTCGCTGAATTCATCCGGGTCCGGCGCATCCTCTGGCTCAATCAGCAGCCCGGTTTCGCCGTCGCGGACGTGAGCGATTTTTTCCTCCACCCGCTTGATTTTGTCAATCGTCCTCTCCAGCGTCAGGCAAAAGGAATGCGCGGCACTTTCCAGGCGCTTGAGAAAGTTGACGCGCATCATTCCAATGAGGAAATTCTCGCGGTCGGTCTGCCTGAATCGCGTGTTTTTCTCCTTCTCCATCTCCTCCAGTCTGGTGCAGAGTTCGCTGTCCTGGCGCAGATAAAGGGAGGGTGTGTAGACGGAAAGCCCGAATTTGCCGATTCTGCTGTGCAAGTCCTTGTAGGACAATTCATCGCGGCTGTCGGTTTTGGGCTTTCGTTCCTCCGGCTTTCGGCGCCTGGGGAAGTTGTCCATTTTCCCCTCCGCACCGTTCTCGGCGAACGAGTCGGCATAGTTGATTTTGATGTGCCGCCGGTTGCGGGCGATGGAGATGGCGTCCATCAGTTTCAAAAAAGCGCCATCCAGTTGCCCCATCAGTGCGTCCTTGTCTGTTCCGCCGCTTTTCTCCCACTGGGCGAAGCCTGCCTGGGATTGGCGGACGGTTTCCCCCACGCTGGCGATGCCGAGTTCGCGGCGGAAGTCGCCGTCATCCGCCATCAGATGGATTTGGTTGCGAATGTCTTTCAGCGAGGTGTTGACCGGCGTCGCGGAAAGCATCAGGACTTTGGTTTTTGCGCCGGACTTCAATGCGCCCAACAGGGTTTTATAGCGCTCGCCAGCGTGGTTGCGGAAGTTGTGAGATTCGTCTATGACGATGAGGTCGTATTTGGTCCAGACAAGCGGGTCCTTGCGGTCAATGTCGGTGTGGGCGGCGACACGGTAGTTAAATTGGTCGGCTTCCAGCGGGT
Source organism: Gammaproteobacteria bacterium (assembly GCA_965261775.1). Classification (GTDB taxonomy): domain Bacteria; phylum Pseudomonadota; class Gammaproteobacteria; order Eutrophobiales; family Eutrophobiaceae. Next base: position 1,611,121 of record OZ253477.1, on the reverse strand, counting down.
TATGGCCGGGATTGTCGTAGCGGAACTGTATCCAGTTTTGCTCCAGCCGCTTGGGGCAAAGGACGAGGACGCGCTCTCTTTCGTAATGCTTGATGATGGCCAGAGCGGTGTGGGTTTTCCCCAGCCCGACGCTATCCGCCAGAATGCACCCGCCCCACTTTTGCAGTCGGTGAATGACGCCAAAGACGGCGTCTCTTTGAAAGGGATAAAGTTGCCGCCACACTTCGGAGTCCTCCAGTCCCAGCTTTTCCTTTTCGTCGTCTATTTTGTCCAGTTCCTCGCGGAAGATGCGGTGCAGGGTGAGGAAGTATATGAATTCCGGGGGTTGATCTTTTCCGAGTCGGCGGAGTTCTTCCAGCACTTCGTCTTTGGCATCGCGCAACAGTCCGCGGGAGCGCCACAGGTCGTCAAACCACCGCCGCAAGTTGTCGGCGGTTTCGGGGTCGGCGATGATGTTCAGTTCGCGGTTTCCGTGTCCGAATCCCAGCCCGCGGGCGGTAAAATTGGAACTGCCGCAAACGGCGGCGGGTTCCCCGCTTTGTGGCAGGATGTGAAACATTTTGCCGTGCAGGAATTCATTCCGCATGGTGTGAATATGGACATCGTCGCGCTCCACCCACTTTTGGCATTCCCGGGCGGCGTATTTTTGGCGTAGCGGGTTGTTTTCGCCGCGCCCCAGTTCGCCGTGCTCGCGGATGAGGTATTGCTTGGGGGCGGCGGGGGCAGGATCCACATCGCCGACGAATTGCGGGTCGCCGAAGAGGAATCGGAAAGTGCCGGCTTTGTCCAATTCCTCGCGCAGCGCCTGATGGGCGTAGATGGAAAAATACGCGGAGACGACGCGGACTTCAGACTCGGGAATGATTTTTTCGCGCAGGAATTCACCGATTTTCCCGTTTTCGCGATTGTCCAAAATTCCGGACAAAGCTGAGGGGGCGGGCGGCCTGCTTTGCGGCTTTGGCGACGGTCGTTGTCTCGGCATAATGCGCTATTATAGCCAAATCTGCCGCAAAAGAGAGTTATAAATCCGTGCTCTTGCAAACCGGTCCCGCCACCGTCACACTCCCCCCTCCCCCATCGGAAAAGGACGCGCTTCCGCATTCTCCACCAGCGGAAAAATCCGACACGACACCCCCAATTCAAATCCGACAACCTCCTGCGAATCCCCATGCGCTCCCGGCAACCGCGGTTTGAACCTCTCAAACGCCGTCGCCGTTATGGGATCGTGGCGGCAACTCGGATTTGTCGGAGTGGAAGAATTTTAATATAATTCGCCCTCCTGCAGGAAAGACGATGAAAATCCGCTACAGGGAAAGGAAATTAGAAAAAATGGTGAATGCCGGAGACAATGGTCGCAAATTGCAGAGACGCTATGGCGACCTTGCTGAAAGCATCCAGCTCCGCTTTTCCGAGCTTCATGCCGCTGACAATTTAGCGGCGTTGGCAAACATTGCCGTGGCGCATCTCCACCCCCTGAAAGGCGACCGAAAAGGGGAACTTGCCGTTCGGTTGTCGGGGCGTATGCGGCTGATTTTCCGTCCCGCAAATGACCCTTTGCCATTCAAGGAAAACGAGGAATTGGATTGGACCAGGGTGACGGAGATCGTGATTGAAAAAATTGGGGACTACCATTGAGGACTACCATGGCAAAAGTAAACGTCGGTGATGAATTTCATCCCTGCACCCCGATTCCGCCGGGGGCGACGCTCGGCGCAGAATTGCGTGCGCGCAAAATTCCCCAAGGGACCTTTGCCTGTTGGATCAGGCGGGAACAAAAAGACCTCACCCGGATCATTCGCGGAGACGAACCGATCACGCCGGCGCTCGCCCGAAATCTGGAGCGGGCACTAAACATCCCCGCATCTTTCTGGCTCAATTACGAGGATGCTTATCGGGCCGCGTTAGCCCGGGGGGAATCGGCCAACGGGACCGCCTTGCCCGCGCACGTTTCCCGTTCGTTGCTGGGAGTGGCGGCGGGGCCGCATAAGCGCCTGCACTTCTCGCTTCTTGAGATTGAGCGAATTCCCGAATCAACGCGTGGAGTGTACGCGTTCTGGCACGAGGACAGCGGCACCTGCATTTACATCGGGAAAGCCAAAGATCAGCCCCTTAAGGAGCGTTTGAAGCAGCATTGGCGCGGATCCCACAACAAAACGCTAGCCTTGTGGCTGCGCGCTTTCGGCGACCGCATTGTCGTTTCCTACATTCCGGTCAGGGAATGTGATAAAATTCCTCAAGCGGAGAAACGACTCATCCGGCTATGGAAGCCGGTCGCAAACTAACAACCGAAAGGAGAATAACCCATGTCGTCCGTCATTGCCGCCCTGCGGGGTAAACTCGGCTCCACCGAGTACTACCTCTTCTGCATGAAAGCGAAAGAGCTGGTCAGCAGCGTCCGCTTCATTCGGCCGGATGAATGGAAAGACATATCGGTGGAGGAGAAATTTCAGCGGGAAATCAAGACCGCCCGCGTATTGCGCGACATCGTGCCCTACCTCGTGAAAGACAATGACCGCTTTTTCGGCTCGGTCATCGTTGCGGCCGAAAATTTCGGACTGGAGGAAAAATTCGAGCCGATCTCCGAATTCTGTGAATTGGGCCGCTTGTCTAATCTGCACGAATCCGAGGCGCTGAAAATGGGGTTTCTGACTTTCAGCGGGGGAGAGCAGCTCGTACCGCTTGACGGGCAGCACCGGGTGAAGGCACTTCAATATGCCATCACAGGCAGGGACGACAAAAACAAGGAAGTCCAGTGCCTGCCGGGATTGGCACAGGAGGATGTGGCGGTCATTCTGGTGGACTTCGATCTGCACAAGGCGCGCAGGATTTTCACGCAAGTCAACAAAAATGCCCGGGCGATTACCCGCGGCCAGTCGCTTGTCACTGACGACGAGGACAAACTCGCCGTCCTCTCGCGGGAGGTCGCGGACGAATTCATCGGCGGCCCGATGGTCAACCACATCAGCTCGACTTTGGGCGAAGGCAGCTCGGAATTCACCACTCTCAATGCCTTGTATGAGGGGAACAAAATCATAATTGAGGCCGCTTTTGGAAAGAGTATGGTTGACAAATGCGTGGCCCCCGCCAAATCGACCGGATTAAGCGAGGAGGAAATAGAGGCGTGCCGCCAAGAGATAGGGCGTGTTTGGGACGCGCTTCTCAAGGGGATTGTCCTCTTCGCGGATGCGCTTGAGGACAAGAGCGCCAACGGCGACGGCAAGCGCAAGGAAATTCGCAAGGATTTTCTGCTCGGCAAACCGCTCCCGCAAGTTTGCCTTGTGCGGGCTTATGTCCAGTTGACAAAAGGGCAACCGGGAAGGCCCGAAACGAAGCTGTCCTCCAAGGAAGCCATCGAAAAATTGAATCGCATTCCTTGGAACAACGAAAACCGCATCTGGCAAAATGTCTTGTGGTCGGGAAAGCGGATTCTCACTACCAAGAAAAACGCCGACATGGCAACGGACCTCATCGCCTACATGGCCGGGGAACATTTGACCAACGAAGAACGCGGGGACTTGCTGGAGCGCTACCGCGACTTTTATCATCCGGACGACAGGAACAAGATAAAACTTCCCCCGCTCGTTTGACTCACAACCACGCTGCCAGGCCGCTCCAGCATCGGACACGAAACGCCCATTTGGCGCAAGTGCGAAAGCGTGTTTAAAATGTATTCGCGATTGCCGCCGCCCACTCCCCGACAAGCACGAATAATCCGCAACATCTCCTCCTCCGGCATCAACGGCGCTACGGCACTACTTCGTGGAAATGTCGGAAGTCATTCGGGAAATGCGGCAGGTTTTGAAACGCAACGCGGGGCCGCCGTCATTGTCGTCGGCAGTTCCGTTTTGTGCGGCGCGAAATCGGACGTGTCGGCGCCGGAGATTGCCGACGAAATGACCCGCCGCGGGTGCAGTTGATTTTTTTCTCTCAATTGCGGACGCGCCCCGCCACTGATGACAACGGAACAAATTGTGATTGTGTGGGAGTTTTTGAGGGAAGAGTGAGGGCAAAAAATTTATTTTACCGCCGCCTTTGGACTTTCCCCTAGATTTTGTCAAGCTAGCTTTCATATAATAGCGCTATGTCCCCCGCCATCGCCGTTGCTGAAATCCCCCCGCTGTCCGTCACCGGAACGCGCTTGTCGCGTTTGTTGGGCGGTGACTTGGATTTTCACGGGACGAACGGCAAATTCTCCTCGCACGGCTGGCATCCGTTTCCGGCGAAATTCCCCCCGCAGTTGCCGGGGTTTTTCATTGAGGAATTAACCTGTCCGGGCGACCTTGTTCTGGACCCAATGATGGGTTCCGGCACGACTCTGGTGGAGTCCGTCCGTCGGGACAGGCGGGCGGCGGGATGCGACATCGACCCCCTCGCCATTCTCATCGCCAGGGCAAAATTGTCGCCCATTCCCGTCGTTAAGGCGATGGAGATCGGCTTTGGCGTGATTGAATCGGCCAAAGTCAAAACCGCCCGTTGCCGGCGGGAATTGAATAAAGAATTGGGCGAACTCTTTGACGCGCCCACCAAAACGTTTGTGGACTATTGGTTTCTGCCAGAAACGCAATTGGAGTTGATGGCGCTGCTTGGCGAAATACGGAAAATCCGCACGCCGAAAGTTCGGCGCTTTTTTGAAGTGGCGTTCTCGTCCACTATTATCGCCAAATCTGGCGGTGTTTCGCTGGCGCGAGATTTGGCGCATACTCGCCCGCACAAAGTCAACGGCAAGCCCCCGCCTTCGGCTTTCACTGTTTTTTTGCGGCGAATCGGAGGCATGGTCGCCTGCGGTGAAACTAATTTTCGCCCCGATTCCAACTTGCGGCAAGCCAGCGCCGCCAAAACCGGCCTGTCCGCAAATTACGCGGACCTCATCGTCACTTCGCCGCCCTACGCCAACAACGCCATTGATTATATGCGGGCGCATAAATTCGCGCTGGTCTGGTTCGGACACGCGGTCGGCGATTTAAGCCGTTTGCGCTCGAAATACCTTGGGCACGACTCCGTTAAGGGCGGAAAGTCCGTCTCATCCCTTCTGCCCCAAAAATGCGAGGACATTCTCGCCGCTTTGGGCGCGGCGGACGAAAAGAAAGCGGCGGCGTTGCGCCGCTATTTTGCGGAAATGTCGGAAGTCATTCAAGAAATGCGGCGGGTTCTGAAACGTAATGCCGCCGCTGTCATTGTTGTTGGCAGTTCTGTTTTGCGCGGCGTGGATGTGGAAACGCACAATTGCCTCGCCGCCATCGGCGAAGCGGCGGGGTTTGAACTTGCGGGAATCGGCGTTCGCCACTTGGACCGCGACCGCCGGATGATGCCGGCGCGCTGGGACAAGGGCGCCCACACGCAAATTGAAAATCGCATGCATGACGAATTCGTCATCGGGCTGGTGAAAGTGAAATGACCGCGAAATCGAAATCGCCCGTTATCGCCAATTTGCGCACCGAATATCATCGGCAGCTTTTCGCCAATGTCCTGCGCGTGGACAAAAAGAGAAATCCGAACAACGCGGATTCGGGCTCCGCGCTGAGCGTCCGCCTGGCGCGGGGAATTGTCGACCTCATCGGCTTGCCGGTGAAGTCCGATAAATTGTCGGGGCAAAACGCGGGCAAGGGATTTGAGGAAGAGACGGTTGCGTTTGTGGAATCGGGTTTTTCGCGCCTGTCGGCGTTGCGTCCGGGGGCGTGGGAATTCCGTCGGGGCGGGGAGATTGACCAGTTCGATCAATACGCGCACCTGGCTGATGTTGCGGCGGCGATGCGGGACAGCGCGGTTTTGCTGACCGCGTTGGGCGACTACATTGTCAAGCCCGACATTGTCGTGGCGCGAAATCCGAAGCAGGCAGGGTGACTCTCAACGCTGGTTTCCTCGCCGAAATCCAAAAAAAGGCGAATGCGGGGGATGCCGAAGCGCAATACAATCTCGGCATGTGTTATGCCAACGGCGTTGGCATTGCGCGGGATGAGGCGGAGGCGGTGAAGTGGTACGCCAAATCCGCTGAACAGGGACTCGCCAACGCGCAAAACAATCTCAGCGTGTGTTATGCCAAAGGCGATGGCGTTGCGCGGGATGACGCGGCGGCGGTGAAGTGGTTTCGGCTTGCTACCGAACAGGGAGACGCCAAGGCGCAACGCAATCTCGGCGTAGCCTATCACAACGGCAATGGCGTCCCGCAAAGCCCGTGGGAGGCGTATGTCTGGCATTCCATCGCGGCGGCGAATGGGATCAGGGAATCGGAGAAATATCGGGATGAGGACGCCGGATTGTTGTCTGCAGAAGACCTGGCCAGGGCCCAGTCCGAAGCCGTCCGCCGTGCGGAGGACATCCGCAAACAAACTGAAAAGAAAAAATAAAAACGCCCTCGTTCTGCCGCCTCAATCGCTTTTCGGCGGTTTTTCTTCGCTGGCGAATCGGACTATAATTCGGGTGATTGTTCACCGGTGCCAAAGGAGAGCCATTCTTATGTTTAAAGACTTTTTCAGGAAAAACTGGCTGTGGGACGTTGCCGCCGCCATCGCCGTCGTTTTGCTTTCCCTGGCCCTCATTTTGTTTTTCCTGTGGCTCGCCAAAACTATCGGAATCAGCGATGAATTCCTCCAACTTCTGCAGACGCCGTACGTCCTGCTGTTCATACTTGTTCTCGTGGTACTCCGTACATTCTCCAGACAAATCGGCGGACTCATTGACCGAATAAAGACCTTGCCCGGCGGCGTGAGACTCCGTAGGAAACGCCCTGTACGGCTGGATGAAGCCGCTTTGGCAACCGGTTCTACCAAAGTGGCAAAAACGCTACGGGAATTCACCAAACAAATTCCGGCTTCCGGGCAGACCGCGGCCAACAAAGACGAAAGCGGGGCGAAGCCCGAAGCGGGCAAGACGACTCTCATATCTGGTTTTATCGCCGAAACCCAAAAAAAGGCGAATGAGGGGGATTCCGAAGCGCAAAACGATCTCGGTGTATGTTATGCCAACGGCATTGGTATTGCGCGGGATGAGGCAGAAGCGGCGAAGTGGTTTCGCCTTGCCGCCGAACAGGGACTCGCCGAAGCGCAAAATGATCTCGGTGTATGTTATGCCAACGGCATTGGCATTGCGCGGGATGAGGCAGAAGCGGCGAAGTGGTTTCGCCTTGCCGCCGAACAGGGACTCGCCGAAGCGCAAAACAATCTCGGCGTGTGTTATGCCGACGGCAAGGGCGTTGCGCGGGATAAAGCGGCGGCGGTGAAGTGGTACGCTAAGGCCGCCGAACAGGGGTTCGCCAATGCGCAATTCAATCTCGGCGGGTGTTATGACAACGGCGAGGGTGTTGCGCGGGATGAGACGAAGGCGGTGAAGTGGTTTCGTCGTGCCGCCGAACAAGGATATGCCAACGCGCAATACAATCTCGGAGTGTGTTATGCCAATGGCATTGGCATTTCGCGGGATGAATCAGAGGCGGTGAAGTGGTACGCTAAGGCCGCCGAACAGGAATTCGCCGAAGCGCAAAACAATCTCGGCGTGCGTTATGCCGACGGCAAGGGCGTTAAGCAGAATCAGAAGGAAGCGGTGAAGTGGTACGCTAAGGCCGCCGAACAGGGAGCCGCCAACGCGCAATACAATCTCGGCGTGTGTTATGCCAACGGCAGAGGTGTTGAGTGGAATGATGCGGAGGCGGTGAAATGGTTTCGCCGTGCCGCCGAACAGGGACTCGCCGTAGCGCAAAACAATCTCGGCGGGTGTTATTACAACGGCGAGGGCGTTGCGCGGGATGAGACGAAGGCGGTGAAGTGTTTTCGCCTTGCCGCCGAACAGGGATTCGCCGAAGCGCAATTCAATCTCGGCGGGTGTTATTACAACGGCGAGGGCGTCCCGCAAAGTCCGTGGGAGGCGTATGTCTGGCATTCCATCGCGGCGGCGAATGGAATCAGGGAATCGGAGAAATTTCGGGATGACGATGCCAGATTGTTGTCTGCAGAAGACTTGGCTAGGGCCCAAGCCGAAGCCGTCCGCCGTGCGGAGGACATCCGTAAACGAACTGAAGAGAAAAAGTAAGACTTCCTCGTATCGCCGCTGTAGCGGCGATACGAGGGATGGGTTAGTTGTCCATCTCTTCCTGAATTATATTATGGCGACGGGCGGCTTCCTTAGTCTGTGCAGTCACACGGGAGATTCTCCAGAGCGGCGGTGCCTTCCCGCGTTTGAATGTCTCCCTGGCCGCTTTTTTCGCCCACTTTCTGCAGGTGGCCGTAAGACATGTTGCTCAACCCGAAAAAGCCGATAATCGGGCGCTCCTGTTTTTCCGCCGACTCCTGCAATTCCCGCTCCTCGGCCCGCAAGTCGCGTCTATATTTTTCCTCTAGATTCCGCCACCAATTAATATCTGATGGCGTGTTCGGCTGGGAGCGCAACTCCTCCGGCAGGGACTCATCTATCTCTTGCTGACGGGCAATAACATCCGCGATGTTGCGCTGACCCTTCAAAAAGCAGAACACACAATTGGACAAATTCGCATCGTCCGGCAATTGCAGTCCCCAATTCTGCTTTCGCCAAAACGAATTCACATCCGCCCGAGTTGCTCCGGCGCTTGCTAGCGGCGCGTAAACATACTCCCCTTCCGGACGAGTCGTTTCCAGGTTCGGCAAGTCGCACTGCATGTCGCAGCCCCGATTCCGCGCCCGCATCCGCGCAACCCGATGCGGCTCGTCGGCGCGGAACCCCATAAATGCCAGATAATCCGCGCAGTCGTCTCCGGTTAATTCCACTCGCCCACCAAAAGATTTATCCGCTAAATGCGGATTGGTTATCCCATCATGTCCCACTTTGCAAAAGTCAGCAAATCGCTGGGCCGGACGTGCAATGGCGCAATGGCGCAAATATTCTTTCTTCTTCAAAAAGATTTTTCGCGGTGTTGAGCCCCGATTGCGCAGATGCAGATCATAAATCTCGTCATCCTCCATTTTGCTTTCGTCGCTGTGATGTCCGAGTCGCTCTATCCCCGGCTTAGCGGCGAACCAGTCGGACAGAAATTCCTGAGTCGCAAATAACTTCAGCCGTTGTGTACAGATGCGGGAGTGCTGATTTGGAACATAGCCCTTCCATGAGACCAACTCCTCGAAAATTTCCCCGCGCCATTGGTAGCCGTCCGGATTTTCTGCTGTGCGCGGACGGGCGTTCACTAGACGGTAGGACGGCATCCGCCACCACACCCCCTTGTAAACATCCTCGTAGGTCTGGAACTCCAGCAAGAAGAACGGAACGCCGTATCGGGATTCTGTCATCTCCTTGCATTGCCGGACGAAAGCGTAAGTCGCCGGATGCTCGGCGGAGGTGTTGTTAAACACTACCGCGTCACCCCGCGCCGGATTCAACATTCCGCTTTTTAGCATGGAAACCAGCAGCATCCCGCTTGTCCGCCCACCAGAAAACTTGACCACATGCGGCAATTCTGCGTGGCCGGAAAATTCATAGGCGAAACGGTTCGGTTTGTCAAAGCGAAATTTGACGGCTTTGCCGTTGACTGTCGCTAGCCGGGAGGAGGTTTTCAGCATCGGGGCGGAGACGATTCCGAAAGGCGCGGCGTTCATGCCTCGCTTTCCTCTTGATCTTCGTCAGTTGGCTCAACAGGAGACTGAGTGACAACGGTCGGGACAATTTCCTCTTCCAAGATTTCCGCCACCCGATTCGGAGGGAGGACTCCGAGCGCTCGCCACGACGACATTCTTCCAATGTCCTGCAACATGGGGCGGAAATGCCCTTTGATTTTCGATCCCTCTGGCGAAATCAGAAATTGTAGGATGCCGTGACGAATATTAATGTCGCCAATAACGGTCAACTTTGAGACGATGTGGGATGTCAATTCTCCCCAAACCCAACCCTCGCGCAGGACAGCGAATATTTTATCCACTCCCCCTTCCGAAATGCCAGCCTGTTCAGCCTGTTCCGCGATGTACCACATCCACCATGCCCGGGCGGGAGGGCAATTGGAGTACAGTGGACGCACGCTGCGCTCGGGGACGTAGCCGGTGAGAAACCGCGACACACTCCGTGCGAGTTTCTTAATTTGTTTTTCGTCGCCTTTGTGCAGGGCTTTTTCCACGATGGCAAACACTTTATCTTTGTTCCCGGGGGCATTCACGAAAAACCACGATTCCACTAGGCTGTATTCAATCATGCAGAGGTTGATGTAAGTCCAGATGGCGGGGTTACCGGCTTGATACGGAGTCAGCTTGCGCCAAATCTCCCGCATTTTTTTCATCTCCGATTTTGGAGCGTCGCGGAAAGAGTTTTTGGTGAACGGCTCATTCGGCATTGGCGGCTCCTCGTCGCCGTCCACTAAATTTCCCACAGGGAAATTAGACAGGCGAGAAATTTCACCTTTGAACCAGCACGGGAAATCATCGCCGATAACGACGTCTAGCACCTCACGGGAAAACGACAACGGCTCCTGTGCGATGGCGCGCCCAAACAAGGTAACGCAGTCCGGCCGAAAATGCTTAATAGGCATTGTCTTGCTCTCCCTCGAAATCCACATCGTGCGGATGGATAGTTGTGGCGGCAAGCTCCGGCGAAAAATCCTCTTCCTCCCATGTCTTGATCCCTCGTGCCGTCAGGTCCTGATGAAGGACTTGGAGGGTCTGGTAATTCCTCCAAGTTTTACACAACGTTTTGTTGGCATGCAATTTTGCCAGACCGCTGGTGAATGCGTGCGTCAAAATATCCATGCAGCGATCGCCCCGTTCCCCTGGATGCTGCAGAAACTGAAACAGTTTCGGCCCAACGGAGACGACAAAATAAAACCCCTCCGTTTCGGAAATCGTCACATCGAAAGTTCCAAATTCTCGGCCGTCGTCATTCCTGATACGGAGAATACTCCCATGTCCCTTGAAGTCCTTCCAGTCGGCGTCAGCGATAATCGCGCCGTCGGGGAAGTGGATATGCTCTCTGTCGTAAAAGGGGTCCAAGCCATACGATTCCATGACCAGCTTAGGCCCGACGCTTTCGGTGCAAACGATAATCGGGCGCAGCTTGGGCGCTTTGGATAATTCTTCCTCATCGCACGGAATGTTCTGCATTGCAAAAATTTGCCCTTCGTTCTCCTCGGAATAATTCTCACGATCATTCATGGAGTAGACCTTGCGATGCATTGTCATCGGCACGGCGACGACACAGGCAAATTTTGCCCGCTTATTTTCAATGAGAGAAGCGACCAAATTTTTCCCCGACAGCTGATGCCGAACGACGATGTCACCTCCTGTCAAAGGGCGGCTGATTTTTGCCTCATAGGAGACGCGATCGACATAACAAATCGACGATTCCGACAAAACGGGAAAAGGAAAAGCCCGTGCCGACATTACGTCGCCCCCGCCTGTTCATCTACTCGCTGTTTGGTAGCGCGACGGTATAAGTCACAGTGTACGGTTTCCAAGGCGGATCCCCGCAATTGTCCCCCCGCAAATTCAACCGATACGATGCGTCGCTCCCCCGTTTTTGCGCTGCCGAGCATGACGCCGACTCGCTTGCCCTCCTCCCCGCCGACTAATTGCAAGCTACTGCCATTCACTTTGGCATCGTGGACATAAAGCCGCTTTTTATCGAAAGACCCCGCGCAAGTGGGATCCGTGCCGTCATCAAGCGCCATCTGCAATTCGCAGTTGTCGCAGTCCTCTTCAAAGTTGACGCCGATCTGCATTGTATTCGTTGCCTCGCTTGACCATTTGGCCATGGTTTTAACGGCCATCATGGTCCCCGCCCGCCGTTTTTGCTGAGCGGATTTCTTCTCTCCTTTCTTCTGCACCTTCTCGGTGGAAATGTGCATGGCGGTGCCGGGGACCGGCTTTGCCTCCCCGCGAATGGCGGATGGAACTTTGCCGCCACCAACGGACTGCCCCGTTTCAATTTGGTAAAAATTAGAGGGCTCAAATTCCTCACGCTCGCTGTCCTCAACTATCTTGTTCAAGAACTCCCGCACGGCCTTAAATCCTTTATTCAACGCCCTCTTGTCCTCCTTCTTGTGCAGACGATTGGTCTTTAAGTCAATGTGGAGCCGGCCTTCAGCCCTGACCATAATATTGTAGAATTGTTGGCATTCCCCGGAATCTGCCAGTAGCAAAGCGTCAAACGGCATTTTGCTAGTGAAGTAGCTGTTCGCCAGCATCGAGACTTGATCGGTAACCCACATCCCATTGCGACAGAAAGTCACGCGAGAGGTGGCGATTTTTTGTTCCATGCCTTGACGCAAAAACATTCGGAGGTTGCCACCAAGAATGGAAACCAGGTGTGCATTCCCCTCTGTGAGAGTTCGATACGATGTGGAGGCTTTTATGCCGGTGGGAAAGCCAGCTTTCTGGCGCGCCTTATCTCCCCCTTGCGATGCCATGTAATTCGGGAGGTTGGCTTTCTTTAAGGTATCTTTCTTGTCGCCTTCTCGGATGTGAATTTCCAAATCACCCCTGTGAATCGCCGGGAAGAAATTCAAGGCGACGACTTTTTTAACTGCCTCGGCAATGGGCGCTGTCTTGTCCTTGCCGAAGTAGTTGAATCCGGGTATGGCAATCACCGTTCCCGAATCCGAACTGAAATCGTGCCGGATATTATCCAAACGCTCTTTCAGCATGCCGGGAATTTTCGCGTCTGTGGGGTAATTATGCGATTCGCTGTCTTTGTCCGACAGTCCGACCGCATAGAATCCGTCCTTGCCCAAACGCTCGTCGTTTGGCCCTTTGTGCGAAGCGAGAATCGCATGGCCGGACGCGGTCATGAGCCCGTTGCTTATCACTCCACCATAGAGGATATAACGTAGGCGCGACAATTCAAAGACGGTCCAGTGACCGTTTCCATAGCAACCGATGGCATTCTCACCGTCCTTGATGTTTTCACCGTCTCCAAGCAGCGCATCCATTCGTCGAGAATCCAGTCCCACGCCATTGTCCTCCACAAACAAGAACGGCAGGGTTTTGGCTTTCAATCCTTCGTTGATGTCGTCAATAATGTCCGCTTCCAGTCCGCCCTTTTTATCCTTGGTATGCCTGCTTTCCGCCGACTCAAAAGCCGACTTGTATTCGGTGAGCCCCGGGATGCGCTTCAGGGGGTGACTTTCCACGGAGAAGCGCACAATGGCCGGACGGCGCCCGATTCCCAGCGCCGCATCCAGCGAGTTCTGAACCAACTCGCGAACGGCAGACGGGATGTCCCGATCGTTGAATTGGGAAATCCCCGCGCTGGTGAATCCCGCCATTTGGTAATTCGGCGGGAAAATCAAACGCGCTTTGGAATTTGCCATTTGCTTCTGCTTCTCCTTAACTCCGACATGGCAAAGGGATTATGCCAAAATTAATTCCTCTTGCCAATTACGTCGCGTCAAAAACAACAGGTAATGCAGGCAATCTGCGGCGGGGTTTTCGCGGTCGTTATCAACGATAGCAACAGCCGGAGTGTCATCACCTGGTTTTGAAGTTTGCCGATGGGGGCGGAAGGTGGCGTTAATAACCCGGTGCGTCTATCGATAGCGCGACAGGTCGTTATGATGGCGTGGGCATCCGTTATAGCGACAAGTAGGGATGATAGACGGACAGGGTTTTTTGCAGCATGGTTTCAAGCGTGAAATGGTTTTGGTCCGGGACGGTTGGCCTTGAGTGATAAAATTCTCCTATCCGTGCGACGGCATCATCGATATTCAATGGTTCAACAGCGCCCGCGGGAAATATTTTTTTGAGCATTTCCGACACACCGCCGTGGTCATAGGCGATGACAGGGATACCGAGGTTCAATGCTTCCAGCACTGTTCTGCCGAAAGCCTCCGGGGTTTGAGACAGGGATAAAACAATGTCCGATATGGACAGGATTTCCCGCATGTCATCACGATGACCCAGAAAGGTAAAGTATTTTTCCATGCCGGTATTGGCAATGCATTTTTCAAGTTCACGCACAAAGTGTTGCTTTCCGGGGTCGGTGCCACCGGCTATCAAGCCGTGGACACGCAGATTCATATCAATGGCCCGGGAGATGATCCTGATAAAGTCATGATGTCCCTTCCAGCGGGTTATCCTGCCCGGCAGAGTGATGAGAAACGCTTCTTTCAGGTGCGGATACTTCTCATACAGGGTTTTCAGCCACGCGGCGGACGGTTTGTAACGATAGGGATATTTCGCCTTGCTGATGCCGCGATGTATTATGTCAATCTTCCCCTCGTCCACAGCGGGGTAGTTTTTCAGTATGTATTTTTTAATGTACTCCGATATGGCGATGATGCGTTCGCCCCGCATCATGATGGCGCTGTATGGATTCACACTGTATGAACCATGTACGGTTGTTATAAACACCGGCCGGGTTTCGGGGTCAAGAGATTTCCAGGCCAGGTACGACAGCCAGGCGGGGAACCGTGAACGGGCGTGTATGATATCGATCTTTTGTTCCCGGAACAGTTTTCGCAGCGTCGGTATTAATCGGAGGCCGAAGAACGATTTTTTTCCAACGGGCAGTTCAATATGTCGACTCCCCTCGGAGATGAGTTGCCCGACAAGACGACCGCCTCCGGAAACAACAATGGAGCGATAGTTTTTGCGCACGAGGGCGTCTGCGACTTCAAGGGTGCCGCGTTCAACGCCGCCGACTTCAAGATTTGGCAGGATCTGTAAAACGGTGGGTGACACAGCAGGCCGTGAAAAACTCAATCAGGCGGCCTCTTTGAGCAACATATTTTCTCTTTCCAATGTCCCTGCGGTCTGATCGGGAATACCCTTGTGACAAGCGATATTCAGCCCGGGGTTTTTGTTTATTTGCCAGATGTTTTCAGGATTAAGATATGTCATCAATGCCATCATTGTTCACAACGAGAACCGCAGAGCCTTTATTGTAATGTGTCATCGTGTTTTTTAGCGCCGGGTATTTATTTTATTTCTTCTGTGCTCATTATTATTGCTTTTTCGGCCAAACGGATTCGATTACAAAATGCGCGGGCATTGTTTATCAGCGGATCACAAAATACCCGGTTATTCTTCAAGCAAAAACTCATTCCCGCAATAGGGACATTTCTCCCTTCCCGAGGTTTCTATCGGGAGATAGACGCGGGGGTGCTGGTCCCAGAGGCCCATCTCCGGTCGCGGGCAGTACAAGGGCAACTGTGCCCGGCTTATTTTAAATAAAGGGGCGCGAACCGTTGTGGTCGCCATCTTCCCGGTTTGATTGATTTCACTCATCAACAATATTCCAGCCAGTCTTGATATTGGTCAAGCCGGCCAGCGACACAGTCAAAATAGTGTTCCTGCAATTGCGCGGTGACGGGGCCGCGTTTTCCGTTGCCAATCTGTCGGTCGTCAAGTTCCCGTATGGGAGTCACTTCCGCTGCGGTCCCGGTGAAAAAGGCCTCTTCGGCAATATAGACTTCATCGCGGGTGATCCGCTTTTCTTTAACGGTCAGGCCTTTTTCCATCGCGAATTGCATGATGGTCTTGCGTGTTATCCCTTCAAGGATGGATGTCGGGTCCGGGGTGTAAATAATATTATCTCGTACGATAAAGATATTTTCTCCGCTGCCTTCGGCAACATAGCCTTCATTATCCAGTAACAGCGCCTCGTCGTAACCGACGTTCAAGGCTTCATGCAGGGCCAGTATGGAATTCATATAATTGCCGTTGGCCTTGGCCTTGCACAGGGTGATATTGACGTGATGGCGCGTGAAGGAAGAGGTCTTGACGCGGATTCCCTTCTCCAGCCCATCGCGACCCAGATAAGACCCCCAGGGCCAGGCTGCCACCATGGCATGTACCCGCAAATTATCCGCTCGTAGCCCCATGCCTTCGGCCCCGTAGAAGCACATCGGCCGAATATACGCGCTTTCAAGCTGGTTTTTTTTGACGACATCCAGACAGGCCTGGTTAATTGTCTCTTTATCAAACGGCAGGGTCATATTCAGGATGTGCGCGGAATTGAACAGTCTTTTTGTATGGTCCTGTAGTCGAAAAATGGCCGTTCCCTTGGTGGTCTTGTAGGCGCGCACACCTTCAAACACGCCCATGCCGTAATGCAGGGTGTGAGTGAGCACGTGAACCTTTGCCTCGCGCCAGGGCACAAAATCCCCGTCCATCCAGATGACACCGTCCCGATTCTCTATAGTCATCGGTTTATTATGCCCCATTATGCCCCCGTTTAAGTTATTAAAAATAAATCGCTTGCCACTGATGGTAATGTTAATGCAGTCACACGGGGACGATCAATAAATCTTTAATTCTTGTCGGCTAAATACGTTATTCTGTGCCCGAGACAGTTAAAAACAGGAGTCCTGAGGGAGGTATGACCATGATAAAAGAACTGAATCCGAAGGCGGCATACGCGCTGTTGACACAACGGTCGGAGGCTGTGTTGATCGATGTGAGAAGCACCGTGGAATATGAATATGTCGGCCATCCGCTCAATGCGATGCATGTTCCGCTTAAGGAGCCACCGCTCTGGGAAGAGGATGAGTCTTTTGTTGCAAAGGTTGAGCATGCGCTCGTCGAGCGTCAGTCAGGTGGGACGCCGGTACGGGAGATCCCGGTTTTATTAATGTGTCGCAGTGGCAAGCGTTCCGAAGCAGGCTCAAGGTTATTGACAGAGGCGGGGTTCAAAGAAGTCTATAACATCCTTGAAGGGTTTGAAGGGGATAAGGATGACGGGGGCCACAGAAACAGCGTTAACGGGTGGCGGTTTCATAATTTACCCTGGGAACAGTCCTGACCCCGATTGTCATTCGTGTTCCTGGTCTTCTGGCGGCGCTGGTTTGTTTTCGTCATCGTTTTTTCTGGCGGCAAAATATCGACTAAGAAGAAGACCGATTTCAAACAACAGCCAGACAGGAACGGCGAGTAATATTTGCGATATCACGTCCGGCGGGGTCAACAACATCCCGAAAATAAAAGCCAGCAGGATAATATAGGGACGATTGGCGGCGAGTTTTTCAATGCTGATAATATTGGTGTGAACAACCAGAAATGTGGCCACCGGTACTTCAAAGGAGACGCCGAAGGCGAAAAAGAGCTTGAGGATAAAATTCAGATAGTGATTAATGTCGGTCATTACCGCGACACCCTCGGGTGCGGTTTGCGTCAGGAATGCGAACAGAAGCGGGAAGACGACGGAATAAGCAAATACGACGCCAGCGTAAAACAGGGCAATGCTGCTGATCAACAGCGGTAGTGCCAGCTTTTTTTCATTTATGTAAAGCCCCGGGGCAATAAACGCCCAGATTTGATAAAGAATATACGGGATGGCGAAAAAGATGGCACAGCAAAGTACTAGTTTGAACGGGGTGAAAAAAGGCGCGGCCACTTCAGTGGCGATCATCGTGCTGCTCTCAGGCAGTTTTGCTATCAAGGGTTCTGCAACAAACTGATAAATCGGATTGGCAAAGGGCAGGAGAATGAGGAACAGCAAGGTGGTAAAAATAATCATGCGCATGATACGCGCACGTAGCTCAATAAGATGGCTGATTAATGATTGTTCTTTATCTGTATCTGTATCCGTCCCGTTCATGATTAAAAAGGGTACCGGTTACTTTTGGTGTCTTTTAAAATTTTTTTGAGGGGGGCTTGCCCCGCTTAAAACGTTCGGATGTGTCTTTGATAAGGGTATCCAACCGACTAATATCGTCATTCAGATGCTCCACCCGTTCAACCTCAAGACCCTTTTTGACCTCTTCTTTGGTTGTGTGGACGAAGCCCCGGAGTTTCCTGACGACGCGACCGGCATCGTACGCGAATTTTGGCAGTTTTTCCGGACCGATCACGAGCAAGGCGACAAGCCCGATAATGGTCAACTCCCAAAATCCGATGTCAAACATGACAAACTAACGTTCCGAAGCGGCTTTTCTTGCTTCCTTTGAAACGGGCTTGATCTCACCCTCCAGAGTATCTTGCGTTTCCTCGCTTTCCATGTCACTCATCAGTGCGTCTTTTTCGGGTCTATCTTCATCCGCATCCGCCGCACTTTTGAAGTTTTTGATGGCACCACCCAAATCACTACCCATCGTACGTAATTTTTTAGTGCCAAAAATAAGGATGACAATCAATAGTATAATAACTAGTTCAGTAATACCAAAGCTCATATCCAGCCCCTCCTGTAATGGTTACATATTGTGGGAATGATTTGATAATAGTCAATAATAACAGACTTTACGTTATTTTGACGGTTCTGAATTTTTGCGGTTGCTTTTTTCTGTGAGGCCGGACACGCCAAATCGTTGTTGCAACTCCTCCAGAACCGCGTCGCTGTCAAGACCCTGGAATTTTAACAGGACGAGCGTATGGAACCACAGATCCGCAATTTCGTGGATGAGCGCACAGTTATCACCGGATTTGGCGGCGATGATCGTCTCGGTGGCCTCCTCCCCGACTTTTTTAAGGATACGATCCACCCCCTCCTGAAATAACTGCGCCGTGTAGGATTCGTCCGTACCGGCCCGTTTACGCTCTTCCAGAACGTCGCAAATGGTTTTCAGGATATCCTGCTGCATCATTCAGTCTTGTAAGCCCCGTGGGGGGGTTCAGTCCCGCTTCGGTTTCGGTGATCTGCCATACTGCTGTTCAAGATGATTACTCGTAAGTATGAGGAGGGTTTGGGTCCGCTTCGGTGATCTGCCATACTCCGTCTTTAAGCGTCCTGAAAAAGCAATGTGGGCGACCGGTATGACAGGCGATACCCCCTTCCTGAGTTACTATCAATAGTATAGTATCACCGTCGCAATCCAGATGAATCGATTTCACTTTTTGAAAATGGCCGGAGGTTTCGCCCTTGCGCCAGATGCTCTGGCGAGAGCGTGACCAGTAGATGGCGAGATTCTCTTCGCAGGTTTTTTCCAGCACCTGCCGATTCATCCAGGCATGCATGAGCACTTGCCGACTGCCGGCTTCCTGTACAATAACGGGGACCAGACCAGCTTCATTCCATGCGATCTGATCCAGCCAGTGATCTGTCATTTATAGTCGTACCTCAATATCGTGCTCAGACAGATACTGCTTTGCCTCGCCGATGGTATATTCTCCGAAATGAAAAAGGCTCGCCGCCAGCACAGCGTCCGCCTTGCCGTCAAGCACCCCCTCCGCCAAATGTTTCAATGCCCCCACGCCGCCGGAAGCGATGATCGGAATGGGCACGGCCTCGCTGACAGCGCGAGTCAATTCAATGTCAAAGCCTTCTCTCGTGCCATCCTTATCCATGCTGGTTAACAGTATTTCGCCAGAGCCGTAATCAGCCATTTTCCGGGCCCAGACGACAACGTCCAGCCCGGTCTGACGACGTCCACCGTGCGTGAATACCTCCCAGCGCTGGCAATCATCTTCTGTCTCGACTCGCCGGGCATCAATGGCGACGACAATACATTGTGAGCCGAACTGGTCGGTTACCCGTTCTATAAATTCTGGATCGTTGACAGCGGTGGTATTGATGCTGATTTTGTCTGCCCCGGCGTCAAGCATGCGCTGAATATCACCTGCATTACGAATCCCGCCGCCGACCGTCAGCGGGATAAATACCTGCTCGGCGACAGCCTCGACAATATGCACCATGGTATCGCGCTCATCGCTGCTGGCGGTAATATCAAGCAGGGTAATTTCATCGGCGCCTTGCTGATCATAACGCCGGGCTACCTCCACCGGATCTCCCGCATCACGGATATCAATAAATTTTACGCCTTTGACGATACGTCCGTTATTGATGTCCAGGCAGGGGATAATGCGTTTGGCAAGCCCCATCAGTCTGTCCGCGGGCAGATTTCGTCGGCGAGTTTCTGCGCCGCATCGAAATCAAGCGTGCCCTCATAGATAGCGCGCCCGGTAATCGCGCCAGAAATACCTTCCTCGCTGACTTCGCACAAAGCACGTATATCGTCCAGATTGCTTATCCCGCCAGAAGCGATAACCGGGATGGTGACCTCGCGGCATAATGCAACGGTGGCCTCTATATTAACGTTGTTAAGCATGCCGTCGCGGTTTATGTCGGTAAAGACAATAGCGGAAACGCCGTCTTTCTCAAGGAGGCGCGCCATATCAATCACATCGTGATGTGATAGTTTTGACCAGCCTTCAATGGCCAGTTTGCCGTCTTTTGAGTCAAGCCCGACGATGATATGCCCCGGAAACTCAAGGCAGACGTCTGACACAAAGTGCGGGCTGGTGACGGCGCGGGTGCCGATAATGATGTAGGAGACGCCAGCGTCAAGATAGGTTTGAATACTGTTTTCGTCACGGATCCCTCCGCCGACCTGCAGAGGCATGTCCGGCCAGGCTTCGGCTATGGCGCGTATGATATGGGCATTTTGAGGCCGGCTTTTGGCGGCGCCATCCAGATCAACGATATGCAGACGTCTGGCGCCGGCCTTGATCCATTTATCGGCCATTTCCACCGGGTCGTCGGAATAAATGGTCTCCTTGTCCATTTGACCCTGGCTGAGACGGACGCATTTTCCGTCTTTAATATCAATGGCGGGGATAATCAACATAACCGATTATGCAGTTTGTCTGCCCATTATAGAGAATGTCATTCAAATATACTCCTATTTTAGCAATGTTAATGAGCGGCGTCCCAGTTGGCTCCATGACCGATGTCAACTTCCAGCGGCACGCTGAGCCGATCATTGCTGTTCATGCGCGTTTCTATTTCCCGGATAAAGACATCAAGCGAGTCGGTTTTGACTTCAAAGACCAGCTCATCATGCACCTGCATGATCATTTTCGCGTCAATATCATGGTGTTGTAACCAGCGATCGATATTGATCATCGCCAGCTTGATAATATCGGCGGCGGTGCCTTGCATCGGTGCGTTAATGGCAGTGCGTTCGGCATATTGACGCCGTGCCGCGTTTTTCGATTTGATATCCGCCAGATATAAGCGCCGTCCATAGACGGTTTCCACATAACCATTATCCTTCGCTCTTGCACAGGTTTCTTCCATGTAGCGCTTTACACCGGGATAACGTTCAAAGTAGCGTTTTACGTATTCCTGCGCTTCGCCGCGACTAATGCTTAACTGCCTGGCCAGTCCGAATGCCGACATGCCGTAGATCAATCCGAAATTGATTGCCTTTGCTGTCCGCCGTTGCTGTGTGTCAACCTCATCAAGGGAGACTGAAAAAACCTCGGCGGCAGTTTTCCTGTGTATGTCCAATCCCTCGGCAAAGGCGGTCAGCAGGCTCTTGTCGCCCGAGAGATGTGCCATAATGCGTAGTTCAATCTGGGAATAGTCGGCGGCGACCAGTGAATACGATTCCGGCGCGATAAACGCCTGCCGGATCTTTCTGCCCGTCGCTGTGCGGGTCGGGATATTTTGCAGATTGGGAGCAGATGAGGATAAACGCCCCGTAGAGGCAACCGCCTGATGGTAGGAAGTATGGATACGACCGGTGCGTCGGTTGATCATCCGGGGCAGTTTTTCGGTATAGGTAGAGCTGAGTTTACTCATGCTCCGGTAATCCAGAATCAGTTTTGGTAATTCGTATTTCTCCGCTAGTTCTGTTAACACGGACTCGGCTGTGGAAGGCTGGCCCTTGGGGGTTTTGGATAGAACGGGCAACTTCATCTGATCGTACAGGATCGTCTGGAGCTGTTTTGGCGAATCGATATTAAAAGGTTCTCCGGCCAGTGCCATTACCTTCTCTCTGACTTTCCACATGTCGGACTTGAGTTCCTGATCCTGCTGCATTAATGCCATGGCGTCAATGGTGACGCCATGGCGTTCCATGTTTGCCAGTACCGTTAGTAAAGGCATTTCAATGGTTTGATAGACCTCTTTCAGTGTGGCCGTCTTATCCAGTTTGGCAGAGAGTACGCGATGCAGCTTTAAGACCACGTCGGCGTCTTCCGCCGCGTATTTTGTCGCGGTTTCTATGTTGACCTGTCCAAAGGGGATTTGCCTGGCGCCTTTGCCGGCGACGTCTTCATAGCGAGTTGTCTCAAGGCCCAGATAGTATTTGGCCAAAGAGTCCATATTGTGACGAACAGCGTTGCTGTCAATGACATAGGATTCCAGCATGGTATCATGCTTTATCCCGTTCAGTTGAATACCATAGTTGGCAAAGACTTCCAGATCGTATTTAAGATTTTGACCCGCTTTGGGCAGGTTTTCGTCTTCTATCAGCGGTTTCAGCTTTTTTAATGTTGTTTCCAGGTCAAGTTGTTCCGGCGCGTCGGCATAGTCGTGCCGCAGGGGGAGATAAGCGGCTTCATTTTCAGAAACAGCAAAGGATAGCCCGACGACTTCGGCCTCCATGTAATCAAGACTGGTTGTTTCGGTGTCGATGGAGATTAATGGTGCCTGGCGGAGTTTGTCTATCCATTTATCCAGTTGTGCCTCATTCAATATGGTTTTATACTCGGGGTCGTCCGTTATGCCCGCCGGTGTTTTCTCAATGCTATCAAGTTGCGCCCGCCAGGAATTGAAGTTCCAGTAAGTGTAAAGCTTCCGCAGGGCCGCTTTGTCCGGCGTTTCAATGACCAGATCTTCTGGCAGGCAATCTATTTCAACGTCATATTTAAGTGTGACCAACTGGCGCGCTATGGGGAAATAGGGCAGGTGTGCACGCAGATTTTCGCCGACCTTGCCTTTGATGTTTTCCGCATTGGCGATCACATTATTGAGTGAGCCGTATTCTGTTAACCATTTAACAGCCGTTTTTGGCCCGACTTTGGGAACGCCGGGGATGTTGTCCACGCTGTCTCCCATCAGCGCCAGATAATCCACAATCCTCTCGGGCGGGACGCCAAATTTTTTAATAACGCCTTCACGGTCAAGGTAGTTGTTGTTCATGGTGTTAATTAAATGAACATGTCCATTCACTATTTGGGCCAGATCTTTATCCCCGGTTGAGATAATTGTTTTTATGCCTTTCTCCATCGCCCGATGCGACAGGCTGGCAATCACATCGTCGGCCTCTACGTTGTCAATTATTAACAGGGGGATGCCCAGAGCACGGATAATGTCTTGCAAAGGCTGGATCTGGCAGGCGAGATCATCCGGTATAGGCGGTCGATTGGCTTTGTACCCCTCATAGATTTTATGGCGAAAGGTTTTCCCTTTGGCATCAAATATAACGGCGAAATAGTCCGGACCGCCTTCCGTCAGGTGTCCCCGGATCATATTGATAACACCGTAGATGGCGCCAGTCGGCTCGCCGTTTTTATTGCTTAATCCCGGTATGGCGTGATAAGCGCGAAACAGGTAATAGGAACCGTCTACCAGCACCATTCTCGCATTATTCATCTTTCCCATTTTAAGAGAGCCCCTTGTTTTCCAGAGAGTGTAAGGAGCGGATCGCCCTCGTTGGAGGAAAGACAGCTTTATTTATACGCAATAAACGATTAAACTGTAGATTCATGCAGTAATGCAAAGACAGCGTAATTACACACCATGTACAGATACTTTTTTCCATTGTTATTGGCAGCACCTGTTGTTATGGCCGGTGATTCCGTAGAGCTGGCCCCGGTACCGGAACCGCCGGATATTATGGAGGCGATGGAAAAAAGTGAAACCACCGAGCCGCAAGTGACGATCACCCAGGATGATGTGGTAATAGAGGAGTATAAGCGCAATGGTGAGCTTTATATGGTCAAAATAACACCGGCAGTCGGTCCGCCCTACTATCTGATAGATACCGATGGTGATGGCCGCATGGAATCCAGAAGAAGTGATCTGGATGATGTTAGTGTGCCACATTGGGTTTTGTTTACCTGGTAAATGTTGGTTTTTTGCTTGTGATTTTACCTTGTCTGCCTGAGGATGGGCGGTTTAACGGGCATTATTTCAGTCCGCTTTTAGGAGACGAGAAAAACCGCTGCTAGCCCCAGAAACGTCATAAACCCCACGACATCGGTAACGGTAGTCAGTATCACGCCGCCTGCAATCGCCGGGTCAACGCCGTAATATTTCAGTGCAACAGGGATCAACGCGCCAGCCAGCGCGGCGATGATCAGATTGATGATTAAAGACAGGCCGATAATCAGACCGAGGAAGGGGTTGTCAAACCAGATAATCACAATGGCAGCCACAACACATGACCAGATAACGCCGTTGAGTATTCCTACGGTCAGTTCCTTTATTAACAATGGCTTGATATTGGCTTTGACAATCTGCCCCAGAGCAATTCCGCGGATGGTGATGGTCAGCGTCTGGCCCCCGGCGATGCCACCCATTCCCGCGACAACCGGCATTAACACAGCCAGGGCGACAAGCTTCTGTATGGTGTCCTCAAAGCGGCCGATGACCCAGGCAGCCAGAAACGCGGTGAGCAGGTTAATGCCCAACCATATTGCACGTCGTTTGGTACTGGCGATCACCGGTGAAAAAATATCATCATCACTCAATCCGGCCATACTCCTGACAACATGCTCGGCTTCTTCCTGAATGACATCAACAACATCGTCAACGGTAATCCTGCCGAGCAACAGGCCTTCATCATCCACCACCGCCGCGGAAACCAGATCGCGTTGTTCAAATAATTTCGCCACCCCGGTTTTCGGGGTGCGGGCGACCAGATAAGGTTCTTTTTCCAGACATTCACCGACGATTGTCTCCGGGTTTCGTATGAGCAGCTCGGCAAGCGGTAAAACCCCCAGATAATGATTGTCCCGATCAACGATCATCAGATTATCCGTTTTCCCCGGGATATTGCCGCGCAAACGAAGGTAGCGGGTAACAACGTCCAGAGACACGTCTGCGCGAACGGAGATCACATCAGTATTCATCAAACCGCCAGCGGTATTTTCATCATAAGTCAATACCTGTGACAGTCGCTGACGATTTTGTTGATCCATGGAGCGGAGTATGGTGTCGGCGACTTCATCGGACAGATTCTGCAATATATCGGCGGCGTCATCCGCATCCAGGGTCTGGGTGACATCGGCTACCTTGGTGGGCTGCATTTGTTCAAGGAGCTCCGTTTGGACCGTATTCTGTATGTGCGACAATACGTCGCCCTGAATTTCAGAGTCAATCAGCTGCCAGATATTGGCGCGTTCCCGGCCTGGAAGACTTTCAATGATATCGGCGATCTCGGCAGGATGGAGTGCCGCAATGAGGTTGCGGGCAAGCTCGGAGTCGTCGTTGTTTAACGCCTCGTAAAGTGCGTCGACGGGAGAGGGGTCCGGGGTTTGTTTGGCCTTGTTACGCATAGCCGAAAAAGTCTATCAGTGTCCTGCATCCAATTCCAGGGGAAACCGCCGTAAAGCCCCGGCGTAGCCAGCGTGATGCAAAGGGAGAATTATGGAGCCGTCAGATATCTTCGGTAAGGTAGTCGTGTAAACGCAGGTTGACCTCCATCCCGCTTGCCGCTCTCAGTACCGCTTTCGTGAGCTTTTCAAGTTTGCCGATATGGGAGTTGTTAATGACTTTCTTCACTTCAAGCAGGGAGGCAGGATGTACGCTGAATTCGCGCAAGCCCAACCCAAGCAGGAGCTGCGTATATTCCTTTTCCCCGGCCATCTCGCCGCACATTGACACGGGTTTCTTTGCCTTTACTCCGGCGGTGATGATCATTTGAATTAATCTCAATACGGCCGGGTGTAGTGGGTCGTAAAGGTAGTTTACCTCATCGTTCCCTCGATCTATGGCTATGGTATATTGAATCAGATCATTTGTGCCGATAGACAGAAAATCCAGGTGCCTGGCAAAGATATCGGCACAGACGGCGGAAGCGGGTACTTCAATCATGCCACCCGTTTCCAGCTCTGGATCAAACTCAATATCTTTGCTTTCAAGGTCGGCCTTGACTTCCCTGATCATGTCCAATACCTGCTGCATTTCCATAATATTTGTCAGCATCGGGATCATAATTCTTACCGGACCATGGGCCGAGGCGCGTATGATAGCGCGCAGTTGCGGTCTGAAAAGGTCAGGCTCTTTAAGGCATAATCGTATGGCGCGCAACCCCAGGGCAGGGTTGGATTGAAGCGGGGCAGACGGTTTCCCCTCGCCGTCAACCTGTTTGTCGGCACCGAGGTCAAGGGTGCGAATGGTTAAAGGCAACCCGCGCAGGGCATGGATCACTTCTCTGTAGGTCTCGTAGTGTTCCTGCTCGTCGGGCGGTGTGTCACGATTCATATAAAGGAATTCGGTACGGTACAGTCCCACACCTTCGGCACCGACATGTCGTACCGTCTCAAAATCCTGCGGCAACTCAATATTGGCCAGCAGTTTTATCGGGATGCCGTCGAGAGTTTTTGTTGGAGCGCCCTTGAGTTTGCCGAGAGAAGAATAATAGCGTTTGAACTCGCGGCGACGTTTTTGATAATAGCTTTGTATCTGTTTTTCAGGATCAATCAGTATGACGCCAGAGGTGCCGTCAATAATGATTAGATCGTCGTCTTTAATGAAACGTTTGGCGTTGTGCAGACCAACGACGGCGGGGATACCAAGACTTCTGGCCAGTATGGCGGTATGTGATGTGGGGCCACCGAATTCGGTGGCAAAAGCCGCAATGCCGTGATGCTGCATCAATACGGTGTCCGCCGGCGTTAAATTACTCGCCATGATGATGCGGTCCTTTAAGTGACTTTCATTGAACTCGTGTAGCGGTGGTTTTTGTTTTAACAGGGCGCGCAGGATCCGGTTGACGACATGATCAACATCATCGCGTCTCGTGCTCAAGTAGGCATCAGCCATTTCTTCAAAGACTGTGACCAGCGCATCACGCTGCAATTTCAGCGCCCACTCCGCGTTGCACAGTCGTTCCCGGATAATCCGTTTGGGTTCTTCAGTCAATGCATTGTCTTCCAGCATCAGTAGATGCGTGTCAATGAACGCGGAAATATCAACGGAAGCGGTGATGGGAATATGATTTCGAACGATTCTCAGTTGTTGTCGAGCATTGGCAACGGCGTCATTGAAACGCTGTATTTCCTGGTCAAGCCGGGTTTGTCGGATGTTGTATTCACGGACTTCAATCTGATCACGCTTGATAATATGAACCTTCCCGATGGCGATACCGCGAGAAACGCTGATGCCCTGAATCGATATCGTCATTGGCCTTCGCCGAAACGATCGTTTATCAGATTTTCCAGCATGGTCAGGGCTTCTTCTTCATCGGCGCCACTTGTCAGGATGTCCAGTTTCGAACCTTTGGCGGCGGCCAGCATCATTATGCCCATAATACTTTTTCCGTTTGCTTCGCGGGTCCCTGAACGGACATTAATCTCAGACTCAAATGAGGAGGCAATTTGTACAAATTTTGCCGCCGCGCGGGCATGTAGACCCAGCTTGTTAATAATGGTGACAGTCTTTCGTTTCATGCGCCGTTGCTCCCGCGTTCAATGGTGATTCCTTCAATGCCGCCGCTACGCGCTTTTTCCGTCAGCGCGTCCAGCTCCAGGTGGGAGTAATTAAAAGCCCGGATCAGCATGGATAGATTAAGGCCGGCCACAATGTTCACGCGGGCATGTTTGCACAGACGGTGCGCGATATTACTGGGTGTGGAACCAAATAAATCGGTCAGCACCAGTACGCCTTTACCCTGATCCAGTTCTTCGATTAGTTGCTCCGATGCTTCAAGCAGTTCTTCGGGGTTGTTTTCTCTGTTGGCGGATAAAAGTCTGACGTTATTGGGGCAATCTTTAATCATAAATTTCGCTGTTCCGTAGATAGAGGCGCCAATGCCGTTATGTGTAATAACCAATATTCCTACCCGCATATCAAATTCTCCAGCGTCTGTATTCTTTTTTTGTCCTGCTTTGTTTATCACCGCCGTAACATGACAACCCGGACAGACAGCGGCTGGGGCTTTTGGCTGGTTTTACCAAACCGTCCGGTTGATATTTCCGTCGTTATGATTTTGTTCACTTGTTTGTCTCCATCAGTTTCTTTTGCCTTTTTTTAAATATTTCTGCGGCATTGTATCCGTCAACACGCAGGATGTGATTGCGGGCAGCGCATTCCGTCATGACGGCCAGATTCCGTCCAGGGGCAACCGGCAGAGTAATCTCCGGGATTTCCACATCCAGTATCTTGCGGGAGGTATAGCTGCCTTCCAGGCGCGTCAAAGACGGCAGACTCTTGTGGTCCATGGACTGCAAATGCACGATCAGCTTGAGGTATTTATTTTTCTTGATGGCGCTGTCGCCAAATAATTCGCGGACATTGATAATACCGAGGCCGCGGACTTCCAGGAAATCCTGTAACGCTTTCGGGCAGCTCCCGTTGATAATATCCGGCGCGATACGTGAAAAAAGCGGCGAGTCATCGGCAACCAAACGATGCCCGCACGATATTAATTCCAGTGCCAGTTCGCTCTTGCCAATGCCGCTCGGGCCGGTAATTAATACGCCTATCGCCATCACTTCCATATAGACGCCATGCAGGGTCAGCATGTCCGCGAATAGCTTGTTGAGGACATAATACAATATATCCGACAGGTGATTGCTGTTCAGCTTGGACGAAAATAAGGGAGTATTGTGTTCATCGCTTTTTTGTTTCAACAATGCGGGTGCCTCGTAACCGTCGGCGACGATTACGCAGGCGGGCAGACTCTGAAACAGTCGCTCAACGGAATCCTGCATGGAAATCGGTCTGAGATCGGCCAGATACTTTAATTCTATATGACCGATGATCTGGATCTGGTGCGGGTGAATCAAGTTCAAATGCCCGATTAACGAAGGCACTTTAACGTCCTCTTCGTTTCCGGTTGTCTTTTTTCGACGTTTCTTTCCTTCTGTTTCCGAGGGCCTTTCACTGCGGATAATGGCGTGTTCTGTGCTCTGCGGACCGGCCTCCCATTTAAGCTTGAGTGTCTCTTTATGTATATTGTAGAGATCTTCAATACTCAGTTGGTTGGTGATATCCGACATGGTTTAAGCAATGAGAATGGTATATATTTCTTCAGGGGTCCCGGCTTGTCTGATTTTATCAGTAATGCCCGCGTCGCTGAACATTTTGGCAAGAGTTTGCAACAGTTGCAGGTGTTCTTCAACGGATTCCTCTGGTACAATCAGGGCGAACAGCAGATCCACCGGTTGTTTGTCTAAAGCATCATAATCTATTCCGTGACCAAGGCGCAAAAAAGCGGCGGTGGTCTTTTTGCTGTTTTTCAGACGCCCATGCGGTATGGCGATGCCATTGCCGAGTCCGGTGCTGCCCAGGCGCTCCCTGGCGATTAGACAGTCAAATATCTCGGTCTGGATGGTGGTATTGTCTGATTCGCTTATCAAACCAGCTATGATATCCAGAGCATCTTTTTTACTGTGGCAATTGTTGTCCCACAGAACGGATTTCGGGGACAGGATATCAGTGATCTTCATGTATTAGTGCGCGGGGCTTGTCAACCGAGTTTCTGGTTTTTCAAACCACCCTCTTCCTGATGGTGATTCGTCAATTTTTCTTTGTGCTTTTTGATCTGCCGGTCAAGTTTGTCAATCAGACCGTCAATGGTGGAATACATATCTTCCTGTTCATTATCGGCAAACAGCCTTCCACGGTTGACGTGCATGATCGCCTCCGCTTTTTGCCGCCCTTTTTCAACGGTCAGAATAACGTGAATATTGGTGATATTTTCAAAATGCCGTTGCAGACGTTCAAATTTGTTTTCAATGTAGGATTTAAGCGAGTCAGTAATCTCAATATGACGACCGGTTAGATTAATTTGCATATTTTACTCCTGGCTGAATTTGTTTTTCAGGAAAATCGTTTTCTCTCATTGGAAGGCGGTATTATCATGGCCTCACGATATTTTGCCACAGTTCTGCGCGCTACATTAACCCCCTGCTCCTTGAGCAGGGCGCTGATTTTGCTGTCACTCAGGGGTTTGTCGGGGGGTTCGTCCCGGATTAATTTTTTAATCAGGGCGCGAATCGCTGTTGATGAACACGCTCCGCCGTAATTTGTGCTAAGTTGACTGGAAAAGAAGTACTTTAGTTCGAACAAACCGCGTGGCGTGTGCATATACTTAAGAGTCGTTACCCGCGAGATGGTCGATTCATGCATATCCAGCATTTCCGCGACGTCTTTCATCACGAGCGGTTTCATCGCCTCTTCGCCGTATTCCAGAAAAGCGCGTTGCTGTTCAACGATACAGGCGGCGACGCGCAACAGCGTTTCACTGCGGCTAATGAGGCTTTTGATAAACCAGCGAGCCTCCTGAAGGTGTGTTTTCAGGTAGTTGTTGTCGGCACTGTTATCGGCACGCCGGATCATGTTTGCGTACGTTTTATTGATCCTGAGAGGGGGGACAGCATCCATGTTCAAATCGACTTTCCAGGCATTTTTCACCTTTTTTACATAGACATCCGGGGTGATATATGGAATGCGTGCTTCATCGATCTGATACCCCGGCTTCGGGTTCATGCTTTGGATAAGCTGGACCACTTCCGCCAGTTCCTCGCGATTGATCTTCATCTTTCGCATCAGTTTCGGATAATCATGCGCGGCCAGCAACTCCAAATAGTTATTGATCAGTGTCCGGGCCCTTTTAATACAGGGGGTATCTTCAGGATATTGCCTGAGTTGAATATTCAGGCATTCTTTAAGGTCTCTTGACCCTACTCCAGGAGGGTCCATGGTCTGGACCATTTTCAGTACCGCTTCAATTTCTTCAGTGTCGATCGTTTCCTCGTCCTCGTCGTCAGTCACACTGGCAAGGATGTCTTCAAATGTCCCGTTCAGATAGCCGTCATCACCGAGTAAATCAATAATCGCCAGCGCGATGATTTTGTCGGTATCGGATATCGGCGTCAGGTTAAGCTGCCATTTAAGGTGCTCTTTTAACGCCCATTCTTTTGTGAGCTGGTTTTCAAAATCATAGTTACTGTTGTCGCCATTCCTTTTCGGATAACTTACGCCGCCACCGTAGCTATTATCCCAGTCGCTGTTGCCAAACAAATCGTCGCCATCATCGCTTTTTTCGACCGTATTCAATTCGGTCGCGCCAGCTTCGTCGTTGAGTGGCGCGTCAATATCATTTTGCTCCGCATTATCCACTTCAAGCATCATGTTCGACTCCAGGGCGTTTTGAATTTCCGTATGTAGCTCCATACTGGAAAGCTGCAGCAGACGTATCGCCTGTTGCAATTGTGGCGTTATCGTCAGACTTTGATTGACCCTGAGTTGTAACGATGGTTTCATAATATGAATTTTAGCTCAAATTTGTTCTTAACCCGGATTATTTCATAGGGGTGAGTATTAAATTTGCTCTGAGTTCCAAATATTGCCTTCAGGTTTAAAGCGTAAATTTTTCTCCGATATAGATATCTCTGACCTGCTCGTTTTCCATTATTTTTTCTGGCAGGCCTTTGGCAAGGATGTGTCCGTCATTCACAATATAGACCCGATCACATATTTTTAATGTTTCGCGAACATTATGATCCGTTATAAGCACACCGATACTGTGCTGGCGGAGATGATGAATCAGATTCTGTATGTCTTTGATGGAAATGGGATCAATTCCTGCAAAAGGTTCATCAAGCAGCAAAAATCGCGGTTCCGATGCTAGTGAGCGGGCAATTTCAAGTCGTCGTCTTTCCCCGCCCGAGAGGCTTGTACTCATATTATCCCGTAGATGGGTAATGTTGAATTCCTGCAATAGACTGTCAAGCCGTTGCCGCGCTTTTTTTTTATCCCGGGGGAACTTCATCTCCAGTATAGCCATGATATTTTCCGCGACTGTCAGCTTGCGGAAAGTAGAGGCTTCCTGTGGCAAATAGCCGAGACCGCAACGCGAACGCCCATCAATGCTGAGGTGGCTGATGTCACGATTATCCAGATGGATGGTGCCGCTGTTTATAGGCACCAGTCCGACGATCATGTAAAAGCTGGTCGTTTTCCCTGCGCCGTTGGGGCCAAGAAGACCGACCACCTCTCCGCTCTGTACGGTCAGGCTGATGTCGGAAACGACTGTTTTGCCCCGGTAGGATTTGGAGAGGTGGGATGCCGAGAGGATACTCACAGATAGTTACCGTAATAATTGCATCTGTATCCGGGCGGGAAAGGCGAACAAGGGGGAAGTACTGTGTCCAGAGGCACAGTTCAGGTCTCGGGCGCTTTCTTGTTTTTGATGAGTACTTTTACCCGCCTGTCCTTTTTCTTTTTGCCCGTTTCAGTGTCCACAGTCTCGTTTACACTGTTGACCCTGACCTGCTTGAGCTCCGTGTTGTACTCAATGTGGTCGGCAGTCATGGTCGAACCGTCCGGTCTTTTGACCCATGCCTCATTAGTCAGGATAATAAGATTCTCGAGTATGTTGTATTCTATCTTCAGGGCCTTGGCTTCCTCATAGCCGTCTCTGTCATCCGATAACTCGCGATAGGTGGCAGGTTGTCCATCCATGATGGCCAATTCTACATCATCGTTATCGTCGAAATAGACCCACAGGACATCGCCTGTCACCCGTATGCTGCCCTGTTTTAAAACGACATCGCCATGGTAGACAACGGTACTGTCGGCATCGTTCATTTCGGCCGTATCGGCCTCAATTTTAATGTCCTGCTCCTTGTCTATTGAAAGCGCGAGAGCGACGCTGTCAAGTAATCCTGACAGTAACAGGGCGAGGAATAATTTACGGTGTTTTCTCAGTTCGAATGATTGTCTGCACATTTTCAAGGAGTTCTATTCGTTGTTCTTCAAGATAAGCGTGTGCCCCGACAGCATGGGTAGTGGTACGCCTGCTAATCAAGGTGACCGGTTTATCCGTTTCGGCGTATTTTTTATCTATCAGTATCCGCATTTCTTCCGCAATAACCTCTATCCGAAACTCGCCAGACTCGCCCTGTTTTTGCAAGTGGACATTCCTTTCCAAGAGGATAACGTTATTATCCGATGTAATCCAACCTTTATCGGCATTAATAACTATCGGCAGTTCATTCACGTCCAATACCGTCAACTCAGGTTCATATACCTCCGTTGTATCGTCATCGGAATAAAACGCCATATAGGTTGCCTCAAGCAGGTATTCGGGCTGACCATATTGATCCATTTTCAGGGTCGTAAAATTTTCCATATATTGATCAGGGTGGTCCGTCTTTTTGTCAAAGGGGACAGGTTCGTCAACCGTTAACTTTTCCAATATCCAATAGCTGAGGGCGGCACTAATGACTAGTGTCAGCACTAGTTTCCATCGTTCGTACCACATATATTATGCGGCGATAATATTGATTGCCGGCAGGCTAGTCACGACAAGGATTTATTACGTGTTTGCAAAATCTGCCTGTGCCTGCAAGATCAGTTCACAGACCTCTCTCACGGCGCCCTGACCCCCGGACGCTTCGGTAGTCCATGCCGCGAACTTTCTGACTTTGGCATGCGCGTCCGCCACCGCAATCGGCAGACCCACCCGGTTCATCGCGGGCAGGTCAATGACGTCATCGCCCGTATAGGCAACCTGTTCAGGCCTGAGTTCAAACTCCGCGATCAGTTTGATTACCCTGTCCCCTTTGTCCTGTTCGCCCTGATATACATATTTGATGCCGAGCGCCGCCATTCTTTCAGCTACTATCCGGGATGAACGGGCCGTGACAACGGCTATTTCGCAGCCCAGTTCTGCCAGCATAATGAGTCCGTGTCCGTCGCGCACATGAAACGCCTTGTATTCATTACCGTCTTCGCCCAGTATGAGTCTGCCGTCGGTAAGTACCCCATCGACATCAAATATGGCCAGCTTTATCCCTGCCGCCGTTGCCAAAAGCGTTTTTCTGTCCATCCTGTTCATACCACACGTGCCCGCAGTAAATCATGCATATTTAATATCCCGATCAGTTTTTTCCGTTCATTCAGTACCACCAGCGCATTAATACGGTGAGATTCCATCACGGCCAGCGCCGACGCTGCCAGCGCTTCGGCTTTGATATGTCGGCCATTTTTGGTCATGACGTCGGCAACATGACAGGTTTTGATATCTTTCTTTGAATCCAGCGTACGGCGCAGGTCTCCATCGGTAAAGATCCCCAGCAGATGATCGGCGTCATCAACAATGGCCGTTACGCCAAGCCCCTTTTGGGACATTTCCAGCAGCGCTTCGCTGATTAGGGCTTTCGCTCCCACTTTTGGAATTTCGTCCCCGGTGTGCATGATGTCGCCAACGTGTAATAACAACCTTCTGCCCAGAATTCCCCCTGGATGGGACAGGGCAAAATCAGTCTCATCAAATCCGCGTGCCTGTAACAAGGCAATGGCGATGGCGTCTCCCATGGCGAGAGTGGCTGTCGTACTGGCCGTAGGTGCAAGTCCCAGAGGGCATGCCTCTTTTTCCACACTGACATCGATATGTATCGCCGCCGCCCTGGCCAGCATTGAATCAAGGTTGCCTGTCAAAGCCAGCATAGGTGAGTTAATACGTTTGATGACGGGCAGCAGGGCAATGACTTCATCTGTTTCACCAGAGTTGGAAAGCGCCATTACGACATCATTTGAGGTGATCATCCCGAGGTCTCCATGACTCGCTTCGCCGGGATGAACGAAAAAGGCAGGTGTCCCGGTGCTGGCCAGCGTGGCGGCAATTTTATTGCCAATGTGACCGGATTTGCCCATGCCAGTCACAACCACCCGGCCGCGACATTCAAGCAACAAGGCGCAGGCATTGACGAATTTATCATCAACCCGCTCAATCAAGCCAGAAAGTGCGCTGCGTTCGGTTTCAATCACCGCCCGCCCGAGCGCCTTGCATTTATCCGCGTCTATTTGCTTCATATTAAGTAAGGGGCAGGTTTAACCATTCAATTCAAAATAATGTAACGGATTGTGAGAATAACAGATATTGGTAGGCGATAAAGCAGAGCAATAATAATGCTCCTTCAAAGCGTTTCAGCTTCCCTTTGCTGGAGATGAATATCATGCCGCCAAGCAGCAGGGCCAGGCCAATTAACACAGGGAAATCACGTATCAGAACCGCGTTTTCAAAATGGTCTGGATGAATCAATACAGGAATTGACAGCACGGCCAGCATATTGAACATATTGGAACCGATAATATTCCCGATAGCGATGTCCGCCTCCTTTTTCAGGATGCTGATAATAGAAGTGGCCAGCTCGGGCAGGCTTGTGCCAACGGCGATAATAGTCAGACCGATGACCAGATCGGATATGCCGACAGATTCGGCGATAAAAACGGCGCCGCGTACCAGTAGTTCCGCGCCGACAAGCAATAGGACAAGCCCTGCTATCAGTTTTCCCGTGGACGTCCTGATGGAATCGGTTTTATACAATTCCCTTGTGAATTCGCTTTTTAAGGGGTCGTTTGTGGCCGAGTGTTTGGCAATCTGAACAATTCCACCGATGGAGATCACCAGCACGGCAAGTAATACGATGGCGTCAAGGCGACCCAAATGACCGTCCAGCATCAGTAAAAGACCGATCAAGATGGATAGAAACATCAACCCGTATTCACGCTTTACGGTATCTGACCGCACCGTGATGGGCAGTAGCAGAATGGCGACGCCGAGCACCAGCCCGATGTTGGTGATGTTTGAACCAAGCGCGTTGCCAATAGCGATGGATGTTTTGTGCTGCCAGGCGGAGACGGAACCGACGATAATCTCCGGGGCGGAAGTTGCAAACCCAACAATGGTTAGACCGATGATCAACGGAGACATGCCAAACTGACGTGCCGTGCTTGACGCCCCCGTCACGAACATATCAGCACCATAGACGAGTAGCATCAGCCCGATTACAATAAAAACGCATGAGATCAGCATAAGATATTCATTTCCTGTATCTATTCAGGATAATGCCAGAATAAACCGATTATTTCACGGTTTGTCGGGGCCCGGTTATCTTTCAATATTTGTATGGGGGATTGATGTCAAAACGTCTTGAAGCGATTAATTTCTGGTTGCGGACGCTGTTTCCGGCCGATAACTACAAATTGCTGCCAGCGTCGGAGGACGCCAGTTTCAGGGTTTATTACAGGCTTTTTGTGCAGGGTGAATCATACATTGTCATGGATGCCCCACCCGAACATGAGGATATTAAATCATTCCTCAAGATCACCGGCAAACTTCAGGACAACAGGATCAATGTACCCTCTGTCTATAAAAGCGATATGGCGCAGGGGTTTCTGTTATTGACGGACTTCGGTGATCAATTATATCTGGATAATTTAGACCCCGGTTCAGCCGATAGACTTTACCGGGACGCGCTGAATACACTGATCGCCATGCAGACAGATACGGATATTTCCGGTTTGGCTCTCTATGATGAAACAATGTTAAGACAAGAAATGAATATTTTTATGGATTGGCTGGTGGGCCGATATCTGGGTATCAACCTGTCCCTGCAGCAACAGGCGGCATTGAAAGCCGTTTTTGATACGGTCGTAGAGAATGCGCTAGTGCAACCTCAGGTCTTTGTTCATCGAGACTATCACTCCAGAAACCTGATGGTGACAGAAACGGCAAGTCCCGGCGTGATTGACTATCAGGATGCCGTGCTCGGCCCTGTCAGTTATGATCCGGTCTCCCTGTTAAAGGACTGCTACATAAAATGGCCGGAACGAGAGATTTACGGCTGGATGGAAGCTTATATTGATCGACTGATAAGTGCCTCACCATCTCAGCAAATAGACAGGGCTCGGTTCAGGCGCTGGTTTGATTTGATGGGCGTACAGCGACATCTGAAGGCCAGCGGTATTTTCGCCCGTTTATCCTTTCGGGATGGCAAGCACGGTTTCCTGAAAGATATTCCCAGGACGCTTTCCTACATCCTTGACCTACAGGGGCGTTACCCTGAGCTGACAGTGTTATGCCGGCTGATAGAGACGAGTCTGTTACCAGGCCTGGAAAAGGAGCCGAAGTGTTTATGAAAGCGATGATCCTGGCGGCGGGACGGGGTGAACGTCTGCGCCCCCTGACGGATACAAAACCAAAGCCGTTGTTGGAGGTGGCGGGCAAACCCCTGATAGTTCATCAGCTTGAAGCCCTGGCGCGGGGCGGCGTGCGTCAATTCGTTATTAACCTGGGGTATATGGGGGAACAGATCCATGACTGTCTCGGCGACGGCAGTCGTTATGGTGTTGAAATCCGTTATTCGGAGGAAGGTGCCACACCACTTGAAACGGCCGGAGGGATCATTCAGGCCCTTCCCATGCTGGGCGATGCGCCTTTTATTATCGCCAATGCCGATGTGTTCACTGATTTTGATTATCGGACATTAATCAACAGGACATTCAACGTCGATGCACATCTGGTGCTGGTTGACAACCCGCCACATCATCCCGCCGGAGATTTTGTCCTGTTGACGGCCGAACCTGCCGAAGCACTCGTTGGCAGAGTTGCCACATCAGGCGGAGCGAAGCTGACCTACAGTGGCCTCGGCCTTTATCATCCGCGTTTATTCCACGGACTTAAGTCCGGCAAGCGGTCTCTGGCACCGCTTTTGTTTCAGGCGGCGCCGGGCGGTCGTATCAGCGGCGAACATTTTTCTGGCATGTGGCATGATATTGGCACCCTGGACAGTTTGACCCGCGTTAATGAGATGTACTGATCTACGAAAGCATACGCAGATGACTTCCTCACGTAGTCCTTGCGGGACGACGCAGCCGTTTTCCCCTTGTCCGTTTGTTCACACCGCTTGCGTTTTGCCATCATTTACCATAAAAGTATTGCAATCAATGTCGGCAAAATATCATGACGATTTTCGGTCACTGCAGGGTCGGGTTTATTTGGCTGGTGGTTCGGTCGCTTCGGTGACCTTGAACTTTCGCGGGAACGGTGATTGAGAGCCTTGCACCGGTCAAAAAAAGTTACATTTCCCCTCACGTACCACTTCGCGTTACGTGATGACGGTTGTGTGAGAAAGCCATCTGTGTCATTTATGGATTGAGGAGTTTCCAAAGCGATGCGTATTGTTCATCTGGTAGCGACCGGTTCGGGTTGGGGTGGTCTGGAATTTGCAGTAGCCGAAATCGTTACCACACAGGCAAAACAGGGCAGGGACACGGTTCTTGTTGCTTGTCCCGATGTGTGTAAACAATTGCCAGCGTATGTCAAAAGGGTGGTTTTCGATTTCCGTGCGTCACGCTATAATCCTGTTTTTCTACGAAAGCTGACACGTGTGTTGCAAACGCTGCATCCGGATATATTGCATGTTCATGCAAATAAAGGCGCGGCAATAGCCCGGCGCGTTGCCCCTTTTTTACCGGAGACCAAGCGGGTGGCGACGATCCATAATACGAAGAAAAGAACCGCTGTTTTCAAAGGGATGGACGCCGTTATTGCTGTAAGCCGGAAGGCGGGAGAGTGCCTTGGTGGGTTGGAACATACGGTGATTTGGAACGCCATTAAAGCGCCTGACCCGGATACTCCCTCCCCTGCAGATTTGCCCCGCAAGGCGCATGGGCGTTTTACTGTTGCGAGCTATGGTCGTTTTGTTGCCGCAAAGGGCTTTAATATTCTGCTGGAAGCGGTGGCACCGCTGGAAGACGTTGACCTTTGGCTGGTCGGCGACGGCAAATTGCAGACGCCCCTGAAAAGGCAGGTTATGCGTCTAGGGCTTAAAGAGCGGGTATGGTTGCCCGGTTTTCGGAGTGATTGTGAAGCGATTGTCAGCAAGGCGGATTTATTTGTATTGCCCTCTCTCCGTGAAGGGTTTCCGTTAGCGCTCGTGCAGATGTTGCATCGGGAAGTGCCCGTACTTGCTACCCGGGTGGCCGGTGCCGAGGAAATTCTGCCCGATGACTGTCTGGTTGAGGTCGGTGATGTGTCCGCACTTCGAGAACGTCTGCGATGGACAATGAAAAACCGGGAAGACCATCGCGCCCTGATGGAACCCGTTTACCGACTGGCCAAGGAAAAATTGGAGATTGGCTACTATTGTGAGCGTCTTGATGAAGTATACGCTTCTGTTCTCTGACCTGGAGTTAACGTTATCCACGGACTATTTTTAACCCGGTCACAAGACAATGGATAACGAATTATGAATCAGGACTCCTGAATTTACCGCTAATTGTCATTTTGGTAGATCGTTGGGTCGGCAATGCCCGCCTGTTT
This sequence comes from Gammaproteobacteria bacterium, assembly GCA_965261775.1. Lineage (GTDB taxonomy): Bacteria > Pseudomonadota > Gammaproteobacteria > Eutrophobiales > Eutrophobiaceae. The sequence continues at coordinate 1,572,237 of OZ253477.1, read as the reverse complement.
AAATCCCGCTTCTCTTAAATGGCATGCGTCACAGTGTCGACATGCTTGTCCGATCTCGTTTGCCTGATAGCAGGATATCGTCATTGAATAATCAACGCCCAGTGAAGCGCCGCGCTTAATGATGTCCGTTTTGCTTAAATCAATAAGCGGGGTATGGACCTCAAAGGATTTTCCTTCCACCCCCGCCTTGGTGGCGAGACGGGCAAGCTGTCTGAAAGCCGCGATATATTCCGGTCGGCAATCGGGATAACCGGAGTAATCCACGGCGTTGATGCCGATAAAAATATCCTGTGTATCCAATACCTCCGCCCAGGCCAGTGCACAGGAAAGAAAAATCGTATTGCGTGCGGGAACATAGGTGATCGGAATTTGTTCCTGCGGTTTGTCTGGAACGGCAATGGAAAGGTCTGTCAGGGCCGATCCGCCGATTTGCCCGAGATCAAGTTTGACGATCTTGTGTTCCCGGACACCAAAATGAATCGCGACGCGTCTGGCGGCACTCAGTTCAATCCGGTGCCGCTGACCATAGTCAAAACTCAAAGCATGGCAGTCAAACCCGCCGTCCTTCGCTATGGCAAGCGTCGTGGCGGAATCCAATCCGCCAGAGACGAGAACAACGGCTTTATTGTCGGTCGTCATGGTATGTAGATAATATTTCTTTTGGCGATCTCCCCGGATATCCGGAAAACATTATTTGCCCGGATGGTTACCCCACAGATATTTATGCAGCTGGATCTGAAGACGGACGTTCAGACCGTCTGCTACTATCCAGTTCGCAAGGTCAGTCGGGTTCAGTGATTGATGTTCAGGAGAAAAAAGTACTTCGCAAATGTCATCGAGTTTGAATTTGGCGATCTTCCCGACGCTCCATTCATAATCCTCGCGGTTGCAGATCACAAATTTGATTTGATCCTGCCGATCGAGATGGGCCAGATTCTCAAACCGGTTTTTGGCACATTCATTTGAAGCGGGTGTTTTGATATCCATTATCTTCATCACACGCGTGTCAACATCGGTAATATCAAGCGTACCGCTGGTCTCTAGCGATACCCGAAATCCCTTGTCACATAATTGTTTGAGTAATTGCGGACAGGCGCTCTGTGTAAGGGGTTCGCCGCCGGTTACGGTCACATGTTTTGTGCGGTATTGAGCGGCTGTATTAAGGATGGAAGATATCGACATTTTCCTGCCGCCGTGGAATGCATAGGCCGTATCACAGTAGTGGCAACGCAGGGGACAGCCCGTCAGGCGTATAAACACAGTAGGTATCCCTGCCTTGACTGATTCCCCCTGAATGGAAAAAAATATTTCGGTAATACGCAACGTAGATGCTCGCTGTCGTTGACTTGAAGGAGTGATCTGCAGTTCGGAGTTCATCCTGTCTCCTGTCTATTCGGCGTCTCTGGTTTCGTGCAGATTCGTCTCTGCGAGATGGGCTGTCGTTGTGTCGGGATATTGCGCGATAATTTTTTTCAGCACCTTTCGTGCCTCGGTGACATTGCCGAGTTCAATGTAGCTGTAAGCGATTTTTAACAGTGCATCAGGTGCTTTTTGGCTGTCTGGATAAGTGAAGAGCAAAGACTGATATTCAATGATCGCCAAGTCATATTTTCCCAGGATATAATTAGCCTCGCCCACCCAATACTGGGCGTTATCGGAAAGCTGATTGTCCGGATAGTCTTTGAGAAACTCCCGGAAGGCTCTCAGTGCCGTTTCGTATTGGGATTTTCTGAGCAATCTGAAGGCGTCTTGATAGCGTGCCTCGGCTTTTAAGGGGTTGGCCGGTGGTTTCGCCAGCTTCGGTGTATCCCTTTTATCCTCCGCCAGCTCCTGTTCGGGCACGAGTTCTTGCGTGTTCTCAGGTTCAGTTGGTGTGATCGTGTTTGTCTGCGCCCCCGCTTGTGAAAGCGTACCTTCCTCCAAACGCTGTAAACGCCGGTCAGTATCGGTGTAAAGGTCGCGTTGTTTTTGTTTCAGTTGGTTGATGATGTGCGTCTGTTCTTTTATTTCGTTGCGCAGTCTGTCAACTTCAGCCCTGAGCGATTCAAGCGTGTCCAGCAAGAATTGGTCATCGCGTGTTTTCTCAATCCGGCCAAGTCGCCGATCAATATCGGCAATAGCAGCCTCGGACAATAAAGGCGAAATACCGCTGTCTTTATCCTCTTCCGCATTAACGTTAAGGACGCCGTGCAAAAAAACTGTAAGAACAGAAAGTGACCAAAACACACGGCCCAGGCCATGGATAAACATCAATAAATAATTTCTACGCGTCGATTCTGTTGCCAGGCAGTTTCATTATGACCGGCAACAGTTGGGCGTTCTTCGCCGTAACTTATCATGCGGATCTGTTCCGGGGAGGCACCCAGTAGTATCAAGTGGTCTTTTACAGCGCGGGCGCGACTCTCGCCCAGAGCAAGATTATATTCCCTTGACCCGCGTTCGTCGGCATGGCCTTCAAGGATGACTATGGCATCCGGATAAGTGGAAAGATAGGTGGCGTGAGCCTCAATAAGACCACGGTAGTCAGACTGAATATAGCTACTGTCATATTCAAAGTAGATGATCTGTTCAGATGGGGGATTCAGGGTGTCATACAGTGTGCTGAAATCTGATGTTGACGAATCGCCTGTGCCGTAAGCTTGCGCTACGCCATTTTCCATTTCATCGGTGCCGGGTGCTTTAGTGCTCAGATCTTTAATTTCAGTGGCCGGTTCTTCCTTGCTTTTGTTAAGAGTACAGCCTGATGCCAAGCCAATCAGAGCTACTGCCAAAAATAAACGGGTGAACATAAATTTTTCCTCATCAGGGCTTAATAATACTTTTGTAGCATAACATATCAACGGTGAATTTGTTGAGGGTGCCCGTTTTGTTTATCTTAAAAACGGGCTCCAGGCGGGCGCGCGGATATCACCGCTTTGTCCAAGACCTTGATGGATGTGTCCGTCTGCGGAGACCATCGCCAACCGTGAGCCTTGTGCTCCGCTTGTCGAGTAAATAATCATAACGCCGTTTGGTGCAAAACTCGGTGATTCGTCCAATTGGTTCTTTGTCAGTGTCGTGATGAGACCGTTCTGTAAATCAAGCAGACCAATGCGATAAACACCCCTGGTGCCATGTACCAGAGCGATGGTTTTTCCTTCCGGAGAATAGCGAGGGCGGCATTGTAGTCTCCATTAAGACTGATTCGTCTGGGCGGTCCGCCGCTTGCATCAGTCTCGTAAATCTGCGGCCTGCCGGTTCGATCAGAGGTGAAGGCCAGTTTCTGGCTGTCTGGCGACCAGGCAGGTTCGGTGTCAATGCCGTCATGGTGGGTGATGCGTTTTAATAAACGTGTATCCATATCCATAACGTAGATTTCAGCATTGCCATCTTTGGATAATGTCATCGCCAGCCTTGTGCCATCCGGTGACCAGGAGGGGGCGCTGTTGGTCCCGGGAAAGGCCGCGACTTTTTCACGTTTACCGCTGGAAATATCCTGTATGAAGATAGTGGATCTTTTCCCTTCAAAAGAAACATAGGCGATTTCTTTCCCGTCCGGAGACCAGACGGGTGAGAGCAGGGGGTCTTCCGATGCAAGCAGGATCTGGGCGTTGTGACCATCCATATCTGCCACTGTCAGGGTATATAGTTTAGTGTCGTTATTATCCTGTTTTACGGTGATGTAGGCGATGCGCGTATCAAAGGCGCCCGGAATGCCGGTGAGTTTCTCGAAGACAATATCGCTAATCTGGTGTGCCACTCGGCGGAGCATATTCTTTTTTGCCGAGATGCGAAGACGGGCAATCTGGTTTTTGCGATAGATATCGATCAGGCGAAAGCTGATATCATAGTCTCCTGAATCGGTCAATTCCAGATTTCCAATCAGGATGTTTTCTATGCCGAGCCGGCGCCAGTCGCTGAAATTAACGGTTTCAAAATCAACCGGGCGCTGGGGTATATATTGTTCATCCATAACCTCAAAGCGACCGCTGCGCCCCAGATCATTTCCGATGATGGTGGCCAGATCAACGGGTGGTACACGATCTGTCTGTGACCAGCCGAACGGTACGATGGCAATCGGCAGGGGCTGTTCTATCCCCTGGGTTATATTGATATCCAGTACGGCATGTGTGTCAAAGGAAATACTGAACAATAAGAACAGCTTTAACAAATGTTTTATTTTATGGGTCATGGTCAAGGTTTAAAAGTAAGGCGTATATTGCGCATTTTTTCAAACAGACGCGGTTCCCTGGGTATCGGTAATGGGGCCGCGGCCCTCACTGCGGTTTCCGCCCGGCGATCAAACAGTTCATTCCCGCTGGACTTGCTGATAGAGGCTTCAGCGATAGCACCGCCTTCAAGCATTCTGATTCGAATTACGCAGGACAGTCCCTCCGGTAAACCGGTACGGTTAAATTTGTTTTCGATAGCTTCTCTGATCAGGAATGTATATTCCCGGACGATGTTATCGTCGAGTTTCTCGCGTTTTGCCCGGGTCTCGGCCTCAAGTTTTTTTTGTTGTTCCTGCTGTTTGCGTTTTCTTTCTTCGGCGGCTTTGCGTTCCGCTTCTGCCTTTTTTTTGCGTTCAATCTCCTGCTGCTTTAAGGTCTCTTCCTGTTTTTTCCTTTCGGCCGCCAGCCGCTTGTTTTCTTTTTCCTGATGTTTTAAGGTCTCTTCCTGTTTTTTCCTTTCGGCCGCCAGCCGCTTGTTTTCTTTTTCCTGATGTTTCAGGGTCTCTTCCTGTTTTTTCCTTTCGGCTTCCAACCGTTTGTTTTCTTTTTCAACCTGCTTCTTTTTTTCTTCCGCCTGTCTGCGTTGTGTTTCCAGTGCCAGCCTTTCCTGCTCCAGCTTTTTAATCAGGCTTTTTTCAGTCTTGCGTCGTTGTTCTTCCTGCGCCTTTTGCGTTTTTATCTGTTGTAGTTTTGCCTGTTCCTTTTTGCTTTGTCGCTTCAATTCTTCCAATGCTTTCCGGCGAGCTGCTTCCTCTTCTTTTTGGGTGTTATCTCGTTTCTTCAGGCGCGCAATTTCAAGCTCCACCTGTGTTTTATCAATTGACACGGCTTCCACGATATCCACTGTTTGTTTTTGAGTCCGTGCGGGTTGTTCGGAGATAAAATCGAGACTGAAGATCAGCACTACGGCGGCAAAGGCGTGTAGCAGGATGGACAGTAACAATGATCTTGACGCTGCGAACCGTTTTTTAAGCATGACATTATTTTTCCGGTGGGGGCTCCGTCATCATTCCAACCGAGGGTGTGCCGGCCTTTTGTAACAGAGTCATGACCTGTATGACACGCCCATAAGGGATATCCGCATCGCCGCCGACGAGCACCGGGGTCCCCGGTTGATACTTTAGCAAGGCGCTGACGCGGATAATCAGGTCTTCCGGGCTGATGGGTTTATCCTGGTCGTTACCATAGTTAATAAACAGGCTTCCACGTTTATCGATATTAACGATCACCGGCACTTTTTCACTGGGAGGTAATGGCGCTGCTGGCGCTTCAGGCAGATCAACCCTGACGCCCTGGCTTAACAGGGGCGCGGTCACCATAAAGATAATCAGCAATACCAGCATCACATCAATGTAGGGCACGACATTGATTTCGGACATTGGACGTTTACGGGTGCGTTGTCTCATGAAGTGTCAACTCTGTGAGCATGTCTGTGCAGAATTGCCGAAAATTCTTCGGTAAAGTTGTCATAGTGGTTTATCAGACGTTCAACATCATAAGAATAGCGATTGTAAGCAATGACCGCCGGTATAGCAGCAAACAGACCCATGGCCGTGGCAATTAACGCTTCACTAATACCGGGCGCTACCATAGAGATGGTCGCCTGTTGCACATTTCCTAATGCCTGAAAACTGTTCATAATGCCCCATACCGTCCCAAACAGGCCGATGTATGGGCTGGTGGAACCGACCGTCGCCAAAAAAGACAGGTTTGTTTCCAGATAATCCACTTCCTTGTTCATGGCAATCCGCATTGAACGTTGAGATGCTTCAATAATGGCATCCGGGACGATCCCTTCCTGTTTTGCCAGACGGTCAAAGGCCTTAAAACCGGCCTCAAAGATCTTTTCCATGCCACTGGCGTCATAACGGGCGCTGTTAATCCGGGTATAAAGCGGTTTTAAGTCTTCAACTGCCCAGAACCGTTTTTCAAACAGATTCGCGTCCTCAACTGCCTTTTTCAGGACGGTGCGCTTGTTAAAAATCATAGTCCATGAAGTAACGGAGGCCAGTATCAGTGCTACCATCACGCACTGGACCAACAGGCTCGCATTTAAAATCAAGTCAAGTAACGAATAATCTGCTGTCATTTACCTAATCTCCTTCTCATTCAACAGGTTCCGGTATCAGTGCGGTTGTTAAAGTCACCACGTTAAAACGGGGTCATTTTGACTCTGAAACATGCTACGTAATACATGCCGGGTAAGCTTTGTGAGGGAATTATATACCATTATTGCCAAACAGATCAGGACATTGAGATATATTTTTCGGGGCTTCAAGACCGAAATGCAACCAGACTTTTCGCGTCGCGATCCGACCTCGGGAGGTACGCATTATAAAACCCTGCTGGATTAAATACGGTTCCAGAACATCTTCAATAGTATCCCGTTCTTCATTGATGGCGGCGGCCAGGCTGTCAATACCTACCGGTCCGCCGTCAAATTTTTCCAGTATCGCAAGTAATAATTTTCGATCCATCGTATCGAATCCGTGTGCATCAACATTGAGCATATCCAGCGCCTTTCTGGAGATATCTTTTTTGATAATACCATCGGCTTTTATCTGGGCATAATCCCGTACCCGGCGCAATAGCCGGTTAGCGATGCGCGGCGTGCCGCGGGAGCGTGTCGCAATCTCAACGGCACCCTGCTGTTCAACCTCTATTTCGAGAATGTTTGCGGAACGTTTCACGATCTCGGTCAGCTCTTCCATGGAATAAAATTCAAGGTGCTGTATGATGCCGAAGCGGTCGCGTAATGGTGATGTCAGCAGACCAGCGCGGGTGGTTGCGCCAACTAGCGTGAATGGCGGTATATCCAGCTTTATCGCCCGGGCCGCCGGGCCTTCACCGATCATGATGTCAATCTGGTAATCTTCCATCGCAGGATACAGTATTTCTTCAACCACCGGGCTCAGACGATGGATCTCATCAATGAAAAGTACATCGTTGGGCTCCAGATTTGTCAATAGGGCGGCCAGATCGCCCGGGCGCTCCAGTATCGGCCCGGAGGTTTGTCGCATATTAACGTTCATTTCATTGGCGATGATATATGCCAGCGTGGTTTTCCCCAGCCCCGGAGGGCCGAAGATCAAGACATGATCCAGCGACTCCGCCCGTCGTCTAGCGGCGCTGATAAAGACTCCCATCTGTTCATGGACAGTTGCCTGCCCGAGATAATCCCGCAGCTTTTTAGGGCGTAACGTTCTATCCGCAGCGGTGTCGTCCGTCAGACCACGGGGAGAAATGATCGCGTTACGTTCAACCATATCAGTTGCCTGTTTTCCCCCTGGACGGTTCAATAGGCCAACCGGACGATTTAAAATTTCTGGATACGCCCATAAGGTCATGCCTGGTTTTGGGGATGATGGCAAGCATTTATTTTTTGGCCAGATTTTTAAGTGCTTGACGGATTAACGCCTCACTGTCCAGGTCTTCCGAAGCGATGTTATATACGCATTGACTCGCTTCGGACGGTTTATAGCCCAGCGCTATCAGGGCGCTGACAGCTTCTCCAACCGGACTGTCATTCCGATCGATCGGCGTGGCGTTACCTGTCCCCGCGCCTATCGAAATTTCCGTTAAAGAATCAAGGCGGTCGCGCATCTCAACGATTAATCTTTCTGCCGTCTTTTTACCGACACCGGGTAATCCGATTAAACGCGTGACATCATTATTCTGCACACAGAAGGCAAATTCATCCGCTTCAATACCGGACAGGATCGTCAGCGCCATCTTGGCTCCGACGCCGTTTATTTTGATCAGGGTACGAAAAAGATGACGCTCATTTTCCGTAGCAAACCCGAACAGGGTATGGGCATCTTCGCGGATGACGAGATGTGTAAAAAGCTCCACATCATGATTTTTTCCGGGCAGGGTATAAAAGGTGGTCATCGGTGCCTGAATCTCATAACCGACTCCCTGCACGTCCAGTAACAGCAGGGGCGGTTTTTTTTGCATAATCCGGCCACGTAAAAATCCGATCATTGCAGTCTTCCGTGTCTGATGCCGGTGACATTTTTCAGGTTTAACAGACTCTTGCGCGAATGGGCGTGGCAGAGCGCGATCGCCAGGGCATCGGCCGCATCGGCACAGGGCGCCTCATCGAGGTTAAGCAAAATCCTCACCATGTGCTGCACCTGTTGTTTGGCGGCATGCCCTTTCCCTACCGTGGCTTGTTTCACCTGGTTTGCCGTGTATTCAGAGATGGCAAGGTCAAGATTGGCGGCAGCGGTGATCGCGGCGCCGCGCGCCTGACCGAGTTTTAACGCTGAATCCACGTTTTTGTGTATAAAGACCTTTTCAATGGACATTTCCTGCGGTTCAAATCTGGTAACCAATTCGGTTACACCCCGATAGATAAGGCACAGTTTTTCAGCGATGTTCTTCCCCTGCACGCGAATGATCCCGTTATCAATATGCATGGAATGATTGTTCCCGGTATCAATAATGCCGTAACCGGTAATCTGCGAACCGGGGTCAATGCCCAGGATTCTCGTTGTCATGGTGATACCGCCCGGATTCTCCATCTGGTGCCAGCCCCGATATCGGGTAACCGAATGTCCGACAGCTCTTCTGTATGTTGTCCGATCATTGATGTCTCTCCTGGTCGGCATTGTTCATCAGACATTGGCAGTCCAGGCCATATTGAACTCTGCCAGAACGTCACCAGGTATATCGGCATTGGAATAGACTTTCTGTACATCGTCCAGTTCTTCAAGCGTGTCCAGCAGTTTTAAAAGGCTTTCAATATTTTTTCTGTCTATCGGGTTGCTGTTATCCGTGCGCAGGGTGATTTCGGTGCTTTCGGGTTGATGCCCTGCGGCAAACAGGGATTCTTTCACCTGAAAAAAATTGTCTGGCGCGGTGATGACATCAATGGAATTATCGGGGTATGTGATCACATCGTCGGCGCCCGCTTCCAGAGCTGCTTCCATGATGGCGTTTTCATCCGTCTCCGCCGGATAAGCGATTAATCCTACCTGTGTGAACATATAAGCTACTGAGCCGTCGGTGCCGAGTTTACCACCATAGCGGGAAAAGACATGGCGTATTTCAGCGACAGTGCGGTTTTTGTTGTCGGTTATGGCATCGACAATAATAGCTGTCCCCCCCGGGCCATAACCTTCATAGCGGGTTTCAGCGACATTACTGTCGCCGGCCTCGCTACCGGTGCCGTTTTTGATGGCGCGGTTAATATTACCCTTGCTCATATTTTTTGACAAGGCATTATCAATCGCGGCACGCAGACGCGGGTTCCCCTCCGGGTCGGCGCCGCCAAGTTTCGCGGCGACTGTGATTTCACGAATCAGTTTTGTGAAGAGTTTCCCGCGCTTTTCATCCTGACGACCCTTGCGGTGTTGGATGTTTGCCCATTTGCTGTGTCCGGCCATGATGACTTCGCTTGATTAAATCGTTTAAATAAGAGACGTCATTTTTCGTGTTTCTCAAGGTCAGTGAACATGTCCTTTAAACAGGCGTGACTGTTCTTGAATCTGCCCGGCCCGGTATTGCAATTTTCGCAAATAAAATCTCTTGTATCGCGGTGGTTATCGTCAGCACCTGTTTTTGCTGTGATGCCGACAATAAATCGTTTCCGGCAAACAGGGCCCGTGAAAGGAGTTCCTTATTCAGGGTCTTTTCTTTTGAAACTGTTTGCCTTTCGGTGCCCTCTTGCCTGTCTCTGTTCTGCACAGGAGGCGGTCTGGTTGACGGATTGAATCCTCTTTGCTGCACTTGATTAAGTGCAAACTCAACGACCGGTAGTCCGCAGTGGTATATATTGTATCCCATGCTTATGTTTATCTCCGCTGGAGAGTATATCCACGCATTTTACATCTAGTAACAGGCACATCCCAAGTTTAATTTTTCCCAATAAGCCAGACCGTTACAGTATCATCGGCAACTCCATATGTTCTTTTGCGATTTTTATGTATTCTCTGGATATGTCAATACCAGCCCATGGACGGTTGTTGAGCTTGGCCATCTTGCCTGTTATTCCGTTCCCACATAGGGGATCAAGCACGATATCGCCTTCATTACTCCAGGAAAGAATATGCCCTTGCGCCAGTTTTTCAGGGAATATGGCAGGGTGCTGTAAGGCGACTTTACAGACGATAAAACCGATTGTCCAGGCGCAGTTCTAAACGCGCATGAAGCGGCCGTGCCGGATAAAATGTCGGGCCTGTGCAAAGGCCTTTCTAGAGATCAGCAGGCCACCATGCGACGCGTGTATTGTAATATGATCCCGCATGCCTTCCAGTCGGGTTTCATCAACGGACACGGTGCCGTCGCCAGGCCTCGGGATGCCGGGTATAAGCCGCCCCAGGCCGAGATGCATATCCCCTGCGATAATGCCAAGTTCTTGTTTCGCGTTCCATTCGGGCAGGGGGCCGAGCAGTCCCTGGCAGGTACTTTTACCCAGTAAAAAAGAACCTCCTGGCCAACCGGACAGGGTTTTGGCCGCCTGACACGTCTTATTTGGTGTGCCCAGCATGACCACTCGACCGGGTTTTGCCGATGGGTACAGGTTTAAATAATGACGTAAAATAAGACCGCCCAGACTGTGGCAGATAAAATGGATCGAATCCGCCGTGGTCGAGTCGAGCATTCCGGCCAGACGGTGCGAATTTTCCACCGGTGAACAAGATGTGCTGCGATATCGAAACCGCTCTGTTGCATAGCCATCTTTGTTGAAACGCTTTTGTAGCAAAAGCATATCCACGCCGGTCATCCACAAGCCGTGGATCAAAATAATTTTAGTGGGCAACAGGCTTACCCATCTCAAGCATCGTTGGCCAGACCGGTAACCGGGTTGTCCCGGGTAAAATCAAGCAGGCGTTGTATCGAGACGCTGGCGCGTTTGACGGTTTCCCTGTCAACGGTGATCTCGTTTTCGCCGGTTTCCAGTACCTGTGCCAGTTTGTGCAACGTGTTCATCGCCATCCACGGGCAATGTGCACAACTGATACAGCTTGCGCCTTTGCCAGCGGTCGGCGCTTCAATCAGTGTTTTGTCGGGGGCCGCCTGCCGCAGCTTGTGAAAGATGCCTTTATCCGTTGCGATAATAAACGTCTTCGTGTCAATCCTTGTTATGGCTTCAATGATGTTTGTCGTCGAGCCGACCACATCTGCCTGTGCAATAACCGAAGCGGGTGACTCGGGGTGAACCAGTACCGCCGCTTCGGGGTGCTGTCCGCGCAAGACCTCCAGCTCTTTTCCTTTAAATTCTTCATGGACGACACAGGCACCCTGCCAGAGTAGCATGTCCGCTCCGGTTTGTTTTTGCACGTAATCTCCCAGATATTTGTCCGGTGCCCAGATGATTTTTTTACCCTCGGCAGTCAGTTGTTTGACAACATTGACAGCGCTGCCCGATGTGACCATCCAGTCAGCCCGTGCCTTCACTGCCGCGCTGGTGTTGGCATAGACCACGACGACATGGTCGGGGTGATCATCGCAAAACGCGGTAAACTCGTTTGCCGGGCAACCCAGATCAAGGGAACAGTTAGCCTCCAGGTCGGGCATTAGCACCCGTTTGTCCGGATTCAGTATCTTGGCGGTTTCTCCCATGAATCTGACCCCGCATACGACCAGGGTGTCGGCGTCGGCCTCGTGGCCAAAGCGCGCCATTTCAAGTGAATCCGAAACGCAGCCCATGGTTTCGTCGGCCAGGTCCTGCAAGGTCGGGTCGGTATAATAATGGGCAACCAGAACAGCATTCTGCTGTTTTAATCGTTTCTTGATATCGGCGGTCAGTCTGGTCTGTTCCTCCGGGCTTATTTTTTCAACAACAGTGGGAGGTATTTCTTCCTTTGTCAGGCTATAGGAATGTGTTGTGGCGGCGCGGGCAATCATGGCGAACAGGTCATTTGGTTTGTATCAGGCAAGTCAATACGATTGCTCCGGTCGGTTTGACTTTAATTTAATCCCCAGTTCACGCAACTGTTTTGCGCCCGCCGCCGCAGGGGCGTCGGTCAACAGGCAGCTTGCGGTTTGCGTTTTCGGAAAGGCGATCACGTCCCGAATGGTATCGCATCCGGCCATCAGCATCACGAGGCGGTCCAGGCCGAAGGCGATGCCGCCGTGCGGCGGGCAACCGTATTCCAGAGCGTCAAGTAGAAATCCGAATTTAGCGCGGGCTTCTTGCTCCTCCATGCCTAACAGTTCCAGTATGGCCGACTGCATTTCGGTATTATGGATACGGATTGAACCTCCGCCGAGCTCTACCCCGTTGAGCACCAGGTCGTAGGCGCGTGAAAGGACTTTGTCCGGAGCCTTCCTGATAGTCTCAATATCATCGGTATCGGGCGAGGTGAATGGATGATGCAGCGCCTCCCAGCGGTTTTCCCGGTATTCAAACATAGGGAAATCAGTAATCCAGACCGGTGCCCATTCGCTTTTCAAAAGTCCCAGATCATGACCGAGACGATTGCGAAGCGCACCGAGAGAGTCATTGACCACCCTGGTTTTATCCGCACCGAAAAATATTAAATCTCCCGTCTGTGCCTGTGTGCGTTGCATAATATTTGAGACCACATTATCCGGTAAAAATTTAAGGATCGGGGATTGTAAACCATCTTTCCCGCTGCCGATGTCATTGATTTTGATATAGGCCAGGCCCTTTGCGCCAAAGCGACTGACATAAGACGTATAGTCGTCAATCTGTTTGCGCGACAGCCTGCCACCATCCGCCAGGCGCAGGGCAGCCACCCGTCCATCTTTCATATTGGCCGGTTCGGCGAAGACCTTGAAGTCAACCTGCTGCATCAAGTCGCCGACATCAAGCAATTCCAGTGGATTTCTGAGATCAGGCCGATCACTGCCAAAACGGCTCAGCGCCTCGGCATACGTCATACGCGGAAACGGGGCGATCAATTTAACGTCTAATACTTCCCTGAACAGGTCGCGAAACATCTTTTCCATCAGAGCGCCTATTGCCGCTTCATCCATAAAAGAAGTTTCGATATCCAGTTGTGTAAACTCGGGTTGCCGATCGGCGCGTAAGTCTTCATCACGGAAACAGCGCACTATTTGATAGTAGCGATCCAGGCCAGACATCATCAGCAGCTGTTTATAGATTTGAGGTGATTGTGGCAACGCGAAAAAGTGGCCGGGATACACCCGGCTGGGTATCAGATAATCGCGGGCGCCTTCGGGCGTTGTTTTGCTCAACATCGGTGTTTCAATATCCAGGAAACCGTAACCGTCCAGAAATTCACGCAGTTTTTTAACCACGGTAGAACGGAGGCGAAGGTTTTTCTGCATGACGGGCCGGCGCAGGTCAATATAGCGGTATTTTAATTTTACGTCATCGTGGACATGTTCATCGTCCAGGGGGAAGGGCGGCGTTTTTGCCTTGTTTAACAGTGTGATTGAATGGCACAGCACCTCAATTTCACCGGTTGGCATATCGGGGTTGATCGTGCCTTCAGGCCGCTGACGCACCTTGCCGGAGACGCTGATGACAAATTCACTTCTCAGCGAGTCGGCCAGTGCGAAAGGTTCTTCCCGAGAGGGGTCAAACACAATCTGCGCGATCCCTTCCCGATCACGAAGGTCAATGAAGATTACACCACCGTGATCGCGACGCCGATGAACCCAGCCACAGAGTTGAATTTCCTGATCAATATGGTGACCGTTTAGTTTCCCGCAATAATGACTGCGCATAGGGGTTTTCATTCGGTTTGAAAAAGGCAGGATCTTACGGGGCAACCGTTGTTTATGCAACTTTAATCGGGGTCTGTCGGGATAAGAGGCAACGGTTCAAGAGGAATCCGTTTCTTTAGCGGAAGGCTTTTTCGATTTGTCCTCCGAGGTTTTGTCGCCCTTGCCGGAGTCTGGCTTATCCGCGGTCGTTTTTTTCGTATCGCTGTCCTCTCCTTTCTTGTCCGGTTTCGGTTTTTTATCTTTGAAATCGGTCTCGTACCAGCCACTTCCCTTCAGTTTGAACATCGCCGCCGAAACCAGTTTTTGCAGGTTGTCCTGATGGCATTCCGGGCAGGTTTTCGCGGCGGGCTCTGTGATTTTTTGCAGAATTTCGAGCTGATGTCCGCAGTGTTGACATTTATATTCGTAAATAGGCATTTGAAAAATCTCCGAAAACACAGTGCAATTTCGAATCGGCAGTAGAAAATAAGACCGCCATGCGACAAAATCAAGATCAATTATATTTTACCCGCGACCAATTCTTAAGTATTATTCTTGCCCCTGCCGGGCATGTTTATCAGCAAACCCAGATTGGTCAATATTACCGAAAGGGCCGTTAGCTCAGTTGGTAGAGCAGTGGATTTTTAATCCATTGGTCGGGCGTTCGAGTCGCCCACGGCCCACCATTTTCAAAGGTGATACGTCATTCGTTTATGGTGGTGACGGATAACAATGGCGTAAGCACAGAGTATGGTTTTAGTCCTGCTGAATCCGGCAGTTTATTTGGCCCTGGGACAGTATCTATTATTACATATCCAGAAAACGATGATCACGAGTATCAATTTTCTCTCAATCCAATAGAACTTACTGACCAGCAACTTCAGGATCTAATGGATTTTATCAAGGAAGTCTAAAGACAACCCGCCGGACTATGGCGTAATCAGCGACTGGTTTCCTCCTATAGACAAACATAACTGTTCGACACGGGTAACCGACGCTTTAAACGCCGCCGGCATCCGGCCTCCCTGGCACGGTCGTATCGCGTTGGGTATTGTCGTGTCCGACCTATGTGGGGTTGGCACCCATACGGACAAGCTCTTCTTGGCGAGATAAGTGATTTGATAAGTGAGCCATGGGATCGAGCCAAAAACTGGTTCCCCCGCCGGGACCCGCTGGCGATAGACATGGATGGCGACGGCATTGAAACCACCGGCGCCGATGGCTCTGTCCTGTTTGACCATAATGGCGATGGCGTCAAGACCGGCACCGGCTGGGTCAGCGCGGACGATGGCTTTATTGTCCTCGACCGTAACGGCAACGGCACCATTGATACCGGTGCTGAACTCTTTGGCGTGGATACCGTAAAAGCTGATGGTTCATTAGCCACCGACGGCTTTGACGCGCTGTCTGACCTGGACAGCAATGGCGATGCCGTGTTTGATGCAAAAGACACCGAATTTGCCAATGTAAAAATCTGGCAGGATCTGGACCAGGACGGTATCTCGGACCCCGGTGAACTCACTTCCCTGACCGATGCCGGGATTGTCAGTATTGATTTGAACGCCGAAAGCGGCAATGTCAATCTGGGCAATGGCAACGTGCAATCGGCCGCCGCCGTCCATCTAACCGTTGATGGCACCGAAGGGACCACGGCCAACCTTGACCTTGCCCATAGCCCGTTCTACCGGGAATTCACCGACAGCATTGCGTTAACTGAAGAAGCCACCGGGCTTCCGGAGAGCCCTGGTTCTGGCAGGGTTCGAGACCTGCGGGAAGCGATGAGCCTGTCATCTTCGCTTGCCGCCATTGTGAGCAACTACGCTGAGCAAACCACCTGGACGGGGCAACGCGGTTTACTGGATAGTCTGGTGGAAGCCTGGGCGGGCACGTCCACCCTGCAAACCAGCATTGAGACGGCGACGGCAAACGACTTCAAACTCTTTTATATGCTCCCCGGGCAGGAGCCTTCCGACTTTGACCCCGCCGTCGTTAGAAAAGTCCCCGCTGGTGGCTCTGGTGGCGGTGGAGTCTTACCAACCGGTACTGATGCTGATGCATTGGCCGAGAAGAGAGCCTTGATGGCGCGGCAGGAAAAAATTACCGGGATGATTGCCGTGTTGGAAAGGTTTAACGGTGAGCAGTTTGTGACCGTTGAAGCGGGTGAAGATGAAGAGGATGAGGATAGCGTCGTGACGGGCGCCGGACAACGAATTTTCGTCACTGCAAGCAGTGCAAGCAGCTCAGGGGGCGGTACCAGCAGTTCGGGGGGACTCTTGATTAATACAAACGCCCCGAAGCGCGCTTTTGTCCCGTTGACCGAGCAACAGATTAACTTGCTGACGCGGAGCTACGAGCTCTTAAAAGATGCCGTCTATGGCAATCTGGCCATTCAAACCCGCCTGGCTGACTATACCGATGAGATCTCCCTGACGCTCAGTGACGCCGGTGAAATTGGTTTCGACTTCAGCGACATGAACGATTTGCTGGAAACCCGCCGTGGCACGGATTCCGTCAACGCCTTTGCTGACCTTATTGACCTGGTGCGCTACCAGGGCACAACGCTTTATAACAGCGGCTGGGAGGGTACTGCGCTGTTAAAAACCTGGATTGATGAGGCCGATGATGCCGAAAACGAGGCCGCTATTACTGCCTTGCTGGAAGAATTCAACGTTACCAGTACCAACGGCAACCTGAATGGTAGCAACGCCGATGAGATTATTGTTGATGGCGATAATGGCAGCCGTATTTATGGGATGGACGGCAACGATATTATTGACGCTGGCGCCGGCAATGACCTTCTCTATGGTCAAGAGGGTCATGATTTACTGATTGGCGGCGATGGGAACGATAAACTCTATGGCGGGAATGACGATGACACCCTCAATGGTGGTAATGGGAACGATAAACTCCGGGGGCAGGATGGCGATGACACCCTGCACGGTGGCGCTGGGCGTGATTATCTCCTTGGCGGGAATGGCGATGACACCCTGCACGCTGGCAGTGGGGATTCCCTCCATGGCGGTGCCGGTAACGACACCTACCTGTTCGGTGCGGGCGACGGCAACACCCGGGTGGACAACCATGACACCGGTACGGGTCGCCACGACGTGCTGCGCTTGCTGGAAGGCATTGCCGCCAGCGATGTCACGGCCAGCCGTAGTTGGAGTCGTCACCGTCCGTAGGAAGTGAATGAAATGAAATATGTTGGCGGGTTTTATGACACTATCAAGGAGTGAATGAAATGAGTTCTGCACAAAAGAAAATGAGTTTTGAACAAGCTGTTGAGTTTGTCCTGGAGAGAGAAGGTGGTTACGTCAATGATCCTGACGATAAAGGGGGAGAAACAAATTGATAAAGTATCTAGTATTTTTTATTATTTTTATCTTGGTAATTTTCACTTTATTGTTGCTGGCTTATAATGTACTTCCGATCTCTGTGGTTAATAGAGAAAAGAGTACAATTTGTCTTTCGAATGTAAAAGTAGGCGCAATTAGCTACCTTAGGGACAAACAGCTCAATAGTCGTAAACTGACAACTTTTTTTGATATAATAAACTTTTCTGATCAGTTTTCAGTTTCCTATTATCGAGGGCAGTGTGGCAACGATAGTAGTCCAACAATAAATCTTTCATGCAGTCTGGAATTGCGTACTGAGTTTTTAAGGAAAGAGGGGAGGAGTTACTGTCTTGTCTACATTCTCCCAAACGGTTTACTGGATTGTTCTGAATGTGGAGGGTAATAAAATGAGTGTGATTAATAATATTAATGATATTTATGATTTTGCAAGAGACGAAGCTGTTAATTCTCAACTACCAGGTAGGGAAGAGGGTCCAGCAGATGCCTATAGACACATTTTAGGCGCGGCTGAAGCAATACGACAAGGTTATCCTGAAGGTTTTGTGCGTCTTTGGGGGAATTTGGAAGAAATATTTAGTCGTTCAGATATAGCTGAAATGGATAGACGTAATGTCGAGACTCCCTCTATGGCGGGAATGGCGATGACACCCTGCACGGTGGCGCTGGGCGTGATTGGCTTGATGGCGGTGCGGGCAACGACACCCTGCGCGGGGGCACTGGTGCCAATGACTATCTCTCTGGCGGTTCCGGTAACGACACCTACCTGTTCGGTGCGGGCGATGGCAACACCACGATAAGTGACACCGGTGCCGGCCGCAACGACGTGCTGCGCTTTCTGGAGGGCATTGCCGCCAGCGATGTCACGGCCAGCCGTAGTTGGAGTCGTCACCGTCCGTAGGAAGTGAATGAAATGAAATATGTTGGCGGGTTTTATGACACTATCAAGGAGTAAATGAAATGAGTTCTGCACAAAAGAAAATGAGTTTTGAGCAAGCTGTTGGGTTTGTCTTGCAGGCCGAAGGTGGTTTCAGCGATAATCCTTAATGAAAAGCGACCTGGACAGCTACACCGAGGGTCTGATTGATGCTAATATTGATGCGGATGATGCGCGTTATGCCGACCTGAAAGTCTGGCAGGAGGAATGGATATGAAAACAGTCGTTTTACTTTTAGGCATGGTCTATGCTGCTTGCACTATGGCAGATGAAGAGGTTTGTTTGAAATTTTCTGAAGACCCTGAAAAAAACAAAGTAATGGATTACTTAAAATACAGGAAGAAGGAGTACCTGGCTGACGGCGGTAACCCCGAATTGTATTCTGCTTCATATGATTTAAATGGGGATGGGGTTAATGAGTATTTCTATTATTTCACAGATGGTTTGTCTTGCGGAACAATGAATGTTTGCACTTTGCATGTGTATGAAAAAAAAGGCTCTAAATTTAGAGGGCTAGAGTACGGTACTTTATTCCCGCCAAATGATTTTCTTAAGCTGGATGTGCATGGGGATTATACACAAAATTATATTTGTGTCCTGGGTTCTAAAGACGGTTCCTGGCGGCGACTCAGGATAGGGAACCGGTCTGAAATGAAATATGTTGACGGGCGTTATGACACCATGGACGACTTGCGTCTGACCATTGGCAGCACCGGTGAAGTCATTACTGTCTCGAACTACTTTAAGGGCGATGGTGCCAGCGGTCAGACGCTGAGCGCTATTGAGTTTGCCGATGGCACAAGCTGGGATGTGGATACGGTCAAGGCGATGGTACTGCAAGATACCGATGGCGACGACACCCTAAGCGGCGATGGGGACGATAGTCTCCAGAGCCAGGATGGCGGTGACGGGAACGATGAGCTCTCTGGCGGTAATGGCGATACCCTGCGCGGTGGCGCTGGGCGTGGGGGTCCCCTCGCCAGCGGTGCCGGTAACAACACCTACCTGTTCGGTCCGGGCGATGATAGTGTTACCATCAACAACCGCGATACCGCTGCCGGGCGCCACGATGTGCTGCGCTTTCTGGCGGGCATTGCCGCCAGCGATGTCACGGCCAGCCGTCGCCGTGGCAATATCTATAGCGATTTGCGTCTGACCATTGGCAGTACCGGTAAAAGAATTTGGGTATCAAGCTACTTCCACGGCGATGGCGCCAGCATTTATGCGCTGAGCGCGATTGAGTTTGCCGATGGCACAAGCTGGGATGTGGATACGGTCAAGGCGAAGGTACTGCAGGGCACCGATGACGAGGATATCCTGCGCGGTTTTGCCAGCGATGACGTGATAAACGGCGGCGATGGGGACGATAGTCTCCAGGGCCGGGATGGCGATGATACCCTGTATGGCGATGATGGCCCTGATTGGCTTTTTGGTGGTAATGGCGATGACACCCTGGATGGCGGTGATGGGAACGATAAACTCCGGGGGCAGGCTGGCGATGACACCCTGCGCGGTGGCGCTGGGCGTGATTACCTCTACGGTGGTGCGGGCAACGACACCCTGCGCGGTGGCGCCAGGCGTGATTCCCTCTACGGTGGTCACGGTGACGACACCCTGCGCGGTGGCGCTGGTGCCAATGACTATCTCTCCGGCGATGCCGGTAACGACACCTACCTGTTCGGTCCGGGCGACGGCAACACTACTATCAGCAACCACGATATCGCTGCCGAACGGACGGATGTGCTGCGCTTTCTGGCGGGCATTGCCGCCAGCGATGTCACGGCCAGCCGTCGCCGTAACGACTTGCGTCTGACCATTGGCAGTACCGGTGACGTCATTACGGTATCGCGCTACTTCCACGGCGATGGTGCGGGCGGTTATGCGCTGAACGCGATTGAGTTTGCCGATGGCACAGTCTGGGATGTGGATACGGTCAAGGCAAAGGTACTGCAAGGCACCGATGGCGATGACACCCTGATCGGTTTTGCCAGCGATGACGTGATGAACGGCGGCGATGGGGACGATAGTATCCAGGGACAGGATGGCGGTGATGGCGATGATACCCTGCGCGGTGGCGCTGGCCGTGGGGATTCCCTCGCCAGCGGTGCCGGTAACGACCCCTACCTGTTTGGTCCGGGCGACGGCAACACTACCATCGACAACCGCGATACCGCTGCCGAACGGACAGATGTACTGCGCTTTCTGGAGGGCATTGCCGCCAGCGATGTCACGGCCAGCCGTGACGTCTGGCGCACTAACGACTTGTATCTGACCCTTGGCAGTACCGGTGAAATAATTACTGTCTCGCACTACTTTGAAGGCGATGGTGCGGGCGGTTATGCGCTGAACGCCATTGAGTTTGCCGATGGCACAAGCTGGGATGTGGATACGGTCAAGGCGAAGGTACTGCAAGGCACCGATGGCGATGACTTCCTGACCGGTTTTGCCACCGATGACGTGATGAACGGTGGCGATGGGGACGATATATTCCGGGGCCGGGATGGCGATGACACCCTCAATGGTGGTAATGGGAACGATACACTCCGGGGGCAGGATGGCGATGACACCCTGCACGGTGGCGCTGGCCGAGACTCCCTCTATGGCGGTGCGGGCAACGACACCCTGCGCGGTGGCACTGGTGCCAATGACTATCTCTCTGGCGGTTCCGGTAACGACACCTACCTGTTCGGTCCGGGCGATGGCAACACCACGATACGTGACACCGGTGCCGGCCGCAACGACGTGCTGCGCTTTCTGGAGGGCATTGCCGCCAGCGATGTCACGGCCAGCCGTAGTTGGAGTCGTCACCGTCCGTAGGAAGTGAATGAAATGAAATATGTTGACGGGTTTTATGACACTATCAAGGAGTAAATAAAATGAATTCTGCACAAAAGAAAATAAGTTCTGCACAAAAGAAAATGAGTTTTGGGCAAGCTGTCAAGTTTGTCCTGGAGAGAGAAGGTGGTTACGTCAATGATCCTGACGATAAAGGGGGAGAAACAAACTTTGGCATTACCAAGAGGATATTTAATAAGGCTCAAGCACAAGGGATAATCCCTCGTTGTCGTGACGGAGAAGTACTAAAATTAAAGGACATCACTAAACAAGATGCAACAGACATTTACCGGTCGACATTTTTTTGGAAAGACCCTTATCTAAATCTAAAGGCGGACGAGATATCGGGAGGGCTGGGCCTTGCGATTTTTGATTTTGCCGTCAACTCTGGCAGTGGTGATGCGGCTAAAAAATTACAAGAGACACTGGGAGTAAAAGAGGATGGCATCATCGGTCCAAAGACTTTGCAGGCCATTAAAGACTATAAAGGTGATTTAATAAAAGCTTATTTAGATAAGCGTCGTAAATATGTTGAGAACCTTGCAGAGGGGGATACCTCACAAGAGGATTCCTCACAGGAGGATTCCTCACAAGAGGATTCCTCACAAGAGGATTCCTCACAGAAAAAATTCTTGAATGGGTGGAACAATAGAATTACAGAACTTGCAGCTTACATAAAAAAGTACAGAGAAGAGACTGGTCAGGAAGAGCAAAAGCCCACACCGCCGCCTGATGACGGCGATGGCGATAGCGATGGGAACAGTGATGGGAACAGTGATGGGGACAGTGATGGGAACGGCGATGGGGACAGTGATGGGGACAGTGATGGGGACAGTGATGGGAACAGTGATGGGAACAGTGCTTCAGGTAGCAGCTCCGGCGGTGATGGTTCTTGCGCTGAGGAACCGGCAGGCACCGGCAGTGGTAAATCGGACCGTTCTCTCCCGCGTGACCCGCTGGTACTTGACCTTGATGCTGACGGCGTAGAACTGACAAGCCTTGAAGGCAGCACTGCTTACTTTGACCTTAATGGCGATGGCTTTGCCACGCGCACCTCCTGGCTGAGTGGTGATGATGGTTTCCTCGCGCTGGACCGTAACGCGGACGGCACCATTAACGATATTTCCGAGCTGTTTGGCAGCCCGGAACGCACCGGCTATGAAGAGCTGAGCGACCTGGACAGCAACGCCGATGGGGTGATTGATGCCGATGATGGGCGTTATGCCGACCTGAAAGTCTGGCAGGACGCCAATGGCGATGGCGTCAGCCAGTCTGATGAGCTGAGCTCATTAACGGAGGCAGGTATTACCAGCATCAGCCTGAGTCATCGCGATGTTGAGCCTCAACAAGATACCGATGGCCAGATTGCGCGCCAGGGCACATTTACCCGGGCCGATGGCTCACAGGGCGTGGCCGCAGAAACCTCCGGTATCGCCGCCGATGTGTTGTTGACCTCCAATCCAACCTTTACCCGCTATGTCGGTGAGGTGACGTTGGACCCTGAGGTATCGGCAGTTGCCAACATCAAAGGCTACGGACAAATGCCCGACCTGCATCAGGCGATGAGCCTTGACAGTGACCTGAAGGATGATGTGCTTGATTTATTCGACACGCCGACGGCGGCATCCCTGCTGGCGAACTTTGAGGCATTGCTGGTTAAATGGGCCGATATGGAAGACATCACCCTTGACGAAATAGACCCAAATCACCGACTCAATGTGAATACCGAAACAAACCGGGTTGATTTCCGTCTGGCGGGCGAATCTTTCACACTCGGACAGTTGGGGGTTATCAAGCAATATACCGGCATGGACGTGTTGCGCCTCGGTGACGGGCAGTGGCGTGAGAACGGCCGGATTGTCACCACCGGCGTCTATTACCGGCAGGCGTACAACATGCTGGCCCGCAATCTGCTGGTGAAATTCGCTGTCGGCAACGGTTTGCTGGAAGATATCGCCCCGGGGCTGACTTACGACCCGGTCACAGATCTGCTGACCACCAACACCGGTATCAACGCTCAGGTATTTGACGATGCCCTGTCGGACATCGCTGACAGTCTGGAGGATGAGGAGGCAATCGCCAGACAGTGGTTGTTATTAACCGCACTGGTCGAGATCAACCCGTCGGCGCGCACCGACCTCTCGGAAGCCATCGGTCGGCTTTTTTCTACCCACGCTGGTGGTGTTGAATCCCTGCTACCCGCCTTTGAAAATCCAGTGTTCGAATATCTGGATATCGATTCCAATATCGGCTCATCAGACTCAGCCCCCATTTATGGCTATAGCGACGAAGCCGGGGATATCATTGTCGGCTTCGGCAGCAACAATCATGTGTACGGCCACGCTGGCGACGATGCGCTTTATGGCAATGATGGAAATGACTATCTGTACGGGGAGGACGGCAACGACACCCTGGACGGTGGCGATGACAGCGACCGACTCTATGGCGGTGCGGGCAACGACACCCTCAATGGTGGCGATGGAGACGACCGACTCTATGGCGGTGCGGGAAATGACACCTTGCGCGGTGGTGCAGGCAGTGGGGATCTCCTTGATGGCGGTGCCGGTAATGATACCTATCAGTTCGGTTCAGGCGATGGCAACAACACTATCAACAACCGCGATACCGCTGCCGGGCGCCACGATGTGCTGCGCTTTCTGGAAGGCATTGCCGCCAGCGATGTCACGGCCAGCCGTAGCCGTGACGACTTGCTTCTGACCATTGGCAGTACCGGTGAAGTCATTACGGTATCGCGCTACTTCCACGGCGATGGTGCCGGCGGTTATGCGCTGAATGCGATTGAGTTTGCCGATGGCACAAGCTGGGATGTGGATACGGTCAAGGCGATGATACTGCAGGGCACCGATGGCAACGACATCATCACCGGTTTTGCCAGCGATGACGTGATGAACGGTGGCGACGGTAATGACAAGCTTTACGGAGAGAACGGTAACGACACCCTCAATGGCGGTGCTGGTCGCGATAGCCTCTTTGGCGGCAATGGCGATGACACCCTCAATGGCGGTGATGGCCGTGATAACCTCTATGGCAGTAATGGTGATGATACCCTGCGCGGGGGCGCTGGTGCCAATGACTATCTCTCTGGCGATGCCGGTAACGACACCTACCTGTTCGGTGCGGGCGACGGCAACACTACCATCGACAACCGCGATACCGCTACCGGGCGCCACGATGTGCTGCGCTTTCTGGAGGGTATTGCCGTCAGCGATGTCACGGCCCGCCGCTACTATAGCTATAGACGTAACGACTTGCGTCTGACCATTGGCAGTACCGGTGAAGTGATCACGGTGGAGGGCTACTTCCTCGGCGATGGCGCTGGCGGTTATGCGCTGGATGCGATTGAGTTTGCCGATGGCACAAGCTGGGATGTGGATACCGTCAAAGCGATGATACTGCAGGGCACCGATGGAAACGACATCATGACCGGTTTTGCCAGCGATGATGTGATGAACGGCGGCGATGGGGAGGATACTATCTGGGGAGAGGATGGCGATGATACCCTCAATGGCGGTGATGGTCGCGATAGCCTCTTTGGCGGCAATGGCGATGATACCCTGCGCGGGGGTGCTGGTGCCAATGACTATCTCTCTGGCGGTGCCGGTAATGATACCTATCAGTTCGGTTCAGGCGATGGCTACACCACGGTGTCCAACCATGACACCGGTGCGGGTCGCAACGACGTGCTGCGCTTTCTGGCGGGTATTGCCGTCAGCGATGTCACGGCCCGCCGCGACTATAGCTATAGACGTAACGACTTGTATTTGACCCTTGGCAGTACCGGTGAAGTGATTAGGGTAAGGGACTACTTCCTCGGCGATGGCGCTGGCGGTTATGCGCTGGATGCCATCGAGTTTGCCGATGGCACAAGCTGGGATGTGGATACCGTCAAAGCGATGGTGCTGCAAGGCACCGATGGCAATGACAACATCATCGGTTTTGCCAGCGATGACGTGATAAACGGCGGCGACGGTAATGACAAGCTTTACGGAGAGGACGGTAACGACACCCTGGATGGCGGCACTGGCAACGACTACCTCTATGGAGGAGATGGCGATGATACCTTGCGCGGCGGGGGTGCTGGCAGTAGGGATACCCTCAACGGCGGTGCCGGTAATGATACCTATGAGTTTGGTGCCGGTGATGGCCGCGCTGTCATCAACAACTACGATACCGCTACCGGGCGCGACGATGTGCTGCGCTTTTTGGCCGGTATTGCCGCCAGCGATGTCACGGTCAGCCGTAGTCGTAACGACTTGCGTCTGACCGTTGGCAGTACCGGTGAGGTAATTACCGTGACGAACTACTTCTACGGCGATGGGGCGGGCGGTTATGCGCTGAACGCGATTGAGTTTGCCGATGGCACAAGCTGGGATGTGGATACCATTAAAGGGTTTATTCCGGGTGCTACAGAAGGTAACGATACTCTCTACGGCTATACAACTGATGATGTTATCAATGGTTTGGGCGGCAACGATCGTCTCTACGGCTATGCCGGAGAAGACACACTATCCGGTGGTGACGGTAACGACCATGTTAAAGGCCTGGAAGGCAATGACACCCTCTTTGGTAATGCGGGAGATGACCGCCTGCACGGCGGCAATGGCAACGATGTGCTGAATGGTGGCGCTGGTCAAGACTACCTCTATGGGGACGGTGGTAACGACACCTTGGATGGCGGCGCTGATCGAGATTACCTCTATGGTGGTCGTGGCGATGACACCTTGCGCGGTGGTACAGGTAATGGGGATTATCTCTCTGGCGATACCGGTAATGATACCTATGAGTTTGGTGCCGGTGATGGCGACACCACGATCTACAATTATGATACCGGCTTCCGCAAAGATGTACTGCGCTTTTTGGCAGGTATTGCCGTCAGCGATGTCACAGTCAGCCGTAGTCTTGACAACTTGCGTCTGACCGTTGGCAATACCGGTGAAGTAATTACCGTGACGAACTACTTCCGCTACGATGGCGCGATTAGAACTTGGGGTAGCTATGCGCTGCACGCGATTGAGTTTGCCGATGGCACAAGCTGGGATGTGGATACGGTCAAAGCGAAGGTACTGCAAGGCACCGATGGCGATGACCTCATCATCGGTGGTGCCAGCGATGACGTGATGAACGGCGGCGATGGTAATGACAATCTTTACGGAGAGGACGGTAACGACACCCTCAATGGCGGTGATGGTCGCGATAACCTCTATGGCGATAATGGCGATGACACCTTACGCGGGGGTGCTGGTGCCAATGACTATCTCTCCGGCGGTGCCGGTAACGATACCTACCTGTTCGGTTCAGGCGATGGCAACACCACTATCAACAACCGCGATACCGCTACCGGGCGCCACGATGTGCTGCGCTTTCTGGAAGGCATTGCCGCCAGCGATGTCACGGCCAGCCGTAGCCGTGACGACTTGCTTCTGACCATTGGCAGTACCGGTGAAGTCATTACGGTATCGCGCTACTTCCACGGCGATGGTGCCGGCGGTTATGCGCTGAATGCGATTGAGTTTACCGATGGCACAAGCTGGGATGTGGATACGGTCAAAGCGAAGGTACTGCAAACCACCGATGGCAATGACACCATCATCGGTTTTGCCAGCGATGACGTGATAAACGGCGGTGATGGGGACGATAATATCCAGGGCCAGGATGGCGATGATACCTTGCGCGGTGGTGCGGGCGACGACACCCTGCATGGTGACATCGGTAACGACATCCTTCGCGGTGGCACTGGCAGCGACTCCCTCCATGGCGGTGCTGGCAACGACACCCTGCGCGGTGGCGCTGGCAGTGGGGATCTCCTTGACGGCGGTGCCGGTAACGACACCTACCTGTTCGGTTCGGGTGATGGCAACACCACGGTGTCCAATTATGACACCAGAGCGGGCCGCAACGACGTGCTGCGCTTTCTGGAAGGCATTGCCGCCAGCGATGTCACAGTCAGCCGCAGCCCCACCAACCGTAACGACTTGCTTCTGACCCTTGGCAGTACCGGTGACGTGATTACGGTATCGCGCTACTTTGAAGGCGATGGTGCGGGCGGTCATGCGCTGAACGCGATTGAGTTTGCCGATGGCACAAGCTGGGATGTGGATACGGTCAAAGCGAAGGTACTGCAAGGCACCGATGGCAATGACACCCTCCTCGGTTTTGCCAGCGATGACGTGATAAACGGCGGCGATGGGGACGATACTATCCGGGGCGAGGGTGGCAACGACACCCTGCGCGGGGGCGCTGGCAGCGACTCCCTCCATGGCGGTGCCGGTAACGACACCTACCTGTTCGGTGCGGGCGATGGCAACACCACGGTGTCCAATTATGACACCGGTACGGGTCGCAACGACGTGCTGCGCTTTCTGGAAGGCATTGCCGCCAGCGATGTTACGGCCAGCCGTGGTCACGGCTGGCGCACTAACGACTTGCATCTGACCATTGGCAGTACCGGTGAAGTGATTGCGGTGCAGAACTACTTCTTTAGAGATGGTGCGAGCGTTTATGTGCTGAACGCGATTGAATTTGCCGATGGCACAAGCTGGGATGTGGATACGGTCAAAGCGAAGGTACTGCAAGGCACTGACGGCAATGACATCATCATCGGTTTTGCCAGCGATGACGTGATAAACGGCGGAGATGGGCAACACGATATTATCCTGGGACAGGATGGCGATGATACCCTGGATGGCGGTGGTGGTAGTGATTACCTCTTTGGGGGTAATGGCGATGATACCCTGCGCGGGGGCGCTGGCAACGACTCCCTTGACGGTGACGACGGCGACGATACCCTGCGCGGTGGTGCGGGAGAAGACACCCTGCGCGGTGGCATCGGTAATGACATCCTGCGCGGTGGCTCCAGCCGTGACATCCTCTTCGGTGGTCACGGTGACGACAACCTGCGTGGTGGCGCCGGCAACGACTCCCTTTCCGGCGACGATGGCGACGATATCCTGCGCGGTGGTGCGGGCAGTGATACCCTTGACGGTGGTGCCGGCAGTGATACCTATGAGTTTGAAGCCGGTTTCGGTGCGGACACCATCAACAACAACGATACTCAGGCAGACAGTGTTGATGTGGCTCATTTCGAGGATGTCTCGGTCGAGGATTTGTGGTTTAGCCGCAGTGGCAATAACCTGCAAATCACCGTCGCAGGTACCGACGACCAGGTTACCGTCAGTGATTGGTACAGCAATACCCGCTACCAACTGGACAATATAGAAGCTGGCACATCTGAATTGCTCAATAGCCAGGTGGAACAACTGGTTTCGGCAATGGCGTCATACAATGTGCCCAGTGGGGCGGGCAGTGTGGTTCCTCAAGACGTTAAGGATGAGCTACAGTCGGTTATTACGGCTGCCTGGCAAACCACCTGATGGAATTTTATCCAGCCAGACAAAGGGGTCGCTACGCGGCCCCTTTTTGCATCCGCAGTCTTTGTTCGGACCACAGCCCGGTCCACCGAAGATCGGACAAGGTCAGACCGGGGGCAGGCCATCATCCTGGTTGCATTTTCCAACTCCGGGTTGATGTGAATTATCCTTAACCGGGTTGTACCAAGCTGTTAGACCACCTCGGGCCTCAATTTGTAGAACACCCCGTCCACAAAATCCGTTTCTTCCCTGTTACGCCAATGACAAGCAATGTCAGGCAGTCGCCGCAACGAAGCTTTCATAAGCAGTGTTATACATTTCTATTGGATTATTTATAATGCAATTGAAGAAGAGATTAAACAATTTTGAGAAGACCCTCCATGCAACAATCACCCATGAAACGATTATGCTACCTGTTCGCCATTTTGTTCAATTTTTTTCCCGGCACGTCACTGGCGGAGGTTGAACGCCTGAAGATGGCGACGACGACCAGCACGGATAATTCCGGCCTGTTGGCGGTGCTGAACCTCCCGTTTGAAAAAAAGTACGGTGTTAGACTTGATGTCATTTCGGTCGGTACCGGCAGGGCCATCCGTTTGGGCGAAAACGGTGATGTTGATCTTGTTTTTGTACATGCGCCAGTAGCAGAAAAGAAATTTGTCAGCGAAGGGTATGGGATTGAGCGGCGGGCGGTCATGCACAATGATTTTATCTTGCTTGGCCCGGATGCCGACCCTGTCGGTCTCAGGCAGGCGGGCAATATTGATGAAGCCATGTCCAGGTTGATTGAATTTAAACATGTTTTTATCTCGCGCGGGGATGATTCGGGCACACATAAAAAAGAGAATCGCCTGTGGGAAAGGCTGAATACCAAACCGTCCGGCGAATGGTATCTGTCCGTCGGGCAGAGTATGGGTATGGCATTGCGGATTGCCGATGACAAGGAGGCCTACATCCTGACTGACCGGGGCACTTATCTCGCTTATCGGGACAAGATAAATCTGAGCGTGTTGTTTGAAAATGACGCCGCCCTGTTCAATCCCTACCATATCATTTTAGTGAACCCGGTCAGGCATCCACATACCAAAATTGATCTGGCTAAAAAGTATTCGGAGTTTATCCGCAGTCGGGAAGGACAGGCTCTGATCGGTAACTTCAAAGTCAATGGTGAGATATTGTTCTATCCCTATGCCATTAATTAAAGCATTACATCACTTCTTCCGGGCAACAAACGCCCTGATTGTTTATAATAATGATTGATTGAAACTACAGTGGAGATATACCTATGAATGAACAACACATTATTGCCGCAATATTGGCATCTGGTCTGCTTGCCCATCACAATGATGACAAGCCACAGCCGCAAGAGGCGGTAGCCCTCTATGAGGCATGTTTGTCCGAATTGTTGAAAAAAACCTCACGATAAAAGAGATTTTAAGATCAAGATCGGAGACTAACGTAACGGGCTGTCTTTTTTGCCCGTGGCATCTTATAAAATAAAAGTGCCGTCAAGAACAGCAGTGTACCAAAGGTTATCCAACTGAGGGTTGAGTTTTCCTGGCTGACAAGGTACTCGAAATCGGAATTTTGACTCCTGTTGGTGAGATGGTGGCTGATCTTGATCAGCATCACGGCACCTGCGTGTACCCCGATACATGCTGCGATGCTTTTATACCTGACGCGAAGCAGACCAAGCATCAGGCCAAAGGCCAGCAAGGTCAGAAAATGGTCTACCGTTATTCGCTGAAATCGCTTGAACATCTCCGGGGCCCACGTGATCCCGGTTAACCAGTACGTATCAGTATTTGGGGGCAGATCGGGAAAATCAGGGAAATGCACTGCGGCATAAATCAGACTGGTAAAAAATATTGCAATCATTGTCCCCGTCCGTTGTTGCAGTCCGGTAAAAAAAGCGCCCCTGAAAACAGTCTCTTCAAAAAGCGCGACCAAAAGACCGGTGCCGAAAGCCTTCAGGAATAATGGAACAAAGGTACTCGTCGTCAGGCTGCGTTCGGCATCTGGTTTGTGAATGCCGAGCGCCAGCAGCAGGGTTTCAATAAGCAGCATGGTCAGAAAACCGAAGATAAAACCACTGCCCAGGATTTTGAAAAACGGTTTGAGGCCGCCGCTGTAACCAGCTCCGGCAAAGGACAGTAATCCATATAGGGACAGATAGGCGCTACTCAGAATCAGTGCGCTGAACATTATCGCGTAGTCGACGTATCTTCGGAAAGGCAGTTCAAGAGAGGAGGGCAGCAGGCGTTCCAGTGGATAAGCCAGCATCAGGCCAAGCAGGTAAATCAGGACAATAAACAACAGAAAGACGATAACGTCACGCATAAAGTGATCCGGTGGAGAAGGGCTAGCTGATGGTGGTTTCGAACGTGTTGGTTTTGTTTTTATTATCCGACCAGAAAACCGTCAATCTGTCACCGACAGCGGCGTTTCTGAACTTGAACGACAGATAGGGGTTTTTCGATACGGCTCGGCTCCAGTCGCATGACAGGACGAGTTGCCCATTATGTCGCACTTGCACAAGGTTGATGTAATGTGCGGGGACAAGTTCGCTGTTCTCGGTCTCCACTCGAAACCCGGTTTCCATTGGATGACGAATGATGAGGCGCACAGTGGTAATATTATCCCGTGTTTTGGTCTTAACGCGGATATCGGCAGCCATTAACCGCATCCCCCTTCATGCACTTCGACAAAGGTCTTGTTGATAAATACCTTTTCACCCGTTTTTACGACCGCAATAATGTTGGAGGGATGTTGAACCTTGATGCGGGTAGAAATGAAGCCGAGACAGTTGGGCGAAAGATCAAAGCTCGCGATCAAGGGGTTGGGGTTTTTATCGACAAACAGGGTGATGGATTCCAGGGGGTCAAGATCGGTTTCAACTTTGACCGGCACGACAGCGCCGTTCTCTATGACAGGACGTACCTTTATCTTTATACGATCCGACTCCACGATCTCGTGGCCGGAAAAATAACGGTTAATCGCGACATCATAATCTGTCGCGGAAAATGCTTCTTTATCACGTCTCGCGAAGACATTGACAGGTTTGATGAAACTACCTGTAGCGACGAGCAGGGCAGACACCATCAGTTTCAAATTATCCCGGCGGCGCATCATTATCTCCCGTCTTTCTCACAGTCCCAATCCTTTTTGCAATTCAAGCTCATACTCCAGTTCACTCATCAGGGCGGTTACACGTTGATCATAATAATAATCAAGAGCGTAGCGCTTTTGCACAAACAGGAGTTTTTCGATGGCCAGCGTGATATCGCCGGCGAGACGGTAATATTCCGCCTGTAAAATGGCCACCTCAATCTCATTGCCCAGCAAGGCTTCCGCCTGTCCAAGCAAGCTGTATGATTTCAAATCATGCACGTGCGTGCGCTCAAAATTCTTCAATACTTTACGGGCTTCCCTGCCTTGTCTGGTATTCAGCAAGGCGCGACTATAAGCCATGACCACTGGCTTGTAATCGGGATAAAGCGCGTAGGCCTTTTCGTAAATTTTGAAAGCGGCATCGTAATCTGATCTTTGTTTCTCCAGTTCGGCTGCCAGCAGGAGATAAGCGCTCTCATCCGCGTTGCTCCTCAACAGAAAAGACAACTGGTGTTCAGCCAGGGGAAAGTCGCCATTGGCGATATAGGCGCAGGCGAGCCCGTAGCGAAGCGGCAATACCACCCGGGGATCTGTCCCTTTGTTTGTCTCAAGTTCCTTGCGCAAAGAAAGGATAGCCTTTTTTGGATTCTTGAGGGAATTGACCGATAATTTACGGCGTATCAGCCTGTAAGCGAGCGAATCTTCAAATTGCCCGGTTGGAAAACGGGCGGCGCGTGCCTCGGCGTCGGCGATGCGGTTGGTCGTCAGCGGATGGGTGCGCAAGAACTCCGGCGCCCCGTTTTGCACGTAACGCGACAAACGCTTCAATTTACCAAAAAAGGATGGCATGCCATGTGGCTCATAGCCTGCCTTTACCAGAATTTGCATACCGATGCGGTCCGCCTCTTCTTCGTTGGCACGGGTAAAATTGATCTGATTCTGCGTATCAAGACCCTGTATCCCCGCCAGTGCTGCCGCGCCAGCTTGCGGGTTGGCTATGCTGATGATAATGGCGCCGATGATCGCCGCTGCCCTCGGCAGTTTATACCGGCTTGCCTCTTCAAACGACCGTGCCAGATGGCGTTGCGTAACATGTGCGATTTCATGCGCGATGACGGCAGCGACTTCGCTCTCATTGGCGGAATGCAGAAATACACCGGTATTGATTCCGATCACCCCGCCCGGCCCGGCAAAGGCATTGATGCGGGGATTGTCCATCACCAAAAAGGTGAATGGTTGGGAGGGGGCATCGCTGTTGTTCGCAAGTTGGGAGCCCAGGGCGGCGATATAGGCTTCCACCTCCGGATCATCCAGTACGTCCGAAACCTGACGCACCTGTTTTAAAAATATCTGTCCCAGACGACGTTCATACTCGGGTGAAACCGTGCCGCTGGAGGAATCGCCGAGATCAGGCAGCATCTGTTGCCCGTTTTGACCGGCCATCGCCATCATGGGACATAAGGCCAACAGCAGGGCCGTTTTGGCGCAGTATTTTCGAAGTAGAGCAGACATTAAGATGGCCAGTAAATAGGATAGGTGCCCATGTTAGACAGTGAAGGACCAGATTTTATCATAGACAAAGGGCAGCATATTTTCCTTTGTTTCTTTGACCCGTCATGGGGGGAAATATCCTGTAAATAAAGATTCAGCAGACAATGTGCCTCGCAAAACAGAATCAAAAATAATCAGTAAATTAAATTCAGCATATCCCAATATGACCGGGTTCCAAATCTCAATGGTAGAATACTTGTCCCCACTCCTGATGTCACAAAAACGCTGCGCATATCGTCCTGATACAAACCACAATGTGCGGACTTTGGCGCATCGGAAGGAACCCATAACGGTCCAATCAAAGGCAAACTGATTTGCCCACAATGTGTATGGCCAGCAATAAAGAACCCTTCCGCTTTGTTGTAAAAAGCGCCTGCGGGGTCATGTGTTATTGTGATTTTTGGCAGCTTCCCGCATGCGTCAGGAAATTCAACGTATTGATATCGGTTAGTAAAACGGTCTCCCAGGCCCCTGACACATAGATTACCTTTTGCTGTATTTATAACGCGCACTTCATTTTCCAGAACGTTTATGCCAAGCCGTTCAAATTCAGAAAGCCACCTGTCAGCATTGGACCAGCTTTCATAGTTACCCAAAACGGCCGCACTTGGCAACGGTTCAAGCAGCTTGATTATATTGGCTATATTCTCTCGATGGCCGCTCAAATCACGGATCTTTGTCGGGTGCGCTATGTAGTCCCCCACAAACACGACCAGGTCAGGGCCTGACGCTTTGACCGCCAAGACCAGTTCTCGAAACGAGGTCAGATGTGCTTGCCTCTCATGGAGATGAGTGTCAGAGACGACCGCCAGGTTTAGTGATAACGGGCCAACTTGCGGGTCATTTAATGATATTGAAACATCATTTCGTTGCGTCTTCAGGTTTTTGGATATTGAGTAAGCTAAAAAACCCGCAAGCGCACAAACAACAAATATTGTGAACGATATTTTACGTAAGTGAATTTTCCACACCGGCTTTGTAAAGACTCACAACATGAGTAAACATTTTTAGTGTCACAGTGTCGCCATAGTCATCTTTCAAATAGTGATAAACGTAAGGTTGCCTGCTGTATCAATGATGACTCCGATTATTTATTGTTCCGTTGTGCTCTCTGTCAAATTCATAAAGCTGTTCGTCGATTTTCTCTAACAATTTACCGCGCTTTTTGGCGATTTCTTTCAATCTTTTGGTGTATTCAACGTACCTGGTGTATTTAGAGGACAAGGACCAGTCGCGGAAATAGGGTCTCCTCCCTGTAAGCGCCCTGTATGCTCGAACGTCAATTATCGGAAAAATATCAGGTCTAACAAATTTCAGGATTGTACTCGCCATGGGTAAATCAACCCCGTCAGAGTCAAGCAGATCACCAATCAGGTCTTTTACAAACGGGTCGTCAATACTAACCTCTTTCATTGAAGCCAATTTATTCAGCTTTTTGATAGTCTCTTTAGATATTTCCAGGACGCGGTTAATTTTCCATAGGGCTACGCGGCGAAGGTCGCCTCTATTAATGTCAGGCTTCTTTTTCCCCCGCTTTTTTTTCAGATTGTCACGTAGTGATTCTTTTTCTTCCTTGTTGTAGGTATACTCGAAATCAAGGGGGTCATTTTTAATATCAAACGTCCGCATGATAGGCCTCTCTTTTTTTGTTTATGGGTTCTTTCATATTCACGTACGGCATACAAGAAAACAAGCCACAAGTCAAAATTATACGGAAATCTCTCAAACAGACTGGCTGCCTTTTTGAGGGAAAGACCAAAATCGGGACGCTACGTGGTTTGTCGGGCGGGATGTCGACAATATGCATTTTCGATTATTCTCCGCCCTTTTTCCGTTGACTTTGAAATTCACGGTTTCATAATAACGACGGGCGCAGGTGTGCGCCGGCCCGCCTTTTTATCGTTTGGAAACTATCGATCACCATATGTCAGCACTTAAAAACGCGTTTTACGCGCAATCCGGCGGAGTCACCGCGGTCATTAATGCCAGTGCCTGCGGCGTCATTCAAACGGCCAGACAGCACCGGGGCAGCATCGCGAATGTCTATGCCGGGCGTAACGGGATTATCGGCGCCCTGACGGAAGATTTAATTGATACCAGCCACGAATCCGATAGCGCGATTGCCGCCCTGAAACACACGCCGGGCGGTGCCTTCGGTTCCTGTCGCTATAAATTAAAAGGACTGGAAGAAAACCGTGCGCAATATGAACGCCTTATGGATGTTTTTCGGGCGCATCATATCGGCTACTTTTTTTATAACGGCGGCGGTGACTCTGCCGATACCTGCAACAAGGTATCACAGCTCTCCAAAAACATGGGTTTTCCGATCCAGGCGATCCATATCCCCAAAACGATTGACAACGATTTGCCACTGACCGATGTTTGCCCGGGTTTCGGCTCGGCGGCCAAATATATCGCGACATCAGTCCGCGAAGTGTCTTTTGACGTGCGTTCCATGGCGCGAACCTCAACCAAAGTGTTTGTGCTTGAGGTCATGGGTCGTCACGCGGGCTGGATCGCCGCCGCCGCCGGTCTGGCCGCTGATGAAGACAACGATATTCCACTCATCATTCTTTTCCCCGAAATTGAATTCAACCGGGAAGCCTTTATCGCCAGAGTCGGGGAAAAGGTTGAACAGTACGGTTATTGCTCCGTCGTGGTTTCTGAGGGGGCGCGTTATCCAGACGGCGGGTTTTTGGCCGAGCAGGATATGCGAGACGCCTTCGGACACGTCCAGCTTGGCGGCGCCGCCCCGGCGGTGGCCAGCATGGTGAAAGCGGCGCTGGGTTATAAATATCACTGGGCGGTGGCGGATTATCTGCAACGTTCAGCGCGCCACATCGCCTCCGCGACTGATGTTGAACAGGCGTATGCGCTGGGCCGGGTGGCGGTCGAAATGGCGCTGGCCGGGGAAAATGCGGTCATGCCTGTAATAGAAAGAAAATCGGATTCGCCCTATGTCTGGGAAATCGGCAAGGTGAAACTGGAAGACGTCGCCAATGTTGAAAAGGTTTTACCGCCGGAGTTCATCAACGCAGATGGTTTCGGGATCACCGATGCCTGCCGGGATTATCTGCGTCCCCTGATTGTCGGTGAGAGTTATCCGCCTTATAAAAACGGCCTGCCCGATTATCCAGTGCTTGAAAACAAGCCGCTGGCGAAGAAACTGGGAACAGATTTTATCCCCTGATATAGACGATAGGAAACGGTGTCGTTTCCGTGAAAACACTTCTCGGGAAACCCGGAAGGAGTATACGGTTCTACCGGGCTGCCCCGGCGCCGATTGACGGCAAGCTGATAAGGAATGCGGCTCCATGCCTGTTTTGGGCGGGTATATTCAGGGCGTGACGGACGAAGCGCTGATGTTGATACATTTATATCCGATACTGAATTTCGGCCGTGGATGCCCGCGCCAAAAGGTGATGGAGGCTAGAATTCGTATTCAATACTCCACTTGAATGTCGCATCGGGGGTGTATTGATTGAGACCGAAAAAAAGCCCCAGTCCCAACGTCAGGGTGTGCTCATCTTCTTCGCCGTGAAATATTTTTCGATAATACGCGATGGGCCCGAGACGATGAAGATCATGGTCGCCAAAGCGCATTGCCGTTTCACCCCCGTCGCCGGTTGCGCCCAGGCGGTCAATGGTGCCATAGCTTTCAAGGCCAAGGGTCAGGGCGGGACTGACGGTGTACAGAATGTGTGCGCCATAGGTGAAGTCAAGCTTGTCGTCATTGTCTTCACCGCCGAAAAATTGTACAAAGGCGGGATTGAGTACGATGTCCCAGCGACCCCATGAGTGTGCCAGGATAGGCCCGAACACGATGGAATCCGCTTCTTCTGCTTCAAGGACATGCTGGTATTCAATCAACAGGCCGATGCCGAAGCGTTCTTCATCCACAAATACAATCACGGCCTCTGCGGCGATTTCTTCAAGTTTCAGCGAATCAAAGCCGTTTCGCTCCGAAAATGTCGCCGGTTCTTCAAGACGTTCTTTCTCAAACTCGATTCCGATGCGGTTACGCATCCATGCAAATGAGCCGACTTCAATTTCAAGCGCATGGCGCTGTTGTACCACCGAATTATCGTCGTATTCAAATGCCCCGGGCGATTCTTCAATGAAACGCCGTTTGGGCTGGCCCCATGTATGCGCGTTCTGTGATTGAAATTCCCAGACGCCGACTTCAATTTCCAGGTCTTTAATCTCAAACTGGTTGACCGCCGGGGTCGCCTGACACGGCAACGGGAACAGGCCGACCAGCATAAACAGACGGCAGGCAAGCGGAGATGATCGTAGTTCACCCCGTTTTGAAGAACGGTTTAATAAATACACCGGGCTCCCATTTTGCGAGTCATAATTCTCTGGCCTTTTCCATTGCCGTCCAGGCGCGCGCCGCTTCTTCCAGAATGGCGATTGCCGGGAGCTTTTTGCCTTCCAGAAATTCAAGAAAGGCACCGCCGCCAGTGGAAATATAGGAAATCCGATCGGCCACGCCGAATGCGGAAATGGCCGCGAGAGTGTCTCCACCACCGGCAATGGAATAGGCATTGCTGGCGGCGATTGACTGAGCCAGACTGGCGGTTCCCTTACTGAAAAGTTTGAACTCAAATACGCCTACCGGACCGTTCCAGACAACGGTGCTCGCCTTTTTTATCAGGGTGTCCAGCCGTTCCGCCGTTTTCGGCCCGATATCCATAATCATATCGTCGGGTTCAATATCCTGAATGCGCTTCGTAACAGCGGGGGTATTCTCATCAAACGCCTTGCCGCATACCACGTCAGTCGGCAGGGAGATATCACAACCGTTCGTTTCGGTCTTCCGCATTAATTTTCTGGCTGTGTCAAGCAGGTCGGGCTCATGGAGTGATTTGCCGATTTTATAACCAGAGGCTTTTAAAAAGACATTGGCGATACCGCCGCCGACGATGAGTTGATCGACTTTTTTGGACAGGGTCTCCAGGATTTCCAGTTTGGTTGAGATCTTGCTCCCGCCGACAATGGCGAGCAAGGGCTTTTTCGGCTCATGCAGGGCCTTTTTCAGCGCCTTCAGTTCTTTGATTAATAAAGGTCCGGCGGCGGAGACAGCGACGTATTTTGCGACCCCGTGAGTCGACGCCTGCGCGCGATGCGCTGTGGCGAAGGCATCGTTAATATAGACCTGACAAAGGCGGGCGATCTTACGTGCCAGCTCCTCGTCATTTTCCGTTTCACCCTCCTCAAAACGGACATTCTCACAAAGGACGATGCGATGTTCGCTCATATCAATGCCGCCGGTCCAGTCTTTTATCAGCGGGACGTCCATCCCGAGGAGTTCACTTAATAATTTTGCGACAGGCGCCAGCGACAGGGTTTCATCATATTTTCCAGGAGTTGGGCGACCAAGATGGGAGAGGAGAATTATTCTGGCGCCGGTGTCCAACACTTTCCGGAGAGTCGGAAGCGTCGCTTTTACACGCTCATCACTGGTGACCTCCCCGGCTTTTATCGGGACGTTATAATCCTCGCGGATAAGAACGGTTTTATCCGACAGATCCAAATCGGCAATTTTGACTAAAATCGTCATCGGATCTCCCGCTATTTCACTGCCATCAGGGCAACGGTTGTGTCAAGCATACGGTTACAGAATCCCCATTCATTATCGTACCAGGCAACGATTTTCACCAGGTTGTCGTTGAGCACCCTGGTCAGGGGCGCATCGTAGCTTGAGGAGGCCGGATCATGATTGAAGTCAATGGAGACCAGCGGTGCGTCGTTATAAGCCAGTATCCCTTTCAGAAAGCCTTCGGAAGCATCTTTCATCAAACCATTGATTTCGTCCACAGTCGTTTTCCGGGCGGCGATAAAACTGAGGTCAACCATGGACACGTTTATCGTTGGTACACGTACGGCATAGCCGTCCAGTTTTCCGTTTAACTCCGGCAACACCAGACCGAGCGCCGCCGCCGCGCCGGTTTTAGTCGGAATCATTGACATCGTCGCTGATCGAGCGCGTCTTAAATCAGTATGATAAACATCCGTTAATACCTGATCGTTGGTATAGGCGTGGATTGTCGTCATAACGCCGCTGACGATACCAATATTGTCATGTAATACCTTCGCCACCGGCGCCAGACAATTCGTCGTGCAGGAGGCATTTGAGATGATGGTGTCGGTTGATTTCAATATCCC
This sequence comes from Gammaproteobacteria bacterium, assembly GCA_965261775.1. Lineage (GTDB taxonomy): Bacteria > Pseudomonadota > Gammaproteobacteria > Eutrophobiales > Eutrophobiaceae. The sequence continues at coordinate 1,533,038 of OZ253477.1, read as the reverse complement.
ATGGTTGACACCATAGACGATGGTCGTGTCGACATCCTGCCCGCCAGGCGCCGAGATAATGACATTTTTGGCACCGCTTTCAATATGCGAGGAGGCTTTGGCCTTGCTGGTAAAGAAGCCGGTGGATTCAAGCACGACATCAATGCCGAGTTCCCCCCACGGTAATCCGGCCGGGTCGCGTTCGGAAAATACCCGCACCTCGTCACCGTTGACTACCATATTGCCTGCCTTGACGGAGACGCTCCCGGGGAATTTTCCATGCGTCGTGTCATATCGGGTCAGATGCGCGTTGGTTTCCGCATCTCCGAGATCATTGATAGCGACGATTTGGATGTTGCGGGTGTGCTCCGATTCATAAAGGGCGCGCAGGATATTGCGTCCGATACGTCCATAACCGTTGATAGCTATTCTAACCATTACTGATAGTCTCCTTATTTAAGTTGTTTGTTTAACAGTGTATCAATTTTAGCGCTCAGGTTTTCCCGGGTCAGTCCGAAATATTCGAACACGGTCTCCCCCGGCGCTGATTGACCGAAAGCGTCTACGCCCAATGTCAGGCCATCCAGGCCGATATACTTGCGCCAGTAATCGCCCACGCCCGCTTCCACGGCGATACGCTGGCGACAGGCGGATGGCAGTACGGTTTCTTTATAGGTATCGTCCTGCCGGTCAAAGACATCCGCACTCGGCATGGAGACCACCCGGATTTTCCTTCCTGCCGCATTAAAATGCTGTGCGCTGTCAGTCGCGATGGCGACTTCCGAACCGGTCGCGATGATAATGACATCGGGATGGTCGCCGCCCCTGATCAGGACATAGCCGCCGCGCTGTATGTTGGCCAGTTGTGCTTTATCCCGTTTAATATGGGTCAGCCCCTGTCTGGAAAACAGCAAACTGGTCGGCCCGTTGAGGCGTTCAATAGCAGCCCGCCACGCCACCGCGGATTCTACCGCATCGCAGGGGCGCCACAAGGACATATTCGGCATCAAACGCAGAGTTGCCGCCTGTTCAACAGACTGATGCGTCGGCCCGTCTTCTCCCAGTCCGATGGAATCATGGGTAAAAACAAAGATATTTCGGATCTTCATCAGGGCGGCCAGACGAAGAGCGTTTCTTGCGTATTCGGAAAAGATCAAAAACGTACCGGAATAGGGTATGAAACCGCCATGCAGGGCGATGCCATTGCAGATAGCAACCATGGCGAATTCGCGTGCACCATAGGAGATGTAGTTGCCGTCCCGGCATGTATGGCTGATCGGAGTCGCACCGGACCAGTTTGTTAGATTGGAACCGGTCAGATCAGCCGAACCGCCGAGCATCTCGGGAAGCGTTGCGGCAAAGGCCTCAATGGTATTTTGCGAAGCCTTGCGCGAGGCGATGTTCTCGACCTTTTTATCGGTCCCGGCAATATAGTTGTCGGCAATAGTCGCCCAGTCATCCGGTAATTTCCCCAGCATGTGCCGCTTATATTCCTGCGCCAGTCGGGGATGGGCGGTAGCGTAAGCGGAGAATCGCTTGCGCCATTCCGCCTCCAGTTTTGCCCCCCGTGCTCTCGCGTCCCAGGCAGCGTAATACTCGTCCGGGATAACAAATGGCGCGTGAGGCCATTCCAGTTTTTCTCTGACGAGTTTTATTTCGTCTTCGCCGAGGGGTGCGCCGTGACTTGATTCCTTTCCGCCCTTGTTCGGTGATCCCCAACCGATAACCGTTCTGCAGCAAATGATAGTAGGTTGTCCGGAGTGGGTGACGGCTTTTTCCAGGGCGTCTTTGATCTGCTCCGGTTCGTGCCCGTCAACGTCGCGGATAGCCTGCCAGCCATATGCTTCAAAACGGCTTGCCACATCTTCGGTGAACCAGCCTTCGGTGTCGCCGTCAATGGAAATCCGATTGCTGTCATAGAGGACGATTAACTTTCCAAGCCCCAGCGTTCCGGCCAGAGAACAGGCTTCATGGGATATCCCCTCCATCAGACAGCCGTCGCCCACGAAGACATAAGTGTGATGATCGACGATATTGAAGTCATCCCGGTTAAAACGGGCGGCCAGCAGGGTTTCAGCCAGCGCCATGCCGACGGCGTTTGCCAGCCCCTGCCCCAGCGGCCCGGTCGTTGTCTCCACCCCCGGAGTTTCACCGTATTCGGGATGCCCCGGTGTTTTTGAATGTAACTGACGAAATTGTTTAATGTCCCGTATAGACAGTTCATAGCCGCTCAGATGCAGCAATGAATAGAGCAGCATTGACGCGTGCCCGTTGGACAGCACGAAACGGTCCCGATTCTCCCAGCGCGGGTTCGCGGGATTATGCCTTAAAAAGTCATTCCACAAGACTTCGGCAATATCCGCCATACCCATTGGGGCACCGGGATGCCCTGATTTTGCGCGTTGTACAGCATCCATGCTTAACGCACGAATTGCGTTGGCAAGTTCACGTCTTGAAAGCAATGATTCTTCCCCTAAACCGTATTGGTTATTGAACGGTGGTATATTTATAAAGTACGGTATGACACATGTCATTTGCCTGTTGACGCTATCTACCGGTGATCTCTGAATCGGCAGGTCTTATAAGCAATACGGATATGTCTTTCCGCTAAAGCAGGTGCCTATTCTTGACTGATTGCCGGTTCCGGGCAAGCCCTACCCGCCATCTTTTTTCCACTTTATGGAGCATCCCATGCCTGGAATCTGCCGTTCCGGCCCGCGCCCCGTTTCGGCAACCTGAACCATGGCCATAAAAAGTTCCCGTTTCAAGTCTTTGTCTCCCGGTTCCAGACTGCCGTCATCAAGCCTTCCACGGTACTGTAATTCAAGGTCGCTATTGTAGCCAAAAAAATCAGGCGTACAGATCGCCCCGTACGTTTTGGCGACCTCCTGGCTTTCGTCCAACAGGTAGGGGAAGGGATAGTGAAACTCGGCGGCAATCTTTTGCATGTTCTGAAAAGAGTCTTCCGGGTAATCCGTCGGATCATTGGACATGATCGCGACGCTGTTAACGCCGATCTTTTCCAGTGCGGAAGCCTCTTCCACCAGCCTTGAGCGTATCGCCTTCACATAGGGACAGTGATTGCAGATAAACATGATTAGTGTCCCTTTTTCCCCGGCGGAGTCTTTCAGCGACCATTTTTTTTCATCAATGCCGGGGAGATTAAAGTCATGCGCTTTTTCACCAAAGTGACAAACGGGCGTTTCCATTAAAACCATATCCGGGTACCTGTCTATAATTGAAGTTGAAGATATACTGTCCGTGCAATTAAATATGAAGGCGGGGGAAACTGCAATAAAAATGAAGCCATCCCGTCATAAAAGATCGTTTATCCTGTGCGTTATGGTGTGAATAAGGATAAACTTCACCGTTTAATCAAAATTGACGAAAAAAATCATGGTCGAAAATCGTTTATTTACCTCGGAATCCGTCTCCGAAGGTCATCCCGACAAGGTCGCCGATCAAATTTCGGATGCCATCCTGGACGCGATCCTCACGCAGGACAAGCGCGCGCGTGTAGCCTGTGAGACCCTGGTGAACACCGGGATGGTCGTGCTTTCCGGGGAAATCACAACGAGTGCGACGATTGATTATCAGGCAGTGGTGCGCGATACCATTCGCGAGATCGGTTACTGTTCTTCAGCAGAGGGGTTTGATGCAGATACTTGCGCCATGCTGATCTCAATAGACAGGCAATCAACCGATATTGCACAAGGCGTTAACGAAGGCGAGGGGCTGGATCTGGCTCAGGGTGCCGGTGATCAGGGTTTGATGTTCGGTTACGCCTGCGATGAAACGGAGGTGCTGATGCCTTTTCCGATCACTTTCGCGCATCTGCTGGTCAAAAAACAGTCCGACATGCGTAAAAGCGGCAGGCTGGCCTGGTTACGCCCCGACGCCAAATCCCAGATCACCGTTGTTTATGAAAATGATCGTCCGGTTTCTGTTGATACGGTCGTGTTATCAACGCAGCATGATCCCGATATTGAACATAAAAAGCTTGAAGAAGCCGTGATAGAAGAGATCATCAAGCCGTTACTGCCGGAAGCGATGATTACCTCCAAAACACGGTATCTGGTCAACCCTACCGGCCGTTTTGTGATCGGCGGTCCGGCCGGGGATTGCGGCCTGACGGGTCGCAAGATCATCGCCGATACCTATGGTGGCATGGCGCGCCACGGCGGCGGCGCGTTTTCCGGAAAAGACCCTTCCAAGGTGGACCGCTCCGCCGCCTATGCAGCGCGTTATGTCGCCAAAAACATCGTCGCCGCGGGTCTGGCGACGCGCTGTGAAATCCAGCTATCGTACGCCATCGGTATCGCTGAACCAACCTCCATCAGCATTAACACTTTCAATACCGGTCGTATTGAACAGGATAAATTGGTCCGTGCGATCAGAGAGACCTTTGACCTGCGCCCCAAGGGGATTATTCAAATGCTTGATCTGTTACGGCCGATTTATCGGCAAACCGCCGTCTACGGTCATTTCGGACGGGAAGACATTGCGTTGTCCTGGGAACAAACGGACAGGGCGGAAGCTTTGCGGGACGCTGTGCGATAAACCTGCCCGTCGGTGAGTATTCCCGTTTTACCGCTCTTCTTCTGATTTACCGGACGCCCTGCGGGGGGGTGCGTCCCCTGTTGAAATCGGTACCTCTCTTTCTCATGATTGCCTGTTACAGCATACTCTGGAACCGGATCATGAACGCATACACTCTCTTTGAGGCGTCCAGTGTTTTCTGCTATAATCGTTTTCCATGTCAACCATCCTTGATGCCGTGTCAGAAACGCCGGGGATTTCCGTGGCGCAACGCCAAGGAGCGATGGGAACAGCGGTAGCCGGGCGAGGTTGTTTTTCGCGAAGCCATGCGGAAAAATCCGCCTCACATTCTGCTGAGCAAATACTCCATGCTGGAGTATCTGCTCATCCGTCCCAACGACACCCCGCTCTTTGTCGGCGACCGCTGGAAATTCCTCGTTCTGGGCGAGGCGCATCAATATCGCGGCGCCCAGGGGATTGAGATGACGATGCTTCTGCGCCGCCTGAAAAACCGCATCCGCAAGAGCGGGCGCGGAGACGCGCTTTTTCGCTGCATTGCCACCAGCGCCACCATCGCCTCCGGCGAGGAGCAGAAGGCCGATGTCGCAAAGTTCGCCAACGACCTTTTCGACGAATCTTTCACCCCGGACGATGTCATCTTTGGCGCGAAGGAACCGATTTCTGGAGTGGCGTCGCAGAAGGGATGGCAGTCATGAGTTACGGACGACTCTCTCTAGAAGCCAAAAATGAAACTTTTGCCGGGATCATGAGCAACGGCAAGCGCTATTCGGTGCCCAGGTTTCAGCGGGACTATTCCTGGAGCGATGAGCAGTGGAACGAGCTCTGGCAGGATATACAGAGTATGCGTGAGCAGAAGCAGCAGCATTTTATGGGTTATCTGGTGTTGCGGAGTGGAGTTAGCGAAGATGGCAATCACTACAGCATTATTGATGGCCAGCAGCGGATCACCACTATCACCATATTGATCATGGCTGCGCTTGGTCGCTTCAGGCAACTGATAGAAGAAGGGCGCGATGCCAAGGACGATGAGAAAAGATATAAGAATTACGAGGAGATTTATCTGGGTGTGTTTGATGCAGTGAGTGTGCGCACCAGACCCAAGATCATACTTAACCGCCATAACAAGGAGCATTTTCAACAGATTATTGACAATGGCTATCAAGTCCCTCGTGTCAGAGGAATCACTGCCACTAACCGCTACTTAAATAAGGCACTGAATTTCTTTCAGAAAAAGTTATCGGGTTTTCAAGGAAAGGAGTTGGCGGAGTTTATAAATTCCGTCGTTGAAAACCTGGTGTTCACCAGCATTACCACAAATGATGACATAAACGCATATGTGGTATTTGAGACGCTGAATGCGCGAGGCGTACATTTGTCTGCACCGGATTTGCTGAAAAACCACCTCCTTTCGGTAATGAGCGGGGATGGTAAATTTGGCGAACCACATTTTAAGGATTTCGAAGATCAGTGGGCACACATCATAGAACAACTCGGCGAGTCTCAGTTCACTGCATTTTTATGCAGCTACCATGGTATGACCGGAAAACCGCTCCGGAAAAAAGATATATATCGTGACCTGAAAGCAAAGATAGCCAATGGGGCGGAAGGTGTGATGCCCTACCTGAAAGGGATCAAAAAATATGCGCCTCTATATGCGGCATTACAAAATCCAGAGGATTCTTTCTGGCAGGAATATGGGGAAGGTCAATATTCTGATTGTCGGTTGCACTTGAGGACGTTGCACACATTCCAGATAAAGACACCTCAGGTGCTTCTGATGGCGGCGTACTTTAAGTTTGAAGCAAGTGATTTTGTCAAGCTGATGCAGTGGATATCCGTTATATCTATTCGCTACAATGTGATATGTCAGAAAATACCTAATGAACAAGAGAGGATGTATAGTCATTTGGCCAGCCGGATAATAAGCGGGGAGATAGGAAATACGCGAGACCTGGCTAATAGTCTACGTGGCGTCTATCCCGACGATGAAGAGTTTACCATTGCCTTTGCTAACAAGAGTATACCTGGCAGGCGGAGTCCCAAAAAAATATTGCGCCTGATTACAGCCATTGAAAAGCATATATCAGGGGGAGATGAACCACCGATCAGTATCACCCTGGAGCATGTTTTACCTTATAACCCTGATGATGCATGGCAAGAGAGTTTTGGCAGGGATGACTACAGTAATGCTGTGGACAGGCTGGGCAACATGGCCCTGTTAACGAAGTCTGGTAACATGGGTCAGGAACCATTTGCGGAAAAACGGAAGAAACTTGCGGCTTCTTCGTATGCGATCAATAGAAAAATAGCAGAATATCCAGAGTGGAACATGGAGAGTCTGAATGAATACCAGAAGTGGCTGGCGAAGCAGGCCAAGGCTGTCTGGCAGATACCTAACCTGCAATGAAATGACACTGCACATGCTCAGAAGGATGGCGCACGATTATCAGGAGGCAACGCATTGAGCAAGAGAGCAGCGACGAGGGACGGTATCAGGATGCCGAGCGGGCGCAAAAACGCGTGAAAACCATCTCGGAAGAAAACGCGATTTCGTTCCTGTCCCGCAAAGCGGTGATTCCGAAATACGGGTTTCCGGTTGATATCGTGGAATTGGGCACGGGGCGAGTCGACCAGTCGCGGAACATCCAATTGCAGCGCGATTTGTCCATGACTGTCGCCGAATACGCGCCGGGCGTCAAGGTCGTGACCAATAAGCGGGAGTGAGAGTTTGCCGGAATCAAGAAAGTGCCAGAAAAAGAATGGCGGCGCGTTTCTTATCGTCATTGCAAAAGTCATAATTTTTTCAAGCTTGCCGCGAAAGGTGGAGTCCCTGAGCAATGCCCGAATGCGATGAGGGAATGAAAGGGGAGTTCCTCGTTCCGGAATTCGGGTTCGTAACCAAGTTTGGCGCGGGGGAGTCGGGTAGGCCGAATATCCGACCGCCGCGCCTGTTCACCACGCGCCCGCACTTCGCTGGCTTTCAGGGCGATCCGCGGGAGATTAGGGCCTCCGGCGTTCGCTTGACCGAAGCATCGCCCAGAAAATTAGTCGTGCTGTGTCAGGGTCGGAACGGGCGCGGTTGGGGGAGGGCGTAGGATGGCGGTCGCGGGCAAAGTTCTCTTTCATCTGACCGATGACGCGCTAATTGTGGCAAACTCTGGAGAGGCATTCACCCCCGAGGGGGTGATCTCCATTTGTAATATGCATCTCAGCGAAAAAACGGGAAAGCCGAAGGGAAAATACGGAAACGATTTGATTGTGGGAATCGCCAAATCCGCAGTCAAGTTATATCAAGAGTATCCGGACCGGCTTGCCGAAGATGTGACCGGTGAGAAAAATTTAGGAGGGGATTACAAAGGTCGCTCCGTGTGGGAACTCCTGCAAAATGCGGACGATGCCGCGACTATTGCTGCTTTGGGAATTAAGGGGGCTTCCGGCAGGCTTATTGGCGCGAAAGGGCTTGGATTTAAGTCCATTCTGGAAATTTCAGAATCTCCAGAAATTTATTCTGGAAAATTCAAATTTCGATTTTCGCGGGAAGACAGCTATCAAAAGCTTAACAACGCGAAAGTGGATGTTAAAAGCGGAGTCCCAACTTTTCGAATTCCGCACAAATGCAAACCCAACGGCGAATGCTTGCGTATTTTAGAGGACGGGTACACAACCGTGCTTCGCCTCCCGTTTGTCAGTGACAAGGCGAACAAAGCGGAAAAATGGTTGAATGAATTGGATGCGTCTTGCCTGTTGTTTTGTCAGCGGCTGTCCCGGATAGAAATCAAGATTCGAGGCGAATCCCGAGTCATTGCAATTGATCGCAACGGAGTTTTCGGCTTTGAAAAAGACAAGGCGACTTTTACGCTGAAAGAAAACGGCGAAATTCGGAAATGGCGGCGGTGGTCCGCCGCATGGACGCCTGAAAACAAAGCGGGGGCGAAAAAATTAAGCGCGGCTTTGTGCCTGCCAATAGTGGAAAGCGGGGAAGCTCCAATGGATGAGGAACGCCCGGTGCATGTCTTTTTCCCGACCAACCAAGAAGTCCGTATTCCCGGATTAAAGGCACTCATCCACGCCTCCTATGAATTGCAAAGCAACCGCGAGCATCTTGACAATGAGCAGCCGCACGGCGAGGAAATTCGCGGGAAAATCGGGGAATTAGCCGTTGTCATCTTGAAAAACATTCCGCCCGCCACCGCATTGCGAGCGTTTGGCGAGGTGACTGGCGGTGAAGGATGTGAGGACGATGAGAAAAGCGAAGTTGAACGAATTCAAAGCGTCATTGCTGCCGCCGTGGATGAAACCGCCTTTGTTCCTGTCATTGGCGGAGAAGAAGTCAAGCCCGCCGAGGCGCGAATCTGGGAGCATGGACTCGGGCAAGTTTTATGCGAAAAGCATCTCGATGTCCGCAAGGCAAAATTGTTGGATCCGTCTTTGTCTGCCGAGCAGGATGTTCGCGGCATTTTGGAAAAATTTGAAGCGAAATCTGCTACCTTGCATGAACATGCAACACTCTTGCAGTCATGCCGAAGCGACACTTTAAACGCATGCCATGAGGCTTGGCAGGTTGCCGGGGATATTGCATGTGAAGCAAAAAAAGTAAAGGAGCAGATATACGGTTTTCACGCGCAAGAAGAGGACGCGGATGCCGATCTCGACGCGTTGAAAGACGCGCCGATTTGGTGGACGGAAGAAGGGCAACCCCGTCCACTTAATGGCAATATCCCGCTTTTGCACAAGCGTCCGGCAAAGTGGCCAGAATGGTTGGAAGCAGACGCGCTTTCGCCCGAATTCCGCGAAGAAATTGAAAACACGGATGAACCAAACGCGTTGAAAAACCAAAAAATTTGGCCGCTTTACGAAGCGCGTTCTTATTTTACGAATGCACTATTGCCATTTTGCGAAAAGCAAAATCCAGAGTGGTGGGAAAAGATGGGATGGGATGTTTTGCGGTGGGCGTTTCTTTGGGGCGGCGGAGCGGTGTCAAAAGGTCCGTTCATTATGGGGCTGGACAATGTTGCAAACAGAATTGGCCGCTCCATCCGAGTCCCGACGGACAAGGGATGGCTACCGGCCGTTCAATGCTACGCCGGAAAGGACTGGGACGGGACGGCCGGTTTTGGCGAGTATTTTCAGGGAGTGAAAGACCGGGGCGTTCTTAGTCCGATAGGGGGATGGAAATTACCGGATGAGTTAAAAAAAGACAAAGGGAAGAGGAAGGATTTTCTGCGCGGGCTAGGCGTCTCGTGGGAACCCAAGGTGCTGCTTTTCGAATTCAATGAGGATGAATTCAATGAGGATGAATACAAAGAATATTGCTTGAGAAGCGCCCAGGAAAGGTATAGAACCGCGTACAAAGTTAATAATTACAAAGACAACACTCGGATTGAACATTTTCCCGATGGGGTTGCCAAAAGCGGCCCGGCGCAAATTTTGCGGGTGGCAAGGGAGGTTACATTGCTCGCCGATAAGGTACATACTAAGGCTGAGTACTCATACTCACATGGCACGAGGGAAATACACCTTGAGCCTTTCACCCGATTTCAACTCCGGCGGAGCGAATGGGTTCCGTGTCGTCCCGGATTGCTCCATTCCGCGAAAATGGGAAAGGTTTTGCTGGTCGCCCCCAAAGATGCGCTCATGCCAGATTGTGGAATGGGCATTTTGCCGGAAATTATCAGGGGAGAATGCTCCAATGATGAATGGCACGGAAACGACGGCATTAAGGAAATGCTTAAGGGATTGGGGGTGCCCGCTGGTTTGCCAGATGAGCCGGAGCGATTTCATGAATGGATGAACATGTTGGCGCAATACGCCGAAAAGTTGGATACGTCCTCGCATGACCGACGTTGGAATGGTGCAGCAAGCGAGCGGGGAAATATCGCACGCGCTGCAAAGTTGCTTTTCGCCGCCTATTTTCGGAAATGCCCTGAAACTCCTATTCCCGAGGACATCAGCGCACCTTTTCTGCGAAAAACGCCGAAAGGAGAATTTGTTTACTTCGCGCCCGCCCGCGAAATCTTTCATGCGGATGAGCCACATTTTGCGGAAAACAACGTCCGCACGAAAATTTTGGAAGAGGAAAGCATTAAGGTTTTTCCTCTTTTTTTAAACGATTCAAACGCCCAACACGCGGAACTTGCCGCCCTGTCGCATGAAATGAGCATGCGCGTGGTCAAGCCAGTCAAGAAATCGCCGGAAGAAACGGAAGAATTACGTTCCCGGTACAAAGTGCGGCGCTTGTTGTTGGAGAAAGCCGCGGGGGCCGTTCTTGGAAAAGACATTTCCCTCAGCGAAAGTATCAAGATTTTCGCCTGCAAGAAGATAACCATGGAATCGTCCAAATATCAGGACATTGACCCGGAGATTGACTTCTGTTTGCCGGAGGGGAAAGAATCGTCCCTTTTGTATGTCAATACGGATGGAGGAGAAAACCGCCGCTGGAATTCGTTGGCCGGGGGGATTGCCGAATTGACCGGCATGGAAAATTACAGGGCTCATTTTCAAAATTTCCTGCAAGAAAAAGAACACGACGAATGTCTGCGTGCACTTCGGAACGCCCCTTTTTACCTGACCGAGGAGGCTCTGCAGGAACTGCAAATAATTGAAAAATCCGGTGATCCGGCGGGGGATAACAGCTATTCTGACGAAAAATCCTCCTCCGACAACGAGGAGACAGCCGACGAGCCCATTGACGGAAATGGTGATACGCATGTTAATGGCGGAGGCGGACCACCGGCTAATCGCGAGCGCACAAGTGGTGGCCGTCCGGGTGGCTGGGGCAATGGAGGCGATTCAGAAACCCGCCAGCAGATTGAAGCCATCGCTGTCAAGGTGGTGCGTGCATATTATCAGGGGAAAAGATATGAAGTTGCCTCCGTTGAGGATGACAACATGGGTTGGGACCTTAAAGTTTATCCGCCTGACAGGAAAACCTTGCAGGTAGAAGTGAAAGGAATCAGCGCGAACAGAATAAGCGTTGAGTTGACGCCCAATGAATACAGCAAATCGAACGGTGAAATGTATCGCCTCGCCATTGTTCGCGATGCCTTGAGCGACAAACCCGCTTGCGCCATTTACAAAAGGGACGGCTACGTATGGCGACTGGAAGAAGGCGACGACGAAAACCCCATAAAACAATTGGTGACGGAGGAAAAGACCGGTGCCACAGTCAAAGAGGACAAAAAGCGCTGATTTCTCCGCCGCCTCGCGTCAATTGCTCCCCTGCTTAATGCGGGAGCGGTAACGGACAACCATTTACCTAAACCGCCTCTCCTAATCAGTGACCCTAATTACAGAAAATTGAAGTTCCTATTTTCGTACAACTCGAACCATCGGAACCGAATGTCGTGTCACCAATGGTGGTGCTAGATGAACCATCTGAGCCGAATGTAGTATTTCCGATAGTGTTATAGGATGAACCATCTGAACCGAATGTAGTACTTCCGATGGTGTTATAGGATGAACCATCTGAGCCGAATGTAGTGCTTCCGATGGTGTTGTAGGATGAACCATCTGAGCCGAATGTAGTACTTCCGATGGTGTTGTATGAAACCCCGGGTTTCATTGGGAATGTTTGGGCAACACTTTGGTTTGATAAAGCAGACACCGAAACCAACGCTAACACTGCAGTGAAAATAAATTTCAAATTTGGCATTTATCTATCCTCTTGAGACTTATCAAAAAGTGTAGACAACATACTCTTCTATTTCAATCCCAGGATGACGCCACTTTCGGAGGACGCTGCCATGAAAAACCTGACGGGCGGACGTCGAAATGACGTGCTTGAATCAATAGGTCCACCACTGCTATCATTCCCGCTTTCGGAAGTCGTTTCCCGGGGAGCGTTGCAACAGGTGTACATTTGCCAGGCTTCGGAGAAGCGGAAGAATTCACGATGGCGCGAATTCGTTGGCTAATATTCTCCGGGGCCCTTATTCAACCGAGATCATCATTCCGTTTTGGAGTTTGCTGGTCGGCTCTCCTTGCGCGGCGGCAAGGATTTTTTCCGCCAACTCAATACCACGCTGCTTGTCAATTTCCGCGTCCGCGTTGGCGCGCGACTTGGGCGGCACAATGCAATTCGTGCACCCCGATTTGCATTTACAATGACGGGCAATTTTAACGCCCTTGGCCAACACTTTCCGCCACACGCCAAACAACTTCTTGGCAACGCCAATTCCCCCCGCGTAATTTTCGTAGTAATAGGCGGTTGGTTCATCGTTTCTCCGCGAAAATGTCCCCGCGTCAAATCGGTCGGCGGGAATGACAAACATTGAGCCCACCCGAATCAATTGTTCAAGAGCGCTGATTCCGTCCGCATCGCCGTCATCCTTGACGGAGATCCAAAAAGCATGCAGATTGCGCTGATTCAACCAATCGGGGGCTCCGCCCTGGCCTCTCTCTTCGCCGGTGCGGTCATCCACCAACTTGTATCCGGTGAAATTCGTCAAGATGTCCAGCTGCCCATAATAAACATCCGCGACGTCCCCAAATCTTACGCCGTCAAACAACTTAGACATAGTGGGCGTGGTGAAAAACCCCGGGTCAGTCCTTAAGTGCCGCTCGGATTCCGGCACTTCAACCAGAACAACCGCCTTTTCCTCATGGGCGTAAACTTTGTAGGTCCGCCCAAAAAACGGGAAATGTGCACCGATATACGCTTCGCGGAACCGTCGAACATCGGATATTTTTCCGATTTCCTCTCCCCCGCTTTTCAAGGCAAACGAGGGGCCGAGATCGCCTCTGATTTTCAGATGGGGTTGCGGCCTATAATTGCCTGGGACGGGGCCAATGGACTGACCTATCCGATAAAACGTTTTCCCCAAAGCGGCCTCATCTGACGGACGCAATTGCCCGCCAACTTCCTGCGACAGCGAGGGAAGATGATTTTGAATCACCTCCTCGTTGTCCGGGTCCACCACCAATTGATCAAACGGCTTCTCCAAAAAAGCGTGAAGATTGCCCACGAAAAAGCGGTCAATAGGATCGTTCATCGCGTAGAATAAAACGAAAGCGTCCTTATCCCATCCTCGCCCCGCCCGTCCGATTCGCTGCCACGCCGACATGATATGCGCCGGAAATCCGGCAAGGATGACGCCGTCCAATCCTCCGATGTCCAGCCCCAACTCGAGAGCGTTTGTCGCGAACACCACGTGGATATCCCCTCGCTTGAGTCCGTGCTGTATTTCAATGCGTCTTTCGGGCGTCAAATCTGCGTGAAAAAGGGACAACTTATCCCTGTCCAGCTCGCGCTTTGTGGCCTCGGATTGACTGCTCCTAAACGCTTCCTCCGCGAATTTTTTCGTCGGACAAAAAACAAGCGCGCTCAGACCTTCGGATAAGCAGGCCAAAGCGGCGTACTCCACTCGCAGGCGGAGTCTGTCCCGGTATTTAAAGTCGGGAATAGCCGGATTGACGAACACAAACTCCCGTTGTGGGCGGAGAACCCCGCGGGCCGACACTAATTCCATTTCGCGACCAGTAAGGGATTTCGCATGCTCCAGCGGATTCGCGCAAGTCGCCGTTGCCATAAAAATCCGCGGCGACGCGCCGAGGTGCGCCAATTGCAGTAAGAAACGCCGCAACAGCATGGCCATGTTTCCTCCAAAGAATCCCCGGTATTCGTGCATCTCGTCGATGACGAGATAGCGGAGATTTCGCAGAAAACCGTTCCACTGCTCCTTATGGGCGAGAAATGACATATTCAGGAATTCCGGATTCGTCATGAGAATCGCGGGCATCGCGGACGGATTTTTCCTGATGGCGTCTCGTTCCTCCAGTGTTGCGTTGCCGTCATATGTCCACGACTGAATCTTGCGGGTGCCGCCGGGAAGATGACGGCACAACCCGTCAATCTGATCGCGCTGGTCCATGGCGAGCGCTTTCATCGGGTAAACCAGCAAGGCGTGGGCGTAGCGGTCCCGAACAAGGGCGTCCAGCATTGGAACCGCAAACGACAGCGTCTTGCCGCTGGCCGTCGGTGATTCCATGACGACATCCGCGCCTCCCATGGATTTTTCCACGGCATCGAACTGATGTTGGTACGGGGCGGTAACTTCCAAACTTTTCAACGCGGCACGGACGCTGGAATGGATTTGCGCGGGCCAGCCGTCCGCATACTGCGGCTGGATACGGTCTAGAGACCCTCGGACAATTTTGTCCTTGTTCTCCGTGTCGTCCTGGTCGCGCAGGGCGTCGAATTCCCTCATCCGCGACAGCAATCGTTCAATGTTCATACCCGCTTCTCCTTTCAGATGGAGGCGTCCGCCATCGTCTTGCACAATTCCTCCAGCAACGCCCCATCCCACTTTCTTGAGACTTATCAAAAAGTATAGGCAACATAACTATTCTATTTCAACCCCAGGGTGACGCCACTTTCGGAGGACGCTGCCCCCGCCGCGACACGCACGAAATGACGTGCTTGAATCAATAGGTCCACCACTGCTATCATTCCCGCTTTCGGAAGTCGTTTCCCGAGGAGCGTTGCAACAGGTGTACATTTGCCAGGCTCGGAGAAGCGGAAGAATTCACAACGACGCTCGTTTATTAAGTTGAAGGAGTAGTAATGAGCGTAGCCGTTAATTCCGTTAAAGCTGATTATTGTATTGCCGACATTTCGCTGGCCGACTGGGGTCATAAGGAGATCCGGGTGGCGGAGACCGAGATGCCGGGTTTGATGGCCCTGCGTGCGGAATATGGCGAAAGCCAGCCTTTGAAAGGTGCGCGCATCGCCGGTTCTCTGCACATGACCATCCAGACAGCGGTGCTGATTGAAACCCTGCGTACGCTGGGTGCGGAGGTGCGCTGGGCGTCGTGCAATATCTTTTCCACCCAGGATCATGCGGCGGCAGCCGTTGCCGACCGGGGCGTATCGGTTTTTGCCTGTAAGGGTGAGACGCTTGAGGAGTATTGGGAATATACACACCGCATCATGAGCTGGTCTGACAACGGCGGGCCGAATATGATACTGGATGATGGCGGTGATGCGACATTGCTTTTGATCCTGGGCAGTCGCGCCGAGCGCGATGGTTCGGTCATTGAAAACCCCTCCTCGGAAGAAGAGACTTTTCTGTTTGCTTCAATAAAGGCAAAGCTGTCGGAGGATGAGCATTTTTATTCCCGTACACTGGCGAATATTCGGGGCGTCACCGAAGAGACCACCACAGGTGTACAGCGCCTTTATCAGATGCAAAAAGCGGGTGAATTGCCGTTTCCGGCGATTAATGTGAATGATGCCGTAACGAAGTCAAAGTTCGATAATCTATATGGCTGTCGTGAGTCGTTGGTGGACGGCATCAAGCGTGCGACTGATGTGATGATTGCTGGCAAGATTGCGGTGGTACTCGGCTACGGTGATGTGGGGAAAGGATGTGCGCAATCACTGCGCGGTCTGGGCGCGACGGTGTGGATCACCGAGATTGATCCAATCTGTGCGTTGCAGGCGGCGATGGAGGGTTATCGTGTCGTGACGATGGATGAGGTCTGTGGCAAGGCAGATATTTTCGTAACGGCGACGGGAAACTTCCATGTTATCCAGCATGAGCATCTGCTCGCGATGAAAGACCAGGCCATTGTCTGTAACATTGGTCATTTTGATAATGAAATTGATATCGCCAGTCTGGAAAAATATCGCTGGGAAGAGATCAAGCCCCAGGTTGATCATGTGATCTTCCCTGACGACAAGCGCATTATACTGTTGGCGAAGGGGCGTCTTGTTAACCTCGGTTGCGCTACGGGTCATCCCAGTTTTGTCATGTCCAATTCGTTCACCAATCAGGTGCTGGCGCAGATAGAGTTATTCACGAAGGGTGAGGCGTATGGCAAACAGGTTTATGTTTTGCCGAAACATCTGGATGAGAGGGTCGCCGTATTGCACCTGGGGAGAATAGGTGCCAGATTGACCAGACTGACCCCGGAGCAGGCCGCTTATATTAATGTTGATGTTGATGGTCCGTATAAGCCCGAGTATTATCGGTATTAACGGCTGGTTGCGGGGCGTTATATTATTGTCAGTGTCACTGAACTCAGGCTGTTCCTGTGGAATCACAAAAACGCTATACACCAACATTCAGTTTTGAATTTTTTCCGCCGAGGACGCTAGCGGCGATAGCTGGTCTGGAACGGACCCGGAAGGCACTTGCGGAGATGCGTCCGGATTTCTTTTCCGTGACGTTCGGTGCTGGCGGCAGTACCCGTGACCGCACTTTTGAAACGGTCATGGATATTTGGAAACACACCGGCATTGAAGCCGTGCCGCATATTTCCTGTATCGGCAATCTGAATGAGGATATCAGGACTATACTGAATCAGTACCGGGAGCATGATATTCGGCATATTGTCGCATTGCGGGGCGATTTACCCTCCGGTTCGGTCGCTTATGGCCAGTTGCGTTACGCCAGCGAATTAGTGGCCTTTATTCGTCAGGAGACCGGCGATCATTTCCATATTGAGGTGGCGGCCTATCCCGAGTTTCATCCTCAGGCGGTGGATTCCGGTACCGATATCGACAATTTCAGGAAAAAGATTGACGCCGGCGCCGACAGCGCCATCACTCAGTATTTTTACAATCCCTTCGCGTACTATCGATTTGTCGATAGTTGTGAAAAACTGGGGATTAATGTCCCCATTGTTGCCGGTGTGATGCCGATTATTAACTGTACGCAGCTTGTGCGTTTTTCCAGCGGGTGCGGCGCGGAAATCCCGCGCTGGGTATTAAAACGGTTACAAGGGTTTGGCGACGACAGGGAGTCGATCCGGAAATTCGGTATAGATGTCGTCACCGAATTGTGTGATCAGTTACTGAGCAACGGCGTGCCCGGTCTGCATTTCTATACCATGAACCAGTCCGAGGCAAGTGTCGCGATCTGGAAAAATCTGGGGATTGATCAGAGACCCCGCCCGGCTATTTCATAAAGGCCGGTATTAAATCGTCGCATTTGTCTTCCATTTGAAATAGTAATCGTTAAAATAAGTACTATTGCCCAAATACAGTTTGTCCTGTTTTGCCCTGCATCAATCGGTATGTCACAGTGCAAATGAGTTTGTATAAAAGGCATGGTTCATACAAACGGGCTTGAGACGTCCGGGCGGCGCTCAAATGCGGGATATATAGAACTTATCATCATAAGAAACAGAGGGTGAGTGTGGCGGCTTCTGCGGAAATTGTAGATCTTTGTGCGAGTCCTGTATTCCGGTCCCGGATTGTAACGGGTGACGCAGTCGCGACGCTGAAAAAGCAGCCTGCGGAATTGAAGTTTGATGTGGTGATTGCTGATCCGCCGTATAACATAGGCAAGGATTTCGGCAATACCGATGATAATATGCCGCTTGACAGGTATGTAGCATGGTGCCGGAAATGGCTGAAACAGTGTTTTCGTTTGCTGGCAGATGACGGCCTTGTGTATGTGTATGGATTTCACGAAGTGCTTGCACATCTCGCGGTTCAATATCCTGTAACCGGGCAACGATGGCTCGCGTGGCACTATACCAATAAGGCTGTTCCCTCTTCTCGATTCTGGCAGCGTTCGCATGAAGGAATCTTGTGCCTGTGGAAGCCTGGAAAGAAAAGGCCGGTGCTGGAGATTGACCAGATCAGGGAACCGTACACGCCGAATTTCCTTAAATGCGCAGGTAGAAAGCGCAATGCTACGCATGGGCGATACAGCAAGGGAGGGAAAGAAACGGTTTACGCTGATAACGGCGGCGCTTTGCCCCGCGATGTGATCGGATCTCCGGCGCTTTACGCTGATGACGGTAGCGATTTGCCCCGTGATGTGATCGGAGTTCCGGCGCTGGCGGGGGGTGCAGGCCGTGCAGAGCGCTGGTTTGCCTGTCGGGATTGCGGGGGCGGTGCCAGACCGCCACGTGAGTTGCCGGATCACATCGACCACGATGTTCTCAAGCATCCTACGCAGAAGCCTATGGAATTGACCCGGAAGCTCATTCAGTCGCGGATAAACGGGAATGAGGGACGAACCTTGATTCCGTTTGCCGGTTCCGGTTCTGAATGTGTGGTGGCGCAGTCAATGGGGGTTCCTTTCCTGGCTGTGGAACTGAATCCTGAATTTGCGCGTTTCGGGCGAAGCTGGCTCAAACACACTCCCCGTGGAATTCCACCGGTTTGAAAGCCTGACCATGTACAGGTTTACTCCGCGTATGGTGCAGCGGTTGACAGGGTACTTGACCAAATATCATGAATTGTTTGACAGCAACCGATGTTCCGGCTGGGAACTGGAAGAATTGATTGTCAATGCAATTAAATCTGATACACAAGCGCAGCATCATGTTCAGTGGCGGGAAGCAGGGCATGACGATAAAGCGGATATACGGGTACGCGCGAACGGAACGCAGTACAATATTCAGGTTAAATCAGGGCAGGTCAAAAACGAGAGTCTGGTGCTTTCCGGACATCGGCTGGGAAGATACAAAGGCGTAATAGAAGAGATTTCCAAGTATTTGAGTATGCCGAGCGCAAACCTTATCGCGGTTCCATATCGTCAAGTGAATGATGAACACGGCCGGAAACACTATTATCGCATCTGCTATGTTGACAAGGGAGTTATTGCCAGCATAAAGGCAAATGAATGGGAGCAGCGAGGGAAGCAGTATATTCAGACTAACGAATACGGCGTCAAGTTTTCCTTACATCCGTCAATGAGTTGGCAGATATGGTGGACGATTCCGCTTGAACTTACGGATGCTTCTGATGAGTTTGTCGCCAGGTAGTTTTGTTTATTCAAGTATATAACTCCCTATATTTAAAACTGGAATAATTTGGAGTATTCTTGTTGCAACATACAGTCTGAAGATTGTATGCTTGCCGGGGGAGATATTTAGGGATGAATACATTGATCAGGAAGAGTTCAAAATTCAAATACGTTTGCAGGGTGTTAATATCCCTTTTTGCCCTTTCCTGGTCATCATCCCGTCATCGCCGATGTGTTTGTCAGTTCTCCTTGAGGAGGATATTGTTACCGCCCTGCTCCACAAGCAGTTCAGGCGCTGCCTGGCGGATATGTCAGGTTATCTTCTTTGTTGATCCGGGTTTGTCGTCTGTCTCTCCACTCTTTGTAAAGAGTACGCTGCCAGAAACCTGGATATATCGGGTTTCGTTAATATAACGGTGAAATGGATATGTATTGTGCTTACTATGGACTTAGGCAACCGCCATTTAAAATAATACCGGATCCCGGTTTGTTTTTTGCGGGCGGCAAGCGCGGCGCGATTCTTGAAGCACTTTTTTATGCTGTTGTTAACGGTGAGGGCATCGTTAAACTTGTGGGTGAAGTGGGTAGTGGTAAGACGACGCTCTGTCGCATGTTGGAAAAAGAGCTGCCCGGTAATATAGAGGTTGTTTATTTAGCCAACCCCAGTCTTTCTCCTGACAATCTATTGTATGCCATTGCGTTTGAGTTGGATATCGGGTTCAAGTCGGATGACAGTCGCCTGAAAGTGATGCATGCCTTGCAAAATTATTTGCTTGAGCGCCATACCGAAAACAGACAGGTCGTTGTCTTTGTGGAAGAAGCACAAAGTATGCCGATTGCCACACTTGAAGAGATGCGTCTGCTCAGTAATCTGGAGACTGCAAAAAGCAAGTTGTTACAAATAGTTCTCTTCGGACAGCCGGAGCTGGATGCAGTGCTTTCTAAACCGGAAATAAGGCAACTGAAAGAAAGAATAACCTATAGTTTTTACCTGGCGCCTTTTAAGACGGATGAAATCAGGGATTATATTAATAGCAGGCTTAACGCATGCGGTTACCGTGCGACCGAGTTATTTGACCATCATGCGATTAAGGCGATCGCAAAATGTTCTGGTGGTCTTTTGCGGCGTATCAACATCCTGGCCGATAAGGCAATGCTGGCAGGCTATGTTGCTAATGTGAGCAAGGTGACAGCCCGACACGTCGCCATGGCGGCGAAAGAAACAGAATTTGTTGAAAACAGGCTGTTCCCTTTATGGCGTTTAAGCGGAATAACGATATCGGGCCTTGTTTTTATGGTAATACTGTTAATCCTGAAAAGTCTGGATGGGACAATCAACCTTTTCTGAGAATCTGTTATTCAAGCATATGGGCCTCCATTGAGATTCGGTATTGGTAAACAGGTATGGGCAGGGATGTGGCGTTTTTGTGAGTGTTGTCGTCGGAGAAAGAAGAAATGTATAATAAATGCATAATGTGTATTGCCTCGGGGGGTTCTCCATGGGGACCATGGGCCATAACCAGCATTGGTGAAAAGGTGTTTGTTCTCTCCGGGATATTTTCCGGTTTTTATAACCGCAAGGTGATGTAAACCGGTTAATACTGGATGATGATTTAAACAGTAATTCAGTCATTACAGGGATGGTATCTGAGATGTTTAAAAGGAAGAACCTGTTTATTTTAGTGCTGGGTCTTTACGGCTGCAGCGTGATAGAACCAAAACCGTTTGAAAGTTCCGACGGACATATCAGGACGCAATCAGCCCCAAAGGTTGTTGATATCCCCGAACTGGTTGAACAGGTACCTGTTGTGCCGGAACCTGGCAAACCTGAATCCCGGGAACGTTATACGGTTGTCGTTAATGAAGTGCCGGTGAAAGAGCTGCTCTTCGCGTTGGCGAGAGAAGCAAGAATCAATGTCGATATTCATCCCGATATCACCGGTAATGTTACCATCAATGCCGTTGATCAGACCCTGCCAAAGATACTGAAGCGTATTTCCGGCCAGGTTGCTTTGCGCTATGAATACGATGGTGCCAGTCTCAGCATCACCAGAGATATGCCGTATTTGCATACTTACAAGGTTGATTATGTCAACATGTCCAGAGAGACTGGAAATACCAACACTATTGCTACACAAATTACTTCTGCCAGCAGCGGCGGTGGTAGCGGTAGTAATAACTCAATGACCGATATCAAAGGAAGGTCGGTTCACCATTTTTGGGAAACCCTGGTCGAAAATGTCTCCGCTATCATAGGCGTAAAGGCCGGGGATAGCAGTAATAACGCAGTTGTCGCGGCTTCGGAATCGGGTTTGTTAACGGTACGTGCTAACGCAAGTCAGCATGTCGCCGTTCAGGCCTTTCTCGACTTGAGTCTGGCGAGCGTCAAGCGACAGGTACTGATCCGGGTCATGATCGCCGAAGTGACTTTGAACGAAAATTATCAGGCGGGGGTGGATTGGGCACTGATCACCCGGGACGGCAAGGCGGGCTTTGATATTACTTCCACGACGTTGACCAGCAGGCCGGTGGGCGTGGAAAGTTCCTTTGTACTGTCCTATGTTGATCCGAATCTCTCTCGCGATGAACGTTTGATCGCGACTGTGCGCTTGCTGGATGAGTTTGGCGATACCCGGATTTTGTCCAGTCCGCAATTGATGGTGCTCAACAACCAGACGGCCATTCTGAAAGTGGTGGAAAACATTGTCTATTTTGAAGTTGATGCCGAATTAACGCCATCTACAGTGGCCGGTGGTGAGCCCGTTACTTCAATTGATACTACTGCCCAGACTGTCCCCGTGGGGATTGTGATGGCGGTGACGCCGCAGATTAGCGCTGGCGGTGAAGTAGTCCTCAATGTTCGCCCGACTATCTCCAGTGTGGCACGTTTTGTAAATGATCCTAATCCTGAAATCCGGGTTGGTTCTGATGGTCAAGCCAACCCGGTACCACAAATTCAGATACGGGAGATGGAATCCATACTAAGGCTGCAAGATGGTCAGATTGGGGTATTGGGTGGTTTGATGCAGAACCGGCGTGCCGATGATGATAAAGGGCTGCCCGGGTTAAAAAAGCTACCGTTGATCGGTGTCTTATTCAAGGAAAGGACGATCAATGATCAGAAGACAGAGTTGGTGATCTTTTTGCAGCCTTTGATAGTCAATACCCCGAGCATTGAAACGGATCTTGATCTGTACAAAAGATATTTGCGAGATGTTTCAGTCTTAAGCGCCGATTCGAAAGAGAGTAATTAGCGATGAGTCTTTTGCTGGAAGCCTTGAAGAAGGCTGAAAAGGAAAAAAAACGCGCATCAGAAAATCTGGCGAAAGAAGCGGGTGACGCCGGCACAGTACTAAATTCAAATAATGGTGAGACCGAACCTTTTTTTGAACTGGCAGGCGCTGGCCGGCACGACGATTTATCAATTGAAGAGAACGGGGAGAGTGTCTCTTCCAAAGGTGCGGTAACGGCCGATGCGCTCACTGCAGAAAACGTTTCAGAGCCGTCTTCCGGTACGTTTAATGGAACGTTTTACGAGGGCACTCAAGAGAGTGATGTGCTTGAAGAAACCCGGCCTGACATGCCCGCCGGGCAGCTTTCCAAAGATGCCGGAAAAAATGGCTGTAACGTCACTCCGGTAGTCGCCAGGACGGTTTTTTCTACCGGTGTCGCTGATCAGAATGCCAGCGTGTACAGATGGTTTGTCCCGGTAATTCTGGTCTTTCTTGCCGCAGGTTCATTTGCGTTGTTCTATTATTTCTCGGTTACGCCGGTTGTCCGTGATATACCAAAGCACATGGTGGTTGATAGTTTCCGGCTCAATAACGCCCCGTCGCCTGAGGGGAATGTGGTGTCGGGAGAGGAAGTGAACGCCGGAGGCAGTGTTGCCGACGCGGGACACTATGTACTTGAGACGCCAGTGAACGAGGACCCTGGAGGATTAGCGTCGGACCCGGTCACTAATGTGGTGGAGAAAACTGAAAAAACGCGGACAGACCATGCCGTTGTCCCTGAAGAAACAATGTTGATCGCACGAACGGCATTTGAAAAGTTCAGCGATCTTGAATCAATCGGCACCCGTAAAAGAACAGTACCGGAACAACACGGTATTACAGTCGGGCGCGCCTATGCCGCCTATCAATCAAGGCAATATGCCCTCGCCGAAACGCTTTACCGGGAAGTATTGGAAAAGGTGCCCGGCGATCGGGATTCACTTTTAGGACTGGCTGCCATTGCTGTCAATGAAGGAGATCGGGCCGGTGCCTATGGATATTACGTCAGACTGTTGGAGTTAAACCCGGGGGATGCTGTGGCGTTGAATGCCTTGATCAATTTGTCCGGTAATATTGACCCCGTTGCGGATGAGGGGGCAATAAAATTCTTGTTGAAGGAAAATAGTGATGCGCCCTGGCTCTATTTTTCCCTAGGCAATCTCTACGCGAAGCAGGAACGCTGGCCTGAGGCACAGCAGGCTTTTTTTAAATCTTATCAGCTTGATACGTCCAATCCGAATTATGCGTTTAACCTTGCGGTAAGCCTGGATCGACTGACCAGGTATACGATCGCCCTGGATTACTACAAAAAAGCGCTCGATCTGGCTCGATCGGGCATTACACAGTTTGATCTTGTGTCCGTAAAAAAACGTATTGTCGTACTTGGCAGGCTCAGAGAGTCAGACTCGTGAAGAATACACAAAAGCAACATTTACGGCTTGGAGAAATCCTGGTTAGTAAAGGAGTAATGACTCATGCGCAGATAGAGATCGCCCTCACGGAGCAGAAGAAGGGTCGGGAGCGCCTGGATAAAATTCTGGTACGGCTTGGTTTCGCTACCGAGGCGATTATCCAGGATGTTATCGGGGGCATGCTCTGGCAGGACAGTGTCGATCTGAATAGCGTCGTCGCTGATGGTGAAGCGGCTTCAATGATCCCGAAAGAAATGGCCAGGCGCCTGCATGTATTGCCATTGACTTTTGATCCAGATAAACGGCTTCTGACCGTAGCCATGGCAGATACACTTGATATTTCCGTTTTGGATCAAATTAATGCCTGTCTTGGCGGTAGTGTTGAATTGGTTCCTGTACTGGCTGGAAAAGCGGAAATAGGAAAGGCGATTGATCAGTTTTACGGTTTTGAATTATCGGTCAGTGGTATTTTGCATGAGATTGAAACCGGCGAGATTGACTATCGTAGTCTGGATATCGAAGCGGATGAGTATAGTCATCCGGTTGTTCGTCTTGTCAATGCCCTGTTGGCAGATGCGGTCAAGCGTAATGCATCGGATATTCACTTTGAACCGGAAGAGGGGTTTTTGCGTTTTCGCTATCGTATTGATGGCGTATTAAGACAGATCAGGAGCCTTCATAAGGATTACTGGTCAGCTATCGCTGTTCGTTTGAAGGTGATGTCCGGTATGGATATTGCCGAGTCACGGGCGCCACAGGATGGCCGGATTTCTCTGTCATTATCCGGCCGCCTGGTTGACTTTCGGGTTTCAACATTACCCACTGTGCATGGGGAAAATATTGTTCTTCGTGTACTGGATCGGCAGAAAGGCGTGGTTTCAATAGATAATCTGGGTTTGAAACAGGATGCCCTTGATACGTTGAAGTTAATGATGGCCCGGCCAGAGGGTATTGTTCTGGTTACCGGTCCGACCGGTAGCGGCAAGACAACGACATTGTATTCAATTCTGGGTTATTTGAATACCGAGTCGGTCAATATTATGACGTTGGAAGACCCGGTTGAGTATCCAACCAGCATGATCCGGCAGACTTCTGTGGACAACACCTCCAGGCTTGATTTTGCTAACGGTATACGTTCGATGATGCGTCAGGACCCGGATATCATCCTGGTTGGCGAGGTCAGGGACGAGGATACGGCGAGTATGGCCTTCAGAGCGGCCATGACCGGCCATCGCGTATTTTCCACATTGCACACCAATTCCGCTTTGAGTTCTATTCCGAGGCTGCTGGATATCGGGGTAAAGCCGGACATCATTGCCGGTAACATCATTGGCATTATCGCGCAACGATTGGTACGTATCCTCTGTCGGGCCTGCAAAGAAGCGCATTCTCCCGATAGTCCGGAACGTCATTTATTGGGGTTAAACACAACGGACGGACGCGAGATTTACAGATCTACAGGATGTCCGCAATGTGATAATCAGGGTTATGCCGGTCGTACGGCGCTACAGGAAATAGTGCGTATTGACCCGGATATGGATGAGTTAATTGCCCGTAACGGGACACAGCGGGAATTGTTGAGGATGGCCCTGTCCAGGGGTTTCAGAACACTGGCTGATGTTGGCGCAGACCTCGTTTTAGAGGGTAAGACCAGTGTCCTGGAAATATCGCGAGTTGTTGATTTAACCACCAAATTAAAGACGGACTGAACATGTATTTTTATAAATACAAGGCCATGGATGAGAAAGGCCGTATTCATAATGGTCAGATTGAAGCAATGAATATCGCTGACCTGGAGACACGTTTAAACAGACTCGGATTTGACCTGATTAACTATAAAGAATCCAGGTTAAACGTAAATACTGTTTTTGTTAAAGCGATACAGAAAAGGGATTTGATCACGTTCTGTTTCCATCTTGAACAGACTTCCCAGGCGGGGATCCCTATACTGGATAGCTTGCAGGACTTGAGAGACAGTGCTGATAACCCCAGGTTGGTGGAAGTTATCAATGTGATAATAGAGGATATCAAGGGAGGGAAAACCCTGTCCGAATCAATGGCACAATTTAAATCTGTGTTTAGTGGCTTGTTCATCAGTCTGATTCGTGTGGGGGAACAGTCAGGCGAGATGGGCCAGATATTTAAAAAGCTTGGAGAGAGTCTGAAATTTCAGGATGAGCAGGTATCGCAAACAAAAAAGCTGTTGATGTATCCTGCCTTCGTCGGGATAGTCGTTATGGCGGTTGTTTTCTTTTTGATGACGTATCTTGTCCCCGAGTTGTTAAAGTTCGTTAAGATGGCGGGACAGGAGTTGCCCTTGCATACCAGGGCATTGATATTTATTTCAAATATATTTGTCAATTACTGGTATATCATTCTATTAATTCCAATTTGTATTATTTTTTGTCTCTACATAGGCGTTAAAGCCAGCCCTGATTTTCATACCAGATGTGATTCAATAAAACTAAAACTCCCCATTATAGGCGCCATACTAAAAAAAATAATATTGGCACGCCTCTCAAACTTTTTTGCGATTATGTATGCTTCGGGAATCACGATTATAGATTGTATTCGCATGGGTGAGGAAATTGTGGACAATCGGGCTATGGCGGAAGTTATGCGGCAGGTTGGTCAGAGAATCACTGACGGGAAGACGTTAAGTGACAGCTTTGAGTCAATAGGTTTATTCCCGCCATTAGTCCTGAGAATGATAAGGGTCGGTGAAACGACTGGTGCGCTGAAAGAATCTTTATTGAACGTAAGTTACTTCTATATACGTGATGTCAGGGAATCAATAGAATATTTGCAGGCAATGATCGAGCCTGTTATGACGATAATACTGGGTGTGACTATCGCCTGGATTATGTTTTCTGTATTGGGGCCGGTTTATGATCTCATTACTCAAATCAAAGTTTGATTTTTTTACGCATCGAGTGTTTTTTATCAGTGCGGATAAATTGTCCGTTTTTCATCAGCAGAAAGGTACCTCGGATGAGGTGTATCTGTTTGATAATGACGATGAGGGAAGAAAAAACTTTGCACGTTACTTGAAAGAATGGCCAAATTTCCCCGCGTATATTCTGGTTGACATAGTAGAAGAATATTTTCGACAAGACACGATCCCGCACGTCTCTGGTTCGGACAGGCGGGCCTTGATTGAGCGAAAACGCAGCAGGCTGTTTCAGGATACCACTTATTTTTACGCCCAGAATCAGGGACGTGAAGAAAAAGGACGCAGAGACGATCATTTTCTGTTTACGGCGATTGGCAATGATGCGGTGATAAAATCATGGCTGGCGTTATTGGAGCAGCATAAGGTGCCTCTGGCAGGGATATTGTCCTTCCCGCTTTTACTTCAATCTTATATCAGGACGTTACCGGATATTTCTAATAACGCGCTTTTTATCACCATGCAGACAATGAGTGGTTTGCGGCAGACATTCTTCCAGAAAAAGACCTTGAAGGTCAGCCGTCTGACACAGTTTCCCCTTTATGGCAGTGCATTCCCCCCGGCGAAAATCAGTGATGAAGTGAATAAAACGCAGCGCTATTTGAAAGGTCCGCATTTGACTTCCGATGACGAGCGTCTGGATATTTATTTTATCGCCGACAGGGCATTGTTAAATAAATTGAAGAAAGAACCGAATACCATGCCTTCAGTACGATGGCATTTTTTTAGCACTGAACATTTATTAGGAGAAGCTGGTTCAGGTGTTGACCAGGCGGTACCTTTCTGTGATCGCTTATTGGTATCGTATCTGTTAAAAAACCGACCGGGGAACTGCTATGCCTCCGCGCGGGAAATGCGCTATGCGAAGATGCATAACGTACGTTCTGCCATGAACGTTTTCAGCGTTTATCTGATTTTGTTCTGTGTGCTTTATAGTGGTTTCAATTTTGTCAATGGACTGATATATAAACGGGAGATTGCAATAGCTAAAAATAGAACCGACTATTATCAGTCCCGTTATGATCTCCTCGCTGAAAAAATGCCAAAAACCCCCGTTACCCCGGCTCAGGTCAAGATTGCGATCGACGCGGCGGCGACCTTAAAAGAATATAAAGAGACGCCTTTGGAAACGCTTGTTTTTCTGGGAGAGGTATTGGAAAAGTTTCCCTCTATAAAAGTCGATAGAATAAATTGGTTTGCCAGCACCGATCCGAATTCGGATTCTGGAATCACTCCGGCAAATATGTATGCTGATAATAGTTTGTCTTCTGATAGTGTTGTTGCGACCGCGGACAAATATTATCAGATAGCGACGTTTGAGGCGCATATTGAACCGTTTGACGGTGATTACCGTGCCGCAATCGCGCTGGTTAATGAATTTGTCGACGCGCTCGATGCTTCGGAAAAAACGCAGGCGATCAACATTGAGTCATTACCGCTTGATATCAGTTCCTCCGCTGTTCTGCAGGGTGATGCCGTATCGCCAGGCAAACAGACGTCCTTTTCCATAAGAGCAGTCATTAGTGCAGAGTAATGGTTGTGGCAAAAGATAAAATAGACTGGAGTGTATTAAGAAATTCCTTTCTTTTACTTTGTTTTTGTTTGTTTGGATGTGGGCCATTAGTGGGCGTCAGTTATTCTTTCAGTAGTGAAATGGAGAAACAGCTACTCCAGAATAAAAACACATTCCAGGCTGTCAGCCGCAGATATCTTGATGTTGATCAGGAAATAGCGTTGCTGAATGATTACTATCCGATATTCCTTGAACTTTATAATCAGGGTGTTATTGGGAAAGAAAGGAGGCTGGACTGGATAGAGATATTGAAAAAATCGAATGAGATAATTCAATTTCCGTCATTCAGTTATGCGATTAAATCGCAGCGACAGTATGTCCCGAAATACCCGCTTACTTATGATGGTTATCAATTACTCGTCAGTGAGATGGAACTTAATATAGGCCTGCTACACGAGGGAGACTTTTTTCATTTATTAAACGTTTTTGATGAAAATACAGAAAATATTTATACGTTTTCTGAATGCTTGTTCCGACAGAATGGGAACCGGGTGCAGTTTGAGAAAGAACACGCCAATATTTATGCCAACTGTACTTTGCAATGGATAACTATCAATATTGAGGACGGGATGATCGATATCTGATGTATTTAACATACCTTTGTAAAATGTCGTTTTTACTGATTCCGGGTTTATTTGCGGTGAGTCTCGTGCATGCCGCTGATTTTGGCAGGCTGTTTACCTCTGCCGAAGATCGCGAGGTACTTGAAAGTTTAAGGCAGTCCCCATCGGTTTCACAGGAGATCACAACGGAAAAATCCGCACCGTTGACGGAGCAGGTTATGGTCCCTGTTGTCCCGGAAACGATGTTCACGCTGAAAGGTATGGTGCGCCGTAGCGATGGCAAAAATACGGTCTGGATTAACGGTGATACCTTCGCGCCAGGTGATGAAGGTCCTCTATATATTGAAGTTGATGATACTCTAACCAAAGCTGATGTCGGGCCGACAGGGTCCAGAGTCATTACCAGCAGGAACGGCACCATTATCGTCAACGATACCCCTGATCCGCAACACGAATGAAGTATTATTTTACCGTTAAAAGTTGCACTGGTGTTGCCCGTGGATTTTTTCGGTGATGTTCTGAGGGCGCAACGTCCTTTTGTTTCAGGGCGAATTTGATGGACGGCGAAGAAGGAATTAGAACGTTGCGTGGGTATCAGTCCGGTGCTGTGATAATGCTGTTCATGTTGATCCTGGTAGCGGGGGCGTCCTATGTCTTGATCCGGAAACTGAATGCCAACCTTTTCCAGGGCGACCCCGGAGCAGTGAATATGGAAAGTATGCGGGAAGCAAAATATGCCTTGTTGGGTTGGTCAGTTCAACATCCGGATAACCCCGGTATGTTGCCTTATCCGGATCGTAACAGTGACAGGAATGGTTATGACGGCAGAAGCGATTGTACGTCAGGCAGTATTAATCCTGATCTGTTGCTTGGAAAATTGCCCTGGCAGGGTCAGGACACTCCATGTGTCAACCCGAAAACCGGGCTTGGCATAAGACCGACAGATTTTTACGGTGAGGTGCTATGGTATGCCGTATCAGAAAACCTGGTATACGCCAACCCCGGGCGCTACCCTTTCACTTCGCTGGACATACTGGATAAAACTGATGGCTGGATAACGGTACGCGACCGGACCGGCGGTGTCATCTCAGACCGTGTCGCATTTGTGATCATTGCGCCGGGTGTGGCATTGTCGGGACAGGATAGATCAACGGCAGCCCCGGATAGTGAACATTTTCTTGACAGCGTGACGATAGAAGGGGTGGATTACAGCAACGCGGATCGTGACCAGGATTTTATCCTGTATCCTGATTCGGATGAGACGCCGGATACGACGGACAGTTTTAATGACCAGTTGATATTTGTCACGATAGATGAGCTCATCCATCTCGTGGAGAAACGCGCCACAGGCGAACTTGCGAATCTGCTGACGCGTTACCACACGGAAACCGATACGGTTCCAGGCAAACGTGCTTTTCCGTGGCTGAGGCCATTTGCGGACCCCAAGGCGGATGTGCGGCGTTTGCACGGTACACACACCAGAGGTAACAATCAAAGTGTGTTAAGGGATACTCGCAAGGACTTTTTTGAATGGGGTGTCAGGAGAGGCGACATAGTGTGGAATTTGACCGATGGCTCTTATGGGATCGTTGACAGGGTAATGGAAAGTAGTCATGGAAGATACGACACGCTGATCTTTGATGGTGGTATGGAGTTGGGGGAAGAAAATCGCTTTGACAGGAATGACCATTACTACATCGACATAAAAGCTACTCTGGCGGTTGCCGGAACGGCGAGGTCAGGGAGTGACGGCAGTACTCTGGAAGATACGAACAAGGACTTTCAGACACTGGGCATACGGGTCGGTGATGTCCTTGAAAATGTGGGCGATGGATCAAGTGGTCTTGTTACTACGGTCACGGCGACCCGGTTGAGTGTGGATTCTTTGCGAGGCGGTGTTGATAATACATTCCGCGACGGCGATGCCTATCGGATCAGGGCGGGAATCGGCATTGTCGGCGCCGATACCGACGCCAATCCATTAACGCTGGAAGACAACAGTGTGAATTTCACGGTGATGGGCGTACGGACAGGTGATCTGTTGAGAAATGTCTCTGACGGCGCCTATGGCAGAATCAGTGCTGTGGAACAAGGACGCCTGACTGTAAGTGAATTACGTCATGGTCAGGACAATACCTTCAGTGCGGGTGACCGCTACGAGCTACCCAGATTCGATGTCGCCATGAATGCCGCTATTTCTACCCGCCGGGGTTTGTTGGCCTTCCACGAATCCGGTGGCGCATTCAGGACGGGGTTTGACATGGATTGGCAACTGGGTGGAGCGTATGGTAATGAGGTGTGCATCGGCGTTGATGCTGATGCGGGCAGTAATTTTTGCACTATCTCAAGCAACGCCTCCAGGGAACGTTATTTTAACGGCCTGACAAATGCCGTGGAGTCATCGATCAATCCGGGGAGCTTCGGGACATTGTCGGTACCGGAGACGGCGGGTCAGTGTATCTGGATTACAAAGGATATTGGTAATTGTTCCGGTGTCTCTGTCATGGCCGGGGTGTTGTCGGGTGGAGCCACAGCGGCGAATGCCACATTTTTTTATGACGCGACCAGAAACTTTAAAAAATCCGGTGTGGGGAGTGGCGACAAGATCGAAAATTTGAATAATGGCTCAGCGGGTCTGGTGGTCAGTGCTTTTGATGGTGACAGGATTCGTTATGTCAGTATCGCGGGAAAGGAGGCTTTCATGATTTCCCCTGGCGATCAATATCGCATCCGTATCGCCTCTTCAAGAACGGACGAGCTGACAGCCGACCCACTTACCAACCCGGACGAATACCGTGTGTATAACTCCACGGGACGGATAACGGCGTCAGTATGGAACGCTATTGAAATCGGCGATGCTGTGGAGAATCAGGATACCGGCGGCGTAGGACTCATCACCAACAAGGGTATGGATATCAATGGACACTGGTTTGATTATACAGCGTTGCGGGGAGGAAGCAGAGATGATATCGCGGGCGGGGACAAGTACAGGATATCGTTTAATTATGTTGAGCGACGCGAATACGAGGTCAGTGTCAGAATCAGCAGTAAAAATGGTGGTGGTAGCGATGAGTCATTCAGCGACGGTGTCAGACGGCGTAGCGTTTGTCTTGGTTACGGTAGTGATTGTAGTGACGACCCGGGATATGACACCACTCTGCGACAACATGATACCGTGGCGCCGACGACAGTGACAATACGTGACTATGATGATAAGAATATCTTGATCGGTCGCGCGAAAACGGTTATCCGTTCTGGTGCGACAGGGCGGTTGAGGTTGGCGAATATTCTCTACATGTTGTCTGTGGGCGATGACGACGATGATGATATTCCGGGCTGGTTTGTCCGTAATGGATGGCACCGGTATTTTTATATCGCTTATAGCGCTGGCGGTGATATTCCCGGAACCGCTTCGATATGTATGGCTGCCAGCGACTGTTTGCAGTTAAAGATGACTCCTCCCGCCGAGGGACTGGAACAGGCCAATATTCGCGCGTTAATAGTTTATTCGGGCAGGGTATTGGCCAATACGCCGTCGCCGAGAACAAGTGGTGAGTTTGAGGCCTACTATGAAGGGGATAACGCTAACGACGATGATGAGTTTGACAAGCGTGCGTTCGCCTATAATGCGGCGGGCGACCCCATTGATTTTAATGACCGTGTCAAAGTGGCGACAAGTTGCTCCGCTGTTGGCACTGAACTGTGCTGGCGGTAATCCGGGTAATGCATAAAGGATTTCGAATTGACTGTCCGCAGATTACGCAGACGAACTCTTTACACAAGCCGACGTGTAGAGCGGAGCGGGGCGCGGGGGTATGATGTGAGTGGCCGTTTCTGTGCAAGTGAAGTTCCAGGCAGATTGCCCCGCGAAATGGTTCCTCCTGCTACCCGCCGTTCAATGACCGATTCAGCGGTCCTGCGTTTTTGAGGGAACGATGCGGCAGGAATGATGGAAAACCGATGATGAAACAGGACAAACCGTATTTTGGCAGTGACACTCATACCCGTGATCCTTATTTGAAATTAAGGAAAAACTCAAATGCCCGCGTTCGCCCGCACAGGATATTCAGGATAAAGACGACGGGTTGCTACAGGGGCTTTACCCTGATTGAACTGGCCATGGTTATTCTGATTATCGGATTGCTTTTGGGCGGCCTGCTGGTCCCGCTGGCCACCGGTATTGAGCAGCGCCACCGTGAGCAGACCCGGACGCAATTGGCCGAAATACGCGAGGCTCTGATTGGCCACGCACTCATCAATGGTCGACTGCCTTGCCCGGATTGTCCGGACAACGTTACTGGTGATTGCGGCACGGGCGGTACGCTGAATGACGGCATTGAAGATCGTCTGGGAGCAACGCCAGTCCGTACTTGCCGTACCCCGGTAGGCAACCTGCCCTGGGTTGACTTGCGCGTGAACGGCGACGATATGTGGGGGAATCGCTTTACCTACCGGATCAGTACGGATTTCGCTGGAGAGAGCAATGTTTCCCCTTGTGGTTCGGCAACCGCGGGGGTGGTGTTTGAACTGTGTACGGCGGGCGATATTGATATTTACGCTGATCACCGTGTCGGATACGTATCCCCCGATGTTGCTGACAACGTGGTGGCCGTTATCGTTTCCCACGGTAAAAATCGTTACGAGGCGGAGCAGGATGATCAGGAGGTGGAAAACTACGACCGCTCACCGCGACATCCGGTGTCCGGGTTTACAACGTTGACGACCTATAATGCGGGTATTTACGCCGACAAGGTGTTTATTGACCGGGATTACAGTGAGACGGATGGTGTGATCAGCTATGATGATATATTGATCTGGATTTCACCTGCCTTATTAATGAACAGGATGGTGGCGGCCGGAAGATTGCCCTGATTATCGCCTGATCTGCTGTTTATTGGAGGGGTGATCCGGGAGCGAACCGAATATACACAAAACAGCTTTGCGACATCAGTCATAACGTGTTTTTAATCGTTGCCAAATATTCTATTCTGGAAGCCGTCCGCGATAAATTTTTTATCTTTATAGTGCTTGGCGAGAGCGCTTTTTTTATTCTGGCGCTGTTTATAGGAGAACTTGCCATCACCGAAGGCGTCTCCACGCAAGTCGCGATAATGGCTTCAGCCCTGCGATTGTTCGCGGTGTTCACAATCAGTCTTTTTGTGATCAGCAGTATATGGCGGGAATTTAATGACAAAGGGATTGAATTGATCCTCTCCCATCCCCTTCCGAGGACGTCCTACTTTATCGGGAAATACATCGGGTTTTCATTCATTGCCTTCATGACGGTACTGTTAAGCTTATTTTTTCTGTGCGTGTTTGTTTCAATCAACAGCGCTTTACTATGGGTTTTTTCGTTGTTTTGCGAGCTTTTGATTATTATCGCGTTGAGTCTGTTATGTTCATTTTCGTTTAACAGCATTACGATATCCTTTAGTGTGGTGATGATGTTTTATTTATTGTCACGTTTAATAGAGGTGTTTCAATTGATCGGCGATTCTCCCGTGCTTGCTTCAGGTTCCGTCGGGAATCAGTTTATGACCGGTCTGTTAGACATTATTGCCTATGTCATGCCCGAACTTCATCAATTCACGAAAACGGAATGGCTTGTGTATCTGTCTGAGACTACCGTTGCGGTATGGTTAATCCCTGTTCACACCATTGTGTATGTTTGTTTGCTATCCTCCGCGGCGTTGTTTGATCTCTATAGAAAAGAATTATAAATTTTGATGAGACTCTATGTAAAACGTACCCGTCCTTTGTCCCGTGTCCCCGGAAAGATAAAAGTCTTTTTCTTAATCACGCTGTGTCTGCAATGTCTCTGGCATGCGCTGATCTCCGGTTCTCAAGTTGAGCGATATGATCTGCCATCCCCGCCCTCCCGACCGTTTATCAGGTTGATCAGTCTTGACGATAACATTGCCGCGGCAAAGGTCATCATGTTATGGCTACAGGCATTTGATAACCAGCCCGGTATAAGCATTCCCTTGCAAGAACTGGATTACAACAGGCTTGTACAATGGCTGGATTTAATGCTGGCGCTTGACAACAGGATAACGTATCCGTTGTTTGCCGCGATCCGGTTTTACGCGGAAGTACCGGACAGGCATAAACAGAGACAAATGGTGCGATACATACGGGAGAGATTTATTGAGAAGCCAGATGAGCGCTGGCAATATATGGCCCATGCTGTTTATATTGCGAGACACCGTATTAAAGACAAATCCCTGGCACTCGCGTGTGCACGTCTGTTACGGAAGTACGCCACCGGTGACCATGTGCCTTACTGGGCCAGACATATGGAGCTCTTCGTACTGGAAGACATGGGGGAGATGGAAGCCG
This sequence comes from Gammaproteobacteria bacterium, assembly GCA_965261775.1. Classification (GTDB taxonomy): domain Bacteria; phylum Pseudomonadota; class Gammaproteobacteria; order Eutrophobiales; family Eutrophobiaceae. Next base: position 1,497,688 of record OZ253477.1, on the reverse strand, counting down.
CCATGGTATTGATCGGCGGCCTGTTGGAAAGCGGGGAGCTCACCGACGCGCACCAGCAGGAGTTTCTCCGGCAACGTCTGGCAGAAATGGAGCGGCATCGGAAACGGGTACAATATTGAGAGCCTCCCCGTGTTTTGGTTTTTTTCCTTAAATGATTTATGATCTATAGCTTGTCGCCTCTGTTTGCATTATTGGCGGAGGCGGAAAACAGATACGGACCAGGCAGAAACAGGGAAAATAAAAATCGAAAATGAAAATCACAGAAAAATATCTGCAAGCGGCTGTTGAAGAAAATATCCTGACTTCGGAACAGGCCGCTAAATTGTTCGTTTATCTGAAAAACCGTCCCGATATGGGTCCCGTGTTTGATTTTACCCATGTGCTTTACTATCTGGGCGGGTTAATAGCGATAGGCGCAATGACCGTGTTCATGACCCTCGGCTGGGAGTCATTCGGCGGGGCGGGCATATTTGGCGTCTCATTATTCTATGCTGTCGTCGGTTTGTTCCTGACGGGAAAATTTCAGGCCAGGGGATACGTCATCCCGGCGGGTATTTGTGCGACCTTTGTCATCGCACTGGCTCCGCTTGCCATATACGGATTACAGTTAATGCTGGGCGTGTGGCCGGACGACACCCCGTATCAGGATTATCATCGTCGTATCAAATGGCACTGGTTGTATATGGAGTTTGGCACGTTAATTGCCGGTCTGATTATCGCCCGAAAATATAAATATCCTTTTTTGACCATGCCCATCGCCGTGACGCTCTGGTATATGAGTATGGATATTACGGAGATGCTCTCGGGGGGTGACTTCGTATGGGAGTTGCGCAAACTGGTTTCCGTTTACAGTGGTCTGCTGATGATTGGTCTGGCGTTCTGGGTGGATATCAGATCGAGAAATTACGCGGATTACGCCTTCTGGCTGTATATTGTCGGGGTGATCACCTTCTGGTGCGGTTTGTCTCTGCTCGATTCCGACAGCGAGTTTACAAAGTTCCTGTATTTCTGCGTGAATCTTCTGATGATCGGCGTCGGCGCGCTTTTGGTGCGCCGCGTATTTATTGTATTTGGTGCGCTGGGTTGTGCCGGTTATTTAACGCATCTGGCACGGAATGTGTTTGAGAATAGCTGGCTGTTCCCGATTGCGTTGACGGCGATTGGTTTATCGGTGGTCTACCTTGGTATCCTCTGGCAGAAAAATGAGGCAACCCTTACGAAAAAAGCGCGTCATATCCTGCCTGTTGCGTTTAGGGAACTGCTTGAAAGCAGACGATGAATAAACATTCTGGACGTATAAAGAGTCGACTCTGATCGATGTTGTATTCCCCCTCACCTGACTGTCCCGAATCATCAATACGAAGCATTTCCCCGGTTGGCTTTTCGAAGCGGGTTGATCGGGTGTATCTGGAAGTCGAAACGGGCCGTTTTGTCGTTCCGGTCCGAGTCAGCCACCCACGCGGTTGGTGGCGGGTTTTCACTATCTGAAATGCATCCAGAAAAGAGAGAAATGACTGACAAATTTTTGTAGTGGATAATCCCGATAGCATGTATCCTTGTTTTGCAGGCAGGAGGGGGAATGGACAAGGCACAAGAGTTATTACAAGGAAATTTTGGATTTTGCAACCTGGCTGGTGCGGCGGAGTTACGTTTTGACGCATTTCAGGTGCGAGGTTAACAGGTAAACACAATTAGTTTGTCTATCATCGCGCCGCTTTTTGATTGAGCGTTGAATTTTTGTTTGCCCCCACAAAAATTTATGTTGTTAATCACCTGGGGTTAGTTGGAGGGTTATAATGCATAATATTAAAGCAATATTGCTGTTGTCTTTCTTGTCAATCGGGTTTATCCAGGCCGTTCATGCCGCGGATATGAAAAGCACCGACGATTACATGCCGAGCCTGATTACCAAAACGCCGCTTGAAGGGCGAATGCTGGCGATTAAGATCGTCAGAAAAACCATCGGCACCATTCAGCAGTCTTCAGAGATCAAGCAGGCTGTCAGGGCGGAATATCAGGACGATCCTGAACTGTTAATGTATGCCGCGGAGCTGGTAGCCATAGAGTTTAAAACCATTGCTATTGCAAATAATTACTGGCGATAAAATCCGGCCATGCAACCGACCCGGGGACGTTAGAAAATGGCGATTGTCTTCGTTCACGGGGTTACCAGAATGCCCGTCTATTTTAGAAGAGTTGGGGTAAGTTTTGTGATATTCAGGGATACATATGTTACCCATAATCTTTATTAAGACAGTCTGGATTTTCCGGGTTATTACCAGGTTGGCCTGGTATTTGAACTATTAAAAGTATTAACGATGTCTGCTGATAATTTGTCCGCCGGTTTGCCAACTTGCGGTCATTAAAATACCGGGCCTTCTTGATCTGCCAAGACCCGGGATTTTGGTAAAATAGTACTGAAACCATTAAGGAGAAGAAAATTGTATATGGAAATAAAACAACAGAAAGGTTTTACTTTGGTTGAGATTGCCATTGTCCTGGTGATTATTGGATTACTGTTAGGAGGCATCTTAAAGGGACAGGAATTGATCAACAGTGCGCGGGTGCGTAATCTGGCTGACCAGAATTCGGGGGTTCAAGCCGCTTATTATGGTTTTATTGATCGTTACCGTCGGATCCCGGGTGATTTTCCTGCGGCCCGGGCTTCTGCGGCATTGGGTGTACAGGTCTTTTTGCCAGATACGACCCCTTCCCCCGGGGGAGTCGGCAATGGTCGTATCGACAATAATCTGGAGGAGGCGGCGGCAGTTTGGGAGCAACTGGCCAAATCTAATTTTCTTGGAGGTGGTTTTTCGCCGGCGACAGCCGTTCCAGCCAGTGAAGCCACTTATAGAGATGTTGCTCCGGTCAATGCATTTAACGGGCCGTTAATCCTGACGCGAAACGATGGTTATACTGGCGCCGGTACGGTTCGTTTGAATCTGCATATGGGGCGCAATGTTCCTGTCAATATTGCCCGGGAACTGGATGTCAAGATTGATGATGGTATGCCGAATACCGGGGTGTTACGTTTAACCGCCGCCGCCCCGGTCTTTACTGTTAATTTCGCGCCACAGTTTGCTAATTGTACTACGACCATGGACGCTACTTCCTCGGGCAATACCGCCGGGACGGAGGCGGATAACGATATCTATGATATCTTTGATGATGCTCAGGATTGCGGGCAGGTTTTTTTATATTAGGACTTCGTTCGCTTGACGTTTGAAAAGTACCCGTTTACCCGAGGGTAAATGGATGACGGGGATTTTTTATCCTGTCTTGCAGGCGCTGGTATTTTGTTAGCCGCGATAAAACATTCGTCAATCTTTTGAAGTATGTCGACTACTGCACTTAAGGTCCAACAAATAAGCCAGACCTACAGGGATTGCCCGGTATTGAAGGATATTGAGTTTGTTATCAGTAAGGGCGAATATGTCGGACTTGTTGGGGTTAACGGTGCCGGAAAAACGACACTAATCAAGGTGATATTGGATTTTATCAGTGTTGATAAAGGTCGTATTGAAATTTTTGGCAGGTCCCATAAAGAAACGTCCGCAAGAAAGGCGCTTTCATTTTTACCGGAAAGATTTCTGCCGCCACACTATCTGACAGGGCAAAATTTTCTTGCCTATATGGCTGAACTGAATAGCGTTCAACTAAAAGATAAGGATATAAAACGGATATTTGAGGTCCTGGATTTGGACATTTCCGCGTTAAAAAAATTTGTCAGGCAATATTCCAAAGGTATGGCGCAGAAGTTAGGTCTGGCTGCAAGCCTGCTCAGTCAACGGCCTATGTTAGTCTTTGATGAACCCATGAGCAGTCTGGACCCGAAAGCCAGGGCGTATTTAAAACGATATTTACCTGGTTTGAAGGAGCAACAAGTGACGTTGTTTTTTACTACCCATTTACTTGCGGATATAGATCCCATCTGCGACCGTATTATCATTTTACATGAAGGCAGACTGCGTTTTAACGGTTCGCCGGAGCAGTGCTGTGAGCGTTATCAAACCACCAGCCTTGAAGAAGCCTATCTCAGGTGTATTGGGGAGGCGTAGATACAATAAAAGTCGTTTTAGTCCGGATATTGCATCCTTGAATGGTTGAATAACGGAAATCAAGGAGGATTGACATGCCCATTATTGTGGATAATTATTGTTCTCAAGAACAATGGAAATTCTTCGTGATGACGACGTCGTTGGTTTCAAGGTGATTCAAGCCAGTTGGAGTAGGTTATGGATATTGAAAAACTGCATTTGCGATTTGTCCTGCGTCCGGGCATCTGGGTTTTAGTAATCTGTTTTCTGTCGGTCTCGGCCTGTTCTATTGGCACGCCACGTTACACGAAACCATTCGTGTTTGAGCAGGGACAAAAGCGTTTGGAGATTGAGGTGGACCACCCTTGTGCATATAGAGTAGGAATTTCGTTCACTTCTAAAGCTAAAGATGGAGATCAGGCTATTAGAAAATTTTTTGGTGCTCCCGGGAATATAAATATGCCGGCCACGGTTGATATTTCTTTACTTGATGAACACGGGAAACGTGTTTTTTCAAGAGTAGACTTCGGGGGTGTTGTATCAAGGTATGGATATGGCCCAAATCCGCTGAGGCTTATCGCTGGCAAGGTCTACCTGGAGCCGGGAAAATATACAGCGATGATTAATATCAAGGATATTGATGGGGAATTTTCCGGGTTTGAGTCGGCGTTTTTTGTTTCAGGACCCCCTAAAGGGACATGTGGAAAGCGGAATATGCGTGTAACGCAAGAGGACCATAAAAAATTGGTTGACAAAAGGTATGCCGAGGATTCGGAGTGCTTTCGGGAAGCGTTTCGTGAATCGATTTATAAGCGGGTGGTGGTCAAGGGCATGTGGCCTGCCGAGGCGTTCCTTGCAGGTGGCGGCGGTATTTATACAGTAAAGGCTGATCCGAGGAAGTGGGAAAGAGGAGCTAACCCGATGCGCGTAATGAGGGCGCAATGCACTGACCCCGATGACAGCGAAATAGAGATAGATTTCCGAAACGCCTCCCAATATTCAGGCGGGGTCGTCAGGAAATTTACGGTTCGATTTGAACATGGTGTTGTAACGGAAATCAAGGAGGATTGATATACCAACGATTACGGTAAATATTGCAAGAAGAGGGCACCCTTTACTTTGAAGAAGGGAATTATTACCCATTTACCCGAAGATAATTTATCTGGATATGACAAAACTGGAATGAAAATGGTAAATTATGTTATGGTCATAATGGAAAAATTATGATATTTAAAAAAAATATAAAATTTTTGTATGGAAACATTGGTAAGTTTTATTATGAACAGGCGTTTATTATTTTTTGTTTTATTGCTGTTTTTAGTCGGATGTGAAAAAGAGGTTTATTACCTTCCGGGTTTTAAATTTGTTGATGGTAGCAATTGCCATATTGAAAGTTCTGAGTTCGACTCGCCATTGATTGTCTCCCTTGTGAAGGGATACAACCTGGAAATATCAAATGACAAACTTTTTATGGAAGATATCCAATCAGCGACAGAGCGAGGGTGTGATGTTAATGAGCCTGATTCTGATGGTCTGTCTTCATTGAATACCGCAATTTTATTTTCGCAATATCGGGTTATTGAAAAATTAATTGAATATGGGGCAGACCCTTATATTCCAGTCAATAGCCACAAAAAATCATTCACAGGAATGGATTCATTTCAATTTTCACACTGGCTTATAAAGAGGGATCCTTCCAAAGATCGAGAGAAGATTAATCTTTTAATCAATAAATACAAGTAGAGGAGTACACAAATATGGAGTACACAAATATGGAGCGCGAAAATATGGAGCGCGAAAATATGAACTTGAACTTTTCTAATATAGTCAGTAACTTAAATAAATTAAAGCAAGCTTTGGCTAAATTAGACCCGGGTCAATTAAGGGAATTAAATACAAACCTGGGTCACGCACATACAACATGGTCTGTAGGTAAATTATTTGTTGCCTTAGATAAAGTATATAGTGATGGTGATGGTGAGCTGGATACACCTGAAAAGAGAGCTGAAGCTGGGCTGGATACATCTGAAAAGAGAGCTGAAGCTGCAGCCGCTATTGATATATTACTAAGTTTCTTGATCCTACCTCCAATCTTCAGACTCGGCCTGGCTGGAACGTTGATTGCAGGCGCTGCCACTCCGGACAGTATAGGGACTATGATGGTTGACATGGTTTACAGATGGTCGCATCGTTCTATCCTCCTTGACCAACAAATTAATGGTCCATGGAACCAGGCCAAAAACTGGGCTCCCCGCCGGGACCCGCTGGCGATAGACATGGATGGCGACGGCATTGAAACCACCGGCGTTGATGGCACCGTCCTGTTTGACCATAATGGCGATGGCGTCAAGACCGGCACCGGCTGGGTCAGCGCGGACGATGGCTTTATTGTCCTCGACCGTAATGGCAACGGCACCATTGATACCGGCGCTGAACTCTTTGGCGTGGATACCGTAAAAGCCGATGGTTCATTAGCCGCCGACGGCTTTGACGCGCTGTCTGACCTGGACAGCAATGGTGATGCCGTGTTTGATGCAAAAGACACCGAATTTGCCAATGTAAAAATCTGGCAGGATCTGGACCAGGACGGTATCTCGGATACAGGTGAACTCACTTCCCTGACCGATGCCGGGATTGTCAGTATTGATTTGGACGCCGAAAGCGGCAATGTCAATCTGGGCAATGGCAACGTGCAATCGGCCGCCGCCGCCCATCTAACCGTTGATGGCACCGAAGGAAGCACGGTTAATCTCGACCTTGCCCATAACCCGTTCTACCGGGAATTTACCGATAGCGTTTCGTTAACAGAAGAAGCCGCCGGGCTTCCGGAGAGTCGCGGTTTTGGTATGGTTCGAGACCTGCGGGAAGCGATGAGCCTGTCATCTTCGCTTGCCGCCATTGTGAGCAACTACGCTGAGCAGACCACCTATACCGGGCAACGCGGCCTGCTGGATAGTCTGGTGGAAGCCTGGGCGGGCACTTCCACCCTGCAAACCAGTATTGAGACGGCGACGGCAAACGACCTCGCACTCTTTTATATGCTCCCCGGGCAGGAGCCTTCCGACTTTGACCCCGCCGTCTTTAGACACGTCCCCGCTGGTAGTAGCGGTGGAGATACCACGTTGGTTCTCGCCGATACATCGAAACTGGCCGAGAAGGGAGCCTTGATGGCGCGGCAGGAAAAAATTACCGGGATGATTGCCGTGTTGGAAAGGTTTAACGGTGAGCAGTTTGTGACTGTTGAAGCGGGTGAAGATGAAGAGGATGAGGATAGCGTTTTGACGGGCACCGGACAAAGAATTGCCTTTATCTGGAGGTCCGATACGAGCGACAGCGCGAGCAGTTCAGTGGGCGGCACGATTAGGACAAAACCACCGAAGCGTGCTTTTGTCCCGTTGACCGAGCAACAAATTGACTTGCTGACGCAAAGCTATGAGAAATTAAAAGAGTCAGTCTATGGCGATTTGGTCATTCAAACCCGCCTGGCTGACTATACCGATGAAATCTCCCTGGTGATCAGTGACGCCGATGAAGTCAGCTTCGACTTCAGCGACATGAACGATTTGCTGGAAACCCGCCGTGGCACGGATTCCATCAACACCTTTGCGGATCTGATTGAACTGGTGCGCTACCAGGGCACAGTCCTTTACAACGCTGGCTGGGAGGGTACTACGCTGTTAAAGACCTGGATTGATGAGGCCGATGATGCCGATGCAGCTGATGCAGCCGATGCAGCCGATGAGGCCGATGAAGCCGGTGATGCCGAAGACGAGGCCGCTATTACTGCCTTGCTGGAAGAATTCAACGTTATCAGTACCAACGGCAACCTGAATGGCACCAACGCCGATGAGATTATTTTTGATGGCGATAATGGCAGCCGTATTCATGGGATGGACGGCAACGATATTATTGATGCTGGCGCCGGCAATGACCATATCTATGGTCAAGATGGTCATGATTTACTGATTGGCCGTGATGGGGACGACCGACTCTCTGGCGGGAATGGCGATGACACTCTCAATGGCGGTGATGGGGACGACCGACTCTATGGCGGTGCGGGCAACGACACCCTGCGCGGGGGCGCTGGGACCAACGACTATCTCTCTGGCGATGCCGGTAACGACACCTACCTGTTCGGTGCGGGCGATGGCAATACCACGGTGTTCAACCATGACACCGGGGCGGACCGCCACGATGTGCTGCGCTTTCTGGAAGGCATTGCCGCCAGCGATGTCACGGCCCGCCGTAGCTATAGCGACTTGCATCTGACCATTGGCAGTACCGGTGAAGTGATTACCGTATGGAATTACTTCTCTGGTGATGGTGCCGGCGGTTATGCGCTGAACGCGATTGAGTTTGCCGATGGCACAAGCTGGGATGTGGATACGGTCAAAGCGAAGGTACTGCAGGGCACCGATGGCGATGACTTCATACAGGGTTATGCCAGCGATGACGTGATAAACGGTGGCGCGGGTAACGACAGCATATGGGGTGGTGGTGGCACCGATACGCTGTCCGGTGGAGAGGGTGATGACAGGCTTTACGGAGAGGGTGGTAACGACACCCTCAATGGCGGTGATGGTAGTGATACCCTCTCTGGCGGGAATGGCGATGACACCCTGCGCGGGGGCGCTGGCAGCGATTCCCTTGACGGCGGTGCCGGTAACGACACCTACCTGTTCGGTTCGGGCGATGGCAATACCACCATCAGAAACCGCGATACCGCTGCCGAACGAACGGATGTGCTGCGCTTTCTGGAAGGCATTGCCGCCAGCGATGTCACGGCCAGCCGTAGCCATTATAGCGACTTGCGTCTGACCATTGGCAGTCCCGGTGACGTGATTACGGTATGGGGTTACTTCCACGGCGATGGGGCGGGCGGTCATGCGCTGAACGCGATTGAGTTTGCCGATGGCACAAGCTGGGATGTGGATACGGTCAAAGCGAAGGTACTGCAGGGTACCGATGGCAATGACAACATCATCGGTTTTGCCACCGATGACGTGATAAACAGCGGCGATGGGAACGATAAACTCTCTGGCGGTGATGGCGATGACACCCTCAATGGCGGTGATGGTCGTGATGCCCTCTATGGCGATAATGGCGATGACACCCTGCGCGGAGGCGCTGGTGCCAATGACTATCTTGACGGCGGGGCTGGTAATGATACCTATGAGTTCGGTGCGGGCGACGGCAACACTACCATCGTCAACTATGACACCGGGGCGGGTCGCAACGATGTGCTGCGCTTTCTGGAAGGTATTTCCGCCAGCGATGTCACGGCCAGCCGTAGCCGCCGTTACGACTTGCGTCTGACCATTGGCAGTACCGGTGAAGTGATTACCGTATGGCGCTACTTCTCCGGCGATGGGACGGGCGGTCGTGCGCTGAACGCGATTGAGTTTGCCGATGGCACAAGCTGGGATGTGGATACGGTCAAGGCGAAGGTACTGCAAACCACCGATGGCAATGACACCATCATCGGTTTTGCCAGCGATGACGTGATAAACGGCGGCGATGGGAACGATAATATCCGGGGGCAGGATGGCGATGACACCCTCAATGGCGGTGATGGTCGTGATCACCTCTATGGTGATGCCGGTAATGACACCCTGGATGGCGGTGATGGCCGTGATACCCTCTATGGCGGTGATGGCGATGACACCCTGCGCGGGGGCGCTGGCACTGGGGATACCCTTGACGGCGGTGCCGGTAACGATACCTACCTGTTCGGTTCGGGCGATGGCAACACCACGGTGTCCCACTATGACACCGGTACGGACCGCCACGACGTACTGCGCTTTCTGGAGGGCATTGCCGCCAGCGATGTCACGGCCAGCCGTAGTTGGCACCGTAGTCGGCACCGTAGCCGTAACGACTTGTATCTGACCATTGGCAGTACCGGTGAAGTGATTACGGTATCGAACTACTTTGAGGACGATGGGGCGGGCGGTTCTACGCTGAACGCGATCGAGTTTGCCGATGGCACAAGCTGGGATGTGGATACGGTCAAAGCGAAGGTATTGCAAACCACCGATGGCAATGACACCCTAATCGGTTATGCCAGCGATGACGTGATAAACGGCGGCGATGGGAACGATAAACTCTCTGGCGGTGATGGCGATGACACCCTCAATGGAGGCGATGGGAACGATAAACTCTATGGCGATAATGGCGATGACACCCTCAATGGCGGTGATGAGAACGACCGTCTGTATGGCTATAATGGTGATGACACCTTACGCGGGGGTGCTGGCAACGACTCCCTTGACGGTGGTGCCGGCAGTGACACCTATGAGTTTGGTGCTGGTTTCGGTGCGGACACCATCAACAACTACGATACTCGGGCAGACAGCGTTGATGTGGCTCAGTTTGATGATGTCTCTATTGAGGATTTGTGGTTTAGCCGCAGTGGCAATAACCTGCAAATCACCGTCGCAGGCACCGACGACCAGGTTACCGTCAATAACTGGTACAGCAATACCAACTACCAACTGGACAGTATAGAAGCTGGCGCATCTGAATTGCTCAATAACCAGGTTGAACAACTGGTTTCGGCGATGGCGTCATACAGTGTGCCCAGTGGTGCCGGTAGTGTGGTTCCTCAAGACGTTAAGGATGAGCTACAGTCGGTTATTGCGGCTGCCTGGCAAACCGCCTGACAGTTGTTTTGAGAGGCTGTCTACAGGGAGACCGCGGGGTGCGCGCGGTCCCTTGTTTGGTCTAATACGGTTCTCCGGTTTCATTGGGGACCTTTTCCCAGAGGCAGTTGAGCAGACCGTCATCCCCTGTTGGTGTTTACGCCATCTAAGTAAGCCTTGGTGCGTCGCCTGCTAAACCAAAATCATCGTTACCCGTGGCACCATGATGCTCCTAAAAAAGGTTATTAGATACAATAGTCCCTAAACATCATCTCTACGGCATTCATATTCGGCCTCCGATAAAGCCCAGCCGCCCCTGCCGTTTTCTTGTGGTTTGGGAACCACTTTCCCTTGATCGCATAGTTCATTAAGGCAACCATACGCCAATGCGTCATTCATTCCTTAGTAGATTCTGGTGGTGTTGTATCAAGGTATGGATATGGCCCAAATCCGCTGAGGCTTATCGCTGGCAAGGTCTACCTGGAGCCGGGAAAATATACAGCGATGATTAATATCAAGGATATTGATGGGGAATTTTCCGGGTTTGAGTCGGCGTTTTTTGTTTCAGGACCCCCTAAAGGGACATGTGGAAAGCGGAATATGCGTGTAACGCAAGAGGACCATAAAAAATTGGTTGACAAAAGGTATGCCGAGGATTCGGAGTGCTTTCGGGAAGCGTTTCGTGAATCGATTTATAAGCGGGTGGTGGTCAAGGGCATGTGGCCTGCCGAGGCGTTCCTTGCCGGTGGCGGTGGCATTTATACAGTAAAGGCTGATCCGAGGAAGTGGGAAAGAGGAGCTAACCCGATGCGCGTAATGAGGGCGCAATGCACTGACCCCGATGACAGCAAAATAGAGATAGATTTCCGAAACCCCTCCCAATATTCAGGCGGGGTCGTCAGGAAATTTACGGTTCGATTTGAACATGGTGTCGTAACGGAAATCAAGGCGGGTTGATATGCCAACGATTACGGTAAATACTGCAAGAACAGGGCGCCCTTTACTTTGAAGAAGGGAACTATTACCCATTTACCCGAAGATAATTTATCTGGATATGACAAAACTGGAATGAAAATGGTAAATTATGTTATGGTCATAACAGAAAAATTATGATTTTAAAAAAACATAAAATGTTTGTATGGAAACGTTGGTAAGTTTTATTATGAACAGGCGCCTATTATTTTTTGTTTTATTGCTGTTTTTAGTCGGGTGTGAAAAAGAGGTTTATTACCTTCCGGGTTTTAAATTTGTTGATGGTAGCAATTGCCATATTGAAAGTTCTGAGTTCGACTCGCCATTGATTGTCTACCTTGTGAAGGGATACAACCTGGAAATATCATAATGACAAACTTTTTATGGAAGAGAACCAATCAGCGATAGAGCGAGGGTGTGATGTTAATGAGCCTGATTCTGATGGTCTGTCTTCATTGAATACCGCAATTTTATTTTCGCAATATCGGGTTATTGAAAAATTAATTGAATATGGGGCAGACCCTTACATTCCAATCAATAGCCACAAAAAATCATTCACAGGAATGGATTCATTTCAATTTTCACACTGGCTTATAAAGAAGGATCCTTCCAAAGATCGAGAGAAGATTAATCTTTTAATCAATAAATACAAGTAAAGGAGTGTACAAATATGAGTAATGCTACTGTTGACAGCCTTGTTAAAGGCGCCATAAAAATCGCACCTGCTGCCAGCAAAATCAAAAACTTATCTAGCGCATTTTCTAGCCTAAGGGAAGCATCGCGTGATGGTAAAATTGATTCAGCTGAAGAGAGAGCCAAGGCTGGGGAAGCTATTGATTCATTACTAAATACCTTACCTACAGGCCTAGCCCTCCCGGACGGTATAGGGGCTATAATGGTTGACAGGGTTTACAGATGGTCGCATCGTTCTATCCTCCTTGACCAACAAATTAATGGTCCATGGGGCCAGGCCAAAAACTGGGCTCCCCGCCGGGACCCGCTGGCGATAGACATGGATGGCGACGGCATTGAAACCACCGGCGTTGATGGCACCGTCCTGTTTGACCATAATGGCGATGGCGTCAAGACCGGCACCGGCTGGGTCAGCGCGGACGATGGCTTTATTGTCCTCGACCGTAATGGTAACGGCACCATTGATACCGGCGCTGAACTCTTTGGCGTGGATACCGTAAAAGCCGATGGTTCATTAGCCGCCGATGGTTTTGACGCGCTGTCTGACCTGGACAGCAATGGCGATGCCGTGTTTGATGCAAAAGACACTGAATTTGCCAATGTAAAAATCTGGCAGGATCTGGACCAGGACGGTATCTCGGATCCCGGTGAACTCACTTCCCTGACCGATGCCGGGATTGTCAGTATTGATTTGGACGCCGAAAGCGGCAATGTCAATCTGGGCAATGGCAACGTGCAATCGGCCGCCGCTGCCCATCTAACCGTTGATGGCACCGAAGGGACCACGGCCAACCTCGACCTTGCCCATAACCCGTTCTACCGGGAATTTACCGATAGCATTGCGTTAACAGAAGAAGCCGCCGGGCTTCCGGAGAGTCGCGGTTTTGGTATGGTGCGAGACCTGCGGGAAGCGATGAGCCTGTCATCTTCGCTTGCCGCTATTGTGAGCAACTACGCTGAGCAAACCACCTGGACCGGGCAACGCGGGCTGCTGGATAGTCTGGTGGAAGCCTGGGCGGGCACGTCCACCCTGCAAACCAGTATTGAGACGGCGACGGCAAACGACCTCGCACTCTTTTATATGCTCCCCGGGCAGGAGCCTTCCGACTTTGACCCCGCCGTCTTTAGACACGTCCCCGCTGGTAGTAGCGGTGGAGATACCACGTTGGTTCTCGCCGATACATCGAAACTGGCCGAGAAGGGAGCCTTGATGGCGCGGCAGGAAAAAATTACCGGGATGATTGCCGTGTTGGAAAGGTTTAACGGTGAGCCGTTTGTGACCGTTGAAGCGGGTGAAGATGAAGAGGATGAGGATAGCGTTTTGACGGGCGCCGGACAAAGAATTGCCTTTATCTGGAGGTCCGATACGAGCGACAGCGCGAGCAGTTCAGGGGGCGGCACCAGCAGACTCTTTGGTAATACCGCCCCGAAGCGCGCTTTTGTCCCGTTGACCGAGCAACAGATTAACTTGCTGACGCAAAGCTATGAGAAATTAAAAGCGTCAGTCTATGGCGATTTGGTCATTCAAACCCGCTTGACTGACTATATCAATGAAATCTTCCTGACGTTCAATGACGACTTGAGTGAAATTGGTTTCGACTTCAGCGACATGAACGATTTGCTGGAAACCCGCCGTGGCACGGATTCCATCAACACCTTTGCGGATCTGATTGACCTGGTGCGCTACCAGAGCACCGCTTTTTATACAAGCGGCTGGGAGGGTACTGCGCTGTTAAAAACCTGGATTGATGAGGCCGATGATGCCGAAGACGAGGCCGCTATTACTGCCTTGCTGGAAGAATTCAACGTTATCAGTACCAACGGTAACCTGAATGGCAGCAACGCCGATGAGATTATTTTTGATGGTGATAATGGCAGCCATATTTATGGGATGGACGGCAACGATATTATTGATGCTGGCGCCGGCAATGACCGTATCTACGGTCAAGAGGGTAATGATTTACTGATTGGCGGCGAGGGGGACGACCGACTCTATGGCGAGGATGGTGATGACACCCTGGATGGTGGTGATGGTAGCGACTCCCTCCTTGGCGGTGCGGGCAACGACACTCTCAATGGCGGTGATGGTCATGATTACCTCTATGGGGAAGGTGGCGATGACACCCTGCGCGGGGACGCTGGCAACGACTCCCTCAATGGCGGTGCCGGTAACGATACCTACCTGTTCGGTACGGGCGATGGCAACACTACTATCCGCAACCACGACACCGGGGCGGGTCGCAACGACGTGCTGCGTTTTCTGGAAGGCATTGCCGCTAGCGATGTCACGGCCAGCCGTCGCTATAGCGACTTGCGTCTGACCATTGGCAGTACTGGTGAAGTGATTACGGTATGGAATTACTTCCGCGACGATGGTGCGGGCGGTTATGCGCTGAACGCGATTGATTTTGCCGATGGCACAAGCTGGGATGTGGATACGGTCAAAGCCAAGGCACTGCAGGGTACCGATGGCAACGACACCCTGACCGGTTATGCCAGCGATGACGTGATAAACGGTGGCGACGGTAGCGACTCCCTCTATGGCGGTGGTAACGGTAACGACACCCTCAATGGTGGTGATGGTCGTGATTATCTCTCTGGCGGGAATGGCGATGACACCCTGCGTGGGGGTGCTGGCAGTGGGGATTCCCTTGACGGCGGTGCCGGTAACGACACCTACCTGTTCGGTTCGGGCGATGGCGACACCACGGTGTCCAACTATGACACCGGGGCGGACCGCAACGATGTGCTGCGCTTTCTGGAAGGCATTGCCGCCAGCGATGTCACGGCCAGCCGTGGCTATAGCGACTTGCGTCTGACCATTGGCAGTACCGGTGAAGTGATTACCGTATGGCGCTACTTCCACGGCGACGGGGCTGGCGGTTATGCGCTGAACGCGATTGAGTTTGCCGATGGCACAAGCTGGGATGTGGATACGGTCAAAGCGAAGGTACTGCAGGGTACCGATGGCAATGACAACATGACCGGTTTTGCCAGCGATGACGTGATGAACGGCGGCGATGGGAACGACCGACTCTCTGGCGGGAATGGCGATGACACTCTCAATGGTGGTGATGGGCTTGACCGACTCTATGGCGATAATGGCGACGATACCCTGCGTGGGGGTGCTGGCAATGGGGATTCCCTCAACGGCGGTGCCGGTAACGACACCTACCTGTTCGGTTCGGGCGATGGCAACACCACGGTGTCCAACTATGACACCGGGGCGGACCGCAACGATGTGCTGCGCTTTCTGGAGGGCATTGCCGCCAGCGATGTCACGGCCAGCCGTAGCTGGGGCACTAGCAACTTGCGTCTGACCATTGGCAGTACCGGTGAAGTGATTACGGTATCGGACTACTTCCACGGCGACGGGGCGGGCGGTTACGCGCTGAACGCGATTGAGTTTGCCGATGGCACAAGCTGGGATGTGGATACGGTCAAAGCGAAGGTACTGCAGGGTACCGATGGCAACGACACCATCATCGGTTTTGCCAGCGATGACGTGATGAACGGCGGCGATGGGAACGACCGACTCTCTGGCCAGAATGGCGATGACACCCTCAATGGTGGTGATGGTAGGACGACCGACTCTATGGCGGTGATGGCGCACCCTCAATGGCGGTGATGGTCGTGATACCCTCTATGGCGATAATGGCGATGACACCCTGCGTGGGGGTGCTGGCAGCCCTCAACGGCGGTGCCGGTAACGACACCTACCTGTTCGGTGCGGGCGATGGCAACACCTGGGTGTCCAACCATGACACCGGTACGGGCCGCAACGATGTGCTGCGCTTTCTGGAGGGCATTGCCGCCAGCGATGTCACGGCTAGCCGTAGTGGGCGTGGCTATAGAGACTTGCATCTGACCATTGGCAGTACCGGTGAAGTGATTACGGTATCGGACTACTTCCGCGACGATGGGGCGGGCGGTTATGCGCTGAACGCGATTGAGTTTGCCGATGGCACAAGCTGGGATGTGGATACGGTCAAAGCGAAGGTACTGCAAACCACCGATGGCAATGACACCATAACCGGTTTTGCTACCGATGACGTGATGAACGGCGGCGATGGGAACGATACTATCCGGGGACAGGATGGCGATGACACCCTCAATGGCGGTGATGGGCGTGATCAGCTCTATGGCGGGAATGGCGATGACACCCTCAATGGCGGTGATGGGGCGACTCTGTACGGCAGTAATGGCGATGACACCCTGCGTGGGGGTGCTGGCAACGGCGGTGCCGGTAACGACACCTACCTGTTCGGTTCGGGCGATGGCAACACCACGGTGTCCAACTATGACACCGGCGCGGGCCGCAACGATGTGCTGCGCTTTCTGGAAGGCATTGCCGCCAGCGATGTCACGGCCAGCCGTAGCTGGGCGCTATAGAGACTTGCATCTGACCATTGGCAGTACCGGTGAAGTGATTACGGTATCGGACTACTTCCGCGACGATGGGGCGAGCGCTTATACGCTGAACGCGATTGAGTTTGCCGATGGCACAAGCTGGGATGTGGATACGGTCAAAGCGAAGGTACTGCAGGGTACCGATGGCAATGACAACATGACCGGTTTTGCTACCGATGACGTGATGAACGGCGGCGATGGGAACGATACTATCCGGGGACAGAATGGCGATGACACCCTCAATGGTGGTGATGGTCGTGATGCCCTCTATGGTGGTGATGGCATGACACCCTCAATGGCGGTGATGGGCTTGACCGACTCTATGGCGATAATGGCGACGACACCCTGCGCGGGGGTGCTGGCAGCGACTCCCTTGACGGTGGTGCCGGCAGTGATACCTATGAGTTTGGTGCCGGTTTCGGTGCGGACACCATCAACAACAACGATACTCAGGCAGACAGTGTTGATGTGGCTCAGTTTGATGATGTCTCTATTGAGGATTTATGGTTCAGCCGCAGTGGCAATAACCTGCAAATCACCGTCGCAGGCACCGACGACCAGGTGACCGTCAATAACTGGTACAGCAATACCCACTACCAACTGGACAGTATAGAAGCTGGCACATCTGAATTGCTCAATAGCCAGGTTGAACAACTGGTTTCGGCAATGGCGTCATACAGTGTGCCCAGTGGCACGGGCAGTGTGGTTCCTCAAGACGTTAAGGATGAGCTACAGTCGGTTATTACGGCTGCCTGGCAAACCGCCTGAGAGTTGTTTTGAGAGACTGTCTACAGGGACCGCGGGGTGCGGTCCCTTGTTTGGTCCAGTGCGGTTCTCCGGTTTCATTGGGACCTTTTCCCAGAGGCAGTTGAGCGGACCGTCATCCCCTGTTGGGCCCCAATTTAATGAAACTATTTATCCATATCCGTTCTTTTTTTTGCTATTTCGTAATATTCCTCATTGATCTCTATACCAATGCCTGTTCGTTTTGTATTTCTCGCCGCCAATAAAGTAGTACCACTCCCTGCAAACGGGTCTAATACCGTTTGTCCCTCAACAGAAAACAATCGTATAAGAATCTCCATTAACGCTACTGGTTTAACCGTTAAATGGCTATTGTAGTGTTCTTTTTTCGGTTTGTTCACAGATAATACGGTACCGGGTGTTTTCCCCTCAAGGCGAACGGATAGATCTACCAATCCCGTTTTCCATTTCGTCCAGTTGTTCACAAACGTTCCCTGCCTGGGTTTTTGTGCGACCAGAATGGGCTCAAACTGGGGTCTTAACTGTGGCGTTTTGCGGCCATCCATTGCCGCGATTATCTTGTTCTTTTCTGCTGTACTTGTCTTCATTCTTTCCACAAAGTGATTAAGCGTAAAGGCTTTTTGTTGTCCTTTGTTATGGTGCCATGCATACATATCGCGTATCTCAAACCCGGCGTCCTCAACCGCCACCGCCATGCGATGACTTAGACGTGGTGATGAAAACGACAGAAAAAATCCGCCAGGGCATAGCACCTGCAATGCCAGCTCCGCAACCCTGCCGTAAAATGCCTGTAATGCTTTGCCCTGTTTTCTATCAAACTTCATGCCCGTTGGCAGGCTGCCCACGACGCCCGCCTTGTTGCGTTTGGTATTTAGCGTTTCAACATTCCAACTGTCACCCATGCCGTCTATAAAGTATGGTGGGTCTGTAACAATCAGATGAACGGAGTTATCAGGCATGTTGTTCATGTGTTCCAGACAATCACCGAATAACAGGCTTATGCGGTTTTTTTTCGGATTGTGGCGTGTAGATGACTCTGATGCCTTGTCCAATGTTTTCCGATTCACGATGTTGATGCCCTATAGCGTAAAACCCTTATATAGCGCGGCAAGTGTTTATGAGGTATGTTTTGGAATGTTCCATTGACGCCACGCTCAACGCCGTTTGGTCTGTGCCATACCGTTAGCCTATTCATTGGTGGAGTGTCGGATGCTATTTTATCCTTATGGACGATAACGCAGGTCACTGCATGATTTCTGTGTTATTTCAGTCTTTCTGCTTCACTGCGATAATGAATTTCGGATATCAGAAAATAGCGTATTTTTTCCTGCTGCCAAATTTTTTTGGCTCAGTTTTTCCGGTCGTTGACGGCTTTCAGTTTGGCCTTGATATAACGGGAATGCGGGACATGAAGTAAATCGGATATCTTGCGGATATAGTATTCCTCGTATTTATCCAGAGACGAGTCAGCGTAGGCGACCCGCCACAGGTTCTCAATAACCCCGATCTTGTCGTCTGCTTTCAGATGGTCGTTAAGCAGACGGGTAAAATCATGTAATGATGTGGCGTGGTCGACTTCTTTTTCAGCCAGTTCAATCAACTCGTCAATTTCCTGGTCGGAGATATTGAAATTTTGCAGCAAAAGCGTTTTGATCAGGCGACGTTCTTCGTCATGAATATGATCATCCGCGAGGCTGATCTCAATCATTAAGACGGCCGTGGCCAATTCAACGGTATGTTTTATTTCCGTGATGTTTTCGGGACTGAAAAACAGATTTTCAAAATATTTTTTGATGGGCATCAACATGATCCTGATTATAAGGAGTTATTTTGAATTTTGAATAAGGTAAGCGCGTTTATGCGGGAAATGCGACGACAGACACTTGATGTTATAATGGAAATATCAGGAGGTAAATACACGAACGATCCGTGTAGGCATGCCGATTTGATAACATCATGACCGCGATAAACACTGTACCCCATTTGACGACGGCGATGACAGGTGCTTTTCACCGGATTGAACGCCTGTTACTGGACAAACAGATGAGCATAGAAGTCTGGTTCAGGGATGTGTGGCGCGGGATACAGGCGCCTTTTTACGCCTCGGTTGATATACGCAATGCAGGTTATAAAATCGCGCCGGTGGATACCAATCTATTCCCGGCCGGATTTAATAATCTCAACCCGGCGTTTGAACCGTTGTCTATTCAAGCGGTGCAAATGGCGATAGAGCATATTGGTCAGCCGGTAAACAGAATCTTGATTATTCCGGAAAACCATACCCGTAATCTGCCTTATCTTGAAAATATCGCCAGTCTGAAAGCTATCATTGAAAAGGCTGGTTTTGAAGTGCGTATAGGGAGTTTAATCCCCGATCTGGACGCACCGCTGAGTATTGATATCGACTCATCCCGTTCATTATTGCTTGAGCCCGTGTTTCGAGAACAGGACCATATTTTGCTTAAAGATGATTTCATACCGGACCTGATTTTGTTAAACAACGACCTGGCATCGGGCAAGCCGGCCATACTGGATGGCGTTACACAGAAAATTACCCCGCCGATGAGCCTTGGCTGGTCTTCCCGGCTCAAATCGGATCACTTCGGCTACTATCAACAGGTGGTGCGGGAGTTTGCGGAGCAGACAGGTTTTGATCCCTGGTTGATTGATCCGATGTTTCGGAACTGCGGCAAGGTGGATTTCATGAAACGCGAAGGTGTTGACTGCCTGTCCAAAAACAGTATCGCGCTGTTTGATGCCATACGCAGTAAATATGCGGAGTATGATGTCGCTTGCAAACCTTTTTTGATGCTGAAGGCGGATGCGGGTACTTATGGTATGGGAGTGATGACGATTCGTGATCCGCTTGAGATCTCGGCGTTGAACCGCAAGGAACGCACCCGTATGGCGATTACCAAGGAGGGGCAAAAGGTCAGTCAGGTGATCATTCAGGAAGGGGTCTATACGCACGAAACCTGGGGCGATAAGCAGACCGTTGCCGAACCGGTTGTCTATATGCTGGATCATCAGGTCGTCGGCGGCTTTTACCGGGTGCACGCCAAACGCACCGCCAGTCAAAATCTGAATACGCCGGGAATGCGTTTCGAAGCGCTGGCTTTTGATGACTGTTGCATTTCACCCGATCCGGCACAGGGCGCTAATTGCCGCGAAAATCGCTTTTATACTTACGGTGTGATCGCCCGTCTTGCGTTACTGGCGGCAGCAAGGGAGATCGTCAACGCTGTTTGATTAACTGTCTGATCTCCGGTAGATGACGACGGCTGATGACCAGTTCAATCGCCATATTGTGGAATTTAAGAACGGCTTGCCCATCGCCTGTTTTACTCAGACAGTCAATATGATTTTTCGAGGCCAGCGCGTTGCGATGGATGCGGATGAAATGGCTCGAAAACTCTTTTTCAAGTGCAGCCAGCGATTCGCTGAGCAATAATTCCCCCTCTGGCCAGGCGGCGATGACATACTTTTGTTCCGCTTTCAGGTAGTGAATTTTCTCAATGGCAATCAGTTGCAGCCGCCCATGGAGCATTGTGCTTAAATGCCTTCTTTTATGGTCTTTCGTTTTAATCAGTGAAAATTTTCCCAGATTGACGACATGTGCACGCTCAATGGCAGTTTTGAGCCGTTGCCGGTGAATGGGTTTGACCAGATAATCAATGGCATTGGCGTCAAATGCCCGCAATGCGTAATCCTGGTAGGCTGTCGTGAAAATAATCGCTGGTGGGTTTTTAAAATGCAGGAGGTGGTCGGTCAGTTCAAGGCCATCCATGCCGGGCATGCGAATATCAAGCAACATGATCTCCGGCGTATGTGCCATTATCTTCTCAAGCGCCTCAAAGCCATTTCGTGCCTCAAAAACAGTATAATCAGGATACAACTCCCTGATGAGACCATGCAATCTCTCGCTGGCCAGTGCTTCGTCTTCAACAATAAGGATCTTCATGCAAAGGGAACCCGGTATTTTTATAAACAATGCGGTGAAGCCACATAACACCCATTATCCATTATCAATAATTACCTTTGAATACGCGCCCCGAACGCAACCGCGAAGCAGCTCGGAAAGAATAAACAAAAAATCTGTTTAATCTGTGAATTATCACTAATCCATCTTTACGAACTGGATTTATACGGCAATGTGAGCGTGACCGTGTAACGCTGTTTGTCACATTGAATATCAAGTGCACTTTTTCCTCCGAAAATGCCGGCCAGGCGCTGTTTGATATTTTCCTGTGCCTGGCTGTTTCCTTTGTGTGTCCCCGGAATTTCATCGGCAGTCGGGTTGGTAAAACACAACGTTATGACAGCACCGTCGAATTTACCCTGAATGCCGATCTCGCCACCTTCCGGTATGCGCTCTATACCATGGTAGATCATATTTTCAATCAACGGTTGCAGGCTTAACGGCGGGATCAGCGCATCGCCGGGTAACTCATCTATATCCCATTTCACGTTCAGGCGGTCAAGCAGTCGATGGTGTTCAATACGCAGATAGGTTTTACAAATTGTCCATTCTTCCTCAAGCGTGTGCTTTTGCATCGGTCCCGACAGGTTGACACGGAACAGATCGGCCAGGTCTTCTATTGATTGCTCCGCCAGTTTCGGCGACTTGCGTGTCAGGGCGGCGATGGTGTTCATACAATTAAATAAAAAATGCGGTCGGATCCTTGCCTGCAAGGCTTGATAACGGGCGGTCGCGTCTGAACGGATATTCTTGCGCCACTGATGCTGTACATAGAGATAATGCAGGACAATGGCCCCGACTACGGCGGTGATTCCCACCGAACGTAACAGGAAAAGTCTGTGTGTGTTCTGATCGGCGACCACGCTTTCGGGATAGATCAGGAACATCCAGGTCAGCTCGCTGACGAAAAGCGCGATCAACAGGATAAGCAGATAAACGACAACGGCGGCAAGTTTCTCAGGTAACTTCAGTATATAACGCCGTAACAGGCAAAGCGTCCCGGAGCAACTCAGCGCGACCCATTGTGCAAAAAGAGAATTCAACGCAAGGGAAAATAAAAATCCTTCATAAACCGAGGTTGCCAGCGACAGGGTAATGGCGAGCAATTCGGCGCCAAGAATTACAATGAATGATACCTCGGCGCTGCAAAAATCAGGCAGAAAATTTATCGTATCCGGTTTGTGGGGTTCTGACATTCAAAAGTTGGCCGGGCATACGTTATACTGAACCACATTATATCCTGAAACATGGCATTATTATGCGTGATTATGTGTGCGGAAAAAAATAAAAAACCGAAAAAGCCCTGGAGTGGCAGATTTATTGAGGAGACCGACAGTTTTGTGGAGCAATTCACGCAATCGGTCTCTTACGACCAGCGCCTGGCGCGTTACGACATCATGGGTTCAATCGCCCATGTAAAGATGCTGGCGAAGGTCGGGATTGTCCCGGCGAAGGAATGCAAACTTATTGTGCAGGGACTGGAACAGATTGGCGCGGATATTGAAGCCAATAAGATGCGCTGGTCTTCTTCGCTTGAAGACGTGCACATGAATATTGAAGCGGAACTGGTGCAGCGGATTGGGAATGTCGGTAAAAAACTGCATACCGGACGCTCCAGAAACGATCAGATCGCGACCGATATGCGACTGTATCTGCGCGATGAAATTGATATCGTTAACGAGCAGATTGACGCCTTGATCCGGGCGTTGCTTAATGTTGCCGCCGCGCATTACGATGCGGTCATGCCCGGCCTGACCCACCTGCAACCAGCGCAACCGGTCACTTTCGGGCATCATCTGCTGGCCTGGTCGGAGATGTTGTTGCGTGACAAAATGCGATTGCGGGATTGTCGGAAACGCATCAATTTTCTGCCACTGGGTTCGGCGGCCCTGGCCGGCACCAGCTATCACATTGACCGCGAATATATAGCCGAATTACTTTCATTTGACGGTGTGACACAAAATTCAATTGATGCAGTCAGTGATCGTGATTTCATCATTGAATTCTGTGCTGACGCCGGGATGATCATGATGCATCTGTCGCGTTTTTCCGAAGAGCTTGTCCTGTGGGTATCGCCATCGCACGGTTTTGTTGAACTGAGCGATCACTGGTGCACGGGTTCATCCATTATGCCGCAGAAGAAAAACCCCGATATTCCTGAATTAGTGCGTGGCAAAACCGGCCGGGTTTATGGCGACCTGCTTGCGATACTTACAGTGATGAAAGCGCAACCGCTGGCCTATAACCGTGATAATCAGGAAGACAAGGAGAGTTTGTTTGACGCGTTGGATACGGTGAAGATGTGTCTGACCGCCTATACGGGTTTGATTTCAACGATGAAAGTGAACCGCGCGGCGATGTATCAGGCCGCCGCCGAAGGTTATACCACAGCGACCGATCTGGCAGATTATCTGGTCGTCCGGGGTTTGCCTTTTCGGGATGCACATGAGATTGTCGGCAAGATCGTCCGCTACGCCATGAAATGTGGTAAGACTTTGCACGAACTGACCCTGCTTGAGCTGAAACGGTTCAGCGATGCCATCAATGATGATGTCTTTACCGTACTGGAACTGGAACAGTCCATCGCCACCAGGGATCATATCGGCGGCACGGCACCGAAACGGGTCAAGGAGGCGATTAAACAGATGAAACAACGCATCAAGTAAAATAAATGGAATCCGCTTGAATGAAATTTCCGGTCAGGCTGACCATCGGTTTAGGCGTTTTTATCATACTGATCATCGGCATAGCCGTGATAAAGGTACTCTCTCTTGACCCGGACGGGTATAAACAAATCATTGTCGATCAATTCAAGGCAAGGACAGGCCGGGAGCTGATCTTCGCGGGGGGCTTCACTGTAAGTTATTACCCGTGGCCAGGTCTCGGCGCAACAGATGTGTGGATTAGTAACGCCCCGGGTTCTGGCGATGCGCCTTTCATTAAAATAGATAAAATCAATATTCGTGCCGGATGGCTGCCTTTACTGCACGGCAGGCTGGAAATGGATACGCTGGTGCTACACGGTGCCACGGTGAATCTTGTCAGCAACGTCGCAGGCATTGGCAACCGGGATAATTTTTTGCCGACGAACGGGAAAGAGGGGGCACGTAATAAATGGCGTGTCCCGCTGGCGACGCTGGTTTCGGGCGGAGTGAACATTAAAGATGTCAATATTTACTGGCGCGACGAACGGCGCGGACTTGAATATACATTTGCCAATATCAATATACGTAGCGGCAGACTTGAACCGGATAAACCGGTTGATGTCCATGCTACGCTGGATATAGCGGCGTCAACACCAGCATTGTCATCTTCCGTTCAGTTCAGGGGTGCCGTTGTCTATCGGGATGATGGCAGCATATCGCTGGACCGGATAACACTGCTCATGGACGAGAGTCAAATGCGGGGCAATGTCAATCTGACAAGCCTTGCGCCGCCAGAGCTTAAGTTCAGTCTGCGTATTGATAATCTGAATGCGGACCGTTATGTTTCGTCGGGGTCGGAGACAGACGAGGTCACCCCCGCCGCGCTGAAATACAACGGGATTTATCAAGGTCACATTCGTCTGGATGCGGATGGCGAAGAGCCTGTGTTGACATTGAATGCGACACTTTCCGGGGTGCAGATAGAATCGTTATTGACCGCGCTTGACGTCAAGGCGGATGTCGCTGGAAAAGCCAATATTAATCTTGTCCTGACCTCTTCCGGCGCGAATTCATCCCTGTTGAAAGAACGTCTGACGGGTAAAGTCAGCGTCAAACTTGCCGACGGGGTATTGGGCGGTATTGATATCCCCGGGGTTCTGCGACAGGTTGAGCGCATGCACAAAACCGGGCGTATCGGTAAACTTGATATGGATGGTGAAACCGGTTTTGATTCCCTGACCGCCGAACTGGATATCAACAAGGGGCGCATCGAAAATCGCGATCTGTTAATCACGGCACCGGGTTTTAAGATCAATGGTGAGGGAGTGCTGATTGATCTGAACGATGAAACCTGGAAATACGATTTTGATATCGCTGCCGACCCGGAAAGCGCGACCTTGAAAAACGAGCATTACGATATTGGCGGACACAACATCCGGGTAAAATGCCGCGAAAAAATAGCGGACAGAAAATGTCGGCCCGGCGCGACTTCTATCTTCAATATTGTCTTAAAACAGGCCATCAGGCAGAAGACTCGAAAAAAGATTGGGAATGATGCCACCGTCGGACCAGCGGATGCCGAATCGGCAGAGACCGTCGGGGGCGAAACGGTTAAAAAAGTATTGGATAAATTATTTTAGAAGTGATGAAGTTTACGGGAATTATGCCGTTTTGTTTCTATAAGGAGTTAACTTTTTTTCTCATGCTGTGCCTGTCAGGTAGCTTTCGACTTCCTCCCCCCGGATTGGACCAACCACAAACGTTATGATCATCCTGGTGGAACAGGACCTGAGTCCGGATATCGGAAAGGAACTGCTTAAAAATTTCAATTTGTTCAAGGCACTCGTTGAGACGGGTGCCACCACTGGCCCGTGCTTGTTGGGTAATGTGATAAAGCAGTGTCAACTCAAACTAACCGGCAGACCGATGATGGCAGGCGTTACAAGCACCGCGCCCGTGGGCCGGTTTTGTTTTATTCCCCCTTCAAAGGCCGTGATGGGAAAGTAATGGTAAGTATGGGTGTGAGGCCTGTTCAGGGAGCCAGGTTTCACAATGTTGACAGCGTGTTTGACGTTCTACCGGGCCAGGATATTATATGCAGGGTAATATCTACATCCTCCTTTGACTGCCATTTTGGACCTGGTTGTGATTGATGCATACTATTAATCTTGTTCAAACGCGCGCTCATATCTCCCAAGGTGCCGTTTTCCTTGTTCAATGCCTGCGCTGGTTGCACAAAGCATGACTGCTGATCCATTTTCGGATCGCTTGCTGGACTGGTTCAAAAAACACGGGAGACGCGGATTGCCCTGGCAATTGGAGCGTAATCCTTACCGGGTCTGGGTCTCCGAAATCATGCTACAGCAGACGCAGGTAACGACGGTGATCCCTTACTATCGACGCTTTATTTTGCGATTTCCCGATGTTTTGGCGCTGGCCGGAGCAAAGCAGGATGAAGTCCTGCATCATTGGACCGGTCTGGGTTATTACGCCCGCGCCCGAAACCTGCACAAGGCGGCGCATATCGTCGCCGAAAAATATGCAGGGCAATTTCCGGATTCAATGGACGCTCTGATCGATCTGCCCGGCATCGGACGCTCAACTGCCGGCGCCATCCTTTCCCTGGCTTGCGGGAAACGCTACCCTATTCTGGATGGCAATGTCAGACGGGTGCTGGCGCGTTACTATGCCGTTGACGGCTGGCGGGGAGAAAAGCAGGTTGAAAAGGTGCTTTGGGATTACGCCGAGTGGCATACACCGTACCAAAACCATGATAAATATACACAGGCAATTATGGATCTGGGTTCCACCGTCTGCACCCGTCGTCGGCCCCGCTGCGAACAGTGTCCCGTATCGGCGGGTTGTATCGCGGCAAAGACCGGCAGACAGCATGATTATCCGCAGACAAGACCGAGAGCCGGTTTGCCTGAACGACAAACCGTCTTTGCCATTATTGAAAACGACGCTGGCGAGATATTGCTTGAACGAAGACCGCCAAGCGGCGTCTGGGGAGGGCTTTGGTGTTTCCCTGAAATAGGAGAAGATGAACGGATCCCCGGCGCGGTCACCAAAAGGTATGGTTACATTGTTCAGGAAAAGATCGAATATCCCTGTATTAAACATACGTTCAGTCATTTTCGTTTGTTGATCCGTCCCGTTCATTTCAGGATAAAAGAAGGTATGAAAAGAATGAATGACGCTGCCATGGTAATATGGACTAAATCCTGTTCGCCTCCGGTACTGGGTTTTCCGGCACCGGTGGTCGCGATATTGCAGAATTTGAATAAAAGACAGTGAAAGGAGATTGACATGAGTCGCAACGTAAATTGTATAAAACTGGGTAAAGAAGCAGAAGGTTTGAAGACCGTGCCCTATCCGGGGGAACTCGGCAAGCGGATTTATGAACAGGTCTCGCAGGAGGCATGGCAGATGTGGTTGGGACATCAGACCATGTTGATTAATGAATACCGTCTGACGCCGGTTGAACCCAAGGCAAGGCAATTTCTGGAAAAGGAAATGGAAAAATATTTCTTCGGGGAAGGTTCGGAAAAACCAAAAGAATTTGTCTCGCCTGAGGGATAAGTTTCTTGACGAAAGCAATACAGATCGCTCTAATAGCTGTTCCCTGTTTTATTTGTCGCGGGTTCGGGAGAATCAACCCACAGACAACGGGATTTTGCCATCCGGAATTGATACGGTAAAAGATAAGAGCCCCACGTTTTATAACAAAGGCCAGGTAGCTCAGTCGGTAGAGCAGAGGACTGAAAATCCTTGTGTCGGCAGTTCGATTCTGTCCCTGGCCACCATCTGTATGGGGGTATGCCCTGGGTTTAGATGCATATCAATGCAGATATCCGTTGTGGTGCGTCCAGATCAAAAGTTTTCCATTGGTCAGGATTTACGGTCTGTTTTTTTGAAGTATTGATATGAGTAGCCATTCCACACAGCAAACGGCATATCCATATAATGCTACAGTAGCAGGTACGCCCCGGCATACTCATGACCACGGCTGGGCACGGGCGATCAATCGGATGATTGACCAGCGCTATGCTTTTCTTAATCTGCAGTATGACGGCACGGGTTATTTATTCAGAGGTATGCGACAGGGACTGGCAAAGGCGCTACTCAATAACCATTTTTGGCACTATCAGGCGGAGCATGGCACAGCCAGATTGGAGCAGGAACTGAACGTCCTGTTCTGTTCCCAGGATTTATCTGACGCCCTGGCACTGTCACGCTTGTGGGATAATCGTTCTGATGCGGGGATATTGATCTTCAACAGCGCGTTATTTAATAACGCCTTGAGAAAAAGACAAGCGGCAATGATGGCGACGGCGGAACCCGGCGTTGTCTTTAAGTACCCCTTGCTGACTTCTTCTTTCTCTCTTGACGATATCGCCTTTCTGGTCGTTACGCCCCATTTTGTTGAAAATTATGTCGCCAGCGGCGGGCGAGAGCGTAACAGGCTGGCGCACAAAACAAGCACTTTGGAAACAGCGGGCAGGTTAATCATGCCGGAGTCTCGGACCGGTAGCCAGAATCAACGTCAGTTTGTAGCACAGTCTATTGAAAATGAATTGTCCAAACGTAATATCTCTGCGGCCCAAATAGTCACCAGTCCTTATAAGCCCTCGCGGAAGGCGTAGCTTTTTCCGCGACAGGTTTTTCTTTTGGATTTTTTAATTTATAAAAACTATTAGATATATAATTATAATATAATATACGTATTAATATGCCTGTCATACAATAGTTGCTCCAGGACTATTAAATTGAGAGGTTTATTATGAAACAGAAAACGTTAACAACATCATCCGGCGCGCCTGTCGTTGATGATCAGAACTCGGTGACCGCAGGCCCGCGCGGCCCCTTGTTGATGCAGGACTGGCAGTTGCTTGAAAAACTGGCGCATTTTAACCGGGAAAGAATCCCTGAGCGCGTTGTACATGCCAAGGGTTCCGGTGCTTATGGCACGTTCACTTTAAAGAAGGATCTGTCGCAGTATACCATCGCGGATTACCTTAATGGCAGGGACAAGAAGACGGAGGTTTTTTTACGTTTTTCAACTGTAGGTGGCGAGAGCGGCTCTGCCGATGCCGAGCGGGACCCGCGTGGTTTTGCCGTGAAGTTTTACACCAAACAGGGGAATCACGATATTGTGGGTAATAATACGCCGGTCTTTTTTTTGCGTGATCCGAGTAAATTCCCCGATTTTATTCATACGCAAAAGCGCGACCCGGTGACCAATACCAAGAATCCTGAGATGGTCTGGGATTTTTGGGCCTTAAATCCACAGGCGATGCACCAGATCACAATCCTGTTTTCAGACCGTGGGGTACCTGCGGATTATCGGCATATGAATGGCTACGGTTCACATACGTTTTCGTTCTGGAACAAGCAGGAAGAACGTTTCTGGGTCAAGTGGCATTTCAAGACGCAGCAGGGCATTAAATGTTTGACTGAAGCTGAATCCAGAGTGTTATGCGGTAATGATCCGGATCATGCACAGCGTGATTTGGTTGAAAATATCAATGCAGGTAATTTTCCGAAATGGACGGTGAATATTCAGATTATGCCGGAAAAAGAGGCCGGGGCTTATGAGATTAACCCGTTTGATTTAACCAGGGTATGGCCGCATGCAGACTATCCTTTGATAGAGATTGGCGAGCTTGAACTGAATAGCAATGTCGGCAATTACTTTGCCGAAACAGAGCAATCTGCATTTTCGCCAGGTAATCTGGTGCCGGGTATTGGTGCTTCACCGGACAAGATGTTGCAGGCAAGACTGTTTGCCTATTCCGATGCGCATCGCTATCGCATAGGCGCCAATTACAATGATTTGCCAGTCAATTATCCTCGAGCAACCTCGGCAAATCATTATCAGCGCGGTGGCGTCATGGCGGGTACGCGTTGTCCATTTGACAATGGCATCTCGGTGGACGGTGGTTCAGCACTTGTCAATTACGGCCCGAATTCCAAGGGGGGGCCGACGGAAGAAGAGGCAGCCTTCCGTGAGCCACCGCTGAAGATTGACGCCACGGCGGTTAATCGATATGACCATCGTGTTGGTGCGGATGATTATTCGCAAGCCGGCGCATTATTTTGTTTGATGGACCAGGCGCAAAAGGAAGGGTTGACAAATAATATTGGTGCCAGTCTGAGCCAGGTATCGCCGGATGTGCGGGATAAAATGCTGGTACATTTTGAACGTTGCGATCAGGATTATGGCAAGATGGTAAAGGCTGCCGTTGATGAGATAATCGGGCGTTAAAGGGCCGATTAACAGGAAAACCGGGGATGGCCTTTCAGGCTGTTCCCGGTGCCTTTCAAAAGTATCTCCCGGTCGGTTATCAGTATGTTTTCAGCCGGGTGTCCTGCACAGAACGGATTATCGCATGCAGGATTGCACACTTCCCTGTCGCCGTTGGATATTCAGGTAAACAATGATTGAAAAAAATAAACGATTGAAGAAAGGCGAAGAATTTACAATTAATGGGTAATTTTTTGTTTTCCAGTTGCCAGCGATTGGTTGAGTTGATATGCTGAATGAACGGATAGTGGGGCTTATGCTGTCCTTTTTCTTCTGCTATTGAGGTATTAAAACATGAATAATAGTAAAATTGCGCTTTTTGTTTCTTCCTTTTCTGTTCGCGTTCTCATTGCCTGCATTAGCCATGGATCAAACCTTTTACGCTGGCGTTGGTGGTGGTTATGCCAGGGTTTTTAGGGATTGCCCCGATGGCGCGAGTTGTGATGATAACGGCTCGGCTATATCGGGTTTTGTCGGTGTGGAATTAAACCCTAATATTGGCTTGGAGGCCGGTGTTGGGTATCTTTCCGGGTATGGGCATGAAATCGTTGGTGGGGCTTTTGTTGGTGGGGATTTTAAGGATGATAATGAGGTGTTGACTTTCTATTTGAGCGCGGTGCCGCGTATACCGCTTAATGATAAAGTTGAATTATTCGGTAAGGTGGGTTTTCATTATTGGGACCTGGAGACTAACACAGAGTCCAGTATAGATGTGCCTGTTGATGACGGTGAAGGCCTGGATTTTATGGGTGGCGCGGGTGTTGAATATCACTTTAATGACTGGTTCTCCGCCCGTGCGGAATATACGCGTTTTGCTGGATTGCCCCAGCCACCACACTATTTTGGAGCTTCACTCCTGGCATATTTTTAATATGTTGTGTTTTGCTTTAATCACTCATTTCACAAACACTGACCGGCGCGTTGTTATTTGCAACCCGCCGGTTTTTTTTAATCGTCCTCCGGATAACTGACTGACCGCCTGCCTTTATGTGTGCGGTCTAAATTAATCCGCACCTTTCACAAAAGCGGGTTTGATTCTGTAAGTTTGTCTTTCATTTTGAGCCATTATTAAAAAAACGCTGAATTCTGTTTTTGAAGTATTCGGGTTGTCCGCAAGATATAACCTCGAAACCGCTCATAAATTATTTGGGGTAAAGGACGTATATTGACGCCAGTCAAAATCCCTGTCGGCGATGACCAGAAAGTCGGGGTTTAAAAGGGATTCTTTTTTGTTGTATTCAAGCCTTCTGAAACGGGTATCCACAATGATACCGCCAGCTTCCTCAACGATGATCTGTGCGGCGGCGGTATCCCACTCCGAAGTTGGCCCGAAACGCGGATAAATATCGGCTTTACCTTCGGCTATCAGGCAGCACTTCAGAGAGCTACCCATGAACAGTAATGTCGGATTATCAAACCGGGCGATGAATTGTTTTAATTTTTCGCTGACGTGAGAGCGGCTGCTGACAATCGTGATGTCAGCGGGGTCGGTTTTTTTCACGGTGAGAGTGCTGATTGTGGAATCAGTCTGATAGCGTTCGGCACCGTTGTTCAGAGAGGCGCAATACGCGACCCCCGTGACAGGAACATAAATGACACCCAGAATGGCTTGTTGTCCTTCAATGAGGGAGATATTCACTGAAAACTCGCCGTTTTTCTTGATAAATTCCCGCGTCCCGTCCAGCGGGTCAACCAGCCAGTATTGACGCCATTGCATTCTTTCCCTGAAATCGACCACGGCTGATTCTTCGGCCAAAACAGGAAGAGAGGGGGTTAGTGCTTTGAGACTGTCACAGATTATATTGTTTGCGGCGATATCAGCGGTTGTCAACGGGGTATTATCCTGTTTGTTCACAACGGAGAAATCCTGCGTGTAGAGTTCCATTATCTTCGTTCCCGCCTGCCGGGCGATACTCATTATTTCAGGTGTGAGTGATGTGAGTTCGCTATGGCTGATCCCACTCATTATGAAATATCCGTGCTGAAACAGGGGTATGTTACGGCATGGCGCCGGTGGCAGTATCAAAGAAACGGCTGTCGACAGGGGAAGAGGCGCTGGCACAGGTGCGTCTTGGCATACGTCCGGCCAACCAGGCCTCGCGTCCTGCCTCAACAGCCTTTTTCATGGCGCTTGCCATCAATACCGGCTTTTTCGCTTCGGCAATGGCCGTATTCATCAAAACGCCGTCGCAACCCAATTCCATCGCAATGGCGGCATCCGACGCCGTCCCGACGCCCGCGTCAACCAGTATCGGTACGGACGCATTCTCAACAATGGTGCGAATATTGTAAGGATTGCGTATACCAAGCCCGGAACCGATAGGTGCGGCCAACGGCATCACAGCGACGCAACCCAGTTCTTCAAAGCGTTTCGCCATAACCGGGTCGTCCGTTGTATAGACCATGACGTCAAAGCTTTCTGCAACAAGCTGTTTTGCCGCATCCAGCGTGGCTGGAATATCGGGGTAAAGCATTTTTTTGTCGCCCAGCACTTCAAGTTTTACCAGATTGCATCCGTTTAATAACTCTCTGGCCAGATGGCAGGTGCGTACGGCAGAGGCGGCATCGTAACATCCTGCGGTGTTGGGCAGAATGGTGTAGGCATCAGGTGTGACGATGTCCAATAGCCCGGAGTCAGTGTCGGCCTGATCGATATTCATGCGTCTGATGGCAACGGTGACGATTTCCGCGCCGCTGGCTTCAATTGCGATCCGGGTTTGGTTGATATCTTTATATTTTCCTGTCCCGACAAGCAGGCGGGAGTGATAGGATTTTCCGGCGATGAGCAGTTTATCGGGTTGACTGGCGGACATGGTCGGGGCTAACCGCCGCCAATTGCTTGCACGATTTCAATCATATCACCTGATTTCAGACGGGTAGTGCTGTACTCGCTGTGTGGAATAACGGTCTGATTGAGCTCAATGGCAAATTTGCCTTTCAGGCCAAGCTGGCCAATGAAGCCGTCCAGATAGTGCGGCTCGTCGATGGAAATCGTTTTTCCGTTCAATATCAGTTTCATTTCGGTACGATACGCGGGGGCCCAAAGAAGGCAGGATCGTGCCTAATCAAGGCCAATCTCCAAACCGTTTTCCCGTGCGATATGGCATTTTAAAAATGCCTCGCGTTGTTTTATGATTTTTTGACAGTTCTCATGGATATTGTCAATGGCTTCATCGTTGTAACCGGGATCATGATGATAAAGATAAACCTCCTTGACGCCCGCATCAATGGCATAATTGATAACGTCAACATAGCAGGAATGCCCCCAGCCGCGCTTGGTTTCATAGTCTTCCGGGGTGTATTGCGCGTCATGTATTAAAATGTCGGCACCTTTTATGGATTGCAACTCGTAGGCGTATTCTTCGCGATTTACCGCCTCAAACATCTGCTGTTCTTCTTCATTGAAAGTATCCATCTTTTGTTTGACGGACTTGTCAAGAAATCTACATTCATTATCGGATATATACATAATGATTTTATTTCCGACCTTGATTTTGTAGCCATAAGTAATACCGGGATGATGCACATGATGACAGGTAATATTAATCGGACCGTAGTCAATATTTGTTTTTTTAGGGTCAAGGTAATTGATAGTCGCCAGCCAGGTTTCAGTACTTACCGGAAAAAAAGGCACCTGCATCTGTGCACTGAGATTTTGTTCTATCTCCCCGGCTGACTGGCCTGGAGCAAATAAATTGATCTCCCAACCGGGAATAAAAGCGGGCTTAAAAAAAGGCAGGCCACAGATATGATCCCAGTGATAATGGGTCAGAAGGATTAATAATTTTTTATTATTATCGGTCCGGAGTATCATTTCATCGCCTAGCGGAATGATGCCGGTACCCGCGTCGCAGACCAGCGAGTGACCATCGCTGCTGATTTCAACGCATGAAGTATTGCCGCCCACCCTGGTATGGGAGGGAAAAGGTGCAGCATAAGACCCTCGTACACCCCAGAAGCGGAGATAAGATTTCGCCATGCGTATTCTCCCGATAAGGATTTTTCCTATTTAATATAACGCAAGATTGTATCTTTTATCGTACGCATTTGCGTCGGTTTGACAATAAATTCCATCGCGCCCAGTCTTTCCGCTATGATTCTATCCTGAGCGTAATCTTTAGACGTAATAATGATGACGCGGGTATTATGGTGCAAGGGTATTTTTCTGAGTTCCTGCAAAAAAGTCAGACCATCTTTGTCTGGCATAATAATGTCAAGAAAAAGCAAATCGGGTTTATTTTCCCTAAGATATTGCACCGCTTCATCGGCCAACTTATATGTAATGAGTTCAATTTCGATATCTTTGAGGCTGCGTTTGAATAATGCGTGGACAGTAGCACTATCATCAATTAGCACGACAGTTCGTTTTGGGTTAATCATTATGAAATTATGCCGGCTTTTTTCTTTCTGTATGTTACCAGTGAATGGTGTAATTTAGCTAACCTGTTGATTTAAAGCCACATATAAATTTATCTGGGCGGGGGATCCCATCAAAAATTAAGGGAATGATATACATAAAAAGCCACACAGCAAGGGGCATCCATTCCCCGCATTAACACATGCGTTGAGAAGTCATTTTTTATCAAGCTCTTCCCTTGATGAAGGTTGCTTATTTTCACTTTTTAACCTTAGCTAATAAATCCTGGTGAGTTCCTGTCCCTTTCATACTATTACATGCACCATATAATAGCTGTAAATTTCCCATATTATCATTACCCCTTAGCCCGAATCCTGAACAACATGCGCTATCGTTCAGTTTCTGTATTCAAAATGATATTTACAGCTATTACAAAATCCCCCCTCTGCCTGCCGTAAAAGACATAAGTTTATTATATTCAGGAATTTTTCCTTTATGATATATTTTTTGGCAGGTGTAGTTCAATGGCAGAACGTCAGGTTCCCATCCTGATAACGCGAGTTCGATTCTCGTCACCTGCTCCAATACTTTTTATTTGAAATCAGTTTCTTATAAGTTGTTGGGTTCAAGAAACGACATTATTCAACGCGTGTACGCCTCCCGCCGAATTTGCCAAATGGTAAAATACCAATGCGCCGACCACCACACGTTACTGTGATTTCACAGGCGCTCCTCAATTAAAACAGATGTTACAGCAGACCAAAGTTGCACATACAACACCAGTGTTCCCAAGTTTACACTATCTTTATGCTCGCGCGGGCACACTACTCGGATGGCATTTTGGCAGGTTGGGTAAAACGCACATTTGCTAACGAGCGCTTCCCGTCCCTTTGGATTCAACAACTCTCTGGAGCAGATGGAATTCACGTCGTCTCAAAAGCGCAACAAATGTTGCCTGCTTTTTGATGAGGGGCACTTTTGTGTGGGTGGTTTTTTATAGATCAGAGGTTTAAGCTCCAAAGGTATATCCCATGAGAGCTATCTCATTGGCGCATTGTTCGGCGATCTGTTGCCTCTGCTCGGGCGTATAGAATTTTTCGTAATTCCCTTTTTCAGGTCGCTGGGTCGTTTTTAGTTTTTCGCTGGTTTTCCAGTCGTCGAACGGGATGCCAAGCTGCTGGCAGCATTGTGTTAGTTCTTCGTCCAGGTTTTCATAGCGCAAAATACGGTCTACCATCACTTTTCCATTAGCGTCAGTGTAATAGTCCCAGTGGCTTGCTCGGTGTGTTGCCTTTGCCAGGAATTCCGAAAAATTCTTGTGTCTTGGAGTGTAATGGTGCCGGTTGATTATTCGGTGTTTTACCTTTTCCAAGAGGCTCAAAAAATTTTTGTTTGACCAGCCATCTCGGCGGTTACAATACTGGTTCCAGAAATACATCGACACATTTTTATCCCATGGGTTTCTCTCCACACAAAACACGAAGAATTTGTCGAATAACGCTGGTCCGATTGCCTGCCGGCATTTTCTAGCGGTCAGGTGGCTGTATCGATCTAGAATATACCTGGTTACTGCCCATTGCGGGTCGTTTTGAATATCGATGTTTTGGGGCAGGGAATGGGTACTCAGGTATTTTAGAGCTTGCTGAATTGCCTTGCGCTCTTTTCCAGGCAAATCAGCTTGCGCCAAGCGATATTCCATATCTTTAATGACAAATGGCTTCCAGTTTCGCGCCAGTGAATACCGTTGCTCGTTGACCATTGGCGTGATGATGTCCTGCTCGCCACAGTGATTGGAGAGAAAATTCTCAATGCTACTGCCGGCTGTTTTACCAGTTTTAATGAAAATGAATTGGTATTTATACGATATGATCATCCTGGAACTCCTGAAGCAGGAAGGCAGTTCACGCGCTCGGGGCTATACTTCGCCAGGAGGTGCAACAGTTTCTTCATCGGCAACGTCATGCTCCATGATATTAACATTTTTGAGCCCTGTCCCAAAACCGAGCCGTCCAGCAACTCTTTCATAACATCAACGGCAGAACCGCGGACGATTTTGTTGAGATATTTCTTTTTGAAATCTGTCTTTGTCATAAATTGCTTTTTCAAAAGGGCATTAACCGATATTTCAAGGGCTTTCGCCATTTTTTGGACGACTTCAATGGTCGGGTTTGAGCTATCGTCCGACTCAGTTTTCACAACCGTATTGAGGGATAAATCGGCAAGTTTGGACAATTTATCTTGCGAAAGCCCTTTTTCTTGCCGTAGTCGTCTGGTGTTTTTATCTATTTTGGATATACATACTATAACGATTGTATGGCTTGTATTTCAATTATATCAACTTCTTACCTTCATTTTCCAAAAACCAAAATTGACCTCTTTGGACCCATGTAAATTCGTATGATTTCCAGAGCCAGATATCGATTCCTTTCCCCCCAATCGGGGTCGTCAGATGTACACCACCTACTTCGGTGCCATGTGAAATATCATAGTCCCAACATTTCGCATCTTTTCTCTCTGGAAATACAAGCCGCTCCATATCGTTCATGACCAGGGCAACACCTCGATTGAACCCGGCATGGTCACAATACTCTTCCAGTAAGCTCAGGTCCTCATAGACATCCTTCATGAAAATATCAGTGGCTCCACGCGGCTTACCTGACGAAGCAAGTGTCCGATAACACTTCATTTCGACAGCAATTTTGTGGTGACAGCCTTGGGAGTTGACCCCGTCTAATATCAAATCGATTTCCCGGTTACTGCCATTAATTTCGACACCTGTTTCCAGTTCAATTTTTACGGTTTCATCTTCATGGAAACAGATTAGAGGAACAACCTGCTGCAAAATATACGAGTATTGCAACTGCATTGATGCTTCTTTATTAATCGGCAACAGGTCGGTGCCTGTTTTTTCCATGAAAACTTGCCATGCAAATGAGATACTCTTCCTAAGCCTTTCTTCAAAGCTACCCACTAATAAATTCATGTGAGCGTTCATATCCCGAAGAAAGAACGTCTGAGGCGCAACCTTTTTACAAAGGTCGACTGGTCCCCATGCTTTTTAATATCCGAGTAAAAGCGGGCACTGACAGTGGCCTCCGGCGTTTTGCCATCGCCAGACCAGAAGCCAGCTTCGATAATCCGCTCGGTGATCTCTTTGGCATGGAGATGCTTTCCAGCGTCCTTCAATATCTGTATGGCAGCGTCTTGAACGTTCATAGAACTACTCCCCATTCTATATGTATTAAAATATTCTGTTTCATGGTCACACCATACTGAGTTCGAGTTTGTGTTTTATCTTCTCCCAGCCCGGGATGACAGATTCGAGGAGCTTATAAAATGCCGGGCTATGATCATGATATTTCAGGTGACACAGCTCATGCGTAACAACATAGTCAATGCATTCTTTAGGCGCTCTGATCAGGTCTGTATTGAGGGTTACTGTGCCCTTGTCTGAGAGGCTGCCCCATCTTTTTTGCATTCGCTTAATGGATAGTTTTGGCTGGTCAACACCGAGACCACTAAATTTCTGCCAGCAGCGATCCATGCTCTCTGCAAATTGAAATTGTGCCTTTTCCAAATACCACTGGTTTAATAGCTTCCTGGAAGCATTTGGAGTCGGTTCGCTCCGGCAAGTGATATGAAAAAAGCCGCGAGACAATTTCACTGAGTTTTCCGTTCCTTCGGCTAACTTCAAGCGGCATTGCTTTCCAAGGTACAAGTGGGTCTCGCCGTTCACGTAACAACGATCAGGCGTCTTTGGATTAAACTGCTTGAAATAATTCAGTTGCCTGAGAATCCAGCGAGCCCGCTTTATTATTTTCTTTTCTATCAATGTGATATCGGACTGCACGGGCGCTTTAACGATAACTGTACTGTCAGGATGCACAGCAATTTCCATCGTTTTTCTGTCACAGTACAACAGACTGAAATCGATGGTCTTCCGGACGTAAACAACCGAGTGTTTGTTGTTATGGATTAATGCTTCCATTATCTATAGCTCCTGTGCTTTGCCACCTGCAGGACCTTCTCAATGATGTCATCCATCTGATCAAGCGACAATTCGATCCCTCTTTTCGTCTTGAGCTCATCATAGAGGTAATCGTCAATCTTATTAACCGCTTGTTTCTGAGCGTCTTTATCATCCCAGAAGTGAACCTTCTTGTGTTTCTCAAAAATACCCTGAATCGCAATTGCCGTATCCGCCGTAACGGATTCAAGGTCTTCTTCACCCAATTCGTGTTTTTCAAGACAAGGTTTAAGCACCCCGAAATAGGCCATGGCATCTTCATTCCCGGAAAGCTCATCCGGTATGTCATCATGCACCTTGTCGACAACCTTGTTGCGGATATCCACGATTTTGTCCAGATAATCCAGATCGGATATCCTCTTGGCCCTGAAATCTTCAATCGCCTGCTGGATCAGTTTTGAAAACTTCTCGTAAAACGCGGGGTCTTCAGCCATTTTTTCAGTGATGACTTTTTTCGTGGCGTGTGCAATTGTATCTGCCTTTGAAGCCGTGGTTCTCCTGGTTTGGTAAACGCCTTGTTCCTCTTTGACCTGATTAAACATTTTGTCGTCAAAGATATTGACCGGCGCATTCAACTGAACAACCTCGTTGGCCTGAATGTGTGTATCCAGCAGCTTTTTGATTTTTGGCTCATAATCCCGGTAATCAATGGCTTCTGCATACCGGTGCTTGACAGATGTTTTGAGTGACTGGAATTTCCGAAGATCCGCCTTGTATCCGGACAAGGTTTTCTCGTCGGTTTCGGTCAGGAATTTTTCGGAAGAGAGCGCGATGCCAAGGGTTTTACCGAACTCCGAAAGGCGGCCGTAAAACTCTTCTCTGAGTTCATCATCGGCAAGCAGCACTTCATAGGCTTCTTCATCGCGGGAATGCTTAACCGTTTTGAATAAATCCCAAAGATCGGAATACCGGCCGGGCAGTTTTTCGATTTCGCTGTTAATGGATGTCAGAGTGCCGACCAGATCGGATTCATCAAACCCTTCAAATGCGCTGTACATGGTAAGCGCTTTGTCCAGCTCACCAAGGATGCTTTCGTAGTCAACGATAAAGCCAAACTCCTTACCCTCATGAAGACGGTTGACCCGGGCAATTGCCTGAAGCAACGTGTGCTCCCTTAGCTTCCTGCACAAATAAAGGATCGCATTTCGCGGGGCGTCAAAACCCGTGAGCAGCTTATCAACGACAATAAGGATTTCAGGTTCGCTGCCGTGTTTAAACTGGTTGATGAGTTGCCTGGTGTATTCTTCTTCACTGCCATAGCGATTCATCATCTTTTGCCAGAATTTTACGACCTCATCTGTTGTCTCATCATCAGTTTCTTCATAGCCTTCACGCATATCCGGCGGCGAAATGACAATCTCGGAACTGACAATGCCTATCTCATCCAGATAAGTGTTGTATTTGAGCGCGGATACTTTGTTCCTGGCCACCAGTTGTGCCTTGAATCCCGTTCCCTGCCAGTTGGCGCGAAAGTGCTCACTGATGTCAAAGGCTCTCATATATATGACCTGGTCGGTTTTGTTCAGCATTTCAGCCCGTGCATATTTCCGTTTCAAATCCGCCTGCTGTTCCCTGGTCAAGCCCTGTGTGTGCCGCTCAAACCACAGATCAACAGCTTCTTTGTTTTGCGTCATCTCCACATGCCGCCCCTCATGGAGAAGCGGAACCACCGCACCGTCTTCAACGGCCTGGGTGATGGAATAATGGGGCTCCACCAGTTCACCGAATTTGGTGAAACTGTTCTTTTCCTTCTTTAAAAGCGGCGTGCCGGTAAAACCCAGGTAACAGGCATGGGGGAACATCTGTCTCATTCGGGCGGAAAAGGAACCGAACTGGGTACGGTGGCTCTCATCCACCAGAATGAAAATGTCGGGCGATTCATCCTGATATTTCTTTACCGCGTAAGCCTTGTCGAACTTGTGAACGAGGGTTGTGATAATTCCTGACTTTTTTTCAGCGACCAGCTCCAGCAGGTTCCTGCCTGATGTTGCCCGGTTTGCTTCAAGTCCACAGGCGGCAAAGGTGTTCCCAAGCTGCTTGTCGAGGTTGTCACGGTCTGTCACAAGAACAATTCGCGGGTTCAATATTTCCGGATCCAGGGCCAGGTTCCGGGCCAGCATCACCATGGTCAGCGACTTTCCTGATCCCTGGGTGTGCCAGATCACACCGCCTTTACGTGCATTGGTGCTATCAAAATGCTTTACCCGATTCAGGGTAGACTTGATGACGAAATACTGTTGATAGCGGGCAACCTTTTTGAACCCCCCATCAAACACCGTAAACTTCCACGCCAATTCCAGGAGCCTCTCCGGACGGCAAAGGGAGAACAGAGACTTATCCTGCCCGGTCACCAGCCTGTTACCGGTAAAATCCTCCGGTTTAACATCAAAGGTAGATGAAACTCTGGCGATAACATCCTCGGCAAGTGGCTGGTTGACTACTGCTGCCAGTTTCTCAAACTCGCGCTCACCATTATCCATCTGAGGCTCTTTCCATACCCCCCAGAACTTTGCAGCGGTTCCCGTTGTTGCGTACATGGCGCTGTTTTTATTCAGAGCAAGCACCATCTGGCTGTAGATGAAGAGCTTCGGGATATAGTCATCATGCTGATTTCTGATCGACTGCGAAACGGCCTGTTCCACCTCAATCTGCGGCGCCTTACACTCAATCACGCAAAACGGAATACCATTAACGAAGAGAACTATATCCGGACGGGCGGTTTCCGTACTACGCGCCCGTTCAACACTGTATTCGACCGTTACATGAAACGTGTTGCGACCGGGATTGCGCCAGTCGATATAGTTCATATTGAAGCTTTTCGAGTCACCCTCAATGGTCTGCTCCATGGCCGTCCCGAGCGTAATCAGATCGTAAATGGCTTCATTGGTCTTCAGCAGCCCGTCGTATTTGATATTTTTCAGCTTCTGGATAGCCGACTGCACATTCTCCTCGCTGAAGAGATACTCACTGCCTTTATAACGAATGCGGTTTATCTCTTTGAGCCGGTTGTGCAGAATGTTCTCCAACAAGACATTGGAATACCGCCCCTGCCTTTCTCGGAGTGCTTCGGCCGGTGTCAAAAATTCAAACCCCAAGCCAATCAAAAGCTGCAAGGCCGGGATTTGAGAGAGATACTTTTCGTTTATTTGAAATGTATTCATGGGGTTACCCCTAATGCATGCCAGTAAGGTTTGAATCCTGACTCCACAATATTAGAGATAAGTGTTAAAAAAGGCTCATAATTATCTTTAGTATGTGCTGTATCCAGAGTCTCGTAATATTCCAATCGTTTTTCCATAGGCAGAACAGCTGGCGGAAAACCGCCTTTCATCAGTTCGAGATTCATCAACAGCCGTGATGTTCTGCCGTTACCGTCCACAAAAGGATGTACCTTTACAAAATCAGCATGGACACGGGCAGCTAACTCCACAGGGTGGAGATATCCCCCATCTGTTTGATACCAATTGATAAAACTTTGCATTTCACTTTCCGTATGCAGGGCATCGGGAGGCACATGATTGGCACCCGAGATG
Source organism: Gammaproteobacteria bacterium (assembly GCA_965261775.1). Lineage (GTDB taxonomy): Bacteria > Pseudomonadota > Gammaproteobacteria > Eutrophobiales > Eutrophobiaceae. Next base: position 1,455,322 of record OZ253477.1, on the reverse strand, counting down.
ATGACATTTGTTTTTCTATATAATCCTGCATGTTTATCATCAATATTCTTGAAAATTAATTGATGGATTGATTTTATTTGCCATTCGGAAAGACTCTCATTTTTTTTAACAAGCTCTTCCACGAAATAGATTGCCTCCCGGTGGTTGATCACCTCAAAGTGCTCCCGCATCGTTTTTCCACCAATGGTTATGCCTTCCAAAGCAACCTTGGTTTCTTTCAGTGTAAGCGTATTTCCTTCAATGGCATTGGAATGATAGGTCCAGCGAAGAACAAGATCCTCGTGAAGACTGCTCACGATTTCCGGCTGTAAGGGCCTGAAGGAATCCAGTTTCTGCTTGAGTTTGTCAAGTTCCCGATATCTATTCATATTATATAATCCTTTTCAAACAACCTTGTCTTTAATCAAAATAACATTTCTGCTCCGCAACCAACTTTGACAGGTTTCTGCCTGATGTCACCCGATTTGCTTCAATGCTACAGGCGGCAATTGATCGTAAACGTTCAACACAGTTGAAGAGATACTCACTGCCTTTGTAACGAATGCGGTTTATCTCTTTGAGCTGGTTGTGCAGAATGTTCTCCAATAAGACATTGGAATACCGCTCCTGTCGCTCCGTCGAAGCCTCCTCTGGAGAGATGTATTCATAGCCCATTGCAATCAGCAATTGGAGCGCAGGAACCTGACTTGTCAGTTTTTCATTGGTTGCAAAATCACACATATAAAATCCTCATTTTTTTAACCACGGAAGACACGGAAGGTTGGTCGATTTCCGTGTGTTCTGTGTGTTCCGTGGTTAAATTCAGCATTCATTTGCGCCTTCGGCGAATTATGAGCGCTCAATGCTGAGTGCTGAGTTGTTTTGTTTTCTTCATTCATACCTCATCACTCCCTAAAACTTCCCAACAGCCTTCTTTCCTGCCACCAGCCCGACGCAAATAGCCGTCAGCTTGAAGTTTCTGAATATTTCGCTGGACGGAGCGTTCGGTAATGCCAATCTTTTCAGCCATCTGTGGAATGGTAATCGACGGGTTTTCCCGACAGGCCTCCAGAATCATACCCGACGTTTTCCCGACGTTTTCCCGACGCTTACCCGACGTGTCGTCTTCAGTTTTCCCCGTGTTTCTACATTGAGGTTCCTCTCTATCGAACCATAAGTTTCCCGCGGGTTTGCCATCCTCATACTTATATAAGCCACTATAAACCAAACGACTAAAGAATTGGTTTGCCCCGGAAGAGAACATTTTCTTCTCCCCACCTATCAACCAGACAATTTCCATATCATTATCTTCAAGCCATTTCTGCAAAAGATCAGTCCGCATTAAAGCATAGGAAGGTCCGTACTCTTCAAGGCTTGGATCAAAAAAGAGAAGATTCCCCTCATGTTCCCAGCGCCCCCACTGACCAGGATGCCTGGTTAATCCCATATCCCGAATCAACTCCTTAGCTGGCATATGAAAGTAAAGTGAGCTATCTAGGGAATAGTCATTACCGCCATTCTCCCATCCATATTCAGCAAAAGGAATAAAATGCTTAACGGTAATCTGCTTTCTAAAGACCTCTTCCGGCACCCTCCAGCCAGTAAGATGACGATATATTGTGTGCCAAGGATATTCGCCTAAAAAACCTTCATGTTGTGTTGATGGTGCGCTTACTATGTCAGGGTCACAAAGTGTTGTTCCCTCAACCCCTTTAGCTAACGAATCGTAGTCCCCTTTACGGATGAAAATAGCATTGATCCTGAACCATCCACCAAGATAAGGACTATCAAGATAAGGATTATCCGAATCGTCATCTGAATATTTCTTGTTCTCAGACCAGAGCCCATGCAAAACCAGCCAGCTAGGACCATCAACTAGCATCCTTCTTTGAAGCAGCTCAGAAAAATCAGGCAAAAATTTTTTATTCCACAAGAAGCTTGTTTTGATTTCCGGGTCATTCTCATTTGGGAATGGAAAACGATAAGGCTGCCACCAAGTACATTGTTTGTTGTGGTAGGTTTTATATTCACCATTTTGCCTCGCCCAGATTGTAGGATCAATATCTCGTTTGTGCATTTGCCAAGGCCCTTCATAAACATCATCATCGGGAATATCGCTGTACCCTCGATTAATCCAATGGTAGTTATCAGAGAGCCTGGCCAGAAATTCATGAAAAGCCATCCACTGATATTTCTTTCCGACACGCTCCATTGCTCCATCATTGGGGCCGCGACCCCTTCCGTGTCGGCACATTCCTTCAAAGTCAGCAAAAAGCTCTTCACTCCATCCGAACTCATAGGCTCGTTTACAAACCCACCGTCGAGCCCATTCCATGCTAAAGGTTGCTGACCTATCGTTACTTATCCCTAAAAGCCAGCGATAATACTCTTGCTGCTCGTCATTGAGCTGTGCTTTCACTCTGCTATTAAACTCTTCTTGTTCTTTTTCCTCAGATTCATATTCAATTTTTCTTACGACCTTTAAAAACTCTTTTGGTGAGACTGAAGACGTATCTGGCTTTGGTGGTTCTATTTTTCCTAAATATTCTTTTTGCACATCACCAGTTAATAACTCATCCGCAAAACGTTTTTTTATCTCAAAACCAGTTTCAGCCTTTGATAAGGAGATAGGTGTGGACGACCAATTATGAACACAGTACATGGTATAGTTACCAAAGTCGCCAGGAGAACCCATAAGAGAGCTTTTGATACGCGATGAAAACTTACCTGGGGCTATTTCCTCTATTTCTTTTTTGGAAGGATTTTCTAGCTCAGGACCACTCTTATACGGCGGTCTGAATTGTTCAGGAATAATTTCTGATGAAAGCGTCCCCACATGCAGAGAATACTCCAATATCCCGCGGGCATAATCTCTGAGCAAGATATGCGGTATCGGCGTATCATTTTTAAATATCAACTTGTAGGTAACATCCGCTATCTCTTTAATAACACCACGATTGTCGGTATTGCAAACAACACCATATGAAACGGCATAAAGCCTCTCAGTTAGATATGTATCATTTACCTTTGTAAAGTCATACAACATATCTTTAACAAGTTTGGGATATGATGACAGGACTCTGACCAAAGATTTTGTAGCTCTATCTCTTATTTTTCTATTTGGAGTAGTTAGAAACCATAAAAGGGTAATGGAACAAAGCCTGATCCTTTCCTCTTCAACGGACTCTATTTCCCCGGAGTGTGACCATTCAATAATTGTTCTAACGATGGATTCATATTCATCATCTTCTTCAGAGCTGTCGCCATACGCTATATGTATAGACCAGAAGTGATCTCTGTCAGAGATTTTTTTATCAATTAGATTTTTATGAAGAAATTTCGCGTTCCACGGGTGATTTGGCTCCGTTGACAGTTTCAATAAAATTTCTAATGCTGGATAGCTGTCTAGATTTTTTAATATCTCCAGAGTCCTTTTAGAAAAGGAGTTTGGGCTTCTCCATAAAACAGTATTCTGAAAAGTCTCATCTAGTTGCTGTTTGTCGATTTCAACATCATTCGGAAGAAGGTCTTCTAACTCTTTATTGAATCGTTCAGCGACAATAATTGCTAATGCTTCAAATATACCAGCAACAGAATAATAACCATGGCTTTTAAGCAGTTCATTTATGGCACCTCCATCCGAAAAGGCCACCTCAATATCTTCTATCTCGCCTACTAATTTCTGAGCGATAAAATAATCGCTGAATCGCTCATATGTGAACCTAATGACAAGATTCCCACGTTTCCCGTCTTTATAAGATACATCCTCAGAAAGAATGCCCTCATCAAGTAAGATATTGAAGAAGCTGTCATTAGTATTTGGATTTGGATCGCGTTTATTAACCAATATTCTCGCATCTTCTATCGGTAATCCCTCAAGATTATCTGGCAATAGTTTTGAAGCTATATCGATCAAGATTGATCTAATAATCTTTTCGTTCGGATTGAATTTTTTCTTTTGTGCGATAATTTTTTCAATGCTTTCAACATAAAAACCAAATAATGAAATGATAGAGTTCAACCCTTTTGGAAATGAACTTTGTTTATGTTGCCTAAGTGCTCGGCAACATATTTTCAAAAAAAGTGGATTAGTAAATTCTGGTGCCAGTATTGGTGCGCTTGGCTTAGATATGCCTTGTTTAGAAAGAAATTTTTCCGCTGCCCTATGCTCATGCCCCCTAAATCCGTGATGTTTTATACGAGGCAACTGACTTTCACTCGCACTATCAGGAAGAATGTATTTTAGATATGTATTGCGGCAGCTAAATAGAACGGCAATATATGGAAATCCCGATAAATCAGACAAGAACCCTGTTATTTGACCATGCCAGTCATCCCTGTGATTCCCCTCATTGATCGCATCAATGACAATAAGTGCCCTTGCTCCCGATGCTTCGCCTGCCGCATCTATAGCTCCTAGAACCTGATTGTTACTGCAGTTGTTTTCTAAATCTAATGATTCTTTTATAAAGCGAATTGGGTTATCACCACTGTATTGAGAGCCCAAAAGAAATAACGTCGGTAAGTTTTGACCTATTCTATGTAAGCTAAGGTCACAAAGAAGATGGGATTTTCCTATTCCTGCCTCTCCATAAAGGAGAGCAGATTTTGTCTGAGAAGAGACGACCTTTTTTTGTTTAAAGAAAGATTCCAAGTCGTCGATTACGCTGAATAATTTATATAGATTGGTTCTAGAGTTATCTTTTCTTTCAGACCAGTCAATCTTATCATACACATCATCATAAACTTCTGCATATAGCTTGGAAAGCTGCTCTAGTGAAGAGCTTATTCCTATGATTCGCTTGTGAAAATCTTTGAATCTAACCGCCTTATCAAATTCATCTACAAGGGCATTAAGTTGATCGCTTAAGCTCCTTATTTTTTCATTGTCTAATGATGTATCCCCACTTTTATTTTCTTCATTCAGGAAGGAAATAACATCTAGGCCAGTATTTTTTAGATCTGATTTTTTCTCTCTGAGGAGCTCCCACCAGGCGGAGTTCAGACACAATCCATCAAAGCTCCTTGCAACTGGTAGATCAACATGAAATTCTGAAGTGTATCTATCGCCTAGACTTTTTTGTGATCTTTTTGCGATGTTTCTAAAGATTTCTGAACCAAGAAATGGTTCATTAAACCAGTACAAGGCTTTACCAGAGTAAAGGGGATCATCAATCGTGAGGAAATTAGTAATCTCATGCTTCCCCCAATATGAAAACTTTATTTCCCGACCTATTTTCTTAGCTTGACCTTTCCACTTTTGAACGTGTTTTAACCACTCATTCTCAACAGAAACCACTTGCTTACCGACTCTTACTTTCCTTCTGCTATCTGCTTTATCTAAAGGTAGACAGACGACGTACTGATTCAAGTTAGGATGTTTTTTTAATGCCGTTGAAAATGACTCATCAATCTGTTTCCAGCGAGAAGAATTAAGTCCATCGGGAAAGTACTTAGCTTGCCAACATTTCTCTGCATTATCATCAAGAACCCAGTAACACTCAACACCAGCGTCACCGCCAGCACCTTCTTTCCTAACAAATATTTTTCCATTATCTGGCCGCCGCAGGTGGGCAAGTTGACAAATCAACTCTTCAAACCCAGAGTTTTTACTACCATCGTGTGTGCGAATTTGGTGAAAATCTAAAACCATGATTACGCTTCCATGTATTGGTTAACAATTTCCGGTTTTACCCGCCACTCGCCGGTGAGCATCTTCTGCATCAGGCCGCGTTTCTGGGTGTGATATTGATCGGCGAGTTTTTTGAGGAGGGTGATTTCACGGCGTGCCGTGTTGAGGGTATGAGCGATGCGCTTTTGCTCGGGGAGGGGGATATCGAGAAATTGATATTCAGCGATCCAATAGCGTTTGTGTCCGCCCAAGGGGATTTTAATTCTGCTCATTCCCGCGAAATTCCCTTCTGTCCCTCCTGCGAAACTCCCGTCTGTCATTTCTGCAAAATCCCCTCCCGTCATTCCTGCGAAAGCAGGAATCCAGTCAAACCAGTTCATCATACAGATCTCTCCACATTCGATTATCTTTCTCAATCAGTTCTACCTTCCATTGACGTTTCCAATTTTTAATCTGCTTTTCCCTGGTAATTGCTGTTTCCAGGTGGTCATGAAGTTCATAATAAACGAGAAAATGCACACCATATTTTTTGGTAAACCCCTCAACAAGATCATTCTTGTGCTGATGAATACGTTGTATCAGGTTACTGGTAATGCCTGTGTAAAGCGTGCCGTTTTTCTTACTGGCAAGAATATAAACACAAGGCTGTTTATCATGCATGACAGGCCTCCTTTGGATTCCTGCTTTCGCAGGAATGACGCACGTGCCATTCCCCAGTTAACAACTTTTGCATCAGGCCGCGTTTTTGCGTGCGGTATTGATCGGTTAGTTTTTTAAGTAGGTTGATTTCACGGCGTGCTGTGTTGAGGGTATGAGCGATGCGCTTTTGTTCGGGGATAGGGGGTAGGGGGATATCGAGAAATTGATATTCAGCGATCCAATAGCGTTTGTGTCCGCCCAAGGGGATTTTAATTCTGCTCATTGCGGCGAATATGTAACTCATTTCAACTCGGTCGTTCTTGGGGAGTAAGATTTTCATAGCGGAGGATTTAACCTTGAATGGAAACTTCACATATTTGATGTCGGTGGTGAAGTCGTCAAATATAATCACTGGGTGCTTGTTGAAGATGCCTTCATTCTCGTTTGTATAACCGAGGATGAATGATTTATTGGCGGTCAAAACGGGCGTACTCCCATCTTCAACATAGGCCGTAGTTTTGACTAGATACTTGGTCGGTTGCTCGTAGGTTAGCATATGCCCTAGAGGCACTCTTTTTGTGCTAGGATGCGTTGTTGCACTTGTCATCAATCCGCGTAGGAGCCATTGGAACTGTTTTTGTTTGGCATCAATCAAGGCTTCGGTTTTTTCGATGGCCTCATCCCAGGTGGACAGCAGATCGGCAATGGCTTTTTGTTCGGGAAGTGGAGGCAAAAGTATTTTGAATTTGCCAATTTTCTGAAGGGTCAACCGGGTAATTGCTTGGCCGGCCATGTCATTCTTAATGTCAAACTGAATTCTCGGACTCGACAACCATTGCAGAAGAAATTCATTCAGCAAAAGATCTGATTTTCCTCTTAAATAAGCTACGCTTGAAAGTAAGCTGAACTCCTCTTTCAGAGTGTTGATGCAAACGTTTCCTGTCTTTGCTCCATCTTTCGTGAGTAACACATCTCCTTGCTTCACTGGACTAGTTGAATATATCCGCTGATGTTCATCATCAGGAATGTAACTCACATCTTCTAAATCAAGTTTTCCCATTCGAACGTTTTTCGATGTGATATAGAGATTTCTTCCACCAAATACCTTTGGTGAAAAATGAGTACCATCCTTCAATACAGAGAGAATTTTGCTGAAGGCTTGTCGTTTCCATCCCGTTGGGGTCTTGGCCTTTACGCCCATCGCTGAATCTCCTCGAGCTTCTCAGCCATAACGCCTGCGGCGAATGATGAGTGATTAGTGATGAATGCTGAATTATTTATCATTTGAATGCCTTGCCTGAGAGGTTTTGACGATGGCGGTAAGAATGCGGATGATCTCGTCTGCTTCCTTTATGATTTCTGAGAGCTGAGCGTCTTGTAACGATTTCGGATTCTTTGAGAAGTCGTAACCAATAGTGAGTTTCACGTGCTTCTTTTCGAGCAATCGACATTCTGGCAATGAAGTCTGCCTTGCTCTGTCCTGCCTGTGCTTCCTCAACATTGGCTCCAATCGAAGTGCCGGAGCGCAACAATTGATTTGCCAATGTTCTCGAAACGCGCTCCTGCTTTTCGAGAAACCCGCACAGTTTCACAACGCACACGGCAAAATCAAAACTCCTGTCCGTAATCTTCAACTCAGCACTCATCACTCATACCTCAGCATTCCTGTCGATCTGCTTCAGCTTGATCGACATTTGTTTCCGCACCGCTGCCAGCTCTTTCTCCAGATCGTCGATTTCCATCTGCACCGCATCGACGTCGATCTCCTCTTCCTCCTCAAAGGTGTCCACATAGCGGGGGATATTGAGGTTGAAGTCGTTTTCCCTGATCTCGGCGAACTCGGCCACATGGGCGTATTTTTCTTCTTCGGCCCGGGCGGCGTAGGTCTCCATGACCTTGGCCAGATGTGCTTCCGAGAGGGTGTTTTGGTTTTTACCGGAGACAAACTCCCGGCTGGCGTCAACAAAGAAGACGTTTTTGCATTCTTCCCGCCCGCCGCCTTTTTCACGGGAGCGGTCAAAGACCAGAATCGCCACCGGGATGTTGGTGGTCGGGAAGAGGTTGCCCGGTAGGCCGATGACGGCATCCAGCAGATTTTCTTCAATCATTTTCTGGCGGATACGGCCTTCGGCTGCGCCCCGGAACAGCACCCCATGGGGCACCACCACGGCAACCCGGCCCTGCTTTTCAAGGGCGGTTTCCACCATGTGGCTGATGAAGGCCCAGTCGGCTTTGCCCTTGGGCGAGACGCCGCGCCAGAAGCGGTTGTACTGATCGCTCTCGGCATTTTCGGCACCCCACTTATCCAGTGAGAACGGCGGATTGGCCACCACGCAGTTGAATTTCATCAGCCGATCATTTTCCACCAGCAACGGGCTGTTCAGGGTGTCGCACCATTCCACCCGAGCGCTATCGAAGTTGTGCAGGAACATGTTCATGCGGCAGAGCGCCCATGTGCTGCCGTTGGATTCCTGTCCAAAGAGGGCAAAGTCGCGCTTTTCCTGAGCGCTACCCGCGCTGCGGGCCACCTCTTGGGCTGCCTGAATCAAAAGGCCACCCGACCCGCAGGCCGGGTCACAGATACGATCGCCCGGTTTGGGGCCTGCCAGCCTGGCTACCAGTTCGGTCACCTTCAGCGGGGTAAAGAACTCTCCGGCCTTCTTTCCGGAGTTGGAGGCGAAGCGCTCAATCAGGTAGATGTAGGTATTACCGATCACATCCTCGGAAACGAGGCTGGGCTTCATGTTGAGCTGTGGCTTGTGAAAATCCTCCAGCAGTTGTTTCAGACGGCGGTTGCGGTCTTTGGTTTTTCCGAGGTTGGCTTCGCTGTTGAAGTCGATATTACGGAAGACCCCTTCAAGTTTGCTCTTGTTGCTCTCTTCAATATGGTTGAGCACGATGTTGATCAGCTCACCGATGTTGGCGGCGGACCGGCGATCATACAGGTTGTAATAGGTGGCGGGGAATTCATCCAGAACCGTCTCAATGCCGGTTTCGTCATTCTTTTCCGTGAGTTTCACCACCGGGAGAACAAAACGTTCACGCTTGAGCCTGCGGCGGATACGAACATCGTCATCGCCATACTGCTGCTGATACTCTTCGTAGTGGTCCTGCCATACATCAGAGATGTATTTCAAAAACAGCATCACGAGGATGTAGTCTTTGTACTGCGCCGGATCAACAACGCCCCGGAAGGTGTCACACGCCGCCCATGCCGCGTTGTTGATGTCTTTCTGATCAATCTTGCTGCTCACGTTTTATTCTCCTTTTGCAGACTGGGTTAGTACTGTTGAAATGTATTGTCCCCGCTTGTTGGCCAGCGTATGAAGCAGGGTTTGTTCACGAGCGGACAACGTGGCCAGCTCTACGATGTTTTTCTGTTTTTCCAGACCTGGGAGCGCCACCTTCAGATCTTCAATTGCCTGCTTGCTGATCATTTTCTGCACTGTTCCCTTGCCCCGGCTGGTCAAAAAAATCTGCGCATCCCGCTGGCTGATGTACCAGTTCAGATATTCGTGTAAAACCTTGTCCGGCTTCGTCACCCTTATCCTTAATAAAGGAGCGGCGACAACGGCCTTGCCCGGGTCTTCAAGAAGAACCGCTGCCGTGGTCACATGACCGCGAGACCTGAATACCAGATCGCCTCTTTGTGCGAGGTGGTGTTCTTTCATGGCCTCCATATTGATTCTGACCAAACCATCACAGCCGACCGTGTTGTCATCCAGAAGATCCTTCATCTGAATAACCGCAACTCCGCCACCTTCAGAGGCTTCAAGACGGGATCTGAACGAGTACCCCATCTGCACGGTTGCCAGTTCTTTTATTTTCATCTTCACTCAATCACCTTACAATATGCTGTAGTGTTATTTCTGCATAATACATGAATGTTGTCAACCCTGTTTTGAAAAAATACCATTTCTGCACTTTCAAAGTCATTGACGGCATTCCTGGTGTTTGTCGCCTGGGGAATGACACGCCGACCGCCGGTTTCAACTTTCCGGTTTACCTGACCTTCATGAATGACCCGGACGAACTTCTTGAAGGCGTCAGGAATATCAGTCTGCCTGGGCAGGACCCTTATGCGCTGATAATTCCAACCCGCAAGCAACTGAAACCCCGGACCGAAGACCCTCTGAGCCGGAGTGATTCAATATGTATCGTGCTGAGCGAGGAATTTTCCATTCAAGCCAATGGCAGCCTGAACGTTCTTAGATCGTCCGCTGATGTATTTGCATTATTTCAGGCGGATATACCAGAACCGGATTCCGGAGGTATGGTCCATTTCAATACGCCTGCCGGTATCAACTGGAGCGGCATCACCATCAAGTTTATTGACGGGCATACTGTTTCCATCCGCACAACCAAATCGCACGGTCGATATAACTACACCCGGATGGGAATGGCCAATACCAGAAACGGGAACCCGACTGTTCACTGGACGCTTTTGAAAGACTTTGCAGAGAACCGGGGGGAGATTGACAAAAACAGCCGCAAAGAAACACCGTACCATTTGTTGAAAAAACGGAAGCAGGACTTATCTAAAAAGCCAAGGCAATTTTTCCGGCTGATAGAGGAAATGAGGATGCATTCTATGAATAAAGTCAAACCGTCGGCGAAGCAGGTATCCAGGTATCTGAAGCGATGGGATTCTCTTGAGGACTATGTATTGCAGGAAAGCAGCCTGAGAAAACTGTTTACCCAAACATATCCGCTGAATGTGGAGATGGACGATGTCTTGATTAAGGTCTGCTCACTGAACGACTTTTACAGCACGCACATCTTTTCACCGTTCACCGTTGCCAGACATATAGTTGATTTGGATATCGACAAACGCCTCGCAAATCGGGATCTGACTCTGGTGAACGATATTGCTTTGGTTAAGGTTAACGACTGGAGGACCAGAAATTTTTATTCGTTTGCCACCAAGTACTGCAGCCACCATTTCCCGGAGCACTATCCGATCTATGACCGCTTTGTGGAAAAAATGCTCATGCACTTCAAGCGGGTGGATAAATTCCATAAATTCAAAAAAGACGACCTGAAGTGTTACCCAACTTATTATGATATCTTCATGCAGTTCAGGAATTTTTACGGGCTTGGAGATTTTACCCTGAAAGAGGTCGACAAATATCTATGGCTGGCGGGCAAAGAATAACTTTCCCAAGAGAGGTTCCGGAAAGATGTCAAAACAGCCGAAACCCTTTTAATCCAAGGGAAAAAAGAAAACCCGTCTACCCAGAAAATGACTCTGGAGAGACGGGTTTTCTTTTTCAAAATGGTGGAGGCGGCGGGAATCGAACCCGCGTCCGCAAATGCTCCGCCATCAGTTCTACATGCTTAGCCGACTCTTTAAGTTTAACTGCATGCTACCCGAACGGCAGGGAAAACAAACAGCGATTCCGAAAAAATTTTAACGACTCTGCCTCGGATGAGCTTCATCGCGATCTTGTGTAAGTCGACACCCGAATCTGCGTGCACAAGCACAATAGCAGTCAGATGGCATCAGCGTGGTTTTTAAGCAGCTAATGCGTAGTTGTCTTCGTTGGCAACTATAAGTTTTTGCAGTTGTATTTACGAGGTGATCTGCGCCTCGGCATGCTCCTCAGGTTTCCTATCCACGTCGAAACCGTTACGCCCCCATAGGTGGCTCCTTAAAACAGTTTTACACTAACACACTTTACGTAAAATATACTAGCAGATTGCCATGGCCGTTTCAACTTCAACGAAAAATCCGGGTTTGATTGAAACTTGATTTATCTGTCGCATCATAAATATATGATTCTGTAATATCGGTGTAACATCAAGTCTATTCAAGGGGGTGAACGATTCTCCCTTGAAACAGATGATGGCCCCCACGGGAGCTCTTGTGACGACATCCAGCAAAAAGTCTATAAACAGGCATTCTCCCGCGAGGGCAGCTTTCCTGCCGAAATATCATCGACGCAAGCAAGTCCCCCTGGCGGCCGGGCGTACCGCCAGAAACACGACCTGTGTTTGCCCGGCTGTTTAATCGGAGCCTTCGGTGCCAACCTGTTCTTCCAGTTTACGGGTATTCCCCGGTTCACCATGGCGATGCCTCCGGCGATAATAAACGGTTTGCTGATCTCTATTTGTTTCGGAAACCGACATATCGTTTATCTTGATGGTTGTGTATGGAGACGGCGATGAACCTTGTTCACTACATGCTGACAGGTGGCGCGGTGCCGATATGGTGGGGATGCCCGGGCGTTGACGGCGGGGTTCCTGACTTCGTTTCCCTGCAATTGCCGGTACCTTCAAGCAACCGTTGAGATTCTTGTTCAGGCCTCATCCGCAGCCCTCTTGTAGAGATCGTGGACGAGGCGCATCATCTGTTTCCCTTTGATAACTATTAACACAAGGTCACTGGAATATGGATGGGAGGAAGAATTCGTTGAGGACATCAGTCCACTATTCAGGCCATTATTGAATGGCGTATTATCAAAAAGCGCTACAGCCCCGTAGACCGTTTCATAGGGATTATCCACTTCGTTCTGGAAGCGCTCAATTTTTTCTGCATCATTGAGCTCATTCCGGCTGCGTAATTGTTGTTTGATTGCATTAAGAGACTCCGCTTTCCTGGCAATATCCTTTCCTGAGCCATCAACTGCATCTTGAAGTCGCGCCTTGGCCTTTTTTCCTGAGAACTGAGCCTTCGCTTCAAAAATTGCAAGCTTATCCTTCGAAGAAGCTTCGCCATCCCTGAAAATATGAAAGCCGATGATGTCACTGCCTTTAGTAGACTCATTGCGGGTAGTTTTATTGCTGTAACGGGTTCGGGGAACCCAGTAATTCTGTAGATACTCAAGGAAGTCTGCTACCAGCACTTCACCAAAATCGCCAGCCCGAATGCTTGGGCCTGGTGCAGCTTTGCGATCAGGAAATTTAATATTGTTGAGATATTTTTTGCGGGACCAGTTGTACCCTTTGCGCAAATTATCGATCTCACTGTCGAGACAATAGTGGTTACGGAAATGTTTCGCCCATGCGGAGAGCACGGCCTCGTCTTCCTTATGACTGAACTCCAAAACCGCTACCTTCTTGCCGTCTGTGGTTTTCAATGGTTTGCGAGTGTTAACAAACCATTTTGTATGTTTCGAAGTCCAAGGCATTTGTGTGCCATTCTTCTTTTTCTGACTGTTCTTGCTTACGCCTGATCTCATCATCTCTGTGAACAACCTCCGCTTGCGTTATCTCTAAACTCTCCGGAGGTTACCTGCCTGAAAATGGGAGATGATCCCGAAAAATATCAATTTTCCTAGAAATATTATATTGCTCATTCATCTGCTCATTCTCCCTTTGGATTACACGTATCCCCCTGAAAAATCCTCAAACGTATTTGTGACGGTGAACTTAACCTCTTGGTCCAGCGCCTTGAAGTGTTTCTTGCCGCATGTGATCTTGGCTTTTTCAGTCGGGCGGAGGGCATCGGTGAATAACGTGCTTTTGGTTTCAACAACAAAGTAAAGTTTCTCTTTGCCATCCACCTCAACCAACACGGCCCAGTCCGGGTTATAGGTGCCCAGCGGGGTGTCGATCTTGAACCAGGTCGGGAGCTTGGCATACAGCTTAATGTCGTCGCTTCGTTCAAAGGCGGTTGCAAACTCCCGCTCTACATCGGAGTCGTACACCACATGGTCAAAAACCGATTTCCGGCTTTCAACCATGTTCTTCTGCAGATAGCCAAACAGCTCGTTGTCGCTGAACAGTTTTTGAGCGTAAAAGTGATTATCACCGATCTTGTGGTACTTAATGCCGTCCACCACAAAGAGGCGCATCTGACGCTGGATGATGGTTGATACCTGCTCAATGAATTTCTGCGGGTTGTCTTTAAATGATTCCAGACGACCGCTGTTGTTGATAATCTTAACGATTGTTCGGCGGGTCAGATTGGTCTCGTTCTGGAGATAGGTGATCAGATCCGGGAGATCAAACGACCGTGGCTCATAAACGCTGGCGCTTTCTTTAACCTGCTCTGCGTGAACGCCGCCACGGTCAATCTCCGCCTTGGCCTTTTGGTAAATAAACCTGGCTTTGCCCACTTGCAGATTCGCTTTGATTTCTTTGGCGCATTCTGCAGTAAGTGCATTTATATCAAAATTCACTCTGAAAGTTGTTTTGTATTTGATCCGGTCCCAAAGCGCTTTGAACTCCGGACTTAAAAATACGGCTTTATTCAGTGAGATCTGTTTCTTGTCATCACGGTTCTTGATGTTGAGATTGCTGGAAACTTTTTTCAGCACCGCAGCAATTTGAGGTGTATGAGCCTTGAATTCCTCTGCCAGTTTCAGCTCGCCGCTTTTCAAGGCCGTTTTCAAGGAGTCCTGAACCTTGCCTTTGGTATCAATGTAACCAGTGGTTTTCAGGTGATCCCACAGTTTTTTGGAGGCATCAACACCAAGGTATTCGTTGTTGTAGTCGTCTATCGGAACCACAATGCTGGCAAACAGGTGCGCTTCAACCACACCGAATTTAATGCCTTCTTCCTGCTCTATCTCTTTCTGCAATTGCTCGGCAAATGTCTCATAGGACTCATTGGCCATAACGGTGAGTGTGTTGACCTCAAAACCATGGACCCGTTCGCCATGCTGATTGACGCATATACGCAGGCCACGGCCAATTTCCTGCCGTTTCTTGATAACGGAATTAGTTTCGTTGAGCGTACAGATCTGGAATACGTTGGGATTGTCCCAGCCTTCTTTCAGGGCGGAGTGCGAGAAAATGAACTTAAGCCTGGAATCAAAGCTGAGCAGTTTCTCCTTCTCTTTCATGATCAGGTTGTAGGCGCTTTCATCCGCTGCCGTATTGCCAGAGGCATCCTTCAGCATTTCGTTGCCGGTAGCGTCTTTCTTTCTATCAATGGCAAAGTATCCGTTATGCACCCCGGCGGCTACAGTAGCCAGATCCGCCCCTTCAAAGAGGGTGCTGTATTTCGGTTTTCGGATTGCCCGTTTATACTCCTCTTCAAACATCAGAGCGAATTTACCCTTTTGCGGATTGCCATTTTCATCGTACTTGCGGTAGTTGGCCACTCTGTCGATGAAGAACAGGCTGAGCACTTTGATGCCCTGAGGACGCAGGCGCATCTCTTTATCCAGATGTTCCTCAATGGTCTTGCGGATCTGCAGGCGCTTGTATTCATCCTGATCAACTTCGCCGATGGCCTGGCCGAGTTTCAGGATATCCGGTTTGCTGGTGAAGCTGATGTATTCGTTGTCTTTTTCGCAGCAGATATCCTCAATGATGTATCCATCGTAAATGTCACGGCCCCCGCTGTATTTGGAATCCAGCAGATCGGCACCGCTTGAAACCCTCACGGTTTTTCGTTTGATGCCGCCGTTTTTCATACGGCAATCGATCTCGATTCTGGCGGTGATCGGGCTCTTCTTATTGTCTACGCTCAGGAGCTTGATATAGGCTTTGTTATGGCCGTCCCTGACTTCAATCCCGGCAACCTCAATCTGTTTAACCAGTTTCTGCTCATAGGCATCAACGGAATCCAGTTTGTAGAGCATGTGGTGTTTTTCCTTTTCCTTATGAGTGGCCGAATAACGCAGCGTGCAGAGCGGATTAAGCGAGGCGATCGCATCTTTACTCTTTGAAGTGGTGTCCACACTCTGAGGCTCATCAATGATAACAATTGGATTGGTGGCCTGTAGGTATTCAATCGGCCTGGCCCCGGTCATCCGGTCATGGAACCGATGGATAATGTTCGCCTTGTTTTCCTTTTCCGGATCGGTGAAGCTTTTTCGGAAAGCATCAATGTTGATCACCATGATCTGAATGTCCGAACTGGTGGCAAAGTTTCTTACATCGGAAAGCTTGCTGGAGTCGTAGACAAAGTAATCAAAGCTGACATTTTCATAGAGCGCTTTGAAATGCGAGGCGGTTATTTCAAGGGACTTATAAACCCCTTCCTTGATGGCAATGGACGGCACAACAATAATGAACTTGGTGAAGCCGTAGAGCCGGTTCATTTCAAAGATGGAGCGCAGGTAGACATAGGTCTTTCCCGTTCCGGTCTCCATCTCTACGGTGAGATGAATGCCGTCTTCGGAACTGAATGTGTCGGATGGAGCCAGTCCGTTCTGCAGTTGAATCTTGCGGATATTTTTATGGATATCTTCATCCGGCAGTTTTAAGCGGTTTCCGATACCCAAATCTTTTTCGTCTTTTTCATGCCAAAAGGTATCCTCTTCCCAGGATTGAAGCGGCGCCACGGTAAAGTTGGTCTGGCAGATTTCCTGCCCTTCAAACACCCCGATGATGGATTCGATGGCTTGCTTCTGAAAGTCCAGATTTGCGTCGAACTGTATCTTCATTGTGTTGCTTTCCAATCTGCTTGAGCCTCTTCCAACTGCTTTTTCAATGCTTCTTTGTCTGGAAGATAAAGCTGGTATTCAGAAGCGTGAATATTGGCGTTTTCAGGCAGAGTCAGTTCTACCATCTCATCGCTCTTAGTAAGACATAGCAGAATACCAATCGTAGCCTCTTCATCTTCGGTTTTCACGAAGCGATCGAAATAATTCACGTACATCTGCATTTGGCCTAGATCCTGATGTTTAAGATCACCGATCTTCAGGTCAATGACAACGTAACAGCGAAGTAGCCGGTTATAAAAAACTAAATCCACATAGAAGTGACGATTGTCAAAGGAAAAACGTTTCTGCCGGGATTCAAAGAGAAATCCTTTGCCCAGTTCCAAAAGGAAATGCTCAATTTTATCAATCAGAGCTGTTTCCAGATCGTGCTCGCTATAGGATTTCTGTTTTTCCAGACCAGTAAATTCCAGAATGTACGGGTTCTTAATCATATCAGCAGGTTTTTCAACAAGTTGACCATGGGTTGAAAGCTGTTTTACTTTGTCCTTGTCTCGGCTTAACGCCAGTCGTTCGTAAAGCGCTGAATTGATTTGTCGTTCCAGTTCACGATACCCCCAACCGTTTTCCGCTGCTTCCAGTTCGTAGAATTGCCGCGCATCCGGATCTTTTACAGCCAGGAGCGTCACATAATGCGTCCAGCCAAGAACAAAACACTCACTCAATTTTGCAGTCATTGCCTGCAAAATCTCAGAGGAATTCAAAGAACTCAGAGATATGACAGGCAGTGCCTGTTGAATCTTTTTGGCACCTGTACTATGCCCCGAAGATGTAACAGGCAGTGCCTGTTGAATCTTTTTATAAGTCAGATAAAATTCCCTGAACTTCCGCAGGTTGGTTGGCGATATTCCCTTCATACCCAAATTTCTCAATTCTTCTGAAAGGCGTTTAATCGACTCCTGACCGTATAGAACCGCCCGTTCAGCACCTCCATCTTCAAATTCAACAATATACCAGCCAAACAACCAGTTCCGTACCACCAGCGCAATATCCACCGAACGTGCCGCCTGTGTTTGCATAGCCGTCTGGGTCTGTTCAAACAGACCAACCAGGCCGTCAAAACCCATTGCCGTGTTTTTGGTGTGTGCCGAGGTTATTTTCTTCTTTCGTGCCTTTTGGCGCCTTTCATGGTTCATCACAAACTCTTTACATCAACAATACCTGCTGTTTTAAGAATCTGAACCGCATTGGTTTTGACCACGTCGTCTTTGAAACCGGAGTCCTTGAACACCACCCGCATGATCTCCGGCTTAAGCTCATCCTTTAATTTGGCAATCCCTTCAACCACATCAAGGGAGATAGCATCCGACAGGCAGATGATGAGACCTCCCATACCGATATTGAAGACCTTTTGCCCTGCGATGGTATGTTCAGTGACAGGCAGGGTCAGATTGAGGCCATACTTGAGCAGAACCTCGTAAAGGACATCTTCCTCGCGGCGGTCGGTTTTGATATTTTCGACCTGACCCCACAACTCCTGTTCGGACATATCGAAATCCATCTCCCATGGTTTGATATTGGTGGAATCGAGTTTGAAGACCTTGAAGCCAAGGTCGCCGTCGTAATCGGGATTTTCTTCTTTGATCTTTGCGGCTACCCGGCGGATGCGTTCTTTGCTGATTTCGGCTATGGTTTTGTAGCCAGCTTTAAATGCTTCGGTATTTTCATCACAAAACTCAGGGAGCTGAACCATGATGAATTTACGATTACCGCCATCTTCGGAGTTTAGCTGCATGACCGCGTGTGCTGTTGTGGATGAGCCAGCAAAGAAATCAAGGATTAATTCATCCTCACTAATTGCAAGTTGAATGCAACGCTTCACTAATTCGAGCGGTTTTGGAAATTCGAGTAAACCACCCATTTCAAATCTGCCAGACTCAACAGTACCTTGTTCGTTTATTACTTTTGTGTCAGCCCATATTGATTTTGCTTTTGTTGTACTTTTTCTGGATTTTTCGCACTAAATATTCCAACCGCCACCTTGCTTTGCTTTTCCATACAGAACTTGAGGGTTGGCATTAATTCCTTCTTTCTGAACTTTTCCCTTTCCCCATCTCCAACAGCTATCTTCACCAGCACTATTCTTCGGAAAAACTTCAATTGAAAATGATTCTGATTGATCAAGGCTTATACGATAGAGCCCATCTTCATTTTCATAATTTGGATCAATGTAGATCGGGTAGTATAGGTTTGGCCTATTATGCCGACCAAATTTAGGGTTCCTGTTTCTAAGTTCCCACAAGTCATATGGACCGTATTGATCAGTGAACGGCAATGAATTGTCTTTTTTATCAAGCTCACCCAAAGACGAGTTGTCAGATTTATAATAAATCAACAGGTACTCATGGCATTTCGCAATTTCCTTATATGTTTGACCACGTTTGTTGGACTGAATAATAATTTTTGACAAAAAATTCTCCTCCCCAAAAATCTCATCACACATTTTACGGAGGTTGGATACTTCATTGTCATCAATAGAAATAAAAATAACCCCATCATCCTTCAGCAGATTCCTCGCCAGCTTCAATCGTGGGTACATCATATTCAGCCAGTCGGTATGATACCTGCCGCTGGTTTCGGGGTTGTTGGAGAGGTTGCGGCCTTCGCCATCTACCTGACCGGTGATTTCCTTGTAGTTTTTGATGTTGTCCTTGAAGTTGTCTTTATAGACAAAGTCCTTGCCGGTGTTGTACGGCGGATCAATGTAGATCATCTTCACTTTTTTGTGATAGCTCTTCTGCAGGAGCTTGAGGACTTCAAGGTTATCGCCTTCAATGAAAATATTCTTCGTGCTGTCCCAATCCACCGACTCTTCCTTGCAGGGGCGCAGGGTGCCGGTGCTGGGCGTCTGGGCAAGCCTCCGGGCCTTGCTTTTACCGTTCCAGGTAAAGCTGTAGCGTTCATCCTTGTCGCTCACATACTTACCCAAAACCTCCCGCAACACATCCCAATCAATCTTCATTCGTGTTGATTCGTGTCCATTCGTGGTTTCACCATCTTCAGTGAAGGCTTCCGGGAACAGCTCCTTCAGCCTGCCAACATTTTCGGCGACGATGTCCTTTGTGTTACCGTCCATTTTTTCCATAATCAAACCTCTTTATTTGTAACCACGAATGAACACGAATTTTCACTGATGTTTTTCATAGTACAATTCGCTCCCATTCCAGTTTGGCATGTTTAAAGTTAAGTAACAGCCCGACTCGCAGATCTGTAATTTTCAAGTAGTTTATAATTTGGGCTTTCTCGTTGTTGCCGATCTTTTCAATCGTTTTTGTGTCCACGATGATTTTATCGAATACAATAAGATCAGGGATATACTCACCCACATTGACCGATTTATAGATAACGGGAAACCGAGGCTGTTGAGCATAAGGAATACCTTTTTGTTTAAACTCCACAACCAAGGCATTCTCATATGGTTTTTCCAACAAGCCGTGACCAGGCGTATTCAATACCTCCATGGCGCAACCAATCACTTGGTACACTTCTTCTTTAAGCAATAATTCGTGTTTATTGGTGTCCATTCGTGGTTTCACAATTTCCCCGCCAGTTGCCTGAGCTCTTGTTCAGACTTCTTGATTTGTGTATTCAGCTCCGCCTGCCGGTTAAAAGCCGCTTTTTTCAGTTGCCCCCGCAGCTCCGATATTCTTGCTTCAATTTCCCAGCAGCGCGTCAACCGATCGAGCCGGTCAACCGCCTTACCGATGGTAAAGGTTCCGGATAACCCTGAGCATTCGTAGCCGGTAAAGCGATCCATCCAGGCATTAATAGCAAGGTGCTTATTGCTACCGGCATGGGATACATGAATAGGGTTCTGGTTGACCGGTAAAGGTAATTCGCGGACTTCGCATTTCTGTTTCAGCCACTCTGAGCACTCCCGTGCAATTCGGGTAACATCAAGTCGATTCCGAAGCCGACGGTCCAAGTGATTTCCGGGCAGGTTTTTAAGAAAGCTCTCTTCATCACCATGTCCTGGAACAAGGAGTCTGAACTTCGAAATCTTTGAAAGCTCCTTTTTCAGCTCGTCATAGGCGTAAAGGGAAAACAGAGCGGAAACCACGGAAAGAGTGCATCCAGCGGCAATATTTCCTTTGAGCTCGGAAACAACATTTCCCGGAGATTTGTTGTCAAGTATTCCGGAAGAGTACGTCACTGATTTTCACCCTCTTTGAAATCACTCGCTTTTCCGTCACGAACCCATGTATCGACCTCGTCTTTCTTGAGTTTCCAAAGACGGCCGATTTTGTGGGCGGGCATGTCTTTTTCGCTTATCCATTTATAGACGGTATCTCGTTTGATCCCGAGATAGTCTCCAATTTCATCTACGGACAACCATCTATCTTGCATTTTCGACTCCATTATTCTTTGAGGGCCGTCCAAACGGCTCGTCAAGTTGCTCAACCGGAAGGTATCCCATGCCGGCACAATCCGGCTACATCAGGTTAAACAGGATTAAAGATATATAGATGAAATGAAAAAATAAAGTTTTCTTTCCGGATTTAACCGAGCTTAGCCGAATTTCTTCCGTCCCAGTATCTATCGGGAAGGCGTAAAACTGCCTCGGAGGATATGGTCAAGGCCGTGGTATATCCAGCAAGAGAAAAGGCCACTTCGACATTCGGCCGTCACCAAAACCCGCTGATACAAGCTCCTTCCATTGGGATCGAATGCTTCCAGCCGGTCAATGGGTGGCAGATCGAAGCCGGGACTGGCGAAGGTCATCAGTTCCCCGTGGACCCGACCCCGGTCGCCTTGAAGAGACCATTGCCGCCCTCAAAGCGGATATGGATGAATGGTTTTCCAGGAAGCGCCGTGGCCGGGCTTCTAAGGTTTTCATTTATGTGAAAGAGGATTATGTCTGGTTCCTCGTTGGTCATGGGGAGCCATTCACCCGGGAATCGATCATCAAGGATGGTGAATCCTCCAGCCTGTTCTATCGGCCGGAAAAATACGACGTGCTCGTTTACAGTCCGGAAAATGGTGATATCCGGATGAACGCCCGCTCAAAGGGTGAAAAGGAACCGTACCGCATCAAGTTTGGCCTCCACCTTTTCGGTGACAGTGAGTTTTTCGATGGCAAAAGTAAATTCACACTGGAGCCGTTGCGGGAGTCAGGTTCGGCTTCCATCACAATAATTACGGATAGCAAAAAACGTGATAATATAATACCACCAAACCCATTAATTCTTAGTGCTTTGGTGGTACAGCAGCGATGAAGATAAAAGTGCAAGATTTAAGGATTAATTATGGATATTGATAATTCTACAGAGTCCAGACTAAAGCAAGTTGCTGTGGACACGCTCAAAACTTTCGAAGAAGTCCAGCAATCTGCAGATAACGCTATTCGCAGTTCAAGAGAGCGCACTCATAATCCACTTGCTTACAATAACCCTGAAACAAACGCCGAAGCCATAAACAATATAGCCACAATTCAAGACAGGCAATACAGAAGTGCTAGTGCTCTTAAATCTGAACCGGCGATCGCAAGGATTACGGCAAAAGACCAGAGTGGAAAGGAATTAACATACTACATCAGCAGGGCAACACCTATACTCTCTCGTGAAGGAGATAAGTATTTTGCAAGTTATAGATCACCCGTTGGTCGATTAGCATCATTGCCTGTTGGAGAAGAATTGGAAACACCGAAAGGTATTATCCTGGAAGTTATTGAAACTGCTTCGTTGACCCCAGAATATAAAACCAATTTATGGGATTCTGTAAATTCTGTTTTAAAGGGTACTAATTACGGTCCTCTGACGATAGAGTCATTGAGGCGGCTAATATCTCAGGAAGATTTCGAGGAGGATATTCTGGCGAGGCAGCTAGCAGAAGAAAATAAAAACTTCAATATAAAGACTGGCATAAGAAGAACAATAATTGCCAAGATGGGACTGCGAGATCAGCCCATACTTGATAAATTTCAGGATGAAATATTCAGGCTGCCGCTTGATAGACGTGTGTTTTTAGTCGGTCCACCTGGAACGGGTAAAACAACTACGCTCATAAGACGATTAGGTCAAAAGCTGGATGTTAAGGCACTTTCAAATAATGAAGAGGAGGAGCCTGATGTAAAGTTACTTGAACATTCACCTAACATTCCTCATAAGCATAGTTGGCTAATGTTCACTCCTACTGATCTGCTCAGACAGTATGTTAAAGAAGCCTTCGCGAAGGAAGATATACCAGCAACAGACGATCGTATTCGCACATGGGATGAATTCAGAAGAGAATTAGGTAGAAAATTAAACATACTTCGCACTGCATCTGGGACTGGCTCATTTATTTTAAAAGATGGCATGGAGTATCTGTCAGAAAAAATACTAGTAGAATCTGTTTCTTGGTTTAATGACTTTAACAGTTGGCAGCACGAGTTTTTCTTTTCTTCCCTTTCTGCTGCTGCTGTTGAGTTATCAAAAAATACTAAATTAAGTATCTCTGGTTTGGGTTCCAGATTAAATTCCTATTTGGAAAAGGCACATGATTCTAGCCCTGAATCTATATTTCTCTCTATAAGTAATGAAAAAGACGAAATACAAAAGCTGGTGCAATCAATAAAAGATTCAACTGACCATAAAATCAGGTCCAAACTTATTCAAGAAGTAAACAAGAATGAACAATTTCTTGACCAATTGGCGTCTTTGATTGATGACATAAAAGATGTTTCGGGACAAGAAGATGATGAAGAGGAAGAGGAACGAGAGGAAGAAGAAACGGAGCAGCCGAAAACGGGACGAACTGGTGCACAGCTGGCTTACATGCAGGCGGTTCGCGCCAAGTCTAGAGCGACATTCAGGAAACGGAAAATAGGGGGGAATACAAAAAATGGGAGAATACTTGAGTGGTTAGGGAATAGAATGCCAGAGGAAGAATTTCTAGAAGAAATAGGCAGAAATTTAATTGTACAGTCTCACGCCAGGAAGTTCCTAAATCCTGTTCATAAATACATATTTTCTTCTCATGTCAGATATAGCCGTTATAGAAAAGATACTCTAGATACAGCCGCCTGGTATAAGAAAGCACAAGCGATTACAAACACCTTAGATCCACTGGAATTGGATATTTTGCTACTTTCTGTGTTGAAAAATTCAAGAAATCTTATTGAAGACAAAAGTATCAATAATCGACTAGATGAGAAGTATTGGTCATCATTACAACAAATCTCGGATCTTTTTAGGAACCAAATTATGGTGGATGAAGCAACAGATTTTTCACCTATTCAGCTATCATGTATGTATTTATTAACATACCCAAAGTTAAAGTCCTTTTTTGCATGTGGAGACTTTAACCAGAGATTAACGCCTTGGGGCACGAGAAAAGAACAGGATGTAAGCTGGTTAATAGATGATTTGGACATAAAAAATGTAAGCACTGTATATAGACAAACCAGACAATTAAACGAATTTGCAAGAGCAATACTAAAAATCACCCGTGAAGAGGAAGTTAATAGCGAATTGCCAAAGCACTATGATAGTGAAGGAGTTAGTCCGGCACTGCTAGAAGAACATGGAGAAGATAAAAAAATATCATGGCTGAAAGAAAGAATTAACGAGATTGAGTCGAATTTAAAACAGCTGCCATCAATAGCAATCTTTGTTAATCATGAAGACGAAGTGGATCAGACCGCAAAAAAATTAAATGAGTCCCTATCTGACCAAAATCTCTCCGTCACGGCATGTTTAAAAGGGCGTATGATAGGGCAAGAAAATGAGATAAGAGTATTCGATATAAAGCATATTAAGGGGCTAGAATTTGAAGCTGTATTTTTTGTTGATATAGATGAACTCGCACGAAAGAGCCCTGATTTATTCACAAATTATCTTTATGTTGGCACGACTCGAGCGGCGACTTATTTGGGAATCACCTGCAAATCCAGCCTTCCAGAGGCATTAGCGAGCACTAATACTGAATTTTCGGAAAATTGGTGAGTAAATAAAATAAAATGTACATCAAAACGTACATTAGTGTATTTAGGGCAATAAAAAACCCATATGAAACAGTATCATATGGGTAATGTATGGTGGAGGCGGCGGGAATCGAACCCGCGTCCGCAAATGCTCTGCCATCAGTTCTACATGCTTAGCCGACTCTTTAAGTTTAACTGCATGCTACCCGAACGGCAGGGAAAACAAACAGCGATTCCGAAAAAATTTTAACGACTCTGCCTCGGATGAGCTTCATCGCGATCTTGTGTAAGTCGACACCCGAATCTGCGTGCACAAGCACAATAGCAGTCAGATGGCATCAGCGTGGTTTTTAAGCAGCTAATGCGTAGTTGTCTTCGTTGGCAACTATAAGTTTTTGCAGTTGTATTTACGAGGTGATCTGCGCCTCGGCATGCTCCTCAGGTTTCCTATCCACGTCGAAACCGTTACGCCCCCATAGGTGGCTTCTTAAAACAGTTTTACACTAACACACTTTACGTAAAATATACTAGCAGATTGCCATGGCCGTTTCAAAGAAAAATCCGGGTTTGATTGAAACTTGATTTATCTGTCGCATCATAAATATATGATTCTGTAATATCGGTGTAACATCAAGTCTATTCAAGGGGGTGAACGATTCTCCCTTGAAACAGATGATGGCCCCCACGGGAGCTCTTGTGACGACATCCAGCAAAGAGTCTATAAACAGGCATTCTCCCGCGAGGGCAGCCTTCCTGCCGAAATATCATTGACGCAAGCAAGTCCCCCTTGGCGGCCGGGCGCACCGCCAGAAACACGACCTGGTGTTTGCCCGGCTGTTTGATCGGAGCCTTCGGTGCCATCCTGTTCTTCCAGTTTACGGGTATTCCCCGGTTCACCATGGCGATGCCTCCGGCGATAATAAACGGTTTGCTGATCTCTATTTGTTTCGGAAACCGACATGGTGGGGATGCCCGGGCGGCGGGGTTCCTGACTTCGTTTCCCTGCAATTGCCGGTACCTTCAAGCAACCGGGGGGTACCTATCATCAGGATTGTCACTTGGGCGAGGGCAGGTACCTCTGGTTACAGTTCGGTATTCTCGTCCTCTAAATCATCATCACTTCCCGCCTCAGGCCAGAATGACGGACGCTGGACGCCCGCCGGCAATTTAGTTTCACTATTGCCTTTGGCGGAGTCGATCTGTTCCTGCGAGAGACCCTTGGCGGTACTCATATCCGCACCTTCCAAATTCGCATGGGATAAATCCGTACTGAACATGTCTGCGCCGGTCAAATTTGCACCGGTCAAATACGCACCGGTCAAATTCGCATCAGCCAGATATGTACTGGTCAAATACGCACCGGTCAAATTCGCGCCGGTTAAGTTGGCACGGAACATGTCTGTCCCGGACAAATTCACACGGGATAAATTCGCACCGGTTAAACACGCCCGGGACAAATTCGCCCGGAACAAATCCGCATCGGCCAGGTATGCGCCGGTCAAATTCACACAGGTCAAATTTGTACGAGACATATTCGCACAAGACAAATCCGCACCTTCCGAATTCGCATGGCTCAAACTCGCCCGGGACAAATTCGCACTTTCCAGACTGGTACGGAACAAGTATGCACCAATCAAATTCGTATTTTCCAAATCCGCATGGGCTAAACTCGCCCGGGACAAATCCGCACCTTCCAAATTCGCATGGGACAAATTCGCATGGGTCAAGTTTGCATCTTCCAAATTCGCGCGGGTCAAATTCGCATGGGTCAAGTTCGCGCGGGTCAAATTTACATGATCCAGACGCGCACGGAACAAACTCGTACGGGATAAATGCGCACGGAACAAATTCGTATGGGATAAATACGCGTCTTCCAGATAGGCACTTTCCAGATAGGCACCTTCCAGATTTGCACCGGTCAAATTCGCATTGAACAAATTCGCACGGAACAAATTCGCGCGGGTCAAATTCGCGCGGGACAAATCTCCCTTGAAAAAGACTGTGTTGCACAAATTGGAGTCGGTAAGCTGAGCCTCCGCAAATATGCAATCGTGAAAATAGCAATCGGAAAGATTAACAGACCTTAAATCAGCATTATCCAGGTTGATATTAAAAAGAAAGATATTGGAAAGATCAAAAACAAAATTGTCTTTATCCTTATTGTCTTTATCCTTCTCAGGTGTATAGATATATCTTTCCTTTCGATCCCGTATGATGGTAACAGCGGTTTCCAGATCAACCGGCATGGTTGGAAATTTTTTAATCGCTTCATGCAGTTTCGGCAAGTTATCAAGTATTTTATTACCGCGCATTCTGAGCCGTTTGTTTAACTCGGTTTTGTCGTCCAGCTCATCATCCTCTTCCGCCTGTACTTTTGCCACAAGCCATTTGGCGTATTTTTTACTTCCGTGGCGAATATAAGAAGCGACGATATCCATGATTTTTGGAAGTTCGTCTTTATTTTCTTGAGCGATGCGAACCAGGGAATAAAGCCCGCCTTGCCGTACGGCACTGTCTTCGTTACCAAGCAGTTCCACCGCCTGGGTAAATGCCTCCGTGACTCTTCTGGCGGTTTCGTTCTCGGCCTGACTGGACAGGGTTTTAGTGCGTTGATGTGCCAGCAACAGACCCAGTGGGGCAATACCGAACCCGGCAAAGAAAAAACCGGCGGCGCGAATCCATTCCACCCCGAATACTGCCATTAGCAAAAACAGAAGGGTAACTCCCGCCAACCAGACAACCCCTCCGTGTACGGGGTTGCTTTTCAGCCAGTAGACCAATCTCCCCGCTTCCTGTTTGATATTATCCATGCCGAACGTCCAGCTCCGGTTTTCTATCGTCAGTCAAATCAGGTTGACGTCGGGAATGCCAGGGCGGGAAATATTGGAGATGTTGGGGACCCTTCTTTGTTTTCGCGATATCGTCTTCTCCCTGTTTCGCTTTCACAAAGCTCCACCCTTTGCTTTTGTTTTTGTCCATAGTTTTGATGACGACAGGTTCCAGGTGCATTTCGGTCAGGAAGGTATCAATCGTCGATAGTTTCATAATCTTTACCTCGTAGGGGACAAAGCGATCATATAATATGCATCCCTGCGCGCTTTCTGTCAACGGAGAACGGCAAACGGCGTTATTGTCGCCGTGAAGTAGCCGTGCGACAGAGCCTGCCCCGGGTTATGTTGTGGTGTGTGGCAATCGCGGTATTACATGGCATAAGAAGACCAGGCACGTACGTGTTAATAGCACTTTATCCGTGTCTTTCAAGCACCTCCTTGAAAAGGAGTTCCAGGATAAGCCGGAGGATGAAAACCAGGAGTGTTTACCTGAAATTAAAGAGGCTGAAAAGGAAAAAGAGCGTGAGAGAAAGGACACCGGGCGTTCGTTTTTTTCAGATGGATTACCATCGTTAGATTTCCTGGTTTATCTGGACGGTGGCGGGGGTGATCAAAAATTGCCCGCCCCGGATTTGAATATCAGGTTCCCGACCAGCCCCGACAGTCCCAGGTGGTGATCAGATACGCCATCCCCGTTCAAGAGTGGATGATTTTGGCGTCGGTGGCCGGTACCGTCATTTCCTCATCAACCGGTCCTTTTGCCTTTGCCAGTCGCGTTTTTTATCGGTCTCGCGTTTGTCGAAGGATTTTTTGCCGCGGGCGACGCCGATTTCCAGTTTTATCCGGCCGTTTTTCCAGTACAGGGCTGTCGGGATCAAGGTAAAGCCCTTACGTTCGACGGAGCCGATCAGTCTATTGAGTTCGTCGCGGTGCAACAGCAGTTTCCGATTACGACGCGGATCGTTTTTCCGATGCGTTGACGCGGTCGCCAAAGGCGTAATCAGTGCACCGTACAGATAGGCTTCATTGTCTTTGAGCAGGATGTAGCCTTCCCTGATCTGTACTTTGCCCGCACGCAGGCTCTTTACTTCCCAACCTTCCAGAGAGAGCCCCGCTTCGTAACGCCGGTTGATAAAATAATCGTGCCCGGCTTTTTTATTGAGTGCGATGGTTTTGTTTCGCGCGGCGGTTCCCGCCTTCTTCATGGTTTCAATAACAAACAGGTGTTATGTTGCGGCGGTTCCAGCGAACGGAACCACCGCGATGTTTAAAAAAATCATGTAAAAGAACGCCGCTGTCAGGCGGAAAAGGAGGAGCCGCAGCCACAGGTCGTTTGCGCGTTGGGATTGCGGATCACGAATTGCGCGCCTTCCATTCCTTCTGAATAGTCGATTTCGGCCCCTGTCAGATATTGAAAACTCAACGGGTCAATCAACAGTTGGACCCCCAGATTTTCAACAACGGTGTCGCCTTCGCCGATTTCTTCGTCAAAGGTAAAACCATATTGAAAACCGGAGCAACCGCCGCCCGAGATGAAGACTCTCAGCATCAGGGCGTCGTTACTTTCTTCCGCTATCAGTTCTTTTACCTTGGTTGCCGCCGCTTCACTGAAGACAAGCGGGCTTTCAGTGGTTTCTTTTATATTGGTTTCTGCTAAAGTGCTCATGAAAATTTACCAGGATGTTGGTTAAAGGATTAATCGTTCTCAGGTTTGATCGGTTCGCTATGCCCGAGGGCAAGCGAAGGATCTGCATCAAGTGTGTGAAACAGTTTGCCATTGACCTCCGCCCCGACAGCCATTTCTATAAGATTATAGTACACATTCCCTGTGATTCTGGATTTCGCGGCAAGTTCCACATGTTCACCGCTATAGACATCGCCCATGACGATGCCGTTGATCATTAAATAGGGCACTCTCACTTCGCCTTCGATAGTGCCGCATTCGTTTAATGAGAGCATGGATTGACCATCGTTTTCAGCAATGACGTTGCCCTTGATCGAGCCGTCAACATGTAAGCCTCCGCTGAAGTGGATGTTCCCCTGTATTTCGGTGGACTGACCAATCAGGGTATCTATTTTGGTAATTTTACGTTTTTTCCGGGACATTCTAAACATTCTTTTTACTCCCCTTGTCATTGTAGTGCTCACTTGTAATGGTGGACCACTCGAATATTTTATTGATAGTTTGTTTTTGAGTTCCTTTCTGTTTCAGGTCTACAATAACGCGCAAGGGTTTGAAACCCACCGGAAATAATATATTCCCTTCAATTTGTTTAAAGTTTTTAATTGTTATATGTTGCTCGGCCGGTTTTCCGATTGATAATTCCTTTAGCGAAAATACCTGCGGTTTTTCTCTGTTTTTCCCTTCAACTGATATATCCATTGCCACTTTGATTACGTTATCATTTTTTATGATATTAGTTAACACAAGTTTGAAACGAAACAGACGTTCACGGGGAGTGGCAACAATATGTAAGCCCTGTATATCCAGTCCTTTGGAGTTTTTGGTAGCGGCCATGATCCCATGATAAAAATCAAGCTCTCTTTTCAAATTATATATCTGATCCTGCAATGAACGAATATCATTCTGTAAAGTGGAGGCCGTTTGCTTGTCTACCTTGGCAGCGGTTTCAAAAGTAATAATTTTTTCCTTGAGTGTTTTGTTTTCTTTTTCAATATCCTGATTGGCTTGCCATAAAAAGTTTGTTTTTTCACTCTGAGAAGAACGATTTTTTATGATTCTCCAATGACTTGCATCAAGCAGAAACCAGATAAGCATGGAAAATGTGATATTAAAAAGCAGGAATATCAATACGATTTGCAGAGGACGGTTTTTTTTGACGATTAGTTGTGACATATCCGCAGAGCCGTCGTTAAGGAGTAAATCCCGGATGAGTCAGACCGGTCGCCTCATCCAGACCAAACATCAAGTTCATATTTTGTATTGCCTGCCCGGCGGCGCCCTTGGTCAGATTATCGATCACCGCCAGTATAACCGCCGGTTGTGAGGTGCGCCTGGATGGATGCAGGGATAGCCGACATATATTGGTCCCCCTGACCGACCCCGTTTCGGGGTGACCGCCCGGTGGCAGAACATCGACAAAATATTCATGTTCGTAAAAATCGCTGTAGCAGTTCTGCATATCGACCGTATAATCAACTGGTTTGACGTAGGCGGTGATATGGATGCCGCGATTTAACGGTAGCAGATGCGGGACAAACGTCAGATTGATATTAACGTCACTGTCACTTTGCACTGAATCCAGGATCTGTACAATCTCTGGCAAATGTCTGTGGCCGGAAGCGCTGTAGGCACTGAATGATTCAGATATTTCCGAAAACCGGGTTGCCGGTATGGCCTGCCGACCAGCGCCACTGACCCCCGACTTGGCGTCAACGATAATGTCGGCAGGGTTTATCAACTTGTTTTTGATAACAGGCAGTAACGCCAGTATCGTTGCCGTGGCATAACAACCAGGATTGGCGACCAGTTTTGCACCCTTTATCGCTTCCCGATGTAATTCGGGCAAACCGTACACCGCCTCTTTAACCAGGCCAGGACAGGCGTGTTTTACCTTATACCATTTTTCCCACACAGCAATGTCCTTAATCCTGAAGTCGGCGGATAAATCAATAATCCTGCACCCCGAATCGAGCAGTCCAGTCACCTGGCGCATGGCCGTAGCATGCGGTGTCGCGAAAAAAATCAGATCACATAATTCAAGCTGAGTGCTGAGGTGCTCTTCAAATTGAAGCGCCGTAAACATTCTCAAACCCGGAAAAACATCGGACACACGCTGGCCCTTTTCCGCATCGGACGTCGCTACCCTTAAAGTAGCATTGGGATGCCCACATAGTAAACGCATCAATTCGCCGCCGGTATACCCGGTAGCGCCAACTATGCCAATATTAATTGAAGTCATCTCGTTGTTCTGTTTTGATATCGTTGAGTTTAAGTATAGTTCGTTATCCGCAACGGACCCGGGTTCGTGTCCCTTATACGGACAGGACAGTTGCCATACAGGGTATCCCGCTGCTTTACGGAAGTGTTTATTATATTAGCGCCGACAAAAAGAATCTGTATGGTTTTATTCATTGTTATTCTGAAAGGATCCGGTATCCTCGCCTGATACTGTTTCCAACATTCTTTATGAATTATTCGGGTTATTATGTCAGCTCTCTGGCTTAAGGCGTTGCATCTCATCTTCATGGTGACCTGGTTCGCGGGTCTGTTTTATCTGCCCCGGCTGTTCGTCTATCATGCCATGAGTGATGATCAGATCAGCATTGATCGCTTCAAGGTAATGGAACGCAAACTTTTTTATGGTATTACCGTACCGGGCGCCCTGCTGACACTGGTTTTCGGTATGTGGTTATTAGCGGTCAACGGCTTTGATAGGTACGGTGGTCAGATATGGTTGCATATCAAGTTATTCGTCGTCGCGTTGCTTTTGGCCTACCAAGGCTGGTGCTGGCTTTTACTGCGGGATTTCAAGTATGACCGCAATAAGCACGGCCATATCTGGTACCGCTGGTTCAACGAGGTCCCCGTTCTGTTTCTGGTCGTCATCGTCATCCTGGCTGTTATTCGTCCTTTTTGATTCAGATTTCTATCATTTCAAATTCTTCTTTTCTGGCACCGCAATCCGGGCAGACCCAGTTCGGGGGAACGTCTTCCCACCGCGTATCAGGCGCAATATCATCATCGGGATAACCCTTCTCTTCATCATACACAAAACCACATATCACACACATATATTGTTTCATTGGCATAACCTGTCACTGTTTAATTACTCGGATTGGATGAATCACTGCGTGTAGAATATCCTTTCTTAATGACCAATAGTAATTTCCAAAAACCCGTTGTATTGATCATTGCCGGACACGACCCTTGCGGGGGTGCCGGTATTCAGGCGGACATGGAAAGTGTCGCCGCCGCCGGCTGTTACCCTGTTTCGGTAATTACTTGCCTGACGGCTCAAAATACGCAGTGTCTCGCGGCAATTATCCCGCAAAATCCGGCAGCTTTCAAAAAGCAACTCCAGCTCGTTATGGCGGATTTTGAAATCAGTGCCTGCAAGCTGGGCGTATTCGGCGATACCGGGCTGATCAGGGCCGCGCAGGCACAACTCCGCGATAAACCGTTTCCCATTGTGCTTGACCCGATTATCCGTTCCGGTTCCGGTACTTTATTTTCCGACAAGGCTGTTTGTGAAACACTCCTGTCGCATTTGTCACCGTTGAGCAAAGTTGTCACACCCAACAGCGAAGAAGCGCGGCTTTTATCTGGCGCGGATAATCCAGAAGCCGCCGCTGGAATGTTGCTCTCGTCGGGGGCCGAGAATGTGTTCATTACCGGAGTGCATGAAAAGACAACCGACGTTGTTAACAGATTGTATTTGAACGATGGCGCATCGTACAAATATCGATGGGATCGCCTGGAAGGAGAATTTCATGGATCAGGTTGCACTTTGTCCGCACGCATTGCCGCGCAACTGGCACTCGGTTGTGATGTCCCGGGAGCGGTCAAAGAGGCCCAGGAATTTACCTGGAACACCTTGAAGCATGGATTGAAATCGGGAAAAGGGCAAACACTTCCCAATCGTTTTTTTGATCTCGCCAGATGGTGAATATCAAGCACATACGCGGGATTTACGCCATCATCAACTGCGATTGCCCGGCGGAGGAGAAACTGCTGGAAAAGACCGAAAAAATACTCGATGCGGGTGTTACGCTGTTACAGTACCGGAATAAAAGCCAGCAGAAGCGGCGTAAGAGGGTGCTGGCCGCCAGAATACAGAATCTGTGTCAACAGTATGAAACGTTCTTCATCGTTAATGATGATCCAGCACTGGCGGCCGATATCAACGCCGATGGTGTACATCTGGGCAGAGATGACGCGGACATCACTGTCGCCAGAGAGGTGCTTGGCAATAAATTGATCGGCATATCCTGCTATAATAGCCTGGAGCGCGCCGTTGCGGCGCAACTTGACGGCGCCGACTATATTGCCTTTGGCGCTTTTTTCCCGTCCGTGACGAAACCTGATGCGCCGAGGGCGGACACCGATTTATTAAGATGCGCCAGAACAGTATTGACGATACCGATTGTTGCTGTCGGCGGCGTCACGCCTGAGAACGGGGGGGCGTTGATCGCCAGTGGCGCGGATTGTCTGGCCGTTGCAAACGGCCTTTACGCGGCGACGGATATCGCGAAAACAGCAAGGGCTTATCAATCTTTATTTGAACAATGACTGAGAACGCATTTATCGAGGCAAAAAAATATATCCCGGGTGGTGTTAATTCACCGGTACGGGCGTTCAAGGCAGTCTCCGGTACGCCGGTATTTTTTGAGCGGGGGCAGGGAGCCTGTCTGTATGATATCGAAGGCGGACGGTACATTGACTATGTCGGTTCATGGGGGGCGATGATACTGGGACATGCCCATCCTGAGGTTGTCAAAGCCGTTCAGGAAGCGGCCGCGAACGGCCTGAGTTTTGGTGCGCCGACGGAAACAGAAACGCGAATTGCCCGCAGGATATGTGAGTTGATTCCATCGGTGGAAAAAGTCCGCATGGTCAATTCGGGCACCGAAGCGGCGATGAGCGCCATTCGCCTTGCCCGAGGCTATACCGGACGGGATAAGCTGATCAAATTTGATGGCTGTTATCACGGGCATGCGGACTCCTTGCTGGTCAAGGCTGGTTCTGGTGCCCTGACGCTGGGTGTGCCGACATCGCCGGGCGTGCCTGCCGACCTTGCCCAACATACGATAACGCTGCCATTTAATGATATTGAAGCGGTCAAAACAGTTTTTGCCAATGAGGGCGACCAGATCGCACTGATTATTGTTGAGCCGATAGCGGGCAATATGAACTGTATCCCCGGCACCGTTGAATTTCTCAATACATTAAGAAACCTGTGTGACGAGTACCGCGCATTGCTTGTCTTTGACGAGGTTATGACGGGCTTTCGGGTCGCACTCGGTGGCGCGCAGTCTCTTTACAATATCACGCCGGATCTGACCGTGCTGGGCAAGGTGGTGGGTGGCGGTATGCCGGTCGGCGCGTTTGGCGGCAAAAAAGCGATCATGGATCATATCGCTCCCGATGGCCCGGTCTATCAGGCAGGGACGTTATCTGGCAATCCGGTCGCGATGGAAGCGGGTCTGTGCACGCTGGAACTTATCTCCGCAGACGGTTTTTTCGATGCCTTGTCCACCAGGACAGAAAGGCTTGTGGAGGGGCTGAAACAACAGGCCGTTGACTCTGATATCCCTCTGGCGACAAACCATGTCGGCGGTATGTTTGGTTTCTTTTTCACCGAAGAACCGCATATCACCTCGTTGCAACAGGTGATGCAATGCGATACCGCCCGTTTTGTCAAATTCTTTCACGGTATGCTTGAACGCGGTGTTTACCTTGCACCATCATCCTGTGAGGCCGGCTTCGTCTCCATCGCTCACGACGACAGGTACATTGACGACACCATCGCAATAGCGGGCAGGGTCTTTTCCAGATTAATGTATCAGTAGAATTGATTAAGGGGGTTCACGCTACCGACCGGGAAAAGTGTGGAGAATCATGAAAAGCTGCAAATGAGCATGATGTAAAGTGACAGATCAATCCGTTCATGAGTTGGTCAATATGGTGGCAGATCCCTCTTTAAATAGTTATGCAGGTCAGACTATACCCCAGATTCTGCACCCAATAGGGAAAACGGAAGGTGCTCAACAGATTGAAGTGTAAAAAATCCTGCCTGTTTGTATTCTCTGACAATATTTGTTGTACAAATGAATTTGACATTAAATCCCATAAAAACCTTGAAAAATCTATGGTATAGGAAATGATATCCGGTGACGAAATATTAATCACTTTCAGCGCCATGCCGACATAAAGGCAAATTGATATCAGTGAATTACTGCTGATATCAAGTATCGCTATGATCATGCCACTGCCGAGCAGCAGGGGCGAAAAGGCTATACCCAACAGATAACCGAACAGATCATTCACCGATATCCACCCTGCCGAAGGGGCAATATCGGTTGTCCAGCTGATAAATTTATGTATGGCAACCAGACCGTTAGCACATAACCACAGTATCGGTATCAGTCGGAATACCAGATATCTGAGTGCGCTGTAGCGTAGCAACAGCAGAAAATAGTATTGTAAAAAAAATGCCGGTATGAAAATGATGCCGATGGCAAGCCAGTCTGATATTGATAGTTTTGACCAGTTCACGGATAAAAACCAGGTCGCCCCCCCACGGTAGGCAAACAGTAAACCGCAAACCAAAATGCAACCCGCAAACAACAGGAGGTAACTTAAGGGTCCTGTGCGCTGTTCTCTTTTATTGATTACAATCATGTTCGTAGTCTTTGCGGGGCATTTCTGCCGGCCTCATTAGAGATTCAGTGGGATATCAACACGATGGGAGAGTAGCCCTGGATTCATAGCGGTTGCCCGTATCGGCAAGAATTTCGATTATACGGACATTCTGCTTATCCATTTTTTTTGGCAATCTCCTCTGCTTGAATGCGAGCAATGCTTCTTCAATCAGCCTGTTTTTGTGGTATTTATGCACTTCCCTACAGTGAAAGTCGTGCGACGAGTACGCCGTCTTCGTCGGCATAAATGTAATTGCCGGGATTGATGGTTACGTCGGCAAAATGGATTTTAATATCCCGCTCTCCGGTATTCCTTTTGACGCTTTTGCGCGGATTGGTATTGAGTGCCTTGAGGCCGATATTCATGCCGGAGATGGTCGCCGAGTCCCGGATGCAGCCATAGATAATGATGCCCTCCCAGCCGTTATCTCCAGCCAGTGCCGCCAGTATGTCTCCGATCAGTGCGCACCGTAAAGAGGCACCGCCATCAACCACCAGCACTCTGCCGTTGCCAGCTTCTTCCAATGCCTGCCTGACCAGAGAATTGTCTTCAAATACCCGGACTGTTGAAGCCGGTCCGGAAAATCGCTTCCTGCCGCCATAGTCGTTGAACACGGGCGTGGCCACCTGCAGGGCATCCGTGTGTTTATCATAGAGGTCTGCTGTCGAGAAGCTCATTTACTGACCAGCGCCGAGTAAAGCCCGGGTCGTCTATCCTGGAACAGGTCGTTGTGGGCGGTGATCATTTTATTGTCGGCATCATTCGGATTGACGTCGGTAATAAATAACGCTTCCCGTTGCGACAACGCACGATGCAATAATTTCCCGCACGGCGCAACAAGCTGGCTCTTTCCGGTAAATTTCAAATTGCCGTGCGGTCGCCTGTCCGTGCCGTAACGGTTAGCGGTGATCGCAAATACCCTGTTTTCAAAACAGCGTGTCAGCATGGTCTGCTGACAAAAAGACAGTACCAGATTGGCCGGTTGACAGATAATCCGGGCGCCTTGCAGGGCCAGTATCCTGATCACCTCAGGAAACGCCCAGTCAAAGCAAATCATGATGCCGATCTTTACGCCGTGAATATCATTCACCGTAAATGGTGTATCGCCCTTGTCAAACCAGAATTTTTCCTCATTGAATAAATGTGCCTTTCGGTAGATATGTTCAATGCCGCCGGGACCAATCAAGGCGGCACTGTTAAAACACTGGTTGCCTTTTCTTTCGGCGAAACCGATGATCAGATGCAGCGCCCTGTCTTTGGCGAGTCTGATCAGTTTATCCAGGCGCTCGCTCTGTCCGGGCGTTTCGGCGTACTGTAAGGATTCGGCTTTATCCTTGAAATAATAACCCGACAAGGCAAGCTCGGGCAATACAATCAGATCCGCCTCAACGTCTTTCAGCACGTTCAGGATCTTTTCGCAATTGTGCTCCGGTTCGCCAAAGCGAGGGGAGAACTGATAAAAGCCGATTCTCATGGGTTCACTCTTTAAGCGGGCGTTTCCAGTGTTTTATCTCACGTTGTCTCGGGCGCCCGACCACCAGCACATTTTTTCGGACATCCTTACTGACGGTGGTTCCAGCGGCAATCGTCGCATCGTCCTCAACCCTGATCGGCGCCACCAGTTGCACATGTGATCCGATAAACACATTGTTTCCTATCGTGGTGATATGTTTACGGGCGCCGTCATAATTACATGTTATCGTGCCCGCCCCGATATTGGTATTTGTCCCGATAAGACTGTCGCCGAGATAACTCAGGTGATTGGCTTTGCTACCCTCTCCGATGGTCGTCTTTTTAAGTTCTACAAAATTACCAATGTGTATGTCCCGGTCCAGTACCGTCCCGGGTCTGATCCGCGCAAACGGGCCAATGCGGCAGGCATCGCTAATTGTGGCGTTGTCAATCATGGTATTGGCCAATATACCGACATTATTGCCAATGACGCTGTCTTTTATATGACAGTTGGCGCCGATGTGGACATTGTTGCCCAGTTCCACATGTCCCTCAATGATGACGTTGATATCGATTTTCACATCCCGTCCGGTCTTGAGTTCGCCGCGTAAATCAAAGCGGGCGGGATCAATAATACCGACGCCAGCGTCCATCAGGCGTCGCGCCTGTGCGGATCGGTAATAACACTCGGCCTCGGCCAGTTGTGAATGGGTGTTGACGCCACGCAACTCAATACCCGATCCGGCCATGACGGATACAATATTGATGTTGTCCTGTACCGCCTTGCCGACAATATCTGTCAGATAATATTCATGCTGTTGGTTGTCGTTATCCAGAACGTTTATCCATTGTTTTAGTCGGTCCGCTTTGACCACCATAAATCCGGTATTGACCTCGTCCAGGCCGCGTTGCGCTTTAGTGGCGTCCCGCTCTTCAACAACAGCGATGATATCGCCATTATCATTACGGATGATCCGGCCGTATCCGGTCGGATCATCCAGCCGGGAGGTCAACAGGGAAAAACCCGTTTCAGAAGCCGCTTCAACAAGCCGGACAAACTGCTCTCGGGGAGCCAGGGGGACGTCGCCGTAAAGCGTCAGGACATAATCGTTATCCGGGATTTCCGGCAATGCCTGTTTGACAGCATGTCCGGTGCCAAGGGGTTTTTCCTGCTTTACCCAGGACACCTTGAAATCGGGGAATGCCTCCAGAAGTTGCTTGTTGCCATAGACAATGCAGATCTGGCGATGGTCAAGTGTCTGCACGGTCCGATAGACATGTTCCAGAAGGGGTTTTCCCGCCAGTGTATGAAGTGACTTGGGCTTGTCGGAATACATCCTTTTTCCCCGACCGCCTGCGAGTATGATAATACTGAGGTTCATTTGACAATATCTGTGCCGTAATCGGATATTATCGTTTTTAACGCCCACCCTTTGAGGTATTCGAACCAGCCCATTGTGTTTGCCCGAACGGTCTGCAACGCTTCGGGACGGCGATCATTCAGGAACGACCGCCACGGCGGCGCAGGCGTTGAAGTGTCTGTAACTGGGCGGCCGTTTCCGCGAGCGCCGCCCGCGCCTTGGCATAATCAATGGAATCCGATTTTTCGTGAAAGGCGTTTTCAGCGGATTCTCTGGCTTTCAGGATGGCCTGTTCATCCAGATCTTCGGCACGTTGCGCGGTGTCGGAAAGCACGGTAACCACTTTGGGTTGCACCTCAAGCATCCCCCCTGAAACATAAAAAGCGGATTCATCGCCGTCGGCGTTTTTTACCCTCACCTCGCCTGGCCCCATTTTGGTTACCAGCGGTGCGTGTCCGTGCGCGATGCCAACCTCGCCCATTTCGGCCGGGGCAAAGACCATTTCAGCCTCGCCCGAGAAGATTTCGTGCTCGGCACTGACAATATCAACATGAATGGTATTGCTCATCGTTACGCCAGCTTACAGGGTTTTCGCCTTTTCAATCGCGTGGTCAATGGTTCCGACATTATAGAACGCCTGTTCGGGAAGGCTGTCATGCCGACCTTCAATGATCTCCCTGAAACCGCGCAGGGTTTCTTTCAACGGAACGTATTGACCATCCATTCCGGTAAATACCTTGGCGACAAAATAAGGTTGGGTCAAAAAACGCTGAATCTTGCGGGCGCGGGCAACGGCCAGTTTGTCCTCTTCCGATAATTCATCCATACCGAGGATCGCGATGATGTCGCGCAATTCCTTGTAGCGTTGCAGAATATTCTGCACCCCATGCGCGATATCGTAGTGCTCCTGACCAACAACCAGCGGGTCCAGCTGGCGGCTGGTGGAGTCAAGCGGATCAATGGCGGGATACAGGCCAAGTTCGGCGATCTGTCGGGACAATACCACAGTGGAATCCAGATGAGAAAAAGTAGTTGCCGGCGACGGATCGGTCAAATCATCCGCGGGAACATAGACGGCCTGAATTGATGTGATCGAACCGGTTTTGGTGGAGGTAATACGTTCCTGCAAGCGGCCCATCTCCTCGGCCAGCGTCGGCTGATAACCGACCGCAGAGGGCATACGCCCGAGCAATGCGGAACATTCAACGCCCGCCAGAGTGAAACGGTAGATGTTATCAATGAACAATAATACGTCACGTCCCTCGTCACGGAATTTTTCGGCCAGGGTCAGACCGGTCAATGCGACACGGAGGCGGTTCCCCGGCGGTTCATTCATCTGTCCGTAGACCATAGATACCTTGGATTTCTCAAACTCTTTGACATTGACCACACCCGATTCCTGCATTTCATGGTAGAAGTCATTGCCCTCACGGGTACGCTCGCCTACCCCGACAAAGACGGACAGCCCGGAATGCTGGGTGGCGATATTGTTGATGAGTTCCATCATATTCACCGTTTTGCCAACGCCAGCGCCGCCGAACAGGCCAACCTTGCCGCCTTTCGCAAACGGGATAATCAGATCAATGACCTTGATACCGGTTTCAAGCAGTTCCGTCGAGGGGCTGAGTTCGGTAAATTCGGGGGCTTTGCGATGAATCGCCATTCTTTCATCAGTCTGAATGGGACCGGCCTCGTCAATCGCCTCACCCAGTACATTCATGATACGCCCCAGCGTTTTGGAACCCACGGGGACGGATATCGGTGCCCCCGTGTTAATCACAGATAAACCGCGTTGCAAGCCATCCGTGGAACCCAGTGCAATGGTTCTGACGATATTATCCCCCAGTTGTTGTTGCACCTCCAGGGTCGTATTAATACCCTCGCCCTCAACCTGCAGGGCATCATAGATCTTCGGTATCGCGCCGCCCGGAAATTTCACATCCAGTACGGCGCCGATAATCTGTATGATTTTTCCAGAACTCATGTTTTTCGTTCCTCAATAATTATGCGTGGTCAATAGCTATAGAAAAATTTGCCGGCCTCAAATTGCCGCTGCACCGGCGACAATTTCAGACAATTCCTGCGTGATCGCGGCCTGGCGCGCCTTGTTGTAGATCAACTGCAACTCGTCAATCAATTTACTGGCGTTATCGGACGCGCTCTTCATCGCAACCATACGTGCGGCCATTTCGCAGGCAATGTTTTCAACGACGCCGGTATATACCTGTGCCTCGATATAGCGCGTCAATAAATGGTCCAGCACTTCTTCGGAGTCTGGTTCGTATAAATAATCCCAGTGATGCCCATAGTCTTTGTCTTCAATTGGTTTCCCCGGGACAAGCTGTTCAATACGCGGCATTTGCGTCATCGAATTGACAAAGCTGTTCGAAGCCAGATGCACTTCATCAACTTCGCCTTCCTTAAACGCATTCAGCATGATTATGATCGTGCCGATCAGATCGTCAAGGCCGGGTTCGTCGCCGATATGCGTTGCCTGCCCGACAATACTGGCGCCAATAGAACCGAAGAATCCGGCCGCCTTGGTGCCGATCACACATAAACTGACTCCTTTGCCCACCTCTTCCCAGGCTTTGATTTGGCGTAACAACATGCGAAACAGATTAGCGTTTAGTCCGCCGCAGAGACCGCGGTCGGTTGAAATGACCAGCAGGCCGATCCGCCGCACTTCTGTACGTGCAACGAGGTAAGGGTGTTTGTATTCCGGGTTTGCATTGGCAAGATGCGAAATGACATTTTGAATCTTCTCGGAATAGGGACGGGCAGCGCGCATGCGATTCTGTGCCTTGCGCATCTTGCTTGCCGCGACCATTTCCATCGCCCTGGTGATCTTCTGCGTATTCTTGATGCTCGCGATCTTGGTACGTATCTCTTTGCCGACTGCCATCTATGCTTTTTCCTTGCTTGTTTGCGGTGTTTCAGAGTGACTGTTTCGTTAAATACGGCGCCTTTTTATACCTCAATCACTAGACCAGGTATTTGTCGGCCTTGAATTTCTCAATAGCCTCTTTGATATCGCGCTCAATATCGTTGTCATAGTTGCCGTCGCTGCCAATCCGGTCCATCAGGTCGGATTGTTCTCTCCGCATGTAATCATGCAGAGCCATTTCAAAGTCGCCTGTTTTCTCCAGGGGGACATCGTCCAGGTAACCGTTTTCAACGGCAAACAGGCTGATGCCCATTTCAGCGACATTCAACGGTGAATACTGCCGCTGTTTCATCAATTCCATAACACGCTGGCCGCGTTCCAGTTGTTTGCGGGTAGCTTCGTCAAGATCGGATGCGAACTGTGCGAAGGCGGCCAGCTCCCGATATTGCGCCAGCGCCAGGCGTATACCTCCACCCAGTTTCTTGATGATTTTAGTCTGCGCTGCGCCACCTACCCTTGATACGGAAAGTCCGGCGTTGATGGCTGGACGGAAACCGGAGTTGAACAAATCGGTTTCCAAAAAGATCTGTCCGTCGGTAATCGAGATGACATTGGTTGGTACAAAGGCCGAAACATCACCGGCTTGAGTCTCAATAATAGGCAATGCTGTCAGGGATCCAGTGCGGCCTTTGACCTTGCCGTCAGTGATTTTCTCAACATGATTTTCATTTATTCGCGCCGCCCGTTCCAACAAACGTGAATGAAGATAGAATACGTCGCCGGGATAAGCCTCACGCCCGGGTGGGCGCTTCAAAAGCAACGAGATTTGACGATACGCCCACGCCTGCTTGGTCAGATCATCGTAGATAATCAGCGCGTCTTCGCCGCGGTCGCGGAAATATTCACCCATGGTGCAACCGGCATACGGCGCGATATACTGCATCGCTGCCGAATCAGATGCGGTCGCCGCCACGATAATCGTATGCTCAAGCGCGCCATGCTCTTCGAGCTTGCGGATCACGACACTGATTGAGGAGGCTTTCTGTCCGATGGCGACATAGATACATTTTACACCGGTACCTTTCTGGTTGATGATCGTGTCAATGGCGACGGCCGTTTTGCCGGTCTGCCGGTCGCCGATGATAAGCTCACGTTGACCGCGACCAATAGGCACCATGGCATCAATGGATTTCAAACCGGTTTGTAGCGCTTGACTCACCGACTTTCGGGCAATTACGCCGGGGGCAATTTTTTCAATGGGGGATGTTTCCGCCGCTTTTACCTCGCCCTTGCCGTCAATCGGATTGCCAAGCGAATCAACGACGCGGCCCAGAAGCCCTTCGCCAACGGGGACTTCAAGAATACGCCTGGTACATTTGACGACATCATTTTCCGAGATGTGTTCATAGTCCCCCAGAATAACCGCGCTGACAGAGTCGCGTTCAAGGTTAAGGGCCAGACCGTAAGAATTGCCGGGGAATTCAACCATTTCGCCCTGCATGACATCGCTTAAACCATGTATCCTGGCGACGCCGTCGGCAAGACTGATAACCGTACCTTCGGTACGCGCCTCAACATCCAGGTCCAGTTCCTGTATTTTTTTTCTGATCAGACTGCTGATTTCAGTTGCGCTTATGGACATAAGTCTTACCTCATCCGATAACTATTGTACAAACATGCTGTTCAATGACTCTAGATGACCGCGCAGAGAGGCGTCAATCACGGAATCACCTATTTGAATAATGATACCACCTATCAGGTCTTTGTTTTCGGCGGTATGCATTTTCACTTTCTTCCCAATGTGTTTTGAGATCGCCTCCGAAATCCCGTTGATTTCGGCGTCACTCAGCGGAAAGGCCGTGGTAATGTCGACGGCGCTTATCCCCTCCACGGCGGCCCGGCTCTGTTCAAACAAGGCGGCTATCTCAGGCATCAGTGTAATGCGTCCGGCGTCAATCAACACATAGGCAAAATTTTTGCTGGAGCGGCCCAGTTGATCACCACCGATATCTACGATTAGTTGATAAAGCTGGTCTTCGGTGAAATTCGGATTATTGATGATTCCGATCATATCCGGATCAGAAACGATCATATTGAGCAACTCCAGTGTGGCAGACCATTGCCCCAGGCGATCTTCTTCACAGGCCTGCGCGAACGCCGCTTCTGCATAAGGTCTGGCAATGGTGGTTCTTTCTAACATCTTTCCTCCAACAACCCGCTCACAGGCGTTGGGTAATCTCGGACAGCATTTCAGCGTGCGCGGTTTCGTTAACCTCGCGCTTCAGGATTTGCTCTGCGCCAGCAATAGCCAATACGGCAACCTGTTTTTTCAGTTCCCGCCGGGCTTTTTCTTTTTCCTGCTCAACCTCATCCAACATACT
Source organism: Gammaproteobacteria bacterium (assembly GCA_965261775.1). Lineage (GTDB taxonomy): Bacteria > Pseudomonadota > Gammaproteobacteria > Eutrophobiales > Eutrophobiaceae. Next base: position 1,411,474 of record OZ253477.1, on the reverse strand, counting down.
TTCCTTGATACGCATACTTTCTGTCTTGGCGGTCGCACGCGCACCTTCAATGATTTCGTCACCACGCTTTTGCGCCTGTGCAATAATATCCGTCGCCTGTTTTTTCCCCTTCTCTATCTCGGTGGAAGACTTCTCACGTGCCTCGACAAGGTCTTTTTGTCCCTGTTCCGCTGCCGCCAGTCCGTCGGCGATCCGCGCTTCGCGCTCCTGCATCTGTTTAAGCAGCAAGGGCCAGATAAATTTCATCGTGAACCAGACAAATATGGCAAACGTAACCAGCTGACCAATTAAGGTTGCATTAAAATTCACTGTGGCTCACCTGCAATGTTTCAATGATTGAAAGTCGTCTTTTTACGCACCCGTCATGCACCGGACACTCGTTGCAACGTAGCAATGAAAGGACTTGCCAGTGTGAACCACATGCCGATACCGATGCCGATCATGGTCACAGCGTCGATCAACCCTGCCACCAGGAACATCTTGGTTTGCAGCATCGGTGCCAGTTCAGGCTGGCGGGCGGCGCCCTCCAGGAATTTCCCCCCCAGAATACCGAAACCGATTGCCGTACCGAACGCGCCCATGCCCAGAACGATTAAGACACCCAATGATGTAAACGCCAGAATAGTTTCCATAAACTCTCTCCCAAAAAATTCAAATCTAGCTGAATAAAAAGTTAGTGATGCTCATGCGCCATTGCCAGATAGACAATAGTCAGCATCATAAAAATAAATGCCTGTAACAGCACAATCAATATATGGAACACTGCCCAGATAAACTGTAACACACCCCCCATTAATATACCGGTAAAATAGGGCAATCCGGAACCCATTAGCGTCGCGATGAGCAGAAAGATCAATTCTCCCGCATATAGATTACCAAATAACCGCAGTGCCAGTGAAATCGGTTTGGCAATCAGACTCACCCCTTCCAGTATCAGATTGAAAGGGATCATGTACCATTTGCCAAACGGTTGTAATGTGAGTTCGCCGATGAATCCTTTCACCCCTTTTATCTTAATGCTGTAATAGAGGATCAGCAGAAACACGCCGATGGAAAGACCGAAGGTGATGTTTATATCCGTGGGGGGTACCACTTTCATATAAAGGTGCGGGTTGCCGACCAGGGATTGCGCGATCACCGGTAACAGGTCCACCGGCACAATGTCCATGGTATTTATTAACGTCACCCAAATAAAGATCGTCAACGCCAACGGACCGATGAGGGGATTGTGTACCGGCATAATATCACTGACGTTTTTGTTCACAAATTCAATGATCAATTCGACCAGATTGGTAAAACCGGACGGCGTGCCCGCACATGTCGTATGTGCTACCCGATAGAAGAAAAACAAAAATATCGCGCCAAGCACGATTGAGAAACCGAGCGTATCAACATTCAACGCCCAGAATCCCATGTCAACGGCCTCTTTGGCGCTGTGTGCGAAGGTCAACGTGGATTCCTCAAGGACACTGCCATCCGTGCGCTGATATCCCGCGGGCAATCTGCCCAGCACAAGGTTTTGCAGATGATGTTGAATATATGAATTTGAAGTCAGTGCTTCAGTTGCCATTTGTGTCTTTAACCCGAAATACTCATCGATTCATCAATACTGCCAATCCTGCCAGGTTCATCAATGCGACAGCGCCATAACTTATAAACATAGTTCCGATACTCAACGGCTTTACAAATAACAATGAAATTAAAAATATTATTATTGTCGCGGCGATTTTTATTGTTTCGCCGATATAAAACCACATCAATATTTTACTGTTCGTTGTGTCTGTAGCGGATTTCCACAAAGACAAGCGGACAAACAGCACATTGGGACCGATGAAAGCGCCCCCCCCCAGCAACGCAGAATAAGCCCGTACCGGGCTGTTTGCAAACACAAACAGACACAAGCTGCAAAAACCGACTGCGATCGTTTCAATCAGCAACATTCTATTTGCCGCCGTGCGGGTTTTGCTGTTTTCTTTGTCCAATCGCCCTATACTCCCGGGCTTGCGTGATTTGTTGGTCGCCAAGCATAAACATGCCAGAGTGAAATATCAACCCTTCCACTGACCCGCCAGCGAGACGGGATTATAATGATTGTGGATGATCGATCAATTCCCGTACTGAAATTATTTAATATGCCCCAAAATGCCGTCCAGTTCGTCCAGCGTATTGTAGTAAATCTGCAAGGCGCCTTTCTGTTTGCTCTGTTGTCGGATTACTACCCGGGTGCCCAGTTTCGCGGACAGTTTATTTTGCAGTGTCAGCGTGTTGGCGTCAATTTTGACGGTAGATTTTAGCGGCGGACTCTTTCCAGAGTGCTTTACCAGTGTTTCGGTCTCTCTGACCGTCAGACCTTTTTTGATGATTTTCCTGGCTACTTCAGCCTGTTTTGGTTGTGCCAGTGACAGTAAGGCGCGGGCATGGCCCATCTCCAGTTTGCCCTCCTGCAGCATGTCTTTAACCCGCTTATCGAGATTCAGCAAACGTAACAGATTACTGACCGCTGAGCGGGAACGGCCTATGGCGGAGGCTACCTCTTCATGCGTCATATCAAATTCTTGAAGCAACTGGTCCAACGCTACCGCTTCTTCCATGGGGTTCAAATCTTCCCGCTGAATATTTTCAATCAGGGACATGCATACGGCAATTTGATCCGGGGCGATCTTGATAATGACGGGCACCTCCTGCAGACCGCCCAGTTGTGCTGCCCGCCAGCGGCGTTCACCGGCGATAATCTCAAACTTTTTGCCCCCGGGCAGGGCACGTACCACAATGGGCTGAACCATGCCCTGCGTACGTATGGAATTGGCCAGTTCCTGCAGTGCTTCCGGATCGAAGTTTTCTCTGGGCTGATAACGCCCGCGCTCCAGAAGATCAACAGGAAGAATCTTGAAGCCGGTATCATTGCCGGACAGTTTTTCCGCGTTGATTCGATCAACCCCGTCCAGCAAGGCGTCAAGCCCTCTACCCAAACCGATTTTTCTCGTCTTTGTCATGCTGTCTTTGCTTTCATTTAATATCCATCAGATGCCGACTTTTTTTCCCGGCGCAACATTTCCCCGGCGAGCGCCAGATAGGCAACCGTCCCCGAAGAGGACTTGTCATAAGCCAGCGCGACAAGCCCGTGACTCGGTGCCTCCGCCAGTCTAACGTTGCGGGGAATGATCGTCCGATATACCTTCTCGCCAAAATGATCAATTAACTGCTCTGATACCTGTGAGGAAAGGTTATTTCTGGAATCATACATGGTCCGCAACAGACCTTCTATTTTAAGATCGGGGTTAAGATAGGTTTTAATTTTATTCACGGTATCCAGGAGAGCGGTCAACCCTTCCAGGGCATAATATTCACATTGCATCGGAATCATCACCGAATCGGCGGCGACCAGCGCATTTATCGTCAGCATGCTTAAAGAAGGCGGACAGTCAATAAAGATAAAATCATAGTCTTCCTTCACTGGCTCCAGCGCATTACGTAAACGGGCTTCGCGTGCGATCTCATCCAGTAGCGCTACTTCCAGACCGGCGAGGTCGGTATTGGCCGGTATTAGTTTATAATGCCCCGTTCCCGACCTGATCATGACTTCCTCCGCCGTCTTGTTGCCTATCAGCACATCATAGCTTGATGTTTCAAGCTGCCGTTTATTGATACCCGACCCCATGGTGGCATTCCCCTGCGGATCAAGATCAACCAGTAATATCTGCCGTTTGGTCGCCGCCAGTGACGCGGCGAGATTCAGACTGGTTGTGGTCTTGCCCACACCGCCTTTCTGGTTTGTAACAGCAATAATACGCGACATTCTTAATCCTGCACTTTCATGTGATATATCATTATGATGGCCTTTTGTGATCTTACTATAGCGCAAGCTGTTCGGGATCTGATTATTTAATTGCGTCGTGTTATACGTAGCAGTTTCATGGGGGTACCTGTACCCGCCCAGGGCAGATTGTCCACGTTCACCGCTACCTTGCGTTTACCCAAAGCCTCAATCTCACGCTTCACCAGACTGCCTTTGATCGCCAGTAACTGCGAGTCGTCCATGATTAAATGTGCCGTGACATCCACCAGACGTGGCAACGGTGCGACGGCGCGGCAGACAATCGTCTGTAACGGCTGCCTGGGAGTGAAGGTTTCCACGCGGGCATGCAACAGATCGACATTATCCAGTTTCAGGGTGGTCCGGACATGTTGCAGAAAACGGATTTTCTTTTTTTTACTGTCCAGCAAGAGCCATTGTGTTTCAGGTAGTGCCAGTGCCAGGATCAATCCCGGCAGACCTGCTCCGGTACCGACATCAAGGCAACGCTGACCTTTGATAAAAGGGGAAATAGAGAGCGACTCAAGGACATGGCGGTGTAATATCGCTTCGGGGTCGTCAAGTGCCGTGAGATTATACACCTTGTTCCATTTGCAGAGTAACTCAATATAATTCAGACAAGCCCGGCAGAGCGCAGGCGTCGGTTCAATCCCGATTTTCTCAAGACCTGTTTGCAACAGAATCTGCATTAAACCAGGTACCGCATAAAGGCGAACGCTAAAAGGGAAAGGAGATAATAGACAAGATCAGTGCGGCTTCGGCGCATTATCCATAAAGCCACTGGATCCCCGCCCCCGCGATTAAGTTCCCTGGAGGTATTTTTGGGGACGAGGGCAGGGAAGAGTCGCTTCGCGCCTAGCCATCATCTGCGTTAATCCGCGGGTAATGCACTTCATGCAATATTTATGAACAGCCCGACGTCAGGCGCTGTTCCGCAACAGAGAACGTTTCTTGAGATGTACGCGCAACAGGGAAATCGCCGCTGGCGTGATACCTTGAATGCGGGAGGCCTGTCCCAGGCTGCATGGGCGATGCCGCGATAATTTTTCCACGACCTCGCCAGATAATCCCCGAATATGTCGGTAATCAAGGTCGTCTGGCAGAGGTGTTTCTTCATGTTGTCGATTACGCTCAACCTCCTTCTGTGCATGCTCAATATAACCGGAGTATCCGGCCTGTATCTCAATCTGCCCGGCCACGACGGGTTCAATATCTGGAGCACTGTCCCCCGACAGTCCGGCAATATCCCGATAGGTCAGTTCAGGACGTTTCAACAATTGCCACAAGGTCTGCTCCCGGAGAATCACTTGCCCGGCGACCATCGTAGTACCTTTTTCGGCAAGAGTCTGTGGACCGACCACTGTTTTTTTAAGTCTCTGCGTTTCCTGCTCAATGGCGGCGCGTTTTTCACTAAACAACCGCCAGCGGTGTTTATCAATCAGGCCATGTTCATGTGCCCGTTCGGTCAGGCGTAAATCGGCATTGTCTTCCCGCAACAACAAACGGTACTCTGCTCTGCTGGTGAACATGCGATATGGCTCCGTTGTCCCCATCGTGATCAAATCATCCACCAACACGCCCATATAGGCCAGATCGCGTCGTGGAAACCAGGGAGGCCTGTCCTGAATACGCAGTGCCGCATTCATTCCCGCCAGTAGTCCCTGAGAAGCCGCCTCTTCATAACCGGTCGTGCCGTTAATCTGTCCGGCAAAAAACAAACCGGTGATAAATTTGGTTTCCAGCCAGGGATGCAAACCGCGCGGGTCAAAGAAATCATATTCAACAGCATAGCCCGGTTGTGTGATAAGAGCGTTTTCAAAACCATCTATTGAGCGCACCAGCGCGACCTGGACATCGTGGGGCAGGGCAGTGGAAATGCCATTGGGATAGACAAGATCGGTATCCAAACCCTCCGGCTCAACAAATATCTGATGGGAAGACTTGTCGGCAAAGCGCACGATCTTGTCTTCAACCGATGGGCAGTAGCGCGGGCCCCGGCTTTGAATGTTGCCGTTAAACATCGGCGAATGATGCAGGGCATTACGGATAATCTCATGGGTGCGTTCATTGGTATGCGTGATATAACAGGGCACCTGTCGGGGATGTTGCGCGGCAGTGCCGATGTAAGAGAAGACCGGCACCGGGTCATCGCCGTGCTGAACCTGCAGGCGACTATAATCTATTGTCTTTCCGTCAATACGTGGTGGCGTACCTGTTTTCAGTCGGCCAACGTTGAATGGTAATTCCCGCAGACGCTGCGCCAGCGCAATTGACGGCGGGTCGCCGATGCGACCGGCGGCATGACTGCTGTCACCGATATGAATTTTGCCGCCGAGAAACGTACCCGCGGTCAGAACGACAGCAGCGGCATGGAACCTGGTGCCCGTGTTTGTAACGACGCCAACGACCCGCCCTCCTTCAATCACAAGATCGTCCACCGTTTGTGGCAGAATGAGCAGATTGTCCTGCTCTTCCAGCGTTGAACGCACTACCCGCTTATACAGTGTACGATCAATCTGTGCCCTGGTGGCACGTACGGCCGGGCCTTTGCGGGAATTCAAAATGCGAAACTGGATACCGCTCCAGTCTGCCGCCTGTGCCATCAAACCGCCCATGGCGTCAATTTCCTTGACCAGGTGCCCTTTGCCAATCCCGCCAATTGCCGGATTGCAGGACATCTGTCCGAGCGTATCGATATTGTGTGTCAGCAACAGAGTGTAACTGCCCATGCGCGCGGCTGCCAGCGCGGCCTCGGTGCCGGCATGGCCACCGCCTACAATGATAACATCAGGTTTTGCAGAATGCGCCGACATAGCGGGGCAATTATAACGGTCGTAACGATAAAAAAACAGCGGCGGCTTTAACCCGTCCGGTACTGGTCCTTTAATCGCATATAGTGCCTTGCGGAATACTTGATATGCGCATGTTCCTTTTCGTTTAATTCGCGGACCTTTCTAACCGGACTGCCCACATAGAGACAGCCGGATTCAAGCTGTTTTCCCGGCGGCACCAGACTGCCGGCGCCGATGATCACTCGGTCACCCAGTACGACGCCATCCATAATCGTCGCCGACATCCCGATCAAACATAAATTGCCGATCTCACAGGCATGCAACGTGGCGCGGTGCCCCACTGTTACCTCATCGCCGATTATCAACGGATAACCGCCACGCGAAAATTCACCGTCATGCGTTGCATGCAATACACAGGTATCCTGAATATTGGTTCTAACGCCAATCCTGATAGTATTGACATCACCGCGCGAGACGGTCATGGGCCACAGGGAACTATCCTCACCAATGGTGACATCGCCGATAACCAACGCCGTGTCGTCAATATAGGCACTTGTGTGAATGTTCGGAGATATGCCGTTAAAACTTCTGATCATTTTCTATGGGTCCGCGTTGATAAGCTGTTGGCCAATACGCCACGCCCTGGATCCGACACCTGTCATGAATTATTCGGGTTAACTGGATATTTTTTTATGCAGATGTGGCAGGGATGATTTGTCATTTGCCTTCATATACCTTTTTTCATCGTCGATGGCCGTCACATTTTCGTACACGCCTTCATCCCGTTTTACCAGTTTGGTGAAGCCATGTTCTTTCAATGTTGAATTACCGACGGGAATATGAATACCGACGGGGCGAATTAAAATTTTCACGGGGGCCGTGACGTCGGTATCGTCATCCAGCGGGATCTGGGCAGCAAAACACACTTCCCCCCAGGTTTTCAGCTTGGTATCAATACCGTGCTTTACCTCGACGATTCTCCCGTTGGCCTCGCAGAAATAGTCGTAATTGGGCATAGTGTTCACTCACATTATACAATCGTCTGATTATAGAGCTATTCCCATTCCAATTCCATAAAGGCGCGCTCAACGTTGGCAGGATGCTGATGCTCATACAGCAGCCAGTTTGATCTGTTGTGTCGATCAATATTTTCAACGGCCTCATTCAGGAATTGTCCCGCCGCAATCGCCTTGCGTGTTTCCTCAAGCAGAGTGGTCAGGTAATCCCGTTGTTGCCGTATTGCGATTTCAAACGAATCCGCAATGGCGCCATGTCCGGGAATAACGCTGTTGACCCGCAGTCTTGACAATTTCTCCATGGTGTCAATCCAGCCTTTCAGGTTGCCGGTCAGAGACGGGACGCGTGCCCGAAAAATCAGGTCGCCAGACCAGAGGGTACGGGTTTTATCATCAATGACAACCAGATCATTATGGCTGTGTGAAACGGGATAGGCGATCAGGTGGAGGTTACGGTTGCCGAGGTCAATGTTTTGAGATTTTGCGACCAGAAACGTAGGGGCAATGACTGCCGGATGTTCCGGAGTGACCGCCAGATTATCCCTAAATTCCCGCAGAAAAAACTCGCGGTTTTGCTCAACCGCCTCAGCCAGATTTTGATGCCCGACAAAAACCGGTTTCTCACGGACAAATACGCTGTTGCCCAGAATATGGTCGTAATGTATGTGGGTATTGATGACATAACAGATTGGTTTGTCCGAAATCCCGCGTATTGCTGAAAGCAGGCGTTCACCAACGTTGACCGAACCACCGGTATCAATGACGGCAATACAGTCATCACCAACGACGAAGCCGATATTGGCGATATCGTCATGTCCTTCAACGTCGATCGAAACATGTCGTCCCGGATGCACATACACTCCTTCCGCTGCCTCGACAAGAATAAAATCATCAGTAGCCCCCGCCACCGGTCCGGTAACGGAAAAGACCAGACACGCCACCCGGACAGGGTAATGAAAAAAAGGCTTGATCTTGTTCCAATTCATAGCGTAACAATGTGTTTGAACACACGTGATTGAATCGCTGGCTTGTTATTCATCAGCATTAAAAAATTTAATTGGTTCAGGTGATGTGATAGTCGGGGTTATCCGCTCAAAGAGGAAATGATTGCCTGAACAATCCGGCAATGCCATCTTGTTTCGAATCATGCTCTGCAAGGTTTTTTGGTTGATTGATTATTCCAGCGTAAATATTTTCCCTTTTCCGGGCCGGTTTTGTATTCTACAGTTATACTGTAGGCAATGAAAACAGCGAATCGGTCACAACGGCTTTTTATCATTTGCTAATACCGCGATAAGTAAGGAGGTTCATTTATGTTTGAATATGATCAGAAGATAGTTGACTCACTTTTACGTGGAAACGATGATTTCAAAAGACTTCATGATAAATATACCGCGCTGAAAAGCAGGGTCAAAGAGGCCAACGAGGGGAATATCGGGGTGGACGATCTTTCTCTTGAAGAATTAAAAAAGGAGAAACTCAATCTCAAGGATTGTATGTCTGTGATGATAGAAGATTTCAAGCATAGTCGTCCCTGATAATTTAACCTTAATTCGGATATCAGCCCGCCTGTCAACCAGGCGGTTTTTTTATTGTCTTGACGCAAGGCCGTTTGGCAGATCATAGCAAGAGCCGAATGCCGATCAGCAGCAATATAGTGGCCAGTATCGGTCGCATAAATTTATCCGGTAAAAACGTCCCGAAACGGCTCCCGAGATAAACTCCCGGCACGGAGCCAATCAGCAGGTTAAGCAGCAGCTCATAATTGACGGTACCAAGATAGGCATGGCCTATACCGGAGATAAAAGTGACCGGAATTGCGTGCGCGATGTCGGTGGCGACAATCTGTATGGTTTTATAGCGCGGGTACAGAAAAAATAAAAAAGCGGTGCCAATCACTCCCGCGCCGACGGAAGATATGGTCACCAGTGTGCCAATCAATACGCCAGCAATAACGGTGAACAATTTTCTGTATTTACGCTGAACGAGTCTGACGATGACGGCGGTTTCGTCTGTGCTCAACTTTGACAGGCCGTCGCGTGTGATGAGGAATGCGGCAGTCAGTATCAGGGCGATGCCCAGGGTAATGATAATCAGGCCGTCATAATCTGTGCCGGTCTTGCCCAGTTGTCTGATAATCATTAAAGACAACAGGGTGGCGGGCAGGCTGCCGACCAGTAATAACAGCACGGTCCGCCATTGAATATTGCGGTTTTTGTGGTGCACAAATATACCGGCTGATTTGGTGATGGCCGCATACAGCAAATCGGTACTCACTGCCACGGCGGGTTTGATGCCAAAACCAAGCACCAGTATCGGCGTCATCAATGAGCCGCCGCCGACACCCGTCATACCGACAATAAAACCGACAGCAAACCCTATAATGGCAAAAGAAAAATCCACAGTTTCTCCAGAGGAGTCAAATTCCGTTCAATCTTTAAAAAGACGAAACAATATAATGCCTGGTTTCTATACTTAGAAAGAATTGTTATTTATATTTTTATAATTTAAAGTTATTAAAAAAGCATAAACAATGAAAATACAACAACTGAAATATATTCAGGAAGTAGCCAACCATGATCTGAATGTCACGGCGACGGCCCGAAGCCTGTTCATATCCCAGCCCGGCATAAGCAAGCAGATCCGCATGCTTGAAGAAGAACTCAATGTGCAGATATTTGAGCGTAGTGGCAAGCATCTGGTCGGTGTGACACCCGTGGGTCAGATCATCATCGGGATGGCCGAAGAAATACTGGGCAAAGTTGAGGGCGTCAAACGGGTGGCGGACGATTTCACCGATAAACGTCATGGCAGTCTGTCCATCGCCACAACGCATACCCAGGCGCGATATGTTCTGCCGAATATTATTCGGGAATTTATCTCTTCCTATCCGAATGTGTCCTTGCATATGTATCAGGGCACGCCGGTACAAATCTCGGAAATGGCCGCAAAGGGTTCGGTTGATTTCGCGATAGCGACAGAGGCGTTGGAGTTATTTGATGATCTGATCATGATGCCCTGCTATCGCTGGAATCGCAGCGTGATTACCACCCATGAACATCCCCTGGCGACTGTGGAGACCCTGACACTCAAGACGCTGGCGCAGTACCCGATAGTCACCTATGTGTTTGGCTTTACCGGGCGTTCACGACTCGACCAGGCCTTTAACGCGGTCGGGCTTAAACCGAAACTTGTCTTTACCGCGTCGGACGCGGATGTGATTAAGACCTACGTCAAAATGAATCTGGGTGTGGGCATTATTGCCAGCATGGCTTATGAAGAAGAGAAAGACAGCGATCTGGCCATCATTGATGTCCGCCATTTATTTGCGCCCAGTACCACATGGATAGGTTTTCGGCGGGGCACGTTTTTAAGGGCATATATGTATGATTTTATTACACTGTTTGCGCCACACTTAAATCAGGCGTTGGTACAGCGTTGCCTGAACGCCAATAAGCATGAGTTGGAACAGATATTCAAGGGAATCACTATTCCCGACTATTAACTGATCAGAAATTGATATCAGGGTGTGCGTCCATAATATCTTTCGCCACATCCTGCTCCTTACTTTCCTTCTGTAATACTTCTTTTACAAACTTGAAATAAACATCGTAGACTCTGGGCTCGGCGTCTTCTTCTTCAACAATAAAAAACGGGGCCCGGCTGGCACCATATTTCCGGGCCAGCCGCATGCCCTCGCTATTGTCATCACGTTCGTCGGCGATGAGGGTTTCATCAATACTATTCAGCAAACCGTCTTTTTCCAGACGTGTCTGTATTTCAGCGCATTTCTGGCAGGCGCTGCCGTCGGTCTTTATCTTTTTTACAAAGGTGATTTTCATAAAGGCTGTTTTTTGATGTTACCTTCGTGCAGGCCGCATTCTTTTTTTGCGGCGTCTTCCCACCACCAGCGACCTTCGCGCTCGTGTTGACCAGGTAATACAGGCCGGGTACAGGGCTCACAACCAATGCCGATATAGCCTCGTTCATGCAGGGGATTATAGGGCACACCATTTCTTTGGATGTAATCCCAGACGTCCGCCGAGCTCCAGTTGGCAATCGGATTAAATTTAATCAGCTCTTTTTCACGTGTTGAAAAGATTTCATCGCGTTCAATGACTGGAATGCTGGCACGTGTCTCTGGATTTTGATCCTTGCGTTGACCGGTTATCCAGGCAGAGAGAGTAGCGAGTTGACGACGCAGGGGTATTATTTTTCGAACACCGCAACATTCCTGATGACCATCTTTATAAAAACTGTAAAGCCCTTTCTCATGTACCAGTTTCTGTACGCTGTCGGCATCCGGGGACAGGATAGCCATGTCCTCAAGATGATAATGCGCGCGTACCTTCTCTATGAATCGGTAAGTCTCCGGGTGTAGCCGCCCTGTATCAAGCGAGAAAACACGAATGTCGGACCTGATCCTGCTGGCCATATCAATTAGCACGACGTCTTCAGCGCCACTGAAAGAAATCGCGATATCGTCAAAGCTTTCCAGCGCCAGTGTAATGATTGAAGCCGACGGCTTTGAATCATACTCCATCGCCAGCCGTTTCGGATTAAAGTCTATTTTGCCCATTTGCAGGTATTTACGCCATGGATTAAACGTGGCAGTCCAGTCGTTATAGTTCTAACAAAAACATCAACAGATTATATAGATATAATCTGACAAGTGTTATTCACGCCACCAGACGTTTTTTGCCAGACCATCTGTTTCAACACGTTATTATAATCCGTCATGAATAGTCATCAGACCATTGTAAGTAAATTTTCGCCCCACGCCAGACCTTGCACACAATCCAGACTGTCCTTTGACACTATGCCTTTAGTGTTCAGGCGCAGGTCAAGCTCAGCCAGGTATCGCGTCAAATGCTTGTTGCTCCTGTGATGAAGGAACCACCAAAAACAAAAACTGATAATTCAATCATTTTAACCCACTGCGATCGCAACAATAAGAAAAACAGAATAAACCCGATATCTTTATCACCCTAGGCAATGACAAAGTAGAAAGGAAAAGACCAACACAAACAAGAACCAATAAAAGAAACTCGCCATTACTCATTTTTTTCCATTCTCCATTTTCTCCCTGATTGCCTCAGCACGGCGGACGGCCTCAGCTTGCCCCGTGGCAATTTCACTTGCAGACAACAAACGAAAACCAAAAATATTCCGCTTAGTCAGTTTATCCCTGTTTTCCGTAGCCAGCTTGTCTCCATTAGCCGCGGCTATTGAATACCAGATATAAGCCTCCCGGTAACTTTGCGGCACGCCCTCGCCGTTTTCATACATCACGCCGAGATTATATTGCGCCTTGTCGAATCCCTGATCGGCGACCTTGCGATACCAATAAACGGCGGCACCGTAATCTTGCGCCACACCGCTCCCGTTGTAATACGCTACGCCGAGATTGAATTGCGCCTTGGCGTGTCCCTGTTCGGCGGCCTTGCGATACCAATAAACGGCGGCACTGTAATCTTGCGGCACGCCATTGCCATCGTGACACATCAAGCCAAGGATAAATTGCGCTTCAGCGACTCCCTGTTCGGCCGCAAGGCGAAACCATTTCACTGCCTCCGTATAATCCTGTTCAACGTCTATGCCGCCGTAATACATCAAGCCAAGGATAGATTGCGCTTCGGCGAGTCCCTGTTCGGCCGCCTTGCGATACCAGGCCACAGCGGTCGCAGTATCTTGCGGCAAGCCCTCGCCCTTGAAATACCTCTGGCCGAGATTGAATTGCGCGGCAGCGTGCCCCTGTTCGGCCGCCTTGCGATACCAGGCCAACGCGGCGCCGGTATCTTGCGCCACCCCGTCGCCGTTGTCATACGCCACCCCGAGATTATATTGCGCCCTGGCGTTTCCCTGATCGGCAGCCTTGCGCCACCAGTCCACAGCGGCACCGGAATCTTGCGCCACCCCGTCGCCGTCGTCATACGCCACCCCGAGATTGAATTGCGCCTCAGCGTATCCCTGATCGGCGGCCTTGCGGTACCAGTCCACAGCGGCGCGGGTATCTATCGCCACCCCGTCGCCGTTGTCATACGCCACCCCGAGATTGAATTGCGCCTCAGCGTGTCCCTGACTGGCCGCCTTGATATACCAGACCAACGCGGCACTGGAATCTTTCGCCACGCCGTCGCCGTTGTCATACGCCACCCCGAGATTGAATTGCGCCTCAGCGTCTCCCTGACTGGCCGCCTTGCGCAACCAAGCCAGCGCGGCACCTTTTCCCCTGTTCATCTTCACCGCGTCAGATTGCGCAATGCACGTTGCGCCTCAGCGTCTCCCTTTTCGGCGGCCTTGCGGTACCAATAAACGGCGGCACCGGTATCTAACGGCACCCCGTCGCCGTTGGCATACATCACGCCGAGATTATATTGCGCCCTGGCGTCTCCCTGATCGGCGGCCTTGCGGAACCAAGCCACAGCGGCACCGGTATCTATCGGCACCCCGTCGCCATAACGATACATGGCGCCGAGATTGTTTTGCGCGTCAGCGTGTCCCTGATCGGCGGCCTTTCGATACCAACGCACAGCGGCGCCGGAATCTTGCGCCACCCCGTCGCCGTTGGCATACATCACGCCGAGACTATATTGCGCCTCAGCGAGTCCCTGTTCGGCAGCCTTGCGGAACCAGTCCACAGCGGCGCCGGTATCTATCGCCACCCCGTCGCCGTTGTGATATGCCACGCCGAGATTATATTGCGCGCCCGCGTGTCCCTGACTGGCGGCCTTTCGGTACCAGTCCACAGCGGCGCCGGTATCTATCGCCACCCCGTCGCCGTTGGCATACATCACGCCGAGACTATATTGCGCGCCCGCGAGTCCCTGACTGGCGGCCTTGCGGTACCAGTCCAACGCGGCGCGGGTATCTTGCGCCACACCGGCGCCCTTGTGATACATCACGCCGAGACCGAATTGCGCCGTCGCGTTTCCCTGTTCGGCGGCTTTGCGCCACAAGTCCACAGCGGCACCGTAATCTTGCGCCACGATCCCGCCGGCAAACGTTAACGCGGCAAACAATAAAACAACCCTTTTTAACCTGTTCATCTTCACCGCCTCCGCTTTTGCAATTCACGTTGCGCGTTAGTGTTCCCTTGATAAGCAGACTCGCGCCACCATTTAACCGCCAGCGCTTCATCTTTCGGCACCCCGTCGCCGTTGTAATACATCACGCCGAGATTATATTGCGCGCCCGCGTTTCCCTTTTCGGCGGCTTTGCGGAACCAATAAACAGCGGTAACGTCATCTTTCAGTACACCGTCGCCATTTTCATACATCACGCCGAGATTATATTGCGCCTCAGCGTCTCCCTGACTGGCGGCCTTTTGGTACCAAGCCAGCGCGGAAAAGTTATCTTGCCGGACTCCATCGCCATGACGATACGCGGCGCCGAGATTGTTTTGCGCCACCGCGAGTCCCTGATCGGCAGCTTTGCGGTACCAGTCCACAGCGGCACTGGTATCTTGCGCCACGCCGTCGCCGTTGGCATACGCCACCCCGAGATTGAATTGCGCCTCAGCGAGTCCCTGACTGGCCGCCTTTCGATACCAACGCACAGCGGCGCCGGAATCTTTCGGCACACCGGCGCCCTTGTAATACGCCACGCCGAGATTGAATTGCGCCTCAGCGTCTCCCTGTTCGGCGGCCTTGCGGAACCAGGCCACAGCGGCGCCGGTATCTATCGCCACCCCGTCGCCGTTGGCATACATCACGCCGAGACTATATTGCGCGCCCGCGAGTCCCTGACTGGCGGCCTTGCGGTACCAGTCCAACGCGGCGCGGGTATCTTTCGCCACACCGGCGCCGTTGGCATACGCCAACCCGAGATTATATTGCGCCTCAGCGTCTCCCTGTTCGGCGGCTTTGCGCCACCATTCCACAGCGGCACCGGTATCTTTCGCCACGATCCCGCCAGCAAACGTTAACGCGGCAAACAATAAAACAACCCTTTTTAACCTGTTCATCTTCACCGCCTCCGCTTTTGCAATGCACGTTGCGCGTTAGTGTTCCCTTGATAAGCAGACTCGCGCCACCATTTAACCGCCAGCGCTTCATCTTTCGGCACCCCGTCGCCGTTGTAATACATCACGCCGAGATTGTATTGCGCCAGCGCGTGTTCCTGTTCGGCGGCCTTGATAAACCACCGCGCAGCCTCATCGTAATCTTTCGCCACACCATCGCCGTACCAATAACGACCGCCGAGTCTATATTGCGCGTCAGCGTTTCCCTTTTTGGCCTCAGCACGATCCCGCTTTATCGCTTTGGATTCCTCTTGCGCAACGATCCCGCCAGCAAACGTTAACGCGGCAAACAACACAACAACCATTTTTAACCTGTTCATCTTCACCGCGTCAGATTGCGCAATGCACGTTGCGCCTCAGCGTTTCCCTGATCGGCGGCCTTGCGGAACCAGGCCACAGCGGCACTGTAATCTTTCGGCACACCGGCGCCCTTGTGATACATCAATCCGAGATTGTGTTGCGCCTCAGCGATTCCCTGATCGGCGGCCTTGCGCCACCAGGCCACAGCGGCACCGGTATCTTTCGCCACACCGTCGCCAGTGGCGTACGCCACGCCGAGATTATATTGCGCCTTGGTGTGTCCCTGATCGGCGGCCTTGCGGAACCAGGCCACAGCGGCACTGTAATCTTGCGGCACACCGGCGCCGTTGTAATACGCCACGCCGAGATTATATTGCGCGGGAGCGTATCCCTGATCGGTGGCCTTGCGGTACCAGTCCAACGCGGCGCCGGTATCTTGCGGCACACCGGCACCGTCGGCATACGCCATGCCGAGATTATATTGCGCGCCAGCGTGTCCCTGATCGGCGGCCTTGCGGTACCAGTCCAACGCGGCATCGTAATCTTTCGGCACGGCCTCGCCGTTGTGATACATCGCGCCGAGATTGAATTGCGCCTCAGCGTGTCCCTGATCGGCGGCCTTGCGCACCCAAGCCACAGCGGCGCTGTAATCTTTCGGCACGGCCTCGCCGTTGTGATACATCACGCCGAGACTGAATTGCGCCTCAGCGTGTCCCAGTTCGGCGGCCTTGCGGAACCATTCCAACGCGGCACCGGTATCTTGCGGCACCCCGTCGCCGTTGGCATACATCACCCCGAGATTGTGTTGCGCCTTTTCGTCTCCCTGATCGGCGGCCATGCGATACCAGTCCACAGCGGCACCGTAATCTTTCGGCACACCGGCGCCCTTGTAATACGCCACGCCGAGATTGAATTGCGCCTCAGCGTCTCCCTGTTCGCTGGCCTTGCGGTACCAGTCCACAGCGGCACCGGTATCTTGCGGCACACCGTCGCCATAACGAAACATCACGCCGAGACTATATTGCGCCCTGGCGTCTCCCTGTATGGAGGCCATGCGGTACCAGTCCACAGCGGCACTGGTATCTTGCGCCACGCCGTCGCCGTTGTGATACGCCATGCCGAGATTACGTTGCGCGGCCGCGTGTCCCTTTTTGGCCGCCTTGCGCCACCAGTCCAGCGCGGCACTGGCATCTATCGGCACCCCGCGCCCGTTGTCATACATAACGCCGAGATTATGTTGCGCCTCAGCGTCTCCCTGTTTTGCTTTTGCCAAAAGAATTTTAACGGCTTCATCTTTTCCACTGTTCATCTTTTTACCTCCTCAGTTTTTCAATGCACGTTGCGCGTTCGCGTGTCCCTGTTCGGCAGCTTTGCGCCACCATTCCACAGCGGCACTGGTATCTTTCGGCACGCCATCGCCGGTGTAATACATCACGCCGAGATTGAATTGCGCCTTGGCGTGTCCCTGATAGGCCGCCTTGCGCCACCACCGCACAGCGGCGCCGTAATCTTGCGCCACCCCGCGCCCGTTGTTATACGCCACGCCGAGATTATATTGCGCCCTGGCGTCTCCCTTTTCGGCGGCCTTTCGGAACCAAGCCAGCGCGGCACTGGTATTTTTCGCCACCCCGCGCCCGTTGTCATACATCACGCCGAGTTTATATTGCGCCTCAGCGTGTCTCTGATAGGCCGCCTTGCGGTACCAAGACACCGCGGCACTGGTATCTTGCGCCACACCGTCGCCGTTTTCATACATCACGCCGAGATTATATTGCGCCTTGTCGAATCCCTGATCGGCCGCCTTGCGTTACCAGTCCAACGCGGCACCGGTATCTTTCGCCACCCCGTCGCCGTTTTCATACATCAACCCGAGATTGTTTTGCGCCGTCGCGAGTCCCTGACTGGCCGCCTTGCGGTACCAGTCCACAGCGGCACTGGTATCTTTCGGCACACCGGCACCCCTGGCATACATCGCGCCGAGATTGTTTTGCGCCGTCGCGTGTCCCTGACTGGCAGCCTTGCGGTACCAGTCCAACGCGGCGCCGGTATCGTTCCCCTCCCCGTCGCCGTTGTAATACATAAACCCGAGATTGAATTGCGCCTCAGCGTATCCCTGATCGGCAGCCTTTCGGTACCAGTCCAACGCGGCGCCGGTATCTTTCGCCACCCCGTCGCCGTTTTCATACATCAACCCGAGTCTGTTTTGCGCCAGCGCGAGTCCCTGACTGGCAGCCTTGCGGTACCAGTCCACAGCGGCGCGGGGATCTTTCGCCACCCCGTCGCCGTTGGCATACATCAACCCGAGTCTGTTTTGCGCCAGCGCGAGTCCCTGACTGGCCGCCTTGCGGTACCAGTCCACAGCGGCACTGGTATCTTTCGGCACACCGGCGCCGTTGTGATACATAAACCCGAGATTGTTTTGCGCGCCCGCGAGTCCCTGTTCGGCGGCCTTTCGGTACCAGTCCACAGCGGCACCGTAATCTTGCGGCACACCGTATCCGTTGGCATACATCACGCCGAGATTGTTTTGCGCGGCCGCGAGTCCCTGTTCGGCGGCCTTGCGGTACCAGGGCAACGGCACGCCGTAATCTTGCGCCACACCGGCGCCGTTGTAATACGCCACGCCGAGATTGTTTTGCGCGTTAGCGTGTCCCTGATCGGCGGCCTCGCGCAACCAAGCCAGCGCGGCACTAGTATCTTTCGGCACACCGTCGCCGTTGGCATACATCACGCCGAGATTGTTTTGCGCCTCAGCGTCTCCCTGTTCGGCGGCCTTGCGGTACCAGTCCACAGCGGCACTGGTATCTTTCGGCACGCCGTCGCCGTTTTCATACATCACGCCGAGATTGTTTTGCGCGCCCGCGTGTCCCTGATCGGCGGCCTTTCGGAACCATTTGACCGCCCGCGCTTCATCTTTCGGCACGCCGTCGCCGTTGGCATAAATAAACCCGAGATCGTTTTGTGCGCCCGCGATTCCCTGTTCGGCGGCCTTGCAGTACCAATAAACAGCGGCACCGGTATCTTTCGCCACACCGTCGCCGTAATCATACGCCGCGCCGAGATTGTTTTGCGCCTCCGCGAGTCCCTGATCGGCGGCCTTGCGGAACCAGTCCACAGCGGCAGCGGAATCTTGCGGGACGCCGTCGCCGTTGTCATATGCCACGCCGAGATTATATTGCGCCTCCGCGAGTCCCTGATCGGCGGCCTTGCGGAACCAGTCCACAGCGGCAGCGGAATCTTGCGGCACGCCGTCGCCGTTGTAATACATCACGCCGAGATTGTATTGCGCGTCAGCGTCCCCCTGTTCCGCGGCTTTGCGAAACCAGGACGCCGCGGCAGTGGTATCTTGCGGCACGCCATCGCCGTTGGTATAAGCAACGCCGAGATTGAATTGCGCGTAGGCGTCCCCCTCTTTTGCTTTTGCCAGAAGATCCCGAATGGATTTATCTTTTAACCTGTTCATCCTGACTCCCTTATTTAGGATAAAACCCCCTTAAAGACGGCAACACCGCAGGCGCCGGTAAATATATAATAGTTTATAGTTTATCCGACCAACCCGGCTTGTAAAACAATATAAAAAGTTTATTGTTTGTCTATTCCGACTTACGTAGAACCTTGACAGCGGAACCAAGCAACTCGCCACACCGCCGATAACAAGTTTCATCTATTTTAACTTGCTCCGTGTCGTGCTTGTTATTCATCACCTCTCAATGCTTTTTGTGATTTTCTCCCTGCCGCTGTCTTAAGCCCTGGCGCTTTGCCTGGACCGGCGTTGGTAAGAAGCCGCGCCAAAGTCATGCTTTACCTGTTGGTTCAGCCCGGAGTCGGGCAACTTTTCGATAGTTACGGCTTATCATATTTCCTCTGCGTCCGCGTTCGCCACTGTAGTGCACCTGATCGGCAGAGTTTATTGTCATATGTGTTTTATCCGTATGAATAAGCAGATTATCTGTCGGCCCGATTATTGTCATGGCGGTGACTGATTCTTCGCCTGTTTTCAGCTTTGCCGGCGGGATGTGGATGATCTTTAGCCCTTTGCCTTTCGGCAATAACGTTAATTGATTGATCGGGAATATCAGTAATCGCCCTGTCGAACTTACAACGGCTATGCGATCTTTTTTAATATCGTTAACTTGAACAGGTGGCAATACTTTGGCGCCGGTCGGTACGGAAAGCACGGCTTTACCGTTACGGTTTTTGGTATGAGTGTCGCCCAGTCTGACCATGAAGCCGTAACCGGCATCAGACCCGAGCAGATACACGGACTCCGGCCCGCCCGTCATAAGTCCTTCAAAGGTGGCGCCGTCAGGCGGGTTTAACCTGGCGGAGACAGGCTCTCCAAAACTGCGTGCGGAGGCCAGTGAATGCGCCGGAAGCGCATAGCAACGCCCGCCCGAGTCAATAAATATGACAGGCTGATCGCTTTTACCAAAGCCGGCCTGTTTCAGGGCGTCTCCGGTTTTATAGTTCAGCGTCTCCGGATCGACCTGATGACCTTTGGCCGATCTTACCCAGCCTTTCCGGGAAAGAACAATCGTGACGTGTTCAACCGGAAGCAGAGTATTTTCACTCATGACTTTTGCCTCGGGACCTTCCTTGAAGGGTGATTTTCGCTCATCGCCATGGGTCTTGGTGTCCGCTTCAATCTCTTTTCGTACCAGTGCCTTTAAACGTTTCTTTGAGGCGAGGATTTTTTCAAGTGTTTCTTTTTCCTGTTGCAGTTTTTCCAGTTCGGCTTTGATTTTGTCCTCCTCCAATTTGTCCAGTCGGCGCAGTTTCAGGTCAAGAATGGCGTCCGCCTGGATTTCACTCAGTTTGAATTTTTTCATCAGCGCCGCTTTGGGCTTGTCTTCTTCGCGGATCAGCCGGATCACTTCGTCAAGGTTGAGATAGACGATCCTCAGGCCTGTGAGAATATGGATCTGTTCCAAAACCTTGGCAAGCCGACACTGCAACCGCCGTTGCACCGTTTCAATCCGGTAATCCAGCCATTCTTTTAATATCCGGCGAAGGTTCTTGACCTGCGGTTTTCTGTTCAGACCAATGATATTGAGATTGATGCGATAACCACGTTCAAGGTCTGTCGTCGCGCAGAGATGCAACATGAGTTGCTCCCGATCAACGTGATTGGAACGCGGTATGAGTACCAGACGGGTCGGATTTTCATGGTCGGACTCGTCACGCAGATCATTCAGCACAGGCAGTTTTTTCGCTTGCATTTGAGCCGCGATTTGCTCCAGTATTTTGCTTCCCGAGCTTTGATAGGGCAGCGCAGTAACGATGATATTGCCGTCTTTTTCTTCCCAGACAGCACGCATTTTGATATAGCCGTTACCGGTCTCATATATTTCCCGGATAACGTCCGGCGGCGTAATGATCCCGGCACGCGTTGGAAAATCCGGGCCTTTGATATGTTCGCATAATTTTTCGACGGTACTTTTGGGGTCTTCCAGCAGGCAAATGCAAGCGTTGGCGACTTCCACGAGATTATGCGGCGGTATATCGGTGGTCATGCCGACGGCGATACCGGTTGTGCCGTTTAACAGAATATTGGGTAGCCGGGCAGGTAATAATTTCGGCTCTTTCAAGGTACCGTCGAAATTGGAGGCCCAGTCAACCGTGCCCTGCGTAACCTCGCCCAGCAATACATCGGCATAGGCGGTCAGTTTTGATTCGGTATAGCGCATGGCGGCAAAAGATTTCGGGTCGTCTATGGACCCCCAGTTTCCCTGTCCATCTATCAGCGGATAACGACAGGAGAAATCCTGCGCCATCAATATCATTGATTCATAGCAGGCCGCGTCGCCGTGTGGATGAAATTTGCCGATAACATCGCCGACTGTGCGGGCTGATTTTTTAAACCTGGCGGTGGACTTCAGACCGAGTTCCGACATGGCATAGATAATACGCCGCTGGACCGGTTTCAAACCGTCGGCAATATGGGGCAGGGCGCGGTCGAGGATGACATACATGGAATAATCCAGATAGGCCTTTTGCGTGTATTCCTGCAACGGTTTCTGATCATTCCGTTCAAATTCAAATAACATGTTACCGGACATTATTTACCCCGAGTTGATTATTGCTTAAACAAGCGCCGCGTCTCCGTTTTCTTCCAGCCATTTCTTTCTGTCCGCCGAGCGCTTTTTACTGAGTAGCATATCCATAAGCTTCTCGGCCTGCTTTGCATCCGGCAGGGTCAGTTGTACCAGATGCCGTGTTTCGGAAGCCATGGTGGTTTCTCTGAGTTGCAGAGGGTTCATTTCGCCCAGCCCTTTGAAACGTTGAATTGAGATGCTCCCCGATTTTTTTTCAGCAGCAATCCTGTCCAGAATGAGCCGCTTTTCGTCGTTGTCCAGCGCATAATAAATGGTATTACCAACATTGATGCGATACAACGGCGGCATCGCGACGTAAACACGGCCGTTTTCAACCAGAGCCGAGAAATGTTTCAAAAACAGGGCACAGATCAGGGTGGCAATATGGGCACCGTCCGAATCGGCGTCGGCCAATATGCAGATCTTGCCATAACGCAAACCGCTCAGGTCACTTGAGCCCGGATCAACACCGATGGCAACAGCAATAGCGTGGACTTCTTTTGAAGCCAGTATGTCATTGGCTTCCATCTCCCAGGTATTGAGTATCTTTCCGCGCAACGGCATAACGGCCTGAAACATACTGTTCCGCGCCTGCCTGGCAGAGCCGCCAGCGGAATCGCCTTCCACCAGAAATAATTCGGAAATGCGAACATCCTGTGACGAGCAGTCAATCAGTTTTCCGGGAAGGGTCGGTCCGCCGTTGAGTTTTTTACGGGCGGTTTTTTTGTATGATTTAAGTCGTCTTTGTGCACTCGCAATCGCCAGTTCGGCGATGCGCTCCCCCATTTCAACATGCTGATGCAGCCAGTGAGAAAAATTATCCCTGATCAGACCGGAGATAAACAGGCTGCATTGATGAGATGCCAGTCTTTCCTTGGTCTGCCCGACAAACTGAGGGTTATCCAGCTTGACCGACAACAGGTAACAACAATTATCCCAGATATCATCTGCCCCCAGTCGTATGCCCCTCGGCAGGAGATTTCTCGATTCGCAAAATTCCCGCATCGCCGTCAGCAGCCCCTGCCGCATACCATTAACATGCGCACCACCCTGTGACGTGGGGACCAGATTCACATAGCTTTCGGCGACTATATTCCCCGGTTCGGTAAGCCAGTGCAAAGCCCAGTCCACGGCTTCGTGTTCCCCCTGTATCTCGCCGGTAAAAGGCTCCGGCGGCAATAACCCGATATCACCCAACTGCTCGCTCAAATAGGTTTTGATACCGTCTTCATAGCACCATGACTTTTCTTCTGTGCCTTTTTTTGTTTCATGACTGAAACGCACGGTCAGGCCAGGGCATAAAACCGCCTTTGCGCGCATCAGGTGAGTCAGTCTGGGGATATTCAGTTTGTTCGAATCAAAATAATTGCCGTCCGGCCAAAATCGAATAGTTGTGCCAGTATTTTTTTTGGCTGTCTTGCCCGTTATCTGCAGAGGTGTCTCTTTATCACCGTCAACGAAAGACATGTGGTATTCCCTGCCGTCTCGTCTTACCGTCACTTCAAGAGCCTTGGACAAGGCATTGACAACGGAGACACCAACCCCATGCAGACCACCTGAAAATTTATAGTTCTTGTTGGAAAATTTTCCGCCGGTATGCAAACGGGTCAGAATCAATTCCACCCCCGGGATCTTTTCTTCGGGGTGGATATCAACCGGCATTCCCCGGCCATCGTCCTCGACGCTCACCGAGCCGTCGTCATGCAGGGTGACATTGATTTCGGAAGCGTGTCCCGCTATCGCCTCATCAACGCTGTTATCCAGCACCTCTTGCACCAGATGGTTCTGACAGGTGGTATCGGTGTACATGCCCGGCCGCTTGCGGACCGGTTCAAGACCTGTTAACAGCTCAATATCGGAAGCATCATACTTTGATGACACGTATTTTTTATCTCACTGACTTGTCGAAAAAAGTGTCGGTAACGTTAAGTTAACCGAACAAAGCAGTATAACTGATTCGAGTGTGGGTATTTAGTCCAGATCTTTAAGCAGGGCGTCACGGATATTCTGCGGCACTGGATCAACGGTGTGATGATAAGCCGGGTGACTGATGCCAGCGGACAAGGAGGAGTGGCCTGATTTCAGGGCGGTAATCATGTCCGGCGTGAGTTCAAATCGCAGGAAATGCACCGATGATGTTTTATCTTCTGTTTGCCGTTCAAGGTCTTCGTCGGCAATGGGAGACACCTTGTCAAAACCATGTATTTTGACCCATATCTCATTTTCAATGCCGAGCATCCTGGACAATGCTTTGCGGCGTTCCGCCTCTTCGGCATATTCAATCATGAACGTGCATTTCCAGTTTGAACCGTCCGGTATCAGCGGATTATACGTTTCCAACTCTTCCTCAATGCCAGAGGCTTCAAAAATTTTCTCCGTGCGCAATATCTCCTGAACCTGATAACGCATGGTTTTCCAGTCTTCAAAATACAACGTCGCGTTAGGTCCAACAGGCAGGTGGCGATTCTGTTTATGCAGCATTACCTCGGCACGAAAGCTGTTGCGAACCTCGGCATACTTTTCCAGAGAAAGCAGATCATCCCGTGTTAATTTTTTCATGATTAAATTCCGTACGCCTGTCTTAACAAGGAAAAAGGATTTTCAGCCGCCGGTGCGTCCTTTCCCATCCCGTTTGTGATCTGGTTACCGGCCATGGGGCAATCACTGGTGTAATGATCAACGCCTCCCTGTTTGACCCGGTTAATCACAGGACGGCAGATTTTCATTGAGATATCATGGGACTCGCGTTTGACTGCATAAGTCCCGTCATGACCAGAGCAGCGCTCTATAGCCAGAATTTCAGTCTCCGGCACCAGTTGCAAAACCTCTTTGGTTTTTAAGCCAATGTTCTGAACGCGCTGATGACAGGCCACATGGTAAGCCACCTTGCCAAGGGATTGTTTAAATTCGGTGTTTAATTGGTTTTCCCGGTATCGCAAAAACAGGTATTCAAAGGGATCGAATATGGCCCGTTTGACCGTTTGCACACGCTCATCATCAGGAAACAAAAGCGGCAGTTCCTTTCTGAACATCAGCACGCAGGACGGGATTGGCGCGGTAATATCCCAGCCTTTTTCAACCAGCTCCAGCAGAGGTGGAATATTAAAGTCCTTGTGTTTTTCAATGGTTTCCAGGTCACCCAGTTCCATCTTCGGCATACCACAGCATTTTTCCTGCCGGATCAGACGTACTTTGATATTATTATGCCGTAATACGGCGATCATATCTTCCACACCGCCCGGTTCGTTGTAGTTGCCGTAACAGGTTACAAACAAGGCCACCTTGCCTTTGGTATTGCGGGTGGGGATGACGTCCTCCGCCTCTGCCCCGTCATTATGAATACGCTTGCGTAAAACACGGCTGTGGAATTCTGGCAGGATGGCATCGGCATGAATGCCGACGATCTTTTCCATGATTTTGCGAAGAGGTCTGTTGTTATTGACCATATTGACCGTCTGCGCGATCACCGGAATACCCGCAATTGAACCTACCGCATCGGTGGAAGACAGTATTTTGTCGCGAAGAGGGGTGTTTCCTTTCCTGAACTTTTGTGCTTTGGCGCGCAACATCAGGTGCGGGAAATCAACATTCCATTCATGTGGTGGCACATAGGGACATTTGACCATATAACAGAGATCGCACAAATAACACTGGTCAACCACCTTCCAGTAGTCCTCTTTTTTAACGCCGTCCACTTCCATTGTTTCCGATTCATCCACCAGGTCGAACAAGGTCGGAAATGCGTTACACAAATTGACACAACGTCGACAACCGTGACAGATATCATAAACGCGTTCAAGCTCTTCAAACAACGGCGCTTCTTCGAAAAAGGCCGGCGACTTCCAGTCAATGGGATGACGAGTCGGCCCCTCCAGGCTACCTTCACTTTTCTTTCCGTTCATGGTTTTATTTTTGGTAAAGCAGTAACAGCATATTGTTATATGGGTGGGGACGACAAGCAAAACGAGCCAGACGGCGCTGGCTCACCGGGCGTTGTCAAGCGCCTTTCCTATGCCTCCATGCCCTCTAGCGCTTTCTGGAAACGATTAGCATGGGAACGTTCGGCCTTCGCCAGTGTTTCAAACCAGTCGGCGACTTCATCAAAGCCTTCTTCGCGGGCTGTTTTGGCCATGCCGGGATACATGTCGGTATACTCGTGCGTTTCGCCAGCAATGGCGGCCTTTAGGTTCAGATCGGTGCTGCCGATGGGTTCACCCGTTGCCGGATCACCAATGGTTTCAAGATATTCCAGATGACCGTGGGCATGACCGGTTTCACCTTCGGCGGTGGAACGAAAAACGGTCGAAATATCGTTAAAACCTTCTACATCAGCCTTCTGTGCGAAGTAAAGATAACGGCGATTGGCCTGGGATTCGCCCGCAAATGCGGCTTTCAGATTTTCTTCTGTTTTAGAGCCTTTCAAATTCATAACTAATTCCTCCAAAATAATAAAAAAATATTTCAAACTGAGAGTTTTATGTATACTGAGTCTAAACTGCATAAAATGCTACACTGATAATATTATTATAGCAACAGATAAAAATACCCGTGATATATTGCTGGTAATTATGCGAGGATCTACTTAAGATGGCACTTTTTATGATGTCGATCTTTATGATGTTGATCAGTGTCTTGGGGTAAAGATGGCTAAAAAAAATCATTCGGTCAACTTTGAAAAGTCACTGGCCGAACTTGAACAGTTGGTCGAAAGGATGGAAACGGGCGAGCTTTCCCTGGAAGAGTCGCTGAATCAATTTGAGCGCGGGGTCGCCTTGACCAGAATATGTGAAAAAGCGCTGACCGAAGCGGAGCAAAAAGTGAACGTGCTCATGGAAAAACCGGAGAAAACTGAATTGCAACAATTTAATTCCGGAGAGACAGAATAAATTTTTTTCAAAATAAAGCTTGAAACTCTTTTGTAAAAAGAGCACTCTCACGTACGAAATTTTTTCTATCTACAATTATATAGCAATAAAGGGTTTTTAAAATGGCAAATCGAAAACGGGTAAGAAAACGGGTAAAACGAACTAAAGAGAATATTATGGCTTTGTTAAAAGAAGCTGAAACCGGTGATATAAGTAATGTAGATGAATTTTGCAGGAAACATGGCATTGGTCAAAGTACTTTCTACAAGTGGCGTAACCAGTATGGTGTTACCAAAAGCAGTGCTGGCAGTGTTAGACGTAATAATAGTAGTGCGGAAAAGTCTTACGCACAGCGGATCAAAGCACTGGAGAACGAAAATCGCCGGTTGAAACAGATGTATGCCGAGTTGAGTTTGGAAATCCGAATGCAAGAAGAGAGTGAAAAACAGTTGTAAACCCGGGCTGCTGAGAAACTGAGAGGGAAAATTCCAAACTGCTGGCATGGAAGCGGCCTGGAATTGTCGTCATTAAACTCCCCCGGATACTTTCTCATCAAACTCGGAAAAACCTCCTGCTATCACACTCGGTGTTCATCAAACCAACAGCTGCCGTGTCTGATAATAAAATGCCGGACTTTCCAGAGCGCCTTCAAATTTATCAAAAATCTGTGGAAAAGGCGCTTGATTACTGGTTGCCCGACAGTGTCGTTCAACCAGCAAATTTGCATGAGGCAATGCGTTATTCGGTATTGGGTGACGGGAAGCGCATCCGTCCTGCTCTGGTCTATGCGACTGGTGAGGCTTTTGGCGTGGAGCTGGGGGCATTGGACGGGCCCGCTTGCGCGGTGGAAATGATCCACGCTTACTCCCTCATCCACGATGATCTGCCTTCCATGGATAATGACGAACTACGGCGTGGTCGACCGACCTGCCATATGGCTTATGATGAAGCAACCGCCATATTGGCCGGAGACGCCTTGCAGGCTTTGGCTTTCCATGTTCTGGCACATGATCCAAAAATCGGCGCCGATTGCGAACAGCGCGTTAAAATGATTGACAAACTTGCGGTTGCCAGCGGTTCCAGAGGAATGGCCGGGGGACAGATAATTGATTTGAACGCGGCCGGAAAACCACTCAATATTGATGAGCTTGAAAATATGCATACTTTCAAGACTGGCGCATTGATCCGGGCTAGTATGGAATTGGGTGTCCTGTCCGCCCTGGAATTCAATGACAATCTGTTTGAGCAAATTTCGCAATATGCCCGATATATCGGACTGGCTTTTCAAATCAAGGATGACATCCTTGATATTGAGGTCGATACGCAAACCCTGGGTAAGCCCCAAGGGTCCGATATCATGATGAATAAAACCACCTATCCCTATTTGCTGGGCCTGGAAGCCGCGAAGCGGACTGCGCAAAATCTCTATAATCAGGCCATTGATTGTCTTGATGCCTTTGATGAACGCGCAAATATGCTCAGAAATATAGCCTGTTATATCGTGAATCGGGGAAAATAACGAGGATATCAAATTTTATCTTGCTTCTCCGGACATAAAGTCTCCATAATAGCGGGGCAAAATCTGAAACTCCCGGGATTATAATTTGGAAACCGACACTTGATGAATCACACCGCAATACAAAAAGCGGATATACCCGATATCCAAAACACTCCAGACACAAGGCACATCGCTATTGATCGGGTAGGCATCAAAAACATTCGGCATCCGATCGTTGTTAGTGATCGTTCCGGTCGCGAGCAACATACCGTGGCCAATTTCAATATGTATGTGAATTTGCCACACAAATATAAAGGCACTCACATGTCCCGCTTCGTCGAAATACTTAATAACCATGAATATGAAATCACGGTAAAATCGTTCAGGCGCATGATTGAGGAAATGACCCGGTTATTAAACGCGAGGTCGGGTATTATCGAAATGACGTTTCCCTATTTTGTTAACAAGTCCGCTCCTGTTTCCGGCGTTAAAAGTTTAATGGACTACGAAGTCTCCTTTATCGGAAAAATAACGGAAAATAAAACCGATATACTCGTCAAGGTGATAATTCCGGTGACCTCGCTTTGCCCTTGTTCCAAAAAGATTTCCGATTATGGTGCCCATAATCAGCGTTCTCATATCAGCATCTGCGTAAAAACAAATGACTTTATCTGGATTGAAGAATTAATCGATATTGTTGAGAAAGTCGCCTCATGCGAACTTTACGGTCTGTTAAAACGCCCGGATGAAAAATATGTCACGGAGCGTGCCTACGACAATCCCAAATTTGTTGAAGATATCGTGCGTGATGTGGCGATTAAGTTTAATGAAGACGACCGTATTTGTTTTTATACGGTTGAATCGGAAAACTTCGAATCCATTCATAATCATTCCGCCTATGCCATGCTGAGCTTTGACAAGGACAAAAGTAAAAAAGAGACTGAACAAGGGGAATAAAGCGGACAAGCTGTTGCCGGCGATTTAGGTAAGTGTGCTTCAATCCGGGATTATCTGCTAAAGATAAAAACGCCCGGAAAATGGCAGGTATCAAGTATGATGGTCGCCCCGTTGGTTTGAACGACCGCATCAGAAGCATGGACCTTTTTTCGCAGTATGGGGAACCTGTGCTTTATTGACATATCTCATGAAGCATGTCACTTTGATGTTATTAACATGCAGACTATAAAAAAACTCATTCTCCTGATCGTTTCGCTCTACGGTACCTACGCCTTTGCTGATGCAATTGATATGCGTGACTATAATTTGCTCAGAAACGGGATGTCCGAAGCAGAAATATTATATCGACTGGGTCCGGCTGACCATGAAACGGTCAATACCGATTTTCATCACATCGTATTAAACCGGACGTGGTTTTATATTCCCGAGCAAACAAGCAGGAATAAGTGGATCACCGAATTGCATTTTGATAGAAGGGGCGCACTGGTAGCAAAAGATCGCTATCTCGTTCCTTAGCCCGTCATCCGCGAAAATACGCATAATCTGCGGATAAGTTTTTTGCAAATCTTTTCATCGGGCACTTGATTTCATTCACAATATTCGCATAGAAAGCCGGGCTCACCCTTGACCTGAATAGTTTGATAAAAGCGGGTTTTATTATTTAAATTGTTAATTTCAGGTAATTATTATTAGAATAGGAATCGTTACCACGGCAGTTTGTCCTGTTCAGCGCTTGTTGTTGCCACATATTGCACACAGGCCCGAAAGCATATAGCGACGTTAATACGCTCTCGGTGGGCGGGCGGACTTGCCGAACTGTAGATTACACAAGCGGCTTCACCAGCAAGTGCTGGATTGAAGTCCTTCATGAGTTATTTGGGTTAAATTGTTTTCAATGTCGAAACGATATGACACCATTAATATTACATCTTGATGTTGCAGGTGCGCCGGTCCGATGGATACCGTGGCAGGATGCAGTCAATTTATACAGCCGCAAATTAATTGCCTGGACCACCGGCAACAATGTATTCACCTTATACGGCGGTATCAGCCGCATGACCGGAAAGCGCTCCAATATCAAAATCAATTCCATTATTGCCGTAAAGCGTTCCACATTCTACAAGCATAATAAACGCGCTACCCCACCCCTGACCAATCGGGAACTGTTCCTGCGCGACGCTTACCTGTGCATCTACTGTGGTAAAAAATTTAACAACAGCGCTCTGACTAGAGACCACGTCATTCCCCTGTCTAAAGGGGGAAAAGATAAATGGTCTAATGTTGTCACGGCCTGCCGTCACTGTAATACCCAAAAAGGTAGCCGTAGACCCGAAGAAGCCAATATGTCGCTGTTGGCCATACCTTATGTTCCTAACTGGGCTGAATACCTCGCCTTGTCAAATCGGCGCATCCTGGCTGACCAGATGGAATTTTTGAAAAGCCGATTTTCAGACAAACACAGACGCTTTTCTAAAAGCATATAGCCTTGCCGCGAGCAACATTAATTGAGGAATTTTTAATATGAAGCGATTAGTCAGGTTAAGTATTATCTTGTTGTTTTTTCCGGCAATGGCACATGCCATTGACAGCTCTGGAAATTATGCCGTATGGGGTGTGGGTAAAAAATCCTGCTTTGGGTACAACAAAAGCATGGCCGAAGAAGATGGCAGCAAAAATTTCAAAAGCTACATTAAGGGTTTTTTGACCGCCTACAATATATTTACCGCAGAAACCTATAATATTTCGGGCAGGAAGGATGAAAACGGGGTCCTAGAGTGGCTAAGGGAATATTGCGAAAATAATCCGATGTCCTCTCTGGAAAATGCGTTGACAAATTTTACCTTTGAACATCACGATAAACGCATGAAAACATCCCGGCAGACCTTCAGTCGGTGATCAAATGGGCAAAACTTGGCCAGGGAATCGCTCGCACACGCGTAATTTCAAATTGATTAAACTGAAAAAAATTAATGCACCAGATACACAAAATGTATATAATTTTGGGATTGATTAATTACTGAAAATTAGTCATTGTATGGGGCTATAATAATTTTAACAGATGGGGATGTCCTCAACGTATGTTATTGGGAGAAATTAATTATGCGAAATAAAACGATTAAAACTATCACGCTCTTATTTTCATTTGCAATGCTTGGTGCATGTGCAGATATGGCAAAGATGAAAGAAACCCACAGGCTGGCTCAATCTGCAATGGAGAAAGCAACGGAAGCTTATAATCTGGCACAGACTGCTTCCACCACTGCCAATGAAGCGTCTTACAATGCCTCTCAGGCACAATCCGGCGTTGAATCGGCGTTAGCTTGCTGCAACGACAATTCAGTCCAACTGGACCGCATGTTTGAAAAAGCAATGCTGAAGTAAGCGACATTTTTTATTCTTCGGATAAAAAACCCTGAATTTATTCAGGGTTTTTTATTGTCACGAATAAAAGCATGGGGTAAAAAGCTCGTGCAATTTCGCCCCGAAAGGTCCAGTGAGCAACTACCGAAGCATTCGCCTGACACCGACAACACATAAAAAACGCATAACATGAAACAGAACAAACTGTCATGGCAAAGATGAATTTAATAATCAAATTTGCCCTTACGAAATAGCCGGGTGAGATGTTCGCTTGATGCCGAAGACCCAGACGAAAGCGCAGCAACGCATTACCATGGCAATGGTAATGCTTAACGCGTTTGCGACGCCATTGATGTTATCCGCAGTGAATGTTGCCCTGCCGACCATTGCCAGTGCGTTGTCAATGAATGCGGTGTTATTGAACTGGGTTCCAATGGCATACCTCATGGCAAGCGCCATGTTTGTGCTGATCTTTGGTCGTATCGCCGATATGTTCGGTAGAAAACGCCTTTTCCTTATCGGAACTTCATGTGTTGTGGTTACTTCCCTGATCGCCGCTTTTTCGGTAAACAGTCTGATGTTGATCTTTGCACGTTTTCTGCAGGGAATGAGCGCGGCCATGTTATATGCCACACAGGTGTCCATTGTTTCTTCTGTCTTCTCACCGTCGAAGCGCGGTCGGGTCATCGGCATGACGGTTTCAATGGTCTATCTGGGTTTGACTGTCGGGCCCATACTAGGCGGTAGCGTCATTGATGCCTTTGGTTGGCGTGCTGCTTTCCTGGTGCATATTCCGTTGGCACTGATCGTATTATTCGTCGGAATCTATTATGTAAAAGATGAATGGCTGGCCGAGGAAAGGGGACGTTTCGACTCTTTAGGGTCTTTGCTCTACGTTTTTTCCATCCTTGTAGTGTGTATAGGCGTCTCCAGGTTACCAGAATTGTCCGGTATTATATTGCTGTCCGTTTCAGTTTTGAGCTTTATCCTTTTCTTTTTATACGAGAACACTCACAAGCACCCTGTTTTTGAAGTCACCTTGTTTCTGACAAACCGGACATTTACCTTTTCATGCCTGGCCTCGCTGATTATCTACACAGCCACGTTCGCCAATGTCATCCAGGTCAGCCTGTACCTGCAATATCTGCAAGGGCTTTCCGCAACGATAACCGGGTTTGTCATGATGTCCCAACCCCTGACGATGGCGTTGTTTTCGCCGCTGGCGGGGCGCCTGTCCGATAAATTCGAGCCGCGCTGGATCACTACCGCAGGGATGGCTATTAGCGCGGTGGGTTTGTTATTACTTGCCAATCTGGGTACCGAATTGGACCTGCGTTATTTAATTGCCGCGCTGGTGACCACCGGTTTTGGTTTCAGCCTGTTTTCCTCGCCCAATGTCAATGTCATTATGGGATCGGTTGAAAAGCGTTTTTACGGAAGCGCAAACGGGATAATTGCCACAATGCGTATCATCGGTCAGATGAGCAGCATAGTGCTGGTAACCATTATCTTTGCCATCACCATAGGCTCCGTTCAGATTACACAGGAAAATTACCCGGCACTGGAACAGGCAATTCGCACTGTCTTCACCATTGCCGCGTTGTTATGTCTGCCCGGCTTATATTTTTCCATGAGCAGGGGAAAACGGAAAGAAAATGATGGGTAGCAGGTATAAACCGGCTGTTTCATCAATCCCGTTATTCCACATTCGGCTAACTCCCTCAAGATTACAATCATCTATTGTATTAAAATCACTGAACAGGCATATTACACCTGTGCATAATAATCATGAAGATCCGCCAGGATAGTGAACATCAAATTACAACAACAGGCGGCATTGCCCGGTAAGAAAGACTGTGATTCCATTGGCCACTGGTTAATAGTTTTTTCGTATCCAGTGAAAAGGCACGCCTTGCCTTATTATGAACGTCTGACAAGCCGCCGTGAACAGCTCGGACGGAAGGGAGCAGACAGCTCACCGGTTGTGCTTGATCTACCGAACGCCTCCTCAAGCCACGTTGCCTGTGCCGCGATAGCGCCTGATATCAGCTCTTTTGCGTTACTGACGCTGTCCCGAAAACTTTTCGCGGCGCATGCCGACGCCAATCCCGCCCGGGTTGGCCTGCTGGTTTGCGGTTTTGGTGCCGACACCGCCGAACGTATCGCCGAGGCGTTGATCAGTGCCGCACTGGCGGCTTCGGCGACCCTGCCGAAGTTCGGGCGTGATAAACAGCCCACCGCTCGTCTGAAGACATTATCCCTGTTCGGCGTTTCCATACGTCATGGTTTTAAGCAGAGTTTTGCTATTGCGGAAGGAAACGCCCTGGCGCGTTACCTCAGCGCCTTGCCGCCCAATAAGCTGACACCGACCGACTATGCCAGGCGCGTACGGCGGTTGGCAAAGGAGCATAAATGGAAATTCGATTTTTATGATGAAGCGGTGCTGAAAAAGAAAAAAGCCGGTGCCTTTCTTGCCGTGGCGCAGGGTAGCCCGAATCCCGATGCCGGCATTATACGGTTACGTTATGCGCCAAAGAAGGCTACGGGTAAAAAGCTGTTTCTGGCTGGCAAGGGAATTTGCTACGATACCGGCGGTACCAATCTGAAAACCGCCAGGCATATGTTCGGCATGCACGAAGACATGCAGGGCAGCGCCGTTGCGCTGGGCACATTACTGGCTTTGTCGAGATTGAATTTCAAGCGTCCGCTTGAATGCTGGATGGCACTGGCTATGAATCACATCGGTCCTGATGCCTATAAACCCAATGATGTGGTAACGGCCTGTGACGGTACCACGATTGAGGTCGTACATACCGACGCAGAAGGACGTATGGTTTTGTCCGATACGCTGGCTCTGGCGACAAAGGAAAAACCATCATTGATCATTGATTTTGCCACTCTGACGGGGGCCTGTCTGTACGCTATCGGCACAGCTTACAGCGGCATATTTACCAATCGTTCGGATTACTGGCCAGACTTGATAAAAGCTGGAGAGGACTCAGGCGAGCGCGTTTGGCCGTTTCCGCTGGACGAGGACTTCAATGATATGCTGAAAAGCAACATTGCCGATATCAAACAATGTTCTCAGGACGGCGGTGTCGACCATATTCTGGCAGCCTGTTTTTTACGGCGTTTCATAAAAGACGATATCCCCTGGATTCATCTGGATTTGTCCGGCAGTAACCGCAAAGGGGGGTTGGCGCATATCCCCGGCGACACGACCGGTTTCGGCGTACGCTACGCGGTGAATCTGTTGATCGGGAAATACCTGAAACAGTAACCCACATGTGGAAAAATCATGTGGAAAAAAATCAGAATAGCCATACTGCTCTATATTCTGCTGATGGTTGCCGTGAGCGCCTGGTTATCGAAGACAAGCACAACCGACTGGGATAAGCCGCTTAATATAGTCATCTACCTTATTAACGGGGATGGCAGTACAATCAGCCGTCACTACATCAACAGCCTGCGAGAATCAGATTTTGATGATATAGAGGCGTTTTTTGAACGAGAGGCAAAACGCTACCGGCTGGTGCTCAAAAAACCTGTTGATATCAGTCTGGCCGGTGAGCTTGATGCTCACCCGCCGAAGCCGCCCTCCTCGAGGTCAACCCTGTCCACGATAATATGGAGCCTCAAACTGCGTTACTGGGTCTGGAAACACGATGACTATCATTATCCTGAAGATATACGGGTTTTCGTACAATACTTCGATCCGGCGCAAATATCGGTACTTGAGCACTCACTGGGTTTGCAGAAAGGATTGATCGGCATCGTCAACGCCTTTGCCAGTAAAAACATGCGGGGAGAGAATAATATCATCATCGCTCATGAGCTATTACACACTGTAGGCGCCACCGACAAATACGACCGCATAACAAATCTACCCATTTATCCGGGCGGTTTTTCCGCGCCGGAACAGTCCCCCCTGTTTCCACAAGAAAAGGCCGAGATCATGGCCGGCAGGAGGGCACTAAGCAAAGATAAGGCTGTACAACCGAAAAGTCTGAAAAAGGTCGTTTTGGGTAAAGACAGCGCCGTTGAAATAAACTGGGTAAGGCCGGAATAACCATCCACTCCCGCTGCGAAAGATACCAAATTCATACTTGTTCAGACGGCAAGGCTGTGTTGCTGTATTCGCTACAGAGACACCCGACTGCCGCCCGGCGAGTTGTCACGCCATGAAAAGCCGCTGATACGAAACCCGCTATCGTGAACGACGCCAAGGTTCCCTCGCAATAAGCCAGGCGAGAGCAAGTATGCAGAAACAGACTGGTTTCCGCGCTGGAAAAGTCTTCCCCTCTGGCGGCGGGAACAATCCATCAGCCGTCTTTT
This sequence comes from Gammaproteobacteria bacterium, assembly GCA_965261775.1. GTDB lineage: Bacteria > Pseudomonadota > Gammaproteobacteria > Eutrophobiales > Eutrophobiaceae. The sequence goes on along the minus strand of OZ253477.1, from coordinate 1,375,418 downwards.
CCCTGTTGCGTCCGTCTCCTGACGAGTTGAACAGCGATCAGACACCCGCGAAGCATATATCGTCTCCGACGAAATCGCCGGAAAGGAAACCGATTATCGCGTAGTCGGCCCTCCAGGCCGTGATCATCAACGCTTTCAGAGTCTGAATATCAGCACGGAATCCCCTCATCACGGCAATCCGCACAACCTGCGAATTACTTGCTCTTTTCTTTTTCGCGCGCTTCGGTTGCCGCGATGATCTCTTCGGCGACATTTTTCGGGCAATGGCTGTAGTGCAGAAACTCCATTGAAAATTGACCGCGGCCTGAAGTCATCGTGCGCAGTGCACCGATATAACCGAACATCTCGCTTAACGGCGCTTCAGCCTTAATGCGCACACCCGCCAGTCCGGCCTCCTGAGATTTGATGATACCGCGGCGGCGGTTCAAATCACCGATAACGTCACCCACATTTTTTTCGGGCGAAAAAACATCTACCTTCATAATCGGTTCCATTAATTGCGGCCCGGCCTTGGGCATGGTTTGTCGGTAAGCCGCCATGGCGGCGAGTTCAAACGCTACCGCCGACGAGTCCACGGCATGAAAGGCACCATCAAACAGATTGACCCTGAAATCCAGACAGGGATAACCCGCCAGTACGCCTTTTTCCATGCTTTTTTTGAAACCACCTTCAACCGCCGGCCAGAATTCTCTGGGAATATTCCCGCCGGTGACGGTAGATTCAAAGACAAAACCGCTCCCCGGCTCAGTGGGTTCAATAATATAGTCCACTCTCGCAAATTGACCGGCACCGCCCGTCTGTTTCTTGTGGATGTAGGTGTCTTTAACGTGTTGTGTCACAGTCTCGCGATAGGCCACCTGCGGGCTACCCACGTCAACCTCAACGCCGTGGGTGCGCTTGAGAATATCCACCTTGATATCCAGATGTAATTCACCCATACCTTTCAACAGAATTTCGCCGCTATCCACATCGGTTTCCACACGAAAAGAAGGGTCTTCCTTGACCATTTTCCCCAGTGCGATGCCGAGTTTTTCCGAGGCACCCTTGTCCTTTGGGGAAACGGCGATGGAGATCACCGGGTCTGGAAAAACCATTGGCTCCAGTGTTGCCGGATTATCGGGGTCACACAAGGTATGGCCGGTCTGTACGTTCTTCAGACCAACGGCGGCAATAATATCACCGGCCTGTGCCTCATCCAGTTCAATCCGTTCATCTGCGTGCATTTCAACAAGCCGCCCGATACGTTCGGTCTTTCCGGTGAAGGTATTCAAAACAACAGTGCCCTTTTTTATCCGGCCTGAATAAATTCGGATGAATGTCAGTGCTCCGAAACGATCATCCATGATTTTGAACGCCAGAGCACGCAGGGGTTTTTCCGGATCGACGACGGCAATTTTGCCGGTTTCCTCCCCCTCCAGATCAACCTCGGGTTGTGGTTTAACCTCAGTCGGGTCGGGCAGATAATCCACTACCGCGTCCAGCAACATCTGCACCCCTTTATTTTTGAAAGCCGATCCGCAATAGGTTGGGAAAAAGCTGAGATTGATTGTGCCCTTGCGGATACATGCCTTGAGTTTCTCAATATCAGGTTCTTTCCCGTCCAGATATGTTTCCATCGCGTCATCGTCTTGTTCCACGGCAGCCTCGATGAGCTTTTCCCTCCATTTTTCAATGGTGTCAGCCATCTCCGCCGGTGGCTCCTTCAGGGTATAACTGGTCGCGTCATTGGGGTCTTCCCATATCCACGCCTTGCGGGTCAGTAGATCAACCGCGCCGACAAAACTGTCCTCAACCCCGATGGGTAACGCCATTACCAGTGGGGTGGCGCCCAGTATCTCTTTGATCTGTTCCACAACACGATAGAAATCGGCGCCGACGCGGTCCAGCTTGTTCACGAATATGATGCGTGCCACGCCCGAATCATTCGCGTAGTGCCAATTAGTTTCGGATTGAGGTTCCACGCCGCCGGAACCACAAAAGACGCCAACACCGCCGTCCAGCACCTTCAGGGAGCGATATACTTCAATGGTAAAATCAACGTGTCCCGGAGTGTCAATGATGTTCAGACGGTATTCTTTCCAGAAACAACTGGTCGCCGCCGACTGAATAGTGATGCCGCGTTCCTGCTCCTGCTCCATAAAATCGGTGGTGGCCTCACCATCATGTACCTCACCAGTCTTGTGTATCTTACCGGTCAGTTTCAATATGCGCTCGGAAGTCGTGGTTTTACCAGCGTCCACGTGAGCAAAAATGCCTATATTTCTGTATTTTGATAAATCGGTCATGTATCCCTGCCTGATAGTCAAAATTGTAAATTAAAATAGACTGCCCGCTTTGGTGCCATGTTCAATGAAGACGATGCGGTAAGTCATTGTTTCCGGGTTATATCTGTGAAGAGGGGGGAATCCACAAAACACTCTTGCCAATATAACCGCCGCGCGGAGTATAAACCAGAATGAAAAAATATGTGAATCCAGGATGTGAATCCAGGACGTTTTTTCAGATCAATTTATCACCAATAAATCAGAAATAAAAACGACTAAATGTCGTATTTCAATTCCCTGATTTTCTGTCGCAACTGCCGAATTTCCTGATATTCAGTAGTCAGTGTGATGACCTTGTCAAGCATTTCATTGATCGTTTCTTTCAGCGTAACTTCCAGCATTGCCCTTGCATAATGGTATTTTTGGTCGCGAATCGCAAGATAAATGGCATTTACAGTTTGTTCTCGTTGTATGTCATTCATTATTCTTCCTTAATTAGGCTAAACAAGTTAATTTTTATAGGCGATTTTTTCATTTAAAAGTAAACAAGTATACAATATATTATTTCCTCGGGGTTTTGTATTTTTATTTTTTCCACAAAGTGATTTGTTAGTGATTGTCATGGGACGATGTATATAATGTGTAATTTCCTTAAATACCTTCATTCTTTCAATATTTTTAAGTGGATTGAAAGCTTTGGTCCCATTATGAATGACAAACAGTTTACACTAGCGGTAAAGGGTTTACGCATCCGTGCCAGGTCGAAGGATGTTGCCTATCGAATACTGGTGCTGGGGCAATCGCGTCGCAAGGTTATTGAGGATACTGGCATGCAGAAGGCCGCGGTCAGTCAGTTAATCAATAACATTCTTAAAAATCTGGAAAGCCAGTTGGATAAAAATGAGCTGGTTTATCATCAGTACATTCTGCCGAAATATTTGAAACCGGTTATTGATGCCTTGGAGGACGAGCATTTAAGTGTCTATATGGAAAAAAAGAAGGAGAGTAAAAAAGACAAGGGAAGCACTGAAAAATGATACCCCGATCAGGCGCATTTTGAAAAAGAATAGCCAGTCCCTTTCTGAATAATGCGACCATTGTCTCATAAATCCAAATCACCGTTGTTCCCGCGCAAACATATCCCCGAATAACCTGGCCAGGACAGAAGCCCGGCCACGTGGTGGCAGACAACATTCATTATTGCTTCTTGATGATTCATTGCCTCTCCGCCGTCACTGTGTGTATAACCATTTTAATATTTCGTCCTGCACAAGCGTACCAACCTGATACTGAATGCCCTGATGATTTTGCAGAAAAACGATGATATAGTCTTTCCCCGCTTTATTTTTGACATAACCGGCCATTGTTCTGACATTATTAATTGAACCGGTCTTGATCCGGGCATTTCCGGGCGGGAGCTTGCCCTTAAGTCGTTCCTCCACCGTCCCGTCAACGCCGACCAGAGGCAGGGAAGCGAAAAACTCAGGCTGATAGGCACTTCCGACGGCATGTTGAAGCAACATGGCCAGGGTATACGCGGATATCTTCGAATGGCGGGAGAGTCCGGAACCGTTATCAATAATGAGCTCCGGTGCGGAGATGCCGATATCCTCCAGCCAGTCGGCAATAGCCTGTCGACCGGTTTCCTTACTGCCGACACCCCCCAGTTTTTCCCGACCGAGGCTCAACAACAGTTGCCTCGCCATGACGTTGTTACTGTACTTGTTGATAAGCGTGATAATATCGCTCAGGGGTCGTGACGGTATCACATAAAAGGGCTCCTGCCCGTTGATTGAGGTTTTGCCGATGCCGCCGTTGATCTTTCCCCCCATACCTTCCCACAGGGATTTGAACACACCGAAGACGTAATCATCATTGGACAATACGACCCGGGATAACTCATGATTGCCACAACGTCCAGGATAGTCGCCTTTGAAGCTGACTGTCGTAGTTGCACCCTGTCGCTGAACATTGAAGTGAATCCTGTGGTGCTTGCCCCGGCACGTTCCTTTGGTCAGGCGCAGTCTGTTTTGTATCTTCAGATTCGCGGCCGGCGGGTCGGCGTAGATATGTACTTTGTTTTTGAACGGGACAAAATGAAACTGGTGCGTGCGAAAATTGAGCAGTGCCGCATCAGGGAAAACGTTATAGGGATGATGGGGTTTGTTGTCAAAATCAGCCGGCGAACCGTCTTCGTCCTCAAACAATCCGTCATCAATCAAAAGATTGCCTGTGATATCCCGGACCCCGCGGTTTCGAAGCGTGAACAACAGGTGCCAGAACGTTTCCTTGACGAAGAAAGGATCACCTCCGCCCTCAATTATCAGATTTCCGTTTAAGATCCCCCGGCTTAGTTTGCCGTCAAGATGGATGCGCGTGTTCCAGTTGTAATCGGGGCCAAGCAAACTCAAGCCAGCGTAAGTCGTGAGTAATTTGATCGTTGATGCAGGGTTGCGGGGCACATCAATATTAATGGACAGCAACGGTTCAACATCATCGTATCCTTTTATGTAGAGACTGACCGAATGTTCGGGCAACTTGTGTTTCTTCAGTATCCTGGATACAGCGGCGGGCAGATGCCGTTCATTGTGTGTAGCAGACAAGGCACTGCTGAAAACCATCAGCAGACAAAAGACGAACAGCCTCCGGCCTATGCCGGTGCACGGCATTTTCGCACGTAGTAGCCAGATGGAAGAAGAACGACTGTCCCGTTTAACGACGGGGAAAAAGGGCGGACATTTAGTGGTTACTAACATCATCTGGATGTTGAAGAGGGTATAGCCGTGCCGCACGACCAGCAGATTCCAAACTGACCCTCAATCGTTTCGCCGCATTGACACCGCCAGTTGTCTTTTGGAACGTTGTCCGACAGTGCCTGTTTAATGAGTTCCCCGGCCAGCTCGGCGTCTTTATCATACTTGATCCAGACCTCCGGCCAGCATTCAGTGACGGGCAATTCACCCATGGCCCCTCCCAGAACCATATTGCGTACATGGCAATCAATGCCATTGGCCTCAAGCATACCACGGATGATACCAACCATGATGATATTTTCAGTGCTGTAGATTTTTTTCATCGTCCGTGATTATTTGAGATTGAAAACAGTAAAATGGCAATATCCGTTTTCATGGAAATATTCAGGTTAGCGCAGGCTGATAATTATACCGCTGACCGAAATGATCAATAAAACTATTGTGAACAGTGAAATTCTGTGCAGATGCCGGATCGTCGATTTTAACTGTGCCGCTAACAATTCATTTTGTTTTGCCAGTTCTTCGATCAATTTTATCTGCTCAATATTTGATTCATCGTTTGTGTCCAGACGCCGGTGCAACCGTTCAACTTCACCTTTTATCCCGGTGACAGTATCGGGGGGGTCCTGGTCGGGAACTCGCTCATTTTCCCGGTGTCGGATCAATTTGACCAGACGGCTCGCCCCTTGAATAATGAGCGGGGCGCTGTTGAGTATGGTATTGAGAGTCGGATTCATGCGTTTGTTGTATAATGTCCGTTGCTCATCATTCAGTCAGTGTCGGGAAAGGGTACCCTCTTACAATCCCGTTTTCCACACCGATTTTATTAAAAATTCACTGTCAATGGATAACACACCATAATAATTTTACAGTAACATTATGTCGACTATTGTAGAAATTCAACGACTACAGAATTATATTGAGAAATATATTATCGGCCAGAAGAAACTGATCAATCGTCTTTTGATCGCCTTACTGGCGGATGGTCATCTCCTTGTTGAAGGTGCGCCGGGGCTGGCCAAGACCCGCGCTGTCAAAGTGCTGGCTGACGGCATTGAGGGCGATTTCCACCGTATCCAGTTCACCCCCGATCTGTTGCCGGCCGACCTGACCGGCACCGACATCTACCGGCAGCAGGAAGGCAGTTTTATCTTTCAGCAGGGGCCATTGTTTCACAATATGATCCTGGCGGACGAGATCAACCGGGCGCCGGCAAAAGTGCAGTCGGCGTTGCTGGAGGCCATGGCCGAGCGGCAGATCACAGTGGGCAGGCAGACCTATTCCCTGCCGGAGCTATTCCTTGTCATGGCCACACAAAACCCGATTGAACAGGAAGGCACCTATCCGCTACCGGAGGCGCAACTGGATCGTTTCCTGATGCATGTCGTCATTGACTATCCCGATAGCGCCGAAGAACAGCGGATACTCCAACTGGCAAGGGATGAGGCGAAACAGGCAATAGCGGAAAAGTCCGATCCGGTTAAACAGCGGACAATTTTCGCTGCCAGAAATGAGGTCCTGTCGATGTACATGGCGGACAGGATTGAGCGGTATCTGCTGGAGATTGTACTGGCAAGCCGCAAGGCCGGCGCCTACGGCGATGATGTGGCGCAATGGCTACAATACGGTGCCAGCCCCCGCGCCACCATCACGCTGGACCGTTGCGCCCGCGCCCATGCCTGGTTGCAGCGTCGTGATTACGTCGGGCCGGAAGACGTGCAGGCGGTAGTACATGATGTACTGCGCCATCGTTTGATCTTGAATTACGAAGCGGAGGCGGAAGGCATGACAACGGATACGGTCATCTCGGAATTGATTGCGCGTGTGGCCGTCCCCTGATGTTCCGGGTGCGCCATAAAAGCGGATACTAAATGTATCCACCTTAAACAACGTGTCAGCATGAATCCCCTTGCCAGAATGCGGTTTGTTTCTTTTTGTTATCAATCGCCCTTTTTTTCGGCAATCTCCTCCTCCCGGAAGCGGGAATCCTGCATCTTCGGCGTGGCGGCGCAAAAAATAATCCGCGGAAACGTGCGGACGATCAACTCAAAATTTCTCATGAAACACTCGGGGTAAGCATGTCGATTCCGGTTGGAATGTCCCACGGCACGGCCTCGGTCAGCGCAAGCAGCCTGATTGCCCTGGAGCGAAAGAGCAGGGGGCTTTCGTTGAAGTCCAAAGAGATCAGCGCGGCGCGGATGGGTGCCTGGCATTCGGCATTCAGGGGGCGTGGCATGGAGTATGACGAATCGCGCCCGTATCAGTCCGGGGATGACATCCGTAGCATTGACTGGCGTGTGACCGCGCGTACCGGCAAGGCGCATACGAAACTTTTTCGCGAGGAGCGTGAGAAACCAGTGCATCTGTGGATAGATTTTCGCGCCGCGATGTTTTTCGCAACACGGGGTAAATTCAAATCGGTCATCGCAGCAGAACTCGCCAGCCTGTTTGCCTGGGTGGTGTGTCGTCGGGGAGACCGGGTTGGAGGCATCCTCTTCGCTGACGATCTGCACTATGAACTGAAGCCGCGGCGGGGAAAAACCGCGGTGTTGCGTCTGATCAGGCATCTCGTGCACTATCCGGGCTGGCAGCGTACCGGTCATGGCAAACCGGATCAGAAACGGCTGCTGCACTCGTTTCTGAACCTGCGACAATTGGTACGCCCCGGCAGCATGGTGATCCTGCTCAGTGATTTTCGCGGGTTTGACGAACAAGCGCGCTCACAAATCATTCGGCTACGGCAACATAATGAACTGCTCATGGTGCATATCTACGACCGACTGGAAACATCTCTGCCGCCTGCCGGGCATTACCGGATCACCGACGGGGAAACAGACCTGACCTTTGACAGCCATGATAAAAAGCGTGTGCAGGACTACCGGCAGCGTTTTCACGACCATCGGGAACAGTTGCTGAACATGGCCCGAACCTTCCACATACATTATATGGACTGCCGCACCGAAGACGATCCGATCACGGTCATTAATCAATTTCAACAACGATGATAGCCCCGTCCGATCCGAAGAACCTGCCCTTGCGGGACATCCACTTACCCGATCCCGTTTCCTGGTGGCCGCTGGCGCCGGGCTGGTGGTTACTGGCCCTGCTCTGCATTACGGCTGTTTCCCTGTGTTTCCTGTTATGGCGCCGTCGTCAACGATACCTTTCATCCGCATTTTATCAGGCAAAAACAGAGTTGGAACGGATCCGGTGGAAATTCGATCTTGACCAGAATGCCACCGGTCTGACAGAAGAATTATCGACCCTGCTGAGACGGATCAGCATCAGTCTCTACGGACGGCGGCAGACGGCGTCCCTGGTTGGTCAGGACTGGTTGCGGTTTCTCGATCAGCACGGCGGCGGTGGCGCCTTCAGCAACGGCGCGGGGCGCGTACTGATCGATGCGCCCTATCGTCCCGTATCCGGCAACATCAATGCTGAAGCGTTGCTTCAACTGGTGTCGGACTGGATAGAAACACTTCACCACCAAAAAGGGAAGGTCATCGGATGATCGTTTTTGACTGGCCCTGGGTGGCTGCGCTTTTGCCCCTGCCGTTTATCGTGCGCCGGTTTCTCCGGCCTGTTGAAAACGTCGACGAAGCGGCGCTGCATGTCCCGTTTTTGAGCGCGTTCAAGACGGCCTCCGACAAACGACGGGATGCGGCCTCGCATCTGCTGTGGCTGGCCGCGTTTGCCTGGTGCCTGCTGATCGTGGCCGGGATGCGCCCGCAATGGCTGGGCGACTTTGTCACGGTCCCGCAAACCGGTCGAGACCTGATGCTGGCCGTCGATCTGTCCGCCAGCATGAAAGAGCAGGACTTCATTCTCAAAGGCCGACGCGTTGATCGCCTGACGGCCACAAAAGGTGTGGCCGGTACCTTTATTGAGCGGCGCATCGGTGATCGTCTGGGGCTGATCCTGTTCGGGGAACAGGCCTATCTGCAGACACCGCTGACGTTTGATCGCGCCACCGTCAATACCCTGTTATCCGAGGCGGTTATCGGGCTTACTGGTCAGAAAACGGCGATTGGCGACGCGATTGGTCTTGCCATCAAACGGTTGCGGGAAGTGGACGGACAGGGGCGGATATTGATACTGCTGACCGACGGTGCCAATACTGCCGGAGCAGTCGACCCGCTGGCGGCAGCGGATCTGGCCGTACGTGAGGGGATAAAAATCTATACCGTTGGCATCGGCGCCGATCAGATGATTATCAACTCAATCTTTGGTTCAAGGCGCATCAACCCGTCGGCCGAACTGGATGAAAAAACGCTGAAGGCGATAGCGGAGAAAACAGGCGGGCAATACTTTCGGGCGCACGACACGGACGAATTGCAGGGAATTTATCAATTACTGGATCAACTGGAGCCTGTCGCCAGGGACGCGCAACGGTTCCGGCCGCGAACGGCATTGTTTTACTGGCCGCTGGCCATGGCGCTGATCGTGATGTCGATCGTGATGCTGCTACAAGGCAAGGCATGATAATGTCTGAACTGCACTTTTTGCGCCCCGCGTGGTTTCTCGCTTTGCTACCGCTTGCGCTGTTGTTATGGATGCTGGCGAAACGGCATTTGACAAACAGGCGCTGGGAGTCCGTCTGCGATCCGGCACTACTGCCCTATATTCTGGTAAGTGGCGCCAGCGGCGGGCGAAAGGGGCATATTATCCTGACGGGAGTGGCCTTTTTGCTGGCCATTATCGCGCTGGCGGGGCCGACATGGGAACGTCTGCCGCAACCGGTCTTTCAAGTACAATCGGCCGTTGTGCTGGCACTGGACCTGTCCTATTCCATGTACGCCGACGATATCAAACCGACGCGGCTGGAGCGGGCGCGTTTTGAAATCAGCGACCTGCTGAACCTCAGACAGGAAGGCCAGACGGCGTTGCTGGTCTATGCGGGCAATGCCTTCACCGTCACACCGCTGACGGATGATACCAAAACCATCAAATCACAATTAACGGCATTGTCGCCGGAGATCATGCCCGTCCCCGGCAGTAACGCCGGGGACGCCATTGACAAGGCGATAACCCTGTTACGCCAGGCCGGACATGAGCGGGGACATATCCTGTTGATCACCGACGAAGTCAATGCCGATGACGAAGGGAACTTTATCAACGCCGCCGCCGCGGGTTATCCGGTCTCCATACTCGCGGTGGGCACGGACGACGGCGCCCCGATCAGGCTGAAAGACGGTCGTTTTCTGACCGATGCGAACGGCGCGATTGTTATCCCGGGGCTGGACCAGGATTTATTGCGGCGTCTGGCGGCGGCCGGTAAAGGCAGGTACGCGCTTAGCCGGGTCGAAGACCAGGATATTGAGGGCTTTGAGCAGTTATTTGAACGCGATCTGCGCACGGATAAAACCGTCGGGACGGAACACAATACCCGACAGTGGCGTGAGTTTGGCCCCTGGCTTGTGCTGTTGCTCATGCCGTTGGCAGCTCTGATCTTCCGTCGGGGTTATCTCGTCATCCTGCTGTGTTTGACAGGATTGAATCCCGATACCGCCATGGCGTTTGGATGGGATGACCTGTGGCTGAATAAAGACCAGCAGGCCATGCGGGCGCTGGAGAATAAACAGGCCGATGTCGCCGCCGGGCTGTTTCAGGATAAAAACTGGCGGGCGGCGGCGCAATACCGTACCGGTGATTTCGGCGCGGCGGCAGACCTGTTAAAACAGGAGACCGATGCACGCAGTCTTTATAACCGGGGCAACGCCCTGGCCAGGCAGGGCGATTATCAAGGGGCACTGGCGGCTTATGATCAGGTTTTGCGGGACAACCCGGAGCATGAAGACGCCCGCTTTAACAAGGAGCTGCTTGAAAAGGAACTACAGGAACAGGCGCGGCAACAGGCGAAATCCGATCAGGAATCGCAAGAGGAGTCGGAATCCGGACAGAGTTCCGGACAGCAACAGTCGGATCAGTCCGCGCCGCAATCCGAACAACAGCAGGCGCAGGCCACAGGGCAGGAGTCAGCGGAAGGGCGGGAAGAACAGAAAGAAACCGGGGCCGTACCGGAAGGAGATGAGCAGGAACAAACTGATGGGGAGGAACAGACGACTATGCAACAACAGGGCGAAGAAACAGAATCCACCGACGCACAGGATGAAGCGCAGATGGCTACCGAACAATGGCTGAGACGCATCCCGGACGACCCGGGCGGTCTCTTGCGCAGGAAATTCCGGTATCAGTACCAGCAGCAAAAACAGGCGCCCGAAACAGACAAATACTGGTAAGACGATGCAGAAACGTATATGGATAACAGTGATTTTACTGGCGATCTGTCGATCCGGTCTGGCAGAAATACAGGTCAGTGTCGATCGCAGTCCGGTGATCGCCAATGAATCATTTGAACTGACCTTTGAGAGCGATGAGCAGATTGACGCACGGCCGGATTTTTCAACGCTGGAAAAATCATTCACCGTACTCAACAGGCGTACCGAAAGCAGCACCCGGATCAATAACGGCAGTGTCAGCCATCGTCAAAAATGGATATTGACAATCCTCACCGGCAAAACCGGCTCCCTGACCATCCCGGCGGTAACGTTCGGCAATACCCAAAGCCATCCCGTCCGCATTGAAGTCCTGCCCGCCCCCCCGCCGAGTAGCAGGCAATCACGTACTGACGATATTTTTATTGATGTCGCCGTGGACACCGACGCTCCCTATGTGCAGGCGCAGATCATTTACACGGTCAGGCTGTTTCTCGCCGTTCGGGCAAGCGACGCCAGCCTCTCCGACCCCGTCCCTGGCGGTGGAGACGCCGTCATCAACAGAATCGGTCAGGACAAAAACTACGAGAAACAGCACAACGGTAAACGCTACAGGGTTATTGAACGCCGCTATGCCATCTTTCCGCAAAGCAGCGGTAACCTCGTCATCAAGCCGCTGGTTTTCAAGGGGCGAAAGGGAACGAGCGGTTTTTTCAATTTCGACCCTTTCGGCGCGCAACCGGAGACAATCGTCAAACACTCCGATGAAATCGTGATCGACGTCAAACCGATTCCGCCGTCGTTTCAGGGAAAGTTCTGGCTACCGGCGACGCAACTGTCCTTACAGGAGCAATGGTCGCTTGACCCGTCCGGATTGAAACAGGGCGAGGTGGTTACCCGCACCCTGATCCTGCGGGCGAACGGGCTGACCGCCAGTCAGTTGCCAGACATTGACGCTGCATTGCCAGAAGGACTTAAAACCTATCCCGACCAGCCCCTGTTTGAAGAGTTGTACGAGACCACCGGCGTTGTGGGTGTGCGCCGCGACAAGATGGCGATCATTCCGACCCGGTCCGGGGAACGGGTGCTGCCGTCCATCCGGATCCCGTGGTGGAACGTCAAAACCGACAGAATGGAGACGGCGGAACTGCCCGAACGCCGTATTCACGTTGTGGCGGACAAGACAGCCCGCCCCCCGCAGGGGAGCGCCGGTCCCGGTAATGACGTCCCGGCGGAACACGCGGCGACGGCCGGGCGCGCCGTACCGGATCCCGGCGCCGGACAGGCCACCCCCCGGTACTGGCAATGGGCAAGCGCCGCGCTGTTTATCCTGTGGCTGGCGACACTGCTCCTGTGGTGGCGGGCGCTCCGCGACAGGCGCGGCGAACGGGAAACAAAAGACGAGTCGCCAGCAAAAAGAGCCTGTCTGCGGCAATTACGCCAGGCGTGCCGTGACAACAACCCCGAGATGGCCAAAAACGCCCTGTTGCGCTGGGCCAGGGCGAACTGGCCGGAATCCCCGGTCAACAATCTTGAAGCCCTAGGCGACTATGGCGATGACGGCTTTCGCGAGGAACTGCGCCGCTTAAGCCGGAAACTTTACGCCGATGCAACCTCGCCCTGGGACGGACAGGCATTCCTGCAAGGTTTCATGACGCAATCGTTCCGGCAGGAACAGCCCCCGCCCGCAAAAACGAAGCTGGAGCCGTTATATAAAACCTGAGCCAAAGCCGATGGAAACGGGTGGCGAGTGCCGGTAACGGCGTCCCTGAAAAGCGGATTGACGGCAACGGACGCCCGGCGTCCTGTTTTTCCGTGCTTCCTGTCGGCGCCTTCGGCGGAAATGCGCGTCAGGAATCGCCCTTGGGCGATATCCTCCCCGCGGTCCGGTCCGCGACATTGTGGATAACGGTCGAATCGGCCGCCCCGCCATCCCTGTTACGCAGGGCGATAGCGACTTCGGCGGGACTTTGCCTCATCCAGTGGTCCATATATTGCTGGAGCAACGGCCTGAGCAATTCCTCCTTCTTGTCAGCGGCGTAATAGGCGATCGTCGTTTCAACAAGAATCTTGCGCCCATAGTCAAGGGCGATAATTTTCGCCTCATGGTGGCGGGCGTCCAGCACGCGCAGTTCCCAGGCGAGGGTGGCGGATAAAGAAATGAAAACCATCACGACGGGAAAAATGACCGCGTAACCGTCATTTTTGATGATTTCAGTGATTATTCCAGAATAAACAAGATCACAAATGAGGAGCGAAAGCACAAGACCTGACAGCACGGCAACCTCTGAACGCACACGGTCGAAATCTTTTTTATATTTCTCCGCTTCTTGCTGATAATATTTCCTTTTGCGTTTAAATTTTTTGCTGTTTTTCAGGAGAGAACGTCCGGCTTCCTTAAACTCCTTCGATTTTTTTTCATAGGATTCTTTAAGGCGCTTTTCAAGCTCTTGCCGGGATCCCTCACTTGCTTTCATCGCCAGCGCCAGCGCGCGATTGTGAATGGCCTGTTTGTTATCCGGTTGAAGGCGCAGGGCCTTATCACAGTCCGCCAACGCGCCGTCATGGTCACCTTTCCTGCCACGGGCAGCGCCCCGATTGGCATAAGCGTCCGCCGCTTCAGGATTGTTCTCACCCCATAAGGCGATGCCCTTATTGCAATCGGCAATCGCGCCGTCATGATCGCCTTGTTTGAAACGGGTAGCGCCCCGATTGACATAAGCGCCCGCCGCTTCAGAATTGTTCTCACCCCATAAGGCGATGGCTTTGGTGTAATCGGCCATCGCGTCGTCATCATCGCCTTTTTCGCCACGGGCAGCGCCCCGATTGACATAAGCCTGTGCCGCTTCAGGATTGTCTTTCCCCCATAAGGCAATGGCCTTGTCGCAATCGGCAATCGCGCCGTCATAGTCGTCTTTCATGCCATGGGCATTGCCCCGATTGACATAAGCCTGTGCCGCTTCAGGATTGTCTTTCCCCCATAAGGCAATGGCCTGGTTGCAATCGGCCATCGCACCGTCATAATCGCCTTTCCTGCCACGGGTAGCACCCCGATTGGCATAAGCCAATGCCGCTTCGGGCGAGTCCGCGCCTGATAATTCAATGGCCTTGTCGTAATCGGTGATCGCGCCGTCATCGTCGCCCTTCTTTTCACGGGCAATGCCCCGATTGACATAGGCGTCCGCCGCTTCGGGCGAATCCGCGCCCGATAAGGTAATGACCTGGGTAAAATCGGCAATCGCGCCGTCAAGGTCGCCTTTCCTGCCACGGGCAAAGGCCCGATTGGCATAAGCTCGCGCCGCTTTGGGCGAGTCCGCGCCTGATAATTCAATGGCCTTGTCGTAATCAGCAATCGCGCCGTCATCGTCGCCCTTCTTTTCACGGGCAAGTCCCCGATTGGCATAAGCTGGTGCCGCTTCGGGCGAGCCCGCGCCTAATAATTCAATGGCCTTGTTATAATCGGCAATCGCACCGTCATCATCGCCTTTCCTGCCACGTGCAGCGCCCCGATTGAAATAGGCCGGCGCCGCTTTGGGCGAGTCCGCGCTTGATAATTCAATGGCTTTGGTGAAATCGGCAATCGCGCCGTCGTAGTCGTCCTTCTTTTCACGGGCATTACCCCGCTTAAAATAAGCCAGCGCCGCTTCAGGCGAATCCGCGCCTGATAATTCAATGGCCTTGTCGTAATCGGCAATCGCACCGTCATAATCGCCTTTGTTGCCACGGGCAAGTCCCCGATAGGCATAAGCCCGTGCCGCTTCGGGCGAATCCGCGCCTGATAATTCAATGGCCTTGTCGAAATCGGCAATCGCGCCGTCATCATCGCCTTTCCTGCCACGGGTAGCACCCCGATAGGCATAAGCTGGCGCCGCTTCTGGCAAGTCCGCGCCTGATAATTCAATGGCCTTGTCGAAATCGGCTATCGCACCGTCATGGTCGCCTTTCCTGCTACGGGCAACGCCCCGATTGAAATAAGCCAGCGCCGCTTCGGGCGAGTCTGCGCCTAATAATTCAATGGCCTCGTCGAAATCGGCAATCGCGCCGTCAAGGTCGCCTTTGTTGCCATGGGCAAGGCCCCGATTGGCATAGGCGTCCGCCGCTTCTGGCAAGTCCGCGCCCGATAAGGCAATGACCTGGGTAAAATCGGCAATCGCGCCGTTATCATCACCTTTGTTGCTACGGGCAAGGCCCCGGCCGGCATAAGCTGGTGCCGCTTTGGGCGAGGCCGCGCCTGATAAGGCGATAGCCTTGTCGCAATCGGCAATTGCGCCGTCATGATCGCCTTTCATACCACGGGCAAGGCCCCGATTGACATAGGCGTCCGCCGCTTCGGGTGAGCCCGCGCCCGATAAGGCGATGGCCTTGTTGCAATCGGCAATCGCGCCGTCATCATCGCCTTTCCTGCCACGGGCAACACCCCGACTGGTATAAGCTAGCGCCGCTTCAGGCGAGTCCTCGCCCCATAAGGCAATGGCCTTGTCGCAATCGGCCATCGCACCGTCATAGTCATCCTTCTTTTCACGGGCAATGCCCCGACCGGCATAAGCCTTCGCCGCTTCAGGATTATCCTTCCCCCATAAGGCAATGGCCTGGGTAAAATCGGCAATCGCACTGTCATAGTCGCACTTTCTGCCACGGGAAACGCCCCGACCGGCATAAGCCTTCGCCGCTTCAGGATTGTCCTTCCCCCATAAGGCAATGGCCTTGTCGTAATCGGCAATCGCGCCGTCATGGTCGCCTTGTCCGAAACGGGTAAGGGCGCTGTGGTAATATTTTTCAGGTGTCATTGTGGTGCTGTGCGTCAGGAAGTGTCCTTGGGCGATATCCTCCCCGCGACATTGTGGATAACGGTCGAATCGGTTGCCCCGCCATCCCTGTTACGCAGGGCGATAGCGACTTCGGCGGGACTTTGCCTCATCAAGTGGTCCATATATTGCTGGAGCAACAGTCTGTGCCATTCTTCCTTGCCAGCGGCGTAAACAGCGATCGTCTTTTCAACAAGAATTTTGCGTTCATAGTCGAGGGCGATAATTTTCGCCTCATGGTGGCGGGCGTCCAGCACGCGCAACCCCCAGGCGAGGGTGGCGGATAAAGAAATGAAAACCACAACGACGGGGAAAATGACCGCATAACCGGCGTTTTTGATGACTGCGGCGATTATTCCAGAATAAACAAGATCACAAATGAGGAGCGCAAACACAATAACTAACAGCGCTATAACCCATATAAGCGCACGGTCGAAATATTTTTTATATCTTTCCGCTTTTTCCCGATAATCGTCCCTGTTGCGTTCAAATTCCTTGCTGTTTTCCTGGAGAGAACGTCCGGCTTCCTTAAACTCCTCCAATTGTTCTTCATAGGATTCTTTAAGGCGTTTCTCAAACTCTTGCCGGGATTCCTCACTTGTTTTCATCGCCAGCGCCACCGCGCGATTGTGAATGGCCAGTGTGTTGTCCGGTTGAAGGCGCAGGGCCTTGTCGCAATCGGCTATCGCGTCGTTATGATCGCCTTTGTTGCCGAGAGTAGCAGCCCGATTGGCATAAGCCTCCGCCGCTTCAGGATTGTTCTCACCCCATAAGGCGATGGCATGGGTAAAATCGGCTATCGCGCCGTCATCATCGCCTTTTCTGAAACGGGCAAGGCCCCGATTGGCATAAGCCCGCACCGCTTCGGGTGAGTCCGCGCCTGATAATTCAATGGCCTTGTCGTAATCGGCTATCGCGCGGTCATGATCGCCTTTGTTCACATGGGCAAGGCCCCGATTGACATAAACCAGCGCCGCTCCGGGCGAGTCCGCGCCCCATAATTCAATGGCCTTGTCGCAATCGGTAATCGCACCGTCATAGTCGCCTTTGTTCACATGGGCAAGGCCCCGATTGAAATAAGCCTGCGCCGCTTCGGGCGAGTTTGCACCCGATAAGGCGATGGCCTTGTCGTAATCGGTTATCTCACCGTCATCATCACCTTTCCTGCCACGGGCATTGCCCCGATTGAAATAAGCTGGCGCTGCTTCAGGATTGTTCTCACCCCATAAGGCGATGGCCTTGTCGCAATCGGCAATCGCACCGTCATCATCGCCTTTGTTCACATGGGCAAGGCCCCGATTGAAATAAGCGTCCGCCGCTTCGGGCGAGTCCGCGCCCCATAAGGCAATGGCCTGGGTGAAATCGGCCATCGCGTCGTCATCATCACCTTTCCTGCCACGGGCATTGCCCCGATTGAAATAAGCTGGCGCCGCTTCAGGATTGTTCTCACCCCATAAGGCGATGGCCTTGTCGCAATCGGCAATCGCACGGTCATCATCGCCTTTCCTGCCACGGGCAAGTCCCCGATTGGTATAAACCTTCGCCGCTTCCGGCGAGTCCGCGCCCGATAAGGCAATGGCCTTGTCGTAATCGGCTATCGCACGGTCATCATCGCCTTTCCTGCCACGGGCAGCGCCCCGATTGGCATAAGCCCGCGCCGCTTCGGTCGATTCCGCGCCCCATAAGGTAATGGCCTGGGTGTAATCGGCTATCGCGCCGTTATCATCGCCTTTTCTGAAACGGGCAAGGCCCCGATTAAAATAAGCTGGCGCTGCTTCGGGTGAGTCCGCACCCGATAAAGTGATGGTCTTGTCGCAATCGGCAATCGCGCCGTCATAGTCGTCCTTCTTTTCACGGGCATTACCCCGATTAAAATAAGCTGGTGCCGCTTCGGGCGAGTCCGCGCCCCATAGGGCAATGGCCTGGGTAAAATTGGCAATCGCACCGTCATAGTCGCCTTGCCCGAAACGGGCAAGGGCGCTTTGATAATATTCTTCAGGCGTCATTGTGGTGCTATGCGTCAGGAAGTGCCCTTGGGCGATATCCTCCCCGCGACATTGTGGATAACGGTCGAATCGGCTGCCCCGCCATCCCTGTTACGCAGGGCGATAGCGATTTCGGCGGGACTTCGGCTCATCCAGTGGTCCATATATTGCTGGAGCAACGGCTTGAGCAATTCCTCCCTGCCGGGGCCGGCGTAAAAGGGGATCGCCTTTCCAACAAGAATTTTGCGTTCATAGTCAAGGGCGATAATTTTCACCTCATGGTAGCGGGCGTCCAGCACGCGCAACCCCCAGGCGAGGGTGGCGGATAAAGAAATGAAAACCACAACGACGGGGAAAATGACCGCGTAACCGGCGTCTTTGATGCTTTCGGCGATTATTTTAGAACAAACAAGATCATAGATGAGCAAAAAAACCGTACCTGACAGCATTGCGACAAGCACTATAAGCGCACGGTCGAAATATTTTTTATATTTCTTCGCTTTTTTCTGATAATATTTCCTTTTGCGTTCAAATTCCTCCTGTTGTCCAGTGAGATCACGTCCAGCTTTCTCAAACTCCGCCAATTGTTCTTCATAGGATTCTTTAAGGCGCTTTTCAAGCTCTTGCCGGGATTTCGCCCCTGCTTTCATCATCTGCGCCATTGCACGATAGGAAATGGCCAGTTTGTTGTCCGGTTCAAGGCGCAGGGCTGTATTACAGTCCGCAATCGCGCCGTCATGATCGCCTTTCATCCCACGGGCAAACCCCCGATTGACATAAGCCTTCGCCGCTTCAGGATTGTCCGTCTCCCATAAGGCGATGGCCTTGTCACAATCGGCAATCGCGCCGTCATAGTCGTCTTTCATGCCATGGGCAGCGCCCCGATTGACATAAGCCAGTGCCGCTTTGGGCGAGTCCGCGCCCGATAATTCAATGGCTTTGGTAAAGTCGGCAATCGCGCCGTCATAATCGCCTTTCCTGCCACGGGCAAGGGCGCGTTGATAATATTCTTCAGGTGTCATTGTGGTGCTGCGCGTCCTCCGTGCCGCGGTGTTGAAACGTTTTCCATTTCGTGAAAGTGTACCACTGACGCCGTGCTATCGCGAATGGTCCGCCTGTCGTCCAGGGTTTCGGACGGTTTTATCATGGTCGTCCATCGTGCCGCCATCATCGCCTTTCCCGCCTCGGCCGGTATCCCGGCTGGCATCAGTCCCGGTAGCAAATCGGCCCCATATCTGCTGGAGCCAGCCACGGGGAGCCCCTCGATTGGCATAAGCCCGTGTCGCTTCGGGCGACGCGTCTAATAATTCAATGGCCTTGTCGAGATCGGCCATCGCGTCGTCACCATCGCCTTTCCCGCCTTGGCCGGCACCCCGACTGGCATCATTCCCGGCAGCAAACCGGCCCCATATCTGCTGGAGCCAGCCACGGGCAGCGCCTTGATTGGCGTAAGCCCGCGTTGCTTCGGGCGAGTCCGTGCCCAATAATGCAATGGCCTCGTCGAAATCGGCCATCGCGCCGTCGTCATCGCCTTTCCTGGCGCGGGCAACGCCCCGATTGGCATAAGCCCGCGCCGCTTCGGGCGAGTCCACGCCCCATAAGGCGATGGCCTGGTCGCAATCGGCAATCGCGCCGTCATAATCGCCCTGCTGTTCACGGGCAAGGCTCCGATTGGCATAAACCCGCGCCGCTTCGGTCGAGTCCGCGTCCGATAATGCAATGGCCTGGGTAAAATCGGCCGTCGCACCGTAATAGTCGCCTTTTCTGAAACGGGCAGCGCCCCGGCCGTCATAAGCCGGCACCGCTTCGGGCGAGTCCGCGCCCCATAAGGCGATGGCCTTGTCGCAATCGGCTATTGCGCCGTCATAATCGCCTTTCTGTTCACGGGCAAGGCCCCTGTTGGCATAAGCTGGCGCCGCTTCGGGCGAGTCCGCGTCCCATAAGGTAATGGCCTCGTCGAAATCGGCTATCGCGCCGTCATAATCGCCTTTCTGTTCACGGGCAAGGCCCCTGTTGGCATAAACCCGCGCCGCTTCAGGCGAGTCCGCGCCCCATAAGGCGATGGCCTTGTCGCAATCGGCCATCGCGCCGTCATAATTGCCTTTCCAGCCTCGGTCAGCACCCCGGCTGGCATAGGCACTCGCAACAAATCGGTCCCATATCTGGCGGGGCCAGCTACGGGTAGCCGTCCCCCGACCGTCATAAGCTGGCGCCACTTCGGGGAAGTCCGCGCCCCATAAGGTGATGGCCTTGTCGCAATCGGCCATTGCGCTGTCATAGTCACCCTGCTTTTCACGGGTAACGCCCCGACCGGCATAAGCCGGCGCCGCTTCGGGCGAGTCCGCGCCCCATAAGGCAATGGCCTCGTCGAAATCGGCCATCGCACCGTCATAGTCGCCTTCCCCGAAAAGGGCAAGGGCGCTGTGGTAATATTCTTCAGGTGTCATTGTGGTGATGCGCGTCCTCCGCGCCGTTTTTGATAAAACGCAGGGTCATCCGATCACTTTCGCCGACGGCGGTGTATTTGTCCCGGTCGACGTCACCCAGACGCCAGGTCGGGGGCAGGGTCCAGACGCCTTTCGGATAGTCTTTAGTGTCTTTGGGGTTGGCGTTGATTTCCGTTTTACCCACCAGTTCAAAACCGGCGTTTTCGATCAATCTGATCAGATAGGATTCCGGGACATAGCCCTGTTCGGCGCTTTGTTCAACATTGGCGCCCTTGTCGGCGCGATGTTGGACGACCCCAAGGACTCCGCCTTTTTTCAACACACGGTGGAATGACCGATAGATATCTTCAATACCACCATAGCGAATCCAGTTGTGGGTATTTCTGAAAGTCAGCACCATGTCCTGTGATCCCGACGCGATCCCGGACAGGTAACCTTTGTCTGCCCCCTGAAAAAGCTGTCGGTCAACCGCGCCATATGCCGGGGGATTGCTATCCAGATATTGCATGAATTTGTGATGGATGCCGCGCAGATAATCGTTCGGATGGTTCGCACCGAAGCTGGCGACGGTAAGCCGCCCTTTGTCTTTGAGTAGCGGCGCCAGTATCTCCGTGTACCAGCCGCCACCGGGGAGTATCTCCAGTACCCGCATATCCGGCCTGATACCGAAGAACGCCAACGTCGCTTCGGGGTGTCGATAGACATCGCGCATTTTATTCGTCGCGCTTCTGTTTTCCGCGTTGACGGCCTTTTCAATGGCGACGGTACGTTCGTCGGCATTGGCGCTGGCGAGTGAAAAAAAGCCGATAATCATGGCGAATATAAACCGTGGTGTTTTGATGGATTTCATCCTGGTTACTCTCAATTTAATATTGGTGGTTGTTGCCGTTATTTTAGGGGAGTCCTGCCAGCAGGTAAACTATAATCCCGGATAAAACCGGGTTCTTGTTACATTATTTTGGTTTGGTATTCCAGGGGGGATGAACATATGAACAGCAATGCCAGGGCACCCGCCAGGCTGTTATTAAACCCGATACATTTGCTGTCGCTGGGTTTTGGCAGCGGCCTGGCGCCCGGAATGCCGGGTACGGCAGGCAGCGCCGTCGGGGTTGGTTTGTTTATCCTGTTACCGGTGCTGGACTGGCGGCTGTATCTGGGGCTTGTTCTGCTGGCGTTGTTCCTGGGCGTGTTTTTATGCGCCGCGACGGCGGCGGCGCTGCACGCGCATGATCATCCCGCCATCGTCTGGGACGAGATCGTGGGGGTCTTTATTTCCTTGTTTATGGTGCCGAAGGAGGCCTTATGGTTGTTACTGGGGTTTGTGTTGTTCCGTGTCTTTGATGTGCTGAAACCGTGGCCGATTTCACTGGTGGATAAACAGGTAAAGGGCGGTCTTGGCATTATGCTGGACGACGTTGTGGCGGCGCTTTTCGCGCTTTGCATTATACAAATAACGCTTTATTTGATATAAACGGAGAGTACACCATGGATATTTATGACGACATCGTGAATCGAAAAGAAAACCAGGGCGTTGAGATTCGCCACAACCGCCATATCGCCCGTTGCCAGGCGGCTTATCGGAGCAGTTCCGTCCGCACAAAAACGATAAACCGCGCCTTGTTCCGTGCCGGCAAGGGCGGATACGCGATGCCATTATGGATACCGGCGAAACGGTTCCTGATGGCAAGTCTGTCTTGTCTCGCCGTCAATGTTTAATAGGCGCCTTATTATTCCTCTCTTGCTGTGTCTGTTGCTGGCGCCGTTGGTCGCGCAGGCCGATGTCTATCGCTATATTGACAGGCACGGTCGGGTTACGTTTACCGACAAACCGCTTCATAAAGAGTACAAGCGTATTGTGAAAACCTGGAAAGGCTGGGTAGAGCGACCACGGTTACCCAGAAATTTTAACTGGCGGAAAAATCAGAAAAAATTTGACCCGCTGGTCCAGACGGTCGCCCGCACCTACCGTATTTCGCCAGCCCTGTTACATGCTGTCATTACTACCGAGTCATATTACAATCCGACTGCGGTGTCCCGTGCCGGCGCCGTTGGTCTGATGCAGTTAATGCCGGCAACGGCGAAACGCTACGGGGTTACCGATCGCCGCGATCCGCAACAAAATATTCGCGGCGGCTCACGCTATCTGCGCGACCTGTTGCATGATTTTAATCACAATCTGGAGCTGGCGCTGGCCGCTTACAATGCCGGTGAAAATGCAGTGAAAAAATACGGGGACAGGATTCCCCCCTATGCTGAAACCCGGAATTACGTTAAAAAGGTCATGCGCCATTACCACCGTTATAAACGGACACCCATAGGGTGAGCCGTGTATGTTCCCCGCGTGTCACGCTATTTCGCGCCGCTTTTCATTCATCAGTGACACAGCCTTCCGAGGCGGTTTTGACATTTTTGATATATTTGTAAAGTGTGCCGCGGGTCGCCTTGTATGGCGGCATTACCCAGTCTTTTTTCCTTGACGCCATTTCCGCGTCGCTGATTGCCACGCTGATTTCGTTTTTTTCGGCATCAATTGTCACGGTGTCGCCGTCGCGTACGAGCGCGATAGGACCACCGGCCTGCGCTTCGGGGACGACATGACCGATGATGAAACCATGTGAACCGCCGGAGAAGCGGCCGTCGGTAATCATGGCGACATCCTGACCGAGACCCGCGCCCATGATGGCGGAGGTCGGCGTCAGCATCTCCGGCATCCCCGGCCCGCCCTGCGGGCCTTCATAACGGATGATGACAGCATCGCCCTTTTGAATCTGCCCGGCTTCCAGCGCCTCAAGCATGGCTTCTTCGGAATCATAGACCCGGGCCAGACCGGAAAAAGTCAGTCCTTCTTTGCCGGTGATCTTGGCGACGGCGCCTTCCGGGGCGAGATTGCCTTTCAGAATGCGGATATGGCCGGTTTCCTTGAGCGGCGTATTCAGCGGAGCGATGATGTCCTGTCCCGCTTTAAGCCCGGGGAGATCAGACAGATTTTCCCGTATGGTTTTGCCGGTCACCGTCAGGCAGTCGTCGTGGAGAAGTCCGTTTTGCGCCAGCATTTTCATGACTGCCGGTATGCCGCCGACCAGATGCATATCTTCCATCACATATCGGCCGCTGGGCTTCAGGTCGGCCAGATAGGGCGTGCGGTCACCGACGGCCCGGAAATCATCAATACTCAGTTTGATATCCACCGCACGCGCCATGGCCAGCAGGTGCAGTACCGCATTGGTTGAACCGCCCAGCACGGTCACCATGACCATGGCGTTTTCAAAGGCCTCGCGCGTCATGATGTCGCGTGGTTTGATGTCCTTTTCCAGCAGGGTCCTGATGGCCGCGCCAGCGTTAAAACACTCTTCATGTTTTTTTGGATCGACGGCCGGTGTTGAAGCGCTGTAAGGCAGGCTCATGCCCATCGCTTCAATAGCGGAGGCCATCGTATTTGCGGTATACATGCCGCCGCAGGCACCGGCGCCCGGACAGGCGTTTCTGATAATTTCGCGACGAGTACCTTCGTCAATGCCGCCAGCGATGAATTCGCCGTAACTCTGAAAAGCGGAAACGATGTCGATTTTCTCCTCCCCGCAATAGCCCGGCTTGATCGTTCCACCGTAGATCATCAGCGAGGGGCGGTTAATTCGTCCCATTGCCATCACACAGCCAGGCATGTTTTTATCGCAACCGGGTAATGAAATATTGGCGTCATACCACTGCGCCGACATCACGGTTTCAATCGAATCGGCGATCAGATCGCGTGATTGTAGTGAATAGCTCATACCGTCGGTACCCATTGATATGCCGTCGCTGACGCCGATACTGTTAAAGCGCATGCCCATCAGTCCGGCGTCTGTAACGCCTTCTTTGACCTTTTGTGCCAGATCAAGCAGATGCATATTGCAGGTATTGCCTTCAAACCAGATACTGGCGATCCCCACCTGGGCCTTGTGCATATCTTCTTCGCGCATACCGGTGCCGTACAACATGGCCTGAGATGCTCCCTGTGATTTGGGGCGGGTAATACGTGCACTGTATTTGTTTAATTTGTCGGTCATAATGATGCCTTCGGATTTTTGCCTTGTTATAAGTGAAAGAAGGTAGAATACATCGGCATTGTATCTTGAAAACAGTAAAGGCGGAATGCGATGCGAAAAACCCCTGAATTTGAGGACTGTTTTGCCAAACTGATTGCTATCCCTTCGGTGAGCAGCATTGACCCTGCCCATGATCAGAGTAATCGCGGGGTGATAGATCTGCTGGCGAATTACTTTGAAGCGGCGGGGTTTTCGGTTGAGATCATGCCGCTCCCCGATACAGCGGATAAATTCAATCTGATTGCGCGGCGGGGTCAGGTTAAAAACGGTGCTGGTCTTGTCCTTTCGGGGCATACTGATACGGTCCCTTGTGATCCGGACGGATGGCGGACCGATCCGTTCAGGCTGACGCAAAAGGACGGTAATTATTACGGTCTGGGCACGGCGGATATGAAGAGTTTTTTCCCTATTGTATTCAAGGCGCTGGAAAGATTGGCGGGGGTGCGGTTCAGGCAGGGCATTACGGTCATCGCGACTGCCGATGAGGAAAGTACGATGGCGGGTGCCCGCGCCCTGCAGATAACCGGGGAACGACCGGGGCGGTATTGTCTGATCGGTGAACCGACCGGCTTGGTTCCGAGGCGCCTGCACAAGGGAATCATGATTGAAACGATAAGGTTGCAAGGGCGTTCCGGTCATTCCAGTGATCCGTCGCTGGGTTGCAGCGCACTGGAGGGAATGAACAGGGTGATGAATGCCCTGTTGTCGTGGCGCGATGCATTGCAGCGGGAAAACCGGCATCAGGATTTCACACTGCCGACGCCGACGTTGAATCTGGGCCGCATCCAGGGTGGCGACAGCGCCAACCGCATCTGTGCCAATTGCGAGCTTTCAATAGACCTCAGGATGCTACCGGGCATGTCGCCTGCCGACTTAAAACGAACACTGCACAGGATCGTTGAATCAGCGGTGGCCGGGAGTGGCCTTACAGCAGGGATCGTTTCCGCCTGTGAGGCCGTCCCGCCGATGTGTACGCCCATTGATAGCGAAATTGTTCGGGTGAGTGAACGACTGACTGCCGCCGCCGGTTCGGTTGCGTTCGGGACGGAAGGTCCGTTTTTCAACGCGATGGGTATGGAGACAGTTATTCTTGGCCCCGGTGATATTGATGTGGCCCATCGGCCGAACGAGTATTTACAGATAGACAGGATAGAGCCAATGATTCATATTTTATCGAAAATAATAAGCCATTTTTGTGGGGACGCATAAATGCAAAGTGATCACGATTTTCTGAAATGGTTCAGGAGTGCCGCTCCCTATATCCACGCTCATCGCGGCGGTACGATAGTTTTACAGATGGACGGCGAGGCCGTGGCGGCGGAAAGTTTTCCAGCGTTGATTCATGATCTGGCCCTGTTGAACAGCCTCGCAATCCGGCTGGTAGTTGTCTTTGGCGCGGCGCCACAGATTGACGGTCTGCTGAAAAGACACGGTATCACACCACAATATAAAGGCGGGCTGCGCGTCACGGACAGGCAATTAATAGAGAGTGTAAAACAGGCCGTGGGGGAGATCAGGATCCAAATTGAAGCACTGTTTTCCATGGGGCTGCCCAATTCGCCGATGGCAAAATCCAGAATCAGGACGGCCTCCGGCAATTATGTCACGGCAAAACCGTATGGCGTGATTGATGGTGTTGATCTGCAACTTACTGGTTGTGCCAGAAAAATAGATGAACGGGCTATTCGGATGCGGCTTGACGCGGGAGACATTGTCCTGGTTCCACCTCTGGGTTACTCCATCACCGGGGAGATATTTAACCTGGCATCAATTGAACTTGCCGCACAACTGGCGCAGGCGCTGGCGGCGGACAAATTGATCATGCTGGGCAATGGGCCTGTCCTGACGGATGACGCGGGCGAGACAATACGGCAGATCACCTGCCGTGAGGTCGGGGAGAAGCTGTTGGCAAAGACGGACGCCACGGATAAAACGGCGCTGGCGCTGAAACAAGGCATAAAGGCATGTGAAAAGGGGGTGAAACGAGTCCATTTTATCGATCGGAATATCAACGGCGGGGTTTTACGTGAGTTGTTCACCCGCGACGGGGTCGGCACCTTGATGAGTGACGAACCCTTTGACGCTATCCGTCAGGCCGGTGTTGATGATATCGGCGGTATCCTTGAATTGATAAATCCGCTTGAAGAACAGGGCATACTCGTTGAACGTTCATGTGAAAAAATCGAAGCCGATATTGAGCGTTATATCGTGCTGGCGCGTGACGGTGCCGTGATCGCCTGCGCCGCCCTGCATGACTATCCCGATGACAATGCCATGGAGCTGGCCTGCCTGGTGGTACATCCCGAGTATCAAAATCAGGGCAAGGGCGACATACTGTATAGATATATCGAGTCGGTCGCGCGGAAGCACAAGGCCGGCGTATTGTTCATTCTGACCACCCGTGCAGAACACTGGTTTATTGAAAAGGGTTTTATTGAAGCGGATATCGACACCCTGCCTTTGCAAAAACAGAATATTTACAGCCACCAAAGGAATTCGAAGGTGCTTATCAAGAACCTGACGCGACTGCCCGTGGATTGTGCACCAAAAAGGCACATTTGACGCGACAGGCCATTAAACGGGCAAAGCAGCGGGAGCCCACGACCCGTTTCGGGCCTTCCGGAGCAATCGACAATCGATTTCTTCACATCCTCAGGGAAATTTCGTGCGGTGGAAGACACCGCAGGACGGGTAATGCCTCCCGTAGTCATTGTACGCCAACATAACGGTGTGCCGGAGGGCTGGATTTTCCACCTGGTGGAAAAATTTTGGCGGGATGAAGTCTGGAAAAGGTCTGTTGCCCCCGGGGGAAATATGACTGAAACGGGGGAGGTGTTGATGCGATTTTCAATATCCGGACAACTTTCGGGTAAAAGCGAAAACAGCAGTCTGGACTTAATGAGACAGGTAACGCGAGGGGATCGTCGGCAAGACTTGAGGATAGGCGTAACCCCGGTGGTTAAAGTGTTTCTTCAAGCGCTGTTTTCTGAATGGTCGTTTTGATTGTGTCGTTCTCCAGTGTCACGATGATATGGCCACCGTGTTCCAGTTCTCCGAAAAGCAATTCTTCAGCAAGGGGCTGCTTGATTTTATTTTGAATCAGGCGCGCCATCGGGCGGGCGCCCATGGTCTTGTCGTAACCGTGGGTGATCAGCCAGTCACGCGCTTCATTTGTGACTTCAATGGTGACATTCTTTTCATCCAGTTTTGCTTCAAGCTCAATCAGGAGTTTGTCAACAACGTTGCCGACGGTTTTCCTGTCAAGTGCACCAAACTGAATAATCGCGTCCAGACGGTTACGAAATTCAGGGCTGAATACCCGTTTAATACTCTCCGTAGCGTCGCTACTGTGGTCCTGTGATTTAAAACCGACCGAGGCGCGACTCAAGCGATCAGCGCCGGCGTTTGTCGTCATGATGATGATGACATTGCGGAAGTCCGTTTTTCGACCATTGGTATCCGTCAAGGCCCCGTGATCGAAAACCTGTAACATCAAATTGAATACATCAGGATGTGCCTTTTCCATTTCATCCAGCAACAGCACGCAATGCGGCCGCTGGTTAATGGCCTCGGTCAATAAACCGCCCTGATCGTATCCGATATAACCAGGCGGTGCGCCGATCAGGCGCGATACCGTGTGTCGTTCCATGTATTCTGACATATCAAAGCGTACCAGCTCCAGACCCATCTGTATGGCCAGTTGACGCGAGACCTCGGTTTTACCCACTCCGGTGGGACCACTGAAGAGAAAGTTGCTGATGGGTCGGTCAGGATTGCCCAGGCCTGAACGCGACATCCTGATAGCGCCAGCGAGCGCATCAATAGCTTTGTCCTGGCCGAATATCACCATTTTCAGGTTGCGGTCGAGGCTCCGGATCATATTTTTATCGGAGTTTGTGACAGTTTTGGGTGGGATACGCGCAATCTTCGCCACGATATTTTCAATATCGCCGACCCCCACGGTCTTTCGGCGTCGCGAAGCCGGGAGTAGCTGCTGAGCGGCACCGGCTTCGTCAATGACATCAATTGCCTTGTCAGGCAGACGGCGATCATTGATATAGCGTTCGGTCAACTCAGCGGCCGTGCGCAAGGCCTGATGGGTATAACGGATATCGTGGTATTTCTCAAAACGTGTTTTCAGGCCTTCCAGTATTTTTACCGTTTCATCAACGGACGGTTCGGTGACGTCGATCTTTTGAAAGCGCCGTGACAAGGCGCTGTCCTTTTCAAAGATGCCGCGGTATTCCTGATAGGTCGTTGAGCCGATACATCTAAGTTCACCGGAGGCCAGTATTGGCTTGATGATATTCGAGGCGTCCATCACCCCGCCGGAGGTGGTGCCAGCGCCGATGATCGTATGTATCTCGTCAATAAACAGGATGGAGCGGCTTTCTTCCCCGAGTCGGGCGATGATACCTTTCAGGCGCTTTTCAAAATCGCCGCGATATTTGGTACCGGCCAGTAACGCGCCCAGATCCAGCGCGTAGATAACGCTGCCCTCCAGTACATCAGGCACGTCGCCGTCCACGATCATCTTTGCCAGACCTTCGGCGATGGCAGTCTTACCCACACCGGTTTCACCGACAAACAGAGGATTGTTTTTCCGTCGACGGCACAATATCTGGGTTGTGCGCTGTATTTCCGTCCGGCGCCCGATCAGCGGGTCAATCTTGCCCTGCATGGCCAATTCATTAAGATTGACGGCGTAAGCGCTAAGCGGGTCTTTACTCCCTTTATGCTCACCCATACCTTCCGGCGAGATGGGTTCTTCATCGGCTTTGGCGAAGCCGTGCGAGATATAATTTACTACGTTCAGCCGGGTGATATTTTGCTGAGCCAGAAAATAGACCGCATGGGATTCACGTTCAGCGAAGATAGCAACCAGCACGTTCGCTCCGCAGACTTCATTTTTACCCGAAGATTGAACATGAAATATGGCACGTTGTAACACGCGTCGAAACCCGATGGTCGGTTTCGTTTCGCGAGGTTCCCTGTTGCCTTCAATGACGCGACAGTTTTCCCGGATAAAACTGACGAGTGCAATGTGCAGATTGTTCAAGTCGGAGCCACACGCCTTCAGTGCTTCTATGGCAGACGAGTTATCAAGCAAGGCCAACAGGAGATGCTCAACGGTCATGAATTCATGCTGTTGTTCCTTTGCCTTGAGAAAAGCATCGTTTAATGTTTTTTCCAGTTCCTTATCAAACATTGCAGTGAGCCCAGGGGTTAAATCTCCTCCATGGTGCAGAGAAGAGGATGTTCGTTTTTGCGTGCACAGTTGATCACTTCCGCGACCTTTGTTTCAGCGATTTCGTGGGTAAAAATGCCACACACGCCCTTGCCGCTGACGTGTACTTCCATCATGATGCGTGTCGCCTTTTCGCGCTCTATCAGGAAAATCGCTTCCAGTATATGTACTACAAACTCCATCGGGGTATAGTCATCATTGAGCAGCATGACCCGATACAGTGACGGGCGCTTGAGTTTGGGTTTAGCTTCCCGTGTCGCCAGACCGTTGTCAAAATGGTGTTCAGTATTCCTTGCCATGAGCCTTCCATCGTTTGCAATATATTGGTTACAGGATGTTTGATTTCGAAATTCACTGTCCTTATTACTTTATATCGCTGACTGCCGTTTTCAAGTACTTTTTTCATTTGTTTTCCCTGTCCGGGGCTATTAAAGAAACCTTGCCACCAAAACGATACCCCGGTAGAGTAGCCACTCGGCTTGATAAATAATCAAAAACCGATTATTTTGACTTTCTCTGGAAAACAGTGCCATCATATTCAGATGATGCCGTGCCGTTTTTCAGGGAGAAAAACCAAAAAATCAAGTGCAAAAATCAAGTGCAAAAAATCAAGTGCTTGCAGTAAATCCTTCCGAGGAGGCACAGTTTAAAGTGATGCGCTTTTTTGTTAATTAAACATCACGCTGTAAATTACAGGAGAAAAAATTGGTGAGCAGAGAAGATCAAATCAGACAGATAGAGAAAGACTGGGAGGAAAACCCGCGTTGGAAGAATGTCAAACGTGAGTATGCGGCTACCGATGTCGTGAGGCTTCGCGGTTCGCTTCAGGAAGAATACACGATCGCCCGGCGCGGCGCCGAAAGGCTTTGGGAATTGGTGAACGCGGAGGATGACAGCTATGTCAACTGCATGGGCGCTATTACCGCTGGACAGGCAATGCAACAGGTCAAGGCAGGGCTCAAAGCCATTTATCTGTCGGGCTGGCAGGTCGCGGCGGACGGCAACACTTCGGAAACGATGTATCCCGACCAGTCGCTATACGCCTATAACTCTGTTCCGTCTATGGCAAGACGGATCAATAACGCCTTTCGCCGTGCCGACGAAATTCAATGGGCGAAAAACAAAAATGATATTGATTACTTTGCCCCTATCGTCGCGGATGCCGAAGCCGGTTTCGGCGGTGTGTTGAATGCCTTTGAATTAATGAAAAACATGATTGAGGCTGGTGTCGCCGGTGTTCACTTTGAAGATCAGCTGGCTGCTGTCAAGAAGTGCGGTCATATGGGTGGTAAAGTGCTTGTCCCGACCCAGGAGGCCATCCAGAAACTGACCGCGGCTCGTCTGGCCGCCGATACCATGGGTGTGCCCACTATTGTACTGGCACGCACTGACGCCAACGCGGCAAACCTGCTGACTTCCGATTTCGATGAAAGAGACAAACCATTCCTTGTTGGTGAACGCACTGCCGAGGGTTTCTATGTTACTAAAGCGGGTCTTGATCAGGCCATTGCACGTGGCATTGCCTACTCGCCCTACGCCGATCTGCTGTGGTGTGAAACCGCCGTGCCCGATCTTGACGAGGCGAGGAAATTCGCTGAAGCTGTCCGCAAGGCGCATCCAGAGCAACTCCTGGCTTATAATTGTTCGCCTTCTTTTAACTGGAAGAAAAACCTTGATGATACCACCATCGCTAAATTCCAGAAGGAACTGGGCGCCATGGGCTACAAATATCAGTTCATTACTCTGGCGGGTATTCACAGCATATGGTACAACATGTTTGAACTGACCCATGACTATGTCCGCCGGGGGATGAGCGCCTACGTTGAGAAGGTGCAGGAACCCGAGTTTGCCGCCGCCGAACAGGGCTACACGTTTGCTTCTCATCAGCAGGAAGTCGGGGCAGGCTATTTTGACGATGTGACGACTGTTATTCAGGGAGGTCAATCTTCGGTAACCGCGTTGACCGGTTCAACCGAGGAAGATCAATTTGATGCTGCCGCCCGGAAGTAACTCTAACATTAAGGCGGAGAGCAGTGGGTTATATGGTCCGGTATGCAATATACGTTATTGCCTCCTTCCTGTGCCTGAGTCATCATGCAGGTGCATCTGAGAAGATAAAGGGTGCCTTTGATATGACTCTGGGGCAAACATTTGACCCTGAAGAATCAACAGGCAAATCTGAATTAACAGATGGAACACCTATGTATGCCTTTTCTACACCGAAGGGATTCCGATCATTTTCCAGGTACTATGTATTGATAACCCCGAAAACGCACAAGGTATATGCTATATGGGGCATAGGTGATATAGAAAATACTCCTAAGTGTAAAAAAGAGCAGATAGTGATAATGGAGCTTCTGAAGGAAAAATACGGAGAAGAGGAGGATAACCTGGGTCTCATGGCCAGTTTATCTGATGCGAAATTTATCTATCAGGGGGACAGATCTATCATGACTAAATGCACAGGCTTCATGGATGTTTCTATAGAAATTCGTTATAAAGATAAAAGATATGAGAAGCTGGCAGAGGAAGAAAGAATATCTATGGAAGTCGAAAAACTGGATTCTTCCAACCTGTAAATAAGCTGTAATTCAAGGGCTTAGATGCAAAGGCTTTGCAAGATGGCCCTGAAAGAGACTCTGGGATAAGTCTGGCAGAGATGGTGGTGCCACGTCCGCAGGGGCGGGGTCCACGGGTCAGTGCAAGAAATGGTAACAGGTTGAATTTATCCCTTATTGCTCGTTGCAGAAAAATATGAATCTGCGGTAGCAACGATTATTTAGTTTTGTTATTTTTTATCCGGGACACAATATCTTCGACGGTTTCGGTGGGTTTTTGCAGGTTGCATGCCCATGGGCGCCCAGGGTGCAATGTATCCCACTGTGACTGTTTCTGGTTCCAGCGCCCTTTGCCGGGGGCATTATTGCCAAACCCGTCTACAACAGCATTCCATATTGGCTGGTATGTAGCAATAAGCACCTGCTCGGTCAGGCCTGTCCAGATGGGGTCCAGAACGAGCCATCGGCAATAAAAATCTCCCAATGCCAGGTTGTGCACAGCCGCAATGGATTCCGCATGCTTGGACAGACGATTGTAGAGCGAGCGAGAGGTTCGCTTGCCCCCCTGTGCGGCCCTGTCGCTTTCCCTGAAGGTCTGCTTTCCCTACGTAGATCGGCTCATCCTTGCCTATGTCGGCATATGCACGAAAGGAGCCAGAATAATGTAATGTATAAACACCGGCACCGGCAAATATTTCCCCGGGGGGGCAAGCTATCGGGTGGGTAGCTCATCAATGCTTGTGCTGCATTTTTACCCAGTTCGTCTACGCTGAGCGGGTTGTATGTCCTCATGGACTATCGCTCACAACTTTCCCCATTGCGACAGATAATCCAGAAGCAATGTCGCTTTCTGGCGTGGTGTGCATTTTTCCATTTTGTTGAAACCATGGGGCCGTTCCTTACTTTGATTATCAGGTCGCAAACGGTGAAACCTGCCTCATCGGCCATTCTCATGAAGTCGCAATGCGCCCATTGCGACCTATGGCAATTGACCATATCAGTGATTTTTGCCAACAGAAGCCCTCGTGGCTTCAGCACACGTTTTGCCTGTTGCAGGAAAGGTGGGTACAGATAGCTCAGGTTCCAGCCATGCTCTTTATTGCACGCCATGGTTGCGCCAAAATCAAGGTCAAAGCGTTTGCTGCTTTTGTCCCGCCCCTGCGGGCCAACATGTGGTGGATCATAAACTACCACACCAAATGCAGCGGAAGGAATACCGTCCATCACTCTGTTGTCGCCGACAATCATCGGCTTGTGTTTCGGATCTATATCCATTGATATAATTTTCCGAGTAGATCTTTTCCAGAACCTGCCGGTATTGTATGTGGCATCCAAAATGGGTTCCGGCAGGATGGAAGGGTAAAATTTCAGTATCTGCTCAATAAGCTCACCATCACCGCCCTCCCAAATACTGCTCAAAGGCTGATATTTTCTGGAATCTACAACCGGCAGAGATGACTCTGATGTGATATCCAGGCCAGCTTCGGAAACCTTGTCAAACATTGAGTTTTGCATGTGTCTTGTGAGGTCTCCATGTTACGGCGTTTCAGCGTGCACACTGTGCTCCGCTGGGTCGATTGACGATGACAGTGTTGCGGGCACCCTTATTCATTCTAGCAGAAAACACGATTATAGTGAAATGCAGGCACGGGGTCAGCAATAGCGGGCCGGGCTGTCGGCGGGAGTGGCGAAGGGATTCTGGTCGGCGGCGTCGGTGATGGGGGGATGGCGCCGTCTGTGGGGTCGGTCAGGTGGAAGTGGCGGGCGTAGTGAGTGCGGGACAGCATGAGGGCGGTGTTGCGACAGACGGGGTGGTCCTGCCGGGGGGCAGGTGCCCGGGTATCGGGCGGCCTGGCCGCACTGCTGGCGTGCGGGTTGCAGGGCGGGCAATTTGAACAGGCGGTGGGTGATGGAACGGAAGCGATAGCCGTATTATTTACCGCTGTTCTCCGTCTTCTGTCCGCAGATTAAACGCTATTCCTCCGGCCAGGCAACAAGGAATGCTTTCAAGTGAGGCTTGTCCTCCTTGTCCAGCATCGTGCGGACCTGTTTGCATTTGTCCTTGTAGGCCGCTTCAGTCAGATGGCCCCGAATCAGTTCATAACGCAGATAGACCAGATAGGTGTTGAGGACATCGGTTTCACAATAATGACGGATGGTTTCTATTTCACCGGCGTAATAACAATCTGATACCATGCTGCCCTTCATGCCCATCTTGCCGGGGAAGCCCAGCATCGTCGCAATTTGCTCCAGTCCGGCGCGAGCCGACATCGTGTAGCCGGAGAGGACATCCATTAAATCAGTATGTCGGCTGTGATAACGGTTCAGATAGTTATTCCACCGGAAACTTTTATCCTCCTCGCCATTATCCCAGTAACGCTGGGAGACGATGCCGTGCAACAAGGCGCGATAATGGAGTACGGGCAAGTCAAAACCGCTACCGTTCCAGGACACGAGAACGGGGCTGTAACGTTCAATTCCTCCAAAAAAACGCCGTATTAATTCATCCTCACCCGAATCAACATCGCCCAAAGACCAGACGCTGATTTTGTCAGGCGTTTCCAGTACAACTGATATCGCGACCACCTGATGCAAACAATGCTGGAGAAAATCGCTGTGGTCGGCAGTCTCCTGTCGCCGCTGACTGAACATTAATTCAGCCGCGTTTTTTTCATCTAGCCCCTCCATATCATATAATTTTTTACCCGACTCGATATCGGGCACGGTTTCAATATCAAAAACAAGAATGTTCATAATGCAGGCCTTCTATAATCAGGGAACAGATAGAAACTATCAGGGGGAAAACAGTTTCGTTGAAAGGTAGCGATCGCCTCGGTCGCAGATAATCGTAACAATCACCGCGTCTTTTACCTCGGCAGAAATCTGCAAGGCCGCCGCCGTTGCCCCGCCAGAGGAAACGCCAGCAAAGATACCTTCTTTCTCGCTGAGTGCCAGTGTGGTTTGCTCCGCCATTTCCTGGCTGACGTCAATAATACGGTCCACCCGGCTTGAATCGTAGATTTTAGGCAGATATTCTTCAGGCCAGCGACGTATCCCCGGTATCTTTGAACCATCTTCAGGTTGTACTCCGATGATCTGTATAGTCGGATTCCGCTCCTTCAGAAAACGCGAAGTCCCCATAATAGTGCCGGTTGTTCCCATGGAACTGACAAAGTGTGTGATCTGGCCGTGGGTATCGCGCCATATTTCCGGCCCGGTGCCTTCATAATGTGCGAGTGGATTATCCGGATTGGCGAATTGATCCAGTATGCGACCTTTTCCCTGCGCGGCCATCTCCCGCGAGGTATCAATGGCGCCTTCCATACTGCCTTCTGCCGAGGTCAACACGATCTCGGCGCCGAACGCCTTCATCACGGCGCGTCGTTCAATGCTCATGCTTTCTGGCATGACGAGTATCATTTTATAATGGCGGATGGCGGCGGCCATTGCCAGCGCAATCCCGGTATTCCCACTGGTAGCTTCTATCAGGGTATCGCCCGGTTTGATTTCACCGCGCGCCTCGGCCTGCCGAATCATACTCAGGGCCGGTCTGTCTTTTACCGAACCGGCGGGATTATTACCCTCCAGTTTGCCCAGCACAATATTATCGGTCTCGCCCGCCAGCCTTTGCAGACGTACCAACGGCGTATTCCCGATAAAGGACTCCAACGTTAAAAAATCCGCTGCGCGTTCAGCTTGTTTATTCCCGTTCAAGCTCTCCCACTCCTTGATCTATCATTTTCGAAAGGATTAATGCATCTTCACGGCCCGTCCTGGACGGATAATAATTCCGGCGCACGGCAATCTGATCGAAACCGCTGTTCAAATAGAGCCTGATTGCGGCAAAATTGGAAGGACGAACCTCCAGGTAAACCATATAGGCATTGTGAACACGCGCCACTTCCAGCAGATGCATCAGTAACTTTTCGCCGAGACCGACCGTGCGGTAAGCGAGGTCAACGCATAGATTGAAGATATGCGCCTCACCGGCCATAACCGACATTATGCCATAGGCGACCGGCCCCTGATCATACTCCAATATCCAGCAACAATAACCCGCGCCCAGACAATCACGGAAGATGGTCCCGCTCCAGGGAAAATCGTAGGAACGCCTTTCGATAGCGAGGATAGTTTCAATATCCTCTTCCGACATAACGCGGATACGGGAGCGTGCCTCATCAACAACCGCATTCATGACAATTCCTCATAAGCGCGCCGGGCGATTTTAATATCCTCCCAGACCTTGCGTTTCTCGCGCGGCGAACGCAGTAAATAAGCCGGATGATAGGTGACAAATACCGGTAATTCCGTGCCTGGATATTGATAACGCTGGCCGCGCATCTTGCCAATCGGGGTATCCACTTGCAACAGATTTTGCGCCGCGACACGACCAAGCGCGAGGATCAACACGGGTTGAATGAATTCAATCTGTCGACGCAGATAGGATGAACAGGCCACGACTTCCTCCGGTTTTGGGTCGCGATTATTCGGCGGTCTGCATTTCAGGATATTGGCGATATAAACCTGTTCTCTGCTTAAACCGATGGCCAGCAGCATTTCATTTAATAATTTACCGGCCCGACCGACAAACGGCTCACCCTGGCGGTCTTCATCCGCCCCCGGCGCCTCGCCAATGATTAACCAGTCGGCCCGAGGATATCCCACGCCGAACACGGTCTGAGTCCGGGTTCTATGCAAGCTGCATTGTTGACAGGTAGCGACCTCCCTGGCCAGATCATCAAGTGCCGTACCCGCCGCCCCGGTTTTTTCAACGACTGCATCGGGCACTGCCGTCTCATCTGCCTCGGATTTGTCCCGAAACAGCCAGACATCAATACCCATTGCATGCAGATATTGTCGTTGCTGTATCGGCATGGTCTTTGGGTTATATCCTTTGTGGATGGGCTCGACCGGCACCCATTGATATCTTGTTCAGAGCGTTGATATATGCCTTGGCCGATGCAATGACAATGTCGGTGTCGGTGCCCAGACCGTTGACGATGCGCGAATCTTTATTGATGCGTACCGTCACTTCGCCCTGGGAATCGGTGCCGTCGGTAATATTATTGACCGAATACAGTTGCAGACCACATCGGCTGTCGACAATACTTTCAATGGCTTTGAAAGTGGCGTCTACCGGCCCTCCGCCCCCGGCGCTGGCGTGTTTTTCCTCGCCGTCGACAGAGAGCGTTATTTCGGCTTTCGGCGTTTCACCCGTTTCAATTCTGACCTTCAACGAAACCAGTTTAATCTTTTCATCCATGCTTTCCTGAATGGAATCGCTGACCAACGCCTGGAGATCGTCATCGTAAATTTCATGCTTTTTATCCGCCAACTCCTTAAAACGGGCAAAAGCAGCATTTAAGTCTTCCTCCTTGTCAAACCGTATCCCCAGGGACTGCAAACGACTGCGAAAGGCATTGCGCCCCGAATGTTTGCCCATCACCATACGACTGGTATTCCAACCCACATCTTCGGGGCGTATGATCTCGTAGGTCTCGCGATTCTTGAGTACGCCGTCCTGGTGAATGCCGGATTCATGCGCAAAGGCGTTGGCACCAACAATTGCCTTGTTCGGCTGCACGGGAAAGCCGGTGATCGTCGACACCAGACGCGAACAGTGCACGATCTGTGTCGTATCCAGTTCTGTGTCACAGGTAAAAACATCACCACGCGTACGCACCGTCATTACGATCTCTTCAAGTGCGGCATTTCCGGCGCGTTCTCCCAGACCGTTTATCGTGCATTCAACCTGACGTGCGCCATTTAAAACCGCCGCGAGAGAATTGCCGACAGCCAGCCCCAGGTCATTATGACAATGCACTGAAAAGACAGCTCTGTCCGAATTGGGAACACGTTCGATCAGATATCCGATTAATTCACCGAAGAACTGTGGCAGATTGTAGCCGACGGTATCCGGGATATTGATTGTTCTGGCCCCGGCGTCAATCACCCGCTCTATAACGCGACACAAAAAATCCGGTTCGGAACGCCCGGCATCTTCCGGAGAAAATTCAACATCGTCCGTATAGTTTCTCGCCCTTTTCACTGCCTGCACGGCATGCTCGACAACCTGATCCGGTTGCATGCGCAATTTCTCGCGCATATGTATCGGCGATGTTGCAAGAAAGGTATGGATGCGTGATGACTCGGCAGGTTTTAACGCCTCGGCGGCGCAATCAATATCTTTGTCCAGCGCCCGGGCCAGACCGCAGACCGTACTCTTCGTTATTGCCCCGGCAACGGCTTTGACGGCTTCAAAATCACCGGGACTGGCAATGGGGAATCCGGCCTCTATGATATCGACACGCATTTTTTCCAGTGCGCGGGCAATACGAAGTTTTTCATCTTTGGTCATTGAAGCGCCGGGGCTCTGTTCCCCGTCACGCAACGTTGTATCAAAAATGATCAATTTATCTTTCATTACTCTCTCCATATCCTGATATATATAATATGTCGACAAACCGACTCAATGAAAATTACCAAATCCGGCATTTTGCGAAAAACGCCGCACAAAAACGTAACTGAGTGTAGAAAGATATTTGCCCCTCAGGGCAGGAGGAGTAACAGGCGAGACAGCGCAAACCACAATGGGGGGTAGCGATCTGCGCTGATTTGAATCTGTTTCAAGCAATACATAAAACGAATATAAACGAGTTCCGGGGAAATGCAATCTCTTTTTTAACGTTCACCACGTTCACCGGATTCTCCCGTTTGCGTTTCGGTCGTCCTTCTCGCCTGACGATGTTTATGCAACGCAAACAAGGTCCATATCGGTCCCGACAAGGCATAACCCATCGCCAACACTAACAGCACCAACGACGGTTCTATCGCGATCAGGGTAAACAGAGCAACAATGATCAATACGCTGATAAACGGAACACGCCCCTTCAGATCAAACTGTTTGAAGCTGTAGTAACGGATATTGCTAACCATAAGAATACTAAGCAATATCGTCACCGGAAAAGAGTATATAACGGCTACTGAAAGATCCCCCGGGCTGTACGTATCTGTCAGCCAGACCATACCCGCCAGCACCGCCGCCGCTGCCGGACTTGGCAGTCCCTGGAAAAAACGCCTGTCCTGACTGGACGCTTGGGCGTTAAACCGCGCCAGTCGCAAAGCAGCCGCGGCAGCATAGACAAAAGCAGCCAGCCAACCCGGTTTCCCCAGACTGAAAAACGCCCATTGATGCATCACCAACGCTGGCGCCAAACCGAAAGAGACGATATCTGACAAACTGTCGTATTGCAGGCCGAAATCGCTCTGGGTATTGGTCAAACGCGCGATACGTCCATCCACTCCGTCCAGTATCATCGCGATAAATATAGCAATGGCGGCCGGGGTAAACTGTTTATCAATGGCCGCGATAATGGCATAGAACCCCGAAAACAACGCCGCCGTCGTCAATAAATTGGGCAGTAAATATATTCCGCGTCGGCTTTTATTCGCTGATGATGATTGTTGCACGTCCGTCAGACCATATAAAATACGATAGCAATATAAAACCGATCTGTAGTATTCCGTTAACCCAATTCATTTTCAATGGCGCTGACCTTCCCCCGGTGAATCAGTTGCGCCAATAAGTCGCTGCCAGCATTGACAAATTGGCCTGCTTCAACCAGAACCCTTGAATCAAAAGGCAAAAATACGTCAATGACGCCGCCGAAACAAAGATAGCCGCAACGTTGCCCCTGCCCGACACGTTCACCCTGCTGTAGATAAACGCGAAAGTGATGGATGATATTGCGCGGTCTGATGGCTATGATTACCTTGTCGCCTTCATCCGTCCGGACACAAAAATCAAGATGTCGGCGCGGTTGATTCTCATCCGGCGGACTGCTCCATTGATCAGTCACCTTGCCTTCAGTCGGACTGCGAAGCGAATAGATATCGTAAAGCCGCATGACAATCTGGACGTGTCTTGCGCGTTCATTCAGAGGCGTTTCCTTCGTTTCCTCAACCAGCGTGACGACCCCGTGTACCGGGCTGACAATCGCCAGCGGCCGGGACGGTATTTCACGCACGGGATCGCGGAACAGATAGAACGCAAGAAACAGAATCGACAGGGAGAAAATAAACGTTTTTTCCCCGCTAAAAAACCACGCGAACAGGGCCAGGAGCATCAACAGCAAAAACACCGGCCAGGCTTCACGAGCGAACAGTGGATAGTAGTTGCTTGGCATTAAAGAGACTCGGTCGTTAGAGCTATATCACTTCATCGTTGTAACCGATGCGGGACATCCTAATCTTCTTGATCATTAACCAACCTGTTTGCCGCAATCCAGGGCATCATGGAGCGCAGTTTCTTGCCGATCACCTCAATACCGTGTTCGCGGCTGATACGACGTCTGGCCTTCAGTGAGGCGGCGCCGCTCTGGTTCTCCAGAATGAACTCTCGCGCAAACTCGCCGCTTTGAACTTCAGACAGAATTTTTCTCATCTCGCGTTTTGTCTCTTCCGTTATGATGCGCGGACCGCGCGTAAAGTCGCCGTACTCCGCCGTATTCGAAATGGAGTAACGCATATTAGCGATGCCGCCTTCGTAGATCAGGTCCACGATCAGTTTGGTTTCGTGCAGACACTCGAAATAAGCCATTTCAGGGGCATAACCGGCCTCTACCAACACTTCAAAACCGGCCTGGATCAAAGCCGTGATACCACCACATAATACGGCCTGTTCACCGAACAGATCGGTTTCGGTTTCCTCCTTAAAGGTTGTTTCAATCACACCGGCACGCCCGCCGCCGTTGGCAGAGGCATAGGAAAGCGCCAGTTCCTTCGCCTGCCCCGAGGTGTCCTGATAAACCGCAATCAATGAGGGGACGCCACCGCCGCCGCTGTAGGTCGCGCGCACCAGATGCCCCGGTCCTTTCGGTGCGATCATGATGACATCAAGATCAGCGCGGGGCATAATCTGTTGAAAATGAATGTTAAACCCGTGCGCAAAACCCAGCGTGGCGCCCGCTTTGAGATTGGGTTCAATTTCATCTTTATAGAGGCGGCTCTGATATTCATCCGGGACAAGCATCATGACCACATCGGCGTCTCTGACCGCCTCGGAAACAGGTTTCACCTCCAGCCCCGCCGCTTCGGCCTTTGCCGCCGAGGCGGAACCCTCGCGTAAACCCACATGGACTGTCACGCCAGAGTCTTTGAGATTGTTGGCATGGGCATGACCCTGTGAACCATAGCCGATAATGGCGATCCGTTTGTTTTGAATCAAAGATATATCTGCGTCTTTATCGTAATAAATATTCATAATCGTTCTCTAATAAATTGAAAATAATGGAAATTGAAATAGTCAGGATTGAATCGCCTTATCGCCACGCACAATGCCAGACACGCCGGAACGCACGACCTCAAGGATGATACGCTCATCCAGCGCATTGATAAACGCGTCCAGTTTTTCACCGGTACCAGTCATCTCTATGGTATAGCTATTCCCGGTCACATCAATAATACGACCGCGAAAAATTTCCGCCATGCGTTTCACCTCGGCACGGTTTTCCTTTTTCGCCGACAATTTGATCAGCATCAGCTCACGTTCAATATGGCGATACTCATTGAGATCGACCACCTTGATAACATCCACCAGTTTGTTCAACTGTTTGGTTATCTGCTCGATGATCTCGTTGGAACCGCCAGTGACCAGTGTCATACGGGAAACCGTCGGGTCTTCCGTCGGCGCAACGGTCAGCGATTCAATATTAAACGCACGCGCTGTAAACAAGCCCGATACCCTGGACAGGGCCCCGGCCTCGTTTTCCAAAAGCAGTGAAATAATATGTCGCACGGCCTAGGCCAGTTCCCGTTCGGACGACAAATGCATTTCATGATGTCCTTTGCCGGAAGCAATCATCGGATAGACATTTTCGGTCTGATCCGTCACAAAATCCATCAATACTGTACGATCTTCCATCGCCAGGGATTCCTTTAACGCATCCTCAACATCCTCGGTCCTTTCAATACGCATGCCCACATGCCCATAGCTTTCGGCCAGCTTGACGAAATCCGGCAAGGCGTCCATATAAGAATGAGAATAACGGCTGGAATAGAAAAATTCCTGCCATTGTCGCACCATCCCCATATAACGGTTGTTGAGACTGATGATCTTGATCGGCGTGTCATATTGCAGACAGGTGGATAATTCCTGAATACACATGACCAGACTGGCCTCGCCGGTGATACACGCCACCGTTGCCTTCGGGAAAGCCAGTTTTACGCCCATCGCTGCAGGCAGACCGAAGCCCATGGTGCCGAGACCGCCAGAATTGATCCAGCGGCGTGGTTTGTCAAACTTGTAAAATTGCGCCGCCCACATTTGATGCTGACCGACATCCGAAGTGATATAGGCATTCCCGCGCGTTAATTCGTAAAGTTTTTCAACCACGAACTGGGGCTTGATAACCGAGGTGGCGCGATCAAATTTAAGGCAGTCAATCGATGCCCATTCATGAATCTGCTTCCACCAGTCCGCAAGCGCATCTATTTCAAATTTATCCTTTTTTGCTTTCAACAGCTTTATCAGATCGGCAAGAACATGTTTGACATCGCCGACAATCGGGATATCCACCGGAACATTCTTGGCAATTGAAGAGGGGTCGACATCAATATGAATGATCTTCGCATAAGGACAGAATTTCTCCAGGTCCCCGGTCACGCGATCATCAAAGCGTACCCCTATCGCAATCAATACATCGCAATGATGCATGGCCATATTTGACTCATAGGTACCGTGCATCCCTAACATGCCGGTAAACTGTCTGTCGGTCGCCGGATAGGCGCCCAGTCCCATCAGGGTATTGGTAATCGGAAAGCCGAGCAATTTTGTAAAATCCGTCAATTCACGGCTGGCCTCGGACAAAATCACGCCGCCGCCGGAATAGATCATG
Organism: Gammaproteobacteria bacterium; assembly: GCA_965261775.1. Lineage (GTDB taxonomy): Bacteria > Pseudomonadota > Gammaproteobacteria > Eutrophobiales > Eutrophobiaceae. Next base: position 1,332,163 of record OZ253477.1, on the reverse strand, counting down.
GGTTTTTTAGCCGACAGAATCAGTCCCGCCGCTTTTTTAATCTGAATCGGGTGTCCCTTGACGACGGGACAGTAGGAACGCATGGTGATAGTTTCCGGGTAAATATACTCACAGGAGTCCGCCGTAACGTCTTTCGGGATATCCACAACAACCGGTCCCGGGCGTCCGCTGGAGGCAATATAAAAGGCCTTTTTGATAGTCAGGGCCAGATCCTTCACCTCCCTGACCAGAAAATTATGCTTGACGCAGGGGCGGGTAATGCCGACGGCGTCGACTTCCTGAAAGGCGTCATTCCCGATCATGCCGGTTGGTACCTGACCGGTGAACACTACCAGTGGAATTGAATCCATATACGCCGTGGCGATACCGGTAATGGCATTGGTCGCCCCGGGGCCGGAAGTCACAAGCACCACGCCCGGCCGGCCGGTCGCCCGCGCGTAACCATCTGCCGCGTGCGTCGCGCCCTGCTCATGGCGTACAAGGATATGTTCTATATCCTTTTGCTTGTAAAGCGCGTCATAAATATGCAGGACCGCACCGCCCGGATAGCCGAACAAATGTTTTATCCCTTCATCTTTCAAGGCGCGACAGAAAATTTCTGCTCCGCGCAATATTTCTTTTCTTTTTCCCACTGTTACTCAAAGTATCTGTTTGATAATAAGCCCTGAAAGCTACCCGGAATACCGCATAAGGTCAAGCCGTGTTCTCATCTTTTAATTTCGGGTACACTCCCCGACAACATTACGGGAAACAAAGGTATTATGAGAACATCACGATTATTGACGGCGACCTTGCGCGAAGCGCCAGCGGACGCGGAAACCATCAGCCATCAACTCATGTTGCGCTCCGGCATGATCCGTCAGTTGGCGGCGGGCATTTATACCTGGTTACCGACCGGCCTGCGCGTATTGCGCAAAGTGGAAAATATTATCCGTGAGGAAATGGATGCCGCCGGCGCACAGGAAATCCTGATGCCCGCCGTGCAGCCCGCGGAACTGTGGCAGGAATCGGGACGCCTGGAAAAATACGGCCCTGAATTACTGTCCCTCCGTGATCGCCATGAGCGCCGGTTCTGCTTCGGTCCCACCCACGAGGAGGTCATCACTGATCTGGTGCGTTGTGAAATTCACAGCTACAAACAACTGCCCGCCAATTTTTATCAGATACAGACCAAATTCCGTGATGAAGTACGTCCCCGTTTCGGGGTAATGCGCGCACGCGAATTCCTGATGAAGGACGCCTACTCGTTCCACCTGAGCCAGGATTCCCTGCAAGATACCTATGAGCGAATGTACGCGACCTACTCGGCCATATTCTCCCGTCTGGGACTGGATTTCAGGGCAGTCATGGCGGATTCCGGCAATATCGGCGGGAATAAATCACATGAATTTCATGTGCTGGCTGATTCCGGAGAAGATATCATCGTCTTCTCCGACGGTGGTGACTATGCCTCGAATCTTGAACGGGCCGAAGCCGTAAAACCTGCAGGGGTGTGTCCGGAAGCCGGCAAAGTCATGGAAAAGGTCGATACGCCTGATCAACACAGTATTGAGGATGTCAGCCAATTTTTGCGGATACCCCCGTCACAGTGTCTGAAAACCCTGATTGTCAGGGGGGAGCAGGGTGATTTGATTGCCCTGGCGCTACGCGGCGACCATGAGCTCAACCGGACAAAGGCGGAAAAACTGGAAGGGGTGCTAACGCCGTTGCGTCTTGCCGATAATGCGGAAATCCGGGACGGACTCGGTTGTGACGCGGGGTCACTCGGCCCGCACGGTCTGGATATTCCGCTGTTTGTGGATCACAGTGCGGCGTATATGGCCGACTTTGTCTGCGGTGCCAATGAAAATGGAAAACACCTGACTGGTGTCAACTGGGGCAGAGACCTGCCATTGCCGGAGACCGTCGATATCCGCAATGTCTGCGAAAATGAAATGGCACCGGATGGTTTGGGTAAACTGAAGTTCACACGTGGCATTGAGGTTGGACATATCTTCCAGCTTGGTACGCAATACAGCGAAAGCATGAAAGCAAACTGTCTGGATGAACAGGGGAAAGCCGTCACGTTGACGATGGGTTGCTATGGCATCGGCGTCTCCAGGGTCGTGGCGGCGGCTATTGAACAGCACCATGATGACAACGGGATCATCTGGCCGACGGCGATTGCGCCGTTTAAACTGGCGCTGATCCCGATTAATATGCATAAATCGCAACGGTTACACGAGGCAGTATTCTCTTTCTATCAGGCCTTGCTGAAAAACGGGATTGAGGTATTGCTGGATGATCGAAAAGAGCGCCCCGGTGTCATGTTCGCCGATATGGAACTGATCGGGATCCCGCACCGTTTTGTCTTCAGCGAACGTGGCCTCGACTCGGGAAAGCTGGAATACAAACCCCGCCACGCGACAGATCCGCAGACTGTCTCAATCAGCAGTGCGGTTGATTTCATTAAAGAAAAACTGAAAGTGCAAAAATGACCGTTCCCTGGTCTATTACCGGTGAACGGTAAAATCCGCGAAGTCTTCATGGTCAACAACGCAGCTCTCGACATGTGATACCTTCGCCATTGCCGGCCCCTTGTCCAGCCAGTCACGAAAACGCTTCAAGGTATCCTTATCGGCGGTGGCCATCACCTCCACCCTGCCATCAGCAAGGTTTCTGACCCAGCCACGCACACCCATCAAACCGGCCTGATCGGCGGTCGCCACTCGAAAGCATACCCCCTGCACCCTGCCGCTGATGTAACAGTGGATTGTCTGTTTCGGAGTTTCCGGAACCATTGCTCAATATTGACAATAAACGGCGAAGTGTGAATAACCGTCATTCCCGCGCAGGCGGGGGTTCGGTCGTACCGCATATCGAAACGACACAAACTGTTTTATTCGCAGATTATTTTCGTGTGGCTCCCGGCGCATTCGGCGATCATACTACACACAAACCGGGACAGGCTGAAAAAGCGACAGCGGCGTGGTCGTTTGCACTTGAAAAGCGAGCGTATATGCGGTCGATCATCCGTTTCTGGTCGTAATGTATTGACATCCGGCGTTATCAGCGGGCGGCGAACTCGAATGAGTCGGAGAAGAGTTGTTGCCTGTCAAGGCCGTGCCCCGGTAATGTTCCGACAACGGCGTCCACCATCGGCGGTGGGCCGCAGGTATAAACGTCATAGCCCGACAAGTCAGGGTAGTCTTCCAGCACCGCCTGATGCACAAGGCCAGTTCTGCCCTGCCAGCCGTCAAGTCTGTCCATATCGGACAGAACGGGCGTATAGGTGATATGGTCAAATTCCTTCGCCCATTTTTTCGGAATATCATTCAGATAAAGTTCGGCCCTGGTCCTCGCGCCGCGATACACGGCGATGCTGCGTTTGTCATTGTTGTTCAGGGCATGTTCCACCAGACTTTTGACAGGGGCGAAACCGGTGCCGCCAGCAATCATGATCATGGGACGGTCGGATTTCTGCAGAGTAAATTGACCGAGCGGTCCTTCAATACGGAGCAACGCGTTCTCTCTCAGATCGTGAAAGGCATACTCGGAAAACAGCCCGCCGCGATAATAGCGGATATGGAGTTCCAGCAGTTGATCTTCATGGGGCGGGTTGGCCAGGGAAAATGATCGGCGTTTCCCTTCACGCATGAGGATATCAATATATTGACCCGCCAGAAATTGCAGTCGCCCGGTTTTGAGTAATGCCAGCTTCACCCGCATGATATTGTCATTGAGTTTTTCACAGGACACTACCCGGGAGGGCAGTATTCTGGCTTTTACATCGGCGGACGTATCAACGGTTCTTGCCCGTATCCGCAAATCGGTTTTCGCTCTGGCCTGGCAAAGCAGGGCGTAACCCTGTGCCGTTTCTTCCTCGGAGATAGCCTCTGGCTGTGTACCGGGATAATAAAATCTGCCAGTCTCGACAAGCGCCTTGCATGAACCGCAGAGACCGTTTCGACAACCGTAAGACAGTTGATGATTCTGTCGCAAGGCCGCCTCAAGAATGGTTTCGTCCTCTTCGACAATAAATTCGGTTGCCTGATCTGCAAGCTGAACTTTATTTGACATGTTGTATTCCCGGAGTGAATTTATAAATTATTTTTTGCAAGAAGGTCAGACGACTACCGAATCCTTCGGAGCGCATTCAACCGTCATTTTTTCGTGCCATCAATTTGTGCAGGACGGGCAGTAAAATAAGCTCCATGGCAAACACCTTTTTCCCCGCGGGCACCACGATGGTGTCGGGGCTTGACATCCTTGAACCCTCCAGCATTTTCAGCAGATAACGAAAATCAACGTCTATTTTTTGCTGGTTGCGAATATGTATTACACTGAAACTTTCATCGTTGGTTGGCACGTGTCCGTCAGCGAAAGGATTGGTGGTATCGATCGTTGGTACCCGCTGAAAATTAATATCCGTTCTGGAAAACTGCGGCGTGATATAATGCACGTAATCATGCATTCGGCTTAAAATAAGCTTGGTGGCGTCTTCCGCAGTATAACTGCGGATGGCACGGTCCCGGTGTATTTTCTGCATCCATTCCAGATTAATGATCGGGGCAATGCCGATCAGCAGGTCGACATGGCGGGCGACGTTAACGCTGTCCGTTATAACACCGCCATGCAGCCCTTCATAAAAGAGCATATCGGTACTGTCTTCCAGGGGTTCCCAAGGGGTCAATGTGCCGGGAGGATATCCATGTTGCCGGGATTCCCCGGCGTCGTGAATGTAAAAACGGCGTTTCCCCCGGCCGATTTCGGCATATTCCCTGAAAACCGCCTCCAGTTCTTCAAACAGGTTGCCTTCGGGTCCGAAATGAGTGAGATTACGGCCCTCGGCACGTGCCTTCACGCCGAGCTCATCCATTTTCGCCCGGTCATAGCGATGAAAACAGTCTCCTTCGATCACGGCGATCCGTATCCCGCTTTTCCGACACATGCTCTCAAAGGCGTCCGGGCCAGGCTGGTGCCTGCACCGGAGGATCCCGTCACTGCAACAATCGGATGTTTAATCGACATAAGCTGTTATGTAAAATTTTTACCATGCTGGCAAACATTATAAACGATAAAATAACGATTTAATCAGGAGACCCGTTTGATTACGTCACTGAAAACCGATTTCGCCCTGTATCGCAGATTGCTGGGTTACGTCTTGCCCTACTGGCGTATCTTTCTGCTGTCGGCATTCAGCCTCGTTGTCCTGGCGATAACGGATCCGGCCGTCCCTGCCCTGATGCAGCCCCTGTTCAACGGGGCGTTTTTTGAAAAAGACCCCGAGGCCGTCGCGATGGTCCCTTTTTTGCTGGTCGCGCTGTTTGTCGTGCGGGGGATCACAAATTATGTCGGCCAAATCACCATGCACTGGGTCGGTGACAAGATCGTCACCGATATGCGGGTCGAGATGTTCAAGCGCTCCATTGATTATCCGGTGAGTTTCTTTGACGGCGCTCGTTCCGGCAATTTCATGTCCTGTTTTACATATGATGTCACCCAGATCAAGGATGCTTCCACCCGTGCCGTCATGATATTAATCCGCGATTCGCTTTCGGTCATCGGTCTGTTCGCCTGGATGTTCTATATCAACTGGTTGCTGGCCTTGATCTGTGTGACTGGCGCCCCGATCGTCGGTATCATCATGGCCATTATCCGCCAGCGTCTGCGTAAAATGGGACGCCGGATTCAGGAAACCATGGGCAATATACATCATGTGCTGAATGAATGTTTCAGCGCCCAGAAAATAATCAAGCTACACGGCGGGCAACAAACCGAGTATCGGCGTTTTCATGAGGTCGTGGAATCACATCGGCGCTTCAATATGAAGTTTATCATGGCCGCCAGAGCAACCGGTCCGGTGCTACAGATTATTTTGGTCAGTATCCTGGCCTACATCATTCACATCACCACGCATCAGGCCAGCGCCAATCCGCTGCTGGCAGGCGATTTTGTTTCTTTCTTTGTCGCCGCCGCCATGTTGTTGGCGCCGCTTAAACGTCTGGCCAGTATCAATGAACATCTGCAGAAAGCGCTGGCGGCCTGCGAAAAGGTGTTCGCGTTGCTGGATATGGATATTGAACAGTCCTCCGGGCATAAAAAACTGCATAATGTGCACGGCAAGATAGCATTCAGGAATGTATCCTACCGTTACCCGGGCGCCGCGGAAAATGCCTTGTCGGACATCACGCTGGATATTAAATCAGGCGATACCATCGCATTGGTCGGGGAGTCCGGTAGTGGCAAGAGTACGCTGGTCAATTTATTACCGCGTTTTTATGAACCGCAGGCCGGCGCGATTTATTACGATGATATTGATATACGGCAACTTTCGCGGAAGTCGCTTCGGCAGAACATTGCCTATGTGAGTCAGGAGATTATCCTGTTCAACGACACCATCCGAAACAATATCGCCTACGGCGAGTTGCAGGGTGCCTCGGACGAGGCCATACAGGCGGCTGTTGAAGCAGCTTATGCGGACGATTTTATCAGTGGAACATCAGAGAATCTGGGCACGGTTATCGGTGAAGACGGCATGTTGCTTTCAGGCGGACAACGCCAGCGGCTGGCGATAGCGCGTGCGCTTTTAAAAGATGCGCGGCTGCTTATTCTGGATGAAGCGACCTCGTCTCTTGATACGCGTTCCGAGCACCATATCCAACTGGCGCTGGAAACGCTCAAACAAAACCGGACCTGCCTGATTATCGCCCATCGCCTGTCAACGATTAAAAACGCCGACCGCATTATCGTGCTGCACAAGGGACGGATTGTTGAACAGGGTCGCCATGCCGAATTGTTAAAATTGGACGGTCATTATGCACATCTGAACCAGATGCAGTTTTATCACGGGGAAGACGCAAAACGGCATGGTGCGTAGCCGGTTCAGGCATGTTATTTCCGTCGTATCCACGTTGACCGGTGCTTCACCCCGGGGTTTGTCATGCTGATTGTATAGTATATCCGTTTAATGTATTGTTATTACAGGCTTATGGACAGATTTATTGTTCGCGTATCGCGATACCACTTTCAATGGCTGTGCAAACCGGCGCCCTGCTGCGCCACACGCTTTTTATCATCTACCATGATGCAGATGAACTATAGCGTGTTGAAGTTGGCGTAAGGAGTGTCCATAAGCCTGCTAACCAGCTTTGGACCATATGATTTCCATGTCGGATTTGGAAAGACTTAAACAGACCGCATCCAGGCGTGACTTTGCCCGGCTTTTAGATATCCATCCCGGAGCATTAACCTACATTCTTTACAGGCTCCCTGAGCAGGAGCCCCTCTATACTTCATTCACAATCCCAAAAAGCTCTGGGGGCGTGCGTACAATTGATGCCCCCCATGCACGCCTGAAACGCGTACAAAGAAGCCTCGCAAACATTCTGAACAGTTGTATGCAGGAGATTGAAGCCGGGAGCCCCGGACAGATTCTGTCACATGGTTTTAGAAAAAAAACCGGAAAAAAATCAGCAGGCATACATACCAATGCAAGATGCCATCGGAAGCAGCACTATGTCCTGAACTTGGATTTGGCAGACTTTTTCCCCTCCTTCAATTTTGGGCGCGTATACGGTTTTTTCATTAAGGATCGTCATTTCACGTTATGTCCAAAGGTGGCTAGGCTGATTGCACAGATAGCATGCCATCAGAACAGACTTCCGCAGGGCAGCCCGTGCTCACCTGTCATCACAAATTTCATCGCATACATTCTTGACGTTAGATTAGTAAAGATAGCCAAAAAATATGGATGGACATACTCACGCTATGCGGATGACATTACATTCTCTACAGGGAGAAAAGAACATATTACAAAAATGGCCAGGTTTTCTGATAAACTTAACCAATGGGTTGTTAATGAAGAAATAGAACACATCATCAAACAGACGGGTTTTAAGATAAACCCAGCTAAAACACGCCTTCAGCCTCGCTCGTCCCGGCAAATAGTCACAGGTCTTGTCGTTAATGAAAAAGTGAACATAAAATGTGAATATTACCGCTACGCACGCTCAATGTGTCATCGTCTCTTTACAAAGGGTGATTTTTTTGTTCCCGAAAACGGCGATCTTGGCTCTATTAACCAACTTGAAGGCATTCTGGGCCATATTTATTTCATTAAAAAGTTTAGTACCCCCGAAGAAGAATCCCGTCTAAAAGACGTTAAGGCCGACAAACCGCAGGGCTTCCTCAAGTTATATTGTCGGTTTCTACATTTCCGCTATTTTGTATCCAATGAGCGTCCGTTGATAATGTGTGAAGGAAAGACCGATGTTACCTATCTTAAAGTCGCCATAAAACAATTAAAAAAGAAGGGTTACAACTTCCCCTATGAGGTTACTTTTTTTCCACATACTCCTCGGGTCGAAGAAATTATGAGCATTGACGAGGGGACGAATGCGCTAAAAAGCTTCATAGCAGGCTATGAAAAAAGACTTTCGTTCACGCAACAACCCCGGAAGAACCCGGTCATTGTATTGCTGGACAATGATAAAGAAGCGAAGGGGGTTATCCAGTGTTTGGAGAATAAATTTCCCGTTGAGGGGACCTTATATGATAGAACCCAGCACTTTTTTTATACGACCAAGCATAATCTTTACGTTATTCTTCTTCCTGTGACCTCGACGGAAAACACAAAAAAGGACGGGAATGAAACAATAATAGAAGATCTTTTTGATCAAAGTGTCAGGAAAGAACAATGGGAGGGTAAGGTTCTTTCCCTCAAAAAAAAATTCGATACAAATAAGTATTATGGAAAGAAGATTTTTGCAGAAAACATTGTGTGGGGAAAACAAGATTCTATAAATTTTGAGCGATTTAAGCCTGTATTGGAGTTACTGTCTCAAGCCATACGGCATCATGAAAAACATCTCCCTTCGTCATCATCTTTTTAAACCGCGATGATTTTCACAGCATGGCGGCAAGCCGGTCCTGACGTGCAATGGATAATCAGGTTTTTCAAAGGTTATATACTCTCCCTCCGTGTTTCAGGTTTGCCCGGGAGAAAACGATTTTATATTCTCTTTCAGCCGCTCCATTTCCGTCCGGTTTGAGCGATAGCGCACTGATACATACAGATCGGTAATATGCCGGATGTCTTGTCCCAGATCCCGCCGGACAAGGGCGATTCTTCCGGCATAGGTGTCGGGGCCTTCAAAAGGTGCTCTTGGAAAACCGATTTTCGCCATCTTTTTACAGAAAATATCGTAGTGGAGTTTCGCCGGGTCGATCGGTTTGACGGTTTTTGTGAAGACGAAAAAGGCAATGCCTGCCATGACGATGGCGAGCAGGATCATCATCAGCGTTGTCAGCGTTCTCCAGTCGATATTGTCAAAGCCGATCTTTTGCAGCAACCGTTGCTGACGCCCCGGATCATAGCCCAGCACCCATTGCGCCCACTGGTAATTCAGCACGTCGACGGTGTTACGCAGGCGTTGCCACAGCTTAATCGCCAGTGCGTTCCGTTCAAGATTCAGCGGGATGCCGATGGCGGTTTCAGGAATGGCGCTTTCAATACCCTCGCTGACCCGGCTGGAAATGACCGAAGTCGGGTCAACCCGCACCCAGCCCTGTTCTTCAAGCCAGATCTCCGCCCACGCATGGGCATGGTATTGGCGCACGATAAGATAGTTCCCCAAGGGGTTCACCTCGCCGCCGAGATAACCTGTCACCACCCGTGCCGGAATGCCTGCCGCGCGCATCAATACGGTAAAGGCGGCGGCGTAATGCTCGCAGAAACCGCTACGTGTGCCAAACAGGAAATTATCCACCTTATCTCCTCTTATCAGAGGGGGCGTCAGGGTATAGATAAAATTTTTTTTGCCGAACCATTCCAGCACCGCTGCAACGATTTCCCCCGGCGACTGATATTGATCGCGTAATTCGCTGCCGAACGCCCGTGCGCGCGGGTGGCTCGCCTCCGGCAGGACGAGTTCGCGTTCAAGTTCCCGGACAGAATTGATACCGAAATGGTAATCGCTGTATGAGGTCAGTGAGAATGCCTTGCGGGCATGTATGAGATCGTCCGATTTCAACTGGTAGTCGCCAGTGAAATAACTTCTGTCGACTGGTTTTTCCACCATTTCCAGACCGAACAGCCAGCGTTTGTTTGTAGGTTCCTGTATTACATCGTAACGGATCGCCTCGCCGTTATAGCGGATTGGTTTCAACATCAGTCTTCGCCGACTTTCACCGCTTGTCCATGAGTAACCGTTCGTTTTTGATAACACCGGCCCGCGCCAGTACAATTTCGATTGTTCGGGGATCTCATCGGTAAAATTCACCCTGAAAGCCACCTCGTCGGAGTAAATCAGTCTGCTGATGGTGCCGGGGGCCATTTGATCGTCAATACCGGTAATACCGGTATGGGCGTCTTCGGGTAATCCCCATAAAGGGCCGTTGATTCTCGGAAACAGGAAAAACAGGATCAGCAGTACCGGTATGGATTGCAGCAGGAGCAGACCGGCCAGCTTTGATTTTGCCGTCAACGACAGGCGTTGTCCGGTGTCGTTAAACCCGACCAGGCAGGTTGTCATAACCATGACCACAAACAGCATATAGGCGGCGATCAACATGGTCTGACTGTAGAAGAAACCGGTGATGACAATGAAGTAACCCAGCCAGGCGGTGGTATAAAAATCCTGCCTGCACCGGCTTTCAAAAAACTTCAGGCTGGCCAGCAAGACCAGCATGGCGGTGCCGACGTCACGCCCCGCCAATGATCCGTAAGTGAGATAGGCCCCGCTCGTGACGACGGCGACAACCAACAGTTTGAAAACGCCGATAACAGTCTCCTGTTCAGACCAGAAGCGGGGAAAACGGTAGGGGACCCCGACCCGCAAAAGCAACAGCCCCAGGTGTGTAACAGGGATCCAGACGGGCAGGCGTTGCCAGTGCGGGATACCGGCAAGCAGAACGGCCAGCGCCAGCCACACCAGGTCGGATAATTTCAGTTCGTCACGGTTAACCGGTTTTCCCATAACGTGCCAGTTGTTCCAGGCAGAGCGCCTTGTGCCCACTACCGCAAGCAGGTTCTATTTTGACATTCGGGAGTTCCAGCCCGTACTGAATACCGGCCTCGTCGGAAAGGATAATCCAGTAGCATAGTTGACTGAGCCGCGTTTCAATATCGCCGAGATGGGATACGCTCTGCCAGGTCAGGATTAAAACGTCGACACCGGCGCCGCTGAATTGTTTAATCAGCAATCCCCGTTCGCGTGCAAACGCCTTCCAGGAGATTGAATGTATCGGATCTCCGGGGTGGTATTTTCTGAAGCCGGTAAAATCATCCGCTCCGTCCCGTTCGCCAAGACCCGTTTCGCTGTCCTCTGCGCGGGCGGGGGGCAGTTGTTTTCGTCCGCCCGGGCGCGGATACACAATACAGTCCTCGTCCGGTTCAAAATACGCCCAGGCATTGAAAATGCCCAGCGGGAAACAGCTCGACAGCATCAGGGTGCCAGGATTAAACAGGCCGCGTTCGGCGACGGGGCAGGGGTAGTGGATCAGTAATGATTTCCCGGCGTCTATGGTGATCGATATTTTTTCACATTCCAGTGTTTTGCCGAACCACTTGAAAAAAGGCATCGGTTTGAATCGCTGTATCTGTATCGCAAAACGTGCGGAGCCGGAAAGATTGTCCAGATAAACGGGAAACAAGGCCGTCTGTCCGGCATGGACGGCGCCCGGTTTTTTCGCGCTGATCAGCAGGCCGCTCAGGTTCCTGTGAGTATACAGCATGCTCGTCAAACCGAGGCCGGTCAGCAGAAAACAAAGTACGAAGGCCATACTGTTGCTGTAATTCACCGCCCCCAGCAACATGAGGAACAGCATGAGTCCGTATATCCAGCCGTGCGCGGTCGGAAAAATATAAACGCGCTGTTGTTTTGATACGCGGACATGCGAGGCGGCCGTGTTGGGGAAATAACGTCCTAATATAACGACTGCCGACATTGGGGGAACGCAGAGATGTCAGGGAATGGGAACGTGCCGGATCAGATGTTCAACTGGTTGTGCCGTCTGCCCGTCTTTCGCGTCATGCGTGAATTGCAGGCGATGATTGATAACACTGGGCAGGACGGTCTGGATATCTTCAGGCATGACATATTGGTGATCATTCAATACCGCCCACGCTCTGGCGGCGTTCAAAACTGCCAGTCCTGCCCGTGGAGACAAACCATGCTGATAGTTTCCCGAATTGCGGCTGAATTCAAGCAGGGACTGTAAATAGTCCAGCAAGGCGTCGGAAATATGAACCTGCGCCAGTTGTGACTGCAAGGCGGTCAGTTCCTCCGGGCCGATAACAGCTTCAATGCGTGCCAGTAATTCCTTTCGGTCTTCCCCTCTGAGCAGGTCGCGCTCCGCGTTATTGTCGGGATAGCCCAGTTCAATACGCATCAGGAACCGATCCAGTTGTGATTCGGGCAAGGGAAAGGTGCCCACCTGACTGATTGGATTTTGCGTGGCAATCACGAAAAAAGGTTCCGGTAAATGCCGTGTCTTGCCTTCAATGGTGACCTGTCGTTCCGCCATCGCTTCCAGCAGGGCACTCTGGGTGCGCGGCGTCGCGCGGTTGATTTCATCCGCGAGCAGAATATTGGAAAACACCGGCCCCGGATGAAAATCAAACCGGCCGGTATCCCGATCATAGATCGATACGCCGAGGATATCGGCAGGCAGGAGATCACTGGTGAACTGAATACGCTGATAACTTAAACCGAGGATCCGGGCCAGGGCATAGGACAGCGTTGTTTTGCCCACGCCGGGGATATCTTCAATCAGTAAATGCCCCTGTGCCATCAGGCAGGTCACCGCCAGGCGAATTGAGTCATCCTTGCCCAGGATAATCCGGCCGATTTCGTCAATCACCTGATTGATTTTAGCGGTATCAATCAGAGGGGAGGTAACGTTGTCCTGCATTATTTCTTGCCCGGATTTTATTTTCCGGCAACGGTCATCGCGTCAATCAAAACCGAACCGGTCAGTATATTATGGCGTGGGTCAATGTCGTTGCCGATCATCTTTATGTTCCGAAACATCTCGACGAGGTTGCCGGCGACGGTGATTTCCTCAACCGGATACGCCGGTTCGCCGTTTTCAAACCAGAAACCCGAGACACCGCGGGAATAATCTCCGGTTACCTGATTCACACCGAAACCGATCATATCGGTAACGAGCAGGCCGGTATCCACCTCCCGGATCATTTCTTCCAGATTGCAACGGCCCGGTTCTATCAGCAGATTATGCACCCCGCCGGCATTGGCCGTTGTCTGCAAGCCCAACCGCCGCGCCGAATAGGCGTCCAGTACATAACCCCGCAGAATACCGTCCGTGACAATATCACGTTCTCCGGTTGCGACACCATCATCGTCGAACGGGGCGCTCCCCAGTGCCTTTTTAATATGTGGTCTCTCCCGGATGGCAACATGATCGGCAAAGACCTGTTTGCCTTTTTTATCCAGCAAAAAACTGGCGCGTCGATAAAGGCTGCTGCCGGAGATGGCGCTGATGAACGCGGAAAACAAACTGGAGGCTATCGGTGCTTCAAAGATGACGGGTGCCCGGCGTGTGGACAATCTACGCGACCCAATCCGCGCCAGTGCTCTGCGCGCCGATTCCCGACCGATGTCGGCAACATCCTGCAAGTCCTTATAGTCGCGCGTGCTACTATACCAGCCGGCACACTGCATACCGCTGTCATCCTTTGCGATGACATTGCAGTCAATCATATGGCTGGACCAGTTCCAGCCGTTGATAAAGCCGTGAGTGTTCCCGTACAGACTGAGCCCGGAGTAAGTATTCACAGTGGCGCCGTCCGAATTGACGATACGCCTGTCCTGATCAAATGCCGCCTGCTCGCACGTCACCGCAATGTCCGTAGCCACCTCCGGCGCCACAGACCAAGGATGATATAAATCCAGGTCGGGGATATCCGTTGCCATTAAATCTGCCGCGGCCAGACCGGCGTATTCATCGCGACCAGCATACCCGGCGATGGCAAAGGCCGCCTCAACCGTCTGTTTTAAAGCCGCTTCACTGAAATCAGAAGTACCGACATTGGCCTTTTGTCCGCCGATATAGAGCGTGACCCTCAAACGCTTGTCGCGTTCGTATTCAAGTTTGTCGATCTCACCCCGGCGGACAGTGGCGGACAAACCGGAGCCTGCACCAATATCGGCTTCGGCAGCATCGGCACCGAGGCGTTTTGATTGTTTCAGAACCGTCTCAATGATATGAGCAAACTCATCACGGTTATCAAGTAATGTTGGAGAATTGCCAGCGTCCATGGTCGTATGGTTGATAGAGCCCGGGCTCATTCTACCATACGGAAGCATTGACGGAGACACAGAAAAACCCAATCCGAAAAAATTCTTCTTTGTATACCGTTCTTTGCGTACAATTCCCGTATGGATGTTTCCCATATTCTCGACCCTTTAAATACGGCGCAACGTGAAGCGGTTGCCGCGGAAAACGGCAACCTGCTTGTCCTGGCCGGTGCCGGTAGCGGCAAAACGCGGGTACTGGTGCATCGTATCGCCTGGCATATCGAGACCGGACAGACCAGCCCGTATAACATTATGGCCGTAACATTCACCAACAAGGCAGCCAATGAGATGCGCACCCGCATAGGGCATTTGCTTGGCCAGTCCGTGCGCAATATGTGGGTAGGCACTTTTCACAGCCTTTCGCATCGTCTGCTGCGCAAACACTGGCAGGAAGCAGATCTCCCGGAGGCGTTTCAAATTATCGACAGCGAAGATCAGTACCGTATCATCCGCCGCGTTATCCGTTCCATGCAACTGGACGAATCCCGATATAACCCGAAGGAAATGCAGTGGTTTATCAACGCGCGCAAGGATGAGGGACTGAGACCAGCGCATATTGACGATCAGGGCGACGCTATCGGTGCACAGAGGATACATATCTACAAGACCTATCAGGCGGCGTGTGAACAATCCGGCCTGGTTGATTTTGCCGAGTTGCTGTTACGCATCTTTGAACTGTTTCGCGATCAGACCGCATTGCGTGAGCACTATCAACATCGCTTTAAACATATTCTGGTCGATGAATTCCAGGATACCAATACACTGCAATATAACTGGCTCAGATCGCTGCTCGGCGGGGACAATACCGTTTTTGCGGTCGGGGATGATGACCAGTCCGTCTACAGTTGGCGCGGTGCGCGTGTTGAGAACATGCGATCATTCAAACGTGACTTCAAGGAGCCGCGCCTGTTGAAACTTGAACAAAACTATCGTTCAACGGCGACCATACTGAAGGCCGCCAATCACTTAATCGAAAACAATAGGGGACGGCTGGGCAAAGACCTCTGGACTGAAGAAAAGGGCGGTGATCCCATTGTGCTGTACGGTGCCTATAATGAAATTGAAGAGGCCGGTTATGTCGTCGATCAGATAAAAGCCGCGTCCGAACAGGGTAAACTGTTCGGCGATTGCGCTATCCTGTATCGCGTCAGCGCGCAATCGCGCGTGCTGGAGGGAGCATTAATGCAGGCGCGCATCCCTTACCGTGTCTATGGCGGGATGCGTTTCTATGAGCGCGCCGAGGTCAAAGATGCACTGGCTTATGTGCGCCTTGCCCGCTTTTATGATGACGCGTCGTTTGAACGTATCGTGAATACGCCGGTGCGCGGTATCGGCAATCGCACGCTGGATACATTGCGGCAGACGGCCAGACATAATCAATGTTCTCTATGGGAGGCGGCGCAGTATGCGATACGGAATCAACTGATCGGGGCAAAATCCCTGAACGCGCTGGAACAGTTTATCAAACTGATTCAACAGATGCGCCAAACTGGATCCGCGAACGGGCTGAATGAACATGTTAAAGAAGTGATCCACCTGAGCGGTTTGATCGAACATTTCAGGAAGGAGAAAGGAGAGAAAGGCGCGATGCGGATTGAAAATCTGGAGGAACTGATCGCCGCCGCCGGTGAATTTGAGGGCAATGATGGCAATGATGAAGAAGATGAAGAAACCGACGCCTTGTCGGCCTTTCTGGATCGCGCGGCGCTCGAATCAGGCGAAGGCGCAGGCGGGGGAAAACATGTCGATTGCGTTCATATGATGACATTACATTCGGCCAAGGGACTGGAGTTTTCCGATGTGTTTATGGTCGGAGTAGAAGAAGGTCTGTTTCCGCATCAGCGCAGTATCGGCGATCCGTTCCAACTGGAGGAAGAACGACGGCTCTGTTATGTGGGTATCACACGCGCCCAAAAACGTCTGACGTTGACGCACACACACCACCGGCGCCTTTATGGAGCGGAGTATTATCCGACCATCTCCCGTTTTATTGAGGAAATACCAGAGGAGCTGCTTGCCGCTGTTCGTTTGGGCAAAAATACGATGGCTCCGATCAGTCAGGGTGACGAGGTAACCTCGGGCAAGAATGGCGAACTGGCAACGGGGCAGCGCGTATCGCATGCCAAATTCGGAGAAGGCGTCATTCTCAATATGGAAGGCAGCGGCAGACACACACGCATTCAGGTCAACTTTGAACAAGCGGGCTGTAAATGGCTGATCGCCGCTTACGCCGGGCTGTCACCGGCTTGATTCCAGTATTGCATAAGGGATTTCGAATTCCGTCCGTAAAAACGGCGGTCGGGTTCCGTGTCAGGATGGCAAAGACGGCTTGTTTTAACTTCACCATAAATGGAGAATCATTCAATGGTTAAATCAATGAGCGGATTATCCGGGATATTTTTTTACGGCACTCTGAGTATCCTGATCTCCGCCTGTGGCAGTGATAACGGCGCTGTCTCAAATGGCGACAAAGCGGTATCGGTTCCGATAGAGACATACCAATGGAAAATGGTCACGGTCTGGCCGGCCAATTTCCCCGTCTTTCAGGAAGGGGTTGAAAAGTTCGCCAGTGATGTACGGGTAATGAGCAATGGCAGGCTGGACATTAAAGTCTATGCCGCCGGGGAACTGGTTCCGGCATTGCAGGTATTTGACGCGGTTTCTCAGGGTGTTGTGGAAATGGGGCATGGTTCGCCGTATTACTGGGCGGGCAAGGTCCCCGAGGCGCAATTCTTTTCATCTGTCCCGTTCGGCATGACAATCAGGGGGATGAGCGCCTGGCTGCATTATGGCGGTGGTATGGAACTTTGGCGCGATAGTTACAAACCGTTCAGGCTGACGGTTTTCCAGATGGGCAGTACCGGAATGCAGATGGGTGGCTGGTTTAACAAAGAGATCAACTCACTGGACGATATATCGGGACTGCGTATGCGCATTCCGGGACTGGGTGGCAAGGTGTTGAAAAAGGCCGGCGGGAATCCGGTGTTGATGGCGGCAGGTGAAATTTATACCGCGCTGGAACGTGGTGTGATTGACGCGACGGAGTGGGTCGCGCCGTTTCATGATGTGCGTCTGGGTCTGGACCGCGCTGCCCGCTTTTATTACTACCCCGGATGGCATGAACCCGGTTCAACGCTTGAGTTAATGATCAATATCGATAAATGGAATGCCCTTCCGCCCGATTTACAAAAAATTGTCGAAATCGCGGCAACGGGCACCAATGCCAGGATGTACGCACAGATGGAATTCCGCAATCAGCAGGCATTGAGAATGTTGCAGAAAAACAAAAACGTACAGATACTGAAATTTCCTGAAGAAGTGTTGGCGGCCTTGCGACGGTTAAGCAAAGAAGCGCTGGAAGAAGAGGCCGCGGCCAATCCGAATTTCAAACATGTTTATGAGGCCTATAACGCTTTTCGCAAAAATCATGATATCTGGGACAAGGTGTCCGAACAGGCTTATCTGGATAGTTTGAGGATAGAATAATCCCGTTACCGTCTGAAAATGCCGACGGCTGAATGCCATAGAGGACGCCGGTCTGCGGAAAAGACTTATTGAACCTGCTTGAGCATGTAGTCCACAGAAGCCTTGACCTGGTCGTCGCTCAGAGCTGGATTGCCTCCTTTGGCCGGCATCATGCCGAGTTGCCCGACAAAGCCGTTAATGGCGTTATTGTAAAGCACATCAATTCCCTTCGCTGTGCGCGCTTCCCAGACAGCGGCATCGCCAGTCTGCGGGATCATGCTCGCCAGAGCGGAGACACCGTGACAATTTACGCAGAGCCCGTCATACGTTGCCCGACCGGGGTGGTCATCACCGCCGTCCGTCACGGCAGTCACCGTTTCAGCAACGACTGCTTCAGCGACTGCTTCCGTAACACCTTTCGCCACGGTAGTCACCGTTTCAGCAACGCCTGCTTCCGTATCATCTTTTGCTACATTGAGTTGACCAACCGGCGCGGTCATTTGCCTGACCTTTTCGGTATGCAGGGCGGCATGGGGATCATTTTCTCCACCAGCAAACAGCACCGCTATAATCATGAAAACGATCAACATCATTGCAATCGCGACGACAACCAGTGAGAAGTTTCTGAAAAAAATATTGTCTTGTATTTCGCTCATTAACGCATCCTCGGAAAAAAATAATAATATATGGAAATTATATACATAGCCCCGCACTTCCGTGCACAATCTATCAATTTCCACGCCAGATTGGAAGGGGTTTTATCGCGATTGTTTTGACCGGTTTCGGGCAGATTTTCCCCGTTTCAACCGCACAAATCGCGGGCTTTCACCCAGGGCAGTCCGCTAATCACCCAATCACCGTTGACCGGACCGCGGATACCATTCATTTGAAGCGTGCCTTCAGCCTGAACCCCGGGATTACCCGGAAGCGTCAATGACAGTGTTGCCGTACCGTGCGCCACCACATAGCCGCATGAATTGAGAGGCGGGTTTTCAGTCTCGTGGCAACCGGGTCTTGTCTTGCTGATGCGAGCGATTAGCCTCTCTCCCAAGAATAAATACTGAAACAAGACCCATTACAGTACTGCCGCCTATTACCGCCCCGGCCCACTGCGCACCCAACACCGATACTGTCGCGCCAGCAATTATTCCCAAAGCGCCGATGAATAACGCAAAGATTTGCCCTCGCTTTGCTTCTTCGTAACCATTATGGACAATATCCTGTTCCAGCTTGCGGCGATGTGTTGTTTCCTCCTCGGCCATCGTGATGATTCTGTCTGCGGCGCCAGGCGCTATTGAGTTGTATCGTTCAAGGGCATCTGGCGGCGGCAGCGGTCCGCTGAATGCTTCCGTGACAACGGTTCGGGTTTTTTTGGGGGGCGGGTTTTGCTTAGGACGTCGTCTTGACGGCCTGCCTTTCGACATGCTCGTGCCCATATTCTTCCATGGCCGTTTTTATGTCGTTGCCTATCGCTTGCCAGTCATGGCTCAGCGCGTCCGCGTCAGAGCGATGCAGAAAAGCCTTTTTCATCCTTGAAGAGGTATACGGATACAACTGGACTGTAAAGGCAGAACCTCGTAACCAGTGTTTTATTCTCATCTTTTATTCCCCCTATATTGTTGGTTGGTTCAATCTGTAAAGGCAGAGCCTCGTAACCAGTATTTTATCCTTCTTTTCATGATGATCATTATATTAAATATAGCGGCACAAGACAATCAAAGCCCGTGCACAGTTTAACAATATCAACAACGCTGCCAATACCACAGCGAAGACATTTCAGGGCATTTTCATCAGCTGATTAACAAAGGGTTCAACGTCGCCGATCTTTCAGCGCCTCGCCCAACTTCTTGTCTTTTTGCCGTGATTCGTTTGCAAGCTGTTTTTTGTAAGCCATTATTTTCGCCATCAGCGTCGCGTCATGACTGCCCAGGATCTCTATCGCCAGCAGTCCGGCGTTTTTCCCTCCGTCAATGGCGACGGTAGCCACCGGGACTCCGGCAGGCATCTGTACGATTGACAGCAGGGAGTCCATGCCATTCAAGGCATCCGTCTTTACTGGCACGCCAATGACTGGCAGGGGAGTATGGCTTGCTATCATGCCCGGCAGGTGCGCGGCACCGCCCGCGGCGGCAATAATCACCCGGATGCCTTTCCCGTGCGCCGCCCTGGCGTATTCTGCCATATTGTCAGGGGTACGGTGTGCGGAAATCACATTCACTTCATAAGCGATCGAAAACTCATCGCAGACGTCCGCCGCCGCCCGCAGACTCGGCCAGTCTGAATCACTGCCCATGACGATGGCAACCATTGCCGTATTTTCTTTCATTTGCGCACTCCAAAACGGATACAGCCAGCCGCGTCTGCGGCGGTTTTTCCAGCCTGTTCAATATCCCGGCCCAATGCCGTAATATGCCCCATCTTTCGACCTCTTGTTGTTTTTGTTTTTCCGTATACATGAATATGTGCGCCTTTTTCCTGCAAGGCGCGTTCAATGCCGTGCGGATAACCATCGCCCTCCGCTTCGCCAAGCATATTAACCATGGCCGCCGCTGGCGCGATCATGTCGGTGGAACCCAACGGCAAACCAAGTATTGCCCGCACATGATTTTCAAACTGTGAGCACTCACAGGCCTCAATCGTATAATGGCCCGAGTTATGTACCCTTGGCGCCATTTCATTGAGCAGGATGCGCTTGTCCTGCATCAAAAACATCTCCACGCCCACCGTGCCGACGGCATCAATCGCCACGACCGCCTTTTTGGCAAGGTCGGTCGCCTGTTTCGCCAGGGCGCCGTCAATCTGCGCCGGGGCGCACACAACATGGCAGATATGGTCTTTTTGCACCGACTCCACCACCGGATAACTGACCATATCCCCGTTTTTTCCGCGCGTGATCATTACCGCCAGCTCAGAGGCGAATCGGCAAAACCCTTCCACATACCAATCCTGATTATCGCTCGCCAGCCTTTCCCCGGTGGCGTCAATATCGGCAACGGATTCAAGCGTGGTGTTGCCCTTGCCGTCGTAGGCGTTTCGCCGCGCCTTTAATACCAGCGGCCAGCCCAACTTCTCCGCCTGTGCAAGAATATCCTGTTTTGATCCGACCGCCGCAAAAGGCACCAGAGGAATGTCGGCCGCGGTCAATGTCTGTTTCTGGATCAGCTTGTCCTGCACCAGCCCGATTGTTTTTGCCCCCGGGTAAAGCGGGTATCCCGCTTCCTCTATCGCCCGCAGACTATCGGCGTCGACAAACTCGTTTTCCAGTGAAATAACATCGACCTGCCCCGCAAGCCGCAATAGTTTTTCCGGGTTGTTCCAGTCGCCGTAAAGGACTTCCGCCGCCAGACTGCCGGCCGGTGCGCTCTTCGTCTTTTCCAGGATCACGATCTCGCAACCGATTTCGGACGCGGCCAGGGCGGTCATCTTCGCCAACTGACCACCACCGATAATCCCGATCCGGTATCCGCCCGGTGTGCCGGGCCTTATTGTTGTCTGCTGTATCATCTCGAATACGGTACCAAAATTAACACCTTTATATCATTATCCCGAATGTTGTCATGCCCCGGGGCGGCAATCCCTGACGGGGTATTTTACGATCACAGCCCGCCGTAGCCCCATGATAACACTGCTCCCGGCAAATGCCCGAAGCAGGCAAGGGGCGCTGCCGCGGCCGGCTTTATGCCGTCGTCACTGGCGTTTTTAAATAGCCAGCGTTATGTCCTGTAGGCGTCGCCGGATTCACGGGCACAGATCGGGTGTGAGTAAATGCTGATGGCTGGCCTTTTGATAAATTTTTCCACCACTGATGATGTCCCGGTTTTGAAAGTCTTTCCGTAAGTCGTTATCTTTCGATACCAACACCGTCACGTTCGCCACCCGCGCCAGGGCGAGGATATGGTGATCGTCGGATTGAATCCCACCGGGCCATTTTTTAATTTTACACATTTCCGCCATCACTTTTCCTTTATCGGCTTCTTTCAGTTTTCCGCTCGCTTTCAGAGATTGCAGTTTTTGACGATGCGGTTCCCACCACTCTTTTTTAATCTTTGGAATTGGCGCATAGGCCAATTTACCGTTCTTATCCTCCAGCCATTTCCATACCGGTTCCATATCTTTATCCCTTTTTTTAAGAAAACCGCCGAGACAGTTCGTATCCACAATAATGCACATCTATTCGTCTCCAAAGCCCAGAAAAGCGTCAGCCTCTTTCAGGAAAAAATCACGGTAGCCCTTCGGTACGCCCTGCATATTGCCAAGGTTGTCAAAGGTAATATTGTGCGCCTTGACCATATTGCCCTTCGGTTCCAGGTAGATCAGCGAGACATCCTCCGGGGCAATCCTGCCGCGCCGTATTTCAATGACCGCCCGGTCCAGCATAAAATCGCTGTGCGTCTCCAGCAGAAAATGATGGCCTTTTACCTGATAAAGCTCAACCATCAACGAGGTCAGCTCCGCCTGTGCCCTGGGGTGCAGATGTACCTCGGGCTGTTGCATCGCGAAACAGGCGGGGTCAGGACTGTCGAGTATACCGACCAGCACGGGCAGGATCTGACTGACGCCGTAGCCAACATCAACCATATTGACAGACGGCCCCCTCACCTTGATCCTGACCTGAAACGGTTCGTTTTTCGCCTTGCCCAGCTTTCTGACACGGACATCACTGAACATACCGGAGGCCTTGCCGAATGCGTTTAATGCCCGCCTGAGGTTCTCCAGCCGTTTTTGATCCATATTGCGCAGAAGCAACGGGATATCACCGCCTTCGGGGTCTCCGTGCAGACTTTCCCCGGGGTTATAGGTGCGACGCGGCCTTGAACGGATCGGGGCGAAGTTTTTAATTCTTGGCAAGGGAGACTGTATTTCCAGCATTATGCGCGTAAAAAGTTGGGGGGGAAGGTTGATGATGGGCTTAAATTTAGCGGTTAGAAATTCCCGAAGCGCTTTAGACGATTCAGACTCTTGCCGCTCTCCATTACGCAAATTAGCTATATCCCAGATGTAACCCAAATCTATTCCCAGACCGACCGGTCCCTGAAGATCAAATTTATCGTCTGCCGTTTGGTCTATTTTTAGTTTCCGGTCGTCGGCAAACAGTGTGAAAGAGATGTGCCCCCCCGCGCTGAAACTATACCGTGCTATTTTACACTCTGCTTCGCCGCCCGCAGACGCGCCGAATTCATAGACACAGTCCACGGTTTCCTTTTTACTGAAGGGCATCCGGAAACCTAGGGCGAAGGACTCTTTCTGTGGCCTTGATTTACGGACAATATCGGCGAAGACGCCCATTTGATAGGGCGATTCGTTAAAAAAGAAGCCGGCTTGTGATTTTCCCCAGTTTCCCCCGCTCTGCAAAAACCGCGCAAGCGCATGAAAGCAGGCCAGTATGGTGGATTTGCCGGTACTGTTTTCACCGACAAGGAACGTCAACGGGCGTATATTCAGCCGCTGTTCATCGGCGAAGCAACGCACATCACGGAGGATGAATTGTCTGATATCGGGTTTGTCTGTCATCTCATGTCCCTGTCCCGCTCACCGCACGGTTTGAGGTCGGGGGGGTCTCCTCATCCGTATTGTTCAATGCTATCATGCTCTTTAAGGTTTCTCCCGCTTTTTTCTCGCCACATTGAAAACAGGGGGGGTAATTTCCGCTTGATTAAAATGCGGCGGTAAGCTATGTTGGCGGCAGGCATTTCGACTACGGCTGTTTATGGCACAGAGGTATCCCGCGACATAAAAACAAGGCGAAGACGGGCCGCGATTGCGGCGGGGGATTGCCCCCCGGCCCCATTTTCTACAGCAAGCGCTTGTATCAAACATAATGGCTATATTTGTTATTTTATTTATCGCGACCTGTTTCCTTGCCTATGCCAACGGCGCCAACGATAATTTCAAGGGGGTGGCGACTTTATTCGGCAGCGGCGTGAGCGATTATCGTCTGGCGATTGGCTGGGCAACCGTTGCGACGTTTATGGGGTCGATGTGTTCGATCTTCCTTGCGGAAAAACTGCTCAAGAACTTTTCCGGAAAAGGGCTGGTGCCGATTGAAATCACCACGTCGCCGGAGTTTCTGGCGGCGGTCGCCACTGGCGCCGGTCTGACCGTTTTACTGACGGCGCTTAAAGGTCTGCCGATTTCCACGACGCACAGTCTTGTGGGCGGTCTGGCCGGTAGCGGGATTATGGCGGTGGGTTCCGAGGTCAATTTCAATTATCTGGGCAAAACCTTTTTTGTCCCCTTGCTGGTCAGTCCGTTTATCGCCGTCTGTCTGGCCTTTCTTGCGTATATCGTTTTTCGATATATCAGAAATGTGATCGGCATCACGAAAGAATGGTGCGTGTGCATCGGGGAATCCAATCAATTTGTGCCGGTCAGCGCACTTCCGGCGGAGCAGGCGTCCGCTTTTCCGCAGGCGATAGATGCCAGTATCGACAGCCAGGAAAACTGCCAGTTACATTACACTGGCCATTTTCTGGGGATCCGGTTACAGAAACTGCTGGATATTGGCCATTACTTCAGCGCCGCCATGGTCAGTTTTGCCCGTGGCCTGAATGACACGCCCAAGATCGTTGCCCTCTTGATTGCGATACAAGGCCTGTCTATCAAACTGGGTATGTTGTTCATTGCCGTCGGTATCGCCGTTGGCGGCCTGTTAAACGCCAGACATATCGCCGAGACCATGGGCAGGCGAATCACCCCGATGAGTCATGGTCAGGGGTTCACCGCCAATCTGATCACTGGTTTTATGGTGATCTTTGCCAGCCGTCTGGGGGTCCCCGTCTCCACCACGCATGTCTCGGTCGGTTCCCTGTTCGGAATCGGCATCACCACCGGCAAGACAAATAAACGGGTTGTCTCCGTGATATTGATTTCCTGGTTGTTGACATTGCCCGTTGCCGCGCTGTTCAGCGCAATGAGCTATTGGCTGTTTTCGTTTTAGGCGCGGAGAAATATGACGGCGCGTGTAAAAAGCACGACGTTGTATAGCCGGTCTATTTGCCGAACGGCGATTTAATCAGGTTCCCCGGGCCTAATACGTCGTCACCGCGCGCCGCCAGATAGGCGTATAAATTGTCCAGATTATCCATCACCCGTTTGTTGGTTTTATGCGGACGCATCATGGTACCGGGGCGACCGTTTATGACAATATCCATAAACTTGTCCTTACTTATTTTTTTTGCCACGCTTTCGGCAAGGTCAGGCCCGACCGCACCGATACCGCCTTTGCCGTGGCAAGTACCGCAACCTCCTCCATTATAGGTCTTCCAGCCTTCTACGGCGTTTTGACTGATCTTGCCGTCAATGATCTGGTAGGGTTTGTCCGCTACGACGGGGAGCGCTTTTTCGGCGGAGGCCGACGATGTTGTTTCAACAGGGGACATTGTCACCACCTGAGCAGAAGACGGCGCTTTTATTTCGTTACCGCCTTTTTCCCACGGTGCTCCACTGTCGTTACAAGATAGAAGCAACCCCATAATAGCAATGGGTATCGGGAATAAACGAGCACCGGTTAATTTAATCATCAGACAATATTTCCGGGGAGTATTCTTTATTTGATTTCAGGCTATTTGTAAATATCATCCATATAGACAACGCCCTCAGCCCGTTCAATAGCGTTGAGGTCCCAACCGCTACCTACCATTAGCGTGTTTTCCGGCGTGATCGGTCCCTCTATCTGGGTTTCTGCCGGGGCATGACTGCCAGGTTCATCAACGCCGCAGGCGGCAAGACCCGCAGCAAGGACGATACTCATTAATTGAATTGATTTTTTCATAATGCTTCCTCCAGAAGATTGCTGGAAATTATAGCATATCCTAAAATGGGTTGGGATTAATCTACCGTATTTCTCCGCAGGTGGGCTATCATAAACTCTTCCTTTATAAATTTATAGACATGTACAGGAACTGTGTTTCCCAGGCGGTAATAACTTTTACTTGATGAATAACAGGATGATGAAAACAGGGGTGATCGGACTGGGCGCCATGGGCGCACACATGGCGAGAAATTTCGCCAAAAACGACTGTCTGCAGACAGTGTTTAACCGTACGACGGCAAAGGCGGAACAGATTGCCCGTGAGTGTGATTGTATCGTCTCAGCCACGCCTGCCGAACTGGCCAAACAGTGCGAGCTGATCATTGTCTGCGTCTCCTGCGACGAAGATGTGCTGGAGATGGTACAGGCCGTCAAAGCCGGTGTTCAATCCGGCGCTATTGTTGTCGATACGTCAACTGTTAGCGCGGAGACGGCGAAACAGGCCGCCGGTCTGTTAGACGAGTGTGACGCGTATTTTCTTGATTGTCCGGTATCCGGGGGTGTTGAGGGTGCGAGGGAAGGCATGCTGGCGATGATGGTCGGCGGGGATGAGGCAATATTGGAAAAAGCGCGTCCGACTCTGGGCAACATTGCCAGAACGATTACACATCTCGGGGCAACCGGTTCCGGTCAGGCGACCAAGGCGGTGAATCAGGTCATGGCCGCCGGTATCAATCAGGCCGTTACCGAGGCGCTTGTTTTCGGTCAGGCCATGGGGCTGGATATGGATAAAGTGGTGGATATTGTTTCTACCGGAGCCGCCGGTAACTGGTTTCTGGAACATCGCGGCAAGACCATGCTGAATGGAATCTATGAGCCCGGTTTCAAACTCGCCCTGCATCATAAAGACCTTTCAATCTGCCGGAACATGACCAAATCCATTGGGAATAACACCTTGCCCATTATTGAGATGACGCTGATACATTACCAAAAGCTGATGGATGCCGGCTATGGCGACGAAGACATTTCCGCGCTGTTTCGTCTGAAACAGGAGAACATGAGAAAGGGAAGGGATAATGGATGATAAATGCCCCGCGGCGTTGCCGCGTCTTTATTATCCACCAGATATATATCGTCGTCCGCATAGTACCCGCCAGCCAACGGCCCTTATCCGTTAAATTTACAGGCGGTCGTCGGTGATCTGGATACGGCCGTCCCTGACTCTGACGGGAAAGGTGCGTATCGGCTTACAGGCGGGGGGGGTCAGGGCATCGCCGGTTTTGATGCAAAAGCGTGCGCCATGACGGGGACAGACTATTTCATTGCCGTCAATTACCTTATCCTGCGGCAAGCCGCAACCCAGCATGGCCGATCCGTCATGCGAGCAGACATCTTCAATGGCATAATATTGGCCGTCCAGAGCGAAAACGGCGACCATGATATTATCCATTTCAAACAGCTTTGCCTGTCCTTGCGACAGTTGCTCTTCCAAAGCGACATCAAACCAGCCTGCCATATTAAAAATCCGTTATGCGATATACGGAATTAATACATGCCCGTTTCAAGCCGGGCGGCCTCGGACATCATTTCCTGGCTCCAGGGCGGGTCAAAGGTCACTTCTACATTGACCCGGGTGACGTTCGGTACTGTCAATACCTTGTCGCGTATGTCCTCCGCCAAAAATTCGCCCATGCCGCAACCCGCCGCCGTCAGGGTCATGACGATATCTACCTGATTGCCTTCTTTGCCTAACGGGGTAATCTCGCATCTGTAGATGAGCCCGAGTTCAACGATATTGATCGGGATCTCCGGGTCGTAGCAGGTTCTCAATTGTGTCCAGATTAGATCTTCGTCAACGCTTCCGTCACCAGTGAGTTTTTTTTCCTCTACGGCGTCCGTTTTATTTTCGACTTCAAAACCCAGGGCATCGGCGTTTCTGGCGTCAATACGGGCCAGATTGCCGTTGATATTCACCGTGTAACTCCCGCCGAGTGCCTGGGTGATGAGTACCATACTTCCTTCCGGCAGGGTAATCGGTGTACCCATCGGGATCAGCACGGCATCGCAATCGCGGTTCAGGGTGATCGGTTTATTTTCCTGCATGATTCTCGGCGCCGTTATGTTATTCGGTACTCACAGGGACATCCTGGCCTTGTATTGCCGCGCGCAGGGTGTGCCAACAAAGCGACGCGCATTTTACCCGGGAAGGATAGTCCTTGACACCGGCCAGTGCCGCCAGTTTTCCCAGATGGACAGGGTCTGTCTCTTCGTCCGTGGTAATCAGCCTGTGAAATTGTTCAAACAACTTCTCGGCTGCCTGCATGCTCCTGCCCTTCAGGTTTTCGGTCATCAGAGACGCAGACGCGACTGATATGGCACAACCGGAACCGTCAAAGGAAATGTCGTCAATGATTCCGTCGTGCGTTTTCAAATACAGGGTCAGTTTATCACCGCAGACTGGATTGAACCCTTCAAGCACATGGTCGGCATTTTCAATTTTGCGAAAGTTTCGCGGGCTACGGTTATGATCAACGATCACTTCCTGATACAGACTTTTGATATCAAACATTCAGGCGAATACCTGTTTGCATTTTTCGAGGGCCCGCATCAGGGCATCAACTTCCTGATGCGTATTATAAAAAGCAAAAGACGCCCGCGCCGTGGCGGGAATGCGGAAACGTTCCATGACCGGCATCGCACAATGATGTCCGGCGCGAATCGCGATGCCTTCACTGTCCAGAATAGTGCCGATATCGTGGGGATGAATATCTTTCAGCGTGAATGACAGTACGCCTATTTTTTCTTTCGCCGTGCCCACCGGATTGAAGCCAGAGATATTCCCCGCCTGTTCATTGGCATAGCGCAACAGATCGGCCTCGTGTCGCATCATCTGTTCAAAGTCAAGATTGTTGACATAATCCAGTGCTGCGCCCAGCCCGATCGCTCCGGCGATATGCGGCGTGCCTGCTTCAAATTTATAGGGCAGGTCATTGTAGCGAGTCTCTGTCATGCTCACCGTCTTGATCATATCGCCACCGCCCTGATAGGGGGGCATGGTATCCAGGAGCACTTCTTTGCCGTAAAGTACCCCGATGCCGGTTGGCCCAAAGAGTTTATGACCGGAAAACACGTAGAAATCACAGTCCAGCGTGGTGACGTCAACTGGCACGTGTGGCACGGACTGTGCCCCATCAATCAGGACCTTCGCGCCGACCATGTGCGCCTCGTCAATTATTTTTTTTATCGGATTAATCGTGCCAAGCGCGTTTGAGACATGGCCGATAGCCACTATGCGTGTCCGGTCTGTCAATAGTCTTTCATATTCGTCCATTATTAATTCCCCATGATCGTTAATGGGTACATATTTGAGCGTGGCACCGGTCTGCTCGCAGAGCATTTGCCAGGGGACGATATTGGAATGGTGTTCCAGTTCGCTGATGATGACTTCATCATCAGACTTCAGCGTATTGCGACCAAAACTTTGCGCAACGAGATTGATCGCTTCGGTCGCGCCACGGACGAATATGATCTCTTTCGTCGAACCGGCGTTGAGAAATTTTTTCACCTTGTCGCGCACGGCTTCGTACTCTGCTGTTGCTTTTTCACTCAAGGTATGCACGCCCCGGTGGACATTGGCGTTGTAGCTGGAATAGTATCTGTTCAGCGTTTCAATCACCTGTTCCGGTTTTTGCGCGGTCGCCGCATTATCAAGATAAACCAGCGGTTTGCCGTTAATCCGCCGACTCAATATTGGAAAGTCGGTACGGATTCTGTCCGGATCAAACTGTGACCGTTCGCCCTGCCTGACGATAGTATCGGATTTATTCACCGACAAACTCGCTGATTAAACCCGCGTCCGGTAATTTGTTGATCACCCGGTTCCTGAAGCCATTTCTAATCGGGGTGGAATCGATTGCGGCGATGATTTCCGCCATGAAGGTATACGTTAACAGACTCTTCGCCGTAGCCTCGTCAATGGCGCGCGTGCGCAGATAGAACAGCATGTCCTGATCAAGCTGGCCGACGGTCGCACCATGACTGCATTTGACATCATCGGCATAGATCT
Source organism: Gammaproteobacteria bacterium (assembly GCA_965261775.1). Taxonomy (GTDB): domain Bacteria; phylum Pseudomonadota; class Gammaproteobacteria; order Eutrophobiales; family Eutrophobiaceae. The sequence goes on along the minus strand of OZ253477.1, from coordinate 1,302,582 downwards.
CAAGCTCCGGTTTGGTATCGATCTCAGCGTCATCCGACAACAGCAGGTTGGCGTTGTTTTGACGGGATTCAGTTTTTTGCGCCTGCGGATGAACAACGATCTTGCCGTTAAATACGGCGCGGCTTTTACCCCGCAACACGCCGCGATAATTCTGCACACTGACCGTATGCGGGCTTAAATGGTCCACCCGCAGGTGATTATCAATATGTTGCTGATCTTCAGTCATGTATAAGCCGTGCATAATGACCCCGGCGCCTTCCGCCGTCAGTCTGATGTGGGTGTCGTTGCGTATCAACGCGCCGCCGAGAGAGAGCAGGTGCGATTCGAAGCGACTGTTCTTATCCTGCCTGACGTTCAAATTGCTGATGTGGCTGGCTTTTGGACTTTCCTCTTGTGCCTTGTAATATCTGAGTATTGCATTTTCAGCCAGCACTATCTGCGTCACGGTATTGGTGAAGTAGTCCGCCGCATCCAGACCGACATAATTTTCTATCAATATCGCTTCGCTATGCTTGCCCATGACAATCAGATTTCTCGGATGGGTGACATGCGGTTTGCCGGTGTCTTTGGTGACATACAGAATGTTAATCGGTTTTTTAATGCGTACGCCTTGCGGCACGTTGATGTAGATACCGTGCTGGATAAACGCCGTGTTAAGCGTGGCAAAGACATTTGTTTTATTCTCATCATCTCGGGTCAGATATTCTTCCAGCAAACTGTCATGGTCGCCCAGGGCATCGGCAAGGTTTTTGACACTCACGTCCTCCGGCAAACCGTCCGGATTAGAACAGGCCTCGGAATAGACACCGTTGATAAATACCAGATCGATGCATTGCCCGCCCTGAAATTTAAGGGAGTGAATCTCATCGGGCGCAATATGCACCGACCCGGCGGCGGAAAGATTGACAAAACGTTTTTTCGCAATAGGGCGGACATCCGTATACTTCCAGTCCTCCTGTCGTGAGCTGGGAAAGCCGGTTTCCCTGAACGCGTTTATCGCGGCCAGACGCTGCGAGGACAAATATTTATCCCTGCCGCGCAGTCGTTCAAAGTCATCCAGATAATGTTGGACGGTCTCTTTCATCCGCGCCGTTATCCTTCCCCGATCCAGTCATAGCCCCGTTCTTCAAGTGTTAACGCCAGTTCGGGGCCGCCGGATTTCACAATGCTGCCATTGCTCAGTACATGCACATGGTCGGGTTTAATATAATCCAGCATACGCTGATAATGCGTGATCAAGATAATGGCGCGTTCTTTATTCCGCAAGCTGTTGACGCCTTCCGAAACAATTTTGAGTGCATCAATATCCAAACCGGAATCGGTCTCGTCCAGTATCGCCAGTTTCGGTTCAAGCACGGCCATTTGAAATATTTCATTGCGCTTTTTCTCGCCGCCGGAGAAACCTTTGTTAACAGAACGATGCAGAAAACCTTCTTCCATTTTGACCAGCTTCATTTTCTCTTTCACCAGGGACAGGAATTCAATCGCGTCCAGTTCCGGTTCGCCGTTGAATCTGCGCCGGGCATTGATCGCCGCCTTCAGCAGATAGACATTGTTGACGCCGGGGATCTCCACCGGATATTGAAAGGCCAGAAAAACGCCCGCCCAGGCACGCTCCTCCGGTGATAAAGCAAGCAGGTCTTCTCCCTGATATTCAATACTGCCGGCCTTGACCGCATAGCCATCGCGTCCGGCCAGCACATTGGCCAGAGTGCTTTTCCCGGAGCCGTTCGGCCCCATGATGGCATGGACTTCACCGAAGTTGACCGAGAGGTTCAGATCCTTGAGTATCGCTTTATCGTCAATGTTGATGGACAGATTGCGGATGTTCAGCATAGTCGCGCTCCCCCTGGATTAACCCACTGCGCCTTCCAGTGTCACCCCAAGCAGTTTCTGCGCTTCAACGGCAAATTCCATCGGCAACTCACTAAAGACCTCCTTGCAGAAACCGTTTACAATGATATTGATCGCATCTTCCCCGGTGATACCGCGCTGCATGCAGTAGAACAGTTGATCCTCGCCGATTTTGGATGTGGTCGCTTCATGTTCCACTGTGGCCGTCGGGTTTTTCGCCTCAATATACGGAAAGGTATGAGCGCCGCATTGACCACCCATTAATAAGGAGTCACATTGGGTATAGTTACGGGCATTATCCGCGCCTTTGCTTATTTTGATCAGACCACGATAGGTGTTCTGGGCGTACTTTGCCGAGATGCCTTTGGAGATAACGGTACTGTGTGTGTTCTTGCCGATATGAATCATCTTGGTGCCGGTATCGGCCTGTTGATGATTGTTCGTGACCGCCACCGAATAAAATTCGCCCACGGTATTGTCACCTTTTAAGAGACAGCTCGGATACTTCCAGGTGATCGCCGACCCGGTTTCCACCTGGGTCCAGGAAATTTTGGCGTTATCACCGCGACAATCGCCCCGTTTGGTCACGAAGTTATAAATACCGCCCACCCCGTTCTCATCGCCGGGATACCAGTTCTGTACAGTGGAATATTTTATTTCCGCGTCCTGTAGCGCCACCAGTTCCACCACCGCCGCATGCAACTGATTTTCATCGCGCATCGGCGCGGTGCAGCCTTCCAGATAGCTAACGTGGCTGGCTTCATCGGCGACGATCAGGGTGCGTTCAAACTGACCGGTATTGGAGGCATTGATCCTGAAGTAGGTCGATAACTCCATCGGGCAACGTACACCCTTCGGAATATAACAGAATGAACCGTCGGTAAAGACCGCCGAGTTTAACGCCGCAAAAAAATTGTCCGCCGCCGGTACCACGGAACCCAGATATTTTCTGATCAGTTCGGGATGTTCTTTCACCGCTTCGGAAAAGGGGCAGAAAATCACGCCAGCATCGGCCAGTTTTTCCTTGAAGGTCGTCGCCACTGAAACGCTGTCAAATACAGCGTCCACGGCTACCCCGGCCAACATCTTCTGTTCCTGCAGGGGAATACCCAGTTTTTCATAAGTCTCCAGCAATTTCGGGTCGACCTCATCCAGGCTCTTGGGGGCATCGCTGTTCGATTTTGGCGCGGAGTAATAGGAAATGGCCTGATAATCAATAGCGTCAACCTTAAGGTGCCCCCAGGTGGGGGCGGACATTGTCAGCCAGTGTCGATAGGCTTTCAATCGCCACTCAAGCAACCATTCAGGCTCTTCCTTCTTTTTTGAAATGAATCGAATGATGTCTTCGTCCAGCCCCGGCGGGACAGTGTCGGCATCGATATCTGTAACAAAACCGTGTTCATATTCCTTGTGAACAAGGGCGTCCATATTCTCCGTATTCGTTGCCATTATTCGCCCTCTGCGCCTGTGTTTTCCCTGAGACTGAAACTCTGCCCGCAACCGCAGGATTCCGCCGTGTTCGGGTTATGGAATTTGAAACCGGAATTCAGCCCTTCACGGATAAAGTCCAGTTCGGACCCGGCAAGGTATCTCAAACTTTCATCATCAATGACGATCGTGATGCCGTTTGATTCCAGAGTCCGGTCCTGTTCACGAACGGCCGTTGCCGTTTCAATGAGATATTGATAGCCGGAACAGCCGCTGGTTTTGACGCCAAGGCGCAAACCAATCCCGTCGGCATCTTTTGCCAGCACCTTTTTAACGTGCTCTGTAGCGGAGTCGGTTAAATGGACCATTGCTTCATTAGTCATGGTGATTCCCGCCTATCGGCATTGTATTAAAAAATTATCCTGTCTCGCGGAGACCTGTCTGACATTATTCCTGTGCATCATCTCGTCCAGCGTGACCCTGTTCAAAAATTCGGCAATATGGAGATTTAACTCCATCCAGAGATCATGGCTCAGACAGCGTTGATCTTCCTGACAATTCTGCTGACCGCCGCAACGGGTTATATCAACCGATTCGTCAACAGCGTACATGATTTTGGCGATAGTGATATTGCCGGCGTTCTGCGCCAGCCGATAACCGCCGCCTGGCCCGCGTACGCTTTCAACCAGTTGGTTGCGTCTCAATTTGCTTAATAATTGTTCCAGATAGGTCAGTGAAATATCCTGACGTCGAGCGATATCGGCCAGTGTCACCGGTGCCTGATGATTATGCAGCGCCAGATCCAGCATCGCCGTCACGGCATAACGCCCTCTGGTCGTCAGTTGCACGATTTTCTTACGTTGTTTAATAACATCATGGCGGGTAGTATTAGATAACTTAGTAATTTAGTCAAGTATAAACGGAATAAATTCTGACAGATGGATAAGGATCAGTGCGACGGGGCTACTTTCAACAACAACCGCGAAAATATCAATGCCTTACGGCTTTCTGCAGATCGCCGGGCGGGATCTTCCAGAGGCTGGATATTAATGGCTCAGGTCGCGAAATGAACGATTAGCTGCACCAGGACAAACAGGCCAAGCAGCAGACAGAGCACCAGAAGAAACCCGATAATGACATAGATCTTGATGCCGTGTTTCTCGATATATTTCTCATCGCGTTCCAGGTTGCGTTCGGACTGAACACCAAAGAAAGAGGCCAGCAGGCTATGGATAATCTGCAAGATCCCCGGTTCTTTAGGTCCCTGTTGTTCTGTCATGATCCTTCAGTTTTGTTTTTTTTAAGTTTCTGTAATTCCTTATCGGTCTGATGCAAGTGGTCCAAAATTGAATCCAGAGCATTCTGTACCGGGTCTGGCATGTCCTTGCTCTCGGCGTAGGCGTCAAATCCGATCTTTTTTGCCATTTCCCGGCGTTGTTCCAATCTGTCACTGTGATCTTTCTTCACGACCACATGCCCCGGTACACCAACGACGGTGGCATCGGCGGGAACTTTTTTGACGACCACACTGTTGCAGCCGATGCGTGCGCCTTCCCCGACGGTGATCGGACCGAGGATCTTGGCGCCGGCCCCAATGATGACGTTGTTTTTTATCGTCGGGTGACGTTTCCCCTTGTTCCAGGTAGTGCCGCCCAGAGTGACTCCGTGATAGATGGATACATCGTCGCCGATTTCGGAGGTCTCACCGATGACAATGCCCATGCCGTGGTCAATAAAAAAACGATCGCCAATGGTCGCTCCCGGATGGATTTCGATACCAGTGAAAAAACGGGCAAAATGCGCCATCAAACGCGCTGGCAGATAGAACTTCTTTTGCCAGAGCCAGTGATTAAAACGGTGCAGGATAATTGCCTGAAACCCGGGGCAAGTGAAAATGGTCTCGCACACCGAGCGTGCCGCCGGGTCGCGTTCAAATACGACCGCTATCTCTTCTTTGATAATGTTGAGCATTAGAGCAGTTTCGCAATTGAACCGAGTTGTTGCTGATGAGTGCCAATTTCATATGATACATCAGCAAGGCGTTTATTTTTGTTTTCGATCACGCTGACCGGTGCGTGGCGGCGAAAATTTTCATTCGCCAATGTCGTTTCAAGTGCGGTCTTCTCCTTTTGCAGTTTCGCGATGATTTTCCGCAAACGCTGTTCTTCAGCCACGGGATTGATGCTGTCCGCCCACGGCACCGACAGGGTCATTTCGCCGACCAGGGCGATGATGGTATCATCGCCGTTTATTTCGGCGGTTTGAATCGCATTGAGCCGCGCCAGCTTTTTGATATAGTGTTGATGGTCTTCCAGATACTGACACTCCAGGGGAGTGCCTCCGCGCACAAATACGGTCAGTGTTTTGCCCGGCGCAATGTCATGTTCGGCGCGGATGCGGCGCACCTCGGTCACAAACGATTTAATCCATTCCATCGCCACAACCGCCTCCGTATCAACCTCAAGATCATCGGTCTGCGGAAACGCCTGCACCATAATACTGGCGCCCGGCTTGTGCAGGCAGGTAGCGATATCCCGCCACAGGGCCTCCGTGATAAACGGCATGAACGGATGCAGGATACGCAGCAAAATCTCCATGACATTCAACAGCACAAACACGGTCCCCTGTTTTTCTGCCATGCTTGTTGTATCGTCGTTCAATGTGACCTTGGATAATTCAAGATACCAGCCACAGTATTCATGCCAGGTAAATTCATACAGGGCGCGGGAGGCAAGATCAAAACGATAGGTACGCATGCCCTCATGAACGGCTTCGATTAATTCAGACAATTTTGCGTTTATCCAGCGTTCGGCCGGACCAAATTGTTTTTCACTCTGAATGATATTCGCCGATGTCGAATCGACCTGCATCAGAATATAGCGCACCGCGTTCCACAACTTGTTACAGAAATTTCGATTGCCTTCTATACGGCCGATGTCAAAACGAATGTCCCTGCCCTGGGTGGCCAGATTGGCAAAGGTGAACCTCAGTGAGTCTGTGCCGTAGGCGGCTATGCCATCGGGAAACTGTTTGTGCGTAGCCTTTTTAATGGCGGGGATCAATTGCGGTTGCATCAATCCCGTGGTCAGTTTCTCCAACAGTTTATCTGCCTCAATACCGTCAATCAGATCCAGAGGGTCCAGAATATTACCCTTTGATTTCGACATCTTCTGCCCCTCGGCATCCCGCACCAATCCGGTGATATAGACCTCCCTGAACGGCACATCACCGATAAACTTAAGCCCCATCATAATCATGCGCGCGACCCAGAAAAATATAATGTCAAATCCGGTTACTAACACACTGGTCGGATAAAACTTTTCCAGTTCAGGTGTTTTTTCCGGCCAGCCCAGCGTTGAAAACGGCCACAGGGAGGAGGAAAACCAGGTATCCAGAACATCCTCATCCTGTCTGAGCCTGCGACCGCCCAGATCATGGCTGGCCCTGACCTCCGCCTCGTTTCGGCCCACATAGATATTGCCTTCATTGTCGTACCAGGCCGGAATACGATGTCCCCACCAGAGTTGACGGCTGATGCACCAGTCTTCAATATTGCGCATCCATTCAAAATAGGTCTTGCCCCAGCTTTCCGGCACAAACTTGATATCGCCGTCTTTGACGGCGCGGATTGCCGGATCGACCAGGGGTTCAACCCGGACGTACCACTGATCGGTCAGATAGGGTTCAACGACCGCATGTGAACGGTCACCGCGCGGTACCGTCAAGGTATGCTTTTCAGTCTTTTCCAGCAGGCCTGATGCTTCAAGATCCTCCACTATACGCTGCCGCGCGGCGTAACGATCCAGACCGCGATACTTTTCCGGTACCTGTTCATTCAGCGTCGCATCCACCGTGAAGATATTGATCTTTTCCAGTTGATGCCGTTCACCCACATCATAATCGTTAAAATCATGCGCCGGTGTGATCTTGACACAGCCGGTACCAAATTCGGGATCGACGTAGTCATCGGCGATCACCGGCAATTTTCTTTCCGTTAGCGGCAACAGCACTCGTTTGCCAATCAGATGCCGATAGCGTTCGTCATCGGGATGGACGGCGACGGCGGTGTCGCCCAGCATGGTCTCCGGTCGGGTGGTGGCCACAACGATATATTCCATGCCTTCAACCGGTGCTTCCAGAGGATAACGCATATACCAGAGATAACCGTCTTCCTCTTCCGCGATAACTTCCAGATCGGAGATGGCGGTATGTAATACCGGGTCCCAGTTCACCAGGCGTTTTCCCCGGTAAATCAGCCCCTCTTCATATAAACGTACAAAGACCTCGGTGACGGCCCCGGACAGGCTCGCATCCATCGTGAAACGTTCGCGCGACCAGTCCATGGAAGTCCCCAGACGCTTTGACTGCCGCATAATGGTATCGCCCGAATGCGTCTTCCAGTCCCAGACTGCTTCAACAAATTTTTCCCGTCCCAGTGCCTGCCGCGAGCTGTTACCGGCCTGTAACTGACGTTCCACGACCATCTGCGTTGCAATACCGGCATGGTCGACACCACATTGCCACAGGGTGTCACAACCGCGCATCCGATGGTAACGAATCAATATATCCATCAGAGTCTGCTGGAAAGCATGTCCCATATGCAGACTGCCGGTCACATTGGGTGGCGGCAGCATAATACAATAGGGTGCCCCCCCGCCACTGGGAGCGAAGTAATTTTTTTTCTCCCAATCCCCGTAGCAGGCCGTTTCTATGGCGTCAGGTTGATAATGTTTATCCATCAGTAAAGCAATGATCGTTCAGAGGAGGTATTGTCGCTATGGAACACACGCATAGCAATAGCAATTTTACAGATTGACCGATATGGCGTCACTTGCGTTTTTGCGGAGTTCAGAAGAGGCGCCCACGGACCAATTTATCACTGTCAAGGCCATTAAGGCTCCCCGGGCAGTTTGCGCCTTATTGGTCAACTCCGCAACGATATGATCGTCGTTATAACGCGGTCAGACTTTTTTGCAGATTCGCTGTCTCCCGTCATCCATTTTCAGTTATCCATTGAATCAGGCTGCGGATATTTCATTACCCTCTCCTCTGTCACTCGCAATGCGCGAGCGACCTTGTCCAATACGCCGTTGATGTATTTATAGGATTCTTCAGCGCCAAACAGTTTTGCCAGTTCAATGGACTCATTAACCGTGACCCGCCAGGGAATATCGGTGTGGTACTCCAATTCATAACAGCCGATATATAGAATAGCGTGCTCTATCGCATCCAGTTCGGCGACCGGTCTGTCCAGCAGTTCAACAATACGTCCATCAAGCGCCTGATGATGTTGCACCGTTCCCCGCAACAGGGTCTTGAAATAGGATACGTCGGTCTTAATCAGTCTTTTTTCATCATGCTCAAATTCATCGATCACATCGGCAATGTCCTTGCCCGTCATCAACCATTGATATAGTGCCTGCAGGGCGTGCCGCCGGGCCCGGGTTCTCCCGGTTCGGCTAACTGGCAAACGGGCCGGGGTCATGATCGGATTTTTGCCAGTACGCTGATCATTTCCAACGCAACCCGCGCCGCTTCCGAACCTTTATTCGTCTTGTCCGGTTTTGTCCGCGCCATCGCCTGCTCAAGGTTTTCAACCGTCAACACGCCAAAACCAACCGGCGTGCCGTATTCAAGGCTTAACTGTGCAATCCCGTGCGTACATTCGTTGGCGATATATTCAAAGTGCGCCGTCCGTCCACGGATAATCACGCCGAGGGCAATGATTGCCGCGTATTCCCGCCGTTCCAGAAACGCCTTGACAGCAAGCGGGATCTCAAACGCCCCCGGCACGCGGGCGATGCTGATCGCTTCTTTGTCAATACCACTATCCACAAGCGTTCTCATCGCGCCGTCATAAAGACGCTCGGCAACACGTTTATTAAACTGGCTGATGACCATCGCGATTTTCATCGATGATGGTTGGGAGACTTTTATTTCGGACATTATTCCAGGATCGGTTTCAGTTCACGTATTCAATGACTTCCAGTCCGAACCCGGACAACGCGTGGATGCGCTTGGGCGCGCTGAGAACGCGCATTTTTCTGACGCCGAGGTCGGAAAGGATCTGTGCGCCGAGGCCGATCGTGCGCAGGTCATCCTTTTTACCGGCAGCGGCTTTTTTTGGGGTGGCGTCATTATAGGATTCTATTTGATTAATCAATTCCAGAGGCTCGTATTGATTGCATAGAATGACCAATACGCCAGTCTCTTCATTGGACAAGCGCCTTAAAATATCTTCTATCGGCCAGCCACGATCTTCCGCCAGACTACCTGTCAGGTCGGATATGGGATTCTCAAGATGCACCCTGACAAGACAAGGCGTATTGGCATCCGGCTCGCCATTGACCAGGGCAAAATGCAGTTTCCCACCCAGTTTATCCTGATAGGCATGCAGGACAAAATCGCCGTGGCGGGTGGGCAGGACGCATTGCGTCTTATGTTCAATAGTCTTTTCATTTTTAATCCGGTGATGGATCAAATTCGCTATGGTCCCTATTTTCAGCTTGTGTGTTTTGGCGAATTTTTCCAGATCCGGTCGTCTCGCCATTGAGCCGTCATCGTTTAATATTTCAACAATCACCGCAGACGCCGGAAAACCCGCCAGACCGGCCAGATCGCAACCGGCTTCGGTATGTCCGGCGCGCGACAACACGCCGCCTGGCTGCGCCATTAACGGGAAAACATGACCCGGCTGTACAAGGTCTTCCGGACAGGCGTTCTCCGCGACGGCGCTTTGTATCGTCAGGGCACGGTCGGCCGCCGAAATGCCTGTCGTCACCCCTTTGGCGGCTTCGATGGACACGGTGAAATTGGTCGAAAAACTGGAGTTTGAATGACGGGTCATTAACGGTAGATTCAATTTTCGGCAATGTTCCCTGGTTAACGTCAGGCAGATCAGCCCCCTCCCGAAACGCGCCATAAAGTTAATATCCCTGGGGCGAACGCATGAAGCCGCCATAATCAGATCACCTTCATTCTCACGGTCTTCATCATCCATCAGGACTACCATACGGCCCTGACGGATTTCTTCAATTAATTCCGGTATCGTGTTCAGTAACATTGTTTATACTCTTCTCTGTAATTGTTCAAGGTAACGGGCAATTAAATCAACCTCAATATTAACGGGCGTGTCAATTTCATAATCGGAAAAAATCGTTTGTGACAGCGTATGCGGAATGATATTGACGCTGAAACCCGCTTTGTTTTTATCATTAACAGTGAGACTGACACCATCCACGGTAATCGCGCCTTTTCTGGAAATAAACCTGTCCAGCCCTTTCCGAACGCTGATCGTATAAACCACGGAACGGCCGGCCGTATCTCTATCAACAACCACCCCGCGGCAATCTACATGACCGCTGACGATATGCCCGTTGAGACGGCTGGAAAGCCGCATCGCCTTTTCAAGATTGACTGGTGTCCCTTCTTTCATATCCGCGAAGGTGGTTGCATCCAGCGTTTCCCTGGACAAATCCGCGGTAAAGGTGTCCGCCCGCTTTTCAACAAGTGTCAAACACACCCCGTTTACGGCGATACTATCGCCGATATCCATATCGCTTAACGACATCCCGCCACAGGCAAAGACAAAACGACTGTCACGTTCCCTTCGTTGAATCTGTTTGACGGTGCCAATCGCCTGAATTATTCCGGTGAACATTTGCCTGGCTCATATCTGAAACGCATGTCTTTCCCGATCTGCCTGATATCAAGCGGCTCAAGTTTTATCACGTCTTTGAGAGTTTCAAACCGGGGGAGATGAAACATGGGGGCAGCATGATGCCCCATTAGCCCCGGCGCGACATACACAATCAACTCATCCACCAGACCCGCTTTAATAAACGCGCCGGACAGCGTCGTCCCCGCTTCGATCATGATATCGTTGATTTCAAACGTTTCCGCCAGGGACCTCAGGACGTCCCTTAAATAATTTTCGGAGTCCGGTAGTGTAACCAGTTCCGCACCAAGATCGCGTATTTTTTGTATAGCGGACACATCTGCGCTCTGCGTGTAGATAATAACCTGTCCGGGGGTCTCAAATAACTTCGCTCGTGGCGGTATTCCGAGTGTTCTGTCCAATATCACCCGCGCGGGGCTTTTGAATTTGAACGGCATCTCCCGCGACGTTAAAGCGGGATCATCTTTAATGACGGTCTGAACGCTACTCAGGATCGCGCCGCTCGCCGCCCTGAGCCGATGTACATCCCGTCTGGAATGCTCGCCGCTTATCCATTGACTAAGGCCGTTTGACAGGGCTGTGCGCCCGTCCAGGCTGATTGCCAGCTTGCATCTTGTATAAGGCCGGCCTGCCGTCATCCGTTTTATGAAGCCCGGATTAAGCCGTCGCGCCGATTCTTCAAGCAAACCCCGGCGGACGACAATCCCCGCTTCCTGAAGTTTTGTCATCCCCGCTTCGAAAACGACAGGGTTGGGATCGGGCATGGCGATTACCACCTCGGACACCCCGGACCTGATCAGGGCATCGGCGCATGGCGGTGTCTTGCCCTGATGCGTACAGGGCTCCAGATTCACATAAACCGTAGCGCCGGAAACATCCTCACAGGCATTGATAGCGTTGATCTCGGCATGTTCCCGACCGGCGAAGCCATGCCATCCCTCGGCAATGATCCCGCCATCTCTCGCGATCACACAACCAACGCGCGGATTGGGTTCACAGGTATATTGACCGCGCCATGCAAGTTGTATAGCGCGAGACATGAACTGATAATCCTGTTTGCTCCACTTCAACGTTCATCACCATTCGCACAAAGCCAATCCAGTTGCGGTTCTTTCAATGACAGCGGCAATTCATTCTCCAGCGGTCGTCTTTCTTCCAGAAAAGTACGCACATCATTAAAATGTTGACAGGCCGTGGCGAAACGAATACCGGCTATTCCGTTGATAGCGCGTCGTTGTTCCATAATCCGGTCGTCCGGTTGCGCGGATTTAACCGTGCGCTTATTCCCCGTGCGTCACTTGCGGACAATATCAGTAACGGCATTGTGTCAATACGACCCATGTCTGTCGGTCTTTTTTTAATGGCGCGTAACATACCCGACCGTATTTTTTCATCAAACGGTTCGCGTTGTCTGTCGGATTTAATAATAACGGGAAGACCGGGGGCCGCCGATTCATAAGTTGTGAACCGTGCTTTGCATTTCATACATTCGCGTTGCCGACGGATCTGATCACCTCCATCGACCAGGGGTGAATCGATCACCCACGTTCAGGGCAGGTACAAAAAACACATCGCATTCATCGCCCCGGCGTCTCGCGTCACTCGTATAAAGGACGTTTCCGGCAAAGCTCAAGCACCTGATTCCTTACCCGTTCAACCACGGATTCATCATTAATATTATCCATAATATCGCAGATCCAGTTAGTCACCTGTACGCAATCCGCCTCGTCAAAACGGCGGGTTGTGATTGAAGGCGTCCCGATACGGATGCCACTGGTGACAAACGGCGATTGTGGATCATTGGGGACGGCGTTTTTATTGGCTGTAATATTGGCCCGACCGAGCGCCGCATCCACCTCTTTGCCGGTCAGCCCTTTCTTGATCATATCCACCAGAAACATATGATTGTCGGTACCCCCCGACACAATGTTGAAGCCCCGTTCCATAAACGTTTCCGCCATCACTTTAGCGTTCTTCTTGACCTGTTGGATATAGTTTTTGAATTCGGGTTGCATGGCCTCTTTAAACGCGACTGCTTTGGCGGCGATCACATGCATCAGGGGGCCGCCCTGATAGCCCGGAAACACCGTGAAGTTGATTTTCTTTTGAATATCGTCATTGGCCCTGCCCATGATAAGACCCGAACGCGGACCGCGCAGAGTCTTGTGGGTGGTGGTTGTCGTGACATCGGCGATTTGCACCGGGCTCGGATATTCGTCCACTGCTATCAGACCGGAGACATGTGCAATATCCGCCAGCATCAGAGCGCCAACCTGATCCGCGATGTCGCGAAAACGCTGCCAGTCAAACAGTCTTGAATAGGCCGAAAAACCGGTCACGATCATTTTGGGTTTATGTTCCAGCGCCAGGCGCTCCGCTTCATCATAATCAATCTCGCCGGTATTCTGATCCAACCCGTACTGAACCGACTTATAGAGTCGACCCGAAAGATTCACCTCCGCGCCGTGGGTCAGGTGACCCCCATGAGCGAGACTCATGCCCAGAATGGTGTCGCCTGGTTGCAGCAAGGCATGATAGACCGCGCCATTGGCCTGCGAACCGGAATGCGGCTGAACATTGACCCAGTCCGCATTGAAAAGTTGTTTCGCCCGATCTATCGCAAGCTGTTCGGCAATGTCTACGTATTTGCAACCACCGTAGTAACGTTTCCCTGGATACCCCTCGGCGTATTTATTGGTCAACACCGATCCCTGGCATTCCAGCACTCTGGGGCTGACCATATTTTCCGACGCAATCAACTCAATGTGTTCTTCCTGTCGACGGCGTTCACCTGCCAGCGCCGTAAAAAGCTCATCATCAAACCCTTCAACTTTCATATCTCTGCCAAACATAAGTCGTCCCCAGTTTTTGTTGCGTATTAAAAAGTACGTCCGTCCGTAAGCGGCCCTTAATCTGAATACCCGTATATTATGCGTAGTGGGCGGAATTGTATATCAAAAACCCTCACTCCCGTAATTTTTTCGCCCCCAAAACCGGCGCCCTTCTTAAAACCGTGTAAAATTCCCCCGTCATGCCCGAATTTTCCATTGTTTTCTCCTTGTCTGGCGTTTTTGCCGGCGGACGCATTCGTAGTCTCGCCAGGGCCGGCGTGCGCGCCCCCGACGCTTTCTGCCAGTTTATCGGGCAAAACAACCTCACCGAATTCAAATGAAACCAATGAACGGGAAAAACACTGGTGTGACACCGGGCCGACACCTGCCGGAAAACGCCGAGCTTTTATTTAGCCCTGCGGAAGTGGAACGTGCCATTGACAGAATGGCGGCGGCGATCACAATGCGATTAAGGGAAAAAAATCCGCTGATCCTGGTAGTTATGATCGGGGGGGTGATACTGGCAGGCAAACTGATCCCGCGACTTGGCTTTCCCCTGCAAATGGACTATATACACGCGACACGTTATCGCGGCGAGACTCGCGGCGGTCAATTCAAATGCTTGAAAGAACCGCAAAAAACGCTACAAGGCAGGACGATACTGCTCATTGACGATATCCTTGATGAAGGTATTACCCTCACTGAGATTATCCAATACTGTCACGCAAAAGGCGCGACGGAGATCCTCACTGCCGTATTGGCGAACAAGGAAGTCGGTCGCGACAGACCGTTAAAAAAGGCGGATTTTTCCGGTGTGGTCGTTCCAGATTATTATATTATCGGTTATGGCATGGATTATCAGGAATACTACCGCAACCTGGACGGTATTTACGTCTTAAAGGAATCGTAGCCGTTCCAACATTCCCGTACTATTCACAACACGTGAGATAAAATGCAGGCAGGCAAAAAATGTATTCACAAACTCGCGATCATCGGCGGTAGCGGTTTAAATCAGCTCCCCGGACTGGAAATCACCGCGGAAATACATCAGGACACGCCCTGGGGGCGCGTCCTGGTGACCGCAGGGAAATATCATCATCACGATATTCTGTTTTTGCCTCGACACGGCGCCGGGCACAAGATTCCACCGCACCGTATTAACTATCGGGCCAATATCCGGGCACTGAAAGAACTGCAGATCAGCAACATTATTGCCGTGAGCGCCGTGGGCGGTATTACTGCGGAAATGAAACCGCGCCGCCTTGTTATCCCCGATCAGTTGATTGATTATACCTGGGGACGTTCTGGCACCTTTTATGAAGAGGGTCTGGAGGCGGTTAAACATATCGATTTTACCTATCCCTATTCGGCAACACTGCGTCAACAGATCCTCAATGCCGGCGCAACGGCGAATATTGCCATCCATGACGGCGCGATTTACGGTGTGGTCCAGGGGCCTAGACTGGAGACGGCGGCGGAAATCAAAAGAATGGAGAAAGACGGCTGTGATATTGTCGGGATGACCGGATTACCGGAGGCCGCGCTGGCAAGAGAGCTGGAGATTGAATACGCTTGCTGTGCGCTTGTTGTGAATTGGGCCGCTGGAAAAACCGACGAAATCATCACTATGGAAACTATTCATAATAATCTCAAGACAGGTATGGACAGTATTTATGTTTTGCTGGCACGGCTGGCTGAAGGAACGGACAAGTGAATAAAAATGAATAATGAAGGGCTGCCATGTTGCAGACAATCGGTGTAATCTGCGAATATTTCAAGGAGGATTGACAGGGTTTATCGGACTCACAAACGACTTACCCGTAAAATTACACCATACATCGGATGGTCAAAATAGTGTATCTCATTGAGCTTTATCCGGCGTGTTTCCTTGAGTTTCATAATTGTTTTTTCTGTTTCGGTTCCGGCGAAAGTCTCCCTGTCGGTTCGGATGATTTTCTGTTCCGGGGGCAATTGTCTGGAATAGAACAGATGAACATCGGCGTACAGATAAAAACCGCTACGGATACGTATTGAGCCGTCAATAACGCGACCTGACATGGCATATTGCCAGGTCGACTCCGGCACGGCAGTACTTTCGCGATCATTGCTCAATACCTGCAAACGCACATAGGGAGATCGGCTGCCCCTGAACGCCGGTTGTTGCCAGGCTATATGTGTCAAAAGCCGGTAACCGTTGGAAAATGTGAGCTTATCGCGGATACCGGCAAGATGATGATGGTTTTTACCCAGGATCATATAAGCGATCAGGTTTTTTTCGGCGGTAGAAAAACCGGCCGACTTTAATTCAACCAGATTGTCCGGCAACGACAGGGGTTCGTTCCGCCATTTTTCACCTTCGGCCCCGGGATAGGGGCGGTCAAAAACAATGACTTCCACCCGATACCAGGACGCCGCCGATATGCACGGTGAAAAGCACAGCAGTATCATTATCAAGACAGGAGAGATTCGGCACACGGCAAACATTTCGGTTTTTCTCATAGAAGACGTTGACATTATGCCACATCCCGCAGGGCTATTTCGTTGAGAAGATATTCCAGTATTTCCAGGCGACTGTCCGCATCGGGCAGGTCTTTGCTGATTTTGAGCCGGTCCACGCCGTCAAACCGGTAAGTGGAAGGTTCGGACTGTATCAGCCGAAAAATACGGTCGATATTGATATTGGCCTTCGGGTAAAAAGAGATGTTCCCGCCCTTTTCCGCCAAATCCACCCGACGTACAGAGAGTGGCAGGGCACACTGTTTCAGACGATTAATTTCAAAAAGGTTTTGCGCTGGCGGTGGAAGCGGACCGAACCTGTCTCTCATTTCTTCCTTCAATTCAATCAGATCGGTATCCGTTACGGCGCCAGCGATACGTTTGTACATAATCAAACGCAGATGAACATCCGGTAGAAATTCCGCCGGGATCAATGCCGGAATATGCAGATTAATCTCAACCCCGTGGTCCACAGACTGTTCCGGTTCAGGGTGTCGCCCGGCCTTGATGGCATGCACGGCCCTGTCCAGAAATTCCATGTACAGACCAAAACCAATTTCCTGGATATGACCGCTCTGTCCTTCTCCGAGGACCTCACCCGCACCCCTTATCTCAAGATCATGCGTCGCCAGCGTAAACCCGATGCCCAGTTTTTCCAGGGCCTCAACCGCCTCCAGCCGCTTTATCGCATCGGCGGCCATTGACTGTCGCGGCGGTACGATAAGATAGGCATAAGCCTGATGATGAGAACGTCCGACACGCCCGCGCAACTGGTAAAGCTGGGCGAGACCGAACTTGTCGGCGCGGTCAATAATAATCGTGTTTGCGATCGGCACATCGATCCCGGTTTCGATGATCGTCGTACAGACCAGCACATTGAAACGGCGATGATAAAAATCCAGCATGACTGATTCGAGTCGTCTTTTCGGCATCTGTCCATGGGCGAGGTTAACGGACGCTTCGGGCAGAATTTGTCTGATATGGTCGGCAACACGCTCAATATCTTTCACGTTATTATGCAGATAAAACGCCTGTCCGCCGCGTCTTATCTCGCGTAGCAGAGCTTCTCTCAACAGCGCGTCACTGTGTTCCCTGATAAAGGTCTTCACGGCCAGACGCCGTTCGGGTGGCGTGGCGATGATGGAGAGTTCCCGCAAATCTGAAAGCGCCATGCTTAATGTCCGTGGTATCGGGGTAGCGGTCAGGGTCAATATATCAATATTGGCGCGCAGGGATTTTAGCTTTTCTTTCTGGCGAACACCAAAACGATGTTCTTCGTCAATGATAATCAAACCCGGATTTTTGAAACGAATGTCGCTCTGCAATAGTTTATGCGTGCCGATCACAATGTCGGTGCGACCATTCGCCATTGAGCTCAGTGTTGCATCCTGTTCTTTGCGGTTGCGGAAACGGGAGAGCAGTTCTATCCTGGTCGGCCAGTCGGCAAAACGGTTCACGAAGTTTTCATAATGTTGTTGCGCCAGCAATGTGGTCGGTGCCAGTAGCGCCACCTGCCTGTTATTCTGCACAGCGATAAAAGCGGCCCGCATCGCCACCTCCGTTTTACCAAAACCGGAATCGCCGCAGATCAGTCGGTCCATCGGCCGGTCACTCCGCATATCTGCCATAACGGCCTGTATTGCATCATGCTGATCAGGCGTTTCGATAAATGGAAAACCTCGAATAAACGTCTGATAATCCGCTTGATTGTAATCGAAAGATTGCCGCTTTTTTGCCAGACGATGCGCCTGTAATTCCAGCAGTTCCACCGCAACATCGTAGGTTTTCTCCGCTGCCTTGCGTTTGGTTTTTTCCCATTGTCGGTTGCCGAGTTTATGCAAGGGAGCGTATTCCGCCTCAAGCCCGATGTAACGATAGACCCGTTCCAGAGCGGAGATCGGCACATAGAGCTTGTCGCCGCCAGCGTATTCAAGCTGAATGAATTCACTGGGGATACCGGCCGTTTCCAGCGTGATCAAACCGCAATAACGGCCCACACCATGTTCTTCATGCACTATCGGAGCGCCGATCTTTAATTCGGTCAGATTACGAATGATGGTTTCCGCATCCTGCTGTTTGCGTTTGCGCTGCCGCTGGCGCACAGTGCGCTCGCCAAACAGTTGTGCTTCTGTGATAACGGCAATATTCGGCTGATGGATAATCAGACCACGCTCCAGTGGCAGAACGGCGATGGCGAGTTTAATATCGCTTTGCAGAAATTCATGCCAGCCGTCGACCACGGGCGGCAGACCGTACTTCTTTTTCAACAAAGTCATGATGGTTTCGCGTCGGCCCTGCGTTTCGGCAGCGATCAACACGCGCCCGTCAAATTCATCCAGGAAACGGTTGAGCAGAGCAAGCGGCTCTTTGGCGCGTGTATCTACCAGAAGGCCGGTCGGCAAGTCCGTATTGTATTCCACCGCCTCTGCCTCGACCCTGGTCGTGAGATTGCTGATCTCGATCCGGGAAAAGTGCTGCACCCGGGCAGAAAGCTCATCGCCGCGCAGAAAAAGGCTGTCGGGTGGCAAGAGCGGCCTTTCGGCATCGCAATGCTGCTGCTCATAACGCGCCTCAACCACTTTCCCAAACGCCTCTGCCGCCTCTTCAACCCCTTCATCCAGGACGACGATGGCACGGTCGTTAATATAATCAAACAGCGTGCTGGTACTGTCATAAAACAAGGGAAGATAGTATTCAATTCCGGCTGGCGCCAATCCTTGACTGACATCGCGATAGATTGGGGATTGATTCGGGTTCCCCTCAAAATGCGCCCGCCAGTTAGCGCGAAAGCAGGTGATGTGTTTATCAATCAACGCCACTTCGCGGGCGGGTAATATCCGAAAGGAGTCCACTGTCTGTATGGAAAGTTGTGTCTCAATATCAAAGCTGCGGATACTGTCGATACGGTCGTCAAACAGATCGACACGGTAAGGCCGGTCGGCACCCATCGGGAAAATATCCAGCAAGGAACCGCGGACCGCGACTTCCCCGTGTTCGGACACCTGCCCGACAAAGCGATAGGCTTTGCGGTTCAATTCCTGCTTGAACTCATCCGGCTGGATAATCTGGCCGGTATTCAGTCTCAGACTGTTTGCCGACAGATAATCTATCGGTAGCAGGCGATGCATTGCGGTTGTTACCGGAACCACCAGGATACCCTTTTTGAGATCAAACAGAGCAGATAACACTGCCAGTCTCTCGGAAATAATATCCTCGTGCGGCGATAGCAGATCATATGGCAGGGTTTCCCAATCAGGGAAAGTTATCACCGGCATTGTCTTTGTATTGGCAAGATAAGCCCCGAGCTCATCCACGATATTGACAGTGCTGTTCACATCGGGCGTCAGGATGACGAGTAGCGACTTGTTTTTTTCGGCAAGGTTGGACAGCGCCAATGAGTGGCTACTGCCGTAAAGATACGACCAGGTGATTTTGGCATGATCCGTGCCCGGTAGTCGGGGCGATAATACACTTTGTCCGATAGATGATGGCATTACAATAGAGGCGTTCTAATAAACGATGGCGCGTACAATACGCCTCACAGATATTCTGAAATTTCCGCGTTGATAGCGTTTAACATTGCCAATGGGTCCGGTGCTGTCGTCAAAGGGCGTCCGATCACCAGATAGTGACTTCCAGACCGCATGGCCTCCAGCGGCGTCATGATGCGCCTTTGATCATCCGCGGGGGCTTTCTCCGGGCGGATACCGGGGGTCACCAGGCAGAAATCCCGACCCATCTGATCACACATGAGCCTGGCTTCCATGGCGGAACAGACAATGCCGTCCAGGCCGGATCGCCTGGCCAGCATTGCCAGTTTCATCACCTGTTCATCCACACTGTTGTTAATACCGGTTTCCGCCAGGTCTTTTTGAGCAAGGCTGGTTAGCACTGTTACCGCAACCAGCAGCGGTTTTGAGGAAGTCTTGTCAATCGCTTCTCTTGCTGTTTCCAGCATGGCGCGACCACCGGCCGCATGGACATTTAACATCCATACGCCCAGGTCCGCCGCCGCCAGACAGGCGGCGGCCACAGTATTGGGAATATCGTGATACTTCATATCCAGGAAAACATCAAAACCGGCCGCATGCAGTTGTTCAATCAACGAGGGTCCCGAACAGGTGAACAACGCCTTTCCAACCTTGACCCGACAACTTGTCGGGTCGAGCTTCCGGCAAAGCTCAATGGCCGATTTTGCCTCGGGATAATCAAGGGCGACAATGACGCGGCGCTTATTCACCGACGTCTCCAGAGACGGGTCTTACCGTTTCCCAGTATTTACAACCCGGACATTGCCAATACAAGGAGCGGGTATCAAAACCGCAATGATTGCATTTATAGGTAGCCTGTTTTTCAATCAGTCGTCCGGTTAGTTGTTTGACCATTTTCAGATATTCGTGGATTTCGCCTTCGGTTTTGGGCAAAGCATATTCAATTAAACGGTCTACGGTCTTGAAACGGTCTACGGTCCTGGTTATCGGATGATTTTTTAATTCATCTGCGATAAAGCGAATCGCCGCGCGCTTGCCTTCTCGCTCCGCGATCAGTTCCGACAGGGACAGTAACAGGTTCATACCGCCATGGGTGTGTGCGAGTGTCCTGATATATTCCACAAATTCATCAACCTGATCTATCTCGCGATAACATTTATACAAGGGTTCAACAACCTCGGTGATAAAATCGCCATCCTGGTATTCAACGCGCTTGTATGCTTTTATTGCCAATTTGAATTTGCCGAGACGCTGTTGCATTTCGGCTTCAATCAGACTGGCGCGCACACATTTTGGATGGAACCTCATCGCTTTTCGAACAAGCCGTCTGACTTCTTTCAGATTATCAACGCTCAGCGCAATGTCCGCACATTCACAATAAAACTGGGCAATCATGTCATTCAGAAACTCGCCGCTCAGGGACTTCAGCTTACAGGCAATGGTAATCGCTTCTTCCCAGTTTTTTTCCTGTTGATAGATATCCAGCAACCCCTTGTAGGCCTGTTCAAGATGCAAGCCGGTATCAACCAGTTCAAAAAACACATTTTCGGCGCGGTCCAACAAACCGGAATGCATATAATCCATCCCCAGTTCCAGTAAAGCGTGTGCCCGTTGTTGCCGGTTTAAGCTGGGTCTTGCTATCAGATTCTGATGAATGTGAATGGCGCGATCGACCTCACCGCGACGGCGGAACAAACTGCCCAGAGCGAAATGAATATCGACAGTTCCGCTATCGACTTCCAGCAGACGGATAAATATCTCAATCGCCTTGTCCGGCTGTTCATTCAGGACAAAGTTTAAACCCTTTAAGTAATCGGGATGAAATACACCGGAAACAGCATCGTTTTTTGATTTGGAGAAATAACAGAATATCCACCAACAGCCAAATACAACTATCGGCAAGAGCAACCCGAACAAAAACCATTCAAGTTGCATGCATTCAGTCTCTTACCGGCATTACCCTGAGATTGTTGATTTCTTCTTCACTGTGCTTGATCTGTTTTTTCAGTTGAAGTTTCTGTCGTTTCAATTTAATGATCGTGGGCAGGCTCACCAATCCTCCCAACAGCGCACCCAATAACAACATCAGTACAATGATCAAAGAAACAGGCAATTCAATTTCACCCGCATAGTAATCCAGCTTTACGGGAAATTTGTTTCTTATATGAAATGCCACACCCACCATCACAATGGCAACAAATAGAATTAATCTGGTGATGAGCAACATAACTCTCTCCAATTGAAGTTCAGCATAGAATAATGCCGGAAAACCGTATCATCAACCACCACCGGCCTGGTAATAATGCGTAATATATCAGTCAACGATGGCCAAATTGCGATTCTCGTTCACTTTTTCCCGCATTTTTTTCCCCGGCTTAAAATGCGGAACGTATTTTGAAGATAATGACACCGGTTCGCCTGATTTCGGATTCCGCCCGACTCTGAACGGACGATAATGAATGGAAAAACTGCCAAAACCGCGAATTTCAACGCGATCACCGCCAGCTAATACCGACGACATTTGTTCAATGATGTTCTTTACCGCCAACTCAACATCTTTATAGGCCAACTGCGGTTGCCGCTGTGCCAGTACTTCAATGAGTTCAGACTTTGTCATACATGCTATTGATCGATACAACTTAAAAACAGGTCGCTGTAATCGTCATTCCCAATCATTACTCTACGCGTTCATCCGGGTTATTATCCGGGCCGTTTTCTGCATCACTATCCACTTTTTTACCGCCCAGATGAGCCCTCAGGATATCGCCCAGTTTTCTGCTGCTTCCGGTCGCTGGCGGATATTCCCTCAATGCTTTCTTTTCGTCATCAAGCTCTTTCGCCTTGATTGACAGGCTGACAGTACGTTTTTTACGATTAACGGCGATGATTTTAACCTCAAGCTCATCACCCTGACTAATAGCATTGCCGGCATTTTCGATGTCCTTTTCCGATGAAATTTCATCCGCCTTTAACATCCCTTTAACACCGTTTTCCAGCGCCACCCGGACCATTTTAGGCTCTACATTCTCGGCAATGCCCTTGACAATCGATCCTTTTTCGTGTTCGGCAAGAAAACTCAGAAAGGGGTCTTTCTCCAACTGTTTAATCCCCAGTGAGATACGCTCACGTTCCGAGTCAATCCCCAGCACAACCGTTTCAACTTCTTGACCCCTGTTGAAACAGCGGATGACATTTTCGGCATCGTCTGTCCATGACAGGTCCGACAAATGAACCAGACCGTCAATACCGCCTTCCAGTCCGATAAAGATACCAAAATCGGTCACGGATTTAATGACACCGGTAATATGGTCACCTCTATTATACTCCGTGGCGAAATGCTCCCAGGGGTTGGGCTGACATTGCTTCATGCCGAGCGAAATACGTCGGCGCTCCTCGTCAATCTCAAGAATGACAACATCCACTTCCAGACCAACGTGCACCATTTTGGAAGGATGGACATTTTTATTCGTCCAGTCCATCTCGGAAACGTGCACCAGGCCTTCAATCCCTTCCTCCAGTTCCACGAAACAGCCATAGTCAACCAGATTGGTTACCCGGCCATGGTAGCGCCCGTTTTTCAGGTAACGTTTGCTCAGCGCCAGCCACGGGTCTTCAGTCGTTTGCTTAAGCCCCAGCGAGACACGGTTTTGCTCACGGTCGAACTTCAACAGTTTAACTTCAATTTCGTCGCCGATACTGACAACCTCGGCCGGGTTCTTGACGCGTCTCCAGACCATATCGGTAATATGTAACAAACCGTCAATACCGCCCAAATCAATAAACGCCCCGTAATCTGTCAGGTTTTTCACGATGCCCTTAACCAACATGCCTTCTTCAAGCGATTCCAGCAATGCCTTACGTTCGGTGCCATCATCATTGCTTTCAATGACGGCACGCCTTGAAACAACAACATTGTTGCGGTTTCGATCAATTTTGATCACCTTGAACTGATGTAATTTACCCTCCAGGTAAGAGACATTGGTAATCGGTTTCACATCCACCAGGGAGCCCGGTAAAAAGGCGCGTAATTTGTTAATATCGACAATAAACCCGCCTTTAACACGCTCGACAATAACGCCGCCCACGGTTTCGTCCGTTTCATGCGCCTTTTCCAGCAAATTCCAGGTCTCCTCACGCCTGGCCTTTTCACGGGAGAGACGGGTCTCGCCGTAACCATCTTCAAAGGCTTCCAGTATTACATCAATCTCATCACCCGGTTCTATCTCAAGCTCACCATGCTCATCGTAAAATTGATCTATCGGAATAATCGACTCGGATTTGAGATTCGCATTCACGACAACATTATCATCGCGAATATCAACCACCGTGGCGTTAATCATCTTACCGGGCAACATCCTTTTTTCTACGCCACTCTGTTCAAATAATTCAGCAAAACTGTCACTCATAAAAAATTTTCCTATGCCTGTTCAGGCATAATTTCTGTTGTTAATAAATTAATCTCCGATTGATGACACTCTTCATCATCAACCCCCTGTTTCTGGAAAGTGTCCAAACCTTTGTTTCACCAGCCTGGATACTTTACGCGTGACAGCGTCAATATCAAGCTCGCTGCTGTCAATGACAATCGCATCCGCCGCCTGTTTCAACGGCGCCACGGTACGTTTGCTGTCACGCTCATCCCGAAGCGCGATTGCCGCAGAAAGAGCATGCATATTAGCGTCAATCCCTTTTTCTTTCAACTGTCTATAGCGTCTTTTGGCCCTTTCCGCAATATTGGCGGTCAAAAACAACTTCAGCGGGGCATCAGGAAAGACAACGGTGCCCATATCGCGGCCATCGGCAATCAGTCCCGGCGCCCGGCGAAAGGCGCGTTGCCGATCCAGCATCGTGTCCCTGATCGCCGCTATTGACGCAATAATCGAGGCTGTATTACCGCATTGTTCGGTACGGATATCATCCGTCACCTCCCGCCCATAAAGCATAACGGCCATTGGCATGCCCACACCGGAAGGCCGGAATTCAACAGCCAGTTTTTCCGCCAGGGCGCACAGATCTGCTGCATTATCCGCATCAACGCCCTGCTCCCGCGCGGCGAGAGCCAGCGTCCGGTATAAAGCGCCGCTGTCCAGAAAATGCCACCCCAGCCAATGACTCAGATAACCGCTCACAGTCCCTTTGCCGCTTCCGCCCGGACCATCCACGGTAATGACGGGGATATCAGACATGCTCAATATCCATCCCTGCCCGTCTTGCCAATGCCACAAACCCTGGAAACGACGTCGCCACATTTTCACAACCATTGACCACTATCGGTTCCGCCGACACCATACCGGCTACCGCAAAGGCCATCGCGATACGATGGTCGCCATGACTATCCACCACTCCCCCCTGAAACCGGCCACCTTTGACCAGGAGCCCGTCCGCTTCGGCTTCAGCCTGAATGCCGGTGGCGGCAAAACCCTCCAGCATGGCCTGAATACGGTCACTTTCCTTGATACGCAACTCCGCCGCGTTCGTCAAACGCGTCACGCCGGCGGCGGCGGCGGCGGCGATTAAAATGGCGGGAAACTCATCAATGGCACCCGGAACCAGCGCCGGAGGGATGTCAATGCCTTGTAGCGGACTACTTTCCACATAGATATCCGCCACCGGTTCGCCCGAGTAGTGCTGCCGGTTCTCAAGTGCAATATTCGCTCCCATCCGGCGCATAATCTCCAGCATCGCATCACGGGTCGGATTCACCCCGACATTTTTCAAAGTCAGCCTCGAACCCGGCATTAGCGTTGCCGCGACGATGAAAAACGCGGCGGAAGAAAAATCGGCCGGTACGTTTATTTCCGCGCCGCGCAGTCTCTTTACCCCGGCAAGCGTAATTTCAGTCCCCCGCTTCATAAGCGGCACAGCGAAAGTATCCAGCATGCGTTCTGTATGATCACGGGTGGGTTGCTTTTCGATAATGACCGTTTCCCCTTCCGCGTAGAGACCGGCCAACAACAGACAGGACTTTAACTGGGCACTGGCGACCGGGAGCTCATAACGAATACCGCGCAGTTTGCGTCCGCCGCTGATACGAATCGGCAATGTCCCCCGATCGGAGCATTGAATGGCCGCGTTCATCAATCGTAACGGCTCGATTATTCGCAACATTGGACGCGTCATTAACGAGGCGTCACCGATCAATTCAGAATCAAACGCCTGTGCTGCCAGCAAACCACTCAATAAACGCGCCGCTGTCCCCGAGTTCCCGAGATTAACAGGGGCGTCGCTTTTTGATAATCCATCAAGCCCGACGCCCCGCACCCGCATCCGATTGCCGTCCCCTTCAATGCCGACTCCCATTTGTCGGAACGCATTGGCCGTGGCCAGCGTATCTTCACCCTGCAGAAAACCGTGAATAATTGTTTCACCTTCGGCAATCGCGCCGAGGATCAGGGCCCGGTGCGAGATGGATTTATCGCCGGGCACAGCGAGGTCGCCGCGGAGAGTGCCGCCCGGTATGATCCGAAAACGGGAAGCACAGGATGACATCACTCAAAAAAAAGCATTTTACTCAACCGCATTATCTGGCAGCGGTCGCCTGCCGATATTATCCCTGGTGGCCTTTGCCTGCTCAAACAAGCTGTACAAAGCCGCATTATCCGATTCTTTAAGCACGGTTTTGAGTCGCTCAAGATCACTAAAAAAAACTTCCAGTACCTTGAGCAGGGCGACGCGATTGGCAAGACAAATATCATGCCACATCCCGGGATTGCTGGAGGCGATTCGGGTAAAATCGGCAAAGCCGCCGGCAGCGTATTTGAAAATCTCCTCCTCATCCCGCATTTTCGCCAGACAGTTGACCAGCGTATACGCCAGTATATGCGGCAAGTGACTGGTCGCTGCCAGCACCTCGTCGTGATGCCCGGGGTCCAGATAAAGCACCTCGGCGCCGATGGCACGCCACATTTCGCCGATCAACCGACATGCTTTGGGGTCGGTCTCTTCCAGCGGCGTCAGTATCACGCAGTGATCAACAAACAGTTCCGCAAAAGATGCATCCACACCACTTTTCTCGGTGCCCGCTATTGGATGCCCCGGCACAAAACCCGGGAACCGCTCTGCCAGAACCGCTCTGGCCACATTGACGATACCGCTCTTGACGCTGCCGACATCGGTCAGCACCGCGCCCGTTTTCAGTGAGGCGGCGATTTCAGGCAATAATTGTTCCGCCGCCGACAGGGGCGTACTGATCACAACGACATCGGCGTCGGCCACGACCACTCCGGCCGCTGTTGAATAATCATCAATGATATTCAGTTCGACGGCTCGTTTCAGGGTCGCTTCAGAGCAATCACAGGCGCTGATCCGCTCCACCTGTTTTTTCTCGCGCAAGGCGCGTGCGAGTGAACCGCCGATGAGGCCGAGACCGATAATGCACAGATGCCTGATCGACATCGTCAGGCCGGGACCGTCTTGCTCAATGCATCAAGGAAGCGTGCGTTTTCAGACTCCTTTCCGATGGTGATGCGCAGATGATCGGGCATACCGTAACTCGCCAGCGGACGCACGATCACCCCTTCCCGTAGCAGGGACTGGTAAATGGCCTCCGCCGGCTTTGCAAAATCAACACAGACAAAATTCCCTTTGGATGGAATAAACGCCAACCCCATACTGGCAAAGGCCAGGGTTAACCGCTCCATGCCGGATTGATTAAGCTGTACGCTCCGTTCAATATGTTGTTCATCTTTCAACGCGGCTTCTGCGGCAAGCAACGCCAGACTGTTATTGTTAAACGGCTGACGCACGCGGTTCAACAGGTCGGCAACATCGGGATGCGACAGGGCATAGCCGATTCTCAAACCGGCCAGACCATACGCCTTGGAAAAAGTGCGCGTCACGATCAAATTGTCAAACTCATTCAGCCATACACTGCAATCGGGATAATCTTTCTCGGAGCGGGCATACTCAAAATAGGCCTCGTCAACCAGAACAATGACATTTGTCGGCACATTCTCCAGAAAGCGCCGCAAGTCATCGCGCCTGACCCACGTGCCTGTCGGGTTGTTCGGATTGGCAATAAAAATCAAGGGCGTGCGATCATTGATCGCCGCCAGCATGGCCGGCAGATTATGTCCCCACTCATCAGCCGGTATCACGACATGTTCCGCGCCGACCGCCTGGGTTACAATGGGATAGACGGCAAAGGCATGCGCCGAATAAATGACCTGATGTGTGCTGTTGACAAAGGCGCGCGTCGTCATTTCCAGAATATCGTTTGAGCCATTGCCGAGCGTAATGCGGTTTGGCTCCAGACCATGCTTGTCGGCAAGCGCTGTTTTTAGAGCAAAGCCGTTGCCGTCCGGGTAGCGCGATAACGTTTTCGTCGGGGCAATCGCCTCCAGTGCTGACAGGGACGGCCCCAGAGGATTTTCATTTGAGGCAAGTTTGATGATATCCTGCAAACCCAGTTCGCGTTGCAATTCCGCGATCGGCTTGCCGGGGCGATAGGGTTGCAGACCGGCCACTCCTTTGGTTGCCAGACCTGACAGATCACAAGACATTCCGCAATCCGTTCACACTACAATACGGCGCAGGGATAAGAGCCCAGCAGTTTCAGTATGGCAGAGCAGTCCTCAAGTTCGGCCAATGCCTTTCCAACCGCCTCGTCGTGTACATGCCCTTCTATATCGACAAAAAAGACATAGTCCCATATCTCACGCCGTGAAGGTCTGGATTCAATGCGTGTCATGTTGATATCGTTATTGGCAAAACAATTCAACATTTTGTACAAGGCCCCGGGCTTGTTCGAGGCAGAAAAAATCAGGGAGGTTTTATCCTTGCCGGAAGGATGGCACATATTCTTGCCGATCACCAGAAAGCGGGTGGTGTTATCAGGTTCATCCTCTATGTTTTTGGCCAGACTGTTCAGCTTGTAGAGCTCGCCAGCTATCTCACTGGCAATCGCGGCGCTTTTGTTTTCACGACCGGCGATATGCACCGCCTCGACGTTACTGCCCACCGCAATGCGGTCCGCCTTGACCAGGTATGTATCCAGCCAGTCGCGGCACTGCGCCAGAGACTGTTGATGCGCGTACACATACTTTATCTCATTCAGCGTTTCATGCCGGCTTAACAGATGATGATGTATGCGTAACTCTATTTCACCGCAAATCAGCAGACTGGAATGATTTAACATATCCAGAGTATGGTTCACCGTCCCTTCAGTTGAATTTTCAACCGGAGCCACGCCATAGCAGGAAGCGCCGGATTCAACCTCGCGGAAAATCTGATCAATACTGCCGAAAGGCCTTGTGTTCACCGAGCGGCCAAAATGTTTCAACGCCGCGATATGAGTGAATGTCCCTTCCGGCCCGAGGTAAGCGATATCAAGCGTCTGCTCCAGGGACATGCAGGCCGACATGATTTCCCGAAATAAACGCACCATTTCCTTTTCCGGCAACGGCCCCTTGTGCCGCTCAATCACCTTTCTCAATATCTGCGCCTCACGCTCGGGGCGGTAAAAACTGCCGCTTTTCTCTGTGGCGTTTTTCAAATCCGCAACTTGTTTCACCAGCCGCGCCCGCGCGTCAAGCACCTCCAGCAACTGCTCGTCCAGTTCATCAATACCGGCGCGAAACGTCGCCAGTTTTTTTTCGTCAACCATTCAACCAATACCTGTCTGTCTGCATATTGTCACGGATCATACAGATTAACACAGACGATGGTCGGGCACGAAACACCCGGTCGCCGTTCCCGTGCAAAGCCTGTACCCAAATACTGTATGGGAATCTGTTATAGAAAATGCGGC
Source organism: Gammaproteobacteria bacterium (assembly GCA_965261775.1). Taxonomy (GTDB): domain Bacteria; phylum Pseudomonadota; class Gammaproteobacteria; order Eutrophobiales; family Eutrophobiaceae. The sequence continues at coordinate 1,273,056 of OZ253477.1, read as the reverse complement.
AAAAACCATTCAACTACACTCCTTTCCCTGCCTTCGTCACCTGTTCGGCCGATACGGAGTTTTCCCTCTGGAAGATCGGCTTTTTAATATGAAAAAATTAAAAAAAGACATTTCCCGCTCCTGCCGATACCAACGTGTCCGACAGGGTTTTCTGTCATGGACACCGGATTGACACCGGAAGCATTCCAACACCCCCCGACTCCCGTCAACGCGGAAAATATCCGCACCCCGCGACTGTATGGTAACAGGAAGGACAAAAAGCCGGATCGTCGTCCATCCATTCTGCAATCAACCGTTGTTCGGGCACGGCAAATTTTCTGTTACCAGGACGATATTGGCAGGATATTTCCGCAGGAGGAAACAAAGACGTGACAGGAGAGATGATCTGTCTCACAAAGTCCAGACAAACGGTGTTTCCGTCAAGGCGGGTTATTTAGTTGTCTTTTTTTTCTTGTTGGTTTTGCGGCTGCTGTCCGCGATCTTTCGCGGATTTTTCGTACTATCCGTCTTCGTGTCGGTTGCCGGCCATGGGCCGAAAGGAAACGGACGTTCCTCGGAATCAAAGGTGATATAGGATAATATCTGCAACACATACCGGCTCAGGGAGGTGCTGAAATCCAGCAGCGGTTCATTCAGTTCCGATGTGATCAGCTTGGTAAAAAACTGAAATATGACCATTAGCCAAATCAGTGGAAGCAGAAGAAGACAGGAAATCACCGCATAGATCAATATGCAAAAGCCGCGCATCCAGACATCAATATTTTTTACGTTTTCTTTAGTGTTCATTGCTGGTCTCCAAATAATATTTATCCTATTATATAACCCTGTAGTTTAAATTACAGGGCGTTCGTTATATTAATTCCTGTTATTATCAACATGCAATCGGATATTAAACAATCTGCACCTGCCACCGACATGGGCATGGTGTTTCCCTGCCGCTTCCCGATCAAGGCGATAGGTGTGGCGCAGGGGGACTTCAAGACGCTGGTGTTCAATATCTTGAAAAAACATTCTCCCGCGTTGTCGGCGGAGGCGGTCAGGAGCCGCCCGGGACGGACGGGTAAATATGTTTCCGTGACCGTGACCATCACCGCCGGGAGCCGCCGGCAGCTTGATAACATTTATTTTGAGCTGACCGCGCATGAAAAGGTATTGATAGCGTTGTGAGCATTCAGGTTAAAGACCTGGGGTTGAAGGACTACGCCGAGACTTACGCTGCCATGCAGGAGTTCAATCAAACGCGCCACGCGACAGCAGGTGATCAGATCTGGCTGCTTGAGCACCGGCCAGTCTATACGCTCGGTTTATCGGCCGACCGGCAACGCCATCGGCACAGCCGTCATCGTATCCCCGTGGTCAAAACAGACCGGGGCGGTCAGATCACCTACCATGGGCCGGGACAATTAATCGCCTATCTGATGATTGATCTGAATAAACGCCCCTACAAGGTAAAAACACTGGTCTGGTTGATAGAACAATCGCTGATTGATTATTTATCGGCCTGCGGTATCGGCGCCGAGCGTAAAGCGGGCGCACCGGGCGTTTATATCCGGGGAAACAAAATAGCCGCGCTGGGTATTCGGGTTCGCGGGGGGCGCACCTATCATGGTCTGGCGTTGAATGTCGATATGAACCTCGCGCCTTTCAGTGACATTGACCCCTGCGGATACGCCCGTATGAAATGCGTCCGGCTGTCCGATTTCATTAACAGTATGCCGGTGGCGCGGGTCAAGGAAACGCTGCCTCATTATTTAATCCGGCACCTGGATAAAACCGACAAGCCGCCCGCGGGGCGTCATCACTGATGTATCAGGACAACACCTATAGACCGCCCGACCGCGCCAGACGCGGGAAGCTCAAGACAAATAAAATACCCGTCAGGGTGATTTCGTCGCACGATGAACCGCCCCGTAAACCGCACTGGATCCGGGCCAAAGCGCCTGTTGATCCGAAAGTGACGACGCTCAAAAAATTAATTCGCGAAAATAAACTGCACACCGTCTGCGAGGAAGCATCCTGCCCCAATCTGGGTGAGTGTTTCAAACGCGGCACGGCGACCTTCATGATCCTGGGCGATACCTGCACAAGGCGTTGCCCGTTCTGTGATGTGGCGCACGGCAGGCCACGGCCTCCGGACGACACCGAACCGGCCAACCTGGCACGGGCGATCAGGCTGATGCGCCTGAATTATGTCGTGATCACCTCGGTGGACCGCGATGATCTGCTGGACCGGGGCGCCGGTCATTTTGTCGCGTGCATTGAGAAGATCAGGCAGGCGTGTCCAGAAGTCAGGATTGAAATACTCGTGCCCGATTTTCGCTCAAAGATAGATACCGCGCTGAACATTCTCGGGAAATCCTGGCCGGATGTGTTCAATCACAATCTTGAAACGGTCCCGCGTTTGTATCCGCAGGTCCGCCCCGGTGCGGATTATCAGGCGTCCCTGAGCCTGCTTGAAAAATTCAAGGCGATCAGCGGGGGCAATATCCCTGCCAAATCCGGTTTGATGCTGGGGTTGGGAGAACGCCCGGACGAAGTAAGGGAAACGCTGCGGGATTTAAGGGCGCATGGCTGCGACATGGTCACGCTGGGGCAATATCTGCAACCAAGCCGTTATCATCTGCCGGTGGCGCGCTTTGTCCATCCAGACGAATTTGCGGCGCTGGGTCAACAGGCGGAGGCGCTGGGTTTCATCAACGTCGCCAGCGCCCCGATGGTGCGCTCTTCCTATCATGCCGATTTACAGGCTGTCGGCAAGGCGATATAAGCCCCCTTTATCCTGATCGGCACGCTCAAGAGGGCCATTGCCTGAAAACGGATTGTCTTCCGGACCTTTGAGGTCAACGTGTCGCGCCGTTTCTCTTCTGTGATTTTTTACCGGATTGTCCGGAAGAGCCCCGGCATGGATCCCTCCCGTCAATGAACAGGCCATCGCCGTCCGTGCCGACGGGGTTACCGTATGCCCGCCCGTGCGCCGCCGGGGGGCGGGCTCAGGACCATTTCCGTCGCCCCCGCGAAAGCGGGGGGCGTACCGCCCGGGGAAGGCTCAGGGGGCGGCGGTGGTGGGGGCAGCGGTGGTGGGGGCAGCGGTGGTCGGCGGGGCGATGGTGACCACGTTATCTGTGCCGACCGTATAGCCCTCGCCAGGGCGAAGGGTAAAGCTAAACGTTATCGCCGGTCTGTCTATGTCTATAAGGAGCTCTATCTTTGTGCCGGAGAATACGAATTCCACTACATTATTTCTATTCTGTAAGGAGGCTGCTATGGGTGCGAAGATCCGGTAATCCTTGGTAGTAATAGTGTCTGACCCTGATACGCGGAGATTAACCTGGCGGATAGCGGGGGATACCTCCTCGTCCGCGTTGATGGTCAAAGTGGAGAAGCCCGGGATTACCGTTTCGCCCCCCAACTCTAGCGTTAATACCGGCAACGGGGTGAGGGTGGTTGCCGCTGTGGTACTGCCCGCGGGTGAGGTCTGGGCATGGACGGGCAGGCCGACGGCGTTGATGGCCGGTTTTTGCCACTGTTTCGGCAACAGCCACGTCGCCAGTGCCGCCGTGACGGTGGCGGTGCCGGTCTTTTTCAGCAGTGTACGGCGCTTGCCGTCAACCCGAGAATGGGGGGGGGGGGGGGGGGGGGGTGAGCCGGAATCCGTCACGTCGCCGTCCGCACGCGGCTCAAGCCCCGCTTTTGGCTCAAGGCCTGCCTTTGGAAGGCCACGCCCCTGTTTGTTTTCTTCTTTCATCATTTATTCCTCCTGATTTTTTACCTGTACGGCGGTTTGGGGTAATCAAGTTGTGTTCCAGCCATTTTATACTGACGCTTCCCCGGTTTGCAAATTTTGGTTTGCAAATTTTGCAAGGGATACCGTCAAATGGTTTGGCCGGATATTCCCGTGGCGACAGGCGTGTCGCCGGGGCAGGTTCAGGACCATTTCCGTCGCCCCCGCGAAAGCGGGGGGCGTACCGCCCGGGGGCAGGTTCAGGGGGCGGCAGTGGTGGGGGCGGCGGTGGTCGGCGGGGCGAGGGTAACCACGGCAGGTGTGCCGACCGTATAGCCCTCGCCAGGGCGAAGGGTAAAGCTAAACGTTATCCCCCGGTTTATCGCCCGGGGGAATATGTCTACATTTAACTCTGTCTCTGTGCCGGTAGAGAATACGAATTCCAGTTCATTACCTGTATTCTGTAAGGCGGTGGCTCCGAATAATTCGTAATCCTCCTGAATAACAATCGCGCTTGACCCTGATACGCTGAGATTAACCAGGATAGCGGGGGATACTGCCCTGTCAGCGTTGACGATCAAAGAGTCATTGAAGTCCCCCAACTCTAGCGTTAATACCGGCAGTGGGGCCGGGGCGGGCGTGGTCACGCCCGGCAACGACGACGTCAGCGTGGTCGCCAGCACCCGATCAGAACGGAAGCCATCAGTAAGCTGGGTGCGTACCCTTACTGCGTACAGATATGTCGTGCCTTCGGTCAAATCGGTGTGGCTGTAAGTCGTGGCCGTGCCCATCGTGTCTATCACATTGCGATCCCCCGATGAAAGTTCCTGTACGTTTATTCGGTAACCGGTTATCGGTGGGCTGCCGTTGTCAGGCGGGGCCGTCCAGGTCAGGTCAATGCGCGTGGCGCTGACGGCCGTCGCCACCAGGTTGGTCGGCGCCCTCGGCGTAATTATCGCCATTTCCTGAGAGGGCTGTCCAACGCCCTCATCATTGATCGCCGACACGCGGTAATGGCTCCCCAAATTCCCACCCCGCGGCACCGAATGGGTGTATTCCGTACGGGTAATCCCCGTGTTGGACACCAGCACGGTAAACGTCGTCCCGTCTGTGGAGACCTCGATTCTGTAACCGGTTATCGGGCTGTTGCCGTTATCAAGCGGAGTGACCCAGTCAATGAGGGCCATATCAGTATCGCTATTGCTACTGATCGAAACAGTCAACGAACGCGGTGCGCTCGGCGCCCCCGGCGCCACCGTGGTGGTACCCGCGGTGGTGCCCGCGGTGGTGGTGCCCGCCACCGTGGTGGTGACCGGGAGCGGTGGCTGGCCCGGGTCGATAGTGACCCCGGCAGGTGTGCCGACCGTATAGCCCTCGCCCTCTTCAAGGGTAAAGCTAAACGTTATCCCCGTGTTGACTCTTGTTACACCTAAATCCACCTGTGTGCCGGTGAATTGGAAATTTATTGCATTCGCTAGATTCTGTAAAGCAGCGGCCGGGTCTGCGGAGATCGTGTAATCCCTCGGGCTGGCAATAGCAACCGTGATTGGCCCTGACGCTGACGCGCTTGACCCTGATACGCTGAGATTAACCCGGATAGCGGAGGATACTGCCCCGTCAGCCTTGACTCTCAAAGAGTCACTGGAGCCCCCCAACTCCAGCGTTAATACCGGCAACGTGGTGAGGGTGGTTGCCGCCGTGGTGCTGCCCGCGGGTGAGGTCTGGGCATGGACGGGCAGGCCAACGGCGTCAATGGCCGGTTTTTGCCACTGTTTCGGCAACAGCCACGTCGCCAGCGCCGCCGTGGCGGTGGCGGTGCCGGTCTTTTTCAGCAGTTTGCGGCGGGTGTGCCCAAGGTTGCCGGAAGGCGAGTCTGTAACGTTTTTTTCCGCACGCGGCTCAAGCCCTGCCTTTGGTTCAAGGCCCGCTTTTGGCTCAAGGCCTGCCTTTGGAAGGCCACGCCCCTGTTTGTTTTCTTTTTTCATCATTTATTCCTCTTGATTTTTTACCTGTACGGCGGTTTGGGGTAATCAAGTTGTGTTCCGACCATTTTATACTGACGTCCCCGGTTTGCAAATTTTGGTTTGCAAATTTTGCAAGGGATACCGTCAAATGGTTTGGCCGGGGATTGCCGGGCGCCGGGCGTGTCGGTCAGCGCGGCCGATTGGGCAGGAAGTGTGCTATAGCAGTGCGGACCACGCTCCTGCGCCCACTGCGTTCTCTGCGCGTACGCGGTAGGAAACAGTTTGAACACCATCACGGCTCCGCGCTGTGCTTGGGAGTGTTTCGGTAATGGTGAAATCTGCATGCGTCTCAAATATATAACGGATTATCGGGCTGCCGCCGTCGTCGGGTGCCGTCCAGGTCAGCGTTTTGCGGACGCTCCCTGAAGCGACCGCGCTCAGCACTGGTGCTCCGGGCACCGTCGCAGGAAAGGTTGTCGCCATTGCGGAGGCCTCCGCCCCTACCCCCACTGCGTTGATAGCAAACACGAGGTAGTGGCGGGTCACGCCCCCGGTCAGGCCTGTGTGGCTGTAGCCCGTTGTCGCGTCGCCAGTGTCGTCTTCCAGGGTTCTGAAAGATATTCCACCGTCTTCGGACGCTTGAATGCGGTAGCCGGTTATCGGGCTGTTGCCGTCATCGGCTGGCGCGTTCCAGATCAAGTCAATCTGGCGGACGCTCTCGGCCATCGCCATCAAGCCGCTCGGCGCACCCGGACGCCGCGGCGCCGGCGTGGTGCTGGCCGCAGTGGTGACCGGGAGCGGCGGTTGGCGCGGATCGATGGTGAGGTCCACTTGCCGGATCGTGCCGACGGAATAGCCAGAGGACGTATCATCCAGTCTTACTGACACAGTTTCCGGTTCGGTGTCGCCGTCGTCGACGGCGACAAATTCCATGGCGATTTTGATGGCGTCCTTGGGGAGTCTGGCGCGGCCATCCACCTCCAGGTTACCGCTAACCGTACGCTCCTCGCCAAATAGGAAAGGGCTCTTGATGAAGTAATCGCCGTCGATCTCGCCAAATGTCACGCCTATGGCGCTGCTCACTATGAGGCGCAGCTCAATATCCTCTGACACTGGCTGGGAGTTGGTGGTTTCGACGGTGATGGTGACAGATCCCCCGGGGCGCACGCGGTCCGCATCGGCAGAAATGGTCATGACCGGCAACGGGTCTGGCGAGGTCTGGGCATGGGTGGGCAGGGCGACGACGCCGATGACCGGTTTTTGCCACTGTTTCGGCAACAGCCACGTCGCCAGCGCCGCTGTAGCGGCGCCGGTCTTTTTCAGCAGTGTGCGGCGGGTGCGGCCAAGGTTGCCGGAAGGCGAGTCTGTAACGTTTTTTTCCGTGCCCGGTTCAAGTCCCGCTTTTGGTTTGAGGTGGCGCCCCCGTTTTTCTTTTACTTTTTTTGTCATTGGATGACTCCTGGAATTCTTACTGATTTTTTACCGGCAACAGCGGTTTGGGGTAATCAAGTCGTGTTCCGGCCATTTTATACTGACGCTTCCCCGGTTTGCAAGTTTTGGTTTGCAAATTTTGCAAGGGATACCGTCAAATGGTTTAGCCGGATATTGCCCTGGCGACGGGCGTGTCGCCGGGGGGCAGGCTCAGGACCATTTCCGTCGCCCCCGAGAAAGCGGGGGGGCGCAACGGGCGTGTCGCCGGGGGGCAGGCTCAGGGGGCGGTGGTGGTGACCGGGAGCGGCGGCTGGCGCGGATCGATGGTGAGGTTCACTTGCCGGATCGTGCCGGGGGTATAGCCGACGTCCCCGAGCAGGCCGACTACCACAATCTCTGGTTCGGTGTCGTTGTCAAGGGTGGTCACAAATTCCATGGTGATTTCGGTGGCGCCCCCGGGGAGTCTGGCGCGGCCATTTACCAAAATACTACCACCCCCCGTATTAGACTGCGATCCCCTTTCGAAAGGGCTCTCGATGAAGTAATCGCCGTCGGTCCGGTCGGGGAGCTGTGAATATGTCGCGCCCACGGTGCTCACCAGGAGTTTCAGCGAAATATCGTTCGGCGCCGCCGGGACGGCGCTGAGGGTGATCGTGATACTTCCCCCGGCGACCACGCTAGCGCTGGTCATCGGGGTCAAGGGGTTGTTGCCTATAAAAATGGTAATGACCGGTGTGACGGGGGAGGTCTGGGCATGGGTGGGCAGGGCGACGACGCCGATGACCGGTTTTTGCCACTGTTTCGGCAACAGCCACGTCGCCAGCGCCGCCGTAGCGGCGCCGGTCTTTTTCAGCAGTGTGCGGCGGGTGCGGCCAAGGTTGCCGGAAGGCGAGTCTGTAACGTTTTTTTCCGCACGCGGCTCAAGCCCCGCCTTTGGTTTGAGGTGGCGCCCCCGTTTTTCTTTTACTTTTTTTGTCATTGGATGACTCCTGTGAATCCTTACTGATTTTTTACCGGCAACAGCGGTTTGGGGTAATCTTAAAGTTGTGTTCCGGCCATTTTATACTGACGCTTCCCCGGTTTGCAAGTTTTGGTTTGCAAATTTTGCAAGGGATACCGTCAAAATATTTGGCCGGGGATTGCCGGGCGATGTCGGCGGAGGATGAATCGCCCTGTTTCTGAAAACGCCAAACGGACGTTTCCTGGTTCATTTTTTGTCGAATACGCATGCCAGACCCGCGCAATGCCCTGGAAACGCGATCACTCGCGTCTATTCTCATCCTTCGCAGACGGGAAAGACTGCCGCCCGGTCGTGCGGGAACAACGCTGATCAAACTTTGCGGATTCTGTCTACAGTGGAGCGGATCTCGCCCTTTGCCAAACGGATATTCAGGCGATCACCCGTTTTCATTTCGCGTGCGTCTTTGACGATGTTCCCGGAGCGGGTTTCCGTCACCACGGCATAGCCCCTTTCCAGAGTGGCGACAGGACCGACCGTCTGCAGGATTTGTCGCTGCAGGACCACGCGCCGTTTCGCGTCTTCCACAATGGCGAGCATTGCCTGGTGCAACCACTGCCAGACGGTATTCAATCGTTGTCTTTGATCGATGATTCGTCGTGAGGGGTTTTGCCGCTCGATCGCCGCCACCTGTTTGCCCAGCGCGATTTTACTCCGGGTGATTTTCTGTTCGATCCGGTGCCCCAGTCGTAATGAATATTCATCCACTTTCTGCATCCGTTGCCGAAGATAACGCGCCGGGTGCGGCAGACGTCGCGACAACAGCGCAATGTGCTGATGTTGCTGTTTAATGCGCTGTCGTTGCAGGCGCTCCATGCGCCCGGCATAGTCCCGCAACTGCGCGACAAGCTCGTCCGAATCCGGGCTGACCAGTTCAGCCGCGATGGAAGGTGTCGGCGCCCTTTCATCGGCGACAAAATCGGCGATGGTGAAATCAATTTCATGACCAATGCCCGATATCAGCGGGGTCTTGCAGCCAAAAATGGCGCGCGCCACCGTCTCTTCGTTAAAGGGCTGCATGTCTTCCGGTGAACCACCGCCGCGGCCAAGGATCAGGACATCACACTTTTTTTGTCGGTCAGCCCGTTTGATCGCGTCCGCGATTTTATCGGCGGCGCCAGCGCCCTGGACGAGGGTGGGATAGACGATAACCCCGCCATACGGATAACGGCGCCGCAATACGCTCAAAATATCGCGGATCGCCGCACCGCTTGTGGAGGTCAGCACCCCGATGGTGTTCGGAAACGGCGGCAACGGTTTTTTGTGCCGGTTATCAAACAGTCCCTCGGTAGCGAGTTTTTGTTTCAGGGCTTCAAAGGCCAATCGCAAATCGCCAGCGCCAGCGGCCTGCAGCGAATCGATGACAAGTTGATATTCGCCGCGTCCTTCATACAGGCCGATATTCGCTCTGGCCAGCACTTGCAGGCCGTCTTCGGGTTCAAAGCGTAACCCGCTGCGGCGGTTCCTGAACAGGGCGCATCTGACCTGGGCGGCGGCGTCTTTAAGTGTGAAATAAAGATGTCCCGATACCGGTCTGGCAAGACTGGATATCTCGCCTTCCACCCAAAGTGTCGGGAAGCCGTCCTTTAATACGGTATGCACCTCGCGATTCAAACGGCTGACCGTATAAATCTCATCGGGGGAAGGGTTTGTCACCGGCATGGTTTCATAATATGAATTAAAGTGCCGGTAATTTCAAAACAAAATGTCAAGAATGCTTGCCGATGTACAGGGAGCTATTATAATTGGGGGTTCACCCTGAAACACCGGAAACGGTACCTTAGCCATCATGATATTTACCGAAGAAGCCCTGACCTTTGATGATGTATTATTGATACCGGATTACTCCGAAGTCCTGCCGAAGGATGCCTCCCTGAAGACGCCGCTGACGCGCGAGATTGCGCTTAACATTCCCATTATTTCCGCCGCCATGGATACCGTAACGGAATCCGCGCTGGCGATTGCTCTGGCCCAGGAGGGTGGTATCGGTATTATTCACAGAAATATGAGCCCCGAGATGCAGGCAAGGCATGTGCGGCGGGTCAAGAAGTATGAAAGCGGCGTCATCAAGGAACCGTTGACCGTTGGCCCCGATACCAGTATTCGTGATGTGATTGAGCTGACACGCGTAAAAAATATCTCTGGTGTGCCGGTGGTTGAGGGGAATCAGTTGCTTGGGATTGTTACCGGTCGGGACCTGCGTTTTGAAAAGAAGCTGGATGATCCCGTTAAAAATATCATGACCCGTAAAAATAAACTGGTTACCGTGAAGGAAGGCGCTGGCAAGGATGAAATACACCGGTTGTTACATAAATATCGTATTGAGAAAGTGCTTGTTGTGGACGACGCGTTTCGGCTCGTCGGTTTGATTACGGTAAAGGATATGCAGAAGGCGTCGGAATATCCCGATGCCTGTCTTGATTCTGCGGAACGCCTGCGCACGGGCGCGGCGGTCGGCGTGGGCAAAACCTCAATGGAACGCGTTGAGCTTTTGGTCGATTCCGGCGTTGATGTTATTGTGGTCGATACCGCGCACGGTCACGCCAGAGGGGTGCTGGAAATGGTCCGGTGGATTAAAAAAAGTTTCAGGGACACCCAGGTGATCGGCGGCAATATCGCTACCGCCGACGCCGCCGTCGCGCTGGCTGAGGCGGGGGCAGATGCCGTTAAGGTGGGGATCGGCCCCGGGTCCATTTGTACGACCCGCGTCGTCAGCGGGGTCGGCATGCCGCAAATCACGGCCATCGTTAATGTGGCGACCGCGCTTGAAAAGCGGGAGGTGCCGATTATTGCTGATGGCGGTGTTCGCTATTCGGGTGATATTGCAAAGGCGCTTGCCGCCGGCGCCCGCAGCGTCATGACCGGCGGTTTGTTTGCCGGAACTGAAGAAGCGCCTGGCGAGGTGGAACTTTATCAGGGCAGATCCTACAAGCTCTATCGCGGTATGGGTTCACTGGGGGCCATGTCGCAACAGTATGGTTCGTCGGATCGTTATTTTCAGGAAAAGGACGAGGTGGGGGCACTGGTGCCGGAAGGTATTGAAGGCCGTGTTCCCTATAAAGGCCCGGTATCGGCCATTGTACATCAACTGACCGGCGGCATACGTGCGGCGATGGGTTATACGGGTTGCGCGAATCTGCCCGAACTTCGCACAAAGGCGCGTTTCGTCAAATTAACAAATGCTGGCTTCAAGGAAGGTCATGTGCATGACGTCACCATCACCAAGGAACCGCCCAATTACCGTATGTAGTTTGACGGATTCTCCGAGCGTAAAAAATCCATTTTTGTAATGTCTGCCACACGACCATGGTACAGGATATCCATTCGGAACGAATCCTGATTCTGGACTTCGGTTCTCAATACACGTGGCTCATCGCCAGACGTGTTCGCGAGGCGGGCGTCTATAGTGAAATTCATCCCTTTGACATGGATGAACAGGCGCTCAGGGATTTTAATCCCGGAGCGATCATTCTTTCCGGCGGGCCGGAGTCCGTTACGGCGTCCAGCAACCGCCGCGTACCTGCCGCGGTTTTTACAATGGGGCGGCCTTTGCTGGGGATTTGTTACGGTATGCAAACCATGGCTGTGCAACTCGGCGGCACGGTCGTTAGCGCCGAACGGCATGAGTTTGGTCATGCCCGGATCAGGGCGCGCGGTCATTCCCGTCTGCTGCAAGGCATACAGGATGAGACGAACGCCGAGGGCCATGGTCTGCTGGATGTCTGGATGAGCCACGGGGACCGTGTCGAGAGTCTGCCTGAAGGTTTCAAGGTCATCGCTTCAAGTGACAACGCGCCGATTGCGGGTATGGCCGATGAGACGCGCGGATTTTACGGTCTGCAATTTCACCCGGAGGTGACCCACACGGCGCAGGGGCGCACCATATTGCAGCGTTTCCTGCATGACATAGCCGGTTGCCGCGCACTCTGGAAGACGGAAAACATCGCCGGGGATATCATTGCCCGCATCAAAGAACAGACCGGCAATGACAGCGTTTTACTGGCCTTGTCCGGCGGCGTTGATTCGGCTGTCCTTGCCGCACTCCTGCATGAGGCGATAGGGGATCGACTGATCTGTATTTTCGTTGATCATGGTCTGTTGCGGCTGCACGAAGGCGATCAGGTCATGGAGACTTTCGCCGATAATATGGGCATTCGCGTGATCCGGGTTGACGCCGGGCAGCGCTTCCTCAAGAAACTCAAAGGCATTGAGGACCCGGAAGACAAACGCAAAATTATCGGGCGTGAATTTATCCGGGTGTTTGAGGAGCAGGCGCATCGCCTTGAAGGGATAAAGTGGCTGGCGCAGGGGACGATCTACCCCGATGTGATCGAATCCGCTGGCGCCGGTACCGGCAAGGCGCATGTGATCAAATCACATCATAATGTCGGCGGCCTGCCCGATACCATGAATATGAAACTCCTTGAGCCCCTTTGCGAATTGTTCAAGGATGAAGTCAGAAAGCTGGGCATACAGCTTGGTTTGCCGAAGGAGATGGTCTATCGGCACCCCTTCCCGGGGCCCGGTCTGGGGGTGCGTATTCCGGGCGAGGTAAAAAAGGAGTATGCCGATTTATTACGGCTTGCCGATCATATCTTCATCGAGGAACTGCGTACACACGATCTTTACGATAATGTCAGTCAGGCCTTTGCCGTGTTTCTGCCCGTCCGCTCGGTGGGCGTGACGGGCGATACCCGCAGATACGGCCATGTTATCTGCCTGCGCGCGGTGGTCAGCGTGGATTTTATGACCGCGCACTGGGCACAACTGCCATACGATTTTCTGGCCAGGGTATCCCATCGTATTATCAATGAAATTAAAGGTGTCTCGCGCGTTACCTACGATATTTCGGGGAAGCCCCCGGCCACGATTGAGTGGGAGTAGTTTTTCCTTTTTTCAGGCACATTGATTGGATTGAAGATTTTTCTTACAGTTATACAAAACGCCGCCACTGAAAATCGTGGTGACTCGCAAGCAAAACCATGGCGCTGAAAAAGCGGCGCCTGGCTGAAGGACGTAAGCCAAAATCAAAATAACCTGCAGGATTACTCGCCCATGTATGAAGCCGCCTTTCGTAATATTGACGACACACTGTGGAAAGACGCCGGTTGCAGCAGTGAACTTGACTATATTGAACAGACAAGCTGGGTGCTTTTTCTTAAATACCTGGATGATTTTGAATCCGATAAAGTGAAAGCCGCCCGGCTTGATGCTGCCGCATACACTCGTATCATTGATGGTGAGTTTCGCTGGCAAGCGTGGGCGGCACCTCGCCGGGCAGATGGAACGCTTGATTATAATACGGCACTCACCGGCGACGACTTATGTGATTTTGTCAATCACAAACTGTTTCCACATCTTGCGAGTTTTAGGCAAACCACAGATAACCCGCGGAGCATAAACTACAAGATTGGCGAAATCTTCAGCGAGTTACGAAACAAGCTACAGAGCGGTTACGCATTGCGTGACGTTATCAACAAGGTAGATGAACTCAAATTTTTAAGCAATGCAGACAAGCACGAACTCAGTAGTTTGTATGAAGACAAGATTAAGAACATGGGTAACGCCGGGCGTAATGGCGGTGAGTACTATACGCCGCGTCCGCTTATCAAAAGTATCGTCAAAATCATCAACCCCGAGATTGGCGAAACAGTCTATGACGGTGCCGCAGGCAGTGCCGGTTTTTTGTGTGAAGCGTATGACTGGATGCGTCACAGCAAAGAGCTAAGCGCTGCCGAATACGGCATACTCCAAACCAATACGTTCCACGGAAAAGAAAAGAAAAGCCTGGCCTACGTGATTGGTATTATGAATATGATACTACACGGTGTTGAAGCACCAAACATTGTGCATACCAATACGCTTGCCGAAAACCTTGCGGATATACAGCAGAAAGACAGGGTGGACGTTGTGCTTGCGAACCCGCCTTTTGGTGGCAAGGAACGGGCGGAGATACAGCAGAATTTCCCGATTAAAACAAGCGAAACGGCCTATCTTTTCCTGCAGCACTTCATCAAAATACTAAAGACTGGCGGACGCTGTGGCGTTGTTATCAAGAACACGTTTCTTAGCAACACAGACAATGCAAGCGTGGCACTGCGCAAACAACTGCTTGAAGAATGTAACTTGTTTGCTGTGCTTGATTTGCCCGGTGGTGTGTTCCTGGGCACCGGCGTCAAGACGGTTGTGCTGTTTTTTGAGAAAGGCAGACCAACCAAAAAAATCTGGTACTACCAACTGAACGCAGGCAGAAACATGGGTAAGACAAACCCGTTGAACGAAGGCGACCTGGCCGAGTTTGTCGATATGGCCAGGACGCAACAGCCCGGTGAAAATAGCTGGTGCGTCGGCGTGGAAGATATAGACAAAGACACATGGGATTTAACAGTCAACAACCCCAACCGTGTTGAAGAACTTGACACACGCACGCCGCAACAAATCATCGCCGAGATTGAAGAACTGGACGCACAAGCGACTGAAGCATTGCAAGCGGTCAAGGAGTCGCTGTGATGTGGAAGACTGTAAAGCTTGGTGATGTTTGTGAGATACTTGATAAATTAAGAAGGCCTATAACTAAGAAGTATCGTGAAAAGGGCGATATCCCTTACTATGGGGCTACTGGAATAGTTGATTGGGTTGCAGATTATATATTTGATGAAAAACTAATCTTAGTTGGCGAAGATGGTGCAAAGTGGGAAGCTGGTGAAAAAACTGCTTTCATAATTGAAGGACAGACTTGGGTAAACAACCACGCACATGTTCTTCGTCCTATAAGTAATATCGTTACACATGAATGGTTAACATACTATTTAACGTCTATTGATTTAAGTCCATGGGTTACTGGGCTTACAGTTCCAAAACTTAATCAAGCTCAACTACGTACCATACCAATTCCACTCCCCCCGCTTGAAGAACAACAACGCATCGTTGCTAAACTTGATACGGCTTTTACCGAGATTGATAAGGCAATTAAACTAGCAGAAGCAAAAAAAGCAAACTATGTGGCGCTTAAATCGGCAATCCTCGCGCAAGAGCTACAGCCAGGTGAGTCGGCATGAACGAAGCGGATACACGTGCGGAACTCATAGACAAACAGCTTGAAGCCGCCGGTTGGACTAGCAGTATAGAAACCGGCGTGCGTGTAAGGCGTGAATACAACATTAACGCCGGCGAAATTCGGGCAGGCGGTATTCGTACCGGACAGCTTAAAGCGGATTACGTGCTTGAGTATAAAAACATCAAACTCGCGGTCGTAGAAGCCAAAAGCAACGAGCTGGACGTAAGCGAAGGTGTTGCGCAAGCCAAATTGTACGCAGAGAAACTACAACTACCTGCCAGCTACGCCGCCAACGGCAAAGAAATCTACGAGATAAACCACAAAGCCGGCACGGAAGCGAAAGTCACACAGTTTCCCTCGCCACAAGAGCTTTGGGAACGCAATTTTGGTGAAGTCAACGCGTGGCTAAAACGATTTAACGCTGTGCCGTTTGAAGATATGAACGGTATGAAGCAAACACGTTATTACCAGGAGCTGGCTGTCAACCGCGCTGTTGAGGCAATCGCCGAAGATAAGCAACGTGTGCTGCTCACGCTTGCGACCGGTACCGGCAAAACCTTTATCGCGTTTCAGATCGCATGGAAGCTGTTTAAAAGCCGTTGGACACGGCGGAAAGACGGCAAACGACAGCCCCGCATATTGTTCCTGGCAGATAGAAACATACTTGCTGACCAGGCTTACCTGGCTTTTGGCGCGTTTGACGCGGCGGCGCTGGTGCGTATCAATCCCGGCGATATTGCAAAACGCGGCGAAGTTCCCAGGAACGGCAGTGTGTTCTTTACCATCTTCCAAACCTTTATGAGTGGCGAAGAAGGCAAGCCGTATTTTGGCGAATACGAACCGGATTTCTTTGATTTGGTCATCATTGACGAGTGCCACAGAGGCGGCGCGAATGACGAAAGCACATGGCGCGGCATATTGGATCATTTCAGCAACGCCGTTCACCTGGGCTTAACCGCCACACCCAGGCGTACAGAAAATACAGACACGTATGATTACTTTGGCGAACCGGTATTCACATACAGCCTTAAAGAAGGCATACAGGATGGCTTCTTAACGCCGTTCAAAGTAAAGCGTATCCAGACAACCATAGATGAGTACGTCTATACAAGCGATGACGAAGTGCTTGAAGGTGAAGTAGAAGAAGGCCGCATCTACGAGGAAAGAGATTTCAATAAGCGTATTGTTATTGAAGCACGCGAACGCAAGCGTGTGCAAGATATGCTTGCCGCGATCAATCAAAATGAAAAAACAATCGTGTTCTGTGCGGATCAAGCACATGCCGGGTTAGTGCGGGATATGATCAACCAGGAAGCGGATAGCGCCAGTGTGGATTACTGTGTGCGCGTAACGGCGAATGATGGCGCGATGGGCGATACATATCTAAAACAATTTCAAGATAACGATAAGTCTATCCCGACAATCCTTACAACAAGCCAAAAGCTTACAACCGGAGTTGATGCGCGGAATGTAAGGAATATTGTTCTACTGCGCCCGGTAAACAGCATGATTGAATTCAAGCAAATTATTGGACGTGGAACCCGTCTGTTTGAAGGAAAACATTACTTCACTATCGTTGACTTTGTCAGCGCATATTACTTGTTCAATGATGCGGAATGGGATGGTGAACCGGTAGACATAGAAGGAGGCGATACAGAAGGTGATACGGAAACCGGTGGCGATACTGAAAACGGCGGCGGTGACGGGGACGAAGACACGCCAACAAAGCCAAAACTTCGCATTCGGCTCAGTGACGGAAAAGTGCGCGAACTGCAAAGCATGAGCAGCACCTGTTTCTATGTTGATGGCAAGCCTATCAGCGCGGCAGAATTTCTTAAGCGACTATTTGATACGATCAAGCTGCCGGAGCTTCTGGAAAGTGAAAAGCGACTAAGAACTCTTTGGGCAAATCCAATGACACGCAAAGAACTTCTAAAGAAACTTGAAGATGCCGGTTGTTACAAAGACGATTTAAAGAAACTGCAAGAACTCATAAATGCCGAAGACAGCGACTTGTTTGATGTGCTTGAATACATAGCCTACGCCAAAACACCGGTGACACGCGCCGCGCGTGTGGAAACCAACAAAGACAATATCTACAACTTTCTTAATTCAAGGCAGAAAGCGTTTGTTGGATACGTACTGCGAAACTACGTTAAAGAAGGCGTGGACGAACTCGATATAGGTAATCTTAGCCGTGTGCTGACTGCAAAATACGGAACTATCCATGCGGCAGAGACAGAACTTGGCTCAGCGCAAGAGATACAAAGCACCTTTGTGGATTTTCAGAAGCAGCTCTACGCAGATGTTGCCGAGGGTTAAGGGAATGAACGAGTGGTACAAGAATCAGAAGAAAACGACCAGCGATCTCCGTAAGCTACGGCAAGAACGCATTGATAAAGCAAATCCAGGGCGCACGGAACTCACCAAAGAAGAACAGCAGAAACTGGAAAAACTTGACGCTATCGCTGAAATACTAAGACGTGGAGATTAAGGTACAAAATCGTCAGCTTGAACGTTGGTTGAGTGAAGATGAGTACAACCAAATAGAAGCTGAATGGCATGAGTAGCCTGAGCTACGTGATGAGCTTAAAGACAAACCAACTGAGTTAAAGCAGCGTTACGAGGAGAAGCTGAAAGACGCGACGTCCTACTGCAATCGTGCTGAAGGTTACAGCACTGAGGGCAAGCATCCTGCTGCAAAGAAGTCCTACGCCAAGAGTGAAAGCCTTTGTGAGGATGCACTGGAGATACTGCAAGACATTCCGCACTCTAATCCGGGCCTGGTAGAGTAATTTGATAGGGATATCAGCTTTGAAGCTGGTGACGGTTTAAGTGCCGATTTGGTTCGGTTGCCGCGGCTGGTAACATCGCGCAGTCTCGACAGACAAAGAGGGAACGCGGCCGTGTCGCAAAGAAGATTGATGTGAAACCAAGTGTTGTTGAACGTGCAATAGATGGCATTCGTAGAAATGTGCAAACAGAAACAAGTACCCGTAAATCAACACTGGAAGATTTTCTGAAAATACACGACTAAATGTCGGATGACAGCTTCTGAACTCTGAAAGCACAATGCTTTTAGCAACCAGGGAGGCTGTTATGACTGTACTTGATACGCTGAATTTTGTGGCGTCTAGGCCACTTTAAAACAACAATCCAATCGCTGTGCGTCGTCGTAAACCAGTAGCGAAGATTGACGAACAAATCCAGTTTGCAGCCAACAAAGACTACACGCCTACGCAGCACAAATGGGTTATTGATGCTGAAGGCAACCAACAGAAAGTTGAAGCTGCCAGGTGTGTTAAGCGTTGGTGGACTGCTGGCGTAGATGGAAAGATAAACCTTGTAGTGCGTTATGGAAGCAAACCTTTGGAGTTTGCCAAGGGTAAGAATGCCATCAAACTTAACAGCGAAGAAGAAGTTGCTGACGTGCGGCGTAAGGTGAAACAAGCTGCAGAACCTGGCGAGTTAGATGTGCAGCAAGCACAGTTTGGCAGACGAGTGACACAAAAGAACAAGTGAACGAAAGAACAGAAGAACGTACATTGTTTATGCACGTTTTTCGTCGCACAATGTGCAAGTAGAGATTGCGTAAACTATTGAATTGCAATAGTTACACAAGCGTGGAAAAAACGTAAGGAGAAATACTATGAATAAAATTTTAATCTTTGTCACTGTCTTTTCATTTGGTTATATCGCCAATGATATTGTGCGTGAGCACGGTCTTGACCCGATAGGTAAGGTCTATGCAGAAGTTGCAGGAATGGATTATTTTGATTTAAAAAGTGATTATGATTTCAAAAAGGCAGTAAGAAGCGTTGTGGAAAGTGACTGTGAAGTGGTGTCAGATGGAGATATATCTTGTTAAAAATGTCACTTTCAAAGTAAAAATAAAATCAATAGAATCAAATTTTTACCAGACATTTACTATTGAGTGGGAGTAATAGATAAATATCAGGTTATTGATTTTTATATATAAATGTAAAAAATTTTACAAACGTAGATAAAAAGTGTTGTGTTAAAATGATAGCGTTTTCCCCACAACCCTTAAGGAACAAAGCCATGCCCTCTACTATCTTTTTTCGCCCGCTCCTCGTAGCGATCGCATTCGCCCTGCTGCCGCTGTCCGTGCAGATTGCCTCCGCGCATGACGCGCCCATTCCCGAAGTTGACCGGTCCTCCACTCCGCCCGTCACCGCCGCCCGTGCGTTTCTGGACTCGCTCAGTCAGGCCGAAAAAGTGACCGCCGTCATGGACATCAATGATCCCGCCCGTGCGAAATGGTCAAATCTGCCCGCGGCCATCGTTCAGCGCACCGGAATCCGCGCCGGAGATCTCTCCGATCTCCAATGGGAACTGATGTTCAAATTTCTTTCCGCCGCGCTCAGCCCGCAGGGGTATAACGCCGCTGGCGACACCATCGCCGCCGAAGCCATTCTGAAATCCGACCCCAAAGCCGGTCGCCTTCAATGGACGCCGGACAACTACTGGCTGGCGTTCTTCGGTGAACCCTCCGAAAGCGAAAAATGGGGATGGGCTTTCGGCGGACACCACCTCGCCTTCAACCTCGCGCTGGAAGGAAACAAGGTCGTCAGCATGTCTCCCACTTTCGTCGGCGCGGAGCCGACCGACTTCACCTGGGAGGGGAAAAAATATCAGCCGCTTTTGCGCGCCCATAAAGCCGGGACAGCGGTTTATGAGGCGCTGAATGAAGACCGGCAGTCCGATGCGCGATTGTTTCTGGGCGTGCGTGATCTGAAAACCGGCCCCGGCGAAGACGGCAACATCCCGACTCCCAAAGGTTCCGCCGTCAGGGAATGGTCGGAGCCCCAGCGCGAACTGCTGATGAATGCGATCGGCGAGTGGGTGAAAATGCAGCCCGATGAAAACTCGGAAAAGCGAATGCAAACCATATCCGGTCAACTGGACGAAACTTATTTCGCCTGGCACGGCCCCGCCGACGCGTCGGACGACAATTATTTTCGCATTCAAGGTCCCTCGGTCATCATAGAAATGCAGTGGCAGGGCGCGGTCGGCGCGGGAAGCAAAGGGCATTATCACTCCATCTACCGCGACCCAACCAACGAATACGGCATGCAGTTGCAATAGCGGGAAAGATTTCGCCCATTCCAAAACCGCCGCGAGAAAGGGGTTGCGAATGCAGTCATGAGCGAGTGGTACGATAATTCCCGCCCGGGATAAATATGACACACGATGAGCGCGAATGGATGCTGGCGGCATATGCGCTGGCGCAACAGGCCGAAGCGCATGATGAAGTGCCGGTCGGGGCCGTCATTGTGCGGGATAATAAAATAATCGGCACGGGCCGGAACCGGTCAATAGCTTCCAGTGATCCCTCCGCGCACGCCGAGATTGTCGCCCTGCGGGAGGCAGGGCGGACGGCGGGGAATTACCGCCTTCCCGGTGCCGTGATGTATGTCACCCTTGAGCCTTGCCCCATGTGTGCCGGCGCGATGATTCAGGCGCGACTGGCCGGTCTGGTGTATGCGGTGGATGATCCCCGCAGCGGGGCTTGCGGCAGTGTGTTGAATGTGCCGCAGGTGAGTGCGCTAAATCATCGAGTCAGCGTAAAAAAAGGTGTGCTGGAAGACGAATGCCGTTTATTGATCCAGCGCTTTTTCCGGGCAAAGCGGGAACAAGGCGGAGCCGTGAGCGACAGTCCGTCCTGACGGTTTGCCAGGCGATTGCCGACGCCATGAGTTGTTTGGGCTAAAAGTGTTCTTCCGCCCGTCGCGTTAACACTTCGTGACCCGTTTCGGTAACCAGCAGGGTGTGTTCCCATTGGGCGGAGAGGCTTTTATCGCGGGTGACCACGGTCCAGTGGTCCGACAGGAGTTTGACCCGGGGCTTGCCCAGATTAATCATGGGCTCAATGGTAAATGTCATGCCGGCCTGCAGTTCCAGACCGGTATCGGGTTTGCCATAGTGCAATACCTGCGGGGCTTCGTGAAACGCTTCGCCGATGCCGTGACCGCAATATTCTCTGACGACCGAATAGCGATGTTTCTCGGCAAGCGTCTGAATGTGATATCCAATATCACCGAGGAAGACGCCGGGACGCACAATATCAATGGCCCGCTTCATACATTCGTAGGTGATCTCAACCAGATGGCGTGCGCGAATTGCAGGTTGTCCGACAAAAAACATCTTGCTGGTATCGCCATGATAGCCGTCTTTGATTACCGTCACGTCAATATTGATAATATCACCGTCCCGGAGCTTTTTGTCGCCGGGGATCCCGTGGCAAACGACGTGATTTACCGAGGTGCAGATTGATTTCGGAAAACCTCGATAATTGAGCGGGGCGGGAACGGCCTTTTGTTCGTTGACGATGTAATCATGGCAAATCCTGTCGAGTTCCGCTGTCGTAATGCCGCTTTTGACGCTCGTCTCAATCATTTCCAGCACCTCGGCGGCCAGCCGGCCCGCGACCCGCATCTTGTCAATGGCTTCAGGGGTTTTTATGGTTACGCTCATTTTATGGTTACGCTCATGGGTAAAGCAGGATGATCTCCCATCATCAAGTTTAATTAATTTGTGGTGTATGCTGTTTGTATGGTATAAAGCGTTCGCGATTTTCGCAAATTGTCACTTAAAAATTGTCACACGCATACCGGAATCTTATTGGGGTGCCCGAAACAGGGTTGGTATAAGAGAGTTGCGGAGGCGTAACCCTGAACAGGAGAAATTAAATTATGTCTGATGTCACCATGCGTGAAATGCTGGCGGCGGGGATACATTTCGGTCACCAGACCCGTTACTGGAACCCGGCAATGGCGCCTTATCTATTCGGCAAGCGCAACAAGATTCATATTATCAATCTTGAAAAAACGTTGCCGCTTTATCAGGAAGCCCTCAATTTTGCCGGGCAGATCGTTGCCCGCAAGGGGACCATCCTGTTTGTGGGAACCAAGCGCGCGGCGCAAAAAATCATTACCGAAGAGGCCGGTCGGTGCGGCATGCCTTATGTCAATCGCCGCTGGATCGGTGGTTTGCTGACCAACTTCAGGACGGTCCGTGCTTCTATCAAGCGTCTGGAAGAAATTGAGACGATGCTGGCGGATCAGGGCGCCATGGAGCGTATCAGCAAGAAGGAAAAACTGATGTATCAGCACGAATTGCAAAAACTGGGGGCAAATCTATCTGGCATCAAAGAGATGAAAAGCATGCCGGACGCCTTGTTTGTGATTGATGTGGGTTATGAAAAGATTGCCGTCAAGGAGGCGGTAAAGCTTGGTATTCCGATAATCGGTGTGGTTGACAGTAATAGCAACCCGGACAGGATTGATTATGTTATTCCCGGTAACGATGACGCGGTTCGTTCAATCGCAATTTATGTCAGGGGCATGGCGGATGCCATTCTGGAATGTCGCGATTCGATGGCGCATATTGGCGGTGACGGGATGGACGATGAATCGATTGAAATCGATCAGGAAGGGAGACCCGTTGTGGAGGATCCAGCGAAAATCAGCATGAAAAAGACCCGAAAAGCGGCCGCCAAAAAGGATGAGACCAGAGTCGGCGCGCCGGAAAAGGGTGATGAGGCGTCTATGAACAAGGCGGAAGACGCTGTGGCAGACGCCCCGGAACCGGCAGCGGAAAAAACCACCCCGAAGGACGCCGGGAATGTGGATGATGATAAAACAATTGTGGCGGACAGGAAAACGGAGGCGGTCACAGAAACGGTCAAAGAGTCAGTCGTAGATGATGACAAGACTGAAAAAAAGCTGAACACCGCAACAATGAAAATCATAAAACTGAAGCAGCCGGAAAGACCCTTCCGCAGTAATTCGGTCAGGGCGTTGTATTGGGGAAGAATACAGGAATTTGATGGCAAACCTTTGGATGATTTTAAGGCCGGCATAGAAGAAAATCCCCTCAGTGTCCCGAGTACGGGCAAGTCGAAGGGGAAACCGGAACCGTTGTCTGGCTGGATAAGGTTTTTTGAGCGAGAAGGATTGTTGGAATTGATTGATAAAAAATAAGGAATAATCAAAACGTGAGAGGATACAGCTAATGCAAATAACAGCGTCTATGGTGAAAGCACTGCGCGAGCACACCGGCGCAGGCATGATGGATTGCAAGCAGGCATTACAGGAGGCGCAAGGCAATATGGAAGCGGCAATTGAAGCCATGCGTAAATCGGGTGCGGTAAAGGCGGCCGGAAAAGCCGGACGTATTGCCGCTGAGGGCGTCATTGCCATTCGTCGGGATGAAGGTTCGGTGATCATTCTGGAAACCAACTGTGAGACGGATTTTGTCGCCAAGGATGAAACTTTTCTGGGGTTTGTCGACAATGTGATTGAGGCCGTTGCGGCGCATGGTCCAGAGGATGTTGAGACGTTGATGGGGGTCAGTCTGGGCGATCAGACGGTGGAAGAAGCGTGTCAGCAACTGGTCTCAAAGATTGGCGAGAAGATAATGATCAGGCGTTTTGAGAAAAAGACGCTTTCCGGTCAGATCGGTACCTATCTGCATAATGGGCGCATCGGTGTTGTTGTTGAACTTGAAGGCGGTGACGATGCACTTGCCAGGGATTTGGCCATGCACATCGCTGCCAGCAAGCCCTTGTGTGTTAGTGAAGATCAGGTGTCCCCGGACATACTGGAACGGGAAAAAAGAATTTTTCAGGCTCAGGCCGCTACTGAAGCCGAGGCCGCCGCCGAAAAAGGCAAACCGCTATCGCCTGAAATTCTCAAAAAGATGGTATCGGGACGCCTCGCGAAATTCCTTAAGGAAGTGACGCTGCTGGGTCAGCCGTTTGTAAAAGATCCCGATCAAACGGTCGGGGCACTACTGAAATCGGCGGGCGTCTCCGTTGCCTCCTTTTTGCGTTATGAAGTGGGCGAAGGCATTGAGAAACGCGCCGATAATTTTGCCAAAGAGGTCATGGCGCAGGCCAAATCGGAGGCCCCGGAGAACATATAATGGCGGCCTCGCCCGATTCATTCAGATATAAACGGATTTTATTAAAACTCAGCGGCGAGGCATTGACAGGGAGCAGGGCCTACGGCATTGACCCGAAAATTATCGCGTGGCTCGCCGGAGAGATCCGGGAATTGCATAAGCAGGGCGTCCAGATTGCCATCGTGATAGGCGGCGGTAATATCTTTCGGGGAACCAGTCTGTCTGCGGGGTCGGTTGATCGCGTTACCGCCGATCATATGGGGATGCTGGCGACCATTATGAACGCACTGGCTATGCAGGATGCGCTTGAGCACGTTGATTTACATGCGCGGGTCATGTCGGCGCTTAAAATCAATCAGGTTTGTGAAGATTATATTCGCCGTCGCGCGGTTCGCCATCTTGAAAAGGGACGGGTGGTTATCATGGCGGCCGGAACGGGCAATCCTTTTTTTACGACGGATTCGGCGGCCAGTCTGCGTGCGATTGAGATCGGCGCCGAGCTGTTGATCAAGGCCACCAAGGTTGACGGTATTTATTCTTCTGATCCGGTCAGGGATAAACAGGCCATGCGTTATGATTCCCTGTCCTATGATGAGGTGATCGAGCGTAAACTGGGCGTGATGGACACCACGGCAGTCGTGCTTTGTCGGGATAATCATATGCCGCTTAGAGTATTGGATATGACTAAGGGGGGCGCTCTGTCAAGAGCAGTCAGGGGCGAGAATGAGGGGACTTTGGTAAGCAATAAAACGGTGAGGGCCATGGCATAATGGAAGATATTATCAGTGATGCGGGCAAGCGGATGTTGAAAAGCATTGAAGCGTTGAACGCCGGGATGTCAAAAATTCGAACGGGCCGCGCCCACCCCAGTCTGCTGGAACATATCAATGTGAACTATTATGGGAGTGACACACCCCTCAAAAAGCTTGCCGGGATCAATGTGGCTGACGCCAGAACGCTGAGTGTGAACGCCTACGACAAAGGCAGTGTTTCCGCCATTGAAAAGGCCATCATGAACGCCGATCTGGGTTTGAACCCTGTTATCACGGGCGATATGATACGCGTACCGTTACCGCCGTTGACAGAAGAGCGTCGCCGGGATCTGATCAAGGTTGTCCGCGGTGAAGCCGAAAAGGCCAGGGTGTCCATACGTAATATCCGGCGTGATGCCAATGCCTCTTTCAAGGAGTTTGTAAAGGAAAAAATGATCACGGAAGACGATGAACGCATGGCGGGAAGCCGGATCCAAAATTTAACGGATGAACACATCGCCCTGATTGATAAATCCCTGGAACAAAAAGAAGCCGAAATGCTTGAGGTATGACTTGCTTCAATTTGTCACGATTTTGATTTTATCTACCGGAAATGTCGGGTGTTCCTAAAACAGTGCAACTGGAGCACATCGCGATTGTTATGGATGGAAACGGTCGGTGGGCGAAAAAGAAAGGGTTGCCGCGCATTGCCGGGCATCGTGCAGGTGTCCAGACCCTGGAAAGGCTTATTGAGCAGGCGGTAAAAATCAATTTGCGCGCCATTACCGTTTATGCCTTCAGCCGTGAAAACTGGGAGCGACCGCAAAAGGAGATTGAACGGTTGATGGATCTGTTTATTTCTTCCTTAAAGTCAAAAGTTGATATGCTCAACCAGAATAATATCAGGTTGAGATTTATCGGGGATCGCACCAGGCTCAGCGATGAATTGCAGACCTCCATCGGTGATTCCGAGCGGACCACGTCCCGGAATTTGGGGTTAAATCTGAATGTCGCCATGAGTTACAGCGGTCGCTGGGATATTGTGCAGGCCTGTCGGAGTATCGTTGAGGATATCAACGTACAAAAATTATCCCCGGAGGAAGTGGATGAAACCCTGTTCGATAAAAGGCTTTCCCTGTCGGCCTGCGGCGACCCGGATCTGTTTATCCGCACTGGTGGCGAACAGCGGATCAGTAATTATCTCTTGTGGCAACTGGCCTATACCGAGTTGTATTTCACGGGTGTTTTATGGCCTGACTTCGACACCGAACAATTTGAACGCGCCATTGACTGGTTTGCCAGTCGCCAGCGCCGCTTTGGCAAAATTTCCGAACAGCTTGAGCAGTAAGTGCATGCTTAAACATCGCATTATTACCGCCGTAACATTGATACCAATCGTTATCTTCGTGATTTTCGCGCCGGATGTGCAGTGGTTTTCGCTGTTGTTCGGTCTGTTTATCGTCATTGGTGCATGGGAATGGGGGATACTCTGCCGTCTTTCGGGGAAATCGAGCGGACTCTACAGCCTCGTCGTTGTGCTGATCCTGGCGGGTCTGTATCGCCTGAATGACAATACGGTATATTCCGGTTTGATTCTGGCCGGTGTGCTGTATTGGGTTTTTGCCGTATTCCTGGTGTTATTTTATCCATTGCAACGGCGTCTGTTCGCCAAGCCACCGTACTTTTTTTTAATAGCGGGTCTGTTTCTGTTCATCCCGATGTGGTCAAGTTTAATCCTGCTGAAATTTTCCACGCATGGCGCCTCGCTGTTAATGTTGCTAATGTTATTGATCTGGGGGGCCGATACGGCGGCCTATTTTGTCGGGAAAAAATGGGGCAGGCGCAAGCTTGCTGTTCGTATCAGTCCCGGTAAAACCTGGGAAGGCACGTTTGCCGGCGTCCTGACGGGCGTTGTGATCGGCCTGTATTATGCTATGGTGGTGGATATGCCGATTGATAATCAATGGGTGTTTATTGGCCTGTTAACAGTGACCGCCGCCGTCTCGGTATTCGGTGACTTGATGGAAAGCCTGATGAAACGCCAGGCCAGCAAAAAGGACAGCGGTACCCTGTTACGGGGGCATGGCGGCGTTATGGACAGGATTGATAGTTTAACCGCCGCCGCACCCGTTTATGCGCTGGGTGTTATTTATCAGGGGGCGCTGGCATGAGGAAAGGGCTTGCGATACTGGGCTCTACGGGCAGTATCGGCGTCAGCACCCTGGACGTCGTATCGCGTCACCCGGACAGGTACAGGGTAAGGGCATTAACGGCCAATACCAATGTAGATGCCTTGCTGAAACAATGCTTAAACTACTCCCCCGATTATGTCGTTATGGTCGATGAAGACGCCGCCGCCAGGCTGGAAGAAGGCCTGAAGGAAAAAGTGCCCGATATTGTTGTTTTATCCGGGACGGAAGGCCTGATGAAAGTCGCCTCGCTTGACGACGTTGATTATGTTATGGCGGCAATTGTGGGTGCGGCCGGATTGTTGCCGACGTTGTGCGCGGCGCAGTCGGGCAAGCGGATACTGCTTGCCAATAAAGAGGCGCTGGTGATGTCAGGAAAATTGTTTATGAATACGGTACGCGACAACAATGCCGAGCTTCTGCCCGTTGACAGCGAACATAACGCTATTTTCCAGTGTATGCCTGAGAATTTCACAGGTGATTTCGAAGCATCGGGTATCAGCAAAATTCTGTTGACGGCCTCTGGCGGGCCTTTCCGCACCACACCGCTCAGGCAGCTTGCCTCAATGACGCCCGAGCAGGCCTGCGCCCATCCCAACTGGGTTATGGGCAGAAAAATATCGGTGGATTCGGCGACGATGATGAACAAGGGGCTTGAGGTCATAGAAGCCTGCTGGCTGTTTCATACCGGCCCCGACAGGATACAGGTCGTTTTACACCCTGAAAGTATCATTCATTCCATGGTGGAATATAAAGATGGTTCGATTTTGGCGCAGATGGGTCATCCCGATATGTGCATCCCCATCAGTTACGGGCTGAGCTGGCCTGAGAGGATTGACTCCGGGGTACAGCGGCTGGATTTTTCCGATATTGCGACGCTGAGTTTTGAGAGACCAGACATACAGCGGTTTCCCTGCCTGTCGCTGGCGTTTGAAGCGATCCGCGAGGGCGGAACATGCGGTGCGATCCTGAATGCGGCCAATGAGATTGCTGTCGGGGCATTTCTACAAAACAAAATTCGTTTTACCGATATTGCGAATATCATTGAGGCCGCGCTGAAAAACGTTACTTCGCACGATGCGGATTCGCTGGAGATCATCCTGGCGGATGATCAGGCAACACGGGATGTTGCTGTAAAAGCTGTCCGGGACATGGCGGCATGATCGGCGCATTACAATCGGTCCTCGCCTTTATCGTGGTATTGGGCGTATTGATTACGTTTCATGAATTCGGGCATTACTGGGTGGCCAGGCGATGTCATGTCAAGGTGTTACGTTTTTCCATCGGTTTCGGCCGGCCGATTTATAAAAAAATACTGGGTCGCGACAAGACCGAGTTCGTCATCGCCGCCCTGCCGTTAGGGGGATATGTCAAGATGCTTGATGAACGGGAAGACAAAATCGGATCAGAGGAATCGACGCGCACGTTTAATGCCAGACCACTTTCACAGCGTTTTGCCATTGTCGCCGCCGGGCCGGTGTTTAATTTTATCTTTGCCGTCTTCGCGTACTGGCTGATTTTCATGATCGGCATAAACGCGCTCAAGCCGATCATCGGTGAAGTCACACCGGATTCAATCAGCGGACAGGCCGGTCTGAGAACCGGACAGGAGATTGTCTCCGTCAATAATGCGGTAACCGCAACGTGGCCGTCGGTCATTGACAGGCTGTTGCAACACGTGGTGCAGGGGGATCACATTTCGCTTGAAACAAAGGATAGTGATGGTGTCCGGCGCGAGACGATGCTTGATCTCTCCGGGGTGTCCATTGATGAAATAGCAGAAGGACGGCTTTTGGAAGTGCTGGGTTTGAAAGCCGTTGAATTGACCCTGCCCGCCGTCGTCGGTGAATTACTGCCGGACGGCGTCGCCCGCCAGGCCGGTTTGCTGAAACATGATAAAATCCTGAGCGTTGACGGGAAGGCAGTTGCTTCATGGAATGAATGGGTCAGGATCATCCAGGATAACCCGTCCAGGGCGTTGCGTGTAGAAGTATTGCGCGGGGGTCGTGTGGTGGACATCACACTGGTTCCAGAGACGGTATGGCAGGATGGACGGTATATGGGTAAAATTGGTGCCGCTGTGTTTCAATCGGAGGATTTATTTCAATCGTATTTCGCGTTAGAATCGTATCCGTTTGGGCAGGCGTTTATCAAGGCATTCCAAAAGACATGGGATATGTCGGTATTAACTCTGGATGTGCTGGGTAAAATGCTGATTGGTGAAGTATCGATCAAAAATCTCAGTGGTCCGATCAGTATAGCGCAGTATGCAGGGCAATCGGCGAGTATCAGTCTGGTGTCGTTTCTCGGTTTTATGGCTATCATCAGTATCAGTCTGGGAATATTGAATCTGTTGCCGATTCCGGTGCTGGACGGCGGACGTTTGTTATATTACGCCCTGGAGTTTATATTGGGCAAACCGCTCTCTGAAGAAGTTCAGGGATTAGGCGAGCGCATTGGTATGGTTGTACTGTTTGGATTGTTTGGGGTCGCTTTTTATAATGATATATCCCGTTTGCTGGGATGAGATGTATGCAATATAAATTTTGCAGAATATTTTATCCATTGTTATTGCTGCTGGTTTGCTTTTTGCAGGTCCAGGCGCAGGAAGATGGGGGTAAATTCGTGATTGAGGATATCCGCCTGGAAGGGCTGAAACGTATCACGCCGGGGACCGTATTCAACTATCTCTCTATGCAGGTGGGCGATACGTTTAACAGTTCGCATTCTGCCGAGGCGGTCAGGACTTTGTTCAAGACCGGTTTTTTTGATGATGTCGTATTGGAGCAAGACGGCAACGTACTGGTTTTCCTTTTTAAGGAAAGACCGGCCATAGCATCCATCACCGTGTCGGGTAACAAAGATATTAAAACGGAAGACCTGCTTGAAAGCCTGAAACAATTCGGGTTTGTTGAAGGGCGGGTATTCATACAGTCACAACTGGACCAAATTGAACAGGAATTGCGGCGCCAGTATTACGCCTCCGGGAAATACGCCGTCAAAATTGAAACAACGGTGACGGAACTGGATGATAATCGTGTCGACATATCAATCGATCTGTCCGAAGGCGTCGCCGCCCGGATTAAAAAGATCAATATTGTCGGTAACGCCGTCTTTGAGGAAAAACTGCTGCTGAAGCAGTTCAGTCTGGGCACGACGAAGCTGTTTTCCTCTTTCACCAAAAAGGATCAATATTCAAAACAGAAATTGTCGGGTGATCTGGAGGCATTACACTCGTTTTATCTGGATAACGGTTATCTGGATTTTAATGTTGATTCATTGCAGGTCTCCATAACACCGGATAAAAAAGATATCTATATCACTGTTAATATCAGTGAGGGCGAACAATTTACCGTGAGCAGGGTGGAACTAACGGGCGATATGGTTGTTCCTAAAGAGGAATTACTTGAACTTATTGAGATTCGGGCGGGAGAATTATTTTCACGGAAAAAAATTGCTGAAAGCAGTGACAAATTAAGCGAGCGCCTCGCCGAGGAAGGTTATTCTTTCGGTAATGTTAATTCCATCCCCGACATTGATAAAGAAAACAAGCTTGTGGCGCTGACATTTTTTGTTGATCCCGGCAAACGTATTTATGTCCGACGCATTAATTTCTCCGGTAACTCCAGTACCCGTGATGAAGTGTTAAGACGAGAGATGCGCCAACAGGAAAGCGCATGGATATCAACCACACAGGTGGAGCGAGGCAAGCAACGTCTGCAGCGAACCGGTTATTTCAAGGATGTCAACGTGGAAACGGTGGCTGTGCCCGGCGTCGCCGACCAGATCGATGTCAACTATACGGTTGAAGAGGCGCCGGGCGGCCGTCTGGGTCTGGGTCTCGGTTTTTCACAGGGGCAGGGATTGATCTTTAATACGAGTGTTATTCAGGATAATTTTCTGGGTAGCGGCAAACGCATCTCGTTTGTATTTAATAACAGTAAGGTGAACACACGTTACAGCCTGGGATATCTGAATCCCTATTTTACCATTGATGGCATCAGTCAGGGATTTAATGTATTCTATAGCGAGACAGATTCTGTCAATGCCAATCTGTCTTCCTATGAGACGCGCGACACCGGAGGCAATATCAGTTTTGGTTTGCCGGTGACGGAAAATCACAGGATTAACACGCTGTTCGAATACACAAATACCGAAATAGGGCAAACCGGCGGAAGCGGCAATCAGGTCAGAGAATTTATCAGAAACAACGGCAACACTTTCAACATTCTGAGTTTTAAAGCGAGTTTCTCGTATGACACGACTAATAAATATTTGTTACCGGATAAAGGCACATTGCATCGGATTGAAGTGGAGGCCTCCGTGCCGACCTTTGGCAATTCGCTTGAGTATTATAAAGTCAGTTATCAAACAAAGTGGTTCAAAAATATCTATAAAGACTTTGTGCTATCCCTGTCCGCCAATCTGGGTTATGGCGATGCCTATGGCGGGACATCCGAATTACCTTTTTTTGAAAACTTTTTCGCTGGCGGACCACGCACCGTGAGGGCTTTCAAGACAAATACCCTGGGGCCAAGAGACAGTAACAATCGCCCGCTTGGCGGTGACACCAAAATTGTGGGACGGGCGGAGATCGCCCTGCCGGTGCCGTTTTTGGAGCAATATAAGGATTCTTTCAGATTAAGTGGCTTTTTTGATGCGGGCAATGTCTATGGGGACAATGAGGATATCTCTCTAAATGAGATTCGTTATTCAACGGGGATTAGCGGAATATGGGTTTCACCTTTCGGCGCCATATCGGCAAGCTTCGGCATGCCGCTTAATGATAAAGATATGGATGAGACGGAGCACTTTCAATTTACTTTCGGGGCATCATTCTAGTTATGTGTAGAGATAATTTCATGAAGACTTTTTTCGGGTCGGTTTCCGTTTTTATTATTTTATTTTCAGGGCAAGCGGTTGCCGAGGAGAATTATAAACTGGCCGTCGTCAACGCAATCCGTGTGCTTGAACAGTCTCCCCAGGCGGGTGTGGCCAGAAAACTGATCGAAAAAGAATTTGCGCCGTTAGACAAAAAGCTGGTCGCCGAGCAGAAGGCGTTAAAGGCACTTGAGGATAAATTGAACAGGGACGGCGCGATTATGAGTGAGCAGGAACGTTCAAAACTGGAAAGAGAGATTATTGGAAAAAAGCGCGATCTCAAACGTAGCCAGGACGAATTCAGGGAGGATTTGAATTTCCGCCGTAATGAGGAATTTGCCAAGATACAGAAGAATATTATTCGGGCAATTCAGCAGGTAGCCAAAGATAACAAGTATGACGTCATACTTGGCGAGGGCGTTATCTATGCCAGTAAACGAGTGGATATTAGCGATCAGGTCATTGAGCACCTCAAGAAACTTGAGCAGAAACAATAAGACAGAGGTATGCCATTTACCCTGTATGAACTAGCCGGGCTATGTGGGGCGAGAATAAAGGGTGATCCGGCGTGCAACATCAAGTCGGTCAATACCCTTCAATCGGCTGGAGAAGGTGACATATCGTTTCTGTCAAATCGGCGTTATGCCAGATATCTGCCTGAAACCCGCGCCTCCGCCGTCATCCTGACGGAAAAGGATATTCAAGGCTGCAAAACCAACGCATTGCTGACGAATGATCCTTATCTGGCCTATGCGAAGATAGCCAGTCACCTTTACCCCCAAACCAGAGACAGGGCTGCTTCTGATGATAAATCTATTTCCACCGGGGATGATTGCCGCATTGATGACAGCGTTTTCGTAGCCAGCGGTGTCGTGATAGGTCATAATGTCAGCATCGGCCCGCATACCCATATCGGCCCCGGCTGTGTTATTCAGGATAATGTGAATATCGGCGAATCCTGTCTTTTGGTTGCCAATGTCACGTTATGTCGGGATGTCAGCGTAGCGGAACGGGTGATCCTGCATCCGGGGGTTGTGATCGGGGCGGACGGCTTCGGTTTTGCCCGCGAGAACGGCGCGTGGTTGAAGATACCGCAAATCGGCGCGGTCAGGCTGTCGGAACAGGTTGAGGTTGGCGCAAATTCAACCATTGACCGGGGCGCAATTGAGGATACTATTATAGAGGCTGGAGTAAAGATTGATAATCAGGTACAAATAGGCCACAATGCCATTCTCGGTGAGAATACCATCATTGCCGGCAATGTCTCTATCGCTGGTAGCGCAGTAATCGGTAAACGTTGTATGATCGGCGGTGGCGTCTGTATTGACGGGCACCTTGAAGTCGCCGATGATGTGACGATTACCGCAATGTCAGGTGTGACCGGGACGATACCTTCAGCAGGGGTCTATTCTTCCGGGGCGGTGAAGGTGATGAAACATAAAGTATGGCAAAGAAATGTTGTTCGTTTTAATCAACTGGACTCCTTGATTAGGAAAATCATGAAAAAACTGGAAAAAATCTGAGATGGTCAAAGAAAACGAATCTGGAACTATGGACATAGAGCTGATCAAAAAGATTTTGCCGCACCGCTATCCGTTTTTATTGATCGACCGCGTACTGGATTATGAAGTGGGAAAATATATCAAGGCGGTAAAGAATATCACGATCAACGAATCCTTCTTTCAAGGGCATTTCCCACACCGGGCGGTAATGCCGGGTGTGTTGATCATTGAAGCCTTTGCACAGGCCATCGCCATCTTGAGAATTAAAAGTTTTTCAGGCGAGAAACTTCCTGATGGCACTTTGGTTTATTTGGTGGGTATTGACAAGGCGCGTTTCAGAAAACCCGCTATACCGGGCGACAGCATTGTCATTGAGGTGAAATTCCTGAAGGAAAAACGCAACATTCTGAAATATAGTGTTAATGCACATGTGGATTCCAAATTAATCGCCTCGGCGGAATTGATGACAACCGCCATAGTGTCATAATGTCATGTTGCATCCTACGGCGGTCATCCATCCTGACAGTGACATCCACTCCGATGTCAAGGTCGGTGCTTATTCGGTTATCGGCGCGAATGTTTCCATAGATGCTAACACCGAAGTAGGCGATCATGTGATTATCAAGGGCCCGACCACCATCGGGAAAGACAACCGTTTCCTTCCGTTTTCCTCTATCGGTACCGATCCACAGGATAAAAAATATCACGGTGAAACCGATTCCGTTCTGCATATTGGTTCCGGTAATACCTTTCGCGAGTATGTCTCAATTAATCGCGGCACGGCCAACGGCGGGGGTCGGACTATTGTCGGCGACAATAACTGGATAATGGCCTATGTGCATATTGCACATGACTGTCTTGTCGGCAGTAATACTGTGTTTGCCAATAATGCAAGCCTGGCCGGACATGTGACGGTTGGTGATTTCGTCACGTTGGGCGGGTTCACGCTTGTGCGTCAATTTTGCCATCTGGGCAGTTACAGTTTTTCCGCCGCCGCTTCTATCCTGGTCAAGGATGTTCCTCCTTATGTACTGGTTTCGGGCAATATCGCCAAACCCTCCGGTTTGAATCGAGAGGGGCTGAGACGCAATAGCTTTGACAAGGACACCATTGATGCGCTGCGGCAGGCCTACAGAATCATTTACCGTGACGGCCTGATAATGAAAGAGGCCATTGCCGCCCTGGAAGAACTGTCAAAGACTTCAGAGGCTGTTGATTCTCTGCGTCAATTTATTTCCTCCTCCCGACTGGGCATTGTTCGATAGATCATTTAAATACGGATAACGTAATGCTTCGCATTGCGATTGTTTCAGGAGAGGTGTCGGGTGATATGTTGGGGGCGGGGCTGATCAACGCTATTAATGCGCGCGGGGTTAATTGCCACGTGGAGGGAATCGGGGGTGATCGCCTGTTCGCGGCGGGGATGCGTATTCTTTACCCGATGGAACGCCTGTCGCTTATCGGGATTACCGAAGCCTTCGGAAGATATGGTGAGTTAAGAAGGGTTCACAACGCGCTGAGTGATTATTTTCTGAAACAAAAACCGGATGTTTTTATAGGGATTGATGCCCCCGAATTTAATCTGCCGCTGGAAGAGAAGTTGCACAAGGCGGGGATAACGACTGTGCATTATGTGAGCCCTTCGGTCTGGGCCTGGCGCGAATACAGAATAAAAAGAATCCAACGGGCGGTCGATCTGATACTGAACCTCTTTCCGTTCGAGTCGCGCATTTACGAGCGGTACGGGGTCCGTAATCAATTTGTGGGACATCCTCTGGCAGATCAATTACCACTTGAACCCGATGTGGCAAAAGCGAGAAAAGCGTTGGCTTTGCCACTTGAAAAAACCATTGTTGCGATATTGCCCGGCAGCCGCGCAAACGAAATAAAGCGCATCACCGGGCCATTATTGCAGGCAGCGACCATAAGTCATTCCACCAATAATGATCTGCATTTTATAAGCAATATGGTTAATCGGGGTTTGTTAGAGCAATTTCAGCAGGTCAAAAACAGGCTCGCACCCGATCTGGAGATCAGGACATATATTAATCGGGCACATCAGGTCATGGAGGCGGCCGATATTGTGATGCTTGCCTCGGGTACGGCGACGCTTGAAGCCATGTTGCTCAAAAAACCGATGCTGGTGGCCTACAGGCTGTCATGGCCGACATATCTGATCGGGAAGCTGTTGATCAAAACTCCCTACATCGCCATACCCAATATACTGGCGGGTGAAAAACTCGTCCCGGAGTACATACAGACGGCGTGTCGGGCACGGGCGCTGGCGGACGGATTGAATGCACTGCTGGCATCCGCTGAAAGACGTGCGCAGCTTACATCCCGTTTCGCGGCATTGTCGAGGCAGCTCGGAAAAAATGCTGACGATCAGGCGGCAAAAAGCGTGCTTGAATTGATTGAACATCGGCGACATGATCGGGCATTTTGATAATCGTTACCGGCTTTCCGCCGGAGTGGATGAAGTGGGTCGGGGCCCATTGGCAGGTCCGGTCATCGCCGCTGCCGTGATACTGGACAGGGACAATCCCGTAGCAGGATTAAAGGATTCAAAAAAACTGAGCCATCAAAGGCGCCTGGCGCTGTCGGCGCAGATAAAATCAAAGGCATTTGCCTGGTCAATCGCACGCGCCGAGATAGAGGAGATTGAACGTCTGAATATCCTTGGGGCCAGTCTGCTGGCGATGAAACGCGCTGTTGAAACGCTATCGATCAGACCCGACCGGGTGTTTGTTGACGGCCTTCATAAACCTGATGTTAAATATCCGGTTGAGGCGATTGTCGGGGGAGATAGCATGATCTCCGAGATAAGCGCCGCCTCCATCATCGCAAAGGTGGCACGGGATGCCGAGATGGTAAACATGGATAAAGATTATCCGGGGTATCACTTTGCTGCAAACAAAGGCTATCCGACCGCACAGCATCTGGAATCCTTACAGAGACACGGCATTACGAAAATACACAGGAGAAGCTTTTCACCGGTCAGAAAAATCCTTAACCAAAGAGGCTGACATGAGCTTTATTCATCTTCATTTGCATACCGAATACTCACTGGTTGACAGCCTGATTCGGATAGATGAACTGGCAGAAAAGGTCGCTAATATGGGCATGCCCGCCATTGCTGTCACGGAGCAGGGCAATACTTTCTCGGCCATTAAATTTTATCGCGCCATGCAGAAACAGGGGATAAAACCGATTATTGGCGCCGAGTTAAATATCATAGAGGCTAAAGACAGTAAACCATCAAGTATGGTTTTTCTGTGCCAGAATACCGAGGGTTATCAAAATCTGGCCAAACTCATCTCGCGTAGTTATATGGAGGGGCAATATCGCGGGATACCTCGTGTTCAATCCCGGTGGCTCGCCGATTGTTGTCGGCATTTGATCGCCCTGTTACCGGCGTCTCAAGGAAACTTTGGCAGTGCCGTTTTACAAGGGAACACTGATCGGGTTGAACAATATCTGGATGAATGGCGCACATTGTTTCCAGATCGTTTGTATATTGAATTGCAGCGGATCGGCCGCGAACGGGAAGATGTCCATATTAACCATGCCGCGCGCTACGCGAGTCAATTCGGGGTACCGGTCGCCGCCAGTAATGATGTCCGTTTTCTGGAAGCGGATGATTTTGAAGCGCACGAGGCGCGCGTCTGTATCTATCAGGGCTATACGCTTAATGATACCAGACGTTCCGGTCACTATACCCGCCAGCAGTATATCCGTTCCGATGAGGAAATGCGGCGGTTGTTTTCCGAAATACCCGAGGCCATTGAAAATACGTTTAATATCGCCCGGCGTTGCAATATTGAATTCAAACTGGACGAGTATTTTCTTCCCCGTTTTCCGGTTGCCGAAAATGAGACCCAGGATGAACGCTTGAAGCATGATGCCAATAGCGGTCTTGCAAAGATTATTGCCGGGAATAATCAGATAGACGAGGCAGGACGCGATGTGTATTTCTCCCGATTACAGTCAGAGCTTGATGTGATTAGCAATATGGGTTTTTCCGGTTATTTTCTTATCGTTGCTGATTTTATCCTGTGGGCGAAAGAAAACGGCGTACCGGTCGGACCGGGCAGGGGGTCTGGCGCGGGTTCTCTCGTCTCCTATGCACTGGGGATCACCGAGTTGGACCCGATTGAATACGATCTGTTGTTTGAACGTTTCTTGAATCCAGAGCGCGTTTCCCTGCCTGATTTTGATATTGATTTTTGCATGGTGAGGCGCGATGAAGTGATTGAGTATGTTGCCGATAAATACGGTCGTGACCATGTATCGCAAATCATCACCTATGGCACCATGGCGGCCAAGGCGGCGGTCAGAGAC
This sequence comes from Gammaproteobacteria bacterium, assembly GCA_965261775.1. GTDB lineage: Bacteria > Pseudomonadota > Gammaproteobacteria > Eutrophobiales > Eutrophobiaceae. The sequence continues at coordinate 1,235,272 of OZ253477.1, read as the reverse complement.
GTGGGGCGGGTGCTGGGTTTTTCCTACGGTTTTGTCGACCAGATAGCGAAACTGATCCCGTTTGATCTGAATATGACGCTGGACCGTGCCCTGAAAGAAGAAACACAACTGCAAGAACGTTATGACAACGAGGAAGATGTCAGGTCGCTGATTGATCTGGCGAAAAAACTGGAGGGACTTGCGCGGAACGCCAGCCGCCATGCGGGCGGCGTTGTCATTGCCCCTGATTCCCTGCATAAATATATGCCGCTTTATTGTGAACAGGGTTCCGAGGCTACTGTCACGCAGTTTGATATGAGCGATGTTGAAGCTATCGGCCTCGTCAAGTTTGATTTCCTCGGTTTGAGGACATTGACGATTATTGACCGGGCGTTACGCGATATCAATCAAGTGAGAGCGCAAGAGGGCAAAAAGAATATCAATATACTCAATATCCCGTTAAATGATCCAAAAACCTATCGGTTAATCCGGCGTATGGATACCACGGCGGTATTCCAGCTTGAGTCCGACGGCATGAAAAAACTGATGAAACGGCTTAAACCCGATGCCTTTGATGATCTCATCGCGCTGGTCGCGTTAATCAGACCCGGGCCGATGCAATCCGGCATGGTGGATGATTTCATTGACAGGAAGCATGGCAAGAAGACCGTGCTTTATATGCACGATGCCCTGATTCCCATATTGAAACCCACCTATGGTGTCATCCTTTATCAGGAACAGGTGATGCAGATTGCCCAGACCCTGGCCGGTTACACTCTGGGCGGCGCCGATCTCCTGCGTCGCGCGATGGGCAAAAAAAAACCCGAAGAGATGGCTAAACAACGCGAGACGTTTACCAAAGGCGCCGTCAAGCGCGGCGTGGAAAAGCGCCGGGCGGTTATGATATTTGATTTGATGGAAAAATTTGCCGGTTACGGTTTCAATAAATCGCACTCGGCGGCTTATGCCCTGATCGCCTATCAGACCGCCTGGCTGAAGGCGCATTATCCCTCCGCTTTCATGGCGGCCGTTTTATCAGCGGATATGGACAACACCGACAAGGTTGTCTCTCTGCTGGAAGAAGCCAGACGCATGCGGATCACGTTACTGCCGCCGTCCATTAATCAAAGCGGGCATAATTTCACGGTGATTGATGAAAAGACCATTCGTTATGGACTTGGGGCGATAAAGGGCGTCGGCATGGCCGCGATTGATATTCTGGTCAGGGAGCGGGAAGCGCGTGGAAATTATCGGGATTTGTTTGATCTGTGTAAAAGAGTGGATCTGAGTAGAGTTAATCGAAGGGTGCTGGACGTGTTGATCTGCTCCGGTTCAATGGATGAACTGGGCGCCGGGCGCAGCACCCTCGTGCACAATTTAGCGGATGCGGTCTTATTTGCCGAGCAATATAATCAGAACAGCGCTAGCGGGCAGGATGATATGTTCGGCCTGAATATCGAGAATAAAGATGAAGGCGCCCCGGATGCCGTTCGAATTTACGCAACCTGCCCCGACTGGACGGAAAAGGAAAGACTGATGAACGAAAAGGAAACTCTGGGATTTTATCTTAAGGGGCACCCCATCAGCCGTTATGAAGACGAACTGCGCAGTATTAGCTCACCGTTAAAAAGCGTCAAACCGGGAGTGGTAACGGTAGCCGGCTACATTATGAATATCCGCTCCCGAAAAGGAAACCGGGGACGTATGGCCGAGGTAAAACTGGATGACAGGACAGCGCGGGTAATACTCAACGTTTATCCCAAAGAATACCAAAAATACAATCACCTCCTGTTAAAAGATCACCTTGTTATTGTCAAGGGCAAGGCGGTAGAGGATGAGTTTGTGGAAAGAGGGCTGTCAATACGCGCCGGTGAAATTTTTAACCTGGACGGTATCAGACGCAATCGGGCTTCCCTGTGGCTGGATATAAAGCACTCTCACTTTGGGCCAGAGGGGATTGAAAAGCTGAAACGGATATTATTGCCGTACAGGAACGGCGGTTCCGCCGTGTATATCCGCTACCACAATGGCGACGCCGTGGCTGCTCTGAACTTGGGGCGGGAATGGTTTTTGACGATCAACGATCAATTAATTGAGGAATTGTCGGAATCGATTGGTAAAGAAAACATAAGAGTTGGTTATAATAAAAAACCTGATTTTATCGACGCATATGAACAATGAATTTTCTGGATTTTGAAAGACCGATAGCCGAACTCGAGGCGAAAATTGAGGAACTGCGCCATGTCAGCAATGGTACGGAACTGAATATCAACGAAGAAATCATCCAGCTTAGGAGACGTGGCCGCGAGTTGACGAAATCTATTTTTTCATCGTTGGACCCATGGCAGATATCACAGCTTGCACGGCATCCGCAACGCCCTTATACGCTTGACTACATTGAACGTATTTTCACTGATTTTGAAGAGTTGCATGGCGAACGATATATCGCCGAAGATCCGGCGATTATTGCCGGTATTGCACGTATTGACGGTGCCCCGGTCGTTATTATTGGTCATCAAAAGGGGCGCGACACCAAAGACAGAATAAAGCGCAATTACGGTATGCCGAAACCGGAGGGTTATCGCAAGGCGTTGCGCGTGATGCGACTGGCAGAACGTTTCAAATTGCCTGTTCTGACCTTTATTGATACCCCGGGCGCCTATCCCGGTATTGATGCTGAAGAGCGGGGACAGAGCCAGGCCATTGCAGAAAATCTGCTCGCCATGTCGGAATTACGCACCCCAATCATTGCAACGGTGATCGGCGAAGGTGGTTCCGGCGGTGCCCTCGCCATCGGTGTGGCCGACCGCGTACTGATGCTTGAGTACAGTATTTATTCCGTTATTTCGCCGGAAGGTTGCGCTTCCATTCTGTGGAAAAGTGCGGACAAAGCGAAAGAAGCCGCAGAAGCAATGGGCATTACCGCGCAAAAATTGAGCGAGTTTGGCCTGATTGACCGGGTCGTTGGTGAATCATTAGGTGGCGCACATCGGGATTTTGACGAGACGGCGTTGAACATAAAATCGGCACTGGTGGAAGAGTTACAGCAATTATCAGGCCGGATATCCATGCTTGATTTGCCGATACAAAGACAAAAGAAATTGCGGCAGTTTGGTAAATTCAAGGCGGTTTAATTTGGATTTAGTATCAGTCTGGCGCCACAGCCGGAATCCATCCCGTGATTTCTCCTGACAATCTTTTAGCCGTACTTGCCATACTCCCCGTCAAAACCGGAAAGTTCTGGATCGCCTATAGCGGCGGCATGGATTCCAGTGTGTTACTGCATCTGTTTTATGCACTTAAAGGTACCATCAGTAATGAAATGGAAGCGGTTTATGTTAATCACGGATTAAACAGTATGTCCGAGGAATGGCGCGAACTGTGCCGCGAGCAGTGCAAGGCTTATCGGCTTGGTTTCTGCGCCATTGATATCAACGCGCCTTGTCCTGATGGGGAGAGCGTTGAGGCATGGGCGCGGGAAAGACGTTATACCCTTATTGCCGAAAAGATGCGGGAAGATCATATTTTGTTCAGTGCACATCACCGGGATGATCAGGTAGAAACTTTTTTCCTCCAGGCTTTGCGTGGTGCGGGCCCGCGTGGACTGGCGGCCATGCCTGTTGTAAAGACGTTTACTAAAGGCTTTCATGTGCGCCCGCTGCTGGGCTATACCCGCGACGAACTGGCGGGCTACGCTCTGGAAAACAGGTTGGTCTGGCACGATGACGAGAGCAATCGGGATACCGCTTATGACAGAAATTACCTGCGCCATGAAGTATTGCCGAACATTGAAAAGAAATGGCCTGCCTATCGAAACACCATCAATCGTCTCATTGGGCATCAACAGGAATACAAGGTCTTGCTGGACCAACTGGCGAGAGACGACCTGCAACGGGCACTATGGAAGGGTTCAATGAATCTCGGGATTACGGTATTGAAAACACTGGATGCCGCAAGGCAAAAAAACCTGATCTTTTACTGGCTGGACACCCTGCGGCTGGCCGCGCCATCCTGTAAACATATCACGAATATTCTGGCAGAGCTGATCAATACCGATACGGACAAATCGCCTTGTGTAAACTGGCCCGGCGTGGAAGTGCGGCGTTATCGCGATTTACTCTATGCGTTCAAACCGCTGAAACGGCATGATAATAAACAGGAATATCATTGGGATTTGCATAAACCCATGTCCATTTCGGGAGAAACACTGATGGCGTCGCCGGCAACCGGGAGCGGCGTTTCCAAAGCTGCTGTGGAAAATACCGACTTGACCGTGCGTTACCGACGGGGCGGGGAAAAAATTTATCTGGCGACCTCGTCTTGCTCCAAATCAGTAAAACGACTGTTTCAGGAAAAAGGGGTATTGCCTTGGTATAGAGACCGGGTACCTCTGATTTACATCAACGACCAGCTCGCCGTGATACCGGGTTTCTGTGTGGACAAAAAGTACGCCGCCGCAGAACAGGAGCCTTCCTGGAACGTGGTCTGGTCAGGTTATCGGAAGGTACTCCAGTGATCCTTGTCCAACGGGGGAGGGTGTTGCTGACAGGCACTTTTTATATAGGCGTCAGTTTGAAATGATCAATAAAATTAAAAGTTTTTTCTTCAGGTATCGTACCAGGTCTGCGAAAGCGGTGGCGAACGGAATTGACGAAAAAAGTGTCCGTGATTCGTATAAACAGCGTCTCTATGAAAAATGGGTATGTAAGGAAACATGGTTACTCCGTGCCGAAGGTATTCCACTTTTATTAGGGCAGACCCCCGGGTCTGATAGCGTTAAAGATGATGAGCCAGACGGTAATGGAGAAGCTCTGTGGAAACATGCTCGGGAATGCGCGGAGAAAAATATACTGCTTGTTGTCAATCGGGAATGTCACCCTGATGAGTGGCGGGTAAAGTCGGTTGTTCTCTACAAATGGGCAGTGACCACGGGGGTCCGCTTGCCTGATGAATTCAGTCTACTGATGAATTTTGTACTCAGGACCGTCAAGACTGACGATGATTTTCCATCAGTGAGTGATGTTGGTACAGACGGGCGATGATCGTATCGGGGAAAGCCTGATTATCGTCGACTCACAGCAGTGGTTTGGAAATGAAATACCCTCGTTCAGCAAGAGCAGCATGCCCGTTCTGTCGCATAACCATGTTCCATCCGATGCCTGCCTGATACTATGTATCTGATATGTCCGGCAATCTGGTTTGCTGTAATATGGTGGCGTTCTTGACAGCGTTGTCCGGCCCCTGTTGCGTAAATATCAAGGTGATATCGCCAATATCAATAATATCCCCTTCTTGCAAGATTGCTTTCTTGACTTTTTTGTTATTGATATAAATTGTATTCAGGGCACCCATATCAATGATGCCAAATGAACCATCGTCATTTCTATGGATCTCGGCATGCATTCTTGAAACAGAGGCGTCGTCCAAGGGTAATTCGTTATTCTCGCTGCGGCCTATGCGCCAGGTAGTACGGGTTATCGGATATTGAGTTTTATCTTTGGCAATAAGATAAGCGTAGGGTTTCAACTCTTTTTTATTATCATCGTCTCTCCCCTTGTTTAACGCAGAGTTTCGAATCCGGAAAAATGAGGCCAGAACAATAATAGCAGCGATAAGGAGAATAACGACGAACACCCTAAACAGATCATATCGGAACCATGCGTCGGTGGATGACTTTCCGGTCTCTCCGGCCATGGGCATGTCGGGTTTGTTCTCCTCGGCAGGAACTCCTTGCAGTGCTTTCTCTTCTGTCGTCGCTTTCAGGGACGTTATTTCAACCGGTAGGGCAATCTTTTCGATTTTGTCGCCATACGCCAATTTAATATTGATGGAATCCTTTTCGGACTTGTCCAGATTGATTGAAAATCGACCCCCGCTGTCCATGCTTTTATATGCTGTTCCAAAATAGTCCGTATTCAGCCCGTACTGGACATTCGCTCCCACGTAACTACCGCCGGTTTCCTCACTGAGGCGTCTCAATGTTTGTAGAGCAACCGATAGTACGGCGCTTCTGGGATAGCCGATGGTGTTAATCACAATGCCGGACTCTCTTGCTGCGTTGACAACATCGGAGTGAAAATATGCCATGTCTTCGGCCTGACCGTCAGAGAGCAGATAGAGCACTTTGCGTTGCGCCTTGATGGATTGCAGATAGGAAATGGCCTTGAGTACGCTTCGATATAATTCGGTTGTCTGTCCTTTCGCCCTGATTTTTTCCAGTGATTTTAAAAGCTGAGGCGTAGGGTCCCCAATACCGGATTCTATTTCCAATGTCTTGTCAAACGAGGCAAGGCCGGGTTTATGGTGTGGTTTTGCCTGTTTTATCAATAAGCGGATGTGTTGTTTGCCTTTATTGACAGCGTTCTGCCGCGCTGGATCACTGGTATCAATCAGGAATAAAATCGCGGTGGTATCTCCCCCCGCGGGATAGACCGTGGTACTGTGAACGGATAATTCATTCTCCCCGGAAAAGGCCGTAATTAAATCCACCACTTCCGGTTCAAACATTCTGTAATCGCAATCAAGTACGGTGTCATCCTGAACACAGGAAAGATTGATATTGTCCGTTAATATGTTTCGGGCAGAGGCCGGATGACACAGCATTAACGTGCCCAAAAGGAACAGGGCCGGAAAAGTACTTTTCAGTAAACGATACCCGGTCATTGTTTTTCCGGGAAGAGGGGATCGGGCAAGTCGTAGAATTCAATATTAACTGATTTCATCCCTCGTTTTTGTTCGGTGATCTGGTTAAAGGCATCATCAGGTTCTTTGAATTCACCCAGTTGGGGGATATCTTTGTCCATCTTTGCCTTTACGTTAATAATTTTTTCATGCAGTTCGGTTGAATATTCCAGTTCGTACGCCCGGGGTTCACGAACACTATCCATGTTCCTGATCTCGGTTAACCAGATATAGACGCTCCCTTCCTCCCCCGTGTCTTTATTCGGTTGTTTGACATGGGCACCAACCAGACGAAATTGTTCGGGCGGATACTGTGTTGTTGGCCAACCAAGCAAAGCCGGCAATGAAAAATACGTTACTACATAAAAAATGGATGTGATAATGACAGCGCCAGCTTTGACCGGCCAGGACCATTTTGAGTACAGATTAATACTTAACAGCAAAAGGCCGACAAGAATATAGGCGGCCATAATGCCGGTGATTCCCAATGTCATGATCTCTCCGCAGCGTTGTTGTTTTTCAGCCTAGTTTGACAAGCGACTTTGGTAAAAAATTGATATCCGAAATTTGCCCGTTGCGCCCGATCTTAAAACGCACGGCGGTTTTTTCATCACCCTTTTTTTCAAGATTGACGGTGCCATAATAAATCACTTCTAGTTTCGGATTCACTTTTACCAGTCTTACGTTCACGTCAACGGGCTTGCCTGTTTCAGAGGCATAGTAATGCAAATTAACGATATATTCTCCCTTAACAACCCCCCTTAACGTCACGACTTCCTGATTAAGTGGGTTTTGTATCTCTTCCCCGTTTATTGATATTATATCATTCACCAGTCCCCGGTCGTCCCGGTCCAAATGCAGCAATCCCGCTTCAGGCGCCCGGAACCAGATAGTCTGGCCTTCCGGATCTTCCACCCAGACATCAATATCATCGGGATTATTGTCTTCCCAGGTGATGGTCAGAATATACTCTGCTTTCGGATCAATGATGCCTGATTTCGCTTCCGGATTCATAAACATGATGGCGACCAGAAATAGAAACGTAAAACCGAGCAGGGCGTTAAATAATAAATCGGTAAAGGGGTCTGAGCGAAATCGGTTTTTGGTGCGAAAGCGCATTTTCAACGTTGTATTGGATTGAGTTTTGGAATGACGTGGACCTGGGTTAAATGGCGAATACGTTCAAGCAATTCGTCCGCGTGCCGGTCCAACATGTGATATTGTATGGTAGCCAGTACACTGCAAATCAATCCGGTCAGAGTGGTGTACAGTGCCGTGCCCATGCCGTTACTCATGTGGCGCAGTATTTTCTGCATATTATTCACGTCAAAGTCGGCGATATTGGCCACAGAACCGAGCATGAAGATAAAACCTATAATAGTCCCGAGTAAACCGAGTTTTAACATCATGTCGGAAACAAACCAACCGATTTCCTGCGGACCCTTGAGACGTGATTCATATACATCAATCAATTCGTCATTGTTATTTATATTGTCCGGGTTACGGGTGTTTCGGCCTCGATAATAGAGATCACTAATATATTCCGTCATCAGGCAATCAGGCAACGCTTTTTCGACACTCACTTTGATCTGACCATCATTGATTTCAAGGTTAAAGTGTTTTTCATTTTTGATAATATAATCCACTTCCCGGCACAGATTGCTCTGTACGGAGATGGCATAGATACGCTTGGCACAGTGTAATGTGACGATGGAGTAGATAAGGGTAATGATCCACGAAATACCACTTCGGTCAACGCTGAACAGTAAAATGATAATGCCTTTGTCCCAGGCCACGATCAAGGCATACGCGATGACCCCGGTTAAAATAAGCCATTGCAATAATAAACCGTGCTCCGGTTGTTCCTTCATTGTTCGGTATCCTGTGTTTCTTCAAATATAAAAGGATCGTCAACAGCGGCATATTTTACCATTCTGATCAACGTTTGATTAATTTCTCTTGTGGATTTTGACAGTTTCGGGTTTCCACTATTGGTCGGCAGAAGGCGAGTCCCCACCATTATCCCATCCCGCGTTTCCGCGATAGCAATCTTGTAGGGACAATAGTAAATATAACGGGGATCCTTCTGTAACATCGCTTCCGCCAGCGTCAGATTACAGAAAAGTATCACTTTATTTCTGGGAAAGTCGCTGTTGCCGCGTGCCCTGATAGCCTCGCCAATATGCAACCGGTTTGTGATACGAAAATTATGCTCGGTAATCGCAAACTCGGTATCCTGAATAACGTCCTCAAACGATTTTGCCGAGGCAAGTTCAAAAAACTGCGGTGATACTTTCTCTGAACATCCGCTTAAATACAAAAAACCAAGGAAAACCGGCACAAAAAAACGGATACTGTCAATCACAGAGCAAATTCTACTCCTTTATAAGAACAGGCGTTCCAATATCAATAAATCGCCTGAGTTCAACAATATTTTCATTGGTCAACGCAATACAACCCTCGGTCCAATCCAGGTTTCGGTGAATATTTAATTTTTTTTCATTCGTTTCCCCCAGACCATGGATACCAATACTACCGCCCAGTCCGGTATTTTGGGGCGGTAGTTTTTTATCTCTGTGCGCAGCGGTGATCTGTTTGAATTCCCCGGCATCAATAACTTCATCCCTGTAGCCGCGCCAGGCATCCGCCAGGTTCGGGTAATCAAGCTGAATAAAATAATGAAACCGGCCGCTTTTCTTGAAGCCTTTAACACGATAATTACCCGATGGGGTTTTATTATCACCGCGACGACGCTTGCTTCCCTTACCGCCCCTGCCACTGGCAATATAGTATTTTTTTACGAGTTCTCCCGATTTTTCAACAACCAATTTTTTATTTTGTTTGGAGATCACGATTTGGTATTCGCTGGCATGCGCACACTGGATACCCAGTATCATCATGGACAACGCCATGTATTTCATATTGGTAATAAGAGACATGATATGTGTTCAGCACCTCCTTGAACTTATAATGATACCATTTGATGTCGTTGAGCCGCCTGTTATAAACAGTGACAAACCACCAAATTCAGACAGATCACAGATTGTCGAGTGCGGGGATAACCCGGGCAATTCATAGGGAATTTCGGCCTTGGGGCTTGTTGGCTGAACATTTGAGAAAATTTACATTTTGGCGGGTTCACGACCCCTTTCCTGGGCGTTTGCTGACCACCGAAAGCGCATAGCCGCCGTTGTCGGGATTTGTGTGCAAGATGCCATGCTAAATTCAGCATAAAACGAAACAGGATAGACTGTCATGACAACGATATCTGTTCTGACCATAATTGATTCGATGCATTTAATCCGTCCTGATATAAAATATTCGAAAATAGTATTCCTGACAAGCTTGGAGACTACAACGTTATGACCTCAAGTTGAGGTTCAATTCCTCGTGCTGAACGGGGATTGGCAGCAAATTTCGCATCTTTCTGATGAAGCTCGTCAATAATATTATGGGCATCATTACCATCAATTCTGTTTTTTTTCAATGCTGATATTATGACCAACAATTTTTCCCGTCAGCGGGGTTTTATACAATCTCGGAATACCCACTTCATTTTTGGTATCAGGGCTACGGATTAACCCGCCAATACAGTTGGGCACCGGTGTTCATCTGCCTGGTCACACTCCTCCCAAGTAAAGCACGGCAATATTCCGACCTTTTGCGCGACCTGTCAAATTCCGCTGTACGGGAATGGTTTTTCCCCTTGCGGTCATGATATCATCTCTCCTGCATTTGATAACGATTTCAATCTCAGGGTGTTTGATTTTATTATTTCTCCGCGACGATGTAAGCAATCCAGCCCGCATCCGCAGTACCTTCGGTTTCGGGAATAAAAATCCCGTTGCCCTCACCATTTTTATCGGACTGTTCCCAATAAACGGTCGTCTTGAAATTAGCCTCGGCTAACATTTCAAGTATCTCGGGCATGGTCCAGACGCGCCATTCATAGCAGAAAGCACGCATTATCTTTGAGCCGTCCTTAAACTTGAAATGGATATAATTCGTGGCAATGCCGGTAATCGGATTATAACGGTGCTGATCCCAGACATAGGTGAAATCCTTGTGGCGAGTCTTTTCTTTCAACTCCTGAAACGCCTCATATCCCCCATAGGCATCCAAGAAAAAAACCCCGTCCGGGAAGAGAGACCGGTAAACACTTTTAAAGTAATCAATGGTTAATTTTCTCTCTTTTAACAGCCAATAACTGAAATTCATTGCCAAAACGATATCAACCTGTTTGGTTTTTACCGTCAGCACATTGTCCCTGATAACGGTGGTCCGTTTCAGCTGGTCACGGCTTAACCTGTCCGGCCTTTTCTTATTGCCCCATTTGAGCACCTCCTTGTCAAGGTCAATGGCCACTGCGGTATTGGTCCGGCGACGTTTGACCCATTCACAGGAGGTATTGGCAGTGCCGCAAAAATCTTCCCTCAGGGTACCGGCATATCGCTTACGCAACTTCCTGAAAGTGGCATCAACAAAGTCGACCTCAGCTTCAACACATTGAACCGCATTTTCATAACAGATATGTTTATCGGCAAGTGCGGCCATTGTCACCCGGTCGGCTTTATTTTTTTTATTTTTTGAAGGCATAATGGATAAACTTTGTAATCGGAATATTTGGGATATTGCGGACAGTATCATATCTGATATAGGAAATAATGATGAATGCGTGGGGAAAAATAATCGGCGGTGCCTTTGGGGCGATGCTGGGCGGACCTTTCGGCAGTCTGCTAGGCGTGTTATTGGGTCACAATTTTGACAGGGGTTTGTCACAATCGGCTGACCCCCGCCCACACTTCGGCAGGCAGGAACGCATTCGGACACTTTTCTACGCGGCTACTTTTTCCGTTATGGGGCACATCTGCAAGGCGGATGGCCGGGTTACCCAAAAAGAAATAGCACTGGCTAAACAGATTATGCGACGGATGGATATGAACAACACGCAAAGAAAAGTCGCAATTAATTTTTTCAATGAAGGGAAAAAAGCCGGGTTCCGGCCGGACGATGTTATTGCACAATTAAAGCGAGCCATCCCCCCTGGTTCCAATCTGCGCTATATGTTTATTGAAATTCAGATTATGGCGGCCTATGCCGACGGCATCATGCACCCTACCGAACGTGGCATATTGCTGGCAATTTGTCGACGTTTGGGAATATCGGCGCGTGAGTTTGAACATTTGTGCCATATCATTAGCTCAATGAACAGATCTGCTGGTGGCGGACAGGATAGCAGACTGCAACTGGAACAAGCCTATGCCGTACTGAATATCGCGCCGTCAGCCAGCGTGGATGAAATAAAAAAGACCTATCGCCGTTTGTTAAATCAGCATCACCCGGACAAACTGGTTGTAAAGGGATTACCGGAAGAAATGATGAAAGTCGCCACCGAAAATACACAGAAAATAAGAAAAGCATATGAAATTATCAAGGAGCACAAAAGATTCTAAATCCGGCAAGAAACGGAGAAACATGATTATCTTCAGTTTTTAAGGCAATATGGAGCAACGGCCACAAGGACGCAGTTCGTTTCGCTGAAATACGACTCGGATAAAAGCAATTTTCGTATCAAAGATCAGGAAGGCCATCGCCCTGTGCACGATTACAGGATGGGTATGGAAAAAATTATCACCCGGAAAATCAACGAGGATTGAAGATGTCGGGGGGAATGAATATATGGTTGCGTTGCCGAACAGAGTAGATTGAAACGGGATACCCGTCAATCCGTACACTAATCAAACCCCGCTTTCCCGAGTTGCATTGTCAATAAACGCAGCGCCTGACCCCGATGGCTCAGTTGATTTTTGACCTCCGGGGCCAATTCGGCGGAGGTACATTGACGGTCCGGCAGATAAAATATCGGATCATAACCAAAACCATTCTCACCACGCGGTTCGGTGATTAACAGACCGTTCCAGATACCGCTTGTGATGATCGGAGTGGGATCATCGGCATGTTGCAGAAACACCATCACACAGACAAACCGTGCCTGACGTTTTACCTCGGGTAACGGTGCCACCGCCTGGATCAATTTCTCCAGATTATCCTTGTCACTGGCCCCTTTGCCGGCATAACGCGCGGAGTAAATACCGGGTTGTCCGTTAAGCGCCAGCGCTTCAAGCCCGGAATCATCAGCAATAGCGGCTCGTTTGGTTTGTCTTGCGGCATGGCGTGCTTTGATTAAGGCATTTTCAACAAATGTCAAGCCGGTTTCTTCAATCTCTTCAAGTTGATACTCGGACTGCGGAATAATGGTAATATTCGTTTCCCGAATCAGTTGGTTTATTTCTCTGGCCTTCCCCGCATTATTACTCGCGAGGACAATTTTACGGTCTTGTGTCACTCGCTTTCCAACGCCTGTGTCTGGTATTCAAATAACGTGGTAATCCCTTTTTGTGCAAGCGCCAGCATGGCATTTAACTCATCCAGAGTGAATGGATTTTTCTCGGCCGTACCCTGTACTTCAATAAACTGGTTGTCGTTATTCATTACGACATTCATATCTGTTGCCGCTGCTGAGTCTTCGAAATAATCCAGGTCCAACACCGGCGTACCGTTGCAGATCCCAACAGAAACTGCGGCGATTTGTCCCTTGATGGGGGTGAGCTTGATTAAACCGTCCGCCTGACTTTTATGGATCGCATCAACCAGAGCGATGTAAGCACCGCTTATAGACGCGGTACGGGTACCTCCGTCGGCCTGGATAACGTCACAGTCAACCACAATCGTATTTTCCCCTAAAGCTTGTGTATCCACCACCGAACGCAAGCAACGGCCAATCAAACGTTGTATTTCCATCGTTCGTCCTCCCTGTTTGCCGTGTACTGCTTCGCGACGCATCCGCTTGCCTGTAGAACGTGGTAACATGCCGTACTCACTCGTGATCCAGCCGCGCCCCTGACCGCGTAAAAAACCCGGCACTCCGGGCTCAAAACTTGCGTTACATACCACTTTGGTACGGCCAAACTCAATCAGCACGGAGCCTTCGGCATGGTGAGTAAAACGACGTGTTATAATGACCGGTCTTAATTCATCAGGCGCCCGTCCGCTCGTACGCATCAATTACCTCCTTTCTCAATAAATAGCTGTATTATAGCGATAATAACAGTAACGCCTATTTCTTAATAAGACGGTTCATTGGTATTAACTGAAAAAACACCGTAATAATCCAGGGATCAGTGTGATGACACAAAGTATGACCGCCTATGGCAGGCAGGAAAAGTCTGATGACCGGGGTGAGGTATCATGTGAAATAAAAAGCGTCAATCATCGTTATCTGGAGTTGTTCATCTCCCTGCCAGAGGAGTTGCAGATATTTGAGCAGACCCTGCGGGCAAAAATTTTGCAGCGTTTGAAACGCGGGAAAATTGATTGTAACATCCGTTACCGACACTCTGATCCAGATCAAACTAGTCTGCGGCTTAATCATGTGCTTCTTGATAAATTAATTGCAACAGTTGAAGAAGTCCGCCTGAAATTGAAACAGGCCGCGCCGGTGAGCCCCTTGGCATTATTGCGCTGGCCCGGCGTACTGGAAGGTGATGTGGCAGATCCTGAAAAAACGGAGGCGTTGCTTTTACAGTTACTTGACCAAACTCTGGATGATGTTGTCAGGGCGCGTCAACGCGAGGGCAGCAAAATAAAGACCTTGATCCTTGATCGTTGCCAACAGGCAAAGGCCGGGATTGCGAAAATACGTTTTCATTTGCCGGAAATGATTAATCATCAACATGAAAAACTGAAACAGCGTCTGCGGTTATTAAATACCGGAATTGATAATATCCATCTGGAAAATGAATTATGCGAGCTGTTACAAAAAACGGATGTTGCCGAAGAGATGGATCGGTTTGATGCCCATCTTGATGAAGTACATCATATATTGGACCAGGCCGGGCCTTCGGGCAGACGGCTTGATTTTTTAATGCAGGAAATGAATCGCGAAGTCAATACGCTCGGGGCAAAATCGGCCCATCCCGACACTAGCAGTACCGTCATTGAACTGAAACTCTTGGTTGAGCAGATGCGGGAACAGGCTCAAAATATAGAATAGGCGGATATGTGTAAAAAAGCTGGAACCCTGTTTGTTATCGCCGCCCCCTCCGGAGCCGGCAAGACCTCCCTGATAAGAACACTGGTCGAACGAGACGATAATCTCATTGTCTCCATCTCGCATACGACCCGCCCGCCGCGTCCTGATGAGAAGGACGGACAAGCGTATTATTTTGTTGATGAAACGACGTTTAAAAGCATGATCAGGCAAAATCGTTTTCTGGAATATGCCAGAATTTTTGGCAGTTACTATGGCACCTCGCGCGATCAGATCGAAGCACTGCTGGCCAGCGGTAGGAATATTATTCTTGAGATTGACTGGCAGGGCGCCCGTCAAGTGACATCACAGATGAAAGGTTGTGTCGGTATTTTCATCCTGCCGCCGAATTATACCGCGCTTGAAGAACGTTTGTACAAGCGAAAAAATGACTCACCGGAGGTGATTAAAAAGCGCATGAATATGGCGCGTGAGGAAATTTTGCACTATACGGAGTTTGATTATATTGTGGTCAATGATGACTTTGAATATGCATTGGCCGAGATCATGGCAATTATCACGGCGGTCAATCTGGATAGACGTCGTCAATCAACTTATTATGATAAGATCGCCACACAACTCGTGGCACAGACGGATTAATTCCGTTAAGCTGTTCAATGCTTTGCTGGAGGTGGAATATATCTTCGGCGTTGTTTCAATTTTCAAACATGAGGTACACTATTCATGGCTAGATTGACCGTGGAAGATTGTCTGAAACACGTTCAAAACCGTTATAAGCTGGTATTACTTGCCGCTAAGCGCGCCCGTCAGATTGCGTTGGGTGCTGATCCTTTATTGCCTTCCGATAATGATAAACCCACGGTGATCGCGTTGCGTGAGATAGCGGATAATCTGGTGTCATCTGATAATATTGACGAAATTAACCGCTTTGATCAGTTTGATAGCGAAGAAGAGTCCCACGACATGGATTTCAAATTCCCCCGCTGAAGGTTAAAACATCTCACCCTCAAACAAAAATCAAACCAGAAAGGCCCGTTAAGGCACGTTAATGTGCTTTTTTGCGGTGCTGTACTAAAATTAGCATTATTGAATCATAATGTTCCCTTATTGAAGCTGCTTTGTTAACCCTTAATGAATTAGGTAAAACCATCGGCACTTATCTGCAGGCAGATCAGGTAGAGAAAGTACAACGCGCCTATCAGTTTGGTGCCAAGGCCCATGAGGGTCAGAAACGCGCCAGCGGTGAAGCCTATATCCACCACCCGCTTGAGGTCGCACGCATACTGGGCGAGATGCGTATGGACCACCAGACTTTAATGGCGGCCATATTGCATGATGTGATCGAAGATACCCCGACCGCGAAAAAAGCATTGCAACGCCGATTCGGCAAAGGCATCGCCGGTTTGGTCGACGGCGTAAGCAAATTGGACGAAATTGAATTCAAGAGCCTCGCTGAGGCGCAGGCACATAACTTCCGCAAGATGTTGATGGCAATGAGTGATGATATCCGTGTCATCATGATAAAACTTGCCGACCGCCTGCATAATATGCGTACCTTGCGGGCGTTGAAACCGGAAAAACGCATCCGCATCGCACGGGAGACACTGGAGGTCTACGCCCCTATTGCGTTGCGTCTGGGGGTCAACTCAATGCGTCTGGAACTGGAAGACCTCGGTTTTTCGACGCTTTATCCTTTGCGATACAGGATACTCGCACAGCAGGTGGATAAGGCCCGCGGGCATCGCAAGGAGATTATTACCAAAATACGCGCTGCCCTGAAACGCCGCATGCGGCAGGAGAAGATCCAGGGGCAGATACTTGGGCGGGAGAAACATTTATATGGCATTTACCAGAAGATGTGTAAACGACATTTGTC
Source organism: Gammaproteobacteria bacterium (assembly GCA_965261775.1). GTDB lineage: Bacteria > Pseudomonadota > Gammaproteobacteria > Eutrophobiales > Eutrophobiaceae. The sequence goes on along the minus strand of OZ253477.1, from coordinate 1,218,686 downwards.
CTTTGCTGAAATCTATGATGTCTACGCCTTCCGTATTCTGGTTGACGATGTCGATACCTGTTACCGCCTGATCGGCACGGTACACAATCTTTACAAACCGGTCCCCGGAAAATTCAAGGATTATATTGCAATCCCGAAAACGAACGGCTATCAGTCATTACACACGGTGCTCTTTGGCCCCTATGGTGTTCCTATTGAGATACAAATACGTACCCATAAAATGGATGATGTTGCCGAAGTCGGCATCGCTGCACACTGGTTGTACAAAGCGGGCGGAAAATCCAGCAATGTCCGCCATGGTGGTGATCACAGTGGTGTGCACCGCCGTGCCAGGGAATGGCTACGTAATATTATGGAAATGAACAGGACCGCCGGGAACCCGGAGGATTTTTTTGAAAACGTTAAAGTTGACCTGTTCCCGCAGGATATTTATGTCTTTACACCCAATGGAAAAATCATGGAATTATCCAGAGGCTCCACCGTTGTTGACTTTGCCTATGCTATTCACACCGATGTTGGCAACAGCTGTGTTGGAGCCCGGGTAGACCGAAAACTGGTTCCGCTCGGCACACAACTGGCAAACGGTCAAACTATTGAAATCATCACCGCAGCGAGCGGAAAACCCGACCCGGACTGGCTGAATTTTGTTGCCACGGCCAAGGCGCGTACACAAATAAGACATTTCCTGAAAAACCTGCAAACCGATGAAGCGATCGTATTTGGTAAACGCCTGATGAATCGCGAACTAGAACCGTTTTCCATGACCTATCAGGACCTCAGTGAAAAGGATATGCAATACCTGCTCATGGAAAATAACGTTGACAGTGAAGATGTGCTGTTTGAAGAAATTGGTCTGGGCAAGCGTATGGCGCCATTAATCGCCAGACAGTTGATCGCGTTTGAAAAACTGACGTCCTGGAAAGACCGCCAGAAAAATGCCAAGTCCCTGCCGCTGACCATCAAGGGGACCGAAGGCATGGTCGTTTCTTTCCCGAAATGCTGCTACCCGATTCCAGGCGATCCCATACACGGGTTTGTCACCGCCGGGCGCGGTATTGTCATTCATCGACAGGATTGCAAAAACAGTGCCGATTACCAGAAACAACAGGAAAAATGGATACATGTTGAATGGGAGAAAAACATTCAACGCAAATTTCAAACCCAGATTCGAATGAACGCGAGTAATCAACGTGGTGTACTCGCCACAGTGGCTGCCGCTATTGCTGATGCCGATGCCAATATTGAAAATGTTGAGATGAAAGATCGCGATGATCGATATACTTCTCTGCAGTTTGTTATTGAAGTACAGGACCGCGTCCATCTGGCGCAGGTAATCAGAAAGATACGATTGCTGAAGAGGATTTCGCAGATCGTTCGAACCTGAATATTTTTTAACCGAATGAGTTTCAATACGGGAGATTAAAATGCAACGCGAAATTATTTCTACCCCCAATGCCCCTCAAGCGATTGGAACCTATTCCCAGGCAGTCAAGGTAGGTAATACCGTCTACCTGTCCGGTCAAATACCGTTGGATCCAGAAACGATGGAACTGGTTGAAGGTGATATGCGCGCACAGATAATACGCGTGTTTGACAATCTGGCTGCCGTGGCCAATGCTGCTGGCGGCGATCTGGCCGATATCGTTAAAATAAATATTTTTCTGGTCAACCTGTCCCATTTTCCACTGATTAATGAAATCATGACCGCACGTTTTTCCGAACCCTATCCCGCCCGCGCCGCTATCGGCGTTGCCAGTCTCCCCAGAGGCGCCTTGGTGGAAATGGATGCGGTCATGACATTATGCCGATCCGACTGAATTTTGAGCGTTCCAAAAAATGGGTTCTCACCGATCCGGTGACGGTGCTTTATCGCACAGGCCCTTCCCTTGGAAATAAGCTGGCAAAAATCGGTATCGCCAAAATAGAGGATTTATTATTTCATCTGCCTTATCGTTATATTGACCGAACCCGTCTGACGCCGATCGGCGCCCTGCGTCCCGGAGATTATGTCTATATTCAGGGACGGGTTGAACTGACACAAGTGTGCTATAGCCGACGCCGCTCTTTACTCTGCCGTATCAGTGATAACACAGGCGCGGCTTTATTACGTTTTTTCTATTTTTCAAAGGCGCAGGTACATAAGCTAAAACGCGAAGCGCTGATTCGCTGTTATGGGCAGGTTAGACGCCGGGCGAATTCGTTTGAGATCATTCACCCGGAATACCGTCATCTTAACGAACATGAAGATAACGCCCTTGATGAAAAACTAACGCCGGTTTATCCAAGCACAGAAGGTTTGAAACAGACGTCTTTACGCAGATTGACGATGGCAGCGCTGGATACATTAAAAAATCATGAAACCGATTTGGTTGAGTTATTGCCTGAGCCGATTTTGACGTCGCTGCGTCTGCCCACGCTGGTCGATGCGCTGGAATACGTTCACCTTCCTCCCCCTGATGCGGATGTCAAACTTCTGAGCGAAGGGGCTCATCCCGCTCAGCAACGGCTGGCGTTTGAAGAGATATTGACCCATCAACTCGGCCTGATCACCTTACGCAGTGAACTCAGAACTGGCAAGGCACCATTGCTCCCTGAAAGCGGGGAACTGGCGTCCCGCTATCTGAAAAATTTGCCGTTTAATCTGACCTCAGCTCAACAACGGGCGCATAAAATTATTGCTGCCGATTTGAATAAGGCGGTATCCATGCTACGACTTCTGCAGGGAGATGTCGGCTCTGGCAAGACCGTCGTTTCCGCTCTCGCGGCCTTGCAGGCGATTGAAGCGCGGTATCAGGTGGCGATGATGGCGCCGACCGAACTGCTCGCCGAACAACATTACGCCAATTTCAGGCAATGGCTGACGCCACTGTATATTGATGTTCTGCTTCTGACCGGAAAACTGAAAAAATCAGACCGCGTTGAAATACAACAGCGCATGCGGGAGGAAAAGCCTTTTATCGTGATTGGCACGCACGTCCTCTTTCAAAAATTTATCGGTTTTGCCAAACTCGGTCTGGTTATTATTGATGAACAGCACCGTTTTGGCGTACATCAGCGGTTTGCCCTGCTGGAAAAATTCAAGGCACACAATGAATACCCGCATCAGTTAATCATGAGCGCGACTCCCATCCCGCGGACACTGATGATGACAGCCTACGCCGATCTGGACCATACCGTCATTGATGAATTACCGCCCGGTCGTCAGGCGGTGAATACCTATGTCATTTCCAATAAACGCCGTGAAGATATTCTCAGACGTATCAGTCGTGTCCTCGGAGAAGATCGCCAGGTATACTGGGTTTGCACGTTGATAGAAGAGTCCGAAAAACTCCAATGCGAAGCCGCTATTGACACGGCGGATACCTTAAAAGAAAGACTGCCAGAGGTTGAGATTGGTCTTATTCACGGTCGCATGAAAACCGATGACAAGGATGCTGTCATGAGAGATTTCAAAGCGGGTGCAATCAAATTGATGGTGGCGACCACCGTAATCGAGGTGGGGATTGATGTGCCCAATGCCAGTCTGATGATTATTGACAACGCCGACCGGCTCGGTTTGTCCCAGTTGCATCAATTACGCGGCAGAATAGGACGTGGCACCGCAAAAAGCGACTGTATATTAATGTATCAGCCGCCACTTGGTGATTTGGCCGAACAACGTCTTGATATCATGAGAAAAAGTGACAACGGTTTTATCATTGCCGAGAAAGATCTGGAACTCCGAGGCCCGGGCGAAGTGCTGGGCACCCGGCAATCGGGGATGCCAAGTCTGCGTATTGCTGATCTTCGGCGTGATGCCCATTTATTGCCTGATATTCAAAAAGCTGTAAAAATACTCGCCCGGCAATACCCGGAAAAAGTGGAACTGCTCATGAAGCGCTGGTTCGGCAATCGTCTTGATTACAGTCATGTTTAGCTCGCGCAAAAACCGGAGAATGTTTTTAAATTGAAACGTTTTATTAAATCATCCATCAAATCGCTTGTTACAGCGACAAAACACACCCTGCTGCGCTGGCGTTCATCAACCGCTTGGGCAAAAATCCACGATCGTCTTCAACAATACGCGATATCGCCCCGCCTGCATCACCCTGGGAGGGTGATGCTGAAATTGAAATGCTTTATTAAATCATCCATCAAATCGCTTGTTACAGCGACAAAACACACCCTGCAGCGCTGGCGTTCATCAACCGCTTGGGCGAAAATCCACGATCGTCTTCAACAATACGCGATATCGCCCCGCCTGCATCACCCTGGGAGGGTGATGCTGAAATTGAAATGCTTTATTAAATCATCCATCAAATCGCTTGTTACAGCGACAAAACACACCCTGTTGCGCTGGCGTTCATCAACCGTTTGGGCAAAAATCCACGACCGTCTTCAACAATACGCGATATTGGCCCGCCTGCATCAGCCTATTGGTATATTCTTGTTGCTTTGGCCTACATTGTGGGCGCTCTGGCTAGCAGCGAAAGGCTTTCCCGATTTGGTGACCTTGCTGGTTTTTGTCTGTGGCGTTGTGCTGATGCGTTCTGCTAGCGTCGCCCTAAACGATATTGCCGACCGCAAATTTGACGGTCACGTCAAGCGTACACGGAATCGCCCTATCCCCACGAAGCGAGTCACACCCGCCGAGGCTCTCGCGGTTGCTGCCACTCTGATTGCAATCGCTTTTCTACTCGTTTTAATGATGAACGCATTGACTGTCCTGCTTGCTTTTGTGGCCTTATTGCTCGCGGGTATTTACCCTTTTGTGAAACGCTATACCTACCTGCCTCAATTTTTCCTGGGTTTGGCATTTGCCTGGCCAATACCCATGGCATTTGCGGCCACGACCGGGGCCGTTTCGCAAACTGCCTGGCTACTGATGATCGCAACGATACTTTGGGTGGTTGTCTATGATACGATGTATGCGATGGTTGATCGTGAAGATGATTTGAAGATCGGCGTAAAATCGACGGCTATTTTATTCGATGATGCTGACCGGTTTATCATCGGTATTCTGCAACTGTTAACATTGTTAACTTTGATCATGGTCGGCTATCAGGCAAAGCTTGGCCACTTCTATTTTATCGGTCTCGGGAGTGGTGCCTGCCTTTTTGTTTATCAATTATGGCTGATCCGAGACCGGCAACCCGAACACTGTATGCGGGCGTTTTTAAATAATCACTGGTTCGGTTTGTCTGTCTTCGCCGGTTTATTCTTGAACTTCCGACAATAAAAGATGGCAATATCATTTTTGTCAATGTTGTTAATGACCTCGACCATTTTTGGGGTCGCAGACAATATGTTTTTAGATCGCCCTGATCTTGTTGAAAAAGAATGTCAGCGTATCGGCAAAAAGCTTGGCAGTGTGAGTGCACAGGATTGCTTGGACCTCGGATTGAGAGCCATGGGTCGCTCGGTGGAAAACAGCCCGATATTGTTAAAAAAATATCCTCCATTGCAAAAATATCCCCCGCTGGGAAAAGTGTTGTTGATAGGGGGGATTCATGGAGACGAATATTCTTCTGTAAGTATTGTCTTTAAATGGATGGAGATTCTCAATATTCACCATTCCGGTCTGTTTGATTGGCATATTATCCCGTTACTAAATCCGGACGGGCTGTTACGGCAAAAGTCTCAACGTATGAATGCCAGCAATGTCGATTTAAACCGTAATTTTCCAATATCTGATTGGGAAAATACCGCCTTGAAATACTGGATAGAAAGGACTAAACGAAATCCGCGGCGTTATCCAGGAGAAAGCGCATTGAGTGAACCTGAATCGGCTTGGCTGGTAGAACATATTAACCGCTATAAACCGGACATCATTGTGTCGGTACACGCCCCACATGGTGTTGTTGACTATGATGGGCCACAGAAGGGACCACATAAACTGGGCCAGCTTTATCTGAATTTGCTTGGAACCTACCCTGGTTCACTGGGAAATTATGCCGGAACCCAAAAAAGAATCCCGGTTGTCACGATAGAGCTTCCCCATGCGGGCATCATGCCTACCAATGCGGAGATTAACAGTATCTGGCGCGATATGGTACGTTGGTTGATCAGGAATATTAATCAAGCAGATTCACTCTCCTCGGAGTCCTGATTAAGATGCGACCCTTTCGTAAATGATACGCCATTGACCGTCATTCTCCATGCGCCAATACTGTCTCTTGGTAAATTTTCTTTTGAAATCGTTGCTACTGTAATCCTGAATGAAGGTGACAACCATTAACTGCTGTTCTCCAGGATACATAAATATACTGGTGTTACTCAGGTTGACTCTGATAAATTTTTTCGATGAATTAACTTGACGTTTATATTCAACCCAGGATTTATAATCTTTCCCCAGACCTGAATATTCTTTTGAATAGTGACTGAGGTATAGGTCCACATTTTTGCTTTCCCAGTCTTTTCTCCATTTTTCAACAAATGCCTCATAATTTGCACGACGTTGCTTCCACTCTTGTTTTGTAATCCACTGAATCTTTTCAGAGATTATAATGGGAGTAGGATCTTCCTTGTCTATTAGGGATATTAAAGTATTGAGGTCATCGTTACTGACAATCACACAACCATCACTGTCTCGTGGTGGACGACTATATATCTTGCTGGGTGTGCCGTGTAACCAGATTCCATAGCCCGTGCGACCGCGCTTTTGATCCCAGTCATTGGGATAATTGGTCGTAAAAGCACCATCCCCATATAAGTCAGGTAACGCTTCAGGTTTCATAAAACCCGTAATAGAGTAAACCCCAACGGGTGTTTTCCGATCACCCTCTACCAATTTACCCATACCATTCTTTCCAATAGTGACATAAAAGTCATCCACCAGAGTTGGAACCCCGTGCTGATTTTTGAATAAAAACAGACGTGAACGCAAAGAATCAACTATAACCACATACTCTTGCCTATCAGCAAGTTGTATCAATGATGACGGAACACTGTCTTTATTGATTGGCGATTTGCGGTATGACCAACGAGCCTGTACTTCATCACGTAGAGCAGTGATACGTTTAAACGATACATCGGGGATATTTCCAAAATCGGTAAGCCCTTGCGCCTGTGACAACATCATATCGGCATATATCACCTGTGCCGCTTTAAAATCAGGTTTCAACCTTATCAAATGGCGTAAATCCTGTAGTGCATTTTCAATATCATTATTACTGATTTTTCTTAATGCACTAATCAATAAATCCTCGGAACGAATGAATAAATCCTGTTCAGAAATCACGTTTGACAACGACTCGGCAGCAAATGCAGTCAAACCTGTACCGCTTAAACAAAATAATAATAAATACTTCGTGACGAAAATTTTCACTGGACGTTCAGCTTGAAATTACTGGGTTTTTTCTTTAATAATCAACCAATCACCTTCCATGTTATGCATAGAGACTATTTTTCTGACTTTATCACTATAGGTATCTGATTGATAGCTTTGAGTAAATGTGATTTCTGCTAGTCTGCTATTGTACATATTGATTTTCACATCGGACAAAATGACATTTATATACCCGGGCGTTAACAGGCGCTGGCGCCGTTGTGCTTCCCATTCAGCCCTGTTTGGTTCATTTTGTACGAACTCGGGGCTATAGCTTGCTATATATCTCCCCACATCCTGTTCGCCCCAGGCTTTAGCCCATCGGTTCAATGCTTTTTCCACTGCCGACTCGTTACCTGGAAAATCTGCACCTTTCCCCTCGCCGTTAATCGGTCTGACCATTGATGGCGTTTCTTTTCCGGCTTTGGTTAACGCTTTTCTGGAGACTGGCGTCGACTTTGATCCGGGGGCTTTGTCCGCGACGGTCTTTTGCTGCAATTCAATCGGTTTAAAAACAAGTTCATTCATCAAGGATAACTTTTTCTTTACAGTATTGTTATTGTCCAGATCAAACGCTTGATTATAAGCACGACTAGCCATCCTGGTGTAGATATCACCAAGGTTTTCATGCGCCGTTGCATAGCTGGGATGAGTATTAATAGCATTTTTTAAAGCCTGTATGGCTTCCTTATACTTTCCCTGAGCAGCATAAACAACAGCAAGATTATTATAGGGTTCCGGCAATTCCGGTTTCTGTTCGGTCAATTGTATAAAAACTTTCTCGGCATCTTCATAGCGATTCAATCGTGTCAGGATGAGCCCTTTTATAAACCGTAATTTAATATCGGCCTGATGAAGTGATAATTGCTTTTCCACCAGTTTTAGCGCTTTATTGAACTGCTCCTGCTTAATCAATGATTGAATGTCCTCATAAGACAACTCCACAGCAAAAGATGACGTGAAAATCAGGGCGACCAAGCTGAATAATATGGTTTTTTTATAAAAAGCCATGAATAATAACCGTTGGGTTTTTAATATCTAAAAAGTACCTTATGCAAATGCTGGATGAAGCCCCGAGAGGGAATTGAACCCCCAATGGACGATTACAAATCGTCCGTTATACCGTTTAACTATCGGGGCCTATAAACATAAATTATAAGGGTTATTTCTAGCATAATGAAATATCCTGAGTCAATCTAATCCTGGACGCGACATTTTAGGGATTGCTCCGCTGTAGGGCGACGTCGACAGTATTGCCATGGCGGTTTGCCTCGTTTCGCTTTGCGAAAAAATTTAATCTGAATTCAAAACTCCTGACGCAGTAAGCCGGGTTAATCGCGTCAACCGCCGCAGCTGATGTCGACTCAGAATTTAATCCATTGAAAGCAACATCTTCGGCTCATTTTATCTGGATACCTTTATCAGGAAGTTGCCGCCATGTTACTTGACAGTTGTCGTTTCGGTGTGTTTGCAGGCAGTCTGATCATCGCGGTATACGACTGGTGCGGTTAGACAGCACCTTACGATTTATTTCAAATCCCGGGTAAAGCAGATTAGCGCATGGCAACATACAAATCCGCTTCATTGAAGTGCTTTGTACACCAGGGACAAACCCTGTAATACAATATTCGGATCATGTATGAACGGAAGCCTTAGCAAAGGCTTGATCAAATCGGCGGCGCCCCCACTCAGGATACATTTTGGTTTTAAACCGGGAATGTTCATCGCATGTTCAATTACAGCAACAGTGGCAAGACAGGCACCATGACTGACAGCATGTTGCGTATCGTCGCCCGGTGCGACCGAGGCACCACCGGGGAAGGCAATATTGATTTTGCTGGTATTTTGAATAAGTACCTGTTGCATCATGACGATCCCCGGTATGATCCAGCCGCCCAGATGAGTGCCTGACTCATCGATCACATCGATCGTCAGGGCGCTACCGCAATCAACCACGCACAGTGCCGTCTGGTATTTCTCCCAGGCGGCCACCATTGCCAGCCAACGGTCAATACCCATCTGACTGGTATCAGCATAGGCATTCTTCAATTTATTAAATCCGGGCAACACCTGCGGTTGCCAGGGTTCAAGCTGCCAGCGGTCGCTCCAGCGCCGGATGAACGCCATGATATTGTTCTGTCCCACATTGGAGACAAGGATATGGTCGGGTTTCCGTGTTATTTCCTGATCCAGTTCTTGTATGAACTGTTCACGAAACCGGGCTGCGCCATGGTTCAGTTTCCCCTGCCTGATAAATTCACCGTTTTTTTCCGTGGCCCAGTCAATTGAGGTATTGCCAATATCAAATAACAATTTCACCGTTGTAATCTCAAACTGAACTCTCCCGAAGGGTACGATTTTACATTACCACCAGAGGAGATTAATAATTCACCCCGGTCGCTGACACCTTCCACGATACCCGAAACAATGCTCCTCCCTGATGACAATATAGCCGGTTTTCCCTGATAGCGGTCATATTGCCGCCATGCATCCATCAAACCGGCAGTAGCGCCCGTATTTACCTTTTCCAACACTTCAAACAAATGCGAAAGCACGACACCCGCCACCTGATTTCTAGATAATGACCGTTTTGTATGGTGACAAATATCCGTCACTGCCGACCCGACATCAGTGGCAATTTCTTCCGTAAGACGATAATTAATACCAACGCCGATAACCATATCAACAGCGTCCGCCGCTTGGCGGGCCTCAACAAGCACGCCGCCCACTTTTGCATTTTCGATCAGGATATCGTTTGGCCATTTTAAACCGATTTGTTCGATGCCCAGAGATTTCAGTGCACGCGCAATCGCCAGACCGATGTAAAGCGACAATCCACTCAACGCGCCTGCTTCGGGATTAAACCGCCAGAAAACAGAAAAGGTCAGACCGCTTGCCAGAGGCGATAACCAGGGATTGCCGCGCCGCCCTCTTCCCTGTGACTGATATTCCGCCAATACAACGTAGCCCTGTTGTATTTGATCGGTCGGGGATGTGAGCAGATAAGAATTGGTTGACGCAGTATAGAATAATATCTTCAGCGCCTGACGATATTGGCGGGCCTTCGGCGACAGGTTATCCGCTATTTTTGCTTCGGATAATAATTCAAGCGGTTCCTTCAGGCGATAAACCCTGCCACCAGTTTCCACCAGCACGCCCAACGATCCAAGCTGTTTTGCCAATCGCCATACCGCGGAGTCGGTCATACCAAGCCGTTTTGCAAGCGCCTCGCCAGAATGCAAACGCCCGTCTGCCAGAATAGACAACAGGGATACAAGTCTGTCTTTCATAATGTCTGCCCAGCCGGTGCAATACACACCCACCTTTTATTTCAGTTAGCGTACCCTATTATAAACGGACCAGTATGCCTATTCTTCGCTAAAGGTCACCAAAACACATCCTCTGCTGTGCCTTTTGTAGCTGATGCCGGGTTGTCCTCCTTAAATCATCACACCCATTCCATACGGGGTATCTTGAAGTGGTCGGAAAACAGCGGGATATTCAAACGTGAATTGAGGAGCCATCTCCTTCTGATGGATTATGCTAAAGATTTGGTGCCATTTGAAATTACGTGAATTTCCGTCAATCAATTTACTTTACCGGATAATATACAGTTATCTGCCCTATGCCGATATTTGGAATGTTTTCGCAACCGATGAGTTTTCCCCAAACCCAAAAAATCGTGCTTTCTGTTTGTTAGATGTCTGAATTACCGTGGATTTTTTCAAAAAAGGCGTGGAAGATTGCGTTGGAACGCTGAAAGTACTCGAGATGGATCCCTATCCGGGTAGCGTAAGCACCTATTCCACACCCGCGATTACCATCAAAAAATGGTACAACCCCCCCGGGAAAACGGGGAAATTAAACGCCTGCCAAGCAAAAGCACTTGTGTCAGTCTTGTTTTTAATGCAACAAAACTATAACATCGGGACAAAGCCACCTCGTGTGAGGATGTGCGATAGAATACGCATTAATCAGTAAAAAATTGGGGCGGGATTATACGAAAAATGAATGTATTCTACATTAAATAATGCTGATGCTGGCATGGGCATTGTTATTACGTTATTAATGATGGTAAATATCTGCTTTCATTTCTGGACTTATATGTGTTGAGCAGATATGTGTTGAGCGGAAACGATATATGGCGTATTTTTATCAAAAATATAGTTATGCTGTCTGTTTACCGACAGCAGGGCGAAAAGGCAGATTTCTGAGTAATTTACTTGATATCAGCCTTGATAAAGCGCGAAGAAGGTGATTTTATTTTCTTTTTTGGCATTAATTTGACATGGGATTGTTTTTCTCATATTACTGATGGTTATAATCAGAATTTACCTGAAAAAAAATGATAATGATGCTAGATAAAATTTTTGCCAAGCCGGTAGAGATAGAGATCGGCAAACAAACGCTTAAATTTAATTCCCTCGCTGATTATGAATTCAGCCTTTCTGGACGAACTTCTGTTCCGTCAAAAAAAATCAACGCCATGGTGAAATTATCTCTGGACGAGTTAAAAAAAGAAAACAAAACCATCAAAAAAATAGAAAAGCGTTTTGTGAAAATTCTTGCTGACGCAACAGAAGATACTAGCAGCATCAACCAGGCATTACGCGAAATAGATCTGCAAATATTTTCACAGGATCATAACTGGCGAATGATTATCAACGCTTTGCATGATGGGGATGAAGAGTTGAATGAGTTCAGACGCGTGGCACTGGTGAAGTACATGCAGTATCTTTCTTCCCGCCAGGAAATTATCAAGCATCTCTATATGGAGAAGAAAAAATATATGAGGGCGTCTAACAGCCTTGACGAAAGGGAAGATGGTGAACTCAAAGGTACTTTAACCACGGAAAACCTCATCCGTGATTCTGCCGAAAGGGAAAAACATGATGATGTGGAAATGGAACGGATGCCAAAGGGCGAAAACGTCATTATTACCTTAAAACTCAACGAAGAGGCCGTCATTTTTTTGTCAAAGTGTAAATGCAAATTGCTTTGGTCGGAATCCGGAATGCAATTTATTGATCCTTCCGGACAGGCTCATACCCTCAAACAAGGCAAAAATATGGTCGGGAGGAACAGCAATAGCGACATCGTGATTGATCCGAATATTAGAGATGTTTCGAGGGTTCACCTCATTATTGAACTGGACGATACCAATACACTTTATTTGACGGATTTATCTTCACATGGCACGTCAGTACCGGCCAAGTACTTCGACAGCTTGACCTGAAGTTACTTTTTGCCAAAGAAAAATTGTCTTATTTTTTCAAGAAGTCCTTTCTTGGGTTTCTTATTTCTCTTGGGTTTATTGCCCTTATTAACAGGGGCAGGAGGTTTACCGGTTAATAAAATTTCTATTCGTGTCGCGGCAATTGACCCAATTTCCTGTTTTACCCTGTTTATAATATATCGGTCACTGTAGTCTTTCAATTTTAAATCTTGAATAATGCCTTTGATAATGTTGTCCTCTTTCTTCCTTCTTAAAGCGAGATAAAGACTATCAAACAGGCTCTCTGACCACATTGTTTTTACTTGATCGTCAGGGTCTTCGTCATACATGAAACTTCACTCCAAAAAAATCAGGTTCTTAACTGTTAGCGAATTACAAAATTACATAAATCCAACTCACCAATGCGTAACCATATGCGCTAATGAGTAAAAATAAAACAGCCTTCATAATATAACGTAAACAGTTTATTTCATAATAATTTTTGGGGATATGGGATATATAGATAACTTGACAGGATAAGAGGCAATCCTGACCAGGATAGGAATGAGATTTGACGAGAGATAGCGATATGCCTGTAACCATAGCTATATGTGGCATTAATACAGGGCAGGACAGATGACAAAGCGCAAAGTAAAGGATATTTGTGGAAAACAGGGGAGCACAGAAGGTCGGATTGATTGATGCCAGCAAGATACTTGATGGGATGAGACCCTCCACCGTTATGATGGTGGAAAACCCCGCCGGTGATGAGCGTCGGCATGACCATATGATACCAAGGCCCGTAAAACTTGAAACACTTTATAGCAGTGTTTAGTGTCAAGATGCCGGGTGTTCTTGAACCATTAAAAAATATGATATCATGCACGAAGCATGTCGGTGGTAATCATTCTCATCATCATATTTTGTGTTGTTTTTGTTCCGCAGCTCTGGGTCAGGCATGTCATTAAAAAATATGGTCGGACGATTGACGCCTTGCCCGGGACCGGCGGTGAACTGGCGCAGCATTTTCTGAAGCGTTTTGGGCTGAATGATATTACCATTGAGCATACCGACAACAGTAATGATCATTATGATCTTGATGCGATGAAAATTCGGTTGTCGGAGCAAAATTACAATGGCAAATCTCTGACGGCGGTTGTCATCGCCGCCCATGAATTTGGTCATGCTTTGCAGCATCACACCCATTATAAACCCTTGTTGTTACGGCACAAACTGGCAAAAATTGCTGCTGTTGCGGAAAAGATCGCGGCCTATATTCTGCTCGTGGTGCCGTTCATGGTGGTACTGGTGAAATTGCCAGTCGTCAGTTTAGGGGCCTTACTGGCCGGTCTGACGATTATGTGTCTGCCCGTCGTCCTGCATTTGTTCACCTTGCCGGTTGAGTTTGACGCTAGTTTTAATCGTGCTTTGCCCTTATTGAAGAAAGGGGGTTATCTCCCGAAATCGGCCATGCCGATGGCGAGACGAATATTGACAGCCGCCGCATTGACTTATGTGTCCGCTTCACTGGCGAGTCTGCTTAATTTTTACCGCTGGCTGATGATCATACGCCGCTGACAGCCATTATTGGTATGTATCATGTATATTGAGATATCGATCGCCACACAGACTTTGCAACTGTTTGATGAGGGCGGGGTTGACCGATGCTATTCAGTTTCTACCGCGAAGAATGGCCCTGGCGAACGGATGGGAAGTGAATGCACGCCGCGCGGAGAGCATGTTGTATCGGAAAAGATCGGCGCGGGTTGTGCCGTGAATACCGTCTTTGTTGGTCGGGTACCGACTGGTGAGATCTATATTCCTGCCTGGCGTACCTTACATACGGAGCGCGACTGGATATTGACGCGTATTCTGCATCTGAGCGGTAGTGAGGCGGGAAAGAACAAGGGGGGCAATGTGGACAGCTATGATCGCCATATTTATATCCACGGTTCACCGGACGATAGTCCCATGGGAAAGCCGGGTTCGCGTGGTTGTATCCGTATGCGTAACGTCGATATTATTGAACTGTTTGACGCGGTCGAAACCGGCGTCAGGGTAGTTATCCACGCCGACCAGGCATCCCCCGTTATCTGCTCTGATAATCATTGATCGGTTATTATCAAGCGGGAGAGTAATTACTGTAGTTACGCTTGGTTTACGTTGTTTCTTTTATTGAAAAGAATAGATGAACAGAATTGTTGGTGTTGGGAGCTACGAAGAATCGAAAACCGAGATGCAACAGCTTGAAAAGGAGACAACTGAAGCGAAGAAATGTGAGCGAGTGAAAGTGTTCAAAAAAATATAAAGGGCTATGCAAAGGATCTGGTTTTACCTGATGAACCGGGAGAAATCTGCGTTTGAAAAAATCGGGGGAAGACGCCGATGACGAAAGCAATGTCACTGGGGCCGATTATGTGTGATCTGTCTGGTCGGGAACTGCTGGCGGATGAAGCGGAAATGTTGATGCATCCGTATGTGGGCGGCGTTATTTTATTTACCCGTAATTACGAATCGCCGGAGCAGATCACCGCATTGACCCGGCAAATCCGTTGCCTGCGTCAGCCACCCCTGTTGATTGCGGTAGATCATGAAGGCGGGCGGATACAGCGTTTCAGGGAAGGCTTCAGTCCTCTCCCGGCCTCTGCCCGATTTGCGCGGTATCGGCAGGCGGAGGCTGTACACCTGGCGGAACAGGCTGGCTGGCTGATGGCGGCGGAATTGCTGGCGATTGGCGTTGATATCAGTTTCGCTCCGGTGCTGGATGTGGGGGGGAAGGACAGCAGGGTGATTGGCGACCGGGCGTTCCATTCCGACCCGCAACAGGTAGCGCGATTGGCCGGCGCCTGCATACGCGGGATGAAACAGGCTGGTATGGTGGCGGTTGGGAAGCATTTCCCGGGGCATGGTTCGGTGTCTGAGGATTCGCATCATGTCTTGCCTTGCGACGGACGTCTATTGGCAGATATTAAAATACGTGATCTAATCCCGTTTGAAAGTATGATACACGCAGGGCTGTCCGGTTTGATGACGGCGCACGTGGTCTATCCTGAAGTCGATCAAAAACCGGCGAGTTTTTCCGCAATCTGGCTACAGGAGATATTGAGAAAACAGATGGGGTTTCAGGGTGCCGTTTTCAGTGATGATTTAAGTATGGCCGGGGCCGGGGTGATGGGCGATTATGTCGGGCGCACCCGTGCCGCGCTTGCTGCTGGTTGTGATATGGTATTGACATGCAATGATCGACAGGGTGTCATTGATCTTTTGGATAGTGCCGAAATTTGCAATACTGCTGAATCCGCATCAAGACTGGTTCCTATGTACGGGAGGTATGATATGAGTTTTGAACAACTAAAACAGACCGCATTATGGCGGGAGCGTAGCGAGGTGATCTCTTGCGTTGAACGGGAAACGGGCTTGGAAGATGCCGGTTGAAACGATAATACGGGCAGGCCTGTTACTTTCCCTATCTGTTGTCAGCACGGTCCGGGCCGATCCATTCACGTCCCGGTATTGTCGCCCGCTACTGGAAAGTACAGTCGAATATGAAGATGTCCAACCCGCAGAAGGCTTGTTTTGGCAGATTGACAAGGGGGACGGAAAAGTCAGCTATTTGTTTGGTGTCATTCATCTGTCGGACCCCGAAGTGACTGCTCTGCCCGAAATTGTCGAAAGGGCCTTGGTCGAGTCGGAGCAATTTGTTATGGAAGCCCTGCCCGACCCGGATCAGATGTTATTGCTGAGCAATATGATGTTTTTTCTGGATGGCCAGTTGCTGTTGGATTATATTGACGCGCCCCTTTTTGAAAAGGTGAGCGATATTTTATCTTCCCATTATCAGCTTGGACCGGAGACCGCGTCGATCATAAAGCCTTGGGCCGTATTTTTAACGATGAATTATCCACCGGAGCGTCATGGTGTTCCCCTGGATTTGATGTTGCTGTCCCGGGCGAGGCAAAATGGCGCGGCGGTGGCCGGCCTGGAATCATTACAGGAGCAGGCCAATATATTGGCCCGTCTGCCACTTTCCGAACAGATCGAGTTACTGACCGACACCGTCTGTCATTACGATATTGTCGTAGAGAGTTTCACCAGGATGAAATCGCTTTATCTAAAACGCGATCTGGCGGGTCTATACAATTATTCCCGCCGTTATAACACATCCGATAGACCCGTCCATCGGAAGTTGATAAAAAAGCTTGTCATTGATAGAAATATAACCATGGTTGAACGCATGCAGCCGATGTTGAGAAAGGGTAAGGCTTTTATCTCCATCGGGGCCTTGCATCTTGTCGGGGAGCAAGGAGTAATCGCTTTGCTGAAAGAACGGGATTATAAGGTCACACGGCTGTTTTAGTCCGGCTTGAGCCGGTTATTACGGGGATATTCAGTAATGTCTTTAATGTCTTTAGATTTTTTCGGAACGGAAACCTGGATCATTCAGGTTTTTATCATTGTTTTTATCACCGCAATGCTCAATTGGCTCCAGAAAAGGAGCATTGACAGGTGCATGGTCAAGCTGAAACATACTCGCAATTACTGGGATGATTCGTGCTTGGAAGCAGCGCATCGCCCCTTGTCCTGTTTTATCTGGCTGGTTGGGGTGACCTTTGCTGCCGATATTATCGGAATTGAGACTGGCGCCGCCATTTTCGGCGTGATCGAACCGGTCCGGAAAATCGGCATTATATTTGTGATTGGTTGGTTTCTGGTGCGTTTTATCAGTCGGGTTGAGTTCAATATTATTGAGCGAAAAAAGGCCGCTGGTGAGGCATTTGACCAGACAACAACCGATGCTGTCGCAAAACTACTGCGTATTTCGGTGATTATCACAGCAACGCTGGTGATCATGCAGACTTTGGGTTACAGCATCTCCGGCGTACTGGCATTTGGTGGTATCGGTGGTATTGTCGTTGGTCTTGCCGCTCAGGATATGCTGGCAAATTTTTTTGGTGGTTTGATGATCTATATGGATCGGCCATTTGCCGTCGGCGACTGGATACGTTCGCCTGACCAGGAAATTGAGGGGACAGTTGAGAAGATCGGCTGGCGTTTAACCACAATACGCACATTTGATAAACGCCCCCTGTATGTCCCAAATGCCGTCTTTACCCGGATTGCGGTTGAAAATCCGTCGCGTATGAGCAATCGCCGTATCAACGAAACAATAGGTGTACGCTATGATGATGCACTCAAGATGAAGGATATTGTCGCCGATGTGCGGCGGATGTTGGAACAGCACGAGCAGATTGATACCGAACAGACCCTGATTGTCAACTTTGATCGGTTTGCGCCGTCATCGCTGGATTTTTTTATCTATACTTTTACCAAAACGACCGACTGGATACGCTTCCATGAGATTAAACAGGATGTGCTGTTAAAGATCATTGCTCTCATTGAAGCTCATGGCGCGGAATGCGCCTTTCCAACCTCCACGCTACACGTGCCGCAGGGCGTCAAAGTCATTGAATCCTGATCGTGAAGATCAAGATGGATGTTATTTTTTGCTAATCTTGTCGTATGGAATATCGTTTCACAAAAATGCATGGCATCGGCAATGACTTTGTCGTTTTTGATACCTTTGCCGTTCCTTTAAGTTTCAGCCGTGAACAAATTCAATATATTGCCGACCGCCATTACGGTATTGGCTGCGATCAGGTGTTGCTGTTGGAACCGGATAATGACCAGGGCGTTGCAGCGTACTATCGCATATTTAACGCCGATGGCAGCGAAGTCATGCAGTGTGGCAACGGCGCACGCTGCGTTGCCTTGTATCTCAGGGAGAAGGGTCTGGCGGACGGAGATGAGCTTGTTGTTCGTACCGGGGTCGGGGAACTCACGTTAAAAGTGGAGTGTGACAATAATATTACCGTTAATATGGGAGCCCCCGAATTTGAACCCTCCCGCATCCCTTTACGGCAAAAACAAAAGGCGGATCTGTACGAGGTACCACTGGGGGATGAAACACTTCGTTTCGCGGCGTTATCAATGGGCAACCCCCATGCTGTCATCAAGGTAGACGATGTGCAACAGGCTGAGGTCACGGCGGTGGGCGCGGCCTTACAACGGCATGCGCTGTTCCCCGACAGCGTGAACGTTGGTTTTATGGAGATTTTAAATAGACAGGCATTCAAGTTGCGCGTCTTTGAACGCGGGGTGGGCGAGACCCTGGCCTGTGCCAGCGGTGCCTGTGCGTCGATGGTGGCGGCGCGGCAGCAGGGAGAATTAGAGGAAACGGCAGAGGCGGAGTTACGCGGCGGCCATCTGCGGTTGAGTTGGACTGGCCCAGGCGAACCGGTTTATATGACTGGGGAGGCAGCGATTGTTTATGAAGGGAAACTTGATTTATGACGAAATCAAAAGAAAAAGGCGCCGTTACCGAGGCGATGGTGTCTGAATATCTGCGCAATAACCCGGATTTTTTTAATCGACAGTCGGCGCTGGTCGCGGAGTTGAATATCCCGCATGAACACGGCGCATCCTTGTCGCTGGTAGAAAAACAGCTTGCCGTACTGCGTCAGCAGAATCGGGAAAGCCGTCGGCATCTGAGCGAATTGATCGAGACGGTGCGTCGGAATGAAGCACTTGCCGTGCGTGTGCACCATCTGGTGCTGTCTTTGATAGAAGCCGGAGAGCTTAAAACCATCTTTGAGACGGTTTATGAAAGTCTGAAGGAGAATTTTCAGGCCGACCGGGCTGTTATTCGCCTGTTTGCCGAGCCGGTTGCCGCAGATGCCCTCATGAAGGAGTTTGTTGACGATGATTCGATGCAAGCTCTGTTCAAAGGTTTCATTGAAAAACGTCTGCCTTCAAGCGGCCAGATACAACGCTGGCAACAGGACTTTTTATTTGGCGATAAGCTGGTTGCCTCGGCCGTTATGGTGCCGCTGTATGGTGATGGTTGGGAGGGTATTTTGGCAATTGGCAGTTTTGATGCGGCGCGCTTTCAGCCGTCTATGGGCGTTGAATTGCTGGGCAATCTGGGTGAAGTGCTGAGCCTGCTCCTGAAACCCCGAATTAAGCAAGCCTGTCCGGGTCCCCGAACGGATATGGATTAAAGCGGACATGGATGCGGTTGGGACACAGTTGTCGGTGTCTTTCCTGAAGACGCTGCACCATCTTTCCGAAAATACCCGTCGAGCTTATCAACGCGACCTTGATCGGTTGCGGGAATATTGTGACAAATACGCCATTGAAGAATGGTCAGCTCTTGACAGTCAGGCGCTTAGAAACTTCGTGGCGTATCGGCATCGACAGGGGATCAGCGGGCGGTCATTGCAGCGCAATCTGTCGGCTATCCGCGCCTTTTTCCGTTATTTGCTGGAGCAGAACAAGATCAAATACAATCCTGCCGAAGGTATTATTGCCCCTCGTTCATCGCGCAAGCTGCCCGGTGTACTGGACGTTGACCAGGCCAAACGGTTAATCGAGATTGAAGTGGATGATAATCTTACCCGGCGTGACAGGGCCATGATGGAATTGTTCTATTCCTCGGGATTGCGTCTATCAGAATTACTAAGCCTGAATATTGGCGATATTGATTTTGCCGAACGGTTATTGACGGTGATTGGAAAAGGGAAAAAAACCCGCAGCATGCCGGTGGGGAAAGACGCCATTGCAGCGCTTGTGGCATGGTTAAAGATAAGACAAGGCATGGTCAATGCGGGGGAACGGGCATTGTTTGTCAGTCGCAGGGGAAAACGGCTCGGTCCGCGTTCGGTGCAAAAACGCTTAAAAAAATGGGGGCTCAAACAGGGTTTGCCGGTGCATGTTAATCCACACATGCTTCGACATTCTTTTGCCAGCCATCTATTGGAATCCAGCGGTGATTTGCGTGCGGTGCAGGAGTTGCTCGGTCACGCTGATATCAGTACCACGCAGGTTTATACGCATCTGAATTTTCAACATCTGGCTGAAGTTTATGACAGGGCGCATCCGCGCGCACGGCGCAAGACGAAAACGAATGGATAATTGATAACCAAAATCGCCTTCGTCTACTCTCTGTTTTTACTGTTTCCGCACACTACAGATCGACGTCAAGAACGGCTCTTCTTTCTATATGCGATAATTACTGTTGTCACTGTCAATATAGTGCCTGCATAACACAGACCGTTGTAATCTCCTGAGAAAAACCGGTGGCGGATATAGAATAACGGCGGTAGCTTTCCTTGGAATGAACATGTCAGGGTTCGCACCGTTTCTGGTATAATCCTGATTTTGTTTAGAAGAGTGTGATTTTGGAACAATTCAGAGGGACGACTATTCTGTCTGTGCGGCGTGGTGACAAAGTGGTGATCGGCGGCGATGGCCAGGTATCGCTGGGCAATACCGTTATGAAGGCCAACGCGCATAAGGTAAGAAGCCTTTTTGATGGCAAGATACTGGCCGGTTTTGCCGGTAGCACGGCAGACGCTTTTACCTTGTTTGAACGTTTTGAGGCAAAACTGCAAAAACATCAGGGTAATCTGATGCGTGCGGCCGTGGAACTGGTGAAGGACTGGCGTACCGACCGTATATTGCGACGTCTGGAGGCCATGCTCTGTGTCGCCGATAAAGCATCGTCATTAATCATTTCGGGCAACGGAGATGTCATTGAACCCGAAGACAACATTATGGCTATCGGGTCGGGTGGCTATTTTGCCAGGGCTGCCGCGCTTGCCCTGCAGAAAAATACCGATTTAAGCGCTCGCGAGATTGTCGAGAAAAGTCTGGGTATCGCTGCAGAGATATGCGTTTATACGAACAGTAATTTTATTATCGAAGAATTATAAATATTGACGGGAAAAATATGACAGATTTGACACCACAGGCTATTGTGTCCGAATTGAATAAGCATATCGTTGGTCAGGATGCCGCCAAACGTGCCGTGGCGATAGCGTTGCGTAATCGCTGGCGTCGTAGCCGGATTGATGGATCAATCCGTAACGAGATCACACCGAAAAATATTCTCATGATCGGCCCGACGGGTGTGGGTAAAACGGAGATGGCGCGGCGTCTTGCCAAACTGGCAGAAGCGCCCTTTATCAAAGTGGAGGCCACCAAATTTACCGAAGTCGGCTATGTTGGTCGTGATGTTGAATCCATTATCCGCGATCTGGCGGACGTTGCAATCAAGCAAACGCGTGAGGTCGAAAAAGAAAAAGTTGCGGAGCAGGCGGACAAGGCGGCGTTGGACAGGGTGCTGGATGTTTTGTTGCCGTCCGCCCGCGTGATGGGAGAGGATGACCATGAACCGAGCGGTTCCACCCGGGAAAAATTCAGGGAAATGATCTTGACCGGAAAATTTGATGACAAGGAAATTGATGTTGAACTGAGCGCTCCCAGTATCGGTGTGGAGATCATGGCGCCGCCGGGGATGGAGGAGATGACCAGTCAGTTGCAGGGCATGTTCCAGAGCATGAGTGCAGACAAAAAACAATCCCGCAAGCTCAGGGTCTCTGATGCCCTGAAACTGCTGTCCGAGGAAGAAAGCGGCAAACTGATTAATGAAAACGACATCAAGGCGCGCGCCATTCAACGGGTGGAACAGAACGGTATTGTCTTTCTGGATGAGTTGGACAAAGTGACGCTCCGTTCCGAAACCAGTGGCCCCGATGTGTCGCGGGAGGGGGTGCAGCGTGACCTACTGCCCTTGGTAGAAGGTAGCACCGTTTCAACGAGGTATGGCATGATCAGGACTGATCACATTCTGTTTATCGCTTCCGGTTCGTTTCATCTGGCCAAACCTTCAGACCTGATTCCCGAATTACAGGGACGCCTGCCTATCCGTGTGGAACTTGACCCGCTGATGACAGATGATTTTGTCAATATATTGACCGAACCGAATGTATCATTAACCAAACAATATTCCCTGTTGATGGAGACCGAGGACATCAAATTAGGCTTTACCCCGGACGGCGTCCGGCGCATTGCCGAGATTGCCTGGCAGGTCAATGAAGCCACCGAAAATATTGGTGCACGTCGTTTGCATACGGTTATGGAGAGACTGCTGGAAAATCTGTCTTATGAAGCATCCGAAAAAGCGGGACAATCAATCGTTGTTGATGCGGCCTATGTCAGTGAACATCTCAATGAATTAGCGGAAAATGAGGACCTGTCGCGTTATATACTCTGAGCCGGTATTTTTTAAGGTCGTTATTTTGTAGATTCGCGAAGGCGGAACAAAAAAACGGGCGTCGGCAATTTTATGTCAGATACCAGGAAACATCCCTTGTTAATACGTCTGCACCGACAATCCCGTGTCCTGGAGATTGAATACGATGATGGCGTCCGCTTTGAATTGCCTTGTGAATATTTGCGTGTTTTTTCCCCTTCAGCGGAAGTGAAGGGACATGCGCCCGGTCAGGAGGTTCTGCAAACCGGTAAGGAAAGCGTCAATATAGACGAAATTGAGCCGGTAGGTAATTATGCCGTTAAATTAAATTTCGACGATGGCCATAATACGGGGCTCTATACCTGGGAGTACCTATATGATCTTGGCGCCGATCAGGAAGGTAACTGGCGGGATTACCTGACTGCCCTGAAACAGGCTGGATATGAGCGTAAAACCGATGACTGAAACCGGATCGGATACGGCGGATTTTGGTTACGAGAAGGTCACGTCAGCGACCAAAACCCGTCGCGTTGATGCTGTCTTCAGTTCAGTCGCGGCGGATTATGATTTTATGAACGATCTCATGTCATTTGGCATCCATCGTTTGTGGAAACGCTATATCGTACATCTCTGCGCCCTTAAAAAGCATTCTCAAGTGTTGGATGTGGCCGGCGGCACCGGCGATATTGCCCGACTCATGCACAGGCAACTGGGTCCAGCAGGGCGGGTGGTTGTCTGTGATATTAATTGTGATATGTTACGGGAAGGTCGTGATCGCTCTGTCGACAGGGGGATCATTGACGGTATTGATTACGTTCGGGCAAATGCCGAAATGTTGCCTTTTGCGGATAACTGTTTTGATTGCATCACCATCGCGTTCGGACTGCGTAATGTGACTGATAAGGAAGCTGCGTTGCGTTCCATGTACGATAAACTGAAGTATGGAACACAGCTGTTGATCCTGGAATTTTCCAGGGTGGTCATTCCCCTGTTTGACAGGTTGTACGATCAATATTCGTTTAAGTGGATCCCTTTTCTGGGCGGCGTGATTGTCAAGGACAAGGCCAGTTATCAATATCTGGTAGAGTCCATTCGTATGCATCCCGATCAGGAAACGCTGGTTGCCATGCTGCGCCAGACTGGTTTTGAAAAGATTCGCTATCACAATTTGTGCGGCGGTATCGTTGCGGTTCATCGGGGATATAAATTATGACGAGGTCTATTGGCAATGCCGCGCCGGGCTGGGTGAAGCGACTTGAAAAGTTGCTGAACAGCTTGCTGGCACTGGATGCGGAGATGCCGGAGGCCCTGTCCCGCATACAGGGGAAGACCATTGCCTTTGAGTTTGTGAATACCCGATACGTGTTATTTATATGTCCTTCAACAGACGGGATACGTATCAGGACATATTATGATGCGAAACCCGATGTATTAATCAGGGGTACGCCGGGTAATTTTCTGATGATGCTGAATTCGTCTGCGGAGGGTCTTCAAACAGATATACAGATAACGGGTGATGTGATGCTGGCGCGGCGTTTTCGGGAGATAATACAGTCCGTGGAGCTTGACTGGGAAGAGCCACTGTCAGACTGGGTAGGCGATTCGGCCGCTTATCAGATCGGCAGATTTTTTCGGAATCTGGGTCGTTTCGCAATGCGTACCGGTACGACCCTTGCTGTGGATTTAAGCGAATACCTCAGATTCGAAACCCGAATGTTGCCAGACGATTTACTGGTGGAGGAGTTCTGTAACGAGGTCTCGAATTTGCGGGAAGACGCTGATCGATTTGCCCGGCGCGTTAATGCGTTTGAGACCCTTGTGACGGGAGAACAACCGGAATAATTGTTATGGGTCGTTTTTTTCGTCTGTTGGTCATTCAACGTGCGTTTATCCGTTATGGGCTGGATGAGATCATCTTTGCCACGCCTCTTCTCCGGCCTTTTCGTTTCGTGTTTTATCTGTTGCCGTGGAACTGGTTTGGTCGCAAGGTCAGGCCTAGAGCACGACGCATGCGTTTTATGCTGGAAGAACTCGGCCCCGTCTATGTCAAGCTAGGGCAAATACTGTCCACGCGCCAGGATATTGTGCCGGAAGACATCACTAGTGAATTTGCCAAACTCCAGGACAATGTTAAACCGTTTTCGGGAAAGGTCGCCCGTCGGATTATTGAAGAGGCCTATGGACGGGACCTGGATGAAGTCTTTCTGGACTTTGATGAGACGCCGCTGGCGTCTGCGTCTGTTGCCCAGGTGCACCGCACCGTATTAAAAGACGGACGGGAGCTTATTATCAAGGTCATTCGTCCAGATATTGAAGCGCTGATTCGTAAGGATTTGAGTCTGTTGTTTTATCTGGCGCAAGAGGCGGAAAAATATTATCCCCATGGCAAGTCCCTGCGCTTTACCGGCGTTGTTAAAGAGTTTGAGAAAGTACTGCTGAACGAGCTTGATTTGCAACGGGAAGCCGCCAATGCATCGCAACTCCGTCGTAACTTTCTACATGAGGAAAACTACTATGTTCCCGAGGTCAACTGGGAACTGACCAAGTGCAATGTACTGGCAATAGAATTGGTTAGCGGTATCCCCATCAGAGATATTAGTGCGCTCAAGGCTGCCGGCGTTGACCTCAAGTGGCTGGCCGAATACGGGGTTGAAATCTTCTTTACTCAGGTTTTCCGCGATAATTTTTTCCATGCGGATATGCATCCAGGCAATATCTTCGTCAGTCCTGCCGAAGCAGGGGGGCTTCCCACTATCAAGGTGATTGACTTTGGTATCATGTGTTCGTTGACCGAATTTGACCAACGTTATCTCGCCGATAATTTCATGGCGTTTCTGGACCGTGATTATCATCGCGTCGCTGTGCTTCATATCGGATCCGGCTGGGTGCCCAAAGAGACGCGGGTGGATGAGCTGGAGTCGGCTATCAGAACGGTCTGTGAACCCCTGTTTGACAGGCCAATACGTGAAACATCGCTTGGAACGGTATTACAACGCCTGTTTCGGATAGCACGTAGTTTTGATATTGAGATCATGCCGCAACTGATCATGTTGCAGAAGACGATCATCAATATTGAAGGTATTGGTCGTCAGCTCTACCCGGAACTGGACCTCTGGCAGACCGCACGCCCGCAATTGGAACGCTGGGTAAATGAGCGAGTCGGCGTGAAAGGGTTTTTAAAAAGCGGCCGCCGCGGCGTTCCAAAACTGATCAACCGTTTGCCGGGGCTAACGCACAAGGTTTTAGATGTACTGGAACAACTGTATGAAAGCAGAGCCGAGGTGGAAGAAAAGAGCAAAGAACTGTATCTGTTGCGGAAGGAAATACGTCTGTATAACCGCCGTCTGGTACTGGCAATCATTGGCACCGGTTTTATTCTTGCCGCCGCCCTGATTTACGCGCTTGTCGACGCAACACCGGGTATGTTGGCATTGGTCCCCGTTGCAGCGTGGTTATCGGGGCTTTTCGGTGGGTTGCTTTTATACCTGTGTTGGCAGGAGAAGTAATTTTTTAATACCCGTTTTGTAGCAGCGCAATATAAATGATGAAACCGGCCACCTCGCACACGGACAGGGCGCCGCCGTTATCTTTTGGTTGGTGCCCTGAAGAGGATTCGAACCTCTGGCCTTCCCCTTAGGAGGGGGATGCTCTATCCAACTGAGCTATCAGGGCGATTTTTTGATGAATTTGCGGGCAGTCTGGCTAATAGATCATTCATTTTTGAATCGCGTTAATTTTTTGTCAATGCGTCTTTCAATATTTCGGGTGAATAATTAAACGTGGTTGCAACGGTTTTGACGGATGGTTTTTATTGTGTACGATAGTCATCTTTGTGTATCCTGCCGCGGCATTTGAGACATAACACAATCTATAAACTAATGTAATCAAAGGGCGATAGTGTGGTGCGTGTAATAACAGTCAGTTATTACGTATATACGGCGAATAAGAGGGGTTCTGAAAACATTGAGTATAAATATCGGTATTGTAGGTTTGGGTATTGTCGGTAGCGCGGTGCGTTTCGGCATGCAGAAACTGGGGCATCGCGTTGCGGTGCACGATAAGGTGATGGACACCAGCATTCATGATGTGCTGGATACCGAATTGGTTTATCTGTGTTTGCCTACATCCAGACAGGCGGACGGTTCCTGTGATACTTCGGTGGTGGAATCGGTAACGGATGAATTGGTGAAACTGGGTTACAAGGGGGTGATTGTGATCAAATCCACCGTCACGCCCGGCACTACCGACATGTTGCAGGCGCGTTATCCCAAATGTCGCCTCTGCCATGTGCCGGAGTTCCTGCGCGAGCACGCTACCATAATTGATTTTACCGAACAACACGATCTCTGTATCATCGGCACTGATTCCGATGATGTGGAAGAACTAGTGCGCGAATCGCACGGATACTTCCCGCATAAATTTGTTCGCCTGCGTCCAATAGAGGCGGAATTGGCGAAATATTTCAATAACGTTTACAACGCCCTGCTGGTTACGTTTGCCAATGACTTCTACGAGGTTTGCGAGAAAATGGGGGCCAACTACAGTGCACTGAAAGCGGCGATGGTGCACCGCAATCACATCTACGACCGCTATCTGGATTGCAACGAGTATCTTCGTGGTTTCGGCGGCATGTGTCTGCCCAAGGACACATCGGCGTTTGCCAGCCTGACGACGCGTCTGGGCTTGCAGATGAAACTGTTCTAGGCAATTCTGGATGATAACGAACAATTTAAAGTGACGTTGTTTGACGGCATGCGTGCGGGAGAGAACGAATGAGAATACTGGTAACCGGCGCCGAGGGATCGTTGATGCAACAAGTGATTCCCCTGTTGCAAGCGCAGGGGCATGATATCCGTGCCGCCGACAGTTTCGTGCGCTATGGGCAAATTGAACGTGTCCGCGATTACGAGTTTCTGGAAGGGGATTTGACCGAGCCCGAATTTGCCGACCGTGTCGTGACCGGTATGGATACTGTCATTCAGGCAGCAGCGCTGATTTACGGCGTGGGTGGTTTTAACAAGTATCCAGCGGACATTCTGGCGAAAGACGTGGCATTACAACAGAACATACTGTGGAGCATGAAACGACATGGCCTTCGGCGCATTGTCTATATCAGTTCGTCTATGGTGTACGAGCGTTGTCAAACCCATCCCAGTAGCGAAGGGGATGTGGACGAATCGTTGATTCCGCTGACCGATTACGGTCTGAGCAAACTGGTGGGCGAACGGCTGGCACGCGCTTTCACCACGCAGTTCAGCATGGAACATGTGATCTGGCGCCCTTTCAACATTATCACGCCACATGAGAAAGGTGAAGACACACAAGGCATGAGCCATGTGTTTGCTGATTTCATCCGTCAGATTATCGTGGAGAAGCGACGCACCTTGCCGATTATCGGTGATGGGGAGCAGATACGCTGCTTTACCTGGATTGGCGATGTGGCGCGTGGCATTGCCGAACATTCTTTCAGTGACGCCGCCACCAATGAGGCTTTCAATCTGGGTAACCCCGAACCGATGACCGTGCGCGAACTGGCGCAGACGATTGATGTCTGCGGGCGCGAGATGGGTATAATCCCCACCAATGCCGACCCCCTGCGGTTTGAAACCACGCAGTCGTTCGATACCGACGTGCGTCGCCGTATCCCTGCTGTGGAGAAGGCTGCAAAGATACTTGACTGGCATCCCGAGGTGACTGCCGCAGAGGCGATTCGTCGATGTGTGGCGGGATTTGCGGAAGTGGGCGCAACGTAGTACGTTACTGTTTGTGGTAAACGCTGGAGTTGTTATTGTCGCTGCATTACCGACAGCGTTGTTTTGATTGGTGCAGGCGTATGCCTTATTCCAAATTTATTTTGCCTGTCGGGGTAATCTGGCAGGCTGTTTGCCTTGAATTAATCTATTAGAATTTTTACTCATGCCAAAACATGCTTTAATTACCGGAGTGACGGGTCAGGATGGCGCTTATCTGGCCGAGTTTCTGTTGAAAAAGGGATATATTGTTCATGGGATCAAGAGGAGAAGTTCGTTAATTAAAACGGACCGCATTGACCATCTTTATCAGGACCCTCATTCCTTGAGCAGAAATTTCATCCTGTATCATGGCGATATGACGGATACGACAAGCCTTGTTCATATTGTACAGCAATCACAACCCGATGAAATCTATAATCTGGCTGCACAGAGCCATGTGGCAGTTTCTTTTGAAGAGCCTGAATACACTGCCAATTCTGATGCCTTGGGCACATTAAGGTTGTTGGAGGTGGTTCGCAACCTGGAACTGGAAAACAAAACCCGTTTTTATCAGGCGTCCACATCCGAAATTTACGGTCTGACACAGGAGACACCGCAAACAGAGAGCACCCCTTTTTATCCCCGTTCACCCTATGGGGCCGCAAAATTATACGCTCACTGGATCACTGTCAATTATCGGGAGGCTTATGGTTTCTATGCCTGCAACGGTATTTTATTTAATCATGAATCACCGGTTCGCGGTGAGACATTCGTTTCACGCAAGGTCACTATCGGTCTCAGCAGAATCAAACTGGGCAAGCAGGATAAATTCTATATCGGTAATCTTAATGCCCGGCGCGATTGGGGACACGCCCGTGATTATGTGGAGGCACAATGGCTGATGTTGCAACAGGATGAACCGGAAGATTTTGTCATCGCGACCGGAGAGCAGCACAGCGTCAGGGAGTTTATAGAGCTGGCCGCCAGCATAGTAGATATCCATATTACCTGGAAGGGGGAAGGTCTTGATGAAAAGGGGTATGATGATGATGGCAATTGCATTATTGAAGTGGATCCGCGTTATTTTCGTCCTGCCGAAGTGGAAAGTCTGTTGGGCGACGCTACCCGGGCGAAAGAGAAGCTGGGATGGGAACCGCGCACCTCCTTTTATGACCTGGTTGCCGAGATGATGCAATATGATATGCGTTTGACCGCCGGTAAAAATGTATAAAATCATCGGGGTCGGGCTGTATGCGGGATAACGCCAGGATATATATTGCCGGTCATCGCGGTCTGGTGGGTAGTGCGCTGTGTCGTAAACTGGAAGCAGAAGGTTTCTGCAACCTCGTTACCCACACCCATGAGGAACTTGACCTGTGTCGCCAGGCCGATGTCGATCAGTTTTTCAGGGAGACACGTCCAGAGTATGTTTTTCTGGCAGCGGCGGTGGTAGGAGGTATCCATGCGAACGATGTTCGTCCGGTCGATTTTTTGAAGGACAATCTGTTAATACAGACCAATGTTATTGATGCCGCCTGGCGTTATGGCGTAGAGAAACTGGCCTTTTTGGGGTCGACGTGTGTTTATCCACGTGATTGTCCGCAACCGATCAAAGAGGACAGCCTGTTGACCGGACCGCTTGAAGAGACCAACCAATGGTATGCTGTGGCCAAGATAGCAGGGATAAAGCTCTGTCAGGCGTACCGTCGGCAGTATGGTTTTAACGCGATAGCATTAATGCCCACCAACCTTTACGGACCACACGATAATTTTGATTTGTTGAATTCTCATGTATTGCCCGCCTTGATAAGAAAATTTCATGAAGCCAAAATAAACCAGAGCAAGACGGTTGATGTGTGGGGTTCGGGAAAACCGCTGCGAGAATTTCTTCATGTTGATGATTTGGCGGATGCCTGTTTTTTTCTGATGGAAAATTATGATGATGCCGCTATTATCAATATTGGTAGCGGTCGGGATATCAGTATCGGTGAGTTGGCCGAATTAATCCGGGAGATAACGGCCTGCCCGAGTAAAATCGTCTTTAATCCCTCCCGTCCCGACGGTACGCCAAGAAAATTGGCGGATGTCTCGAAATTGACGGCTCTAGGCTGGAAGAGCCGTATCTCCTTACGCGCGGGTATTCAGTCATGCTACGAATGGTATCTGGACAGTCTGTCCGAATAACTGCCCGGAGCGGGCGCCGCCGCCGATTTACGATGATCAACGTAACGATATTTGAGAGCCAGTGATTTTGAGTCCGATTATTCTGGCCGGCGGTGGTGGGACGCGTCTCTGGCCGCTGTCGCGCGAGAACCGCCCCAAGCAGTTTATGCAGTTGTTTGACGATAAATCCATGCTGCAGAATACCCTGTTGCGTCTGGAGGGTTTGGGGGAAAAGCTGGCAGTGGATGATCCCTTGATTGTCTGCAACGAATTACACCGTTTTCTGGTGGCCCATCAGTGTGCGGCAATTGACCATGGGGTCGGCAATATAATACTGGAGTCCCTCGGACGCAATACGGCGCCCGCCCTGACGGTATCGGCGCTGGCCATAGCGGAATATGATGAAGACAGAGTGATGCTGATGATGCCGGCGGATCATCTGATTAGAGACAAGGCTGGATTTCAGGACGCAATCGAAACGGCCTGCGCCAGTGCCGAACAGGGCTATCTGCTGACCTTCGGAGTGATGCCGGCCGGCCCCGATACAGGCTACGGTTATATCCATCATGCTGTCGACCCGGTGAAGGAATTTGCAGATACCGGTATCCGTCCCGTCCTGGACTTTAAGGAAAAACCGGATCAGGAAACAGCCCGAAAATATCTTGAGGCCGGGCGTTACCTCTGGAACAGTGGTATGTTTATGATGAAGGCCACTGTCTGGTTGCAATACATGGAACGTTATAACCCCGATATGAGCAAGGCCTGCCGGGAAGCGTATACAAACGGCTATCGGGACCAGCAGTTTTACCGACTTGAACCTTCGGCGTTTGAGAACTGCCGTAGCGATTCGATTGATTTCTGTGTTATGGAAAAGTTGCTGGCGGATGGTTCGGACAAAGTATTGACCGTGCCGGTAGATATAGGCTGGTCGGATCTGGGTGCCTGGTCATCCATCTGGGAGATTGGCAAAAAGGACGCACAGGGCAATTCCGCGGACGTCGATGTGTTGTTGTATGAAACGACAAACAGCTTGATAAAAACCGACGGGAGACTGGTGGCAGTTGTCGACTGTGACAACCTGGTTGTGATCGATACGGCGGATGCCACTTTGATTGCCGACAAGGATAAAACTCAGAATGTTAAAATGATTGTGGAGCAGTTGAAGTTGTCGGGACGGTCGGAATTTCTGGAACATACCAGAGTATATCGTCCCTGGGGTCATTACGAGACCGTCTCCACCGGCGATAATTTTCAGATCAAACGTATTGCCGTCTCTCCCGGCAAGCGGTTGTCTTTGCAACTGCATCATCAGCGAGCCGAACACTGGATTGTCGTAAAGGGAACGGCGATCGTGACAAAGGAGGAAGATGTTTTTCAACTGGAAGAAAACCAGTCCGTTTTTATCCCAACCGGCGTTAAACATCGTCTGGAAAATGCGACAGATCAGGCGCTTGAGATCGTTGAAATACAGTTTGGCGCTTATCTGGGTGAAGACGATATTGTCCGTTTTGACGACGACTTCGGTCGCCTTGATGAATAAATATTTTGAAAGTATGTTTTTTTTATTGATAGTGATTGAATAATGAAGACCGTTTTTGTAACAGGCGGGGCAGGCTATATCGGTTCGCATGCCTGCGTTGAGCTTTTAGAGGCGGGTTACGATGTGATCGTGATGGATAACCTGAGCAACAGCAAAGAGATTGCTTTGCAGAGAGTGCGGGAAATCACTGATCGCCCGATCAAATTTATCAAGGCCGATCTGCTGGATAAAGAAGTGCTGGCGCAGGTCTTTTCGGAATACCCGATAGATGTCGTGATGCACTTTGCCGGTTTGAAAGCGGTAGGCGAATCCAATGAAAAACCCCTTCTTTATTATCATAATAATGTCGGCGGCGCGATGAATTTATTTGATGCGATGCTGGAGCACGATGTCAACAATATTGTGTTTAGTTCCTCGGCAACGGTGTACGGTGTCTCGGCAGAACTGCCTTTGCAGGAAAGCGCCGTCCCCGCTCCCGTCAATCCATATGGACAGACAAAGTTGATGATTGAAAATATCCTCAAAGACATTCATCAATCCCGTCCGGACTGGAATATATCCATATTGCGCTATTTCAATCCGGTGGGGGCACATGAAAGTGGCAAAATAGGTGAAGATCCAGGAAGTACGCCGAATAATCTGATGCCTTATATGGCCCGGGTTGCCGTTGGCAAGCTGGATAAGTTGACCATATTTGGTGACGATTATCCAACCCCGGACGGTACCGGGATTCGTGATTATATCCACGTGGTTGATCTTGTCGCAGGGCATATAAAGGCCCTGCAGAAACTGACGGAAGCGCCAGGGATAATGGTCCATAACCTCGGTACCGGCAAGGGTTGTTCCGTGCGGGAAATGATTGCCGCTTTTGAAAAAGCGGCGGGCCGGGAAATACCCTCCGTCGTCACGGATCGCCGTCCGAATGACGTGGCGATAAATTACGCTGATTGTCGTCTGGCGGAGACGGAACTGGGATGGCGCGGCAAAATGGGAATCGCCGAGATGTGTCGGGATACATGGCGGTGGCAGACGCTGAACCCTGATGGTTATTGACGGACTTACAAGGGATACGGGTTCAGAAGAGAATGGCACGCAGATGACGGTTTATTGTCGTCATTTTTCGTTGTACTATGTGAATGCCATCCATAATACAGGATATTTCTGTCATGTACGATACACGGCCTTTTCTGAATAAATTTCAATTTCCCCCGATTTCAAGAAGGAAATTGACTACCCTGCAGATCAATATCGGTTTGAAATGTAATCAGCAATGTGTACATTGTCATGTAAATGCCGGCCCCCGCAGAACGGAAATGATGACGGCGGAGACAATCGCCACCGTTAAATCCTTTCTACAGAAAAAAGAGATTGAAATGCTTGATATAACTGGTGGTGCGCCGGAACTTCACCCCGATTTCAAGGATCTTGTACAATTTGCCAGAGAGCAACATATTCGGGTCATCGATCGGTGTAATTTGACCATTTTGGAAGAACCGGGAATGGACGGTCTTGCTGAATTTCTTGCCCATAACCGGGTTGAAATCGTCGCTTCGTTACCATGCTACCAGTTGGAAAATGTTGACAGACAGCGCGGCAAAGGGGTTTTTGAGAAAAGCATCTGTGCCCTGAAAAGGCTCAATATGCTGGGTTATGGCAGGAACGACAGCGGATTGATATTGAATCTGGTATATAACCCCCAGGGTCCGTCGTTACCGCCACCGCAGGCGGAACTGGAACAGGCGTACAAACAGGAGCTGAAGCAGCATTTTAATATTGAATTCAATCAGTTGTATACCGTGTGCAATATGCCTATCCAGCGCTTTGGCAGCATGCTGGTCTCAAAAAACAAACTGAACGGCTATATGGCCTTATTGAAGGATGCCCACCGGGAAGAAAATCTTGAAAACGTCATGTGCAGGACGTTGATCAGTATTGACTGGCAGGGTTATGTCTATGATTGTGATTTTAATCAGATGCTTGGCTTGCGTCTGAATGACAGTCACGAGCACATACACATCTCCACATTGATGCAACAGAGGCTTGAGGGGAATGCCATCGCGGTCGCGGATCATTGCTACGCCTGTACCGCCGGACAAGGCAGCAGTTGCAGTGGTGCCTTGTCGGGCTAGTCCTGATGAAAAACAGCGCCGCCAGAATTTCTATTATCATTCCGACCCTGAACGAAGCGACAACGATCACAGACTGCCTGCAAAGACTGGCAATACTGAGGCGTTATCATCATGAAGTTATCGTTGTGGATGGCGGCAGCGAAGATAACACATTTGCGTTGGCCAGACCCTTGTGCGATAAAATCTTCAGGAGCAGTCCGCTACGCTCGCTGCAGATGAATACGGGGGCTGAGCATGCGCAGGGGGAATACCTGTTATTTCTGCATGCTGATACCCATCTGCCTGAAGACATC
The DNA here is from genome assembly GCA_965261775.1 of Gammaproteobacteria bacterium. Classification (GTDB taxonomy): domain Bacteria; phylum Pseudomonadota; class Gammaproteobacteria; order Eutrophobiales; family Eutrophobiaceae. The sequence continues at coordinate 1,184,215 of OZ253477.1, read as the reverse complement.
GATCAGTTTATCGGTTTGTTTGAAACGGACGAGAAGCTGTGGGGGCGATTCGATATTCGCCTTTCGGGCACGGCGTGGATTTTCAGGGTAATAGAAGCGTGCATCAATTTTCGTTCCCGGCTCAGTGGCATAGCGACCGGTGATCAGGCCATATTCGTACACAAAAGCCTTTTTCGGGACGTGGACGGGTTTCCGAATCTGCCGCTTATGGAAGACATTGCGCTCAGTGTCGCCTTGAAGAAAATCACTCGCCCGACATGTCTGCATCTGCGGGTGATCAGCTCAAGCCGTCGCTGGGAGCGGCACGGCGTTGTGAAAACAATCGTAACGATGTGGTCGTTGCGGCTGTTATATTTTCTTGGCTACGATGTCATAAAACTGGCCAGACACTATCGGTAAGGGCATGGATAAAGATGCGCTCATTATTTTCGCCAGAGCACCGATACCGGGAAAGGTCAAGACGCGACTCATTCCCGATATCGGCCGGCGTGAAGCCACCGCAATATATATAAGTCTGCTGAACGGTACTCTGGAAACATCAGTAAAATCGGGTTTTTCCAATATTCAGTTATGGATAGACGGGGATATGAGACATCCTTTTTTTAAAACGCTGCCGCACCGGCACGCCTTCGGATTTTATTCGCAAAGCGGTGAAGACCTGGGACAACGTATGTACCATGCCTTTGAATCGGCGCTGGGCAGATATGCCCGTGTGATATTGATAGGCAGCGATTGTCCGACACTGAGCGTTGCCGATTTGCACGAGGCGCGGCACCTGTTGAAAAACAATCATATTGTTCTGGGACCAACGGACGACGGGGGGTATTATCTGATAGGGCTGCGTGAAAAAAACAGGCAATTATTTGGGCAGATTATGTGGGGACGGGAAACGGTATTCAAAGAAACCTGCGAACGGGCCAGATCATTAAACTGGCAATTGGGCCTGTTGCCCCGGCGTCGAGATGTGGATGACTATGCCGATCTTCAGGCGTATTTCAAATTACGGGACAGGGGCTGAGTGTTTAGGTTAAAGATATGAAGGGAATGGCAAAAAAAGGCCGTCATGGCGGCTCTCATGCGCCGATGTCATTTTTTACGGGATTATCATCGGGCTGATTGATTGATTCGTATCATTGACGGCATTATCCACATGCGCTACCAGATGTCTTTCAAATTTGCCATACCGGTCCTGAATATCGGAAGCCCGATAATCCATTAAACCCGCGGTAATAAATGGTGTATTATTTCCGCCTCGCGGTCAGAGAAATATTGTCGGCATTGTAAACCTGTATGCCGGATTTGGTTCTTAAAAAAAGAAGACGGGGATATAAATGTACAAAATTATTTTTTTTGAGTTGAATGAAGTTCCAACCAGAATAGTGAATTACTACATGGAGGAAAGCCCCAATTCCTGGATAGCAAAAAACTATGCCAGGTTTAAAAAATATAATACTTTCACGGAAAATCAGGGGCATCTGAGCCCCTGGAACACATGGCCTACCCTGCACCGCGGAGTGGCCAGCGACAAGCATTATATTTCGGACTTCAATCAGGATTTAAGCAAAGTGGATAAACAATATCCCCCGATTTGGCAACTCCTTGCTGACAAAGGCGTCAAGACAGGCGTTTTTGGTTCTTTGCATTCAAGATTAATGCCTCGGGATATGCAGAAGTACGGTTTTTTTGTGCCGGATGTTTTCGCTTCTGACCATAAATGCTTTCCGAAAAACATAGAAGTGTTTCAGAAATTTAATTTAAAACAATCACAGAATTCCATGCGGAATGTCAATACATCCATTGACCTGGATGATATATGGGACATTCTCCTCAATGTAAAAAAACTGGGCATCACATTGGATAGCATGGTGGAGGCGGGCAGACAGCTTGTTGATGAAAGAATTAATTCGTGGAAAGTCATCAGGAGAAGGACATATCAAACAGTATTATCATTTGATATTTTTTATAAGTTGTTGGAAAGTAAAAAACCCGATTTTATAACGTTCTTCACTAATCATGTGGCATCCAGTATGCACAGGTACTGGGCTGCTTCATTCCCTGACGAATATGAAGACCTGAAGTACAATTCAGACTGGATCAATACCTATAAAAAAGAAATCCTTTTTTCAATGAATTGCACGGATAAAATGTTGCGGAAACTGGCAATGTTTATTGAGAAGAATCGCGACTATAAACTGATAGTGGCATCCAGTATGGGGCAGGGTCCTGTTGCATGTGAACCGGTGGAAACTGAACTTTACCCGGGAAAACCGGATGATTTTATGAAAATGCTGGGAATAAACAGCCCGGATTATTATAAGCTTCTCCCGGCGATGTCGCCACAAATGAATTTACATATTGTTGAAAGTCACATTAAGATCTTTGAAGATAATCTTAAGGGTTTGAAAGTAAACGATGAATTACTTACGTATAGAAAAAAAGAGGGAGGATTTTTCTCCATAGATTTTGGACATGGCAACCTTGAAGAGGTACACATAACGGTTAAGGGTATTCATCATGTTTTTGAGGAAAGTGGATTGGAGAATATTGTCATTCAGGATAAATCTTGTGCAACAGCTTACCATATTCCGGAAGGGTGTCTTTTTTCATATCATCCGGATAATGTAGAAACAAAATTTATATCCGGGCAATTACCTACCTGTGATATCGCGCCAATAATGCTTAATAATTACAGCATTAAGCCGAAGCCTTATATGAACAAAGTTGCTTTCAGGGCATTATGAATGATTACATGGACTGTCCCTGTCTGTCCCTGTCGGACGCCCCGAAGGGCAATTTTTTCGGTTGAGTCGTTCCCGGTAAAACATGAAAATATTACATGTTATCGCCGGTCCGGACTGTGGTGGAATGGCACGAATGCGGGTTCGTTTGCGCCACGGTGAAGCGTTTAGTCGTGATGAATTGCATAGTATCCTTGAAGTCACAAGGCGCGATGTTCGATCGCTGGTGGAGATTTAAGGCCACCTGTTCTGAATAAAGAGGCCAGGGAACGGCATGAGAAATGCGGTCGGTTTGGTTGACCGGATATAGCCTTATATGCTTTACTATTCCCCAAAACCGGTTTGTGAATTTTATACGACCTACTGAAGGAAGATTGTCACAAATGCATTTGAATGATACCCCCAGAATCTCTGTGGTTATCCCCTTATACAACAAAGGCGATTACATTGAGGCGACACTGGTTTCCGTATTGGCCCAGACCGTGCTTCCTTACGAGATCATCATTGTTGATGATGTTTCGGACGATGGCGGTGATCGTATCGCGGCAGCGATGCTGAAAAAGGCGTCGTGTGCCACGCAGTTTATAAGACATCCCCGAAATAGCGGTGTCGCTGCTACCAGAAACACCGGTATAAAAGCATCTCGTGGAGAGTACATTGCAGGGCTGGATGCGGATGATCTCTGGCGACCCGACCATATTGAAAAGGCCTTGCGGCTCATACAGGATTTTCCCGAGGGAACTTTCTACAGTTTCAATCACATCGTGCGTACTGCTGAGGGTCAATATTATGAACATGTCCATGCCATGGACAGGGACTTCCGCGGATATGTGACCGATTTTTGCGAGTGCACAAGAAAAAACAGTGAGCCCGTCCAGAGTTCCAAGGTGGTTATTAAAAAGACCGCGCTGGAACATATAGGGGGGTTCGTAGGATATAGCAACGTTGGAGAAGACATCAATGCCTGGATCATGCTGGGCTTGCAGGGTCGATTCGTATACGAGAACACGGTCACCGCAGAGATACGGATTGACAGGGAGCGTAGAACCCGGCGTGGTGAGGTATTTCTCCCGATAGAGTATTTTGCGCGGCCTGAAAACAGGAAACACCTTTCCAGTTCCGCGCGGGATTATATTTTCAGAAAGTATGTCCTGCACACGATTAATTTACGCATGAGCAGAAATGATCGCCTTTTTTGGCAACAATTTAATAAAGGGCTGTTGCTTTTTCCGGTCCGTGGATTTGCCGGCGTACTGTTGTACATTGTACCGCCATTCATGTATGGATGGTGTATCAGGATAAAACACAGATACCGCCATTGGGCGCAGTCTTCAGGGCGGTGAAAGAGTATATTTCGTTGATTATGTTTATCGCAGGGGCACATTGCCGGATTGAAAAAAGACGGGTTCATCGGCTTGACATGAACCCCGCCATGATGCCACCGGCGCGATAAAAAAATATCTCTCATGTTGAAGATACCCGATAACCGGCCAGGCACTGCATATCCTGTAGGGCAGAAAAAATAGATTACTTTCCGTCCCCGAAAACACACTATCGGTTTTATTGTCACAAATGCATTTGAATGATACCCCCGGCATTTCTGTAGTTATCCCCTTATACAACAAAGGCGAGTACATTGAGGCGACACTGGCTTCCGTATTGGCCCAGACCGTGCTTCCTTACGAGATCATCATTGTCGATGATGCTTCGGACGATGGCGGTGATCGTATCGCGGCAGCGATGCTGAAAAAGGCGTCGTGTGCCACGCAGTTTATAAGACATCCCCGAAATAGCGGTGCTCTCATTACCAGAAACACCGGTATAAAAGCATCTCGTGGAGAGTACATTGCAGGGCTGGATGCGGATGATCTCTGGCGGCCCGACCATATTGAAAAGGCCTTGCGGCTCATACAGGATTTTCCCGAGGGAACCTTCTACAGTTTCAATCACATCGTGCGTACTGCTGAGGGTCAATATTATGAACATGTCCATGCCATGGACAGGGACTTCCGTGGATATGTGACCGATTTTTGCGAATGCACAAGAAAAAACGGTGAGCCCGTCAACAGTTCCAAGGCAGTTATCAAAAAGACCGCGCTGGAACATATAGGGGGGTTCGCGGAGATTCATTCTGCAGGCACTTTCGCAGAAATGCAGGTCTGGATCATGCTGGGCTTGCAGGGTCGATTCGTATACGAGAACACGGTCACCGCAGAGATACGGATTGACAGGGAGCGTAGAACCCGGCGTGGTGAGGTATTTCTCCCGATAGAGTATTTTGCGCGGCCTGAAAACAGGAAACACCTTTCCAGGCCCGCGCGGGATTATATTTTCAGAAAGTATGTCCTGCACACGATTAATTTACGCATGAGCAGAAATGATCGCCTTTTTTGGCAACAATTTAATAAAGGGCTGTTGCTTTTTCCGGTCCGTGGATTTGCCGGCGTACTGTTGTACATTGTACCGCCATTCATGTATGGATGGTGTATCAGGATAAAACACAGATACCGCCATTGGGCGCAGTCTTCAGGGCGGTGAGAGAGTATATTTCGTTGATTATGTTTATCGCCAGGGCACATTGCCGGATTGAAAAAAGACGGGTTCATCGGCTTGACATGAACCCCGCCATGATGCCACCGGCGCGATAAAAAAATATCTCTCATGTTGAAGATATTCAAGAACTGGTTCAAGGTATTGCATCTCCCCTTAGGCAGAGTATATCGCCTGCTGTCGCCCAAAACGCGTTATGGCCTTTTTGCCTGGGTGGTATCCGTTATGATTTTGACGGTTATGGAGACGGCCGCAGCCGGTTCCATTTCCTTGTTTTGTCTCATGCTCTCCAGTCCGGAGCAAATCCTCCGGCAACCGCTGTTTGTCCATCTTGCCGGGCAATATGAGTTTGTCCGGCTCGTTTTGAATAACAGACAATACCTGATCACGTTTTTTCTGATATTGATTGTGGTTGCCGTGGTGCTAAAGAATAGCACCATGTTTTTAACGATAGGGTTAGGTCGTCTGGTTGCCGAAAAGATGTCATACGAACTGGCGACGACGTTCTTTACGGATGTAATGAGACGACCTTATGTCTGGTTTCTGTTCGAGAATACGGCACGCTTACAGACCGAATTTGGCTGGCGCACGATGGTCGGGGAATTTTTCATAGAGAGTATGCGATTCACCAGCAATCTGTTTATTATCGGCATACTGTTGCTGGTTTCTTTCATCCTCGTGCCGGTTTCGTCAGTCGTTGTGTTTTTATCCACCGGTATATTTTTCGTCCTGTTTCTGAAGGTTATACACAAAAGGATAATAGCAAGGAGCCGCTTTGTCCGCGATGTGGAAATCGCCGCCAATAATTTATCCCTTGCCACCTTCCAGGGCATGCGCGAGGTGCATGTCTATCAGCAGCAAGAGGCCTTTGTCAATACCTTCAATGACTGTTACCGGCGGCGGGCCAAATCAGTGGCTATCCTTGACATTCTGGGGCACTCGCCGAGTCTTTTACTGGAAATGTGCGGTATGTTCATGCTGTTGTTTTCTCATTTTTTGCTCATCACTATCGGCTATTCCCTGGCGGAAATTATATTGTCCCTGTCTCTGCTGGCGGGTATTTCCTGGCGTATATTACCGGCGTTTCAAAAAGCGGGAACGGCATTTGGCGAAGCACAGAAGAGAGTGCCCTATGTGGAGAAAATACTGTCCAGAATAACCCCACAGGAAGCGAGGGCGTTGCCGCCTGTTTCGCTACCTGTCACGTTCAATCATTCAGTGGCGTTTGATAATGTTTCATACTCCTATCCGGGCAAGGATACGCCCGCTGTCAAAGCGGTTTCCCTGTCTTTTGAGAAAGGCCAAATAGTCGGTTTTATCGGCAAATCCGGGGCGGGAAAGAGCACTCTGATAGGGTTGCTTACCGGGCTCTATGCGCCTGTATGTGGCAAGGTGTTGATAGACGGGGACGTGTTGCGGCCGGAGACTATGGCGGCCTGGCGCCACAAGCTCGGATATGTGCCGCAGTCACCCTATCTGCTTGACGCCACGGTCGCAGACAATATCGCGTTCGGTGATTTTGGCGAAAACCCCGATCGGGACCGTGTCCATGCCTGTTGCAAACAGGCTTCAATTGATTTTCTTGATGAACTTGAGCAGGGTATTGATACCTGGATAGGTGAGCGCGGCGTACGCCTGTCCGGAGGGCAGGCGCAACGTATTTCGATTGCCCGTGCCCTTTACCGGGAACCGGAGATATTGATTTTTGACGAGGCTACCAGCAATCTTGACAAGCATTCAGAAGAAGCGATACAGCAAACGATTTTATCGTTGCGAAACAGGGTGACACTGGTCTTGATTGCTCACCGGCTCTCCACCGTTCGGGGCTGTGATAAAATTTTCTGGATAGACGATGGGTGCTTGCGGGAAACGGGCGATCCGGCGGAAATTATTCCGGAATATGTTAAATAGCGTGTCATTCACAGGAAACCTGTCTCCTTTTACCGCGCTGAGTTAATCATGCTGCCCCGGTTTAAGACGGGTAAAAAGAAATATTTCAAGGCGCATACTTGAAATATATTTTTCCCTGCAATAATAATAAAGCAGAACAAGATGATTATTGCAAAACTGTTTTCGTATTTGAAAATTTTCTTTCAGGGCAATTTCTTTATTGAGATAGGATTTTCCAAAAAGATAATAATTCGCCAATGTTTTGTTCAATCTCCGGAACGGTATCCCGGATAAATAGGCCCTCAGAAAAAAGTCATAATCGGCGCTCAAGGTATAATTTTCATTATAGCCACGCAATTTGAAAAATACCGCTCTTTTAATCAGGGTACTGCCATGATGCATTGACATGGTTCTTTTTAAGTGCCGGGGGCCTTTGCAGACAACGTTTATTTTTTTATTTCCAGCAATGGCGTTTACATTGCCATAATAGATATCGGCCTGATCGTCTAATTGTTTCTCGATTTTTTTTAAGGCGCCGTATTCGTAGCTATCGTCGCTGTTCAGGAAAGCCAAATATCGGCCTCTGGCAAGTTTCGCGCCTTTATTCATGGCATTGTAAAGTCCCCGGTCCGGTTCGCTGATCAGGGTAAGTTTGTTGCCGAAATGGCGACGATACGATTCTATAATATTGATGGTTTTATCCGTGGATTTTCCATCGATGATAATATATTCATAATCACTGATGTTTTGGTCCAGGACAGACTGAATGGTGTTGGTGATCGTTTTTTCGCTGTTCAGGCAAACGGTAATGATGGAAATCAGACAGCGATCAGCCATTGTCAGCCTCCGTTGTATTGCTTGTCGGGGCGCATACGGGATAAAAAAAGACATATTGCCGTGTCGCCGGCCCGGGTGGAAAGATCATATCCGCGTTTTTTCCCGGAGAAGGGGACCGGACTCTTTTACGCGCATCAGCAGGTCGTGCAGCCACGGGTAATACGTCAACAGCGTGTACAGGTACAGCGCATAACCAAGCCATCCGCGCCTGAGCCGCCAGTGTCCGGATTTTTGCTCCAGATACTGTCCTCTGCATAACCGCCATGGTCTTATGAGCAATTGCCCGGCCTGTTTTCTCCGCTCTTCAATGGAAAAGAGCGGGTCTATCTCCGCATAATAATCCGCCATGTTTTCGGTAGACTGACCTTTCCGTCTGCAAAAGCTGGCCAGTTGTAACGGCGCATGGGTTAATTCGGTGTGTTCGGCAAATCGCCGCCACAATACCCAATCGCCGCTCCCGCGCATGTTTCGAGTGGTCTCGTCAATACCCCCGGCAGCATCCCAGAGTCGCTTTCTGAAGAAGGTGCCTTCCTGCTGTACAAAAGGGATGTATCTCCCGTCATGAAAACCGCGCCGCAGAGTCTCCCTTGAATAAAGTTTATGTCTGTTATGGCGCAATACACGGCGCTTTTCATCCACCATGAGAGGATATCCCGTGACCCATTCCACCCCTCCCATTGGCGTAATCTCTGCCAGAAACCGGAAGGCATCCGGATAGAAAATATCATCGGCGTTAATCCATCCGGTAAAGGCATTGGCGGGCGGCCTGATAATCTTCAGAGCCTTGTCGATAGCATCGTACATACCCTTGTCCGGTGCGCTTCGCCATGAAAAAATAACGTTGCCCGGGCCGCCCTTCAGTTTTTGTTGCCATTGCTTCAGGATGGCCACGGTACCGTCGGTGGAAGCGCCATCCTGTACATGGTAATATGAGATAAAATCACCCGTTTGCGACACGACGCTCGCAATAGTCTCGTTAATTGTTTTTGCGGCATTTCGGCAAGGTGTTACGATATAAATGCCCGCTTTCGTCATGCGTTAATTTTACCGGAGAATTCCAGAATGCTCAAACGGGTATTGTCCTACTCCTTATATGGAACGCATCTCAAGTATCTTGACGGGGCGGTATGCAACGCACGGCGTGTCGGACATTATTATCCCGGCTGGGTTGCCCGTTTTTATATTGGCAAAAGCGTGCCGGGTGAGATCATCAGGCAACTTGTCTCCCATGGCGCCGAAGTGGTTCGGGTTGGCGAGGTTGAAAATGCGCTTGCCATGTTGTGGCGTTTTCGCGTATTTGCCGACCCCGAGGTGGAACTGGCGCTTTGTCGCGATGCAGATTCTCGCCTGTCTAATCGTGAAGTGGCGGCGGTTGGGGAATGGCTGGATTCAGGTAAGGGGTTCCATATCATGCGCGATCATCCCGGGCATCACTGCGAAATATTAGGCGGCATGTGGGGCGCCAGAGTTGATGCCTTCCGCCGGCATCATATTGATATCATCAATCTGCTTGACGGGAAACCCTATCAGCCGAAGTACGGGGTTGATCAGCACGTTCTGGGCGACCGGTTATATCCGCTGATACGGCAGGATGTCTGCGTCCATGCCAGTTTCTGCAAATATGAAAGGGGTGCGCGGGATTTTCCGACCCGGCGCGAAGGGCTGCATTTTGTCGGTGAGGTTTTTGATGAGCATGGCTTGCCCTGCTCCATGGCAAGGCACATATTGCGTCGGTGTGCAGGCAGGTTGGGATGGTTGTGGAATCGGTACTATCGTTTTTTAGGGGCATACCGCAAAATACAGTCGCATATCATTGGGCGGATCAGGCGATTTTACAGTCCGCGACAGAATAGCCTGCGCCTCCGGCATTGATATTCAGGACTTTGTGCCTTTCCCCTCCTTTTATCTGTTCGGCAGACAATGCCGCCAATGTCTTTCTGTTATGGGAAAAACGTTTTTCGTAGACGATACTGGAAGCTGTCGTCCGCCGGCGGTGGCGATTCCGGAGATCGCCAGGCCTGAAGCATCCGCCTGCACTGCTGTGCAGAATGACGCCGAATCATTGCAACCGGGCCTTTACAGGTATCAAGAAATGCGCCTCGTCGTATCAGATTTTGTATGACGAGATAGCGCTGAAAGCACAGGAACGGTAATATTTCAGCGGAGGTATTTCCCGTATCAGGCAATGCTTGTTATCCGTCTGGCTGGTGTATTGTATCTGTCCTTTAGCCTGTAGCAGCACTATCCCCAGGGTTAATGGCATTATTGTAATATGGGGTATAACGTGGCCAAATGCCGCCGCAACGCGGTATTCATTTCATTGTCTTTCAAGGCGTAGTCTATGGAAGCCTGCAGATAACCTGATTTTGAACCGCAATCGTATCGTCTGCCCTGAAATTCACGGGCATAGACCGATTCTGTATTGAGTAATTTCCTGATCGCGTCGGTCAGTTGAATCTCGTTATTGATACCTCTCGGGGTGTTTTCAAGGCAGTCGAATATTTCGGGGTTGAAGATATATCTACCGACAACGCCCAGTGTCGAAGGGGCTTTTTCAGGGTCGGGCTTTTCAATGATGCGTTTTATTTTATGCAGGGAAGCGTCATCGGTTGTCGTTGTGTCCACAATACCGTATTTGGAGATGTTTTCTTTCGCGACGTTTTCCACCGCGATAATGCTCTTTCCACGTTCGTGATAATTGTCAAGCAGTTGTCGGGTGGCGCCCCGATCGCCGTCGTCAATTAAATCATCCGGGAGAAGTACAGCGAACGGTTCATTATTTACGGCGGGTCTGGCGCATAACACCGCATGACCCAGCCCCAGCGGTTCTTCCTGTATGACACAGATAGATGTGATATCTTCCGGGAGAATATTTCTGATATTTTCAAGCGCCTGGGCGTTTTGATGTTTTTCCAGTTCAGCCTCAAGCCTGTAGTCCCGTTTAAAGTAATTGACAACAGACCATTTGGCGCGATTGATAATGAAGATGAGCTCTCTTATATCGGCGGCAACTGCTTCTGCGACGGCATATTGAATAAGGGGTTTGTCCACTATCGGGAGCATTTCCTTGGGAGTGGTCTTGGTCACAGGCAAAAAGCGTGTACCTGTCCCCGCCACGGGGAAAACGGCTTTGGTGATTTTTTTCATTGGCAGTATGTTTTAAGTATCGTAATTTTACACGCCACTGCTCAAATCCTTTTGGGCCTGGTATTCCAGGTAATTTTGGAGGGTATTCCTGTTAATGCCTGTACTATTGATGAAGTAACCCGGCGACCAGATATCCTCATCCTTGCGGCAGGTTTTATTCAGCGAGGAAAAGGTTTTTTTTGCGCGTCGGGAAGTTCGCCTTTTTAATCGGGCCATGATTTTTGCTATTGAATACTCTGGCGGGATAATGATTACCATATAAACATAGTCATCGGCAAAATCGAGAGACTCAATATTTATCCCCCGGGTCTTTTTCAGCGACTTCAATAATACTTTTTGAAGATGGTTCGTGAGCGGTGGCTTTAGTATATGCTGTCTGTATTTTGTGACCCATATAACATGATATTTCAAATGATAAAGGTTATGTGCGCCTTCTCCGGCTTCCAGACCGGTACCAGATATACGCTGATTTCGTTGATACACGGGGACATCCGCCTTGATACGGGAATGTGGCATGGGTATCTTTCTCGCCTGTTCGGCACAAAAGTCCTTTATCTGTTTGATGAAGGGGAGTTTTTCACCCATAGACTTTGTTGCTGCTTTAACTCCGGCAATGCCCCGTTCTATCTCCGCGTCCAGGGTGTCTTCATACTGATTAACACCGTGGCGGGGCAAACTCTCTTCGAGTTGACCCACGCCGCTGTATTTTTCGGTGGATTTCCCCATGATGACATTGTACAGATGGTGGTACCATGCGAAGAAAGATAAACTCTCGACACTTCGATATTGTGCGATGATGATCATAAAAAAGAACAGGAAAGGCAGTATTTGTGTTTTGTATCGTACCGCAGTCCCGAAATTAAAATAGCTTATAAAGGTATATACCGCCAGCCAGCAGAGGATGAGAATACAGACCCATTGAAAGATCGGATTCTTGAGAGCCCTGAGTTTTATATTGAACAGGCTGTAAATAAAAACAGCGAGTAGAATCAGGTTTTCAATGCCACTCAAAATGCCGAAAGGATGCATTACTTCAAAAGGCAGAGGTCTGAACAGGGAGGCGAATGCGCCGAAAGGCACAAATGCCAATAGATCAGAGAAAGTTTCAAACGGTTTTTCCCACATATTCATCGAACCGCCTCTGGACATCCCGATTCTCATCGCATTTGCGGTCCGTATAATTTTTTCAATATCAAACAGTCCGGATTGATGAATGATTATCGCGGTGATCAAAAACACGGAACACACGATAATGGTTAATACCGTATATTTATAGGCGGGACGCCTGAACAGTGCCCCGATGGAACCCAACAGGTCACAGAATAAAACGCCCAGAAAAGGAATTATCAATATCATTTCAAACCAGGGGCGGATACGGACGCATAAAACGATACCCGTTAATGTGATTAACAGAAAAAGTAACTTGTAACCTTTCAGCCAGTTAATAACGCCATACGCATAAAGTGACAGGAACAATACCATTAACGAGTCTTTCCCGGGAAATGCAGTCCAGAACAGCAACGATGGCATTAGCATGAATAGCAGTAGCAACCGGATATTTTCCGCAGACAGGAACACAACTGCACTTCTGTAAAAGAGATAACATCCCAGGAAACCGGCGAAAGCAAACGTGACTTTTAACCCGTGAAACGATATCGGGAAAACCTCATGATGCAGCGCGACCAGTGAAAGGATGAGTTCGGTTCCTCTTACCGTACCCAGATTAATGCTGTCAAGCCACTGAGCGTTATAAAAATAAGTGTACATATCAAGAATGGCGTATTTATATTCATACAGCAATCCGGCGAACAGCACGACGCCGATTTTGACGTACCATAACAGCAGCAGTATTTTTCTCCAGGATCGCTGTCCCATTGGAAAGCATAAAATCAGGAATGACAGTAGCCAGGCCCAGATAACGGCGATAATATAGTCGTTTTTCAGGTCGTGGCTTTTGACGGGTATATTTTTTCCCAGGAATACGACCCATTCTGAAATGCCCGTATAGTGCAATAAACAGATATAGACGGCGGTTGCCAGAGATAGCAGAACGTAAAGCGTCAGCAGGTTGATGTTGACGATCTTGCGCTTAAGATACAGGGGTAATGTTCTCGACATATCGGACACCCTGTATTTCATATCGACGGGAGTTATTTTTACCGCCCGGTAGCCGGTTTTTCTGTGTACTTCGGACTGCTGACTTGCGAAGTATTGTCTCCGTTTTTACGCAGTTTGTTATTAATCCTTGCACTGATAAAGACAGTAATCATCAGGTAGACCAGAAACCAGAACACGATCAGCGCCCACAGCGCGATATTGATATCCGTCAGTATTAAAAAGGATGATACACCGCAAGTGAGCATCAAAGCATACTCGTAGAAAACGGTTCGTCTCTGTGACCAGCCGGAGCGTACAAGCAAGTGATAAAAATGCGATTTACCCGGTTGCCAGACCTTTTCTTTTTTGAGCATTTTTTTGATTAATGTCAGGCCGGTGTCGACAATAAACGGAGAAAATATTAGCAATGAAACCCAAAGTGGCAGAATGTTTCTTATATCGCCCCAGAGGCAGGATACCGCCATAAAGAAACCCAGCACGGAAGAACCGCAATCGCCCATGAATATCCTGGCCGGGGCAAAATTTCTGATTAGAAAACCCGCTGCTGCTGCGGCGACAATCGCGTTAAACGTCATATAGACCTTATCGCCTCCGATCAGGCCGAATGTTGCCAGTATGGAAAAACCAATGACCGCCATCCCGGCGGCCAGTCCGTCCAGACCATCCATGAAATTAAACAAATTAATGGACCAGGCAATGAACAAAATGGAAAAAATAAAAGATACGGACGGGGTGAGTGCTATTTCAATGGCAGGCAGTTGTATGTTGCCGATGTATAAACCGTTGCAGGCGATGACTATCGCGACTGAAAAATGGACCAGCAATCGATATATTGCCGGGACATGGTTTTTGTCATCAATGAATGAAATGACGGCAAGCGGTAATGTGCAAAACAGTGTAATGATCACGAAGTTGTGGAGGCCGATGGAAAAGTGCCACATCAGGGCGGCAGTGAAAATAGCGGCGAGAATCGCCAGGCCGCCGACTGTGGGTGTCGGCATGCTGTGCAGGGATCTTGCCACGGGGTTATCAAGCACGTAAAGCGGATGGTTCGGGCGTGCGAATGATATTGATAACATCAATGACACAATAAACGCCGATAAAATATACAAGCCAAGCATAGAGAAGGCACCGGATTATAATCTATAAAGCGCGGCGCCCTGAAATGTCGCCACTTTTATTTTTTCGTGTTCCCGCTTTTTTCGGGAAGCGGACTAAGTATAACAGCTTGAGGTTATACGCGCATACGATTTTTTGGGGTGGCGGACACGTGCTCTTGGTCCATATTGAATCATCATCAGGGCAGGTCTGATTGAAAGAACTGCTCAATCGACTTTTTGCGATTTAAAGTATTTTTATGCTCCAAAAACGACATGTCCGCCTTTTTACTACAATCATCCCGGAATATAGATGCCGCTTCGTTAATAATGCCGTAAAATTCAAGCGGCAATTGATCCATTCATAATTATCCCGGTAAGCCTTTGCGCGAAAATACAGGATTGTCTCCGGGAAGGGAAAGCGGGTAAAAAGAGGACTATCGCTCACATTGCCGGATGACGAATTGATAAGCACGGTATATTCATTGATGGCCTCATCAAACCGGAATGTCAAGTGTTTGTATCGGGCTATCAGGAAACGGTCGCTGTTGTCCCGTGCAAAGTACACCTTTTCGTATAGCTTCAGAAAATGATCTCCGAAGCTGTCGTAATAATAAGCTAACAAGCGGGAAAGCAAATCTTTAAAAGCATTCCTGTCCGAGGTCGACAGTATTTTCGGAGGATGTTTGGGAGTAAACATACGATGGTAATCACTATTATCAGGATAATCACCATTATATCGAACGCTGTGAATTATTTTAGCCGTTGCATTCGTTTGAAAATCATTGAAAGTGGCCAGTTCACCGTGATTATTTTTATAGGTCACATTATATAATGGATCGATGACAACATGGCGATTATTAACGTTAACTTCGGCAATTGAATGTCTTGAGATTGAATGGTCGCCATATAAACCGGTTACTCTTCCACTGAAGCCTGCTTTTCCGGCAAGATTTATAACGCCGCTTGCAGACTGATCACAGTAGCCAATACCTCGCACAAAATCATCAAATGCAGACATATCAATCAAACCGAAAGCATCCAGGGGATAATTTGTTTTATGTACCCATTCCATTATTTTCAGAACCTTGTCCGAATCTGTATCGCGGCTTTCGGTGACGATGTTTTTAACAATGACCTTGTAGGCCAGTTGACGATAAAGATAATCCCTTAATTTATCCGGACCCAATAAACCCAGCCAGGGTAAAAGCAGCAAAAACAGGCCAACGATAGCTGTCATTGCTAACAGAATCCTTGTTTTATGCTGAAACATATTCGGATAAGGGATTGAATTGGCTCCCCGGGACGGGCTCGAACCGCCGACCTAGTGATTAACAGTCACCCGCTCTACCGACTGAGCTACCGGGGAATAAACGTTTTAACCATCCTGTGTTCAAACAGTATAGCGCAAGCCGGGTTTTCAGGCAAAGTGGCGATATTGGCCGGACTTTAAACAACACACTTATCCGGAAAATATCCGCACGATACTCTTGATGATACCTGCAACGGCCAATTGAATTATTCTTTTAACGCCCGTTTTATTTGCGCCATTCCCTGTTCCAGCTTTTCCATACTGGTCGCGAAAGAAATACGCATGTAACCCGGCATTCCAAACGCCGACCCCGGTACCATGGCGACCCCGGCCTTTTTCAGGAAAAAATCCGCCAGTTCAATATCATTGCCTATGTCTTCCCGTTTTTCGATCAATTTGCTCATATCGGGAAAACTGTAAAACGTCCCTTGTGAGGGGAGGCAGGTGATATTGTCGACTTCCCGCAGGGCATGCATGATGAAATCATGTCGTTCCTTAAATACAGCGGTGCTTTCCCTGATATAAGTCTGATCGCCGTTCAGCGCTGCGACAGCCGCCGCCTGCGCTATGGAGCAGGGGTTGGATGTGCTTTGCGATTGAATCTTTTTCATGCCGCCGATAATATCTTCGTGTCCACCGGCATAACCGATGCGCCAGCCGGTCATTGAATAGGCTTTTGATACGCCGTTAACAATAATAGTGCGGTCGTATAACTCTGGACAGGCATTCACGATATTCACAAATTTATCCTGACCCCAGAGAATGTGTTCGTAGATATCGTCGGTGACGATCAGAATACGGGGATGCTCCAGCAACACTTCGCCCAGCGCCAGCAGTTCATCCCGATCATAACTTGCGCCGCTCGGATTGGAAGGGCTGTTTAATATAAGCATACGCGCCTTGCTGGAAATCGCGCCGCGCAATTTTTCCGGGCTGGCCTTGAAATTTTCATCTATCGTTGTTTTGATAATCACAGGTCGGGCGCCGCTCAGCTTTGCCATATCGGGATAGGATACCCAGTAGGGCGCGGGGATGATGATTTCATCGTCGGGATCAAGCACTGCCTGCAGAAGGTTATAGAGACTGTGCTTGGCACCGCAGGAAACAATAACCTGTCTGTGATTGTAATCCACGTTATTTTCCCGTTTGAATTTATCAACAATGGCATTTTTGAGTTCGGGTATGCCGTCAACAGGGGTGTATTTGGTCTGCCCCTTTCTCAGAGCTTCAACGGCGGCCGCCTGGATATGCTCCGGTGTGTCAAAATCAGGCTCACCGGTGCCAAAACTGATAATATCCTCGCCTCTGGCGCGTAATTCTGCTGCCCGTGCGGTGATTACCAAAGTAGGTGAAGGTTTAATACTTTGTACGCGTTTTGATAAATTTATGTTCAAAAGAGTCTCCTGACTAGCGTTTTAAATATATGTGTAATATATCCGAAAATGATGTGCAGAAAAAACGATCATGGCTAAAAAATTTTTGCTGACGGCGAACTATGAACCGGCAGGTGACCAGCCGTTTGCGATAGCGGCTCTGGAAGAGGGGATAAAAGATGGTCTGACCGCCCAGGCGCTACTGGGGGTGACGGGTTCAGGAAAGACCTTTACTGTCGCCAATATCATACAACAGCAACAACGACCGGCGGTGATACTTGCTCCCAACAAGATCCTGGCGGCACAACTGTATGGCGAGATGCGGGAGTTTTTCCCCGATAACGCCGTTGAATATTTTGTTTCTTATTATGATTACTACCAGCCTGAGGCCTATGTCCCGACAACGGATACTTATATTGAAAAAGACGCTTCCATCAACGAGCATATTGAACAGATGCGTCTTTCCGCCACCAAGGCGATACTGGAACGCCGGGATACCATCATTGTCGCGACGGTTTCAGCAATCTACGGGCTGGGCGACCCCGCCAGTTATCTGCAAATGGTGTTGCATCTGGACCGGGGTGATCTGATTGACCAGCGAACGCTCCTGCGTCGTCTGGCCGAACTGCAATACAAACGCAATGAGACGGAGTTGCATCGTGGCACTTACCGTGCCCGCGGCGACGTTATTGATATTTTCCCGGCGGAATCGGAACGGGACGCCGTTCGTGTTGAACTGTTTGATGATGTCATTGAATCACTGAGCTATTTTGATCCGTTGACGGGCGAGATATTGCGTAAATTGCCACGGGTGACCATTCATCCCAAGACACATTATGTGACCCGGCGACAGGTGTTGCTGGATGCGATTGAAGCGATAAAACTGGAGCTTGAGCAACGCCTGGAAGAACTCAATTCATTAAACAAACTGGTTGAGGCGCAGCGTCTTGCACAACGTACCCGCTTTGATATTGAGATGATCAACGAAATCGGTTATTGCTCCGGGATTGAAAATTACTCACGCTACCTTTCCGGTCGCGCCGCCGGCCAACCGCCGCCGACTTTGCTGGATTATTTTCCGGAGGACGCTCTGATGATCATTGACGAAAGTCATGTCACCGTGCCGCAGTTGGGTGGCATGTATCGGGGTGATCGGGTGCGCAAGGAAAATCTGGTGGAATACGGTTTCCGGTTACCTTCCGCGCTGGATAATCGACCGTTGCGTTTTGATGAATTTGAAAAGCTGATGCCGCAGACTATCTTTGTTTCGGCGACTCCGGGTCCCTATGAAATGAAGTATTCGGGGAAGGTGGTTGAACAGCTTGTGCGTCCGACCGGACTGATCGACCCTGAAATTGAGGTGCGGCCGGCTGGTTCTCAGGTGGATGATTTGTTGTCGGAAATCAATCTGCGGGCAAAAAATGATGAACGTGTATTAATCACGACGTTGACCAAACGGATGGCGGAAGCCCTGACCGATTATTTTTCCGAGCATCATGTTCGCGTCCGCTATCTGCATTCGGACATTGATACTGTGGAGCGCGTTGAAATTATTCGCGACCTGCGTAAGGGTGAGTTTGACGTGCTCGTCGGCATCAATCTGCTGCGTGAGGGTCTGGATATCCCGGAGGTTTCACTGGTCGCCATACTTGATGCCGACAAGGAGGGTTTTCTTCGTTCCGGTACGACGCTGATTCAGACCATCGGAAGGGCGGCAAGAAATCTGAATGGCAAAGCGATCCTCTATGCCGATAATATGACGGGTTCCATGCAGCGTGCGATTGATGAAACCAAACGGCGCCGGGGCAGACAACTGCAATTCAATGAAACGCATGGTATCGTACCTGCAGGAATAAAAAAGGCGATCACCGATATTCTTGAAGGTGTGCATTCGGCAAAAGGAACAGGCAAAAAATCATCCCTGATAGCGGCGGATGCCGCCGCTGAATATCAGTCGTTCTCCCCGGCCCTGTTGACAAAGGAACTTGCCGAACTCGAAAAAAAGATGTATCAATATGCCAGAGACCTTGAGTTCGAAGAGGCTGCAAAAATGCGCGATCAAATCAATCGGATTAAAATGAGTGGCCTGGGTTTGTCCGATGCCACGACAATCGGATAGCCCGCGTTTATCCCGGATAGCTGTACGGGATTGTCCGCCCCGCCCGTAAATTATTGTTTGTGCATCGTTAACAACGGGGGAAGCATTGAGGCGTTTGTTCAATCCGCGGATGTCGGATAGTAACGGCAACGCGCGTGGCCGTTAGCGGTTTTTCGCGTTACCCGCGCCCGGACTGTCCGCGTAGCCCCCGAAATTCAATAGCTGTCGTCCGCAGATAGTCAATTCGAAACCTTTCATGGATTGTTGAAATAAGATTAATTTCAGGTGGAAATTAAATTGCTATGGTTTATGCTTTAGGCACAGTCAAAACTATTCTGGAGTTATGGTTATGCGTAAATTTACATTAATATTCTTTCTTTTAATGATGGGTTCAGACATTCTTGCGCAGGATAAGCACACTCCCGCAGAAAAATCATACGAGTTTCGCGACGGTCTGTTTCATGTTATTGAATGGAAGTACGATCGTCTGGTAACAGCACAAATGGAAAATGACGAGGCTGCTTTTACAATGCACGCCAAAGATATGGCCTATCTGGCAGATCTGGTTGTTGAGGGATTCGAACTCAAAAACAGCCTGCCCGAAAACAGCCTTGCCCGAAAGGCGATCTGGGAGGATTGGGACACCTTTGTCGAGAAGGCTGATACGTTTCGGGAAAACGCCCGGGGGCTGACAAAGGCGGGTGCGATGGCATCATTTAATCCGAAAAAATTCGGTCGTTCCAATTGCGGTTCCTGTCATAAGGAATTCAAACAGAAAAAAGAATAAGGCCGGTCGAACAACTCACTTGTTCCGTAAATGACGGAGGAGCGTGCACGGAGCACATATTCAGTTGGTTTCTGTGGATGCCATGACGCGGATCATTCCCCGGGGGCGAAACTCCGGCGCTGTTTCACGTTCGCCCTCGCACACAAGTTGAGGATACAGGATGGCGCCCTTACTTGTTTTTTTCAACCATGTATCGTGTCGCGCCGAGAGCACATTATGACGCCCCGCTTCTGTTTTATCACCTGTTCATACAATGCCCGGCCATTTATCCACCTCAACCTGGATTCGATTCGCGTCCAGAACTACCCGCATTACCGGGTGATCTATATTGACGATGCCAGCGATGACGGCTCCGCCGGGATACTTCGCGATTATAAAACACGTTATCCAGACATGCCGCTCTCAATTTGTCGCAACCCGCAACGTATGTGGCCGGCAGGGTCGCGTTATCGGGGCTATCAATTATGTGAGGACGATGAGATCTGCGTGTTGCTGGACGGCGATGACTGGCTGACTGGCAATGACAGCCTGAGGCGAGTAGCGGCAGTCTATCGCAAACACCCGCAGACGCTCGCCACTTTTGGTTCCACGCGGGGCGAGCGTTGGGTGTTTCGGGCGGGTAGAGCACTGAATTATCGGTATCCGCTCTGGCGGTCTCGTTTTCGCCGTGCTGATAAGCGTATCTGGTTTCCCCATCTGCGTACGGTCGCCGCCCGCATACTGAAATCGGTGCCGGTCAGTTATCTGCAAGATGCCAACGGGAGCTGGCTTACCATGTTTACCGATTACGCACTGCTGCTGAGCGTGGTGGAACTCATCGGGGACCACAAGCGTTACCGCTTCATCCGGCACGAGCTGGCGGTTTATAATCGTCATAATTACTATACTAATCCGTTGGAAGGTTTCGACCTGAGCGCCGACAGTCCCGAACGACGACGGATTCACTACCATGTGCGACACCGGTTACCGCCGCTGTCGCCGCTTTAGCCCGGATATTGCGTGGAGGGGGCATTCGTACTCAATTCTGGCCTGAATCTGTCCTGAAAATGGAGACGGTTAAAATAAGTGCCGGGAAAATTTCCCTGTTGATATTTTTAAGCTGACGAAATGACCACTTCCCGCAACCTTTATTTTTTGGATATGCACATCAGTTCCTTGCTGGATATTGAGTCCACCCTGAAGTGGCGAGGTGTACGCCTGGAGGCCGACAGCCTCTCCGCCCATTGGTGGCTGCGTTATCTCCAACCGCCTAAGGCCTGTTTTTCTCCCGCACTGGGGGAAATACCGGTCTATTCCTACAATGCCTATGAAGAAATATCTGTTCGATTTGCCCAACGTTCCGGACTGTCCGGTCCGGGGTACTGCTACACCGGTTTCCCGCCGTATCTATGGCATATCTTTGCGCGTCAGGAACTGCCGATCATATTGAACATGGCGCATCGCATTGATTACATGATCCCCGAGTGGCGGGATTTTGACAGATTTCTGGAAAAAACACTGAACATGATGGACGCAAAGAAACTTTTTGTGCATGCCGCCTCCCGTTATGACATCAAATATTTTCAATATTTTACCGGTCGCGAGGTGCCTCTGTTGCCACCGATCTTCCGCTATCTGGAGCCTCTGCAATGGGATATTGATCGCATAGCCACCGACAAAATATATCTTTTTAACGGCAGGGACAGAGGAGGAGGGAGACAGGAGTTCACCCTGCTATATAAAGAATATACGGACTGGTTTGACCAGCATTCAAATATTGAATTGTATGCCGGTCCACCACAGTCTCTGCCAGGCCCTCTTCAAGGGGCAAGAAATTTTTGTACACCTTTGGCCCTGCGGCATCTGTTGGAATCGATGATTTATCCTGGTCACAGCAAGTTTCTGCAACGTTATCTGAGAGCCTATTCTCATCAGGATCTATTGCGCTATCGCGCCATCGTGTTTTTTCCCTATAGCACTTTTTCCTATACCATGTATGAATTGCTCAAATTAGGTGTGCCGCTGTTCTTCCCGAGCAAGCGCTTGCTCAAGCAATGGCAACGCCAATATGGTATCTTGCACGAGCGCTTCAATACCTACCTGAAACCACCGTTGACCGGCAGTCGCTCCCGGTATGCCTAGGGCAGTCATTTGTTTCCCGACCCCAATACGGACCAGGATGATGAGGCGCTGGATTACTGGTTGGAACAATGTGAATGGTATTGCTGGAATGTATGCTATTTTGATTCGCCAGCCGATTTACACGAGCAATTGCAGGAGGCTGATTTTATTGCCATGCACCGCAAAGTACAGGAAACCCGGGAGGCGTTGACAGCGCAGCATGACACCCAATGGGATAAATATTTATGCAAAAATTAATTGTGACAACAACCGTTAATCGGCCGTCAGAGGCATTGTTGAAATATGCGGCTATGTCGGACTGGCAGTTGTTGGTCGTTGGCGATCTGAAGACGCCGCATGATGACTATGTTTCCCTGAATTGCATGTACATGCACCCGTTGGAACAGGAGAAAAAATATCCCGAGTTGAGCGCTTGTATCGGCTGGAACAAGGTCGAGCGGCGCAACATTGGCATCGTCGAGGCATACAACCTGGGCGCTGAAGTGGTTGCGACCGTAGATGATGACAATATACCGGAAGCCGGCTGGGGCGAGCATTTACTGGTCGGGGAGGAAGTAGAGTGTCCGGTATATGAAAACGAGCAAGGAGTGTTTTGTCCGCTGTCTGTCACCAGCAAGCCCCATCTCTGGCACCGCGGCTATCCCTTGCAGTTGCTGCATACTCGCATGAACAACATACTTTTAGGGAAACGCAAGCTCCGCCCACTGGTACAGGCGGACCTTTGGAACGGGGAACCGGATCTGGATGCCATCTATCGGTTGACGGTCCGATATGACCCGGAGGAGCGATTTGATGACTTCCAACCCTTCTCCTGTGTCGGCTACAGTCCATTCAACAGCCAGAATACCTTCCTGCATCGCTCCGTATTGCCGTATTATATGATGGTCCCCGGATTAGGGCGGGTGCACGATATATGGGCGGCCTATCTGGTGGAAAGGCAATTTCCCAACAGCGTCGTTTATGGGTCGGCGAGCGTTTATCAGCGCAGGAACGAGCACGATGTGGTAACCGATTACCTGGCCGAGAAGGATACCTACCACCTTTCGCTGGCTTGTATACAGGACAGTCTGCCTGCCGATTGGCAAGCCAGGATAGACAAGGCCCTGAAAGTTTATCAGGCCGCGTTGCGATAATAGCACACGACGACTTCAGAGAGGCCTCTCAGGCATAATTGGCTATCGCGTAGACACCGCTGCCGCAAATGATTAACACCAGCATGGCGGCTATCAGTTTTGATCCGGTGATTGCCTGATAATGGTCGCTGGCGTCCTCTTTTTTACCGGTGATCATCGCCGATGTTAATTTTTCCTTTTTGACGATTCGATGAAAAAGGATTGCCGCGATATGCAGGACTATCAGACCCAGAATAATATTGAAATTAAATTCGTGAAATTCGCCTATTTGTGCGGAGACCTTTTCCGGGACATTATCGCTTAAGGGGCCGAAATAAAAGTACTCGTCATTCGAAAAAAGACCGCTGCTGGCTTGCAGTAATATCACAAACAGGAGTGCACAGACCGCCAAACCGCCCAGCGGATTATGCCCGGCATATTTTTTATGGTTTTTGTGCGAAAAGAGCGTTTTTGCATAGCGGATGATTTCCCCGGGTGGATAAAGAAAATTCCCGAAGCGGGCGTAATATGTGCCGATAGCGCCCCAGATAATACGAAACAGGATCAACGTCAATGTGCAATAGCCCGCGATAAAATGATGATCCATATCTTCCAGTATTTCCACCGCAAACCACCCGTAGGCAATGCTGCACAGCAAAGACCAGTGAAACAGGCGGACGGGGAGATCCCAGATTAATTTTTGCGTCATCTTGTTCAAGGGGTTGTCCAGAGATGTCTTGTGCGTATATAAAACACCACCCTGCTTTCTACTGAAACCGGACAGCTATTCCCATATTATCAAGAAACGTTCACGGCACGCAATCAATTACAGGGGCGGGTTACCGAAAAAACAATAAAAGAGATTTGACGGCGGGCGCCGTCTTTGTATAATCGCACCCTTGAATAAACAGGCGCGTAGCTCAGTGGTTAGAGCACTACCTTGACATGGTAGGGGTCGTTGGTTCAAATCCAATCGTGCCTACCAGACCTTGTAATACGGGAGACGTCAGGCAATCCCGTATATTGATTATTGAACTCTGTTCACGTGGCCTGTTGTGGGGGCCACCACTGATATTGGGAGCAACGTATGCCCACGATTACATTACCGGATAACAGTCGGCGCGAATATGATCATGCCGTGACCATTATGCAGGTGTCGGAATCAATCGGCCCCGGTCTGGCCAGAGCGACTTTGGCCGGGATGGTTGATGACAGGCTGGCAGACGCCACCCATCTCATTGAAAAAGATTGCCGCCTGCGGATTATTACAGATCGGGACCCGGAAGGACTGGAAATCATTCGTCACTCCGCGGCGCATTTGATGGCGCAGGCCGTGAAGATGCTCTATCCCGATGCACAGGTAACAATAGGACCTGTCATTAAAGACGGGTTCTATTACGATTATGCCTACAAGCCCGGTTTCAGCACGGACGACCTGGAAAGGATTGAAAAAAAGATGCGGGAACTGGTCAGGGCCAACCTGCCGATAGCACGTTCTGTCAAGACGCGTGATGAAGCCGTGCGCCTTTTTCGCGGAATGGGCGAAGAATACAAGGTGCAGATTATTGAATCGATACCGGAAGAGGATGAATTATCATTTTATTCCCAGGGCGATTTTATTGATTTATGCCGCGGACCGCATGTTCCCGGCACGGGGAAGATCAAGGCATTCAAGTTAACGAAAGTGGCCGGTGCCTATTGGCGCGGTGACTCCGGGAATGAAATGCTGCAACGTATTTACGGCACCGCGTGGCCAAATAAGGAGATGTTGAAGGATTATTTGCAACGGCTGGAAGAGGCCAAAAAACGCGATCATCGTAAGCTGGCAAAAAAACAGGATTTGTTTCACTTTCAGGAAGAAGCACCGGGCATGGTTTTCTGGCATCCGAAGGGCTGGACTCTCTACAAGCTTGTTGAACAATATATCGGTGAGAAAATGCAGGAATACGGCTACCTTGAGATTCATACCCCGCAGCTCGTGGACCAGAGACTGTGGGAGAAATCCGGGCATTGGGAAAAATTCAGGGAAGATATGTTTATCACGCATTCCGAAAACCGGAATTACGCGATTAAACCGATGAATTGTCCCTGCCATGTACAGGTTTTTAATCAGGGCTTGAAAAGCTATCGGGATTTACCGTTGCGTCTTGCCGAATTTGGTTCATGTCACCGTAATGAACCGTCGGGGACATTGCACGGACTGATGCGTGCGCGCAATTTTATTCAGGACGACGCTCATATCTTTTGTACAGACAGACAGATTCAACCGGAAGTTTCGGCATTTATTGATATGTTGTTTGAGGTTTATCGTGACTTCGGTTTTGAAGATATCATTATCAAACTGTCCACCCGTCCAGCGGAACGCGTTGGTGAAGATGCCGTCTGGGACAAGGCCGAGCAGGCACTGGAGCTGGCACTGGAAAACAAAAAACTGCAATGGGAGTTGCAACCGGGAGAAGGCGCCTTTTACGGACCCAAGATAGAATTT
Organism: Gammaproteobacteria bacterium; assembly: GCA_965261775.1. GTDB lineage: Bacteria > Pseudomonadota > Gammaproteobacteria > Eutrophobiales > Eutrophobiaceae. Next base: position 1,158,547 of record OZ253477.1, on the reverse strand, counting down.
TCACTCAAAGATTGTATCGGACGGGTTTGGCAATGCGGTACCATACAGGTTGATTTTTCTATGCCGGAGCGTTTGGGCGCGAGCTATATTGATGAAAACAGCGCCAGGCGGACACCGGTCATGCTGCATCGGGCCATTGTCGGTTCAATGGAACGCTTTATCGGCATTTTGATTGAAAATTATGCCGGTGCCCTGCCGGTCTGGTTGGCCCCGGTGCAGGTGGTGGTCATGTCCATTACCGAAAAACAGAACGGATACAGTGAACAGGTTTTTAAAAATTTGAAAAAACAGGGTCTCAGAGTGGAATTTGACTTGCGCAATGAAAAAATTGGTCTTAAAATTCGCGACCACGCTATGCAACGAGTACCTTATCAGGTTATTATCGGCGAGCGTGAAGAAGATGAAAACGCGGTGACTATACGTACGCGGGAAGGCGAAGACCTCGGTAGTATGTTGTTAGACAGCTTTATTCAACGTCTGCGTGATGATATTGTGTCATTGGCTGTGTAGTAGCCGGTTCGGGAATTGCCGGGTTTTGTGCTCATATTGATCAAAAGAGCCCTTGGGGTGGATATTCCAATATCTGATATCATTGCTGTCTGTAAGAAGGACTAAAGAAATGGAGATTCAATTACCCGGGAGGAAGATTGAAGGAGAGGCCGGAAAAGGTGGTCTTGCGTTAGCCTGAAAAATATTACAGGCTTGATTATCGGGTAATTCCCATTAAGTTTAATCAATAATTTGGAGGACTGATTTATCAGTTTGGAAAAGCGGACACGTATCAATGAAGGCATCACGTCATCCGAGGTGCGATTAATCAGTTCAGAGCGGGAACAGATTGGTATCGTGCCGCTTGTGGAAGCGTTGAAAATAGCCGGGGATTCCGATCTGGACCTGGTTGAGATTGTCCCCGCTGCGGAGCCTCCTGTTTGTCGTATAATGGACTACGGCAAATATGTTTTTGAGCAGAGCAAGAAGAAGCATGCTGCCAGGAAGAAACAGAAACAGATTCAGGTCAAGGAAATCAAATTCAGGCCTGGCACCGGAGAGGGTGATTATCAGGTTAAATTAAAACATTTAATCAAATTTCTGACTAACGGGGATAAGGTCAAAGTAACGTTGCGTTTTCGCGGACGTGAGATGGTGCATCAGGAATTAGGCAGTAAAATGTTGCAGAGAGTTAAGACTGATCTGGAAAAATACAGTGTTGTGGAACAAGAGCAGAAGCTGGAAGGACGGCAGATGGTGATGGTGCTTTCGCCGAAGCGACAGTAACGAAAACGGAGCGGAGTTTAATATATGCCCAAAATGAAAACAAACAGCGGCGCTGCCAAGCGTTTTTCCAGAACGGCATCCGGGAAATTCAAATGCCGGAGGGCGTATCGCAATCACATATTGACCAAGAAGAGCACCAAGCGCAAGCGTCAGTTACGTGCAATGGCTACTGTGCATGATTGTGATCAGAGAGCTATTTCCCGTATGTTGCCGTATTCATAAGATGAAGGTTTGAAACAATGTCGAGAGTGAAACGTGGTGTTACCGCACACGCCAGACATAAAAAAGTCATTGAGCGGGCGAAAGGATATGAAGGCCGACGCAAGAATGTATTTCGCGTTGCCAAACAGGCCGTCACGAAGGCGGCGCAATATGCCTATCGCGATCGGCGGCAACGCAAACGGCAGTTTCGCGCCTTGTGGATCAGCCGTATCAATGCCGAGTCGAGGGTGCATGGTTTATCCTATAGCCGTTTTATTTACGGCTTGAACAGGTCATCCATTGAGGTGGATCGAAAGGTATTGGCCGATCTGGCGGTGTTTGACAAGGCTGCTTTCGGTGCTTTGGCGGAGCAGGCCAAATCTTCCCTTGCCGATTAAACCGGATTAATCAAAGCCGCGTAAAAGGGAAATCTTTCCCTTTTTTTATCATCACGTCATCATCCCGAAACCGGTGAATATAAATGATACGAAAAAACTGGAGGCCGAAGCATTGGCGGAGATCAGGCGTGCCGCCGATTTATCCCGGCTTGATCGTCTCCGTATTCACTATCTCGGCAGAAAAGGGCGACTCACACAACAGTTGAAACAGCTTGGTAAATTGCCACCCGGGGAACGTTCGCAGGCGGGCAAAGTGATTAATCAGATAAAGCTGGCTGTTCAGGATGCCGTCGCAGCGCGCAAAGCGCTTCTTCAAAAAGCGCGTCTGAATGATGTGATTGCGCAGGGTTATATTGATGTCACGTTGCCCGGCAGGGGAGACAGGCGATCGGGTTTGCACCCGATCACACTGGTACTGCAACGCATCGAGTCACTTTTTCTACAGATTGGTTTTGATATCGCTGAAGGCCCTGAGGTTGAAGATGATTATCATAACTTTGCGGCATTGAATATTCCCGAATATCATCCAGCGCGAGCGATGCACGATACATTTTATTTTCCCGACGGGCGTTTGCTGAGAACGCATACCTCATCTGTGCAGATCCACATGATGGAAGACGGCACTCCCCCGTTCCGGTTTATTGCTGCCGGGCGCGTTTATCGCTGCGACTCGGACATGACGCACACGCCGATGTTTCATCAGGTGGAAGGTTTGATCGTAGATGAGTCGGTGACTTTTGCCGAATTGAAAGGGCTGCTGATTAACTTTCTCGAATGCTTTTTTGAGAAAGAACTGTCAACGCGTTTTCGACCGTCATATTTTCCGTTTACCGAGCCCTCGGCAGAGGTGGATATCATGGGTGAAAACGGTTGGCTGGAAGTGCTCGGGTGTGGCATGGTGCATCCCAACGTGTTAAACAATGTAGGCATTGACCCGCAAAAATATACCGGTCTTGCCTTCGGCATGGGGGTGGAACGTCTGGCCATGCTGTATTATGGCATTGATGATCTGCGCCTGTTTTTCGATAACGATCTGCGTTTTCTGAAACAATTTCACTGAGTACAAATTATGCGATTCAGCGAAAAATGGCTGCGTGAATTTGTTGACCCCGGAGTGGATACAGATACCCTTGTTCGTCAATTAACCATGCTGGGCCTGGAGGTTGACAGCATTGAACCCGCCTGTGCCGGATTTGGAGCACTGGTGACCGCCGAGGTGAAGTCGGTCAAACAGCATCCCCGTGAAGGCGGTCTCTATGTCTGTGAGGTTGATGCCGGAGAGGCCGAACCGCTCACCATTGTTTGTGGCGCCGCTAATATCAGGAAAGGGATGTGGACGGTTCTGGCAAAGGTGGGCGCCAAATTGCCGGGGAAACCGGTTATAGAGGCAACCCTGTTAAACGGGGTGACTTCACACGGCAGGTTATGCAGTCTGGAAGAAATCGGCCTCGGGGACGACGATCAAAATATTATTGAACTGTCGCCGGATGAAACAGTGGGACGGTCGCTGACGGACACCATTAAGGCCGATGATAACATCATCGAAATATTGCTCACGCCAAACCGGGGCGATTGCCTGAGCATCAGAGGTATCGCACGCGAAGTCGCCGTTATTAATAAACAGGCATTTCCCGGGCAGGAGGTATCGCCGGTTGACGTGACTTCCAAAGCACGGAGAAATGTTCGCCTTGCAGTCCCGGAGAGTTGTCCGCGTTATTTGGGTCGTGTCATTGAAAACGTTAATGTCGGAGTGAAATCCCCGCTCTGGTTGACCGAAAAACTCCGGCGTTCCGGCGTCAACAGCATTAATATCGTGGTGGATGTTACCAATTTTGTCATGCTGGAACTGGGGCAGCCGATGCACGCCTTTGACAATGAGCGTCTGCGGGGTGACATCGACGTTCGTTATGCAAAAGAAAATGAGACTATCGTGCTCCTTGATGATTCAGAACACGTGATTCAGGCGGATACCTTGCTGATTGCGGATGAGGCCGGACCACTGGCGCTGGCCGGTTTGATGGGGGGAGTAAACAGCGGGGTGACAACAAAAACAAGACATGTTTTTTTGGAAAGCGCGTTTTTCAAGCCTGAGAAAATAATGCGGCAGGCGAGACAATATGGCCTGCATACCGATTCATCCCATCGTTTTGAAAGAGGCGTGGCCCCTGATCTGCAACGAACAGCGATTGAGCAGGCCAGTGCGCTGATCCTCATGCTCTGCGGCGGACAGGCCGGTTCGATCACCGAATGTGTCGAGGCGCCGCATTTGCCCGGGAGCGAGCCAATCACCCTCAGACAATCCGAAATAAAGCGTTTGTTGGGGATCGAATTAGACGAGAAATTTGTTACAAACACATTCGCCCGGTTGGGGATGCAATTTAAATACACCGGTAATCAATGGGCCATAAAGCCTCCTTCATATCGTTTCGATATAAAAACAGAGCCCGATCTGATTGAAGAACTGGCGCGTATCCATGGTTATGACGCCATTCCCGTTTCTGTCCCGCGCCATAACCTCACCATACGACCGCTCAATCAACGTTCCCGAATACTTCGGGAAATTCGGGAAACGCTGATCAACCGTGATTTTCAGGAAGTCGTCACGTACAGCTTTGTCGATCCCGCTCTGAATAAATGGTTCAGTTGTGATGAGGTCATGCGTCTGGTCAATCCGTTGGCACCGGAACTGTCCGAGATGCGCGTCAGTTTATGGCCGGGCCTGTTAAACACATTGCAATATAATGTCAAACGTCAACAGGAACGTGTGCGCCTGTTTGAAACGGGCCTGGTTTTCAGGGGCGGTCAACGCCTTGAACAGGACTATCGTATCGGTGGGCTGATCTATGGAAACAGATATGAAAAACGATGGGACAAAGATGACGTTCCAGGCGATCTGTATGATTTGAAAAAGGATATTGAAAGCATTCTGTCCGCGCAATTTGAAGCGGGGAGGCTCGCCTTCAAAGCCGCTGAAATAGAAGCGTTGCACCCCGGGCAATCCCTTGAGATTTTGATTGACGATGCCCTTGTCGGTTATCTGGGACAATTGCATCCGCAATTAAAATCGGAGCTGGCGCTTGTTAATGAAATCTGTCTCTTTGAAATAGCAATGAAAAGTATAACTGAAGTCGGTGTTGAGCAATATCGGCCGATCTCTCGTTTTCCGGCGGTCAAACGTGATTTATCCATATTGCTTGATGAAACAATACCGTTTGCCGAGGTTGCAGAAATGATTAAGAGTGAAGCGGCGGAGTTGTTAGGCAACCTGGAGTTGTTTGATGTGTATCAGGGAGAACATATTGAAAAAAAGAAAAAAAGTTTCACGTTTAACTTGACCTTCAGGGCAACTTCCAGCACTCTTAAAGACGAAAAAGTTGATACGATCATGGAGAGAATTATTGCTGGATTACAAAATAAATTCGGTGCAAAACTGAGAGAATAATGATGGCAACGCTGACAAAAGTGGAAATGTCAGAAAAACTGGCCATGGAAGTTGGTCTGAATAGACGTGAAACCAAAGAGATCATCGAGATGTTTTTTGAGGAAATCTGTTCGGCATTGATCTCGGGAAGGCAGGTCAAGCTGTCCGGTTTTGGAAATTTTGGCCTGAGAGACAAGCCTGAACGTCCCGGACGGAATCCCAAAACCGGCGAAGAAATCCCTGTCAGCGCACGCCGGGTGGTAACATTTCGCGCTGGTCAAAAGCTTAAAAAGCGAGTAGAGACGTATGTTGGAGATAGCTGATAAGACTGAATTGCCGGAAATTCCAAGCAAGCGTTACTTTACCATAGGTGAAGTCAGTAAATTGTGTGCGGTAAAGCCACATGTCTTGCGCTACTGGGAACAGGAGTTTCTGCAATTAAAACCATTAAAACGCCGCGGCAATCGCCGTTATTATCAACGTCAGGATGTGTTTCTTATTCGTCAGATCCGGCACCTGCTGTATGAACAGGGTTTCACGATAGGCGGCGCCAGGCAACGTCTGTTGAGTGATGTGGTGAAAGATGATTTCAGTCGAAGTCAGCAGATTGCACACCAATTAAGGACGGAGCTTGAGGCGCTCCTTAAAATGCTCAGGCACTGATCCGGTTATTTCGTAATCCACTCCTCGGGGCGTGGCGCAGTCTGGTAGCGCACCTGCATGGGGTGCAGGTGGTCGGAGGTTCAAATCCTCTCGCCCCGACCATTTTTCAGTATTAGTGAGACGAAGTAATGATAATAAAGGGCATAACCGTTTTTGCGTTTATTGCGGTCTGTCTGTCAGCCTGCGGTCAACCGGGTGATGCACTGTCGGCATTTGAAAGCGGGGACTATGAAATGGCTTATGAATTATGGTCTCCCCTGGCAGAGAAGGGCGATGTGAAAGCGCAGAATTATCTGGGTATCATGTATTATCTGGGGCTTGGCAGGAATAAAAATTATACGAGGGCACTGGAATGGTACAGGCGTTCCGCGGAGGCGGGTTATGCCGCTGCACAGCGGAATTATGCGGATATGTTCCATTTTGGCAGGGGCACGGAAAAGGATATTTATCAGGCTTATAAATGGTATTTTGCCGCTGCACAGCAGGGCAATGCAAGTTCGGAGAAACAGATCGGAATTATTTCAGCCGTCGGGAATCTGTCACCCAATCAGCAGATGTACGCAAAAATTGAAGCCAACAAATTTATCCCGGATGAAGAAAAGCATTTCATGAGTCATGATACCTATATTGACAAAAGATAACCGGCAACCCGGATATCTCATAAAAGACAGACTGGATTATTAAATACATCGTTAATTTCAAATAATGACTATTAAAACGGGTATCGTTGCTAAACAACAGCTTGTCCTGTTTCGTTTTGCGCCGGATTTGGCGCCACACCAAAGCCATGGGCGGTGGTGCGCTTTCGGCAAATTGCGCAGGCTGTTCGTCCCGCCAGACCTGCATTCGAAATCCTGCATAAACTATTCGGGTTAGAGCGATGTGCGGTATTGTCGGCGCGGTGGCGCAACGGGACGTTTCTCCGATATTACTTGAGGGGTTAAAGCGACTTGAATACCGGGGCTATGATTCTGCCGGTTTGGCCGTTATTGATCATGACAAACAACTCCGCCGCATTCGCATACTCGGAAAGGTAAAAGAACTGCAAGACAAACATCGTCTGGAGCCTCTTTACGGCAATATCGGCATCGCGCATACCCGTTGGGCGACACATGGCAAACCCAGCATCAATAACGCCCATCCACACACTTGTCGCGATCAGGTGGCGCTGGTCCATAACGGCATTATTGAAAACCATAATATTCTGCGCAAACAACAGAAAGCCGCCGGTCTGAAATTCGTATCGGAAACGGACACGGAAGTGATCGTCAATGAAATATATCAGGCACTGCAAACTGGAGACCCGTTACTGCAGGCGGTGTTTGCCGCGGTCCAAAAACTGGAAGGAGCTTATGCGCTCGGTATTATTATGAAAAACGATCCCCGCCATCTGATTGCCGTCAGGCAGGGCAGTCCTTTGGTCATTGGCGTGGGCATAGGCGAATATTTTATCGCTTCGGATGTCTTTGCCCTGTTACCGATTACACGGCGGTTTATTTTCATGGAAGACGGGGATATCGCCGATATTTGCCGTGACAAGTTGATAATCTACGATAAAGACAGGAATATTGTGCAAAGGCCGGTTAATCTCTCGGAATTAAACACCGAAGTCGTTGACAAGGCCGGTTATCGGCACTATATGCTCAAGGAAATCTTCTCACAGCCCGGTGCCATTGCCGAATCTCTGGAAAATCGAATCGCAAATGATCGGGTGATAACAACTGAATTCGGCCAGGAAGCGGAAGCTGTTTTTGAACAGGTTAAGGCAATTAAAATCGTCGCCTGCGGCACCAGCTTTCATGCGGGTCTGATCGCGAGCGCCTGGATGGAAGAGATCGCCGGCATTTCCTGTGATGTTGAAATAGCCAGTGAATATCGTTATCGCAAGTCCGTTGTCAATCCCCGCACCCTGTTTGTTTCCATCTCCCAATCGGGTGAAACGGCTGATACGCTTGCCGCGTTGCATAAAGCCAAAGGAATGTCTTATCTGAGCACGCTGGCGATTTGCAATGTCGCTGAAAGCTCTCTGACCCGGGAGTCTGATTTGATTTTTCTCACTCATGCCGGACCCGAGATCAGCGTCGCCTCAACCAAGGCGTTCACGACGCAACTGGTCGCGCTTTTTTTACTCGTTATTGCCATTGCCCGAAAGAACGGCCTTGCCGAAGAGGAAGAAAACCGGCTTGTGCAACAACTGGAAAGTCTGCCGGGCAGGATAAATCAGCTACTCAAATTCAAAGACGACATCAGCGATATGGCCAGAGCCTTTTCCGATAAACACCACGTCTTGTTCCTCGGACGCGGAAGTTTTTTGCCCGTGGCGATGGAAGGAGCGTTAAAGCTGAAGGAAATCTCCTACATTCATGCGGAGGCTTATGCCGCCGGTGAATTGAAACATGGCCCGCTCGCCCTGATTGATGACGACATACCGGTGGTGGCCATTGCGCCGAATAACGGCCTGCTGAAAAAATTGAAATCAAATCTGCAGGAAGTTCGGGCGCGTGGCGGGAAGCTGTATATTTTTGCCGACAAAACCAGCGAAGTGGAAAACGCGGAGAACGTGTATGTCCTCAAAATCAACACAGTCTACGACTACATGGCGCCGATACTCTACACCATTCCTCTGCAACTGCTGGCGTATTATATTGCCGTTATCAAGGGCGCCGATATTGACCAGCCGCGCAACCTCGCCAAATCTGTCACGGTGGAATAAAAATATAATCTGCGGAAAGGATTACAGGGCGAATATTTTAGCGGAAAACGGCCTGCGCCCAAGCCTCGTACTATGGCGACGATCACGCGCTTTCAGCAGTTCGACGGGAGACTCCCCGATATCCGGGGAAACCGCCTGTTCATGGAACCGTCCCCTTAAGCGGGGCTTTCCGGGAATCATGCGCCGGTTTTCATCCTTCAATATCCGCCCCGCCGCCGACAGACACGCTTCGCATGCCGGGTTTGGCCGGGTGGCTACGGTGTGCAAAACACACCCGGAGACACGTGCTTGAAAAACCGGGAGGCGAAGACGAATTCAATGAACGGATCCCCGTCCGCGATATTGTCGCGGGGATATTCCAGTGATATTCAGGTATTGACCCGGGTTTTCCGTTCGTTTCGAAACCGGATTCAGGAAAGCGATTTGACAACCGCGGTGATAATGGCGTAGGCTGAAAAAGAACGAATAAGGAATAAGGGGAAATGTAACGGTGAAGGATGATAAAACGACACAGGGGCAGGACCTTGAGCCGCGGGCGGACAGCAACGTTATAGCCCCCGGCTCGCCCTCCGCCAGGGTTGACAACAGCCGCCGTACACTGTTGAAAAAGGCCGGGGTTACCACGGTAACCTTTGCTTTCGCCGTTGATTTGATACCGAAGAAATGGCAACAACCGTCCATTGAAACCGTTCTCCTTCCCCTCCATGCCCAGACCTCCCCCGGGATGACTACGGTGACGGTGACGGAATACAGTCTCAGCCAGGATACACGGCAAGAGGGAGGTTCGACGCTCAGGATAGTGATACACACCATTACCCTGTCCGGCCCGGTGGTGCCAGACACCACTTTCTCTGTTGATTTGACTTTCGGATCAACAACCGAAGCATTTATAAAGGTCTTTTCAGGCGATACGATGCGCATCGCGGATATCGTTCTCCCGGATGGGGTCGGGGTGTATACAAGCGTGCTGACGAGGTCTGATAATCCCAATGTGGAGATCCCTTCGGATAAGGCGACCCGGACGATAACAATCATCTGATAGAAATCACCCCGGAGATGACACCGGCGGTACCATAACCTGCGGAGATCGGAAAAGACGTTTGCCACGCCACGAAAAATTTGCTTTGCCTGATTTGCACACCCTCGCCCTGGCGGCGAAAAAGGCTTGGCGTCAGGAGGGTTTCTCCGCTTCTCGTAAAGCAATCATTTTTTGCATTTTTTCAAAAATAAGGATAAATCTTTTGCGTCGCCGCTCTTCGCGGCTGTCTTTATCATATTTCTTCAATGCGTCCAATTCAGAAATAAAACTGTCCAGCTTTTCTTTTGTAAATTTGAATAAGCGTAAGGCAAGCTCCAGAGTCTCCTTTTCCTGCGATTCCCGCAATTTCCGGCGCCGATCCCGTTCTTTTTGTTGTTCTTGAGGGTACTTGAAGGCCTTTGCCCCAATGACAATTTTATGTCCGAAGTTTGCGCCGCGCACAATCAATGATTCCAGGGTATCGCCCGCCGTAAAGGTGAGAATCTCTGCCCATAATTCGGGCTCAACAGATACGGGCTTAACAAATAGAAAAAGGATGGACATTACCTCGTCCATCACCGCATCATATTTTTTCTTGTCCATTGCACTCCGAATCCGCTCTTGCACCCAGGGTAAAAACAGGTTTAGCAAGCGCAACGGCACAACATTCTTCTCCTGTTGGATGTTTTCCGTCGTGATTTTCCAGCCAGACGGGAAATAACTATATCGAATATCATCCCTTTCGGGCGATTGCTGTATATTTTCCGTCAGGGTTTTAAAGAAAAGGCGAATTACCGAATCAACATACCAATACCACCACTCGTTTCCAGCGCCATCATCAGCATGTTCTTCCTTGTATTTCTCGACATGGCATTTAAAATGATCGAAAAAAAAGTCGCTGTGGCCCCCTTTCAGAGCGCTTTCGGCCGCTTTTCGCAAAATCGAATCAAGAGCGTCTGACAGTGTGCTATCGTGATAAGTGCGCTTGCGAGTGTGAGGGGATTGATAGTTTCTTTTCCACGTCGAAAAATGCCATTCCAGACACCTGGGGAGAAGTTCACGCGCCAGAAAAACGCTTGAACGATTTCCAGCGAACGCGGCAAAATCAGCCAGCAATTTTGATGTTGTTTCCAGCCGTTTCCCACGGTCATCGTTTTTTATGTCCTTATCAATGGCTTTAGCGAATGGCGTAAAAAAAGCCGCTTCGTTTTCAGCGTTAATATTTTCCGTCTTCCAGACGGATATCCATGATTCTTCGCTGTCTTTCGGATGGCGTAGTTTCTTCAAATAGTCGAACCGCAACTGAAATTTGTCGCCTTTCATCCAGCGATAGGCCTTTTGCAAAACGTGTACGATACAAGCAATGCCGATAACCCATACCACTAAACCAAACAGGCGAAGTATGGGAAGCGTGTATGTGTATAGCGCCACCTCCCAAACCAGGATCGGCCAAACCAGGATCGGCACATAAACAAGCGCGAGATAAAACAGAAAACAGCGCGCTTGAACAATCTGGTCCAAAATCACATTTCGATCCAGGTCCTCAAAATCCTCCGTGTCACTAAAAATAGCGATCGCCATCGGAATGAGAACCGTCAGCAGGGCTGTCCCGACCATTCCCAAAATGTTCGGCAGGTTGCTATTCAGTAAATCGCCAGACTGATTCAATATCAAATCCATAACATGCGGCCTCTCTCTATTCTGCGCACAGCGACGGCGTGGCGCGGCGGGTTTGTGGCAATTTTCCAAAAGTCAGATTTTGGTGCCCGGAAGAGGAGTTGAACCTCCACGGGGTTACCCCCACCAGCACCTGAAGCTGGCGCGTCTACCAATTCCGCCACCCGGGCAATTTATCGTTTTTCAAGCGACGGAAGACGTTAACCGTATCTTCAGGTCATTGTCAATCCATCTGAATTACTTTAACATGTGTTGCCCTTTGGCCGCATACTTTATAAAAACAGCAGCGGAGTTTGTTTTTTTAATGATGTTCAATCCCGATTTCTCTCCGTTTGTAGATGGATTTTATCCAGGGCAAGGTGCCATTCAATGACAGCGAATCCAAAGAAAAAAGACTACGATTTTGACATTCCCGGACGTGACGACATTATGAGTTGCCTGCGGAAAGCCGGACGTCCGTTGACTCTCAGACAACTGGCGACGGCGTTCAATATTCAGGACAGTAAAGTGCGGCGGGCGACAGGCTATCGACTCAGGGCGATGGAACGTGACGGACAGTTAATCCGCAATCGTCGCAAGGGCTATGGTCTGGTTGAAAAAATGGATATGGTCAAAGGCCGGGTAATCGGGCACCCGGACGGTTACGGATTTGTCGTCCCCGATCAGGGCGGTGAGGATTTATTTTTACCGGCGCGCGAAATGCGCACGGTGCTGAATGGCGATCACGTCCTGGTGCGCGAGGTTTATGCAAATAAACGGGGCAAGCGTGAAGGCTCGTTGGTCAAGGTGCTGGAACATGCCAATCATAAACTTGTCGGTCGTTATTTTGAGGAAGACGGCGTCTCCTGTGTTATTCCTGATAATAAACGTATCAGTCAAGACCTGCTGATTTTGCCCGAAAACAAAGGCGGAGCGCGACCGGGGCAATATGTGCTGGCCGAGATAATGCACCAGCCGCAGAAACATCGCCCGCCTGTCGGCAGGATACTGGAGATCATCGGCGATGACTTTGAGGCCGGTATGGCGGTTGATATCGCGATACGCAGTTATGAGCTGCCGTATGAGTGGCCGGCTGAACTTGAGCAGGAACTTGAAAAGCTCGACGAGACAGTCGCCTGTGATGAAAACGATAACAGGCGCGATCTGCGTCATTTGCCTTTTGTGACAATAGACGGTGAAGAGGCGCGTGATTTTGATGATGCGGTGTATTGTGAAAAGCAGGGCAGGGGCTGGCGTTTATTTGTCGCCATTGCCGACGTTTCGCATTATGTGAGGCCCTCATCGGTGCTGGATGAGGAAGCGCGATCGCGCGGGACCTCTGTGTATTTCCCCGAACGTGTTATCCCGATGTTGCCGGAACTCCTGTCCAATAATCTGTGCTCGCTGAAACCGGATACGGATCGCTTCAGCCTGGTGTGCCGGCTGAATATCGATGCCGGAGGCCGGGTTGAAGAGGTGTCTTTCTTCAGGGCCATCATACATTCCGCGGCGCGTTTGACCTACGGCGAGATGGCGGCGCTGACCGTTGACAGGGACGCGTCCCTCAGACAGCAACACCCCCCCCTGGTGGCGCATCTGGATAATCTTTATCAACTCTATCAGTTATTGCATTCGGAGAGAAAGAAAAAGGGCCTGCTTGATTTTTTAACGCTGGAATCGCAGTTTGAGTTTGATGAGAAGGGGCGCATTAAAACCATCTTTCAGCTTGAACGCAATGAAGCGCATCGTCTGATTGAGGAAATGATGCTGGCGGCGAACGTTGCCGCCGGTGAATTTTTGCAGAAACACAATATTCCTTGCATGTACCGTGTACACGATACGCCCGACCCGGCGAAACTGACGGATATCCGGGCCTTGCTTTCGCAGCTTAATCTAACGCTGGGGGGTGGCGACAAACCCACGGCCAGCGATTACGCCCGGCTGATGAAAATCACCCGCAAACGTGATGACGCGCAGATGCTGGAAACCATATTGCTGAGAAGCATGTCGCTGGCGATTTACAGCGCCGTCAACGAGGGGCATTTCGGCCTGGGTTTTCCAACTTATGTGCATTTCACTTCGCCGATACGACGCTATCCCGACTTGATGGTACATCGGGCAATTGCGCATATCATTGAAGGAGGGAAGGCGAAAACCTTTGCCTGTTCAAAGCCGATGTTGATGGAGATGGCGGAGCATTGTTCCATGGTGGAGCGGCGGGCGGAGGATGCCTCGCGTGACGCGATACAACGACTTAAATGTGACTTTATGAAAAACAGGGTTGGCGAATTTTTTTCCGGCATGGTGAGTTCGGTCACCCCATTTGGTTTATTCGTGGTATTGGAACAGTTTTATATTGAAGGTTTGATCCATGTCAGTACCCTGCCGGTTGATTATTATCACTATGATCCGGTCACACACAGTCTGAGGGGTGAGCGCGGCGGCAAAACGTTTCGTCTCGGTCAGAAATTAAAGGTATTGGTCGCACAGGTTGACCTGAATGAAAGAAAGATAGACTTTGAACTCATTCATGAATAGGCGTGCGGAATACATTTACGGTTTTCATGCCGTCAGAGCATTGCTGCAGTCTGCCCCGGATTCTATCCTGAATGTCTGGTTGCAGGATTCGCTGGAATCGGCCTCAATCACCGCTATTCGGGAGACGGTCAATGCCCTGGGTCTGCCAATACAGACAGCAACGCGCACCACACTGGACAAGATGACCCAAAGCCGTTCCCATCAGGGGGTGTTGATGGCGATCAGAAAAGACGCGGCAAAAGCCGGGCATAATCTTGACGAGATAGTCGCGCGGAACAGGAACGACAGGCCGATTTATCTCATTCTGGATTCAGTGCAGGATCCCCACAATCTCGGAGCGTGTATTCGTACCGCCGCCGCCGCCGGGGTTACCGCGGTGATTATTCAGAAGGATCGTGCGGTGGGGGTTAACGACACTGTCAGGAAGGTTGCCAGCGGCGCGGTCGAGAATGTAACGGTGATCAGCGTCGTCAATTTGGTGCGTGCGATAAAAACCCTGAAAGCGGCGGGGGTCTGGGTGGTGGGTGCGGCGCCTGACATCGGGCAGTCTGTTTATGATTTACAATACGTAGCGGCAACAGCCATCGTGATGGGTAACGAAGGCAAAGGCATACGGCCTTCCATCATCAAAGCATGCGATTATATGGTCTCAATCCCCGTCAGGGGGGAAATGAAAAGCCTCAATATATCGGTCGCCACAGGCGTCATATTGTATGAAATTATCCGGCAGCGGGCGTTACATTAACACTCTGTAGCGGTTCTGGCGGGTCACCAGATGAGACAGCGTTATTTGAAAATTGTTGACTTTGGCGTTCAGGCAGGATTACTGCACAGCCTCTCAAATTTAACCACGTTTATACGGAAGGCGTATTATATGGACAGGGTTTTGATTATGCCGACATTCCATCTCGCTGCTCATCATAATCAGGGCCGGTTGGTTTCTACCGATTTTTCCCAATATATTCAGCTTGAGAATCTCCGTGTGAATCATGAACCCTGCCGATTGAGCCTGACACATCCGGCCGGGGCAGACCCCCGGGATATCGCCGTGTTATCCATGTTCGAGAGAGACCTTGCCAGACTGCACCCCGACATTGTTGGGGAAGTGCCTGGATACCCGCTTGAGATTTCGTTTGTGCCCGCTATTGTCGAGGCGGGGGAGCGCATTTCCCGATGTATTGGCGGACCCTACGCCTGCGTTCACGTGCGGCGCAACGATATGGGACGCGCCTGGGGTGACGAGGCGCGGCATGATCGATACACTTCTCCAGACAATATCATGGCGGCGATAAAACGCTGTGGTCAGCCCCATGTCTATATCATGTCCGACGAGTCCCCGGATTATTTCCGGGCATTAAAGACCATGCCCGGTTACAAGATATGGTTGTATGATGATTTTGCCGAATTGTGCAGGATAAAAAAGCGGGACAATTATCATCTGTTTTGCATTGAAAATGTGATTATGCAACTTGCCAAAAAACGGGTCGGCACCAAAGCGGGGTATCTCGGCGGTGGCGGATACCTCTTTCTGCGCCAGGGCGCGCAAAAAGCTTGTTGTTACGATGATTTTCTTTATCCCCCTTAGGGAATCACCGTGCACATGATATATTCGGAGGTCGGGCTTGCAAGCGGTCAATTGACAACGTATAATCAGGCCCCTGTATTACAGTCCTTGCCGTCCCTTGAAACAGGAGAGCGGCTGTTCAAACCGTAAGGATAAATCAATCAATGCGACATTATGAAATTGTATTTCTGGTCCATCCCGACCAGGGCGAACAGATACCGGCGATGCTGGAACGCTATCAGAGCATAGTGCTTCAGAATGAAGGGATTATTCATCGTCTTGAAGACTGGGGACGCCGGCTCCTGGCGTACCCCATCAATAAGCTCTATAAGGCGCATTATGTGTTGCTGAATATTGAATGCGACGCCGATACCATGACGCAACTGACCGAAGCGTTCCGTTTCAATGACGCTGTCATTCGTAGCCTCGTTGTCAGAAAGAAACATGCCGTCACCGAATCTTCTCCCGTGCTTAAAATCAAAGAGGAAGAAGAAGCGTCTTTGCAGAAATCCGTTGAGAAACCTGATTTGACGCCCGCCATTGAGGAAACTGATGACGTTAAAGAAAATGATACTGTCGGCGAGGTTATGGATGCCGCCGGGGCAGCGGATGAGGCAGCAGACAAGAGCGCGGAAAACACTGATGAGCAGCCTGCTGATGAACAGCCTGCTGATGAACAGCTTACTGATGGTCAGCCTGAAGAATCAGTTACAGAATCGACGGAGGAACAGGCTGAAAAACCGGCTGAGTCTGAAATGGAAAACAATCACACAGGAGAAAAAAGCTAATGCCCCGCCACTTCAAGCCTAAACGCTTTTGCCGTTTTACTGCGGAAGGTGTCACCGAGATCGACTACAAGGATGTGAACACCCTTAAAAAATATATTTCCGAGACCGGCAGGATTATTCCAACTCGTCTCTCCGGTACCCGTGCGCGTTACCAGCGACAGTTGACGACAGCCATCAAACGTGCCCGTTATCTTGCCCTGATCCCTTATTGCGACTCACATTAATGCCTCTGATGTTGTGGTTGCCCGTAACCGGATAACAGTTTTGAGCAATCCGCATGGATTATATGCAGCAAAGCATTGATCGGTAATTACATACTGGGTGGTAGAGTTCAAGCCATCGCGTCGCTGACTGTCAGTGCGTTAATCTCTCTGCTGGCGTTGCCTTTCGCTTACTTCATCAGCGGTTCCGTCGTCGGTTTGATTACCCTGCGCAAAGGCGCCGCCATCGGTCTGCAAGTATTGGTTGCAAGCCTGCTGGTACTGCAGATTTTCTCCGTGCTGATGCGTGTTTCCCCGCAATGGGCACTGATTTACACTTTTGTGGTCTGGTTGCCGGTCTGGGTGTCTGCCTCCGTATTGCGCCTGAGCGAGCGTCAGGGCATGTTATTGCTGGCGGCGTTTATCTTTGCTTCATTGCCGATAGTGACGGCATATATTTTTATTGATGATGTCTCAGCCTGGTGGACCCAATGGTTTGATGCCAGGATTAATCAGACAATCCCGAGCGAAGAGGCCGGGCGTTACAGGACGCTGCTGGAATTGACCGCCGGGATGCTGAACACGATGATGACTACCTGGGCAATGTTGAATATTTTTATGAGCGTTTTATGTGCCAGATGGTGGCAGTCGCAATTATTTAATCCGGGGGCGTTTCAAAAGGAATTTCACGCGCTGCAATTGCCGGCGGCGGTATTGCCTGCCAGCGCCGTGGTCTTTATATTGGTATTTGTCCTGGCCGACCCCTGGCAAGAAATGCTCAGGGATATCCTGATTTTGATG
Organism: Gammaproteobacteria bacterium; assembly: GCA_965261775.1. Classification (GTDB taxonomy): domain Bacteria; phylum Pseudomonadota; class Gammaproteobacteria; order Eutrophobiales; family Eutrophobiaceae. The sequence continues at coordinate 1,141,311 of OZ253477.1, read as the reverse complement.
ACATTTATGTATCTGATACAGGGTGTTGCGTCAATACATCTGTATGTTGCCAGGGAGCAATTATCGGTGTTATGGCTGGGATTGATGTATTTTCTGCTGGTATTTTTTCCGTATACAAATGGATTTATCGTCTGTCTGGGGATGGTCAGGGTCTATACCGGCTGGCGCGAGAAACGGGCAGGTTCGCGCGAGAAATTCTGAAGCGGGCATAACCGGAATCTGTTACTATAAAGCATCCTGTTTTTTAATGAACCGAGGGGTTGCAATGGAGATCATTCTGCTTGAGAAAATATTCAAAATGGGCGATGTGGGCGATCAGATCAGGGTCAAGCCGGGTTATGGCCGAAACTTTCTTATCCCTTCCGGAAAGGCCGTATTGGCGACGGCGGAGAATATTGCCAAATTTGAAGCGCGCCGTGCCGAACTGGAAAAACAGCAGCGAGAGACCCTGCTGAGCGCTGAGGCACGTGCTGAAAAATTAAATACCGTGAATGTCGATATCCAGCGTAAAGCCGGGCCTCAAGGGAAGCTGTTTAGTTCCGTGGGGCCCGGCGCTGTTGCCGAAGCGGTTACCGGGGCAGGTGTTGAATTAGCCCGGAATGAAGTCCAAATGCCTGACGGGCCGATCCGCAATATTGGTGAATATGAATTGAACGTGCGACTTCATGCGGATGTTTCAACGGTCGTCAGGATAAACGTTGTCGCGGAAGAGAGCAATGTCTGAACCGAATGGCGGCCTTGTTGGTTATTTTGTTCAGAGGGCGCCCATTTTATTTAATCCGTTATCGTAGAGGCAGACGGGTTTAATGCGGGAAACATATACATCTTCATCTGTCGTTACCGAAACAGCGGCGTTAAAGATTCCACCGCATTCCATTGAGGCCGAGCAGGCCGTGCTCGGCAGCGTTTTCCTGGATAAATCCGCCTTTGACAAAATCGCCGGGATCGTTCAGGAAACAGACTTCTATCGCAAAGACCATCGCCTTGTTTTCCGCGCCATGCATACCCTGGTGGAAAATGGCGATCCTACCGATATTGTCACCGTTGCCGAATGGCTGGAAAATCATCAGTTGCTGGATGAAGCTGGCGGTATGCCCACGCTCGCCGGGATCGCCGAAAATACGCCCACAGCCGCCCATATAGAGACCTACGCCCGCATTGTATACAAGCGCTCCACGCTGAGGCAGCTTGCGGAGGCGACATCGGATATCGTCGATGCCGTCTTCAAACCACGGGGGCGCGGCTCTGATGAGGTTTTGGATTATGCCGAACAGCGTATTTTTGAGATTGCCGAAAGGCAGGGGCGAGGCCTCCGACAGTACGCGCCAATCAAGAACCTGCTGGCGGGGGCGCTGAAACGTATTGACGAGCTGTTTCATATGAAAACTCCGATTACGGGGATCTCCACCGGTTACGACGATTTTGACAAAAAAACGGCCGGATTACAGACCTCTGACTTAATCATCATTGCCGGACGTCCCTCAATGGGAAAGACAGCCTTCGCCGTGAATATCGCCGAACATGCCGTGATTAAAGAAAAAAAGTCCGTGGCCATATTCAGCATGGAAATGTCCAGCCAGCAACTGGCGATGCGTATCATCGGTTCTTTATCCCGCATCAGTCAGCAGAAAATACGCACTGGCGATCTTGATGATGAGGACTGGCCGCGTTTAACCTCAACGATCAGTCTCATGGAAGACGCCAAACTGTTTATTGACGATACGCCGGCGCTGACACCGGTGGAGCTGCGGGCGCGTTCTCGCCGCATTGCCCGCGACCACGGGCTGGACCTGATTATCGTGGATTACCTGCAACTGATGCAGGTGTCCGGGACAGTTGAAAATCGCGTGACCGAGATATCAGAAATATCACGTTCTTTGAAGGCGATGGCGAAAGAGCTGGATGTCCCCGTCATTGCGCTGTCCCAGTTGAACCGCAGCCTTGAGCAAAGACCGAACAAACGCCCGATCATGTCAGATCTGCGTGAATCCGGCGCCATTGAACAGGACGCCGATCTCATCCTGTTTATCTATCGGGATGAAGTCTACAACGAAGACACCCCCGACAAAGGCGTGGCCGAGATCATCATTTCCAAACAACGAAACGGCCCCATCGGCATGATTAAACTTACCTTTCGCGGCGAGATCACGCGCTTTGAAAATCATACCGAGGACTACGTATTTCCACACGATACGTCCGCCCCTGTGTAAGCAGGGGGAGGCATATGAATGACCCGGCCTGCAAGAGTCATTATTGATAAAGACGCGCTCAGGCATAATTTTCGACGTATAAAGGCATTTGCTCCCCGCTCCAGGGTAATGGCCATTATCAAGGCCAATGCTTATGGACACGGTTTAATCCGTGTGGCCAAAACCCTGACAGAAGCCGACGCCTTCGGCGTTGCCTGTCTGGAAGAAGCCGAACAGTTGAGACAGGCCTTTATTAATCAATCCATCATTTTGCTGGAAGGTCCACACAAGGCGATTGACCTTCCGCACATTGCGCGGCTTGGTCTGGATATCGTGTTACATAATGAGGCGCAGTTAAAAATCCTCGAAGAGACCCCCACCGACAAGCCATTGACAGTCTGGCTGAAAATAGATACCGGCATGCATCGTCTGGGTTTTCCGAAAGAAGCTGTCAAGCCCGCCTTAAAGCGTGTGTCGAAATGCAAAAGCATTAAAAAGCCGATACGCCTGATGACGCATCTGGCGACAGCCAATGAAAAAAGGCACCCCCTGACCAGGCGGCAACTGGCCCTTTTTGATGAATTATGCGCTGATATTGACGCGGAAAAGAGTATCGCAAATTCGGCTGCCGTTATCACCCTGCCAGAAACGCACCATGACTGGGTACGGCCTGGCCTGATGCTGTACGGGGTATCGCCGATGATTGGCGGTCATGCCGCCGATCACGATCTCAAAGCGGTCATGACGCTGGAATCGGAACTGATTTCAGTGCGGTGCCTGCAAAAGGGCGATACAGTCGGTTACGGTGCCACCTGGCAGTGCACGGAAGCGATGTCGATCGGTGTCGTCGCCACCGGCTATGGCGATGGTTTTCCGCGTCATGCGAAATCAGGTACGCCGGTTCTGGTGGAGGGGGTACGTTGCGCCCTGATTGGGCGCGCTTCCATGGACATGCTGACGATAGACCTCCGTAACCGGCCACAGGCAAAGATCGGCGATCGTGTTGTGCTGTGGGGCGAGAAATTGCCGATAGAAGAAATCGCCTGTCATGCGGAAACAATCCCCTACGAATTATTATGCGGGGCACACAGGCGTCTGGAAATGATAGAGCGGGGTTGATGCCTCTCGCGCCAAAGATCGGCGTGTTATCCCGGATAATTTTTTTGGCGGCCGGTCACAACATTTGTAAATAGAAAATGCGGATAAAATATCGATACCAGTGCAACGAATGCGGCGCGGAGACGCCGAAATGGGTGGGTCAATGTCCGGAATGTACGGCATGGAATACCCTGCACGAAGTCGTTGCCGAAAAAAGCCCCGGTGCCCATAGCGGTCGTTTTCATGAATACCCGGGCGGTGCCGGAGAGGTCTGTCACCTGACCGGGGTCGAGGCCGGCGAAACGGCACGGCAGTTAACGGGGCTGAAAGAACTGGATCGTGTCATGGGGGGTGGTCTGGTACCGGGTTCCGTCACCCTGATCGGCGGCGATCCGGGGATTGGAAAATCAACCCTGCTGCTACAGACACTGTCCAGTCTGGACAAATCCGGAATAACCGGTTTATATATCACTGGCGAAGAGTCGGTGCAACAGATTGCGCTACGCGCCAAACGGCTTGGTCTGTCACTGGATTCGCTACATATCCTGCCTGAAAACCATCTGGAACGTATTATCGCCGTTGCACGGAAGGAGCGGGCAGGCGTGATCGTGATCGATTCCATTCAGACCATCTACAGCGAACTGCTGCAATCGCCTCCCGGCGCCGTTGCCCAGGTCCGCGAATGTGCCGCACAGTTTGTCCGTTTCGCCAAGCAGACCGATACCGCTTTGTTCCTTGTGGGCCATGTCACGAAAGAAGGCGCTCTGGCCGGACCGAGAGTGCTGGAACACATGGTGGATACCGTACTCTATTTTGAGGGAGATGCTGGCAGTCGCCATCGTATTGTACGGGCGGTCAAAAATCGTTACGGCGCCGTCAATGAACTGGGGATCTTTGCGATGACCGACAAGGGATTGCGCGCCATCAAAAACCCCTCGGCAATTTTTTTATCCCGCCATGACGTCCCCGTTTCGGGAAGTACCGTCATGGTGACACGGGAAGGTTCCCGTCCCATGCTGGTTGAAGTGCAGGCGTTGGTGGATGAGTCATCTTTATCCAGTCCGCGCCGCGTTGCCCTCGGGCTGGAACAAAACCGTCTGGCGATGTTATTGGCGGTATTACACCGGCATGCGGGGATATCCATGAACCATCGGGACGTTTTTATCAATGTTGTGGGAGGTGTGCGTATTGGTGAAACGGCCGCCGATTTGCCGTTATTGCTGGCGATTGTTTCGAGCCTTTGGGACCGGCCGGTAATGGATAACCTGGTCATATTTGGCGAAGTCGGTCTCTCAGGCGAAATCCGCCCTGTGCAGAATGGCATGGAACGCCTGAATGAATCGGCAAAGCACGGATTCAGGCATGCCCTGATTCCGGCGGCGAACAAACCGAAAGAATCCGTTGAGGGACTGACAGTCCAGACCGTTTCACATATTTCCCGGGTGTTTGAAAAAGTCGGACTTCAGGAAAGCAACAGGCCCTGAATCAGCCCCCTCGCGGCGCAGTATCACCAAACTCCCGTCCCCGATCTACAGCGCCCGAAGACAGGCCTGCACAGGCACAACCACGGAAAGACAATGGCTAATCAATATCGGATTAAATCCGGCCGGATCAGAGTTTATTGTAAATCTCGCCGCCCTCGTCTTTAAACTTTTTTGACATGGTGTCCAGCCCGTTTTCAATTGCCTTGTTCATATCATTCAAACCCTGTTGCGCAGCGTAATCCCTGACATCTTGCGTGATTTTCATGGAACAAAAATGCGGGCCGCACATGGAGCAAAAATGCGCCGTTTTATGGCCTTCTTTCGGCAGGGTTTGATCGTGGAAACCGCGCGCCCGCTCCGGATCAAGTCCGAGATTGAACTGATCTTCCCAGCGAAACTCAAAACGCGCTTTGGACAGGGCATTATCCCTGAGTTGGGCGGCCGGATGGCCCTTGGCCAGATCGGCGGCATGCGCCGCTATTTTATAGGCGATAATGCCTTCTCTGACATCGTTTTTATCGGGCAGGCCCAAGTGTTCTTTCGGCGTGACATAGCACAGCATGGCCGTACCGTACCATCCAATCATGGCGGCGCCGATTGCCGAGGTAATATGATCATGACCGGGGGCAATATCGGTTGTCAGCGGCCCCAGCGTATAAAAGGGCGCTTCATGACAGGCTTGTAATTCTTTTTCAACATTGTCTTTGATGAGATGCATAGGGACATGGCCAGGGCCTTCAACCATCACTTGTACATCATGTTGCCAGGCAATCCGCGTCAACTCGCCCAGGGTTTCCAATTCCGCGAACTGCGCCTCGTCATTCGCATCGGCAATCGACCCCGGTCTTAAACCGTCCCCCAGTGAAAAAGAAACATCGTAGGCCTTCATGATCGCGCAGATATCCTCGAAATGGGTATAGAGAAAATTTTCCCGATGATGCGCCAGACACCACTTTGCCAGTATGGAACCGCCGCGCGAGACGATGCCGGTAACGCGTTTTGCTGTCAGGGGAATATATGGCAACCGCACCCCGGCGTGGATGGTGAAATAATCCACGCCTTGCTCGGCCTGTTCAATCAGGGTATCGCGATACAGCTCCCAGCTTAGCTCCTCGGCACGGCCGTCAACCTTTTCCAGCGCCTGATAGATGGGCACCGTGCCAATCGGTACCGGCGAATTACGCACGATCCATTCGCGCGTCTCATGAATGTTTTTGCCAGTGGACAAATCCATGACCGTATCGGCACCGCAACGAATCGCCCAGATCATCTTTTCGACCTCCTCTTCTATGGAAGAAAGGAGCGCCGAATTGCCGATATTGGCATTGATTTTCACCAGGAAATTGCGACCGATAATCATTGGTTCGGTCTCGGGATGATTGATGTTATTCGGAATAATCGCACGCCCGGCGGCCACCTCGTCACGGACAAATTCCGCTGTCGTTTTTTCCGGCAGAGCGCCTTGCCAGGGTTTGCCGGGATGCCGACGCGCCAGATCGCTGTCCCGATATTTTTCCAGACACTGATTTTCACGAATGGCGATAAATTCCATTTCCGGCGTGATGATCCCTTTTTTCGCGTAATGCATCTGACTGACATTGTTACCGCTGCGGGCCACACGCGGACGGGGCGTTTTTGTGTAACGCAGTTGCTGAAGCGCGGGGTCCTGCAAGCGCTGATTGCTGTAGTTCGACCCCGGGGCGTCAAGTTTCAGGGTATCATCACGCGCCTCAATCCAGTTCCGTCTTAAAGGCGCCAGACCTTCTCTGATATTAATCTTTATGTCCGGGTCAGTATAGGGCCCCGAAGTGTCATAGACCACTATCGGCGGGTTTTCCGTGCTGCCCGTTTGCGTCCGTGTCGGGGAACAACTGATTTCGCGCATCGGGACGCGGATATCTTCCTGCGAACCCGTCACATGTATCTTTCTCGAGTTCGGGAAGGGTTTCGCAATCTGCTCATCGACAGCATCAAGCGGTTTCGTAGCAACGGAATCTTGAATGGCGCTCATTTATGACCTCATTATCAATGCATTGTTGTGTTATATTATAGCGTCCCGGATACAATGACAAAGTATGAATGAATATTGAACAGGCCCGATCAAATATGATTAAACACCAGATCCACACCTGGGACGTGCTGGATCGCAATATATTGGGGTTGTTTGATAGAAACCATCGTGAACAATTCATGCCGGAAACCTGTAAAAATCTGGCGCTGGCCGATATGCGCATTCCGATTGGTCACGGACAGACGACGATGACCCCCAAAGTCGAGGCGCGTTTATTACAATCGCTGACCATCAGACCGCATGAAAAGGTCCTGGAGATAGGAACAGGCAGCGCCTGGTTGACGGTATTACTGGCAAGTTGTAGTCAACAGGTGAAAAGCATTGATATATTCCCCGATTTTATCCACGCTGCGGAAGAAAAAATAGCAAAGGCCGGCCTGGATAACGTTCAACTGGAAAATATTGATGCCTATAATTTACTCGAAGGTAACGAAGAAAGACATGATGTCGTTGTACTGACGGCTTCGTTACCGGTGCTGGATCCCCGTTTTTTGGACAAGCTTAATGACGGGGGACGCGCATTTATCATTATTGGACAATCACCGGCCATGGAAGCCTGTGTGATCACCAAACAAACCCACTGTAATTATGCTGTCGAGAGCCTGTTTGAGATCGATTTTCCCGTGCTGATCGGGGCCGAAGTAAAAGACACCTTTTCATTCTGATGCAGACCATATTGCCGTCAGCGCTGAAATCGGAACTGGATTCGGGTAATGTGCCGATATTGCTTGATGTTCGTGAAGAGTGGGAGTACAACATTGCCCATATACCGGGTTCCGTCAACATCAGTATGTCAGACACGAATAAAATATTGAAAGAATTTGAACCGGATCAGAAAATTATCGTTATCTGTCACCACGGTATGAGGAGTTTCCAGGTAGCGGCTTTTCTGGAGAGCGAGGGGTTCACGCAAATCAGCAATCTGGAAGGCGGTATTGAGGCGTGGGCCGAAACGGTTGATAATACGATGGAACGATATTAAACGACAGTTTTCCCCTATTCACCGTCAATTTATCTATTACCCTTTATGATGATCCGTTTTCGACATGCCTTGACCTTTCTCATTGGGGCCGTTTCCACGATGCACTGTCTCGGCGCCGATTTACTCAGCGTATATCAGCTTGCCGAGGAAAACGACCCGGTCTACCTGGGCGAGGCTGCCGCTTACAGGGCGGTGCTTGAATCACGGCCACAAGCCCTGTCTGGTCTGTTGCCAGACGTGAGTTTAAGGATAAACACCGACCGGCGGGAACAGGACATCTCCTCTGCCAGACAATTCGGCGATACCGGAGAATTCAGCTTCAATAATCGAGGCTACACCTTGAATGTGTCGCAACCCCTGTTCCGATACGATCGATTTATCGCCCTGCAACAATCCGACACCGAGATCAATCAGGCCGAAGCCGAGCTGGCGCGGGCAAAACAGGATTTAATCGTCCGCACAGCCGAGCGTTATTTTCAGGTCCTGGCCGACAGGGACAATCTGAAATTTGCACGAGCCGAGGTCAAAGCGCTCAGCCGTCAGTTGGAGCAAGCGCAACAGCGTCTTGACGTGGGTCTTGGTACGATTACCGACGTGCAGGAAGCGCAGGCAGGCTACGACCTTGCCGTGGCACAGGAAATACGCGCGCTGAACGCAATTGGCAATGCCCGGGAAGCGGTACGTGAATTAACCGGCGACTATATTGACCTGTTTAGCGTTCTGGGAGAGCAGATGCCTTTGATCAGCCCCGAACCGGCAATCATTGACAACTGGACACAGTTGTCGCTGGAGCAAAATCTGAATGTAATCGCGGTGAATTATGCCGCCGAAACAGCCCAAAAAGCGATCAAACGCCAGCGCGCCGGTCATTACCCGACGCTGGATCTGACTGCTTTCCGGAGTTACAACTCTTCCGGTGGTCGTTTCGGCGTGACCAAGATACACGGCACTTCAGTCGGGCTGGAACTGAACATTCCCATTTACAGTGGCGGCGCGATCAGTTCACGCACCCGACAGGCGTACGAAAATTACAACGCCGCCATCTATGCGTTGGAACAAACGCGCCGCTCGGCTCAACGTCTCACCCGCGAGGCCTATCGGGGTGTAATTTCGGGGATCAGTCAGGTAAAGGCCCTAAATCAGGCGGTAGTCTCCAGCGAAACCGCGTTAAAGGCCACCGAGTCCGGTTTTGCGGTAGGTACGCGCACAACGGTGGATGTCGTAGCCTCGCAGCGCACGACCTCGGCGGCAAAAAGGGATTACAGCCGGGCCAGGTATGATTACCTGTTAAATACCCTTCGACTCAAACTATCAGCCGGAACGCTATCGCCGGATGACCTCGCTATTATTAATAACTGGTTAACAGAAAAATGAATAACAGCCTTTGTGACATCAATAACAGTTGTTTTATCGCCATTGATATACAGGAAAAACTGATGGCGGCTATCCCGCCCAGAGTGACTACCCGCGTTGTCAATAATACGATTATTTTGCTAACGGCGACCGCGCGACTGAATATCCCGGTATTGACGACCGCGCAATATCCGCAAGGGTTGGGACCGATGGAACAGGCTGTGTCCGCCGTGTTGCCCGAAACAAGCCGGCATTTTGACAAGACCGCTTTCTCCTGCATGAACGCTGAAGGTTTCAGCGATCACTTGAAGTCCCTGAATAAAAAGCAACTTGTTCTGGTTGGTCTTGAGGCGCACATTTGCGTATTGCAAAGCGCCTTTGAGATGGTTCATGAAGGCCACGAGGTGTTCGTTGTGATTGACGCCACCGCATCCCGCAAAGTGGCCGACTATGACTCGGCGATAATGCGCATGAAACAGGCCGGTATTACTATCATCAACACCGAATCCGTTTTATTTGAATGGTTAAGAGACGCGGCGCACCCGCAATTCAAGACACTGTCAAAGCACATCCGTTGATTAATCCGCAAAGCAGGCATGCAAGCGGGCACATGATACCTTTCAGGCAATGCGGCTGTGCAAGGGTGCTGAATTCCCCGGAGTGGCCATAAACCCGCCCACGCCGTGACCATGCGCCACGGTATCAATAGTAACTGACCAGAGAATGAACCGGATATTTCGACAATTTTTCCCGCCCTTTGAGAGACGCCAGTTCAATGACAAACGCACAGGCGACAATTTCGGCGTCGAATTTCTCGATCAGTTCACAACTCGCGGCGGCGGTGCCACCGGTGGCGATCAGATCATCAACCAGTAAAATGCGGTCACCTTTTTCCAGCGCGTCGCTGTGCATTTCCAGGGAAGTTGAACCATACTCCAGATCATAAGACAGGCTCCGCACATCATAAGGTAATTTTCCGGGCTTGCGTAACGGGACAAAGCCGATGCCAAGCTCCGATGCGGCCAGACTGCCGAAGATAAACCCGCGCGCTTCCATACCGGCCACCGCTGTCAATGGTTCGCCCAGAAAGGGGTTAATCAAACCATGTACGGCCAGTTTAAGCATGGTTGGTGTTTTAACCAACGGCGTAATATCCTTGAACTGGATCCCGGGTTTGGGAAAGTCGGGAATATTGCGGATATAGGCCTTTAGACGTTTCAATGTCAGTTTATTTTAAGTATCAATATCGCGGGTCTGTCATTAAAGGACAACGCTGGAACTGTCTTTTTCAAGTTTAACCGAATGATCACATCCGGCGCAATTGATAATGCCGCTCTGGCGCACACGGGCTCAACCCCTGTCGTGCAGGGCATCTTGCCGCGACAATACCCCAATGCTTTCTTTTCATCACACACCGTATGCTTCAAGTCCGGGTTAAATCGCAAGATGATTGACGGACAAAGGATCAATTTTGGCAGAGAGGCCGTTGAGCGTTTCGACATTCACACCAACCGTTCAGGAAGTGATGACGCACTGGCGTTGCCAGGGAGTGTCAGCGGCCTGACTGTCAGGCCAGCATAATCCTCTTCGGATTTAGTCCGGCTGTTCATGATCTTCCATTACTGTTTTATGCAAGGCCACATAATCTATTTTACCGGTATTTAACAAGGGGATTTTTTCCATTAACTGAATGGAACGCGGGACGGCCAGTTCAGTCATCTTTAATTGTTTTGCCTTTTCCTGCAAGGGCTTTCGCATGGCGTCGGTCTTTTCCGTGATCAGGATAATTTTTTCGCCTTTGCGCTCATCGTAAACAGCGAGAGCGGCATGATTGATCTGTGGCCAGGTTGATGTTGCCAGTTCTTCGGTCAATGCCAGCGAGACCATTTCGCCGCCCACCTTGGCAAAGCGTTTGGCACGTCCCTGGATGGTAATAAAGCCCTCGTCGTCAACGCTGACGATATCGCTGGTATCATACCAGCCCTCACCGCGTTCGGTCGCGGGCGCCTGTAATTCACCCGGTTTTTCATGTAACAGATAGCCCTGCATGACGTTGGCGCCACTGACAACCAGATGCCCGCCGTTTTCAATGCCCTCGACGGGTTTGATGTAATACTCCATCCCCGGCATGATATGCCCGACCGTACCGGATTTGTTCGTGATCGGATTATTGACCGAGATGACCGGGCTGGTTTCGGTCACGCCATAACCTTGCAGGATGCGCTGGCCGAATTTCTCCATGTACAGTTGCATCGTGTCCCGATGCAGTTTTTCAGCGCCAGCGACAATATACTTCAAAGAACTGAAATCAAACGGATGCGCATGATGGGCGTATCCTTTGAGGAACGTGTTTGTGCCGAGCAGGACCGTAGCCTGAAGTTGATAGATCAACTCGGGAATAATCTGGTAATGCAATGGCGTTGGGTAGAGAAATGTTTGACCGCCGCTCAGCGTGGGCATCAAAAAACCGGCGTTCAAACCAAAGGAGTGAAACAGTGGCAGGCAGCAGAATACGATATCGGTGCGACTAAAATGTATATGGCAACGGACCTGGGCATAGTTCGCCAGCAGATTGCGATGGGAAAGTAAAACGGCTTTTGGATAGCCTTCGGAGCCGGAAGTGAACAGTATCACGGCAGTCCCGTCGGGATTGGTATCAATGTTTTGTCCGATGTGGTACTTGAGCGCATTTCTGCTTTTGCGCCAGGCGGCGAGCTTGTCGAATAATCCGATTTCCTTGCCGATATCTTCAAGATAGACTATGCGATATTCCCGTTCGATCTCCTCTACGATTGATTCCAGTTTTGCTTTTTCAATAAAGGTCCGGGAGGTATAAATGATCTTCAGGCGGACCGTGTCACAAGCGCGTTTGAGAGTCAGCAGACCAACCGTATAATTGAGCATAACCGGGACGCGGCCGGTAAATTGCAAGGCGAAAAACAGCACGGGCAAGGCGCTGACATTGGGCAGTAATACGCCCGCGTATTCACCCTTTTCGGTTTGTTTTTTAATGACATCGCCCAATACGATACTGCGCAGAATCAAACTCCGATAACTCAGCCGGGAGCCGTTTATATCCTTAATCACAACATGTTTTTTCCCGAATTGCCTGGCGGACTCAAGCAGAGCGGTATAAAGAGTCTTGCGCTGATCAAAAGCGGTGTAGACCATCTCATACATCAGGTTCTTTATATACATGGCGGCGGCGCGGCGGCGTTCGTTTCCATGCAGATCGGCGGGAAGGTGTATCTTTCGCGGAGGCATGATTTTCATCGTTATTTTGGGGAACCATCTGATATGCCCCTTATGCCGCATATAGGAAAACGGGGTGTATTGTGCGCCTTCAAGTACGATCGGCAAAATGACCGCGTCGCTTTTGTCGGCAATCAGCCCCGTGCCTTCATAAATCTTCATCAGGGAACCGGTGGTCGTAATACGGCCTTCGGGAAAAATAATGACCTTGTTGTCTTGCCGGAGATATTCAATTATGGATTTAATCAAGAGCGGACGCAGCGGGTCCACTTCAAACAGTTTGACAAAACGGAAAAAGGGCTTGAATGTGCGGCGCGTGGCGATTTCGGCATTAATCGCGAAAGTCGGCATTTCCGGTAGCCAGGCGTAAATCAGCACGACGTCCAGCAACGATGTGTGGTTGGCGATAATCAAGGTACGCTTGCCCGCCTTGTGGTAATTTTCCAGTCCTGTCACCTCCATCCGGTAGCACAGAGAGAACAGGCGGCGCAGAAGATATTTGATTGCTCGAATCATGAGTTACGCAAAAAAAGGCTCCAGTGAATCGGGGTTCAAACTCCGGGTCAGGTTCAGGCGCCGGCCGGGGCGCGTTTTACGATCAGACTTTGACCGGGTTGCAGGAATTTGTCTTTTTTGAGGTCATTCCATTTGAGCAGGCTGCTGACGTGGATATTGAATTTTCGGGCTATCAGCCATAAAGAATCACCACGTTGAACGGTATAGGAATAGGCGCCGTCTTTTTCGGTGGCGGTTTTAACCAGCGTGGTCGGTTTTTTAGCTTTCCCGGGCGACACATCATACGCATCCGCAATCTGGATGATCAATTTTTGCCCTGGCCTTAACAGGGTTCCGTTCAGGCCGTTCCAGCGCCTTAACTGTCGGATTCCGACATCATAACGTCGGGCGATCTCCCACAGATTATCGCCGGACTTTACGTTATAGATATAACGCCGGCCTTCTTCAACTTCCTCAAGGGCTTTGAATTTTCGGGTCTCCTCGCTCAAAGCATAATACTTGCCGGGCTGTTTGGCGATGGGGAGAAGCAGGGAATGTCCGGTGCGGATCAGATTGCCTTTCAGGCGATTGGCTTTTTTCAGGGCGCTGACGCTGATTCGGTGTCGTGCGGCGATACGGCTCAGGGAATCGCCCTCGCGGACCCGGTATTGCGTCCAGCCTATGCGCCCGGATTCAGGCAGACTGGCCAGTTTCTGTTTGAAGTCTTCGGCGATGTCTATCGGTATCAACAGGCGATGCGGCCCATCGGGGCCGGTCGCCCAACGATTGAAGCCCGGGTTTAATCGATATATCTCGTTGATATTCAAACCCGACAATTTTGCCACCGTTGCCAGATCAATCTGACTACCGGTATCAACGGCCTCAAAGTAGGCGTGGCGGAGGACGGGATTGAAATGAATATTATATTTTTGACTGTTTTTCAGGACCTCCACCAGGGCAAGCAAGCTGGGCACATAGTTTCGTGTTTCACGCGGCAGACGCAATGACCAGAAGTCAGTTTTCTTCTGCGCCTTGCGATTCTTTCGAATGGCGCGTCCAACCTTGCCTTCGCCGAGATTATAGGCCGCCAGCGCATGTAGCCAGTCGCCGTTGAAACGTTTATGCAAGGCCTCCAGATAATCCAGCGCGGCCTCCGTCGAGGCGGTAATATCCCGGCGTCCGTCGTACCACCAGTCCTGTTTCAAACCATAGCGTTTGCCGGTCGCAGGCATAAATTGCCATATCCCCGAAGCGTGTCTGGGCGAGTGGGCAAATGGTTGATAGGCGCTTTCCACGACGGGCAACAGCGCCAGATCAAGCGGCATCCCGCGCGCTTCCAGTCTGGAGACAATATGAAACAAATAAGGTCTGGCGCGTTCAATAAAGCGGTCGACATAATCCTGATTGTCGGCGAGCCACGCGACCCTCTCTGCAACGCTTGCCTGACCGAGATGACCATGAAACTGTAACTTATCGCGGATCAATGACCAGAGATCAGAGCCCGCGTCTGTCTGCGCGGATGACTGCTCCGACTGACGTTCAATTGCGTCATGGGATTTATCCGTTTTGATGACTTCCAGGGGGGTGGCATCGGTGTCGATGGCTTGTTCCTCCGGCTGTGGCAGGATGGACCGGGACAGAGAGAATGCCGGCAGAGCAAAATGGCAGGTGCCGATGAGTGATAACAGAAAAAACAGTAATTTACCCGTAGTATGCATGGAAATACAATGTGAGGAACTGCTCATAATGTCGCCTGAAAATGATCTTTCCATCGTCTCAGTGCGCCGAAAACCGCCACCGGATTATCCAGCGTTTTACCGACATGACATTCGACGGCGCTGATGACGGTCGGCGCTTCACAACGTAAAAAAGGATTGGTTTGTTTTTCAACAGCCAGGGTGGCCGGCACCGTGGCTTCCCCGCGGGCGCGGGTGGCCACAGCGTTTTTCAGGCGTTCCTGAATCAGGTTATTCTCCGGTTCAACCCGGGCGGCAAATTCAAGGTTATTCACGGTATATTCATGTCCACAGTAGATTAAGCTGTCATCTGAAAGCGCGGCCAGTCGTCTCAGGGATTCATACAATTGCGCCGCCGTTCCCTCAAACAGACGACCGCAACCCGCTGTGAAAAGCGTATCGCCGCTAAATATAACACAATTTGTGTAATAAGTGACAGCGCCGAGGGTGTGTCCCGGCACATCCAGTATTCTAAACGCCGTTTCCAGTTCGGGCAACGATACCGTGTCGCCCTCGCCAACCGGATGCGTGCCGCCGGGCACGGTTTCCCGTTTCGGCGTATACACGGGAATATCATAATCACGCGTGATATCGGCAATACCGTTGACGTGATCCCAGTGGTGATGGGTGATCAGTATCGCGATCGGAATCAAACTTTCATCACCGATCAGTTTTAATAACGGTCCCGCCTCCCCCGGGTCGACAATCGCGACATGACGGCTTGCGCTGTTTTTCAATAACCAGATATAGTTATAGTTATTCCGAAGGGCGGGTAGCGGTATAATTTCCAATGTATGCAATCTGTAAAAAATAAACGTCGATGGATGTGAATAGTACTATATCGGGCTCAATGAGAAAACAGCTATCGGACTGGTTCGCGAGCGATCTGGGCAAGGCGGCGCTGTTCAAAGAGCGGGAACAACTTGAAAACACCTTGCCGTACCTGTTCGGTTGCCATATTCTGCAATACGGCTATTCGGCGCGGACCAGTTATCTGGATGCTTCGCCTATTGTCGACAAGACTGTTCTTTTTCTGGATCGGGACGAGATTGAACGGGGAGGGCCGATCAGGGGCGTGTGGACCAGCGCCGAGGAAGTGCCGATTGCAACCGGAAGCATTGATGTGATCGTGTTGCCGCATATCCTGGAATATTCTGGAGACGTGCACAAATTATTGCATGAGATGGACCGCGTCCTGACCGAGGATGGACATATCGTCATTATCGGCATTAACCCGTTCAGTTTATGGGGAGTGTGGCGGTTTTGTTTATACTGTTTCGGCGCGGCGCCCTGGCGGGGGCGCCTGGTCGCCGTCCCGCGCTTGAGAGACTGGTTATCGTCGTTGCACTTCGATATTAAAAAGACAGTGTTTTTTTTCTTTTCCCCGCCGCTTAAAAATGCCAACCTGTTACGGAAATGTCATCTGATGGAAAAACTGGGGCGCTGGTGCTGGCCGATATTCGGCGGCCTGTACATCCTGACAGCGAAAAAGCGTACCGTGCCGATCAACATTATCCGGCGGTGGACAATACCGTGCGCGAAAGCGATAAAACCCATGACAAGATGCGAAGAGTAAACACGCCTTCCGTGTCTGGCCGGTGCGCGGGATGAGCGAAAACATCCATATCTTTTCCGACGGCGCCTGCCGCGGCAATCCGGGCCCCGGCGGCTGGGGCGTCCTGCTGTGCTTTAACGGCGTGGAAAAAGAACTCCGCGGTGCCGAAGCCGAAACGACGAATAACCGGATGGAATTGCTGGGCGCCATCATGGGCCTGGAAGCCCTGACCCGACCCTGCGCGGTCGTGTTAAGCACCGATTCGAAATACGTCAAAGACGGGCTGACGCTATGGTTGGCCGACTGGAAAAAACGCGACTGGAAAACAAGCCAGAAAAAGCCGGTCAAAAACAGGGACCTGTGGATGCGTCTGGATACCGCCTGCCACCCACACCGAATCCGGGTGGAATGGATCAAGGGGCACAGCGGACACGAACAGAATGAACGGGTTGACCAACTTGCCAACAGGGCCATTGATGAAATGCTGACAGGCGTTTCGTGACCCGGGGAGGAAACATTGAGACAAATCATACTGGACATCGAAACCACCGGGCTGGAAGCGCAAAAGGGAGATCGCATTATCGAGATAGGCTGTATCGAGATGATCAATCGCGACAAGACCGATCGCCACTTTCATCAATATCTCAATCCATGCCGGGAGATTGGTGACGAGGCGTTCGCCATCCATGGCATCAGCAATGAATTTCTGGAGGACAAACCCGAATTTGCCGACATCGCGCAGGAACTGATTGATTTCATCCGGGGTGGCGAACTCATCATTCACAACGCGCCCTTTGATGTCGGTTTTCTGAATGCCGAATTAAAAAGATTGGGCGAAGACTGGGGAAAAATAGAAGATTACTGCGCGATAATCGACACCCTGCTAATGGCGAGGGAAGAACGCCCCGGTCAAAAAAACAGTCTGGACGCGCTCTGCGACCACTACGACGTCGACAATGCCCAACGCGATTCGCACGGTGCCTTGCTGGACGCGCGGATATTGTCGGATGTCTACCTTGCCATGACTTCCGGTCAGGAAACCCTGCTCCTTGAATTACCGCAAGCGGAAAGCGTTGCCCTGTCTGGGCGGGATACCGATCGGAGCGAATGGATTGAGGTTGCGAACTATCCCTCGCCGGTCATTGAACCTACCGCGGAAGAAGAGCAGGCGCATCAAGACTTTCTGGCGCGGATCAAGCGGGAAAACGGACGATGCCTCTGGCCCGTCCCGGACTGATCTATCCGCGGAAGGCGCGGCGCACCGCGCCCGTGGCGTTAACACAATGACGGGATGGTTTCCGGAAAACAGGGAACAATTCGCAAAACATTTTCCAGAAAGCCTTTGACAACCGCGGGGGCGATGGCATAAACTTGGGCAACCTTGTAATAGCGAAAGGAGAAATGCAGAATGAAAGACGATAAGACGAAACAGGCACATGATCTGACGCCGCCCGCAAGCGGCGACGTGACGGATTCCGGCCGTCCTCTGCCGGGGGTTGACAGCAAGCGCCGTACACTGCTGAAAAAGACCGGTGGCGTCGCCGCGGGGGCGGTCTTGCTCTCGCCGTTGATGCCGAAAAAGTGGCAAAAACCGGCCATCGACGTCGTTGGCCTGCCCGTCCATGCTCAGACCTCCCCCGCGGCGACAACGACGGCGACGCCCAAGGCGAGGGTGGAGAGCTATTCTATTGAGCTGCAGGAAGGAGTCGTGATATACAGCGTTATCCTGACGGGAGCGACAGGTCCTATAGGGGATACAGGTCCTATAGAGAGTCAAGATTTAGTTGCTGTGGGAACTATTGACGCGGGAACAAGCGACGAAGTGATAAGAGAACCCGTCAGAATAAGATCGACGACTGCTAATCTGGAACAAGGCTCAGGTACAGATATTCTCCCGTTGGATTTGATGAGTGGAACTTATACAAGCAAGTTGAGTTCTCCTAATCTCAATGTGGAGGTGCCTGAGAACCTGGTTTCGATGCCTCCGAGTTTGGAGGTATAAACCTGGGCAAGCTTGTAATAGCGAAAGGAAAAACACAGATGAAGAAAGACGATAAGACGACACCGGCACACGACCTGACGCCTCGCGCGAACGGCGACGTGACGGATTCCGACTCACCCCCCCCCCATTATCGGGTTGACGGCAAGCGCCGCAAACTACTGAAAAATACCGGTGGCGGCCACCACTGCCGCGCCCTGAGCCTGCCCCCGGCGGCACCCCCGTTGCCCGCGGGTGGGGACAGAGATTCCATTCCCCCAGTCGCCCCCGATTGCGGTAAGACTCCGGACGAGCCGGGCGGTCTTTTTTCGCGGCGGCGTGTCGAAAAAAACGCCTGGAGACACCCTTAAAAGGGAGCCCATTTTGCGATGCCTTTATTTTCCAGCAAGCCTTTGACAACAGCGGAAGCGATGGCATAAACTCGGGCATTAGTAGTAGCTAAAGGAAAAACGCAGATGAAGAAAGGCGATAAGCCGAAAAAAGCACACGGTCTGACGCCGTGCGCGAACGGCGACGTGACGGATTCCGGCCCGTCCTCTGCCGGGGTTAACGGCAAGCGCCGCATACTGCTGAAAAAGACCGGCGCCGCGACCGCGGTCCTGACGACGTGGATGTTGCCAAAAAAGTGGCAAAAACCGGCCATCGACGTCGTTGGCCTGCCCGTCCATGCCCAGACTTCCCCGTCCCCGTTCAGGGACCTCGTAACAACGACGGATGACGTGGTGAGGGTGACGAAATATGAGTTCACTGAGAATGGCGTACGACATAATATTACCCTGAATAAAACGGCAGTGGCAGCAATTTCTTTCAAGTTTGAGATATCTTTCAACGGGAGAGTAATTGCTGCCTCAACATTCACTTTCGATCAACTTTTGCGAGAGTACAACATAAGATTTACGGTCTCGTTTACTGAAACGGGTACTTATACGAGCGTGTTGAGCTCTGATGATGTGGTGGTGCCTGCGGACGTGGCGACTCAGACGATAATAATCACCGTACCCTGAGCCCCTGCCAGCTCGGCGTCGCCCCCGTTGCCCGCTGGCGCAGGTAGAGGTGGGGACAGGGCTTTCATTCTCCCAATCACCCCCCCGATTGCGGTAAGACTCCGGACGAGCCGGGCGGTGGCTTTTCACGCCGGGGCGTCAAGCCAGGCTTCGGCGTCCAGGGCGGCCATACAGCCGCTGCCGGCGGCGGTAATTGCCTGGCGATAGACATGATCGGCGACGTCACCGGCAGCGAATACGCCGGGGATGCTGGTCGAGGTTGCCTGCCCCATGGCACCGCTTTTGATGAGGATATAGCCGTTATTCATTTCCAGTTGTCCCGTGAACAATTGCGTGTTGGGTTCGTGACCGATGGCGATAAAGACGCCTTTCAACTCAATCTCCCTGATTTCTCCGTCGACGACGCTTTTGACACGTATGCCGTTGACGCCGTTGTCATCGCCATATATCTCATGCAGCGTGTGGTTCCATTTTATTTCAATATTGCCGTCTTTCTCCTTCGTAAAGAGTCTGTCCGCCAGCATTTTTTCCGCCCGGAGGCGATCACGGCGATGGACAAGCGTGACCTTGCTGGCGATGTTTGACAGGTAAAGCGCTTCCTCCACAGCGGTATTGCCACCGCCGATCACGGCGACATTCTGACCGCGATAGAAAAAGCCGTCGCAGGTCGCACAGGCCGAGACGCCTTTCCCCTGAAAGGCCTGTTCGGACGGTAGCCCCAAATATTTCGCCGACGCGCCTGTGGCAATGATCAGGGCATCACAGGTATAAACGCCGCTGTCGCCCGTCAGGCGAAACGGTCGTTCCCGAAGCCCGGCGGTGTGGATGTGATCGAAGACAACCCCGGTATTGAAACGCTGGACGTGTCGCAACATGCGCGCCATGAGGTCGGCGCCCTGGAGCCCTTCAACGTCGCCGGGCCAGTTATCGACATCAGTCGTCGTCATTAATTGCCCGCCCTGTTGCAGACCGGTTATCATTGTCGGCGCCAGATTCGCTCTGGCGGCATATAAAGCGGCGGTATAGCCGGCCGGGCCGGAACCGAGGATTAACAGTCTGAAGTGGCGTACGTCGTTCATTTTGTCGGTATTGCGAAAATTCTGAATTAAAAAAGTGACCGTCTCCGGCTATCCATCATGATAAAAAACATTATGATATGTTAAAAGAGTGTATCCGGTAAAATAACCCACAGGCAGGAAAGATCAAACATCGTGAGACAAGCTTCTCGAAAACAAGAACACGGCAGTACTGTCGCCGATCGTATCGCGTCCAGTATCCGGGAAGCCGTCATCATCGGTGCGCTGATTATTACCGTTTGCCTGCTTATTGCGCTCATGACCTACCACCCCGACGACCCCGGCTGGTCGAATTCAATGACAACCGAAAAAATACACAACAATCTGGGTCCGGTCGGTGCCTGGATAGCCGATGTCCTGTTGTATTTTTTTGGTTATTGCGCTTATTTTTTCCCGCTGTTGATACTTATCAGTGGCTGGCGCCTGTTTCATCTGCAACGCTGCAAGGCGCGCTTTGATCAGTTTTTGTTTTTCATTCGTAGTCTCGGCGTCATCGTGGGATTTATCGGCGGCTGTGGCATTGCCTGGATGCACTTTCAGACGAATGACGTCTTGCCCCATGAAGATCGGGGAACAGGCGGCATACTTGGCGATATTGCGGGCACAATCTTTTTGGAGGCCACCGGCGAGATCGGCAGCACATTACTCCTGCTCACGATGTTCATTATCGGGATTACGCTTTATACAAGTCTGTCCTGGCTCCGGCTGATGGAGACCACCGGTCAATTGACGTTGACTGCCATCGCCGCCATCCGGCATAAAATCATGCGGTTTGGCGATATGGTGGCCGGGTGGCGCGCGAAAAGAAGCCGGGAACACTTTCTCAGGCAGGAACGGCAATATGAAGAACAGCGTACGCCGCCGGAGATAGAAATTGAGGTGCCCAAAATCAAGACCGGTATCCGCGCCATAAAAGAAAAACAGGAGCCTCTGTTTATCCCGTCGCCAGATGGTTTTTTGCCGCCGCTGAAATTACTGGATGGTCCGGCGCCGGGTAAGGCGCAATATTCAAAAGAGGCGCTGGGAGCCATGTCACGGCAGGTTGAAATGAAATTGAAAGATTTCAATGTGTCGGTAAAGGTGGCCGGCGTACGCCCCGGACCGGTCGTGACGCGGTTTGAACTGGACCCGGCGCCGGGGGTCAAGGGCAGCCAGATCAGCAGTCTTGCCAGAGATCTGGCCCGTTCGCTGGCGGTCATGAGCGTGCGTGTCGTTGATGTCATTCCCGGCAGACCCTATATCGGTCTGGAGATACCGAATGAAAACCGGGAACTGGTAACGCTGGGCGAGATATTGAACAGCCGTGAATACGAAGTGCTGAAATCACCATTGGCGCTGGCGCTCGGCAAGGACATCGGCGGCAAGCCGGTCGTGGCTGATCTTGCCAAAATGCCGCATCTGCTGGTGGCGGGCACAACCGGTTCAGGCAAATCGGTCGCCCTGAATGCGATGATTTTAAGTTTGTTGTACAAAGCCGTTCCCGCGGAAGTGCGTTTGATCATGATTGACCCCAAAATGCTGGAACTGTCCGTCTATGAAGGGATCCCCAATTTACTGGCCCCTGTTGTCACCGACATGAAAAAGGCTATCAACGCCTTGCGCTGGTGCGTATCCGAAATGGAGCGGCGTTATGAATCGATGTCATTGGTGGGGGTCAGAAACATCACCGCTTACAACAAAAAAGTGAGCGGTATCATTGCCGGTGGTGGTGATATTACCGGTGACAGTTCCATTTTCGATCCGTCCCGTGGCATGATCAATAAGACGGTGCCGCTGCCGCGTCCGGAAAAACTGCCCTGCATCGTGATTATTATTGACGAGCTTGCCGATATGATGATGGTGGTCGGCAAAAAAGTGGAAGAATTGATTACGCGACTGGCGCAAAAGGCGAGGGCGGCGGGGATTCATCTGATTCTGGCGACGCAGCGTCCCTCGGTGGATGTTATTACCGGTTTGATCAAGGCCAATGTGCCGAGCCGTATCGCCTTTCAGGTTTCATCCAGGATTGATTCCCGCACCATCCTGGATCAGTCCGGCGCGGAGTATCTTTTGGGACATGGTGATATGTTGTTTCTGCCCGGTGGCGTTATCCCCGAACGAGTACATGGCGCCTTTGTCTCGGACAACGAAGTCAGCAACGTTGTGCGCAATCTGAAAAAACAGGGCGTGTCGGAATATATTGAAGAGATATTATCCGATGCCGCCGGAAATGGAGAGAACCCGATTCACAGCATCGATTCGGGTGGAGATGAAACCGATCCCCTTTACGATGAAGCGGTACGCATCGTGACCGAAACGCGCAGGGTCTCCATATCCTATATCCAGCGCCGCTTGAAAGTGGGCTATAACCGCGCTGCCAGAATGGTCGAGGAAATGGAAAATAGCGGGGTGGTTGGTCCATTGGAATCAAACGGTGGTCGTCAGGTATTGGCCGGACGCCCGCCACCGGTTAACTGAAACGGGAGTTGTCCAAAATGTTGTACCGGAATTTTATATTGACGATGTTCATCTTTATGTACGCCGCGCCTGTTGTATCCGATCCGCTGAGGAATTTTTTAACCGGCTTTAATGCCATGCAGTCCCGTTTTACCCAGATACAGATGGACGCGTCGGGGCGGGAACTGGACAGAGTGGAAGGCGTGCTCTATTTGCAACAACCGGGAAAACTGCACTGGGCTTATGAAAAACCGTATTTGCAGAAAATAATCACGGACGGTGAAACCCTCTGGATATTTGACGAAGATCTGGAACAGGTCACGATACGCAGGATGAAGGATATTATCCATCAAACGCCCGCCGGCATCATTCTGGGCGACGCGAACATCGATCACTACTTTACGCAGAAGAGTCTGGGCAACATAGAAGGCGCCGACTGGATTGAATTTACGCCGATAGATGCGGAAACGCCCTATAAAAATATTCGTTTCGGTTTTGACGACAACAAACTGTTGATGATGATCATCGCCGACAACCTGGACCGGCTGATCCGTATTGACTTTAAAGACGTTAGCGAGCCGCTGGCGTTATCACCGGCGCTGTTCACCTTTGAGGTCCCCGCCGACGTCGACGTGATTGATGAACGGCGACTGTCGGAGGGCAATTGAAGAAGAGGCGGAAAAAAAGCTGGGCAGACATGCGGTCTTGAACCTCACGTGAAAAAGAACGTTACATCCTTATCTTCCCGCGAATTTGGCAGCAAGCGCCGCAGGTTGCTGAAAAAGACCAGCGCTGGCGCGGCGGTTTTGGCAGTGTGGCTATTGCCGAAAAAGTGGCAAAAACCGGTCGTCAATGTCGTCGGTCTTCCCGCCCATGCCCAGATGTCACCGGTGGGGACACCGAGGCTAACGACGACTCACGCAAATCGGACAACACAGTTTGAACCGCCGCTCCCGGTTACTACCACTGTGGCGACCACTACCCTCGCGGCCACCACTGCGGCCACCACTACCCCCGGAGGGTTACCCGTGATCACCATGGAGGTGGAGGACAAAAAGGCGGACGGCATATCGGCGGTTAACGCCGATGCTTCCGTGCATATACACGAAGGGAAGCGCACCTCTTTCCAGATCAAGGCCAATCGAAAGTCGGACGAGGATATTTCGATCGTGCTCTCGCTGTATGGACAAGCGATCTATGAAGAGGACTATGAAATCGAAGGTGTTAGTGAAGTGACCCAAACTCCTGTGGGATCATACCGGGCTACTTATGTGCTGCCTGCTGGAGAAGACGAAGGCGAACTGCACTTTATCGCCATCAATAGCGGCGGCTTTATAAAGAACGTGGGTATTCTGCTCTTTCACGGCGTTGGCTATACCACCGGCGTGCCCAATGGGCTTAGCATCATCATTCGGGCGCTTTGGGTCAAATTTTAGATGAATTGCTTCAAGTAAAGGCGGGCGCAATGGGCCTGGCATCGTCATTCGGGCGCCATACATATTATTCTCTTAGGGCGCGGCGCAATACGTCCACACGTTTTTTAATGGCGGGTTTTGGCGGAACCCGAAAAACCCTTTTCCCCGGGCGGTCTTTTTTCGCGGCAGCGTGTTGAAAAAAAACGCGGGGGAGACATGCCTTTATGCCATCGCCGTTTCCGGTGTAAAATAATAACGATGAGCAACACCGCCACCGACCGGCAATCGCCGCCGGAAAAAACCATCATCTGTCTCAAATGGGGACACGTATACGGGCCGGAATATGTTAACCGTCTTTTGCGCGGAGTCTCCGGCGCGTTGACGCCGCCTTTTCGCTTTGTCTGCTTTACGGACAATCCCGCCGGAATTGACCCCGCCGTTGAAGTCCGCGATATTCAGTCACTGACGTTCACGCCAACATTGTCGCGTATCTGGTGGAAACTCGCTGTTTCGCATCCCGGCGCCGGACTGTCCGGGCGCTGCCTTTTTCTGGACCTGGATATCATCGTCTGTGCGGGGCTGGACGACTTCTTTTCCCTGCCGGGGCGTTTTTGCATCATTCGCAACTGGATTGAGCGCCGCAAGCGGATCTTCCGCCCGCGCCCGAAAATCGGCAATTCGTCGGTCTTTCGGTTTGATGCCGGGGAATGGTCAGGGATTGTTGAACAATTCCTGCAAGACCCTCGGGCCGCAAAGGAAAATTTTCCCACAGAGCAGGCGTTCATGACGCACGCCGTTGGTCTGAAAAACATCGTGTGGTGGCCGGAGGAATGGGTGCGCTCGTATAAGTTTCACTGTCACCGGATTTTTCCACTGAACTGGGTGGTGCCACCTAAAATACCGGAGGGAACGCGCATTCTCGCGTTTCATGGACACCCCAAAATGCCTGAAGTCATCGCGGGCTTTCAGGACAAATGGCATAAGCGGGCCCTGCCCATGCCGGAGATCGCTGAATTCTGGAAGTGAACCCCCCCGCTGCCTGTAGCGTATCTGCTACCTGTAACGCCCCCGTTTCCTGTCGCGTCTCTGTTGCCTGTAACGCCCCATTCCCCATTCCCCCAGTCGCCCCCCGATTGCGGTAAGACGCCAGACGCCGGGCGATCTTTTTTTTGCGGCGGCGTGTCGAAAAAAGGCCGGGGACGCGCCTGATAACAGGAGCCCATTTTGCGGCGCCTTTAATTTTCCAGCAAGCCTTTGACAATCGCGGAGGCAACGGCATAAACTTGGGCAACCTTGTAATAACGAAAGGAAAAACGCAGATGAAGAAAGACGATAAGCCAACAAAAGCACACGACCCGACGCCGCGCACAGACAGCGACGTGACGGATTCCAGCTCGCCCTCTGCCGGGGTCGACGGCAAGCGCCGCACACTGCTGAGAAAGACCAGCGCCGCCACCGCCACCGCGGCGCTGGCGTCGTGGCTGTTGCCAAAAAAATGGCAAAAACCGGCCATCGACGTCGTCGGCCTGCCCGTCCATGCCCAGACCTCCCCGGCGGTCGCCACGACGGCGGCAACAACTGAGGCAACAACAACCGAGGCGACTACGACGGCGGCGACTACGACGGCGGCGCTGGCGATGGTGAGGATATATAATGTCGAACGTCTGGGAAACGTCGTGGTACACTCCGTTAGCCTGACGGGAGCGACAGGTCCTATAGGTGCTAACGATTTAGTTGCTAAGGTAACTTTCGGGGGAACGGAAAAAACCATCGCCATAACTAATACGAATGTAGCAGTTAGGGATATGCTCCCGTCTGGCGTGACCGGAACTTATACGAGCGTGTTGAGTTCTCCTACGGGCAATGTGGTGGTGCCTGAGTCCCGGGCGACCCATATGATACCAATCACCTGAGCCTGCCCCCCTGCGGTGCGCCCCCCCGCTGCTTGTAGCGAATTTGTTGCCGGTCGCGTCTCTGTTTCCTGTAACGCCCCCGTTGCCTGTCGCGTATCTGCTGCTGCCCGCGGGTGAGGCGGGAAGACGGGGCTTTCGTTCCCCCAATCGCCCCCGATTGCGGTAAGACACCAGACGCCGGGAGACGCGCCTGATAACAGGAGCCCATTTTGCGACGCCTTTATTTTTCAGTAAGCCTTTGACAATCGCGGAGGCGATGGCATAAACTTGGGCAACCTTGTAATAGCGAAAGGAAAAACGCAGATGAAGAAAGACGATAAGCCAACAAAAGCACATGACCTGACGCCGCGCACAGACAGCGACGTCGCGGATTCCGGCTCACCCCCCCCCCCCCCCCCCATTATCAGGTTGACGGCAGGCGCCGAAAACTGCTGAAAAAAACCGGCACCGCCACCGCCACCGCGGCGCTGGCGACGGGGCTGTTGCCAAAAAAATGGCAAAAACCGGCCATCGACGTCGTCGGCCTGCCCGTCCATGCCCAGACCTCCCCGGCGGTCGCCACGACGGCGGCAACAACCGAGGCCACCACGACGGCGGCGCCAACGACAACGGCGACCGCGGCCCCCGTCCGTGTGACGGCATATACGTCCACTTACGAGATGAATGAAGGAAGGGTGCGACACGACATTACCGTGGACAGAGCGATACCAGGAGAAGTTTTTTTCGATCTTGTGGTGAATTTCGCCTCAAACCAGTTCACAGACGGAGGCAGTGTCAGCAGCTCCATGGATAATCCGAGAATGTACATCGTGTATACCATGTTCACGGAGGGCTTGACCGGAACTTATACAAGCACGTTGGTTTCTCAGGATCCCAGAGTGGTGGTGCCTGCGGACAAGGCGACCCAGACGGTAGAAATCACCGCGTCAACAACGACAGCGGAACCGCTGAGGGTAGAGGAATATACTCTCCGGTATCGTTTGGTCTCCGGGATGCCGGTAGTGCACCACTCCATTATCCTGAACAGAGCGGTGGCACGACCTGATTTCACTTTTGAGATAACTTTTGGGGGGATCACCAACGACCCCGAAACATTCACTCTCGTCCGACAGAGCGGGGACCGACACGAACGGTCTTTCCCTATCCCGGAGGGCGCGTCTGGAACTTATACGAGCGTGTTGAGTTCTGATGATGTGGTGGTGCCTGAGTCCCTGGCGACCCAGACGGAAGAAGTCCCCGCGCCAACGACGACCGCGGCGCCCGTCCGTGTGACGGCATATACGTCCACTTACGAGATGAATGAAGGAAGGGTGCGACACGACATTACCGTGGACAGAGCGATACCAGGAGAAGTTTTTTTCGATCTTGTGGTGAATTTCGCCTCAAACCAGTTCACAGACGGAGGCAGTGTCAGCAGCTCCATGGATAATCCGAGAATGTACATCGTGTATACCATGTTCACGGAGGGCTTGACCGGAACTTATACAAGCACGTTGGTTTCTCAGGATCCCAGAGTGGTGGTGCCTGCGGACAAGGCGACCCAGACGGTAGAAATCACCGCGTCAACAACGACAGCGGAACCGCTGAGGGTAGAGGAATATACTCTCCGGTATCGTTTGGTCTCCGGGATGCCGGTAGTGCACCACTCCATTATCCTGAACAGAGCGGTGGCACGACCTGATTTCACTTTTGAGATAACTTTTGGGGGGATCACCAACGACCCCGAAACATTCACTCTCGTCCGACAGAGCGGGGACCGACACGAACGGTCTTTCCCTATCCCGGAGGGCGCGTCTGGAACTTATACGAGCGTGTTGAGTTCTGATGATGTGGTGGTGCCTGAGTCCCTGGCGACCCAGACGGAAGAAGTCCCCGCGCCAACGACGACCGCGGCCCCCGTCCGTGTGACGGCATATACGTCCACTTACGAGATGAATGAAGGAAGGGTGCGACACGACATTACCGTGGACAGAGCGATACCAGGAGAAGTTTTTTTCGATCTTGTGGTGAATTTCGCCTCAAACCAGTTCACAGACGGAGGCAGTGTCAGCAGCTCCATGGATAATCCGAGAATGTACATCGTGTATACCATGTTCACGGAGGGCTTGACCGGAACTTATACAAGCACGTTGGTTTCTCAGGATCCCAGAGTGGTGGTGCCTGCGGACAAGGCGACCCAGACGGTAGAAATCACCGCGTCAACAACGACAGCGGAACCGCTGAGGGTAGAGGAATATACTCTCCGGTATCGTTTGGTCTCCGGGATGCCGGTAGTGCACCACTCCATTATCCTGAACAGAGCGGTGGCACGACCTGATTTCACTTTTGAGATAACTTTTGGGGGGATCACCAACGACCCCGAAACATTCACTCTCGTCCGACAGAGCGGGGACCGACACGAACGGTCTTTCCCTATCCCGGAGGGCGCGTCTGGAACTTATACGAGCGTGTTGAGTTCTGATGATGTGGTGGTGCCTGAATCCCTGGCGACCCAGACGGAAGAAGTCCCCGCGCCAACGACGACAGCGGCCACCACCACCGCCGCGCCCTGAGCCTGCCCCCGACGGCGCCCCCGTTCCTGCGGGTGAGGCGGGAAGACGGGCTTTCGTTTCCCCAATCGCCCCCCGATTACGATCGGACGCCGGGCGATCTTTTTTTCGGCGGCGGCGTGTCGAAAAAACGCCGGGAGACGCGCCTGATAACAGGAGTTAATTTTGCGGCGCCTTTAATTTTCCAGCACGCGTTTGACAACCGCGGAGGCGATGGCATAAACTTGGGCAACCTTGTAATAACGAAAGGAAAAACGCAAGATGAAGAAAGACGATAAGCCAACAAAAGCACACGACCTGACGCCGCGCACAGACAGCGACGTCGCGGATTCCGACTCACCCCCCCCATATCGGGTTGACGGCAAGCGCCGCAAACTGCTGAAAAATACCGGTGGCGTCGCGGCGGGGGCGGCCTTGCTCTTGCCGTTGATGCCAAAAAAATGGCAAAAACCGGCCATCGACGTCGTTGCCCTGCCCGTCCATGCCCAGACCTCCCCGGCGGTCGCCACGACCGTGGCCATCACCACCGCGCCAACGACAACGGCGACCGCGGCGCCCGTCGGTGTGACGGCATATACGCTCACTTACGAGATGAATGAAGGAAGGGTGCGACACGACATTACCCTGGAAAGCGCGGTGCCGGGAGAAGTTGCTTTCCGTTTTCGGGTGAATTTCGGTGGCGTGACAGGGATCATGAGAGGCAGTGCCAGCGGCTCCATGGGTAATCCGGAAATGTACACCGTGTATTTAGAGCTCCCGGAGGGCGTGACTGGAACTTATACGAGCGCTCTGCTGGAATCTGATGCTGTAATGGTGGCTTCCCCGGGGCTGGAGCGGACGGTGGAAATCCCCGCGCCAACGACAACGGCGACCGCGGCGCCCGTCGGTGTGACGGCATATACGCTCACTTACGAGATGAATGAAGGAAGGGTGCGACACGACATTACCCTGGAAAGCGCGGTGCCGGGAGAAGTTGCTTTCCGTTTTCGGGTGAATTTCGGTGGCGTGACAGGGATCATGAGAGGCAGTGCCAGCGGCTCCATGGGTAATCCGGAAATGTACACCGTGTATTTAGAGCTCCCGGAGGGCGTGACTGGAACTTATACGAGCGCTCTGCTGGAATCTGATGCTGTAATGGTGGCTTCCCCGGGGCTGGAGCGGACGGTGGAAATCCCCGCGCCAACGACGACAGCGGCCACCACCACCGCCGGGCCCTGAGCCTGCCCGGTGGTGACCGAATCCTGTTCTTGAGCGTGTTGAGCTCTGATGATGTGGTGGTGCCCTGGCGACCCGGACGATAGAAATCACCGCGCCGACATCGCGCAAAAAACGGAAATTCAGGGAACGGAAATTTCATAAACGCGCCAGAGGCTGGAGCGCCGGGTCCAGTCATTAAAGTCCAGCGCCATCACCCAGTCCGGCCATATTGAGCATAACAACTCCGCCGAAATCTCCGCCGACTACGCCAAAAAAACGGCTCACCAGCAACGCCGGGCGCCGAACCCTTTCCCGCGTCCGACCGCGAGTCCCCCGTCAGCAGATGAGGAAAAGCGCCTTTCCCTGGAGGTTCCATCTCATGTCTGGTTTGTCTCTTTCAGGTTTTGAGAGAGGACAATTATCTCCCCCAGGGTTAACCGGAATACGATAGTGTTTTTTGCGGGGAATTTCCGGCACCGACCCGGGCTCACTCCAAAAACACGCCCTGCATCCAGATAGAGTCATCTTTCCCGTCTCCCGACATTCGCGCCGGAAGCTCGGACAGCGGATATTTTTCGCCGGTCGCCAACGCGGTAAATTCGCCGTAAAACGACAACAGTTCCGCGCATTTTTCCAGCGCCTCCCGTGCTTCGGCGGCGTTCATGCGCCCGGACTCACGCAACGGCGCGGCGTGCAGAGAAAGCAGGAATTTCGGGCGATTCTGCAACAGCCATTCCATCAGCGCCGGAAGCAGTTCAAACTCGCCACCCTCAATGTCCATTTTTATCAAATCCGGCGGCTCCTCGCGCAGCCATGTGCCCCACGAATCCGGCCCCAGCGCGGCGGCCATAATCGTTTCGGAATCTGGAGACGGGCGCGAGCTCGTCACCGAGCGCCCCAGTGCTCCGCCGTCCCAAAATGAGCCCATCTCTATAAAGCCGGTTTTCTCCGCCAGCGCCGCGCCAATCACGGTCACATTCTTCACCCGGTTGTGGGCGAGATTCCAATGCAAAACCGATAACGAAACCAGGTCCGGCTCAAAGCACACCACCCGCCGACATTTGCGCGAAGCGTAAAGCGCCAACTGCCCGATGTTCGCGCCAATGTCCCACATGACGCTTTGCGGCGAAAGACAGGAGTCCAGAATGTCCAGCGCGCCTTGCTCGCCTTTTTCGCCGGCCATGCCCCGCCACGATGAGCGGTCACGCGGAAGGCACACAAAGCGCTCGCCGCGAATCGTCACCGGATACGCGCCGACAACGCGCTGCCAAAAGAATTTGCGAAAACCCATGACCGATTTACCACCCTCCCTCAATCTCGCAGTATCTTTCATTGTTGCGAAAGGCACACACTGCGAAATGCCTTTAAACACTTTCCCCAATCCTGTTAATGTCAGGTGATGCGCACCCGCGCCGCATTCCCGCCGCCACCCGGGACGCGCCGGAGAATTCACCGGGCTTTGCAAACCGCGCACCGGCAACACCGTGCCCGCACCCTGTCCGGTATCCTCTGGCAGTCGCCTGTCTTTGGGCGCTGGCGTTTTTGACCGGGGTGCAATGCCCGCGATCAACTTAACGTCACCGGTGGCAAACGGAAAAATGATATCATAGCAGGATGTTGCCAATGTCCAAAAACAACAACGGCCTTAAAAATAAACGGCTTCAAAAGCCTCTCCTGTCACGCGCGGTCGCGTGCTATGTCCGCAGACCGTTGCGGGAGGTCGAGCGTTTCGTGATTTTGCGAATCGGCGCGGCGCTGGATTCCGACGAAAATATTTCCCCGGTGTTTGTCAGTCGGGGAAAAGTCGTATCTGTCCTGTTGCCCTCGCGCGGGCGTCCAGAGAGACTGGCCGAGGCTTTGCGCAATTTGACCGCGACCTGCGAAAATCCGATGCAAGTGGAAATTTTGATTCGTTTGGACGACGATGACGCCGCGACTCTGGCGGTTCAGGATTCGCTGGCGGCGGAATGCGCCCCCGTTGATTTACGGATTCTCGTCGGTCCGCGTAAAGGAGGATACAAAACCTTTCATCTGTTTGTTAACGAACTCGCGGCGGCCGCGCGAGGCGATTTTCTTTTTCTTTACAACGACGACTCACGCATCATGACGCAGGGTTGGGATTCACTGGTCGCCGCCGCACGGGGACGCCTGTCGGTCTTAAATCCGGTCACTCCAGATTCTCCCGATCTGAATATTTTTCCGATCCTCCACCGGAAGGCGTTTGAGTTGCTTGGACATTTTTCTCTGAATCCACATTGCGACTCGTGGATTGAATCTGTCGCCCTTTGGACAGGAATACAGGAGGACTTTCCAGAAATGACTGTGCGCCACATCCGCGACGAAATGCAGGACCAGACCTTTGCGGAAACCTCCACCGCTTACGCTGTCACACAGCCGACATTGCAATCCCGGGAATCTCGCAGGGGGCGATGGCGCGATGCGATTCGCCTGCATCACCAGGTCGCCCGCCACGGACGGGATTTGGAAATTCAGGAATCTTCCTACACCAATGAAAAGGCGCTATAATCTGCCTTTCCGTTTTTCCAACCATTCTGATCTGAAGGAGTCCTCAAGACGCAGGGTCGGGATTCACTGGTCGCCGCCGCACGGGGACGCCTGTCGGTCTTAAATCCGCTCACTCCAGACTCTCCCGATCTGAATATTTTTCCGATCCTCCACCGGAGGGCGTTTGAGTTGCCCGGACATTTTTCTCTGAATCCACATTGCGACTCGTGGATTGAATCTGTCGCCCTTTGGACAGGAATACAGGAGGACTTTCCAGAAATGACTGTGCGCCACATCCGCGACGAAATGCAGGACCAGACCTTTGTGGAAACCTCCACCGCTTACGCTGTCACACGGCCGACATTGCAATCCCGGGAATCTCGCAGGGGGCGATGGCGCGATGCGATTCGCCTGCATCACCAGGTCGCCCGCCACGGACGGGATCTGGAAATTCGGGAATCTTCCTACGCCAATGAAAAGGCGTTATAATCTGCCTTTCCGTTTTTCCAACTATTCTGATCTGAAGGAGTCCTCATGAAAATCGGTTTTCTTGGTCTTGGCAAACTCGGCCTTCCGTGTGCGCTGGCGGTTGAATCACGCGGGCATCCCGTCATTGGATGCGACATCAGCGCACGGGTGGTCGCGGACATTCGCGCCCGCAAAATCCCCTACCGTGAGGAGGGTGCACAGGAGGCGCTGGAAAAAAGCGCGATTGAAATCGTCGACATTCCAGAACTGGTTCAGTCCGCCGACATCATTTTCGTTCTCATTCAGACCCCGCACGAGCCGCGCTATGAGGGAATTACACGACTGCCAGCGGAGCGGGCGGATTTTGACTACTCGGCGCTGAAATCCGGCATAAAGTCCCTGTCCGATGAAATCGGGCGAGGCGGGGAGGACAAGGTTGTGATTGTCATTTCCACCGTGCTGCCGGGGACGATTGAACGGGAAATTCGCCCACTGCTGAATCCGCATATCCGGCTTTGCTACAACCCGTTTTTCATTGCGGCGGGAACAACGATGCGGGATTTTCTGCACCCGGAGTTTGTGTTGCTGGGCGCCGACGACGACGATGCGGCGGCGGTGACAAAACGGTTTTACGCAACCATTCACGATGCGCCGGTTTTTCAGACGACCATCGCCAGCGCGGAACTGGCGAAAGTTTCCTACAACACATTCATCAGCATGAAAATCGCGTTCATCAACACAATCATGGAAATTTGCCACAAGACCGGGGCGAATGTGGACGCGGTGTCGGATTCCATTGCGCTGGCAACGACCCGGCTGATAAGTCCGGCATATCTGCGCGGCGGCATGGGAGACGGCGGCGGCTACCATCCACGCGACAACATTGCGCTGTCGTGGCTGGCGCGGGAATTGAATTTGAGTCATGATTTTTTTGATTCGCTGATGCAGGCGCGGGAGCGACAGACCGAATGGCTGGCGGACTTGATGGAGGAATACGGGCAGGACCTGCCGAAAGTGATATTGGGGCGTTCGTTCAAGCCAGAGTCGAACATCGTTGTGGGAAGTCCAGCGCTTTTGCTGGAGGGCATTTTACGCGAGCGGGGGGAAGATCCGGCGGTGTGGGACCCGCATCTGGACGGGGATATGCCGAAATTCGAGCCATCGGTGTTTCTGATCGGCACCAGGCACGAACTGTTTCGCGAAATAAAATTCCCGGCGGGTTCAGTAGTGGTGGACCCGTGGCGCTACATTCCGGACCAGGAGGGTGTGCGGGTTGTGCGGGTAGGGGAATGAATCTTTGATGCCACGGTAACGTGGGGAAGCCTGGATTACTCTCCCTCAATCTCGCGGTATCTTTCGTAGTTGCCAAAGGTGCACACGCCGCAAATCATGCCGCCCCCGGCGATGATGTTCTTCGCCGCCTTTTGCCCGAACCTGCGCGGCGAAAACGGCACTGGCGCAAATTTCCGGCTTTCGCCGAAAAACTGTGCGAAAGCGAATTCGGGCGCCGGGCGCTTTCC
This sequence comes from Gammaproteobacteria bacterium, assembly GCA_965261775.1. Lineage (GTDB taxonomy): Bacteria > Pseudomonadota > Gammaproteobacteria > Eutrophobiales > Eutrophobiaceae. The sequence continues at coordinate 1,107,014 of OZ253477.1, read as the reverse complement.
CGCGTCCGCCTGCGAGTCCTCTGGTGGTCGGTTGTTTTCGGGAAAATGCATTTCTGGCCGGGGCGGGAATGAGCGCTATAATGCATTTCGCACCCATTAAAACAAGGAGAAAACCGACAATGTCGTCAACGAGTCAAGCGACAACCAATGCCTTTTGGAAAGAGGCCGGAGGATTGCGTACTTTCGCTTCCGAACTCAAGCCGCTGTGGTTGCAGGCCGACTCTTCTTCCGCTAAAGCCCGGGCGGGAGGGAAGGTTAATACCACCGATCGCGTTACTATGGGGATGATGTTTGGGGTCTCGCGGAAAATCGCGCAAGTGTGGGATGAGATGGGAGTGGATTACAAACACAAAAATGGCAAGGGCGAGCCCTCTCGTCTCGATAACGGCCGGTGGTATGTGTATATGGAGGATCAGAATTTCACATGGGCGCAACACCTCGCGGATGCCGTTAGGCATTTTCAGGGCAACAAGAAAAAATTTAGCAGAGCGGGGTGAGTCCTGTATAATTCGCGGAATGTCTCCTGCTTCCCAAGCGTCCGCCGTTTCCCGCGAGCCGATTCGATCTCTCTGGATTGGCGATACGTTGTCTGCTGTGGAGCGCCTGTGTATTGCGTCATTTTTGGCAAACGGGTATCCGTTTCATCTTTACGCCTATGACGAAATCGGCAATGTCCCGTCCGGTGCGGATTTGCGCGATGCCCGCGACATCTTGCCAAAAGAAAAGGTTTTCCGTTATTCGTCTGGTGCGGAAATCGGTTCGTTGGCTGGATTTTCGAATTTTTTTCGCTGGGAATTGCTGTTGACGCACGGCGGTTGGTGGGTGGACATGGATGTTGTCTGCCTGCGCCCGTTTGATTTTTCGGAGGAAGTTGTTTTTGGCAACCAGAACGGTGACAGTGCGGCTGTCAGCGTTCTCCGTTTTCCTGCCGGACATCCCCTTTCGCGCGACATGGTGGCGCGATGCCACCGGCCTTTTTCGCCGTTGTCCTGGAGTTCACCCGCCGAACGCTGGCGTCTTTTCTGGCGGCGTTTTCGACAGGGGAATCAGCCCGGTTCCGTGAAGTTCTCACAAACTGGCCCCAAATTATTCGGACAAGCCGTGGCCCATCATGGATTGATTCTCTTTGCTCACCCGCAGCAATGTTTTTATCCCGTCCATTGGACGGAATGGCGCGGGGTTTTTGACGGAACGCTTGCGGATGGAATGAATCGCTTGAATGGAGCCCACGCTATCCACTTGTGGAATGAACTAATGCGCCGTGAAAATTTCGACAAGAACGGGCGGTTTCCCGCCGATTCGGTTTTTGAGAATCTGCGCGCCAAATTTGATCCCGCGCCATAATTGCATATGCTGCCCGATTCTTTGCCGCCGATTTTTGTGATTTCGCTTGCGCGAGCGACAGAGCGACGGGCGGACATTTGCCATCGCCTGGATTCGGCCGGTGTTTCCCACGAAATTGTGGATGCAGTTGACGGCGCGACGCTGGACTTGACCGAACTCGCCGGCCGCCTGAATCCGAAAAAATACCGCGTCAAATTCAGGTATCAACTCCTGTGCGGGGAAATCGGCTGCTATTTGAGCCACTATAATTTGTGGCGGCGAATCGTTGACGAAAAAATTGAATCTGCTGTCGTTCTGGAGGACGATGCGGTGTGGGACGAGGATTTTTTTGAGGTGGTTTCGTGTCTGCCGGAAGTCGGCTGGCAGTGGGAATTGATACTGCTGTCGGGCGGGGACAACCGCCCGATTGACTGCATTTTGGGCGATATCGGCGTCGGGCGGCGTTTGGCGCGGCACAAGCGGCGAGTGTGGACAACTGCGGCCTATGTCATTCGCCGTCCGGCGGCGGAAAAACTGCTGGACTATTGCTATGAAATTCGCGCTGGAATAGATGCGATTTACGCCGAATACTGGAAAAACGGTGTGGCGTTTTATTTTGTGGACCCACCGCCTGCGCGACAATCAGGCGCAGAGACAACAATCGTGGGCACTACGCCCCCGTCGCGCAACTTGGCGGAAAAAATTGCCGGTTCCCTTTTGCGAAAAGGCGACCGCTGGGGGCAGTTTTTGTATTGCCGGATGCATCCGCCGAGAAAGGCGGAAAGCCGCTCCGTTAATCGTTAGCCGCCGCAAAAATTTCGCGCACTGCATTTTTCAGTGCTGCCCGACAAAAAACACCATCCGTTTCGGTCGTCCTGGCGCTCCAGAATCGTTCGCCATTCGGAATTGTTTTGCAATTCCTCGCGGACGCGATAATGTTTAATGGCGCGATGAGAATCGTCCAGAACAATAACGCGGGCGCCTGCAGATGGTCACGCACAGCAGGGCGAGTTTCATTTCGGACATTCGGGTTCGGGAAGTATTCGGGGAATCAGGCGGAGGTGATTAAACCTTCTCTGTACTGCCGCTCCAGCGGTAGCGCGAGGGAAAATCCAGCAAACTGGATTTGTCCTCGTCGGGCTTGTCAAGCAACCGCGGTCTTTTCTGCATAATCTCCTCGCGGACGGCGTCCGGGTGCGCTGCTTCATACAGGATTTTTGCTTTGAGCAACTGTTCGTCCGTGATACAGGTTGTGGTTTGCGGATCCATTTCATCCGTCTGGCGCGGGAATCGGATCGGTGGCGGGATTCTCGAATTTGTGCCGAGGGGAGATGCTGCTGACGCACGGCGGTTGGTGGGTAGACATGGATGTTGTCTGCCTGCGCCCGTTTGATTTTTCGGAGGAAGTTGTTTTTGGCAACCAGAGCGGGTGACAGGGTGGCTGTCGGCATTCTCCGTTTTCCTGCCGGACATTCCCTTTCGTGCGACATGGTGGCGCGATGCTGCCGGCCTTTTTCGCCGTTGTCCTGGAGTTCACCCGCCGGGCGCTGGTGTCTTTTCTGGCGGCGTTTGCGGCGGGGGAATCAGCCCGGTTCCGTGAAGTTCACACAAAATGGCCCAAATTATTCGGACAAGCCGTGCCCGGTCATGGATTGATTCTCTTTGTCCATCCGCCTTAATGTTTTTATCCCGTCCATTGGACGGAATGGCGCACCTGGAAAACGCGCACGCTGTCCATTTGTGGAATGAGGCGATGCGCCGCGCAAATTTCGACAAGAACGTGCGGCGGCCAGCCAATTCTATTTTTGAAAATCTGCGCACCCGCCTTGACTCCCCCGCGCCAAAATCCCAACAATCCTGCGCACCCTGATCTGTGCTACTCTCCCTCAATCTCGCGGTATCTTTCGTAGTTGCCAAAGGCGCACACGCCGCAAATCATGCCGCCCCCGGCGATGATGTTCTTCGCCGCCTTTTGCCCGAACCTGCGCGGCGAAAACGGCACCAGCGCACACAGCGAAACGCCCTTGATCACTTTTCCCAATCCTTTTAATGTCAGGCGATGCGCCCCGTGCGGGTTGGAGTCCTTGAAAATCTGCGCCTGTGCCGCGTTACCGCCCCACAGCCTCCTGGCGTAGTTGCCAAAGGTGGCGCGGACGGGCGCGACATAATTGTCAGCGCGGGAGCGGGCGGAGTGAAAAACCGTAAAACCCGCCCCGACTGCGCGGCGGGTATATTCAATGTCCTCAAATCCGCTGAAGTTAAAACGCTCATCAAAGCGCATCTGCGAAATCACGCAGCGGGCGAATGCGGTCAGGTTGGTGGCGCAGGCGCCGGTTTTTTCCGGCCCGTTTTGCGGCGGAAGACGGTCTTTCGGCGCCCACCACGGGCGGGCATTCCCCGGCCAGACACGGGTCACGAGACCGTTAATGATATCCGCGCCGGATTTTTCCATGTCCTCCAAAAGAGAGCGCAAACAGCCCGGATGGGCGACCTGATCGTCGTCAAAGAAAACCAGCGCGTCGGCGTTTTCGGCCAGCGCCTCCTCTATGGCGCGGTTGCGGACAACAGACAATCCGCGCCGTGACTCCACCGCGTAGCGAACGGGAAACACGGCGCTTGCGGATTTTGCCTCAAAAACCGGACGGGCGGTCTCCGCGGCGTCGTTGTCCAGCACCAGCATTTTCGCCGTCCATCCCCGGGCGACTCCGGCACGCTCCAGCGACTCCAGCGCCGCCTCCAGCATGCGCGGGCGCTTGCAGGTGGTAACGCACAGCAGGGCGAGTTTCATTTCGGACATTCAGGGTCGGGAAGCATTCGCGGAATCATGCGGGGGCGATTAAATCTGTATTGCTGCTGCAGCGGTGGCGTGAGGAAAGACCCGACAAATTCTATTTGTCCTCGTCCGGCTTGTCAAGCAACCGCGGACTCACCCGCATAATCTCCTTGCGGACGGCAGGCGGGAGTTTTGCTTTATACAGGGTTTTTGCCCAGAGCAATTGTTCGCCCGTGATATTTGACTTACGAAAATCCGCTTCTCTGAGATCGGCGTCAATAAACGAAGCGCCCTTGAACGTAACTTCTTTAAACCGTGTCCCGACGCAGGCGGCATGGTTAAAGATGGTCCCGTCACAGACAGAATGCGACATATCCGCTCCGCTTAAATTGGCGCTCTCGAAAAAAGCCCCGGTTAAGTCCAACTCTCTCGCGCCATTGATCGTGCTTAAATTATAAGGAAACAGCAGCATTTCCCCAAGACCAATTCCTTTCAAATTAACATGGGACAAGTCAACGGCATCAAACAATGGCTTTTCACCCCGGCGTGCAAACAAGGCATCCCAAATGGCCATAACGGTCTGGTTAACCGGATCTTCTTTTTCCGCCGTGATTTTTTGCAGATACATGAGGAGGGCTTCAAGCACCGTTTCTTTGTGTTCCTCCTCCTCCTCTTTGGCGATATGATGGAGGATGTGGATTCCGCCTGTTTGCATGGAATCCGTTTCGTGAGCCAAATGCTCAAAGGCATTTTTATAGCGCTCAATAATGTCGCACTTTTCGCCGCTGGCGGCGGTTTTTCCCAAAGCCGTGGCGAGGTACCTGGAAATTTCCAACCGCCACATAATTTCCAACTGCCAAATAAAGAATACCCCACCCACCAGATAACCGGCGAATTTCATTCGTTTCAGAATCGACATCTCGTCTTTCCCCCATTTCCATTCCTCCGGGAACCACAATGGAACAAAGCCAAATATGAGCATTACCACCAATGCCGTCAGCGCCGCCATCATGGCAAACGCTGGCCACCATTCCGCGCTGGAGCGGATATTTGCCCAAGTGTCGCGTAGCCACTTTTTCATGCCGCCTGTTTTATCACTTCCCCCATTTCGCCGAATCATCCCGCACCGCCTGATAATTCGCGTCCAGCTCCGGACCCGGCAAAACCAGACCCGACAAGCAGCCGAACCATCCCGGTGAAATGCAACGCCTCCTCACCCCGCAAATCCCGACCCAACACCGACCCCTGACGATACGAAAGCCACCTCTTCAACACCGGATATCCACCAATCCGGTAATGCCACGCCCGCTCCAGAACCCCGCTCCAGCGAGTCCCGCTCCCCTCCTCACCGTTCAAAGTCACATCAATCCCCGCGGGCGCTTGCAGGTGGTAACGCACAGCAGGGCGAGTTTCATTTCGGACATTCAGGGTCGGGAAGCATTCGCGGAATCATGCGGGGGCGATTAAATCTGTATTGCTGTTGCAGCGGTGGCGTGAGGAAAGACCTGACAAACTCTATTTGTCCTCGTCCGGCTTGTCAAGCAACCGCGGCCTCTCCCGCATAATCTCCTTGCGGACGGCGTCCGGGAGTTTTGCTTTATACAGGGTTTTTGCCCCGAGCAACTGTTCAGCCGTGATATTTGACTCAAGAAAATTCGCTTCGCTGAGATCAGCGTCAATAAATGAAGCATTTTCGAATTTCTTTATGAAATAGAAGTGTGTCCCGACACAGACGGCGTGATTAAAATTGGTCCTTTCACAGATAGCGAACGATATATGCGCTCCGCTCAAATTGGCGCTCCCGAACCAAGCCCCGGTTAAGTCCAAATCCATCGCACGCCCGATCGTACTTAAATTATAAAAAAACGGCCGCATTCCCCTCAGTCCAATTCCTTTCAAATTGACATAGGACAAGTCAACGGCCTCAAACAATGGCTTTTCACCCCGGCGTGCAAACAAGGCATCCCAAATGGCCATGACGACCTGGTCAACCGGCTCTTCTTTTTCCGCCGTGATTTTTCGCAGATGCGCGAGGAGGATTTTAAGCACCGTTTCTTTGTATTCCGCCGCCTCTTTGGCGACATGATAGAGGGTGTAGATTCCGCCTGTTTGCACGGAACCATTATCGTCAGCCAAATGCTCAATGGCATTTTTAAAGCGCTCGGTAATGTTGCCCTTTTCGCCGCTGGCGGCAGTTTTTTCCAAAGCCGTGGCGCGGCGATTGGAAATTCGCAACTGCCAAATAAGGAATCCTCCACCCACCAGATAAGCGGCGAATTGAAGTCGCTGCAGAACGGAGGTATCCGGCGCCATCCATTCCTTCGGAAGCAAAAGAGGGGCGAAACCAATGATCCCCATGACTGCCAACGCCGCCAAAATCATGTCGGAGACCGGCCACTGCTTTCGCAAGTCAAGAAGCCGCTTGCCCCACGATTGAATGCCCCGCCACTTCCAGATAACAATCCCGACTGCCGCCAAATAAGCGGCGAACTGCACCCACTCCAAAACCAGCGTTTTTTCCTGCATCCACTCGTCGGGCAAAAACAGATGGGCGAAATCGGCCGCGCCGAACACCACCAGCGCCGCCAGCATTAAGACGGCGAAAATCCGTTTCCCTGCCCAAAGGAGTTTGGGGAGTACCTTGTCGCGCAATTTTTGCATCACGCCGCCTATTTTATCACTTCCCTCCATTCCGCCGAATCATCCCGCACCGCCTGATAATTCGCGTCCAGCTCCGGACCCGACAAAACCAGACCCGACAAGCGCCGAACCATCCCGGTGAAATGCAGCACCTCCTCATCCCGCAAATCCCGACCCGACACCGACCCCTGACGATAAGACAGCCACTTCTTCAACACCGGATATCCCCCTATCCGGTAATGCCACGCCCGCTCCGGAACCCCGCTCCAACGAGTCCCGTTTCCCTCCTCACCGTTCAAAGCCACATCAACCCCCGCGGGCGCTTGCAGGTGGTAACACACAGCAGGGCGAGTTTCATTTCGGACATTCAGGGTCGGGAAGTATTCGGGGGAATCATGCGGGGGTGATTAAACCTGTATTGCCGTTCCAGCGGTGGCGTGAGGGAAGACCCGACAAACTCTATTTGTCCTCGTCCGGCTTATCAAGCAACCGCGGCCTCTCCCGCATAATCTCCTCGCGGACGGCATCCGGGAGTTTTGCTTTATACAGGGTTTTTGCCTCAAGCAATTGTTCGGCCGTGATATTTGACTCACGAAAATTCGCTTCGCTGAGATCGGTGCCAATAAATGAAGCGCCTTTGAACGTAACCTCTTTAAACCATGTCCCGACGCAAACGGCATGGTTAAAGATGGTCCCGTCACAGACAGAATGCGACATATCCGCTTCGCTGAGATCGGTGCCAACAAATGAAGCGTCATCAAATGAAGCACCACAGAATGAAGCGCCATTGCATGAAGCGCCATTGCATGAAGCGCCATCGAATGAAGCGCCATTGAATGTAGCATAATGGAACTTTGTCCCGACGCAGACGGCGAAGTAAAAGGTAGTCTTTTCACAGACAGAATGCGACATATCCGCTCCGCTCAAATCGACTTCCAAGAGCCAAGCCCCGGTTAAGTCCAAATCCATCGCGCCACTGATCGTACTTAAATTATAGGGAAACAGACTCGGTCCCCTAAGACCGATTTTCTTCAAATTGACATAGGACAAGTCAATGGATTCAAACAGTGGCTTTTCACCCCGGCGTGCAAACAAGGCATCCAAAATGGCCATGACGACCTGGTCATCCGGGTTTTCTTTCCTCACCATGATTTTTCGCAGATGCGCGAGGAGGATTTTAAGCACCGTTTCTTTGTATTCCGCCGCCTCTTTGGCGACATGATAGAGGGTGTAGATCCCGCCTATTTGCACGGAATCCATTTCGTCAGCCAAATGCTCAATGGCATTTTTAAAGCGCTCGGTAATGTTGCCCTTTTCGCCGCTGGCGGCGGTTTTTTCCAAAGCCGTGGCGCGGCGATTGGAAATTCGCAACTGCCAAATAAGGAATACCCCACCCACCAGATAAGCGGCGAATTTCATTCGTTCCAGAATCGACATCTCGTCTTTCCCCCATTCCCATTCCTTCGGGAACCACAATGGAACAAAGCCAAATATGAGCATTACCGCCAACGCCGCCAGCGCCGTCAAAATCATGACGAACACCGACCACCATTCCGTGCGGGAGCGGATATTCGCCCAAGTGTCGCGTAGCCCCTTTTTCATGCCGCCTATTTTATCACTTCCCCCCATTCCGCCGAATCATCCCGCACCGCCCGATAATTCGCGTCCAGCTTCGGCCCCGACAAAACCAGACCCGACAAGCGCCGAACCATCCCGGTGAAATGCAACGCCTCCTCATCCCGCAAATCCCGACCCAACACCGACTCCTGACGATAAGACAGCCACTTCTTCAACACCTGATATCCACCAATCCGATAATGCCACGCCCGCTCCGGAACCCCGCTCCAACGAGTCCCGTTCCCCTCCTCACCGTTCAAATACACATCCACCGCCCGACCCAAAGCATCCCCGTCAACGTCCGACGACAACTCCTCCTCGTCCCAACTCCGAAATGCCACCAACCCCGAACCTGGAAAAACCTTGCCCTTTCCGTCACGATGACCCCAACCCGCCGAAACGCGCATATTCACACCCGACTTCCCTCCGCACAAAACGCCCAGTTTCCTGTATATCTCCAAAACCGCACCCGAATCCAATCCCTCCACGCGAACATCCGAATCCAGCAAACCCGCAACACGCCGACCCAGGGCCGCCGACTTCTCCAAAGCCGACCGCGTCCGAGGCAGCGGAATCCGCGGCCAGTCGATTCGCAGTCCATCCGCGTTTTCCAGGCGATACTCTGGCGAATATCCCATCGCCAGCGCGTGATAAAACAAATCTTCCATCCCCGAATCCAAATCCGAACACCCCAACCCCCTCAAATATCCCGCGCCCAACGCCGACAAATTCGGCAACGACTTCTGCTCTCCCATCTCCTCGCCCCACAAGCGAATGGGGAAATGTTGCGCGAGCCCGCGCAATAATCCACGGTCGACAATTGCGCGGGACCAAAACATCGGGGAACCCTCCGGGGAAACCGCTCCGCCTTTGCGGGAGAGCAGGAACATGTTTTCTCCCTTCGCTTGTTGTCGCAATTCTGGCCGATGACGATTCCACAATCGCGAAATGTCGGAGTAATAACAAAAGTCGGGGTCCATCGGGTGACGTGCGTGGCGCACAATGTTGTCGGGATTGAATCCAACCTCCAGCGCCTTTTGCCGCGTCGCTTGCGCGTCAAACCCCGCCGCGTCCCGCGACAAGCCACCGCCCATCGTCTGATAAGCAGCCCACTCTATTCGGGGATTGAAATAATCCCGCATCCGCTTTTCCAGCGGCTCGCGATGAAAGTCGGACAAAGCGCCGCCTCGGCATTCATCCATGCCATCGTAGTATTTTCCAAATAAACCCGATAGTAGCGGCCACCGCAAATAATCCTCCCGCACCTGCATCGGGCGAAACGACAAGCGGTTATGTTTTGCGGGAGACGGCGCTTGATATTCCGGCTTGCCGGATTCCAGACTCGCCTCCAGTTCGTCGCGCTTTTCCTTTCCCCAAAAATCGCGGTAATGCACTTCTGCGGCGGAAGGGTCGTCCGATTTGCGGACAAACAGTCCGACGGCGGTTCCGACCTGGATTCCGGCCTTGTTCATGTTGGTGGAAAAGACGGACGGGTCGGGATGTCCGTCCGGCGTTTTCTTTCCTGTGGCACGGCTGTCGCCATTCATGTTGTCAATCCAGACGCGGCTGAAATTTTGCAGGAGGTTTTTGCGCATCACGACAAAGGACGGCTCGGTCGCGTAGGCGGAGTTTGAAATGTAGCAGACGACGCCCCGTCCGGTCTTGACGATTCGGTTTTCCGCGATTCGGAAAAAGCGGACAAACAAGTCGTCCAGATTGTATTTTTTGATTTCCCATTCTTCCCGCAGTCCCTCCTTGTAAGGCGCGACCAGGTCGCCCTCCTCTTCGGGCGCGGTTCCAGCGTATGCGTTGTAGGGCGGATTTCCAATGATGACAAGGATTTTTTCCTCGCGCTTGACTTTTCCGGCGGCGGTGCGCTCGTCGGCGAGTTCGGGAAAGGCGATTTTAATCTGCGGGTCTTTTTCCCAACCGGTCAGGGAGTTGGTGAGATAGACGGCGGCGCGATCGCCGTCGTTCAGCGGGGCGTTTTCTTTCGCCAGCAGCGCGCCAATCTGCCAATGGGCGACGACAAAAGACGCGGGCAGGATTTCAAAGCCAAACACGCGCTCTTTTGCGGCACGGCACATTCCGTGCGCGGCCAGGGCTTTTCCGTCGCCGCGCTTTTCCAGGGTTTCGCCGATGACTCGCAGGGTTTCCACCAGATACGCGCCGGTTCCGCCGCAAGGGTCCAGCACGCGGACGCGGTCGTCGGCGAGTCCGTCCGGCAGGTTGAGTTCGGTTTTCAGGACGGAATCGACGCGGCGGACCATGTAGCGGACGATTTCGGGCGGCGTGTACCAAACGCCGAGTTGCTTGCGCAGTTCGGGGTCAAAGGCGGCGAGGAATGGCTCGTAAAAATGCTGGATGGCCGCGAAGGCGCCCATGACGCTGAAGAGCGTGCTTTTGTTTTCCACGCGGTTGAGTCCGGCGGCGGCGGAGTCCAGCAGGGGTCGGATTCCCAGGTCGTCTATCCGACGGGGGTTGACGATTTCGGCGAACAGGGTGCGAATGACCGGCGTTTTGACGGCGAAACCGGCGCTTTTCCAGTCAAACTTTTTGTCGTCGTCGGATTCCATCCATGCGGAGAAGAGCCCGTAAAAGACGGTTTGCACCAGGGTGGAGCGAAAGAAATGGTCGCCATCTTCTCCCTGGAACTGGGTCCCGAGTGAGGATTCCAGCGCTTCGCGCAGCGGCGCCAGCGCGGAGGCGTCCCGGCTTTCCAGAATTACGGCGGCTTCGCGGGCGTAGGAAGCGAGCAGGTTGGCGACATCCTCGGCTTTGGAAATGGGCGCGTTGCGGGTCATTGCGCGGCGCAGGAATTCGCACACGGCGGCGCCGCGCTCCTTGGGAATGCAGTGCAGTTCGCGCCAGAATTTGTCCTCGCTTTCGGCGAGTTGGCGGGATTCCAGAATAACGGGGTTTCCGTTTTTGTCGCGCTCCACCAGCGCGAATTGGCGATAGTTTGTGGCGAGGACGAGACCGTATCCGTCCAGGTATTTTCCCACTTGTGCGGATCGGGCGAGTTCCCCGATGTCGGCGGCGAGTCCCTTGACCTCCCCCGCGCCGCGTTCGGGTTTTTCGCGGTGGGCGGAGTCGGCGCTTTTTTTCCCGCGCTTGATTTGCTCGGCGGTGTAAAGGCCGAAGTCGGGGAGTCCGTGCCCCTCTTGTTTGAGCCCGAAGTTGGCGAGGACTTTGGGCTTGAGTTCCGTGCCAACGGCGTTCAGAAGGTCTTCCAGTGCGCCGTAATAGGCGGTTTCGTCCACGGGGTTTCCGGCGCGGATGTCGCGCATTCGCTCGGTGTAGCGGCGGATTTTTTGCTCCGGGGTTTTGTCTTCGGATGACATGGGTGCCAGTTTAAACCATTTCGCCTGCCGCCGCGCAGTCTTCCGGCGGGGCCGGGCAGGGGGGGAATTTTGTCTCTCTGGACACGCCTCGACAGTGGGCAAGGCAAAAGGAGCGGGCGGCGTGAAGCATGCGCATAAATAGCGCACAATCCTCCGCAGCGTCTGGCGGAAAATATCACACCCTCCGACGGGGTATCGGAACAAAACGGCGGGGAATCCTGCAGATTGGATTTTGGGGCAAGGGGCATTGAATTGAGAATGTATCTCGGCAAGATTTTATTGCCAGGAAAACGTAATTTTATAAAATTGGTATATAATCAAGGCGGAAATTTTGGCAAAACCACCTCAAAGGAGAAAATCGTTATGCCCACCAAACCATCCAATAAATCGACATCTCCTCCTCCAACGCCGACCCGTGACCCGGAAGGAGTGGTCGTACGGGCCGAGCAGGCCGAGCAGTCCGAGACCGCGTCGACCCGTGACCCGGAAGGAGTGTTCCTACGGGTTGAGACCGCCCGACTAAAACCAAAAAAGCCAAAAAAGCCAAAAAACCAAAAAAACCAAAAAGAATCCAAAAAGGGCAATCGCTAGGAGGTTCCCGCTAGCGCAACGGCTGGCTGATTATGTCAGCCAGCCGCATGTGCATACAACATGGTCGTTTCCTTTCGCCATTACTCCCAAACATGCCCCGGCTCCAATCACCCACAACCATCTTGCGTGGTATAGATATCGGGATTTTTTTTTGTTGGTTTTCGCGTTTATTCCTATCCGATGTTCGTATTCTTGAAGAACAGCGTGAAGCATTTTTGCGATATTCATCCATTCGGAAATCCAGGAAGAAGGTGGAAGTCCTCTTTGTCCATGCCGAGCAAAATTAATTGCCCCCGCACTGTATAATACGGAGAAAAAAAGAGAGACATACGCCATCAGCGTTAGCCAATGTGTGTCCGAGAACTTGGAATACATAAAAACCATAATCAGGACGCACAGCGTCCCCAGCGCATACGCTTTTCCTTGCAGAATTTTAGTAACCTCTTCTTGAGCTTTCATGCGCTCTTCAGCCAGGCGAACCGCTTCTTTTAGGAAAATTTGGGATTGCCCGTTATCTTCTTTTATTTCTGGCAAGTTGTTATCGGAAACATCGATCTCCTTAGGGCTTCTGTCAGGCATAAGCCACTTAACAACGGGCGCCATGAAAGTGGGCATCCAATCGGGGGGAGTGTAAGAATTGGATTCATCCCTGAGCAGAAAAATGTATCCGGCAATCCATGCCACAGAAGCAGGCAAAAGAGGTGCGCACCATTCAATCATTTGGAGTCCTCCGGGCATTCTCCCGAGCCAATCCCTTTTGCGTAAATTTCATTTTTCAAAAACAGATGATCAGTCGTTAATCGCTTCCATAAGTGCTTCCGTACTCCACTGAACGGCTTTTACTTTCCCCTCTTTGATCGCCTGCTTGGCGGCCGGGGGATATTTGGAGGGAGGTTTTTCCCCTTTGTACATGCAGACCACTTTCTTGCCCAGGTGCAGGCTGATCTCCACTTCCCAATTGACCCACTTGCTCTTAGCCGATGCCTTGGTGCAATAGACAATTGTGGTTGAGCAGTGCCCCAGCTTTTCGCGGATTTTTCGCTTGATATATTCCGCTCGCTTGCTGTCAAACGGTTCTTTCAACGAGTAATCGTTGAAATTGATGTCCAGGTTGTCGTTCTTGGCTTGAGCACGGAGGGCGTTCACTGCCTTGGAGTCATCCTCGTAAGAAAAACTGATGAAGCAGTTTTTCCTGCTCATTCCGTCCAATGTCCCCCGCATCCGCTTTTGTGCAAGATTTCGCAGAATTTGATTGTCGCGTCGCGTGAAGCCGCCGCCGGATCCGCCCATTTTTTGTTCTCCTTTGGTTCAAGACTGGGTAAATTCACCACAGGCAATGCATTTGCCGCAGGGGGCATCTTCCCCTTTGTGGCATGAGTATGTACCAATTATGCCATAATCAGCCGCCAACGCGATAACATCACGCTTATAGAAATCCTGCAATGGGGCTATAATTTTGATTTTTTTGTCAATTGCTAATGTCAGCGTAGTCTCCACCGCTTCCAGAAAAGAAGAAGTTTGATCCGGAAAAATGTGGGTTTCCTCATTCAAGAGTCCAATAGCAACTGCTTCCGCGCCCGTAACGCGGGCGTAGGAAGCGCCTGCCAAGAGAAAAAGCATGTTGCGACCGGGCAGGAATGCATCCTTTACCAAATCCAGACGGGGATTAGTCAGTCCGGACGGAATGAGGTTCCCGTAGTCGGACAATTCGACCCTCGTGGGGATGGGAAGATCAAACCGCCTGTGATGCGCCTCGCAAGCTTTCCATTCTTGCATAACAGCCCGTTGGCCATAATTTACAAAGAGAGGCGTTTGAGAATAGCCGCCATCCCGAAGGAGGAGAGACATCAGAGAGGAATCAGCACCGCCAGAGACCAATGGTACTACTTTCATGACCGGAGAATTTTTTGCACCTTATCAACGGCGCTCTTAGGAAGGCATCTGCCAAGCATTTTTCCAATGGTATTATTCTGCGCTTTTTTTTGTATTTCTTCCATCCAGCGGGCATAAAAGGACAGATTGTGGGCCAACATGCGGACCCGAGGGGAAGAATCATCGGGGGAGTGCGGGTATTCTCCCTTGTCAAATAAGGGAAAAAGATACGGATGATAGAGTCGTCCGGTGTCGTACTCCGCGACGGTTTGGCACCAGTCAATTCCGTCGAAACTGTCGGCACCACAAACTGAGTAAACCAGAATTGACAGTGGATTACCTGCCCCCAGAATGTGCAAAGGATAGTGCTTTTTTAGCCGCTTGTTCAAAGACACGCGTATCCTTTTGATGTTGGCGGCAACTTCGAAAATTTCGCTACCAAGATCCCGTTCCGGAATGGCAAGCATACCAGCACGAGAGGAGGGCATAGACAAAGCCACCTCCACGCAAAACGATATGAAATCCTTGTCGCAGCCATTGAGGTGTAAGTTTTTGGGGTGGACAATCGGGTAGAGATTATGTGTTCCCAGCTTGTCGCGCCCATCATTAATTTCTCGGGCAATGGCTTGAGCGGCATTTTTCGGGTTTTTTCCAAGTTTGCGAAATTCGTCGTAAGGAAAACAAGCATCAAAGTCCGTCTTCCGAGCCCATTCGTGATAGTCATGGATTCCCCAAATTCTTTTCTTCTCAGAATCCGTTTTTTCCCTGTGCAACCATTTTCGCTCATAGATTCCGGAGTCGAGTAGTACCTGCATTTGCGGCCTGCTGTTTCGGATTAAGTCAATGAAACTATCCGAATCTTCGGATTTGGCAATGTCATATGCCGACACCAAATAGGCACCCACTGGATTATGACCCGCAATCAATTGGAGATGGTCCAAAGCTGTATCCGAGGTTTTGGCGGACCCTGAAATTGAGGGGAAAAAACACGGAGTGGCGATATTAGTATTAGGAACCCCCCCATTGTGCGCCAGCGAAGAAACTCTGTTTTTTTTGTTGACTTTGGGCGACACACCCATTGCCGCATTGAGACGCAAAATTTTTGTGTCCCAGTTGTTACCGGTGATCATATGGAAATTCCCAAGTTTGGGGTGTATTTCTTCATAGCCACGAAGCCCAACAGGAATAATGAATTTCTTTTCATCTGGCATATCGTTTTCTCTCTCCAACGCCCAATTGACTTCCGATTGCGCTTTCCCCGTTTTCTGGTTATATCGTTGAGAGATGAGAGGGATAAAAAAATCCGCCTCTTTTTTAATTTTAGATTCCAGCTTTCCTTCCCATTTGTCCCCGCCCTCCATGTTTTCATGGGCCATCCATGGGCGAATAAGCGCCTGTTCCCGCAAAGCATGGTAAAGAATTTGCGCGGATTTTAAATTCTCAGACACATACGAAATGAATGCCAGCGGTTTTTTATTCATTCGGAAGCCCGCGGTTTTTCAAACGGAATTTGATTCCAAACAGAATTTTCCTCCGAAATTATTCGCTCAGCATTATTAACGAATGCGTTAAAGGGGTCTTCGCCGTCGTATGGGGAGGATTTAGCGAGAAACAAATGCTTATGGTGTTTAAGGGTCTCACTAGTCGTCCTGTAATTTTTCCACAGATCGCCCCATTTGTATAACCCCAACAGTCCGTTAACTCCAACAATCAGGACGCCGCAAAAAGCAGCGACTTTTCTCGTGTACTCCCATTCCCAAAAATGGAGCACAAAAGGAATAAAAGCGGCGACCACTATTTCCAGAGTGCGAGCAGTGAAATATTTGCGTTTGGCACTCATAGATGCCCGGTTATACCAATCAATTTGGTTATCCACTCGCTTTTTCAGATACTCATCTGCTTCCATTTCGGGAGGAATAGATGGGATTTTCGTCCGTCCTTGATTTTGCATCTCAGGGCAGTTGGTGCGATAACAAATAGCACAAGCAAACACATTTTCGCGGGCGTAAAACCCGAAAAAAAACAGCCACCATTCGTCCGACAACCAAGGGCTGCGCCACCGTGCGATTCTGCATTTCCCAACGAGGATTTTTCACGTCCGCAATTTTGCCACTCTCCAGTGCCGAACGTCAACTTGCATTTCCCTCCCCCATTTTCGCCCAATTCCACTCCTAGCAGACGCCAGACGGCAGTTTTTCCAGAATGTCCAGTGCGCCGGACTCCCGCTTTCCGTCCGCCAGTTTGCGCCATACGAAGCAATGCCGGGGATGGCAGACCGCGAAATCCGGACCGGATAAGCGCCAACGCTCCGCCACAGGAGATTGCGAAATGCGGTGCGAAGCCGCATGCCAGTTATATCCTTTCCGAATCGGGACGGGTGGAGTCCTCGCGGACAAAATAAAAGTCCGGCCCGCCGAATTCGTCAACCGCCCGCGTTGCAACGCCCGCGCCGGACGACACAAAATAAAAATCCCCTCCGGTGTTGGCGACAAGGCGCAGCCCGCGGCTTTCCAAATGGCGAATGCATCCGACCTTGTGCGGCCACATTTCAACCTGCAGAAAAATGTCGTTGTTCCGTAGCAGATTTTCCGCGCCGCGCAGGGCGCTTTCCTCGTGGCCTTCAATATCCATTTTTATCGCAAGCCGTCCGCCCCTGAAGTCAAACAGTTCGTCCAGAGTGGTGGTCTGGACATCCCGCAGCATTTCGTCCGGCGTGTTGACGCGGATTTTGCGCGGACTGTCGCTGACGGCGGCGAAAATCGGGCGGATGCGATTCTCAAATCCGTTCGCCGCAATGTTGCGCTGAAGTCGCTTGAAGAATCGCGGCGAGCCTTCCACCGCGTGAATGTTTTCACACAAGCCCAGCCGGGCGGCGTGAAGGGCGTAATAGCCAAGGTTCGCGCCGATATCCAGCATCGCGGTCGGGGCGAAAGCCGAAACGCCTTCGCAAAATCGCGGAAACTGCACTCTCTCGATGAACCCCCGCTTCAGCAGAAGGCGCTCCTGCGGATTCATCGCGGTGAGTCGCAAGGTGATCCCGTTGCGGCACACTTTGCGCTCCATTTTTTTTGGCAGTATCGCGCCATGCAGCAGGCGGCGG
Organism: Gammaproteobacteria bacterium; assembly: GCA_965261775.1. GTDB lineage: Bacteria > Pseudomonadota > Gammaproteobacteria > Eutrophobiales > Eutrophobiaceae. The sequence goes on along the minus strand of OZ253477.1, from coordinate 1,089,754 downwards.
GCCAGCCGAACCGGAATGGGGGGCTTTTTAAATTCAAAGTGGTTCATTGTGCCAGGACTTCGCGGTAGAGTTTAATATGTTCATCGGCGTTTCGCTTCCACGAGAATTGGGCGGCCCATTCGCGGCGCTTTTGCTCGGCGTCCGGGTTCGCGTCCAGATTTTCGCGGACGACGTCGGCCATGTGTTCGGGTTCGCAGTGCTCCCAGTAATACGCGGCGGGTCCGCCGACTTCGGGCAGGGCGGAGTTTTGCAGGCAGAAGGTCGGCTTGCCGAAATGCAGCGCCTCCACAATCGGCATTCCAAACCCTTCGCGCAGGGAGGGAAAAACAAATCCGGCACAATGTTCCAGCAGCCACGCTTTTTCGCTGTCGGAGACGATTCCGGGCAGGATAATCCGGTCGGACAGTCCGCCGCGCTGGATTTTTTTCTCAATTTTTTCGGCGCACCCGCGCTTTCGGTTTCCGGCGACGACGAGGGCGAGTTCGGGCAGGCGGCGCATCATGTCGGGGAGGACGATGTGATTTTTGTGCGGCTCGACCGTCGCTACTGAAAGCAGAAAAGGACGGGTGAAATTAAACCACGCGGGCTTGCTCCCGGCCTGGGGCTTTTCCACGCCGTTGTGGATGACGCGCTGGATTTTTCCGGCGAAGTCCAGATGTTCCCCGGCGAGGTTTCGCGCGTGTTGGGAGATGAATCCGACGGCGCTGGCCCGGGCGATTTGTTCCTGGATTTGGCGCATGACGGCAGCGGCGTTTCGCGCGTGGAGGAAGTGCATGTCGTGGATAGTGAGGATGAACGGGGCGCGGTCTTTGGGATGCGGGGGGTGGAGGTTTCGGTGCAGGGCGTGTCGGAGGTTATGTTCGATTTGGGTTGAGCGTCGGCGGGAATGCCTGCGGTTGAAGAGTCGGAGGATGAGCCCGGTGGGGGAGAATTTGGCTTTTGTGATGTCGGCGGCGGGGATGGCGGCGGGGAAGGCGCGGAATCCGGGCTGGATGAGGAATCGGAACTGGAATGCCTCGTCGGGGTGGGTGACCAGCGCACGCGCGTATTGCATGGCGACCTGCCCCAGCCCGACATTCGGGTTGCGGCTGCCTCCCGCGTCAATTAAAATGAGCGGCCTGGACGTTAAGCGCGTCATCCGCCGATTATATCATGTGTAGAGACGCTTCCACGAAAGCCCGGCGTTCCGTTCAGGGTGCTTTTGTTCGGCGTCGGGGTTCTCTGCCGGATTTTCGCGGGTAATCTCCTCACTGTGGTCGGGGTCGTCATTTTCCCGGATGGACGGTTTCGGACAGGGCGGTGTTTTTCAGGCAGAATGTCGGCCTGGCGCGGGAAGGGAAAAACAAATCTTGTGTCGTGTTTCAGCCGCCGCCGGTCAGATCGGGGCATCTTTCAAGAATCGGGGACTCAGGGAAGCGCGAAAAGGCCTGGCAGGAAATCGATTCGCGCGGGAAGCAGCGTAATATTTTCCCGGTATCAAAACGTTGTATATAGTCCTGGTGGTTGCTACTGTTCATCGCCCCGGGGGACGATAGTCGGGGGGAGCGATAATCGCTTTTGCGGTAAAAAATAGCGGCGCGAAGTAACTTTATACCGCCTTGTCTCTGTTCGTGTCCCCCGGCGGGGTGTTTCCCGGGCTGTGGCGATGTGTTATTTTTATCTGGCGGTGTTATCTCCGAACGGGGTGGAATCGGGGTCATTGCACAATTCGCGGGAAGTTTGACAGTACAGATAAATGACCAACTGAATTGCCATGAATGAACGGGATTATCGTCCGCTCGCCGACCGCATGCGTCCGACTGACATTGCGTCTTGTATCGGGCAGGAGCACCTCTTGGGTGAAGGCAGACCGTTGCGCCTTGCGCTGGAGCGGGGACGACCGCATTCGATGGTGTTGTGGGGGCCGCCGGGCACGGGCAAGACAAGCCTGGCAAGGCTCGTCAGCATGCTTTGTGACGCGAAATTTCTGTCTATCTCCGCCGTGCTGAGCGGCGTCAGGGAAATACGTGACGCGATTGAACAGGCTAAACGGCATCGTGAGCTGTATCACAAGGACACCGTTTTTTTCGTTGATGAGGCACACCGTTTTAACAAGGCGCAACAGGATGCCTTTTTGCCTTATGTGGAGGATGGCACGGTCATATTTATCGGCGCGACAACGGAAAACCCTTCTTTTGAATTGAATAACGCTCTGTTATCCCGTGTGCGTGTCTATGTGTTGAAGGCAATCGATGCGAAGAGTATCAGTGCCCTTTTGCGGCGCGCGGTCGCCGATGAAGACAAGGGACTGGGCAAAATGAATTTGAAACCGGATGAAGTGGTATTTTCCAGAATTGCCGAGGTTGCCGATGGTGATGTTCGACGGGCGCTTAATCTTTTGGAAATCGCGGCGGATTTTGCAGAGGAAAACCGGATCACCGAAGCCGTGTTGAACAATGTGCTGATCGACGGTTCGCCCCGGCGTTTTGATAAAGGGGGTGAGGCTTTTTATGATCAGATATCGGCGTTGCATAAATCGGTCAGGGGTTCCGATCCGGACGCTTCCCTGTATTGGTTCGCCCGTATGCTGGATGGTGGTTGCGATCCGCTTTATATTGCCCGCCGTGTGATACGGATTGCCTCGGAAGATATCGGCAACGCCGATCCGAGGGGGCTCCGTCTGGCACTGGACGCTTGGGAGGCGCAGGAACGTCTGGGTTCCCCGGAGGGGGAACTCGCCATTGCGCAGGCAATCGTTTATCTGGCCTGTGCCGCGAAAAGCAACGCCGTTTACAAGGCTTACAAGGAGGTTATGCGGGACGCCGAACAACTTGGTTCCAGGGAAGTGCCGCTCCGGCTTCGCAATGCGCCGACAAAACTGATGAAATCGCTTGATTATGGCAAGGCGTATCGTTACACGCATAATGAAGAAGAGGGCTATGCCGCCGGAGAGCATTATTTTCCCGATGATATGGAGGCGAAACGGTATTATCATCCCGTCCTCCGTGGCCTGGAGATAAAGATAGCGGAGAAACTGGCGCATTTGCGTGCGCTTGACGAGGCTTCGGAGAAATCGGGAAGGGACAAGGCCTGATGCCGACGCTATTCGGAGTGTATCAATGATATTGAAACTTGCTTCAATCGCGGCTGGCGGCGCTCTGGGCGCATTGTTTCGCTACGGTCTCTCCAGCGGGATTCACCTGTTGCTGGGCAGGGGGTTCCCTTACGGGACGCTTGTGGTGAATGTCGTCGGGTCGTTTCTGATCGGCGTTCTCTATGGGTTTGTGGTGGAGCGGCGGGAATTGCCGGAGGTGTGGCAGTCGTTTTTAATCGTCGGTTTGCTGGGCGCGTTTACTACTTTTTCAACATTTTCGCTTGAGACCCTCGCCCTGATAGAAAATCAGGCGATATTCAAAGGGGTGTTGAATATTTTGCTGTCCCTTGGTCTGTGTATCGGCACCTGTTGGCTGGGGCTGTTTGTCATGCGCCAGATAAATTTATAAATCGTTTGGAGAAATCGCTTATGTTGGATCCGCATTTGATACGACATGATCTTGAAAAGGTGGCGGCCGCCCTGAAGAAGCGCAATATGGAATTTGATGTGGAGGCCTTGAGGTCCCTGGAAGAAAAGCGCCGCGTAATCCAGATGGAGGCCGAGGCGCTGCGCGCCGAGCGCAATCTGAAGTCGAAACAGATCGGCGAGTTGAAGACCCGGGGCGAAGACGCGCAATATATCGTTGATGGCGTGGCTGATATTAAACGGCGTCTCGGCGAATGCGAGGCGCAGCTCAATGGGATTAAGACAAGATGGAATGATGCGCTCGCCGGTATTCCCAATATTCCTCATCCGTCCGTGCCCGAAGGCGACAGTGATGAAGATAATGAGGAAATTCGACGCCGGGGCGAACCGCGGGAATTTGACTTCACGCCGAAAGATCACGTTGATCTGGGTGAGGCGCTGGGGCTGCTTGATTTTGCGGCGGGGGCGAAGATCACCGGCTCGCGCTTCGTTGTCATGCATGGCGCAATTGCCAGACTGCATCGCGCCTTGATCCAGTTCATGCTTGATATTCATACCCGGGAACATGGTTATCAGGAGGTGAATGTGCCCTATCTCGTCAATTCCGAGAGTTGCCGGGGGACGGGGCAATTACCCAAGTTTGCCGATGAGTTGTTTCATATTGAAGCGCAGGATTTTTATCTCGTGCCGACAGCGGAAGTCCCGGTGACCAATATTGCCCGCAACAGTATATTGAGTGCGGATGAATTGCCGGTGAAATATGTGTGTCACTCGCCCTGTTTCAGGAGCGAGGCCGGTTCTTACGGGAAGGATACGCGGGGGATGATCCGGCAACATCAGTTTGAAAAAGTCGAACTGGTGCAACTGGTCAGGCCGGAGGATTCCTGTCAGACGCTGGAAGCGTTGACCGGTCATGCCGAGATTGTCCTGCAGCGACTGGAACTGCCCTACCGTGTCGTCGCGTTGTGCGGGGGCGACCTCGGGTTCGCGGCGGCCAGGACGTATGATCTTGAAGTCTGGCTGCCGGGACAAAATCAATACCGGGAGATTTCCTCCTGTAGCAATTTTGAGGACTTTCAGGCGCGCACCATACGCGCCCGCTGGCATAATCCCGAAAAGGACAGGCCGGAATTGCTGCACACCCTGAACGGATCCGGCCTGGCGGTGGGCAGAACCCTGATCGCCATTATGGAAAATTATCAGGATAAAGAGGGCAACGTTGTCATTCCCGATGCATTGAGGGCCTATATGGGTAATCAGGAAGTCGTAACGTCCCGGCTTGATTGATCGGTGGCACATACGGTGCGCGTTGTGCTTGCCGTATCAGGTGACAACGCGGAGGTAAAAAATGCAGATCAGTACCCCGCCATACCTTGCTGTGTGATACCGGTCGGCTTCTGATCCCGTTTTATCAGACTGTGACCGACGGCGCCATTACACCGAAAATTGTCAAACGTTATCTGGAGCGGGAAGGTGCGCGGTTACTGGAGGGAAAACGGGTGCTGGCAGGGACCCGAGGCTATTGCTTGAATTAGCCGGGTCTTCCCCTCCCATATATTGTATTATCAGCTATTGTCGTGAGTACGGGCTTCAGCTTGCAAATCTGTAACCGGCGTACCTTTTTGAAGTATCAGAGATTTACTTGAACAGGAGGAGACCCCATGTTTAAAAATCCATCATTGGTAACACGTGTCGTAATTGGCAAGGTGACAGGCTTGTTCTTCGGCCTGATCGGGTTCGTTACGTTGCCCTGGTTCTGGCCGGAGGCAGACTGGTTAATTCGCTTGGGCGTGTTGCTATGGTACATCACTATGGGCGCCATTATCGGGGTGTTCGGCGTATTTACCTGGCATCCCGTATTCAGGTTGCCGCTCCCCTGGTGGTTTCGTGCGCCGCTGTTGGGTGCATGGATGAACCTTGTGTTGACCCTGTTCGCTTTTGACAGCTTTCAGGAGATCATGTTTGCCATGTTTGGTAAAGATGGCATATTGACTTCACCGTTCTGGTTTGTCGCAGAAGGAGCTGTTATCGGCTTCATTATCGGGTATTTGGCCACATGGTTGGGTGGCGAGGGAGCCGCCACCGTCGGGAGATAGTTTTGCCTGGCCGGGCGGGCAAAGCGCGGCCATTTATTCTCCGGTGTTTTACTGTTCTGTATCGGTACTGTCGGCGTGCTGTTTGATTTAAGTGAGACCCGAATCACTCAGTGATCAATCTATTTTTTTATCCGGCTCCGTTTTGTCCGTCGCTTCCTCAATCACGTTCACCTTTACCTTCATCTCCACACGTTCCAGTGGATTGTCACGTTTGTCGCGTTCCAGTGAGACAATTTTGTCGGCGACTTCCATGCCGTTGACGACCTCGCCGAATGCCGTATATTGACCGTCCAGAAACGTGGCATCTTTGACGACGATAAAGAATTGCGAACCGGCGCTGTCGGGGTGATTTGAGCGTGCCATGGACAGGATGCCGCGTTTGTGTGAGCGGTCATTGAATTCGGCCTTGATGTTATAGCCGGGGCCGCCCATGCCGTGCTTTGATTTATCCGCTTCCCTGCTGTTGGGATCGCCGCCCTGGATCATAAAACCGGGGATGACCCGATGAAATATTGTCCCGTCATAAAAACCGGAGCCAGCGAGTTTGAGAAAGTTGTCGACATGACCGGGGGCAATATCAGGGAAAAAACGCAGTTCAATATTACCGTGTCGGGTTTCAATAATAGCTTGCATGGCAGGTTCCTCCGCTTTTTCCGCTAAGGCAGGGGAGGTTGATGTCAATAACAGGAAACAGGCAATAATATTTTTTAAAACGCTGTTTATTCTGGAAAATGTGGCAGGCACAGTCGTTACTCCCCATACTGAATTAAGTTAAAATTTCAAGATGAGTATCACCGATATTGCGACAGGCGCCACCGGATAACCCTGATATGGACAAGCATACACATTTATTGAACATAGATAAACAGTCTGTATGGCATCCTTACAGCGCCATGTGTTCGGAATTGCCGGTTTATCACGTCGTTTCGGCGAAAGGGGTGCGGATCAGTTTGTCCGACGGGCGTGAGTTGATTGACGGCATGGCCTCGTGGTGGAGTGTCATTCACGGTTATAACCATCCGCGCATGAACGCGGCGTTGGAGCGGCAACTCAAGAAAATGGCGCATGTGATGTTCGGGGGGTTGACGCATACGCCGGCGATGCGGCTTGCGGAGCGGTTGATTACGATGACGCCCGAGCCGATTGACGCGGTGTTTTTTTCCGATTCCGGTTCGGTCGCGGTTGAGGTGGCAATGAAAATGGCGATTCAATACTGGCATGCGAAAGGGCAGGGGCGGCGTCGGCATTTTCTGAGTCTGCGTTCCGCTTATCATGGTGATACCTTCGGGGCGATGTCGGTTTGTGATCCGGTCACCGGCATGCACGGTTTGTTCGGAGATGTGTTGCCGCGGCAGTATTTTGTCGAGCAGCCGCGCTGTCGTTTCGGCGATGCCTGTTCGGCGCGGGATATTGCCCCACTGGAAAACCTGCTGGCCAGACACGCCGATCACATTGCGGCGTTGATCATGGAACCGGTAGTGCAGGGTGCCGGTGGCATGTGGTTTTATTCCGGCGAATATCTGCAACGGGCAAAGGCACTTTGTGACCAATATGATGTATTGCTGATCCTGGACGAGATTGCCACCGGTTTCGGGCGCACCGGGAGAATGTTTGCCTGTGAACATGCGGGGGTCTGTCCGCATATTATGTGCGTTGGCAAGGCGCTTACCGGCGGTTATTTGTCACTGGCCGCTACGCTGGCCAGCAGCGGAATTCACCAGGCCATTGACAGCGGCGATCCGGGAGTGTTTATGCATGGGCCGACATTTATGGCCAATCCGCTGGCTTGCGTCGCGGCCCTGACCAGTATTGATTTGCTCCTGAACTCGAATTGGCGGGAGAACATTTGCCGGATTGAGGCCGGTCTGAAACAGGGCCTTGAACCCTGCCGGACACTGCCGCAGGTGAATGATGTGCGGGTATTGGGCGCAATAGGGGTGGTCGAACTCCACGAATCCGTCAATATGAAACGGGTCGTGCCGCGTTTTGTTGAGGAGGGGGTATGGATCAGACCCTTTGGGAAGCTGGTCTATGTCATGCCACCTTATATTATTGATGATGCGGATCTGGCCACGCTTACTGCCGCGATGTGCAGGGTAATCACTGAAATATAGCGCGGTGTGGTAGGAATGGCGGTTCAACCGCACGTTATTTTCTTTTGCGCATGAATTGAAAGATGCCAATTCATATTTCCCTGCCAATGTTATATTATAGTCCGTGGCAGCCCGTGCCGGGCCTCCCGCAATGCGAAATTGTGAACCCCGCCAGGCCCGGAAGGGAGCAACGGTAGCAGTGGTTGTGTGTGCCGGGACAGGGACGGTGCGGGTTGCTACTCAAGCAAAACGGGCAAAGGAAGCTCCTGATCGGGTATGATGACAGTTTCTACGTATTTGAAAGCATCTCCAAAGTGACAAGTCAATGAGTTATCAGGTTCTGGCCAGAAAATGGCGACCGCGCACGTTTGCGGAGATGGTCGGTCAGACGCATGTCTTGAAGGCGTTGGAAAACGCGCTGAATCAGGGTCGTTTGCATCACGCCTATCTGTTCACGGGTACGCGCGGCGTTGGCAAGACAACCCTGGCGCGTATTTTAGCCAGATGTCTGAATTGCGAAGAAGGCGTCAGTTCAACACCCTGCGGTCAGTGTACCGCCTGTCTCTCAATAGACGAGGGGCGGTTTATGGATTTGATTGAGGTGGATGCCGCTTCCCGTGCGAAGGTCGAGGAGACTCGCGAATTGATGGATAATGTTCAATACGCCCCTGGTAGCGGGCGTTATAAAATTTATCTGATCGATGAGGTACACATGTTTTCGGGGCACAGTTTTAACGCCTTGCTGAAAACGCTGGAGGAGCCGCCCCCGCATGCCGTGTTTTTGCTGGCGACGACCGAACCGAAAAAACTGCCGATCACGGTCCTGTCGCGCTGTTTGCAGTTTAATCTCAAGCACTTGACCGCCGAGCAGATTGCCCGGCAACTTGAGAATATCCTGGTGCAGGAGTCTATTGAGTTTGATCAGTCTTCCGTGGCCTTAATCGCACGCACGGCGGCGGGCAGTATGCGCGATGCCCTGAGTCTGCTGGATCAGGTGATTACCCACGGCGGCGGAAAGCTTGAGGAGTCGCAAGTGCACGCCATGATGGGCACGGTTGCGGAAGTGGATTTGATCGCTTTGATGGAAAACGTAGTCAGTGGTGACGCCGAGGCCCTGCTGAACCGTATTGAATCGATTGCCATGGGCAATCCGGATTTTGATGTATTGCTATCGGAACTGGCGAGTCTGTTACAGAAAGTTGCGGTTATTCAGATATTGCCGAAAGATTCTGTCAACCCCCTGTTTTCCGACCCGGCTATGGGCAAGTTCGCCGCAACGGTCAGCCAGGAAGACGTCCAGCTTTTTTACCAGATTGCCATAATGGGGCACAAGGATTTGTCGTTCGCGCCTGATATGAAGGCCGGGTTTGAGATGACCCTGATCCGTATGCTGGCGTTCAAACCCGCGCCGGCAGGCGAGGGCCATACGGCCGTCCGGTCAACGGGCACCCCGTCGTCAAATACGCCTGTAAAGGCCTCCGCGAAAGAAAGCGCGTCCGCCGCCCCGGCACCGTTACCGGGAATCGAGGCGGACAGCATCAGTGTCGATAACTGGAAAAATATCATTGATGAAATGTCGCTGACGGGCCTGATAAAGGAGTTGGCGGGCAATTGCACGTTGAAGTCACATACCGCGGATAAAATCGAGTTAACGTTGTCCCCCGCATGGGAGCATTTACTTAAAAAGGAGATGAAAGAACGGCTTGAGGCGGCTATTAAGGAACGGTTCGGTGAAAATATGATATTGTTTATCACGGTTGAGGATCATGGGAGCGATACTCCTGCCAGGATGGATGCCAGGCTTAAAAGTGAGGCACAAAAAAAAGCGGAGCAATCCATTCGTGATGATCCGGTCGTGAAATCGTTTGTGGAGACGTTTGACGCGAAACTTGACAATATTCATTACAGCAAAAACAGAGAGGACATATGATATGAAGGGCCTTGGTGAGATCATGAAACAGGCACAGGACGTACAGAGCAATGTGGAAAAATTGCAGCGGGAACTGGTGGAAACGGAAGTGGTCGGTGAAGCTGGCGCGGGCATGGTGAAGGTCGTTATGAATGGTCGCCATGATGTCAAGAGAGTCAGTATTGAACCGGAGGTAATGCAGGATGACAGGGAGATGCTGGAGGATCTGCTGGCGGCGGCCGTGAACGATGCTAACCGCCGCGTGGAAAAATTGTCGAAGGAAAAGATGTCTGGTCTGACGGCGGGATTGAAGCTCCCGTTCTGACAGCCTTTCCCGGACACTGCCCGCTACCCCTTATCCTTTCGCTCATCCCGTCTTTTCAGAACGATATGACAGAACAGGCGTTATTAAAACAGTTGATAGAAGCACTCCGCTGTATGCCGGGGGTAGGGCGAAAATCCGCGCAACGCATTGCCCATCAGCTTCTGCAGCGTAACCGCGACGGCGCAAAACATCTTTCCGAAGTTCTGGCGAAGGCGATGGAGCGCATCGGACACTGTGAACGTTGCCGTACTTTTACCGAAAATGAGTTGTGTGGTCTTTGCACCGATCAGAAACGGGATGACAGTACGATCTGCGTGGTGGAAAATCCTTCCGATGTCGAGGCGATAGAAGAGGCCGATTATCGCGGGCGGTATTTTGTATTGCTTGGGCACCTTTCGCCTCTGGATGGTATCGGCCCGGAGGATCTGGGTCTGGATAAACTGAAGGCGATGTTGAATAGTGACGTGCTTGAAGAGGTGATCCTGGCCACCAACACGACCGTGGAAGGCGAAGCGACGGCGCATTTTATCAGTGAGATGGTCAAGGCCCATGATAAACAGGTTTCGCGTATCGCACATGGTGTTCCGATGGGCGGCGAACTTGAATATGTCAATAGCGTGACGATAGCGCACGCGCTGGACGGCAGAAAGATAATTTGATGTTTGATGCCAGGGCGTTCATAAAAAACCTGACTTCCCGAACGGGCGTTTACTGCATGCAGGATAAGACCGGGCAGGTTATCTATGTGGGCAAGGCAAAAAATCTGAAAAAGCGCGTGGCGAGTTATTTTAACCGTGCACGGGCGAATTCGCTCAAGGTGTGCGCCATGGTCGGGCAGGTTGATAATATTGAGACTATCGTCACACATACGGAAAACGAGGCGTTAATCCTTGAGAATAATCTGATCAAAAGTCATAAGCCGCGCTATAACGTCTGCTTCCGGGATGACAAGAGTTATCCTTATCTTTATCTGTCCACCACGCATCCCTACCCGTTTTTTCGTTATCACCGCGGTAGCCTGAAGAAAAAAGGGCAGTATTTCGGGCCTTACCCGGGGGCCGCGTCGGTTAAAAGGACGCTTAATCTGATTCAGAAGTTGTTCCAGGTACGCTCCTGCGAAGACAGTGTCTTTGCCAACCGCTCACGGCCCTGTCTGCAATATCAGATCAAACGTTGTTCCGCACCTTGTGTCGGCTATATTTCCGAAGAAGATTATGCCCGCGATATCCGATACGCCACCTTATTTCTGGAAGGCAAAAACGAAGCCGTTATCAAGTCCCTGACCGAGCCGATGCAACGGGCCTCCGACCGGCTTGAGTTTGAACTGGCGGTCAGGTTCCGCGATCAAATCCGCGCTTTGCGCGATATTCAGCAATCCCGGAACTCTGCGGTCATCACCGGTGATCTGGATGTTATCGCTTGCACGATCCATGACAATCGTGCCTGTATTCAACGGATGTTCATTCGCTCCGGGCACAATCTTGGTAGCCGCGCCTGTTATCCGAAATACACTTCTCATCAGACGGAAGCGGATATGCTCCGTGCCTTTGTCGGACACTTTTACCTGAATGAAAAACAGCAGCGGGTATCCCCGGAGATTATCATCAGCCACCCTTTTGAGGATATCGGACTGATGGAGATGGTTTTGAGTGACTATGCCGGGAAGAAGGTATCCATAAAAGCCAGCGTGAGGGGAGAGCGCGCCAAATGGCTGAGGATGGCGATTGAAAACGCCGACCTCGCACTGAAACAGCGGCTTGCCTCAAACAAGAACCAACGGCAGCGCTTTAAAGCCCTGAGGGAATTGCTCGGTATTGACGAGGCCATGGAGCAGATAGAATGTTTTGATATCAGTCACAGTCATGGCGAGGCCACAGTCGGTTCGTGCGTCGTTTTCGGGGCGGATGGTCCGCTCAATTCAAACTATCGTCAATTTAATATTGAGGGCATAAAAAGGGGAGATGATTATGCCGCGATAAGCCAGGTTGTCCGCCGCCGTTATATGCGCCTGGTCAAGGAAGAAGCGAAACTCCCCGACCTTGTCCTGATTGACGGCGGTAAGGGTCAGATCGGAGTTGCCCGTAAAGCGCTCTGTGAATTACAGTTGGCGCATATCCCGATACTGGGAGTCGCCAAAGGCCCGACAAGAAAACCTGGCATGGAAACCCTGATTCTGGCATTTGATAATAAAACAATAAATTATGATAACGCCTCACCGGCCCTGCACCTGATTCAGCATATCAGAGATGAAGCGCATCGTTTTGCCATCGGTGCGCACAGACAGCGCAGACAAAAGAAACGACATCAATCCGGGTTGGAAACAATAGCGGGGATCGGGAGCAGACGCCGACAAAATCTGATCAGGCATTTTGGCGGATTGCAGGGTGTGTTGAAAGCCGGTGTTGACGAGCTGGTAATGGCGCCCGGGATCAGTAAAAATCTGGCACGGAAAATATATACCGTTTTTCATCATCACCCATGACCATTCCCAATCAATTAACTCTGCTGCGTATTTTGTTGACACCGATATTTGTTCTGGTGTTTTATATGCCGTTTGCCTGGGCTAACGTCGTCGCCTGCCTGGTTTTCATTATCGCGGCGCTCACCGATTTACTGGATGGGTATCTGGCAAGGAAACTGGGACAAACCTCTTCGCTGGGGACCTTTCTGGATCCGGTCGCGGATAAATTGATGGTCGCCGTCATACTGGTGTTTCTCGTTCAACAGAATCCGTCAATTTATCTGGCCTTGCCGGCCGCCGTGATTATCGGACGTGAAATCGCCGTCTCGGCCTTGCGTGAGTGGATGGCCGAAGTCGGCGTGCGCAGCAAAATCGCCGTATCCGTATGGGGACAGGTAAAAACCGTCACGCAGATGGTCGCGCTGGGTTTCCTGATATTTGAAGAACCCGTTTTTGGCATGCCGGTCTATGCCATCGGTATGGTTTTGTTATATGTCGCGACCACGTTGACGCTGATTTCAATGTGCCAGTACCTGCTCATCGCCTGGCCACAACTGAAAGAATAGCTTCATAAAATTATTGACATCACCACAGGCACGGCTAGAATAAACTAGGCCGTTGTTCATTGGATCTGAAATCGTCCTGTAATGACAGTGAGATGGGCCTATGCGGGAATAGCTCAGTTGGTAGAGCGATACCTTGCCAAGGTATAGGTCGCCGGTTCGATCCCGGTTTCCCGCTCCAGTTTTTACTGTTTTTGAAGAACCGTTTAGTATTAAAAATTCAGTCTTTTTGAGCGCGAGACCCCGGACTTTCCGGGGTTTTGTGGTTGTAGACGCGATCTGTGTATTGTAAAAACTCTGGCTGAGTGGCAGAGTGGTTATGCAGCGGCCTGCAAAGCCGTGGACGCCGGTTCGATTCCGACCTCAGCCTCCATGTCTTTGGTGACGGTTATTCCCGATCGGAAAAGCAACGCTTTTCAAACCCTGCCGCCCGGGTGGTGGAATTGGTAGACACAAGGGACTTAAAATCCCTCGGCCTTTGGCTGTGCCGGTTCGACTCCGGCCCCGGGCACCATTTAACGTTTCCAGCAACGTCCGCAGAAATCCAGTTAAAAAATAAAATAAAAACAGTATGTTAAATATCTACTGCTGTTTATTCCAGCCTTCTGACTTCCGTTAACAGCCAGAAAATTTGTCGGTACTTTTGACGGTATCTCGATTCGTTGTGAAGCAGTGGATGGCGGATTACCTGGATGAAATGCGAATTACCGGCAAAGTGGTACCCCTGTTTGCAAAAGCAGCAAGTGCTTAATTCAAAGTGACTTTACTTTATTCCTGTACTACAATAGTTATCAGCAGATGATAATATATAGCGTCAGGGACGAAGTTTAAACAACGTGATCCGGGGCTGGATGTTTTATTACAGGAGGTTAACGGCACCGAATACACTGAGGAAAACGGCTATTGGTACAAGATCGAGGCATACAGGGTTAAGCCTTCCAGGGAAATACCCCATGGCATCCGATACAACCTCACCCTGCACAATCGCTCCAATCAGAGAATTATGGGATTCGATAATACTCATGCGGTCAAATCAAAGAACAGGGGCAAACTGAAGGGGCGAATCGCTGCTTATGACCACGTACATAATTCGGCGTCTGATAAAGGTGCACCGTATGCGTTTTCCAGCTTTCAGCAGCTACTTGAAGATTTTTTTAACAAAGTAAACCGTATTATTGAGGACGTTTCGAAATGAAAATGAACAAGTTGAAAATCGGCATTATGCCTCGCGAACAATTTCAGCGTCGCATGGTTGATATTGCCGCTGGAAAAATTAAGGTTAAACGTGGCGAGCCAAAAATCTGGTTTAGTTCCATGAAATCTTTGAGTGAAGTATTAAGCGACAATAACGTTCGTTTGTTAAAACTGATTAATGAGCATCAGCCCGAAACACTGGCGGAACTCGCCGAGCTTAGCGGCCGAAAGTCCAGTAACTTGAGCCGTACCCTTAAAACCATGGAAAAATACGGTATTGTTGAATTGCGAAAGCACGATAGCAGAAAGGTTCGGCCAATCGCAAAGGCAACGGTATTCGATATTCAATATGCAGTGGTGGCGTGAAGATATCGCTTGCCGAGTCTCAATCCGTTGAACAACAGCGCTTTCATGCCACCCCTCGAACAGGCATCAGCAGGCTTTACCCGCTTCTTAAAACGGTGGCACGAAAAAACACTCAGGCAATTTCAGTCATGGGAGGATTCCTGTCGTCTGGGTCGCCAGCACATCGGGACCGAGCACCACATTGTCATTAGGAAAACTCAACTCGCTTTTATACTCTCCGTACACGTTAACCGGGAGTTCATCATCTTCAAATTCGACTTCCACTGTACCTGACGCCGTCATAGTACCCGTCCCTGGGTTACGCGTTCTTTCTGGCGTTGTCACTATTCCCGTGCCGAAGGTTATCTTAAGACTTAAATCGCCATCTGCTATCGGTCCCGTCAGGACAATGTTATGTACCACCGTTCTCCCCGACAGTGAGAGAGAATACCCCGTCACCATCGTCGGTGCCGCGGTCGTGGTGGCCGCGCCGGTCGTGGTGGCTTCGGTCGTGGTGGCCTCGGTCGTGGTGGCCTCGGTCGTGGTGGCCTCGGTCGTGGTGGCTTCGGTCGTGGTGGCCTCGGTCGTGGTGGCCTCGGTCGTGGTGGCTTCGGTCGTGGTGGCCCCGGTTGTTGCCGCCGTCGTGGCGACCGCCGGGGAGGTCTGGGCATGGAGGGGCAGGCCGACGACGTCGATGACCGGTTTTTGCCACTGTTTTGGCAACAGCCACGTCGCCAGCGCCGCCGTGGCGGTTATGGTGCCGGTTTTTTTCAGCAGTGTGCGGCGATTGCTGTGGGGGGGCGAGCCGGAATCCGTCACGTCGCCGTCCGTGCGCGGCGTCAGGTCGTGTGCCGGTGTCGTCTTATCGCCTTTCATCTTGCGTTTCTCCTTTCGCTATTACAAGGTTGCCCAAGTTTATGCCATCGCCACCGCGGCTGTCAAAGGCTTGCTGGAAAATGGAAGACGTCGCAAAATGGGCCCCTGTTCTCAGGCACGTCTCCCGGCCTTTTTTTCGACACGCCGCCGCGAAAAAAAGATCGCCCGGCGTCCGATCGCAATCGGGGGCGATTGGGGAAACGAAAGCCCGTCCTCCCCCCTCACCCGCTGGCAACGGGGGCGTTACAGGCAACGAGCGCCCCTCAGGGGGCAGGCTCAGGGGATGTTTAAAGAGGCGGTCGCCGACAAATCGCGAACATTGGGATCGAGTTCCACATTGTTATTAGGAAAACTCAACGTGCTTGTATAAGTTCCGGTCACGCCAGTCGGGATAACATCTGTAACCATGATTTGCACTACATTTAGCGCCGGACTGCTAATAACCGTATTGTCGTCGTTTAACTCAAGGCTTTTTGCCCCGGCCCCAGTTATCTGAATAGCTAAATCGCTAAATGCTACCGTATCCGTCAGGATAATGTTGTGTATCACCGTTCTCACCAGCAGTGTGAGAGTATACCCCGTCACCCTCGTCTTCGGTGCCACGGTCGTAGTGGCCACGGTCGTAGTGGCCACGGTCGTGGTGGCCGCGCCGGTCGTGGTGGCCGCGGTCGTGGTGGCCTGGGTCGTGGTGGCCTGGGTCGTGGTGGCCTCGGTCGTGGTGGCCTCGGTCGTGGTGGCCTCGGTCGTGGTGGCCCGGGTTGTTGCCACCGTCGTGGCGACCGCCGGGGAGGTCTGGGCATGGAGGGGCAGGCCAACGACGTCGATGACCGGTTTTTGCCACTGTTTTGGCAACAGCCACGTTGCCAGCGCCGCCGTGGCGGTCACGGTGCCGGTTTTTTTCAGCAGTGTGCGGCGCTTGCTGTGGAGGGGCGAGCCGGAATCCGTCACGTCGCCGTCCGCGCGCGGTGTCAGGTCGTGTGACGGTGTCGTTTTATCGTCTTTCATCTTGTGTTTCTCCTTTGGCTATTACAAGGTTCCTCAAGTTTATGCCATCGCCACCGCTGCTGTCAAAGGTTTGCTGGAAAATAAAAGCGTCGCAAAATTGATCCCTGTTATCAGGCGCGTCTCCAGGCGCTTTTTCGACACGCCGCCGCGAAAAAAAAGATCTGTCCGGTGTCCTGCCGCCATCGGGCGCGATTGGGAGAACGGAGGTGCTCGCGATATTATATTTCAGTCATTAACCTTAATCGCAAAGGTTCTGGCTTCACGAGAGGAACAGCACAAGGAAATACTCAAATTGTTCCCGAAAGCCAGGAAATCCGTCCGCTAGTGATCGAAACGATTCCCGGTCTCTGATACAACGATACCGAGGGTATCACGATGGAAACTGAAGGAATAAAATACACGGGTTCAAAAAGAGAGGTCATTCCAACCTTGTTTGAATTGGTACGGCCGCTTGAGGTACGCACGGTTTTTGACGGCTTCTCCGGCACTACGCACGTATCACAGACATTCAAGCAAGCGGGCTACACTGTTTACGCAAATGACGGGGCGGTGTGGTCCAAAATTTTTGGGGATTGTTATTTGTTAAATACCAGGCCCGCTTCTTACTATCAACCCATCATAGACAAGTTAAACAAACTGCCGGGGAAGCCGGGATGGTTTTCAGAACACTACGGGGCAAAGGCAAATAGCGGCAGTGCCGTCCACTCTGACGGCAAGAAAAAATGTGGCTGTTGCACAATACAATGAAGCTGGACGCAATCCGCGAGGAATGGGGCGCACTTTTGGGACTGATTCCCCACCAGCAATCACCCAATGGATGCTGCCCAGGTCAAGATACCCTAAATCTTCCAACAGGGGTTCCACCGACAGGATATATGCGCGGGGATTTTACGCGGTTATGCCTGGGGCGACACGATAGCCGAACATCCGGGAACAGGCGGGTGTGTCCGGGATTTGCCGAAGTTTACCGAGGGGCCTAAACCAGAATAATTCGGTTTTCGTAAGCGAGTGATAGTCCTATTATTATTGTCGTAACGCCTACGACGAGATGCAGGCTGTTGTAGGCCCGTGTGAGTCCCTTGAATGAATATCGCAGGGGTATTGACAGTGTTGCCGAAAGCGCCGCCATGCCGATGATTGAACCAAGACTGAACAGGCCCATATACAAGAGCCCGACAAGCGGCGATTTAACCGTTTCAAGTGTCAATAAAATAAGTGCGGCAGATCCCGCCATACCGTGCATTAAACCGACGAATAATGCCCTGGATGGAAATTTGTGGGTATGTTCATGGTCTTCCGGCCGGTGTTCTTTTTCGCCTTTATGGGCATGTGCGTGAAAATGTTCCCGGCCATCGCGATGCTTATGACGATGAAAATGAATTTTTTCCCGAGACAGACGTTTCAATACATCAATACCAAGTACGGCTAACATCAGACCCACTGCAAATTCCAGGTATGCGGCCAGACGCTCGGATAGCAGGCTGTCCGTCAAAATGACGATGTATCCAAAAATGAACAGCGTTATCGTGTGTCCAAGCCCCCAGACAACGCCTGTTTTTACGGAATTTGCAAGCGAACTGTTTTGGGTTACCAGAGAGGCAACCGCCGCAACATGGTCCGCTTCCAGCGCATGTCGCATTCCGATCAAGAAGCCCAGAAAGAGTATGCTTGACATCAGGCTGTCACGTTTTCTGCATTATTCACAGGTAGTTGTTCCTTTAACCATTGATACCAGGCCTCCATGCCATCACCGGTGGTCGCGGATACCCGGAATACTTTCATATGCGGGTTGACATTTTTTACATGTGCCATACAGGCGTCAACATCAAAGGCAAGATGTGGCAATAAATCAATTTTATTGAGAATCATGATGTCTGATGCGCGAAACATATGAGGATATTTGACGGGCTTGTCTTCGCCTTCCGTGACCGACAAAATGACGACTTTATGCCTTTCTCCCAGGTCAAACAGGGCGGGGCATACCAGATTCCCCACATTTTCAATCATGACGACCGAGTTTAGCGGGGGCTGCAAGGTCTTGAGACCGCGATCAAGCATGTCGGCTTCCAAATGACATCCTGTGCCGGTATTTATTTGCACGACATTACAACCGGTCTCTTTAATGCGTTTGGCATCGTTTAATGTTTGTTGATCACCTTCAATAACATTGATCGGTATTTCATCTTTCAAATCACGAATTGTGCTTTCAAGAAAAGTGGTTTTTCCCGAACCGGGGGAGCTCACAAGATTTAATGCGAGTATGTTTCTGCCATCAAACCAGCCGCGATTTCTTTCCGCCGACAGATTGTTTTTGGCGAGAATGTCTTCTTCCAGTCGTATTATTGCGTCGTGCCCGTCGGTATGGGCATGTGTGTGGTCGTGACTGTGGTGATGACCATGGGTATGGTCGTGACCATGGGTATGGTCGTGATCATGGGTATGGTTGTGATCATGGGCATGGTTGTGACCATGGGTATGGTCGTGATCATGGGTATGGTTGTGACCATGGGTATGGTTGTGATCATGAGCATGTCCATGTTTTTCAACAATATTGATTTCGTCGGTTTGCAAATTTAAAACCGTCGCTTTCGCGTTGTCGGAGCATCCGCAAGTAGTACACATCAGTACACCTCCATCTCTTTGATTTTCATTTCTTCTCCAGCGATACATTTAATGTGGTTGTTGCCACAATGACATTTACCGACAGGCCGGTCCATTTCCATTTCGGCGTTGCAGGCTTCACAGCGTCCCCTGCCGGGAATTTCATTTATTTTCAGTAATGCGCCTTCAAGCCGGGTCCCCTTGCAGCAAATATCAAAACAGAACCGGATCGCGTCCGGCATGATTGCCGACAGTTTGCCGATATCCAGCGTCACGCGCCTGACGTTTTTGTCGCCAGCGTGTTCAGCGACAATAGCGACGACGTTTCGCGTGATTCCAAGCTCATGCATTTGGCGTATTTCCGGAAAAAGGTGGATCGGACGGGAATACGGAGGATGTTTTCGGGTTTGGCCGGCGCATTAACAAATTCTCGGGAGTTGTTCGCCAACCAGCATATCGACAATGCGTTCGCCACCGAACAGGGTAGACAGCACGACCGTTTTGGCCGGTGCTTCAGTGACATTGCCAATGATTGCGCTGTGTTTTCCCGCCGGATGTTTTTTCATCACGTGAATGAGTTTCTCCGCGTCGCATTCCGAAACCACCGTAACCAGTTTCCCTTCATTGGCGAGGTAAAGCGGATCAAGACCGAGGATTTCACATATTCCCCGTACTTCTTCGCGTATGGGAATTGCCGATTCGTCCAGTCGGATTCCGGCATTGCTGTTTTTCGCAAATTCGTTTAACACCGTGGCCAGGCCGCCGCGCGTGGCGTCACGCATACAGTGGATGTTCGGACATATATCCAGCATTTCCGCGATTAATGCGTTTAGCGGCTGACAGTCTGTTTTGATACTGTTGCGCAAAGACATTTCGCCGCGCGCGTCCACAACGGCGGCGCCGTGATCGCCTATATGTCCGTTGATAATGACGACATCACCCGCTTTGGCTTTGCGTGAATTAATATCCACCCCGGCGGGGATCACGCCCACTCCGGTGGTGTTGATAAACAGTTTGTCGGCGGCCCCTCTGGGGACCACTTTTGTGTCGCCCGTAACAATACCGACGCCGGTTTGAACCGCCGTCTCTTTCATTGAAGAAACAATTTTGTGCAGGTCTTCGATTGACATCCCTTCTTCAATGATCATGCCGCAGGTCAGGTACAAGGGAATGGCGCCGCCCACGGCAAGATCATTTACGGTACCGGTTACCGCTAATTTGCCAATATCTCCTCCGGGAAAAAACAAGGGGTCGATAACATAAGAATCCGTCGTTATCGCAAGGCGATTGCCAAGTAAATTCAGTTCGCTCAAATTAAAACGCGCCTGATCTTCCAACAGAGATAATTCCTTGTTATCGAAGATTCTAACAAAAAGATCATTGATTAACGCATGCATGGCCTTGCCACCGCTGCCATGAGCAAGTGTAATGGTCTTGCGCTGGCATTTTTTAGTCTGTGGCTGTAACGCGGGAGCGGTGTTCATTATTCATTTATCGCGGCCGTTTTTGCCGCGCGCTTTTTTAAAAGTGTTTCCAGATTGCCGAAATTATAATAAGCGGCACATGCGCCTTCCGTTGACACCATCAATGCCCCCATGGGTGTTTCGGGAGTGCATGCATTACCAAATATCTTGCATTCCCAGGGGCGAATTGAGCCTTTCAATACTTCACCGCATTGACAGGATTTGGGATCCGCAATTTTCAGGTCTGGTACCGAAAACCTGCATTCCGCATCGTATTTGGAATAGGCATCACGTATTCGAATGCCGGAATGATCAATTGAACCCAATCCCCGCCACTCAAAAAATTCACGCAGTTCAAAAACCTTCGCGATTGCATTCAGACCGGGTTCGTTTCCCTCTGCAGGGACGATCCTGGCGTATTGATTTTCGACGGTGACACGATTTTCGGTTAACTGGTATAGCAGCATCCAGATTGATTGCAGAATATCCAGCGGTTCAAACCCGGTAATCACAATGGGTTTCCCGTAAGTTTCCGCGACAAAATCGAAGGGTTGTTCTCCGACGACCATGCTGACATGACCGGGCGCCAAAAAACCGTCTACCCGCATATCCGGTGAATCCAGTATGGCCTTGATAGTGGGAATAGTCGTGATGTGATTGCAAAACAGGGAAAAATTAGTAATGTTTTCGGTTTCAGCCTGCAAAACCGTGAGGGCTGTCCCTGGCATGGTCGTTTCGAAACCCAAAGCGAAGAAAATAATTTCACGATCAGGATTATCACGTGCAAGTTGCAGTGCATCCAATGGTGAATACACCATGCGAATGTCGGCGCCATCGGCTTTTGCCTGTAACAGGCTTTTTTCGGAGCCGGGAACCCGCATTGCATCACCGAATGTTGTGAAAATCACCTCCGGAAGTTCGGCAAGCGTCACACAATTGTCAACGCGCCCCATAGGAAGTACGCAAACAGGGCATCCGGGGCCATGAACCAGTTCTATTTCTTTGGGCAACATTTGTTCAATCCCGTAACGAAATATTGTGTGCGTGTGCCCTCCGCAAAATTCCATCAGTTGCAAGGGATGTTGTTCGGAAACATCCAGCTTTTTTACCTGCGTACGGATGCTGTCGGTGAGTATTCTCGCCTTGTCGGGGTCGCGAAATTCATCCACATACTTCATCGACGTTTTGCTCCAGGTTTACCGCGATAGTCTGCCAGTAGCGTATGCGTTAAATCCCAGAGGATATGATATGTGGCAACATGCGTTTCCTGAATGCGATGAATGGAATCGGTCTGTACTATCAGACAATGGTCTACCAGTTGACGGCTTTTCATTTTTCCGCCATCTCCGCCGGCCAGACCAAATGTGGTCATCCCGAATTCTTTGGCTTTTTCGTAAGCTGAAATCAGATTTGCGGAGTTGCCACTGGTTGAAAAACCGATTAATCCGTCGATACCTTTTCCATGTGCCTCGATTTGACGTACAAATATATGCGCACTGCCGATATCATTGGCGACAGCGCTTATCATTGCTGTGTCCATGCCCAGATTCAATGCGGGCAGGGCCGGGCGGCCCGCCGTAACGGGGTGCTGAAACTCCACCGCAAAATGGGCGGCGTCGCAACTGGAACCGCCATTTCCCATACACAGCATTTGCCCCGAGTTCAGATAAATATCAGCAATCGCCCGCGCCGCATTTATGATTGCCCGTGAATTTTTTTCAAAAAAATCATGTTTGACGGAAATGCTATGCCCGGCTTTTTGTTTTATCGATTCAAGCAAAGCCTGGTCTTCCTTTTCGGGGTCTTTTTTACGACCATGGAGAAAGGGGTAAAGTGTTTTAACACTGGTGGAAGTGTCGTTCATGGCTCGTCCCTGATGAGGGAAAGTGTTTTTATCTTTTCCAGTTCAGCCTGGGCTTCTCCAAGTTCGGTCAGCAGCGCCAGTGTTTTTTCAGCTTCTGCTTCATTAATTCGACTCATCGCAAAACCAACGTGGACCAGTACCCAGTCACCGATACAGGATTCGACCGGATGCTCATCGGACACAATACAGGCGATATTGATCGGGCGTTTCACTCCGGAGACATCTACGATCGCCTGCTTTTTTGCAGGATCTAAAATTTCTGTTATCTGGCCTGGAATTCCGAGACACATGGTTAAGCCCTGTTGTTTTTGATATATCCAGCGGCGGCGATTGCAGCCTGACCCAGTGCGAGTCCGCCATCATTGGCAGGCACTTGCTGATGTATTAACACATTAAAATTATCTTTTTCCAGGCGCATTTTTATTTGTTCAAGCAGGATTTTATTTTGAAACACGCCACCGGAAAGCGCCACATCATTCAGCAGGCGCTCTTCTCCACTTGTACTCAGCTTTTTAATCATGGCGACAATAATTTTTGCCAGTCCTTTATGGAAACGCGCCGATATGATTTCCGCCGGTGTATTTAAAATCAGATCGCCTAAAAGTGCCTGCCACATTGCAAGCGGTTCAATATAGGGGATCCGGCCGGCCAGATTCGGGATTGAGAAAGGGTAGGCCAGATTTTCATCTTCGTGTTCCAGGGTTTCTTTATCCGCTATGGCCTCAAGCTCAATCGCCGCCTGTCCTTCATAGGTGACAGATTCGCGGCATATCCCCACAGCAGCAGCCACCGCGTCAAAGAGACGACCACAAGATGACGCCAGGGGGGAATGGAGGCCTGTTTTTAACATGGCGTTAAAGGTTTCCAGGGGTTTCGTTTTAAAAAATCTGACGAGTTCCAGTTGTCCAAAATTCATGTGCAGGTTATTCCAGCCAAGCTCCGCCATCAGATGTGCATAGGTGCTGCGCCAGGGTTCATAGATCGCCTGCATGCCTCCCGGCATCGCCGTTGGCTTGAATGTGCCGGTATGTATTGCCTGACAATAGTCCGCCCTGAAAAATTCTCCTCCCCATAACGCTGTCTGATTATCCGGGTTTTTATTAAAACCAAGACCCGTCGAGCGCAACGCCCAATACCGGTACTGAATCCAACGACCACTGATTATCAATCAGGCAGGCGGCGATATGGGCGTGGTGGTGTTGAATTTTCCGCAACGGAATTGTTTTTTGAACAGATAATTGTTTGCCCAGCTTGCTTGACAGATATTCAGGGTGTGCATCAATCGCCAGAAGCGCGGGTTTATGCTGGAAAAGATCGGTGTACAAGGCTATATTTTTTTGGTAATCGGCATAGCTTTTCGCATTTTCCAGATCGCCGATATGTTGAGATAATATGGCTTGTCCATTTTTAATCAGGCAGAAGGTGTTTTTCAATTCTCCTCCGAATGCCAGAATATCAGGGCTGTCCCTAAACCCTTCCGGTAGAGGGATCCCCGCGGGTGCGTAGCCTCGTGAGCGTCTCAGCAAGCGTGGCGCATCCGCAATGAGCCGCACTAGCGAGTCGTCTACACGATTGACAATTTCACGGTTATGCAGAAATACGTATTCCGCTATTTTACCCAATCTGATTTTTGCCTCCGAATTCTCAATGCATTGGGGCTCGTCACTCAGGTTCCCGGATGTCAATACTATCGGGCGGTCCATTCGTTTGAGCAATAAATGATGTAAAGGGGTGCAGGGCAACATAAAGCCCAATGTGTTTTGCCCGGGGGCAACCGCATTCGATAAAAGCACGTGTTTCAATTGTAAAATGACAATAGGCGCTTCGGTGCTTTCCAGCAAGGCCTTTTCCTGTTTGTTGATATGACAGTATTCGCCGATGATATCCAGATCACGTGCCATTAGTGCAAACGGTTTGTGGTAACGATGCTTGCGTTTACGCAGTGTTTTCACTGTGCTCTCATTTGTTGCGTCGCATGCGATATGAAAACCTCCTATCCCTTTAATGGCCACAATTTCCCCTTTTTGTATGAGCGAGCAGGCCGCATCAATATCATCAAGCTGTGTCAGGTTTTCAGTACATAAAACATGTTCATCGCTTCTTTCCAGCCATACGGACGGCCCGCATACGTAACAGGCATTCGGTTGTGCATGAAAACGACGATTATCCGGGTTTTGGTATTCCTCGCTGCATTCACGGCATAACGCAAATTCGGACATGCTTGTATGGGCACGGTCATAGGGCATGCGCCGTATTATTGAAAACCGGGGGCCGCAGTGGGTGCAGTTGGTGAAAGGGTAACGATATCGTCTGCTCAAAGGGTCCAGTGTGTCTTTCAGACATTCGGAGCAACAACCGGCGTCCGCAGGGATGTTTGTACGAATTTCATCATTTGCGCTTGTGACAATTTCAAATTGATCGGGTCGCGCTTCATTCTGTAAAGGGGTGCTTTCGATATTGTTAATTCTGGCCAGAGGCGGGCACTGTGTATGTAAATCATCAATAAATTTATCAATTGAAATCTGGTCGCCCCAGATATGAATGAGCACGCCATCACCGTCGTTCAGCACTTTACCCTGCAAACCGGATTTGTTTGCCAAACGCCATACTGTCGGGCGAAAGCCGACCCCCTGAACAATGCCTTGAATACGGATCTGTCTTGCGTGGATTTTGTCGGGCGCTAATGAATGCGCTGACAAAGTCATACGGATAACTCCCAAATGCTGACGCGGTTATTCCCTGAGTCCGCGATAACGAGTTTGTCATTAACAGATTGAATACCGTATGGCCAGCATAAACTGTCGGCGCAGGCAGGTTGCCAGCGATTATCGCCTTTTTCGTGGAAATTACGCTGAGCCATCAGCGCCCGGGCATCCGCACCGGTATGTAGATCATCAATATGCCATCCGAGCAACCTTGAGTTTGCCGTATCCGCGACAATTAACCATTCATTTTTACTGGTAACGGCATACGGCATATTCAGCGAATTGGCGCGCGGCCAGTACAGTGACAGGTTATGGTCGACACGTGTTGTGCTTTCCTGACCAAGTACATAATCGCAATCAGCGCCGTTGGCGGTTGGTATGCCTTTCCAAACCATTATACGGTTATTGCCGGCATCTGCGACACATAGATTGCCCATCCACATTGCGAGGCCATGTGGCCAACGCATGCTCATCGCCCCCGGATCGCCACCGGCATTTTCATCCCGGGTGGAAAAGTTTTTTTGTCCAAGTACAACGTCTGCAGGTTGATTATGGGTATCGGGCAGTCCATTCCAGATCAATACCCTGCGGTTTTCAGAATCTGCAACAAATAGATGCCCCTCCATCCATGCCACACCATAGGGCCAATGGAAGCTGTTCGCGGAGGCTTTTTGCTTACCCTCGTTTGCCTCGTTTGATAAGAAGTCTGTTTGTCCCAAAACAATATCGGCGGGGACATGGCTGTCTTCCGGAACAGAGTTCCAGATTAAAACCCGGTGGTTCCATGCGTCCGCAACCGCCATGCCTTGACCGCATCTGCAGATCCCCGTGGGGACATTCAATGAGGAAGCGGAGACTGTTTTTTTTGCATTGCGACCTTCTTCCGCCCTGAAATCGCTCTGACCAATCAGATAATCTGCCGGGAGCAAGTCCCGGTGAGGCAACTTTTTCCAGCCAAGCAATCGATGATGGCCTGTATCGCTGATCCACAACGGTCCTTCATCTCCCAATAGCGCCGCGCCTCTGGGGCCAAAACAAGTGTGTGCATCAGCCTGCACGTTTCTGGTGACAAGCCCCGGTTCACGCGGAGCGCCTGAAACAGCAATCGGTGTTTCATTGACAAGTTTGCAATGGGGAATGGTACTCGCATGTCGGACTTTTAACGCCGGGGCGGGGGAAATTTCAAGTTTTACGTTCTGTGCGGTCATGATAATTTTATTTCCACATTGTCTCCGACAGTGCGTACGGCATGGGTTTGTAGCTGCACTTCGGGGACGGTGATGCACTCGCCGGTTTTGAGCGAATACACAAACCCGTGATGAGGGCAGGTCAGGGTTCCATCACATATTTCACCGAGGTCCAGTGGCATGCCCAGATGAGCGCAGGCATTTTCATAGCAGGTCACTTTTTGTTCAAAACGACTCAGTAAAACGTCATGGTCGGAAATCGTTATTGTTTTGACGGCCTCCTCGGGAACCTCGTCCAGGCGACAAACGTAAATCCAGCCTGAATCCTCATTACCAGCAAACGGACTGATAAAATGAACGGGTGCGGTATTGGCCGATTTTGCCGTTACACCGCCTTTGGCTTTTTTTATCGTCGTAATTTCCGGGCAGGCTTCTTTGATGGCTTTCTCTACACCTTCGGACAAGGTCAATGCGGAAGCGGGGCAGCCATCGCAGGCACCCAACAGTCTGATTTCCACCGTGTCCGGCAAAATGACTTCCACAAGCTCCACATCACCGCCATGATCAGCGAGAAAGGGGCGAATTGAATCAAGCGCCGCTTCTATTCTTTCATGCAAAGAGGGTTTGATAATCTGATGATATCTCAGTACGGAGTAAACAACTTCATCGGTAACGGCTTCCCTGAGCGGGATTGAAACCGCCGGATTTTTTTTCAATGTCCGAATGAGTCGGGTAACGGCTTCTTTATTTAACATGTCATGTGCGCGAACCAGCGCCTCGACCGTGTTACGGTGTTGCTCGTCCCAATCGGCAACAATGGTTTCCAGTGAGCGGATGTCCTTAAGCAGATCATCAAGCCCACAACCCGCATCAACCGGCGTAGTATTTGCTGTAGAGGGCATATTAAATGATGGGCCTATGCGTATTTGAGATACTTGAACAAATACGGCTGGGCAATCCCTGTAATCATACTTGCCGCGACAACCGCTATCCACAGAGACACTCCGGCCCTGTCCAGGCCAATCAAAATTATTGCGGCAATGATTGCGCCGATTGTGGTCTGGCGAATAACTCCCCCGACATCCTGAAACAGACGGCCCCGAAAAAATAAAACGACTGCATTTTTGAACATCTCAAACACATTGCCACCTTCAAATAAAAATCAAAATAATCAACGCCACCAAAATACCCGGGACCGCTCCGACAGGGCCGTAAAATGCCCCCATCATGGCGGCCAGTTCATTCCCCATATGTTTCCCTCCGACAAAAATGCCGCCGATAGCGCCACCAACCGCGCTGACAATAATTGCGATGACGATATACATTACAAAAGCAAGTATTGATATTTCGCCGGAATTCATTAAGTTGAAAAATTCCATAGATCCTCCATTCACGTATATTTAAACAATTATTCTGTTGAATCCCTTAAAGCTGTTGCTTTTACTAAAGGGTTCGGGTTTTGTTTTAATTCCTGATTCATTTCCTGAAGTATTTCTTCAATTAAACTGATTTTGGTGGTTTCGCCATATTGTTCAAAAATCGCCAGGGCTTCGTTATACATCCGCTGTGCAAGGTACAGATTCTCAATATTGCCATGTTCAGGATTCTGTAAATCATCCGGCAGGTTTCTCAGGCAATTTGCCTTGTTACAAATGGTATTGGCGTATTCGGGAGGCGTATCATGCTTTGTACGTACTTTTAATGCCTCATCGTACGCTTCAATCGCGCGTAAACTGTTTTCAACCACGTGGCCACTTGAGGCATATTGCAATGCGTTGCCCAGATTGTTTTGTAACATGGCGTACTCACCGGGCTGGTCAATCAGGGTGACGACTTTCAGAGCTTCTTCAAAGGACTGCACGGCCAGGGCTTCACGCATCTTTGATTTTTCATCCGTAACAGGAATAGATAAATAGGCCGTGGCCAGATTGTTATGCAGAATCGCATATTCTTTTGGGTACTTTTCACGTTTGAAAACACGTAATGCACGTTGATATGCCGCGATCGCATCACTAATGGAAGCCGCATTTAATCCTGATAATGTCTGGGTGACCAGCCCCAGATTCATTTCAACCTCGGCTATTTCTTCAGGAAGCCCCGATAAGGCCAATTCCGTTAATGCCAGTTCAAATTCACATTTCGCCTTAAGCAGATATTCCATGGTTGAACCCGGAATAGCCTGGAACGCTGTTCCTTTGCGGGCATGAATTCTGGAGGCAAGCAACGATTCGGCAGGAGAACAAATCGCCAGTGCCCGATCATATAATTTCACGGCATTTTGTAATTGCTGAACGGATTTCGGTTTTTTCTGAAGCCCGTCAGCAATCTGTATAAGTAATTCGATTTTATCCTCAACACTGATATTTTCCGCTTCAATAGCTTCCAGCGCGCGGGTAAATTCATGATCTGCTACGTTATCAACCATGCCATGTCCTCATTTTTTTTAATGGTACGCCTGACAAAGCAGGTGTGTAAATAAAATAAACATAACATAAACCAGATTTGCAGTTTAGCAAATAAAACTTGTTAGTCGATTACTATCTTCATATAGTATAAATCAAGTTATCACAAAAGATATTTTGATAAACGATGGATAATGGTGTATCTACAATTTTGATTGCCGGCTTTCCCGCTCAAAAAGCAGTCGCCCTTGATCGATGTCTGAGTATGCATTACAGCATTCATACTGTTGATGACGAAGCAGAAGTGATGCCAATGCTTGATGCCGGGGAGATTGATCTCATCCTGTGCCGGTATGGAAATGAAAATTTTGATGCGTTCAGATTGTTAAGAGAAGCCAGGGTCAGCCATCCGGAAACGGTCCGGTTACTGTCCGGGGTGATGGATCGTACCGCCCTGAAAAGAGCGATTAACGAAGCGGCGATTTATCAGTTTGTCCCCGGTGAATTTACCATGGAGCAGATTGAGTTACTGGTCAGACGTGCCCTGGAAAACAGAGAATTGGCATATCGTCACCGTCATTTGAGCCGTAATTTGAAGATGGCCGAAGATGTGCTGCGCAGGCATAAGGTTTCCATAAAAAACGGGAATGAGGATGGCGCCCGCTTTGAAAAACTTGTGTATAGCAGTCCCGCCATGGCGACCCTTTGCAATTCCGCCAGAAAGGCCGCCGACACAAATTTACCGGTACTCATCCAGGGCGAAACAGGCACAGGGAAAGAACTGATGGCGCGCGCCATTCATTACAACAGTAAACGCAGGAATCAGCCCTTGATGGTGCAAAACTGTGGCGGGATGTCGGATGAACTGTTGTATTCCGAGCTATTTGGTCATAAGAGGGGCGCTTTTACCGGGGCGGTCAGTGGTCGGCTGGGCTTGTTTCCTGCTGCAGATGGCGGAACGGTCTTTCTTGATGAAATATCTTCCGTCTCGCCTGTTTTTCAGGTGAGCCTGCTGCGCTTTTTACAGGAAAGTGAAGTTAAACCGCTTGGCAGTGATAAAACCATCAAGTGTGATGTTCGGATCATCGCCGCCAGTAACCAGTCGCTTGATGTATTAATCAGCAAGGGAAAATTCAGAAAAGACCTTTATTATCGTTTGAACGGATTTCAATTGAATATCCCGCCATTACGCGAAAGAATCGAAGATATTGAAGTATTGGTTGACCATCTTGTAAAACAGTTCTCGGTAGAAGTAAATCGACAGATACTGGGAGTTTTACCGGGGGTATTGGAGCAATTTGAACTTTATGACTGGCCGGGAAATATACGCGAACTTGAAAATGAAATTAAACGAATGATTGCTGTCACTGACAACGGAAACTTTCTTGCGGAAGAACAATTATCCGACCATATTCGATCCTTGAAACCCAATGTCAGGCCAAGAGATATCCCGCTGGACCTTGAGGAGGGGACCACCTTGAAACAGAAAGTCGAGCAGATGGAATCTGAAATTATTTTAAATATGCTGAAGCGATTACGCTGGAACCAGAGTAAAACCGCAACGGCATTGGGGCTTTCCCGTGTTGGACTGGCCAATAAAATTAAACGTTACGGACTGGATGTTGAAACTTCAGCCGCCTGAAGTCATTCATCCTGGATGAACGATAAAAAAGAGTTGGATAGTGGTCATGGCGAAAACCACTGACGGGTTAATCAATTTTCCACAATCACGTACAAAGTCCGGACAAAGTGAAAGGCGGGCGCGGGATATTGGTATTTCCAGAATGGCCAGGCGGCTGGGTGGTGTTCAACCCAATCTCAAAGGGCATTGGTGCAGTCAGTGTAAAGGTATCTGGTATGGTTACGTTGGAGAGTGCGAGTGTCCTGAATGCGGGAATCGCAAGGGTTGACAAATAATCTGCAAACCAACTTTACTAAATACGTGCATACCCACTATGCAACCGGATTGCCGGCCAACGATAAATAATCTTCAATACGTACTTTACCCCTTTGAATTAAATAGCATAAAGTTGCCAAAAAAAGAAAGGCGAATTACAGCGCCCCGACCGGGGGAGCTTTTGGGGGATGACCGGGATTTTTAAGGGTGAACAAACGGCGAGACGGCGCGGGGGAAAACACCGTTATTCCGGAATTTTCCGACGTGCCCGCGGCGGGCAGGCATTTTAAACTTCCTCGTAATGCCGCCAGAGCGGCAACACGAGGCAGGGTTTATTTCCGGTCCGGAAATAAACACGGAATCTTCGCGCATTGTGTCTTTTTTAGCACTCCACGTTGCACTTTCCGCCGTGTTGACGGAGGAGCGCCTGCATTTCGACATGTTTTCTCCTTGCAACATCCACAGGCGTCCGGTCGCGCCACCAGCCGACCCTGCCTTTCGCATTGACCTCCGCGCCGTTGGCCAGTAGCAGTTTCGCTGTTTCAGGCGCGTTTCTCGACGCCGCCTGATGCAAAGGCGTCCAGCCGTTCTTGTCTTTCGCATTGACCTCCGCGCCGCTGGCAAGCAGCAGTTTCGCTGTTTCAGGTGCCCTATTATCCACCGCATAATGCAAAGGCGTCCGGCCTTTCTTGTCTTTCGCATTGACCTCTGCGCCGTTGACAAGCAGCAGTTTCGCTGTTTCAGGCGCGTTTCTCCACGCCGCCCAATGCAAGGGCGAGCCGTATTTGTTTTTCGCATTGACCGCCGCGCCGCTGGCTATCAATGATTTTACCGTGTCCTCATCATTCAACCCTGCGGCAATGTGCAAATCCATTGTGGCGCCGCTGGCAAGCAGCAGTTTCGCTGTTTCAGGCGCGTTTCTCCACGCCGCCCGATGCAAAGGCGTCGAGCCTTTCTTGCTTTTCGCATTGACCTCTGCGCCGCTGGCAATTAGCAGTTTCGCCATTTCAAACTTCTTGTCCCACGCCGCCCAATGCAAGGGCGTCCAGCCGTACTTGTCTTTCGCATTGACCTCCGCGCCGTTGGCAAGCAGCAGTTTTGCCGTTTCAGGCGCGTTTTTCTTCACTGCCCACTGCAAAGGTGTCTCGCCGTCCCTGTCTTTCACATTGACCTGTGCGCCGCTGGCCAGCAACAGTTTCGCTATTTCAGGCGCGTTGCTCCACGCTGCCCCATGTAAAGGCGTATGGTCTTCCTTGCCTTTCGCATTGACCTCCGCGCCGCTGGCCAGCAACAGTTTCGCTGTTTCAGGCGCGTTGCTCTTCGCTGCCCCATGTAAAGGCGTCCGGCCGTACTTGTCTTTCGCATTGACCTCCGCGCCGCTGGCAAGCAGCAGTTTCGCTATTTCAGGCGCGTTGCTCCACGCTGCCCCATGTAAAGGCGTATGGTCTTCCTTGCCTTTCGCATTGACCTGCGCGCCGCTGGCCAGCAACAGTTTCGCTGTTTCAGGCGCGTTTTTACCCGCCGCCCAATGCAAAGGCGTATGGTCGTCCTTGTCTTTCACATTGACCTGTGCGCCGCTGGCCAGCAACAGTTTCGCTGTTTCAGGCGCGTTGCTCTCCGCTGCCCCATGTAAAGGCGTCCGGCCGTACTCGTCTTTCGCACTGACCTCTGCGCCGCTGGCAAGCAGCAGTTTCGCTGTTTCAAACGCGTTGTTATTACCCGCCGCCCAATGCAAAGGCGTCGTCCCGCGTATCCAGCCGCCCCGGTTTTTCGCATTGACCTCCGCGCCGTTTTCAATCAGAAAGGACGCCGCCTCTAATGCATTGCAGTCCGCCGCATAATGCAAAGGCGTCTGGTCATACTCGTCTCTCATGTTGACTATCGCTCCGGCGGCGATGAGTTCGCGCATTTTTTCCACATTGTTTTCCTTCGCCGCCAGGTGCAGGGGCGGGGGTACCATGGTTGGCAAGATTGGTCCTACACCCCGCACTTCCTGCGCCGCCAGGTGCAGGGGCGGGGCTAGCTGCACTTCTTCGGCAATCAAAGCGGTGGGGGCGGCAAAGAGAGCGGCGACGATGGCGGGAAGGGCAATGATTTTGGCGGCGATGTTTTTTGGCACGGGTTTTTTCCTTTCAGTTTCCGGCGGTTGCATCAGACAGCTTCGTGCGCCTGATGGGGGGATTATAGCGCCTTTTTCAGAATGCCGCCAAATTCCCGCCGGATTATTTTCGGCGGGCGCGGGATATGGGTATTTCCAGAATGGCCAGGCGGCTGGGTGGTGTTCAACCCAATCTCAAAGGGCATTGGTGCAGTCAGTGTAAAGGTATCTGGTATGGTTACGTTGGAGAATGCGAGTGTCCTGAGTGCGGGAATCGCAAGGGTTGATAAATTAATCTGCAAACTAACTTTACTCAATACGTGCATACCCACTATGCAACCGGACTTCCGGTCGGCAATGAATAATCTTCAATACGTACTTTACCCCTTTGAATTAAATGGAATAAAGTTGCCAAAATTAATTTGGCATATAATTTGCTCACTACATTTCTACGGGCATTCTAAAAACAATTTATGTGAGGAGGCTAAAATGGCAAATATCCTGTGGTTACAAGGTGGCGCCTGTTCAGGCAACACCATGTCTTTTCTGAATGCGGAAGAACCCAGCGCCTGTGATCTGGTTACAGATTTCGGAATGAATGTGCTTTGGCACCCTTCACTGGGAATGGAATTGGGAGACAACCTTCAACAAATGCTGAGAGACTGCATATCCGGTTCAATCAAACTTGATATCTTTGTATTTGAAGGCACTGTCATTAATGCGCCGAACGGAACAGGTGAATGGAACCGGTTTGCTGGTCGTCCGATGAAAGAGTGGGTGCGCGAATTATCCGATGCGGCGGACTTTGTTGTCGCCATCGGCGATTGTGCGACCTGGGGCGGTATCCCCGCCACTGCCCCCAATCCTTCAGATTCTGAAGGACTGCAATTTTTGAAGCGTGAGCACGGCGGGTTTCTGGGGGTGGATTTTAAGAGCAAGGCGGGATTGCCTGTCATTAACATTCCCGGTTGTCCCAGTCATCCCGATTGGGTAACACAGATACTGGTCGGCATTGCGACCGGTCGCGCGGGTGATTTGGCGCTTGATGATTTCCAGCGACCGAAAACATTCTTCCAAAGCTTTACCCAGACCGGTTGTACCCGAAACATGCACTTTGCCTATAAAGTTTCCGCGACCGAGTTTGGACAACGCAGAGGCTGTTTATTTTATGACCTGGGTTGTCGCGGCCCGATGACCCATTCTCCGTGCAATAGAATATTGTGGAACAGGGTCTCTTCGAAAACCCGTGCAGGAATGCCGTGTCTCGGCTGTACGGAACCGGAGTTTCCGTTCTTTGATTTAGAGCCGGGAACCGTTTTTAAGACCCAAACCATTATGGGGGTTCCGAAAAATTTGCCGACAGGCGTTGACAAGAAAGGATACGTCAAGCTCACCGGTGCCGCCAAAGCAGCGATGCCAGCCTGGGCGGAGCAAGATATATTCGTCGTATAAGTTGTATAATTTGAATTGGAGGGATTAAAAAATGTCAGCACAAGTACAGACTCTGGATATCTCCCCCGTCGGCCGTGTTGAAGGTGATCTTGATGTTCGCGTGGACGTTGAGAACGGTGTAGTCGTAAATGCCTGGACCTCGGCAGAACTATTCAGAGGTTTCGAAATAATTTTACGCGATAAAGATCCACAAGCTGGATTGATAGTCACCCCGCGTGCCTGCGGAATATGTGGCGCTTCCCATTTAACCTGTGCTGCGTGGGCTCTTGATACCGCGTGGAAAACCGAAGTACCTCGCAATGCGATTATTGCGCGCAATCTGGGGCAACTTGCGGAGAGCCTGCAAAGTCTTCCAAGGCATCATTACGGGTTGTTCCAGATTGATTTGACAAATAAGAACTATCGCAACAGTCCGTTTTATGAGGAGGCGGTGAAACGCTGGGCTCCTTTCACCGGTACCAACTATGAGATTGGCGTAACCATATCGGGAAAGCCCGTTGAGATTTACGCGATGCTGGGTGGGCAATGGCCCCATTCAAGTTATATGGTGCCTGGCGG
The DNA here is from genome assembly GCA_965261775.1 of Gammaproteobacteria bacterium. Classification (GTDB taxonomy): domain Bacteria; phylum Pseudomonadota; class Gammaproteobacteria; order Eutrophobiales; family Eutrophobiaceae. Next base: position 1,055,161 of record OZ253477.1, on the reverse strand, counting down.
CGTCATGTGCTCTCCGACATTGACGGATGTGACCCGGGCGTGGTCAATTCTGGAGCATTTCCGCACGAACTGGCTTGAGCCTGTCTGGCTTGGTTGTTCCCTGGAGCGTTATGAGGAAATTAAAACTTATGATGATTTCATGGCCTGGCTGGATGAAAAACCGGAACATGCGAACTCTGATTTGGGTTTGTATTGGCGAATGGGGCTGGATGTCGGTCTGGACAAGTACGGACAGGGATTGGGCAAGTATGTTTCATGGGGGTATTTGCCTCATGAAGACAAATACAGGAATCCAACCATTGAAAGTCGTAATGCTTCTCTTCATATGCCGAGCGGCGTTTATGACGGCAAATCAGATTCGCATAAATTGATGGATGAGGGTTTTGCCCGGGAAGATGTAACGCATGCATGGTATGAAGAAGCAGGTGTTCCGACACATCCGTATGATCGTACCACCAACCCGGTTTCTAACAATAATCAGGATTTTGACGGCAAATACTCATGGTCCACTGCGGTGTTGCATGATGAAAATGGCCATTTGGAGGCCGGGCCGTTAGCCAGAGAGATGGTATATGGCGGTGATCATATGGAAAGCTGGCAGCATCAGGATGGATTGGTGCTTGATATGTATAAAAAAATGGGTGGTGCAAGTGTGTTGCTGAGGCATTTTGCACGTATGCATGAGGCCAAGGCCATCTATCGAAATATGGAAAGATGCTTGCGTGAGTTGCGGCTGGATGAACCATTTTATATCAAGCCAAAAGAAATAGACGGTCGAGGCTGGGGGGCTACGGAAGCCATTCGTGGCGCATTATGCCATTGGATCGATATTCAGGGGGGCAAGATTAAAAATTATCAGATTGTTGCGCCTACAACATGGAATGTCGGCCCACGTACCGGTGAAGGTGAACGTGGACCTATTGAAGAGGCGTTGGTAGGGACGCCTATCGCAAATACAAGTGACCCGGTGGAAGTGGGGCATGTTGCACGCTCCTATGACTCTTGTCTGGTATGCACGGTGCATGCGCATGATGCCAAAACAGGTAAAGAGTTGGCCCGATTTAGGACGTCCTGACTGACTAAACAGCGCCGCTTGTTAAGAGAGTGGTGTTTATTAAAGGGTATGAAAAATAATTGCCGGGGAGTTGCGACTAATGAGTAATGTTGACGATGACGCGTTGCGTGATCGTATCGGCAGGTTGATGAAAAATGGACTTGAGACACAAACCGAACCGTTTCCGGAAGATAATTATCAGTTTGAAAGTATTCTGGAACTTCTGCGGGCGGTAGAAGAGGATAATCTGGAAGAAAAACTGGTTATATCGGGTTTTGTAGATCATCCCTTATGGGCCTGATGAACGACGTTGTCTTGAATGTATGTATTATCTGGTGCATCGTAAATGGTGTGATCTCCCGGAGCTTTCATTGCCGGTAGAAGCGGACTGGTGGTGCCGATTATGGAGAATTTAATCTGGACGATTTCGAATCACATTTCATTTTGTGCGCCTGGAACTTCGGCGTAAACAGTATCCCCCGCTATTTCATTGTTGCAACAAGTGCAGTGTGTTTTGCCAGAGAAGTTGTCCAGTTACATTCCGCCCACAATGATTTCCACGGAGCTTGCGCTGTTGAGCCAGCCTTTTAGCAAAGCGTTATTATCCACCCAATGCTGTCGGTTATAGGGTGCGGTAATCCCAATCGGAAGGATGACGGCGCCGGTGTTTATGTCGTTCAGCGTTTAATGGATTTGCCTCGTCCGTTCAATGAAAAAGTTTGTTTTTTCGATGCGGGTACTTCGGGAATGGATGTTATGTTTCGTGCCAGGGAAAGCGATGCCCTGATTATTGTTGATGCCAATCAAAGTGATGCGGAACCCGGGACAATATATAAGGTGCCGGGCGAGGAATTGGAGAACGTTCCCGAGCCGGCTTACAATCTACATGGTTTTCGCTGGGATCATGCCCTTTATGCGGGGAAAAAGATTTACAAAGAGGATTTTCCGTCCGATATTACCGTATATCTGATAGAAGCGGAATGTCTGGATCTGGGTATGGAATTAACACAGAATGTTAAAAAGGCCTCCGACACGGTTATCGGATTAATATTGACGCAAATACGCCAATACCTGAGTGAAAAAAATGAAGCAAATCCAGTTTGAAAACGGCAGCCTTTATTTGGAGCATGACGTATATAATACCTATTTCAAGTCAGTTCAGTCGGTGGCCTTGTTGCGTAAAGAAAAAAAATATTTGCTTATGCCCGTTCAGCAAGCCGGGAGTGGCCTGTTGTTAAAGATTCGCAACGCCAGGGGCGACCGCGTTATACATGCGCATGAATTTTTTCAAAATCACGGCGTTGATATAAACGAGAGCAAAATGCTGGATGTGGAATGGAATCCGGACTATGCCGCATTGACCTTTGAAATCCCCGAATAATAGTTGTTATTCCCTGTTACAATCAGGATGATACTCTACCCCACAGGACGCATACATGGCGTTTCGTCGGAATGGTATCAGCCGGGTTGACTTGCGGAAGTTCACTTTTTAAAAGGTAAGGCGCTACACATTCACTCGGCAGGAGCATAAAAATGTCCGACAGGAAAATTACCGGAAGTTGTTTTTGTCATAAAGTCACTTATCAAATATCGGGGCATCCAGTGGTGTTTCAGTATTGTCACTGCTCCCGTTGCCGAAAATTTACCGGTAGTGCTTTTGCCTCAAATATTCTGGTTTCACCGGATGCCTTCGGCTGGCTTGACGGTGAGGGGTATATTGAACGGTATGAGCCCGAAGGAACGCGGTATTTTGCGACGTGTTTTTGCAGACGATGCGGCTCTTCATTGCCCTGGTTGAATAAAACGGGGACCCTGGTGGTTATCCCGGCGGGGACCCTTGATGATGATCCATTCATCAGACCGGTGCAGAATGTTTTCTGTGCTTCCGGAGCGGTATGGTACAAGGCGCCGAACGCGTTACCGCTTTACGATAGACTGCCAAGCAAATAACATCTGCCATCAACAGGATTTATCTGTGCAATAAATCCGTTTTTGAGGATGTGTTTGTGCGTGTTTCCGCTTTTTTATTTTTAGCATGATTGATACAGCGACCCGGTTATCCGGCTGGTTACTGTTGCTGTCGCTGGGCCTTTCCATCGGGCATGAATTCTATCCCGGGTTTTCCCTCATCCTTTGCGGTCTGTTGTATCTCTGTGCGGCCGTCTTTTTGTTTCATCGGCTGGTCGGGATTCAAAAGATACAGGTATTACTACTGACCGTCGCCGGTCTTTTATTGATGTGGGCAAGTGACCGTGATTTGCCTGCGTTGTTATCGACTGCAATTACAGCCAATAATGCCTTGATCACACTCATTATCAGTGCGGGCTTTCTCCGGCTGATCATCAGGCCGGGCACAGAGAGCGAAACCCTGCCCACAGGGAGGAAGGCGTTATGGAGAACACTGGCCGGGGCGTATGTATTCAGTGCGGTGATTAATCTATCCGCTATTGTCATTTTTGCGGATCGCCTGCTGAAAAAAGGAAAGCTGCACGATACACAAATAATGGTGTTGGTGCGTACTTTTGGCGCCAATGCTTTCTGGTCCCCATTTTTTGCCGCTATGGGCGCTTCATTACTGTATTCTGGCGGCGCACGGCTACCGCTGTTGATGTTGGCGGGGCTATGTGTCGCGCTCTGTTCATTCATTTTGACGGGTATGGAAAGTCTCAGGGTGTTGAAACGACATAACGAGGTTTTCGAAGGTTATCCCATGAATATCAAGGGTCTGATTTTACCCGTCGTATTGAGTGTTCTGGTTTTAATTGCCCATTATCTCCTGCCGGATATTTCAATATTGATTCTGGTGGCAAGCGTGGTGATGGGCGTGGTTGTCGTCGTTTTACCGATCAAGCATAGATTGACCGCGGCATTGGCGGCTTTCAGAGCGCATGTCGAATGTGGCACCGTGAATTCAGCAACCGAATTGTCCCTGTTTTTATCCGCCGGACTACTTGCGGTCGGTATCAGCGCGTTCGCCGGGTCGGTGCATTTTTCATTACCGTTTGAAAATTTTACCGGCTATCATGCGGCGTTCACACTGGTATGTATGGTATTGGTATCTCTCGTCGGCGTGCATCCGGTGATCAGTATCAGTGTCCTCGGTGGTTTGCTCGCACCGGTATCACCTGACCCTGATTTATTGGGGTTGATGTTTCTGTTTTGTTGGGGTATCGCAATAGTGGCCAGCCCTCTTTCCGGAATCAGCCTGTTATTTCAATCACGTTATCAAATCAGGGCAAGCCATCTTGTACGTTTGAACGCGGGTTTTACCCTTGTGATGTTATTCATCACATGCGTGTTGTTGATATTGTATGATTAGTGATGACATTTTTGTTGATATCCCAAGGTGATGCCGCGTAAAAATAAAACCGCCTCATTTCCCAATCCGGACGATCTTAAAAGCGCGTTTCAGTTTGATGATGATTCCGGTCGTGTGTCTCTGGAAGGAGAGCGTATGTTGTTATTTCATGCGGCTTCTTTGGGTGCGTTGCGTAATGAGTTGATTGAATCGCTGGGTCTGGAGTATGCGAAGGGTGTCTTGATGCGGATGGGGTATCAATCCGGGAAGGAAGATGCGCAGTTGGCGCGAAAGCTCAGACCTGATGTGACAGATTACGAAATTTTTGCCGTTGGGCCACAGCTCCACACGCTGGAAGGGATCGTTCGCGTTGAGCCGATAAAACTTCAGATCAATATTGAAACAGGCGAACATTACGGCGAATTCTACTGGATAGACTCTTTTGAAGCCGAGCAACATCTGAAAAGCTACGGATTGCACCCGGAGCCCGTTTGCTGGAATCAAATCGGATATGCCTGCGGGTATTCCAGCGAGTTAATGGGGAAGCCTGTCATTTACAAGGAAGTCGAATGCGCCGCCTGTGGTCACAAACATTGCCGAATCATTGGTCAACCGGTGGAAGACTGGGAAGACGCGGATCACCTGATTTCATATTTTTCGCAAGGTTCGGTGGCGGAGACGATCTTCAGCCTGAAAGATGAAGTTCAAAACCTTCGCAATGTCATGAAAAAAGATATCACGCCGGATGACATCGTCGCAAATTCCGGGGCCATCAAGGAAACATTGCACATGCTGGATAAGGCGTCACAAACCAATGTCACGGTTTTAATGTTGGGTGAGACAGGTGTGGGTAAAGATATTTTTGCGCGCATACTGCATGATCTGCACAGGCAGGGAGACAAGCCTTTCGTGCAGGTCAACTGTGCCGCGTTACCCTCGGAGCTGGTGGAGGCGGAGTTGTTCGGCGTTGAAAAAGGCGCCTATACCGGCGCTGAAAAATCAAGGCCGGGACGCTTTGAACGCGCCCATGGAGGCACGTTGTTTCTTGACGAGATCGGGGAGATGAACCTGGAAGTTCAGGCAAAGCTCCTGCGTGTTTTGCAAACGGGAGAATTTGAAAGAGTCGGTGACACGCGTACCCGAAAGGCCAGAGTGCGGCTGATTGTAGCGACTAACCGTCAATTGGAAGAATGTGTCACAAATGGTTTGTTTCGGGCCGATCTTTATTATCGCATTAATGTTTTTCCGATATTGGTTCCGCCATTGAGAGCGCGTAAAGAGGACATACCGGGACTGGTCGACAAGTTTGTTGGTATGTACAACGCCGAGCATGGAAAAAACGTGTTGGGGATTGAAGAAGAAATACTTGATAAATTTCTGCAATACGATTGGCCGGGAAATATCAGAGAGCTGGAAAATATCATTGAGCGTGGCGTCATTCTGACCGATAACGGTCACTATATCAACAAGGCGCATATCAATCTGGATTCATGCGAAACGGCGCTGCCAGATGAAAATAACGCGGATGAGAAAGGTATGGCGATAAAACAGGTGCTGGGGTATATGGAGAAAAACGGTACGGGTCTGGAAGAGCTGGAAAGGCAATTACTCGAATCCGCGCTGCGGAAATCCGGCGGCAATGTGTCGGCGGCGTCCAGGCTTCTGAGTATCAGTCAGGCGAAATATCGCTATCGCATACAAAGATTGAAAAAGGAGTGAAGGCCGATGGCAAGTGCCATATTGGTATCACACTGTGGTGGTCCGGAGGTGCTTGAAATGGGCACTGTAAACCTGTCTGCCCCCGGCCCGCATGAAGTCCGGATTCGGCATACTGCCATCGGTGTCAATTATATTGATACCTATTACCGTAGCGGTTTGTATAAAGTCGATTTGCCCTTTATTCCCGGTGAAGAGGCGGTCGGCGTAGTTGAAGATACCGGCGCCGGGGCCAGTGATGTCAAGGTGGGTGATCGCGTTGCCTATGTTTCTGTCCCCGGCGCATATTGTACACAGCGTATCATCCACAGCGATGCGCTTGTTCCCGTGCCGGATCACTTGAGTGATCAACAGATTGCGGCATCATTGACGCGCGGATTGACGGCCGAGTACCTGCTTTTTCGTTGCTATACGGTCACGGCAGGCCGTAGAATTCTGGTATATGCAGCCGCTGGCGGCGTCGGTTCAATCGTTTGTCAGTGGGCAAAAAGTCTCGGGGCAATGGTGATCGGCGCGGTCGGTGATCCGGCTAAAATTCCGCTGGCAGAAAAAAATGGTTGTGATGAAGTGATCGTCTACACGCAGGTAAGGCCGAGTGAGCGTGTCCGGGATATCACTCGGGGCGGCATGGTGGATGTTGTCTACGACGGCGTCGGACGCGATACGCTACCTGATTCAATCTGTTGCGTAAAACCCCGCGGATTGGTCGTCTGTTTTGGCAATGCCTCCGGTGCGCCTGAACCGCTTGATGTGCTGGCGTTGTCCCGGCAGGGTTCGGTCTATCTTACCCGGCCGCGTCTGCATGATTATGTGTGTGATAAAACGGAATTGACGAGGGCGGCGAAAAGGTATTTCGAGGCATTGACCGGGCACAAGGTGAATGTGCCGGAGAGCGTGACCCTCCCGCTACCGGAGGCGAAAACAGCGCATGAGATTTTGCAGGACCGAAGTAAAACCGTCATTCCGGTTATAACTCCATAACCGTCAGTATCGCTCAAGCGTCTTCTTTTTCAGGTATTCATCGGCTGATAATGCCGCTTTGTAGCATTTGTAACCTTCTTTTTTGTCGGGCGAAACCGGCGGGGAATCCGGCGCTGGCGCGGTGTTGGCAGGATAGCAGGCCAGTTTTTGTTTTTCAACAGAGGGTGGCGTGCGGTTAAAAAGTTCCCGCGCGTTGGTTTTTGAGGCAATGACAATATTGCCTTTTTCATCGCTATCCAGGTCCCACCACCATTTTTTCACCGGGTTAATACGGCCGTTACCCACTTTGTCATCCAGTTTTGCAATCCATTTATGTGTGAACGGCAAATGCATGGCCGACCACAGAAAGGGGCGTTCCGCCAGTACGCCTTCGATATTGTAGGGGCAGGTCTTCATACAACGCCCGCACATGGAGCCGCCCGCATTGGTGATCCGGTAACGTGCGCATTTTTCGACATCCTGTTTCCAGATTTCGTAGCCGTTAAACATGATCTTCCGGCCGAGTGAAATTGCATTACAGGGGCATTCGCGGGCGCATTTACTGCAGTTTTCGCAAAAATGCTGTAATCTAAAATCAATGGGTTTGTCCACGGTTAACGGCATATCGGTCGTGATAACGCCAGACTTGAAACGCGGCCCGACAAAGGGATTTAGTACCAGCTCGCCAATACGGGATAATTCCCCCAGTCCGGACAAGAGTATCAGAGGGATATGCAACACATCCTGGTCCATAACGCTGTGTCCGCGCGCGGAATACCCCAGGTTTCGAATATGACCGCAGACAATACCTCCCAGTAATTGTGCTCGCATGTAGGCACGCATGCTTTGCGCACCGGAAATCCAGTCATCACCGCTGGCCCCTTCCATGGTTTCGTAACCCTGATCAACAAGAATTGAAATAGCGTATTTATGATAGGGCGTGATCTCCGTGCCATCCGTGTCATGCGAGTACCAGGCGTATTCCGGAATTTCACAAATGCCAACCATGTCAGCGCCAAGATAGTAGAGCGCGGCCTTGACGGCCGCGGCGTTTTCCACCGGATTATCGCTGCCGGCCTGAATCTCGGGCGCTTCTTTTCCATATTGTAGCGGTACCATACCGCCAAGCACCGGTATCATGGCGTGGCCAAAGGGTGATTTGGTGATCATGCGAAAACGGTCCAGTTCTCTTTGCGCCCGCTCGCCGAGATCACCAATGGCGGCGCGAATAAACATGTCGTGTCGCTTCGGGACACGCGGAATATTCAGGGCATCAATTAAGGTGGTCGGTTCGGCAACGGATTTCACTGTCTCCATCGGGTAGGGACCAAGATGAAAAGCGCGATTTTTGTAAGGCGCACCGCTGTAACCGGGGCGCGTACCGCCAATACCCAGCCACCACTTGAAGTCGCGCGCCTTGTGACCGGCGCCCGCTTCAATTGCCCCGTCAACGGCCATTTTCATGGTGGTCGTTACCACGACGACCCTGTAGCGGTCGGCAATAAAGGGATTATGAGCGCGACCATTGCCTGAATTGTGTTCGGCCAGACCGCTGGCGATAGCCATCAAATTCAAATCAAGGTCACTGGCAGTGGGGGTGTGCAATGCCGCCGCAAAACCCAGCAGGCGTAAATAATTCACCATGACCCCGCCTGCTTCCGCACCACGTATGGCGGCGCGTTGCGCCTGACAGTCCATAATCCAGGCCGCACCGGGTTCATCGGCATCCGGGTCACGCGGATATTCAATCAATATCACCAATGCGTGCGTATGATCGCGTTGTGTGCTCAGCGCCGGGGTGCGTGCCCAGGCTTCGCGGCCTTCCTGAACGACACTCTTTGCCATCGCATTTTCGCTTGCCCCGACCGCATACTCGCGTTCCATTGCCTGTTGCAATGATTGATTGACCACCGGCGCATCCAGCCAGGCCTGTTCGGGGATTTTGCAGGTCGCCGCCATACTGGCGTCGAGAAAATAACAGGCCGCTTTTAAATGTTCCGCACGTTCATTCAGATCGTCGGGAACAGGGGCCTGTCGTGAAGCGACTGGGCCGGTGCGCATACGGTCCATAATGTCAATATATTCGCGCATGGCGTTACGAATGGAGAGAGGTGAATACGGGGCTTCTATTTCCAGGGTTTCGGGAGCGCCTTTCGAAAAGGCGATGTCGTCTGAAGAGACCCGCTGAATCCGTTCAAGCGGAAATAAACCGGCTGAAACCCGTCGATTCTTATGTGAAAACAATCGGATCATAGGTCCCCTTGTCAGGGTCAATAAACGGAAATCGTATTACGTTCGGGAGTGTAGTATAAAGTCCGGAAAGTAACAGGATTTTAATCACGATATGTTTCAGCCCTGTATTCAGGCGATATCATCATTTGCTCAGATATTGTTGATCATTTCAGCGTATTCTGTCTTCAGGTTTCCCTCCTGTTTTAAAAAACTTTTATAAAACAGATAGTTAATCTATCTGGCATGGATCATGCCTATATTGTACTAACGTAATAGCTTTAATTATTAATATGGTTGATCTGTCCAGTAAATTTGTGCGTATTACCGGGATTAAAGATGAAAAATATGTCGAGTTTGATTTTTCCATCGGTCACCCGGAGCTATTTGTTGAACTTTTGCTTCCTTTCGACATGTTTAATACATTCTGCAAAAAGAATCAGGTGACTATACTGCCTCCCGGGCAGGATATGCAGGAAGAGCATGAACGCCTGTTGTGGCGTATCGGGGAAGCAGGCAGAGAGACGTTTAAAATCTGATACCGGAAACTGAATATGCAGATCGATATCCAGAATAAAAAAGTAGATACGATAAGAAACACCTTTTCTCACCTTCAGCGACGTTTAGGTGATAAACCCGCCAGTCGTTATCAGGAGGCAACCTATGATGTACAGCCGACGGTAAATTTTCACTACCGTCCGACCTGGCAGCCGCAATATGAACTGTATGATGAGCGCCGTACCGCGATCGGGATGGAAGACTGGTATGCGTTGCTGGACCCGCGTCAATATTATTACGGCGCTTATGTCACAAACCGCGCCAAGCTGCAGGAAATGGCCGACAGAAATTTCACCTTTGTTGAAAAACGCGGATTGTTATCCTGTATGACTGCCGAGGCAAAACAAAAAATCCTGAAATTTATTGTCCCCTTGCGTCATTTTGAATGGGGCGCCAATATGAACAACGCCCATATCTGTGCCATGGGCTACGGCACCGCCATCACGGCACCGGCCATGTTTCATGCCGGCGACCGGCTTGGTATCGCTCAATATATTACCCGTATCGGTCTGTTACTGGGAGAAAACGAAACCGCCGCATTGGAGCAGGCCAAACAGGACTGGCTGGATAAAGATTTCTGGCAGGGTTTGAGGAAGGCCGTCGAAGACAGTTTTGTACTTGAAGACTGGTTTGAATTATTTGTCGCGCAGAATTTTGTCATGGACGGGTTTGTTCATCCTTTTTTCTTTGATTATTTTGAGCGTACCCTGGATGAACAGGGCGGCATGATAGAGGGGATGTTAACCGAGTTCATGTCTGTCTGGTATGCGGAATCGGCGCGCTGGGTGGATGCACAACTGAAAGTGGCGGCAAAAGAATCCGCCGATAATTCGGAACGGCTGGCCGGGTGGGTGACCGCATGGTCGCAACGCATTGAAACGGCCATGCGGCCCTTGGCGCAAATGGCGATGGAAAATGGTGAAGCCACCCTTGCGGAAATCAAGTCCGCTTTATGTAAACGTGCTGAAAAGATAAATCTTGATATTCAGGCGGTGTCAAAATGACTGACAATGTTTTTCTGGCGTTACAGGCGGTTGATGAAGCGCGGACAATTGTCGAGGCAATTGAACAGGACAACCCGGGCGCCGAGATTGATCACCAGCCGGCAATGATCCGCATCAGCGCCCCTGGACATTTGACCATTAAACGTGAAACCGTGTCCGGATTGCTGGGTCGTGATTGGGAACCGCAGGAAATCCAGTTAATACTCGTTTCGTTCGGCGGTAACGTTGAAGAAGATGAAGATATGTTCCGTCTGCACTGGGATTAGTTACAGGCCGGATAGATTAAACAGGACAACATAGAGGGTATTGGAAATGGCAAAAAGGCTCAATATGCGAGAACGCTACAAACACATGACCCGATTAGGTTGGGAGACGACTTATCAGCCGATGGACAGGGTGTTTCCGTATGACACATACGAAGGTATCAAGATAAAGGATTGGGATGGCTGGGAAGACCCTTTTCGTATGACCATGGATGACTACTGGAAATATCAGGGGGAAAAAGAAAAGAAACTGTACGCCATTCTGGATGCCTTTGCACAGAATAACGGCCATCTCAATATTACCGACGCCAACTACATCAACGCCCTGAAGCTATTCATTCAGGGCGTCTCACCACTGGAATATCAGGCCCATCGCGGTTTTGCCTTTACCGGCCGCCACTTTCGCGGTGACGGGGCCAGGGTGGCCTGTCAGATGCAGGCACTGGATGAGTTGCGTCATGTCCAGACCCAGATCCACACGATCAGTCATTACAATAAACATTTTAACGGCATGCACAGTTTTCCCCACTGGCATGATCGTGTCTGGTATCTGTCAGTGCCGAAATCATTCTTTGATGATGCCCGTACCGCCGGTCCGTTTGAGTATATGGTCGCCATCGGTTTTTCATTTGAGTATGTACTTACCAATCTGCTGTTTGTGCCGTTTATGTCGGGCGCCGCCTATAATGGGGATATGGCGACGGTGACATTCGGTTTTTCGGCGCAATCCGATGAGGCGCGGCATATGACTCTGGGTTTGCAGATCATCAAATTCATCCTGGAACAACATGAGGGCAATGTTCCCATTGTCCAGCGCTGGATTGATAAATGGGTCTGGCGCGGTTACAAGGTATTGGGTCTGGTCGGCATGATGATGGATTATTTTCTGCCTGAAAGTCCCATGTCCTGGCAGGAAGCCTGGGAAATTTATTTTGAGGAAAATGGTGGCGCACTGTTCAATGATCTGGCGCGTTATGGCATAAAGATGCCGGATTATGCCGATATCTGTGCCAGGGAAAAGGGACATCTCAGTCATCAGGTCTGGAGTATATTCTATAACCATACCGCCGCTGCGGTTTTCCATACGACCGTACCGGACAAAAAGAAAATGGATTGGTTGTCGGCCAAATATCCGGATACCTTTGATCGCTATTACCGCCCGCGTTACGAATTCTGGCGTCAGCGCGAACAGGAGGGTAATCGCTATTATAGCAAGACCTTGCCCATGCTGTGCCAGACTTGTCAGATCCCGATGGGTTATACCGAAGCCGATGACTTTACACAGATTGCCTATCGCCGTTCCGATTACAAAGGGGAGCGATACAACTTCTGTTCAGACCCCTGTAAGAGCATCTTTGATGATGAGCCGGAAAAATATATCCAGTCCTGGATGCCTGTGATGCAGATACATCAGGGTAATTGCGGCGGTGAAGGTCTCGAAAACGTATTGCAGTGGTATCAGTTGAAAAACGGGGTGGATAACCTGGATTATCACGGCTCTGCGGATGAAAGGCGCTGGAAGGAAATGAAAGGGCTTGATGAGGATTTGGCCCGGGAGACGCAAAGCGCCCGGGCCGGACGGTGAGTATGACCGTTTTTTAAGATAATAATCTGGAGGATCAAACTGTGCCTGTTACAGCAATAGGGGAGTATGTGTTTGAACATAAGGACAGTATCGATAAATACCCCGAAGGTATCCAACTCATTCATATTGGTTGGGATCAGCATTTGATGATTGATGCCCCGATGTGTTTCCCGGTCCCGCAGGATATGCCGTTTCAGGCCATCATTGATCAACTGATGCCGCTGACGTATGATCAGCATCCGGATTTTGAAAAAATCAAATGGGATGAGGTGATATGGTTGCGGGACGATGAACCCTTCACGCCCGATATGAACGCCGGTATCCGGGAAAACGGCATTGTGCATAAGGGTTCTATCCGCTTTAAAACGCCGGGGCTTGACGGCATTGAGGGTAGCGGGAGCTAGTATCGGGGTCATACTGCGATGAGCCATGCCGTAACCATTGAGCCGACCGGCGATGTAATTGAGGTTGAGGAAGGGCAGACCATTCTTGATGCGGCCCTGCGTTCGGGCGTTTATCTGCCGCATGCCTGTGGCCATGGTTTATGCGCCACCTGCAAGGTGGATATACTGGAAGGCAGGGTTGATTATGGCGACCCGTCTCCGTTCGCCTTGATGGATATGGAACGGGATGAAGGCAAATGTCTGGCCTGTTGCGCGAAGCCGGAGTCCGATCTGGTGATTGAGGTTGATGTGGATATCGACGTTGATGCCGAAGACCATCCCGTCAGGGATTATGTCGGTATGGTCTCCAGGATTGAAACCTTTACGCCTCGTATCAAGGGTGTGTTTCTTGCGCTCGAAAATGCCGGTATTGAATTTCAGGCCGGTCAGTATATTAATCTCAAGTTGCCGGGATTACAGGATCAGCCCAGGGCTTTTTCTATTGCCAACCCGCCTTCGGAACCCAATTTGATTGAGTTGAATGTCTGTCTGATTGAAGGCGGTACGGGCACGCATTATATCCATCACGACTTAAAGGTTGGCGACGAGCTTGGTTTTTCCGGCCCGTACGGGCGTTTCTTTGTACGTAAGTCCGCCGCCCTGCCGATGCTGTTCCTTGCCGGAGGTTCGGGTTTATCAAGCCCGAAATCAATGGTACTTGAGTTGTTGGAAAAAAAGGATGAAAGCAGGCCGATAACCCTGATCTACGGCGCGAGAACGGAACAGGAACTCTACTATCGTGCATTATTTGAAGAACTGGACCGGGAGCACAATAACTTCAGTTATGTGCCGACCTTGTCGGAAGAACCGGTCGGATCAGACTGGCAGGGCGCAAGGGGTTTCGTCCACGAAACGGCCAGGGCGCATTTTGCCGGGAAATTCGCCGGACACAAGGCCTATATCTGCGGCCCGCCACCGATGGTGGATGCTTGTGTGACAACGTTGATGCAGGGGCGGCTCTTTGAAAAAGATATTTATATGGAGAATTTCTTTACCAATGAAAACAAGGCAACTCAATCGAAAAGCCCCTTATTCAGGAATATCTGATGATGATGAGCCATTACCGGATTACGCTGAAGGATGCTGGTATCGCCTATGACTGTTCACACGAACAGACATTGCTGGCCGGCATGGAGAAGCTCGGACGCCAGGATATCCCGGTGGGTTGCCGGGGCGGGGGTTGCGGCATTTGCAAGGTGCGTATACTGGATGGACATTACACCACAAAAAAAATGAGTCGGGCGCATATCGGTGAAAACGAGCAGGGGCAGGGATTTGTGCTGGCATGTCGTTGCTTTCCTGGAAGCGACCTGACGCTGGAAGTTATCGGGCAAATGAAAAATTCAATACATCAAATTCAATCTGTGTAGGAGGTGATCAGGATGGCAATGCGAGGGGTATTACGACCGGGGCATGTAAGCATACGTTTACTGGACCTTGAAGAAGGTCTGACACACTATCGGGACAGGCTGGGTCTGCTTGAAGTGGACCGCGATGGTCAGGGACGGGTATATCTGAAAGGCTGGGATGAACAGGACTGGTTTTCAGTGATACTGCGCGAAGCGGATGTGCCCGGCATGGATTATATGGGGTTTAAAGTCGACAGCCCCGAGACTCTGAACGATCTTGAATCCGGATTGAAGGCATTCGGTTGCAAGGTCGAACGCATTGCCGCAGGGGAATTGAATCATTGCGGTGAAAGGGTGCGTTTTGACTCCCCGACCGGACATGTCTTCGAACTTTATGCGGAAAAGGAGGTGAAGGGTACCGAGATGGGACGCATAAATCCGCATCCGTTTCCGGAAAATCTGGCCGGCATGAAGGCGCAGCGTTTTGACCACTGTTTATTGTATGGCGATGATCTTGACGGCACGGTCAAACTATTTACCGAAGTGCTGGATTTTAATCAGGCCGAAAAGGTCTACGACGGCGATCTTCAAATCGGCTCTTTTTTAACGTGTGGCATGAAGGCGCATGATCTCGCCATCGTGCGTAATCCCGAACCGGGCAAATTTCATCATGCGTCCTTTTTGCTGGGCAGTTGGGAAGAAGTCCTGAATGCCGCCGACATCATGGGGCGTTACAAGATTCCAATTGACATCGGTCCGACGCGCCATGGTATTACCCGCGGGCGTACCATTTATTTTTTTGATCCGTCGGGTAATCGCAACGAAGTCTTTTGTGGTGACTATACCTGGTACCCCGACCATGAGCCTATTACATGGACTGCTGATGAGTTGGGCGGGGCGATTTTCTATCACGATCAAAAACTTAATGAACGTTTTTTAACCGTGGTGACATAATTCGGGCAGGGCAGAATTTTTCAGTTATGTGACGTCCCGAAAAAAAACAGGCAAAATATCGATATTATTATAAAATATCAATATAATTAAATCTGCTTACAACGATTATCAGTATTTCATTTGCTGGAATGAAAGTGAGGCATGTATTACTTAATTTGGATATAGGGGAAGACTAATGAAACCCAGGCTGTTAAAAACGTTTTGTCTTGTAAACTCTGGTTTGTTTGTTGCAATCATCGCGCTATCTCCGGTCAGTCTGTCAGAGGTATATGCCGACAGTGGCTGGGATGTGAACGGTTATATTGAAGACCAGACCCGTCATAGACGCGGTGTTGGCCTTTCGAAAATCAGAAATACCGCACAGGTGGAAGTGGGCCGGAATTTCGGTCAGGTCGGGATTTTCGAAAATTTTTCTTTCAACGGGACCTTTCGTGGCACATGGGATGCCGTCTATGAAGTGAATGATGAGGACTTTGGCGATAGGGCTGGAGGGGCTGTCAGTATAGACGGAGTGGCTCCCGGGGCAGGTATGAATCCTGGCCCTCCTGGTCCCCCTCTTCTGGGCACGGTCACTGACGCAGGCAGGGTCAATGAAGGATTGAAAATCCTCGGTTCCGATATTCATGGCGCTGGCGGGGTACAACTTGCCGTGCCGGTGCGTCCCTGTAACGTGGATTCCCGCGGCTGCATTGACGGTTATCTGGATGCGAATGAAAGTGATCTGAGGCACCCCGAATTCAACAACCGTCTGGATTTCATACGCGAGGCCTATTTCAGTGGCGATATCCCGCTGGCGAACGGGGACCGGATCAATGTATCGCTCGGTCGGCAACAGGTCGTCTGGGGGCGCACGGACCTGTTTCGGGTGCTGGATGTGATCAATCCGGTGGATTTTTCCCGCAATAATATTTATGACGAACTGGAAGATATCCGCATCCCCATGGGGATTGTCACGACGGAATATCAATGGGGGGCGACCGATATATTTGACGACCTGAATTTTCAGTTACTGTGGAAATTTGAACAGTTCCGCCCGAATCATCTGGGGCAGGGCGGCACGCCAAACGCCATCATAGACGCCGGTTCCTTTTTCCGCGCGATGAATAATTGCTGGGACAATGGTTGCACGGTCGGGAATTTTTCCCTTCCAGGTGGCTTGTTGGTTCCTGTTAATTTTGGCCCCGGGGTCATTGGTATCCGGCAGGCCAACCTGCCAAACTGGTCGCCGGGTCGGACGGATTTCGGTGCGCGCCTTGAAGGGGTCTATCAGGGTGTCGGCTTCTCGCTGAACGCCCTGCGTTATACCTCGCACTTCCCGGTGTTGCGCGGCGATATTCCATCGACATTTGGGGGTATGGTAGAAGATTATGATTATCTCATCGCGTTTGATATTGACTTTCCGCGGATCACCTTGATCGGGGGTTCCGCTGATTTCTATGTGGACAAGATCAAATCGGCCTTCCGTATTGAGGCGGTCTGGACGACCGGCGAGGAATTCGCCAATACCCTGCGACCGGATCTGTATTCGGAATCGGATGTGGTGCGCTATGTGATCGGCTGGGACCGACCGACCTTTATTCCCTTCCTGAATAAAAACCGGGCCTGGCTGATTTCCGGTCAACTGTTCGGTCAGCATCTCCTTGACCATGAACTCAGGGACGACGGCGTCGGCATTCCCGACTATGAAGACAGCTGGATCGCCACCCTGCTGCTTCAGGGGTTCTATAAAAACGATCAGTTAAACCCGCAGATAATCACCGCCTACGATTTCCGTGCACAGGCGGTGGCCGTCCAGCCTTCGATCGACTGGCTGATCAGCGATAACTGGCGTCTGCAGTTCGGTTTCAATGTCAAATTCGGCGGCACCGAAGAGTTTGACGACAACCGTACCGCAGATCCATTCGGCCTAGGTCCGACTGGGGTGGCCCGCAGTAATGGTACCCTGCGCGGCGTTGAACCACTGGGCCGTTTCCGATCAGGGCCTATCGGCATGGCGCACAATGAAGATGAAATATTCATTACGCTTCGTTTCCGCTTCTGATCAATCTGTTGCACTTTTCATGAGTTATAGACGAAAACGGCATTACACATTACATAAAAAATGAATGGGGTGAATATAATGATTAAACAAACATTTCTGTTATGTCTGCTTGGCGGCATCGCGTTTCATGGCGTGTATGCGGAAGATACGCTGGAAGATGTCGAACAGTCTTTCAGGCCGTATCAGGGCGGATTTCCCCAGGTTGAAGGGGTTAGCCCGGGGATGGTCATTACCGCGTCCAATGTGGATCAGGCCCGGGAGGTTCTGGACCAGGAATTATATCAACATATCAAGGATGGCTGGGTTGAAATCACTGTTGGTGAAACGACGGACTTCATCTTGCACGAAGGCTATATTCGGGCGACAAGAGATAATCTGAATAAAACCAGCCTTGGCGACAAACCCGGCGAGATAAACGGTTTTATCGCCGGCCGTCCGTTTGTCAAGGAACCGGATATTAATGATCCCAAGGCCGGCGAGAAACTGGCCTGGAATTACAAGTACGGTTACAACTGGGGAGATAATGCGGCTATTTCTCCGTTCTACTGGCGTTTCAAGAATATGAAATCAGGCAAGCTTGAGCGCGAAATAAAGTTCAACTTTAACTTCCTGAACTGGAAGCATCGCGTGAATCAGGAACCGTTACCGGAGGTTCTCCCCAACCCGTCGGAGTTGTTTCGATCCATCTATGTACAGGTAGTGGAACCGTTCGATGTAAAAAACACACAGCTTCTTATTCATCGCTATGAGGATGATTTAAAGCGTGACAATGCCTGGCTTTATCTGGGGTTTCAACGACGTGTTCGAAGGCTTGCCACTGGACAGATTACGGATTCATTTCTCGGAACAGACCTTATGATTGAGGATTTTGAAGGGTATAACGGACGTATCTCCGATATGAAATGGACTTATAAAGGCACCCGCTTTGTATTGTTGCCTTTCTATAATCATAATGAGCAGGAGCTGACCGCGGAATTTTCCGACCCGGAAGGGTACCGGTTTGTTGATTTTCACGGAAAAGGGAATTGTTTCCCCAAGATCAGCTTTCAGGTCAGAAAAGCGTATATATTGGAGGCCGAACCGGTGGACGAAAACCATCCCATCAGTAAACGCGTGCATTATGTTGACGCACAGACGTTTACCCTGCCACGCACCATCATCTATGACCGGGCGGGTAAATATTGGAAGTCATGGTTTATCGGGCAGGCCCATCCGGACCATCATTTGCCCAAAAACAAAGGTTCGGGCGTCTCTATTGACGACAGCTTCGGCATGATAGATGTGCAGGCAAATCATTGTACGACCGGGCAATTTAAGGGACAGATAGACCCGGCAATGAATCCCACAGACAAATTTACCGTTCAGAATTTGCGTAAGAGCGGTCGCTGATACGATACGGGTAATTACCGGGTTCCCCGCGTGTCTGCCGGAAACAAAAGGGCAGGCACGCAGGGGATTAAAATGTTGTCTTTTAAAAGATATAAAAAATATGCGCTTGTGCCCGGTCGCGTCGGCTTTTCCTTTCTGCTCATCACGGTATTTCTGCTGTCCGCCTGTGAGGCGCCTTTGGATTTGACGGGGGTTGAAGCGAGCCGGAGCGCACCGATTCGCAGAACGGATGTCTTTATGGCGGTCACAAACTCCGGCGTAGAATCAATCGTGGTCGGGTTCAAAGGGGTGGTTATCACCGCAACAGCGGGCACGGAGAATTGGCAACGTCGTCAGGTAGAAGGCAACCCGACGTTTATCGATATCGCAAATTGCCCGCAAGGGTTACTGGTGGCGGTAACGATGGAAGGCGATGTATGGACTTCGGGAGACCACGGGCGCACATGGAAAATGCATGATCCCGGCACATCTGAAATTCCCCAGGCGGTTGCCTGTGATCAACAGGGGGTTATCTGGGTAGTGGGCAGTTTCAGCATGATCCTGTCAAGTCCGGATTCAGGTAAAACCTGGGATGACCATTCACTCGGTGAGGATATCATTTTGAGCACTGTGCAGTTTATAGACGGGCAAAATGGCATTATAACGGGTGAGTTTGGAACAGTGCTCAGTACAAAAGACGGCGGAGCAAGCTGGGAATTCAGCGGCCCGATCCCCAATGAATTTTTCCCGTTATCGGGCGTATTTCAAGACCTTCAACAAGGTTGGGTCGTGGGTCTAAACGGTACGATTTATGCCACGCTTGACGGGGGAGTGACGTGGCAACGGGAAAAAACACATATCAATGCGCCATTATTTGATGTCTCGGTAGTAGACGGTACCGTTGTTGCTGTTGGTGACTATGGTACTGTTGTGCAGAGAAAAACAGGCCGGGATCAAGCGACTGACTGGGAACTGCTTGAGATACCTGTCAAGTCCCGTTTCTTTTTCCGTGTCATTCATCCATCGGGCGATTCTGGAATTATTGTCGCTGGCGGCGCGGGGGCTTTGAATGTCATTGATCTGGATGATATTGATCTCGCAGGCGCTGGCATGAATTGATATGAACCAGTTCATACAGTCACTTAGACAAATCGACAGGATTGTATTTGGCTACCCCAAAATTATTGTCGCCCTGATCTTTTCCGCGACCGTCTTTTGGGCTTTTCAAATCCCCGGGGTGAGGATGGTATCCGATTTTGCCGATCTTTTACCGCAGGAACATCCGTACATTCAGACGCATAATCTTATTCGCGATACTTTTGGCGGCGCCAATAACGTTATCGTCGCGGTGAAGGTAAAAGACGGTACCATCTTTACCAACGAAACGCTGATGCGTATTCATCGTATTACCCAGAAGGTGGATGAACTGACCGGGATCAATCACAACCTGGTGACCAGTCTGACGCATAGAACCACCCGGAGAATATGGTTAAACGAGTTTGGCACTGTCAAATCTGCGCCTTATTTTGACGCTCTGAAAAAGGAGGGTTACAGTCGGGAAGAACTGCAGGAAATGCAGAACGTGGTGATTGCCGACCCCCGTGTCTATGGCCTTTATGTCTCGCCCGATCTGAGCGCGGCTTTAATCCGCGGCACCTTGAATGAAGGTGAGTTGAATTACAACGCCGTATTCGATGAATTAGAGGCGATCAGAGAAAATGAAACCATAGAGGGGATTGAAATATTCGCTACCGGGCAGCCTGTTCTGGTCGGCTGGGTGTCGCACTATGTCGGGGAAATACTGCAAATTTTTCTCTATACCGTCGCCATCATGCTGCTTTTGCTGGTGGTCTACTTTCGCCGTCTTTATGGTGTGTTATTACCCAGTCTGGGCATTGTTCTGACCACAATCTGGGGGCTGGGCATATTATCCCTGCTCGGTTATAACCTTGATCCGTTGATGATGGTGGTGCCTTTTCTCATTTCCGCGCGCGCGATGTCTCACAGTATTCAACTGGTGGAGCGGTTCTATCGGGAACTGGAGGGCGCGAAAGACAAACAGAAGGCGGCCAGGAAAACATTTGAAAGCCTGTTCAGACCCGGTTCACTGGGAGTCATTTCCGATGCCATCGGATTATTGCTGATTGCGTTGGGATCGGTGCCGATTAATGACAAGCTGGCTGTCTATGCGTCCCTGTGGGCGGTCAGTGTGCTGTTCACTGTGCTGATCCTGGTTCCCCTATTGCTGGAGTTGTTGCCTGTTCCGCACAAGACCAGGGTCGGCGCCAATGTTTTTCAAAAAGTACTTCCAAATATTCTCAGGATTGCCGGCACCGCCAAAGGGACGAGGATGACGTTATTTGTCGCCGTGATTTTGTATGGCGTGGGGGGGTATTTCAGTTCCTGGGTACAAATCGGGGAGGCTGAACCCGGTTCTCCCCTGTTATATCCCGACCATGACTACAATGTTTCATCAAAAGCGATTAACGAGTCATTTCCGGGTTCGGAAGAACTGTACATTGTTGGCCATACTGAAAAAAAGGCCGGACTTAAAAACCCCGAGGTCATCAGGGCATTGAGCGATTTTCAGGACCACATGTTGCTTGACCCCGAACTGGGCGGTGCCAAAGGACTACCCAATCTGGTGAAACAGGTGCGGCGCAAGATTCACGGGGAGGATCCTAGATGGCTGGCCTATCCGGTAGAGGCTGGCGAAGTGGGCGGTTTGATGTTCACCTATATGATGTCAAGCCCCGTTGCCGGCTCCTTACTGGAGTTTATTGATGTTGATGAGCAGAATGCCAATATGGTTTTTTATTATAAAGATCATAAAGGTGAAACGATTCGGCGCGCAATACACATGGTCAAGGAATGGGAACAGTCGGATGCCGCTGATATTGAAGGATTCTCATTGAAACTGGCGGGCGGGGTGATCGGGGTGACGGCAGCCATAAATGAAGCCGCCTATAAAACCAATATTATTGTTATCCCGCTGGTTTTCCTGTTGATCCTGATTTGCGTTACTCTGTTTTACTGGTCATTGCATGCCGGTTGGCTGATGTTGCTGGCCATGTCGTTTGCGACAACGCTGACCTATGCCTATATGGGCATATCGGGCATCGGCATTAATGTCAATACTGTCCCGATTATCGCGGTAGGGATAGGCATAGGAATTGATTATTCAATCTATATCATGGATAGAATACGCATGGAAATGGCGCGGGTGGGTGATCTCGGTCTGGCTATCAAAGAGGCGATTAATACCACCGGCGTGGCGATAGGGTTCACGGCGATTTCGTTAATTTGCGGTGTGGTGATGTGGGTGTTTATTTCCACCATGCGCTTTCAGGCGGATGCGGCATTGTTACTGATCGTGATGTTGGTTTTGAATGCCGTGGCCGCGATTTTTTTGATACCGGCCTGGATTATGACGTTTCGCCCCGGATTTATTTTGGCAAGTAAAAAACAGGGACAGGGTGATGCCTAATGCGCTTTCAATCCTTGCCTGGCCAGACGAGAGGGTTTGATTTTGCCAAATTCAACGTTCTCTGGATGTGTTTTGTCGTCTCTTCACAGGCCCGTTCGACATTCCGTGCAATAGCGGCGTTTTTAATCGCCTCGTGTTCTTTATGAACATCACGCGTTTTGTCGTGGCTTATAAATATGGACATAAACCGGTACCGTTTGTGTTGTCCATACAAAATATGGCGAAAGCGCAATAACCATTTGGAAGAGCATGCAGAAATCAGGGCTTTATGAAAATCGCTGTTACATTTTTCCCACTCAAGGAAATTGCTCTCAATCAGGTTTTCTTTTCTGGTCAGTCGATGATAGGCGGCGATAATGTTTGATTCCCAGACGTCATCACCTTTTTCAATACTTTCTGAAAGCGCGTCACACTCAAGCCGGATACGCATACGGGTAATATCTTCCAGGTCTTCGTTGGAAACCGGCACGACCCGGAACCCCTTTTGTCCCGAGGCATGGACAAAACCTTCTCCGGCAAGTCTGTTCAATGCCTCGCGCAGGGGGCTGGCGCTGGTTTCATATTTAACCTTCAACTCTTTAATTCGTAATTTTGAGTTAGGTGCCAGGTTGCCGTTAATAATATCCGGTCGCAAGCGTAAATAAACAGCGTCAATCAGCGTTTTGGGGACTTCCATAGTCATATCAGGCAATACTCTTAAACTGGATGAAAGCAATTTTTATATTATATCAGTATAACAAAATGCTTGAAAAAATATCGACAAAATATAAAATATCGAAATTATTTGCTATGATCACTTCAGGGTAGAAATGATGAAAATAACTTGTAAACAGGAGAATATACACTGGCAGGCCGCCCATTTTGCAGTAGAAGCCGCTGTGAAACATGCCGTAAAGCTAAAGGTGCATATCGCCTCCGCTGTCGTTGATAAAGGCGGTAATCTGGTCGCATTTTTGCGGACGGAACAAGGACCGTATCTTTCCATAGGCATTGCGATTGACAAGGCCTATACCGCTGCCAGTTTTGCTGTCCCGACCGGTCAATGGGAAACACTTTTGCCGGGGGGAAGCATACTCAGGGAAAGTATCCTGAATCGAGAACGGTTTGTTGCATTCGGCGGGGGGGTGCCGATTAATGTTGATGGCGTCTGTATCGGCGCGATTGGTGTATCTGGCGGATCGGAAAAGCAGGACGAGACCTGTGCACAGGCGGGTCTGGATGCTATGTTCAATAAAAATCAGAAGTAAGGAAGTAATGTCAGATGAAAGAAATTAAACATTTTATTAATGGTGCATTTGTCGCCATGCGCGGCGGTTCTTTTTTTGATGATATTTCGCCCGTTGACGGCGGTGTTATCGCGACCGTTCATGAGGCCGGACTCAATGATGTCGACGATGCCGCTGGCGCTGCCAGGACGGCGTTAAGCGGTGAATGGAGGAGTATGACAATGCAGCAACGCGTCGAACTGCTTTATAAGGTTGCCAAAAGTATCGAGGCGCGTTTTGATGAATTTTTACAGGCTGAATGTGCGGACACCGGTAAGCCCTGTTCGCTGGCAAGGCATATTGATATTCCCCGTGGCGCCGCAAATTTCAGGGTGTTTGCCGACATGGTGAAAAGTATAACGTGCGAGTCTTATGCAATGGAGACCCCCGACAGTAAAGGTGCGCTTAATTACTCCTTACGGGAGCCGCGGGGGGTCATTGCCATCATCAGTCCCTGGAACCTCCCGCTTCTATTGACAACATGGAAGGTAGGGCCTGCGCTTGCCTGTGGTAATACGGTCGTGGTCAAACCTTCGGAAGAAACACCATTGACGACGAGCCTTTTGGGTGAGGTTATGAGTGAAGCGGGGGTGCCGCCCGGTGTGTTTAATGTTGTCCATGGTTTCGGAGATAATTCGGCCGGGGCATTCCTGACCGAACATCCCGATATTGATGCCATCACCTTTACCGGTGAAACGGTCACCGGTGAAATCATTATGCGCGCGGCCGCCAAAGGGTCGCGGCCTGTGTCATTGGAAATGGGCGGTAAAAATCCAGCGCTTGTTTTTGCCGATTGTGATTTATCCGGGGCAATTGAAGGTACGACAAGGTCGGTTTTTGCAAATTGCGGTCAGGTTTGCCTGGGAACAGAACGTGTTTTTGTTGAACGTCCTGTCTTTGATGAATTCGTAGAGCGGCTTAAAACTGCCGCGGAAAACCTGAAACAGGGGCGTCCTGAAGACCCGGAAACCAGTATGGGGCCGCTTATCAGTATCGGGCACCGTGAAAAGGTCCTTGCCCACTATGATAAGGCCGCAAAGGAAGGTACCGTAATTACTGGCGGTGGCATCCCGGATATGGGTGAGGAGTTACAAGCGGGTGCCTGGATAGAACCGACTGTCTGGACTGGCCTGGCTGATGATTCGGCGGTTGTTAAAGAGGAAATATTCGGTCCGTGTTGCCATGTTCGCCCGTTTGATACAGAAGAAGAAGCCATTGCCCTCGCCAACGATACAGATTACGGTCTGGCCGCATCAATATGGACCGGGAACTCCTCGCGCGCACATCGGGTTGCCGCTCGTATCAATGCCGGGGTTATATGGGTAAACAGTTGGTTTCTAAGGGATTTGCGTACCCCGTTCGGAGGCATGAAACGCTCCGGTATCGGTCGGGAAGGGGGCGTGCATTCAATTGAATTTTATACCGAATTAAAGAATATCTGCGTGAAATTGTAATGCCATTGAAACAGGAAAAAATTGTTGCATTCGGCGATGAGCTGTACAAGGCCTTGACTGAACGACAGATGATAGAACCGCTTACCGGGCGTGAGCCGGAAATAACCATCGCAGAGGCCTATCACGTTTCCAGGCGCCTGCTTGAAAACCGCTTAAAGGCGGGGGAAACCGTCATCGGCAAAAAAATCGGCGTCACCAGCAAGGCCGTACAGCGCTTGTTAAATGTACACCAGCCGGATTTCGGTTATCTGACGGATGCCATGGTCTGTGAAAACGGTGGCACCATTCCTGTCACGGAAAAGATGATTCAGCCAAAAGCCGAAGGGGAAATAGCATTTGTCCTGAAAAGAGATCTGACAGGCCCCGGGGTTACAACGGCGGATGTGCTGCGGGCTACGGATTTTGTCATGCCCTGTTTTGAAATTGTGGATTCACGCATTCGTGACTGGAAGATAAAGATTCAGGATACCATTTCCGATAATGCTTCATGCGGCTTTTTTACGTTGGGGGGGCAGGCGGTCGCCCCGGAACGACTGGATCTTTCCACAGTTGGTTTGGTATTTGAAAAAAACGGAGACGTTATTGCGACCGGTGCTGGCGCCGCTTCTTTGGGCTCGCCGCTCACCGGGGTGGCCTGGCTGGCGAATACGCTCGGAGAATTTGATATTAAATTAGAGGCCGGTGAGGTGATTCTTTCCGGTTCGCTGGTACCGCTTATACCTGTTGATGTGGGAGATCACATGAGTATTCATATCGGTGGAATAGGCAGTGCAACATTGAGATTTGAATAGCTACGGGGGTGAGTGAAATGAAAATCGCATGCGCAATTATCGGCTCAGGCAATATTGGCACTGATCTGATGTATAAACTGAAAAGGAGTGATGTTTTGGAACCGCGTTGGATGGTCGGGATTGATCCAGCTTCCGATGGTCTGGCGAAAGCGAGAGAGGAAGGTTTGAGAATCACGCATGAGGGCGTAGACGGGTTGGTGGCTCAAATGGATAACGACCCTGTACGTATTGCTTTTGATGCAACCTCGGCTTATGTCCACGCCGAAAACGACCGCAAACTTCAGGAAAAAGGTGTCATCGTCATTGATCTGACCCCGGCAGCCATAGGCCCTTTTTGTGTGCCGCCGGTCAATTTGCAGGAGCATATGGGCAAAGGCGAAACCAATGTCAATATGGTGACCTGCGGAGGGCAGGCGACGATACCGATAGTGTATGCGATAAGCCGTGTGCAGGAGGTCAAGTATGCGGAAATCATCGCCACGGCGTCTTCGGCATCGGCAGGTCCCGGGACGCGCAAAAACATTGATGAATTCACGCAGACCACTTCCGATGCGGTTGCCGCTCTGGGTCGTGCCGATCAAGGCAAGGCGATTATTATTCTTAATCCCGCCGAGCCTCCTGTCATGATGCGTGATACCGTACACTGTCTGACCAAAGAGGCACCGAATGAAGCGGCTATCACGAAATCCGTTCTGAAAATGGAACAGGAAGTCCAGAATTACGTTCCCGGATATCGCATTAAAAACGGTCCGGTGTTTGACGATAACCGGGTAAGTGTCTTTCTGGAAGTTGAAGGACGCGGTGATTACCTTTCCAAACATGCGGGCAATCTGGACATCATGACCGCTACCGCCGTACGCACGGCGGATTTATTTGCCGAGCGGATGTTGGCGGAAACAGCTGGGCAGGCTTCGCAGGCAGCAGTCAACAGTTAAACGAGAGGGAAATGATGAGTACAAAAGGGATTAGCATTAAATTACACGATAATGCATTGCGCGATGGTATGCATACGGTACGCCATCAATTCAGCGTGGAACAAATGGTTGCGCTGGCTACAGCGTTGGATGATGCAAAAGTTGATTTAATTGAAGTGACACATGGTGATGGTCTGGGGGGGAGCTCGGTCAATTACGGTTTCCCCAGAAACAGCGATCAGGAATATTTGCAGGCCGTGATACCCGCAATGAAATATTCCAGAATATCGGCGCTGTTACTGCCCGGTATCGGTACTGTGAAACACCTGGAAATGGCGCATGACTGCGGAATTAGCACGATTCGGATCGCAACGCATTGTACCGAGGCCGATGTCAGCGAGCAACATATTAACCATGCCAGAAAGCTGGGGCTGGATACTGTTGGTTTTCTGATGATGGCGCATATGATCCCCGGCGAAAAATTACTGAAACAGGCCAAATTGATGGTTTCCTATGGGGCAAATTGTGTCTATGTCACGGATTCGGCTGGATACCTGTTGCCCGAAGGGGTACGCGAACGAGTGGGCGCCTTGCGTGAGGGTTTGCCGGATGATATTGAAATCGGTTTCCACGGGCATCACAATCTGGCAATGGGTGTCGCCAACTCCGTTGCCGCGGTTGATGCCGGCGCACGCCGAATTGACGGTTCGGTAGCAGGACTGGGTGCCGGGGCCGGTAACACGCCGCTGGAAGTATTCGCGGCGGTATGCGATCGAATGGGCATCAAAACCGGCGTTGTTCTGGATAAAATAATCGATACTGCCGAAGATATTGCCATTCCCATGATGGAAAAACCTACCCGCATTGATCGTGACTCACTTATCCTGGGATATGCCGGGGTTTATTCTTCCTTCTTGTTGCATGCCAAACGCGCTGAGGCCAAACACAACGTTCCCGCCAGGGATATACTGGTTGAACTGGGTCGGCGTAAAACCGTCGGCGGACAGGAAGACATGATTGAAGATGTCGCGCTTGATATCCTTCGTGAAAAAAAGGCACTTGAGAGAACGGCCTGATGTCATTGCTGTGGCACACTATTGAAAGTCTGGCAGAGCTTCTCGAGAATGCCGAATTGAACGCCCGGGAAGTCACCAGGATCACCGATGATCATCCTGAGATGGACTGGAAAGATGCCTATGATATTCAATGGGAAATTCGGCGGCGCAAGGAAGCCCGAGGACATCGCATCAGTGGGCTTAAAATGGGGCTGACATCGTGGGCCAAAATGAAACAGATGGGTGTGGAAACCCCCATCTATGCCTTTTTGGCGGATTATTTCGGTTTGCCTGACGGCGCGGCGGTGGATACGAAGGCGTTAATTCACCCCAAAGTCGAGGCCGAAGTCGCCGTGGTTACCGGCAAGGCCCTGTGTGGCCCCGGGTGTCATCCGGCGGCTGTTATGGCGGCGATTGATTATGTGGTCCCTGCTGTTGAAATTATTGATTCGCGTTACAAGGATTTTCGCTTCGATCTGAAAAGCGTCATTGCTGATAATGCTTCAGCATCCCGCTTTGTCACCGGTGGCTGTATTAAAAAAATAAACGAAGTCGATCTGAAGACACTGGGCGTGGTGATGGAAAAAAACGGCGAGATTGTCGAGCTGGGTGCGGGCGCGGCTGTTTTGGGGCATCCGGCGGCCAGTGTCGCTATGCTGGTCGATATGCTTGCGGAACGGGATGAAGAAATTCCGGCCGGTACGTTTATTATGACCGGTGGGATAACTCCGGCTGTGACAGTTGAAAAAGGCGATGCGATTACTGTCCGCTATCAGGACCTGGGCACAATTTCCATGACATTTGCATGACAGTCAGTCATTGAAGTTTATTTATTGAACACGTAATGTCCATGCAAAATACATCCCCGGAAATTGGCAAAGAAATCGCCGCGGGCGGCATTCGGACAAATTACCATGAACATGGCCGGGGAGAACCCGTATTGCTTATTCATGGTTCGGGGCCGGGCGTCAGCGCCTGGGCTAACTGGCGGTCAACGATTCCTGAACTGGCAAAAAATTTTCGTGCTATTGCCCCGGATATGGTGGGCTTCGGTTTTACGGAACGACCGGATAATTTTGCCTATAACGTACAAACGTGGGTAAAACATGTCATGGATTTTCTGAATGCGTTGACTCTTGAAAAGGTGTCAATAGTCGGTAACTCGTTTGGCGGCGCACTTGCGCTTCATCTGACCATTCGCCATCCAGAACGGGTGAACAAGCTCGTATTAATGGGCAGTGCCGGGATCAGATTTGAACTTACGGAAGGTCTGGATAAAACCTGGGGATATAAACCCTCTGTTGAAAACATGAGGGCGCTACTTGATGTATTTGCCTTTGATCGAGGTCTCGTGAATGACGAGCTTGCACAATCAAGGTATGAGGCCAGTATTCGCCCCGGTTTTCAGGAGTGTCTCGAAAAAATGTTTCCCGCGCCCCGGCAACGGTGGATTGATGCGATGGCCTGCGAAGAAGAGCAGATAAGATTGATTGAAAAAAAAACATTAATTATCCATGGACGCGAAGATCGTGTGATCCCGAAGGAAAACGCCTGTCGATTATTTTCACTCATTCCTGGGGCACAGTTGCATATGTTTGGTGAATGCGGGCATTGGACCCAGATTGAATACGCTGTTCAGTTCAATTATCTCGTAAAACAGTTTTTGGGCAACGCGTAGTTGTGTGTGGCAATGAATATGGCAGCAAATAAACGCTCGGTGTTTTATGTCTCGGACCGAACCGGAAAGACTGCGGAATCAATCGGTTTGAGTTTATTGTCCCAGTTTGACGGCGTTGAATTCGAGCACAGATCATTTCCGTTCGTGAACTCGGAGAGCGAGGCGCAACTGGTGGCCGGCGAAATACAGCAGAATGCGATTATCACGGGCAAGGAGCCTCTGGTTTTCAGTACATTGGTGGATGATGATTTGCAACAGTTCATCTCATCTACCAATGCCTGTGTCATCAGTTTGTTTGACACGTTCATTAAACCGCTGGAAACCAGTCTGGAAATACAATCTTCACATACCATGGGCAAGTCGCACGAAGAATATTCCGATCCGGAATATAAACAGAGGATTGATGCCATAGAATTTATGCTTAACAACGACGACGGCATTAAAACAAATCAGTTGCAAGACGCCGATGTCATCCTGATCGGCGTTTCGCGTTGCGGGAAAACCCCCACCTGTTTATATCTAGCCATGAATTTTTCAATCAAGGCCGCCAATTATCCCTTGACCAGTGATGATCTTGATGATGATCTCCTGCCCGATTTTCTTTCGCCGTATCGGGAAAAATTAATCGGCTTGACCATCAAGGCCGAGCAACTGAGCGCAATCCGCGAACGCCGCCGGCCAAAATCCAAATATGCCTCGCTGGCAAAATGTCGAGAGGAAACTATGCAAGCCGAGCAGATTTTACGGAATGAGAAGCTGTTTATAGTTGAATCAACGTCGATGTCCATTGAAGAAATCGCCGTCAGTATCGTGAAAGAAAAAAAGTTGTTGAAAAAGAAGCGGGTTTCAGAGATAAACGGCAGGGCGGATATTTTCCAGACAGGCAGTTATATATGAATAAAGCGGAAAACACTCACCAGAGCATCATCCCGTTGCACAAACTTGATATGAGTGATATCGGGCGGGTTGGCGGAAAAAATGCCTCTTTGGGGGAAATGATACGCAAGCTCGCAAAAGCGGGAGTCAGGGTGCTTGACGGTTATGCGACGACGGCGCAGGCGTTTTGGAGTTTTCTTGAACACAACCGGCTCAGAGAGAAAATCCAAAATCGGTTGGAAAACCTTGATGTCAGTAATGTCAGCCAGCTCACCGGTGCCGGGACGGAAATAAGAGGCTGGATAATGGACGCGCCCTTTCAGGAAGAGTTTGAAGAAGCCATAGTCGATGCCTACCGATCTATGTGTGCGGACAGGGACATTTCCATATCAGTGCGTTCATCGGCAACGGCGGAAGATCTGCCCGATGCGTCGTTTGCCGGGCAACAGGAAACTTATCTCAACGTTCGTGGGACAGAGAATGTTTTAAACCGGGTAAAAGCGGTGTTTGCTTCTTTGTATAACGACCGCGCTATCGCCTATCGGGCACACAATAATTTTGCACATGAAGACGTTGCCTTGTCGGTTGGCCTGCAACGTATGGTGCGCAGTGATATCGGCGTGAGCGGCGTGATGTTTACGCTGGATACCGAGTCCGGTTTTAACGATGTCGTATTCATTACCGGCAGTTATGGACTGGGGGAAACCGTTGTCCAGGGCATTGTCAATCCCGACGAATTCTATGTTTATAAACGGGCCCTGATAGAGGGCAGACCGGCGGTGTTAAGCCGGCACCCGGGCAACAAGGCGATCAAGATGGTGTATAACGATGATCCCGAGGCGGAGATGTCGGTGAAAATGGTTGATGTTTCCGAACGCGAGTTATCCGTATTTTGTCTGGCGGACGATCAACTGGAAGATTTGGCGCGACAGGCCATGATCATCGAAAAACATTACGGTCAGCCGATGGATATTGAATGGGCACTGGATGGAGAAGACAAAAACATCTACATTCTGCAGGCACGGCCGGAAACCGTACAAAACAGAAAAAAAACCAGTGTCATTGAACGTTATCAATTAAATGAAAAGGGCCGTGTATTGACTCGAGGTGCTGCGATAGGCCAGAAAATAGGCGCCGGAAAAGCCAAAATAATCAAAAAACCGGCGGACATGGACAGGCTGCAGGAAGGAGAGGTCCTGGTGACCGAGATGACGGATCCAGACTGGGAACCGGTCATGAAACGCGCCGCCGCAATCGTGACGGACCGGGGCGGTCGCACCTGTCACGCGGCAATTATCGCACGTGAACTTGGCGTTCCCGCCGTTGTTGGTTGCGGTGACGCCACAACGGCAATTCCGAATGGCGAAGCGGTTACGGTAGTGTGTTCGGAAGGGCAAAACGGCAATATTTATCAGGGACTGCTGGACTTCCAAGTGAATCGTACGGAATTCAACAAGCTGCCGCCCGCCCCGTTAAAGATCATGATGAATGTCGGTAATCCGGACAAAGCCATGTCATTCGCCGCCATTCCCAATGCCGGGGTCGGACTGGCAAGACTGGAATTTATTATCAGTAACAAGATCGAGGTGCATCCACGTGCCCTGCTGGATTACAAAGATCAGGATACCGGGATAAAAAAACGGATAGATGAACGGATTAAACCGTATGGTGATCCGATTGATTATTATGTCAAAAACGTTGCCGAAGGGGTAGCTACCATCGGAGCGGCCTTTGCGCCTGATCCGGTGATCGTACGTTTGTCCGATTTCAAGTCCAACGAATACGCCAATCTGATTGGTGGTGAACGTTATGAACCCCGAGAAGAGAATCCCATGATTGGCTATCGCGGGACCTCACGTTATCTGTCCGCCGAATTTGAGCCCTGTTTTGAATTGGAGTGTCGGGCAATTCGTTATGTGCGGGAAGAAATGGGACTATGCAATATCTGGATCATGGTTCCTTTCGTTCGAACGCTGGGTCAGGCGGACAGGGTCGTCAATTTGCTGGAACGATATGGATTGCAGCGTGGCAAATATGAACTGAAAATTATCATGATGTGTGAGGTGCCCAGTAATGCAATTCTGGCGGAAAAATTTCTTGAATATTTTGATGGCTTTTCCATCGGTTCCAATGATATGACACAGTTGACACTGGCATTGGATAGAGATTCGGCTCTGGTGTCCGATCTGTTTGATGAAAGAGACGAGTCAGTGAAATTTATGTTGAGCCGCGCTATTCAAGCCTGTAGAAAAGCGGGGAAATATGTGGGAATTTGTGGCCAGGGTCCTTCTGACCACCCGGATTTTGCCAAGTGGTTGATGGAAGAGGGGATTGAAAGTATTTCTCTGAACCCTGACAAAGTCATTGATATCTGGTTGTATATGGCAGGGATTGAAACCGAAAATGTCCAATCGATATGAAAATTTGATTGCGGGGGAAATTGATGCCATCTGTTGAAAGCAAGGTACTGAAAAACAAGGCCATCCCCCGCGGTGCCTACCCGCATATTAAATGCGCGGGTGATTTTTTATTTATTTCCGGCACGAGCTCCCGCCGTCCCGACAACAGTTTTGCCGGGGCCGAAGTGGATGCAATGGGGACAACGACACTGGACATTAAACAACAGACGCGGGCCGTTATCGAAAATATTCGGGATATCCTGTCCAGCGTTGGTGCCGGACTTGAGGATATTGTCGAGATAACCTGTTTTCTGGTCAATATGAATGATTTTGCAGGATATAATGCAGTATATGCCGAATTTTTTGATCGCGATGGACCGGCACGAACCACCGTTGCCGTACATCAGCTACCACACCCGCTTTTATTGATAGAGATAAAAGCGATTGCTTATAGACCCGAAGAGAGGAGGGATTAAGGTATGCAAAAAGGCGAAATTATTGCAGGGTTTTTGGCTCCTCACCCACCACACCTGGTCTATGGTGAAAATCCGCCGCAAAATGAACCCCGCTCAAAGGGTGGGTGGGAACAATTGCGTTGGGCCTACGAACGCGCCAGAAAAAGCATTGAAGAACTGAAACCCGATGTATTGTTGGTGCATTCGCCACACTGGATCACGGAACAGGGGCATCATTTTTTGGGGGTAAAGCATTTGAGCGGCAAATCGGTCGACCCCATCTTTCCCAATCTGTTTCGTTATCAGTTTGAATTGGAAGTGGATGTCGCTTTAGCGGAAGCCTGCTGTCAGGAAGCCGAGGCGATGGGATTGACGGCAAAGATGATGCGTAATCCAAATTTTCGTGTTGATTACGGCACTATCACCACCTTGCATATGATTCGCCCGCAATGGGATATTCCCGTAGTGGGTCTGTCAGCCAATAATTCACCCTATTATTTGACATTGGATGAAGGTTTGGAGGAAATGGATATCCTTGGCAAGGCGACACGCAGGGCAGTGGAGGCCTCTGGAAAACGTGCGGTGTTATTGGCATCCAATACCTTGTGCCACCATCACTTCCATGAAGAACCCGTACCGCCCGAAGACATGACTCAGGAACACCCTCAGAACTACGAAGGCTATCTTTGGGACATGCGTATCATTGAGCTACTGCGCCAGGGCAAGACCACTGAAACCTTTGCACTGTTACCACAATTTATTGAAGAGGCCTTTGCTGAAATCAAGTCCGGTGGATTCACCTGGATGTTTGCCGGTATGGATTATCCCGAAATCCCGGCGGATTTGCATGGTTACGGTACTGTTATCGGTACTGGAAATGCCGTCATGGAATGGAATTTGATTAAATCAAAAACCGTGGACAGACACGCAGGAATCGCCTGATTTTATATGATTTTTAGAGAGGGGGAGGGAGAAATAACTTATGACTATTGTTTCGGCTTTTCTTGTTCCAGGTTCACCATTACCTTTTTTACAGCGTGACAACCCGCCATGGGGTCGCTTGGCCGATGCCATGGACATGGCAGGAGTGGCACTCATCAAGTCCAATCCTGACACGATTGTCATGTACTCCAACCAGTGGATGGCGGTACTGGACCAGCTCTGGCAGGCGCGTCCACATATTCGGGGTTTACACGTTGATCATAACTGGCATGAATTTGGTGAATTACCCTACGATATTCGTATTGATAAGGAATATGTGCACGCCGTCATCCAGGGTACGATAGAGCGGGGGATTAAATCCAAAGGCGTGGATTATGATCAGTTTCCTGTTGATACGGGAACGATTGTCGCCGCGAAATTTTTAAATCCCGACAATAAACTGCCTCTATTGATCGGTTCAAACAATGTCTACCATGATTGGGATACGACACTCACGCTCGGCCAGGTTTGTGCCGGGCAGGCCGGGAAATTAAAGCGAAAGATTGCGGTCGTTGGCATTGGGGGGCTGTCAGGATCATTTTACCGGCATACGATCAATATTCAGGAAGACAAAATTGTTTCCGATGCAGAAGACGCATGGAATAAAAATATCCTGCGATTGATTGAGGAGGGCAACCCGGATTTATTATCGCAAAACTGTTCAACATTTGCGGCTGAAGCCAGGGCTGACATGGGATTTAAACAACTGGCTTTCCTGCTAGGCGCTCTTGGTGACCATTATGCAGGTGCGAAAATCCATGCCTATGGGCCGATATACGGCAGTGGCGCCGCTGTGATTGAATTCAAGATTTCATGAAATCCTGTCGGGTGCGTTGTCTATGAGTGGTGGAGTGCGATTGAGCGCGGGGGCGCGTTTATGGCTGGCCCTTGAAGACGAAAAGCCTTTGCAGGTGGTTGGTGCCATTAACGCCTATCATGCGCGTTTGGCGGAGGCTGTCGGTTTTCGCGCCTTGTATATCTCCGGTGGGGGAGTGGCGGCTGGTTCATGCGGGCTTCCTGATTTGGGGATCACCACGCCGGAAGACGTTTTAATTGATGTGCGCCGCATTACTGACGCAAGCGATTTACCTGTTCTGGTAGATATTGATACGGGTTGGGGGGGTACCTTCAATATTGCGCGTACTGTCCGGGCGATGATCAGGGCGGGTATTGCGGCCGTGCATATTGAAGATCAGGTACAGCAAAAACGTTGTGGGCATCGACCCAACAAGGCCATCGTGTCGAAAGCAGAAATGGTCGACCGGATCAAGTCTGCGGTAGACGCAAAAACAGATCCCCGGTTTGTCGTTATGGCAAGAACCGACGCGCTGGCTGTGGAAGGTCTGGACGCGGCTGTTGAGCGTGCCTGTGCCTATGTCGAAGCCGGCGCCGAAATGATTTTCCCCGAGGCTGTTACGGAACTGCATATGTATCAAAAATTCTCGGACGCTGTAAACGTGCCGGTATTGGCCAATATCACCGAATTTGGTTCTACGCCACTTTTTACGGTAAAAGAGCTGGCCGCGGTCGATATCGGGCTGATTCTTTATCCGTTGTCGGCGTTTCGGGCAATGAACGCCGCCGCCTTGAGGGTATATTCAGTGTTGCGCCATGAAGGTACGCAAAAAAACGTAGTGGATATCATGCAGAGCAGGGAGGACCTCTATGACTATTTAGGCTATCACAAATATGAAAAGAAACTGGATGAATTATTTACGTAAAAAAACTGGAGAGCTAAAAAATAGTGGCTAAATCGAAAGTTGCATTGAGTGGTACAGTGGCGGGCAATACCGCGTTGTGCACTGTTGGAAGAACAGGTAACGATCTGCATTACCGGGGCTACGATATACTGGATATCGCGGAAGTCTGTGAGTTTGAAGAAATCGCCTACTTGCTGGTACACGGGAAATTACCCACTGTATCGGAACTGCGTGCCTACAAAACCAGGTTACGTGCCCTGCGCGGATTGCCCGAGGCGGTCAGGACCGTTTTGGAGCAACTTCCACCGGCAACGCATCCAATGGATGTATTAAGAACGGGATGTTCGGCACTAGGTGCCGTTATGCCGGAAAAGGAAGACCATAATACGGCGGGTGCCAGAGACATTGCCGACCGTTTAATGGCCTCTTTTGGTTCCATATTACTTTACTGGTATCACTATGCCGTTAATGGAAAATATATTGAAGTTGAAACAGAGGATGATTCCATCGGCGGTCATTTTCTGCATTTATTGCATGGTAAAAAACCGTCGGCGGAGTGGGTGCGGGCCATGCACACCTCGTTGATTTTATATGCCGAGCATGAGTACAACGCATCAACTTTTACCGCTCGCGTCATCGCTGGCACCGGCTCTGATATTTTCTCTGCCATCACCGGTGCCATAGGCGCCCTGCGTGGGCCCAAACACGGCGGTGCCAATGAGGTTGCCTTTGACATTCAACAGCGCTATTCAGACCCGGACCATGCTGAGGCAGATATTCGCGAGCGTCTGTCGCGCAAGGAGATCGTCATTGGTTTTGGACACCCTGTTTATACAAGAAGCGATCCGCGTAACAAGGTCATTAAATCCGTTGCAAAGCGCCTGGCGACAAAAGCGAAAAATACCAGGATGTTCAAGATAGCCGAGCGCATCGAAAAAGTGATGTGGAACGAAAAAAAGATGTTCCCGAATCTGGACTGGTTCTCCGCCGTTTCCTATTCGCTTATGAATGTTCCCACGGCAATGTTCACGCCGTTGTTTGTAATCTCCCGTACATCGGGTTGGGCCGCGCACGTTATAGAGCAGCGTGAAGACGGGAAAATTATTCGGCCGACTGCCAATTATACCGGCCCGGAAAATCTGAAATTTACACCCGTCAGTCAACGCAGGTAAGCGGGACGTGGTAAAAGAGTCACCTGTGTCTATTGGTATCAGAGAAACAAAAAGACCCGCTCCCGACCGGTTGTTTGTCGATATTGCAGACTATATTGCTGATTACACCGTTGACAGTGAAGAAGCGCTGAATACCGCACGATACTGTTTGATGGATACATTGGGATGCGGTTTATTGGCGCTTAACTACCCGGCGTGTACCAAATTGATGGGGCCGGTCGTGCCGGGGGCCGGCATGAAAAATGGCGCCCGTGTTCCGGGCACTGCGTATGAACTCGATCCTGTTATGGCCGCGTTTAACATCGGCTGTATGATCCGCTGGCTGGATTTCAATGACACCTGGCTGGCTGCGGAGTGGGGACATCCCTCGGACAACCTTGGTGGCATTCTGGCTGTGGGGGATTATCTGAGCCGCCGGAATATCGCGGAGGGAAAAACGCCTTTCAGTATCCATGATGTGTTCATCGCCATGATCAAGGCGCATGAAATACAGGGCGTAATTGCGTTGGAAAACAGTTTTAATCGGGTGGGTCTGGATCATGTCTTGCTGGTAAAAGTGGCAACGACTGCCGTCATCACCGGCATGTTGGGTGGCACCAGGGAACAGATCATCAATGCGGTTTCCAATGCCTGGATTGATGGAGGCGCACTGCGTACCTATCGGCATGCCCCGAACACGGGTTCGCGTAAATCCTGGGCGGCAGGTGACGCGAGTAGCCGTGGCGTGCGTCACGCCTTGATCGCAATGACGGGAGAGATGGGTTATCCTTCCGCGCTCAGCGCCAAAAACTGGGGTTATTACGATGTCTTGTTCAAGGGGCATGAATTCAAATTCACGCAGAGTTTTGGCTGTTATGTGATGGAAAACATACTCTTCAAAATTGCCTTTCCGGCTGAATTTCATGCTCAAACGGCCGTTGAAGCCGCTCTTGAACTGCATGAAACTGTAAAAGACCGGCTGGTGGAAATAGATAAAGTCATCATCCAGACCCAGGAGGCCGGTATCAGGATCATTGACAAAACCGGGCCACTGGATAATCCCGCCGATCGGGATCACTGCATTCAATATATGGTCGCTATTCCGCTGATTTACGGTCGTCTGACCGCAGATGACTATGAAGATGTGATCGCAAATGATCCCCGTATTGACGCCTTGCGGGACAAAATGCAGGTTGTTGAGAATAAACAGTACAGTATCGATTATCTGGACCCGGAAAAACGTTCCATTGGCAATTCAGTACAGGTTTTCTTTATGGACGGTAGCTGCTCGGAAAAAATTGAAGTGGAATATCCGATAGGGCATAGACGCAGGCGTTCAGAGGGTATCCCCTTGCTGGAAGAAAAATTCGAACACAATATCAGGACCCGGTTATCCGACAGGCAGGCAGACATCATTCTTGAAAAATGCAGTAATGTCGCTTCATTCCGTGCTACCCCGGTGAATGAGTTTATTGATTTATGGGTGATTGAAGAATAGCAACAGAGAGGATTTAACAATGTCTCGAATGAAACCACTGGGTATTGAAGATTGCAAGGATGAAGCACTGAAAAAAGCCTTTCAGCATTTCGTTGACACGCTCGGCTTTGTTCCCAATAGCCTTTTGACAATGCAGAGGGTGCCGGAAATTGCCAAGTCCGTTATTCAGATGAACAAGGCCGTATTTGCGGCGGATGGTAAAGTTGATTCGGGCTTCAAACGTCTGGTTGCACATATGGCTAGTCAGGCGTCCGGTTGTCAGTACTGCAAGGCGCATACGTCCGTGAGCGCCACTCGCCTGGGGATAGACGAAGAAAAAATGCAGTCTCTCTATGAATATAACAATAGTCCCTTGTTCAGCAACAAGGAACGTGTGGCGCTGGATTTTGCGCTCGCCGCCGCCTCGGTTCCGAATGACGTGACCGATGAATTGTACGCAAAATTATCAAGCTGCTGGAGTGAAGAAGAGATCGTTGAAATACTAGGCGTGATCGGGATGTTTGGTTTTTTTAATCGTTGGAATGACTCTATGGCCACACCCATTGAAGAAGAACCACTCGCGGTAGCGGAAAAACTGCTGGGAGAAAAGGGCTGGAAGGCCGGTAAACATGCCGGTTAATCCGTCTCCTTGTCAATCTTGGCACATAAAAATTTTTTGACTGTAACGATGATCGAGCTTGTTGACATTATCTTGTTTTTCAATTTTCGCAGCCCTTATTGCTATCTCGCCTCAAAGAGAATATGGGAGTTTGTTGACGAGTATCACACACGTCTTCTCTGGCGACCGTTTGGTGGCTGGGATGGTCGTTCACCACCAGACCGGGCAAAGGTGAAAATCCCGCTGGTACGCCAGGATGTCGCGCGTTGGGCCAAAAAAATGGGTATACCACTAAATCCTCCGCCCATTACGACAGATCCAACTAGCGCGGCTGCTGGCTCTCTCCTGGCCGAAGAAAAAGGGGTATTACGTGAATACATAACGGAGGTGATGTGCGCGGAGTGGGCGGAAGGTCTGGACATTGGCGAGGATGCCGTACTGTTGGATGTTGGCGACAGGATAGGTCTGGATAAAAATGACCTGACGCAGGTGATCCGGTCAAGGGAGTACTTGGGGCGGCTTGCCGCGAATAAAAAAGAGGCCGACAGCCTGGGCGTGATAGGTGTCCCTACCTTTGTCATCGGTAAAGACATTTTTTGGGGCCATGATCGCCTGGATTTTGTGCACGATCATTTACGCGAACTCAGGTTGAGGCGTTTGTAAATCGGCCGGTTTCAGAAGGGCAGAGACGGGTAAGCCACAAATTCAGGATAGCAAGGGAAACCTGTAAATTGCGTTTAAAGTTATTTTCAAAAAAAGAATGCCCTTTTTGCTGGCAGGTCAAAATCGCCTTGAA
Source organism: Gammaproteobacteria bacterium (assembly GCA_965261775.1). Taxonomy (GTDB): domain Bacteria; phylum Pseudomonadota; class Gammaproteobacteria; order Eutrophobiales; family Eutrophobiaceae. The sequence goes on along the minus strand of OZ253477.1, from coordinate 1,015,241 downwards.
ATATTTTGACATTGATTATGAACTAGTAGAATGGAAAATTCCCGAAAAAGACTTTTTATCAAGTCTCAAGCCTCAGCAATCATTGCCTGTTTTGCAGCACGGTGACCTCAGTATCTGGGATTCAGTTTCCATTGTATATTACCTTGAAGAATTGACGTCCGCCGAAAAGTCCCTGTTCCCAGGGGATATTAAAGATCGTACCAAAGCGAGGTTACTGCAAACGTATAGCAATTCGATAGCCGGCAAAGGTCTGCGTGAAGTTGTTTTTGAAAAGCGTGGCAGACCGGAAGCCGAGTGGGATAGCACAAGGATTGATCAAGGCAGGCAACGCTGGCACAAATCACTGGACTGGTTGGAAATGGAAATTGAGACGGAAAACAATTTTCTGACCGCCGGTTTCTCCGTTGCAGACGCGGCATTGTTGCCAAGATTTGGTCTGGCCGAACACTACGGCGCTGGCGTCGGTAAAAATCATCCCAAACTCTACAATTGGTTCCAGAATGGAAGGCGGCAGCCGATCTATTCTGAAACAGCCCCCTGGTAGTGGAGACTTGAAATCTTTTTGACTGATGGCGGTATCGGCTCATATGCCGTTGCACTGGTGGTTCCACCGAAACTACTTCGCCGTGTTGGCCATCACGGCGTTGCCCCTGTTGCTGGCAACGGGCAGAAACGTGGCCTATTTTACATGGGTCCCGGTGCTGTATGTTCTGGACGGTCACGCCTGGATCACCGTGCTTGCCCATCGGGGTGGTCGGGCCTCGCAAAAGGTGGTTGTCAGTATCGAATATCCGGCTGTGATTGCACATGTTCTAAAACACGCTGAACAGAAAGAAGCCTTTAAAAAAACCGGCGTTCAACCGCCCGAATTATCGCAGAAGTGTGCGCCACGACAAACCGCTGTTTTGATGTGTCGCCAAAGAGCGATGCGGTCCTGCTTATGCCAGCGCAGTAAAATCACCTCTGCCGATTCAAACGCGCTGAATTTCCAACAGCCTATCTCCTGCATCATCAGCCGAAATAACTTGAACCTGCTGATTAAGATCAGGCCATTCAGAGATTGTCTGGATCCAATATTATCTCAATCCAATAAGGTGTTTATTCTTTACTATATTCATTTCCTCCCTGTACTTCTGCTATAATCTTAAATATGGGTATTAATCTAAGCGATATGACTGCGGCGGAGCAAGATTGGGCTATTGTGTTCAATATTGAAGCCATTATGAGGTCATGATATACCCGGATGGCGATTTTGGTGATTATAACTTTTAATAGGGGGTTTGAGTGACATGACAGACAATCATGAGAATACTGCGCATAAGGATGCATGTGTGAACGAGCATAAGGATGCGTGTGTGAGTGAAGATTTGAACAAAACTGATTTTTCGCGCCGTTCTTTATTCAAAGGAGCGTTGCTGATGGGCGGCGCGGCGTCGCTTGGCGCATTGGGCGCTGGCTGTGAAAGAAAAGAGCATAGTGCCATTAAAAAGGAGCAAGGGCATAGTGCCATTTCAGTTGAGCCCGGGCAGTTGGATGAATATTATGGCTTTTGGTCTTCGGGGCAATCGGGCGAAGTGCGCATTTTAGGCGTGCCTTCCATGCGCGAATTGGCGCGGATCCCGGTATTTAATGTCTCTAGTACCACCGGTTGGGGCATCACCAATGAAAGCCGCCGCATTTTGCGTGACGGTTTAACGCCGGAAACGAAGAAATTCCTGGATAAGCGTGGCGGCATTTATGCCAATGGCGATGCGCATCATCCGCATATGTCCTTTACCGATGGTACATATGATGGCCGTTATATCTTCATCAATGATAAAGCCAACACGCGTGTGGCACGGATTCGTTGCGATGTGATGAAACCCGATAAAATTATTGAGATCCCCAACGCTACTGATATTCATGGTCTGCGTCCGCAAAAATATCCGCGAACCGGCTATGTGTTCTGTAACGGTGAGCATGAAGCCCCGCTTCACAATGATGGCAGTAGCAATATGTATGATATTTCGCAATATCGCACGGTGTTCTCTGCCGTTGATGGTGATGCGATGGAGGTTGCATGGCAAGTGGTTGTCAGCGGGAATCTGGATAATGTGGATGCCGATTATCAGGGCAAATATGCCTTCTCAACCTGCTATAACTCTGAAATGGGCATGAATCTGAGCGGTATGACTGCGGCGGAACAGGATTGGGCTGTTGTGTTCAATATTGAAGCCATTGAAGCCGCGATTAAAGCGGGCAAAGGTACCGTCCGCAATGGTATCAGGATGTTGGACGGCACTAAGCAGGCCAAATCCGATTACACGGCCTATATTCCGATTTCTACCAGCCCGCACGGTATCAACACAGCGCCTGACGGCATTCACGTGTGCATCAATGGGAAATTATCTCCGACCGTTTCGGTGATGGATGTGCGCAAATTGCCGGATTTATTTGCCGGCAAAATTAAGCCGCGCGATGTGATTGTGGCCGAGCCTGAATTGGGACTGGGGCCGCTTCACACCGCTTATGACGGCAAAGGAAATGCTTTCACGACCTTGTTCTTGGATAGCCAGGTGGTGAAGTGGAGCCTTGCCGATGCGGTGAAACAATTTAACGGCGAGGATGTTGATCCCATCATTGAGAAAATTGATGTGCAGTACCAGCCAGGCCATAACCATACTTCAATGGGTGAAACCAAAGAAGCTGATGGCAAATGGTTGGTATCGCTGAATAAATTCTCGAAAGACCGTTTCATCAATGTTGGGCCGCTAAAGCCTGAAAATGAGCAATTGATTGACATTACCGGCAAGCAAATGAAAGTGGTGCATGACGGACCCGCTTTTGCGGAGCCGCATGATTGCGTCATTGTGCGCACCGATATTGTGAATCCTAGAAACAGCTGGGCACGCGATGATGAGGTATTTGCAGATACCGTGGCGTTGATTAAATCCAAAGGGGTTGACCCGGAAGATGCCGCCCATGTCATTCGTGAAGGCAAAAAAGTCTTTGTATTCATGACCTCGGCCGCGCCGGCGTTTAGCCTTGAAGAGTTCGAGTTAGAGGAAGGTGATGAGGTGACACTGGCAGTGACGAATTTGGACGATGTCGATGATTTGACTCATGGCTTGACCATTGCCAACTATGGTGTGACGATGGAAATCGGCCCGCAAGCCACTGCTTCGGTGACTTTTGTGGCAGATAGGCCCGGCGTGCATTGGTTCTATTGTCAATGGTTCTGCCATGCCTTGCATATGGAAATGCGCGGAAGAATGCTTGTGAAGCGCAAAGCCTGACAATCACAGGGCCTAACGGTTGTAAACATGGCCCGTTTCGCGAAACACAATCACCACAGGGTGAGGGTTTGGCTTTTCGGGCTATGCGTTTTTGCCGTTTTAGGAGTGATTGAGGATAAAGATGCGCTGGCCGATAATGGTGGCGATGCGTCTTTATCTTCATCTGTTTTGCGGCAAGATAAATCGGAGAAACCGGCATTCCGGCCTCATGAGAAAAAACTGCTCTCGCTTTTGCACACCGCACGCCCTGGCGATGTGATTGAGGTGCCGCAAGGGGAATATCATATACCGCTTGTGATTGATAAAAGCCTGATATTGCACGGCAATGGTGCCATCATTGATGGGGGTGGCGTTGGCCATGCGGTTTTGATTGATGCGCCCAATGTCCATTTTTCGGGATTCCAGATTCGCCATTCGGGCAGCTCTTTGGAACAAGAACATAGCGGCGTTTTTTTAACCCAGAAGGCTGATTTTGCGGTGGTTGAAAATAACCGTCTGAGCGAGAATCTGATAGGGATTTATCTTAAAGGTCCGGAAAAAGCAGTCATTCGGAATAATAAGATTTTCGGCCGAACCGATTTGCGGGTGAATGAACGCGGCAATGGTGTTCATATTTGGAACAGTCCCGGCAGTGAAATTATCGGCAACTACATTCAAGATGGGCGCGACGGCATTTTCACCACTACTTCTAAAGAAAATCTATTCAAAGAAAATTCAATGAAAAATGTTCGCTTTGCGGTGCATTACATGTATACCAATGATAGCAGGCTCATCGGCAACCGTTCGGAAAATAATTATTTGGGCTATGCAATTATGTATAGCCATGACATTATCCTGCGTGATAATCACAGCCGCAACGATGCTGAACATGGCTTTTTATTCAACTATTCCAACGCTATGGATATGACCGGCAATCAGGTGCGCGATGGCGGTAAAAAATGTTTATTTTTGTATAATTCCCATAAAAATAATATGGCTGAAAATATCTTTTCCGGTTGCCAGATTGGGGTGCATATCACCGCTGGATCGCAAGATAATATTCTGATGCGGAATGGCTTTGTGAGCAACCGGACGCAAGTAAAATATATCGGCACAAGCTATGTGGAATGGTCGCATGAAGGCCAGGGGAATTACTGGTCTGATTATACCGGCTATGATTGGAACAATGATGGCATTGGCGATGTGGCCTATAAGCCGAATTCTTTGGCCGATTACATTATCTGGCAAGTGCCTGCGGCAAAACTATTATTATCATCTCCGGCTCTGCAATTATTAAAATGGGCAGGATCGCGTTTCCCGGCCATTTTTCCGGGCGGGGTGCAAGATAGTGCGCCTTTGATGGATATCCCTGATATCGGTTCTGATTTAGAAGCAGTGGAACAGGTATGGCAACCGCGCAATTAAAATAGATAGTATTTCCAGATATCTCTTGCGACCATTTATAATTCATTTTTTTTCAATTGATGAATGGCAATGCCCAAAGGCAGCACAACCCATAACAGCAAGGACAGCATCGCCCCCCATAAATATCCTGAATGAGTGAATGCTTCAGTCCCACCAATCATCACCATATTTTCTTCCAAAGAAGCAATGGCAATGCGGTAAGAATCGACTGGATTGATTAATATCAAAAAAGGCACTAGAACTCCGATAAGGCCTGCCCCCTTGCTTCCAGCAAGCAAGGCAAAAATCATAATATCATATAGTACGACCATGATAATCCATGTCGCAAATGCCATGCCTGCCGCCCCGGAGCGTTGCCGCGCCCATAGGCTGATCACCAGGCTGATGGCCAAAAACCCTAAGCCCAGCAAAAGGGATAGAGCGATCATCACCGTAAAACCTTGCCCGATATTGGCCAGATGCGCATCTTCAAATAAAAGTCCCGTCAATAGAAATACCAGGCCAAACCCCGCAATGCTGGCAAAAGCAAGTAACAAAGCATGACTTAAAAATTTGCCCAAAATAATATCACGCCTTTTAATCGGGCATACCACAAGCAATGCCAAAGTGCCGTTTTCGCGTTCGCTGGCAATGCTGTCAAACCCCAATAGCAAAGCCAGTAACGGGAATAAGTAAAAAGAGAGATTGGCAAGCGATACCAGCAAAATGGTTAAACGGTCGGTTTTAACCTCGCCAATGGCCGCGCTGCCAAGAAGCGCCAAAGTCAGCGCCAAAACAAAGAAAACAAGAAAGGCGCAAATGGCCCAACGGTTGCGTTGTGATTCCCGAAATTGTTGTCGCGCAATCACCCATAAGGGATGTTGTGAGAAATGGTTCAATAGGGTGGAATCAACGGCCATAATGATTATAAATCTCTTCAAAAGAAGGGGGGTAAACATGTATATTCACAATATATTTCTGCCCTTTGGCAAGCAAATCTTGCAATAAAGAGAATTTTTGTTCATGCGGCACACTCAAACATATCACATTGTCTGGCCCTATGGACTGCGGAATTTCCGCTGAATATTTTTTAGCAATCGGAAGCAAAAAATCATGCTCCTTCTTATGAAGTTGCACACAAATTCTGTCCGATAAATTTATCTGGCGAGAAAGTGCTTCCACCTGGTCATAAATCATCAATTTTCCTTGCTTCATGATGAATAGATGGTCGGCATAATGCTGCAATTCCGAAAGCAGATGGGTGCAAAGCAAAATGGTGACGCTCTCTTGCTGCAACTCGGTTAAAATACGGTAGAATTTTGTCCGCAAATCGGGGTCGAACCCGTTGGTGGGTTCGTCCAAAATCAAAATTTTTGGCGCACCAAGCAAAGCAAGCGCCAAGGCCAATCTTTGACGCATGCCTTTGGAATAATTTTTCACTTTCTTATGCGACGCATCTTGCAATTCGACCCTGTCCAGCAATGTCCAGATTTCACCGCGCGGAGCCTTTTTTAAACGGGCATAAAAATCCAGCAATTCATAGCCGCTTAAATTTTGGGTAAAGTGAATATTTTCCGGCAAATAACCCATCTGCACACCGCTTTTCTGCCTGCCTTTAGTGGGAAAACTTACCGCGCCGCTATCGGGGGTAATCAGCCCCAATATGATTTTCATCAAGGTCGTTTTTCCCGCGCCATTATGTCCCACAATCCCAACAAACGCCCCCTCGGAAATGTCACAAGAGATATTTTGAAGCACGGCCTGCGTGTTGTAATTTTTGGAAATACTATCTATTTTAATTGCGGTTGCCATGTCTGTTCCACTGCTTCTAAATCAGAACTGATATCAGGGATATCCATCAAAGGCGCACTATCTTGCACCCCGCCCGGGAAAATGGTCGGGAAACGCGATCCTGCCCACTTTAATAATCGCATCACCCAAATAATTATTTTCCAAACGGTTGCCGATGAGCCTGCTATCATTGGTAGACATGTAATGCACCACGAAAGGAATATGAAATGAAAATCTATCTTACCATTTTATTGTCCATCGTCACGCTTGCCGCATGCGATAAAAAAGGCAAACCCGACCCCGTCATTCCCGACAGGGAAGCTTCTACCTATTTTGGGAGGATGATTTTATTGGAGCATGATGGCCCGCGCGGACAGATTCATTTATCGGATGGCACTGTTTTATGGTTTCCGGCGGTGCGTGATTTAATGGCTTATTATTTGCGCCCGGAAGAAGCGCATGCAATGAAGGCGCTTTACGTTACCGATATGTCTCATCAAGAAGACTGGAACAATCCAACCCGTTGGAGCGTGGCCGAAGATATGCTTTATGTGATTGGCAGCTCGCGCCGCGGCGGGATGGGTGCTGCTGAAGCCGTACCGTTTTCGGTGCGCGAGGATGCCGAGCAATTTATTGCAGAATTTGGCGGTAGGATTGTGCCGTTCAAGGACATTGATGCCGATTATATTTTCAACCGATCTCTTGACAAAAAATCACACAAGGATGGTAAAATGCATATGAAAAATTCCGAATAAAAGTTTCAAGGATGAACATGCGCACCATGACCATAGACAGTTAATAAATAAAGGCGGTTTTAAGAGGAAGCGATGAAATCTTCATCCAGAAGGCGGTTTATAACCATCATGGTCGGCGCATTTCCAGCAAGCTATATGGCGATGAATATTGGCGTGGCGCACGCCAATCATAGGGCGGAAAAATTAATCCGTCATAAAATGATTGCCCTTGGTGCGGATGCCCAGATTATTTTGCCCGAGACTCATCTGCATCTTTTGGATGTGATTCATCGTGAGGTGCAAAGGCTGGAAAAGATTTTTTCGCTTTACCGTGACGATAGCCACATCACTCTTTTGAACAGGCAAGGATATTTAGACGATCCTTCTATTGAGATGGTTGAGCTTTTAGGATTTGCCAGGCATGTTTCAAAATTATCGGGTGGGGCTTTCGATATGACCGTTCAGCCCCTATGGAAATTATATGCCGACCATGGTAAAAATGGCGCACTTCCTCCCATGGATAAGCTGGATGCGGCTTTGAAAAAAATCGGGTGGCAACATGTGCATGTTGCGCCCCATCATGTGGAATTCACACAGGCTGGCATGCAAATCACATTGAATGGTATCGCTCAGGGATATATCACCGACAGGATTGCCGGGTTGCTTAGAGGGCAAGGTTTGCGGGGGGTTTTGATTGATATGGGCGAGATTTACGCGTTGGGCCCGCATCCTATGGGGCGGGCATGGCAAATTGCCAATAAGGAAGATGACGGCCATATTGCACTTGGCAGCGATTGCGCCCTTGCCACCAGCCAGCCGCCCTTGCCGCTTGAGGGGGGCAACCTTTCTTGTCTGATTTCTCCCCACAGCGGCAAGATTGAATCACCGCTGCAATCGGTACGTATCATGGCATCCAGTGCCATGCTTGCCGATGGCATTTCCACCGCGCTTGCGGTGATGCCGCCAAAGCGGCATCAAGATTTACTGCAAAGAAGCGGCGTGGAAATGGCATGGATGACTTCCCATAGGGGCGAAATTGAGATTTGGAGAAAAGACGATATTTACTAAACGCCATATTGCCTCTGTTTTGCTATCGGTTGGAATCGGTTTGGGGATGGGTCCGTTTTCACTTGCCCATGCCAATAATATCAGCCTTTTTCTTGATAAAATTTCGCCGAATTCATTGATTCCGGGCGCGGGAACTTTCCGCTATATGGAAGAACACCCCGACATTGTTGCCGCATGGCAAGGCGATAAGATTGTAGGCTATGTGGTGATGAATTCGGATTTTGTGGATTCCAATGGCTATTCGGGCAAGCCCATCCATATTCTTATCGGAATGGATACTAATGGCATTTTAACAGGCATGAAATTGATGGAGCATCACGAGCCCATCGTTTTAGCGGGGCTGCCTGAATCGGATATGCTTGATTATTTGGATGGGATGAAAGGGTTTGATGCTTACAATTTCACTCAGCCTGCGGGGGGAGAGCCGGACATTATTTCCGGGGCAACCGTCACGGTTTTGATTATTTATGACAGCGTGACCCGCGCGGCAGCGAAGGCGTTTCATGCGATTGCCAGCAGTAAAAACAGCAATCAAGCACAAGGTGCATCACCGACAGAGCCCCGGCTTCAAGAGGGCGTGCCACAAATAAAAGATTGGAAAAGCTTAATCAAAGATGGTTCCGTGCAGCGTTTGCAGCTTTCGGTGCATGATGTGACTAAAAAATTTCGTGAGCGGGGCTACAAGAAAGCCGCAAAAAATCCGGAATCGCGCAGCAAGAAAGGCACATTCATTGATTTATATGTGGCACAAGTTTCCGTGCCCAGCATTGGCCTGTCTTTGCTTGGTCGCCATGAATGGAAAAATCTCACAGATAGACTTGCCCCCGGGCAGCAAGCCATTTTGGTGATGGGGAAAGGGCTATATTCATTTAAGGGGTCGGGTTATGTGCGCGGCGGTTTGTTTGATAGAATCCAGCTCAATCAAGGCATTAATTCCTTCAGATTTCAAGATAAGGCGCATAAGAGATTGTCTCAAATTCATGCTTCGGGCGCGCCTGAATTTACGGAAGTTGGCTTGTTTCTGTTGCCTGCAAATTTGCCTGAAGATAGCGCGTTTCATTTTTCCAAACCGTGGGAATTAGATTTACTTGTCGGTCGCAGCATCGGTGCGCGTGAAAAATCCTTCGTTCGGTTTTCATTGCCCTATCATTTGCCGCGCCATTACATGGTTTTTCCTGAGGTCAATTGGCCTTCTGATGTGCGCGATTCCCAGGCCAGGCAAGCCTTTTTAGACGAGGAAACTTCGGCACGTGACCGACTATGGAAAAGCGTTTGGCAGTCGGAAAAAATCAATATTGCGATTTTACTATTTTCACTAATACTGCTAAGCGGTATATTTTTCTTCCAAATGCAGATTTGCGCCCGCCCTAAATTGCTAAAATATATTCGTGTGGGATTTTTACTCTATAGCCTGTTATGGCTGGGCTGGCTAAATAATGCGCAATTATCGGTGGTGAATATTTTCACCTTTAGCTCGTCGCTTGCAAGCGGATTTAGTTGGCAGTATTTTCTGGTGAATCCGTTTATCTTCATCCTGTGGTTTGCCGTGATGGCAGCTTTGCTATTTTGGGGGCGTGGCCCGTTTTGTGGGTGGCTATGTCCTTTTGGGGCTTTGCAAGAATTGATCTATAAAGCCGGACGTTATTTCGGAATAAAACATATCCATGTGCCTTGGGGGTTGCATGAAAGGCTTTGGGTCATAAAATATATGATTTTCATGGGGTTGTTCGGGCTGGCCTTGTATGATTTCGCCTTAAGTGAGCGGTTTTCTGAAGTGGAGCCTTTTAAAACCTCGATTATTTTGAATTTTATCCGCGATTGGCCCTTTGTGCTTTATGCGGTGATTTTGCTCGTCATCGGCTTGTTTATTGAACGGTTTTTCTGCCGTTATTTATGCCCGCTCGGAGCCGCTTTGGCGATTCCGGGTCGGTTGCGGATGTTTAGCTGGCTTAAAAGATGGTCCGAATGCAGCTATAAATGCAATGTTTGCGCCAAGCAATGTCCGGTGCAGGCGATTCATCCCACAGGCGAAATTAATCCCAATGAATGCATTTATTGCATGCATTGTCAGGAATTATATCTCTCGAAAAAGGAGTGTTACCACCACGTTAGACGGTCGGCACCGCGCGGCAAAAAACATGTTCCTGCGGCAGGACCGGCACCCGTGTTCCAGAAATAGAACTGAGTTTTCCGACATACTTTCAAGGCCAGGCCCAGGGTATTTCTCCTTTTATCAGGAAGATAAATTTAGTATTTGAACGGAAGAGTAAGGCACGCAGGACTGTCGATTGATCGGCTTGTTATAGGCGATAACTCTTGTTTTGCATGCAGTTCCTCAATTTGAGTGCAGGCGATTAAAGTAAAGTGCATTGTTTAAGGAGAAAAAAATGCCAAATGGTGCTGTCAAATGGTTTAACCCCAATAAGGATATGGTTTCATTCAGCCCGAAGATGGCTCGAAAGATGTGTTTGTACATATTAGCGCGGTGGAACGTGCCGGCATCGGCAGTTTGGTCGAAGGGCAAAAGCTCAGCTTCAAGATTACAACCAATAAAGGAAAAAGATCGGCCGATAATCTTATATTGGAAGATAGCCAGGATTTTTCTTCTTAAAGTTTTTCTTATAAGAACCCGTCTTGCTGATAATCTGTGAGAATGCCGGTCCTGATGTGCACCGTGGTTCTGGAGGTCTGGCTGGCGCGAACGGTGGTGGACGGCGACCCCTTATTTCGCCACCGCGCCGAGGGGCCGGATGATATGTCGGCGCACATTGCACCTGCCAAACCGCATCATCCAACCCAATCCACTGGCTGACTACTGGGCCTACGAGCTGTGGCCGACCCAGAGCAACCCCGGCCACCGACACATATGATGACCGTTATATCTTCATCAATGATAAAATCAACACGTGTGTGCCGCCAAAAAACGCGCTGTAAAACAGGCGCGCCTTGTTAAGGAAAAGGCCGCGCCATCATTCCTTGGAGAAGGTTATTTTCCGGATAAGTATTTGATGACCGCTTCGCGCTCTTCAGGTTTTTTCAAACCGGCAAAGGCCATTTTATTTTTTGGAAGAAAGCCTGCGGGGTTGGCGATATATTCATCCAATGATTTGGCATCCCATACAATGCCGGATTCTTTCATGGCAGAAGAATATTTATATCCGGCAATCGAACCGGCCTTGCGTCCGATAATATTTTGCAGATGTGGGCCGATTTTATTTTTGGCTTCTGTCGCCGTATGGCATGCTTTGCATTTATTGAATATTTTTTTGCCATTAATTTCCTCCGCCCATACGGGATTTCCCCATAATGCTGCAAGAAATAACGTCCCCCAAACTCCCTTTGTGGCAAGGGACGCGAAAAAACGAATTTTCATCAGTTCACTCCTGAATATTACGGACAAGAGACTATTTTATTGAAAAGTAACTTTAGGCGCAATTTTTTTGTTTGCATGTAATTAAAAATGCCTCGTGTCCCTTCGGGTTCATAGCCGCCAAAAGGTTTTTAACCTCGTCTGCAAACCATTCATCTCAGCGCTAACGTTTATAACGCTGATTTCCAATTAGAATGAAGACATTTCCATTATATAGTGACGAGACCGGGAACCAAAATGGTGCCAGTGCCAATCTGTATAGCCTGATTGAGACGGCTAAAGCAAACGACCTCAATTTGTACGACTATCTGAAAGCGATATTCGCGCCGTTACCTAATGCCAATACTGTCAAAGACATTGAGCAATTGCTGCCATGGGAAATTAACCTGTAGTTCGTTTGGTGTTTACGTTATTTTGTCAATTTGGCCTCTATTTTCTCCGGGGGCAATAAACTCGCTTGAGTCATCTGTGGCTATTGTTCCCGGTGTTCAATATGGCATGAGCCTGATGACCCGCGGAGGTGCGTTCGGTATGTTGCCCGTAATATGACCGTTGTTCCGCGGTCGACTCTGTGGTCGTGGTCGCAACAGCCCCGGTCACCGCGGGTGCGCATCGGATTAAATCTGTTCAGGGAACTCCCAGGACTGAATAACAGCTTTCAACTGAAGATCATCGTTTTTGATAGATAATTTCTTTGGCAATGAAATCGCCCCGAGTTCGGTATAACGGGTGACGCTGATCTTGAAGTCGGACTGTTCCATACTTTTCAAACGGCCTTTATCATCCAGCCGCAACTGCTGGTGGTTGGTGGCAGGACTGGGGATCCCCCTGATCCAGTATTTCAGTCCCTCCAGGTCAATATTCCAGCCCAGATTCCGGCGTATCAGTTCCTGTGCTGTTGTTGCGGTCAGATAGAGATCGTCCGGCCCGACCATGGACACTCCCGCATCTGAACCTTTGAACAGATAGCTACCCTGACCCAGCGGTGCTGTCAGATGCAATTCATATACCGCATCCCGCTGTTGCCAGTAGACATGCAGGGTACCGCTTCCCGCGTTATTTTTTATCGCGATACGACCCTTGATGTTCCAGGAATGTATCCCGTTCAGCAACAACCGATGTTTAAGCCATAACGCCTGTGAATCCGTTACGGGTTTTTCCGGAAACAGTGCGCATCCACCAACGAGGAGGATAACCAGAACGGCACCGGAAAGACGGCTCACGGTTTGAAACGTTCAATGACTTCCAACAGGGTATTGTCTTCGGGCGTGTTTTTCAGTGCTGTTTCCCATACTGCCCTTGCCGCTTTTCGATCGCCCATGACCCACAGCACCTCGCCCAGATGGGCAGCGATTTCGGGATCGTTTTTCAATCCCAGTGCCTTTCTTAAAAAATCAACCGCCTCCTCAAGACGACCCAGACGATACAAAACCCAACCCATGCTATCGAGGATATAAAAATCATCGGGCTTCAATTTATAGGCGTGGTTGATATAGGAATACGCCTCATCATAGCGGTCGGTACGGTCAGCAAGCGTATAACCGAGGGCGTTCAAAGCGGTGGCGTTGTTCTCGTCTTTGGCCAGAATCGCTCTCAAATCGGCCTCCAGGATATTGAGACGCCCCATCTTTTCGGCCAGCATCGCACGTGAGTAAAGCAAATCGGGATGTGCTGTTTCCCGTTCCTTGATAGCCTCGTTAAAAACAGCCATTGCTTCCTCGTAGCGTTTTTGTCTGGACAGTATCTCCGTTTCTGCCTGGATCAGGGCAATATGATCGGCGCCTTCCGATCTTTCAATGGCGCGAATACCAGCCAGGGCTTTGTCGTGTGCGTTCTGTTTGGCCAGGATCAGGTTCAAACGGATTTGGGCATCGAAATAATTCTCCCCGCCCTGTATCGTCCGGTAAAATTCCCTGGCTTTGTCCAGATGTTCCCTGGACTCGGCGATACGACCCAGATAGTAACTAGCCTCAAAGACGCGCTGATTTAATTTGCTCAGGCGTATAAAATACTGTTCCGCCTTATCAAGCTGATCATCCTGCATATACAGTAATCCCAGCGCGTAAAGTACCTCCGTATTGTCCGGTGCCCTGGCGGATAAAATTTCAAACTGACGGTGTGCATCATCAAACCTTTGTGTTTCGGCAAGAAGATGTGCATATCTCATCCTGAGCGTAAAATCATTCTTCCCTGCCTCCTTGTTCAGGCTTTTTTCCAACAGATCCAAAGCCTCGTCGATTGCGCCTCTTTGCTGCAACAGTGAAGTGTAGGTAAATATCGCCGGTTTATCACCGGGTTTAATCTCCAGCACGCGCTTGAGTAGGGTTTCCGAACGATCCAGCGCTCCCATTCTTGCAGTGATATGGGCGAAGGCATACAGGGAATCGGCGTCATCCGTATGACCTTTTAGTAGACGTTCCAGTAACCGTAAAACGTTCGTACGATTTTGCTCACGTACCAAAAAATCGTTGATCGTCCACAGCTTCTGTGCAAATGTACCCTGTAAACTGTCAAGTGCGGTCCGTGCATATGATAATGCCTGCTCAATATCGCCCCGACGTAATGCCAGCACCGTCAGTATCTGGTTTGCATCGGGATTATATGGATCAACTTCGTTCCAGAGTTTGGCAAACTCATGTGTGGCGGCATCATTCTGCATATAAAGGGCGATTTGAGCGGCGCGCGCGATGATAATAGGATCCCGCGTGGCGTGTGCCAGTTCCTGGTAATGCTCCAAGGCAGTATTAACTTTATTGCGTTGTCCGGCGATTTCCGCAACCAGTAACTTGAACAGGATGTCTTCCCCGAGTTTCGTTTTGGCTACCGGCGGCGGTTGGCGTTCGGGAGAAGACGGGGTTTCTGTCGTTTCCAAATGCCTCTGATCAGCTACCGGCTGTTTCAAGGACGCCGCGCAGCCGGTCACGAGTACTGCCGCCGCCAGCAAAGCGCTGGACCGTAATAAATCAGATAATGTCATAAGCTCTATACAGGGGGGATTTACCGTTTATCAACATTTTGTCAGATTGATGTCTAAAAATTATATACTAATGAGACAATCGTGCGGTTTGTTCTTGTCTGATGTCATGCCGCACATATTATCGGCTGTATTTTATTACATTATGACAAGGCATTTTTATAAAAATATCATTTAATTGTCGGGATTATGGAGCTTGTAGCATACGGTATCAGCCACTCAACCGCGCCACTCGCAGTGCGCGAAAGGGTCAGTTTTAACCATGTTGCGGTGCCGGATGCCCTTTTGGAGCTGAAACATCAGGTCGGCGTGGATGAGGCAGCGATCTTGTCTACCTGTAATCGCATGGAAATTTATTGCAGTCTGGACCAGAAAATCGGTGCCCGGTTGATAGATTGGCTACATCATTTTCACGGCATGACCCCCGGAATATTACGTCCGTTTTTATATGAATACCCTCATGAAAATGCCATTCGCCATATATTGCGGGTGGCCAGCGGGATGGATTCCATGGTTCCGGGCGAGCCACAGATCCTCGGACAATTAAAAGATGCCTATAAAAAAGCATCTAATGCCGGCAGTATCGGCTGTCGACTCAATCGCTTATTTCAACATTCATTCAAGGTGGCAAAGGAGGTTCGCAGTAATACCGCCATTGGCAATCATCCGGTCTCCGTCGCCTACGCTGGTGTGCGTCTGGCGCAACAGATCTTCGGCGAACTCGGGAATAAAACTGTGTTACTGATTGGTGCTGGAGAAACTATTGAGCTTGTGGCGAAGCATTTCTACGAGACCGGCTTGCACCGCATGATTATCGCTGGTCGTACCCTGGAACGGGCGCAACGGTTAGCGAAAATGTACTCGGTTTACGCTATTCGGATGGAAGCTATTCCAGAGCATCTGGCCGAGGCAGATATCGTCGTTTCCTCTACGGCCAGTCAATCCACAGTACTGGGACGGGACGTGGTTGAGCGCGCCGTCCGCGCTCGCCAGCATCAACCAATGTTGATGGTAGATATTGCCGTTCCTCGCGATATTGACATCGGGGTCGGCGATATTGATGATATCTACCTCTATAATGTGGATGATCTGCAGGGAATCATTCAGGAAAACCTGTGCAATCGACGCAATGCCGTCAAACAGGCTGAGAAGATCATTGATACACAGGCGCACGAATTTATACAGTGGCTCGATTCATTGGAAGTCGTCCCCACAATACGCGCCCTGCGCAACCAGGCCGAACGCATCCGCGTGGCGGCCGTTCGGCGGGGGCTGAATAAACTTAAGAATGGTGTATCGCCAGAGCAGGTTTTACGGGAAACTGGCCACATCCTGACAAATAAACTCATCCATTCACCCAGTCGGTGCCTCAGGAAGGCCAGTACCGAAAACAGAGACAAGTTGCGGCAGGTGGCAAGAGAACTCTATGCGCTCGACTCCGATTTGAAAGCGGAAGATTAAATGCCGATGATTATTCTGCTAACGGGCAGGCATCGTTCGGGACCCTGTTCTTGATTATCATGCAAGCCTCCCTCTATTCCAAACTGGAAAAATTGCTGGAGCGCCAGCAGGAACTGAACGGTCTGCTGTCGGACCCGCGAACGATAAACGATCAGGATAAATTCCGCAAACTGTCGCAGGAGTATGCCGGGGTGCGCCCGATTATTGATTGTTTTAACGCCTATCGAAAGACGGCTGAAGATATGGACACGGCCCGTAGGATGCTCAACGATAATGACAAGGACATACGGGCATTGGCTACGGAAGAGCTCAAAAAATCCGAAGCTGAATACATACAGCTTGCCGACGAATTACAGGTATTATTGCTCCCTAAAGATCCGGCGGACAACAGCGGTATTTTCCTGGAAATCCGCGCCGGGACCGGTGGTGAGGAAGCAGCGCTGTTTGTCGGTGATCTGATACGTATGTATTCGCGCTATGCGGAAAATCGTGGCTGGAAGCTGGAGTTTGTCAATATGGCAGAAAGTGATCTGGAAGGAAGTTACAAAGAGGTAATTATGCGTATTGATGGTACCGGTGCCTATTCCAGATTAAAATTTGAATCGGGCGTACATCGCGTGCAGCGTATCCCGGAGACGGAGTCGCAGGGACGCATCCACACCTCTGCCTGTACGGTCGCTGTCCTGCCGGAGGTTACCGAGATTAACGAGATCGAGATCAACCCGGCAGATCTGCGTATTGATTCCTACCGCGCTTCCGGCGCTGGTGGACAGCATGTCAACAAAACCGACTCAGCCATTCGCGTCACGCATCTGCCGACTAACACCGTCGTGGAATGTCAGGACGAGCGTTCACAACACAAAAACAAGGCACGGGCAATGTCCTTGCTACAGGCAAGACTGATCGACAGCGAACGTAAAAAACAACAGGTGGAACGGGCTGAAAACCGGCGTAATCTGGTCGGTAGCGGTGATCGCTCCGAGCGTATCCGTACCTATAACTTCCCGCAGGCACGCGTTACCGATCACCGCATTAACCTCACGCTCTACCGTCTGGATGCCTTTCTGGCGGGAGATATGGATATGGTGATTGACTCTCTCATCAGTGAACATCAGGTCGATCTGTTGGCATCGACAGAGGACTGATCCGATGTGGGTTGCGACGCAACTGAGACAAGCCGAACGGCAACTGGAAAATTCCGAAAATGCCCGGCTGGATGCAGAATTATTACTCTGCTCGGTGCTTGGCTGCGAACGCAGCCGACTTTATGCTCATCCTGAACAGCGATTGGACGAGTGGCAACTGGTGGCATTCGCTGATCTGCTGGCGCGACGCGCGGAAGGCTGCCCGGTTGCCTACCTGATCGGCAGGAAGGCGTTTTGGTCATTGGAATTGCAAGTGACCTCGGATACCCTGATCCCCCGCCCCGAGACGGAGCTGTTAATTGAGACTGCATTGGCATTAATTCCCGCCAGGCAGTCTTGTTCCGTACTTGACCTTGGTACCGGCACGGGTGCCATCGCGCTCGCCATTGCAAGGGAGCGGCCCGCATGTCATATCATCGCGGTAGATAACAGCGCCGCTGCATTGACCATCGCCGAGAAGAACGGGCTCGGGCAGGGAATACGAAACGTCCGCTTTATAAAGGCCGACTGGTTTGCATTCCGGCAAGACTGTCATTACGATCTGATCGTGAGTAACCCTCCCTACATTGGCATTGGCGACCCCTGCCTGCAACAGGGAGACGTGCGCTATGAACCTGAAATTGCCCTCGTTGCAGGCCAGGATGGTTTGGACGCCATCAGGACGATCGTCAGCGAGGCTATGCCGCACATGAAACCCGCTGCCTGGCTTCTGTTTGAACACGGTTACCGGCAAGGAGGGGCAGTCAGAAAACTGCTGGTGCGGAGTAAATTTACCGCTGTTTCAACCCGCCGGGACCATGCTTCCCACGAGCGCATGAGCATGGGCCAATGTCCTTGAAATTTGCTATGGGAGCCGTACAGGTCTCGGCATGGCATCATCAATTTCCATGATCCACGCCTCCCACACCTCGCTCATCCACGTAGCGTCGCTTTAGCTATCATTTGAGTGGGTTCAAGCCTTTATGAATGACGATCAACTTCTGAGATACAGCCGGCATATGATGTTGCCGGAAATTGATGTCGCTGGTCAGGAAAAGTTAAATCAGTCGCGCGCCTTGATCGTTGGTCTTGGCGGGCTGGGTTCGCCGGTTTCCATTTACCTTGCCGCCGCCGGTGTCGGGCACATCGCACTGGCGGATTTTGACAAGGTGGATTTAAGCAATCTGCAGCGTCAGATTGTACATACGACCTCCGATATTGGACGCCTCAAGACAGTATCCGCCTTTGACCATCTGACGGCAATCAATCCTGATATCAAAATTGAATGTGTCAACCAGGCGCTGGCGGAAACAGTTCTGCTGGAACAGGCTGACAGGGCTGATGTTATTCTTGACGCTTCAGATAATTTCAAGACCCGTTTTGCCTTGAACGGTGCTTCGGTAAAGACTGGCACGCCGTTGGTTTCCGGCGCCGCCATTCGTTTTGAAGGCCAGGTATCGGTCTTTGACCCGCGCCAGGCGGATTCCCCCTGCTACCGCTGTCTGTACAATGAGGATATGTCCACAGAGGGAACCTGTATGGCCAACGGCGTGATAGCGTCGTTAGTCGGCATCATCGGCAGTATCCAGGCAAATGAAGCTCTGAAATTATTGATGGGCATCGGCACGAATTTGCAGGGTAGATTGCTGCTCATTGACGCCTTGCACATGGAATTTCACCAGGCCGTTTTAAGAAAAGATCCGGCCTGTCCGGTCTGTCGCCAGTCCGCTACACTATAAAGCAGCCAGCGCTGCGTCATAGTTCGGCTCCTGTGCTATCTCCGGCACAAGCTCCGAATAGATGACCGTATTGTGCTCATCCAGCACCAATACGGCGCGCGCGGTAATCCCGGCCAGCGGGCCGTCCTCAATCAATACCCCGTAATCCTTGGCGAAATGTCTCGAACGCATCATGGACAGGGGAACGACATTATCGGTATTCTCCGCAACACAGAAACGCGCCATTGCAAAAGGCAGATCCGTCGCGATTATTAGAAAAACCACATCCTGCCGCTCCTTGGCGAACGCATTAAATTTCTTTGTCGATGTCGCGCATACCGGCGTGTCCAGGCTAGGCACGATGCTCAACAGCTTTTTCCGTTGTCCGTAGTCGTCCAGCGAGATATTTTCAAGATCCTTGTTAACCAGTACGAAATCCGGTGCGTTTTCGCCGCACGCAGGCAATTCACCGTTGGTATGAATTCCTGCTCCTTTTAATGTTATTGCCGCCATTTTCCAGCCCTCTTCATTTTAATAAAATTATTCAGCTATTCTCAATACCATAGACCCTTTGTCAACAAGGGAAACATGGCGTCCGCATTCCGGGATATCTGTGCTTTCTGCCGTTCTTCCCCCTACCTGAGACGGGTAGATGGCAAGCCCAACCGCTGTATGCCCACGAAAGCAGGAACCCGGTTACACTGTGTCGCAAAGTGACTCCTTTATAATCCGTCAACCTCCTTTCGTAAGCGCGGCGTAGGCGTCCGCACCGATTAATTGTGTTTGCCCGGCGCTTTCCCCTGCCTCAATCACAAACAGCCAGCCCCCCGTATAAGGTTGACTGTTGATAATCTCCGGTGAATCCTCCAGCAAAGCGTTCCGCTCAACGACTTTGCCGCTCAAGGGACAGGCAATATCCGTTGCTGACTTGACCGATTCAATCACTGCGGAGGTATCCGTGCGGGTATACTCGCGCCCTAATTCCGGCATTTCAACAAAAACGATATCACCCAGTTCATGCTGGGCGAAATCAGTGATGCCGATGCGATACTTGCCATCGCCGATATCCTCCACCCAGAGATGGTCTGGCGTATAATTGAGTTGTTCAGGAACGTCATACATGTCTGTTTATCCGTTTTACCGCCCCCGGAGCGAGTGGGACGGGATACATGCATTATAACCAATGAAATGGATGATTAAAAATGGATCATCAATAATGCGCGTCCCGAGGGCATGCTTTCGCGGGAATGACTGCTCACGTCGCGTCCTTTGCACAACGTGACGGGCAGGTCGTCTGCATAATTTACGGACGGACCAGCTTCAATCATCCTGCTTCCGTTCTCCGGAAAATAACCAGATGATCAATTTCCGTGCGGATGCCAATCGGTTTTCCCACCGGGTGATCATGGTGGCTGGGGACCAGGCTCAGTATTCGGCGACCGCTGGTAAGCTCAAGCGTATAAAGAAATGCGGCTCCGCGAAACGCCTTTTCCTTCACTAGAGCATTCATCTGGCTGCTATCATCGTGCAATATGTCGTCAGGCCGTAGCAGTACCTTGACGCTTTGACCGCGTTTCATACCGTGTGGACTGTGCCCGTGAATATCGCCGATTTCGGTTTTGACGGCGTAGTCATCAATGATCCTTCCTGGAATAAAGACGCCTTCGCCGATAAAATCTGCCACGGTAGGGGAAGCGGGCTGATGATAGAGTTTGAAGGCTGTATCCCATTGCAACAGGCGCCCCTCGTTCATAATACCCACCACATCGGCCATGGCGAATGCCTCAAGCTGATTGTGGCTGACCATAATGGTGGTAATCCTGTGCTGTTTCAGGATTTGATGCAATTCGCGGGCGATTTGCTCTCTCAATTCAATATCAAGGCTGGCAAAGGGTTCATCAAGCAATAATACATCGGGGGAGGGGGCCATGGCACGCGCCAGAGCGACTCGCTGTTGCTGTCCGCCAGACAGATCATGTGGGTAGTGATGGACATGGCTTTGCAGGGAAAACAGTTCCAGCAACTCATCTAGGCGCCGTCTAGTTTCCTCCGGTTTGAGCCCCTGTAATCCGAAGGTGATATTCCCCGCGACATCAAGATGTGGAAACAGGGCGTAGTCCTGAAACACCATGCCGACCAGCCTTTTTTCAACGGGGATCTGCCGCACAGGATCGCTTGCGTGGACTCCCCTTATCCAGATTTCGCCCCGTTGTGGCCGTTCAAACCCGGCGATGCAGCGTAACAGGGTCGTCTTGCCGCAACCACTTGGTCCCAGCAGACAGGCAATCTCCACCTCAGACAGGGAAAACGAGACATTTTTTAATATTTCGCACCCTCTTATCTGGACGGAAAGGTTTTTTACCGTGACGGCTTCAGGCATGACCGGGGCGGGAATTCGAGATTGAATTGCTGATCAGGATGACCGGAATAATACCGGCCAGTACGATGGCCAGCGCGGGGACTGCCGCATCTGCCAGACGTTCTTCATTGGCGAATTCATAGGCGCGCACGGCCAGGGTATTAAAATTGAACGGCCTCAGTATCAGTGTGGCAGGCAGTTCTTTCAACACATCAACGAAAATCAGCAACAGCGCTGTCAACAAACTGCCACGCATCATCGGTATATGTATCCGTTTAATGATGTTGGAGGGTGATGCCCCCGCCGCTTTCGCTGCTTCGTCCATTTCCGGTTTTATCTTGTCCAGCCCCGCTTCTACCGTATTGATTGAGACCGTCAGAAACCGTACCAGATAGGCGAAGACCAGGGTAAACAGGCTACCGTAGATGAACAGGCCATTGTCAACGCCAGACCAGGCGGGCAGGAGCGTATCCGCGGCGCTGTTGAACCAGGAAAATGGGATCAATACGCCCACTGCGACGACCGTGCCGGGGATAGCGTAACCCAGGCTGACAAAACGCGCCATGAAAATGTTGAGGCGGGAACGGTTGCTGCGGTTAGTATAGGCCATAAACAGCGCCAGTGCCAGGGCAAGCAATGCCGTCGCAAAGGCTAAAGAGAGACTGTGCAGCAGAAGACGATAAAAACCGGAATCAAGAATATCGGCATAAGTGTTCAACGCCTGACCAAGCAGGCGGCATAGTGGCAGGATAAAACCAAAGCACAGTGGCAAAAGGCAGTATGACAATGCCAGCACAGCGTGCCTGCCGCGTAATTGTTTTTGCATCAAATTGCTGTAGCGATTGCTGGTATGATGAAAACGCGCACGACGGCGGGATTGTTTTTCAAGGTATAAAAACACGGCGATGAAACAGAGTAACAAGGCGGCCAATTGCGCCGCTGCCAGACTGCTGCCAAGACCGAACCAGGTTCTGAAGATGCCAACGGTAAAGGTAGGTATACCGAAGTATTGCACCGTGCCATAGTCAGCCAGGGTTTCCATGACGACCAGAGATAGCCCCACGATGATGGCCGGTCGAGCCAGCGGCAGGGCGACGCGCTGGAAGGCATTTACACTGTTACAGCCCAGAGTGCGTGAGACTTCCAGCACGCAAATGGATTGTTCAATAAATGCGGCGCGTGCCAGCAGATAGATATAGGGATACAACACCAAGGCCAGCATAATGATGGCCCCGCCCGGTGACCGCACATCTGGAAACCAGTAGTCATAATAATTCCAGCCGCTCAGTTCTCGTAGCAGGGTTTGAACGGGTCCGGTCACATCCAGCATCCCGGCGTAACTGTAGGCGATGATATAGGCCGGCATCGCCATCGGCAACAACAGGGCCCATTCAAGCTGGCGGCTTAAAGGGAAACGGTACATGGTGACCAGCCAGGCGGGGATAACACCGAGGATGAGGCTCAAGGCCGCGACGCCGGTCAGGAGCAGTAGGGAATTACTGATGTAATCCAGTAATACCGTGTCAATCAGATGCGCCCATATTTCCCGTGCGGGAAACAGCAACGAACCGCATATTACCATCAGCGGGATGCTGAACAGTAGCGAGATAAGGAGCAGGAGAATGTTTGATTTTGACGGCAAAGACCCCGGCCACCCGCGACCGGGCGGCGGAAAGTCAGTTTGTGGCACAGACGAAGCGGGCATACGTCGGTCGGGTTATTTCCAACCCGCGCGGTCCATCAGTTTGACAGCGTCGGCGTTGTATTCACCCAACAGATTCAGGTCCAGGTTATCGGTTTTGAAATTACCCCAGTCGCGGAGTATCGCGCTCTTTTCTATTGCTGGATTGGCCGGATATTCGTGATTTTTTTCAGCGTACCAGCGTTGTGCCGCGTCACTAACAAGGAACTCCAACAGCCTGACGGCCTCTTGTCGGTGCCGTGCCGACTTCAATATGGCGCCGCCGCTTACATTGATATGTGCGCCGTGGCCATCCTGATCAGGCCAGAACAGCTTGACTTTTTTGGCGGCCTCGACTTCTTCCTGTTCAGATGAGGTCAGCATGCCCGCAAGATAATAGTTATTGACCAGCGCAACATCACAGACGCCAGCGGCCACGGCTTTGATTTGATCGCGGTCGCCGCCTCTGGGCGATCTGGCGAAATTGTCGACTAGTGCCTTCGCCCAGCGTTCGGTCTTCTCAATACCGTACCGGACAATCATCGCGGCGACTAAAGACTGGTTGTAAATATTGGAAGACGAGCGTATACAGAGCCGCCCCCGCCAGCGCGTATCGGCCAGATCCAGATAACGGTGCAGCATGGATGGAACCACCCGCTCCGGCGCGTAGACAATGACGCGCGAACGTAGCGACAGACCAAACCATTGTTTGTCGCGGTCTCGATAGTTTTCAGGGATCGCCTGCTCCAAAACGGCAGAATCAATCGGTTGAAACAGCCCTTTTTCCTTGCCACGTACAAGACGCGCGGCGTCCACGGTCAATAAAATGTCGGCTGGTGTGGCGCGGCCTTCTACTTCCAGTCGCTCCAGGAGCGTATCTGCTTTGGCGGTGACCAGATTGACACCAATGCCGGTCTGCTGGGTAAATTGATCAAGCAATGGCTTTATCAATATTTCTTTGCGCGCAGAGTAAAGGTTTACTTCTTGTGCGGCAAGTTGCATGGGAATGAGTAAAATGAGGATAAGTAACGGTAGTCTCATATCATGTTATACCTATAATTATAAATGATAATAATTCCTGATTACATTTATTTATTGTTTGAAAATGGCAAGGGAAACTTTAATTGCCGTTGCCGTCACACAGCCAGGTCCCGTGCAATGCATGGAAAATACACAGCAACGGCAACCGGTTCGACTCCTGACTGTTTGAAACCGCTTCGATCAAGATGATCGGACGTCTTACGAAGTCGGGATCAGACCACCGTATTTTTCCAATATCTTGTCAAAGCAACGTTCTGCGTCGCGTATACAGGCCCCGCAACGTGTACTGATCCCCAACTCTGATTGGAGGCGCTGCATGCAGTCCACGCCGGTTTCAACAGCGCGTTCAATATCGGTTTCCGTAACAGCATTGCAGATACAGATATACATCTTTCTATTAAGTGATTATCGTGTGATTTTATATCGTAATAGTAATGAGAACTATTATCAAGTATATTTTTAGCGAAAGCGCAAATTTTTTTGCGTTTTCGGGATGGCTTTGGAGATAGGCGGGGAGGAGTGATAAGTGGAAAGCGGTTATTTGCAGACGACCTTCTCACATAATCCGTCGCGTAGCGCGAGGATTATGCTAAGGCTTGGGGGAAATGCCCCCCGCTGTCCTTACTAATGAGCGATGCGGCAAAGCCGTACCACATGTATTTACCTATAGCATACGCGCTCCGAACCCGCGGAAACACCTTGGCAAGCACAAGAAATCTGTGCAATCTGCGAATAAAGCATACTGCCGACTATTGTGTGGAGAGGTCGTTCGCGTCCAGAAGGGATTTACATCTTTGATTGCAGGTAGTTCTTGAGGCCGATTTTTTCCAGTAGACTCAATTGCGTTTCCAGCCAGTCTGCATGCTCTTCCTCGCTTGTCAGGATAGCGTCAAGCAGAGCGCGCGAGACGTAGTCCTGTTGAGACTCGCAATGATTGATGGCGGCCTTCAAATCCGGGATAGCTTGCTTTTCTAGGGACAGGTCAGCCTCCAGTATTTCTTTGGTATTTTCGCCGATTCTGAGCTTGCCCAGATTCTGTAAGTTCGGCAATCCTTTGAGATATAATATGCGAGCAATCAGTTTGTCGGCATGTTTCATTTCATCAAGAGAATCCTGATGTGCACGATCAGCCAGTTCTAACAATCCAAAGTCTCGGTAGATATGAGAGTGTAAAAAATACTGATTGATGGCTGTCAATTCGTTTTTGAGAATTTTATTGAGATGTTCAATGGTTTTTTTATCATTTTGCATGATCTTTTCCCTGTCTTAAATATACGTTAAAAAATATATATGAGCAGAGTTTATTATATAGTAAATAGGCGCTGTGTTGTGGATAATGGTTGCCGTATTTTATTGATTATCGTCTTTGCTATTGTGGCCAGAGCGCTGGCTTTTCGTGAGGCGAGTTTGCTTGAATTTGACGAGGAAGAAAAAAAGGATGTAGATATCAAGGCGCTTTTCGGCTAGGAGGTCTACGAGATGGGTATCTTTTCAGAAGTGGCACAGTGGGTTGAAAATGCGCCTGCCTATGAATTCTGGGTTTGTGCCGTTTTATTGGTAATCATCTGTGGGGTTTCTTTTTTCCGTACCTTCAGCCTGGTCCACCGAAAACGCATTATTGAAGATACGCCGACCACAAATATCCGCTCCGCCTCGCAGGGCTATGTCGAGCTTGTCGGCCATGGCCACTTGATCGAGGGACAGCCCATTACCTCGCCGTTCTCCGGTAATACCTGTCTCTGGTATGAATATCAGGTTGAAAAGCAGACGACAACATCAATAAACTACTTCAGAGGGTACGTATGGCGCACCGTACGTAGAGAGGCGAGCGATTCGTTGTTTCTGCTTAAAGATGAAACCGGTCAATGTATCATTGATCCCGAGGGGGCGTCTGTTACTGTTAAAGACGGCTATGTGTGGTATGGCAACAGCGACATGCCCTCATCCCGTTCGCCAGTAGCGCGTAAAATATCCGATTTGAACAAATTTGTTTTTCCTGGCGGTTTTGGGAGCAACTTTAATAATCAGTATCGATATACAGAGAGATTGTTGTATCCCGGTGATCGTCTTTACGCTATCGGTCTGTACGAGACCATCGGTGGGGCGGACGCAGAATTTGATGTCAATGCCGATGTATGCGACTTGTTGCGTGAATGGAAAGAAGATACGGAAACGTTAAAGAAAAGGTTTGACACCAATAAAGACGGCAAACTGTCCATGCAGGAATGGCAGAAAGTCAGGGAAGCCGCTTATCAGGATGTCACAAAAACACATGGCGCACGGAAAAAAATGGCACCGATCAATCTGATGAGTAAAACAAACGACAGTCGGCAGTCATTTATTCTGTCCTCCATTGAACAGAATACCCTGACCCGGAAACTGCATCTTCATTCTATGTTATGGTTCGCCCTGTTTTGGATAGGCGGCATTGCGGCGTTTTACTTGATCAGCCTGCGTTTAGCTTCCTGACCGACCGCATAAACCGGGGTCGGCGGGATGGTAAATGGAGGCCATTCGCATTGTGTGAATGAAAAAAACCACAGGTATACTGTAGCTTTGCTTTGGCGTAAAAGTGCGGGAGGCAATAATGGAAGTGTTGAGCGTTATTTTATTGGTTATTGTCTTTGCTATTGTGGCCAGAGCGCTGGCCTTTCGTGAGGCGAGTTTGCTTGAATTTGACGAGGAAGAAAAAAAGGGTGTGGATATCAAGGCGCTTTTCGACTAGGAGGTCTGCATGATGGGTATCTTTTCATAAGTGGCGCAGTGGGTTGAAAATGCGCCTGCCTATGAATTCTGGTTTCGCGCTGTTTTCTTGGTGTTCATCTGTGGAGTTTCTTTTTTCTATACTTTCAGCCTGATCCACCGAAAACGCATTATTGAAGATACGCCGACCGCAAAGATCCGCTCCGCCTCGCAGGGCTATGTTGAGCTTGTCGGGCATGGCCACTTGATCGAGGAGCAGCCCATTACCTCGCCGCTCTCCGGCGATACCTGTCTCTGGTATGAATATCAGGTTGAAAAGCAGGAGATAAACTTGATGAACCTATTAATAAGGGACGTATGGCGCACCGTACGTAGAGAGGCGAGCGATTCGTTGTTTCTGATTAAAGATGAAACCGGTCAATGTATCATTGACCCCGAGGGGGCGTCTGTTACTGTTAAAGACGATTATGTGTGGTATGGCAGCGCTATGCCTTCGCACCGTTCGCCAGTAGCGCGTAAAATATCCGAGGGGAGCAACTTTAATAATCAGTATCGATATACAGAGAGATTGTTGTATCCCGGTGATCGTCTTTATGCTATCGGCCTGTACGAGACGATAGGTGGGGCGGGCACGACACTTGATGTCAATGCCGATGTACGCGACTTGTTACGTGAATGGAAAAAAGATACGGAAACGTTAATGAAACGGTTTGACACCAATAAAGACGGCAAACTGTCCATGCAGGAATGGCAGAAAGTCAGGGAAGCCGCTTATCAGGAGGCCAAAAAGAAATATGGCGAACGGAAAAAAATGCCACCGATCAATCGAATAGGTAAAACCAACGACAGTCGGCGGCCATTTATTCTGTCCGCCGTCGAACAGAATACCCTGACCCGGGAACTGCATCTTCATTCTATGTTATGGTTAATCCTGTTTTGTCTATGCGGCGCTACTGCGTTTTACTTGATCAGCCTGCGTTTAGCTTCCTGACCAACCGCATAAACCGGGGTCGGCGGGATGGTAGAGGTATTTACCTTGTCTCATAACGGGCATAAGTCTCTGCTCGGGGCGGATGGTCTGCCCGCCTTCGCTTCTATCAAGGCAGCGGATATTGAAAAAGATATATAATAGGGATTACTATAGTAAATAAGCGCTGTATTGTGAATGAGGCCGGCCATTCGCATTGTGTGAATGAAAAAACCACAGGTATACTGTAACTTTAGCTTTGCTTTGGCGTAAAAGTGCGGGAGGCAATAATGGAAGTGTTGAGCGTTATTTTATTGGTTATCGTCTTTGCTATTGTGGCCGTTGTGGTCTATGGCGTGGTCATTTATAACAATCTGGTGTCGTTGAAGCATAATGTCACCAAGTCGTGGTCCAATATTGATATCTTGCTGAAACAGCGCCATGAAGAGCTTCCCAAGCTGGTCGATACCTGTAAGCAATATATGGGTTTTGAACAGGAGACACTGGAAAAGGTGATGCGCGCGCGGGCTGCTGTGGCGGCGGCCAGAGAACAAGGGGATATTGCCTCCCTCGGCCCGGCGGAAGGCCAGTTGCGGCTGGGTCTTGGTAATTTATTTGCCCTGGCCGAGGCTTATCCCGACTTAAAGGCCAATGAGACATTCAATCATCTGCAGACCAGGATATCGGGTCTTGAAGACGCTATTGCCGACCGCCGCGAATTTTATAATGAGTCGGTCAACGTCAACAATATCCGTATTGAACAGTTCCCGGATATCATTGTGGCCAGAGCGCTGGCCTTTCGTGAGGCGAGTTTGCTTGAATTTGACGAGGAAGAAAAAAAGGATGTAGATATCAAGGCGCTTTTCGGCTAGGAGGTCTACGAGATGGGTATCTTTTCAAAAGTGGCGCAGTGGGTTGAAAATGCGCCTGACGATGAATTCTGGTTTTACGCCGTTTTATTGGTGATCATCTGTGGAGTTTCTTTTTTCCGTACCTTCAGCCTGATCCACCGAAAACGCATTATTGAAGATACGCCGACCGCAAAGATCCGCTCCGCCTCGCAGGGCTATGTTGAGCTTGTCGGCCATGGCCACTTGATCGAGGGGCAGCCCATTACCTCGCCATTCTCCGGCGATACCTGTCTCTGGTATGAATATCGGCTTGAAAAGCGGAGGACAACCTCGAAAAGCAACAGATGGTATACCGTACGTAGAGAGGCGAGCGATTCGTTGTTTCTGATTAAAGATGAAACCGGTCAATGTATCATTGACCCCGAGAGGGCGTCCGTTACTGTTAAAGACGGCTATGTGTGGTATGGCGACAGCGATACGCCCTCGCGCCGTCCGCCAACAGCGCGTAAAATACCCGCTTTGGACAAACTTATTTCTCTTAGCGGTTTTGGGGGCAGCTTTAAGAAGTATCGATATACAGAGAAATTGTTATATCCCGGTAATCGTCTTTATGCTATTGGCCTGTACGAGACGATAGGTGGGGCGGGCACGACACTTGACGTCAATGCCGATGTACGCGACTTGTTGCGTGAATGGAAACAAGATACGGAAACGTTAATGAAACGGTTTGATTCAAATAAAGACGGCAAACTGTCCATGCAGGAATGGCAGAAAGTCAGGGAAGCCGCTTATCAGGAGGCCAAAAAGAAATATGGCGAACGGAAAAAAATACCACCGATCAATCGGATAGGTAAAACCAACGACAGTCGGCGGCCATTCATTCTGTCCGCCGTTGAACAGAATACCCTGACCCGGAAACTGCATCTTCATTCCCTGTTTTGGTTAATCCTGTTTTGTCTATGCGGCGCTACTGCGTTTTACTTGATCAGCCTGCGTCTGGCTTCCTGACCGACCGTATAAACTAGAGCTGGCGGGATGGTAGAGGTATTTACCTTGTCTCATGACGGGAATAAGTCTCTGCTCGGGGCGGATGGTCTGCCCGCCTTCGCTTCTATCAGGGCGGTGGATATTGAACCTGTCATTGACGATTTGATAACGGTTAATCGTGAGCGTATTGAGTCTTTGCTGCAACGGACATTGCATTACACCGGCGATAGTTTGCTACAGGAACTTGAAGATATGGATGATGTACTGGAGCGAAACTGGTCTCCCGTGCGTCATTTACATGCCGTGGCGGATAACAAACAGTTACGCCGGTCGTATCGGAACTGTTTGACAAAGCTATCCGACTATACAACCTGGATAGGACAGAATGAGTCCTTGTTCCATGCCTTTGAAGCTATTGCTGCCGACCCGTCGTTTACGTCATTGAGCCCCGCCCGACGGAAAGCCGTGCATAACACCCTGCGCGATTTTCGTTTGTCTGGAGTTTACCTGAATGCCCGCGACAAGAAGCGTTACAGTACTATTCAAAAGAAACTATCAAAATTGCAAACCCGCTTTTCGGAGAATGTGCTGGACGCGACCCGTGCGTGGAAAAAACTGATCACTTGTAAAGATGTCTTGTGCGGATTGCCCGACTCTGCCATTGAAAGCGCCGCGCAGAACGCAAAGGAGGAGGGAAAAAGAGGTTGGCTGTTCACGCTTGATTTTCCTTCCTATATGCCGGTAATGCGCTATGCCGACAGTGAAGACTTGAGAAAGGAAATGTACACTGCCTATGTTACCCGCGCTTCTGAACAGTTCCCCGGCGGCACACAATGGGATAATGGTGAAATCATGTACGATATTCTCAAATATCGGACGGAAAAGGCTCGCTTACTGGGTTTTGAAAGCTACGCGCACTATTCGCTTGTGACAAAAATGGCGAAAGATCCAAAGCAGGTCATGCGCTTTCTCAACGATCTTTCCCGGTGTACCCATGCAGCAGCACAGCAGGAATTTTCCCGTTTAACGAAATTTGCAGCAAGGGTCGGGCAGGTCAAAAAACTCCAGGCTTGGAATGTGGAATACTATACGCAAAAGTTGCGGCAGGAAAAGTTTGGCCTCTCGCAGGAGATGTTGCGGCCTTACTTTCCTGTCAAGCAGGTTATTGAAGGTCTTTTTGCCGTAACTCGAAAACTCTATGGTGTGAATATCAAACAGCGTGCAGGTGTTGAAACCTGGCATGATGATGTGATGTTCTTTGATATTGTTAATGCCGCTGGCAGACCCCAAGGCGGCTTTTATCTTGATTTATACGCACGTAAAAACAAACAGGGGGGCGCCTGGATGGATGAGTGTATTGTCCGGCGGAAAACGGTAGAGGGTATCCAGCATCCAGTCGCCTATCTGAACTGCAATTTTACTCCGCCCATCGGTGGTAAACCTCCCTTGTTGACGCATGATGAGGTGATTACGATGTTTCACGAGTTTGGTCATGGTCTTCATCATCTGTTAAGCCGGGTTGATTGTGCCGGTGTATCGGGGATTAACGGCGTGCCCTGGGATGCAGTCGAACTGCCCAGCCAGTTTATGGAAAACTGGTGCTGGGAAAAGGAGGCACTGGATCTGTTCGCCAGACATATCGACAGCGGCGACCGGATTGATGCTGTCTTGTATGAAAAAATGCGCGGGGACAAGGTATTGCACGCCGGTATGGATATGGCGCGACAGCTGGAATACGCCCTCTTTGACTTTCGTTTGCACCTGGAGTTTGCTAATCGTGAAGATATGGATATTCAGACGTTGTTAAACGCGGTGCGAGAGCAGGTCGCCGTATTTGATGTGCCTTCGTTTAATCGCTTTCAACACAGTTTTTCGCATATCTTTGCCGGTGGCTATGCCGCCGGTTACTACAGCTATAAGTGGGCCGAGGTATTATCATCCGACGCCTTTTCCAAATTTGAGGAAAACGGTATTTTTGATCGAAAAACCGGTCGGGAGTTTTTACGGGCCATATTGGAGCGAGGCGGTAGCCGTGATCCGATGGATTTATTTGTGGAATTCCGCGGACGTGAACCGAGTATAGAACCTTTGTTGCGACACGCCGGTATTACCGCTTGAAAAAGTGTTGCTATGTTCAAGATCGCCACTTGGAATGTCAATTCGCTCAAGGTCAGGCTTCCCCATGTATTGCAATGGCTGAAGACCTGTCAGCCCGATGTGCTGGCATTACAGGAGACCAAACTGACGGACGACAATTTTCCGCTTGATGCCATTGGAAAAGCCGGTTACGAGGCGAGCTTTATCGGTCAGAAAACCTATAATGGTGTCGCCATACTATGCAAATTACCTGTTGAAAACATCGCCGCTCGTCTGCCGGATTATGTCGATGAGCAACGGCGCGTACTGGCGGTCAAAAGTGCCGGCCTGACAATATTGAATCTTTATGTTCCAAACGGTTCAGAACCTGGTTCGGAAAAATATCACTATAAACTGGAGTGGTTTTCCAAGTTACATCCGTTTATCGCCGACTTAAAGGCGGATAACGACCGTCTGATTGTGTTGGGTGATTTCAATATTGCACCGGAAGATCGGGACGTACATGACCCCGATGAATGGAAAGACAGTGTGCTGGTCAGCGGGGCTGAACGTCTGGAATTTCAAAAGATGCTGGAGCATGGTCTGAGTGACTGTTTCCGTCTGTTTGAACAGGAACCCCGGAGTTTTTCATGGTGGGATTATCGGGCTGCCGCATTCCGGCGTAATCGCGGTCTGAGAATCGACCATATTCTGGCGAGTGCTGCATTGGTCAGGATTTGCCGTGGTTGCTACATTGATAAAGCCCCGAGGAAACTGGAACGGCCTTCCGACCATACGCCGGTAGTTGCAGAATTTCTGCTGTAACAGACACCGTTTGAAAAATAAATGCAGGGGATGGTATTGCCCCGCAGGATTTTTTAACATAAAATACGCCGCCGATAAAATATCAAAGAAACCGGAGTTAAAATGAAAACAGATATTCACCCGACCTATCAGGAAGTGACAGTACGGTGCAGTTGCGGCAACACGTTCAAAACCTGTTCCACCTATACAGGCGAGTTGCATCTTGATGTCTGCTCTGAATGCCATCCTTTCTACACCGGCAAGCAGAGAATGGTGGACAGTGCCGGCCGGGTTGATAAATTCCGTCGTAAATACGGCATGTCTTCATAAAGACGCGTGCCCGTTTATACCTCCGGGTTTTAAGCCTTTTCAGCCTGTATTCTGCCGTGTACGCCCGGTTTCGTCCTGGCAGGGCATGACCATGGCGTGGGAGATCGCATTGATCGATATCCTGTGTTGATGACATCATTGACGGTGATACTATATTTACCTGCCGGGGATTAATATATCCAAACCGGGTGCCGTTTCGGCGGCGGCGCAGATTTGCAGAGAGACTACGACACAATAAAACGTGTCAGTCTGCACTACGATAGTGGAAGATATGGTGCATGATCACACGCCAGTGCCATTTTTTGAGAGACGTGGCCAGCATTCAGCGAAAACGCTACGCGAAAGATTGGTAATACCCTTGTAAAGTAGTCCCCAATATTTCACATACTGATTGCCATCATCCTGTGATACCGCTGGCGGCGAATGCCGGGTCTTGTGGAGTATGCCGCGTTCCTGAACAAGTCCGGTTTTTGGCTTTATCTGCGGTGTGGGTGATTTTTTTATCATCTTATGCGGGGCATTGGTGACAATCAGTCAGGGCTATGGTTAAATCCAGAAAACGGAGTCACACTACCCGAACAATTGACGACATGCACATGCGTGTAAGGCATGATTTGGACATTAATGCGCATAATGATTATGTAACAGGCATCGGTATCGCAAAACTAATGATCAGAAAACAACTGCTATTTTTCACGTTGATTTTTGTCGTTGAAGGTTGCGCCGTCAATCCTGTCAGCGGGCGCCAGGAACTGGTTTTACTCTCGGAAAGAGAGGAAATTGCCCTCGGAGACAGGGCGCATCAGGAAATACTTGATCAATACGGTGTTTATAACAATACCGCCTTGCAGAAATATGTTCAGGATATCGGCGACCGCCTCGCCGCGAACACTCATCGTCGCAATCTGGACTATCGTTTTACTGTGCTGGACAGCAAGGAAGTCAATGCCTTTGCTCTGCCGGGAGGTTATATTTATATTACCCGCGGACTGATGGCCTATTTGAAATCCGAAGCGGAACTTGCCGCCATCCTCGGACATGAGATTGGTCATGTTACCGCGCGTCATTCCGTGCGTCAGTACAGTGCCTCGACAATGACTGGTATTGGTCTGGTGCTCGGCAGTGTACTCATTCCGGGCATGGACCGTGCGTCCATTGAACTAGGCCGGCTTTTCGGTACGGCATTATTGCGCGGTTACGGTCGCCAGCATGAACTGGAAGCCGACCGCCTCGGGGCAGAATATCTTGCCAGAGCCAATTATGATCCGAATGCCATGCTGGATGTCATCGGTATATTGAAAGATCAGGAAATCTTCGAACGGGAACAGGCTAAAAAAGAAGGGCGCGAACCGCATATCTATCATGGTGTTTTTTCGACCCATCCGGATAATGACAAGCGTTTGCAGGAAGTCGTCGGTACGGCGCGCGCCTTTAGCACTTCGGGGCAAAAGCAATATGTCGGGCATGGAAGATATATGGCGCTGATCGATGGAATGGTCTTTGGCGGTAGTTCGTCCGATGGCTTTGTGCGGGGGCGGCGTTTTTTGCATCCCGAGCTTGATTTCGCGATAATCCTTCCTGAAAACTGGTATGTGAAAAACCAGCAGGAGGCTATCATGTTGACTGCTCCCAATGGACGTGCCTTTATGCAGATCAGCGCGGTAGCGTCTGATAAAAACGTATCTCCCCGGGATTTTATGATCCAGCGTTTTGGCAATTTGAGTCATGACCGGGCGTTGAAGATCAACGGTCTGGACGCCCATACCGGCGTTGCGGTTGTCAGTACCGAACAGGGACCAAAACCGGCGCGTTTTACGGTCATTTACTTCAGGCAACTCGCCTATATTATCGCCGGTGTCTCAAAGAAAGCGGATGAGCGTAAAAAATTTGACGAGATCATACTAAACACGGCGAAAAGTTTTCACCAACTGACGCCAAATGAACGGCAGCAGGCCGTCCCGTTACGACTCGATGTCGTGCAGGCCGATGAAAAAACACGTTTTGCCGATCTGGCCCGGAGTTCACCGTTGACCAATGCCGAACCCCAATTGCGGTTGTTGAACGGAAAATTTCCGAAAGGAGAACCGCAAAAAAATGAACTGCTGAAAGTGATTCACTAAACCGAAAATCGCTTTCTTTTGTCGCTGAACTTAATATTAATTCTAATTTTATCAGGTTAACTATTTGCCCATGCGGCGCATTTTTTTATCCACATTTTCTGTGGATAAATCTGTGGACGTTATGCGTATATGAAGCTAAAAATAGCTTGGTTATCTCATATTCGCAAAACTACTAAAAATTAACCAGTTTTAAAAAGATTATTTATATCAATGACTTGTAAAAAAAATTTATTTTTCCGGCAGGGCTTGTTTTCAAACGTCGTATTCTTACCGTTGACGACACCGGGCAGGGGGATGAATTTTTTCAAAAAGGCTAAAATTGAGGAAACTCAAAATTGAGGGAACTCTTGGAGAGATACATTCTCTAAAAACACATAAACGCTTACCCACCTAGCGAATAATAATGACACTAGTTGTTATTTTGTTGCCCCGGTTGCTAACCCCTTCCCTAAAATTATAGAACCGGGGCGTTTTTTTATTTATCAGAAAAAAGCCAGGTGGCGAGTCTAGTGCGGGCGGTTTCCACCCCATCGCCTTTAAGCGCGGAAAAAAGCTGTGTGTTCGTATTATCCGGCGCCCATTCTTTTACCTTTTCCATGGCCTTTGCCCCTGCGCTTCGTGAAAGCTTGTCGGATTTATTCAGTAAAATATGTAAAAGCAGATCACGGTTCTGGCAATAATCCAGCATCTGTCGGTCAAACTTGCCCGGTGGGCGACGAATATCCATAATCAGAAAAATGCCCCGCAATGCCTGTCGTTCGCGCAGATAATAGTCCAGCAACGTTGCCCATGTATTCCGTAAACTGGCATTGACTTCGGCATAACCGTAACCGGGTAAATCCACAATATGCGTGTGCTGATCACAGGAAAAATAATTGATTTCGCGTGTCCTTCCAGGCCGCTTTCCGGTTCTGGCCAACCCCTTGCGGTTGGTTAACTTATTGATGACGCTTGATTTCCCGGTATTGGAACGTCCAGCGAAGGCGACTTCCCCACCTACGTCGGCGGGTAACTGTTTTATGGACATTACCCCCTGGGAAAATTCAAAACGGTTGAACCAGTTCCCCGTCAATTTTGACGTGTGCCTACTCATGTTGTTTTAATTTGTTGTGACAAACGACAAATGGCCGTGTAATATAACACACTTGTTTATCACTCTGGGATGTGGTTGTTTGCACATGGTTTTTACAATTTCCTCGCGGGATCATCATAATATTGACATAGGTTTGTATAAATGTATGTACCAAACA
The DNA here is from genome assembly GCA_965261775.1 of Gammaproteobacteria bacterium. Lineage (GTDB taxonomy): Bacteria > Pseudomonadota > Gammaproteobacteria > Eutrophobiales > Eutrophobiaceae. The sequence continues at coordinate 979,174 of OZ253477.1, read as the reverse complement.
GGCCTGGCAATAATAATGTGTAACGCAGACCACGTGTTATTTTTAAAAGGGTCATGAACATGAAATCGCCTGCGCTGTTCGCTGCTGTGTTGATGTTGCTGGCTGTCGGCCAGAGCATTGCCGATAGTGGCGATGTGGCAAGAGGAAAAACGCTTTCGCAGACTTGTGTCGCCTGTCACAATGCCGATGGCAACAGTGTCAATCCCGTTTGGCCCAAACTTGCCGGACAGCATGCGACCTACATTACAAAGCAGTTGCAGGATTTTAAGAGCGGTAAACGCGACAACGCACAGATGAAAATTATCGTCGCCAATCTCAGTCTGGAGGATCTGCAGGATCTGGGCGCTTATTACGCCGATCAGGAGATCAAGCCGGGCGTTGCCAGGGCCGAAAACATTGGGATGGGCGAAAGAATTTATCGCTATGGTGATAAAGCGGCAGGGGTTCCGGCATGTATGGCTTGCCACGGGCCGAGCGGGGACGGAAATCCGGGGGCGATATATCCTGCCCTTAGCGGTCAGCATGCCCTCTATACGGCGACGCAATTGAAGATGTACAAGGCTGGAGAACGTGTCAATAGTGTCATGCTTTCTGTCACTGATTCAATGACGGACGAGCAGATTGAATCAGTGTCAAATTATATCCAGGGGCTACATTGACTGTTTCAATGATGATACAAAACAAATTGCGTGTTTTACGGTCTGTCTTTGTATTTTTAATCTTGTTTTTGGAAAAATAACCTGCGGAAATAATTATTATGAAAAACCGCATTATATTTTTTGCCTTCGTATTATTATTAACGTCAAGCGCACCACTCAAGGCGGCAGACGGATATGTTGAAATCTCTCCCGCACAACCGACCGAAAACAGCGATAAGATTGAAGTGCTTGAAATTTTCCTTTATTCCTGTCCGCATTGTCATGACTTTGAGCCTTACATTGAGCAATGGTTGGAAAGCAAGCCAGATGATGTCGATTTTCGACGGATGCCGGGCGTTTTTCGTAAAAACTCAATCCCGCATGCCAAGGCGTACTACACTGCCGGAAAACTGGACGTACTGGACGAAATACACGAGGCTCTTTTCAACGCTATCCACCAGCAGGGGAGACGGATTTTTGGGAACAAGGCCATCAAGGCGTTTTTCATTGAACAGGGGGTCGATCAAGATCGGTTCAGTGAAGTGTATGAGTCTGATGAAATTGACCGGAAGGTAAAAGAAGCATTTATCATGGTCCAGCGTTACAAGGTGACCGGAGTGCCAGCAATTATCGTCAACGGGAAATACATGATTAGCAGCTCTACCGCTGGTAGCTTTTCAAATATGCTGAGAATTACTAACCAGCTTGTTGATAAAGAAAAATCGAGTACCACAGATATTTCCCTCAAACAGTAAAAAAAGGTTTTACCTGTTTCGCTTTTGCCAAGGATGAAAAAAACGTGAGATAATACTGTCCGTATTCTTTCGTCCCTTCAAATTCATCTTCGGCTGCGACGAAGAACCTTTCCCCTCTTTTACCGTTCGCTATCTGGCAAGTTCCCGTCCTGGATAATTTATGAAAGTATCCTGATTGTGATAAATCAAAAATTTTGATATCATCCTCTATTCCCAGGAGAGGCTTGGCAGATTGTATTTTTTCAGTCAATCGCCGCTAAAAATCAGCGTCAGTCTGCGGTTCACGGCCCCGTCCTTAAAACCGGGATTGAATGAACATTCTGCTATTCGGATAATACAGACTACTAGTAGTGAGCGACCAACATGCAGAAAATAATAGAAAAAGCCGGTTTGTATGAACCTTCGACAGAACACGATGCCTGTGGCGTCGGTTTTGTGGTTGATATAAAGGGCCGAAAATCCCACAAGATTGTTGATAACGCTTTCACCATTCTGAAAAAACTGCTGCACCGCGGTGCCTGCGGTTGTGAGGAAAACACCGGCGATGGTGTCGGTATACTGATCCAGAAGCCAGATAAATTTTTCCGGCGCGTCTGTACTGAAATCGGTATCAAGTTGCCTGAAACGGAGAAATATGGTGCCGGTCTGGTCTTTCTCCCCGTTGACGCCGATCAGTCAAAACGCTGCCGTGCAATATTCGAACGTATCGTTAAAGAGGAAAATCAACACGTTCTCGGCTGGCGTGATGTGCCGACCGACGACGCAGCGCTTGGCCCAAGCGCAAAAGAAAGCGAACCTGATTTCAAGCAGATATTTATCAGTAAAAACGACGCCATAGACCCGGCCGCGTTTGAGCGCAAACTCTATGTCATCCGCAAGCGTGTTGAACACGAGATATGGAATTCCGATCTGTCGCAGCGAAATCTGTTTTATGTCGCATCGCTCTCCCGCCGCACCTTTATCTATAAGGGCATGCTGACTGGCCCGCAGATTGAACCGATGTTTCCCGACCTCGGCGCTCCGGATGTTGAATCCGCGCTGGCGCTGGTACATCAACGTTTCTCGACCAATACTTTCCCCTCCTGGCGTCTGGCACATCCGTTCCGTTATATCGCGCACAACGGCGAGATCAATACCGTGCGCGGCAATGTCAACTGGATGCGCGCCCGTGAAGCCCTATGCGATTCCGACCTGTTTGGCGATGATCTGAAAAAACTTTTTCCGATTGTTATTGAAGGCGGCAGTGATTCCGCCATGTTTGATAATGTGATGGAATTTCTGCACATGGCGGGTCGGCCTTTACCGCAGGTCATGCTCATGATGGTTCCGGAAGCCTGGGCCGGACACGAAACCATGGATGAAGATCGCAAGGCGTTCTATGAATACCACGCCTGCCTGATGGAGCCCTGGGACGGTCCGGCATCCATCGCATTCACCGATGGAGAAGTGATTGGAGCGGTGCTGGACAGAAACGGCCTGCGTCCTTCACGTTATTACGTGACCAAGGACGATATGGTGATCATGGCTTCCGAAGTGGGCGTTCTGGAAGTGCTGCCAGAAAATATCAGTATAAAAGAACGCCTGCATCCCGGGCGTATCTTTATGGTGGATACCAATGAAGGCCGCATCATTGACGATGAGGAATTAAAGCGGCGCTTTGTGGCTGAACATCCTTATCGGCAGTGGCTGAAAGAAAACATGAAACCCATCGAAAATCTGCCATTACCAAAACAAACTTTGGGGCTCAATCATGAAACCCTGTTACAGCGTCAACAGATATTCGGTTATACGCATGAAGACCTGCGCCTTTTGATGGCGCCGATGGCGGGAACGGGTGCCGAAGCTATCGGTTCCATGGGTACCGATGCCGCGTTGGCCGTTTTGTCAAACCGGTCACGTCTGCTGTACGATTACTTCAAACAACTCTTCGCGCAGGTCACTAACCCGCCGCTGGATGGTATCCGTGAAGAACTGGTCACACAGATCGGTTCAACGATCGGCGCCGAAGGCAATCCGTTGGAAGTCGGTCCCTTACACTGTCGTCAGATCAAACTTAAATCACCCCTGATTACCAATGAAGAGCTGGCGCGTATTCGCGATATGGACGCGCCCGGTTTTACCTCAACAGTAATTTCGATAAGCTACCCGGTTGCAGATGGGCGCGCTGGCCTGGAGGCTGCGTTGCAACGTGTTTTTGCCGAGGCGGACAGACTGGTCAAGGCGGGCATTGTCTATCTGATACTCTCCGACCGTGATATTGATGGTGACAAGGCCCCGATACCGGCACTGCTTGCCGTCGCCGGTCTGCATCATCATCTGATTCGACAAGGTACGCGCGCCAGGGTCAGCATCGTACTCGAGTCTGGCGAACCGAGGGAGGTGCATCACTTTGCCGTTTTACTGGGTTACGGCGCGGGCTGTATCAACCCCTATCTTGCCTTTGAATCGCTGGCCGATCTGATTGACAGGGCTACCTCCCGTCGCAGATGAAGCACGATGAAGCGTACAGAACTTCATCAAGGCTGCTGATAAGGGTTTGATCAAGACGATGGCCAAAATGGGTATTTCCACCATTCAATCTTATCGCGGCGCACAGATTTTTGAAGCGATTGGCCTGGATCGGGAATTTGTCGATAAATACTTCTGCTGGACTGCCTCAAATATAGGCGGTATCGGTCTTGATGTCGTCGCGGAGGAAGTCGGTTTGCGGCACCATAACGCCTTTCCCGAGCGCGTGGTCAAAAGAGCCGAACTGGAATGGGGCGGTGAATATCAATGGCGCCGGGATGGAGAATATCACCTGTTCAATCCTGAAACGGTTTTCAAATTACAGCACGCGACTCGTTCGGGACAGTACAGGATTTTCAAGGAATACACCGCAAAGGTGGATGAACAGCACGAGCACCTTGCTACCTTGAGAGGCTTTTCGTTTTCGTTTCGCCAAAGAGCCGATCCCTATAGAAGAGGTTGAATCTATTGACAGCATCGTGGAACGTTTTTCAACCGGCGCGATGTCTTACGGCTCCATCAGCAAAGAGGCGCATGAAACACTGGCCATTGCCATGAACCGCATTGGCGGCAAGTCAAATACTGGTGAAGGCGGTGAAGATCTGGATCGCTTTACGCCGGATGCCAATGCGATTTAAGACGCAGTGCGATCAAACAGGTGGCCTCCGGGCGTTTTGGCGTTACCAGCGATATCTGGTAAATGCCGATGATATTCAAATCAAGATCGCGCAGGGCGCCAAACCGGGCGAAGGCGGCCAATTGCCCGGCACCAAGGTCTATCCATGGATCGCCAGGGTGCGTCACTCAACCCCGGTGTGGTGTAATCTCGCCGCCGCCGCATCATGACATCTATTCCATAGAAGACCTGGCACAACTGGATTTATGATCTGAAGAATGCCAATCCCAGGGCACGTATCCATGTGAAACTGGTTGCGGAAACCGGGGTCGGTACCGTGGCTGCGGGTGTGGCCAAGGCGCATTCCGATGTGGTGCTGATTTCGGGTTATGACGGCGGCCCCGGCGCTTCCCCGCTGAGTTCACGATGCAACAGCGGGCTTGCCGTGGAACTCGGTCTGGCGGGAAACACAACAAGTGCTGGTTCAAAACGGTTTGCGCGACCGCATCGTCGTGCAGACCGATGGGCAGTTGAAACCGGACGCGATGTGACCATCGCTGCCTTGCTGGGGGCGGAGGAATACTGCTTCTCGACCGCGCCGCTGGTTGTTATGGGTTGTATTATGATGCGCGTTGCCATTTGAATACCTGCACGGTGGGCATCGCGACCCAAAACCCGAAACTGACGGCAAAATTTTCTGGCAAGCCGGGTTCGTTGAAAATTTTTTCAAATATATCGCCGAAGAAGTACGCGAATATATGCCCGACTCGGTTTCCTCCCGTGAACGAGATGATTGGTCGGGTGACAGGCTGGATACGCGCAAGGCCATTCACCACTGGAAGGCGCGTGGTCTGGATTTTTCCAGAATCCTGTATCAGGCAAAACGAGCCCAGGCGACAAAATGTATTGTGTTTAAAGAACAAGACATGGCCTGGAAAAATCACTTGATGTGACCAAACTGGTCCCCTGTGCAAAGATGCGCTCCAGGGAATAAAAGAAGGTCGATATTATCCTGCCTGTCGGAAATACCGACCGCGCCGTTGGCACCATACTGGGTTATCACATTACCCAACGTTATGGTGCCGAAGGCCTGCCGGAAGACACGATAACGTCCATTTGAACGGTTCCGCCGGTATGAGTTTCGCGCTTTTCTGCCGAAGGGCGTCACGCTGACGCTGGAAGGCGACGCCAATGATTATATCGGCAAGGGTCTGTCTGGAGGCAGGATCATTGTCCTACCCGCCGCGCCATTCTTCGTTCGTCCCGGAAGAAAACATCCTGATCGGCAATGTTGTGCTCTACGGTGCCACCCGTGGTGAGGCCTATTTCGAGGCATCGCCGGTGAACGTTTCTGTGTGCGCAACAGCGGAGTCAATGCTGTTGTGGAGGGCGTCGGGGACCATGGCTGTGAATATATGACCGGGGGTCGGGTTGTGATTATCGGTCAGACCGGCCGTAATTTTGCTGCTGGTATGTCAGGCGGTATTGCTTATGTGCTGGCGGAAAAAGACGAATTTTCGGTGCTTTGCAACCACGGGATGGTTGATCTGGAAAGGGTTGAGGACGAGGAGGATATTGATACCCTCAAGACATTGTTAAATAAGCATCTGCGTTACACGCAAAGCACGGTAGCACAAAAGATACTTGACGATTGGGCAGGGTATCAATCCACTTTCATCAAAGTGATACCAAGAGATTACCGGCGGGTGCTGGAAACTATCAAGAAAGCAAAGCAGGAAGGCGCATCAATTGATGAAGCTATCATGAAGGCGGCACATGGGTAAAATAACGGGTTTTCTGGAAGCGAAACGCATGCCGCAGCCGTATCGCCCGGTGGAAGAGCGCCTGAAAGACTGGACGCAGGTGACTAAACCCTGGCCGGTTGAACCATTAAAGACCCAGGCCTCACGTTGTATGGATTGTGGCATCCCCTTTTGCCATCAGGCCTGCCCTCTGGGGAATCTTATCCCGGACTGGAACGATCTGATCTATCAGGACCAATGGTATGACGCTATTCAGCGTTTGCACGCCACAAACAATTTCCCTGAATTTACCGGCGTTTTATGTCCAGCGCCGTGTGAGGGTTCCTGCGTTCTGGGCATTAATGATGACCCGGTGACGATCAAGGCGGTTGAAGTTTCCATCATTGACAAAGCCTGGGAAAATGGTTGGGTCAAACCGATCATAGCGGAGAAAAAAACCGGCAAGACCGTCGCCGTTATTGGTTCCGGCCCCGCTGGACTGGCCGCCGCGCAACAGCTTGTCAGGGCTGGGCACGATGTTACGGTATTTGAACGTGACGATCGTATCGGCGGTCTGCTACGTTACGGTATCCCCGAATTCAAAATGGAAAAAAGATTGCTTGACCGTCGTCTTGAACAACTGTTGGTCGAAGGCGTGAAATTCAGGACCAAAGCCCATGTCGGCAAAAACATCTCCGTCGCCGAACTCAGGGAGGATTATCATGTGTTGTTGCTGACCTGCGGCGCCTGCGCGGCTCGCGATCTGCCGATAGCGGGTCGGGAACTGAACGGTATCCATCAGGCGATGGAGTATCTCCCTATGCAGAATCGCCTTTGTGAAGGTGATGACAGACCGGCTGACTTTATCAGTGCAGAGGGAAAACATGTCGTGATTATCGGCGGTGGCGATACCGGGGCGGATTGCCTGGGTACTGCCAATAGACAAGGTTGTGAAACCGTGCATCAACTGGAAATTATGCCGAAGCCGCCCACCGTTCGTGCGGCGGACAACCCCTGGCCCGAATGGCCTGATATTTACCGAACCGCTTCGGCCCATGAAGAAGGCGTGGAACGGGTTTATTCGGTTTCTACCAAACGGTTTATTGACGATGGACAGGGTAATGTGAAGGCGCTGAGTCTGATAGAAGTCGCGTTAAAGAAAGAGGGCAATCGCGTCGGTTTTGAAGAAGTGACAGGCAGTGAACGGGAGTTGCCCTGCGATCTTGCCTTGCTGGCGATGGGTTTCACCGGTCCGGAACAACCGGGCATGATTAATCAGCTTGCGCTTGATCTGGATGAACGGGGCAATATGATAGTCGATCCGGAAACATGGCAGACCAGTGTGGAAGGTGTCTTTGCCGCTGGCGATGTGCATCGCGGGCAAAGCCTTATTGTCTGGGCAATTGCGGAAGGCAGAAGCGCGGCTAGAGGCATTGACAAATTCCTGATGGGGGAGAGCGATTTACCGGCACCACTCTGAGAAATAATTATTTATCCTGGCATATTATTTCCCCTGTTTGTCACATCGTTGCCGCGGTTTCCCCCTGACATAATGTTCAACAATATTATTATTTTCCTGATGTAAATGACCACAATGTTACCGACATTGAAGAATGACCGCCTTATCAAGGCGCTGGCACGTCAACCCGTTGACAGCACTCCGGTATGGATGATGCGCCAGGCCGGACGCTATCTGCCTGAATACCGTGCAACCCGTGCAAAGGCGGGTGACTTTATCACTTTGTGCCAGACCCCGGAGTTAGCCTGCGAAGTGACTTTACAACCACTGGAACGCTATCCACTGGATGCGGCGATACTGTTTTCAGATATCCTGACGATACCGGATGCAATGGGATTGGGTCTGGGATTAAGCGAAGGGGAAGGGCCGAAGTTTGCCAAACCGATTGCATCGTCAAGCGATATCGACAACTTGCCCATGCCAGACCCGGAAACGGAACTGCTCTATGTCATGGACGCGGTGCGTCTGATTCGCGCGGAATTGAAAAACAGCGTGCCCCTGATCGGTTTCGCGGGCAGCCCCTGGACCCTTTCGACCTATATGATTGAAGGCGGAACGAGTCGCGATTTTGGCAAGGTAAAAAAGATGCTGTATCAGGAACCGGCCGCTTTGCACAAATTACTGGGACATCTCGCCGAAGCCGTTACGCTTTATCTCAATGCACAGATCAACGCCGGTGTACAGACGATAATGATTTTTGACACCTGGGGTGGTGTATTGGCGCCCCCGGCCTATCATGATTTTTCGCTGGCCTATATGAAACGTATACTGGACGGATTACAGCGGCGACACGAGGGCAATACCATCCCCGTTATCCTTTTCAGCAAGGGTGCTGGTCTGTGGATTGAGGCGATTGCCTCATCAACTTGCGATGCGGTCGGTCTGGACTGGACGCAGGATATCGGTGAGGTCAGAAAGCAGGTGGGTGATCGCGTTGCCTTGCAGGGCAATATGGATCCCGCCATCCTTAAATGCGACCCGGAGACGATACGCAATGAAGTAGCGTCTATCCTGAAAAGCTATGGTAAGGGGCCGGGGCATATCTTCAATCTCGGACACGGCATCACCCCGGATATCGATCCTGAAAACGCGGCGACCTTCATTGACGCGGTGCATGAATTAAGCACCCCTTATCACCGTTGATCTGACCTGTGTTGCATTAAGAGCGAACGTGATTATTCAACATTATCGTTAATTTCAGGCAATGATGATTGAAATGAGTATCGTCTCCCCCAAATACGGTTTGTCCCGTTTCGTCATCAGTCATATGTCCTTTCTGCAGCGCCTTTCCCGCGACGGCATATCCCTGAGTGTTTTAGTCGGGGGCGGGAAGCTGCCCTTTAATCTCTGCGGATTATTGTTTTTCAGAAGATGCATTTGAAACCCTTCGTGAAACATCCAGGTCAATGTCTTTTATAGCGCATCTATCCAAATGGCGGCTGATGCTTGTTGCAAAGGGTTTTTGTATCGGTGCCGCCGACGTGGTCCCCGGGGTCAGCGGTGGCACGGTAGCCTTTATTCTGGGGGTCTATCCGCGCCTGATTAACGCGATTAAATCCTTTGATTGTCAATGGCTGGGTATGTTGCTGCGCGGCGATGTAAAAGGCGCCATCAACCGCCCTCATTTCGGTTTTTTAATCCCGACCGGGGTTGGCGTTATCATCGCCTTGTTCTTTTTTACCCGAATTGTGCCTTTACCTCTACTTGTCCGAACCCGGCCAGAGGCCATCTACGGCCTGTTTTTCGGACTGATACTGGGTTCAATCATCTTGCTGTATCGGCACACTGGAACGGACACCGTTATCAGATACGTCTTTTTCCTGCTGGCGGGGTTGTTGTGTGGGAGCATTGTTATGAATCTGGTCCCGGCCTCAACCCCGGACGATAGCTGGTTTATTTTTCTGTGTGGCACTATCGCCATTGCTGCCATGCTTCTGCCCGGCCTGTCCGGTTCCTTCGTATTACTGATGATGAAAAAGTACGCCTATATCTTCAACGCCATCGGACATATCAATTTCACTGTCATTGTCCCCTTTGCGTTGGGCGTGCTTACCGGCGTCGTGCTGTTTAGCCGCGTGCTGTCCGGGTTGTTAAACCGGTTTTACCAACAGACCCTCCTGTTTATCGTCGGCCTGCTGATTGCCTCCCTGTATGTCATCTGGCCGTTTCAGGAGCGCATCTACGCGGTTGTGCGAGGCAAGGAACGACTCATCTCATCTGCTCCGTACTGGCCGACGGCGTTTAATGAGCAACTTGTCTACTCCTGTACAATGATGGTGCTGGGTTTTGGCATCGTGGTTATCCTTGACCGCTGCTTCGGCAAAGCGGCTGAAATACGGTGAAAAATCCCTTTGCCGGTGGCGGGAGAGTCTTTTTGAGGTGTGACACTTTCTTCACCTTTAAGGGATTTTGTTACATCTCTTTCCCAATTCAATGACAAATTTTGAATCCTTAATAGAGTGAACCCCCCTTGTTTTTAAACAGTCTGTCTCCCCGGTAATGTCCCTTTGACGGGGCTTTTTTTTTGTGTAAAATAGTGCCGGAAATGCCCCGCTTGACGGGGTTGTTTTTCTTATAAAATTCTGGCGATATCCCTGATTAATTATGTCTATGTCGAAAGCAATCAAAGTTAAATCACTACAGAAGTCGTTTGGTTCAATTCATGCTTTGCGGGATATTTCCTTTGAAGTCAGTTATGGGGAAGTATTGGGTTTCCTCGGCCCCAACGGAGCGGGAAAGTCAACGGCGATGAAGATCATCACTGGTTTTCTGGAACCGACGGCCGGCATTGTCAAGGTCAACGGTTATGACATACTGCAAAATCCGCTGGCTATAAAAGAATCCATCGGCTATTTGCCTGAGGGTGCGCCGTCCTATGGTGAAATGACAGTGAAGAGATTTCTGAATTTTATTGCCGACATTCGTCAGCTCAGCGGTAAAAAACGTCAGGAGCGGATCAGTCATGTGATTGATTTAATCAATATTAAAACTGTTTTCGAGCAAACCATCGAAACGTTATCCAAGGGATATAAACGCCGTGTGGGTCTGGCCCAGGCGATTTTGCATGATCCGAAAATTCTGATCCTGGATGAACCGACCGACGGGCTTGACCCCAATCAGAAGTACGAGGTACGAAAGCTGATTCGGAATATGGCAAAAGACAAAGCGATTATTGTTTCCACGCACATTCTGGAAGAAGTGGATGCCGTTTGCACGCGCGCGATCATCATTGATGCGGGGAGATTGCTGTTCGACGGTACGCCACAGGAACTGATTGCCAGGTCAGATCGGAGCAATATCGACCATGCCTTTCGTTTGATTACCACCGGTGAAGACCACAGGTCGCCAACCACAGCATGAGCCGTTTATTCTCAATTTATAAACGCGAGTTCACCAGTTACTTCGTAACACCCGTGGCCTATGTGTTGATCGTTATCTTTTTATTCATGACCGGCGTCTTTACCTTTTACCTTGGTGCCTTTTATGAAAGCAATCAGGCCGATCTGGAACCTTTCTTCAAGTTTCATCCCTGGCTATATCTGTTTTTAATCCCGGCGATCTCCATGCGGCTTTGGTCGGATGAGCGCAAGAGCGGCACGATAGAATTATTGATGACGTTGCCTGTTTCCATGACGGACGCTGTTATAGGTAAATATCTGGCTGCCTGGAGTTTTACCGCCGTGGCCTTATTTTTAACCTTCCCGATGTGGTTGACGGTGAATTATCTTGGCGATCCGGATAATACCGTCATCTTTTCGAGTTATATTGGCAGTCTGATCATGGGCGGCGGTTTTCTGGCTATTGGTTCCTGTATCTCTGCCCTGACCAAAAGTCAGGTCATTGCTTTTGTGATCAGCGTTGTGATTTGTTTTATGTTCATATTAAGCGGCTTTCCGCTGGTGCTGGATATTTTCCGCGGCTGGATGCCGCAGACGGTCGTTGATGCCATCGCTTCATTGAGTTTTCTGACACATTTCACCTCAATCAGAAAAGGGGTGATTGATATCCGTGATATTGCCTATTTCAGCGCCTTAATCGCCTTCTGGTTATATGTCAATGTTGTGGTTATTGAAGCGAAGAAAGCGAGTTAGACCATGAAATACGCGCTCAGGCACAGGATTATTTCCGGGACGGGTTTGATACTTTCAACCTGTTTGTTTGTCGCCACGATCATACTGGTCAACACGACACTGACGACCTGGCGTCTTGATTTGACCGAGAACAAACTATTTACCCTGTCTCAAGGCACGATTAATATACTGAGGAATCTGGAAGAGCCGATTCATCTGGATTTTTATTTTTCAAGAAGGGAGATATCAGATTTTCCTGGTCTCGCCAATTACGGCATCCGTGTCCGCGATATGCTGGAGGAGTATGTGGCTTATGCCGACGGCAAGCTCATCCTGAATATCATTGAGCCGGAAGCCTTCTCCGAGGCAGAAGATCAGGCCGTCGCCAGCGGTCTGCGCACAATTACCGCCAGTGCCGCCGGTGAACGTATTTATTTCGGCCTGGTCGGCGTCAATTCCACCGATGATGAAAAGACCATCCCCTTTTTTCAGAGTAACCGTGAAGCGGCGCTGGAATACGACCTGACCAAAATTATCTATAATCTGGCCTATCCCGACAGACGTGTGGTAGGTGTGGTATCACAGCTTCCCCTGTTCAAAAGCAGAGCCGGTGAGGACGGTTGGACGATCATCAACGCCATAAGAGAATTTTTTGACGTGCGTGACCTCGGTGATGAAGCGGAGAGGCTTGACCAGAGCATTGATGTTCTGATGCTGGTACACCCGAAAAAATTGAGTACCCCCGCCTTGTACAGAATTGATCAATATTTGTTACGCGGCGGCAAGGCGATTATTTTTCTGGATCCGTTGGCAGAGCAGGACCGCAGTCGGCCTGATCCAGCCAGTCCAAACACCCTGCCACAGCTTGATTCCTATCTTGCGGATATGCTTTCCGTGTGGGGGCTGGAAATGAGTCGGGAAAAAATTGTCGGTGATCTCAAGGCGGCGATGCGTGTGCAGACCAACAGTCCTCGTGGTCAGCAGGAGATTAACTATCTGCCCTGGTTGCGTCTGGGCAAGGACAATTTCAATGCGGATGATTTTTCCACCAGCGAGCTTAATGTAATACACTTGGGGACGGCGGGTTCTCTGGAAATGAAGGAAGACAAGGGGCTTGATTTCAAACCGTTGATCCGGACTTCCAGACAATCCACCAAACTGGAAAGGGACTTGATTTTGTTTCAGCGTGATCCGGCGGTTGTGCTGAATAACTTCAAGTCAGAAAACAAGCGAATGACGCTGGCGGCCAGGGTAACCGGCAAGGCGAAAACCTATTTCCCTGATGGACGCCCCGGTGCTGATGATGGTGACGGAGGAGAAACACCGGATGCCGATTTTATCAGTGAAGGCGATCTGAATATCATTTTGGTGACCGACACGGACATACTGGCAGATCACTTCTGGGTACGCTCACAGAACCTGTTTGGCGTTTCCGTGCCACGGCAGATTGCCAATAACGGCGATTTCGTTATTAACAGTCTTGACAATTTATCCGGTAATACCGATTTGATCAGTCTGCGCAGCCGTGGCAGATACGCGCGCCCGTTTGTGAAAATTGAAGCCATTACCCGTGAGGCAGAGATGCGCTTCCGTCAGCGCGAAAAGGAATTGCGCGCCAGCCTGGAGGAAACGGAAAAGAATATCCGCAGATTACAGCAGGAACAAGGGGATGAAACATCGTATCTGCTTGATAATAAGTTAACGGCAGAGATTGAGAAATTGAGAAGCAAACGGTTGGCAACCCGTAAAGAACTGCGGAGCGTGCAGCACGAGTTGAGAAAAAATATTGAACGGCTCGGGGCGCAGTTGCGTTTTATCAATATCGGTTTGATCCCCTTGTTGATCACCGTACTGGCATTAGTGCTTGGAATATACCGAATCCGGAAAAAGACCTGAGTATCGCTATGTTTGGCAGAAGACTTGTCGTATTGACCCTGATGACGGTTGTGGTGGTAACCGCGGCGACGATCTTCGCCGGTCTGCGCACGCCGCAGACAGCAAAACAGAAAGTCGCTTTTTTCCCCGACCTGGCCGACAGGATAGAATCCGTTAACCGCATATCAATACAGGGTCGCGATGAATCCATTCATCTGACGCGCACGGATCATGTATGGGGGATAGACGAGTTTGACGGTTATCCGGCGTTGGCGGAAAAGGTGAAGGGTACCGTGCTTGGTGCCGCGGATTTGAAAATCAGGGCTGCCAAAACAGCCCTACCCAGACTTTACCATCGTCTGGGGGTTGAAGGTCTTGAAGAGGAGGGCACAACGTCGTTGTTGTTGACTCTAAAGGGGGGTGACGAGGCAAACCTTGTCAGTGTCATTGTTGGTAAATCCAGACGTAGCAGCGCGGCGCAAAACAGCCCCGGCCTTTACGTCCGCAAACCGGATGAAGCGCAATCCTGGCTGGTGGATGGCGTACTGGATATCAGTGCGACCAAAACGGACTGGATTAAACGATCTCTGTTTGATATCCCGTCCGAGACAATTGAACGGGTACGTATCAAGCACGCTGACGGTGATACCTTTACCTTATATAAAAGCGAGGCTGGACAGGAAGATTTTGTCCTGGAGAACCTCCCGGCTGGCAAAAAGATCGCTTCCAAATTTATGATTAGTCGTTTCGGCAGCCTGATGCAGGATATGCAGATCAGAGGTGCCCGCGCCGAAAAATTGCTTGCGGTTGGCGATGATGCTGTCTCTTTCCACGTAGTTACGTTTCAAGGTGTTATTGCTGACGGTATGGCTTTTGAAGTGGAGGGTATTCCCTATGCTTCGTTTGCTTTCAGTTATCATGAAAATTCGGAGAATGCGGACAAAGTCAAACAGACTGAAGCGTATGTTGGTGATCTGAATCAACGGGTATCGGGCTGGTGGTTTGAAATACCGGAATTTAAATACGATTTAATAAAAAAGCGTTTTGATGACGTTATACAGGATGAGACGGGTTCTGTTCAGGAAGGATAATCCAAACTGGTGTCATGACATCCTCGCCGATTCATCAATGACGACTGAACTGCCTCGCAGGGCGTAAGCCCGGCCGTTATCCCCCGGAGCCTGCCAGGGGTGGTGCTTTTTCGGGGACGGGAATCCGGTATTTTGAATGCAATAGGGGTGCGGAAAAAAGTTCGATGACGCCCCCCGAAAGACAGATGATGAAACAAATAAATTATCGGCAATGGTACCCGTCTCGAGCATTGCCTGAACGTAAACGATCAAATTCGCTTTTTATGACATACTCGGATTAAATGTCTCATAATAAAAAAGCAAAAGCACTTTCCGGCGCTGGTCTGAACTTCCAGGAATTAATATTCAGGTTGCAACACTACTGGTTGGATTGTGGTTGCGTTATCGTTCAGTCTTATGACATGGAAATGGGCGCCGGCACTTTTCACCCGGCGACATTCCTGCGCACCATTGGTCCCGAACCCTGGCGCGTGGCCTACGTGCAGCCTGTGCGTCGTCCGGGCGATGGTCGTTACGGTGAAAATCCCAATCGCCTGCAACGCTACTATCAGTTTCAGGTGCTGTTAAAGCCCTCTACCGATGACATTCAGGACCGCTATCTGGCGTCGTTGGAAGCCATTGGTATTGATATGGAAATGCATGATATTCGCTTTGTGGAAGACAACTGGGAATCGCCTACCCTCGGCGCCTGGGGACTCGGTTGGGAGGTCTGGCTGGACGGGATGGAGATCAGCCAGTTCACGTACTTTCAGCAGGTCGGTGGTCTGCGCTGCAAACCCGTCAGCGGCGAGATAACCTATGGTTTGGAGCGCATCGCCATGTGCCTGCAGGATTGCGGTAATGTCTATGAACTGATCTGGGCGCAACCCGACAATAAGACGGTAAGCTACGCTGATATTTATCATCAGAACGAAGTAGAGATGTCGCGTTATAATTTCGACCTGGCGGAGACGGAATACCTGTTTAACTGGTTTGAAACCTGCGAGCGGGAAGCGCAACATCTGATTGAGGCCAGTCTGCCCCTGCCCGCCTACGAAATGACGATGAAGGCGTCGCATTATTTTAATCTGCTGGATGCGCGTAATGCCATCTCAGTTGCTGAACGCCAGGCTTATATCCTGCGGGTCAGATCGCTGGCGCGTGCGGTGTCCAAAGCCTACTATGCAAGCCGCGAGGCATTGGGTTTTCCCCTGTTGCAGAAATAACACAGACCATTCAATGAGCGCAAGAGATCTGTTGATTGAGATTGGTTCCGAAGAGCTGCCGCCGACCTCACTGAAACGGGTTGCCACAGCCTTTAAGGAAGAGAGTGCGGCGTTTCTGCTTGAACAGGGGCTCGAACACGAGGGGATCAAATGGTATGCCACGCCACGCCGGCTGGCATTGCTGGTCAAACGACTTGCAATAAAGCAGGCAGACAGGCAACAGCTCCGGCGTGGTCCGTCCCTGGACAAGGCCATTGATGAAAACGGCAAATTCACGGATGCCGCTGAAGGTTTTGCAAAATCCTGCGGCGTGAGGGTCGACCAACTGGAAACCCTGGAGACGGAAAAAGGCCGCTGGTTGAGTTTTAACGCCCTTATTAAGGGCAGAACGGCGGCGGAACTGATACCGCTCATGATTGAAACCGCCCTGAAGCGTGTCCCCGTCATGAAACGGATGCGCTGGGGTGATAATGATTTTGAATTCATACGACCGGTAAAATGGGTGCTGGTCCTGTTCGGTGATATGCCGATTGATTGTGAAATACTGGGCGTGAAGTCCGGGACAAACAGTTATGGGCATCGCGTCCATCATCCGGGTGCAATACCCGTCAAAAAGCCCGCTGACTATCCCGACATATTGAAACAGACCGGCAGGGTGCTGGCTGATTTTGACGTGCGTCGGGACACGATAGTATCTCAGCTTGAGACGCTTGCCGCTGACAATAAAGCCCGCGCCCTCATTGAACCGGCTTTGCTGGATGAAGTGACTGCCTTGCTCGAATGGCCACAGGCCTTTATCGGCAACTTTGATCCGGATTTTCTGAAACTGCCTCGGGAAGTCCTGATTGCAAGTATGCAGGAACACCAGCGATATTTTCCCGTCGTTGACGACAGGGGGAAATTGTTACCGTATTTTATTGGCGTTGCCAACATCAAGAGCAGGGATCCGCAACTGATTAAGCAAGGCAATGAGCGTGTGATACAGCCACGTCTCGGCGATGCCGCTTTTTTCTGGGAGCGCGACCTGCAAAAGGGTTTGGCGAGCCATCTGTCAGGGCTGGCGGGAGTAGTTTATCAGGAACAGCTAGGGACGCTTCATGACAGATCGCAACGTCTGATAAAGACCATGGACTCGTTGGCAGACCTCACTGATCTTGATCGGCAAAAGGCCACTCGTGCCGCTGAACTGTGTTTCTGCGATCTGCTGACGGAGATGGTGGGCGAGTTTCCCAAATTGCAGGGTGTGATGGGTCGTTATTATGCGGAAGCGGCGGGTGAATCAGCTGAAATCGCGCACGCGCTGGGAGAATTTTATCGACCGCGTTTTGCCAGTGATGTATTGCCGATGACGAATATCGGTCAGTGTCTGGCGCTGGCGGAAAAGATTGATACCCTGGTCGGGATGTTTGCTATTGACAAGGTGCCGACGGGCGATAAAGACCCGTTCGCGTTACGTCGCGCTGCCATCGGTCTTCTGCGTATCGGCATAGAAGGAGGCCTTGATATTGATATTAGGCGACTGATTCAGATCGCCGGAGAAAGTTACAGGCGAGTGCATGGAGACACCCTGCCTGGAGCGGGAACGCCCGAACTTCCGGGAAAGATCTCCTGTTTTTTAATGGAGCGTTTGCGTCATTATTATATTGATAAGGGCATTGAACCTGATATATTTGAGGCCGTGCACGCTGTTTCCGTCACCCGCCTGACTGATTTTGATAAACGCCTGTGCGCTGTTGCCGAATTCAGCGAGGCAGCCGAGGCGGGAGATCTGATCACCATGAACAAACGTATCAGTCACATTCTGGAAAAGTCTGATGCAGTTGAGAGACACGAACCGTGTGCATCATTGTTTGTTGAAAAGGCCGAATCCGGGCTGGCCGACGCGCTGGAAAAATGTCAACGGCGTGCAAAACCCCTGATAGACCGCTTTGATTACAGGGCGGCGCTGACAGAACTGGCGGCCCTGCGTGAAAATGTGGATACTTTTTTTGATGATGTGATGGTAATGTGCGACGAACAGGATATTAAAAACAATCGCCTGGCCTTGCTTCGCAAGGTGAAGGCGTTATTTCTGGATATTGCCGATATCTCAAAGTTGCGGAGGCGATAATGGCGCTAATCATTCTTGGTCGCGACGGCGTGATCAATAAAGAATCGGACGAATATATCAAATCGCCGGATGAATGGCAGGCCATCCCCGGGAGTCTTGAAGCCATTGCCACGCTTTCCCAGAGCGGTTATCAAGTCGTCGTCGCCACCAATCAGTCTGGCCTTGGTCGCAAATTATTTACCGTTGATGACCTTAATGCGATCCATATCAAGATGAACGCCATCCTGGCGCAGCATGGCGGCAAAATTGACGCCATCTTCTTTTGTCCGCACACGCCGGGAAATCATTGCAGTTGCCGCAAACCCAATCCCGGCCTTTATAACCGGATATCAGAAAGATTGCGGGTACCTCTGAACAAGGTATTTTGCGTCGGCGACCAAATGATTGATATCCGTGCCGCACAAAGCGCCGGAGGTAAACCGATACTGGTACGCACCGGCGAGGGGCAAAGTGAGATCGATAGTGGTCAAGTTGCCGAGGGGATACCAGTATACGATGATCTGGCGTCATTCGTTAATGAGATACTTGCTGCCTGACATCCCTTCCGTCGTCCACAGATGATAGACATGAAATGTCGTATGGCATAGCCGGTTTGATGTTGATCGTCCGTTCTTTTCTGTTCAACGTTGGTCAACTCAGCTTCACTTTTTTCTTATTTCTGCCGTTCTGTTTGTTGATATCTCCGCTGCAATTCAACAGACGATACTTTTTATTCACCTACGGTGCCGCGTTTAGCCTCTGGTGGCTGAGAATCTGCTGCGGGATACAGTATGAAATAAAAGGTCTGGAAAACATCCCGAAAACGCCGGGCGTGGTCATGTGCAAGCATCAATCGGCGTTTGAAACATTACTGCTACAACGGATTTTCATCCCCCAGGTCTGGATATTAAAGCGCGAACTTCTGTATATCCCGATCTACGGTTGGGTCATTGCCTGCATGCGCCCTATCGTGATTGACCGTGCTTCTGTCGTCAGATCACTGCGGCAGGTCCTGCGGCAGGGTTGTATTGCTTTACGAAAAAAACGTTGGATAATCATTTTCCCCGAAGGTACGCGCGTCGCCCCTGGAGCAAAGGGCACCTACCGGAGCAGCGGTAGCGAGCTGGCAAAACAATCCGGTGTCAACGTGACTCCGGTGGCGCATAATGCCGGTTATCTCTGGCGGCGTAACAGTTTCGTTAAAAAACCGGGCAGGGTCACGCTGGTGATCGGTCCGGCCATTCAGTCCGCCAATAAAGACGCGAAGCAGATTACGCAGGAAGTTGAAACCTGGATAGAAGATACCGTCCAGACATTACCTGACCCCGCGGCATAGCGCGGGGAACAGCATCAAGTATTTCACACTAAAAATAAAAAAGGGCGCTTTTGTCTTTGTCTCTGAGCTGTGGCGCCATAAAAAACGCAATAAGAGTAAAGATTCTGCGGTAGGTGCCTTAAACAGGGCCAGTACAGAATCTTTTGGATCGCTATCCAAACTCATTGCAATATGCAGGTCTGGCATTTGCCCATAGCCTTTAATATTGCCGACGGCTAATACCTCCGGGTCGATATTGACATTGCCGACATATTGCGTAAACGCTGGGTCTGGTGAGAACAGGACGTCCGCGTGGATGACGGCGCAATATCTTTGAGAACTAAAGCCTCTCAAGCCCGTATGAGGCAAAAGGCGTCACTTTTCCTAAACACCAGATTTTCAAGCTTTGCCATACCTCCCCGAAGCCAAAATTGTTGCCATGTGATGCCATTTGACACCGGGTGCAATTGTTGTATTTGTTAAGTGTTTTGTTGGAGCAAGTTAGAAAGTGTGATGTTGTTATACGGTTATACGTAACCCAAAATGGGCGTTCAAATCTACCACACTCCGTTTCTGTGGATCAAATCAGCAACAGGACGAATCATTTGCACTCACGCTGTGGACACCGTGTTTTGTTTCCGCTACCGATCTTTTTGTGCCGGGTGGGGCGCACCACGGACGTGGTTTCCGGGCTTTTGCCGGAGTAATGCCGATAAAGCAGTCCTTGTAAGGTTCCTGTGTGAGTACATTAAAAGTACGCTCGCAAACGGCCATCCTCTCGCCTCGCGGGAATTCATGGCCTTCCTCATCCGTCACAAAATTGAAAGGTCCCCGATAGATCACCGCATGACCTTTGTCGATGCAGTCGACCTGCTCACGCTTGACCGCCGTGAGCGTGACGGAGCGAAATTCGATGCCTTCAACCACCTGCCATGGTTCATCCTGCCATTTGTCATAGGCGATGGCGAGGAAACCGGCCTGCTGAAACATATCAAGCATTTCCTGTTCTTGAAAGGCGCCAGAGATACAACCGCTCCAGAGCTGCTCATCGGCCTTGAGATGTTCGGGGACAAATTCGTCCGAGACAATATCGGAAATCGCCACCCGTCCGCCGGGCTTCAGTACGCGAAAAATTTCACTGACCAGTTTTTGCTTGTCTGCGCCATTGACCAGGTTCAGGACACAGTTTGATATCACCAGATCAGTCGAGTTGTCCGGGATCAGGGGCGCATCAACGCATTGACTTTTTTTCCAGTGCTCCAGGGCTTCCAGATCGCCAATCGTATTGACCGGATTTTCCGCCAACCGCATTTCCAGTGCGGCGATGTCCAGGGCAAGGTCCTGGATTTTGCCTTTTTTGAATTCGACCCGATCATTGCCCAGTTTAGTCACCATCTCTGCCTGGTATTTTCTGGCAAGCGCCAGCATATCATCATTCATGTCAACACCGGTTACCCGGCCTTCATTACCGACAAGCTGGGCGGCCATATAGCATATCTTGCCGCTGCCACTGCCCAGGTCCAGCACCCTGTCGCCTTCACGGATATACCGCGACGGGTCGCCGCAGCCATAATCCTTTTCAATGATTTCTTTCGGTAATAATTCAAGTAATTCCGTTTGGTAATCAACCGGACAGCATAGCGACGGCTGACGCTCGTTGGCACCTTCCGAATAACGTTTCAAGACGGCATTTTCCTGGTCCATAATATTCACCTGTTAAACAAAAAAGGGTTTTTCAGTAATTGAAATAAACGGTTTGATGATTGATCGCGAAACTCATTTAAGCCGATCAATATATTATTATAACCGGCAGCGGGCATTGATCGATATGTTTTGAATAATTTATCCCAGCATGAAAACAGATTGCCGTAGTTGCTATCCGTTTCCGTCCGCACCACCGAATGGTGTATACAGTGCATATCCGGCGTTACAAAGATGCTTCTCAAAGCCAGATCAACGTTTTGCCGCAATAGAATATTGCTGTGTGTGAATAGCGCCGCCATGCTTAACAGTATCTCGTACAGCATGATCGCAAAGGCGGCGGGTCCGAGCAAATAAACAGCGCCTGATTTATACGCCATGGACAAGAAAATTTCAAAAGGATGAAAACGTATACCGGTTGTGACATCGACATGATCATCTGTATGGTGCACCCTGTGTATTCGCCATAATATCGGGATTTTGTGAAAGGCAACATGCTGCAGATAGATTAACAGGTCAAAGAGGACAACGGTTATCAGGACATTCACCGCAAACGGCAATGATAATAGATTGAATAGCCCCGTCTCATTCCGGGCGGCCAATATCGCAGTTTCAACGGCGGCAAACGGTACGATTAGACGGATTGCCAATACATTAATGCACATTAAACCAAGATTATTGAAGCGTCGCCGTATCGTGCCGGGTGCCGATATCCGGCGCGGGCATTTGAGTTCCAGTAGCAGAAAAAGCGACAATAACAGGCAGAAACAGCTTAACCTGATGATGATTTCATATTCTGTAAAATAATGCTGTAAAGCGGGCATAATAATACTGTAAGGCGGGCATGAGGGAGATTTTTAATATTCTGATTTCTAGGTTACACTTATTCGCCCGCTACCGAAACATTCCTCGCCGTATATTTTTATATCATGTCAACTGACTTTACAAAAGAAGCAGCGTTCCCGGCGACACGCCCCAGAAGGATGCGCCGTGATGACTTTTCGCGCCGTCTGATGCGCGAATCGGTATTGACCACAGATGATTTGATTTACCCGCTGTTTATTGTTGAGGGTGAGCAACGGCGGGAGGAGATAGCGTCCATGCCGGGGACAGCACGTCTGAGCGTTGATCTGCTCGTTCAGGAGGCGCGGACGCTGCTTGAACTCAAAATACCGGCCATCGCGCTTTTTCCGGTCATTGACGCGGCGAAGAAAAGCGACGACGCGGCCGAAGCGTGGAATCCGGATGGTCTGGTGCAACAGGCGGTCAGACAACTGAAAAAGCACTGTCCCTCACTTGGCTTGATCACCGATGTTGCACTTGACCCCTATACGTTATCGGGGCAGGACGGTCTGACTGATGAGACGGGTTATGTATTAAACGACATAACGGTGGAAGCCCTGGTGAGACAAGCCTTGTCCCACGCCGTGGCTGGCGCCGATATTGTCGCGCCGTCTGATATGATGGACGGTCGTATCGCCGCCATCCGCGCCGCGCTTGAAACCAAAAACCATATCAATACCCGTATCCTCGCCTATTCCGCAAAATACGCCTCAAATTTCTATCAACCCTTCCGGGAAGCCATCGGCTCAAGCGCCAATTTCGGTGGTGGCAACAAGGATACTTATCAAATGGACCCGGCCAACAGTGATGAAGCTCTGATTGAGACGGCACTGGACATCGGTGAAGGCGCCGATATGGTGATGGTGAAGCCCGGTTTACCCTGTCTGGATATTATCTATCGTATTAAACGCGAGTTTGGCAAACCTACCTGCGCCTATCATGTGAGCGGCGAATATGCGATGTTAAAGGCCGCCGCGGCCAATGGCTGGCTTGATGAAAAAAGCGCCGTTATGGAATTAATGCTGTCGTTCAAGCGCGCCGGTGCTGATGGTATCCTGACCTATTACGCTAAACAGCTTGCCCAATGGTTGAATGAACCCTGTTGATAATGAATAACGGCGGACGCTGTCGGTTCCCACGGATTTAAAAAACAGTCTTATGATGGCTTCTGTAAAGAACAACGCCACATCCCCCGTTCGTCCCCGGGTGTTATCCATCGTCATCTCTTGCCGCGGCGCCCTTGGGGAAGCGGGCCGGGGCTGACTCCGAATGATTTATGAAGGATCTCGAATGCGAGTGTAATTTATTGAGCAGTTCGCAACAGGGTGAAGCTGCTGTTGGTGGAGATGAGCGTTTCGTCTTCTGTATCGACTACCCGTGCCTCAAGCTGATGTGTCCCTCTATCGGCATTTTGAATTGAAATACTGGTTGCAACGCCATTGGCGACTTCTTCTCCGTCCATAGTGATGACCAAGCGATGGGACGCTTTGAGGGCGGGCTCCAGCGCGACGGATATTTTAAAATCACCACTATTGCTACGCAGACCCGTTGACTCTTCCGGTTCGATAATAGTAATTGACTGATAACGTTCTTCCCCCTTCTCAACCTTGTCCAGAACAGGAAAAGAAGGGAGGTCTTCCAGTTTTATGCTTTTTATGATCTGAATTTCCGGCAGTTCTACTTCTTCAGCGCCCGGAGAAGGCGTATCGGAAAAAAGGACGTTTCCGTCTTTATCAACTGTTTTGTATATGCCTTCCGCCTGTACGGCGAAGAGGCAAAAGAGACCCAAAAACAGGATCGGGATTTTCATATCAATGAGAGACATTTTTGCCAATATCATTCCGTTGGTTTCGGTTTGGGTGGGTTCAGCGGCGAGACCTCCGGCTTCGGGGGTTTTGGAGGATTCAACGGTGTAACGACATCCGGATCAGGAACAAGCCGGGTATCAAGTTTGGCTGTCCTGCGTATATGCACGGTCACTCCTTGTGAACGTTGAGAACGTTTTGACAGTTTCTCTTTGTCATTACGAACAGCGACCTCAAGGGTGTGGGCCCCGCGATCAATATTACTCAATACGAATCGTGTTATTTTCCCGCTCTGCATCACTTTGCCATCCATCAATAAAACCAGCTCGTCCTGTTCCGCCAAATCCGGTTTGAGAGTAACATCCACCGTAAAGTTGCCTTGTGTTCCAGTGATGATCTGATCGTCCACCGGATTGACAATTTCCAGGGTAGTATATGAAGTGTGCCTGTCCCGATTCGCTGTTTCCTGATCAGGTTGTTCCGGGGCGGATATTGAAATAATATTTGGCTCTTCAATGGTTATTTTTTCGGCGTTTTCAGGTGGCATGTCCGTAAAAAGCACTTGTCCTTTTTCGTCAACGGATTTATATACCGTTTCCGCCGATAATAGCGCCGGTAAAAGGTATATGATGACTGATAATTTATGAACTTCCATAGTCGGATTAATAATCCGGGTTATCATTATACAATTCAATCACTGCGTTTTTGATATTACTTGTAATATCTTTTTCCCCCGGCGTTATTTTTTCAGATACAGTATGCATTTACAGTCAGTCCGATTTCCATTTTAATTCGCGACATTGTCTATAATATTTGTATAGACGTTTGGAAATTATATCAAAAGAAGACTATTTTTACCAAGGATAATCCATGACGATTTTCCCGAAAATGCTGGATGATGATTACGCCGTCGTTTATCTGGAAGACACTGACAAGGCGTTGCCACTCAAACTCAATCAGAGTACGCGTTACGTCTATTTCAAAACGATTGCGCGTGGCGGCAGGGCGATTATCCAGTCCTGCAAAGATCGCTATCTGTCGCGTACGATCTGTTATAAAAAGCTAAGACCTGAATTTGCCGATGATCTGATAGAGCAAAAACGTTTTTTGCGGGAAGCGCGGATAAATGCTTTGCTACAACATCCCAATACCGTCCCTACGTATGAATTAGGCCGCGATATAAAAGGACATTACTACTTCACGATGAAACTGGTACGCGGTTATACCCTGCGTGAAATTCTCAATTATCGTGAACGTTATGATCTGAAACAACTCATCAATGTCATTATCCAGGTCGCCTATGCCCTGGAATATGCGCATAGCCATCATGTTGTTCATCGTGATATCAAGCCAGAGAATGTTCTGGTTGGCCCCTTTGGTGAAGTCTTGTTGATGGATTGGGGGCTGGCAAAGGTCTGGAGACAGACCGGCGGTAACGACGAGTCAGTTCGTACGCTGGAAAAAATGGTTAATAAAAAAGTGAATTCAATGACCGATGCAGATGAACTTCAGGGAACGATTGCATACATGTCACCAGAACAGATACAGCGCACCCCGGATATTGACTACAGAACGGATATTTATAGCCTTGGTGTCATTCTTTATGAAATTTTAGCGAGCCGATTACCCTTTGCGGCGGAGACTGTTGACGAAATGAGTCAGAAAATACTGAATGAAGATCCACCAGACATATCATCTTTTTCACGTACACCGATCCCGAATTTACTGGAGACGGTAACCATGGCATGCCTGCTCAAACCTGTCAAAAACAGGATGCAAAGCTGTCGAGAACTGGTCCGGCTTCTGAGGGAAGACTGGGGTTAGCCGGGTTCGGTCTCCGGTATGATAAAACAGGCAGTGTGTTGCGGTGCAACGCCAATATGCTACAATTGGCCTTCCGTACAAGCACAGCAATCACAATAGCTATATCATCTGGCGGCTGATGTCCGCAGACCCGGGCGCAATGGAGATGAACTGAGCCCTGTTCAGATTGCAGTAGAATGTGGGGCCTTCGGTTTAAATAATATTTTCCTGTATTTTAAAGTAATAAACTGGGAGAAAAACGACTTATCATGAAAAGTAAACTCGAATATATATGGCTTGACGGGTATAGACCTACCCAGAGCCTGCGTAGTAAAACACAGATAATATCGGATTTTTCTGGCGAACTGGAAGACTGTCCGATATGGTCCTTTGACGGCAGTTCCACCCAACAGGCGGATAGCGGCGCTTCCGATTGTTTGTTAAAGCCGGTTGCGATTATTCCCGACCCGGATCGTAAAAACGGTTATCTTGTGATGGCGGAGGTACTGAATGCCGATAGTACCCCGCACGAATCAAACGGGCGCTCAACCATTGATGACGAAGATGATGATTTTTGGTTTGGTTTTGAACAGGAATACTTTTTGTGGGATCCCAACATCAATTTGCCGCCCGGCTTCCCGCATGCGGGCTATCCGCGCCCGCAAGGACCGTACTATTGTTCTGTCGGTGCCAATAACGCCTATGGCCGGGAAGTCGTTGAAGAACACCTTGATCTTTGTATTGAGGCCGGCCTTAATATAGAGGGTATTAACGCCGAGGTAGCGGCAGGTCAGTGGGAATTTCAGGTATTTGCCATGAGCGCGAAAAGCGCCGGTGACCAGACTTGGCTGGCCCGCTATCTGCTTGAACGCACTGCGGAGAAATACGGACTGGCCATTGAATGGCATCCGAAGCCGCTCGGAGACGCTGACTGGAACGGTTCGGGTATGCATGCGAATTTCTCGAACGGCTTTATGCGTGAATCAGGCGGTGAGGATGTCTTTACCAGTATCTGTGAGGCGTTTGGCAGGAATATTGAACGTCATATCGTGGTTTATGGCGCCGAGAATGAAAAACGGCTCACCGGCAGACATGAAACGCAATCCATTGAGCAGTTCAGTTTCGGTGTATCTGATCGCGGCGCGTCAATTCGTATTCCGGTCGCCACGGTGGAGAATAGCTGGAAGGGACGTCTTGAAGATCGCCGTCCCGCTTCCAATGCAGACCCCTACAAGGTCGCGGCTGTCATTGTCAAGACGACAAAAGAGGCTTTGGCTTAATCCGGAACTTGCCCCGGGGTGCTGACAATAAAGTGACGGTCGGATACAACGGAAACCCCTAACTTTTCCAATCCGGCCGCACTTAGCTGGGATTCGACCTCCTCCGGGGTAAAGGCCGCCCTCAACGAATTGCCGAAATCGCGTTGTAATATCCCGGGTTCATTTCCGGCATATTTGTTCAGCAACTCATCAACCCGGGTCTGATTTTCCGGGCGCATTAAATCCATAATGAAAACGTATGGTGCCCCGTCGGCGTTCCTGATGGTTTCCCACAATACCATCGGATCATGCAGATGATGCAACAGGCTGTTGCTCAATATCAGATCGTAATTCCGCTCCGTGAGTGACGAAACATTGATACCGGTCTCAATCAGGGTAATTCGATCCGTTAAACCCGAACCAGCGAGTGCTTTACGGGCCTCCGCCAGCATGGCGGAAGCGCCATCCAGCGCATCAATATGGTAGCGTGGCCAGTCCCTGGCAAAACGGATACTGATGTCCGCCGCGCCGCAGCCCAAATCAACCGCCCGGCCCGATTCAGGCAAATAACGGCCGATCCTGTCTTTTAGTAATGTGATGAAATGACTGTGCGGCTCCTCAAAATCCGCATTGGCATAGGCTGCTGCCTGCGCCGTTTCGGTCATCAACTCGGGTTCGGGAATACGTTTCATGGCGTTGATTTTTTACGGCGGCGTTTGGAGACAGAGGACTTATTCAGGAAGCCGTGACTCCCCCTTTACCAGTTCAGCGAACGTTTCGCGTTTGCGAACTTCGTACGCCTTATCGCCATCAACCATAATTTCCGCGACGCGGGGGCGGGAATTGTAATTAGAGGCCATGCTGAAACCATAGGCGCCGACGTCGCTGATCGCCAGCACATCACCTTGTTTTAATCTGAGCGCACGATCCTTGCCGAGAAAATCAGCCGTCTCACATACCGGCCCGACGACATCATAGACAAGCTGTTCTGCATCGGACGCTTCGACAATGCGCCTGATATCATGCCAGCCCCCGTAAAAAGACGGGCGGATAAAATCATTCATCGCCGCATCCACCACGGCAAAATTGCGCTCCGGCGTTGTCTTTAAATACTGTACTTCGGTCAACAGGGCCCCGGCGCTGCCGACAATACGCCGTCCCGGTTCAATGATGATTTCATAATCGTCACTTGTCAGTGTTTCAACAATGGTGCGGACATAAGCGTCCGGCGACGGCGGAGTTTCCTCGCGGTAGCTTATCCCCAGCCCGCCGCCGACATCAATATGCCCTGGTCTGATCCCGTTCCGTTCAAGTTGCTTGAGCAATATCAGCAGTTTTTTCAAGGCATCTTCAAAAGGGCTCAGGGTTGTGATTTGGGAGCCGATATGGCAGTCAATGCCGACGACGTTAATATGGTTCATCGTCGCCGCCTCCCGATATCGCTGCAACGCCGTTTCAAAGGCAATCCCGAATTTGTTTTCCGAAAGCCCGGTTGAAATATAGGGATGCGTCCTGGAGTCCACATCCGGGTTGACACGAAAGGATATCGGTGCTGTCACGTTCATATCTGCGGCAATGGTATTCAATCGGGTTAATTCACTTTCAGACTCAATATTGAAACACTTAATTTTCTGCTCAAGCGCAAACCGAATCTCGTCCGCACGTTTTCCGACACCGGAAAAAACCACCTTGTCGCTGTCACCGCCCGCCTCAAGTACGCGGTATAGCTCACCTGCGGACACGATATCAAAACCCGAACCCAGCCGCGCCAGGAGGTTGAGCACTGCCAGATTTGAATTGGCCTTTACCGCGTAACAGATCAGATGTTTGTGTGGTGCCAGGGCCTGTTTAAAGGCTTGCCAGCATGATTCAATTTCTCGACGGGAATAGACATAACAGGGGAGGCCGAATTCTTCAACGATCCTGTCCAGGGGCACGCCTTCGGCATGTAACAGGCCCTCCTGATAATAAAACCCGGACATGAAGAATCAATATTGTGAAACGATTGTGATATGATGGGCGTTTTCAGGGGGCAGATAGAGCCTGCCTTTTTGTCCACAGGCAGAAATAAAGAATAACGCAACAACAGCGACGACGCCAACTCGGGTGATGATATTCAATGTATTGAAGCTGTTCATTGTGATATTTTCAATAGACTTGTCCGGTGCCATTTAACCACAAAAATACCACATTATCCAGGATATAGCCTGTGGCATTAGTCACGATAAACCGAGAGTACCGTTGTGTTTTCTGAAAAAGACGCTGTCATTATTGACGCCGAAGAATCACATCAGATCAGCGTCATCTGGTTGCACGGGCTTGGAGCGGATGGGCATGACTTTGAAGATATCGTCCCCGCGCTTAATCCAGGCGCGGCAGGCCGTATTCGTTTTATCTTTCCAAATGCGCCCGTTCGCCCGGTGAGCATCAACAACGGCCTGCGGATGCGTGCCTGGTATGACATCAAATCACCTGATTTGCGGGAAATGGAAGACGCCAAATCCATCAAGGCCTCGGCAGACCTTATTGGTCGATATATCCGGGCAGAGACGGACGCCGGTATTCCTCCTGAAAAAACAGTGCTTGCCGGATTTTCTCAAGGTGGCGCCATCGCCCTGCATACCGGTCTGCGTTATCCTGAACGACTGGCGGGCATCATTGCCCTGTCCTCCTATCTACCTTTGCCCGGGCGACTTGAGGAAGAAGCCGCGGCGGCAAATAAAAATACCCCGGTTTTTATGGCGCATGGCGTTACCGACCCTGTTATCCCCCTTGAGCAGGGACGTGATTCAAGCATGATGTTGAAGCGGAAAGGCTACCTCGTTGAATGGAACGAATACCCCATGGAACATGCCGTTTGCCCATCGGAAGTCAGCGCTATCGGCGTCTGGATAAACGGGATACTGCGATGATGTCAATCCGTCTCCGGGTGTTTTCGAAAGGGATTTCCAAGAAGTAATTATATGATAAACAAGCGTTTTTTTTATAGAGGAGGATGTTTTTTGTAAAAGTCGCTTGCAATTAATTTCCAATTTCGTTGGAATGATACTTTTAACAATCCGAACAGGACCATATGCCATCAATGAATGTTAATATATTAAATGTCACAGATTCTAGTTTTGAGAATGATGTTTTAAAATCGGAGAAACCCGTCATCCTTGATTTCTGGGCCGAATGGTGCGCCCCCTGCAAGATGATTGCCCCCCTGCTTGATGAACTTGCCGAACAGTACAAAGACAGGCTCACTGTCGCTAAAATTAATATTGATGATAACCAGAATACACCGCAGACCTATGGTGTCAGAGGTATTCCGACGCTTATCCTCTTTAAGGAGGGGGACATCGTCGCAACCAAAGTCGGGGCGACGTCAAAATCGCAATTGGAGGCGTTTATTGACGCCAATATTTAGCTGGATACTGAAATTGAGTTACACTATAATATATATCCGCGGTATTATTTTTTAATCACAACCATATCCCCTTTAAGACAAAAAAGTCGTTTTTTCTTGTGGACACATCTCTTTAACGTTCGTGTCCACGATCATATAGAGCAACCATACCAGGTATATTGATGAACCTAACAGAACTAAAACAAAAACCCGCCTCAGAACTTGTGTCACTCTCCGACAAGCTCGGCCTCGAGAATATGGCCCGCTCTCGCAAGCAGGATGTTATTTTTCAGATTCTCAAAGCGCAGGCCAAAAAGGGTGGAGATATTTACGGTGACGGTGTATTGGAAATTCTGCAGGATGGGTTTGGTTTTTTACGTTCCTCGGACAGTTCCTATCTTGCCGGTCCCGACGATATTTATGTTTCACCCAGCCAGATAAAACGTTTTAACCTGCGTACCGGCGATAATACTTCCGGAAAAATCAGGCCGCCCAAAAATGGTGAACGTTACTTCGCACTGTTAAAAATTGACGAGATCAACTTTGAAATCCCAAGTAAGGCGAAGGGCAAAATATTATTTGAAAATCTGACCCCGCTGTTTGCTCACGAGCGTTTGACGCTGGAAATAGGCAATGGTAGTACCGAAGATTTAACCCCGCGGATCATTGATCTTGCGGCACCTATTGGCAAGGGTCAGCGTGGCCTGATTGTTTCTCCTCCCAAAGCGGGCAAGACAATGATCCTGCAAAGCATTGCCCAGTCAATTACACATAATCATCCCGAAGTGTATTTGATCGTGCTGCTCATTGACGAACGTCCCGAAGAGGTGACCGAGATGATGCGTTCGGTACGTGGTGAAGTGGTTTCCAGTACCTTTGACGAACCCGCCAGCCGTCATGTTCAGGTGGCCGAGATGGTTGTTGAACGCGCCAAGCGATTGGTTGAACATAAAAGAGACGTGGTGATCCTGCTCGATTCAATGACGCGCCTCGCCCGCGCTTACAATACCGTCGCCCCCGCTTCCGGCAAGGTATTGACCGGCGGTGTTGATGCCAACGCCCTGCAGCGTCCCAAACGTTTCTTTGGAGCGGCACGTAATATTGAAGAAGGTGGCAGTCTCACGATCATCGCCACCGCCCTGATTGAAACCGGCTCAAGAATGGATGATGTCATTTACGAAGAATTCAAGGGCACCGGCAATATGGAACTGCATCTGGACCGTGTTATCGCGGAAAAACGCATCTACCCTGCCATCAATATCAATCGTTCTGGCACGCGCCGTGAAGAACTGCTGACAGATGAGAATGAATTACAGAAGATGTGGATCCTCAGAAAATTACTGCATCCGATGGAAGAATTCGCTGCCATAGAATTCCTGCTGGAACGTCTGAGGGGCACCAAAAACAACGCGGCGTTCTTTGATGCAATGAAGCGATAGGTTTCGTTAACTTCCCCGTTTGAAGGCCCCATAAAAAAACCCGCCAGAAGGCGGGTTTTTTTATGGTTTCAAGGCAATGCCGCATTACATCATGCCACCCATGCCACCCATGCCACCCATATCAGGGGCCGCAGGTGCCGATTCTTCCTTGGGGATTTCAGCAACCATTGCTTCGGTCGTCAACAGCAGACCGGCGACGGAAGCGGCATTCTGCAATCCCGAACGGGTGACCTTGGTGGGGTCGAGAATACCCATTTTTTTCATGTCGCCGAATTTACCGTTGGCGGCATTGTAGCCTTCATCACCTGACGACTCACGCACCTGGTTGATGATCACGGAGGCCTCTTCACCGGCGTTCACGACAATCTGGCGCAACGGTTCCTCAAGCGCACGCTTGAGTATATCGACACCGATTTGCTGGTCATGATTATTACCCTTTACTTTGGAAACCATTTTCAAGGTCCGCAACAGGGCAACGCCTCCACCGGGCACAACGCCTTCTTCAACAGCGGCGCGGGTGGAATGCAGTGCGTCTTCCACACGTGCTTTCTTTTCTTTCATTTCGACCTCGGTAGCCGCACCGACCTTGACAACAGCGACGCCACCAGAAAGTTTAGCCATACGTTCCTGGAGTTTTTCGCGATCATAGTCCGAGGTTGAATCTTCAACCTGCTGACGGATTTGAACAATACGGCCTTCAATATCCTTGCTCTTGCCGGCACCATCAATAATGGTGGTGTTCTCCTTGGTGATCTGTATACGTTTGGCATTGCCCAGATCATCGATCCCGACCTTTTCCAGGCTCAAGCCGACTTCCTCGGAGATAACAGTCGCCTTGGTCAAAATAGCGATATCCTCCAGCATTGCTTTACGGCGATCACCGAAGCCCGGCGCCTTGACGGCAGCGACCTTGACGATACCGCGCATATTGTTGACAACCAGTGTTGCCAGCGCTTCTCCTTCAATATCCTCGGCAATAATCAACAGCGATTTTCCCGCTTTGGCGACGGACTCAAGTATTGGCAGCAAGTCGCGGACATTCGATACCTTCTTGTCGTGCAGAAGGATACAGGGATTTTCAAGTTCAACGCTCATGCTCTGCTGATCATTGATGAAATAGGGTGACAGGTAGCCGCGGTCAAACTGCATACCTTCCACCACGGACAGCTCATTTTCCAGGCCTGAACCTTCTTCAACGGTAATCACGCCTTCTTTGCCGACTTTCTCCATTGCTTTGGCAATAATATTGCCGATATCAGTATCGGAGTTGGCGGAAATGGTGCCGACCTGGGCGATCGACTTGCTGTCTTCGCAGGGTTTCGAGAGCTTTTTCAACTCTTCAACCGAGACCTCAACTGCTTTGTCGATCCCGCGTTTGATATCCATCGGGTTGGTGCCGGCAGCGACGGCCTTCAAACCTTCACGGACAATCGCCTGTGCAAGTACGGTGGCGGTAGTGGTACCGTCTCCAGCGACATCGGATGTCTTGGAAGCGACTTCCTTGACCATCTGTGCGCCCATGTTTTCAAATTTATTTTCCAGTTCGATTTCCTTTGCCACCGAAACACCGTCTTTGGTGACGGTCGGGGCGCCGAAACTTTTTTCCAGAAGAACATTGCGGCCCTTGGGCCCCAGTGTCTGTTTTACGGCATTGGCAAGGATATTGACACCCCGTGCCATCAGCGTACGGGCTTCATCCGAAAATTTTACTTCTTTCGCAGCCATGGTTTTATAACCTCCTCATAAAAAAATAGTTTGACCTGATTAATCAATTACTCAATGACGCCGATCACATCGTCTTCGCGCATGATGAGATACTCTTCGCCGCGGACCTTCACCTCGGTACCTGAATACTTGGCAAATAGCACCTTGTCGCCTTTTTTAAGGGCCAACGGGCGGAGTTCACCATTATCGAGTAACTTGCCATTCCCCACGGCGATCACTTTGCCTTCAAGCGGCTTTTCAGTTGCTGAATCGGGGATGACGATACCGCCTGGAGAAGTTTTTTCTTCCTCCACGCGCTTCACAATGACGCGATCATGTAACGGTCGGATATTCATAGAAGCAAACCTCCTTTAATTCCTAAGCTTAAATTAAATTTACAGAAAACTCACAATTGTCAGCACTTTTATCAAGTGAGTGCTAATCGTATCGTAATGAAAAAAATTTTTCTGTCAACAGTTTATAAAAAAGTCATTTGTCGGGGGGAAACCCCATTGATAACAGTCTGAACTGTTTCAAGAATGGCAAATATAACCAGTAAACGGCAAATAACGCAGAGATACAGATGGGGATTGTGTCCAGGAATACAAGCTCGCACATTCATTTTTTATTGTCGTCGGTCGAAACAACCTGTTTTACAAACCACTGTTACACCAAAACCGTCATTCCCGCCTGTCTGCCGCCAGGCAGGCGCAAGAACGTCACCCCTGAGGAAGAACCCCTGCGAAAGAACGTCACCCCTGCGAAAGAACGTCACCCCTGCGAAAGCAGGGGCAGGGGCAGGGGCAAAAGCAGGGGCAGGGGCAGGGGCAGGGGCGGGGGAATGACGAAGGTGGGGAGAGGGAAACGCGCTGGTGCGATTATTCGTTCGGGTATTGTTTGCAATACCGTTGATGACAGCGCTGTTTCTAAAGAATACCGGGCGGATTAAATAATCCGCATTTTCATATGGTAGCTTCGGATAATCGAAATATATATGCAATATTCGGGGTTGAGGGGTATAATCTCCCGCTCCCTTGAACCGTCTTATCAGACAGATTGTTGTAACAGACACGAAATGAACTCCGTATGGTGGAACACAGGCTAACACACTTAAAACAGCTTGAAGCTGAAAGCATTTACATTATTCGCGAGATCGCGGCTGAATTTACAATGCCTGTTATGCTTTATTCCATCGGCAAGGACTCGGCGGTGATGTTACGGCTGGCGTTGAAAGCCTTTTATCCGGGAAAACCACCGTTTCCGCTCATGCACATTGACACCACCTGGAAATTCCGCGAGATGATTGAATTCCGCGACCGGATAGCCCGCGACCTCGGCCTGGACCTGCTGATCCATACCAATCAGGAAGGAGTCAAGGCAGGCATCAATCCATTTAACGTCGGCAGCAAAAAATATACAGACATCATGAAAACCCGGGCCCTGAGACAGGCGCTGGATAAATATCAGTTTGACGCTGCTTTTGGCGGCGCCCGTCGGGACGAAGAAAAATCCCGTGCCAAAGAGCGTATCTACTCCTTCCGGGACAGGCATCACCGCTGGGACCCGAAAAATCAGCGTCCGGAACTCTGGAACATCTACAATGGCCGGATTGACAAGGGCGAAAGCATCCGCGTATTTCCCTTGTCCAACTGGACAGAACTGGATGTCTGGCAATATATCCATCTTGAAAATATCCCGATTGTCCCCCTGTATTATGCCGCCAGGCGTCCCGTGGTGAAACGCGACGGGGTCTATATCATGGTTGATGATGATCGCATGCCACTCAAGCGTGACGAGAAAGTGGAAGAGAAAATGGTACGTTTCCGCACCCTCGGCTGTTACCCGCTGACCGGCGCGGTTGAGTCGGAGGCCACGACACTGCCCGGGATCATTCAGGAAATGCTGCTGACCAGAACCTCCGAACGCCAGGGACGGATTATTGATTACGACCAGGCGGGTTCAATGGAGGCAAAGAAACGTGAAGGGTACTTCTGAATAAATGCATCAATCCGACCTTATCAGCACCGATATTGACGCCTATCTGGCGCAGCATGAAAAGAAGGGCCTGTTGCGCCTGCTGACATGTGGCAGTGTGGATGACGGGAAGAGTACACTCATCGGCCGCCTGTTGCATGATTCAAAGATGATCTACGAAGACCAGCTGGCCGCTGCCTGGGCGGACAGCACCCTGTCCGGTACGACCGGCGATGATATTGACCTGTCCCTGCTGGTGGACGGTTTGCAGGCCGAACGCGAACAGGGGATCACCATAGATGTCGCCTACCGTTATTTTTCAACGTCCAGGCGCAAATTCATTATCGCCGACACCCCCGGACACGAACAATATACGCGCAATATGGCCACCGGTGCGTCGACCTGCGATCTGGCGGTGATTCTGATTGACGCCCGCCATGGTGTCCAGGTTCAGACCCGGCGTCACAGCATTATCTCTTCCTTGTTAGGCATCAGACATATCATCGTCGCCATCAACAAGATGGACCTGGTGGATTACGACGAAAAAGTCTATGACGACATCAAGGCGGAATATCTCGATTTCGCCGAAAGGCTGGGCCGCCTGGATTTGCGTTTCATCCCCATCTCGGCCCTGAAAGGCGACAACGTCGTTCACCCTGGTGATAGAACACCCTGGTACGAAGGCCATCCCTTGATCACCATTTTAGAAGAAGTGGAGATCGCCTCCGACCGGAACTTTGAAAGTATGCGTTTCCCGGTGCAATATGTGAACCGTCCCGACCCCGATTTTCGCGGATACTGCGGTACGCTTGCGAGCGGCGTCATACGCAAGGGCGATAAAATTACCGTACTGCCGTCCGGCAAAAGCAGCACGGTTCGATCCATTATTCTCCATGAAACTGAATTGCCCGAAGCGTTTACGCCCATGGCGATCACACTGACGCTTGAAGATGAAATCGATATCAGCCGCGGCGATGTGATCGCGACGCCGGACGATCTGCCACAAACGGGCAATCGTTTTGAGGCCAATATCGTCTGGATGACTGATGCGCCTGTGCGCCCGGGCCGGCAATATTATCTGAAGCACGCCGCCAAAACAGTGTCTGGCGGCATCGCGGATATTCGGTACGGTATTGATGTCAATACGCTGGCCCGCTCACAGGTTGCCGAATTGAAGCTGAACGAGATCGGCTGTTGTGAGATCATGACCAATGCCCCCGTGTTCTTTGACCCTTACGCCAAATGCAAAGAAACGGGCGCCTTTATTATCATTGATCATTTAAGCAATATCACTGTCGGCGCGGGGATGATCATCGGCGCCGCCGATAGCGGCGATCTCCGTTCCGTCAGCGCCGCCGAACGGATCGCACGCTATGCCCAACGGGGGTTCAGCGTTTTCCTGACCGGCGCTGATAACGCCCGCATTGCATATGAGCTCGAACGCCTCCTTTTCGATATGGGTCATGTCTGCTGCGTACTCAGGCAGGAAGAGATCGGAAATAATCTGGCGACCGTGCTGCGGACGCTTAATCAATCGGGCTTGATATGTCTTTGTGTTGCCGACGGTCCGGTTACAAAGATAGATAATAGTGCTGTTTTTGATTGCGCCGCGGGATCCGCTCAACACATTCTGCGACAAATCAATGACCGGATAAAACCCGATGGCGGCTGAACCGGGCTGCTTCGCGGTCGGGTTCGGCGCAGGCACCGCGCCGAATATAAACCGGTTTCAACGGCGGCAATATCCGCTATCGGTTTTCTGTCTGTTGCATCAGATTCAGCAATGCCGGCCAGATATTTTCCAGCATCACGGATTGCGCGTCGGCCACCGGGTGAATGCCGTCGTCTTGCATTAATTCGGGGTATTGAGCGATGTTGTGCAGAATGAACGTGGATAAATTGACATTCAGGGGAACGGCCAGGCGGTCGTAGATGGCACTGAAACGCTGATTGTACGCGGCCCCGTAATTGGACGGCAATCGCATCGGCACGAGCAGGACATACCCGCCCGCTTGCCGTATCATAGCAATGATTGCTGTCAGATTTCGTTCAATCTCATCCAGTGGAAAACCGCGCAGGCCATCGTTTCCACCCAGTTCAACGATAACGACCCCGGGGCGGATTTCATCCAGAAGTTTCGGCAAACGCCGTCTTGCCCCGACCGTTGTTTCACCGCTGATACTGGCATTGACAACATTATAATCCAGTTTATGTTTTATAATGCGTTGTGCCAGCAAAGATACCCAGCCCCGTTCCACCGGGATACCATAGGCGGCGCTGAGACTGTCGCCGAGCACAAGCAGCGTCTTCGCATGCACAAACACGGGAAGAACACAGAGCAAAATGGCAACTGTAAATAATCGATACGGCATAGAATGAACTCACCAATCATTGTGCAGGCTGACACGCTTGGAAAGCAAGTCGCCAGCCCGGAAGGGATATTGACTATCCTGAACAATATCAATTTATCCGTCAAGCAGGGTGAAAGTCTGGCGGTGATCGGGGTCTCTGGTTCGGGCAAATCGACCTTGCTGGGGCTGCTGGCCGGTCTGGACAAACCCACTGCCGGAAGAGTGATTTTGCGCGGCACCGATCTGTCGCAACTTGATGAAGACGGGCGGGCACAGATTCGCCGGGAAAATGTGGGATTCGTCTTTCAATCGTTTCAGTTATTGCCCGCTCTGACAGCGCTGGAAAATACCGCCCTGCCACTGGAACTCGCCGCCAATAAAGACGCGGAGGCACTGGCCGTAAAATGTCTGCGGGAAGTCGGTTTGAAGGAACGTCTGCATCACTACCCCCAACAACTTTCCGGCGGCGAGCAGCAACGCGTCGCCATTGCCCGCGCCTTTG
Organism: Gammaproteobacteria bacterium; assembly: GCA_965261775.1. Classification (GTDB taxonomy): domain Bacteria; phylum Pseudomonadota; class Gammaproteobacteria; order Eutrophobiales; family Eutrophobiaceae. The sequence continues at coordinate 940,982 of OZ253477.1, read as the reverse complement.
CCGGAAACCCGGCCATCCTGTTTGCCGACGAGCCGACTGGCAACCTTGATCAGAAGACCGCCAGACGCATTATAGATTTGCTGTTCAGCATGAATAAAAAAAGCGGCACGACCCTGATTATGGTGACGCATGATAATGAAATCGCCGCGCATTGTGATCGCCGGATCGTCATCGCTGGCGGGGAACTGAGCGAAAGCGACGCATGAATATCGTTAAATTCGCGGCGCTGTCTTTAAAGCGCGACTGGAAGGCGGGCGAACTATGGCTGATCGGCGTCTCCATCGTGCTGGCGGTGGCCTGTCTCACCTCCGTGCATTTCTTTACCGACCGGGTACAGCGCGCAACGGCCTTACAGGCAAAAGAATTACTCGCCGCCGATCTGGTACTGATATCGTCCCGGAAAATTGACGATGCATATATAAGGCGGGCGGAAGAGACCGGACTGATCTGGTCGCTGAACGAGAGTTTTCGCAGCGTTATCACAAAAGCAGACAGCTTTGAACTGGTAGAAGTCAAGGCGGTTGACGAACGCTACCCCATCCGCGGGAATATCAAGATCACCGATACCCTGTTCGGCGAAGAACGCATAACGAACGCCGTCCCGCCGTCCGGTAGCGTCTGGGTTGACAGTCGTTTGTTACAAAGTCTGCCGGCCGGGCCGGGAGATATGATCGGGCTGGGCGCGTTAACGCCCGTTATTGACCGGATCATCACTTACGAACCCGACCGCGGTGGCGACCTTTTCAATATCGCCCCGCGCCTGTTAATGAACCGCGCCGACCTTGCCGAAAGCGGTCTGCTGGCGCCGGGCAGTCGCGTGCGCTACCGCTTACTGCTGGGTGGCGAGCCCGACGCCGTCAGGCGATATCAGCAGGCCATCAATACTGGTGACGACAGTGACATAAGCGTACAAAGCGTCAGGGAGGCGCGGCCGGAAATCAGAACGGCACTTGAACGCGCCGAGCAGTTTCTCGGCCTCGCGGCGCTGGTCAGCGTCGCCCTCGCCGGCCTTGCCATTGCCATGGCCGCCCGGCGTTACGCCGTCCGGCATTACGATAACTGCGCTATCCTGCGTTGTCTGGGTTTACAACAGCGCCAGATCACGCAGCTCTATCTGACACAACTGCTTGCGCTGGGCCTGTTATGCAGCCTGGCGGGCTGTATTTTTGGCTATATCGCCCAGGAAGGTTTGAATAGACTGATGACCGGCATGCTGCAAAATGATCTGCCGCCGCCGTCATTGGTCCCGATAGCCTCCGGCATCATGACCGGTCTGATCGCCGTTCTGGCCTTTGCCCTGCCTCAGTTAATGCGCCTTCGACAAGTATCGCCATTGCGCGTTCTGCGGCGCGACCTCGGTCCCCGCTCTCCCGCCGGTTACCTGATCTATGGCATGGCGGCGATTGCCCTGGCCCTGCTGACCCCGTGGCGATCAGGCAATATCGGCCTCACCCTCTATATCCTCGTCGGGTTACTGCTGACCGCACTTTTGCTGACGCTTTCCGCGAAACTGATGATTGGTTTATTAAAGCGTCTGCAACCGCAACTGGCATTACGGGCGCGTTACGGACTGGCCAATGTCATCCGCCGTTCCAGCCGGAGTACAGCGCAGATCGTTGGTATCGGCATGGGTATCACCGTCATGTTGTTATTGACATTGATCCGTACCGATCTGCTGGAAAACTGGCGAAATCGTTTGCCGCCAGAGACGCCAAACTATTTTCTGATCAATATACAGGCCGACCAGATCGATGGTGTCGGCGCCTTTCTGTCCGACTCGATCAGTCAATATATCCGCTTTTATCCCATGGTGCGCGGACGCCTGACCCATATCAACGGTAAGGCGGTCAATCCCGAGGATTTTAACGATCCGCGTGCACAGCGACTGGTAGCGAGGGAATTCAACCTGTCCCGCGCCGATGAAATGCAGGCAGACAATCGTCTGATCAGCGGGCGCTGGTGGGACAAACAAACCGCCGTTCATTACTTTTCCGTCGAAGAAGGGATCGCCGAAACGCTGGGGATAAAACAGGGCGACATTCTGCGCTATGCCATCGGCGCCCATGATTTAAGTGCGGAAGTCCTCAACCTGCGCCGGGTAGAGTGGGATTCGTTCAATGTCAACTTTTTCGTCGTCGCCAACAGGCAAGCGCTGGCCGACCACCCGACCACGTTTATCAGCAGTTTTTATATGCCGGAATCCGAACGTCCGTTGTTGACGCAACTGGTTCGGCAATTCCCGGGCATCACCGTCTTTGATGTGGACGCCATTCTGCAACAGGTGAGGAGCATCATGGACCGAGTAGTGCGGGCGGTGGAATTTGTGTTTATCTTCACCCTGCTGACCGGTCTGGCCGTTTTCGTTGCCGCGCTTCAGGCGACACACGACGAGCGCCTGCGTGAATCCGCACTGATGAGCGCTTTGGGCGCCAGTCGAAAACAGATTCTCTTCGGTCTGGCGATGGAATTTGCCTGTCTGGGGCTGGTGACAGGTCTGCTGTCCGCTTTTGCCGCCTCGGTGATAGAACTCATCCTCGCCGAATTTGTATTCGAAATAGACGTTGCCATCAACCCCCGCGTCTGGATTATCTCCCCGCTCGTCTGCGGCGTGATTATCATCACGACCGGTTTACTCAGTACCCGCAAGGTCTTCTCCGTCCCGCCCGCGACGGTGTTGCAAAAAACATAACACGCCAGCTTTTTTGTAGCTATTTCGCTATAATGTTACCGGTTTGACTATTTATCACAGGAGGTTTGAATAACCATGTTGCGTTTATTCCTTTTTTTCGGCACCAATATCGCCATACTGCTGGTACTCAGCGTCAGCATGCGTCTGCTGGGCATAGATGCCATGCTTGAAGGGCAGGGCGGCGGATTAAACCTGACCGGGCTGTTAATCTTCGCAGCGGTGTTAGGTATGGGTGGTTCACTGATTTCGCTCGCCATATCGAAATGGATAGCCAAAAAAAGCATGGGCGTTAAACTCATTGAAACGCCAGACAACCAACAAGAGCAATGGCTCGTCTCAACCGTTGAAATGCAGGCGCGGGAAGCCGGTATCGGCATGCCGGAAGTGGGTATATTCGATTCACCCCAACCCAACGCTTTCGCGACCGGCATGAATAAAAATGCGGCGCTGGTGGCGGTGAGCAGCGGTTTGTTAAACAGCATGGACCAGGGCGAGGTGGAAGCGGTGCTGGGGCATGAAGTCAGTCATATCGCCAACGGTGATATGGTCACACTCACTCTGATACAGGGCGTTGTCAACACCTTCGTGATCTTTTTCTCCCGCGTCATCGGACACCTCATCGACCGCACCGTCTTCAAAATAGAGCGCGGTCACGGCCCCGGTTACTGGATCGGGAGCATCCTTATCCAGATTGTGTTATCCATACTCGCCAGTATTATCGTCTTGTGGTTTTCACGGCGGCGCGAGTTCAGAGCGGACAGCGGCGGCGCCTATCTGGCCGGGCGTGAAAAAATGATCTCGGCCCTGCGTCGTCTGCAACAGGCCAGCGACCCTGCCCCCTTGCCAGACGAAATGGCGGCGTTTGGCATCTCCGGCAAGCGCGGCGGGATCAACCGCCTCTTCATGACCCATCCGCCGCTGGAGGAACGGATCGCCGCTTTGGAAAAGGGTCTTCCCTGACATCGACCCCTGTCCACGCGCATCACTCATCCGCTGAAAAGAACCCCCTATGAAATATCAGGGTGACCCGGACCACAAACACGACGACACAGGTTGCACGGGGGTACTGATCAGCAATCTCGGCACGCCCGATATGCCGACGCCGGCCGCCTTGAGAAAATACCTGGGAGAATTCCTGTCTGACCCGCGTATCATTGAAGTGCCAAAATTCATCTGGTGGTTTGTGCTGCACGGCATAATTCTCCGTACCCGGCCCCGCCGCTCGGCCAGAGCCTATCAGGAAGTCTGGACGGACAGCGGCTCCCCCTTGCTTTACCACAGCATAAGACAGGTCGACGCGGTACAGACCCGATTGGACAAACTGACCGATACCCCCTTTGTGGTTGAGATAGCCATGCGTTACGGTAACCCGTCGATCGCCTCGGGGCTGAAAAAACTTCGACAGGCCGGCGCCAACCGCGTTTTGATTTTTCCGCTTTATCCGCAGTACTCCGCCACCACCACCGCCTCGACCTTTGACGCCGTCGCCGACGAACTGAAAACCTGGCGGCGTATCCCTGAATTAAGAATGATCAATCATTACCATGACCATCCCGATTACATCGCCGCTTTGGCGAACAGCATTGAACAGCACTGGCAGGAATCCCCAAAGCCGGAAAAGCTCCTGTACTCTTTTCACGGCATCCCCAGGCATTACTTTCTTGCCGGGGACCCCTACCATTGCGAATGCCATAAAACAGCGCGGCTGGTTTCAGAAAAACTGGGTCTGGCCGACGCGGACTGGCAAGTCACGTTCCAGTCCCGCTTTGGTCCGCGCGAATGGTTGAAACCCTATACGGACAAAACCCTGACGGCACTCGCCAAAAACGGTGTCCGCCATGTGCAAGTGATCTGCCCGGGGTTTGCCGTTGACTGTCTTGAAACGCTCGAAGAAATTAAACTGCAAAACGAACAAAATTTTTTCCGGGCAGGCGGCGCATATTTTTCCTATATTCCCGCCCTGAACGACAGAGAAGATCATATTAACGCGCTGACGCAAATCATCCTGCAACACTGTCAGGGCTGGGAAGACCAGGCGGATGATTACGGCAAACGTCTGAATCGGGCAAAGCAACTGGGCGCGAAACAATAGCCGAAATGCCCGTCAACCTGTCTCCCCCGGCACGACCCGCTTTTCAGGGCTTTTCCGTTACCTCGACATCTTTCCAAAACGCGATATAGTCCTTGATATGCCTCGCTAACGGCGTTGTTTTGGGGTAATACCAGGCGGCGTCCTTGCAGGTTTTGCCACTGACCTCAATATCGTAATAACGGGCCCGGCCTTTCCAGAAACAAACCGAACGGGTATCGCTGCTCCTTAAAAACGCCTTGTTGACAGATTCCGGCGGGAAATAGAGATTGCCCTCCACTTTTTTACACGCCGCGCTTTCCGCCAGTACGGCGCCGTTCCAGACAGCTTTTGCCATGGCTATTCTCCGTGCAGTGTCATGATGACCTCACGACGATGCGGGCCGGTGCGGTGCTCCCACAGATAAATACCCTGCCAGACCCCCAACTGACAACGCGCCGAAGTGATCGGCACGGTCAGGCTGACATTCGTAATCAGGGTGCGGATATGCGCGGGCATATCATCCGCGCCCTCGGTAACATGGGTAAACATCGGATCGCCGTCCGGCGCGATATGCCGCATAAACGTTTCCAGATCAGCCTGAACATCCGGATCAGCGTTTTCACAAATCATCAAAGAAGCGCTGGTGTGGCGGATGAACAAATGGCACAGGCCACGCGCCATGCCGCTGTCCGCCACGACATCCTGTACCTCACGGGTAAACTCCAGTATCTGCCGCGGCCGCGTATTAAAATTAAACGTATGCTGTATTATCGTCATTTCCACAAACCGCCATTTCGCACCCTCTCCTCAGGCGGGCACCAGCATCCTGACCCCCACAATAAACAATAATACCGCGAACAGGCGTTTTAATATATTGACGGGAAGATAATGCGTCAATTTCGCCCCATACGGAGCGAATACCACTGTCATCGCCATGATGAGCAGCGCCGCCGGCCAGTAGAGATAACCGAAAGCATGCTCCGGCAATCCGCTGTTATCCTGGCCAGCCACAATCATCGTCGCCGTACCCGCCACCGCAACGGGAAAACCGCAGGCGGAAGAGACCGCGACGGCATTACGGATATTAACGTTATGCCACAATAAAAACGGGACAGTCAGCGTGCCGCCGCCGATCCCCAGCAGCGTCGAAAAGAAACCGATACCGGTGCCGGAACCCGCCAGTACCGAGGCATTCGGCAACGCCGTCCGCGCACCTGGCGTCAGGTTGAACCCGATTTGCAGGGCGACCAGTATCTCAAACGCGCCGAAGATAAGGCGCAGAAAATCACTCGAAACAATATCGGCCAGCATGGCGCCCAGACAACTGCCGATCAGCAGGCCGGGCACAAACCGGAACAAGACAGGCCACAACACAGCCCCTTTCCGGTGATGCGCGTAAGTCGCGGCAACGGACGTCACAACGATGGTCGCCAGCGACGTCGCGATCACCACCTGCATCAGGCTGGACGCCGGAAAGCCCTGATATTGAAACAGATAATGCAAAACGGGCACAATGACAATACCGCCGCCGATCCCCAGCATACCCCCGACCAGACCCGCCAGGATACCGGCGGCGGCGTAGGCAATCATGATCATCAATCCCAGGTCCGGAAACATAAGCCATTTTAACGTAAATGATGATGCGTTTGAGAACGGTGCGAAACCACGCCTTCTGCGCGAGCGGGAACCCGGCCATACCACGCCATGAAGCGGCCCTTTCCCCTCATGACTATAGCGCTTTTGAGCAGGGGCCGACATCCCCCGACGCTTTTGAATATTCGCGGGGTGCTTTTGACGGGTTACGCCTTATAACCAATCACCTGGCAACTGAAACGCATCCACCGTCGCCCCCGCGAAAGCGGGGGCCTACACCGACATCAGTATAACCAGTCCCCAGGCAACTGAGGCGTGACGACTTTCTCACCGCAGCCACAACAACATCTATGCACCGCGACGTTGTACTGGTTCGACACATAAACAATCCCGTCATCGGGCGTTTCCGGAATAAATTCCACAATCTTCCATTTGACGGTTTCAGCTCTACCTGCCATTACGTTCACATTTCCTTACAAGTGAACAAAAACTCCCTGATTTTGCAATCACCAAATTCGACGAAAACACAACGACTACTCATCAAATTAGGATATTTTTCATACTGCGCACAGCCACGAATGGCTTCTTGTTCAATTTCCGTTTCGGGAGGATATTGTCCCACAGGGTTTTTTTGGGCCTGAACCTTCACCATCGAATCGGAAATATCCGATATGGCGGGTTTCAGGGTTGCGAAGCACCCCGCCGTGAAAAGCACAAGTATACTTATTATTATATTTTTCATTTCTTCATCTCCTATTATTTAATAAAATGCCACTGATTTGTTAATCAGGCTCAGTGGCCAAGCCTTTTTTAAGCTGGCGGATCGTCCTGACAATTAAAATCAATAACCGACATCAGTATAACCAATCACCTGGCAACTGAAACCTGCTACAATGCAGCTTTCCCGACACACTTAAAGGAGCTCCAACCATGAGCGAGCAAATTGGAAAATGCCAGTGCGGCGCCGTGCAGTTTCGGCTGGCGGAAGTCCCGAGCGAAGTTACCGTGTGCCACTGCACAATGTGCCGCAGACTCAACGGCGGCTTGCCCCCCGCCGCTGCCAGCATATCCCGTCCCGTCTTTGACGCGGACGACTCCCTTAAATGGCGGCAATCCTCCCCGTGGGCACAGCGCGGATTTTGCGCCGAATGCGGAACGCAGTTGTTTTGGCGGATGGTCGGCGAAAATGAAGACGACCAGTGGGGGATGTTTGTCGGTGCGCTGGAAAATCCGCCGCCGCTGAAAATCGCCCGCCACATCTTTGTGGACGAAAAGCCGGACTTTTACGACTTCGCCGACAACGCCCCGCACCTCACCGGTGAGGAATGGTTTAAGGCAGTGGTGGAAATGATCCGCACCTCAAAAGGTGACGCCGCCGCCGACCGGGCGATTGAAATGGCCAAAGCCGCCAACGAAATAACAAAGTAGAACCTCCACAGCTTCCTCCCATTTTCGCTTGCGCGGGAAATTACTCCTCGTCCGCCAGAATGTGGCGGATGTAGTCATCATCGGGGAAAAGGATGTGTTTTTCGTGAAAGTTCTTCCGCGTCCAGTTGCCGTTGCCGTATTTCGGCTTCAATTCGTTAAACGCCGTTTCGCTCACCACAAAGGCGCCCATTTGCACATTCGGGTTTTTCGCGGCGAGTTTTTCGCTGACCGGAATCAAATCCTCGTGCAGTCGCGCTTTCGGATCGTTGATGTAGGCGGGCGCGTGAATCATTCCGTGCGGCTCTACGAAAACGATCCGCTGTTTTTCCCCGCGCTTTATCCACAGGATGAAGTCCGGGTAAGCGCCCCCGGCTTCGCTGTAAAACCCCACTCCGGCGCGGGATTGATTCCGCAGCAGAAAAATTTCCTCGTTCCTGGACGGCGGCCTGTCCCGCAGGCGTTCCTGCAGTTTTTTCACAAAGGCCGCCTCGCCTTCGTTCAGCCCCGGCGGGGAAACATCAATGTCTTTGTCTTTCAGCGCCTGCGCCAGTAGCAGCGGCTGATACAGATGGTGGGAAAAATAAACGCGTGGCGGCCACAGTCCGTTTCCGCTCGCCCACATCGCCTCCAGTTTTTTCCTGTCGGTCAGTAGCTCCCGAATTTCCCGGATGAATTCCTTGTTGTTATGCGGGACGCGGAGCGTGTAGCCGCCCTCCGGTTTCGGAAAATTTCGGCGGTCCTTCGTCAGCGGTGCGTAGTTCGCCCCGGGTTCATTGATAGACACTTTCGCCGGTTCGGCATTTGTCAGCGGCGCGTAGTTCACATGCTTCAACCCCCACTCCCTGCGGCGAATGGCGTAGAATTTGTCCGCGTATTTCCGCATCACGGCGAATGCCGCATCCTGAATCCGCCGGAGATTGCGCAGCGAAGTCGGCGCCAGCGACGATTCGTCATCGCATTTCACCTGGCAGGATTCGCCGCCCAAAATCACCGGCAGGTTTTCCAGCGGAAAAATCAAATTCCATTTTTCCGACCGCGCCCGATACTGCAAAAGACGCCGACGCAACCGATCAAAATCCACCGCGGCGACGGCCGCGGGCGGAAACAGAATCGGCTCCGGCCCGTTTGCCGCTCCTCCTCTGCCCGCTGCCGCGTTCGCTCCGGTCGCGACCCGAATCACAGTGGACGACAAATCCAACTCCGCCACAATCCGTGCGTCCTCATCCAGCGGCACGGCCTCCGCAAACCCCTCCGCCGGATACTTCGGCGCAAGCAATTTTTCGGTCGGCGCATCCGGATGCAATTCGCTCATCGGCAAATGCAGCGTCTCTTTCCACACGCCCTCGCGCTCCAGCATCTCGCGGATTTTCTTGACGAAATCCGCCTTCACCCCGAAAATGTTCATCGTCTCCAGCAGCCCCAAATCCGGCGGCGCATCGCCGTCTCCGCCGCGTTTTAGCGACATTCCCGCACCTTTCAACCGCACGCCGCGACCGAACAACTGAAAAACCAGCGGGCCCTCGCCAACGCCCACCCGCAGCAGACCCATGCCCGCGACCCGCCAACTGTTCCATCCCTCCATGAACTTCTTCGCGCCGATGAGTATGTTTATCGGCGAACCCGGCCCCGCGACCTCCGGGAAAAAGCGCCCCAGAGCGGATTCTTCAATCGTCCGAATCCCGGGCGTATGCTCCACAACAATCTCGCTCAGTTTCGGAATCACATCCCCCACATAAACCAGCCCAAACGTCTCCCCGCCGCTCACCCGCAGCGCCGCCTCGCCTTTCGCGCCTGGAATCGCACAAAATTGCAGACCGCCCCGCGTATCCGCCCGAAAAACATGCTCCAGCAGGGCCGCGCAAACTTTTTTCGCGTCCCCCGCTCCGTCGCCTTTTCCGCCAAAACGCGCGTTCAGCCAGTCCAGACGATCACGAAAAACATCCCACCCGTTCTCCGTAATCCCCGAATTCCCGCGCAGAATCCGCCCGGCGGTTTCCTCCAGCCACGCCTTTCCGTCCCGATTCTGATCCAGCGCAACCCGATGCAGAAAGCCCAAAAACTCCGCAATGTCGGTCGTTTCCTTGTCTTTTTTGCCGGTCACCGTGGCGCCCAGCATCAGCAGCAGCGGCGGCTCCAGATTCTGTCGCAAAAACGCCTCGCGGTTTTCCGCAAAGCACATCCGCTGCTGTAAAAACGCCAGCAGATTCCCCAGCATCAGCGTGTCCTGTTTTTCCGCCGCTGGATCGCCGCTCAAATTGACGACATCAAAATCCTTGCCGTAGCCGTCGCCGTGAAAGTGGCGGTAGGAATAGTCCAGCGCGATGGCATGCGCGTATTCCTCCGCCCGCTCCTTGTCCGCCCCCGCAACCGCCTGACCGAATGTGGCGCTGTATTCAATCAAAAAACCCCGCTCCGCCAGCTTTCGCTTGCGCTCAAACCACGCCTTGCCGCCCGCGCCCTTGTGCCCCTCGTCCACCAGAACCAGATTGCGCGCGCCCGCAAACTCGTCAATGGAAACCAACTTGTCTCCCGACTTCGGCGCCAGCCTGGTGATTTCCAAAACCCGCACCGGATGCTTTCCCCCCAGTCCCAGCCCGTCCCGCGCCTCCCCGTGACGAAAGCACGAAATGCCGGAGCGCTCCATCTCCGCCATGTGTTGTGCGCTCAGCGTCTCCCCGGGCGTCAGCAAAATCACATTGTCTGGCGAAAACAACTCACCCCGCCGCCGCAGAAACTGCCGCAGATTCAGATGCATCAGCAGCGTCTTGCCGCCGCCCGTCGCTATCCACAGCGCCAACTTCCGCAGGTCGTTCGTGCTTTTTGGAAGCGGAAAATGGGGTCCCCGGGCCTTGGCGAAATTCTGCAACTCCGCCAGCAACTGTTTCGGGCCTTCGGCATAACACCGCAGGAAATTCTCCACCGACAGCGCCGCCAGATACTGAAAATACTTCAGCGAAACCGGCGGCGACCGGCGGGCGTTTATTGCGAACAAATCGGCGCGAATGTCGTCGTCCATTTTCGCCAGCGCGTCCGCCGGAATCTTCACCCCCGTTCCATTCCGATTGACCGCCCGAACCAGCGCCGGATGCAATCCGTCCGTCCATTCCTCCGCGCTGTTTTTCAGGTCGTCCAGCATCTCGCGGTTGCTGGAATACCCCATCTGATTTACAAACCACTCCGCCAGTGTCAGGCGCTGGTTCAAAGGCGGCAACGGAGGACGACGAGCGGGCATGGCGCGGACTATATCCTATTCGCCCTTGCCGCGATTATTCCGATTCCTGGAATCCAACGCCAACACTTTCGCTTGGAATGCCTTCCGTTTCTTCGGCCCTGTCAGCATTGTCTCCGCAATGAAATTAATCAAGTCAAACAAGCCAGCGGCAATTTCGGGATTGTCCCGAACGTCCAATTCTCCCGGATGCACGGCGTTGTTGCCGACAATGCGAACCACATCCATCGCCTCTGTCACGCTGGAATCCAACCCTTTTTCCACCAGCAGGTCAATGTCCTGCCGAATATTTTCACCCTTGCCCCCCAACTGCTTGCACAGTTTCTGCAGCGCCAGCCGCAACAGGGCCGCCGCCGCTCGCGGCGATTGTTGGAGGACAGACGCCGCCTCCATGTAGTCCGCTTTGATATCCTCGGACAAGTCCCCATTGGGCGGTGGCGCATCCCCGGAATTGGGGACAATTAATTTCCCACCCAACCACAGGCACTGCTTATCGCAATGCATGCACCAAGACAAGTAGAGTCTGAAACGAGTGTCGACCGGCTTGTCCAGCTTGTCGAGTCGCCGGAAATCCGTGCTCATCGACCAATACTGGGTGGTGAGAACGCCGCAATGCGGGCAATTAAAGGCACTGCTACCCCATTTTGGCACGATGAATTTATGTGCGCTCATTCCCTCTCCTCCGCTGGAAACATCGCATCACCGAACATCGGATTCAACGACTCCGCCCGCCGCAGAGACGAATCCCCGTTCACCAAAATCCAGTCTGCCCCCTTCGCCATCTCCGACTTCTTAATGAACTCCGCATCCCGGTCGTAATCCGCCTGATCCCAATCCGCCGTGTCCCGCCATATCACCGCCGTTTCGCGCCCTCCGCACAGCCCGCGCTGAACCAGATAACGGCGCTTTCCGTCCATTTCAATCCGCCGAGTCCGAACCCGCAGACCCGCCAAATATGCAAAGGTCTCCGGCAAATCCGCCGACTCCGTCCGAGTATTTTCCCCGTTTCCACCGCCGTCACCCGTCAACTCCAGCCCGTAGGAAAACGGCGAATCCAAACCCGACTCTGAAAGCCGCGTCGCGCAGCCGCGACTTTCCCACTCCAACTCGTAGCGCGGCGCGATTTTCGCCAGACGATCCGCCAACTCCAGTTCTCCCTGCACTTTTTCGTTCGGGTCCGCAAACTCAATGTTCGCCAGCGTGTCTTCGTAAGATTCAATCCGCTGGTATTTCACCAGCCGCGGGCCGCGCTCAAATTCTTGCGCCGTCGCCTTGCGCGAGGGCTTGCCGCCTTTCCATTCCGGCGAGTAGATGACTTTCTTGACTCGCGGCAAAATCGCCGTATTAAAATGTTCACCCGCCTCCGCCAAAATGAATTTGCGCCGTCCGCCGTCCTCCCGATTCAGATTTACAACTGCATGCGCGGTTGTGCCGGAACCGGCGAAGTAATCCAGCGCGAAATCCGTTTCTCCCAACCCCGACGCCCGAAGGCAATCTTGCACCAAATGCAATGACTTGGGAAAGTCAAACTTATTGTCGCCGAGAATTTTTTTCACCAAAGTGGTTCCCTGCACAGCAGCCGCGTATTTGGAATCTCCCCACCAAGTGTTGGGCATGGAGTGTTCGTCCATGCGCGTTTTGAAATCAATGTTAATGGCTCCATTGGCATCTCGGCGTACGCGGTATTCATCCAACTCACTGGCGACCCGTTCGCACCCCCGTTGCCACCTTTTATCAATGCTGCCCTCGTCATTTTTCTCCACGGGCCAAACGGCGACTTCGCCTTTTCGGGGCTTCTCAAGAATATGCCATTCATTTTTGTCCGCCTCCCAATGCATTTTAGGAATGCGGATGCCGTCGTCTGTCCCAACATAAATCGGGTAATACATTGTGGGGCTGTCCTCTTTTTTGTCGCCGGTTCCAGTGCGAATGAGATTCAGCCATGCGAATTTTCCATCCTTGTCCTGAAAAGGATAGCGGGAAAGCGCCTTTTCATTTTTCGGCAAACTCCCCGGAATAGCGGTTTCCGAAACACCCCAAAAGAGGGCGTATTCATGCGACGGTGCAAACCGCCCAGATGTCTTTCGCCCGACCGGATTGGAGCGAACGGGAACAACTCCCAATTCTTTTGAAAAAATGGACGACAACAAAATTCGCAGGAACGGCTGTTCCTCGTCGTCAATTGCGGCGCACAGGATTCCATCGGCGGTCATGAGCGCCGGAGTCAACTGCAAGCGCCCGTCCATCATGGACAGCCACGACGAATGCTTGTAGTCATTCTTGTAAAGAATGGCGGATGCATCCGTGTTGTAAGGCGGGTCAATGTAAACGCACTTGACTCGTCCGTGATACATTTCCTGCATCAGGTTGAGTGCCTGCCAGTTTTCGCCGTGGATCAACACGCCGTCGGTGGCATCATCAATGCCGGGGATGTTGTCTTCACCCGTGAAAGAATCCAGCAGGCGGTCCTTGAATTCAAGCGGGAAGTGTGCGGTGTCAATCGGTAGCGAGGCGCTTTCGGGCGAGCGCAAATGGGCGATGCGCTTTTCATGCTTTCCCTTGCCAGAAAACAATTCGTCGTGCATTCCTAATTCTTTCCATTCCGCCCACTGCTTGTCGCACTTGGCGATGTCGTCCAGAATGCCGGATTTTTCCGCGTTCGGAATGTGTCCGACTGCGATGCAGTAGTCGGTTTGCAGGATGAATTTTTTCTTTTCCCACAGGGCTTTTTGCAGGTCCTCCCATTCGGCAAGCTGGTGGACAATGTCCATGGCGATTTCGTGGACGGCGCAAAAGACGGTCATTCGGGCGGAGACGGCGAGTCCGTTCAGCCCGATTAATTCATCGGCGTTCAGGACTTCGCTTTTCAGGTAGTGGTCCAGTTCCTCGGCGAGGAATTTTCGCAAATTACGGTGAATGAAAAAGTCCGCAGTGTTTCGGCGGACGAATCGGCGGGCGTGGCGCATAAAGGCGGATTCATCGCCACCGGCGTTTGCAGTCAGCAGAGGGCGCAAGGCGGCTTTTTTGGCGGCGGCTTTTTTCAAATCGCCCATGGCTTCAGCGAGGATTCCGCGCTGGACTTTGCCGCCGTTGCCGTTTTCGCCGTTGGCGGCTTCGGTCAGGCGCTTCTGCTCTTTTTTGTCCAGAGCGCGAAAGGCAAAGGGGATGACGATGTCGCCGTTTTGGTCCGGCGCGGCTTTCTTGATTTCGGGGATGAGGAATCGTCCGGTGTCCTTGTTGTTGTCGCGGGGGATGTCGCGGGCTTCGGCGATTTCGAATTTGAATCGCTTGCCGTCGGCTTTAAAGGCGATGGCGGGGTGGTATGCGGCGGATTTAATGTAGTATTGGTCGCGGTTCGCCCAGTGCAGCAGGACTTCCTCGCCGTTGTGGGGGAGGGCATATCGGTTGCGGGCGGAATGCCGCCGTTGCGGGACGATGTCGCCGCCGCCGCATTCATAGCGGGCGAAGAAGCTGGCGAGGTGGCTGTGGATTTCCTCCTGCATTTCCTCGGCGGATTTAAGGTGGATGGCGTCCTTCTGGACGCGGAGGAAATTTGCGCCAGCGGGGATTTTGGCGTAGGCGGATTCGGCGAGGTTGCCATCGGCGTCTATGCCGTCGGGGCCGAGGTCGCGGAGTGCCCATTCGCGGGCGTTTTCAAATTCGGTGCGCTTGAATTCAGCGACTTGATTTCGGGATTTTTCCAGGATTCCGCTAACTTGTTCGGGGAGTTCGATTTTAATGTATTGGTCGAGGTGGTCGCGCTTGCGGTTGATGACGCGGTGGATGCCGAAGTCCAGGTCGCGGGGCTGGTCCAGACGGAAGAGCCGCCGGAGGAGTTCTTGCAGTTCGTTCAGGGAGTCCATATTCGGATTATACCCCACCGGCACGATCACCCGCTTTTTTTCTCCCGGAATTCCAGCGGCGCGGACCGAAGCCACCCTTAAAGTGTCGGCATGGCGCTACCCCGGCTGGCGGACAATCTTGAACTTCGCCCGATGACTTGTTCCCGAAATTGCCTGAGGCGGCCACATTGCCACGATGGGGTCTGGCGGGTTAGTTTGATCCGCCGCCGGGCGCTTACCTGCTCTCGTTGGCAAGTCGGTGCTTGTTCATTGTTTCAAAGTCGGCGAATTCCGTGTAGATTTCCACAAACAGCGGCGAGCCGGTCGCGGAAAACGGCGACACCGGGCCGAAAAACATGAACGGAAACTGCCTGACGCCGGTCGGGTCAATGAAAGATTTGTAGAGGGACACCGACTCCTCGCTGTTGACAACCTCCTTCACTTTCCGCAATTCAGCTCCGGTCGTCAGTCCGTGCCCGAAAGCGAAGACGCGCATCTGCTTGAGAATCTCGTCGTTCATCGACTCCAGCGTCTGCGTGATGAACATGTGCCCGATGCCGTATTTTCGCGTGGTGCGAACGGCGTCAACGATTTCCCGTGTCAATTCCCGCACCCGCTCGTCCGGGGATTTTTCGGCGACAAAGCGATGCGCCTCGTCCATGACGATAAGGCAGTTGGCCCTCTCGCTCTCGGCGTACATCGCTTCGCCTTTTTCGGCGATTTTACGTTCGATCTGTTGCAGGAACAAAGCCTGCAGATTTTCGTTTTCTCGGGTATGAGAATCCCTCCCCAAAGCGAGCACAATCAACTCACCCCCCTGTGATGACACGATTTTATCAACCATGTCATCCATTGACATTTTGTCTTTGCCTCCGCTTTTTTGCTGAGCAAACAAAGCAAAGGCATCCTCCCATTTATGCAGAAAATCAAGGTCACCCGGTTCGCGCAGATCGGACAGGCGCGCATCAATTGTTGCCTTCAACCTTTTTTGCAGATTCCCCCTTGAGTATACGTATTTGATGTCTTCGCTGATTTCCTCCTTGCCCTCTTTCTTATTAAAATTCAACAACATGTATTGGAGCATCTCCCGGGCATTTTGCTCGTGCAATTTAAATCTAGGGTTGCGGCACCTGCCGGAAAAATACGCCTCAATGCGGTCACTCAACGCATTCTGTTTGTCTTCGGTGGTCAACCCGAACGCCAAACGGATGAATCCGTTGGTCAATACC
Source organism: Gammaproteobacteria bacterium (assembly GCA_965261775.1). Classification (GTDB taxonomy): domain Bacteria; phylum Pseudomonadota; class Gammaproteobacteria; order Eutrophobiales; family Eutrophobiaceae. Next base: position 924,901 of record OZ253477.1, on the reverse strand, counting down.
AAGTCAGCGAGCAGCCGAGGGTTAGCGGGTAGAAAAACATCCTGCACCAAATCCAGAGCGCTGTATTTCATTCCGATGTTTTCGATCTGCTCCTTAAATTTTTTCCTGCTGGGGAGCAACTCCGTGTCCAGCGAAAACTGTCGCTTCGGGTCCAGAACCAGAATGTTCATCTGTCCGCTTAGGGCATATCCGAGAAGCATCATTGATGCCGTGGTGGTTTTACCGGAGCCGGTCTTGCCAAACACGCCGATATGGTGAGTGTCACCCGCGCCGTCATCGCCATCACCGAAGTGTTTAAACCACATTGGCATGTCCACATCCGTTCCGTAGACCCGACCGATGCGGGTTATCATGTCTTCCTGATGGGCGACCAATTCGGACATGACTTTATTGTCCATCCTGTTCACCGATTCTCCGGTGGAGGGCGAGACGCCGAGAATGTGTGCAATCGGGGGGTTTTTGCTCACATCAAAGCAGGACTGCACGCTGATGGTCGCCAGCCGGTTGTCGGCGACGCCGCTCAAGTTCGGTAGCGAGCCGTGCCGCTTGATGACGCCCTTGAAAGCCATGTCCTCATGCCATCGGTTGCGGGTCTTCAGCTCGACAATCTGTCCAACGGCGAGAATATCCTTTTCATCCTCTTTCACGAAGACATGCACCATCTGTCCCAGTGCGCGGCTGGTCTTGCTTCGTTCGGTGATGTCAATGTTAATCATCAACGTGGTGCTGGGGGAACCGGTGATTCCCACCTCGTTCACGGACAGTTCCTGAATTTGCGTCGCGAAAGATTTTTGGCTTTGATTCATGATTTGCTCCTGTATGGCATCAGCAGGTCGAATTTTTCCCCTTTAATGTTCAATTCCGGCGAGAGGCGGATGGCGTCCTGCAACGCCTCCAGCCCGCCGGACACGCTCTTGACCATCAGGTCGGCCAAATACTGCGGGAACGGTTCCCGAATGTCGGGGAAGACAATTTGCCGCTTGACGCTGCACAGCATCCGCTCGAATCTTGAGCGATTCTCGGCCAGCGTCTTTTTGCATTCAATCCGACAGGCCGGGCCGCCCTGATGCGGCTTGTAGTATGTGAACCACAGATCCGACTTTTTGGAGGCGTCCGTGTCGTCCCTGGTACGCATCGGACTCACCGCCTCTTCCAGGTGGCGGTTCAACTCATCCTGCTCCGGAATTTCCAGGTTGCACTTTATGTGCAGATCATCCCAAATTTTTCGGCGCTCCTCAGGGCTTTGTCCGACTGAGAACGGTCTGACATATTCGTCCTCCTCCAGCCCAAGCGTGAAATAGGTCTTGTCGTCCACCGTGATGTCGTCCCTCTTCACCATCGAATCCAGAATGTCGCGGGACGAACTGTACTTGGCAAGGGCGATGACGCTGTCGTTGTTCAGTGCCTCGGATACCATGTCGGGGATGTCCGGGATGATTTTTTGGTAAGTTTTCTCCAAAAACGCGCGCAATTCGCTGACATACTGTGCCCCGGCGCTTTCCTCCCTGGCCGACAGCATGCTGTTCACTTTCAGAATCGGGGTGAAGTGTGCACCGTCCATGATTCGAATCTCATGGCTCGCACCTGCGAGGACGCTCAATTCCATCAGAAACATTACGCCCTGGCACAGGCGCTGGGCCGCCTCATCATGCGCCATGACCGTTTGCCACTGAAAATACTGACTCCGATCCTCCCGCCAACCAGCCGATTTTTCAATGGTCAGTCCCTCCACGCCAACGGCCACGGCCAGCAGGACGTCCGTCCCGCTCATGCGCTCAATGATATTGCCGCCATCCACAGCTATGAGCGAATCGGTGACATTTTGAGATTCAATCCGCCGGACCAGCCCCTTTTTTCTCAGCGCGTCAACGCTCTCCTGAATGGGGGCATCCTGAATTTCAAACATTCCGTTCATCTTGTTGACGGTCGCGGGAACGTCATCAAGTATCTGCTTGATCAGATCCTCGGGCAGGTGGGCATAATGGCCGCTGGAGGGAACATCGGTCATGACGCCGCAGAAAGCCTCTGCACTTGCTCGGTCACAAAATCGTCGCCGCGAAATCCGGCGAAGGCCTCGCTAGCGCCCAAGCGGGAAAGCCGGGGAAGTATCCAACGATCCTTCCAAAACCCGGTCACCTCGGGCACGGTTCGATGCGTCCAGCAGGGGCAGGTGTTTTCCCCCGCAATCATTTTCCGCAGGTTGCTCACCAGTGGAAACAGATAAACGGCCCGCCGAATGTTGTGTTGGTTGCCGTTCCGATACCCCAGCATGCTCATGCACTGGTCAATCAGCCGCATCTTGCGGGAGGGGCCGTTCCCGTAGCAGCGTGCGACATTAGCCCCCTGCTCGCGCATGAAGACAATCATTTGCTCGTACAGGTGGTTGGGGATGTGGAACGACCCCGCCCCGCTGGAGTAGCCGATAAATTCGGCCACCGGAGAATCCTTAAATTTCAGTCGATTGTAAACACTGCTCTTCCCGAACGCGCCGGTCGTCGTGATGAACAGCAGGTTGGCGGGCAGTTCCCGCTCCCGCAAGAGAGTTTTCTTTCCGTGATATTTTTTGCGAAAGTCCTCCCGCACCGTGTCGGTTGCCATCGTCATCGCGACGAGTTTTCCACCAAGGACGCTGTTGTAGGGCGGAAGCGCACCCAGCCGCTGCGCGCTGAGGGACTGGTTGACCCAGTAATCCCGCGTATCCGACGGGATGCCCATGTGCCGATCGCGCGGCCCCCACGACAGAATCGGGCTTTGCAATCCGATGAGGCCAATGATCGCCTCGTGGTGTTGATCCCAGACGACATACCGCATCTGGCGGCCATACGCCTTTTCCCAGGGCAGGCTCCACCAGACCAGATTCCACCACCGAAACAACTTTTCCCACTTTGTTCCCGGCGCAACCTGAATCAGAGTGGGGGAAATGTCTTCCACTTTCAATTCCTTGCCGTCGCGCAAATGCTGCCGCACCAGCGGGGCAGTGTCATGAATAAAATCATGGCACCGGGCAATCCTCTCGGCGCGAGCCATCTGATGAGCGTTGCGCACGGTGTCTCGTGCGCCGTCGGTCAACACAAATTCACCCGCATGCAGGCAATACCCCTGCATGGCCAGCGCTTCGGCGATTGCTTCCTTGAGCGTCATTGCTTCTCTCCAGGTTCAAAAGAGGAAAGTTTCTTTGTGCATTGTACTCAATTTTTCATAGATTAAACCAAAAGCTACGTCCTTATTTTAACAATGCTTATTTTCTTGATATGGCAAAAATAAAGATAAATTAAAGTAGAAACTCCGCGCAGGCGAATGGCGGGGATTTCACCGATGCCAATATCGATTCGCCACCGGTACGGGTTTGCCGCCGACATCAGTATAACCAGTCCCCTGGCAACTGAAACGCTTCCACCGTCGTCGCCCCCGCGAAAGCGGGGGCCTGCACCGACATCAGTATAACCAGTCACTGGCAACTGAAGCCTTGCGCGGGGCAAGGTTGTGGGCACCTGCTTACGCAGGTGCGACGGCCGACATCAGTACAACCAGTCCCCTAGCAACCGAAACTTGCCGGTGGCATATGCCACTCCGAGATTGTTTTGCTGATCAACGTCTCCGGCCGCTGCCAAATTTTTCTCTCTTATTCATTGAAAAATTCCAGTCTCGGACCCGACATCGCTTTCGCTCATGCTGTACTTTTTGACGCGGTCCTCAATGTCAAACAAGATAATTAACTCTTTTGATGTGCCCTTTGTTCCGCTCGAAAAAAGGCTGACGATCGGTATCAATGTTTGGGCGGTTATCTCTTGGTAAGTGTATTCATACCTCCAAATTTCCGCACCAGAGTCCGTAAAATTTTTAGAGACCGGATCCCCTAGCAGCGATCGAACCTCGCCCTTTGTCATGCCTTGCGACAGCTTGGCGTCAAGCGATTCACTTGTCTCATCTTTCAGCGCCATATTTCCGGTGCTCGCGCAGGAAATAGAAAACAAACAGATTAGTGATAAATAAAATACTCTTTTCATATCGTACCTCCTCATTAAAAAAATTCCGACATCAGTATAACCAGTCCCCTGTTAACTGAAACGCTTCCACCGTCGCCCCCGCGAAAGCGGGGGCCTACACCAACATCAGTATAACCAATCACCTGGCAACTGAAAATCACAGGTTAACTGAAACTCACACGGTAACATAGGCTATAATGCAACCCATGTCGAGATCACCCTCCAGTCGCAAGGGCCGCCGTGTAGCTGAAGACTACCGCCATAAAGACAAGAAGGCGCTGTTGCGTCCGGAAAGCGGTGCACAGGATGTTTTTCCCGAGGGCAAGCGCAAGCAACCCAGACAATACCGCTTTGATTCATCGCTGTCACCCGAACTGGCATGGGATGAGGCCGAAGCGCGCGGCAAGGCCGAGGCACTGATAGCCGACATCCTGAAGGCAGACAGCCTGGAAAAGGCGCAGGAGGCGGGACGCAGGTTGCAGTCCATGTCCGCCCCATTCCTCAACTGGAGCGGCAAGGCCGAGGGCAACCGGATTACCGTACCCACCCTGCCGCTGTTCATCCACGAGCGGCTATCCACCCGTGCCGTGCTGGAGACACTGAAGCGCCGCCACCCCATGCGTGGCGCGACCCTGGATTTGTTCGGCGAGGGCAACAAAAGCATCGGCGACAAGATCCATGGCGCCTACGAGCACCAGAACGGCTGGCAGAATCGCATGATTCTCGGCGACTCGTTGCAGGTGATGAATTCCATGCTGGAATACGAAAGCATGGGCGGCAAGGTGCAGATGGTCTATATGGACCCGCCCTACGGCATCAGGTTTGGCAGCAACTTCCAGCCTTTTGTGCGCAGGCGCGACGTCAAGGACGGCGACGATGCCAGCATCAGCCGCGAACCGGAGATGGTGCAGGCCTATCGCGACACCTGGACCCTGGGCATCCATTCATGGCTGACCTATATGCGCGACCGCCTGTTGCTGACGCGCGAGATGCTGGCAGACAGTGGCTCCTGCTTCGTGCAAATCTCCGATGAGAATGTGCACCATGTGCGCGAGATTATGGATGAGGTGTTTGGGTCTGAGAATTTTGTGAGTTTGATTAGCTATGCTTCAACAAGCGGGTTTTCCAGTGCTACCTTAAGCCGTACCGGCGATCACATTGTCTGGTATGGCAAAACAGTTGAGCAATTGAAGTTTCACACCCTTTACATAGAAAAGGAGTTCGGCGGAAAAGGTAGCAGTGCATATAAATATATTGAACTGTCAAATGGAGAAAGAATGTCTATCGCTGAATGGGAAAAGAAAAACAAGCAGAAATTTAGATTCAATGATCGCCCAGAAGGGGCAAGAATTTTTTCTCTTGGTGATGTAACTGGCCAAGGACCATCAAGTGCACCACAACCTTTTGAGTTTGAGAACAAAGAATATATGCCGAAATCAGGTAACCATTGGAAAGCAAGTTATCCTGATGGTATGGAGCAACTGAAAAAAGCGAAAAGACTTGGTAAGACGAAAGATAACCTTGGCTACATTCGTTATTTTGATGACTTCCCAGCTATGCAAATAAATAACATCTGGGCAGACACTCTAGGGCAAAATCAATACGGAGAGGGGGGCAAGCAATATGTTGTCCAAACAGGTTTGTCCATTATCCAACGCTGTATGTTGATGACAACCGACCCGGGCGACCTGGTGTTTGATCCGACCTGTGGCAGTGGCACCACCGCCTATGTCGCCGAGCAGTGGGGCAGGCGCTGGATTACCACCGATGTCTCGCGTGTGCCACTGGCGCTGGCCCGCCAGCGCCTGCTGACGGCGACCTATCCCTATTACGAGTTGAGGGACGAGCAGCATGGACCGTCGGACGGCTTCGTGTATAAGCGCAGGCAGAACAAAAAAGGCGAGGAAGTGGGCGGTATCGTGCCCCATGTGACGCTGAAATCCATTGCCAATAACGAGCCGCCTGCCGAGGAGGTGCTGGTGGACAAACCCGAGACCCGGACCAATACCGTGCGCATCACCGGCCCGTTCTGTGTGGAGGCGGTGCTGCCAACCCCGATATCCCCGGAAGCAAAGTCCGACCGACAGTTGCAGGTGCGGGAGACCTCGCCGGAAGGCTTCGGCTATATTCCGCGTATGGTCAAGGCATTGAGTATGTCGCCAGAGTTGCAGTTGCCCGGCAATCAGACCATCAAACTGGATAAAGTGCGTCCGCCGGCAAGGTCTATGAATCTGCATGCTGAAGCCGAGCATACCGACATAAAGGACGAACGCATCGCCGTGGTCTTTGGCCCCGAGAACGGTCCCATCAGCGAACTCGCCGTTGTGGAAGCGATCAAAGAAGCGAAGCATAAGGACTACCATCTCCTGTTGGTCATCGCTTTCGCGATAGAGCCGGAAGCGCGGCAAACCGTGGCGCAGGCCGAAACCACCTTTAGCGTATCTGCCATCTACGCCCAGGCGACCCCCGACCTGATGATGCCCGACCTGCTGAAAAACACACGCGCGAGCCAGCTATTCGCCATCACCGGCCTGCCCGATGTGGAACTGCATAAACTCAGGGAGAAGGACGAGGACGGCAGCGACCTGTGGCAGGTTACCCTGAATGGCCTGGATACCTTTGACCCCGCCGAGATGAAGACCCGATCTCTCGCCGGGGACGACGTGCCCTGCTGGATGCTGGACACCGACTACGATGGCCAATGCTTCCGCGCCGGGCAGATATTCTTCCCGCGCACCGCCGCCTGGGATAAAATAAAGCAAGCCATCCGCGCCGACTTCAGCGATGCCGTATGGGATGCCCTGAAAAGCAACGTCAGCGCCCCGTTCATCCCCGGCGCTCAAATCGCCGTCAAAGTCCTGGACGACCGCGGCAATGAACTTCTCGTAATAAAGCAGATTGAGGAAAAATCATGAAACTGACTGTAAAAAACTTCGGCCCCATTCGCGAAGCAAAGAACATAGAAATCAAGCCCATGACAATCTTTGTCGGGCCAAGTAATACGGGCAAGTCGTACCTGGCCATGCTGATCTATGCTACTTTACAAGTGTTTTCAGAAGAAATTTACTATATATCACGCCGCATGATATCACGCCGCATGATATCACGCCGCATGATGCCCAAGGGTAAATCCGAGCCCCGGGGTTTTTTGGAAAACTTTGGAAAGTCAAAGGAAACAGCTTGTCCAGTAATAAAAAATTATTTTATGGAATGGGCCAAACATGTAAGTATGGCATGGAAAAAAAACCTTATGCGTTGCTTTGGTACAGATGCAGAAGACTTGCTTGATGATGGTTTTAGTTGCAAGTTATTAAGTAGTCACTCTGGCATACGAATTAACTTGACAGATTACGAAAAAAACAAGATTTCAGCAAAGCAGATTAGCAATATATATGATCATTTTAAATCTAATAAACTCCTTAAGCCATATATCAAGCACTCCCCTGCTAATGACTCTGTTGAGTACGAATACTTGGCGCATAAGGTGTGTAGAGAATTAGAGATTCAATTCATTCAAGCAATTTTTGATAACGATTTATCGGATATCTACTATTTGCCTGCTATCCGCGGCGGGATAATGCAGAGTCACATCACGTTAGTGCAGGCATTGATTAACAATGCCTCCTTTGGTGGTATAGAGGATAAACAAATTCCTGCGTTCAATGGAGTGCTTGCAGATTTTTTGCGTCAGCTTATCTCTGCTGAAGATGGTCGCTTTTTCTCACCCAGGCCCCGCGGTGCTCGGCATGCACGAACCCGGCCTATCACCAAATCAGATATCCGTAAAATACTTGATTGCAGTGAAAAAATAGAAAAACAGATACTGGAGGGCAGTATAAAAGTAAAGACATCTGAAACAGGGTATCCGGTTTTTCGCTATCATCCAGAAGGACAAACAGAAGGACAAAAACAAATATTACCTTTAATGATCGCATCTTCTTCGGTATCGGAATTGGCATCCGTTGTATTTTATATTCGAAACTATCTGAATCGTGGTAATTATTTCATACTGGAGGAGCCTGAGGCCCATTTGCATCCTGGCGCACAATGTGAAATTGCAAAAATCCTGGCAATGTTGGCCAATGTTGGTGTCAATGTGTTAATAACAACGCACAGCGATACTGTATTGGAGCAGATGGCAAATTTTGTTTATGCCGACAATGCGGGCAGCAAGACTGTGACTCGCCTGAGTAAAGAAAATTGCCTGGTTTATTCGTTTCGTCGTACCAGAAATAAAACTGTTGTCGAAAAAACGCTCTTTGATAACGAGCGCGGATTCACAACCGATGACCATTTGAGTGTCGCTTCCAATCTTTACAATGAAAGTGTGCGATTACAGGAGGAGGCAGAAAGTGGCGACGGCGATTAAGGATAAATTGTGCGGTATATATGCAAATGCCAGACAGCAAGAATGTGATGATTATAAGATTAGCCAACGTAATAAAGATAGTGTATGCATTCTTGATATGGATAAAATTGCCAGCATTAGTGCCCATAGTAATAATAAGCTAAAAGTATCAGGGGACCGTTGTGATGATTTAGTGGTTTTCGACATAGACCATAAGCAGACCGGGCTGTATGTGATAGAGAAAAAGAGCAAGCATATTGATGTTTCTAAAGTAGCAAGGCAATTGCAGGGTAGTACAGAATTTTTAGGAAATTTTGTGGGGTATTATCCCGAACTATGTGATCAGCCCTGTGATTTTATGCCTGTTTTAGTTTCCGATAAGATTGGCAACCTCGCAACAAGAACAAAATTGAAAAAAGAAAAAGTTTTTTTAAGGATTAGCGGAAGAACTAAAAAAGAGAGGTTTATAAAGCATGTGCTACGAAGACAGCCACTGCCTGCATTCAACAATAAATGAGCAGTGCAAATTATCTGGAAATATGACCGACACCAACGAAGACCCGCTGTGGCAGGTCACCCTGCGCGGCCTGGAAGTCTTCAATCCGGCCACTATGGAGGTAGAGCCCCATGCGGGCGATGATGTCCCCCGCTGGATGCCGGACACCGATTACGACGGCCAATGCTTCCGCGCCGGGCAGATATTCTTCCCCCCGCACCAGGGCCCGGGATAAAATAAAGCAAGCCATCCGCGCCGACTTCAGCGATGCCGTATGGGAGTCCTTGAAAAGCAACATCAGCCCCCCGTTCATCCCCGGCGCCCAAATCGCCGTCAAAGTCCTGGACGACCGTGGCAATGAACTGCTGGTAGTGAAACGACAGGAAGAAGCAAAGAGATGACAGATAGCCCACAAGAGCCGAAATACGCCGGTGCCAGGTTTTACAAATGCGCCTTACAGGTCAATTCCTGTACCTATGCAGAAAATTTTCAAGGCGGATCGGTACAGGATGAAGAGGCGTATAATCAAGCGATTCTTGATCAGTGTAAAGAACACGACATCAAAGTTGTTGGCCTCGCCGACCATGGTAAGGTTGGAACATCGCAATCGCTCAGGGATTTTCTGGCAAAAAACAACATTGTCGTATTCCCCGGATTTGAAATCTCCAGTTCCGAAAAAATACATATGGTATGCCTGTACCCGCAAGAAACCAGTCCTGCTCAATTGAATCAATATCTTGGACAATTGATGGGGAAAAATGCTTCCAGGCTCAACGATACGCCCGAACATCCATCCTCTAAAAGCTGTGAAGAAATTGCGAAGACTCTGAAAGAACAGCATGGATTCTGGTACGCAGCTCACATGACGGGAAAAAATGGCTTGTTAAGGCTGACTGGAGATGGAGATAACTATGCTGATCTTTGGAAGCAGTTTGATCTGGTGATCGCAGGTCAGATACCGGGTACACCAGATGACCTTGAAGAAGTTAATCGAGAAGATTTACAAAAATACAAACAAATTATTGAAAACAAGAATCCGGACTACAAACGGGACAAACCGATTGTTGTCATCAACGCTAAAGATATAGATAAGCCTGAAACACTGGCATACCCTTCGGCTTCTTGCTTGATTAAAATGACGGAACCAACCTTTGAGGCATTTTGCATGGCATTTAAGGATCCGGAATCCCGCATTCGCCTGAATCATGAAGCGGAGCCAGAGGCCTATTCGTATATCAAGTCTATCCAGTGGGAAGGAGGTGGTTTCTTTGAGGAGGCTGGCATTGGGTTTTCAAAACGCTTGAATGCAATTGTCGGGGGACGTGGTACAGGCAAATCCACATTGGTAGAAAGCATACGCTATGTGCTGGATCTGGAATATTGGAATACATCCGGCAATAAATCTCTGAAACGCCTGGCGGATGCCAAACTGGCGGATTCTAAAATCACCGTAAAAGTAAAATCACAAGCTCAGAATGGTCAAGAATATATTATCAGGCGGCGGCATGGTGAACAGCCACAAGTGATTAATCCGGATGGTGAAATATCTCATATGACGCCATCCCGGATTCTTCCGGGGATTGACCTTATTGGTCAAAATGAAATCATTGATATAGAAAGCAGCGATGATGCCAGGAGAAGATTATTGCAGCGGTTCTTGCCCGATTACCAGCCTCATGACAATGACATGCGGGATATTAAGGAGAAACTGAAAGACAACAGACAACAACTCCTCAGAGTGACTGAAGCCTACGATAAGATGAAGGGAGATGCCCAGCAGGCTCCGCGATTGAAGGAGCAACTCGAACAATTTAAAAAGGCAGGTATAGAAGATAAGTTACGGCATGTAAAATCCCTGGAACGAGAGAAGGGAATCAAGGAACGTATTGAAGGACAGTTTTATGAGGTTGAAACATGGTTAAACGATTATTCCGACATATTTGATTTGGAGTTTCTTGACGATAAGGCAATCGACAGTTTGTCCAGTAAAGAAGTACTAATCAAAATCAGAGGCCTTTTGACACAGTTAAAAGCCAATATGGATAGGCAATTTCAGCAGTTACAACAAGGGTTTGCCACTACTCAAGAGCAATATAATAACGACCTGTTGGAAGGCTGGAAACGTTGTAGGGAAGCCATTCGAAACGAGCAGGACAAAGCGATTGCCAGGCTTCCCGGATCTGCAGGTAAAAGTGGGCAGGAGGTAGCCCGGCAATATCAGAACCAGGTGCGGCAATTGGAGAAAATAAATCGGCAACAGGCAGAATATATACAAAAACAAAAAGATTTGATTACACTTCAGAAAAATCGTCAAGGTTTGCTGGAAGCATACCGCGATGCCGCTTTTTCCAGATATGATGCCATGCGCAAAGCCGCTGATGCATACAATAAGGGAGAGCTCAAGGGGAAAGTAAGGATAAATGTGTCACGCTGTACTGACCTTGAGAATCTGAAACAGCTTCTGCTGCGCAAAGAAATAAAAGGCGTTGGTGCCGGTAAAATACAATGGCTGGATAAATGGCTGGACGGGGAACCCAACGATACCATTGACCTCATCTCCTGGTCAGAATGGATAGAGAAAAAGGAGGTGGACAAGTTTGTCAAAAAGTATGGCCGCTATGGTTTAACCCCGGGGACTGCAGAAAAATTGTGCGACATGGAGCAGGGGTTACGTTTAGAGATGGAGGAAATAGAGCTGGAGGATAAGATAGATATCGCTCTGAATGTAAGTCATGCTGATCAAAAAGATAACTATGTACCTCTGGAAAAATTATCTACTGGCCAAAAGTGCACCGCCATTTTAAGCCTGCTATTAGTCAACCGCCAAGGCCCCTTGATTATTGATCAGCCTGAGGACAACCTGGACAATGCGTTCATCGCTGATCGTATTGTGAGCGATATCCGATCTTTCAAAGACAGGCGTCAGTTTCTTTTTACTACACATAATGCCAATATACCGGTGTTTGGAGATGCCGAACTGATCGCGGTGTTGAGCAGCGACAGCCAAAGTGGCAGGGTTCTGGACCAGGGGTCCATTGATAAAGATGAGATACGGGAGCAGGCCGCAAAAATACTGGAAGGCGGAAAAGAAGCATTTAATGCACGCAAAAGTAAGTACGGATTCTAGGAAAGGATATGCTGAAGAGTGATTTGCAGGTCTTGATTGATCAGGGAGAAGGAGCCAAGCTTGAATTCAAGCGCGATGATGTTAGACCTGAAGATCTCGCCAGGGAGATCGTTGCTTTTGCCAATATGAATGGTGGACAAATCTTGCTGGGAGTTGAAGACGACGGCAATATCAGCGGTATACAGCGACCAACCCTCCAGGCATGGTTGATGGATACGGTGATTGGCAGGTATGTAACACCTTATATCCACCCGGATTATGAAGAAGTATCCCTTGATGATAAAAAAGTGGCGATTGTTACTATCCCGAGAGGTGCTGGTAAGCCATATGCCAGAAAGCACAAAGATCGCGAAGACATCTATGTCCGTTATGGTAACACTTGTCAATTGGCTGATCGTCAGCAGCAGGCAAGGCTATTTTCCTCCGGGGGACTTGTTTCGGTAGAAAAATTCCCTGTGCCCGGAGCAAAACTTAAAGAACTGAGCAAACCCCGTTATGAGCAATATCTGGGTGAAATACTGAATGAAGGCAAGATAGACGATACGTTATTAACTAACAGAGGGTTCCTGGTTAATGAGAACAACAAGCTGTTTTCCAGCTATTTTGCATATGTGCTATTCGCAAAGAAACCAGGGTTAAGGTTGCCGCAGGCAACTGTTCGTGTCACCGTATATCCCGGTCTTGATAAAAATTATAATACGACACTGGATGAAACTCTGGACATACCTTATGTAGAGCTGCGCGATGATAGCGGGGATGCCGTTGAACCGGCAATGCATGAAAAAATCATAGAGACCATTAATCCGCATATCAGCAGAGAAGAAATGGTCAGCGCGACCCGAAAGCGAGTGTGGGATTACCCAAAAGATGCGATAAGAGAGGCAGTGGTAAATGCGCTGATTCATCGTGACTGGACAAAGCCCGATTACGTGCGCGTGGTGGTGTATAGCGATCGACTGGAAGTAAAGAGTCCGGGCGCCCTCCCCAATGGCATGACCATTGAAAAGATTAAAAGCGGTTCGCAATTATCGCGCAACCAGGAGTTTGTCCGAATATTCAGAAATTACGGTTATCTTGAAGATCAAGGCATGGGCATACGCCGAAAAATAATCCCTTTATGCGAGGAGCATGGCTGCTCAGCGGATTTCGAGGCTACAGAAGATCACTTTAAAGTCATCCTCCACAAGGGCAATGACTAACGAAGTCCAACAGCCCATCATCAATTCGCCTTATGAGGTGGCGGGGGCGCACTGGAAGATACACGAGTACAGCCTGCTGAAGAACACCCGCGCCAGCCAACTGTTCGCCATCACCGGCCTGCCCGACATAAAACTGAAAGAACTGGACGACCGCGGGGATAAACTGCTGGTAGTGAAAAATATTCAGTGAGGATAACATGAACACAGAACATTTGTATGACTTGGCAAAGAAGTTGGTGGACCACTATAGTGAAACTGCAATAATCGAATTACTCGATAACCTGATAATTTATCTGAATACTCAGGATCAACAAAGCATAGCAGGGCAGATAGAAATTATTGAGAAAATATTACAGAATGCTCCTTCAAAGAACTATGACATCATATGGAAAAATACCATGGATGAGTTGGGATTTAGTTCCTTGTACGGTGATAGCTTGCTAAGAAAAATACATGATATCTTCCAGCGCAATCAAATTACTCCACAAATTGCTGTAAACGAGCTTACTTCAATAAAGGATACCATAGCCCAGCTTAATGGACACATGGCGAACTTGGTAGCCGCTTTTGTCCATCTGAATATAGATGGTTATTCTTTGCGAGCGGGTAAATGTGAAGTTAGTATTAGAATTCCCAGAAAATATGTGGGTAACAGGATGGACAAACTGGGAGCATATATTAACAAGATAAGTAAAACTATCCTTCCTCCCATAACTGAAACTTACAACGAGTCTGGTGGAGGGTTTCAAATAAAAGGTTTGGCGTCAAGTGATCCGATTATAATGCTAGCTGTTGCCCCTGTGGCTGCCTATGCTATTCTTAAGTTTGTGGATAAATCGCTATCAATATACAAGAAAATGCTAGAAATCAATCGGATTCGCAACGAGAACGCATTGCAGGATTATCCGGAAATTATAGAGCAATTGAAATCTGAGATTGATAAAAATTTAGCGAGTGAAGTCAAGAAAGCCGTGCAGGCATATATTTCTGATGCTTATAAATCTGTTGGAGAACACAAGGGGAGAACAAAATCAGAACTGGAGAATAGGCTAACCCACTCTATGAAGGAATTGCTTAATATTATAGACGCAGGTGGTTCCATACATGTCAGAGGTGAGGTGCATATTGTGCAACAAAATGACGATGGGGAGCAAGGTGAAGCACAGGCTTTAAGTGAAAAACAAGAGCAGGAAAATGCATATATAGAAAAAGTTATCAAGGATGCTAATCTGTTGGACTATCAAAATACCAAAGTCCCGCAAATTAGTCATGTGCTCTCAAATATGCAATCAGAAGGACCTGATCCTGACCAGGATGACAAGTCATCTACTGACACTTGAGAATATTAATGTCTCAAACTGCAGTTAAAAACCCAATCATCAATTCGCCCTATGAGGTGCCGGGGGCGCACTGGAAGATCCGTGCCCATGAGCCCGCAGAGAAACTTGAAGGGCGCCGCAGGGCAACATATATGTATCTGGAGCCCGGCAAACCCCACAATGTTGAAGACGAGCGCAAGACAGGTTACGAAATAAGGCTGGACCTGGTCATGCAGTTGCGCGATCGGGTTGCCGAGTGGCTGGAGATGGCGCGGCGCGGCGAAGGCGGAGTCAGCCGGGTGACCATGGACCTGCTGAACTATTGGCACCGAGAGGGGCGTGAGCACCGTCTGTTCTTCGCGCAACTGGAGGCCGCCGAGACGATTATCTTTCTGTCCGAGGCGCGGGACGACCTTCGGCAGGGCATCAGGATTCCGGAGGACAAGCCTGGCCCCGACAAACTGAAAGACGGCTTTGCCGCCTTTGAAAGGCGCTGTTGCCGCATGGCTACCGGCTCCGGCAAGACCACGGTTATGGCGATGCTGGCGGCGTGGAGCATTCTGAACAAGGTCAATAGCCCGCGGAACAAGCGTTATTCCGATGCGGTGCTGGTGGTGTGCCCCAATGTCACCATCCGTGACCGCCTTGCCGAACTTGACCCCGGGCGGGGCGAGGCCAGCATTTACCGTACCCGCGATCTGGTGCCACCGGATATGATGCAACAACTGTCACAGGGGCGGTTGTTGACAACTAACTGGCATGTCTTTGACCCGCGCAGCACCCAGCAGGGCAGCAAGGTGGTGAAGACCGGCAAGCGGGTGCTGGTACGCGAAGATATCAGAATCGGCCAGCAGAACACCACGGTTCATGGCAGACGCTATATGACTGAAGAGGCGCTGAATAAACAGGAGCAACTTGGCATCCTCACGATTCTCTCCAGAGAGAATGACAAGAAGAGCGGCGCGCTGAAAAAGGTGGAGGTTGAGACTGAGAAGTACATTGAATCGGATACGGCTGTGGTGCGGCGGGTGCTGGGCAAGGATTTGGGCGCCCGCAGCAATATACTGGTGTTCAATGACGAGGCCCATCACGCCTACCGTCTGCATGCGGACAAGGAACAGGGCGCATTGCTTGAGGATGAGGAAGACACCGATTACTACTACAAGGAGGCCACGGTCTGGGTTGATGGCCTGGACAGGGTGCACAAGGATCGCCGCATAAACATGTGCGTTGACTTCTCGGCCACGCCCTATTTTCTGGGCAAGGCGGGCGATAACACCAACCGAATATTCCCCTGGACGGTAAGCAGCTTTGATCTGCAGGACGCCATAGAGGCTGGCCTGGTCAAGATTCCGCAGATGGCGGCGCGTGATTCCTCTGGCGACAGCATCCCCGGATACTTCAATATATGGAGGTGGATACTGCCCAAACTGACCCCGACAGAGCGGGGTGGCAAGAAGGGCAGTGCCAAACCGGAGGCCATCCTCAAGTACGCTCACACGCCCATCGCCATGCTCGGCGGCATGTGGGAGCAACTGCGGCAAAAGATGGCGGGGCAGGAAGACCCGCGCCCGCCGGTATTCATCATAGTATGCAAGACGAAAAAACTGGCGGATACCGTCTACGCATGGCTGGCGGACGGAAAATCGCCCATTGCCGCCATTCCGGATTCGGGCCTTGACAGCCTGCACAACACGGAGGACAGACGCAATACCCTCTGCGTGCATTCCGATGTACAGCATGAGATTGACAGCGGTAATGCAAAGGGTGATGAGAACCGCTGGATGCGCTTCACGCTGGACACCATAGGCAAGACCGAATGGCCCCGCGACAGTCAGGGGCGCGAACAGTATCCGGAAGGCTTTCCCGAACTGGCCGACAAACTGGGATATGGCAGGCATCCGCCGGGGCGCGATGTGCGCTGCATCGTCAGCGTCGGCATGTTGACCGAGGGCTGGGACTGCAACACCGTCACCCACATTATCGGCCTGCGCCCGTTCATGTCGCAGTTGCTGTGCGAACAGGTGGTGGGGCGCGGTCTGCGGCGCATCTCCTATGAACTCGGCGAGGACGGATTGATGAGTGAGGAGATCGCCAGCGTGCTGGGCGTGCCGCTTTCGGCGTTCACCGTCAAGGCATCCGGTGCCGGGCCTGTGCCAGGACAAAAGCGCTACCATATCTATGCCATTCCGGACAAGCAGGACATGGAGATAAAATTCCCGCGCGTGGAGGGCTACCGGCAGGCAGTGCGCAACCGCATAACATGCGATATGGACAGCATCTCGTCGTTGAGGATAGACGCGGCCAACATACCCAATGAAGTGGAGATGAAGGCGGGATTGCCCGACAATGCGGGTCGGCCTTCCCTGCATGGGCCGGGCAAAACATCCACGGTTAACCTTCAGGCGTTTCGCGATAGCAAGCGCCTGCAGGAACATATATGGGAGATGACGGCGGCGCTGACGAGGCATTATCTAAGGGACAGGGAATGCAGGCTGCCGCCCGATGCGGCCTTCGCCCAGTTGTTGCAAATTGTCCAGACTTACATAGAAAAAAAGGTGGTGGCAACCGCCGCCGACAAGCGTGATGTTTTCCTGTCGCCCTATTACGGCTTTGTCATTGAGCGACTGATGGGAGGCATCAGACCCGATGAATCCGCTGGCGAAACCCCGGAACTGCCCAGATACGAACATTCGCGCGGGGCCGGTTCAACCGCCGATGTGGATTTCTGGACCAGGCGCGAACCCTATCCCGTCAAAAAATCACACCTCAACGCCGTCGTGCCCGATACCAAACGGCTGGAACAGTCCACCGCCTGGTACCTGGATCAGCATGAGGACGTTGCCGCTTTTGTCAAAAACGAGGGCATGGGCTTTGGCATTCCCTACACGCACAACGGCGAAATGCACGAATACATGCCCGACTTTCTGGTGCGCCTGCAGGATGGCAGCCACCTGATACTGGAGACCAAGGGCTTTGACGAGTTGAAGGAAGTCAAGAAGAACGCCGCCGAGCGCTGGACCACAGCGGTCAATGCCGATGGCGGGCATGGCCGCTGGCATTACAGGATGATTAAATCATCCGCCGAGGTGAAGTCTCTTCTGGACGGTCTGGGTAACGCTTAGGATCGTCATTTCCGGGTCGCTCAGACAGCGCCGTCCCTCTTATTTAACCTCAGGGGGCTTTTCCTCTCCCAGTATTTCTTCTCGGGTGTGTATGCTCGTCCAATCCCCATAGACATAGTCATAAAACATGATTTTCCCGATGCGGGGGTTGCCCTTCAAGAGTTTCCGGCAATACTCGTTACCCTCTTCCTGGTTTTTGAATCTTTTTCCGGTTGCCCGCCAGTTGCTGCCCGCAGGCGGCGAGCGGTCATCCTCATCGTCGCTGTAAAGAAAATAGAGGGCACCACCCGGGACCATCGCCGCCGGCCTCGTCCAGCCCTTCTCTTCGAGTTCTTTCCTCGCCGTTCCGAGATGGCCTTTTATGCGGTCAACCTCATCTTCATCTCTGGACCGGACGGCCTTTAAAAACTCCCCGAAGAACCTGATAACGGAGGCGATGAGTTCTCTCTGCAAAAGGCGGGGGTTTCCTTGCTCCTGTGCGCCTTCCCTGGAGTCGGACGGCGGGTCCACCGTGATGAGGAGCTCTTCCGAGAAGCCGCAAGCCCATCCGAGCGCCCGTCGCGTGTCTTTATCCTTGATCTTCCTGACCCCCGCCCATATTTTGTAGACTAATAAGGCGGCGGTGGCGAGCCCGATGAGGAATCCGGCAAACCTTAAGAGCGGTCCTGCTTGAGATGTGTCAATTGCAATGGCGCAACACAGATATTTGCTATCGGACGGCGCATCGGCGCTGACGGCTTTTTCGACCAAGGAAAGCGCCAACTCGATGAATCCTGCGTTCACAATTGCCGGAAAGAGAATCAGGAAGGCCAGGGCAGACAATAGTATCGTGGTTCGGTTTTTCATCGGCTCAGTTCTCCTGCGCTATGCGCGAGTGGTTGTTATTGGGCGCGGGGTTTCCTCGTTATTATACTACTCCCGCTTATCATTTTCCGTATGGGGCGCGCCAATTCCTCATGTGTGCATGCAATCCCATCCGGCGGGGGAAGACGAGACCAGGCGCGGCGATGGTGGAGATATTGAATCTGGACGTCGGGGTTGTTTTGTGAATTATGCCATCGTGGGCGATTTTACAGCAGACATGGAGAGTCCTTGCGGATCGAAGCCACCCTTGCAGTGTCGGCATGGCACGGGCGTCCGGCGCGACGGCGCGGGAGGCGGTGGCGGCGTGTCGTCGGGCGGGAATGGAGGTTGCGATGGTGACGGGTGATCATCCGATGACGGCGCGGGCGATTGGGGAGGAGCTGGGGCTGATTCGGGATGAGTCGGACGGCGCGGGGGAGGTTGTGACGGGTTCGGAGTTGCGTGCGGCCGAGGGGGAGGAGGCGCGTCGGGAGCTGGTTGGACGCGCGCGGGTTTTTGCGCGGATGGAGCCGCGGCAGAAGACGGATGTTGTCCGGGCGCTTCAGGCGTGCGGACATTTTGTGGCGGTGACGGGGGACGGGGCAAATGACGCGCCGGCGTTGCGGGCGGCGGAGGTGGGCGTCGCGATGGGAAAGTCGGGAACGGATGTGGCGCGGGAGAGCGCGGAGTTGATCCTCACGGACGACAATTTTTCGTCCATTGTGGCGGGGGTGGAGGAGGGGCGGATCGCGTATGCGAATGTTCGCAAGGTGATATTTTTGCTGGTGTCGACGGGCGCGGCGTTGCTGACCTTGTTCGCCTTGTCGCTGTTTAGCGGCCTGCCGATGCCTTTGCTGGCGGCGCAGTTGCTGTGGTTGAACCTGGTGACGAACGGGATTCAGGATGTGGCGCTGGCGTTTGAACCGGCGGAGGGGGGCGAGTTGAATCGGCGCCCGCGTCCGCCTGGGGAGCAGATATTTGACCGCTTGATGCTGGAGCGGGTTTTGATTTCGGCGGCGGTGATGGGGACGGCGGCGTTTTTACTGTTTCGGGCGTTGTTGTCCGGGGGGATGGATGTGGATTTGGCGCGGAACAGTGTTTTGCTGCTGATGGTGTTGTTTGGGAATGTGCATGTGTTTAACAGCCGATCGGAATCCTTGTCGGCGTTTTTGCACAATCCGCTGCGGAATCGCTTTTTGTTGCTGGGGACTTTGGCGGCGCAGTTGCTGCACATTGGGGCGATGTATACGCCCTGGCTGGGGGATGTGTTGCATGTTCGTCCGGTGTCGCCGGAGCATTGGGCGGAATTGCTTTTCATGGCGCTTGCGGTTTTGCTGGCGATGGAGGCGCATAAGATATGGAGAATCTTCCGCCCGTTGCGGCGGTGAGCGGGGTTGGTTAAAAGCGCATGTCCATTCCCGCCCTGTGTGGATGCCTCTGGTGGCGGACAATTTCCAGTTGTTGAATGCTCCCGGAAATTCCGCAAATGCCGGGGAGAAGCCATGTTGCTGTGGTTGAATTTAGTGACGAACGGTATTCAGGATGTAGCGTTAGCTTTTGATCAGGGGGATAGCGGAGAGTTGCGTCGTTCGCCGCGTCCGCAGATAAAGGTCCACACCTTTCATTTTTTCCTCCTTGTAGGTTATTCTGATATAAATATGCAAATCTCGCATCAATTCCTCTTACATCAATCCTGCATTTGGCGTCGGGTTTTTGAGACGTCAATACACGAAAAAATGTCGCCGAAAATTCGCTGGGAGGGGCATCGGCCGGTTGTGGTAGAGTAAACCCAACAACACGACAGAGGGGAAACAAAAATGGCAGGAATCGTTTATGTCCTCACGAATGAGGGAATGCCCGAACTGGTAAAATTTGGCAAGACCATAAACCTCAAGCAGCGCGTCGAAACGCTGTACTCCACGGGAGTGCCGTACCCGTTTGATGTTTATCACGCGGTAGTGGTCGACAATCCCCAGGAAGTGGAGGAGGGATTGCGCGAGGTTTTTTCCACCGAGCGGATCAATCCCAAGCGAGAATTCTATAAAGTGCACCCCTCAAGGGTGGCGGCTGCTTTGAATTTGACCGGGGGACGCCCGGCCAAACTCAACGAAGTTGTGGATAGCGGTGAGGGGGAAATCGAAGAGTTGGAGTCGTCGGGAGGAACGGAAATCACCGATGCCGACAGGGAAGCGCGAGATCGGCAAGTTAGGAGGCGGGCATATTTCAATTTCGCTCAGGCGCAAATTCCCGTTGACGCACATCTAACCTTTACGCTGGATTCCAGCAAAACGGCTAAAGTTGCGGAAGATCACAAAAAAGTGATTTTTGAGGGAAAAAAGATGAGCCTTAGCGCATCTGCTGGGCTTATCCTCTGTCGCGACCTGGGGTGGAATTCTACGGTCAGTGGTCCGGACTACTGGGAATATGATGGGGAGATTCTCAATATCCGCCTGAAACGATTGGAAGAGGAATTTCGTCAACAGAAAGAGGAGGATGCGGAACAGGATGGCGAATAACCCCCAAACCAGCTCCTGCCTCTGCGGTGCGGTTCGTTTTGAGTTGCACGAAGTGTCGGTATGTCACTGCGGTCAATACCGCAAGTGGATGGTCCACATTGTGGCGGCGACGGTGCGCGGCGCGGCAAACCGACGCGAAAAGGACACCATCGGCGATTATCCCCCGTCGCCTCTGGACGGAACCGTCCACGCCTGGCATCACGATATGGGCGCGCTGCGCCGCGCAAGTTGACTCAGTCGGCGGGGATTGAGACGCCCATTTGTTCCACAATTTTCAAGGTAAGGTCCTTGAAATCGGCCCGGGCGTTTTGCGCGGCGATGAAGTGACTACCAACGGCGCCGTCAGCGGCCGTGAGGTGGAAAATGGGCTTGCGCGCCTCCTGCGCCATCGGCACCAGGCTGCGGTAACGCCTGGCTATCGCCAGAAAATGCGGATCGTCGTCCAGCGATTTATCAGATGGAAATTTCTCCGACTCTTCCAGAATAAACTTGCGGTAGTCGCTGGGGATGCGCCTCATCCACTTCTCATACGCCTGCACCGGCCGGTCCAGCCGAACCGAACCGGGCTGATTGACGATATAGCCAATCGGGCGCATTTCCCCTGTCGGGATGTCAAAATCAATTATGCTGGAACATTTGTCCCGCAATTCTTTCCATTCCTCGCCCCATTCCCGAATGGTCGGGCCGAGATTTCTCAGCCCTTGCAGGGAGTAAACATCGGCCCCCAGCGGGGTGATAAAAAAATCGGATGCAATGAGCGAGGCGCGGTTGATGGCACCCAAATTTGGGCCGACATCCGCCAATATAATTTTGGCGTTGGTGTTTTCCGCCCCCCATTGCGCGATTCGCCAAAAAGCGGACAATATCCGCATGGCGCGGTCCGCCGTGTCCTTCCCCCGCGCCTCCAGCCACGCGCCGGAAAGCTGTTGCTCGAAACCGGAGAGCATCAAGTCGCCCGGCAACAATGACAAGTGATCCGATATTCTCCACAGGCTCGGCTTCTGGGCGTCTTTCACGTCTACTAACGGACTGACGCAGCGAAAAATGGTGGTCGGCTCCGAACTCTCGTCGCCCCACAGGGATTCCAACTCCTCGTCATTCAAAAATGAAGCGGTCAGGTTGGCCTGTGGATCCCAATCGCAAACCAGCACGGGGAGTCCCAAATCCTCCATCATGCAGGCGATGTGGTAGACCAGCGAGGTTTTGCCGACTCCACCTTTGTTGTTGAAGAAGGTCAAGATCGGGATTTTTTCGTTCATGATGAGGCCCTCAGGGTACAGTGGAAATGAACATCCAAGGATTTCCGCTCCCACTTCATCGGCGGATTGCCATTTTTCTCCAGCGCCTGCTTTGCCAGAATCAAGCCGGAGCCGAATTTCTGCACCAGATTCAGCGCTTTCATCGCCTCGGCCAGATTGGGATTGCGGTAGTCGCATCCCGCCTCCGGGAATTCCGCCATGCGCGCCTGCACCGCGCCGTGCAGTCCGCCCGGGTTGTCAATCTCAATCCGGTCATTGTACCAGTAAACCCGGATCGGCGCATTAGTGCCCTCGTATCGCCTATGCATAATTGCGTTGTGGGCGACCTGCAACATGGCGGTTTCCGGATACAGCCAATGGCGCTTTTCCTCCGGAACATTCACATATTCCACGCGCACCCGATTGTGGGCGCTCAGTTTGTCCCGCAAACGTCGGGTGATTTCCAGGATGGTTCCGAAAATCTTCTCCTCATCCACGGGGTCGCTGCCCAGTTCGTCTCCGTTAATTCGCAGGAACTGGACATAAGCCCCGGGCAGGAAGTCCAGCGTTTGACGCCCCAGTATCAGCAACCCCAGAACGGTGGGAACGGAGTCGTCCCCCTCGTCGCGCACAATCATTTTTGCGGCGTCGAGTTGCGCGGTGATTTCCCGATTATTGGCCCGCAGGGTTTCGGCGTCTACCATGGCGGGCAGATATTCCTCACGGAAGAAGGACAAATTCAAATCGCCCAGGCTCGCCGACTCAACCGGGTGGATGTCGAAGGGAACATCCCGGTGGCGGCGCCGTTCGTTCAGCGTCTGCAGGTGCGTCTCGTTGGCCTTGTGGGTAGTCGGGCCGACGCGAACGTAGACCTCCTTGTCATAACGCACCGGCGGCGACGAAAATGGCATAACCTGCAAGGCGGCGACATTGCCGCCCTTGTAAGCCAAGGGGGCCGGACGCAGGTCCAGCGGCGCGGAAAATTTTTGGTCGTCAAGTATTGCGGTCAAGTTTTTCATCAGGGAATCGCCGATTTCCACCCCGCTGAGGGAGCCGTCATCCCGAATGCCGATGAAAATGACGCCCGGCTTCCCGTCGCCGCGCAGGTCGTTGGCGAAAGCGCAAACGGTTTTCCGCAGGGGTTTGGACCCTATATCGTTAAATCCGGCTTTCCACTCCACGAGCTCACCCTCCGGCCCGGCCGCCAGCGCCCGGAGTTCCTCGTCCGAGTGCCACATTTCCTGTCTGCCCGAAGTCATGGCGGAATTATACATTTTTCGCCGAAAATGTGGCTCACTTTCCTCGCCGCCTGCGCGTGACTGTAGGGCAGCATCATTGTTTTTTCCGCTGCCGCAGAGGGGCATTCGCCTAGAGGGCAAGGAGTCCTTTTTCCGGTTTTGTCGCCGAGTTTCATCAAGGTGAGACGGACGCGTAAGGGGCCGGATACAGGGCGGCGCATACAGGGACTATTGCGCATGGATTCGAGGACGGATTCAGGACGGCTGTTGGAGTATAATTGGTCTTATCTATTGTTGAAAACGCGAGGGCTCATGGCTTTGAAAATTAAAAACGACTCCCGCTCACGCGGCGCGGCAAACCGACGCGAAAAGGACGCGGCCATCGCGTCTTTTCAATCGCTGTGCCCGGCGGCAATCTACCGCCGACGTGACTGGCGCGAGCGGGGGCTCACGCGATGAACGCCGAATTCTGGAGCTGCCGCCATACGTGGATTCGCAGCGCGCGCAACACAAAGTGGTGCCTGATTGGATGCGCTTCCGGCGATTTCGGCACGATTGCGTGTTTCCAATACACGGCGCTTTCGCTGCCGGACATATGGATTTTCGTGCTGGCGATGGTGAACGGGCTATTGGCGAGCATCGCGCTGGAGACGGTGATTTTGCGTCGCGATGGATTCCCCTGGCGCGAGGCGCTGCGAACGGCAATGGGCATGGGCTTCATTTCCATGCTGGCGATGGAGACGGCGATGAACCTTGTGGATTTTCTGCTGACTGGCGGGGCACGGATTGTCTGGTGGGTTTTGCCGCTGGCCCTGGCGGCGGGTTTTGTGGTGCCGTGGCCATACAACTATTGGCGGTTGAAGAAATTCGGCGTCGCCTGCCATTGACCGGCGCGGAAGGGATTTTGGCGCTGCCGGTACTCTCGCTTTCGCGCCCGTTGCTGATGGGGTTTTGAATGTTATGCCGGATTCTGTTCGGGAGGGGTTCAGGATTTTGCGTCGTCGACGTCAAACTGGCGTTTGCCAGTTCGTGCAAGCGCTTCAATCACCCATTTCGGATGAGGCGCAACTCCGTCGTAGAAAAAGCCATCGCACTTAAGTGGTTCTTTGGCATGTTTGCGTATTTTTGAAAAAAACGGAGAAGTTATGTGCGAGGCGTCAACGATGTCATCAACCTTTTTCTGGTATTCCTCGTCAACCCTGTAGCGGCTGGCGCAACACCAGGCATAAGGCCATTGCAGAAAATGGTCTTCCTCCGTTTTCCCATCCTCAAAATCCCGTCCCACAGCCTTTTTGTAATATGCTGCCAAATCCGCAAGGGGAAACCGCGCAAGTTCGTCCTCGTTCCCGCGCATATTTGCGACAATTCTCTGATACTCCGCGAAGCGCTGTGGATCGGCCACGGCTATGGCGGCGAAAAGCCCGGTAATGCCTGGAAAAATGTGTTTCTTGTTGTCAAGATTCATCATCGCCCCGGCGACCCTCTGTGCAACTTGTTCGCAGTCGCGCAGGGAGAGTCCGAAAGCGTCGCACAGCGCGGCCATAAGGTTAATTTCACCCTCTGGATTGATGTTGTAAGGCGAAAATCCTTCTTGGCGGAACAATTCTCTGCGACGTTTTAAATGTTCTACGAACCCAAGATATTCCAGCACGGAGGCGATGAATCCTTTCCTGTTCACCAGTGGATAATCCCGGTCAAAGAATTTTCGCAGGTAGGCTTTTTCGTCAATGTCGCCGTAGACGGACTTAATCGTCTTTCCCAGTTGCGCCTTGTTGACGGAGACCACGAAAAAAACGCCTTCGGCGTCGAAAATATGCTTGATTTTTTCCAGTACCTCAACGGCAAAGATCGGTCGGCACCGGTCCAGTTCGTCCACGAAAAAGACCAGCGTCCCGTTGTTTTTCACGGCGTAATCGGCGAGCGCCGCCTTGAAGGCTTGCAGCGCGGCGCGCCGCTTGCGGTATGCTTCTGCCACGTCAAATTTTTCCAGCGCCTTTTCAAAGCCTTCCACAAGTGTGCCTGCGCCGAACGCGTGTCCAATGGTTTTCAGCGCGGTCATCGCCATCTGACTCGACATTAGCACTTTCCCCGCATCAAGGACGGCTTTGAATTCGTCTCCGGCAGTTAATTTCCCGGATATTTCCCCAATCATCGCCGCCAGCGCGTCGTCGTGAAAATCCGCCTCCCAGGCGTTGAAAAACACGGTTGTCATCCCTCGCTTTTGACACACCGCTTGCAGCATTCGGGCGAAAACGGTTTTGCCCGCGCCCCACGGCGCGTCCACTGCCAAAACATACGGGGTATCGGCCTCGGCGATAAAACCGGCCAAATCTTCGCAGGATTTTTCCCGCGACAGGGCGTCGCCCTTAAATATATCTTCGGGGTCGACAATCAGCGGCGGCTTTTTTGTCTTCATGCGGGAGATTATACCGAAAACATTAAACATTTCCTGAATTTTTAATTTCCCGCCAGTGCGCTCATCCCCTTTGTCATTTACTCCACGACAACGGGTTCTCATTGACCGCTGCTTGAAATTAGGGCGATGACGGCGGGAATCAGGGATTCTTTTTCGGCTTTTTCCCGGCGCTCAGGGATGGTTTTGGCCGGGGCGTCTCCCTGCCCGGTTTTCGTGCGGCGGGACTGGATGGATTCGGGCTCCGCCGTTCCGCCGTCGCCTCGGCCGCCAGTATGCGGATGGTTTCATTTGAAAGCGGGGACGATACTCGCCGGAAGAGGCGCACCAACAGAAGCCCCGGATAGCTAAATTAAATGAGCAATTCCGATTTTTTCCAGCAGGCCGATTTTTTCCAGCAGTTTAAAAAAGGTGTTCTTTACTCGCGAATGATATTTTTTGGGGATGGCTATTTTGACATGGCGAGCATATTTGTAAATCTTGCTGGAGGTTATAGCCTCTATAGCCTTTTTCCGTAAGATTTTCTGCTTGTTTTTTTTATATATTTTTTTGTCTTTTGAATCGGGAGGCAGTAGAGCGGTCCGCTTGACGAAGTCGGGGTGTGATGTATCAATGACTTCGGCAAAGGCTTCCGGCGTCATCTCGAAATCCTCCGCGGATGGTTGACAATTGTCATTAAAGACAAGTCCGAACGGTTCTTGAATGCCGCCAATGTATTTTCGAGAATGAAAGGATTTACGACGCAGGTCCCCATAGGTTTTCCTTTTTTCTTTATACGGCGGACGAATAATTTTAACTTCTTTATCCCGTATATTGGTCAGTATGTAGAGACTGGGATATTTCGGCATCGTCCAGCGGCAACGTGTGTTTTCCACGTTGATACGGGTGTATATGTGATATTTTTGCGGACAAATTTGCAGGGCCGCAAAATAGACATAGTCATAGATCCAGGATACGCCGTGATAGATTGCAGGAAAACACATATCGGCGAAAGAATCCTTGAATATTATTGAATCCATATCGTGCACCAGACCACAGGCCACCTCGGGGATATGTTCCCTTGGATTGTCTCCCCAGCGTTTGGATGAAAAAAAGCCGGCCAGAATCGGGCGATAGTTTAACAGGTAGTGTTTGATCGCTTCGGCAACATCGCCTCCGTCAGGGCAGGTAAAACGGATATCGTCGTCTATGAACAGGTAGTATTGGTATTTTCCCCGGACCTGTTCGTAGAGATAGTTGCGCGTTTCGGATGGCTGGGAGTCTTTGAGAACGAACCGGGCGTTGGGATCATCGTCTGTCAGCCAGTTGACACGATAAAAACTGCAATAGTCTTTGTTAAACTGCTCTTTATGTTCCAGAGTGAGCGGATCGTTTACAAGCGCCCCATGTTCCAGCACACAAAACATCTTTTTTCTTTTTTGCAACCTGGTACTCCGTTGTGGTGTTAGAAAGTATAATTCATAAAGGCTATTTCGCCGGCAAAATCTTTGGCAACCAGTTCTTTTTGTTGCTCAGTATAGAAGTGTCTGTATCCATGTCCGTCAGGATAGCGAGATACTTTTAGCCTTTTGCTCTTTTTCCAGTTTTCGAAAGGGAGCCCCAGCTTTTGACATACCTGCTCCATTTCTTCATCAAGATTTTCAAACCTCAATATCCTGTCGACCATCAGTCTGCCTGAAGAATCAGCATAAAAATGGAAATTGTGTTTTTTGTTCTGTGGATTATTGATAAAATCGGCAAAACTTAATTCTCCTTTTTTATTTATTTGGAGATCTCTTTTTTTCCAAAGATAAAAAGACACTAATCTTTCCCAGGTGTTTCTCTCAACGCAGAAAACAAAATATTCGTTCCATATCTTTTCACCGATCATGTGCCTGGCAGGTATTGCTCCCATATGGCCACATATATCCAACAGGTAGACAAGAGCGGGCGATGCTTTTTGTTGGTTATAGACAGGGGGGGCTGCTGCGATTTCTTTGAGAATCAGGTAGTGCCGAAGCGCTTTGAGTTTCTGGAAAAACCCTTTTTTTTTGAGCGGGGTTTGAAGAACATGCCGGGCAATAAAACCCTTCCAGTTGCGAGCGTAACTGCAATCCTTTTCGTTGTTCATGGGGATAATGATATCTTCCGGGCCGCAGTACTGCGCCAGGTAGTATTCTATGCTGCTTCCCGCTGTTTTAAAGGTTTTTAGAAATATAAACCTGTGCTTATGGGATATTATCATTTGGTGAAGTTACCCTGGATTGGCAGACGCATCGAAAACTTTGATGTATATGGACGGGGGTGTTCAGTGTTAAAGAAAAGGCGAAAAAGTTATTCTTGAAAGCTATACATTGCAAATGGCCGCAAATGGCCCTTGCCAGGCGGGACCATAGGGTACCATACGAAACCGTGGTAGCCATCATCTGCTTAATATTGCAGAATATTCAGGGGAGCAAGGTAACATGGCTACAGTGACATAGTCAAATAAATTTCCCCAGCAGGCTTTATAATCAATTGGCAAAAAAAAACTCTCTTTTCAACGGGCGTAATACAAAAAAGTAAGATGGTATCTCATTTTCATTAACATATACCAGATCGAATGCTTACATGACAAGCAGCGTTGTCGGATTATGAATAAGAATTGTGGG
Organism: Gammaproteobacteria bacterium; assembly: GCA_965261775.1. GTDB lineage: Bacteria > Pseudomonadota > Gammaproteobacteria > Eutrophobiales > Eutrophobiaceae. The sequence goes on along the minus strand of OZ253477.1, from coordinate 896,423 downwards.
GACGGTATCACTTCATCATGCAAACCATGATGATTGATATATTGAAACAATAAGTCGTTATACTTCCTGTCAGTGTTCGTTATTATATATAAAATTTACGTTGTCCCAAATGGGCGGGCTCGGAAAAGGAACATATGAAAGAAAAGTTATATTTGGTCAGATCAGTTCTGAAAAAAAATATTGAGGGGGGAAAAATATTGACGGGAAAAAAGACAAAACCCTCTGAAGCTTTGTTGCTCAATGAAGCGATAAATTTTGAAAAACAGTGCATTTTTATTGCTGTTCCCAAAAACGGAACCGTTTCTGTCAGGAAACAAATCCACCTTTGGGGCCTTTCATTGATTGAAAATCCCCATCTCAATATTATGCAAATCCGTGATTCCATGTATGTATACTTTCTTAAGAAGTCTTTGGGGAAAAATTATACATTTCCTAACGGAAGTGTTTTAAGAGATGCTGATATCAGGAAAAAAGCAAATAAGATATTTAATGACTTCTTTAAGTTTTCCGCGGTTAGAAATCCCTGGTCCCGGGCGGTATCCTTATATTTCAGACGTGAGGGAATTCAAGTAAAAGATACAATAACCTTTGAAGATTTCTGCGACAGACATCTTTATGCCAGTGATACTTGCATTCATCCAACTTTACATAAAAACCAGATGGACTGGTTCTGCGATGAAAACGGAAAGTGCGTTATGGATTATGTATATACCGACATCAGTATAACCAATCACCTAGTAACTGAAACGCTGTAACCATGAAATCACAGGTAGCGATTCTGTTTTTTTAACTTTTTACGAAGCTACGAGCTCTTGCAGAGATAAGTTTTAATCCCGGGTGAATCCTTTTGTGCCATATTATGCTGCATAGCTTGGCATGTAGCTTCAAACTAAGCAGTTTCGGTAACATCTGTAAACGTTGCCTGTTATTGGTATGCAACCAAAAACTCACGATAATCCTTGAGCGTCTTCCGAGAAGTCCTGCTAAAAACAGCAGGTGTTCTCTATCCACTGCAGATGCTTTTTTGCACATACCATCAGTAATAAAGGACAATATGTTCTTACGCCAATTCTGCCGATTTTGCAGGGGAAGGTCGGGGACCACTGAAAATATCTGCGCAAGTGGCAGCTCTTTTTCAATTGGGTCCGGCAGGCCTAATCTGCGGCAACAGGCACTGACTTCAGCCGCAACAATCAACAAGATTTTTCTGGCAGACCTATGAGAGCGGTTGCGGTTCTCCCAACGATATATATCCCGACCCCAATGATATATATCCCAACGATATATATAGAGATATTCATAAACCATACCGACTCGGTATCTTTCCTGAAACCTCAAGGTCAAGTCTTCATCTTCAATGCCTTCAAAGAAAAAATCTCTATAGCCACAGGCCAGCAGGGCTTTTTTGCGGAACATAGAATGGGACCCTAGGACAAATGGGCAGGGACTGTACGTACCGTAAATATTTATGGTATTGGCCGATGGGTTCAAGGCTTGCGGGGCAAAATAATGAGAGCGACTTCCATCGTGGAACAAGCAGGCGCAGGCATCTATATCCCGGTGCTCTTCCAGGTAACGGAGTTGCCAGTCCAAGCGGTGCGGATAGGATATATCATCATCGTCCATCAGGGCAATATATTCTCCCTTTGCCAACTTTATGCCGTGCATACGCGCCCGGCAGACACCGATATTCTCCGAAAGGCGGTAATACTTAACACGACTGTCTCTTTTGGTATATTCTGCAACTACCTGGCTCGTCTTATCAGTGCTGCCATCGTCTATGATCAACAATTCCAGATGAGAATGAGTTTGCCCTAAAATACTCTCCACACTCTCCTTCAGCATATCGGCACGATTATAAGTCGTCATGACTACACTGACGAGAATCATATTCACCGGATCACCAGGCGGGTCCGGTTTTCTCTCCGGATGCTGGTCGAGATAGTCGGCAATTTTGCGGCGGCCTGTCTCCACATGCTCCTCGAGATCTCCTTGTTTTAAGGTATAATTTTCCGGTGAATATCTCGGTGGTTTTGGGCGGTTTTGGATCTTCTTATTATTCCAGTATCTATATTGGGGACTATATATTTTCTCTATCCAGTCGTCAAAATACCAGGCATTGAATTCCGGAGGATAATAATATCCAAAAACTTCGTAGTGGGCCCGGCTGACAAAGGAATGGGTCAACAGGCGGAGATTGTTAATATCAATGGGACCGGTGACACCAAAATTGTTGTTCCGCCGCAATTGCCCTGTGAATTCATCCTCCCAGCCTTCATCTAAAATCAAGACATCATCGCCCAACTGGTAAAAATAATCCATCCCGTCATTATAGGCCCGCTCATACAGGTAGTTCCATTTTTGGGCCAGGGTATCATAACTCCCGGGTATCTTGAGGTACTGGAGATGCAGGCGTGGATAATGCCGGGTCAGATATTTTTTCAAACCTCGTTCTGTTTCCTCCCGGTCATAAAAGGCATCGTTCGGGTCATACCCCAGGTAAATGGTATATTCGTATTCATCCCGTATCTTGGGATAGAGAGAACGACATTGACGCTCTGTCAAGTCGATCTTGCCCGGATCGCTATAGTTACAGCCACGGCTTGTGCTGGGAGTCAAAATGGCAATCTTTGTTTTTTCGAGTGTCATATCAGTGTCATCAACGTATGTCTGTTCATTGGTGGTGTTTGAACGGGAACTATAAATTTCCGTACATAGTGCCTGAATGGAAACCTCATTCCAGCAATCATATTTTCTTGCCATCAAACATATGATGGTCTTGCAAAAACATCATGCGGCCATTTTAACAGATAAAAATTTAATTGTGCTCAATTGAACCATATCCTTTTCGACGTTTTTTCCAATGGTCGGCAAAAGGGCATGGGTATCATTTTTGTCCGCAGATTCAATCCGGACATGGGTAATCAAAGAATTTCTTGAGGGTCCTGACAAACAAACCGATGCGGCCAAAATAGCGCATGGTCCAAAGATTTTGGGGTTCGCATACGAATAGGCGTCAGACCCATTGGTGACATTGAGAATGTACCGCCATTGAATATTGAAACAGAGGTATTCCATGGTTTCCTCATCGGTAAGACCATGCCTCTGTTGCAGAATCATCAATCCGATCATGGAAGAAATCTTTTGTCGGCTAGCCGTTCGTGTTGTGATAATGCTTGCGTAACTACCGGGAGTTCCGGAAGGATTTCTTCATGAAATAACCCGGCCCATGAGTGATTGATTAAGCCGCCCGGGTCAATAGCTCCAAGGGTCGAAAATACATGGCCGTTTGTAATTTCTCGTGTGAAACATGTAAATGTCCCATATCATATTGTTCTGAATTTACTAGACGATATTCATGTACAGGATATTATCTGTCAAATAGAATTTCATAATTTCAGAACTCTTGACCTGGCACTTCGAAATTTTGCCCTAAAAAATAGCGTAACAGTTTTATTCACATCCCTTGGAGACCATAGCTCGTAATCTCCGGTGCTTGCAAGCAGATCGAGATTCTCAAAGCTTTTGAAGTATTCAAAGACAGCACCATTCGCTCAGTTGATAAATTGCGCCAGGCGAAAGATAAAAGTAATTTCTGAATCAATAGCGAAACGAAATTGTTTCAGTCCCTGGAGGGAAGTGCCGTTCCCTGTCATGATCCCGGGCTACATTCATCTGTTTCTCTGAAAGGCTTGTTCGTACGACATAAATACCGTCACAAGGCTTGCCTCGGGTACATCTGGTCTTGATTGACTTTCAATGTCGCTGTGGTGTCAGAAGGTATAATCCATCAAGGCTATTTCGATGGCAAAATCTTTGGCAACCAGTTCTTTTTGTTGCTCAGTATAGAAATGTTTGTATCCATGTTCGTCAGGATAATGAGATACTTTTAGCCTTTTGCTCTTTTTCCAGTTTTCGAAAGGGAGCCCTGGCCTTTGACATACCTGCTCTATTTCTTCATCAAGATTTTCAAACCTCAATATCCTGTCGACCATCAGTCTGCCTGAAGAATCAGCATAAAAAGGGAAATTGTGTTTTCTGTTCTGTGGATCATTGATAAAGTCGGCAAAACTTAATTCTCCTTTTTTATTTATTTGGAGATATCTTTTTTTCCAAAGATAAAAAGACACTAATCTTCCCCAGGTGTTTCTCTCAACGCAGAAAACAAAATAGTCGTTCCATATCTTTTCACCGACCACCTGCCTGGCAGGTCTTGCCTCCATATGGCCACACATATCCAGCAGGTCGACAAGAGCGATGGATGCTTTTTGTTGGTTATAGACAGGTGGACTTGTTGCCAGCTCTTTGAGAGCCCAGATTGTCGAAAGAGCTTCGAATTTCCGGAAAAAGATATCTCGGCCCAGGTTTTGACGAACATATTTGGTAATAAAACCCTTCCAGTTGCGAGCATAACTGCAATCCTTTTCATTGTTCATGGGGATAATTATATCCTCCAGGTCGCAGTGCTGCGCCAGGTAGTATTCTATGCTGCTTCCCGCTGTTTTAAAGGTTTTTAGAAATATAAACTTGTACTTATGGGATATTATCATTTGGTGAAGTTACCTTGGATTGGCAGACGCATCGAAAACTTTGATGTATATGGACGGGGGTGTTCAGTGTTAAAGAAAAGGCGAAAAAGTTATTCTTGAAAGCTATACATTGCAAATGGCCAATGGCCGCAAATGGCCCTTGCCAGGCGGGACCATAGGGTACCATACGAAACCGTGGTAGCCATCATCTGCAACATATACCAGATTGACATATACCAGATCGAATGCTTACATGACAAGCAGCGTTGTCGGATTATGAATAAGAATTGTGGGGACGGTATCACTTCATCATGCAAACCATGATGATTGATATATTGAAACAATAAGTCGTTGTACTTCCTGTCAGTGTTCGTTATTATATATAAAATTTACGTTGTCCCAAATGGGCGGGCTCGGAAAAGGAACATATGAAAGAAAAGTTACATTTGGTCAGATCAGTTCTGAAAAAAATATTGAGGGGGGAAAATATTGACGGGAAAAAAGACAAAACCCTCTGAAGCTTTGTTGCTCAATGAAGCGATAAATTTTGAAAAACAGTGCATTTTTATTGCTGTTCCCAAAAACGGAACCGTTTCTGTCAGGAAACAAATCCACCTTTGGGGCCTTTCATTGATTGAAAATCCCCATCTCAATATTATGCAAATCCGTGATTCCATGTATGTATACTTTCTTAAGAAGTCTTTGGGGAAAAATTATACATTTCCTAACGGAAGTGTTTTAAGAGATGCTGATATCAGGAAAAAAGCAAATAAGATATTTAATGACTTCTTTAAGTTTTCCGCGGTTAGAAATCCCTGGTCCCGGGCGGTATCCTTATATTTCAGACGTGAGGGAATTCAAGTAAAAGATACAATAACCTTTGAAGATTTCTGCGACAGACATCTTTATGCCAGTGATACTTGCATTCATCCAACTTTACATAAAAACCAGATGGACTGGTTCTGCGATGAAAACGGAAAGTGCGTTATGGATTATGTATATAAGGTTGAACAGTTTGACATGGCAATAAAGGAAATAGCAGAACGGACAGAGGGCCGGGTACGACTCCTGAGCATAAAAGCCAATCGCAACATACATTCTTCTTCAAAGAACTACAGGGATTTTTATACGGACAGGACGAAGAAGGTTATTGCCGAAAAATTTCAAAAAGATATAGACTATTTTAAGTATACATTTTAAAAAACCTTCCTTGAAACACATGCTCATGTCTGCCATCTTTACGATTGAAATATGTCGCATAGTCTGATATTGACCCATTGCATCGCAACGCTTCAATTCGCCTCCGGCATCCCCGACAAATTCCGGCTTTTACGAAACCGTCAATATTTATTTTTTAAGGTGTGACCCCTGTCTTGCGGAAAGGCAAGGCGGGAAAGGGGAGGTAAAATGGTCCGGCTTGAAGAACTGGGGCTAGGGGTTGTCGTGAAGGGCATCCTGCCCGACGTTCTGAGTACCGTTGTCGCCGTCTCATGGGTCGGTTCTGTCGTCCTGGAACTGATCTGCAAGGAGGCTTGGTCAGCGCAATCGATCTACTAGGACCGTGAAGGCGACCTGGAGATTCTCCGGGACGGCAAACCCTGGCGCTTCAATGGGGACGCCGTACTCTTCCGCCTGGTCTCCGAGGCCTACCGCATCCGGCTCGCCGTCCGAACCCCTGCCACACCAAAACACACGGCTGTTTACGAAGCTGTGCTGCCCCGTCAGCCCCTGCGCTCTCTGCTGGCCGATGAACTCGGGGTCGGGAAGATAATCATGACCGGACTCCTGCTCGAGGAGATGCTGGTTCGCGGTGATCTGCAACGTTGCCTGATTGTCTGTGCGGGTAACCGGTGGAGCAGTGGCGGGATGAACTCGACCGCCGTTTTCATCTGCCCTTTGAGATCATGACCAATGACAAGTATGAATCAACATCAGTATAACCCATCACCCGGTCACTGAAACGATAACTGAAATGTAGAAAGAGGGTATGCTCACGCACCGCCGCCCACATGCTGTACATTACGTTTCTCCGCCAGCAGGACCTGACGCCGGCGCTCCCTGAAACCGGCACGTTGTTTCTCACTTGTTTCATTAATACAGTAAGGACACGAGACCCCCGGCTGGTAGTGGTCCGATTTAATATCGCCGGTCGACAAAGGCCGCCGACAGGCAAAACATTGCACGTAGGTGCCCGCAGACAGTTCATGGTTGACCGAAATACGTTCGTCAAACACGAAACACTCGCCCCGCCAGAGACTGTTTTCCGCGGGAATGTCCTGCAAGTATTTGAGGATGCCGCCGTTGAGCTGGTATACCTCTTCAAAGCCTTGTGCCAGCATCCAGGCGCTCGCTTTCTCGCAACGGATACCGCCTGTGCAGAACATTGCCACCTTTTTATTTTTTGCCGGGTCGAACCGCCGCTTTACATCGCCGGGAAACTCACGAAAATTCACCGTGTTTGACGGTTCCGCGTTTTTGAATGTGCCGATACGGTGTTCATATTTATTTCGTATATCCAGCAGCAGGATGTCCGGATTATCGATAAACGCGTTCCAGTCCGCAGGTTCCACCCGGGTGCCGCCGCGTTTGAACGGTTTAATCTGCGGACATCCCATTGTTACAATTTCCCGCCTCAGTTTGATCTTGATGCGATGGAAGGGAATACTGTCGGCGTAAGATTCCTTGTGTACAAGTTCTGATAATCTCGAATCCGCTCTGAGAAAATCCAATAAGGCGTCAATTCCTTCGCGGCTACCGGCCAGCGTACCGTTTATCCCTTCCTGCGCCAACAGCAGGGTCCCTTTAAGCTCGTGCTTTCGGCAAAATGATAATAACGTTGATTGCAGTGATGCATAATCATGCAGATGCACAAATTTATACATTGTCGCAATAACAAAGGGTGTCATATCGGTAGCCGCCATTGAAATTGGTCTATTTTAGCAGACGACTGTTATTGTAGAAAACCGGTGATGGTGTTTGATCTGTTTGATTGCGGCAGGGACCGTTTGACTGTGGATCAATGCATGCACCGTGCGTTGTCGTCGCGCGGCGGCACCAGTAATGCGCCGATTACCAGTGGAGGAATATCCGCTGTTGTCCGCCAGTCAACGATAAAGTCCGTGATACGCCACGCCTCGGGATAGTCCCCGGCAAAAGCGGGAGGCGGAATATCTTCCTTTTTCCCGTCGTGCACAGCCCACACGATTATCCCTCCACAGAGGGCAAACTCGTCGGGCGTTACCCGGAAGTTCTTTTCCCAATCACCATCAAGAATCGCGGAAGGACGCGACGGCGCATAAAAGGAAACCAGTGCCGCAATATGTTTCGGTCCGGCGACAAAGCGTAACGGCGCATCAAACGCCGCCCGCCATTCCGCTTCAAGATGCTGGCCGATCTCGTGTCCCGGCCAGTGGATCCGCTTGCCATAACCACTCTGGTAAGGACCCCCCATATTGATCAGGGTGACAACCGCCAGCGTCAGCGCCGCGATGGACAAGGCACCGGTAAGGGCGCGGCGCGGTCGTAACTCGCGTGTGCTGAAAACCATCAACAGCCACAGCGGGATAAAGGACACCATCGCCGCGCCCCACATGGATCTGAAACGCCAGCCGCCGACGGCGGAGATCAGTAAAGCCAGCAATAACGGGGCGAAAGCGGCAACGGCGACAAAGCCGCGGTCGGTTTTGTTCCCGGTGACGTGCCCGGGTACGGAGTCGCCACCGTGCTTCTTGCCGATGGCAAGTATGCATAGCAATAACGCCGGTAACACCGCCCCCGCCTGTGCGATCGCAAAACGTAACGGATATGCGATGTGGTGTATCCACTCTTTCGTGCCTCCATCGGCGCGCGCCAGTGCAAAACGCAACGGCGTAAGGCGCAGTTCAAGCAAGGCGATGATCTGCGGCACGGTCAACGCGACGAACACTGTCAGTGCCAGCCATGGTCCGGGTGTCTGCCAGCGCTTTCGCGTCGCTGGCGCCGCGACGCTCCAGGCGAACGCTGCAAGCAGACTCAATACGGCGGAATATTTCGCGTAAAGCGACAACGCCGCCACCAGACCGAGGGCGATCCAGTGCCGATAATCGGATTTTCCGACAAAAGCGCGATGTGTCAGATAAAACAGCCATGCGCAGGCCGCCAGTTGTAAAATATTATGATTAAACTCTGTCGCGACGACGTTGAAATACCAGATTCCTTCCAGGGACAGCATGGCGACGAGTGCCCGCGGTTCGCTCACCACGCGTTTCGCCAGTAACCACACTGCCGCCATCGCCAGGGAAACCGACACCGGCGCGGTGGCGGACAAAGCCAACCGGGAGCCCCCGGTCGCCAGATTCAATGCCTCGTTAATCCATGCCGGCAAGCCGGGGTGATGGGCATAGACCAGCCGCCATTCCCGTCCCCATGCCAGATGTTCCAGCACGTCCAGCGGCAGGGTCGGCTGGGTGAAAAATAACAGCAATGTCCACAGCACCGTGCGGACGAGTAACCAGGCGGTAACGACGTGATCTGTCCGATATGTTGCCATGTGCAAAGTGAAACTCCGATGAAAGGCTGGAAACGCAACGATATTTTACTTTCATTCTCGGTATTAGTATCCTGATTATACGAATATCAATTTATCACGTCCAAAACTAACCGTGAGGAAATGACCTATGGTAGCCAATCCCAAAATGGAAACGGCATTCGGTGGATGCCCGCATGATTGTCCTGATACTTGCGCGATGGTGTTTGATATTGAAGACGGCAAAGTGGTCGGCGTCCGCGGTAATAGGGAGCACTCCATGACACGCGGTGGTCTCTGCGTCAAACTGAAAGACTACGAAAAACGTCACTATCATCCTGATCGTCTGTTATATCCGATGCGTCGTACTGGTCCGAAAGGCAGCAAACAGTTTTCACGCCTTGGCTGGGACGAGGCCCTGGACGAAATCAGCAGCAGGTGGAAAGCCATTATTGAAGAATATGGCCCGCAGGCCATCATCCCTTACAGCTATCTGGGCAACCAGGGTCTGGTACATGGCCTGAACGGCGGTGATGCCTTTTTTAACCGTATGGGTGCCACTGTGTGCGAGCGTACCTTTTGCGGCGAAGGTTCCTGTACCGCCTGGCTGACGACCGTTGGTCCGACCTCTGGCGTTGATCCGGAAAGTTATGTCCATTCCAGATATATCGTGATCTGGGCCTGCAACAGCATGAGCACCAATCTGCATCACTGGCATGTCGTGGAGGACGCCAGGAAGAAGGGTGCGAAAGTTGTCGTTATTGACAGCTATGCATCACGCACGGCCAAACAGGCTGACTGGCACATTGCCCCGAAACCGGGTACCGACGGGGCGCTGGCAATGGCCGTGATCAACAGTATCATTGAGCAGGGACTGGTGGATCAGGATTATGTTGATAACTATACGGAGGGCTATGCCGAACTGGCGGCACGCGCCGCGAGTCGCACGCCTGAATGGGCCGAAGCCATCACCGGCGTGGCGGTGGATGATATTCGCCGACTGGCGAAAGAACTCGCGACCGAACAACCGGCGGCAATCCGCATGGGAGTGGCGCTGGAGCGGCACTATGGCGGTGGCCAGACGATTCGCGCGGTCACCAGTATTCCGGCGCTGACCGGTGCGTGGCGTCATGTCGGTGGCGGCGCCACCCAGTTCCTGGTATGGGAACACCCGTATAAATTTGATGTTATCTGCCGTCCTGATTTTATCCCTGAGGGAACACGCGTCATTAACGCCTTGCAGATCGGGCGGGCATTGACCGGCGAGATGGCGCTGGATATTCCGATAAAATCCATGATGTGCTGGAACGCCAATCCGGTAACACAGGCGCCCGAGACCGAGAAAATCGTCAAGGGTCTGATGCGTGATGATTTATTTACAGTTTCCGCCGAGCATTTCATTTCCGATACGGCCTCCTATGCCGATATCGTCCTGCCCGCCTCAATGGGCGCGGAACATGAAGATATCATTTTGTCCTGGGGGCACTTGTACCTGACCTATAATGCCCGCAGTGTTGAGGCACCGGGAGAAGCCCTGCCGAACAATGAAATTTTCCGCCGCCTTGCGGCGAGGATGGGTTATGACGATGAGCAATTCAGTTGGTCGGATTCAACCTGTCTGGAAAACTATATTGACTGGGATGCCCCCGCCTGCGATGGCATTGACCTTGACTATTTACGGGAAAACGGTTTTGCCCGTCTGAACATCGGCACAAAGGATGATCGCTGTCCGCACAGGGAAGGCAATTTTCCAACCCCGACGGGTAAATGCCAGTTCAAGGCCGCCGGTGCCGTTAACTTTGTGGCAGGACCCTTTCGTCAGATGTATGAAGGTTTCCAGTCTGGCGAGGCGCTGGATGAGCTGCCGGATTATGTCCCGCCGAAAGAATCGCATGGGACTAATCCCGAACTTGCCGGGAAATATCCGCTCAACATCGTTTCACCCAAAAGCCACAATTTTTTGAATTCCTGTTATGCCAATATGACGCAGAAAATTAAAAACCAGGGAGAGCAGTTTGTGCTGATTAACGCCGCAGACGCCACCTTGCGCGACATCAAGGAAGGCGACAGGGTGCGCGTGTTCAATGATCGCGGTGGATTTGAGGGCGATGCCCGGATCACCGACGATGTGAGCGCCGGCCTGGTGGTGGCGACCCTGGGTTACTGGCGCCAGCTCAACGGTACCGGCACGGTCAACAGTATCAGTTCAGCCCGCTTTGCGAATATGGGTAATGCCCCGACCTTCTCCGATAACCTCGTACAGGTCGAAAAAATTTAAGTGCCGGGGGGCGGGTAAGGATCGTGTATGGCTTTGCCGTGAAAGGGGTTGGATGGGTCTGCTTTCCCGACCTGGGAGATGTGTCGGACAGAGCGGACAGGAAAATTCAGTAAAACAATATGGGGAGGAAAAAATGAGCGACACGGAAAACACCGGTATGGCGCCGATAGCCGTTGAAGTTGAAGCTGGAAAGGATTACTGGTGGTGCGCCTGTGGCAAGAGCAAGACCCAGCCTTTCTGTGACGGTTCACACAGCGGTACTGAATTTAATCCGATCCAATACACTGCAACGGAATCAAGTACTGTCTGGTTCTGTGTCTGCAAGCAAACCGGTCAGCCGCCGATGTGTGACGGCAGTCACGCAAGATAGGGAACAGAAAACCGGCGAATCCCTCCCGGGGAGTTATTGTTTGTTCCGCCCGTTTTTTTCATCATTGCTGTGTAGCAGACGTGAGGAAGCTGGAATATTCGGAGTGTATACTTCAATTTGTCAATTTTTTCAGGATAAGAGGCATTGTTATCGTCTGGAAAAAGAGAGTGAAGATGACGACGCCATAGGCGATTGACTGAATCGTGTACCAGTAGTCCAGGGCCAGTGGCAGTGATAATGCCAGCGCCAGTGTGACGGTGCCTCTTACCCCGCCCCAGACAAGTACTGTCTGGTGTTTAAGCGGTACGTTTTCCGTGAAGGGTAACAATGAGATAAATGGAAAAGAACCGTAAATGACGATCATCCTGGTCAGGATGACGGCCCCGATGCCAATCAGCATGGCCAGCCATCTATCGGTAAACATCATCAGTGTAATCGTGACCCCGGCGAGCAGGAATATCAGGGATTCCGCGACTCCGGAAAGAAATTGCCATAGTTGTCTTGCGAAAGAGGTCTCTGACAGGTGGGCCCGACAGTAGTAGCTGATGATCATACCGCAGATCAGCACGGCCATGATCCCTGAAAAATGCAGGATGTTTTGCGTCAGTGTAAAGGAGGTATAGGCGCTGATAATGCTGACCAGGATAAAGCCTTTTTGAGTGTTTAACAGTTTGATCAGAAAAACAGCGATCCCGCCTGCAATCATGCCGAGGATGATCCCGCCAAAGAACTCTTCGGAAAAGTGCAATGCCAGTGTCCCCGTGTCTACCGTCGCGTATGGATTGGTTGCAATGGCTATCAGGACACTGAATAACACGATACCGGTCGCGTCGTTAAACAGGCTCTCGCCCTCCAGCAGCATTTGCAGATTTTCCGGGGTCTTGTTTTGCTTTAATAATGTTACCACCGATGAGGGGTCTGTTACGGACAGCAACGCGCCGGCAATCAAAGCCGCAATCCACGGGAACCCTGACGGGTGGTCAATACCGACATATAACAGAAAAGCGATAAGCAGGGTGGAGACGACGATCAACGGCAGGGACAGAATCATGATGGGCACGATATTCCGCCACAAGGCCTTGATATTGATTTCCATGGCGGTCTGAAAAATCAGGATGGGTAAAATAATATTGAAAACAATAGATTTGAAATTATCCCACCGAAGGCCGATATCAATATGCAGCAGTTTTGTCGTGATTTCCGAGCCGAGAAATCCGAGGACGACCAGTACGATACTGAAAGGCAATGGCGTTTTCTTTGTCACCGGCTCCAGTAATGCGGCAAGGAGCAACAGCATCATGAAAAAAAGAAAGGTTGTTGAGGTCAACATTACCCTAATCGCTCAAAGCGCGTTTCTATGGTGTTCGCTATTGTGTTTGTCATGCTTTATCCCGCTGAATTTATTATCTGCCACCAAGATTAACACACATTATTTTTATGCGGCTACCAGCCGGGAAAGCAGCCGGTTTTCTCCCCCCGACTAAGGCATATCGGGGACATGCCCGCGCAGGAGTGACGATTTTTCACTCCCGGGATAGCAGGAGAGTGGTTTTCTCGCCACTGTCCCTTGTTTATTTTTATTCAATTGAATTGACCGTACCCAGAATAATATCCTTTGATCGGAAGTCCCGCATGGTTTCAAGCCCGCCGGTGATAACGACGTCAGGATCGGGATGCTGGATCTGTTTCGAAATCGCCTCAAGGATGCTTCTGCCGTTATGTGCATTGTCATGGGTCAATATCTCAATCAACCTGGCGGAGACCGGGTTGAGTTCCATAAATCCGATCTCGTAATTGCGGTCGCGATACACCATCAGATAACTTGGCTGGTCCGGTTTTTTTACCGGCATATAATCGGGGCCGATCCTGTGTACTGGCCATTGATAAACCAACGGCAGCACCAGCGGACTCAGCACGGGTCTGCCATCAAGGAGGTCTCCTTCGGGGTCAACCGTATCAAAGGAAATGTCGCGTCGATCAAGAGTCAAGGACAATTCCACCCATTCATAATGCGCCAGTTCAAAATAAAACGGGGGATCATTTGCGGCATCGCGTTCATGTTCCAGGTAATCAAGAAACTCCAGCGGCATTTTGGGGAAGCAGGGTGTGCGCGCAATATGATTCTTGACATAGTCACGTAACATCGCATGCCAGTTTTTATCCGTGGTGATCTTGCGTAATACCGGAAAACTGTTAGCGATAGCACTTTCAATATTTCTGTAGATTAAGTCGGTATAGATATCAATCCGCCGTCGCTCAATGTTAGCGGGTATCGGTGTGTTTTCCGGATCGCGCATGTGCCGGGTAAAGGTATGTTGCAGGTCGCGAAATGAATCAGGTTTTGAATCGTTGTGCACCGTTGTCACGGCGTTCCTCCCCATGTGTCAACTGTATTGAGCGGATTCTGTCAGTTTCTTCCAGCAGTTCGTCAATGTCCGGAATATTAAAATCCCGCTCCAGCAATGTCGGAAATACGCCGAAATGATCATACGCCTTTGCCAACAGTTCCCAAACGGGGTCAATGATATCAGCGCCATGTGTATCCACAATAATATCTTCCGCCTCGTTATAATGTCCGGCGATGTGTGCGTAGGCGATCCGTTCACCGGGCAGGGATTTCATGTAGTCTTCGGCATCATAACGATGATTGATGCTGTTGACATAGATATTGTTGATATCGATCAGCACATCACAATTCGCTTCCTCAAGGACCGCGTTGATAAATTCACTCTCTCGCATCTCCTGCCCCGGAGCGGCGTAATAAGACACGTTTTCTATTGCCATTCTGCGCCCGATAATATCCTGTACCCTTTTTATTCGATCCGAGACATGGGTAACAGCGTCATCAGTGAACGGGATGGGCATTAAATCATAGAGATGGCCTTCATCGGCGCAATAGCTGAGATGCTCGCTGTAACAGCATACATGGTAGGTATCAAGAAATTGACGGATACGTCTCAGAAAAGGTTCATCAAGCGGGGCGGTCCCGCCCAGGTTCAAACTAAGACCGTGGCAGACCAGCGGGAATTTGTCGGTGATTGCCGTAAATAAATGCCCGTACCGTCCGCCGACATCAATCCAGTTTTCCGGCGCCACCTCAATAAAATCAACCCTGCCGGATAAAGAGGTAGCGGCGGAACTCAGAAAAGCCCGCCGCAAACCTAACCCTGTTCCCTGTATAGGGTATTTTTTTCTCATGAAAATGGCATTAAGCAAATATTTGGAGAATTAATGCTTCTTACCACATTTACCTTCACCACATTTGCCTTCTTCGCTTTTTTTCTTGCCACATTTACCTTCACCGCATTTGCCTTCTTCGCTTTTTTTCTTGCCACATTTACCTTCACCGCATTTGCCTTCTTCGCTTTTTTTCTTGCCACATTTACCTTCACCGCATTTGCCTTCTTCGCTTTTTTTCTTGCCACATTTACCTTCACCGCATTTGCCTTCTTCGCTTTTTTTCTTGCCACATTTACCTTCACCACATTTGCCTTCTTTGCCTTTTTCCTTACCACATTTACCTTCACCGCATTTGCCTTCTTTGCCTTTTTTCTTACCACATTTACCTTCACCGCATTTGCCTTCACCGTGGCTACTGTCTGCGACCATGTAGCCGTTTCCTATTTGCGTTGTTGAAAAAGGATTATCCGCCGCATTGACAACGGGGGTGGCTGATAAAGACACGACAAAAGCTGTCCCAATCGCGACAGCCAGCGGGTTGCGCTTGTTTTCATTTGACATTTTAATTTACTCCCAGGAAGGTTGGTTAAATATTAAAAGAAATCTCTCAGCAGACTTGTCCATATCTATCCTGTTGATAGGAAGAAAGGACGTTGAGTATGTTTTATAGAGGGATTATTAATGCTATTACCTTGTGACCAGAGTTTATAATAGAAGTTTCTGGCGATCAAATGCGTGGTGATCGGATTGCTATGTTCACGATGAAGATGGCGGGCGCATGTGCGGAAACAGAATCACATCGCGTATGGAGGCGGTATCGGTCAATAGCATGACCAGACGGTCGATGCCGATCCCCACACCGGCGGTCGGCGGCATGCCGTATTCCAGTGCTTTAATGTAGTCTTCGTCATAATGCATGGTTTCGGTCTCCCCTGCCTGCCGTGCTTCCAACTGGCCGCGAAAACGTGCCGCCTGTTCTTCCGGATCGTTTAATTCCGAGAAACCGTTGGCAATTTCCCTGCCGCCTATAAAGAGTTCAAAACGGTCGGTGACTTCGGGATTATCCGTATTGCGTCTTGCCAGCGGCGAGACTTCCGTCGGATATTCGGTAATGAAGGTTGGCGCCGTCAATTTTGCTTCGACCGTCTTTTCAAAAATTTCAAGCTGGATCTTGCCGATACCGTAATGTGCCTCCAGCGGGATATCCATCTGTCGGGCATAGTCTCTCAGGGCGTCCGTTGATCGCAGATTTTCCGCCCCAATTGATTCGCTGGTTTTCAGGATGGCTTCCGCCAGGGTCATCCGTTCAAACGGACCGGCCAGATTGCAGTTGTAGCCCTGATACGTGATTTGATGACTGCCACAAACGGCGAGCGCCATTTCGCTTAGCAGGTTTTCAGTCATATCCATGGCATCACGGTAATCCGCATAAGCCTGATAAAATTCAAGCATGGTAAATTCCGGGTTATGTTGTGTCGACAGGCCCTCGTTGCGAAAACTGCGGTTGATTTCAAAGACCCTTTCAAACCCGCCGACAATCAAACGCTTCAGATAGAGTTCGGGGGCTATCCTTAAAAACAGTTGCATATCCAGGCTGTTATGGTGTGTCTCAAACGGTCTGGCCAAGGCCCCGCCGGGGATAGGGTGCATCATCGGGGTTTCCACTTCCATAAACTTTCTGTCGACGAGATAGTGGCGGATGAAATCAATGGTCTCGGAACGCCGTTTGAAAATTCGACGTGCTTCCTGATTCATAATGAGATCGACATAACGCTGACGGTAACGCATTTCCTGATTGGTCAGACCGTGAAATTTTTCCGGCAGGGGACGCAGGGATTTGCTCAGTAGCCGGATGGCATCAACGCAGATGCTTAATTCGCCGGTGCCGGTTTTCATCAGGACGCCAGAGGCGCCGATGATGTCGCCGATATCCCATTGTTTGAATTGCGTATTATAGATGCCGTCCGGCAGGTTGTCCCGGCGGATATAAAGCTGTATCTGCCCTGACATATCCTGTATATGCGCAAATGATGCCTTGCCCATGTTTCGGCGCGTCATCATGCGCCCCGCCACTGAGACCCGAATCTTTTCATTTTCAAAACTTTCCCTGTCTCTTTCTCCAAATGCCGCGATCAAATCGGCCGCCAGTGCGTCGCGCCTGAAATCATTGCCGAAGGCGTCGCCCGTTTTGCGCAATTCCTGTAGTCGTTGCCGTCGCTGCGTGATCAGTTCATTTTCATTATTCCTGTCGCTGTTCATACTCATAAACCGCTTTTTAGGCTGGCCTCCATGAATTGATCCAGATCGCCGTCCAGCACGGCCTGTGTATTGCCAGTTTCCAGTCCGGTTCTGATATCTTTGATACGGGATTGATCAAGTACATAGGAGCGGATCTGACTGCCCCAGCCGATATCTGCCTTGGCATCCTCCAGCACCTGTTTTTCCAGGTTTAACTTCTGCATTTCAAGTTCATATAATTTCGCCCGTAGCTGTTTCATCGCGAGTTCCTTGTTTTTATGCTGGGAGCGGTCATTCTGGCACTGGACGACGACCCCGCTGGGGAGATGCGTCAATCTGACGGCGGAATCCGTTTTGTTGACATGTTGTCCCCCGGCGCCGCTGGCGCGGTAGGTGTCAACGCGCACATCCGCTGGATTAATATCAATCTCAATATTGTCGTCAATCTCCGGCGAGACAAAGACGGAGGCGAACGAGGTATGCCGACGATTGCCGGAATCAAACGGCGATTTTCTGACCAGACGATGCACGCCGGTTTCGGTACGCAACCAGCCGAAGGCGTAATCTCCGCTGTATTGCACCGTTGCGCTCTTTATCCCCGCCACCTCGCCGGGCGACACTTCAATTAATTCCGTCCTGAAACCGCGACGTTCACCCCAGCGCAGATACATCCTCAGCAGCATCTCTGCCCAGTCCTGTGCCTCGGTGCCGCCCGAACCGGCTTGCACATCAAGGAAGGCGTTACCGGAGTCCATATTGCCAGAGAACATGCGGCGAAATTCAAGCCCGGCGAGATGCTCCTCCAGCCTGTCGAGATCATGCGCTATAGAGGTTAGTGTGGCCTCATCATGTTCTTCCTCGGCCAGTTGCAGAAGTTCCATCGCGTCACTTAATGATTTCTGTAGATCGTCTATCGTATAGACCAGGTTTTCCAGCGCGGCACGTTTCTTGCCGAGTTCCTGCGCCTGTTTGGGGTCGTTCCATATATCGGCCTGCTCAAGCGTTTTCAATACTTCCTGCAGTTGTTCGGATTTCCGGTCGTATTCAAAGATACCCCCTTAGCGCAGTCACCTGCTCTTGCATGTTGGATATCCTGTTTAGGAGGGGATTGATCTCAAGCATTGTAGTTTGTTTCTTACAGGTATGTGAAGGCGGAGATATTAGCATAGGCTCCGGTTACTGTCATTTCCCGCATAAAGTACTGCGAAATTATCAGCCCTGGTTTGGGAAAAAATGTCCACCTTTGCGAGATAGACGGGACGGCAAGCGTCTTTTTTTGCTAAAATGCCACACTGTAAATTGATTTGTGGGAATTGGCATGATGGAAAGAATATTAGTGGGTTTGTGTTGTGTGTTCGTCCTGGGTGGTTTGGTATTGGCTGATCGCTACGGGTCTTTCTCGTCGCATGACTATTCAATAGAAACGGTTGTTTCCGGGCTTGAACACCCTTGGGCAATGGCGTTTTTGCCGGACGGGCGCATTCTGGTGACCGAGCGTCCGGGGCGGTTGCGGATTGTTGAAAACGGGAAACTCCTGCCCGAGCCGATATCCGGTCTTCCCTCAATCAGGGCTGCCGGGCAGGGCGGTTTGATGGATATCGTGCTGGACCCGGATTATGCGGAAAATCAGTTGATTTATATCAGCTATTCCGGGCCCGATGCAGCGGTTATGGGTACCGAGGTTGCCAGGGGTAGACTGTCAGCCAGTCAACAACTGGTTGATTTACAGACGATTTTTACCCTGTTGCCCAAGACCGATTTGACCTACCATTTTGGTTCCCGATTGCTGTTTGCCGATGACGGTACGCTGTTTATTACGCTGGGAGACCGGGGGGAACGTCCACGCGCACAGGATCTGGCAGATCACGCCGGTTCATTGATTCGTATTAATCCGGATGGTTCCGTCCCTGATGATAACCCGTTTGTCGGGCAACCCGGTGTCAGACCGGAGATATACACTTATGGCAATCGCAATATACAGGGGATTGCCATGCATCCGCTGGCAAGGGATATCTGGACGGTAGAACATGGTCCGCAGGGTGGCGATGAGTTGAATTTAATGCGGCCCGGTACGAATTACGGCTGGCCGGTGATCACCTATGGAAAGAATTACGGCATCGGTACTTCCATTGGCGAGGGGACGAAGAAAGAAGGGCTGGCCCAGCCAGTGCATTACTGGGTGCCTTCAATTGCGACATCAAGCTTGATTTTTTATGATGGTGACGCCTTTCCAAAATGGAAAGGGAGTGCTTTTGTCAGCTCTTTGTTGTTTGGTCAGTTGTCCAGGCTTGAGTTCAGGGATAACAAGGTGACAAGGGAAGAACGCTTGCCGATCAGCGGGGTTAATCGTATTCGGGATGTGCAGCAGGGGCCGGATGGCCTGCTCTATATCCTCACCGATGAGTCGGACGGGAAACTGCTACGGATCAGACCGTAGTTAATTAATCATGACGGGAAGGGGCGCGATGTGAACGTCGTGCCTGCAAAAGCATTTTTCCGGTGCAGATAATTTCCTGCTCCTGCTGTTCAGCATTGATTTTCCATTAAAGGAAATATTGCCAACCCGCAAGTCAGGGGGCGATATTATGTTTCCAGTGGCGGGCCATTTAAGGCGCGGGGCAGTCGGTGTGAAAATGCCCCTCAAGTAGTAACAGTTGCGCCGCTTTGGTGGTGATGGCGTTTCCCCGTTTCAGTGTTTTGTCTTGTGTTGGGTCATGTCCAGTAACGGAAACCAACCAGAGTTAAATCATCGGGGTGACATAGTCTGTCCAGGGAGGGGCTTTTCATATTCAACTGACATTGCTGGATCAACTGATCAATCCCCTGGGATATTGATTTCCCAAACATAAAACTACGGATTTCCCCCGTGTAAAGATTATCGGGTACTGCGTCACTGGCCAGGAGAAGGGTGTCTCCCTGCGCAAGTTTAAGCATGGGCCCAACGGTAATATACATGTCTTTGTCGCCGATATAATTTGAAACCAGATTCCGTTCGGGGTGTTTCATCGCATCTTCTTCCCGTATTGCCCCGCAGGCCAAGGCATAGCCGATGGGGGAATGTGGCAGGGCATAATATTTGACGGCATCGTTCTGGGTGACCAGCATGATCAAGGAATCCCCCGCATGATAAGCGCGTACCCTGTTACCGGTGATTTCAGCAACTGCGACGGTTGTTCCACTGCCGTTGCCCAAGGCCAGCATCTGTTCGTTTGCCGCATCAAGGCTTTTCAATATAGCATCGCATACACTGCCTTTTCTGTTTTGGATGGATTCAATCAGGAATTCCAAGGTGGTTTTTGAGGCCTTTTCACCGTCGGGCATACCGCCAAGACCGTCGGCGACTATCAATACACAGGATTCATCATCAACCGGAATGATCGCCAGCGCGTCTTCATTGGGCGTCTTTTTTCTCGGAGAACGCCTGGAAAAGCAGATCGCTTCGCCTTGCGCTAACAGTATCCTTTGAATTTCTTCGTCGTTTGCATCAAAGCGACAAATCGTTTCTGTTTGAGTTACATTATTCACAATTGGTTGTAATAATCTGGCAGGTCAACGACCTTAAATTTGAAGTTCTTATGAAATATTCGCGTTGGTATATACGATAGCCTTATATTGTAATATAGAGTCGTATTTTTACAAAGTGACACTTGAGAATGGATAATGAATGTCACGTGACTTTGATGCCCTGGAATAATCTGCGTTAATCTTTGGGTGTTTTGGCGGAGCGTTCATTTTGGCCTCTTTCAGACTCGTCAATGCGGTCATCTGATGACTCCCGTATCGTTTCCAGAAATTTTTCAATCTGTTTTCGCGCCGCCGAATCCGGTTCCAGTTGATCGGATAATTTCTCCCAATAAGTCGTGGCGGCTTTGATATCTCCGCGCCTGTTTGCGGCCAGCCCCGCCAGCCACAGTCCCTTTGGATTATCCGGCTCAATGGCCAGCCCCCGTTCAATCAGTGCTATGGACCGTTCTTGAAAGGCGCCGTTATTTGCTATCCGGAGGATGTCGGCATAACGAAACAGGATACCGGGGTTGTCTCTGTGTTGGCGGTGCAGACTGTCGATGATCTGTAGCGCGTCCGGGTATTTTTCTGTGGCGACATAGAAGTTGACCAGCATCAGTCTGCTCTCAATATCATCGCCCCGGGTCAATATATCCTGCTCCAGCCAGGCGACTATTCTCATCATCGCGACTTGTTTTCCCGTGTCCGTTTCAGCCTGGTGAAGTTCGCGTAACAGGGATTCCCGTACGATGTAATCGGCTTCCCCCAGATAGTGGTACATCGTAATCACAAAGGCGGGGATGCAGCAACACAGCAGGATGATCGTGATAACAGGCCGTTTTACCGGCGTGGGATCGGGAGCAGCATCATTCCCGGCAGTGAAAGCAAGCCGTAATTCTTTTTTGATATTGTCGATCTGATCCTCGTTTATCAGATCGTTGTCTTTGTCCGCATCAAGCTCGGCAAGCCGCTGTTGGTAGAGCATCTTGTTTTGCGTCCGCGAATAATCCTCGACAGCGGTTTTTTTAAGCAGGGAAAACAGAATGAATCCCGTAGCCGATAATAACAACAGACTGGCCAGTAAAACGAACATCAGCATGGTTATGCCTTGCCTTCGTTATTGTCGTGCGAGGGGTCGTTCTGCTTCGCCTGTCGTCGAACCATGAATACGGCAACGCCCGGCGCGATTAACAAAAACAGAAACGGGCCGAGCCAGAGCAAGGCGGTATCGCCTCTGAACGGCGGGCGATAGCGCACAAAATCACCGTAACGGTCCACGAGGAACTGAATAATCTCCTGTTCACTCGCGCCTTGTTCAAGCATCTGATGAATTTTATCCCGCAGATCCTGCGCCAGGTCGGCATTTGAATCGATCAGCGATTGATTTTGACAGACCAGACAGCGAATTTCTTCCAACAGGGCGTGATAGCGTTTTTCCAGTATCGGATCGCTGAATTGCACCGGTTCGTCTTTTGCGTGGAGACCGTCGATTATTGACAACATCAGGAGAACCGCCCCGAAAATAATTCTCATGGCGAAGCCTCGAGTTTTTTCACAAGCGGAAAAATCACGGTATTGATCTGCTGCCGGGTAAGGGGGCCGAGATGCTTGTAACGAATGATACTGTTTTTATCCAGTAAAAAGGTTTCCGGTACGCCGTAGACCCCATAGTCAATGCCGGTCTCCCCGGTTTGATCAAACGCATTTTTGAGATAGGGGTCCCCGCGTTTTTCCAGCCAGGACAAAGCGTCCTGCCGCGTGTCCTTGTAATTCAAACCGTAAAGATTGAGCGACGTGTTCTCGACCGCCTCAAGTAACACCGGATGTTCCTCCACACAAGCCGCACACCATGAGGCCCAGACATTGATCAAAACGACCTTGCCCTTTAATTCGTCCAGTTTAATCTTGCTGGAAGGATCGCGCAGGGTTGGCAGATTGAACGCTGGCGCCGGTTTGTCAATCAGCGGCGACGGGATGTGACGGGGATCACGCTGCAAGCCGTGGATAAAAAACAGTGCCAAGCTGATAAAGAGTGCCAGAGGAAACAGATAACGCCACACAGGCTATTCCGGATATTGTATAAAGGTGGATATTGAACTCAATTTTTTATCCGAAGATTACCCGGATTAACACAGATGCCGTCCTCCGGAACGCTTTTAATCAAGCGCGGGGATCCAGTCGTACTGCGCCGTGCGGAGGTTCTTTCGCTATTCGCTACCATTACCATCAGGTGGACGCCTGCAGGCGATAGCGCCGATCGGTCGCGGCCAGCGCGCCGCCAAGGACCATAAGCAAGGCACCCAGCCACAGCCAGCGGACAAAAGGCTTGTAATAAAGGCGGATACTCCAGGCATCGCCATCCAGCGGTTCGCCCAGCGAAACATAGATATCGCGCGTGAAACCGGCATCAATGCCTGCTTCTGTCATGGTCATACCGCGTACGGTATAGACGCGTTTTTGTGTGCGTAACTCCGCAATGTGGCGGGTCCCTTTGTGCACATCAATTACAGCCTGTGTGGCATCGTAATTCGGGCCAGAGACCGGTTCCATTTTTTTCAAAACAAATTTGTAACCGTTAAATGCTATGGTATCTCCGGGTGCCATGCGCCGGTGCAGATCAGCGCTGTGCAGACTGCTCAGGGTCACGCCGACGATACATACCGCAAAACCGATATGTGCCAGCGTCATGCCGTAAAAACCGCGCGGAATGGCGCGGAGAGCGGCCGGTTTGTTCGCCCGGTGTCGCAGACGCTCAAACACGGCGGCGATGGCGGTGAGCATTATCCACAGTGCCAGTATCAGACCCAGTGCCGTTTTTACCAAATGGCTGTTGTAAAAGATCAGCGCAATGGCGGCACCGACCACAATACTGCTCAGACATAAAGGCTGACATTTTTCAAGGATACGACGCCAGTCATCCCGCCGCCAGCGGGTAATCGTGCCGATGCCGATCAGTACGATGATCGGTATCACCAGCGGGACAAAGACGGCATTGAAGTAAGGTGCCCCTACTGACAGCTTGTTCTCGCTCAGTACCTCGGTGATCAAGGGATAAACCGTTCCAAGCAGCACGGTCAGCATGGCAACCAGCAACAATACGCCGTTAAACAGTAATACAGTTTCGCGCGATATCAGATTGAAACGGCCGCTGTTCAATGTCGCTGGCGCGCGCCAGGCATAGAGCAAAAGCGCCCCCCCAATATAAACGCCAAGCAGAAACAGTATAAAAACGCCGCGTGTCGGGTCGTTGGCAAAAGCATGGACCGATGTCAACACGCCGGATCGCACCAGAAAGGTGCCCAGCAAACTCAGGGCAAAGGCGCAGATAGCCAGTAACAGAGTCCAGTTTTTGAAGATGTCTCTTTTTTCCGTGGCGGCCAGTGAATGTATCAGTGCTGTGCCGATCAGCCAGGGCATAAAGGAAGCGTTTTCAACCGGGTCCCAGAACCACCAGCCACCCCAGCCAAGTTCATAATACGCCCACCAGCTTCCCAGAGCGATCCCAAGAGTCAGAAAAAGCCAGGCGATGATGGTCCATGGTCGCGCCCAGCGCGCCCAGGCGTTGTTCGATTCCCCACCAAGCAGGGCGGCGACGGCAAAGCCGAAAGCGACCGAAAAACCGACATAGCCTGTGTAAAGCAAAGGCGGGTGAATGATCAAACCCGGATCCTGCAACAGCGGGTTCAGGTCGTTGCCATCGGTCACATTGGTAAACAGGCGTTTAAACGGGTTTGAGGTGAACAGCATGAAAATTAGAAAACCGACGCTGATTGATCCCATCACGCCGATAAGCCGCGCCCGAAAGGCAATCGGCAGACCTTTGCCATAAAAGGTAATGGCAACGGTCCAGAAACTGAGTATCAGCACCCACAATAACAGCGATCCCTCATGTGCCCCCCAGACGGCGGAAATCCGGTAGATCACGGGCAACAGGGAATTTGAGTTGGCAGCGACGTAAGCTACCGAGAAATCATTGTTGATAAAACAGGATGTTAGAATTATAAAGGCCAGCGCCACAAAGAAAAACTGCAACCGCGCCGTCGTTT
This sequence comes from Gammaproteobacteria bacterium, assembly GCA_965261775.1. Taxonomy (GTDB): domain Bacteria; phylum Pseudomonadota; class Gammaproteobacteria; order Eutrophobiales; family Eutrophobiaceae. The sequence continues at coordinate 871,774 of OZ253477.1, read as the reverse complement.
TCGCCAGCGCCATCCAGTGGATATTGCCACCGCTGGCCCCCCTGAGCGGGAAAATCGTCTGTATAATGGCCATCGCCAGCGCCAGGATCAGTGCAAATTGACCGAGTTCGGGGATCATTATTCTCTCTGTTTTCCCGGATAGACTTCGTGTGGCAGTTTCGCGCCCGCTTTTTCCAATGCCTGTGCGACTTCCGATGGCATGTAATTTTCATCGTGTTTTGCCAGCACTTCTTCGGCGATAAAGACGTTCGTGCCGCTTAAGTTTCCATTCGCCACAATGCCCTGACCTTCACGAAACAGGTCGGGCAGTATGCCTTTGTAACTGACCTTGATCTGATTGGCGGTATCGGTTAGCACGAAACTGACGTTCAGGTCTTTCGAATCGCGTTCGACGCTGCCGTCTTTGACCAGACCGCCGACGCGAAAGCTCCGGTTTGTCGGGGCCTCGCCGGCGACAATCTGGGTAGGACTGTAAAAATACAGCAGGTTCTTCTGGAACGCCATCAGGATAAGCGCGACGGCGACGCCTGTGCCGAGCAGAAGCGCACAAACCAGAGCAACGCGTTTTTTACGCGGTGTCAGGATGACGATTCTCCATTTAGTTTTTTCCGCAGATCGCGCATCGTCCTGCGGGTTTTGAGAATCGCCTGAATTACATTTGCCAGCAACACTGTAAAACAGACCGCATAAGCCGACCAGACATATGCTCCGTAACCGCCCATCATGATAAATTCATTCATTGCCGCACCATCAATTCTTTGACCCAGGAGGTATGACGTTCAAACTCAAGCACCTCGCCACGTGCTCGAATCAACAGTGTCATCATATAAAAAGTCATAAATGCCAGCGCCATGAATAACAGTGGGATCAGCATATCAATATGGATGGAAGGAGTATCGAATTTCGTGATTGTGGCGGGCTGATGCAGTGTGCTCCACCATTCCACCGAATATTTGATGATCGGAATATTGACCACTCCGACCAGGGTCAGCACAGCACCGGCACGGGCGGCGACGCGCCGGTCGTCAAATGCCGATTGCAGTGCAATATAGCCGAGATAGAGAAACAACAGGATCAATTCCGATGTCAGGCGGGCGTCCCATACCCACCAGGTTCCCCACATCGGTTTGCCCCAGATCGAACCGGTAAGCAAAGTGATCAGGGTGAAAGAAGCGCCGATGGGCGCACTGCTGCGGGCCAGCACATCTGTGATTTTGATCTGCCAGACCAGACTGACTACGCCGCAGGCAGCCATGAACATATACACGAAAAGCGACAGCCAGGCCGCCGGTACATGAATATACATGATGCGGAAACTGTCCCCCTGTTGATAATCTGCCGGAGCGAGTACCAGACCGCCGCACAGGCCTATTATCAAAGACGGCACGCAGATAATGGCCATCCAGCGTATCAGGGGCAACGACGTCTGGTAAAAATATTTAGGTGAACCGAATCGATGAAACCAGAGTGGTGCGTTCATTGTCAGCTTAATCGTATCTTCAACGCCGTCGCGGTTGCGAGTGGCGCCAGTGTGATGGTTAATACCAGTATGCCCGCCAGAAAATATAACTCCGCCTCAATGGATTGACCGACGGAAGCGTTGTGGACGGCAAGCATGGAAAAAATCAGGATAGGCATAGTCAAAGGCCACAATATCAGATGCAATAACATACCACCCCGTAGACCGATTGTTAAGGCGGTAACGATCGCTCCTGTCAGACTCAGCGTGGGCGTACCGAGTAGCAGTGTCAGCAACAGGGCTGTCACGGTCTGTTCTGGCAATGATAATACCAGACCACTCAGTACGGCTGTCAGAATTAGCGGTACGCCGAAACTTAGCCAGTGCGCGAGCACCTTGACGATGACCAGCAGGGTCAGCGGACAGGAACTCAGTGTGAATTGCTCAATAGAACCGTCTTCAAAGTCCGAACGGAACAGGGTTTCCAGCGACAATCCCGACGACAGTAAAGCCGCCAGCCAGATGATCCCCGCTGTCAGTTGTTTCAACAAGGCTTTGTCAGAACCGAAGGATAACGGAAACAATACGATCACCATGATAAAAAACAATAAGGGGTTTAATAATTCTGCCTTGTTGTGAAAGGCGAGCTTCAAATCGCGCAACAGTATAACAATACTTATCCAAATATATTTAGACACTGGTATTATCCAGACAAATGTGTTTTACGATACAGTCGTCAATGCCGACCGTCTGATGGCTTGTAAAAATCGTCATGCCTCCCTGACGACAATGTCTGGTGATTAAACGTTCAACGATTTTTGCGCCGTCTTGATCAAGCGTGTTGAACGGTTCGTCCAGCAGCCACAACCGTGCGGGGGACAACATTATCCGGGTCAGCCCGATACGGCGTTTCTGACCAGCCGACATCTGACCGAGTAATACATCCTGTGTCCCGGGCAGACCGATTTTTTCCAGGATAAGATCGTAATCTACCGCCTCCGCCCTCCCTGACAAGGCGTGTATGACCCGCATATTTTCACCCGCCGTCAACGCCTCTTTAACGCCATTCTCGTGACCGATATAACGCATGTCTCTCTGAAACAGACGGCGGCGTATGGCAATAGGTTCATTATTCCACAAGACCTCGCCCTCATAGGCACGGACAAGCCCGGCGCATATTTGCATCAAACTGCTTTTTCCGCTGCCGTTCAGGCCGTTGATTTGCATCAATTCACCGTCGCGCAGGCGGAAATTAATCTGTCGGAATAAAAGCTTATCCCGACGGAAACAGCCGATATTTTTCAACTCAAACAGTGCCATATTTTCTCTGGATTTTGGAAAACCGTATCAGTGGGAGTATTTTACTATTAAACAGGATATGTCGGGATAACAGGCGCAGTTTGTCATCAAAACCGGCGTTTCCTTTCTTATTATTAACGGCGTTATTGAATATTTTCCCTGCGGCTATAGGCTATATATACTAATAAGAGAACTATAATAGTATCAGAACAGAATTACCGCCGCATATAGTGACCAATCATCCTTGTAATTCGATATGTTGCAGAAATTGTTGGAAAAAAAAACACAGAATCTTTCCAGGGAAGGCTGATGTGCAAATCAATGTGGAAATATTATTTATTGTCCTGTGCCGCTACCTTCCGAGCGTATAAGGTATTTCTATGGCAGCTTGTTCTGACCTCGGAAGAAGGCGCGTCCAAAACGTATTATGCTCCGCGCCGGGCGGTGTGTTATTCGTTTTGATGAGATATTCGGGTTAACGCTACCGGAGGAAGTTTGCGTCGGTAATCCTGCACATGGGTAGTCTTGACAGAATAATCTTGATTCGACCGGTATTGTCGCAGGACAGTATTCATGTTTTTTTGATCAGGCTTGGGGCGTTTAATCCGTCTAGTCTGTATATAGACCTGTCGGAAGATGAGCAATCACGTGCGGACAGATTGAAAGTGCCGGGGAAGCGAGTTCAGTTTATCATTGCCCGCGCTGTATTACGTCGTTTGTTGGCCAATTGCCTGAACCGTGATCTGGCGGATATCTGTTTTTCATACGCAAAAAATGGCAGACCTTGTGTGGACAATACATTGCAGGGTAGCGCCATTGAATTTAATGTTTCACATTCGGGCAATTTTGTGCTCATCGCCTTGAGTCTGGAAAACAGATTGGGCGTTGATATTGAGAAGATCAGTCCTGATATTGATTATCCGGCCTTGGCGTCGCGCTTTTTCAGTCAGGCGGAGAATACGCAGCTGGCAACGTTTAAGGGTGATGAAAGGAGGCGGGCTTTTTATCGCGCCTGGGTCAGGAAAGAGTCCTTTATCAAGGCGATTGGTGCGGGCATCGGTTATGGCCTGGATCAGTTTTCAGTGTCGTTGCAAGAGAATGCGGCGAGCTCGCGGGTTGTGTCTGATGATCAGTCCGATAAGGGGTGGCATTTTTATGAACTTGTTAAACCGGAAGGTTATGAGACATCATTATCTGTCCGCCACCCGGCGCTGGAAATTGTGCTGTCTCAACTAATCTAGCGTTTGCTTAGTCAGGCAGGTGTGCCGTTCGGTTAATAGCCTGGCAATTTTCCACACGGGCCTGTTACCCGGCTGATGATACTGATAATAGCCTGGCAATTTTCCACACGGGCCTGTTACCCGGCTGATGATACTGATTAAAGTCTGCTTTGGTGATTGGCAGCACGACTGAGCGGTATTTTTTACGGCGGCACCCGAATACAGGGGGGTATCTCCATTGATTCGGTTGCCGGCAAACGCATACGTGATATTTTTCAGGCATATCCCGGGAACACGTATAGTGCTGTCGTGTGATTCGTGTGATGTTCAGGTGATCGTGCTCAACATGGGGTGGGGTTGAACAGGTGCGCCAACAGCGGACGTGAAACCGGCACTCCGCAATTTTTTTTTCTTATCGGGACAGGCCCGTTTCATTTTCGTTTATCCAGTAGATATTTGGCCTCGATATGTTGCCAGCAGAACAGGCCGGGCAGATCAATGATCAGCTCCCGTACCCGGGTTGCCAGTGAAACGACCAGTGAAAACTCCGGCGTCAGACCAATCAGGGGACCCAGTACCAGATAACTACTTTCCTGGACGCCGTAGCCGTTCGGGATAATGAAGGCGATATCGGTAATAATGGTCGTCAGACTCTTTAACATCAATGCGTCGGCAAGGCTTATCGGGTGGTTTAACAGATAACAGGCCAGCCAGACCTCCGCCGATTGGACGATAAAGCTCAGGGTGCGCCATGCAACGGATAAGAAAAAGCATTTTTTGTTGGCATAAATCTGTTTAATCCTACTATCAACGTCCTGTGCATTGACGGTGATTCGTTCCCGGGCGTCAGACCCCATGAATTTACCGACAAACTTTGAGAAAAATCCAAACAGACCGGCCTTCTGTACCAGAATAAAACCGATGATGCCTGCCGTCAGCAGTAATGTGCCGGGGATGATGAAAAAGATCAGCGTATTATCAACGGCAAGACAGATCAGCAGGCCGGTACCGATGATAGCCCAGGGGACAAGCGCCAGCGCCTGTACTGTTTTATCTACCATGACCGAGGCGCTGGCGTCAATGCCGTTTTTGCCCCACAGTATTAGCAATCTTACTTTGGCAATTTCGCCGCCTATGGTGGCGACGGGTAACAGGGTATTAATCGCCCGCCCCATCCAAAAGGCCGATAACAGTTCCCAGAAAGGCGGTAAACGATTTGTCGGAAACAGCAGATACCAGGAAAGGTTTGCGATGATATAGCTTGGGATCCAGCTGAGCGGCAGTAGCAACAGGGAGAATCCGGACGAAAACAGCAAACTGAAGATATCCGCCGCGCCTTGCCAGAGAATCAATAAAGTCAGTATCAGAACACCGATCAGCAGGCCGACGTAAGAAATAACTTGAAGCATAGGACGTGAAGGCTAGGGGAACAGGGTGCCAGGGGAACAGGGAGTATTATTTTTCTGAATCATAAAATCCGGGGCAGAATACCAAATCACTCTGAAAGGTGCCAGAGCCCTGTTATTTGATAGGGCAGAAGAAAATGGTTGCAATGACGGAACGTTGTTCAACGTTTTTTTGAGCGCTGTCCGCAAGGGTTCTTTCACCTTAACTAACAATCCTGAAAGTCAATTATGGTCGGGGTGACAGGATTTGAACCTGCGACCCCCACGTCCCGAACGTGGTGCTCTACCAGGCTGAGCTACACCCCGAATATTGTTGTTCAGTATTGCCGTCCCACCGAGAATCGCGCCAAGGCATAAAGCGCGTCAAGGTAGTCTGATTGTGGCAAAGATGCCAGCGCCTCGGTCGCCAGCCGGGCTTCATTACGTGCCAAATCAATGGTATAGGAAATCGCTCCGGTAGCATGGATGACTTCCCTTATCTTGTTGATATTTTCAAGACCGCCGTACTCTATCGCATCCCGGATTATCTTTTTATCTGTTTCATTACCGTACCACATCGCATACAGCAACGGCAGGGTCGGTTTTCCTTCCGCCAGGTCGTCGCCGATATTTTTCCCCAGTTCATCAACAGAGGCACTGTAATCCAGCGTGTCATCCACCAACTGAAAGGCCATCCCAAGGTGTTTGCCGTAGGTTGCCATGGCCTGTTCCTCCCACTCATCACGCATAGCGACCACGGCGCCCAGTTGCGCGCCGGCCTTAAACAATTTTGCAGTTTTATTATTGATAATTTCAAGATAATCCTTCTGGGACATTTTCGTATCATGGCGTTTGACGAGTTGTTTCACTTCTCCCTCCGCGATGGCGTTGGTCGTTTCAGAGAGGATATTCATAATGCGCATTGAATCGACATTCACCATCATCTGAAAGGCACGCGAATAGACAAAATCGCCGACCAGAATGCTGGCCTCGTTGCCCCAGCGCCGATTTGCGGTAAGTCGACCGCGGCGAAGCGAGGAGGCATCGACAACGTCATCGTGCAGGAGCGTAGCGGTATGGATAAATTCGATAATGGCTGCCAGTGTGCAGTGCTGTTCACCCTGATAATCAAACACGCCCGCGCTCAACAGTACAACCACCGGACGCAGGCGCTTACCGCCACTGTTGATGATATAGTGACTCAGTTGACTTATCAGTTCGACTTCGGAATGTAGATTCTTTTCAATCAGGTCGTTAACCCGGGTCATCTCGGGCCTGATCATTGCGCGGATATTTTCGATTCCGCCGACCGGATATTTTTTTATGGTAGCTTCATTTGACGTCATTTTTTTGTATATTATTGAGTCTGTGAGTCGGGCAGTAGGGCGGCAACGCCATCTGAACAGCTTTAATTATTTTAATTTTAGCACTCTTTGCCTTGTATTCATCCGTTCAATTCCTTAAAATCCCGCTCTTTCACTTGAAATCGCAAGTGGTATAAATGGTTGGAGACGAAAAATGTACGCAGTTATTAAATCCGGCGGCAAACAGTATAAAGTAAAAAAAGGCGATATACTCAGGGTTGAAAGGATCGATTCTGAACCGGGCGATAGCGTCGGCCTGTCCGATGTGTTGATGCTGGTTGACGGAGACAAGGTTGATATTGGCAAACCTTTTCTGGAAGGTGCCAGTGTGATAGCAACGGTTGACCATCATGGTCGCGGTCCTAAAATCAGGATCGTGAAATTTCGTCGCCGCAAGCATCATCGCAAGCAAATGGGACACCGACAGGCCTATACGGCGCTTTCTGTTACCGACATTACCGCAGGATAATTATTCGGAGGAAACGATATGGCACATAAAAAAGCAGGTGGTAGCACCCGTAATGGACGTGATTCACACTCCAAACGACTGGGGGTGAAGAAATACGGCGACGAGTTTGTCAAGGCCGGCAATATCATCATTCGGCAACGAGGTACTAAGTATCATGCCGGTGTCAATGCGGGGCTGGGTCATGACCACACCATTTTCGCCCTTGCCGAGGGCAAGGTAAAATTTAGCCGGAGGGGGCCGAAGAATCGTACCTTTGTTGATGTGATTTTGCATTGATGGAAACAGGTTTCTGATTTGATTGAAAACCCCCGCCAGCCAGCGGGGTTTTTTGTGGTATATAAGAAGTATGGCGATTTCAGAACGGGCGCGGATGTCGTGAAGTTTGTAGATGAGGCGATAATCAGGGTCGAAGCGGGCAATGGTGGTGACGGTTGTCTGAGTTTTCGTCGTGAAAAATATATTGCGAAAGGCGGGCCGAATGGTGGCGATGGCGGCGATGGCGGCGATATCTATTGTGTGGTTGATAAAGGTCTGAATACGCTGGTTGATTTCCGTCACGAGCGTTTATACCGTGCCCGCAATGGTCAGCCGGGGATGGGTCAGCAATGTATTGGCAAGACGGGGGAGGATATGTATATCAAGGTGCCGAGGGGGACCCTCGTTTATGATGACGATACGGACGAACTGATCGGTGATTTGATTGACAGGAAACAAAAACTGCTTGTCGCACGGGGTGGTTTTCACGGTCTGGGAAATACACGTTTCAAGAGCAGTACCAATCGCGCACCGCGTCGCACTACCCAGGGGACCTCTGGCGAGCAGCGTAATCTGCGTCTGGAACTTCGGATGCTTGCCGATGTGGGGCTTCTCGGTCTGCCCAATGCAGGGAAGTCCAGTTTTATCCGGGCGGTTTCCGCCGCCACGCCGAAAGTGGCGGACTATCCTTTTACGACAATATGCCCCGGTCTGGGCGTTGTCAGTGTGGATGAAGAGAGACGTTTTGTCATTGCCGATATCCCGGGATTGATCAAAGGCGCCGCCGATGGTGCCGGTCTTGGTTTTCAATTCCTCAGACATTTGGGGCGCACCGGTCTGTTATTGCATATTGTTGACGCGAGTCCGAATGCGCGGCAGGTGGTAGAGGATATAAAGACGATTACCGCAGAATTAAGTCGCTATGATGAGCGGCTATCTCAAAAGCCCAGATGGCTGGTATTAAACAAGAGTGATTTATTATCAAAAGAGACTATCCGCGAGTTGCAGACCGAAATAAAAAATGCATTTGGTGAAGCGATCAAGGTTCATATCATTTCGGCGCTTACCGGGTCGGGTTGTGTTGAATTAGTTGAAGCGGCCGGTACATGGTTGATAAAACGGGACAGATGCAATGAGTAAGGAAAAGGTGGCAGAGCTATCCGCGCGGCGCTGGGTCGTGAAGATTGGCAGCGCTTTACTGACAGATAACGGTTGCGGTTTGAAACATGATTTATTGACCCTTTGGGTCAAACAGATCGCCGCGCTGGTCGAGAATGGCATGGAATTTGTGATCGTCTCATCCGGGGCGGTCGCGGAGGGAATTACGCGCTTGAACTGGAAAGGACGCCCGACGCGTATACATGAGTTGCAGGCCGCCGCTGCTGTCGGGCAAATGGGCCTGATCCAGGCTTATGAGACCTGCTTTAAGAGCTATGGCAAGCATACTGCCCAGATATTACTGACCCATGACGACGTCTCAAATCGCGCACGTTACCTGAATGCGAGAACCAGTCTGAACAGCCTGATCAAACTGGGTGTTATTCCGATTGTGAATGAAAACGACGCTGTTGCCACTGACGAGATTCGTTTTGGTGATAACGATCGGCTGGCAGGACTGGTTGTAAACCTTATTGACGCCGATTTGCTGGTGTTGATGACGGATCAGAAAGGGCTTTATACGGCGGATCCCCGTAAGAATGCATCGGCCCGACTAGTTGAGCGGGCGCAGGTGGATGACGCGAAACTGGAAGGCTACGCCGGCAATGGTGGTAATTTCGGTCGCGGTGGCATGCGCACTAAACTACAAGCGGCCCGGATTGCGGCAAGGTCCGGCGCGAAAACGGTTATTGTATCCGGGTACGAAGAGGCTGTTTTAAGCAGGCTGGCCGAGGGGCAACATTTTGGTACCCTGCTATACGGTGCCAATGACTCAATGCGGGCGCGCAAACAATGGCTGGCCAATCAAAGTCATTCACAGGGTTCGGTTTCTCTGGATGACGGCGCCGTGTCGGCGTTAAGAGAGCAGGGTAAAAGCCTGTTACCCATCGGCATCAGGGCGGTTCACGGTGATTTCAAACGTGGTGAGATCGTTACTTGTCTTGATGGGTCGGATAGAGAAGTTGCTCGCGGGTTGACTAATTACGCCTCCGAACAGGCGAGATTGATCATGGGTAAATCCAGCGATCGAATCCGTGAATTACTAGGCGAATTTGAAGAAGAAGAATTGATACACCGCGATAATATGATATTGATCTAAAGTGCCTTTAACTCAACGAGTAACCGGATGTTGTTGATCATTTTGTGGTTGACGATATTTTTGGCACGGCTACTGGCGGCGCGAAAGTCTGTCCCCCCATTCCCCATTCCCCTCACATTTCCCGTTTACGAGGGAACAAAGGCCGAGCGTGAAACGCTCAACCGTCGTTTGCGTTAATCTGTATAATCCACGGATTCTAAAGATAAAGCTCAGAGTGCGCGGATACGGGAATTGAGTCGTGATTTATGACGCGCGGCCTTGTTTTTATGGATGATGCCTTTGTTGACCATGCTGTCAATCACAGGCACGGCAATGGCATAAGCGTCCTGCGCCTTTTGTTTGTCTTTTGTGTCGGTTGCCTTGACCACTTTTTTGATGCAGGTACGCAACGCGGAACGTTGACTCGCATTATGAAGGCGGTGTTTTTCAGCCTGACGCGCACGCTTTTTGGCTGATGCAGTATTAGCCACACTTATCTCCAATATATTTTTGATTAAGGGCGCGTATCTTGCAGATGTTGAAACAGTTTGTCAATCTTTTTATGCCCCCCGATATGATATGCTATTCCCAATCAAATCAAAGTAATTAAAACACATAATGCTCCGATGAATGCCATGCTTCCCGCCACAGCCATGATATGAGCCGTGAATTGTTGAGATCCACGTTCACCGTTGGCGGGATGACGATCTTGTCGCGTGTTTTCGGTTTGTTGCGCGATATTACCCTTGCGCGTGCATTCGGAGCGGGTCTGGGTCTGGATGTTTTCATCGTTGCTTTTCGCATTCCGAATTTTTTGCGGCGATTATTCGCCGAAGGAGGTTTTTCACAGGTATTCGTGCCGGTACTGACTGAATATAGGGAGAAGCGCGGTACAGAGGATGTCAAGGCACTTGTTGACCAGACAACGGCTTCCCTCAGTTTGATTTTGTTTCTTATTACGGCACTGGGGGTTCTGTTGAGCCCGCTACTGATAGCCTTGTTCGCCCCGGGTTTTGTCAACAATGCTGACAAGTACATATTGGCCAGTGATCTGCTCAGGATCACCTTCCCCTATATTTTGTTTGTATCACTGACGGCCCTTGCCGGCAGCATTCTGAACGCCTATCAGCAATTTGCCGTAACCGCATTTACGCCGGTGTTGCTCAACCTTTCCCTGATCATGTCAGCCGTCTTTCTGGCACCTTCCATGGAGATCCCAATCAAGGCGCTGGCGTGGGGAGTCTTTATCGCCGGTGTTGTGCAGTTGTTATTTCAATTACCGTTTCTGTTACGCCTGCGGATGTTACCGAAACCCGGGCTGTCCCGGGATCGGGATGGAATCAGGCGAATCTTCAGATCGATGCTACCGATACTGTTTGCTGTTTCAATTGTACAGATCAATTTGTTGATTGATACGCTAATCGCCTCTTTTCTGGAGACCGGCAGTATTTCCTGGCTTTATTTCTCGGACCGTTTGGTTGCGTTCCCGATGGGGGTATTCGGTATTGCGCTGGCGACGGTGATCTTGCCGAGCCTGTCCGAAAAACATGTACAGGGTTCCATCCGTCGTTTTTCTGATACTCTGGACTGGGGCTTGCGTCTGGTTTTTTTAATCGCTCTCCCCGCCGCCGTGGGTCTGAGTGTGCTGGCGGCGCCGTTGTTGATTACCTTGCTGCAATATGATCAATTTATGCCTTATGATGTGGATATGGCCAGCCGGAGTTTAATAGCCTATGCAGTTGGTTTGCCCGCGTTCATTCTGGTGAAACTGCTATCGGCGGGCTTTTTTTCCAGACAGGATACTAAAACGCCGGTAAAAATCGGCGTGGTGGCAATGCTGGCAAACCTTGTCCTGAATCTGCTACTGGTAGGGCCACTCGCCCATGCCGGTCTGGCGTTGGCGACCTCGCTTTCGGCCTGTTTGCAGGCATTTTTACTGTTTCGGATATTGAGGCGCGACGAAGTTTATCAACCTGTGTCTGGCTGGCGGGCCTTTTTATTCAAGGTGTGCGGCGGTATTGTTGTGATGGGTTTTTTGATCATGTTCGGGGTGGGTAATATCCTTAACTGGTTTGACTGGGGGGTTATGCAACGTATCCTGAACCTTACTCTCTGGGTTATGGCGGGCATGGTGATCTATTTTTTGTCTTTACTGTTGTTCGGCGTGCAATTAAAAAAAATAGTCATCCCGGTTTGACCACATATAATTCTGGCGTTCGGTATAATGGACTTTGTTCGTGGATTGTATAATCTGAGATATAAAAAAAGACCGTGCGCCGTCGCCATAGGCAATTTTGATGGCGTTCATCTGGGTCATCAATCCGTTCTGAAGCAGTTGAAGGACTGTGTCCGGGATTCGGAACTGCTTGCCACAGTATTAATTTTTGAACCGCAACCGGCCGAGTTTTTTTACTCGCAGAAGGCGCCAGCAAGATTGATGCGTCTGCGTGAGAAATTGTGGCAATTTGAAAAACACGATATTGATTGTGTGGTTTGTTTAAAGTTTGATCAGTCCCTGGCTGATTTATCGGCAGAGGATTTTGTCAGGAATATTCTGTTTGAGGGACTGGATACCCGCAAGCTGATTATCGGCGATGATTTCCGTTTTGCGAAAAATCGTGAAGGTGATTATCGCTATTTGCTCAAGGCTGGCAAGCGATACGGATTTGAGGTCTGCGTGACCGTGCCGTTCAATATCGATAATGAACGTGTCAGCAGTACCCGGATCAGACAGGCACTGACTGCCGGTGACATGTGCAGCGTTGGCAGAATGTCGGGGCGTCCCTACCGGATCAGTGGTCGGGTTATCCATGGCAATAAACGCGGGCGGCGTCTCGGGTTTGCGACGGTAAACGTTGGTTTGCATCGTCACGTGTCGCCGGTGAGCGGTGTTTTTTCGTCGCATGTGATCGGCGTTAATGATACGCCGCTTGATGCGGTAGCCTATATCGGGTCGAAGTCTGTCTCCCAAGGCAGGCCCCCCGTACTGGAAGCGCATATCTTCGATTTTGACGAGGATCTGTATGGAAGATATATTCAAGTGGAGCTACTGGAAAAATTGAGAGACGACAGCCATTTTGATACCGAGCAGCAACTGATTGATCAGATAAAAGCGGATATTCGTCGTGCTAGAGAAAGTTTGAAAGCAAATATTTAAAAAAGATAGCGATTAAGAAAAATGAATGATTACAAAAACACGCTGAACCTGCCCAGGACGGACTTTCCGATGAGGGCGAATCTCGCGCAGCGCGAACCGGAAATGCTGAAGAGATGGCAGCAGATGAATCTGTATGAGCGGATAAGAGAAAAAAGAAAAGGTTGTCGGCAGTTCATCCTGCATGACGGACCACCTTACGCCAACGGCGATATTCATATTGGTCACGCCGTGAACAAGATACTGAAAGACATCATTGTCAAATCACAGGGACTGAACGGGCGCGATGCGCCTTATGTCCCGGGGTGGGATTGTCATGGATTACCGATTGAATTGATGGTCGAGAAAAAAATCGGGCGAGTCGGTGTCAAGGTGGATGCGAAGACCTTTCGTAATACCTGTCGGGAATATGCCATGCGGCAAGTGGAGAGACAGCGTGCCGATTTCAAGCGTCTCGGTGTGTTGGGAGACTGGGATAAACCCTATCTGACAATGGATTTCAGGATTGAAGCCAATATCGTCCGTGCTTTGGGTGGGATTATCACCGCCGGGCATTTACATAAAGGTGTCAAGCCGGTGTATTGGTGTACCGATTGCCGCTCGGCGCTGGCCGAGGCGGAGGTTGAATATGAAGACAGACAGTCCCCTGCGATAGACGTTCGCTTCCGCGTCGTCGACAACAGTGTACTTCTGGAACGTTTCAATATTCAGCAGGAGATTGATACGGTTTCCGTAATTGTCTGGACCACCACCCCTTGGACCCTGCCTGCCAATCAGGCCGTCGCACTCAACGCCGAACTGGACTACGTTCTGATCCGTGTCGGCGCTGAAATGCTGGTATTGGCCGGGGCATTGTCGGCGGAGGTATTGTCTCGCGCCGGTATCAAGCAATATGAGACCCTGGGTCATTGCGAGGGCAAAAGGCTGGAGGGGGTAGTCTTGCAGCATCCTTTTTATCGGCGCGAGGTTCCGGTGATTTTGGGCGAACATGTCACATCGGATGCAGGGACCGGGGCAGTACATACGGCACCGGCACATGGTCAGGAAGATTTTATAGTTTGCCAGGATTATGATTTGCCGGTCATCAATCCGGTTGGTGATGATGGTTGTTTTTTGCCGGACACGGCGCTTTTTGCCGGTTTGCATGTCTCCAAAGCCGATGCGCCAATCGTGGCGAAACTGGAAGAAACCGGAAACCTGCTGCACCAGGAATCCTTTCGACATAGCTATCCGCATTGCTGGCGTCACAAGACCCCTGTGATTTTCCGTGTGACGCCACAATGGTTTATCGTGATGGACGATAATGGCCTTCGTGAGCAGGCGCTGCATGCCATTGAGGGTATGGACTGGAAGCCTGAATGGGGCAGGGAGCGCATCTACGGCATGATTGAAAATCGTCCCGACTGGTGTATCTCACGCCAGCGTGCTTGGGGCGTACCCATCCCCGTTTTTATACATCGAAAGACGCAACAACTACACCCCGACACGGCGAGCCTGATGGAGCAGGTTGCGGAGCGGATAGAAGAGCAGGGCATAGACGCCTGGTTCGATCTGGACGCCGTCGAATTGCTGGGCGCCGATGCGGCACATTACCGCAAAGTAAGCGATACTCTGGATGTCTGGTTTGATTCCGGTGTAACGCACAATACGGTGTTGAAAGCAGATGAGCGCCTGGGTTTTCCAGCCGATTTATATCTGGAAGGTTCTGATCAACATCGGGGCTGGTTTCAATCCTCATTGCTGACGTCGGTCGCGTTGTATGCTGGTGGCAAACCCTGTCGTCAGGTGCTGACGCACGGTTTTACCGTTGATGCAGAGGGGATGAAGATGTCAAAATCAGCGGGCAATGTCGTGGCGCCGCAAAAAGTCATGAAGTCGCTGGGTGCCGATATTCTGAGGTTGTGGGTTGCGGCAACCGATTACAGTGCCGAGATGAACATGTCGGATGAAATCCTGAAACGGATGACCGACGCCTATCGGCGCTTTCGCAATACCATGCGTTATCTGCTGTCAAATCTGGATGGTTTTGATCCGGTCGAAAACTGTGTGCCCTATGCGGAATTGCTTGATCTTGACAAGTGGGCCATAGAACACGCTCTTTTTCTGCAACAGAAAATTATCAAGGCGTATAATGACTTTGAATTCCATTTTATCTATCAGGTATTGCATCAGTTTTGCATCGTGGAAATGGGCGGTTTCTATCTGGACATTATCAAGGATAGACAATACACCATTCCTGAAAACAGTTTGCCGCGTCGTTCGGCGCAAACGGCGATGTACTATCTTGCCGAGATGCTGGTACGCTGGTTGGCTCCCGTTCTGAGTTTTACCGCAGATGAGGTATGGCAATTCCTGCCGGGAAAACGCGGCGACTCTGTTTTTCTGGAAGATTGGTATATTCCTGATGTTGAACCGCTTGGTGCGGAAGCGCGGCAGCAATACTGGTCATCCATTATTCAGATCCGCGATATGGTCAACAGGCGGCTTGAGCAGCTTCGGGCGGAGGGTGAAATCGGCTCTTCGCTGGATGCCGAGGTAGACCTCTACTGTAACGGCGAACTATCGGAGATGCTTGGCAAACTGGGAGATGAGTTGCGTTTTGTCCTGATCACTTCCTATGCCCGTGTCCACGCAGAGGAGGAATATCCCGATGACGCTGTTGAAACGGGCATGACGGGGCTTTTTATCAAAGTCGCCAAATCCAGGCATGATAAGTGCATTCGTTGCTGGCATCACCGGCAGGATGTGGGGTCGCATGAAGCGCATCCTCGGTTGTGCGATCGCTGCATCAGGAATATCGCTTCGGAGGTGGGTTCTTGTGGTTAAATGGCTTGGGATAGCGCTCATCGTCATCATACTTGATCAAATTACCAAGTATTATGCCGTCCGTTTATTGTTGCTGTATCAGGCTGTTCCCGTTTTCCCCGGTTTCAACCTGACCCTGGTGTATAATACGGGTGCCGCGTTTAGTTTTCTGGGTCAGGAGAGCGGTTGGCAGCGATGGTTCCTGAGCGGATTTGCGTTAGTCATCTGTGTGGCGATCCTGATCTGGTTGTACAATCTGTCCGATGACCGTCACAGTCTGCCGACGGGGCTGGGATTGTCGCTGGTGCTCGGTGGTGCTGTCGGCAATCTGTGGGACCGCATTAGTGCGGGCCACGTTATTGACTTTATCGACGTTTCCCTGCCTTTTCTGCCGTGGAAGCTGTTTAATCCCTGGCCAACTTTCAATATTGCCGATTCCGCGATTACCGTCGGCGCCATGATATTGATAGCTGATGCACTCCTGTCGCGGGAGATGTCGGAATGATTTGTTATACTCCGGTGGAAAACAGAATCTTGAATTTTTAGAGGATAGCCTATTATGCAAATATTACTCGCCAATCCGCGCGGTTTTTGTGCCGGTGTTGATCGCGCCATTGAAATTGTTGAACGCGCCCTGCTCCTGTTTGGGGCGCCGGTGTATGTCCGCCATGAGGTCGTGCACAATAAATATGTTGTTGATTCCTTGCGTAAAAAAGGTGCTGTTTTTGTTGAGGAACTGGATGAAATCCCGGATAACTCCACCGTAATATTCAGTGCGCATGGTGTTTCAAAGACAGTGCGCGAAGAAGCGGCGCGGCGTAATCTGAGGGTATTTGATGCCATTTGCCCATTAGTGACCAAGGTGCATATGGAAGTCGGAAAATATCAGGATGAGGGACGCGAATGTATCCTGATTGGTCATGAAGGCCACCCCGAAGTTGAGGGGACGATTGGTCAGTATCGTCCCGAGAATGGCGAAGGCGGGATGTATCTGGTGGAATCGGTCGGAGATGTCACTCGGTTGCAGGTTAAGAACCCGGATTTCCTGGCGTTTGTTACGCAGACAACCCTGTCAATGGATGATACTGCCAGGATCATTGACGCTCTGCGCTGTCGTTTTCCGGAGATCGCCGGGCCGAAGAAGGAAGATATCTGTTACGCGACGCAAAACCGGCAGGATGCCGTTAAAAAACTGGTGTCCGAATGTGATCTGATATTGGTCGTCGGCTCTCCTAACAGTTCCAATTCCACCCGCTTGATGGAACTCTCGCAGAAAGCCGATGTGCCGGCCTACCTGATTGATAGCGCGTCGGAAGTTAAACGGGTATGGCTTGAAGGTAAGGAAAATATTGGCTTAACTGCTGGCGCTTCCGCCCCGGAAATACTTGTTGAAGAAGTCATTGAGAAGCTGAAAGAGTGGGGAGCGTCAACGGTCACGGAAGCGGTGGGGATCACCGAAAGTGTCGTCTTCTCTCTGCCAAGGGAATTGCTCAGAGAGCAACAGAGCAACGTGTAGATTTTTTGCGAGCGAGTTTTTATATTTGGTTTACGTCTCCGTTTTGCGTGTGGAAACAAAGACGGGGTAGGGTAATAGAACGTACTGCTTTCGAATTTCCCTGGCCATTTAATTATTCTTACAACTGGATATCTTCCTGAAGGCCTTGTTCTTTAAGGACTTGTAAAAACTTGTTGCGGCTGTAGCCACTGATGACCTCTTCTCCGATGACGGTCAGGGGGACATCCAATGATCCGGCCAGACTGATAAGTTCATTTTGTACCTCAATGCTTTCGTTGACGTTTTTTTCAGTGACGGCGATATTTCGGATCTGCAAAAATTCCTTTATCTGATCACATGCTTCACAATCGGGTATTGAATACAGGGTCGCATATATATCCGGATTAACGGCTTTTTTACTGTCCAGACTCGTTTTAAATTCTTTTTTCCCTATTGGGGTACTTCCCGGCGGACAGGACGTTTGAAAACTGCGTTCGCCTCTTGCATTCTGACACTCAACGATTTGAACGTCTGCCCCTGAAGCAATCGCAAACAGGGAACAAAAACACAACAGAGGGATTTTGACTATTTTGTTGACGATCATGTTGAACCTCGTTCATTTTGTGACAATCTTGGTTATTTATCTGGTTTGATAGCTTGAATTAACGTTTTAAGTTCGTATTCTTGTCGTTTCATTATAACATGTTTACGGAGATAAGAAGGGTCTCAAAGTAATGAATAAAATTTCGTATACGGGTTTAACCTTGGCAGGTCTTTTTATGTTTGGCGTTTCAGTTAATGCCGAAATATACAAATGGGTTGATGAAAACAACGATACGCATTATTCGCAATTGCCCCCGCCAGCAGGCATTGAGTCGGACGTCATCAAGGGTTCTCTGGCGCCGAAAAAAGTGGATAGCAAGGCGGCTAGGGAAACACTGGAGGCACAGCGGAAAAAGCTGGATGAACTGGCGGAAAACAGGCGCAAGGAAAAAGAGGCCGGACAAAAAGAACGTGAACGAATCGATCTTGCCAGGGCAAACTGTAAAAAGGCACGCGCCAAGCTGACAAATAATTTGAATACAGGGCGTATCCGCGCCGTTGATGAAGAGGGCAATGTTGTCAGGGCGACTGAAGAGGAGCGACAAAGGCGCATAAAAGATGCCAGGGAAAAGGTTGAGAAGTGGTGTAATCAGTAATTACACCACTCCTGCTATTTCTCCTCTCACTACCAGCATTCGGCCACGGCGCTGCGGTGCGGTGCGTCCGCGCTGTTGGAGCATTGTGTGCCACCTTGGATACACCTTCTGCCAGCTTCGTCCAATGTTAATACGCCACAGTCGGTATCCTTCAACTGGCTACCCTGGGGAGTGACGGCTATTGTGAATGCCGTTGTTGTTGGCCCTGCGCTGAATGCTATTTTGTAGCTCACGGACGAACCACTTTCAGGCGAGGTCCTGAAAGGCAGTGTGGCGCCGATATAATTCCCGACTTCGGTGAAATAGCGTTCCATGCCTTGTGAAATGGTCAACAGATCAGCGACCGCATCCGCACGGTGCGCCCGTATTATGTATTGTGTATAGGTGGCATACCCGATGCTGGCCAATATGCCGACAATAACGATAACAATCATCAATTCAATCAGGGTAAATCCCGGAAAACGATTTTTTCTCGGAGTCATTTTTCTCTTCTCCTAATGAGTACTAATTGAGGGGTTAAGAGCCAGGCCGTAGCTCGGTAATCACCGGGGGGTTTCCGGTCGTATTGATATTGAACTCAACAGGCATGCCTGGCTCCAGATTTCGCACACTGTAAACATGCGGATACTCTTTTTTGTTTCTGTGTAGCTTCGTATAAGATGCAATCCTGAAAGCGGTATCATCCATAATGATGATATTTTCACCAAGGGAAACAGCGTCAATTATACCGGTATGGTCATATACTACTGTTTCTGCGCTGATCTGATAGCTTAATAATGTGCAATATAATATAAGTATAATTTTTTTGACTGTCATGGATTTACCCTCTTTGAGATTTTACTGTAATTGGCGCCAGGATTGTCGTCCAACTCTTCCAAGTCCGCCAGTTTCAAGCAACGTTTGCACTTCACCGCCAGTAGTGGAAAATTGCTTGGCTTCCGTGCCGGGGTCGGCCAACGATATCACACTGGGCGAGCCCAGTGTCCCCGGTATATAGACACCCGAAGGCGGGACTTTATTGTTGCTACTGTCGGTTACCAGGTCTCCGCTATCAATAACGCCGTCTCCGTTCAAATCGAAAACGGCATCTTCAAGACGTGCGCCGCTTAAGGCGTCGAGTTCCATCAGAACGGAGACTCCTGAGCCCGCTTCACAGATTGTTGTCGGTATGAATGTCGTGAAAATCGCACGACCAAAACGCGTTATCGGATCGGCAATAACACGTTCGCCGTTTGCAGTAGCAACGTCCAGATTCAAATACCATCCTTTTTTCGGGTTGGCGGCGCCGTAGTTGATAGCCGTTTGTGATACGATGCGCGCCCTGACATCATCTCCGCGCGCCATGACAACATTTCCATCGTTATCCTTTGGTATTACTTCTGCTTCTATTGTTTGTTCTTGCAATGCCGTCAGGCCTGTAACCCGGGAAGAAGCGCTGTCCATGTCATCATCCCAGATACTGTATAAGGTTTGTATCTGTTCCGAGGGGGATACAGATTGATCAGACGTTTCCAGATATTTTCCGGTGCCGAAGATAATATTAAATCCGCCAGCAGGATTTCTGATAATGGTCGGTCGGGTGGTGATCGGCTGTGTGGCGCCGCTGCTGTCCTTGGCTTGAAACAAAGGCTCAGCGGGTGGCGGACCAGCCAGGCTACTACCGTTAAATACGGAACCCCAATTATTCGGATTACTATTGTTGATAGTAAATTTATATAAATTTCCCAACAAATCGCCCGCGTAAACGGTATCGGCAATCCGGTCGTTATTTTCGTCAACGATTAGCGGCGTGGCCAATCCGTTTGGATTAGTGATACTGCCTCGGCGGGTATTGACGACGGCGATTTCCTCACCGTTTTCCGCATTCAGGATAAACAGTCGCGCCTCATGGCTATCACTGTTATAGCCGTTGCCGAATATTACCCCCCACTGGCCATTATTCAATCTGGCAATCTGCGGCGCGCCTTTAATATGCCCCATCTGGTTGCTGTTGTCGGTATTGTCGCGAGCATCGTTAAAATTATATTCCCATAATATATCACTTGCGCTGAAGTTGAACGGGTCAGTCACATCAAGCGCATACACGGTACGACCGCCCTCGCCAAGCGTACCGACCAGTATCGTCTTCCAGCTACAGCTGCTCGGAGTACCAGTACAAATATCCCCGACAGTATGGTTGCCATTGACAAAAAATTCATGAGTGTACGTCGGGGCTGCCAGGTTCTTGAGGCGTGGCAGCAACGTACTGGGAATATAGGCGAATAATTCATCGCCGTTGGTTGATGCCGATTGCGAGTCAAAGCGTGCAACATGCCGTCATTGGCACCGACATAGACGGCTGCCCGCGGTTTTCCATCACCATCGGTAAAGGTCGTTTCCTTGGTGGCCAGAAAGCCCGGATAACTACTGCCGCCTTCAGTACCAGGCAGAAGGCTGTAACCAAAATCCTGATTGCCGGCCGCAACAGGAGAGGAGCCGACGATATCTCCCAGAATTCCCTGGCGCACGCGCAGGAGGTTTGTTCCGATCCCTTCATTCGTCTGATCGCCACTGATGTAATCAATGAGGTCGGCGACTGTATAGAGCTCTGTTCCGACAGTCAGTGTACCGATTTCCGCGTTCAGCATGCTGTTGCCAGCCTTGAACTCTATTCCAGTTTTTTCTGTGCTGTCGGCATTTAATACGTACGTGAAAATTTTTCTGTTATCCGGAAAGGAGGCCGCCCAGACCCGTTGATTGACTGTGCCATCCGCATCATTCAAGGAAAACGCCTCAAGTTCGCCGCTCCAGTCTACGGTTACAAAAGAGGCCTGAAAGATTCGCGATGTGGTCCTGACGGTAGCGCCATTGATCCCGATAGCGGTGCCCGAAGCATTAGCGCGTTGTTCAGCTGCAGACAACGCATCAAGGAGCGCATCAATCAGCGCTTGAGGTTCGCGGGCGTCCAGGTATGCGCCGCGCCCGTTAAATGCGGCATGTTGTACGTCATCAATGGTAGTTGCTCTCCCACTGCTGGGCTCGGTCCACGGTGGTGCTGACGTGCCGGCGTCGTGATCCTCAGGCGTTGTCAGACCGCTACCGCTCACGCCGAAGGAAATGGTATAGGTGTTTAGATGTTGCGCCTGATTGTCATCCGGGTAAACCGTGCCGGTCGAACCCTGATAAACGCTCGGACGGACCTTGTTGTCCAGAGTGGAGGATAGATCCGATTCATAAAACCTCATTGCGACATCGGCCAGGGTGTTAGAATAGGTATCCGCATGAGGCCCGCCGTCAAAGGTCGCTGTTGTCATCACCGTCTGTGTTGCCTACGCCACTAAGGACACCGTTCCATAGACCATCTGTCATCAGAACAGCGAAATTCTTCTGGCATTCGCCGCCCGTTGCCTGACTCAGTATCGGGCTTGGCGCATTAAAACCCAGCCTCGCTGAGTCGTTAGAATTGGTCTGATCAAAATACTGCCCAACGCCAAAAAGCGCGCTGCGTAGCGGAGTGGAGCCTGAGGAGGAAATACTGAATAAATTATTCAGCACAGCATTTTTATTGGTCTGCACCGCCATATCTCTGACCGGAATGCCGACATTCACTAGTTGTACCGACTGGCCGTTCCTACCGGCGTTACGGCTGTTCAACGTACTCATCCCCACATAAGAAGTCGTGGTTTCGACTACTTCAGACATAGCGCGTTTCAAGATCAACTCGGGACTTCTGTAATAGGTGTACCAGTTGGCGAAGTTACGCTGTTGCTCGGTAGTCATACTATCAACCGAGACGAAACCTGGCGTCTCTGGCGTCGTTAGACGCCAGGGCGGATGAACCCGATCAGCAAAAGGTCTGTCCGCACCAGTACCGGCAGCAACAGGACATTCTTCCTCGTCATAGCGTCCGTCGCCGTCGGTGTCGACCCAGACGCCATAAACCGCCGCCTTCGGATTTGTGTTCATTGCGCTTGCTTCCAGATCCTGATCCGCTGTGGAAAGACGACGATCTCTGGGAACAAATAAATCACGTACATCATCGTCATTGTCAAAGGGGGGCCGAGTCATATCAATCTTATTGGGTATTTCATGTCGATCGGAGTGCGCGTCGGTGTTGGCGGTGTCCAGTCTGATCGTGGCATCATCGTCAAGGGTCGGATCGTAAAGGGCGGTGCTGATTGTCCTGTCAGTGTAGCTTCCCCCTCTCCAGGGAGTATAGGTCGTAGCAGGATTATAGGCCAGGACGTTGTAGCCCACGCAGAGTTCAAGGTCTTCTCTGAAGTTATTAGGCGTTAAATCTATATCCCTAAGCTGGTAGAATCCCGTACTACGGTTGCCATTGCGGTCCGTTCCGTGCTGGAACGTATGGATGCCCTCATGGGCAGTTCTACCCCCAGTGGATCTGCCGTATAATGGAAATAACACCACTGTAGCCCAGCGTCGACGTCATTCCACACTACTTCATGAACCATGCTACGTGAGTCATCAAGCATGAAGAATATATTGGGACGGACAGACGATCCGACGGACAATGGCAAATCCGGCAGGTTAATCTGCGCAACAGTCGTTTGGCTCATGCCGGTAAGAAAGACCAGCAGGCTCACTGTAAAAGCGGTTTTGATATCTCTGGTGAATTTTTTCATATCCGCAACCTCTCCTGGGGTAATGGAACAATATTCATAAATCTCTGCCGTTTATAAAATAACTGGTCATGCGTAAATCATCTGAAAGTGGACTGCAACGTGACCCGCGTATTGCTGTTCAGTCCCCATCCGCGCGCCGTTACCCGATAGACAGGAAAGACACAGTCCGGCGGCAATGGCAAGATCAGGATGCAATGCTCGTCCCGATTTACACTGCCGAAATTTTCGGCGATGTATTGAGGAGCAGCAACAAGTCCCGCACGGGCGTTGCTGGCGTTCTGCCAGGCCACCCCGGTCTGTTCCCAAACGGGATAGGCCGGTGAGGTATCTCCCGGTACCGAGCGACCGTAGAAACCGTTTGTCCCTGTATTGCTGAACTGGCCGGGCGAGGCGCCGTCCACCGCGTTTTCCCCTGCTCGCAAAGCCGCTTCTGCAGCCTGAAACGCCAGGTGACGATTCCGTGTGTTGCCGGCCATTTTTTCTTCCAGTACCGTTGTCGACACGCTACTGATACCAATCAGCGTCATGATGGTCAGCAATACCAGGCAAACGAACAGGGCGGCGCCGCTCTGCGGGGATTTTTTTTTGACATAAAAAGACATGATTTTTTCTCCTGTCAGGTCAGGCGATTACGCAAAGTAATTGTGATACTGTGCCGAATACGCAAACGGTGGTCATTGCCGGTGTTGGCATTGGCGCCGTTAAACGTAAAGGCGCGTGGTTCACCGGTAACATTGTCCATGCTGCGCAACAACAGGTCAATGCGCACGCTTCTGACATTCTCCCAGTCAATAACCGCATTGGCCGTGCTGTATGCATCAACGGCCCCATTGTCAGTGGTGTCTTCACCGTACAGTATTTCCATATCTTCAACATTATCGGCAAGCATGAGTGTCTGAAAGTTATTGGTCGCCGTTGTATCCCCCGGATCCCACGTGCCTTGAAAAAGCGCCGGGTTGCCATTCTCTGTGGCGATATAAAAAACGGACGACCGGTAAACAGAAACCTGTGTATCGGTATCGTAGTCTCTGCTGAGCGTGTCGGCAGTGTTTAGACCTCCGTCTGTTTTGAATTCCAGCGTACCCGCAACAGTGGGGTGCATTACTGATCGCGAATATATCAGCGCCCGAACAATCGTTGATCATCACGACGTCTTCTTGCGTGAAACCGCAGTTGTTGGGGAGCACAACCGATACTGAATTTCCGCCGACTAAAAAAGGGGCGGTCAACGCCGCTGAACAGCGGGAGACATGTTGTATGCTCAGTACATCCGTGCCGGCTAAAACGGTGGCGCCCAGTTGGTTGTTGCCGTTGCCGGTTATATAGGCGGGTAAAGCGGGGCTCCAGCTACTGCCTGCGCTGTTATAGCCGCGGAGCGCGACCGTTGCGTCAGTTGCGTCAAGCGGCGGCTTTTCGTTGCTTATAACGTTGATATCCTCATTTATACGGCTTGAACAGCCGTAATACCCCGCCATTCGGATCTGGTCAGCCATAAAATCAACGGCGAAGCGCCCTGTTTCCTGTAATCGTGACAAGGCGCTTTCCAAACGATAGGTCGCCTTGGTACTGATAAACAACTGGATCGCGCCTGCGGTCAGGAGCAGCCCCAGTACCATGCCCACCATCAATTCAACAATAGACAGACCCGTCTGGCGATTTTTTCCATACTGCATCATTATATTTCCGTCATGAATGTGAATTCTTGCTGTGTTGCGGTTGAGTCTCTTGCGGTGCCGCCCTCCCGGGTGACATCCCACTGGATAGTGATTGTACATACACCGTTCCTGTCGCAGTCAATTGAGCCGTCCCCGTCGGGCAACAGTTCCTCAATGTTACCCCGCCATGTATTAATATCAGTGTCGGCAACATCTGTGCTTGCTCTATTGGTGTCACCTATATCAATGTCATACCCATCACTAAGCGCGGCGTCCCGGTTGGCGCGTATACTATCGATTATCCCGTAAGCGAGAAACGTCGCCTGACTACGCTGGTATGCACCGTGATTGGACCTCAGGGAAACGGTTTGCAGCGCCGCCATGCCCAACAATCCGATAGAGAGTATCAGCAGGGCGATCAGCACCTCAAGCAAAGAGAAACCGCCACTGTATTTTGTCTTAAAGTTTACTGTCATTTGTACAAACCCCTTCTAAGGACAATTCATCCTGGATACCTGGGCATGGCCAGAGAGCGCCACCTCAATTTCTCTTATGTGGGGTCTCCCTGTCTCACAACTATCAGCCTGCAAGGTCAGCGTCGCTGTATCACCGCCATTAATATGGCCTTGAGGGTTATAGGTAATGTTCAACAACGTATTCTGCAAGCCGCTCTCTTCCAGAGCATCAAAATGACGCAAGGTGGTCACAGTAGCGCCGGTGGTATCGATGGTATTGACCTGCCAGCCAGCCGACCAGTTCATGCCAGCGGGAAGTGTGCCAGTGGCAACTGGTTCAATCCTGATATCTATTCCCCGGTTGATCGCCTCATTTCTGGCATAATTGAGCGTAGCCATTATCGTATTTGCCTGCGTCGTTATACGGTTACTGATAACAAGATCACCAAATGCGGGCAATGCCATGATCAGCAATATCGCCGTAAGCGTCATTACTATTACGAGTTCAACAAGCGTGAAGCCGGATTGGCGAGGAGGATTGTTTTGCATTACATTGTGTTCCATTTTATGGTTGCCTCAAAGGTCAGGTTTATGGCTGGATATCCCGGCAGGCAGTTTCGCGGTCTCCGCGTCTGTCCTGTTTATGATCCCGTTGCTTTTTCCGTTCATCCTGCATATCCTCAACAAGCGGCCAGTTGGCCTGACAATTATTTTTGTCAATAATAATCATATTATGTTCCGAGAGCCGAGCCTTTTCCGACAGACGGTATTTTTCATCCGACAAACGGTAGTTCCTGCCCCGCAGACGATCTCTTCACGTCGACTGCCGCGCAGTGCGAAACGTTGTAACGTTGTGATGAGGCACACGGTTACCGCTCCGAAACGCGGCCTCGCTATCATTATCAATCATTCCCCATC
Source organism: Gammaproteobacteria bacterium (assembly GCA_965261775.1). Lineage (GTDB taxonomy): Bacteria > Pseudomonadota > Gammaproteobacteria > Eutrophobiales > Eutrophobiaceae. The sequence continues at coordinate 845,784 of OZ253477.1, read as the reverse complement.
TTCATCTTTGTGTGTGGGGAATGGTGGCTGGGTGCTTCGTCCCGGATGTCGTCTGCGTTAATCCGCGGATAGATCATAGTCTTCGGGATATTAACATGGGACATGACTTTATCGTTATCGGCGGTGGCGTTATCGGGATGACTACGGCGCGAGAACTCGCTTCCCGCGGCGCGAAAGTGGCCTTGTTTGAACAGGGGCAACTGGGCATGGAGGCCTCTCATGCGGCCGGGGGAATATTATCTTCAATGCGACCCTGGGCGGAAAATCCCGCATCGGCTGAATTGTCTGAACTCAGCCAGGCGGTCTGGCCCGGTTTTGCGCGGGAGTTGGAAAATGACACCGGTATTGACCCTGAATATCTGCAGTCGGGTCTGTTGCTGATCGAAAGCGATCATATAGAGAAAGTCACGCATTGGGCGCGTCTCGGCAATATCAGGTTGAAAGCGGTGCCGGAGGGTATCCCCGCATTTATAAAATTGTCGCCGAAGACGGTTTTTTTGCCCGATATTGCCCAGATCAGACCGCCGAGACTCATTGTCGCCCTTAAAGAGAGCCTGCGCGATGCTCGGGTCGGGATTTACGCGAATACGGAAATACGGGAAATCGTCATGAAAAACCGGCGTTTTGTCCGGGTCGAACACGGTCGCGGCAAAACGGTCGGCAATGCCGTGATCGTTGCTGCCGGGGCATGGAGCCTGCGCTTGTTGGGCGATATACGTGCGAATATAACCATCAGACCGATACATGGTCAGATGTTGTGTTTAAGACTGCCTGAAAGTCGATTTGACAGGATGATACTGGATGATGCGCATTATCTTATTCCCCGGCAGGATGGCTATATATTGATAGGCAGTACCATGGAGGATAAGGGTTTCAGAAAGGTCTCCACGCGAGCGGCAAGGCGGCGATTACTGGCATGGGCGTATTCAGTCTGGCCGGCGCTTGCCGAAGCGGAGTTTATCGCGCACTGGTCGGGTCTCAGACCGGCGAACGAAACGGGCAGGCCGTTTATCGGCCCGTTGCCCGGCTATGAGGGTATTTACATGAATGCGGGTCATTTCAGAAAAGGTATTCTGCAGTGTCCCGTTTCCGCCAGTTTGTTGGCGGACTATCTGTTCGGACGGCCAACGGTGACGGATATAAGCCATTTTTCCATTAAAACAGCAGAGAAAATGCAAAAAACAGTCAGAAACGGTAACTAATCCCGTTTTATCCTGATATATTTCACAATTTTCTAATATAATCGCGAAGCATGGCGACAGATAAGACGGGCAGAACATGCGTACCGATAGGGACCAGCGTGGTGGAAAAGCTTCAATCCGCAGGTATCCGACTGACTGCGCAACGGATCAGGATTGCCGACGTGATATTGAGCAAGTTACAGCATCTGTCTGCCGAACAGGTTCTGGGGCGGGTTAATACCGAAAATAAAAGCGTATCCAGAGCGACGGTTTATAATACCCTGAATCTTTTTGTTGAAAAGGGTCTTGTGAAAAGGGTCTTGATTGACCCGAAGAAGATTTTCTACGATTCCAATACCAGCGCACATTTTCATTTTTATAATGAAGACACCGGTGAATTGTCTGATTTCAACATGGAGGACAGCAATCTGCAAGAGATGTCTTTTCTGTTGCCGGACAACACTGTAAAAAAAGGTATTGATGTCATCGTTCACCTAAAACATTCATTATAGTTTTCCCGGCCGAAAGTTCCCTGAAGGCAAGACAGCGGTATGGCATTATCGCGGGCAGGGAACAACAGGTATCTGATATAGTGCCGGAATAGCTCAGTTGGTAGAGCAGCGCATTCGTAATGCGAAGGTCGGAGGTTCAAATCCTCTTTCCGGCACCAGTTATTTCAAATCAATCCGGACACGGAACGACTGACAACCATGGAATATCCGCCCTAAAAGATCATCGTGACGCCGAAAAATCCGTTTATTGGAGTGCCTGGACCCAGAAAGCGTCCGCTGATATCTCCGTAATTACTGCCCAATATTTCTTCCACCTCATCGCCTTCGCCAAGCAGGCCGAAGGTTTCATAGTCCGTATCAAAGAGGTTATTGACCCGCGCGAACAAGAAGAAAGAGTCGTTTATTTTAAAGCGGCCGTTCAGATTGAACACGACGTAACGGTCTACAGTGTCAAGTTCATTGCTTTCATCGCCGCGCAGGACCTGATCAGAGTTGTAAATCATATTGGCGCCTATCGATAGCCTGTCGTTGAACGCGTACACACCGCCCAGTTTGATTGAATGCTCAGGTATGCCCGGAATGCGGTCACCGGACTCGACTTGAATGCGGCCATCACTGCCCGCATTCGGATGACTGGCGCTGACGGCAAGGAATGGGTCTTCAAAAGTCGCGCTAACATAGCTGTAGTTGGCGTACCATTGCAAATGCTCCTGAAATACGCCGGACAGGCCAAGTTCTGCGCCGAGGCGGCGCGTATCGCCGACGTTTCTGAAGAAGCCTTCATTGGATGCCACCCCGCCGGTTGAGCCAAATATGATGTCATCATTGTTTACGCTGTGAAAGCCGCTGATGTTATAAGCGATGTTATTCAGCAATATGCCTCTCAAGCCACCCTCAAAGCTTTTGGTCACGACTTGTTCCAGCGGCGGGTCGGCGAGGAAGGCGTTGGGAAGATTGCAAGGCGCATCCTCATGTGCACAGAGCAATTCCACCGGCGTTGGCGCACGCGACGATTCGCTGTAACTGCCGTAAATGCCATCGTCATCGGTCAGCGCATAAGTAAAACCGACCGCCGGATTGATGCGTTCAAAGTCATGCTCCCCATTCAGTTCGGCGGGATTGGCGGGATCAGCCAGATTGCTTTCACCGCTGCGGTCACCCAATACGATGTGTGCGTTGTTATAGCGTGCCGACGCCGTGATGCTGAATCGGTCTGTTACCGACAAGGTGTCCGTGATATAAACAGACACGACGCGATTATGCGCTTTTATCTTCGTGCCTTCCTCCACGACATACTTACCGCTACCCGTCGTCCCCCGGTTGGCGTTGACCGTGCCACAGTCTTCGCCGTTAAATTCGCAATTCAGGGTCGCCACCTCGATACGGGAGAAAAAATCAATGAGCCCCTGCTGATAGGCGCTGCCGATGATGAATTGATTTTTACGACCGAACAGGTCGCCCAGCAACGTGGTTTGCAGATTTATCCCAAAGCCTTCCTGTTCGCGGTCGCTGATATTGTTGACGGCGTTGCGCTCGGTACCGTTACTGTTTTCCGCTTCTATCGGCTCGTCATTCTGATCTTTCACGAGTTCTATTTCGTTGCCGTCCTGATCTTCATACTCGCCTGAGCCGCTATTGTACATCGCCTCGCAATCCATATCCAATTCTTCCTCAAGCTCAAAAAGGAATTCACCCGTTATCGCGTCGGGGTTAGAACCCTGCACGTCGCATTCTTCAAACTCTGAACCATCGCCGTTGAAACTGTTTGTTTCATTGTGACGATAAAAGGCGTTACCGCTAATCTGAATATTGTTACTGATCCAATGCGTCCCGGACAGGTTGACCATGTTTAAGCTGTTTTCCGTCCGGTCGGGCGAGGTGAACACCGCCGAGCGATCCCGTCCCAGTAATTCTTCCGGGGACGCGCCGTTGCCAATCAGATCGGTGTCGGCGTGATTGTAGGTAAGATCGAGTGTTGTATCCGTTGAGCGATAACTGACCGCGCTGAACAGGTTCAGTGCGTCGGACGGGGAGACGTCTCGCCAGCCCTCTTCGTCAAAATAATTCGTGGTAAGAAAATATCCCCAGTTGTCGTTATTGCCGCCTGATTCAAGTGTGGCGACCACGCGTTCAAAAGAACCGCCGTAAACCTCAATGTTATGGCCGCTGTGCGTAAAGCCGTTTTTGGTTGTGATTGAGAGTGCCCCGCCCAGGGTATTCAAACCAAATACCGGATTGGCACCGCCGATCAAATTGATATCGGCGATGGCGGATTCGGGGATCAGGTCCCAGTTCATCGTATCGCCAAAGGGTTCATTGATACGGACGCCGTCCTGAAAAACGGCCAGTCCCTGCGGCAGACCAAGCAGGGGGGAAAGCGTATAGCCGCGGTATTGCAAATCCACCTGCAAGGGGTTGTTCTGGGCATCATTGACCGTCACGCTACCAAGCCGACGCTTCAGAAAATCGGTCAGGTCGAGCGCCTGGCTGTCTTCAATATCCCGGTGGGAGGATGACTGGACATGATAGGGCACCAGTTTCTCCGGCAGACCGACACCGTGTGTCGGTGTGACTCCGATAACCTCTATGGTTTCGTCTTCCCTTATTGTTTCTTGTGCAAAAACAGCGCCGATGGCCAGTGTGAACAGGGATAACACATAAGCAATATAAGGCATGGAAACATTCTCCAATTTACTTCAAATATAACAGAAACCCCGTTCCCGATTAAAGCGCTCGCGGGCGTATTTTTGTGCCTGCCTGTCGCCGGACGGGGGAATGTTCCTCACGGCACGTTCCTCAAGCTACAGGAATGAGTAGCGGGAGGTCATCTGCGGAGGGGAGCCCAAAATTCTTTTCACCCCATCGTTTTGGCGAGACTGAATATATTTTCCGTATCAAATACGAGGTCATTGCTCTCAAAAAGCTTTGTAATACAGCGGCGATGCAATTCCAGTTTCAGCGCTCCGAAACCGATGGCGCCCCATACTATCTTGCCGTGTCGCTCCTCTCCTCTGTCCATCATCTCAACACCGTCAATGCCAAGCGGAGGGGTTGCGTTGGCATCGGCCATCATTTCAATATTGTTGTTGTTTTCCCAGTGTTCCTTTTTCAGCAGTTTTACACCGGCTGCGCCAGCCGCAAATACGATTTGCGCGTCGCTGGCAATGTCGCCTCTGCTCGCATCATCCGTTGCTTCAACGGGTGTAATATCCGCGTCAAAACGGTTCTTTATATCGGCACATGTCCGTTCGGCTTTTGAGAGTTGTCGGGATGTGACTATCACCTCGCCAGCGCCTTCTTTGGCTGTTATTGCGGCGACACGCTGTCCGACCGGTCCGGTGCCGGCCAGGACTACTACCTTTTTCCCTTTGATCTCGCCGCTCTTCAGTAATTTGGCAACACCGGCCGCCGCCGTGGTATTGCCGCCATTGCTGTCCAGCATGATCGACACGCGAAAGTCTGCGAAGAATTTTTCCTGCACCGCCTTGAGCAAGGTTTCTCCCTGGGTCATATTACTCCCCCCGATGAAGAGGGACGTGTATTTTTTTTCTTTAGGGGAGCGGGTAAAAATTGCGCCCTCTACCAGAGGCACTACGTTTTCCGGTGTCACATTGCCGTGGCCGATGACATGGTCGGCTCCTCCGTCATAGGCGACAATAGTATCAAAGGCGGCGGGATAGGGATCGGTATCAAGCTGGAACAAGAGCTTTTTCATGTTGAATTGTCCTCCGTATATTGGCTAAACAGCGGTGTGGTCACGATTTGATCGTAACAAAGCCTGCTCGTATTTATGGGTGAACTGTTGGAAAGCGAAATTTACCCGATGCTGGAAGATTTGACAAGTTATTTCATAAGCGCTTTCGACAATGATATCCATTCCGATACGTTCTTTGAGAACTGAAAAGCACCGCTTTATGAAACGACCCGACTGGCATATAATAACAGCTCTTTTTTATTTTTGGGCAGGAAAATGATAATAGAAGATATGACTGTTAAGTCCTTTCTGGATGGGCTGTCAAGCAAGACCTCAACACCGGGTGGCGGTAGTGCGGCGGCGGTATCGGGTGCGATGGGCGCGGCCCTGGTTAGCATGGTGGCCCATTTTACCATTGGCAAGAAGGGCTATGAAGATGTTGAAGATGACGCCAGGGCAACGCTTGCCAAATCGGAAGCGTTGTGCGCCCGATTGAGCGATATGGTTCAGGAAGATGTGAATGCGTTTAATCGTGTGATGACCGCTTATGGCATGCCGAAGGATAATGACGAACAGACAGCGGCGCGTCTGGATGCGATTCAGTCGGCCTTAAAGGTGGCGACGGATGTGCCACTGGAATGCGCACGCCTGTGTCGCGAAGTTGTGGATCTTAGTCAGCTTGTTGCCGGACAGGGGAACCGCAATGTGATCAGTGATGCCGGAGTAGCCGTACTGGCCGGATACGCCGGTCTGAGAAGCGCTGCTCTGAACGTCTATATCAATATCAACCAGATCAAAGACAAGGCGTTTGTCGATGATCGCCGTCAGAAACTCGAAACTTGTCTGGATGGCATGGAGGCACTGAAAGAAGATATTTATTCACTGGTAAAAAGCAGACTCTAGCCCGGAGATTTCATGAAGGGCATTTGAGTTCGGGTTCAACAGTGTCGTTGAGTGATTTATCAAAGGTCATTGACTGTCACTCCGGCGATTCACTGATCTTTACCGCTGCATTCATGTCTTTTAATCTTTGCCGCAGTATTGAGCACAAGGATTGATTTCTTCCAGCGTTGTATTAAAAATTCAAAGGCAGCTCCATTAGTGCCAGGAGATGCAGTGGCAGGCAATGTTTTGAGTTGTTACAAGTGCTCCGGGGGGCTATTTTTCAGCCCCCGGACCCCTTCGCAAATAATCCTGCTAAAACCCGAACATGTGATCCAGCGCGAAACCATTGCCGTGGCGGGCGCCATGATAGCCAAACAGGCGGCAGGTGGTGTCCCGTACTATCACATAGCCGGGGCGGTCACCGATAAAAGAGGCGCGCAGTTCTCCTTTTGCAAACATTTTGCCGCATTCAAACCGGAACGAACCGCCCGCGGGGATTTGTATTTTCCGTATTGCGATGTCGTCGCCATCGGCGTTTTTCAGTGCCAGCACCGTGTCGCTCTGCGGATGCCATTTGTGAGACACCGGATAGATCAAATGGCAAAATACTTCCGCTGGCGGCAATAATAGTCGTAAAAAAAGGCGCGTACTCAGCCCCGGCGGCGGGCCTTTGTAGGACTGCGGTTCCCCCCGAAAAATCACCGCGTGGTTGAATATATGCGAACCGAAGCTAGTGTCCGCTGCGTGACCGGACTCCAGGTCAGTGTACCGGAAAAGGGAATGCAGCCAACCGTCCAGCACGCCATTTTCCAGAGTAAAATCGTAAGTCAACTCAGCGTGTCCGTAGTCCGATGACAATGTCCCCATCACTGACAGGTCCAGCATCATGTCGTGGTTTCGGGGCAACAGTCCCAGCGGTTTTTGCCAGATCATTGTTCCCGTTGCATCGTAGCCTGTGACAACCACCGGCAGGTTGTCCTGTATCGTCGCCATCGGTGTCGGCAGGCACTCGCTGCGATAACGCGCCTGTGGCATGATAGGGGCGGGTAGAATGAAGCTCTTGCCCATCAGCGGCGCAATGCGGCGAATCTCTTCATCATGTTCCAGGTCCACGCGCTCCACATTTGGATGGTTGATGCGCCGTCGCCCGCTCTTGTGCAATACTTCATAACGCGGACGCGAAAACCATTTGCCTGCCTGAATCTCGAATTGTCGCGGCCATTTCACTTCGGGAAAGAGTTCCGCCACATCCAGCGGGTACGTGGCAAACGGTAGAATTTCCTCGTCAAGAGTACGCGTCTCGACGTGCCCCATGACATTTAGACCGATATTGCCTGCCGGAATCGGTGTCGGATGCGAATTTTGTACCCACAGCACCACGCGCTCGTCGTTTTTCGGTGCAGGCAATCCGGCATACAAGTCAGATGGCCACGCATTGGAGTCATGAGTGCAGCTCAGTTCCGTGTCGTCTCCGTTGTCGCCGAAGGTGTCAATGACATACTTTACGATGTCGTGTCCAGCACCGTTGATGACGGACAGAAAAAGTTGCCCGCAGAATTCCGGCAATTTGTGCTGTGTCCGGATGTCGCGGCTGTCCAGTACCACCACCGCCCCCGGTTTACCGAGCGGATGTTCAAAGTCTGCCAGCGTTTTGCCGTCCGCGTCAAACAGGCGACACCATAAAAACGGGTCTTTCGCGCCGTAGGCTCCCCAGTAGTTGGCGGTCACCACGCGCGTGTGCCGACCGCCCTCATCACGGAAAAAGGCGAAGTTGGTAGCGAAGTTGAGGTTGAAGAGATAGTCGTGTTGGTTCACTAAAAAGTGTTCCGGCAGACGTGCGTCGTCCAGCGACAGTGTGTTGCAACCGTCCGGTACCCATGGGGCGATCTGCGCCAGGCGGCGCACGGCGTCGTGCGCGACGACAAAAAGCGTCTTTACCCCGCTTTGCGGCAATTCGGAAACGGCACGCGTTTTGTGTCCCAGTGTTTCGCCGCCGATCCGCAGCGCATTTTGTACCAGGACAAGATCAATGTCCTCCCCGCGCAGGCCATGCAAGGCGGCGTATTCGGACAGATATCCAGCAGGGTCGTAGGCAACGACGGGACGCGGCGCGGCGCGGAGTTTGGCGACCAGTGCCGCGTGGGCAGATGCCGTCAACGGATGGCCAACGGCCTTGAAAAAGGTCAGTCCACCGACGCCAGCGCGGAAAGTGTTAATGGACAGTGTCATGGTCGCACACGAGCGAGTGAGCATGCGCTCCGTATCTTTTTGATCACGGCGCTGATCGCATGGCGGCGGTGCTCGCGGCGCAGATAGCGTTCGTTAGCGACCCAGTTTAATTGCACCGCGCGACGCTCGCCTTCAAAATTGCTGTGACCATGCCAGGCGTTGTCGGCGCAGGCAAAGGCCACCATCGCCCCGCGAGAAGGCGGAGCCTCGGCAAAGTAGTCGTTCAGATCACTGGGGCCGTTCAGCAATCGCAACTGTCCTTTTTGGCTTTCCCAGTGGTCATTCATATAGATGAGTACAGTGACGATTTTACCTTTGGAATCCCGATGAATTTTGCCGTCGCTCATGCGGCAACGTCCACGCACGGTCACCATCGTTTTTCTGCCGGAGAGTTCTACTCCCAGCTTGTCGGCCAGAAGGTCGCGCATACGGTTCCCCTGGATTTCTTCCAGCATTTGCGCAAACGCGCCGCGGCAGTCCAGCACTGTCGGAGGGAAACTGCCGGGGGCGGGTACCTCGGGAAAATCGCGGCTGATCACAGGGGCGGCGTCCGCCCGCAGCATATCCGCCACGATAAGATGCGGAAACGGAGCACGGACGGCATCCGCCGCCTGCAACGCATCCCAGTTAATAACGGAGGAAGAGTCGGTCATCGTAAAAAATAGTTCGGGTGGTTTCCAAGTGCTGTTGTTATCATAGCATATCCAATATTAATGGATGAAATGATTTGCAGATTATCTGTGATAGCGTGAGATAATCCACTCTGCTGCCCGCGTTGTTTCGTCCAGACCGGGCGATTCCCAGAGCTCTATCTTGCCCCGGAAAGGTCGTGCCAGATTGCGTGCTGTCAATGCCTCATGAAAGCGCACAAATTTGTGCGCTGCCCGTCGACGTATCCCGGCACGTATCGGTAAGGAAAGTATTAAAAGCGGTTTCCTCACGGAGCATACCTCGCTGAGCATATTGACGGAATCGCCCGTTGCCGCAATAACGTCCGCTGCCGCCAGAATGTCGCGGAAAATGGCGTTATCCTCTGCCGCCGGAAGAAATAGCATTTTGTCCTTTTTTGCAATGACATCGGCAAACGCCTGTTCATTTTCTTTGCCCGTGCGGCGCGATGATACGGCCAGCAGACTTCCTCCAGCAGCGGTAATAGCGGCGGACAGGGTATGGGCGAGTTCCCGGAAGTCGCCTCTTGTCGGTGCAAAGGCGCGGTTTGCCCCGCCAAGCAATACGCCGAGACATGGTCTGGCGGAGATTCCAAAACGCGATAATGCGGCCCGGCGCCGGACGGCGATATCGGCGGCAGTAATACCCCCGACTGCCCCCAGGATGGTGAGTGTATTTTCGCCGCCCGGGCCGTCGTGATGCTGGCGAATGATGGCATCAAATTTTGCCTCACCCCAAAATGGTCGTTGCGCATATACCGTGAATGCACCATAGCGCCGTTGCAACGCCAGCGTTGGAAACAAGGCCGCACCTCCGCAGGCGATAACCATATCCGGCGGCACTTCCCCCGGGGTCAACAGCCTGTCAACATGCGGAAAGAAACGTTGTAATTTTCCAGAGTCGACTCTTTTCTCCACGACCGCTACGTTGCCTTTCGCCCATCGGGTGGCAGTTGCCTGCGCGAGGCCGAGAGCCTGTATGCGCATCCCTGAGCGGCCGTCGCTGATCGCCCATATTCGCATGGCCTCAGGGTTCTGAAACTATATTAGAACCATGCATTCCCTATGCCGGAATTTTTAATCCGCTCTTTCATCAGACCGGATTATACAGGCCATACCTGCGATTACAATTTCAATATCTCGTGATAAAATCGCACATAATTCCGCTGGTTATCCCCCTGATGAGAAACGCGCCACACTCGCACATCCGACTGATTGTCGTCTTCATAATGCTTTTTTACAGTTTCCGCCATTTGACCAGCGGGGGTCTTGTCAGTAATGCGCGACACCTCCATAGCGGATATACTAAAGCACAGTGCCGTCGGCGAAGGTATGAAAGCGCCGGTGGAACAGAAAGCGGCAGCGGCATTTCCCCGCCACCATCTTATACGTTCGTGGCGGGCAACGGTGCGGGCGTATCTGGATGGCGTCCGGGTTTACGGATTGCAGCTTTATACGACATCTGCAAGGACGAGCAGTATCTGGATACAGACGTGACAGTGGCATAATGTGTATAATTGACAGTATGTATATGGTGTTTGTCAAAGTTTGAGTATAAGGGGATGTTGAGTAATTATTTTCCTGTCCTGATTTTTATTGCGATGACTCTGGTGATGGGGGTTGTTCTGATCAGCATTGGTGTGGTGATAGGTAAACTGATGGGCCATATCCGGCCCGACCCTGAAAAACAGTCTCCCTATGAATGCGGTTTTGAGGCGTTTGAGGATGCCCGCATAAAGTTTGATGTGCGTTATTATCTGGTGGCCATTCTGTTTATCATTTTCGATCTTGAAATAGCGTTCCTGTTTCCGTGGGCTGTGGTGCTCGGTGATATTGGTATGAAGGGCTTTTGGGCGATGATGGTGTTTCTGGGGATACTGGTCGTTGGTTTTATTTATGAATGGCGCAAGGGCGCTTTGGATTGGGAGTAGTGAGGTTCTGCAATGGAAATTGAAGGAAAAATTCACGAACCGGGTATTGTGACGACCAGTCTGGATAATCTGATCAACTGGGCGCGCACCGGTTCCATGTGGCCGATGACGTTTGGTCTTGCGTGTTGCGCGGTAGAAATGATGCATGCAGGCGCGGCGCGTTATGATTTTGATCGTTTCGGGGTTATTTTCCGTCCGAGCCCGAGGCAGTCGGATGTGATGATTGTGGCGGGGACTTTGGTCAATAAAATGGCACCAGCCCTGCGCCGGGTCTATGATCAGATGGCAGAGCCGCGCTGGGTGATTTCAATGGGTTCGTGTGCGAATGGCGGGGGGTATTATCATTATTCGTATTCTGTTGTCAGGGGATGTGATCGGATCGTGCCGGTGGATGTGTATGTGCCGGGCTGCCCGCCGACGGCGGAGGCTTTGCTGTACGGTGTAATCCAGTTGCAGAAAAAGATCAAGCGCACGAATACGATCGCGTGCCGGTGAATTTTCCGCAGTTGATTAAATGGACATGACCGGAACCATCGCCGATTTTGCCGACAGGCTTCGGGAACGTTTTAGTAATGTGGCGGCGGATTGTATTATTGATCATGAACAGCTTACCCTGGTTGTTCCGGGGGAGCAGCTTCTGCCCGTATGCCGGGCGTTGCGTGATGAGGAGGGGTTTGCCTTTGCGCAACTTTCCGACCTGTGCGGCGTGGATTATTCGGCTTATGGTGAGGTTGACTGGGAGACCAGAAAGACCACCGCTACCGGTTTTAGCCGTGGTCGCTACGCGGATATTGCGAATCACGATGGGGAATCCCGACAAACGGAGCGGCGGTTTGCCGTTGTTTATCACTTGTTATCCATAAAGCACAACCGGCGCTTGCGCTTGCGTTGCCATCTGTCGGGTGAACCGCCGAGGATTGCTTCTGTTACCTGTATATGGAGTTCGGCCGACTGGTTTGAGCGGGAGGCGTTTGACCTCTTTGGCATCGTGTTTGACGATCATCCTGATTTACGCCGCATACTGACGGATTACGGTTTTATCGGGCACCCTTTCCGCAAGGATTTTCCACTTGAGGGACGTGTTGAGGTGCGTTATGACCCGGACAAACGGCGTGTTGTTTATCAGCCTGTCACAATAGATAATCGCGTGCTCGTGCCGAGGGTCATTCGTGAGGATAATCGTTATATTGAGACGGCGGAAGAGATGCCTCCGGAGGAGGCCGGGGACGATGCCTGATATTCGCAATATGACCATGAACTTTGGCCCGCAGCACCCGGCTGCGCACGGCGTACTTCGTTTGGTGCTTGAGATGGAAGGTGAAGTTATCAAACGCGCCGATCCGCATATTGGTCTGTTGCATCGCGGGACAGAAAAACTGGCGGAGAGCAAGCCGTTTAACCAGAGTATCGGTTATATGGATCGTCTGGACTATGTCTCGATGATGTGTAATGAACATGCCTATGTGATGGCGATTGAAAAACTGCTGGGCATCACACCACCCTTACGGACGCAGTATATACGGGTGATGTTTGCCGAGATCACGCGCGTATTGAATCATCTGATGTGGCTGGGTGCGCATGGCCTGGATATCGGCGCGATGACGATCTTTCTGTATTGTTTTCGTGAGCGTGAAGATCTGATGGATTGCTATGAGGCCGTTTCCGGTACACGCATGCATGCGACGTATTTTCGTCCGGGTGGAGTGTATCGCGACCTGCCTGATATGATGCCGCAGTACGAGGTGTCAAAATGGCGAAAACAAGAGCAGGTAGATCGTCTCAATGCAGATCGAAAGGGTTCTCTGCTGGATTTTATTGAAGCATTCACCGAACGTTTTCCGGGGCGCGTGGATGAGTATGAAACGCTCCTGACCGATAACCGGATATGGAAGCAACGGACTGTTGGCATTGGAGAGGTGTCACCGGAGCGGGCCTTGCAACTTGGTTTTTCCGGGCCGATGTTGCGCGGTTCGGGGGTTGAATGGGACCTTAGAAAGAAGCAGCCCTATGAGGTGTATGATCGGCTTGATTTTGATATTCCGGTGGGCAAAAACGGGGATTGTTATGATCGCTATCTGGTCCGCGTTGAGGAAATGCGGCAATCAAACCACATCATTAAACAATGTGTTGACTGGTTAAAAGAACATCCGGGGCCGGTTATGCTTGACGACTATAAATTGTCGCCGCCGAAACGGGAGAAGATGAAAGATGATATGGAGGCATTGATCCATCATTTTAAATTATTCACCGAGGGTTACTGTGTTCCTGAAGGCGAGGTCTATGTGGCGGTGGAACACCCCAAAGGCGAGTTCGGCATTTACTTGATATCCGATGGCGCCAACAAGCCGTATCGTCTGAAGATCCGCGCACCCGGGTTTGCACATCTGGCGGCGATGAATGAGATGGTTGAAGGTCATATGCTGGCAGATGTGGTGGCCGTTATCGGTACGCAGGATATTGTTTTCGGGGAAATAGACAGATGACGGGCACTGATTTATGAGTGGGAGGGTGCGCGGCGTACTGATGGAAGAGACGCTGTCGGAGATCGAGACCTGGCTGGAAAAATACCCGGAAGACAGGAAACAGTCTGCCGTGCTGGCGGCCTTGCGCGCGGCGCAACATCAGAACCAGGGTTATCTGACGGTAGAGTTGATGGACGCCGTTGCGGTTTATCTGGGGATGCCGAATATTGCCGTTTATGAAGTGGCTTCGTTTTATTCCATGTTTGAAACCGGACCTGTCGGCCGGCACAGTATTTCGGTGTGTACCAATATTTCATGTATGTTGAGAGGGTCCGATGATATCGTTGATTACATTGAAAAGAAGCTCGGAGTCAAAACGGGCGAATCCACTCCGGACGGCAAATTTTTTATCAAGCGTGAAGAGGAATGTCTGGCCGGCTGTTGTGGTGCGCCGATGATGATGGTGGACCATCATTATTTTGAACATCTGACGCCTGAAAAAGTGGATGAGATTCTGGACGGGTTAGAGTAGATGGCGATGGAGATGAACAGCGTTTGTTTTGCGACGCGGGATTTTGACAGTCCATGGACTTTTGATAATTATTTAAAGGTTGATGGCTACAAAGCATGGCACAGGATCATGCAGGAAAAGATGCCGCCTGAAAAAATTATCGAGGAGGTCAAATCTTCCGGGTTGCGTGGCCGTGGCGGCGCTGGTTTTCCGACCGGATTGAAATGGAGTTTTATGCCGAAGGGTGCGGGCATCCAGAAGTATATCGTTTGCAATTCTGATGAAAGCGAGCCAGGCACCTGCAAAGATCGGGATATTCTGCGTTACAACCCCCATGCTGTGATTGAGGGGATGTTGATAGCCTGTTATGCCACCGGCGCTTCGGTCGGCTATAACTATATGCGTGGCGAATTTATGCACGATCCCTTTAAGCGTTTTGAAACGGCATTGAAAGAGGCTTACCGGAATGGTTTGGCCGGCGAACATATTCTGGGCAGTGAGGTCTCGATAGATATTTACGCCACGCTGGGGGCTGGCGCCTATATCTGCGGCGAGGAGACAGCGTTGCTTGAATCTTTGGAAGGCAAAAAAGGCCAACCGCGTTTCAAACCGCCATTTCCAGCCAATTTCGGTTTATATGGCAAGCCGACCACGATCAACAATACCGAGAGTCTGGCCCTGGTGCCGAGTATTATCCGCCATGGCGGGGTCTGGTTTGCTGATAAAGGCGTACCAAACAGCGGCGGTATGAAGTGTTTTTCGGTGAGCGGCCATGTCAATAATCCGGGGAATTTTGAGATCCCCCTGGGCACACCTTTCGCCATCCTGCTTGAAATGGCCGGCGGAGTGCTGGGCGGCAGGGAGTTGAAGGCGGTGATACCGGGCGGTTCATCCATGCCAGTGGTGCGCGGGGATGTCATGTTGAAAACCAATATGGATTTTGATGCTATTGCCAAGGCCGGTTCCATGCTGGGTACCGGGGCTGTGATCGTTATGGATGATAGCACTTGTATGGTGAGGGCACTCTTGCGTCTGTCGCGTTTTTATTATGCCGAGTCCTGCGGACAATGTACGCCTTGCCGTGAGGGGACGGGTTGGTTGTACAGGGTGGTGAAGCGTATTGAAGAAGGGCGGGGGACGTCCGGTGATCTGGATAAACTGAATGATGTGGCCGGTAAGATTGAAGGTCGCACGATCTGCGCTTTTGGTGAGGCGGCAGCGTGGCCGGTCAGGAGTTTTCTCCGGATATTTCGCGACGAGTTCCAATATCACATTGATCATAAACGCTGTCTGGTTGATGTGCCCGGCTTCAATGATACCGAGGCTGCCTGAAGGATATGTCAGAGCAGATCACGATTGAAATCAACGGACGGACCCTGTCGGCAAAGAAAGGGCAGATGCTGATTGAAGTAACCGACACGAATGATATTTATATCCCGCGCTTCTGTTATCACGATAAATTAAGCGTTGCGGCAAATTGCCGGATGTGCCTGGTTGAAGTGGAAAAGGTGCCCAAGCTATTGCCAGCCTGCGCAACGCCGGCGATGGATGGCATGAAGATCAGGACAGATTCCAGAATGACCCTGGAAGCGCAGAAGTCCATTATGGAATTTTTATTGATCAATCATCCGCTGGATTGTCCGATTTGTGATCAGGGAGGGGAATGCGAGTTGCAAGATATGGCCATGGGTTATGGTCATGATATATCACGCTATCAGGAGAAGAAACGGGTTGTCAAAGACAAAAACACCGGACCGTTGATCCAGACGGATATGACACGTTGTATCCATTGCACACGCTGTGTGCGCTTTGGGGCGGAGATTGCCGGAATACGGGAATTGGGTGCCACAGGGAGAGGCGAAAATATGGAGATCGGCACGTATATTGAGCACAGTATCACATCAGAGATGTCAGGCAATATTATTGACCTCTGTCCGGTCGGCGCATTGACTTCCAAACCCTTCCGCTACTCGGCCAGGGCCTGGGAGCTAGTGGAAAAAAAAGCCATTGCGCCACATGATTCAGTCGGTTCAAATATCGCCGTACATGTCAAGGGAAATCGTGTCAAACGGGTTGTTCCGGCGGCCAATGAAGCCATTAACGAGGTCTGGTTGTCGGACCGTGACAGGTTCAGTTATGAGGGGCTCTACAGCGATGATCGCTTGCTTTCGCCGATGTTGAAAGAGGACGGGCGCTGGATGAAGGTAGACTGGAAGACTGCCCTGGAGTCCTGCGTTTCGGGATTGCGGAAAGTGATTGATGATGCGGGTGCCGGGATGCTTGGTGCGCTGGCCTCGCCATCGGCGACCCTGGAAGAGTTGTATTTGACGCAGAAGTTTATGCGTGCAATGGGTTCTGACAATATTGATACCCGTCTGCGGCAGGCCGATTTTTCGGATCAGGACTCGGCGCCACTGTTTCCGTGGCTGGGGCAGCCGATTGCCGCGTTTGAAGACGTCCAGGCCGCGTTGTTGATCGGCGGTAATATACGCAAAGATCAGCCGATCATTAATCACCGGTTGCGCAAGGCCGCATTGAACGGGGCATCTGTAATGGTGGTGAACCCGATTGATTATGCATTCAATTATCCGCTGGCGGCGAAAAGTATCGTCCCGCCGTACCGGATGGCGACGGAGCTGGCTGCTGTATTGAAGGCGCTTGCTGAAGTATCCGCACCATTGAGATGCCGGGAAGTGAGTGAAAAAATTAAATCTGTTGAGATCAGCGAGAGGCATCGGCGCATGGCAAAAACACTTCTGGATGCCGATAACGCGATTGTGTTGGTGGGCAATCTGGCCA
Source organism: Gammaproteobacteria bacterium (assembly GCA_965261775.1). Classification (GTDB taxonomy): domain Bacteria; phylum Pseudomonadota; class Gammaproteobacteria; order Eutrophobiales; family Eutrophobiaceae. The sequence continues at coordinate 828,912 of OZ253477.1, read as the reverse complement.
CGGCGCATCCCGGTTTTTCAACATTGCGTACATTGGCTGGCGAGATAGCCGGGGTCTGCGGGGTGGAATTCGGTTATCTTTCGGAGGCGGCAAATAGCTCTGGCGCCTGGCTGACCGGCGCCGTGCCGCACCGGGAAGCGGGCGGCGGCGGTCGCCCCGACCCGGGGATGGACGTACAGACGATGCTGCAGAAAAAACTGCGCGGTTATGTCTTGCTGGGAGTGGAGCCTGAACTGGATTGCTGGGATGGGCAGGCCGCCCGTCGGGCAATGTCTGACGCCGAATGCGTGGTATCGTTGTCGGCCTATCAAAGTGATGCGATGGCGGATTATGCCGATATTATGTTGCCGATAGCCGTTTTTACCGAAACCTCCGGCACTTATATCAATAATGCGGGCGATATCCAGCGTTTCACGGGCGCCGTACCACCTCTGGGTGAGGCGCAGCCCGCCTGGAAGGTGCTAAGGGTGTTGGGACATGGTTTTGATGAGGCCGGCTTTGCTTATCAGTCGTCAGAGGATGTCTATGCCGAAGCGATGCAACAGATCGGCGCGATTGACGCCGATAATATGGATAAATGGCGATCTGTTATTTCACTTGAAATGAATGGGGCGGGCCTGCAACGTATTTCCGATTTGCCAATGAACAGGATTGATCCGATTTGTCGTCGTGCCGAGGCGTTGCAGCGGACGGGGGATGTTTCGGATGGTACCCTCCATATCAATATGGCGCTGGCCGAAAAAAACAGGCTGGCGGAGGGTGATGAGGCACAGGTGGAGCAAGACGGAAATCGTCTCAGTCTGAAGGTGACTATTGACGATCGTATCGCAGATGAGTGTATTTTGATTCAGGCGGCGCATCCGGAAACAGTCTCACTGGGTGCTTCTTTTGCCTCAATAGAACTGGTGAAATAGCCGTGCTGGAGTTCATTTATCAATTTATCAGTCAAAACCTGTTGTCGCCGATCAGCCTGTTTTTGTTTCCGGTAGGTTATCAGGGGCAGGCGTTGGCAGTATTGCAGACAATGATCAAGGTGTTGGTGATCCTTGTTCCGGTACTTATCACGGTGGCTTATTTTACCTATGCCGAACGCAAGATCATCGGTTTCATTCAGGGGCGTATCGGCCCCAACCGGGTTGGTTTTTTCGGTTTCAGTCTGTGGGGACTGGGGCAACCGATTGCCGATGCACTGAAGCTGATGATGAAAGAGATCATTATCCCGACAGGCGCAAACAGGACGTTGTTTATTGCTGCGCCTGTCTTGTCGCTAGCGCCATCCCTGGCGGCGTGGGCGGTGGTCCCGTTTGATGACACCAAGGTGTTGGCGGATATCAATGCTGGTCTGCTCTATGTGCTGGCGTTGACGTCGCTGTCGGTTTACGGTGTCATTATCGCTGGTTGGGCCTCCAATTCCAAATATGCTTTTCTCGGTGCGATGCGTTCCGCTGCACAGATTGTGGCCTATGAGATTGCGATGGGTTTTGCTCTGGTCGGTGTATTGCTGGCTGCCGGGAGTCTGAACCTGAGTGCAATTGTCAACGCCCAGGCGGGCGGTGTGGTTCACTGGTTCTGGTTGCCTCTGTTACCGTTGTTTATGGTGTATTTTATTTCCGGTGTCGCCGAAACAAACCGCGCCCCGTTTGACGTCGCCGAGGGTGAGTCGGAGATCGTGGCGGGCTTCCATGTTGAATATAGCGGGATGGCGTTTTCGGTATTCTTTATGGCGGAATACGCCAATATGATTTTGATTGCGGTATTGTCGGCCGTGATGTTTTGCGGCGGCTGGTTGTCGCCATTTCAGGGGGTCCCGCTCATAGAGCACTGGTTGGCATGGATACCGCCATTGTTCTGGTTATTGGCGAAAACGTCGTTATTTATGTTCTTGTTCTTGTGGTTCAGGGCGACGTTTCCGCGTTATCGCTATGATCAGATCATGCGTCTTGGCTGGAAGATTTTTATCCCGATCACCATCGCCTGGCTGGTGGTAGTGGCGGCGCTGGTGTTGATGGAAGTGCCTCCCTGGTTTGAAGAGTCGCAGATGAAACAGTGAGGTATGGAGTCTTGTGGTGCTGAACAGAATTAAAAAGTATGTCGTGAGTTTGTTTCTGTGGGATTTGCTGAAAGGGCTTTTCCTGACGGGGCGCTATATGTTCAAGCGCGCTATTACAGTGCAATATCCCGAGGAGAAGACGCCACAATCGCATCGGTTTCGTGGTCTGCACGCCTTGCGCCGTTATCCCAACGGTGAGGAACGCTGTATCGCCTGCAAGCTGTGCGAGGCGGTCTGTCCAGCGGTGGCGATTACGATTGAGTCCGAGCAACGCGATGACGGCAGCCGCCGTACCACCCGTTATGATATTGATCTGACCAAGTGTATCTTCTGCGGTTTTTGTGAAGAGGCGTGTCCGGTAGATGCCATTGTTGAGACGCGGATTTTTGAATATCACGGTGAAAAGCGTGGCGATTTGCTGATGACAAAACCGAGGCTGCTGGAGATAGGCGATATGGTAGAGCGGCAGATAGCGGAAGACCGCAAGCAGGACGCCATATATCGTTAATCAATATCGGGGGAATAATAGAGGAAATATGGCTGTGCAGATCATCTTTTATTTTTTTTCCGCCATGCTACTGTTGTCAGCGGCTATGGTTGTGGTGATCCGCAATCCAATTCACGCCGCTTTATTTCTGATATTGTCATTTTTTTCCTCCGCGGTAATCTGGCTGTTGCTGTATGCCGAGTTTCTGGCAATTGTACTGGTGCTGGTCTATGTCGGTGCGGTGATGGTGCTGTTTCTGTTTGTGGTCATGATGCTGGATATCACTCTTAGCACCCTGCATGAAGGTTTTGCGCGTTATCTGCCGATTGGAGTCATGGTCGCTGTTGCGATGGCAGTGGTCATGGGCATCGTGGTCGGTTCTGACCATTTCTCAATGGAAAACGCCGGAGCCACCGGTTTGGCGCAGGATAATACTAGCGCGTTGGGGTTGATGCTGTACACGGAATATCTTTATCACTTTGAGATTGCCGGAGTGATTTTGCTGGTGGCGATTGTGGCAGCGATTTCATTGAGTATGCACAAGAAGAAGCGGACCAAATCCCAATCCCCGGATGATCAGGTGAGTGTCAGGAAGGCGGAACGTCTGCGGATTGTGAAAATGTCCTCGGAAACGGGCGAGTCTGAAAAGTGATTATTCTGACGGATGTGCTGATCCTGGCGGCGCTGTTATTCTGTATCAGTGTCGCCGGTATCTTTCTAAATCGGAAGAATGTCATCATTCTGCTGATGTGCATTGAGTTGATGCTGCTGGCTGTCAATATGAACTTCATTGCCTTTTCGTATTTTCTGGGTGATATACACGGTCAGGTGTTTGTCTTTTTCATCCTTACCGTGGCGGCGGCCGAGTCGGCTATAGGGCTGGCGATATTGGTTGTGATGTTTCGAAACAAGGGGTCAATCAATGTTGATTCACTCAATCATATGAAAGGATGAGTTGTTTGTCCGAAAACTATCCACATCACTGTTCATTCATGCGATAACAAGGGTCTGCCAAGGCGTTTAATATGGAAAATCTCTATCTGGCTGTCGTTCTGTTGCCGTTATCCGGCGCCGTTATTGTTGGCCTGTTCGGCCGGTTTATCGGTAGAAAGGGCAGTCACCGGGTGACGATTCTATGCGTCGCGATATCCACGATCCTTTCCATGATGGCCTATAAACATCATGTCTTTGATGGCGGTCAGGTCTATAATCAGGCGATCTACACTTGGCTTGTCAGCGACAGTATTTCCTTTGAAACCGGTTTTCTGATTGATTCTTTGTCGGTGACGATGATGGTCATTGTCAGTTTTGTTTCCTGGATGGTGCATATCTATACCATTGGCTATATGAAAGATGATCCGGGGTATCAGCGTTTCTTTAGTTATATCTCATTGTTCACTTTTGCCATGCTGATGCTGGTGATGTCGAATAATTTCCTGCAGTTGTTTTTTGGCTGGGAAGCTGTTGGTCTGGTCTCTTATCTGCTAATCGGTTTCTGGTATAAAAAAGAGACGGCGAACTTTGCCAGCTTGAAAGCATTTCTGGTTAACCGGGTGGGGGACTTCGGTTTTTTACTGGGGATAGCCGCTATATTGATGTATTTCAATACGCTTGATTATGCTGAGGTATTCGCTCAGTCAAAGTGGTTTGCCGATACGAGCATTGTTATCTGGGGCGACGAGGACTGGTCGCTGATGACAGTGATCTGCATCTGTCTGTTTATCGGTGCGATGGGTAAATCGGCGCAAATGCCTTTGCATGTCTGGTTACCGGATTCCATGGAAGGTCCTACACCGATATCGGCGTTAATCCATGCCGCCACGATGGTGACCGCCGGGATATTTATGGTGGCCCGGATGTCGCCGCTGTTTGAATTGTCAGAAACGGCCTTGAGTTTCATGTTATTTGTCGGCGCCATTACTGCCTTGTCCATGGGTTTTATCGGGCTGGTGCAGAATGATATTAAACGGGTTGTTGCCTATTCAACATTATCGCAACTCGGTTATATGACTGTGGCACTCGGTGCCTCGGCTTATGCCGCCGCAATATTTCATCTGGTCACGCACGCTTTTTTCAAGGCTTTGCTGTTTCTCGGTGCTGGCGCCGTGATTATCATGATGCGGCATGAGCAGGATATGCGTCGCATGGGTGGTTTGTCCCGATATATGCCACTGACCTGGTTGACATGTCTGTGCGGCACACTGGCGCTGGTCGGTTTTCCGGGGACATCAGGCTTTTTTTCAAAGGATGCCATCATTGAGGCGGTGCATGCCTCCCATATTGCCGGTTCTGATTTTGCCTGGTATGCGGTATTGGCAGGTGTCTTTTTTACGGCACTGTACAGCTTCCGTCTTTTATTTATGACTTTTCACGGTGAACGGTACAGGGATGAGAAGACCCCGAAACATGTGAATGAGGCGCCTCTGGTGATGCTGGTGCCGTTACTGGCACTTGCCGTTCCGTCTCTAATCGCGGGCATGTTTCTGGCGGAGCCGATGTTGTATGGGGATTATTTCAAGGGGGTGATCCATGTCTCTCGCGAACATGATGTGCTTGCTGAAACGGGCAGGCATTATCATGGGGCCGGCAGGTTTATTGTGGAGTCCTTTTTGCACGCCCCTGTCTGGCTTGGATTTGCTGGCTTTTTTATGGCCTGGCTGTGCTATATCAAAAAACCGGAATTGCCGGGGATGATTGCGATCAGACTGAGCGTGATTTATCGGGTACTGGAAAACAAATACGGTTTTGATACGTTTAATCGTGTATTCTTTATCAACGGTGCGCGCAATATTGGACGGTTGTTGTGGCGTTATGGCGATATCCGTCTGATAGACGGTTTTCTGGTCAACGGTTTGGCTGCCGGTATCCACCGCTTCTCTGTCTGGCTCCGTGAAATTCAAACGGGTTATCTGTATCACTATGCGTTTGTTCTTATCGTCGGTTTGCTGATTTTGCTGGTCGTTTTTGTCTATGGACTTCCTGGCTGATAGTCAGAGCGATAAAGGGGAGAGGTGTTCGGTATGATCTTCGACAATCTGCCCATATTGAGTATGCTGATCTGGACGCCCGTCATCGGCGGTCTGTGGGTTTTGCTCATTGGCGATCAACGGGAGCAGACGGTCAGGTATTTTTCCTTGACCATTGCCGTTTTGACCTTTCTGTTTTCGCTTGGTTTGTACGTCGAATTTGACCGTGCCGTCGTCGGCATGCAGTTTGTCGAAAAGACCAACTGGATAAGTGCATTTAATATTCAATATCATCTTGGCATTGACGGTATTGCCCTGCCGTTCGTTTTGCTGACGAGTTTTACGACCATTTCGGTAGTTTTGTTTTCCTGGCAGGCGATTGAGAGGCGTGTCGCCTGTTACATGTCGGCATTTCTTGTTCTGACCGGTTTGATGAACGGCGTGTTTATGGCAATGGACGCCATTCTGTTTTATTTCTTCTGGGAGGCGATGTTGATACCGATGTTTATCATTATCGGTATCTGGGGCGGCCCCAACCGCGTTTATGCGACGATAAAGTTTTTTCTGTACACTTTTCTGGGATCGGTATTTATGCTGGTGGCGCTTCTTTATCTGTATTCGGTGACCAGTAGCTTTGACATCGGCACCTTTCAGAAAGCGCCGCTACCGTTTGCCGCGCAGGTGTGGGTTTTTATCGCTTTCCTGTTGGCCTTTGCCGTGAAGATCCCCATGTGGCCGGTGCATACCTGGTTGCCAGACGCTCATGTGGAGGCACCGACCGGGGGGTCTGTCGTATTGGCGGCGATCATGCTGAAGATGGGTGGTTACGGTTTTATCAGATTCAGTTTGCCAATCACACCGGACGCCTGTCAGTATTTTGACGATGTGATGATTGTCCTGTCATTGATTGCCATCGTTTATATCGGTTTTGTGGCATTGGTGCAGGAGGATATGAAAAAGCTGATCGCCTATTCGTCTATATCGCATATGGGTTTTGTGACGCTCGGTCTTTTTATTCCATTCAGTATTGCCGGGAATGTCGAGCAGGTTTCAGGTGCCGTGATGGCTATTGAGGGATCAATGATGCAGATGATCTCACATGGTTTCATTTCAGCGGCAATGTTTCTATGCGTCGGTATCGTCTATGAACGTTTGCACAGCCGCATGATTAAGGATTACGGCGGTGTGGTTAACAAAATGCCGGCCTTTGCGGCCTTTATGATGTTATTCGCCATGGCCAATGCCGGATTACCCGGCACCTCCGGTTTTGTCGGTGAGTTTCTGGTTATTCTGAGCGCTTTCAAGTCCGGTTTCTGGATTGCTTTTGTCGCCGCCCTGTCATTGATACTAGGGGCGGCTTATACCTTATGGATGTACAAGCGCGTTATCTTTGGCGAGGCAATTAAACAATCGGTGCTTGAATTGAAGGATATTAATCTCAGGGAAGGCTTTATTCTTTTTCTGCCAGCGTTCTTTGTGTTGTTATTCGGAATATGGCCGGCGCCGATATTCGATCTCATGGATGCATCTATCGTGAATTTAATCGATCATGTATTGCAATCAAAGCTCCCGCAGGGGGGATGACACAGAATGATGGCTGATTTGGCTTTGATCTTTCCTGAAATAACGTTGCTTGTCCTGGCGGGAGTGGCGTTGCTCGTAGTCGCGTTTGACAGGGACCCCTTGTATTTAATGTGTTACCGGATTGCACAGGCGGCGCTGTTTATTACTCTGCTTCTGGTGCTTTATTATTTTCCTGATGGTTCCCCCACCGCATTTCATGACAGCTTTATCAATGACGCGATGAGCGCCGTATTAAAAGCGTTTATCTGCGGTATCACTCTGATTGTGTTTCTCTATTCTTATGAAGATCACAAGGAAAGCCGGTATCTGCAGGGAGAGTATTTTATTCTTGGTCTGTTTGCCGTGCTGGGCATGATGATCATGGCTTCGGCCCATAGTTTGCTGTCCGTTTATCTCGGCCTGGAATTATTGTCTTTGTCGCTGTATGTGATGGTGGCCATGCAGCGTAATTCCGTTGTGGCTTCCGAGGCGGCGGTGAAGTATTTTGTGCTGGGGGCGCTGGCGTCAGGCATGTTACTCTACGGGATCTCGATTATTTACGGTCTGACGGGTTCATTACATTTGGCGACGATCAGTGACACGGTTGCCGTGTATGGTCCCGATCGCCTGTATTTGGTTTATGGCATGATCTTTATGATCGTCGGTATCGCTTTTAAACTGGGCGCTGCACCGTTTCATATGTGGGTGCCAGACGTCTATCAGGGGGCACCGACACCGGTGACGCTTTTTATCGGCAGCGCGCCCAAGCTGGCAGTTTTTGCCATGACCATGCGTATTCTGGTGGATGGCCTGTTGCCGCTGTTTGATAGCTGGTATTTCATCCTGCTCATCCTCTCCGTCTTGTCGATAGCCATCGGCAATATTGTCGCGATAGTACAAACCAATATAAAACGTATGCTGGCGTATTCGGCGATTGCCCATACGGGCTTTTTATTGCTGGGCTTTGTTGCCGGTACGCCGTTCGGCTTCGCGGCAGCGATGTTTTATGTTGTCAGCTATGCCCTGATGAGCATGGGGGCTTTCGGTATGGTGATATTGTTGAGCCGGCGTGGTTTCTCAGCGGAGAACCTGTCTGATTTCAGCGGTTTGTCAAAACGCAGTCCCTGGTTTGCTTTTATGATGCTGTGTTTTATGTTTTCCATGGCGGGTGTACCACCTTTCCTCGGTTTCTGGTCAAAATGGTTTGTGCTGAAGGAACTGGTGACAGCGGGTTTTGTCGGGACTGCGGTGGTGGCGATCGCCCTTTCCGTTGTTGGTGCCTATTATTATCTGCGTATTATCAAGTTGATGTATTTTGACGAGCCAGCGTCCATGACAGCCATTAAAGCATCGCGGCACATGCGTGTTGTATTGGGGGCAAACGGCCTGGCGATTCTGTTATTCGGTCTGATGCCGGAAGTGTTAATGAATATATGTTTGTCCGCCCTGGGTGGATAGCTTTTGTTATGGGCAGGGGGATAATATATCAGCGTGATTTGAGCGTTGTAATTCAGCCGGTTAAATAAACGGGGATAGAATTACCCGTTCCCGCTAATTATAAAGGTAATTTAGTGCCTGGCGACTGGAAGTAAAAGCATAATTTTCAGATTGGTTTTTTCTCCATTGCTTAATTAGAGGAGCCAAAACCTGATGCTTGGTCTCCATGACCCACTGTTTCATCGTAATCGGATGTCCACAAAGAAATCAATTTATTGCTCAATCAACAGTGGTCGCCGGTGTTCACTTTTCCCAATATCTGACCGACTTGAATCCTCGTGCCTTGCTTTAGATGTTCTGCCCAGTTCAATGCGTTTTTCTCAAAGATGAGTATGATCGTTGATCCCATATTGAAGTTTCCAAATTCCTCTCCCTGCTTGAGACTGATCACGTTGTCCTGATATTCCGCTCGGATTTTTTCCCGTCTTCGGGTCGGGATAATCGGGCCTGACCAGACGGTTTCCATACCACTGACGCAGACAGCACCGACCATGATCTGCGCCATGAGCCCCGATGCTGTTTTAAACAAACTGATAAACCGTTCATTGCGCGCGAAAAGATAATTTACGCTCCTGACGGTCGCATCGCCGACGCCGAACAGACGCCCCGGCACATAGATGGACCTGATCAACCGACCATGACATGGCATGTGAATACGGTGATAATCCCGCGGTGAAAGATATAAGGTAGAGAAAACACCATCGCTTAGTGCATGGACCGCGTCATGGTCGTCAGCAAGTAGCCGATCCAGGGTGTAATTTTTGCCCTTTGCCTGGATGATCCTGCGTCCGTCCAGTTTGCCAATCTGACTGATCACCCCGTCAACCGGGCTGATGATGTTAGTGTCCCCCAGATGAAAGCACCTGGCATCGGGTTTCAGGTGTCGGGTAAAAAAATCGTTAAAGGAAGCGTAGTCGTTGGCATTTTCCCTGGAGGCCTGTTTCATATCAATTCGATACAGGCGGATGAAGCTGTTGATCAGCAGGTTTTTCCATAGTCGACAGCGACTGTGTGTCAGATAGTACATTAGCTTTGACAGGAAATGTTGCGGCAGGATGTATTGTGGCCAGGTCTTGATGTAGTCTTTTATTCGCATTGTGATTGGCCAGTCAGTGTTTGTGGTGCGGGGAATACCCCTGGCGGTCGCGATGGCGTTTGATCGCCATCGTGACTGATTCGGTATGACCGTTATCAAAAGTCAGGGTGATGTCGGCCGCATCGTCCGCGCCCAAGGGTTTTGCCGGGTCAAACAACATCAGGTGATAGCCGCCAGGGGAGAGGACGACCGTTTCTCCAGCAGGAATATCAAGCCGGTTTTGTCTTTCCATTGAAACGATATCGTTCCTGAGGACGCTGCGATGAATTTCGATACGGGAGAACAACGGCGCCGATGCCGACACTAGCGAGACCGGTTGTGCCGAGTTATTTTTAATGGTGACATAAGCGGCCAGGATGGACGCCGCTGGCGGCGCTTCACCAATCCAGGCATCGCTGATAATGATGTTATTTTCACCGGCAAAGGCTGGCGGGCCTATACAGATCAAAAACAGGAGTATGCTGTTAACCCTGCACATCAATGAAGTTTCTTATGAGCACAAATTGATCAATGATGGCGGTCTTTTGATGGGGTGGGGAGAGTTTTGCCAACATCCTGCCTTTGGGGCCAATCAGAAATATCGATGCGCTGTGGTCAACCAGATAGTTTTCCGCTCCTTCCTCTTTATTATGATAATACGGTATGCCAAGCTGGCGGGTCAGGCCATTGACCATCTCAAGCGTTCCGCCCAGACCGATTAAATCCTTATCAAACCAGGTGAGATACTGCGACAGTTTTTCCGGGGTATCGCGTTCGGGGTCCACCGAGACAAAGATGGTCTGAATATCGGGATGTTGCCGCCTCAGCGCCTTGTGCGTATCCGTCATCACAGCCAGCGTGATCGGGCAAATATCCGGACAATGGGTATAGCCGAAAAAAAGAAAAGACCACTTGCCCCACATATTCTCTACGCCAAAAGGTATCCCGTCCTGATTGATCACAGAAAAGTCACCGATCCGTTTCGGATTGGGCCAGTACAGGTTCTGAGGCGGCGCCGGTGATCCTTGTTGAAGAGAAACGTAAAATCCGCCACCCGCTGCCAGTACCGCTATGGCGATAATGATGGATACCAGCATGGATGGCCTGTAATTGCCGGGTGTATCGGACATGGCCATATTATAACGGACAACAGAGGGAATTAAAATTACTCAAACGGGGGTACGGGGTGGCTTATCCGCAAACTGACATGTGACGGTTTTTATTTTATTTCGATCACTTCTTCGTACAAGTTTGGCAATTTATTTTGTCTCGGTCTGAATTTTGTCCCGTGATTGTGTCCTGTCCGGGCATCAAAATCCACAAGGACATCATTGTTCGTTATGGTTTCAATGAATTTCGCGATGGTCAGTTTTTTCAGCATTAAGTGGAATGCTTCATGCAATGCCGGTCCCGTTTTTCTCCATTAGGGAGAATGGTTCCGGTTCAGCAATATAATGGCTGGATTAACCTCTCAATAATGGAAGCTGGCGTAGCGTCAACCGGACATCGTTTCCAATTCATCCAGCAGCACCTTTAACGCGAAGGAACAGGATTGTGCCCTGATTGACTGCCGATCGCCTTTAAATACCACCCGTGCCGTTTTGATGTTATCTTCGTCCAGATACCAGGCAAAACAGACCATGCCAACAGGTTTTTCGGGACTGCCCCCACCGGGGCCGGCAATGCCGGTTACCGAAATGCCAATCTGTGCGTGATTGTTCCGCATTGCCCCGATCACCATCTCGTGCGCGGTTTCCTCACTGACGGCGCCATTGACCGCCAATGTTTCTGGATTGACGTTTAAAAGTGCCGTCTTGGAGGCGTTGGAATAGGTGACAAAACCGCACTCAAACCAGGCGGAGCTGCCCGGAAGCCGCGTCAGTCTCTCCGCCAGACCTCCACCGGTACAGGATTCGGCCACTGCCATTTTTTTCGATAATTTCAGTAATCGCCCGGTAAGTTGCCTGAGTTGATCCGTGTCGGCTACCATTACGCGTTTCTCCGCTCTTTCTCACGCCCGCTTGATGATACAGGGCAAGCACGTTAACAAATCAATGAGGTTATCTTTCAGCATGGAAGTGATACTGACGCGATGGTGTTTCCAGCCCGGGTAATTCATTAAGAATCCCGAATTCAGACCCTGCGGGCAAACTGTTTGTGCAAGCCTAACGTATCCTGTAAAGATCGGCAATTGGCACCGCTAATTTGGCTGACAAGTCTTTGTGATAGTCTGTCAAATGCAGTTTTAAGTTGCTTGAAAGCATATCATCTTTGAATTCATTTTCCGTTAAGGGTAATCTGACCGGCAGTATTGCATGCAAATCATACAGCCTGGTCTCCTTGAGGTCTTTTGCCAATAGCCAGCGCCCGTCACTTTGGTTTACCCAATTAAAACGTTTTAAATGCTGAAGCAGATCGTCTATTTGGTAGTGTGGTAAAAAAATTGAAGACTTTCTGAAATCTGAAATTGAAACTGTCCGGCCAGCCCGTTGCGCCTGATATAAATGTTCAAGTATTTGTAATACATCAGGAAACGCCCAATCTTTTTGACGATGTTGTTTGAACTCGTCTTGCAGACGAAAAGAAGACAGACAAAAGGTAATATGCGCCCCGAATAAAACGATTACCCACGACACGTATATCCAGATCAGAAAAAGCGGTATCACCGAAATAGACCCATAGATATTTTCATAAGTGGACATGGTGCGGACGTAAATACCAAATCCGTATTTGGCGAGTTCAAACAATACCGCACAGATAATGCCGCTGATCAGGGCGTGTTTTTTAGGAACAAAACAATTTGGCACCAGAATATAAAGCAGGGTGAACGCCACCGAAGTGGTCAGAAAAGGTAAATAACTTAAAAGTTTGTCCCTGATATCGAAAGAGACATCAACATCGCTGATTGCCGGTAAGGACAGGAGATAAGATGTTGAAGCCAGGCCAACGCCAATAAGTAAGGGCCCCATCGTCAACACAGCCCAATAGACTAATAAACGTGAGACCGGAGGGCGTTTATTTTTGACCAGCCAGATAAGATTAAATGCATTATCTATCGTCGCCATCAGAAGTATGGCAATAACGACCAGTATCACGCTACCGCTCATTGTTAATTGCGATGCCTTGGCGGAAAAATCCAGGATGTAATTCTGAACGGTTGCACCGAACTGGGGAACGAAATGCGCGAAGATAAAATTCTGAATGGATATGGAGAGGTCGTCTTGTAAAAATGCGATTTTACCAAACAGGCCAAACATGACCGTCAATAGCGGGACAATAGAGAGCAGGGTGGTGTAAGCCATTGAAGACGCGGTTTGCAGCCCGCGTAACTGGTAAAAATGTTGAAAAAAATAACGCGAAAAGTAAAACGTATTCAGCAACGCTATACGACTCAATTTGATCACATTATCAGGAATTTGATAAACTAATTTCCACATTAAATTGTTCAGGTTTGTGTTACGTAATTGTCAATTTACTTTTTATGCCCGGGGCGATTATAAATCAGTCACGCCGCTTTTTCAGTCATTAATACAGACAGAATCCGTGGGCTGGTTGTGACGGAGGAAATATCCATAGCAAGTGTTTCTGAAACGAGGTATCTATGAAAGCAACTATTTACCATAATCCACGTTGTTCAAAATCAAGACAGACGTTGGCACTGCTGAAAGACCAGCCGGTTGAGCTTGAGGTGATTGAATACTTGAAAACGCCGCCTGACCACGAGACGTTGCGGGATATTCTTGCCAAACTGGATATCGCGCCTTTTGCCTTGATACGTAAAGGTGAAGCTGTGTTTGCCACGTTAAAACTGTCTGACAAACGTGATGATGCGGATGCGCTGATTGACGCCATGGTGAATAACCCCATCCTGATTGAACGCCCCATCGTGCTGGCGAACGACAAGGCCGCTATCGGACGGCCACCCGTATCGGCCCTGGCTATTTTGTCTCCGTGACCAGTCTCCTCGTTTTATATTACAGTCGTTACGGTAGCGTCACCGGGATGGCGCGCCAGATTGGACGCGGCATAGATTCAATACTCGACTGTGAATCGGTAATACGCACCGTGCCCCCGGTATCCACCGTGACTGAAAACACCGCGAGCGATATTCCGGAATCGGGGCCGCCATATGCAACCTCCGAGGACTTGCTTGGGTGCGACGGGCTGGCGCTGGGAAGCCCGACCCGTTTCGGAAATATGGCATCGGCATTGAAGTATTTTATTGATTCGACCTCGGATATCTGGGTGTCTGGCGGACTGGCAGGGAAACCCGCCGCTGTTTTTACCTCCACGTCCAGTCTGCACGGCGGGCAGGAAACTACCTTGTTATCAATGATGTTACCCCTGTTACACCATGGTATGTTGATAACAGGTCTGCCTTATTCCGAGCCGGGTCTGTTTGCTCAAAGTGGCGGGGGGACACCTTATGGCGCGTCCCATTTCGCTGGTCAGGATAATGCATTGCCGCTGTCCGATACCGAAAAAGCATTGTGTCTGGCTTTGGGCAAACGCCTCGCCACAGTGGCGAAGAAATTGAAAGAAAATCACTCAATGAATGGATAGGCAAATCACCCGTCATCCATTGAAATAAATTCTTTTATAAAGGGTATGGTGACTCTGCGTTTGGCGGTCAGCGAAGCATGGTCTATTGCATCAAGCAAATTGATCAGGGAATTCAGATCACGTTTGACACGGCGTATCAGATAATCAATTACCTCATCGCTCAATTCGAGAGAACGTCTTTTCGCCTTTTGTTTAAGGATTTGAATTTTAACCGCTTCATTCGCTTCTTTGACCTGAAAAACCTGATCCCACGCCAATCTGGAAGTCAGGTCGGCAAGCTCAAGCATGATATTCTGTGGGGAGACGGTCGCGCCGAAAAGCAAGGAACGGGACTGGTCACGCAATTCATTATATAGCCAGATTAAACCCTGTTGCCATTCGATGGCGCCGCGAATGGTTTCAAGATCATCCACGCCGATCAGATCCATTTCACCAAGATCATGCAATATATCCACACTGATTTTCGCGTGTTGTTTCAACGGGATATAGGCTGCTCGCAAGCCATACTCGTTCGCTTGTCGACAGGTTGCCTGTAGTAAATGTGTCTTGCCCACTGATTTAGCACCCCACAAATAAAGCCTGTGTCGCACTTCATTTTTGGCAATCAGCATTAATAACGCCATTAGTTTTTGGTTTTCCCCCGGAAGAAAGGAATCAAAATCATGCTTCTGCCAATCACCAAAATGAAATGGAATCTGGGCCGAGACTACGTTGACCATGGCTAGTTTTTGTAAAGGGTGCTGTTTAGATAATGTTCATGGAGAAAATATCTTAATAACACGGTGATGACGGCGGTAGCAGGGAGCGCGATTAGCATGCCGAGAAAACCGAATAACTGTGCGCCAGCCATAACGGAAAAGATAACTGCAACTGGATGCAGGCCGATGCGGTCACCAATTAATAGCGGTGAAAGCACCATACTCTCAAATATTTGCCCAAGGCCAAAAACGGCGAGTACAAACCCGATAGATATAAAGTCGTGAAATTGTATAAACGCGGCGATACTGGCGATCCCGACCCCGACAATGAGGCCCAGATAGGGAACAAAACTCACCAGACCAGCGGTTACACCAATTAATATTGAAAATTCCAGACCCACCAGCGATAAACCGATGCTGTAAAAAACACTCTGAGCCACCATGACCAGCAGTTGTCCACGCAGAAATTCGGCCAGCACGGCATCGCAGTCCCTGGCCAGTTTTGTCAGTTTAGACTTGTATTTCAGCGGGAACAGGGTGGATAATTTTACCATCAGAATATCCCAGTCCCTGAGCAGATAAAATGTCACAACCGGGATTAATAACAGGTAGCCGATCCATAGCATCAGCAATTGACCCGATGCTGATATCTTGAGCAGGAACTTGCCCAGAAAATTGCCCAGAGTCTGCCAGTGTTGTATCACATATTGTCCAACCTCATCAAGCTGTATCGCCTCTTCTTCCAGGCCAATATAGTGCGACAGCCGCGGTAGCATTTTTATTTGCGCCCACTCAAGGAACTTCGGAATTTGCGTGACAAGCCGTCTGAATTGTTCTTCAAGCAAGGGCAGTATGAATAATAGAAAGCAGACCCCGACAAGCAACATCAACGAAAAGACAAACACAACCGCCAGTGTGCGCGAAAACTTTACGGTTTCCAGTCTGTCAACGACCGGGTCGCCAAGGTACGCCAGAAACGCCGCCAGTATGAAAGGGATCAATATCGGACTCAGCAGATAGACAAGACCGATGATGCTCACAGTAACGGCCAGTATTAACCACTTCTGTGTGTCCGTTATGTGATTGCTCATCTCAATAATTTATAGACGATTTGTTGCTTATCGTCAACGCGCACCAGGTTTTTGTTCAATTTGATGGTCTGTTCAATAACATCAATGCCCGCCTGACTGACAAGCTGAAAGACGACTTTATCATCAACGACGTGTTTTATATTGACTGAAATCACCGCCTGTAACGTTTCAAAAAAAGACAGCGCCTTCGCATAATCGTCAATGGATTTGACATTCAGTACCGACACATTAATAAGCTCGCCATCGCTTGAAACGGCGTTGGCGTAACGTGCCGCGAGTCTGTCGGCAAGTTCGGTGATCCCTTCCATCAGTGCAGTTCGAGGTAATTCGCCGTGTGTATTCCAGGTCAATTTGTTTTCATCCAGATAGCCTGTCCATCTGGTTTCCCAGCGTGTGGGCGCGACCTGAACCAGCCGCCCTGTCAACACCATGTTCGCCCGATAACGCTCCGAGGCCTTCAATACTGGCTCGTCAAAACCGGCCCATACATCTCCGATCTGTATATTGGCAGCGTCTTCAAGATCAAATAATGGAAACAGCAGGGCAAGTCCTCTTTCCATAGCACGGCTGTTAAGCCATTTCAGGTAGTCTTTCTTGTCATCAAAACCTGCCAGGTACCTGACCGCGTTATCTTCGTATGCCAGCCAGATCAGTATTGAAGGGCGATCTTTACCCCATATAAACAGACCATGATGCCTCATGTCCCGATTGATGGTGTTTTCATCAAATTGAATCCAGATTTCGGTCGCTGCCTGCTCCTGATCTTCTTCCCGTTTGTTTTGCCGGTAACGGAATTGCTGAACATAACGTTTCGGGTTTTGCAGTAACGTTGCCATATCCTTATTTTTGCCAATATGCGGGTCGCCGGTCAGTTTGACCAGAACCTGTCTCAAACCCTCCTCCAGCGCGGTCTTATGAGTGGATGAAGACTGATCGTCCACCGCCACGGTCGCCTGATACAGCCCCGAGATCTTTATTCCCAGAGCCGATTGCGGTAACAGCATGGCAAACACGATAAACGGCAATATCTTCAAATTCATGTTTAATACGCTATGTAAAACGCGTATGTAAGTCAAGGAGATTGCGGTGGAGGCATTTGCCTTATACCATTGATAACGATGAACAGAAAAACCGGAAAAATATCTGGCTATCAAGAGGCTGGTGTCAATATCAAGCGCGGAAATGCATTGGTACAGCGCCTCAAAAAAAACGTCACGCGTACCTGCCGGGAAGGGGTGATGGGCGATTTAGGCGGGTTTGGGGCCCTGTTTGACATCGGTATTCTTGACTATCGCCATCCAATCCTGGTGTCCGGCACTGACGGCGTAGGGACCAAGGTGAAACTTGCTGTTGAATCCGGTCGGCACGATGCCATCGGCATCGACCTCGTGGCAATGTGTGTCAATGACGTGATCGTGCAAGGCGCAGAACCGCTTTTTTTTCTTGATTACTTCGCCTGTTCCAGTCTGGATGTGGAGGTCGCCGAGCGGGTTATCAACGGTATCATCAAAGGCTGCTCTATGGCTGGCACCGCCCTTGTCGGCGGGGAGATTGCAGAAATGCCGGGGATGTATCGGAACGGGGATTATGATCTGGCAGGTTTCTGTGTCGGCGTTGTTGAAAAAGACAAGCTTATCACGGGTGAAAAGGTGTCTGAAAACGATGTGCTGATCGCGTTGGCTTCCAGCGGTTGCCATGCTAATGGTTATTCCCTGATCCGTAAAATTCTCTCCGTCACCTGTCAGGACCTGTCCGAAACTCTGGACGGGAAACCATTAATTGATCACTTCATCGAGCCCACGCAAATTTATGTCAGAACAGTGCTCGGTTTGATTAAAAAAATACCGATCAGGGCGATTGCCCATATCACCGGGGGCGGCCTGATTGAAAATATCCCTCGTGTGATTCCCGATAGTCTGTCTGTTGAGATAGACAGCAGTAGTTGGACATTACCGGCGATTTTCAAGTGGTTACAGGAAACCTGGGATATTGATATGGAAGAAATGTATCGAACATTTAACTGCGGCGCGGGACTGGTTCTGTGCGTCTCGCCGGATGATGCGGACAGTGCGCTTGAGAATCTGAATGCTCAGGGGATAGGGTGCTGGAAGATAGGCCGGGTTAAAAAGAGACAGGACAAAGCGGTACGCTTCTTATAATTTATTTATGCTTTATCAGCATTTGATTGAGACGGAAGACCACACAGTATATGTCTTCAGTTTCCCCCGAATTTCACCTGATTAAACCAGATTGTGCCATCAGCTTACCGGGGCAAACAATATCCAGAAAACCAGTGTTTATCATGCGCTGTTCCAGATGGGGTATAGCATCATTCCATCTTCGCCTGATTCACCGGCACCGCCGATATTATTGTGACAGGGAATACCGATCAGCATAATATGTATGTTATCAAGATCATTTTTTATAGATAATGATTATTGAAACAGTAGAAGACATTTTTAACCTCTATTGGAGAAATTATGCATCCCAAACTCAATATTGCCATTCGCGCTGCCAGGGTTTCAGGCGATTACATTGTACGAGAACTGGATCGGACAGGTGATATCACTATCAACGTGAAAGGCAAAAATGATTTCGTGTCGGAGGTAGATCGACAGGCTGAAAGCATGATTATTGAGACGATTAAAAACGTCTACCCCGACCATGCTTTTCTGGCGGAAGAATCAGGCCGTTCTGGCAGCAGTGATTATCTATGGATTATCGACCCGCTTGATGGCACCACCAATTTTTTACACGGCTTCCCCCATTTTGCAGTTTCGATAGGGTTACAATACCGGGGGGTGTTGAGCCAGGCGGTTATCTATGATCCGGTTAAACAGGAGCTTTTCACGGCCTCAAAAGGCGAAGGCGCCCGGCTCAATAATCATAAGAAGATTCGGGTCAGCTCACAAAAAACGCTGGACGGCGCTCTGTTGGGCACGGGTTTTCCCTTTGGCGATGGCGACGGAAAGGAAATGGATAAGTTTATCGCGAGTTTCAGGGCGCTTTATCCTCTGGTCTCTGGCATCAGACGGGCAGGGGCGTCCTCGCTGGACCTCGCTTATGTGGCCTGCGGTCGATTGGATGGTTTTTGGGAATATAATCTGAAACCGTGGGATATTGCAGCCGGGGCGTTGCTTGTCCAGGAATCGGGGGGAATAAACAGTGAATTGACCGGGGGCGTGGATTATATCAAAAGCGGAAACATTATTTCCGCGAATCCCAAGGTATTACAGGCCATGATACAAAAACTGACGGGGTAAAGATGAAAAAAAGAATTTTGGTAACGGGCGGCGCCGGTTTTTTGGGTTCCCATTTATGCCGAAATCTTCTTGAAGAGGGGCATGAAGTTATTTGTCTGGATAATTTTTTCACCGGGACAAAAGACAATATTATTGATTTGTTGACATATCCCCATTTTGAGGTCTTTCAGCATGATATTTGTCTCCCGGTTTATGTCAAGGTAGATCAGATTTATAATCTGGCTTGTCCCGCTAGCCCGATTCACTATCAGCGCGATCCGATAAAAACCGTAAAAACCAGCGTTTCGGGGGCAATCAACGTACTAGATCTGGCCAGGCGCCTGAATATACGGGTATTACAGGCCTCCACCAGCGAGGTCTATGGCGACCCCCTGATACACCCGCAAACCGAAGATTATTGGGGAAGTGTCAATCCCATTGGCGTGCGTGCCTGTTATGATGAAGGGAAACGCTGCGCTGAAACACTGTTCTTTGATTACCATCGTCAACTTGGTCTGGATATCAGAGTAGCGCGAATCTTCAATACTTATGGACCGAATATGGCGATAAATGACGGGCGAGTCATCAGCAATTTCATCGTACAGGCGTTACAAAATGACGATATAACCCTGTATGGTAACGGCAAACAGACCCGTTCTTTGTGTTATGTCAGTGATTTGATCGCGGGCTTGAAGATACTGATGAATACGGATAACATATATCAGCCCGTCAATCTGGGTAACCCGTTTGAAATTTCCATTCTGGAGTTAGCTCATTACATTAAAGAAGAAACGAACAGCACATCCAGCATCACTCACAAAACATTGCCCGAGAATGATCCGAAACAACGTTGTCCGGATATTTCTTGTGCCAAAACAAAATTGGGCTGGCAACCCAGGGTGGAATTCAAACAGGGTATCGCCGAAACAATAGCGTACTTTAAAAACAAACTGCGGTAATTTTCATGTCCTATACGCTGTCGGTTGTCATCCCCTGTTTTAACGAAGCATCCACCATCGAACGGCTAATAAAGCTGGTCAGAAACGCTGCTGTTGAGAATATACAGATCATCGTTGTTGATGACGCTTCAACGGACGGGACCGCGGAGATTATAGAAAACACCTTAATCAACCATGTCGACAAATTTGTAAAACATACTAAAAATCAGGGAAAAGGGGCGGCGATACGCTCCGGTATCACACATGTGACGGGCGATTATGTCATTATCCAGGATGCTGATCTTGAATATAATCCGAGTGAATATCCGAAATTGTTAACACCCATTCTGGAATACGGCGCCGATGTTGTTTATGGAAGCCGCTTCTCGGGCGGAGAGATAAATCGGGTATTGTTCTTTTGGCACTCTGTTGGAAATAAACTGTTAACCTTGCTGTGTAATATGTTCAGTGATGTAAATCTGACCGATATGGAAACCTGCTATAAACTTTTCAGGAGCGAAATAATAAAAAATATAACGTTAAGAGAAAACAGGTTCGGCTTTGAACCGGAAATCACGCTGAAGATAGCGCGCATCCCGAACATCAAAATCTATGAAGTCAGTATTTCCTATTTTGCCCGCACGTACTCCGAAGGAAAGAAGATCGACTGGAAAGACGGGGTCGGCGCACTTTTTTGTATTGTCAAATACGGCCTGCTGAAAATGACATAACAATCAATTTGTGAAATGGCGCGCCTGGCAGGACTCGAACCTGCAACCCTCGGGTTCGAAGCCCGATACTCTATCCAATTGAGCTACAGGCGCATTCAGATATCTGTTTCGTCATTTTATTATAAAAATCATATTACGGCAAAATTACAGATACGACAGTTCAATCCGAAATCCGGGCTAAATTCCGAGATATGCTTTGCGGATGTGCTCATTATCCATCAGCTCCGCAGCCCTGCCTTCCAGGGAAATGTTCCCCGTTTCCAGCACATAGCCGCGTCGCGCCAATTCCAGAGCAAGTTCCGCATTTTGTTCAACCAGAATAATGGAAACACCCTGTCGGTTGATTTCCGTCAGGATCCGGGCGATCTCCTGCACAATCACCGGCGCCAGCCCCAGGGAGGGTTCATCCAGCAGAAATAATTTTGGCCTGGACATCAGGGCGCGACCAATGGCGATCATCTGTTGCTCGCCGCCACTCATCGTTCTGGCAGATTGGTTTTTTCGTTCCCGTAATCTGGGGAAATGATTAAATACTTTCTCCAGGTCCTTTTGAATGCCTTCTTCGTCATCGCGCGTGAACGCCCCCAACAGGAGATTTTCGGTAACGGTCAGGTCCTTGAATACCCGCCGGCCTTCAGGCGCATGGGCAATGCCTTTTTTCAATATTTTATCGGCGGAAAGTCTTTCAATTCGCTCTCCATTAAAGGTAATTGCGCCGGCACTCGGGTTATCAAGACCGGAAATCGCACGCAGAATAGTACTCTTGCCAGCGCCATTTGAGCCGATCAGTGTTACAAAATCCGCTTCTTCCACTGCAAATGAAACGCCTTTTAATGCGGCCACATGACCATAATGGACGTGTATATCATTGACCTGCAAAAGCATTATTTTGCTCCTCCCAGATAGGCTTCAATAACGTTGTCGTTATTTCGGATCTCTTCAGGTGTTCCCTGCGCGAGCAGTTGACCAAAATTCAATACGGTCAGGGAATGACACAGGCCCATGACGGCTTTCATGTCATGTTCCACTAATACGATTGTGACACCCGACTCCTGTACTTTTCGGGCCAATGCCATCATCCGGTTGGTTTCTTCGGGATTCATTCCCGCAAAGGGTTCATCCATCAACATCAGCCTGGGTTCGGAAGCCAGCGCGACGGAGATCGCTAACGCCCGTTGCGACCCCAGTGGCAATTCGGAAGCCAACTGGTTTTTTCGATCACTCAGGCCCATAAACTCAAGGACGTCCAATACCTTATGTTCGGCCTGCTTTTGTCTCTTTCTGTCAAGGCCAAAAATTGCGGAGAATAAATCAGTGTGCGCCCTGATATGACACCCTACCATGACATTTTCAAATACAGTCAACTCCGAAAACAATATTGTTTCCTGGAAGGTGCGGACAATCCCTTTTTCCGAAATATTATACGGTTTTTTCCCTTCTATGTTCCGCCCCTGATAAACGATGGTGCCTTTTGTCGGCGTATAGAATCCAGCAATGTTTTTGAACATTGTACTCTTCCCGGCGCCATTGGGCCCGATCAGACCGTGGATTTCGCCTTCTTCCACCTTAAAGCTGACATCATCCAGCGCGACTATACCGCCAAACCGCTTGCTTACATTATTGACCTCCAATATTGCCATCGTTGTTTCTTTGTCTTATTGATCGGTTAAAGGCGGGTCGGCACGACCGGAACCAATTCCGAACCAGGCCTTGAATTTTGTCGGGATACTCTCCAGTCCCTGTGGAAGAAACAGAATGGAAAAAATGAGCACCGCTCCGTAAATAGCGGGTCTTATTTCTTCAAAACTGCGAATGGATTCATCAAAAAGCGTTAACACAATCACGCCGATGATGGGGCCGTAGAATTTGTTATAACCGCCGACGATAACCCAAATAAGAATAAATACCATGAAACTGATTCCGAACTGATTCGGCGTAATCGTCCCAATGTAGTGGACTTTCAGCCCCCCGGCAATACCGACAAAAAATGAACCTGTGACAAACGCCAGTGTTTTGTAACGCAGGGTATTGACGCCGACCGACTCGGCCAGAGGAGCTTTCCAGTGAACAGCATGTAGAGTCAGTCCAATCCTTGATTTCTCAATACGGTAAAGGATGAGCAAACACAGTGATACAACAGTCAAGGCAAGGTAATAATATGGAATCGGATCAAGGAAATCAATGCCGCCCACAATGGGAGGTTCAATACCGCTCAGGCCGCCGGTCCCGCCAAACGGATCAATAAACTCAATCCAGGTCAGGCGTATCGCCTCACCGACTGCGAATGATGCAATCAAAAAATAAAACTGCGTCATTCTGAACAGGGGGAATGACAGCACCATGGCAATGAGCGCAGCAGCCATGCCGGCCAGCGGCAGGGTGAACCATATGGCCAATTCATGGTTTTTAAACAGCAGGGTCGCTGTATAACCGCCGACCCCCATCATTACCGCATGGATTAACGACCATTCACCGGTCAGGGTGACCAGCCGATAACTCGTCACGACCAATACATTGATGGTCAGGAATATGAGCAAATCCTGATGATGGAATTTCAGAAAGTGCGGCAGGGCGATGAGTGTGCCGAATAAAACAACGCCGACAATAATTTTTTTAATCATCTACTCGCTTACCCGGATACCCATGATGCCGGTCGGTTTGACGATCAGGACAAAAACCATTAATACCAAACCGCTGATCGTCGCTACGGTTCCGCCGAAATAAACCGTTATAAACGTATGAAACAATGCGTATAAAATCGCGGTGATGACAGCGCCAGGCAAGTTGCCGACACCGCCCACGATAGTCACGATAAACGCGGTAATAATGACATTATGTCCCATGTGCGGATTGATATTGGTTAAAGGTGCCATCAGTGCGCCAGCCAGTCCCGCCAATGCTGAGCCCACGCCAATGGCGATCATGGAAATACGGTTGATATTAATCCCCTGTAAAGCCGATGCCTCCCTGTCCAGCGCCACCGCTCGCAGGGCCCAGCCCAGTTTGGTTCGGGTCAGAAAATACCAGAGTGTTGACAATGCGGCGACAGAGATCACAAGACTGAAAATGCGCTGATACGGAATTCTGAAATAATCAAACAATACCAGTGTGCCATGGAATGGCGGCGGCACCTGTTTTGAAGGCCCTTCACCGCCGACCAATGTCGCGATAACCTGCAGTATAAACAACACGCCGATTGAACAGATCAAACCAGCCAGGGGATCATTGCGCGTTGGTCTGAATAAAAATCGCTCCATTAACAAACCAATGGCAGTGACCAAAACGACTGCAACGACAATCGTGGGAATATATGCCGTATTGTGTTGGGCATGCAGGAGCCAGATCGTATAGGCGCCGACCATCACCAGTTCGCCATGGGCGAAATTAACAACGCCCATTACACCGAAAACAAGTACCAGACCAACGGCAAACAAGGCAAAAAATCCACCTTGTATTAAGCCGTTCACGATTGATTGGAGAAAAAGTTCCATTCTCAGCTCATGTTACAAGTGCCAAAATTACATCGGTATTGTATAAAAAGGGAGAGGGTTTAACGCCTCTCCCATTTTTCATATCAACAAAATAAAAGTGGTGTTCTGATCAAACAGTGCGTAGACCAAGTTTCTTCATGTGTTTAATGAGGACAGCCTTATTTTTGTCCAGCCAGCCGGAAACACTCTTGAACTCCTTAATGCGGGCCTTGCCGTTTTCAATAACGACAACAGGCCAGCGACCGACTACCGCATTATCCTGACCCCATAATTGACTGCCCCACCAGCGCCCTTCGCCAAATACAAACTCGGGGTTTTTATTTGATTTCAGCGCCTTCAGGACATTGGTCGGTTCAACACTGCCGGCCGCCTTCGCCCCTTCAATCCAGTTTAACAGGATAGCCGGGTATTCCCAGGAAACAGCAGACCAGTCATTTGGATGATCTTTCCTGAACTTTTTATCAAAATCCCCCGGATTCGGGAAATTCACACCGGCCTGATTTAATGCGGGGTCGTCAAAATCCGGAAACTGGAAAATTGTGCCATTGACAAATTCCTTGCTGGTCTTGGAAATGATTTCATCATAATAGTCCAGTGTGCAGGAAATAACCTTGCCCTTAAAGTTCTGGTGAAAAAGCTGTTCCATCAAAGGAGTCACATAAAAGCTCGTTGCCATACAGAAAATATCGGGCTTTTTAGCGAGTACCGAGCTTACAATCGGCGCGAAGTCAGTAATATCAAAACCATGCAGTTTGACATCAAGAACATCAATACCGGCCACTTCAAAAGCCGCCTTGTAGGTCGCTGCCGATTGCAATCCGTATTCCGCGTCATTATTCGTTACGATTGCCGCGGTTTTGGCGTTGGGAAAATTTTCCGCCAGCCATTCAACGCCAGTGACGTTATAAAGCGGGTGAGACTCGCAGGTTGCGATTACATAATCCGACCTGGGCGTGATATCGCTTGGAAGCAACGTGGTCGTCAGCATTTTCTTACGTTGCGCCCAGGGCAATACCGAGGCGACGGTGGAACCTCCCAGCATCATGACCATCTTGACGTTGTCCTCCAGCACCAGTTTCTTATAACCCTGTATGGCCTTTTCAGTGTCATAGCCATGGTCATAAGCCACCATCTCAATATTGTATGTATCGCCACCGATAGCGACGCCACCGGCGCCATTAATATCTTTGGCAATAATCTGACATCCATATAAGCCGGGCAGACCCCAGGGAGCATAATCGCCTGTCATCGGGATATTCATGCCTATCTTCACTGTCTTTTGCCGTGCCGAAACAATATTGAATGGCAGGCTTGTCGCGCTGGTGATAACAGCCCCCGCCGTTGTTATACGCAATAAATTTCTTCTGCTAATACCCATCTCATCAACCTCCCGAGGTTCAAGTTTTCTGTTAAACTATTCATTAAATTAAACTTTGAAATTTACTTTTTTTATTTATCGAAAAGAAATAAAACCATTAACCGGTCATATTGATTGCCTGATTTCAGCCCCGGCATTTCTTCCCTGATACTATCCCCCAAAGGGGATATAGCTTCAAAAAAACGAAAATATCATTCACTTAATAAATACCTTTGACGCGCTCTTTTTTTGGATCAAAGTGTGGAAATGCCGAGATAACTGCCGGAATCCGCTTCTGATAGCCGTCCAGTTTTCCGATTTCAATTTCCCTGCCCAATTCACAATACTGAACCTTCATTTTACAAAGCGCGATATTTTTACGCAGGATAGGCGAAACAGTGCCGCTGGTCACTGTTCCTATCTGCTCTCTACCTGTAAACACAGCGTCGCCAGAGGCGGCTTTTTCTTCTCCGACGAGTTCCAGCCCGGTCAATTTTTGCTGCGGGTTTTCCTTTCGGTTGATCAGTGCCTTCCTGCCAATAAAGTCATCCTGTTTTGATTTCAAGGGGACAGTGAAACCTATTCCGGACTCAAAGGGATCGGTCTGATCACAAAATTCCTGACCAGCAAATATCAATCCCGCTTCAATACGCAACATATCCAGCGCCTCCAGTCCCAATGGGGTAATGCCGTATTTTTGACCGGTTTGCCAAATTGCATCCCAGACCGCTCCGGCGTCGTCCGGATGGCAAAACACTTCATATCCGAGCTCACCCGTGTAGCCTGTTCTCGATACCAGAATCGCAATACCATTCGCTTCATGGAGGCGCGCGATGGAAAAGCGAAACACGCCAAGCTCTTCAACCGTAGCCTGGTCGGGGCGCGTCCATATAATGTCGTTCAGTAATGCGCGGCTTGACCGTCCCTGAACCTGTAAATTATGAAGCTGGGACGTGGAATCCTTGACCCATGCCTTTAAGCCCCTCTCCTCAGCCTGCTGCCTCAGCCACAAACCCGAGGTATCGCTTCCGCCAATCCAGCGAAAATTATCTTTGCCCAGGCGAAAAACCGTGCCATCATCAATCATTCCGCCCGATTCGTAACACATTGCCGTATAAACAACCTGTCCCGTCGCCAGTTTACGAATATCGCGCGTGACACAGCTTTGAAGCAATAATTCCGCATCAGGGCCGATGACTTCGTATTTTCTTAAAGGTGATAAATCTGTAATAATGACCTTCTCCCGACAGGCCCAATATTCGGCAATTGCCCCATAATTGATAAAATCATTTGCAAGCCAATATCCGTTATATTCGACAAAGTTTCGTGTTAATTGAGAAGTTTTCTTGTGAAAGCTGGTTTCTTTAGTCATTTCAGGTTCCGCATCCGCTGTTTTACGAAACGCAATCGCGCGTTTGAAGAGGTTTTTTTCCGGGTAGGTTCTTAAATGGATATCCTTGGGCACCCAGCAATTCGCAGGATCAATATCACACGGACAGGCTGAGGAAACACATACCAGATCTCTCAAGGCCCGCAATAATACGAAATCCCCCGGGCGCGACCAGGGATCGTCAAATATGAATTGATTGGTGTCGTTAAAAAAGGTATTGAAGAAAAGGTTCATGGCCATCCAGCCTTTTCTGGGGGCAATTGAGTACGGGCTCAGCGCCCTGTTGAAGTTATCGGAACAGTTGACATGACCGGGATATCCCGCTTCTTCATAGTACTTGCGCGTACAGGCCAAACCGAAACTGTCATGTCGTCCGCAGGTATCCTGTATGACTTCCAGCATGGGTTCAAAATCCACATCATAAAACCTGGAATACAGACCGGGGCCGGGGTAAGCGCTCCCCGTTAACGCCCTTGTCGTCGTCGCATCAAGGCATTTTTCGATACCCTTTTCCAGCCCGGCCTTATCAAAGCATTGAAAATCCGAACACTGACGACCTTCAATATCAATGATCTGTATGAACTCTCCCTTTTTTACTTCATAGGCAACGGCGGTACTTTTATCAATCCGGATGTCTTGTCCGGGGTCGGCCAGTGGCTCGGGCAACATAAAATTATGTGGAGTGGTTTGAAGTCTGGCGCGCCGAATATAAACGATTAAATCGGTTGCCGGATAAGGGTCTTCAATCATCATGGGTTTGCCAGGGGCGGCGATCAGACCCAGCACATCTTCTTCACAATCAAACGTTATGGAACTGTTCACCGGTGTTTCGCCGGTTAGTAAAGAGGACACCCGGGCATCGGACAGGGAGATGTTAAAGCGCTCAAGTCTGGCAAGCATTTTTCGGGCGCTTTCATCGCCGGCGTGAAGGCATTCGGCTATCGTATCCCCGGAATCCGTTTCCGTCAGACCCAGACGACCGATACAGGAATGCCCCTGTTCATCAAAACCAGCTATCTGAACCTGTTGTAATCCTTCCGGATCAACAACTTCAACCCTGTCTCCCTGATACAAAGGCAAGGCCAGCGCCCCGCCCCCGGGCACAATATAGCGTTCTTTCTGAACTCCCGAAAAGAAAAGTCCCGGGTCGCGAACCCGCTCCGTTACGCCAGAATCATTGATCTGCATGGCATGGAAACCCAACTGTTTATCACTTCAACCCACCTAAATCTGTGTTATTTCGCCTTCTGTATCAAGATAACTCTCCAGTGAGTCATCCAGGGCGTCTTTCCAGACAGTATGATGTTCTGGCGCCATGGTGCCGGTCATTACCGATTTGTAGCCATGGTCTCTGAAGGTCATGATCCCTTCCTTCTTGTGTTTTTTCCATTCGTAAAACGCCTGACAGGCGCCATCAATATCAAATGACGGATAATCCGTCATTTCGATCAGATGCGCCGTATAGTCCCCCTGATATTTAATGGCCGCTGTCGCATCGGGAAGCGCATCCTCTTCCGCCCGCCATTTATCAATATCGGCGTACATCTCCTCTTTGGAAGGCAGCTCCAGCTTTCCCATGATGAGATCGCGGGCATACCAGGCCTGTGCGTCAAACATGTTGAAGGTGAACCACTGATCCTGCATCCCCAGATACATGCACCCGGGATTTTCCACCCAGACGACGCCATTGTATAGATTGACCGGGTAGAGGCGGTTATTGGTGCGTAATTTGAGCTTTTCTTCCATGAACGGAAAATAATGTAAATAGCCAGTACACAGGATGATCGCGTCCACCTCTTTTTGTGTGCCGTCCTTGAAAGTGCAGATGTTCTTTTCAACTTTCGTCAATATCGGCACCTCCTGCCAGTTGTCCGGCCAGGCAAAACCCATCGCGGCCGTACGGTGTGAAACAGTGACCGATTTACAACCGTATTTCCAGCACTGTGAACCGATATCCTCCGCTGAATAGGACGTCCCGATCAGCAGAATATCCTTGTCCTTGAATTCCATCGCATCGCGAAAATCGTGTGCATGCAATACACGACCGTTGAACGTTTCAAACCCTTCAAAATAAGGTGTGTTCGGCACGGAAAAGTGGCCTGAAGCCACAATGACATAATCAAACTTTTCCGTATATTCGGTTTCCTTTTCAAAATCTTCCACCGTAACGGAAAACATCCTGCCGGTGTCATCATACGTCACACGCCGCACCGCCGTATTGAAGCGAATCATATCGCGCACATTGGCCTTTTTGACGCGCCCCTCAATGTAATCAAACAATACCGCACGGGGCGGATAGGAAGCGATTGGCCGTCCGAAATGTTCTTCAAACGTATAATCAGCAAACTCCAGCCCTTCCTTCGGGCCATTTGACCACAGATACCGATACATACTCCCGTGTACCGGCTCACCATGTTCATCTACACCCGTTCTCCAGGTATAATTCCACAGCCCTCCCCAATCACTTTGTTTTTCAAAGCAGACAATTTCAGGGATCTCGGCGCCCTTTGCCTTTGCTGATTGAAACGCCCGGAGTTGCGCCAGGCCACTTGGACCAGCGCCGATGATTGCAACTCGTGTACCCATTGATTTTCTCCTGTTTGACAGGTATTCACACACCCTTTTGACGACAGAAACCCGATAACCTCAATAAAGGCGGGGAATAGCGGATATTCCCCGCGGATAACCATAATTGATACGGCATCAGAAACTGCGCGAGACCGAGAACACTACTTCGTTCTCAAGAGGAAAACCGGGGTCAATATTATCAAGATCATCCTCATCAAGGTTATCGTGGTAACGCAGGTCGAAGTCGAAACCCAGGGCCGACGTGCTCAAGCCGACTTCAATGTGGGAATAATCGTCCCCAAAAAAGTCATTTCCGTCGCCTATATCCTGATAACCGTAGGCAAAGTCCAGCCCAAACCCATAGGGCAGGCTCAGTGCGATGGAAGGCTTGATATAATAGGCGTCGTCACCATTCTCGAAATACTCATCCGGCGCCCAGTTAAAGGCCACATTGATATACGGCGACCCGGGGAGCCCCTCAAAACCGTGCCCGATGGAAGTCCAGAGTTCAAACGTCGTGTCATCACGGGCACTATCGCCATCCTGACCCGGGAAGGTATAAAGCAACGGCATGACCATCAAATCAACCCCGCCGAGCGTATCCGCCCAACCGCCATATATATCAAGTTCCAGTGTACCCCCAACCCCGTCATCATTATCCTGCGGCTGAAGGCTTGTCCCCCAGACGCCGAAAAACCACGGGCCGTGACCCCAGTCAAAACTGCCCTGAATGGCCGGGTCGCCAGCACTGAATGTCGTCCCGCGGAAGGTATAATCCGTGGTCAAGGTCAATGTCGCGCTGAAGTTGTCAGCGGCAAAGAATTCACTGTCCCCCGCCACGGCACTTCCGATACCGCCAGTCAATAATGTTGCAGCCAAAAACACATTTGTCAGTTTTTTCATCATTAATTTCCCCATCATTCTCTATTTTTATAAAATCATTTTTCATCAGCCTGCCGGTTTTCCTTGATGGCAACGGATGAAAAACGTTGTTTGATACATTATAGTAGTCAAGTACAGATAAAAATTTTAGACTGTTAATAGTACAAGATAGATATAGACAAAATTCTAGACTGTGGAGATAAAATCGTCAATTCCCTAAGAGGAATACTTCTTAAGTAATAGTCTGGCGAACAAGATGATGCACAGCGATTTGATTGGCACTATTGCCGCATTTGACATTGGAAACCCTGTCTTCGGTTTCCTGTGCATTGTGTTTTTATCTCTGGTGTATTTTTTACGTAACAGAAATCTGTCAGGCAAAATACCTCCCCGCCCCGTCGCTGAACCTGAAGCGGCGTATCTGGATGGAGGTGATAACAGGCTGTCATCGATGACGGATACGGATATGCGAAACGGCATCAATTCGCTTGATACTGCCCATAAATCACTGTTGAAGTTGATTGAAGAACCTGAATCCAATGAGCCTTTCATCCCGCTTCTGCATGAAATTGAAAGATTGTGTCATACCAGGTCAAGTGCAATTTATATTATGCCGGCATCCGCGGATCAATTTACCTTGCTTGAATGTACCGATACAAACGATGATGACTGGATTAAAAAGATCCCGTTAATCATCCTGCCGAAAATTTTTCCGCCGGATACCATCGGTGAAAGACAAAGTCTGTACGAATATTCCGTGCGAGGGGACAGCAAATTTATCTGCGTTCAGTTGCATTGTGGAAATCAGGGCCGCTCAATACTGGTATTGAAACATGTCCCTGATTTCGAAATATCCGATACCATGCATTTATCTCTGCTGGAGCATTCAAACCGTTTGTCCAATATTGTCTCCAGCGTCCAGCTCGCCCGTCAGAAGCTCCGCCACGCACAGTATGAAGAGAGGGCGGTCATTGCGCGGGAGTTGCATGACTCCCTGGCCCAATCACTATCCTACCTGAAGATTCAAACGAGTCGCCTGCAGAACATCCTGACCAGCAGTAATATACAGGTCTGCGACAAGGCCATGGAAACCGATGCCATGATGCAGGATTTGCGTTCCAATCTGAATATTGCCTATCGCCACTTGCGGGAACTGATTTCAACCTTTCGCCTGACCATGGGCGGCAAAAATTTCACCCAGGCGCTGACGGATTCCGTAGATGAATTCGCGCAACGCAGTACCATCGCCTTTGATGTTGACAACAGACTGCCAGCAAATATTTTAACGGTGGCAGAAGAAACCCAGTTGCTGCATATCATCCGCGAATCCCTGTCCAATGTCGTCAGACATTCACAGGCAAAGAGATCTTTAGTATCAATACATTACAATGACTCCGGACAAATTGTCACCTCCATTGAGGACGATGGCATCGGCCTGGCCAATATCTCTGATACGGAAAAACATTTCGGGATTGTGATAATGCAGGAAAGAGCGCATTCCATCGGCGGTAATATCAGCTTAAGCAATACAGTGGACGGTGGTACCTCCCTGAAGATTACTTTTCGGGCAAAGAAACATATTTGGCATAATGTAATGCATAAACAGGCTACGCCTGATGCATAAACAGGCTACGCCCATGCACGCAAAAAACTGTTGTGCCGTTATCATTATTGATGACCATCCCCTGTTCAGGAAAGGGGTTACCGAATTATTGAACCATGAGCAGGATTTTGAAGTTATTGGAGAAGCGCCCTCCGGTAGGGAAGGTATTAAACTGGCGACCGAACTGAAACCCGATCTCATACTGGTGGACCTGAACATGAAAGATATGAACGGTATTCAGGTCTTGAACTCCCTGAAAAAAGCCGAAATAGAGGCCATTAAAATTATCCTGACTGTTTCCGATACGGAAGAGCACTTTATCACGGCGCTTAGAAGTGGTGCCGACGGTTATCTGTTGAAGGATACCGAGCCGGAATTGATCATTGCAAAACTAAGAAGCGCGTTGGACGGCGAAGTCGTCATAGACGATAATCTGGTTAATCTGCTGACCCATGCGGTTCGCGACAACAAGCCTCGGGCTGCCGCCTATGGCACGTTGTCCGAGCGCGAGGTTGAAATTATAAAGCTCATTGTCAAAGGTATGAGCAATAAATTAATCGCGAGAGAACTGGGCATTACCGAAGGTACTGTCAAGGTTCATGTTACAAACACGCTGCGAAAACTCAATCTGAGTTCGCGACTGGAAGCCGCGTTGTGGGCGCTGGAACATGATTGTACCGACTGACCCGACTATTTCATGAAGGTGGACATTAAAATTTGATTATCTTCAATTTTAAATCGGAAAAAGAATCGTTTTTGTTCGGGCACAAAAACGACCCCCTGATTCTGATAAACAGTCTGAACCAGACCATATTCCAGATCAATGAAAACAATCAGTGGGCCTATCTGAACGATGAATGGGAAAAGCTGACCGGTTTTTCAATCTCCGAAACGCTGGGCAAAGATATTCTGCAACGCATCCATCCGGATGATAAGGAACAGTGTGTGGAATTTATACAAAATATCTATAAAAGCGATTCAACGTCGTCGTCCTCACTAAGGACTCGTATTTTGACCAGGGACGAACGGCTTTGCTGGGTGAATATACGCGCCAATACTTATATCAATCCAAAAAACAATAAAACGTATCTGGTTGGCGTCATTTCGGATATAACGGAACGCGTGCGCGAATACGGATTACATCAGGCCACGCACAGAACGCTTTATACCCTGATTAATAATCTTTGCGGGCTGGTCTATCGGGGCCGCAACGATCGTGACTGGACAATGGAGTTTGTCAGCGAGGGTTGCTTTGATCTGACCGGTTACCGCCCGTCGGAACTTATCAATCGGACCGTGACCTTTGGCAGTCTTATCAATCCCAATGACCAGGACCTGGTCTGGACCAATGTCCAGTCCGCGCTGCAGGAAAACCGGTCTTATGAACTTAACTATCGTATTCAAACCAGCAACCATCAGGAAAAATGGGTCTGGGAACGGGGCAAGGGGAACTTCTCCAGCAATGGAGAATTACTGAGCATAGAAGGTTTCATCGTCGATATAACCGATTACAGGCGAAACAAACAGAAAGAAAATGAAGAAATTTTATATAAAACAAAAACGAAATTACCGCAGAAACATTTATTTCTTGACCGTTTAAGTTCGGCAATCATCAAAAACAATGTCGTTGATAATTACAATTACGCGCTGCTGATTATCTATATTGACCGATTCAAGAAACTGCAGGAACGATTTTCGGCCGATGTCATTGACAAGATACTGATCGATGTCAGTAAAAAGATAAACAGCGTTATCAGTTCAACCTCTTCATTCTGCCAATTCGGTGATGGAGAATTTGGACTTTTATTGGAGCATATCGAATCCATCAATACCGTCAGGACAGTCGTGAAGCATATCCATGACGTTTTGCTCACGCCGGTTAAAATTGATGGTACGGAAACCTATTTAACCGTTTCGACGGGAGTTTATGTAAGCACAGGCGCCAGTGACAGTAGAAAAGTTGCCATTAATAACACCTATACTGCCTTAAACCGTGCGAAATCTCTGGGAGGCGGACGTTATGAAATATATGATGAAGTCGTCAATGCAAAAGTTTATGCCCTGGACAGAATGGAAAAAGAAATTTTCCATGCCCTGGAAAAAGATGAATTAAACGTATTTTACCAACCGATAGTCAATATTGACAGGAATTCAACTCTGAATTTTGAGGCGCGGCTTTTTTGGGAGCATCCCCGGATCGGCAGGGTATCATCGGATTTCTTTTCCGATGTCAGAAATAATACCGAAATTGTTGTGCACCTGAATCAATGGTTAATGGCCACCGTTGCAGATCATATACAATTCTGGGAGTCGCAGGCCGCTTTTAATAAACGTCTGAATATCAGTGCTCAATTTTTTGGCGATCCTGTATTGGATAAAGATTTTCTTCTTGATATTGAAAGGCAATTACTGAGTATGCCTTGCGGTAAATCCGGCTTTTCCATCGGCCTTTCGGAAAAAAACATCCTTTCATTTCAACAAAATCAGATTGAAGTAATATCCCGACTTCATCAAAAAGGGCTTCACCTGATTTTGCACGCCGATAAATTTACCCTGCCTTCAAGCGAGGCTTTATTCACGTTGCCGATAGATACCGTAAAAATGCATTGTCCCGCAGATATTTCTGAAAATAAAAAAGCGTTGAACATCGCAAAGGCGCAGATAGATTACATTCACGCGTTGGAAAAAAAGATCATCATCAATCAGGTCGATACGGAAACACAATACAGTTTAACCAGAGAACTCAACTGTGATTTCATTCAGGGGAAAGCGGTCTCTCCTGAACTGGATAAAAATGATATTCTGGAGATTTACGCAACCCCCGACGTTAATCACTTCCAGGCTTCCCGGGCTCCCCGGACCATCAGGCGTGGTTCGGATATTTCATAGCCCCGCTGGAGGTGCTCCAAAAACAATTTTCAGCAGGAATCAATAAATCCTGCTACAGCCTACTCATCCTGTTTATTTTCATCGTCGGTGCGGGATTGCGTGGCGGAATTCAGGAAACTTTTCTGTATGTTTTTCCACATTGCCATATTCTGCTCGGTCAGTTTCGTGAGGGTGTCAATGGGATCAACGGGGTCCATGCTGGTCATGGATTGAAACTGTTTTTGTTGTTGCACGAATAAATCAACGCTTTTCTGCAGGTAATCGCTGGCAACGGTCTGGAAGGTGTTACCGTAAAAACGTATGATATGAGACAAGGACTGTGTCGAAAAGAGCGGATCGTTGTCATCTTCCTGCTCAATAATAATCTGCAGCAGGATCATCCGGGTCAAATCCTGATCTGTTTTGGTATCCTTAACGACAAACGCCTTGTTTTCCAGTACCAGCTTTTTGATATCTTCAAGCGTAATGTATCTGCTTTCCTCGGTATCGTACAAACGGCGATTCGGGTATTTTTTGATGATGCGTTTTTTATCCATAGGGCTTCCAATATGTTGTGCAGAGGAAACAAGTATATCTTGATTTCCCCTGCGGAGAAGTTACATCATATGCTGGCCACCGTTGATTGAAAAATCTGCGCCAGTGGCAAAAGCGGCTGCCTCGGAAGCTAGAAATGTAACCATTTCCGCGATTTCTTCAACTTTACCCAGACGGCCTACCGGGATTTGCGCGATAATTTTATTGCGGATATCCTCTGGCACCGCCATGACCATCTCGGTGGCAATATAGCCGGGGGAAACCGTGTTGACGGTAACACCCTTGTGCGCCACTTCCTGTGCCAGAGACATTGTAAAACCGTGTATACCCGCTTTCGTCGCCGCATAATTGGTCTGCCCCCGCTGACCTTTTTGACCGTTGATGGAAGAGATATTGATGATTCGCCCCCAACCCCGCTCCGTCATCCCGTTGATAACATGCCGGGTGACGTTAAACAGGCCGTCCAAATTGATACTCATGACCGTATCCCATTGCTCCCGAG
Source organism: Gammaproteobacteria bacterium (assembly GCA_965261775.1). Lineage (GTDB taxonomy): Bacteria > Pseudomonadota > Gammaproteobacteria > Eutrophobiales > Eutrophobiaceae. The sequence goes on along the minus strand of OZ253477.1, from coordinate 792,795 downwards.
ACATATTTTTAAGGCTCTTGTCCCAGGTAACGCCAGCGTTATTAACGAGGATATCGATCGGCCCCGGTTCCCGCTCAATCTGCTTCACCATGGACTCGCATGCCTCATAGTCTGACACATCGGCCTGATGTATCGTGATATCAAAGCCTTCCTGATCTTTTATCTGGCGTTGCCATTTTTTCGCCTTTTCTTCATTTCTGTAATTGGTTGCCACCCTGGCGCCGGCCCTGGCAAGACGCAGGCAGATAGCCGCCCCAATCCCGCTGCAGCCACCGGTGACAAGCACGATTTTACCATTCAGTTCAGTCATTGTTTCGTCCTCCGATTTTATCTTTCCACTGCCAGGGCCACGCCCTGGCCACCGCCGATGCACAGTGTAGCCAGTCCTTTTTTGGCGTCCCTTCGTTTCATTTCATGTAACAGGGTTACCAGTATGCGACAGCCCGATGCCCCGATAGGATGACCAATGGCGATGGCGCCGCCGTTGACATTGACCTTGTCGGTATCCCAGCCGACATCGCGGTTAACGGAGATGGCCTGGGCGGCAAAAGCCTCGTTGGCTTCAATCAAATCAAGATCATCCACCGACCAGCCGGCCTTTTCCAGGCAACGTTTACTGGCGGGGATAGGGCCAGTGCCCATAATGGCCGGGTCAAGCCCGACACTGGAATATGACTTGATGGTGGCCATGGTTTGCAGTTTCAGTTCTTTTGCGCGGCGCTCTGACATGACCAGTACTGCCGCGGCGCCATCATTCAATCCGGACGCATTGGCCGCGGTTACAGTGCCTCCCTGGTCAAAGGCCGGCCGCATCCCGGCGACCTTGTCGGTAGTGATGCCATCGCGGGGGAATTCATCTCTGGCAAAGACAATCGGGTCGCCCTTGCGTTGCGGAATACTGACCGGAACGATTTCATCATCAAACTTGCCTGCCTTCCGTGCAGCCTCTGTTTTTTGCTGTGACGTAGCCGCAAACTGGTCCTGTTCTTCCCGGGATATGCCGTATTGCCTGACAATGTTTTCCGCTGTGATCCCCATGTGATAATTATTGAAAGCATCCCAAAGTCCATCGACGATCATTGAATCCTGCATTTTCCAGTCGCCCATCTTTTTTCCGTTTCTGGATTTGGGCAGAACATGCGGCGCGAGGCTCATGTTTTCCTGACCGCCAGCGATAATAATATCGGCGTCTCCGCATTTAATGGCCTGCGCCGCAAGGCTGATCGTTTTCAAGCCGCTGCCGCAGACCTTGTTGATGGTCATGCAGGGAACCGTATAAGGGAGCCCTGCCGAGACGGCGGCTTGTCTGGCCGGGTTCTGTCCGCAACCCGCGGTCAATACCTGACCGAAGATCACTTCATCAACCTGTTCGGGTTTAATCCCCGTTTGTTTAATGATCTCGCGGATCACGATCGCTCCCAGCTCATGGGCGGGAATATTGGTCAAAGCGCCACCAAAGTTTCCGATGGCTGTCCGCAATGCCGTAACGATCACAATATTATCTGTCATATAGCAGTCCTCAATTGTTGTTTTCTTAAAGTTTTCAAAATTCCAGCGTTAAAAATACATTCTGGACGGGAATTTCTCAAATAACGTTTTCAGCGTCGCAAGCTCTCGACAAAGAGAATATTCCGGGCAATCCCGATATACGGTTCAAATATGGATGGTTCGTTTGTCCACACTCAATGCAGCTTCGTGAATCGCCTCCGACAGAGTCGGATGTGCATGGATTGTTCTGGCCAGATCCTCGCTACTGCCGTCAAATTCCATCGCTATAACCGCTTCCGCGATTAATTCGGAGGCATTCGGTCCAAATATATGAATGCCCAGCAGGCGATCTGTTTTGCAGTCGCTTAATATTTTCACCATGCCCGTTGTCTCTCCCATTGCCCGGGCTCTCCCGCTGGCCATGAAAGGAAAGACGCCGCTGTTGCAAGCAACCCCCTCCGCTTTCAGTGTTTCCTCGGTTTTCCCGACCCAGGCGATTTCCGGCCAGGTATAAATTACCCATGGAATGGTTGCATAGTTCATATGTGCCGGTTTACCGGCAATGCGTTCTGCGACCATGACACCTTCCTCCGATGCCTTGTGCGCGAGCATGGCACCTCCAGCGACATCGCCGATGGCATAAACATTTTCAAGATTGGTGCGGCACTGTTCATCGGTGACGATAAAACCGCGTTTATCCAGCTTGAGGCCGCATTCCTCTGCACCCAGATCGGAGGTATTCGGGCTACGCCCGACGGCGACGATCAATTTATCGACGCTGGTCTGTTGTTCGCCTTCGGCATCTTCATAGCGTACCGAAACTTCTTTTTTACCGGCATTAGCCTCCGTGACTCTGGCGTTCAGGCGAATATCCAGCCCCTGTTTGCGGAGTGTCTTTTCGGACTCTTTCGCAATCTGTCGGTCCACCAGCGCCAGAAAATCCGGTAGCGCTTCCAGAATGATTACCTCAGCGCCCAGTCGGTTCCAGACACTCCCGAGTTCAAGGCCAATCACGCCCGCACCAATGATTCCGAGCCTTTTCGGGACTTCCCTGAAATCCAGCGCACCGGTTGAGTCAACGATCAACTTGTTATCAACGGGCGCCGGTGGTATCTGTGTCGGCACCGAGCCAGTTGCAATAATAATGTGATCAGCCTGAATCACTGTCTTTTCATCGTGCGTTTTATGGGTTGGATGGATTTCAACCTGACCGTTACCGATCAATCTGGCATGATCGCGGAACCATGTAATTTTATTTTTTTTGAACAGGCCGCTGATGCCCTGAGTCAGGGTTTTTACGATCGATGCCTTTCTTGCGATCATTTTGCCGACATCAATCGCGACATGCTTTGCGGTAATGCCGTGTTCACCGACGGCATGCTGGATATGGTGATAATGGTGTGATGAGTCAAGCAATGCCTTGGAAGGGATACAGCCCACATTGAGGCAGGTCCCTCCCAGGGCGGGCTTTCCCTCTTCATTGATCCAGCTTTCAACGCAGGCCGTTTTCAATCCGAGTTGTGCGCAACGGATCGCCGCAACATACCCGCCAGGGCCTCCACCAATAATAACGACATCATATTTTTCCATAATGGGTATTCCGCTTTTGCACAGTATATTTTTCAGAGTTTTAACAAAAGACGCGCCGGGTCTTCCAGTTGTTGTTTAATCAAGGCCAAAAACTGTACCGCCTCGCGCCCGTCAATAATACGGTGATCATAGGACAGGGCAAGATACATCATCGGGCGAACGACCACCTCTCCATTTTCAGCCACAGGGCGCTGTTTAATGGTATGCATGCCGAGGATGGCACTTTGCGGAGGATTGATAATGGGCGTTGACAGTAGCGAACCGAAAACGCCGCCGTTGGTGATGGTAAACGTCCCGCCGCTTAAATCATCAATGGATAACTTGCCGTCCCGTGCTTTCTCGCTGTAAATGCGGATTTGCTTTTCTATCTCCGCCAGAGACAGGATATCCGTGTTTCTGACGACTGGCACGACCAGGCCGCGAGGAGAGGCCACCGCTATGCCAATATCAAAATAACCATGATAAACGATATTATCGTCCTCAACGGAGGCGTTGATAGCCGGAAATTTTTTCAATGCTTCCGTTGCCGCCCGTGTAAAGAAGGACATGAACCCCAGTTTAACGCCGTGTGTTTCTTCGAATTCATCCTTGTAACGTTTGCGAATATCCATAATGGTTTGCGTATTGACCTCGTTAAATGTCGACAGTATCGCGTTTTCCCGTTGCGCCTGTAATAAACGCTCTGCAGCATGTTTGCGCAGACGCGTCATGGGCACTTTTTCTTCGAGGCGATCAGTGATATGCCCTGTCGATACCGGGGCGGAAGGCGTAAGACCGAATGCCGTATCGCCAGTCCCGGCGGCTTCCTGATCGTCTTTTGCCGTCCCGCTTTCAATATAGGACAAGACGTCAGTCTTCGTCAGGCGGCTTCCAGTGATCGGGATAGCTTTCGCATCAAGCTGATGTGCTTCCAGCAGATGGCGAACAGCGGGGCTTAATTGAGGTCCCCCGGTTGCTTCCCCGATTTTATCTTTCGTTTCCGGCACCGGTGGTTCCGGTTTTTTTTCCGGTTCAGCAGCGGACTCCGTTGTCGCCCCTTCCGTATCAATACGGGCGATGACCTCGTCGCTTTGTACGGTTTCGCCTTCTTTCCTCAGGATCTCCGCCATGGCGCCATCCTGCAATGCGGTGATTTCCAATGTCACTTTGTCGGTTTCAATATTGATAAGGACCTCGCCGCGTTTTACCGGATCACCAGGGCGTTTTTCCCACTCCATCAGGGTAGCCTCGGCAATGGATTCGGCTAAAACAGGTACTTTTACATCAATCAGCACAATCTTCTCCTTTATTTATGACCATCATTATGCGACATCAATAACTTGTTTATGGCTTGTTTCATCAAGGTCGTCAAGTTGCAACGCATAGGCAATCAATTCCTGCTGTTGCGCCGCATGAACCGCCATCAGACCTGTTGCGGGTGAGGCGGAATAGAAACGACCCGCATAGGCAAGGCTGTGATGATCCTGCAGACAACTAATCAGGGTTCTGCGCGTCCGCATATAATACCAGCTTCCCTGATTCTTGGGCTCTTCCTGAACCCAGACGACTTCTTTCAGATTGGGATAGGCATTGATCACCGCGCGAATATCTTCTTTCGGGAACGGGTATAATTGTTCAATACGCGCAATGGCGATATGAGAGATGTCTTTGTGGCTCCGCCGTTTTTCCAGGAGATCAAAATAAACCTTGCCGCTGCAAAACAGAAGGCGCGTCACCTGTTTCTTCTCAAGTTTGTCAATCTCGTCAATGACCGTATGAAATTTCCCGTTTATCAATTCATCAACCGGTGAAGTGGATAATTTCCTTCTTAACAAACTCTTCGGGCTCATCACGATGAGCGGTTTACGATAAGGTCTGATGACCTGGCGACGCAGCATGTGAAACATCTGCGCGGGTGTACTCGGAAAACAGACTTGCATATTGTTTTCCGCGCAGAGCTGCAGGTAGCGTTCAAGCCGTGCGGAGGAGTGTTCGGGTCCCTGCCCGTCATAACTGTGTGGCAGTAATACGACCAGACCGCAGTAAAGTCCCCACTTGGCTTCACAGGAACTGATGAATTGGTCAAACACGACCTGTGCGCCGTTGGCAAAATCACCGAATTGCGCCTCCCAGATCACCAGAGCATTGGGTTCGGCGCTGCTGTAGCCGTATTCATAGGCCAGTACGGCTTCTTCGGACAGGGTCGAATTAATGACCAGAAAACCCGGCTGCTCCTGTTTGATATGCTGAAGCGGAAGATAGGTATCCCCGTCTTTCATATTATGGATGACGGCGTGCCGATGGAAAAACGTCCCGCGCCCGCTGTCCTGACCGGATATCCGAATGGGATAATCCGAATCAATCAGGGAAGCATAGGCCATCGTTTCCGCATAACCCCAGTCCATCGGCGTTTTGCCATCCCCCATTTTTTGACGTGCCGCAACGATCTTTTTGACAGCGGGATGAAGTTCAAAATGCTCCGGAATGGTTGTGAGACTTTTAGTCAGTCTTTTTACGGCGGATCTGGTAATGGTGGTATCAACGTCATGGTCCCATTCGGTACCCACGAAAGGAGAATAGTCAATGCGGTATTCTGGATTGACGATTTCAACATGTGTGCCGGCCACCGCCCGGTTACTTTCAAGCGAATCAATATAATCCGCCGCAATCGCGTCGGCTTCCGCCTGGGTGGCGATGCCTTCCGAGATCAGCCTGTCGGTGTGTTTTTTGCGCACATTGGGATGTTTGCGAATGTGCTGATACATGATCGGTTGTGTCGCCATGGGTTCATCCGATTCACTGTGTCCATGACGGCGGTAGCACACCATATCAATCACGACATCCCGGTTAAACTGCATTCTGAAATCAAGCGCAATTTGCGTGACCAGAACGACAGCCTCCGGATCGTCGCCATTCACATGGAAAATCGGCGCCTTGATCATTTTAGCGACGTCGGTACAGTAGAATGAAGAACGTGAATCCATCACGTCGCTTGTGGTGAAACCAATCTGATTGTTGATGACAATGTGTATTGTGCCGCCAGTGGTATAACCACGGGTCTGCGACAGGTTGAAAGTCTCCATGATAACGCCCTGACCAGCGAAAGCGGCATCGCCATGTATCAGAACCGGCAGAACTTCGTTACGGGCACGGTCGCCACGCCGGTCCTGCCGGGCGCGAACGGAACCTTCAACCACGGGGTCGATAATCTCAAGATGCGAGGGATTAAAGGCCAGCGTCAAATGAACACTGCCGCCAGGGGTACTGATATCTGAAGAATACCCCATGTGATATTTAACATCTCCCGACCCTTTTTGCGTATCAATGATATTGCCCTCAAATTCATCAAACAGCTCACTGGGTTTTTTCCCGATTGAGTTAACCAGCACGTTTAATCGTCCCCGATGCGCCATACCGATAGCGATTTCCTGTATGTTTTGCACCCCGCCCGACTGAATAATCTCATCCAGCAACGGTATTAGTGCCTCACCCCCTTCCAGCGAAAATCGTTTTTGTCCGACGTATTTCGCATGCAGGTATTCCTCCAGCGCGTTCGCGTCAATAATTCGATCAAGAATGTTGATGCGCTTTTCCCGGTCAAAATTCGGGGTGGACAGTGTTTCTTCCAGGCGTTTCTGAATCCAGCGTTTCTGCTCGGTCTCGTCAATGTACATATACTCCGCCCCAATGGGGCCACAATAGCTCGTCTTGAGAATGTGGATAATTTCCTTCAGCGTAAGCTCCCCCGGCTTCTCCTGCACGAATAAGGAGCCCGTGTTGAAAGTCTGTTCCATGTCTTCCCCGGTCAGACCGTAAAAAGCCGGGTCAAGCTCGGGCATGTCAGGTCGTTGAAGTTGCCTTAAGGGGTCAAGGCTGTTTTGACGGTGACCGTTAAAACGATATGCATTAATCAGTTGTAATACGGCCGTCTGTTTCTGATGCGCCAGCGCGGCATCGGCGGGCGCCTGTGTCACAATGGCGTGACGCGGATATTTTGCCGTGTTGGCATACGCCTGGCGTATCGGTGAATGCGGCACATCTTTGGCGGCGGCAGGTGTTTGCAGTGAATCAAAATATTGTCGCCATTCCCGGTCAATGCTGTCCGGATCATCCAGCCAGGCCTCGTATAATGTTTCAACGAACCAGGCATTACTGCTGTACAGACAGGATGGTATTGAATTTTTCATGGCTTGTTTATCGCACTCAGGCATTTTAATCATTATAAATCCGGTTTATGACAGCCAGAACCACCTTAAACGCCGGATTATCAATAGCACTTGAGTATAAGACTTTCGCGGCATAATTCCCATGAATTTCATGGTTTTTCCAGGTTTTTTCCACGACTTTCCAGACATTTTTTCCTTTATAATGGTCAGGGCAATTTAAAACAGCCTGAAAACTAATTTGATAATCGATCTTGCCGAAGCACTGTAAAGCACTGTATCCTAGCCATACTACCAAACAGGTTCAGCATATCAATCAATAAATATAGACAGGAGAAGTTTTAATGACTGAAACGGTCACAATTACCGATAATCGCACGGGAAAACAAGTGGAATGTCCCATTCTCAATGGTGTTTATGGTGCTCCGGTCATTGATACCAAGGCGCTTTACAAAGAGCTTGGCATGTTCACTTTTGACCCGGGCTTCGTGACAACATCGTCATGCAGAAGCGCCATCACTTATCTGGATGGAGAGAAGGGTATCCTGTTGCATCGAGGTTATCCTGTTGAACAACTGGCGCAGAACAGCACCTATCTGGAAGTCTGTTATCTGTTACTGTACGGCGAACTTCCGACCAGGGAAGAATTCAATTCTTTTCAGGAAAACCTGAATAAACGCAATATGGTGCATGAACATCTCGAGCGTTTTTATAACGGTTATTTATACGACGCCCATCCGATGTCAATGCTGATAGGAGTAACGGGGGCGTTGTCCTCCTACTACCATGAAGCGATGGACATTCATGACCCCGCGGATCGCGAACTGACGGCTATTCGCGTGATCGCGAAAATGCCGATACTGGCGGCGCATTGTTATAAACATTCCGTCGGTCACCCGTTTGTTTATTCACGGGATGATTTGGGTTACGTCGAGAATTTCCTGAACATGATGTTTTCGGTGCCCATGCGCAAATACGTCCAGAATCCGGTTGCAGTCAAGGCGCTGGATTTAATGCTGATACTGCATGCCGATCACGAACAAAACGCCTCAACATCCACTGTCAGGCTGTCGGCCAGTGCCGAGGCAAACCCGTTCGCCTGTATTACGGCGGGGATTGTCACCTTGTGGGGACGCGCTCACGGTGGCGCCAATGAGGCGGTGTTGCAGATGCTTGCCGAAATAGGGACGGCTGACAATATCCCCGGATTTATTCATCGCGCGAAAGATAAAGACGATCCGTTCCGTTTGATGGGATTCGGCCATCGCGTTTATAAAAACTACGATCCGCGCGCGACAATTATTCGTCAGGCATGCCACGAACTGCTGGAACAGCTTGAGACTGTTGATCAACCCACCTTTGAAACCGCAATGAGGCTCGAGGAGATCGCGTTAAAGGACGAATATTTCGTTGAACGCAAGCTCTATCCGAATGTGGATTTTTATTCCGGCATCATCCTGAAAGCGCTGGACATTCCAACCTCAATGTACACCGTGATGTTTGCGCTGGCGCGTTCAGCAGGCTGGATAGCACAATGGTTGGAAATGATGGAAGACCCGGATTTCAGGATCGGGCGTCCAAGACAGCTCTATATCGGACAGGAAACACGCGATTACATCCCGATAGAAAAACGTTGATGGAAATACGGATTAAACTGGCAATCACCGCCCGACAGCGGGCGGTGATTATTTTTGGTTACAAATATTGAGGAGAATGACAAGATGCAGACACCGGTTCGTGTTGCGGTAACAGGTGCCGCCGGCCAGATCGGCTATTCACTACTGTTTCGTATTGCTTCGGGACAGATGCTGGGGCCTGGGCAACCGGTCATATTACAGTTGCTTGAAGTCACGCCTGCCCTGGGCGCGTTGGAGGGCGTGGCAATGGAAATTGACGATTGCGCCTTTCCATTGGTGTCGGGCATTGAGATGTCGGATGATCCAAATGCGGGATTCAAAGACGCGAATTACGCCTTGCTGGTCGGTGCCAGGCCGCGCGGACCCGGGATGGAACGCCGCGATCTGCTGGAAGCCAACGGCGGCATTTTCAGTAAGCAGGGCAGGGCGTTGAATGATCACGCAAGTCGTGATGTGAAGGTGCTGGTCGTCGGTAATCCCGCCAATACCAACGCGCATACGGCAATGTTAAACGCCCCGGATATTAATCCGAGGCAGTTCACGGCCATGACGCGTCTTGACCACAATCGTGCGCTGGCACAACTTGCGGATAAAACGAACTGCTCCGTCAGCGAGATAAAAAAAATGACTATCTGGGGCAATCACTCCACGACGCAATACCCCGATATTTCAAATACCGTCGTAGCGGGCAGGGCGGCCAGAGATCTGGTCGATTTTGACTGGTACAAGGACGAATATATCCCGCGTGTCGCCAAACGCGGCGCGGAAATCATTGACGCGCGCGGCGCTTCAAGTGCGGCATCTGCGGCAAATGGCGCCATTAGCCATATACGCGACTGGGTGTCGGGTACGCCCGATGATGATTGGGTCAGCATGGTTGTGCCTGGTGATGGCAGCTATGGTATTCCAGAAGGTCTGATGTTCTCGTTTCCGGTCAGTTGTCGGGATGGGGACTATGCCATCGTACAAGGCCTGGAGATTGACGACTTCAGCCAGGCGAGACTGGAGATCACGCAGAAAGAACTGGAAGAAGAACGCGCTGCTGTCGCAAAAATCCTGTAACGGAAAGCGTTTACTCTCTCAGACTGATCACGGGCCAGTTTTCTTTTTTTGCTGTTTTCAGCAACAGGGCGTCCGGATCAACGGCGACAGCGTGGTCCACTTCCCGCAACAACGGGATATCGGTGTGCGAATCGCTGTAAAACCAGCTTTCATGCAATGACCGGCTATTGTTGCTCAGCCACTCTCCGAAACAGATCACCTTGCCTTCGGCGAAAGGCGCGTTGCCCGTGGCGCGACCGGTATATTCGCCGTCAATCATCTCCGGTTCGCAGGCGATCAGATTACGGATGCCGAACATATCCGCTATCGGCTCCGTTAAAAAGCGATTGGTCGAAGTGATAATCATCAACTCATGCTGTTGTTGACGGTGTTGCTCAACCAACGCCATTCCCTTTGGCAAAAAAACCGGTTTTATCTTTTCCCGCAGATAACGTTTTCGCCAGGACTCAAGCGTTTCCCGATCCTGCTCGCCAAGCACCTGTAACTGGAACGCCAGGAAAGCGTCAATATCAAGCGTCCCCCGCAGATAATCCTGATAGAACTTTTCATGCCGACGCAGATAAGACGCGCCGTCAACATAACCCTGCTCACTCAGAAACTCACCCCACAGGCAGTCGCTGACGCCGGCGATCAGCGTGTTATCAAGATCGAATATAGCCAGTTTCATGTGTTTTCCTCTGATTCTCAAGGCGAACAGTGTATAGAAAAACAAGAGAATTTATAATTCCCGTTTTTTTAATCCACCGACCATTCCCGGCGCCCCCTGGCGTGACCGTATCCTTTACAAACCGGCGGGCGTCAGTATAAACTGACCGGGGCACTATTTTAATTAACCCAAGCAGCCGTTTCAGGTGAAAACCAGGAGAAATAAATGACGAAAAAAGTGAAAAAAAAACGGGCGCGTAGTCTTGAATCAAAGGCGGGGCCTGAACCGCACACGAACGGCGACGTAACGGCTTCCGGCTCGCCTTCTACCGGGGTTGAGGGCAACCGCCGCAAACTGCTGAAAAGAACCGCCAGAGCCACTGCCACAGCGGCGCTGGCGACGTGGCTGTTGCCAAAACAGTGGCAAAAACCGGCCATCGACGTCGTTGGCCTGCCCGTCCATGCCCAGACCTCCCCGGCGGTCGCCACCACGGCAGGCACCACCCTCCCTACGTTGCCGGCCATTACCATTTCAGCGGACCGCACCAGCGTGGTCGCCGGGGGACGCGTCACGCTTACCCTCCGCTCCACCCAGGTCCACAATGACGGTCTTATAGTTAACATGCGGTATGAGGGAACTGCGACCTATGGGCTTACGGAGGATGGCGGCGATTACACCGTGGAAGGTGCTTCCCTCAAGCCTACTCTTGAAATTAAAAGAGGCCGAAGCGAGAACAATTCTATTCGATTGTTCACCTATGATGACGCCGACACCGGTACGGAGACCGTGGTCATCGGGATTGTCGATCTTAGCACCGCCATTAGAAACCCCTATACGGTGGGCACGCCCTCCGAAGTGACCGTCACCATCCTGCCGCGCTCGACGACGACAGCGGCCCCCACCACCGCCGCACCCCCCACCACCGCCGTGCCCCCCACCACCGCCGCGCCCTGAGCCCGGCGGTGCGCCCCCCGCTTTCGCGGGGGCGACGGAAATGCCCCTGAGCCTGCCCCCGGCATCGCCATAACCCGCCGGGGTCGGCGAAGAGACCGCTTCGCCCGCTACCTGTAACGCCCCTGTTGTCTGTCGCGTATCTGCTGCCTGTAGCGTCTCCGTTGCCCGCAGGGGCGGGTGAGGGGGGGACAGGGCTTTCGTTCCCCCGGTCGCCCCGATTGCGGTAAGGCGCCGGGCAATTCGGGCGATCTTTATTTCACGTCGGCGTGTTGAAAAAAAGGCCGGAGGCGCGCCTGATAACAGGGGCCCATTTTGCGACGCCTTTAATTTTCCGGCACGTGTTTGACAGCCGCGGTGGCGATGACATAAACTTGGGCAACCTTGTAATAGCGAAAGGAGAAACGCAAGATGAAAGACGATAAAACGACACCGGCACACGACCTGACGCCGCGCACAGACAGCGACGTGACGGATTCCGGCTCACCCCCCCCCCCCCCCCCAATTATCAGGTTGACGGCAGGCGCCGCAAACTGCTGAAAAGAACTGGCACCGCCACCGCCACCGTGGCGGTGGCGACGTGGCTGTTGCCAAAAAAGTGGCAAAAACCGGCCATCGACGCCGTTGGCCTGCCCGTCCATGCCCAGACCTCCCCGGCGGTCGCCACGACGGCGGCAACAACCGAGGCGCCAACGACAACGGCGACCGCGGCGCCCGTCGGTGTGACGACATATACGATCACTTACGAGATGAATGAAGGAAGGGTGCGACACGACATTACCCTGGAAAGCGCGGTGCCGGGAGAAGTTGCTTTCCGTTTTCGGGTGAATTTCGGTGGCGTGACAGGGATCATGAGAGGCAGTGCCAGCGGCTCCATGGGTAATCCGGAAATGTACACCGTGTATTTAATGCTCCCGGAGGGCGTGACTGGAACTTATACGAGCGCTCTGCTGGAATCTGATGCTGTAACGCCCCCGTGGTGGCTTCCCCGGGGCTGGAGCGGACGGTGGAAATCACCGCGCCAACGACGACGGCGGCCACCACCACCGCGTCAACGACGACAGCGGCCACCACCACCGCCGCGCCCACCACCACGCCCATGCCCGGCCTGTTGGCGAGTTTTCAAGGGAGCTCGACAACTGTAAATGAGGACCTCGGTAGTCTTCAGCGTGCTGTGAGACTGTCCTCCGTTGACACGACGCTGACCACCCTGTCGGCCGCTGTGACCCTTCCGCTCAGGGTGATCGAGGACAATAACGTCGGCCCGAGCTACACACTGCCGGACAGCGTCACCTTCGCGGCTGGTACCAGTTTCACACGGTCGGGGACGGATGTGTTTGTGGAGGCGCTGTTCACAATCACCATCACCCCCGTGCCGGGGAGCTCCACTAACTTCCGGGAAGTCAAAATTGGCTTTGACGTTGGCGAGGGCCGTCCGGGTTTTCCGGAGGGCGTCGGCCAGTCGCCGAGCGGCTTATCAAGTACTATAGTCCGAATACTTGACCTTGACGATTAGCACTGTTTTGACGATGTATTGCCGCTGACCACCGCCGCGCCCTGAGCCCGGCGGTGCGCCCCCCGCTTTCGCGGGGGCGACGGAAATGCTCTTGAGCCTGCCCCCGGCATCGCCATAACCCGCCGGGGACGGCGAAGAGACCGCTTCGCCCGCTGCCTGTAACGCCCCCGTTGCCTGTCGCGTATCTGCTGCCTGTCGCGTCTCCGTTGCCTGTAGCGTCTCCGCTGCCCGCAGGGGCGGGTGAGGGGGGACAGGGCTTTCGTTCCCCCAATCGCCCCCGATTGCGGTAAGGCGCCGGGCGATCTTTTTTCGCGGCGGCGTGTTGAAAAAAAAAGGCCGGAGGCGCGCCTGATAACAGGGGCCCATTTTGCGACGCCTTTAATTTTCCGGCAAGCGTTTGACAACCGCGGGGGCGATGGCATAAACTTGGGCAACCTTGTAATAGCGAAAGGAGAAACGCAAGATGAAAGACGATAAAACGACACCGGCACATGACCTGACGCCGCGCGCGGACAGCGACGTCGCGGATTCCGGCTCGTCCTCTGTCGGGGTTGACGACAGGCGCCGCAAATTGCTGAAAAATACCGCCACCGCCACCGCCACGGCGGTTGTGGCCGTGGGGCTGTTGCCGAAAAAGTGGCAAAAACCGACTATCGACGCCGTTGGCCTGCCCGTCCATGCCCAGACCTCCCCGGCGGTCGCCACGACAGCGGCAACAACCGAGGCCACCACGACAGCGGCAACAACCGAGGCCACCACGACAGCGGCAACAACCGAGGCCACCACGACGGCAAGCACCACCCTCCCCAGGTTGCCGGTCATTACCATTTCAGTGGACCGCACCAGCGTGGTCGCCGGGGGAAGCGCCACGATCATCCTCCGCGCCGACCGGGTCCTCAGTGACAATCTTGATATTGGGCTATCGGTTACTGATGGAGATAGGCCTTCGAAGTATGGGACCAAGGAGGATGGCGGCGATTACACCGTGGGCGCATTTCACCGTCCGGCTGATGGTGAAATTAAAAGCGGCCAAAGCGAGAACAGTCTTGAATTGAGAACCTCTGATGACGACGACACCGGTACGGGGACCGTGGTCATCAGGATTAGGGATCGTAGTAGCTATACGGTGGGCGGGGACTCCGAGGTGACCGTCACCATCCTGCCGCGCCCGACAGCGACAGCGGCCACCACCACCACCGCGTCAACGACGACAGCGGCCACCACCACCGCCGCGCCCACCACCACGCCCATGCCCGACTTTTTGGCGAGTATATTTGCTAGTGAGCTAACTATAAGTTTGGCCAGCAATAGCTCTTTTAATGTTACTGCGAGACTGGAACCCGTTGACAAGACGCTGACCACCCTGCCGGCCGCTGTGACCCTTCCGCTTGATGTGAAAAGAAACGACGGTGGAGGCCCGAACTTCGCATTGCCAGACCCGCCCAGCGTCACCTTCGCGGCTGGTACCCGTTTCACACGGTCGGGGACGGATGTGTTTGCGGACATGGCTTTCACAATTACCCTCACCAGCGGGGGGAATCAATTCCGGGTAGTCGAAATTGGCTTTGACACGTTGCCCGCGGGCGTCGGCCTCGGCAGCCCATCACAGGTTGGTTTCCTTCTAGAGCCATAAATCCCGATATATAGTTCCCACTTGAACCGCGTGCGGAAAAAACGTTACAGACTCGCCTTTCGGTGGCGTTTCTTCCCGCCCTGAGCCCGGCGGTGCGCCCCCCGCTTTCGCGGGGGCGACGGAAATGTTCCTGAGCCTGCCCCCGGGCGCCCCCCGCTTTCGCGGGGGCGACGGAAATGCCCCTGAGCCTGCCCCCGGGCGCCCCCCGCTTTCGCGGGGGGGCGGGTGAGGCGGACAGGCAGCGGCTTTTCACGCCGGGGCGGCGGTATACTTTACCGGGGGTGGCGCCGGGCCTGGCGAATCGCTGATCGTGTTGCCTTGTGCGGTCGGCGACCAGTTCGTTCATCCCTTCCGGGCAGTGTCTCCGCTTCGTTCTTGTTTCTGAACGCCACGATCTGACTGAACTGTATTGTGCCCGAATAACGAGGCAATAAACGGGTTTTGGAAATCACCCGTTTTTGCAGTATTATCGGGTGAAAATAGCGGTGGAAATACCAGTGATATGATTGATTCGGAAGGTTTCAGGGAAAATGTCGGCATTATACTCTCCAACGGCGCCGGTCAGGTTTTCTGGGCGCGTCGGGTTGGTATGGACGCATGGCAATTCCCCCAGGGCGGGGTAAAAAAAGGCGAGACGCCGGAGTTGGCGATGTATCGGGAGCTTGAAGAGGAAATCGGGCTCCAGGCGCATCATATTGAAATCGTTGGCGCGACCGGCGAGTTGAGATACCGGTTACCGAAACATTCTATCCGCTATGGCTCAATGCCTCTGTGCATAGGCCAGAAGCAAATCTGGTATCTCTTGAGACTGCTGGCTGATGACAGCCATATTAATCTGCGCTATTTTAGCGAACCCGAGTTTGACCGCTGGAAATGGGTGGATTTCTGGCATCCGATCACGGAAATCGTGTCATTCAAGCGCAATGTCTATCAACAGGCCCTGGAACAACTGTTTTCGTTGATGAATCCTCCGGGGTCGCGCGGTAGCCTGATTTATACCACCACGGCACGCGGCGTTACTGTTCCGTTGTCGCCATAAACAGCATCAGGTCTGAAAGCAGTCTGTTGGCCGCACGATTGGCAACGCCATTAAGAAATTTTCTGCTTGCCCCCGGCGCAAAATCATTGGCGACAAAATAGCCATGTAATCCTTCCAGGATGGGGGCACAGTGTTTCATTGAATGATCGGCGATCACGCGCGGGTCGCGTTGCCTTCCAAATTGCGCCTGTGCAAATTCATGCAGGCACCTGTTGTAATTCGCCCTGGTTTCGTTCATTTTTTTCAGTTCGTGTTCGGTAAAATTCCCAAATGATCTGTATTCCTCCGCCATCGCCGGATGGATGACGGCCAAAGAAAACAAAAGCGGAAAGAGGTATTTGATGTAGTTGTTCATTTTTATTTTTCCCCGGTATGTGGCGATTCAGTGCAATTTCAAACCATGATACCCGCAAATGGCTACGTATAAAAAAGAGGGCAGGGTATCCGCCATCGGATATTCAGGTTATTTTTATCCCGCTCAGGAGGGCGGTACGTTCAGTTGCCGGATGAAGAAAAAGGGCTTCAACCGGAAAAAGACATGCAGGGCCCCGGAAAAACCGGCTGATTGCTTCAGGCCATGCGGTTTGAAAGCGTACCCCCTTCGTTTCTTTTCCCTGATGCGGTTTATGGCAATGTAGCATAATGCGGGCATTAAATATACCATACAGGGTCATCTTTCTTATGGGGTTCTTTCGGGGTAAGGTCATACCCGATCCGTCATGATTCAGATATCATTCAGATGAAAACTTTTCCGGCTTTCCTGACATTGCAGAATCGCCCCTGCCTGCTGGCAGGGGGCGGTAATGTGGCGGGCAGAAAGGCGCGGCAGTTATTGAAGGCCGGTGCCGGGGTGACCGTTGTCGCCCCGGAAATCGGCGCCGCGCTGAGTGAGCTCCATGCGGAAGGCAAACTGAAATACATCAAAGGCGTCTATGCGCCAAAAATGCTGGAAGGGGTCTGTCTGGTCATCGCCGCGACGGATGACGCGGCGTTGAATCAGTCCATCGCCGCCGAGGCGAAATCCAGAAACTGTCTGGTCAATGTCGTTGATAATCCCGAAGCGAGTACCTTTATCATGCCTTCGGTCATCAGGCGTGATCCGGTTGTGATTGCCGTCTCAACCGGCGGCGCTTCACCGGTATTGGCAAGATTGCTGAAAGCCCGCCTGGAGACGTTAATCCCGTCCGGTTATGGCAATCTGGCCAGCCTGATTGAGCGTTTCCGTGCCGAAGTCAAGGTGCGTTTTCCGACGGTCCTCGAGCGCCGCCGGTTTTGGGAAAAAATACTGCAGGGCCCGGTTGCCGAGATGCTGTATGCCGGGCGCGACAGGCACGCTGTCCGGCTTTTAGAGAAGAAACTGGCGGATAAATCCGTGCATATCCAGCACCACGGTGAAGTTTATCTGGTCGGTGGCGGCCCTGGTGATCCGGATCTTTTAACCTTTCGCGCCCTGCGTTTGATGCAGCAGGCCGATGTTGTGCTTTACGACCATCTGGTCGCGCCAGCGATTGTGGCACTGGTCAGAAAAGACGCCGAGCGTATCTATGTCGGAAAGGAGCGCGACCGACACACCCTGCCGCAACAGGAGATCAATCAACTGCTGGTCAAACTGGCAAAAGAGGGGAAAAGGGTTTTACGACTCAAAGGCGGCGACCCGTTTATTTTCGGTCGCGGTGGCGAGGAGATTGATCTGCTTTCCACCAACCATATCCCTTTTCAGATTGTGCCGGGCATCACCGCGGCCAGCGGTTGCGCCTCTTATGCGGGTATTCCCTTGACACATCGGGATTACGCCCAGTCCTGTTTATTCATTACCGGCCATTTGAAAGACGGCACAATGAACCTGAACTGGCCCGCGCTGGTACAGCCGCAACAGACCCTGGTGGTGTATATGGGGATGCACAGCATGGCTGTTTTGAGCAGGCAGTTAATGGCGCATGGTCTGGCTGGCGAAACGCCGGTCGCTATCGTGCAACGGGGGACCACCCGCGAGCAGCGGGTTTATATCAGTACGATAAAAGCATTGGCGACCGTTTCGCAACAGTATGACATAAAACCGCCAGGTGTGATCATTATTGGCGAAGTGGTGTCTCTACACGCAAAGCTGGCCTGGTTCAACACGGAATAACGGGGAGTCGCTCGTGCGCTGAAACGCGGCAAAAAATCTGCTGATGAATGTAGATGGCGTGGGGGGACATGCATCGTCCGTGCGCAGCGCTTGATGTCGTTTTTCAGTTTTCAAACAGTGTCTGTTTCCGTTATCATAATTTTAACAACACTAGGGGAGAAATATTATGCAGGGGCAAGCTGCGAGATATGCCGGATTCTGGGTCAGGGTGGCGGCGGCGTTTATTGATGGTATTTTATTCTGGCTTGCGATGATCCCGCTTACGATTGCCGTTTATGGCAGGCCCTATTCCAATGTGGTGGAAATTCCCTTCCTCTGGCCCCATGATTTTCTGATTTTATACGTGTTCCCCGCTGTCACTGTGATTCTTTTTTGGATCTATAAGGCCGCCACGCCGGGCAAGATGGCGGTGGGCGTGAAGATTATAGACGCACAGACAGGAGACAGGGCATCCAGGTCCCAGATGACAGGTCGGTATTTTGCTTATCTTTTATTGCTGCCTTCGTTGGGATTGTCGATATTCTGGGTAGCGTTTGATAGACGGAAACAGGGGTGGCACGATAAGCTGGCGGGCACGGTCGTTGTGTATAGCAGGTAAATCCGCGGACGGGCGGGAAAGTCCATCCCTGTCCCGTGCGAGCGGGACCACACGGTGGCAGCCTGCCGGGGGTGATCGTCAGCCTTTGGCGATGACGATCAGCAGAATGACGAATAATACGACGATCCCAATCGGGACCAAAGCGCCTTTCCAGTCGGGGTTTTCCGCCTTTTTGCTTTGCTCAACCGCTTTTTGCACACCCGGCCAGAAGAGAAATAGCAAAACAAAAGCGGCAATGCCCAGCAGTATCTGTTCCCATGAGTTCATTGATGTGATATTTCTTTCTATACGGTGCCGGTTAAACGGTGGTTTTATGGCGTTCTGCCTTCGCAGAGCCGATTATAGCTTTACTTCACTTTAACTGTAAACAATAACAACAAGAGAATTATCTTATGGATCATAGTGTGTTGAACGGGGCGCTGATTCTGCTTGCCTTGTCCTCCATTGTGGTATGGGTATTAAAACGATTACAGTTGCCGGCCATCCCCGGTTATCTGTGTGTCGGGATAGCCGTTGGTCCCTATGCGCTGGGCTGGTTGCCTGAAAGCGAGATTATTCAGTCGCTGGCCGAGGTGGGCGTGGTTTTTTTGCTGTTTATGATCGGTCTTGAATTTTCCCTGTCGCGCCTCGTTGCGATGAAGGCGACCGTCTTTGGTCTGGGCAGCGTTCAGGTGGTGATCTCGACGCTCTCCGGCGCTACCATTGTCTGGTTGACGGGGATTAGCTGGCAGTCTGCGCTTATTGTCGGCGGCGCTCTGGCGTTATCGTCCACAGCCATTGTCGCCAGGCAGTTGACCACACAACGGGAAATACAGGCGCCCCACGGCCGACTGGCAATAGCCATTCTGTTATTTCAGGATCTGGCCGTTGTGCCGTTGCTGGTCATTATTCCAATACTGGCCGCAGGCGACACACAGTCCTCGTTGACGATACCGATATTGATCGCCCTGGTGAAGGGTCTGCTGGCCTTTCTGGTCGTGTTCGGGATAGGGCATTATCTGTTACGGCCTTTTTATCATCTTGTCGCCGCCGCCCGTTCGGCTGAGATTTTTACGCTGGCAACCCTGTCCATTGTGCTGAGTGCCGCCTGGATGACAAGTCAACTTGGGCTTTCACTGGTACTGGGGGCCTTTCTGGCGGGATTGATGCTTAGCGAAACCGAATATCGGCATCAGATACAGACGGATATCCGCCCCTTTCGGGATGTATTGATGGGATTGTTTTTCATCAGTGTCGGGGTACAACTGGATGTTTCTATCATCCTGAAGGAATGGTTCTGGATCGGCCTGCTGATGCTTGGCCTGATCATTGGCAAAGGCGCTGTTATCATGATACTGACTCGCCTGAGCGGTTATGTGTCCTCAGTCGCTTTCAGTACCGGTCTGGTGCTTGGGCAGGCCGGTGAATTCGGTCTGGCGATACTGGTGGTGGCGCTCAGTCATGAATTGATCTCCCTGCAGGATGTGCAGCCTATCATTGCCGGAATGTTGATGAGCATGCTAATCAGTCCGCTGTTGATTCGCTATAACAGTGATTTGGCGAAATGGCTGTTCCGCGGCAAGTCTGAAAGTGACGTAAACTCCCCACCCGAGCAGCTTGTATCCGCCTGCGAGGATATATCCGGGCATGTCATTATCTGCGGCTTTGGTCGTATCGGGCAGAACCTTGCCCATATCCTGCGTGAAATGGATATCGACTATATCGCGCTGGATCTTGACCAAAGCCTGATAAACGAGGCGTGGGAAGCGGGGGAAAATGTATTTTACGGTGACAGCACGCACGTTGGTATCCTCAAGAATGCGGGAATTGGAAACGCCAGGGTGCTGGTCATTACTTTCGATGACCCTGATATTGCAGGGAATATTATTCACGTCAGTCGTCTTGCCAATGCGGTAATTCCTATCGTCGTTCGTAGCAAGGACGACAGGCATATGGACAAACTTTATGAAAACGGGGCCAGTAACGTCGTGCCCGAGAGCTTTGAGGCAAGTATGGTGCTGTCCATGCATGTGTTGCAACGGCTCAACGTCCCGATAGATAAATCAATGGTTTTCGTCAATCGGGCACGGGAAAATGGATATCGCCACCTGCGGGGTTTCTTTCGGGGAGAGGAAGCGCTGAGTCTGGAGGACCCCGGTACGAGAAGGTTGCACACGGTGATTTTATTGCCTGACAGTTATGCCATTGGCAAGTCGCCTGTGGAGATTGATCTTGACGCCACCAATGCCTTGCTGACGGTCGTCAGAAGGGGTCGGGACCGTATTGAAACGTTTGATTCCGCGTTTCGATTTGAGACAGGCGATGCCGTTGTTGTTGAAGGCGATCAGACTGCCGTTGACAACGCCGAAAAACGCTTGCTGATTGGTCAGTATTAAACGCCATGTTATTCAGTATCGGCGGTATTTTTGGTGAGCAATTATACTGCTGTGTTTATCAACCACTGTGGTACAAAGGCAGGTCAGGCCCGTATTCTATGGTTCGGTCAAACGTTGGTCCAGAATCGACATGATTTCTTCCATGCCGTTTTGCGGAGACAGCGGGTGGCGCATCGGGGGCGGCGCGGCAGTGGAAAAAGTCAGTGTTCCGGCATGCCTGTCAAGCCCGCTGTGTGCGCGCTTACGACCTTTCACTGGTCAAATAATCCCGAATATTCATTCCACTGGTTGACGATTTTGCAAAAAAGCAGCGCGGTGCGCTCCGCGTCATAGCGCGCAGAATGCGCCTGCCCGGCGTCCCATTCCAGACCGGCGGCCAGAACCGAACGTGACAGGACGGTTTGCCCGTAGGCCAGTCCCCCCATTGTCGCGGTATCCAGCGTGCTGAACGGGTGAAAGGGACTGCGTTTTATCTTGTTGCGTTTAACGCAGGCAGTTAAAAAACCCAGGTCAAATGAGGCATTGTGTCCGACCAGTATCGCTCGATTACAGTGATGTACTTTCATTTTCTGTTTGACCGCGGTGAAGATGGTATCCAGCGCCTCGTTTTCACTGACTGCGATCTGTTGCCGAAAAGGATGGTGCGGATCGATTCCGGTGAACTCCAGCGCCGAGGGCTCAAGATTGGCTCCGTCAAACGGTTGTACGTGGCAGGCGATGATGTCATCAATGCACCATTTATATTTGTAATTGATTTTCACCGTCACAGCAGCGATCTCCAGCAAGGCGTCCGTTGCCGCATTGAACCCGGCTGTTTCAACGTCAATCACCACTGGCAGAAAACCGCGGAAACGCTTCGCCACTGTCGAGGCACCAATGCCCATCGGGGCGTCGGAGGCGTCTAATGCTTTATCTGCCATGTGCAGGTGTCACCGGCGCGAAATGGCACCAGCTCCTCTGTTTCGAAAGGTAATGTCGTCGGGATAGTGTGTTCCCGCCTGATCAGAGTTATCCGGTCTTTGTTGCGCGGTAATTCGTAGAAGTCGGCGCCATAATGAGCGGAGAAGGCTTCAAGCCGATCCAGTGTGCCGGCCTTGTCAAAGGCTTCGGTATACAGTTCCAGCGCGACAGGCGCGGAAAAGACACCGGCGCAACCGCAATGGCTTTCCTTGGCGCTGCGGGCGTGCGGGGCACTGTCCGTGCCCAGAAAGAATTTCGGATTGCCGTTGGTCGCTGCGGTGAGTATTGCTTTGCGGTCGGCTTCACGCTTGAGTATGGGCAGACAGTAATGGTGCGGCCGCAGTCCCCCGTTGAAGAGCGCGTTGCGGTTCAGCAACAGATGTTGCGGCGTGATCGTCGCGGCGACCGGCCCTGGCGTCTGTACGATAAAATCCACCGCCGCCGCTGTCGTGATGTGTTCCAGCACAATCTTCAGATCGGGAAAATCAGCCGTCAGCGGCACCAGTATTTTATCAATAAAGCGGGTTTCCCGATCGAAAATATCAGTATCGTTATCATTGATCTCACCGTGGACCAACAGCGGTAAACCACATTCAGACAAGGCCTCCAGTGCGGGGTAGGTCTTTTCAATAGCGGTGATGCCCTGGTCGGAATGGGTCGTTGCCCCGGCCGGATAATATTTTACGGCATGCACAAAACCGCTCCGGCTTGCCGCCCTGATTTCCCCGGCTGAAGTATTGTCGGTCAGATACAGTGTCATCAGGGGTTCAAAGTTGTATTGCCTGTCGACAGCGGCAAGGATACGATCACGGTAGGCTGATGCCATTTTGGTTGTCACAACAGGCGGTAGCAGATTGGGCATGATAATTGCCCGCGCGAAGCGGGCGGCGGTATAATTAACGACACTTTGCATCATGGCGTTGTCACGTACATGCAGGTGGAAATCGTCGGGTCTGGTTATGGTCAGGGTTTGCATATCAAAATGGGTATCATCAGTGCCGGTATAAACGGTATCATATATGCAGTCTTTTGTCCGCGCAGTCTTTGGGTCCGCGCCTCTGTTTCTAACGAAAAGCAAAACAGGAGAGAATCATGGAATACAGCAAACTGGGAAATACTGATGTCAGTGTCAGCCGCCTCTGTCTGGGCACCATGACCTGGGGCGAACAGAATACGGAGGCCGAGGCGCATGAACAACTGGATTATGCTGTGGCCGCCGGTATTAACTTTATCGATACCGCTGAATTATACCCGGTCGCGCCCAGAGCCGGGACGCAGGGTTTGACCGAAACCTGTATCGGTAACTGGCTGGCGAAACGCGCTAACCGTGACCAGCTTGTCATCGCCACCAAAGTCTGTGCACAGGCGGACTGGTTGCCTTATCTCAGAGGTGGCAACTGTAAACTGGACAGGAAGAATATACATGACGCCCTGCATGCCTCCCTGAAACGTTTGCAAACCGATTATATCGACCTGTATCAACTGCACTGGCCGGAGCGCGAGACTAATTTTTTCGGCAAACTGTCCTATTACCACGCACCGGAAAAAGACGGTGTGCCGATAGAGGAGACACTGCAAGTGCTGGATGGTCTGATCAAAGAAGGCAAGATCAGGATGGCCGGTATTTCCAACGAAACGCCCTGGGGTTGTGCGGAGTATCTACGCCTTGCCGATAGCGCCGGTCTGCCGCGCATCGTCAGTATTCAAAATCCCTATAATCTGTTGAACCGCGTTTTTGAGGTCGGTCTGTCCGAATTTGCGCACCGCGAACAAGTCGGGCTACTGGCCTATTCTCCGCTGGCTTTCGGTGTGTTGAGCGGCAAATACCTGCACGGCGCGAGACCGGAAGGATCAAGGCTGGTATTGTTTGAACGTTTTACCCGTTATACCAGTCCCCGTGCGATAGCAGCCACGGAAGCCTATGTCAATCTCGCCGCAGAACATGGTCTGCTCCCGGAGCAGATGGCGTTGGCCTATGTCAATAGCAGGCCGTTTCTGACCAGCAACATCATCGGCGCGACGACGATGGAGCAACTGAGAACGGATATCGGGAGCATGGATGTCACGCTTTCCAAAGAGCTGCGGAAGGCGATTGAAGCAGTCCATGAAGCGAATCCAAATCCGGCGCCCTGATCTGTGGTTCGCCTGTTGGAGAAATGACAAAGATGGAATTATCCGCGTTAACTGCCATTTCGCCGGTTGACGGACGCTATTGGCGCAAGACGAGCGCCTTGCGGATGATCTTCAGTGAATACGGCCTGTTGCGTTTTCGGGTGGTGGTTGAAATTGAATGGTTGAAGGCGTTGGCCGCCCATGGCGTCATTGCTCCCGTGAAACTTTCGGATGAGGCCGTCGTCCGGCTGGATAAGATAAAAAACGACTTCTCGATCGCAGATGCCGAACAGATCAAGGACATTGAGAAAAAAACCAGTCATGATGTCAAAGCCGTTGAATATTTTATTCGGAGCAAACTTGAGGCAGATGAGACATTAAGCGCGGCGAGCCGTTTTGTCCATTTTGCCTGTACTTCAGAAGATATTAATAATCTGAGCCATGCCCTGATGTTGAAGGAGGCGCGTGCGCAGGTTTTGTTGCCGGCGCTGGAGGCGGTCTTATCGCAGCTCAAATCGCTGGCAGCCGGGCATGCCGATACCCCGATGTTATCGCGTACGCACGGGCAGACGGCCTCGGCAACGACCCTTGGCAAGGAGATCGCGGTCTATATACATCGTCTGCAACGCCAGCGGACACAGTTGGATCGAATACATCTACTGGGCAAGATAAACGGCGCGGTGGGTAATTTCAACGCACACGTATTCGCCTGTCCCGAGCTTGACTGGATGTCCTTTTCAAAAGATTTTGTCGAAGGTCTCGGGCTTGACTGGAACCCCCATACGACCCAGATAGAGTCGCATGATTATATCGCGGAGTATTTTCATGCGTGCAGCCGTATCAATACCATCCTGATTGATCTGAGCCGCGACATCTGGGGCTATATTTCTCTGGGGTATTTCAGGTTGAAATTGCAGGAGGGCGAGGTCGGTTCTTCCACCATGCCGCATAAAGTCAATCCGATTGACTTTGAGAACGCCGAAGGCAATCTGGGTCTGGCTAACGGTATCTTCGCGTACTTCGCCGGGAAGTTGCCGATTTCACGCTGGCAGCGTGATCTGAGCGATTCAACCGTGCTGAGAAATATGGGCGTCGGCATCGCTCATACGCTGATCGCCTTTGATTCCTGTCTCGCGGGCCTGAGTAAACTGGAGGTGGCTACCGACGTGCTGGAGCGGGATCTGGATCAGTCCTGGGAGACCCTGGCTGAAGCGATACAGACAGTGATGCGTCTCTATGGTGTTGGCGATGCCTATGAACAGTTGAAGGCATTAACTCGCGGACAGGTCGTCAGTGCGGAGAGTCTGCGCGATTTTATTGAGAAACTGGATGTCCCCGACGATGTTAAAACGAGGCTGAAAATATTGACGCCGCAAAGTTATATCGGTAATGCGGTGGCGCAGACCAGACTCGTTTTGCGGTAAATGTGGAATGGAATGCAGGGTTTTGCCGACCGTATACTGCCGGGTGAAACCACCGATGAAGCGTTGGAAACCAGGATATGCCGGAGTGGGGGTGAGGCCGGTGCTGCTGAAACAATGTCGCCGCGCCTGGTGATGGCCTCCCGGGAACGCTGCCTTTTTATTTTATTATGATTATCCCGATTTGCCGTAAGCGCTGGTTCGTTTGTCCGTTCAGGAGCATAAGCGGCTACACGCGGATCAGGCAGGCCGCCACAGAATACGGACTTTCAATGCGGCGTGGCTGGTTTTCCGGAGATGTTCAATATCGTGTGAAATGCCTGCGGCCCCGATGTCAACCTGCACAGGCCGCCTGGTTTGAATAAACCCGCTTTACGCGACGTGTAAATGGCGAATACCGAAATGCTGATATTTCCCGGTGGCAATGCCCTGTCCGATTTTCGGGTGAGCAAACTGCTGTCTTTGCTGCGGCGGGGATCCCCCGAAATTGAATCGCTTGCCTCACATTATATTTATTTTGTTGAAATTTTTTCAGCGCTGGACGCCGCGGAAACGGCGCAGCTTGTCACCCTGCTGAACTACGGCGGCAAATATGAAGGTGCGCCAGGTGGCACAAAAGTAATTGTCATTCCAAGGCCGGATACCGTCTCGTCCTGGTCAAGCAAGACCACGGATATTGTTCATAATGTCGGACTGGATAAAATAAGGCGTGTTGAACGCGGACAGGTTTACCTGATCAATACTGACAGCGATCAGTCGTTCAATGCGGCGCAAATAGCGCAGTTCAAATCCCTGCTATATGATCGGATGACGGAGACCGTGGTTTCCAGTGAGGAAAAAGCCGGGGTATTGTTCAGGTCCGGGGAGCCAGCGCCACTAAAGCACATTGATATTCTGGGGGCGGGGATGGCGGCGTTGGGCAAGGCCAATATTGACATGCGGCTGGGCCTGTCCATGAAAGAACTTGATTACCTGTTCTCGGCTTTTACCGGGCTTGGGCGCAATCCGAGCGATGCTGAATTAATGATGTTTGCACAGGCCAATTCGGAGCACTGTCGCCATAAAATATTCAATGCCGAATGGACGATTGACGGGGTCAGGCAGCGCCGTTCCCCGTTTGACATGATCCGGCAAACGCATGATGCCGGTTCGGGCAATATCCTGTCCGCCTATCACGACAATGCGGCGGTGATCAAAGGCCACCGCGACCGGCGTCTCATCGCCGAACCCGGGGACCGCCGCTACCATTGGCGAGAAGAAGATATACATATCCTGTTGAAAGTGGAAACGCATAATCACCCCGGCGCTATATCACCTGCTCCGGGCGCGGCCACCGGCGTCGGTGGGGAAATACGCGATGAATCCGCCACTGGCCGGGGCGGCAGGCCCAAGGCCGGTCTGATTGGTTTTGCCGTGTCCAATCTGAGGATCCCGGGTTTTGAACAGTCCTGGGAAAAAGATAACGGCAGGCCTGATCATATTCGTTCCGCACTGGATATTATGATCGAAGGGCCAACAGGCGCCGCCGCGTTTAATAACGAGTTTGGTCGTCCTTCCCTGTGCGGTTACTTTCGCAGCTACGAACAACAGGTCGACGAGGGTCTGATATACGGTTATCACAAGCCGATTATACTGGCGGGCGGTTGCGGCATGATTCGTCCGGATCACGTTGACAAACAGGCTATTCCTCCCGGTGCGAAAATCATCGTGCTCGGCGGCCCGGCCATGCTGATTGGCCTGGGTGGCGGGGCATCTTCTTCCATGGTTTCGGGGCAGGGCGATGTCTCGCTTGATTTCGCTTCAGTACAGCGTGACAATGCTGAAATGCAGCGGCGCTGTCAGGAAGTCATTGACCGCTGCTGTGCGCTCGGTGAAGAGAACCCCGTTTTGAGTATCCATGATGTCGGCGCGGGCGGATTATCCAATGCCATCCCTGAACTGGTAAGCGCTGCCGGGCGCGGCGCCGTACTGGAACTGCGCGATATCCCTGGTGATGAAACGGGGATGTCACCGCTGGGGATCTGGTGTAATGAATCGCAAGAGCGTTATGTCCTGGCCGTCCTGGCGGATCGCCTTGATGATTTTGCCGGCCTGTGCCGACGGGAACGCGCCCCGTTTGCCGTTCTGGGCGAGGCTACGGAGAGGGAGCAACTCATCCTGCACGACTCATATTTCAATACGAGGCCGGTGGATATGCCGATGTCGGTGCTGTTGGGCAGGCTGCCACGGATGAAGTGCGATGTGGTGAGCAAACCGGTGTTGCGGGGAAAAATGCAGACAACCGCCCTTGATTTGCAGGAGACAATAAAACGAATTTTGCATTTGCCCGCAGTGGCAAGCAAAAAGTTTTTAATTACCATTGGTGATCGAACTGTCTCCGGTCTGGTAGTACGTGATCAAATGGTTGGTCCCTGGCAGGTTCCGGTTGCCGACTGTGCCGTTACCGCCTCCTCCTGGTTTGCCCGTACCGGTGAGGCGATGGCGATTGGCGAACGCATGCCGATTGCGCTGAGTGACGCGCCGGCCTCGGGTCGAATGGCGGTGGCCGAGGCGATCATGAATATCTCTGCCGCCCGCATATTGAAAATAGAGGATATCGTGTTATCGGCCAACTGGATGGCGGCCTGCGGCGAGGCAAATCAGGATGCCGGGCTTTATGCTGCCGTGAATGCGGTCAGTGATTTATGTCGGCTACTGGGCATTGCTATCCCGGTAGGCAAGGACTCCTTGTCAATGAATACGGTCTGGTCGGAAAAAGGTCAGGTGAAACGGGTCATCGCGCCGTTGTCTTTGAACGTCACTGCCTGCGCCCGTGTCGCCGACGTCAGACGATCGTTAACCCCCCAGCTTGTGCGGGATGCAGAGACTGTTCTGCTGTTTATCGATCTGGCCGGAGGGAAACAGCGTCTGGGTGGTTCCGCGCTGTCACAGGTATATGGACAGGTTGAACAGGAAACGCCTGATCTTGAACAGGCGGATACCCTGTCTGCTTTTTTCCATGCCTTGCAGTCTTTGAATGAAGCAGGGCTGATCCACGCCTATCATGATCGTTCCGATGGTGGTTTGTTTGTGACGCTGGCCGAAATGGCATTTGCCGGCCGCACTGGCATCAGCGTGGATCTGCACGGTGTCGTCGATGTGATTCGTTTTTTGTTCAACGAAGAACCTGGCGCCGTTATCCAGGTGAAACGGGAACATGAGTACCGTACGCGGGAAGCGTTTATCCAGGCGGGTCTGGATAAAACTGCAATCCAGCCCCTCGCCTTCGTGAATGAAGATATTGTCTTTGAACTCCTTGATAGAGGGGAAACCCTATTGTCGGTACCTTTGGCTGATCTGCATCGGGAATGGGAAGCGACCAGTTACCATATCCAGGCCTTGCGTGATAATCCCGCGTCCGCCGGGGAGGAATTTGGCAACGTTGCAGACAGTGATGATCCCGGTCTGTTTCTGGAAACAGTATATCGCCTTGATCCTGTTCCAGGTGCGTTCGTGAATACCGGCAAAAAACCAAGACTGGCGATTCTGCGCGAACAGGGCGTCAACGGGCAGATGGAAATGGCGGCGGTCTTTGATCGCGTTGGTTTCGACTGTATTGATTTGCACATGCAGGATTTGATTGACGGACAGGCCTCGCTTGACGACTTCAAGGGGCTGGTCGCTTGCGGTGGTTTTTCCTACGGTGATGTTCTGGGGGCGGGCGGCGGCTGGGCCAAAACTATTTTGTATCATGAAAAAATAAACGGGATGTTCCGTGATTTTTTTCGGCGTCCGGATATATTTGCATTGGGGGTCTGTAACGGTTGCCAGATGATGGCGCAACTTCGCGATCTGATCCCGGGCGCATCGGGCTGGCCGAATTTTATCCGTAATACCTCGGATCAGTTCGAAGCGCGTCTGGTCATGGTTGAAGTCCTGGATTCGCCATCAGTGCTGCTGCGAGGCATGGCCGGGTCAAAAATCCCTGTCGTCGTTGCCCACGGTGAAGGACGCGTCGATCGGCCTGCGCTGAAAAACGCGACGCTACGCTATATTTCCAATTATGGCGAGGCGACGGAATGTTATCCTTTTAACCCAAACGGTTCCACTGGTGGACTCACCGGTTTCACCAATGGGGATGGTCGTATCACGATCATGATGCCGCACCCCGAGCGAGTTTTTCTAACAAGGCAATTTTCCTGGTTTCCCGAAGACCGGGGCGATGAATACAGCCCGTGGATGCAGTTATTTATCAATGCCCGGCAGTGGCTTGAATAAAACCGACGGCGTCTGCTTATATAATGCAGTCGGGGCGTTTATTTCCCGGTCTCTAACAGTACAACGGCGTGGGCGGCGATGCCTTCCCCGCGCCCGATACTGTCCATTCCTTCCGTCGTCGTGGCCTTGATATTAATTTGACCGGGCGCGACATCAAGATCAGCGGCGATGATCTTTTGCATCTCTGGTATGTGGGGCGCCATCTTTGGTTCCTGGGCCAGTATTGTGATATCGGCATTTGACAGGCTATAGCGGTTTTTATCCATCAATGTGCGTACCCGTTTGAATAATTTTCGGCTGTCAATGTCTTTCAGCGTCGGATCGGTGTCGGGAAAATGACGGCCAATATCGCCTGCGGCCATCGCACCAAGTATGGCATCGCATAAGGCGTGGATGACGACATCGGCGTCAGAATGACCCGCCAGTCCCTTTGCATGGGGAATCGTGATGCCGCCCAAAATCAACGGCCGGCCTTCCGTGAAACGGTGTATATCGTAACCTTGCCCTATTCGCATGTTTATCCTTCCTGAACTCTGCTCAGGCAGGCACGGATGATTCCAATATCTTCTTGATAGGTCAGCTTTATATTGTCGGGGGGGCCTTCAATGACCAGCGGCTGATAACCCGATAATTCCATTGCCATGGCTTCGTCTGTGACCGTGTGCTGTTCTTCCAGAGCCTTGCTCAAGGCCTTGAACAGTTTTTCATACCTGAACATCTGTGGGGTCTGTGCATGCCAGAGTCGGTCACGTTCAACGGTCCGTTCTATCCGGCGTTTATCGTCAACCTGCTTCATGGTGTCCCGGCAACGCAGCGCCAAAATCCCTCCCACGTCGTGGTCGCCGACCCGTTTAATGAGCCGATCAATCATGGTCCGGCTCAAACAGGGCCGGGCCGCGTCATGAACAATCACCCAGTCGTTTTCCTCCGCCTTCTCCGACAGGGCACGCAAGCTGTTCAGTACGGATTGATAACGATCCGCCCCGCCCGTGATGGTGCTGATCCGATGATCTTCAGCGACTTTCAATGCTGACCAACAGCTGTCTTCTCTTGCGATGGCTACGATGATCCCCTTGATGTCATCACGCGATATAAAATGTTCAAGGGTGTGTTCAATGATCGTTTTATTGTTGATTTCAATATATTGTTTGGGTTTGTCAAACTGCATCCGTTCGCCGAAACCGGCAGCAGGAATAACAACCCAGTAACTCACGGCCTCCGGCATTATAAGTTTGCTGGCAGCGGCGAGTCGAAATGATCAACAATCTGATAAAACACTTCATCATGTCCGACCATGCCCAGTTCGCTTCGGGCGCGTTCTTCTATCGCCTCCTTCCCTTGCTTTAAATCAATCACTTCCGCCGCCAAAGAAAGATTGCGCTCCCTGAGCACCTGATTTTGCTGTTGCATCCGGGCTATTTGTTCCTTAAGCTGGTGCCCCTCGGCCATACTGCCATTGCCGACCCACAGACGATACTGTAGCAATGTCAGCAACATAACAGATATCAATATACTGAGTCTCATCTCAACGGTATTGAAGATAAACCGAATAAGTTCATGATTGCAAATTACAGAACGCCTGTAGGCCAGGATATACGGCGCTGGCGCCCAACCGATCTTCTATTTTCATCAGACGATTATATTTGGCAACGCGTTCCGAACGCGACAGGGAGCCCGTTTTAATTTGCCCGACAGAAGTGGCGACGGCCAGATCGGCAATCGTGGTATCCTCCGTTTCGCCCGAACGATGGGATATCACCGCCGTGTAACCATTTTTCTTCGCCATTTCAATCGCCGCCAGCGTTTCGGTTAATGAGCCAATCTGATTCACTTTTATTAAAATCGAGTTGGCTATTCCCTTGTCAATGCCTTTCTGCAGGATCGCGGTATTGGTGACAAATAAATCATCCCCCACCAACTGGACATGGTCGCCTAATCTGTCTGTCAATAATTTCCAGCCGTCCCAGTCATTTTCTGCCATCGCGTCTTCCACGGTAATAATGGGATATTGTTCAACCCAGGTGCCTAGATAATCCAGAAATTCCCCCGCATCAAGGCGCCTGTTTTCCGATTTGAGGGTGTAGACACCATCCTGGTAAAACTCGGAACTGGCCACATCCAGCCCCAGCATAATATCGCTGCCCGCTTTATACCCGGCGGTCTCGATCGCTTCCAGAATGATCTGTATCGCCTCCTCATTCGTGGAGAGATTTGGCGCGAAACCGCCCTCGTCTCCGACTGTCGTGGTAAGACCGCGTCTGGATAAAATTGATTTCAGGGCATGAAAAATTTCCGTCCCGTAGCGCACGGCCTCACGCATACTTTTCGCGTTAACAGGCAGGATCATAAATTCCTGAAAATCAATATTATTATCGGCATGCGCGCCACCGTTTATGATATTCATCATAGGCACCGGCATCTGCAGTGGAGTATCTGCGCCAAGACAGGCGTAAAGCGGATGCCCTTTTTCATTCGCAGCGGCATGGGCCGCCGCCAACGACACTGCCAGTATTGCATTTGCGCCCAGCTCGCGCTTGTTCGGTGTGCCGTCAAGTTCGATCATGATTTGGTCAATTGCGGCCTGTTCAGAAACTTCCCTGCCCGCCAGTGCCGGGGCAATCTTTTCATGGATATTGCGGATCGCTGTCAACACCCCTTTGCCAAGATACCGCTTCATATCACCATCGCGCAATTCCAGTGCTTCGAGCGCGCCAGTGGAAGCGCCGGACGGGACGATAGCTGTACCGCCTGCCCCACCACAAGTGTAAACCGAGGCTTCAATAGTCGGATTGCCTCTTGAATCGAGGACTTCGCGGGCAACAATCCTGTCAATTACCGACACGGTCTGCTCCGAACATAGAAAATAAACAGCACCATCATTTTTTTATCCTGTCATCAATTGTTTTTAATATTTCCAGCAAGTCCCGCATCTTATGCAATGGCCATGAATTTGCTCCATCGCTCAAGGCCTGCCCGGGATTCGGATGCGTTTCCATAAATAAACCCGAAATACCCACAGCAACCGCAGCGCGTGCCAGTGCCGGGACAAACTCGCGCTGACCTCCCGATACGCGCCCACCTTCGCCCGCGCCCGGCATCTGCACTGAATGAGTTGCGTCAAAGACAACCGGCGCCGCCGTTTCCCGCATCACGATCAGAGAACGCATGTCCGAAACAAGATAATTATAGCCGAAAGACACGCCCCGTTCACATACCATAATTCTGTCATTACCAACGGCGCGCGCCTTGTCGACGACATTACGCATATCCCAGGGCGATAGAAACTGGCCTTTCTTGATATTGACAGGCAGGCCGGTGGCGGCGACGGACTGGATATAGTTTGTCTGTCGACAAAGAAATGCCGGGGTCTGCAACACATCGACCACAGCGCTGACTTCATCTAACGGGGTATCTTCATGTATATCTGTCAACACCGGAATATTTATCGTTTCTTTGATTTCGGCGAGGATTTTCAGACCTGTTTTAATGCCCGGTCCGCGGTAACTGTCATGTCGGCTTCGGTTGGCCTTGTCAAACGATGATTTATAAATGAAGGGGATGCCCAATTCCGCAGTGAGTTCTTTCAGATATCCGGCCGTGTCTATGGCCGACTGCCGGCTCTCAATGACACAAGGCCCGGCGATTAGAAAAAACGGCTTCTCCGCCCCGACGTCAAAATCACATAGCCGCATTTTTGGCAACCTGTTTGTTTTTGGCAGATTTGTACTTTTCAGCGGCGCGGATAAAACCGGAAAACAAAGGATGACCATCGCGCGGCGTTGAGGTAAATTCAGGATGAAACTGACAGGCGACAAACCAGGGATGATCGGGTATTTCAATGATCTCCACCAGCTTTCTGTCAAAAGAACGACCGGCTATGTGCAGACCGACTGCTTCCAGTTGTCGCTGATAACGATTATTGAATTCATAACGATGTCGATGTCGCTCAATAATTTCATCTTTGCCATAGAGTTTTCCTGACAAAGAGCCTTCCTGCAAATGGCACATCTGTCCTCCCAGACGCATTGTTCCCCCCAGATCAGACTCCATATTGCGTTGCTCAATCTTGCCGGAGGCCTCGCGCCATTCCGTTATCAGTGCGATCACCGGGTGCGCCGTCTCCCGATCAAATTCGGTGCTGTTTGCGTCTTTCAACCCGGCGAGGTTTCTTGCGATCTCTATGACGGCGATCTGCATCCCCAGACAAATGCCCAGATAAGGTATCCTGTTTTCCCTGGCCAGGCGGGCGACAGCTATCTTGCCGTCAATCCCGCGGGCACCGAAGCCGCCCGGCACCAGGATCGCATCCATGTCCTGCAGGTTGAGCGTCCCGTTTTTTTCAATTTTTTCCGCGTCAACGTAATGCACGTTGACCCGCAGGCGGTTCTGTATCCCGGCATGATTTAGTGCTTCCAGTAACGATTTATACGAATCGGCCAGTTCCATATATTTACCGGTAATAGCAATATCAACCACATCGCGGGGATCATCAAGTGCCTCAACGATCCTGTCCCATTCGCCCAGGTCGGCCTTGGTCGCATCCAGTCCGAATTTCTCCGCAACGAGATTATCCAGCCCCTGTTCATGCAGCAGTTTCGGGATCTTGTATATATTATCAATATCAATGGCGGAAATAATGGCGGACTTCTCCACATTGGTGAACAGCGCTATTTTTTTACGCTCGTTTTCAGGGAGAAACCGGTCTGTTCTGCATAACAGACAATCCGGCTGTATGCCGATAGAACGCAATTCCTTGACCGAGTGCTGTGTCGGTTTGGTCTTGAGTTCACCGACGGCGCCAATATATGGGACCAGGGTCAAATGTATGAACAGGGTATGTGCGGCGCCCAGTTCTACCCGCATTTGGCGAATAGCTTCAAGAAAAGGCTGCGATTCAATATCGCCCACAGTCCCGCCAATCTCAACCATACCGATATCGGCGTTACCGATGCCTGCTCTTATACAATGCTTGATTTCGTCGGTAATATGCGGAATAACCTGAACTGTCGTCCCCAGATAATCGCCGCGGCGTTCTTTTTGAATGACTTCCTGATAGATGCGACCGGCGGTATAATTATTACGTTTACTCATCGTTGTACGCACAAAGCGCTCGTAATGTCCCAAATCAAGATCGGTCTCCGCGCCATCCTCGGTCACATATACTTCACCGTGTTGAAAAGGATTCATGGTCCCGGGGTCGACATTGATATAGGGGTCCAGCTTGAGCAGGGAGACTTTCAGTCCGCGCGCCTCCAGAATAGCGCCCAGCGACGCGGAGGCAATTCCCTTCCCCAGGGAAGAAACCACCCCTCCAGTGATAAATATATAGCAGGTCATGGTCATATTCCAGACATAGAAAATTTAGGAGAACACTGTTATTTCAATGATATAAACCGGTTTTGTTTGAGGTAAAAAATCCGTCCGGGTGCCATATCTATTATGGGTATGATATCAGATTGGCAATAAGGATACCCTGCCTTTATTTCGTTAGTTTCCGCGAAAGCATTTTTCAGAAATGACCGCTTTTTGTGTGGCGACGGTTTACCGACGATGGCCGGCAGGCACAATTTTCTCCATTTCATCAACAAAGCGTTTCATGTCGGCGCTTGTGATTTTTCCCATGCAGGAAATTCTGAATATTGATTTTTCCAGATTTCCCTGACCGGCATAGATGACAAATCCCGCCGACTTGAGTTGGTCGTGCAATGTATTGTAAGTAAGCCCGTCGGGCAGGTGAAAGGCGTTCAATACGCAGGAGCAGTCTTCCTCCGCCAGCCAGAGTGTGAGGCCAAGGTGTTGTAATCCGCTCCGCACAATGTTCATCAGCGTGCGGTACTGCCGTCGGCGTCCACGCCAGCCCCCCCGATCACTCAATTCATCCAGCGCCTCATCCAGCGCGTAAAAAACATGTACCGACGGGGTGAACAGAGAGTCCCCGGTGTCCTGCGCCGCCAGATTGGCGCCGAGATCCAGATAAAACGTTTGAGGCGGAGCTTCGGGCATTTGTGCCATAGTCGTTCGCCTGACAAGTGTAAAAGCGGCGCCAGGGGAACCGTGCAGGCACTTGTTCGTTGACGCTGTGCAGGCGGCGATATTCCAGTCGGCAAACTTTATTTCTTCCGCCCCAAAACTGCTGATAGCGTCCAGCAGTATCGGGATATTGCCGTATTTTTTACACAGTACGGCAAGCGATTCAATATCATTCAGGAGGCCGGTCGTGGTTTCATGGTGAACCACGGCAACGTACGCGAGCGTTGTCTGATCCCGCAATGCGTTTTCAAGTCTGCCCGGATCGATGGTCTCTCCCCAGTCGTGACGCAGGGTGATGTAATCAATATTATGCGAGCGGGCAATTTTACCCAGGCGTTCGCCATAGGTGCCATTTTCGATAATCAGTATCCGCCTGCCCCGGGGGACAAGGCTGGTCAGCATCGCTTCCATTCCGGCGGTGCCGGAGCCGGTCAGTAACACGGCAGCCCATTCCTCGTGTGCCAGTTGATAGACGTCCAGCAATTTGTTTTTGATCCCGTTTTGCAATTCGGAAAACTCCGGCTCGCGGTGACAAAGATCGGGTTTTAACAAAGCGTGTCGGACACGCTCACTTAACAGCACCGGTCCGGGGTTGAGCAGTATGGTCATCCGTGTTTCCCTCCGAAGCGGCTGTCAATGTGTTTCATCAGACGCGTTAGCACCTCGGCGGGGCCGATATCCGGTCGCGGCAATTTTTCCATTGTGCCACAACGAATCCGTAAATGACCGAAGACAGGGCCGTTATGCGCGGGCAAAGCGAATATTTTATCAATCAGCCCGGTTGTATTGCCGCCCAGGCTCGCGCTGTAGCCGCTGGCCTTTGCGATCCCGACGAAGTCGACATTTCCTGCCACGGTCGCCTGGGCACCGGTGGAGTCATGCGCTTCGTTATCCAGCAGAATATGGATAAGGTTACCGTTTGCGTAACTGCCCAGCATGGTAAAGTTGCCCATGCGCATTAATCCGGCGCCGTCACCATCAATGACGACTATTCTCAAATCCGGCCTGGCCAGAGCGATGCCGAGCCCCAGCGATGAAGCGCAGCCCATGGAGCCGACCATATAGAAATGATTGTTGCGATCATTGATTGCAAAGAGCTCGCGCCCGGTGAAACCCGTGGTGGCGATCAGGAGCGTATCACTTGCCGACGTATGTTGAACAATGCGTTGCAGGGCGTCATGTCGGCTCGGTGGTTCGGCTTTGGGATCGTGGATAAAACGAACCTCTGTCTGACGTTGTGACAGGTCCCTTATCGGGTTTTTTCGCAGCACTTCGGGGGCGATCGTGTCCTTCTGCATGATAAAGGCGTAAGGTCGTTTTTCTTTTTGCATATAGGCGGCGGCGCGTTGCAAGGCGGGTGCAATTTGTTTTGCCTGTCGGGGGAAGTTTTCCCGGGGTACGCGCATGATATCAAATAATTGCGCGGTGATTTGCCCCATCAATTCATGCTGGGGTTCGTCTTTAACTCCCGGTTGACCGCGATGAGTCGTGATGATTAGAAACGGAATACGGAAGACGTGGGCCAATGATGTAAGCGGGCTGACGGCATTGCCGAGCCCCGAGTTCTGCATCATGACGACAGAAGGCTGACCGCCGATGGCGGCGCCGGCGGCCGCGGCCAGTGCGTCGCCTTCATTAGGGGCGGAGACATACTCAAGTGAGTCGTCGTTGATGACATAATTGATAAACGGTGTCAGAAAAGAGCAGGGGACGCCGGTATAGCGCGTAAAGCCAAATTGACGGGCGACTTCCACAAATTCGTTCGCGTTGATCATCGGGATATCCTTTACTGTATGAAATTACCGGCACGATCAATATCGTCAAGGGAATTAACATCCAGCCAGCGACCGTCAATGTAATGCACATTAACCGGTTTCCTCTTTTTTATGAGGTGATTTAACAGGTCA
Organism: Gammaproteobacteria bacterium; assembly: GCA_965261775.1. GTDB lineage: Bacteria > Pseudomonadota > Gammaproteobacteria > Eutrophobiales > Eutrophobiaceae. The sequence goes on along the minus strand of OZ253477.1, from coordinate 755,303 downwards.
GGCAGGGTCAGTTGATTAAAATTTTTCGTCTCTTTCAATTCATCCAGTGCCGCATCAATCCACCGGCGCCCCTGTTTGCGGACGCGTATCATTCCAATCCAGTAGCCCGATGGCTTTTTATCGGGCGCGTCAATGTGCGACGAAAGCCGGGTCAGTTGTATATCCGGCGTAAAGGGTGAACGGTCGTCGTTTTTGTTGCAGTAGGCGTAGTCAGGCGCACCGGTAATATTGAGATTATCCAGAGCGGAATCGACGACCACGACGATTTCGCCGTTCGTTTCAATCAGGTCTCTCAGAATGTATTCCCGGAACAGTAGATCACTGTAGAGGATCAGCATCTCATCGCTGAACTGATCCTGTGCACAAAGCAACGTCTTCAATTCGTCTCCCTTATCGTAATCCGCGTTGATGCACTTGTTAATGCCCGGCATATTAATCACTTCTGCCTTGTAACCGGCGATAACGGTCAATTTGTTAATCCCGACCCGGTTCAGCCCGCGCATCAATCGATCCAGCAGGGTTTTGCCGCCGATACTGATCATGGCCTTAGGCCGATCATGGGTGAGTTCATGCAGGGCGCTGCCACGGCCGGCAGCAAGGATGACGGCCTGGATGTCGGTCTGTTTGTTGAGGTAAAGCTGTTGGGCGCGGTCTAGTTCATCCACACCCTGTAAATCAAAAATATGATTAATGCTGGCGATTTTATCTTCAATATCAACCAGTGATTCGGATGCGAATATTGCCCTGCTGGTTTTTTCCATGACGGCAACGGCCGAGCGGAGCATCTGATTGGCCCAGATCACCAAACTGATCGGGTGTTTGCGAAAGGCGTCTGTCGGGGTGCTGTAATACTTGGTGGGGATAATCAGCAACGGGGAACGACCGGCCCATTCCTGTGCGAAAAGGAGTACCTCGTCCGGTCTTGAAAGTTGACTGTGGATGAGAATGCCGTCCGCGCCAGCCCCATGGTAGGCCTCGGCGCGCCGCACGGCTTCGGCCATGCCCCAGCCAGCGATCAACGCCTCGATCCGGGCGATAATACAAAAGTCATCATCGCTCTGACTGTCTTTTCCCGCCTTGATCTTGCCGCAAAATTCATCAATATCGGCCAGCGGTTGCTTGCGGCTGTTGATGAAACTGTTCGTTTTGGGAAACTGTTTGTCTTCGATACAGACCCCGGCAATATCACGCTGTTCCAGTTTTTTTACCAGACGTCGCAGATTATTGAAATTGCCGTAACCGGTATCACCGTCCAGCAGGATGGGTATGGTGGTGGCGTCCGACATAAATTCGAGCATATCGACGACCTGTGACCAGCTTGCCTCATTACTGTCGCGCACGCCGAATTGCGCCGATATCGCCAGGCCGCTGCCCCAGATACCTTTGAAACCGGTGCGTTCCACAATACTGGCAGAGATCCCGTTATGGGCCTCCAGAATGAATTCCAACTCATTTGATTCAAGCAATGAACGGAGTTGTTTGCATTTACTGACAGTAGACATTTACAGGAACGATCTTAGTGTTCAAGTTCAGGTAATATTTCTTTTTCTGCACGTTCGACATCTTCGGGGAAGTCAATTTCAATCCAGGGGATACCGCTAACATCTTCCCAGGCAAACTGTTCGGGTTGTTTCAGTACAAGGTCACGTATCGCTTCTTCATAAGGTGTATCATTTGCTCCCCTGGCGAGATAGCCGTCTATGCACTCAATCAACAACTTGCCCGTAACGCGATTGAATTTGAAAAAACCCACCGATTCTCCCTGCACGGCATAATCTGTTTCCCCCGGCTGTTTCCTGAACTCGATGATTTGTCCCCGGTCGTCAACGCGGAGGACAACCGGCTCATCCCCGGGGATGAAGTGTCGGTCCAGTAGAAAACAGTTTTCGGCGGGGGCATCAAGAAGCCGTTGGATCATTGCCCGATCGTAGAGCACATCGGCATCCATCAATATAAATCCAGCTTCGTCCAATATCATATCACGGGCGTACGCCAGACTGACAGCGCTTCCTTCTGTGAAACGTGGATTCATGATGTAGTCTATCTCCGCACCGTAGTCTTCAAGGTGTGCTTTAATCAGCGCCGCGTGATACCCGACAATGATGGTGATCGCATTGATTTGGTGTGCCCGCAGGATTTCAATATGACGCTGCAACAAGCTTTTGTCTCCAAACTTCAGCAATGATTTTGGGCGGTCTGCGGCGTGTTTGCCGAGACGTTTTCCAATACCGGCCGCCAGGATAATCGCTTTCATCAGGGTTTTTTTACCCGATGTGAATCCATATAGCGATTGATCAGATTCCGGGTGGAGGAATCAAGATTTTCGCCTTTATCCCGATCTGTCAGTACATCAACGATGTCTGATGCCAGTTTTTTGCCCAGTTCAACGCCCCATTGATCAAATGAATTGATGCGCCATAGCAGGCCTTGCACAAAGACCCGGTGTTCAAATAGTGCGATTAACGCTCCCAGCGTTCGTGGAGTTAACTCTGAATAAACAATGCTGGTACTGGGTCGGTTGCCCTCGCAATGTTTATACGGTTCGTCGCCGGTCTCGCCCAGCAACAAGGCCCGGCTTTGTGCCAGAAAGTTCGCAAACAATAATCTGTGGTGCTCTTGAGCGCCTTTTTTATGCAGTGGCACGAGAAAATCGACCGGAACAGTATGTGTCCCCTGATGCAGTAATTGAAAAAAGGAATGCTGGGCGTCGGCGCCGACACCTCCCCAGACGATGGGAGAGGTTTTATCCTCAGCGATACCCCCGGTCCGCCCGGCTGATTTGCCGTTACTCTCCATGAATAATTGCGCCAGGAAATCGGGCAAATCACGCAGCGATTCATCGTAGGGGATAAAGGCGTGTGTTTCGGCGTCCCAAAAATTGTTGTACCAGTAATCAAGCAGGGCCAGTATGATGGGTGCGTTTTCTCTGGCGGGCGCTTCCCGGAAATGACGATCCATTTCTTCCGCACCCGCCAGCAGGGCCTCAAAATGATCAAAGCCGATGGCCAGTGCGATGGGTAAACCGAAAGCGGACCACAGGGAAAAACGGCCGTTGACCCAGTCCCATATCCTGAAACAATTCTCCGGTTTGATGCCGTCCGCTACCGCTGCTGTCTGATTAGCCGTGACGGCGACAAAATGTTTATCGGTCCCGTTGCCGCTGCACGCTTGCAGCCAGGCTTTCAATGTCGCCGCATTGGCTCTTGTCTCAATGGTGGTAAATGATTTTGAAGCGATAATAAAAAGTGTGGTTTCGGGGTTGACCGATTTTTGCAGGAACGCGATCTGCTGGTAATCAATATTGGAAATAAAACAAGAGCGTGTCCTCCCTGTCCGATATTCCTCTAGTGCGTTCACAGCCATTTTGGCACCCAGACAGGAACCACCAATGCCGATATTCACGAAAGTATCAAAAGTCTTCCCGGTCCAGCCACGGCGCTCTCCGCTGTGCACCGCCGCGACGAACCGTCGCAGCTTTTCCCGTTCGGTCTTGATGGTTCCGACAACCCCCGGCCGATTCTCCCCAAATGCCTGATCAGAACAGTTTCTTAACGCCGTATGCAGAGCGGGACGTTTTTCCGTGAGATTGATCTTCTCACCCCTGAACATCGCCTCGATGGAGCCCTTGATATCAAGCGAACCGGCATGTTCCAGTAACATGTCCAGAGTTTCATCCGTGATAATATTTTTAGAATAGTCGATAAAGATCCCGGGTAACTCGATACTGAGGCGATTGCCTCGCTGCCGTTCCTGCTGAAACAGATCGGACAAGCGCTTGCGGCGCATCACCTGTGCGTGTTTTCCGAGTTTTGCCTGAACCGCCGTCTGCCCGCTCATGATGGAATGGATACTGCGAGTGAAATGACAGGGGACGCAGGGATTATCGTCCATTCATAAAGATGTTTGATAATGGTAGCGACTCCCGCGGTTTGAACGCCTGGACAGGGATGATTTATGTCGAGTCGGTAATGTAATTTTCCAGCTGTTCAATAATGAACTCTTTTTCGGAGATAATACTTTTAACCACATCCATGATAGATAATATACCGACGGGTTTATCGTTCTCAATGACGGGCAGGTGCCGTATCTGGTTGTTGGACATGGTGACCAGACACTCCTCGGCCGTTGCCGAGGGGCTGACTGTTTTCACATCCGCGGTCATGATCTCCCCGACCGCCGTTGAACTTGAACTGCGGTTGTTCAAAATCACTTTGCGGGTATAGTCACGCTCGGACAAGATACCGACCAGATTTCCGCCTTCCAGGACAAGCAAGGCGCCAACCCGTCGATCATTCATCATGCGTATAGCCTCAATTACCAGAGTATCGGGTGATATGGAAAAGATATTTTCCCCTTTCGCATTAAGAAGTTGATTTACAGTTGTCGTCATGATCTAGCTCCAGAATGCCAACTTATTCTGATAATGGACAGGGCTTATTATTGATAATTAATGAGCTATGATCAAGCGATTATTTTGAAATTCGTTATTCTCCTGCCCGTTACAGGCGGGGAATAACGGCGAATAGAATGGATAAATACCATCCTCACCCCGCTGTCTTGTTCAGGTGAATCGCCAGCCCTTTCAGGATATTTAACGCCTCATATAGGGGATAATCCATCTCGGCAAGGGACGGTTTGTCCCTCCCGGTCTCTTCGCGGGGTGTCTCGGCTTTTGGATCGGTCTGATCATTTTTTAGATGACCGCTGAGATCCGTTTCCTTGATTTGTTCCGTAACTGTTTTGGGGATGCCATTAATATGAACGTTGTCGATGACAATATCCGGTTCAATGCCGGAGGTCTGTATTGAGCGGCCGGCAGGTGTGTAATAACGCGCCGTGGTTAATTTTAGCGCGGCCTCGCCGGTGATCGGCAGGACGGTCTGTACCGAACCTTTGCCAAAGGTGGGTTGCCCCATGATGATGGCGCGTTTATGGTCCTGCAGGGCGCCGGCGACGATTTCAGATGCCGACGCGGAGCCACCGTTTACCAGCACGATAATCGGAATTTCTTCAATGATATCAAAGGGTCTTGCGTTAAATTCCATTTTTGAATTTTCCATCCTTCCTTTGGTATAGACGATCAAACCTCCATCAATAAACAGATCGGAAACATCGACCGCCGCTTCCAGTATGCCTCCCGGATTATTTCTCAGATCCAGGACCAGACCGTTCAGACCATCATCATTTTCGGTTTTCAGCTTTTCCAGCAGTTTCCGAAGGTCGTGTTTGGTATGTGGTTGAAAATTGGAGATGCGTGCGTAGCCAAAGCCGGGTTCCAGGGTTCTGCCGCGTACGCTTTTGACAACGATAATATCTCGCGTGACCGTAATCGTCAGCGGTTTTTCTCCAGTCTCGCGGATAATGGTCAGCACGATATTGCTCCCCGGCTCGCCGCGCATCAGTTTGACCGCTTCATCCAGTGTCATCCCTTTGACAGATTTGGCATCCAGTCGAATTATCAGATCGCCGGCCCGTACGCCCGCACGTTGCGCAGGGGTATCGTCAATCGGTGAAATGACTTTCACAAAACCATCTTCCATGCCGACTTCAATTCCTATGCCGCTAAATTCACCGCTTGTGTCCTCCTGTAATGTTTTATAGACGTCATCATCAAGCCAGGTTGAGTGCGGGTCCAGTCCTGCCAGCATGCCACGAATAGCATTTTTCAGTAATGTTCGATCACTGACAGGCTCGACGTAATCATTTTTTATTCGGGTAAAAACCCGGGTAAAGGTGCGCAGTTCATCCAGCGGCAGAGTGCCGTTATCTTCTTCGGTATCGGCATAACTGAAATTGATCGTAAAAAGCGACAATATCAATATCGCTGGCAGGTTTTTTGTCATCATGATGTTTTCATTGTAACGGGTGGCGGATCATTTTTATAGCTAAAACAGGGTGTTCAGGGAGCCCGGTTTAAGTTGTCGGGACATTGATATTTAAGCCTTTGGTGCGGTGTTATTGAGATCGATGGTTTTTCTCATCGCGCTTATTGTCAATGCTGGATAATATCATGCAAACGGATAATAAAAGTGGACACGCCTTCGGGGGAGAGTATTATTTTATTAGCATACCATCCCTCCCTTGACTTTTCCATTTCATCAAGTGCGTTGTTAATTAAAGGATTTTGACATTCTCGATATGATTTCGCAATTTTTCCCCTTTTGTCTGTTTTTTTCGTCTGTTTTCGCGGCATTTTTCCGAACATCAGTCGCGAGGGCTTCCAACGGTGGTCATATAAAAATGATAATGACAGGGAGATATATAAAACCCGGTCATGATTGAGCGCCGACGACCGCGGCAGTTTCTTCTTCCAATAAATGCAGCAATGACTTGCCGGTCATTTCCGGGGGACAGGGAAGTCCCATAATTTTTAACAGTGTCGGCGCAATATCGGATAGTGAACCGGTACCGGGGACAAGCTCTGCCGGTCTGCCAATGTAGATCAGCGGAACCGGGTTACTGGTATGGGCGGTGTGTGCCTGGGATTTTATCTTTTCTGTGGTATGGGATTTGAGCTGCTCGGCATTGCCGTGGTCGGCCGTGATAATAATTTCCCCGCCGACGCGGCGCGTACAGTCAATAATTCTGCCCAGACATTGGTCAATAGTTTCAATTGCCAGCACCGTCGCCGGAAAATTTCCGGTGTGTCCTAACATATCGGCATTGGCAAAATTACAAATAATCGCATCGTAGCGACGGCTGTTGATTGACTCAATTAGATGTTCGGTGATCTCGTTTGCGCTCATCTCCGGTTTTTGATCATACGTTTCGACATAGGGCGATGGCACCAGGATACGGTCTTCGTCCTCAAAGGCCTGTTCTTCGCCGCCATTGAAAAAGAAGGTAACGTGCGCGTATTTTTCGGTTTCAGCAATACGCAGTTGTTTCAGGCCGAAACCGGCGATGTACTCTCCCAAAACATTCTTTAGACTAGTCGCCGGAAAGGCGACGGGAAATTCATAACTGGCCTTGTAGGAAGTCAGGCTAACGAAGGTGTCAAGCTGAGGGAAGCGATTCCGTACAAACGCCTTGAACGAAGGTTTGGTAAAGGCACGTGCCAGTTGCCGGGCACGGTCGGCGCGATAATTGGCGAATACTACCACATCTCCGTTATTGATAGAGACGGGTTTTTCATCCGCTTGAACAATCGCTGTCGGTTTGATGAATTCGTCTGTCTCTCCCCGTCCATAGGCGTTGTCCACCGCGATAGACGGGTCGGGTGAGTAATACTTCGCTTTACCCTGTGTAATCAGATCATAGCTCAGTTTGGTACGTTCCCAGTGCCGGTTGCGGTCCATCGCATAATGCCGCCCAATCAACGAGACAAGTCGCCCAACGCCCAATTCCTTTATTTTCGACTGCGCCTTGTGAATCGACTCAAGGATGCTTTTCGGTGGCGTATCGCGGCCATCTGAAAAAACATGCAGGTAGAGTGTCTTGACGCCACAGCGTTTGGCCAGTTCCATCAGGGCAAAGATATGGTCTTCATGGCTGTGTACCCCGCCCGGGGACAGCAGCCCCAGGATATGGACGGCTTTGTTATTTTCATTTGCCCGTCGAAAAGCGGTGTTCAGAATTTCGTTTTCGTAAAAACTGCCGTCCTCAATGGCACGTGTAATACGGGTAAATTCCTGATCGACGATACGTCCGGAGCCAATATTCATGTGTCCCACCTCGGAGTTCCCCATCTGCGCAGCAGGCAGACCGACGTCCATGCCAGAGGCGTTGATCAGCGTATGCGGATATTCGTCCCAGATGTGGTCCCAGACGGGCTTTTTGGCGGCATAGATTGCGTTATAGACCGTGTTATCGGTATGGCCCCAGCCATCCAGGATTAACAGAACAACGGGCCTATGTGTCAGTTGCATTGATCACAGACATGAACCCGACAGAAAGCGGATACCTGAAGTTCGCTGGAAGTTCGCTGTAGTGGATATAGATTTCAAAATGATTCGATGAAATTTATAATGGTATTGTCTGAAGATATTCTAACATGAAATGTATTCCCGTGACATGATAGCGGATTTCCCGATGGTTGCGTGCGCGGTTTCCTTGCTGACCGAGATAACGTATGATGGAACCATATTAACGACATAACTGGTGGCTTGTTTTAATGGAGCGTATCCCTGAATTTATAGTAAATCATCTGTTTTTGTTTTCATTATTGGTCGCCGTCTTGCTGCTACTGCTGTGGAACCTGTTTAGCGATGTGTTGAGCGGTGTAAAATTGATAGCGCCGGAAGAGGCAACACGCTTGATCAATCGTGAAGACGCGCAGATCATTGATTTACGCGCCCCGACCGAGTTTAATCAGGGACATATTACCGACGCGTTCAATATCGGCGCGGATCAGTTGTCAGAGCGACTGCGGAACCTGGGCAGGAAAGATGAAAAACGATGTACTATTCTCTATTGCGCTAATGGGGTTGTTTCGACGAGAGAAGCGCGTAGGCTGATACGGGAAAACTTTCAAAAAGTGTACTGCCTGAAAGGTGGCGTCCATTCCTGGAGAGACGCAAACCTGCCGCTGGTCAGTTCCCCGAATAAAAAGCAGGGAAAATGATGGCTGAACAAGACGCGATCAATCAGTTGGATGCCGATACACGGTTTGCGGTCCGGAAAATATATGTCAAAGACCTGTCGTTTGAAACGCCCAATGTGCCGGAAGTCTTTGACATAAAATGGAAACCCGAAGTGGATATGCATTTAACCAATGAAGCCAGGTTACTGAGCGAGAATATTTATGAAGTTGTATTGTCGGTGACACTGTCGGTCGGGGTTGGCGACAAGATCGCCTATCTGGCCGAAGTCAATCAGGCCGGTATTTTTTTCATTGATAACGCTCCGCAAGTGTTAATGGAGCGCATCCTGGCGACGGTCTGTCCGAACATATTATTTCCTTTTGTCCGCGAAGTCTGTTCTGATTTGGTAACGCGCGGCGGTTTCCCGCAACTATTGCTGGCTCCCGTCAATTTTGAGGTATTGTATGCCCGTCAGCAACAGACGGCGCCACAGCCGGATTTAACACATTGAGCTGAACATGGTGGCAAGGCAATCAGTGCTGGTTCTGGGCGCCGGATCATGGGGTACAGCGCTGGCCCTGCTTCTTGCCAACAGACAGCATCAGGTGTATCTCTGGGATATCGACTCTGATTTGATTGATGATCTGATACGGGACCGGGAGCATAAACGCGCTATTCCCTCAGTTGCCTTTCCTGCTGGCCTGCATCCTGTCAAGTCTGTTCAGGAAGCCCCCGCCGATATCCGCATCGTCATCAACGCCGTGCCGTGCTGCGGCTTGCGTTCCAGTCTCCGTCTGATCAAATATTTCACGGACCTTAAATTGTGTCTGGCTGGCAAAGGACTTGAGAGTGGCACGCAAAAACTCAATCATCAGATCGTTGGGGAAGAGCTGGGCTGTCCTGTCGCGGTGTTGTCGGGACCGTCTTTTGCAAAAGAGGTGGCCGCGAATTTACCAACCGCGGTGATCATCGCCTCAAATCAAAAGTCATTGACGGAGATGTTTTCCAGCCTGTTTCACGGCGATATGTTTCGCGTTTATACGCATGATGATCTGATCGGTGTGCAGATTGGCGGGGCGGTGAAAAACGTTATGGCGATTGCGACCGGCATTGCCGATGGTCTGGGATATGGTGTCAATGCACGCGCGGCCTTGATTACTCGTGGTCTGGCCGAGATAATGCGGCTCGGCCTTGCCATGGGTGCTCGGCGGGAAACCTTCACGGGACTGTCTGGAATGGGTGATCTGGTGCTGACCTGTACGGACAACCAGTCGCGTAACCGCAGTTTCGGTTTACTGCTGGGGCAGGGTCTGCCGCTTACGGAGGCGGAACGGCGGGTCGGTCAGGTTATTGAGGGGGTCAAGACCGCGTTCGAGGTTGATTGTCTGGCTACCCGATACGGTGTTGATATGCCGATCACGACGCAGCTTGTCGATGTGTTAAAAGGTGCTGTCGACCCTGATCAGGCCGTCCGCAAGTTGTTGGAACGGCCGCCACGCCCGGAATCGGGTGGTGGGTGAATATTCAATTCAAAATCCGTTATGAAATAACACAGGTTAAAGCTGGCGGTTGAATTCAAGTTCAAACCGCGCCTTGAATTCGTCAGGACTAAATGAATGGTTCTGCGTGCCGTGCTGTTCAATCTTGAACGCCCCCATCAGTGACGCGATCCTGCCGGTAGTTTCCCAATCCATCTGATGATACAAACCGTACAGCAATCCCGCCCGGAAAGCGTCGCCACAACCTGTCGGATCCCTTATCGCTGCAGGCTTCGCACAGGGGATGGCGTATTGTTCAGCCTGGGTGTAGATGGTGGCGCCCTGTTCGCCTTTGGTTACGATCAGTGCTTCCAGCCGCTCACACATTTGTTTGGCGGAGAGCTGTGTCCGCTTTCGCATTAACTGCCACTCGTAATCATTCACCACCGCCCAGCTTGCTTTGTCAATAAAGCGGAGTAATTCATCACCGTTAAACATCGGCATACCCTGCCCCGGGTCAAAAATGAATGGAATTCCTGCTTCGGCAAATTGATCGGCATGTTGCAACATGCCTTCGCGTCCGTCTGGCGATACGATCCCCAGGTGAATATCCTGCGCCTGTCCAATATGATTACGATGTGATTCATTCATTGCCCCTGGATGAAATGCAGTGATCTGATTATCCGCAAGGTCGGTCATAATAAACGCCTGACCGGTCAGGGCGCCATCAATGACGCGGATGTGTTCACGGTTGACACCATGCTTGTCCATCCAGTAGGCGTAAGAGTCAAAATCCTTACCGGTCGTGGCCATCGGCATGGCAACGTCATGTTCAAGCAAATTGAGGCTATAGGCGATATTGCCGGAACAACCGCCAAATTCACGGCGCATACCAGGGACCATAAAGGAGACATTCAGGATATGCACTTGATCAGGCAGGATATGATTCTTAAAATAGTCCGGGAATACCATGATGTGGTCGTAAGCGATGGAGCCACAGATTAAAATGTGCATTGCCCTGGAATCTTCACAACCGGGTTTTGTTACTCATATAAATTCAGTCGCTATTCTTTAATTCTTTACTGTGCGAATGTCGCCGTTCGGAGGATGGATACCGACCGGGTCTGCCCGGAGGCTGTAATCGGGATAGCGCCGTCACTGATCACCCTCATTCACCGCAATCGTTACGCAATGGTCATATCACCACTGATTGGTGACGTGACAGGTGTATCGTCCGCGTTATCTGCTTTTATGAAACAGCCGGGTCAGGCTTCGTTGCGGCCTGCGTCATTTTCTGCAGTTCACCTTTTTCATGCAGGTCTGTCACGATATCGCAACCGCCGATCAGTTCACCGTTGATGAAGACTTGCGGAAAGGTCGGCCAGTTTGAAAACTGCGGCAGATTTTGACGTATTTCGGGTTTTGCCAGTATATCGACAAAACTAAATTCAATACCGCAGCTCTTGAGTGCTTCGGCGGTACGCATGGAAAAACCGCATTGCGGGAAATCCGGTGTACCTTTCATGAAAATCACCACCGGGTTTTGTTTAAGTGTCGTTTTGATTTCTTGCATGATATCCATTGGCTTACTTCTCAAATAATTTTTTCAATAAATCGGATTGTCAGATTATACCACAAAAAGGCTGTCCGGTTTCAAGCACGCATTACTATGTCCGGAGAAAGCGTTTTGCCCCTTATTCTGGTATAGTACGGTCGCGTATTGCTTAATATGGCGATTCACTTATTACGATTAATATCACGTCGACATTAGACAAGAGGTGCTTATGGAACATCAATTACCCGATCTGCCTTATGCGAAAGGCGCACTGGCGCCGCATATTTCGGAAGAAACTCTGGATTTTCATTACGGCAAACATCACGCGACGTATGTGGCCAAACTGAATGCCCTCATTCCGGGGACAGAGTTTGAAAACGCTTCGCTGGAAGAAATTATTAAAAACGCGCCGACAGGCGGGGTTTTTAATAATGCGGCGCAGATATGGAACCATACTTTTTACTGGAATTCATTATCTCCGCAGGGAGAAAACGAGCCGTCTGGTGTTTTTCTTGCGGCGATTGAAAATGCCTTCGGTTCGGTGGAGGATTTCAGGATAAAGTTTACCGATTCTGCCGTGAATAATTTTGGTTCCGGCTGGACCTGGTTGGTGAAGGACGGGGATGCGCTTGAAATCGTTAATACCTCCAATGCGGATACGCCGATTACCAATGGCAAGACTCCGTTGATCACCTGTGATGTGTGGGAGCATGCCTACTATATTGATTATCGAAACGTGCGACCGGATTATCTGAAGGCGTTCTGGAGCCTTGTCAACTGGGACTTTGCCGCCGCTAATCTGGATGCCTGATTGACCGCGGGGATGTGACTCGAAAATGGCAGCCGTGGGCGGGTTGCCTTTTTTATTTGGTTTGAACACTGGAAAAATGAGCAATGTCTTGATGGCGAATTATCTACCGTTACAGATTGGATTTGTTTCGGGCAGTGGTGCCTGCCTGACGGATACGGAAGGCAATCAATATCTTGATGCCCTGAGCGGCATCGCCGTTTGCGGACTTGGGCATGCCCATCCCGAGGTACAGGCCGCTATCAGTGAGCAGGCGGCAGATCTGATTCATACATCCAATCTGTATCGTATTCCGCTACAGGAGCGGTTGGCTGAAAGGCTGGTCGTTCATGCCGGTATGGACAGGGTGTTTTTTTGTAATTCAGGAGCGGAGGCGAATGAAGCGGCCATCAAGCTGTCGCGACTCCACGCGCGTCGGAAACAGATTGCCACTCCTGTCATTGTGACCATGGAAAAAAGTTTTCACGGCCGCACCATGGCGACTCTGAGCGCGACCGGTAATGCGAAGGTACAGCGGGGATTCGAGCCTCTGTTGGAGGGATTTAGACATATTCCGTATAACGATGTGGATGCTTTGTACAATCTGGCGGATGAAACGTCGGATATTACGGCGGTAATGGTTGAACCGATACAGGGGGAGGGTGGTGTCGTGATCCCCGATGATGGTTATTTAAAGGCGGTGCGTTTATTTTGCAATCAACATGATTGTTTGATGATTGTCGATGAAGTGCAGACTGGTATGTGTCGAAGTGGAAAATGGTTTGCCTTTCAGCATGAGGCGGTTGAGCCCGATGTGGTGACACTGGCCAAGGCACTTGGCAATGGTGTGCCGATTGGCGCCTGTCTTGCTAGAGGCCGTGCAGCGGATTTGTTTCAGCCGGGCAGCCACGGTTCGACCTTTGGCGGCAACCCGTTGGCCGCGCGGGCAGCGTTGACTGTCATTGAAGTTCTGGAACGGGAAAAACTGGATGTGCACGCCACCGCCATGGGCGAGTATCTGTTGCGCCGCCTGAATGAGTCCCTGGGGTATAATAAGGGGATTAAGGAAATCCGCGGTAGGGGTCTGATGATAGGCATTGAGTTTGAGCGGGGCTGTACTGACCTCGTCGGGAAGGCGCTTGAACAGAAACTTTTGATCAATGTGACAGCGGGAAACGTTATCCGCTTGTTGCCGCCTTTAATCATTGATGAAGGTTGGGCGAATGAGATTGTTTTGCGATTGAGTCGATTACTGGAGGATTATCCAGAACAATGAAACCGAGGCATTTTCTGACATTAAACAGTTTGAGCCGCAGTGAGCTGGAATCCATTCTTGATCGCGCCGCTGAACTCAAGAGGAAATTCAGGCGGAAAGAATATCCAATGACCCTGAGACATCGTGTGCTGGGCATGATCTTTGAGAAACCCTCTACCAGGACCCGCGTCTCGTTTGAGGTTGGTATGGCGCAACTAGGCGGGCATGCGGTTTATCTGGCGCGGGATGGCAGTCAGATTGGTCGCGGCGAACCTGTGGAAGATACGGCGCGGGTACTATCGCGTATGGTGGATTGCCTGATGATAAGAACCTTTGAGCATGAATGTGTGAAACGTTTTGCCGAATATTCTGATGTACCGGTTATCAATGGCTTGTCAGATAGTTTCCATCCTTGTCAGTTACTGGCGGATTTATTGACCTATACCGAGGCGCGCGGGTCTATACAGGGAAAGAAAGTGGTCTGGTTCGGAGACGGGAATAATATGTGTCATTCCTATATGAACGCGGCTGGATTGTTTGATTTTAATCTTGTCGTTGCCTGTCCGGAAGGTTTTGAACCGGACGGCGTACTGATGGAATCGAACAAGGGGAATGTCACGCTTGAACGTTCGCCAGTGGCGGCGGCGACGGATGCCGACCTGGTAGTGACAGATGTTTGGGCCAGCATGGGACAGGAGCAGGAGAATGATCAGCGCATGGAGAAATTTGCGCGCTATCAGGTGAACGCCGAATTGATGTCTTATGCAAAAATTGACGCCCTGTTCATGCATTGTATGCCTGTTCATCGGAACGAAGAAGTCAGTGCGGAAGTATTGGAAGGCAAACAAAGCCTGGTTTGGGAAGAGGCCAGTAATCGTTTGCATTCACAAAAGGCCCTGCTTGAATTTCTTATATCCTGACAGGCATTATAATGACTGTTCTTTTTGTTGCGTTGATTTGTTACGTTTTGTTAATTCATGCATTTTCTGCTCAGTAATGATGATGGCTATCAGGCACAAGGGATCGCCGCTCTGGCGGCGGCCTTGAATGAACTGGGGCGGGTCAGTGTCGTGGCACCGGACAGGGACCGAAGCGGCGCCAGCAATTCCTTGACTCTTGATGCGCCCTTGTATGTGAAGCAGGACAACCGCGGATTTAATTACGTTAATGGCACGCCGGCCGATTGCGTGCACCTTGCTCTTACCGGTTTGTTCCTGGAAACGCCGGATATGGTGATCAGCGGCATCAACTCCGGCCCCAATCTGGGTAGTGATGTGTTGTATTCTGGTACCGTGGCGGCGGCAATGGAAGGTTATTTCCTCGGTGTAACGTCGCTGGCCTTTTCTCTGGCAGCGGATCATCCTGATAATTATGAGGAAGCGGTCAAGGCGGCTATGGATGTTGTCAGGATGGTTATTGATGTTTCACTGGAAGAAAACGTGCTGTTGAATATTAATATCCCTTACCTGAAACATGATGCGATAAAAGCGTATCAGGTGACACGGTTGGGTAATCGGCATAAATCGGGGCCGGCGCAGGGCGCGTTTGATCCGAAAGGTCGTAAGATCTATTGGGTCGGGCCGGTGGGAGCCGAACAGGATGCGGGCGAGGGAACCGATTTTTACGCGATTCGTGATAACAGCGTATCCATTACGCCATTGCAAATGGACCTCACACATTACGGCGCATTATCCGGTTTGACGAAATGGGTCGGGGAGATTGGTATATGATAAGCGATGTTCAGGGTATGGGCATGACCTCACAACGTGCCCGCGACCGTCTGGTTAGGACACTGTCCGAGCAAGGCATTACATCAAATAAAGTTTTGGATGTCATGCGCAGGACGCCGCGCCACCTTTTTGTTGATGAAGCCCTGGCCAGTCGGGCCTATGAAAACATCGCCTTGCCGATTGGTTATGGTCAGACTATTTCCCAACCTTATATCGTTGCGAAGATGGTTGAAGTGCTTATACAGGGTCGGGAACTCGACAGGGTATTGGAGATCGGTACGGGGTGCGGCTATCAAACCGTGGTGTTGGCGCAGTTTGCCAGACATGTGTATACCATTGAGCGTATCAAGCGGTTATTAATGGGCGCATACCAGCGCTTTGAAAAACTTTCCTGCTACAATATATCTGGAAAGAATGCCGATGGTAACAGCGGCTGGCCGGTACATGCGCCGTTTGACGGTATTACTGTTACCGCCGCTCCCATGGGGGTGCCGGAAGCACTGCTTGAACAATTGTCAATGAATGGTCGTTTGATTATTCCTGTCGGTGAACAGGGGCGGCAGAAACTGCTGTTGGTAACGCGCACCGTGGACGGTTTCGAAGAGGAATATATTGACTCAGTCAGTTTTGTGCCTATGCTCAGTGGTATTGATACAGCGTGAATACGGGATGACTCGGTACGCCTGCATTGTTATTTGTACATTTCTTTTGTTGCTGCTAGAAGCGTGCGCCAATTCTGCTCTGGCACCAGTCGCCCAGCGCGATGAGGTAAAACAAGGGAAACCGGTTGTGACGCAACGCGGGAGAATGCGGTCCGCTGCTGAAAAACCACTAAAAACAATCCCCGCAGACGGGTATACGGTTGTCAAGGGCGATACATTATATGCAATTGCCTGGCGTTATAATCTCGACCACAAGACAGTGGCAAACTGGAATAATATCAGCGCGCCCTATACGATTTATCCGGGGCAATTGGTTCGTTTAAACCCTCCCCCGATAGACAGGGGAATTGTCCGGAACATCAAATCAAAAAACGCAAGATCATCCGTCAGCCCCTCGCCGAAGGCCGAATCGACAGCAAGGAAACCGACTCGGAAGACCGAGACGGTAACCGCAAAACCCACGACGGAGATACCTGCACAAGGCGGGGCAATTAAATGGTTGTGGCCGACTAGCGGTCGTCTGGTTAAATCAAGTTCGCCGACATCAAAAAAAGGGATTGATATATCCGGCAAGCCCGGACAAAAGGTAAAAGCGGCGGCGGCGGGTCAGGTTGTGTATAGTGGTAGTGGGCTTCTCAATTACGGAAAGCTTGTTATCATTAAACACAGTGAGAAATATTTAAGTGCTTACGCTTATAATAGTAAGCTTCTGGTCAAAGAAGGTGACAGGGTTAATATCGGGCAGGTTATTTCAATCATGGGACGGGATCACAAGGGACGCCATGTACTGCATTTTGAAATTCGTCGGAATGGTAAACCTGTTGATCCAAAACGGTATCTACCCGGAAGACGTGCATGAGGGTTATTCCTAATGAAAAGCAAAGGCAAAAAATCAATGCCGGTATTTCAAGAAATTAGGGACGGTGAGAAAATCAGAAAGAATATTAATATTAATGATAAGCATAGCGTGTCTATCGAAAAAACGAATAAAAAAAGAAATTCACCGGAATCTGTTTCTTCCTCGGACCTGGACGCGGCGCGTTTATATTTGAGTAAAATTGACCGTGCCCCGTTGTTGACTGCGGAAGAAGAGGTCTATTTTGCGCGTAAGGTTATCCAGGGAGATGAAAGCGCACGCCAGCGCATGATTGAAAGTAATCTTCGTCTGGTTGTGAAAATTTCCCGCCGATATATAAACCGGGGGCTGGTTTTTCTGGATTTGATAGAGGAGGGAAACCTGGGTCTTATTCGTGCTGTGGAAAAGTTTGATCCGGAAAAGGGGTTTCGATTTTCTACCTATGCCACTTGGTGGATCAGACAATCAATAGAATGTGCCTTGATGAACCAGACGCGTACCGTGCGCCTGCCGATTCATGTGGTAAAGGAGATCAATATTTATCTGCGTGCCGCCCAAAGACTGGCGCAGACGCTTGATCGCGAACCCGATGCGGCGGATATTGCCGAGATGCTGGACCGACCGATTGGACTGGTTAAACGTATGCTGGGTTTGAATGAGCGTGCGATGTCGGTGGATATGCCCGCTTTACAGGATGCGAAAAAGTCTTTGCTGGATACGCTGCCAGATAGTCGGACCCCGGATCCCTCCCTGTCACTGCAAAAAGATGATGTGCAGGAGTCTATTAATATCTGGTTAAGTCTGCTAAACGATAAGCAATGTGCCGTGGTTGAACGACGTTTTGGCCTGCATGGACGGAAGCAGGGTACGCTGGAGGAGGTTGGTGATGAATTGGGGGTAACCCGTGAACGGGTGCGTCAAATTCAGATAGAGGCGATAAAGTGCTTGCAGCGGGTTGTTCGGCGCGAAGGTCTTTCGCTGGAATCCCTGTGTGTGGAAAATTAGCCGCCGGGTAAAATCAGGCAGGCAACGACCTCCCGGCCTTCATCAATTAATATATTATAGCTTCGGCAGGCTGCTCCGGTAGCCATGGTTTCAAAGCCGATATTTTTAGAGGTGACATACGATAGCAGTGTCTGGTTTGGGGGGTCTGATTGCTTTCCCGTCCCCAGCAGAATGATTTCCGGTTGCCATGAAATGGCAATATCAAGATGTCGGGGCGCAATACTTTGATGATGATTGTTTTCAAACCAGTTCTCAACTAAATGTTGTCTTGAGACAAGGAGGTTGGAAGTAATCAGTCTATCTTTGACGGAAAATGAACTGTCAGAATAGGAAGTAATTTTATGTGTGTCTTCCCTTTCGGCATTAAACCTGATTTTCACTGAAACGCCCTGCTGTTTAACTCTTGAATACAAGAGTATATTAACATAGGCTATTAGTGACGGGAGGATTGAAAATGAAATTAATTTTACTGGGACCACCAGGTGCGGGTAAGGGGACACAGGCAAATTTTATCAAGGACGAATTTGCCATACCGCAAATCTCAACAGGTGATATGTTACGCACTGCCGTGAAGGTAGGTACCGGACTAGGTTTGCAGATACAACAGGTAATGGAATCGGGTGAACTGGTTTCCGATACGTTAATTCTCAATCTCGTTAAGGAAAGGATAGCGGAAGACGATTGCAAAAAGGGCTATCTGTTTGATGGTTTCCCCCGCACCGTTGCCCAAGCGGAGGGGATGGTGGCACTGGGCATAGATATTCACTACGTCGTTGAGATTAAAGTGGATGATGAGCAGATTATCAAGCGGATAAGCGGACGTCGTTGCCATCTTCCATCGGGACGAACCTACCATATTGAGTTCAACCCGCCCAGAGTCGAGGGCAAGGATGATGTGACGGGCGAAGTCCTTGTTCGGCGTGAAGATGATAGGGAAGAGACCGTACGAAACCGTTTGAATGTTTATCATGCCCAGACATCACCGTTAATAAAATATTACATGGAAAAGGCTGGGGAGATGGGATCAGACATAAAATATATCAGCGTTGATGGTTCGCAAAAAGTCAATGATGTGGCACAGGATATTATATTCGCATTGAACTGAAATTTATTTTTTAGCAATATTTTTTCGGAAAAATAAAAAAATGTGAAAAAATTAAAAATGGAGCTATAATTACTGGCAACGTTTTTAATGGAACGTAAAAACTTTATCTGTACTTAATCACTAACTACTCAACTTTGGGGGTTTTGATCATGGCGAAGAAAAGCAAAATCGTAAAGAAGAAAGTAGCCAGGAAGAAAGTAACCAATAAGAAAGTAGCCAAGAAGAAAGTAATCAATAAGAAAGTAGCCAGGAAGAAAGTAATCAATAATAAGAAAGTAGCCAAGAAGAAGGTGGCTAAAAAGAAGGTAGCCAAGAAGAAAGTAATCAATAAGAAAGTAGCCAAGAAGAAAGTGGCCAAGAAGAAGGTGGTCGGGAATCTGACCGGAAAGAAGGTCGTAAAGAAAAAAAGCCAAAAGAAATCGACCAAGAAGAAAAGATAGAAAGTAATTTACAGCGGTGATCTTTACCCCGCACGAATAATGCAAAAATAGCAAGGTCTTTAAAATATGGAAATTAGTCAAGCTTTTTTTTAACTGGGTTTTTTGCTTTATCTGAGTCTGTTCGCTTTCAGGCGAACTTTCAAGATACACAGTCTGCCCCATTTCGCCTTACACTAAAGGTTTGTCATCATATCTCGTGTACAAGCCCCGGTCCGTGGAGACGACTATGCCCCTTTCGGTGGTGGTATTGCATAAACTGGTTTGGGTAACAGACCTGAATTCGAAATTCCACATAATAAATTATTCAGGCTAATGCCCAAGTATCGAGCTTCGCGTCCACGTAAAAAGTACCCCAAAAAGCGCCGGGCTTTATTTATTAGACGCTGGATAATACAGTTTTCTGTTATTGGTCTCTGTATCTTCTTCGCATATTGCTTGATTCTAGATTTCCGTGTCAGAAAGGAATTTGAAAGCAGATATTGGTTGACATCTGCCAGGATTTACGCCCGGGAATTCGCGTTTTATCCCAATCAGCGTTATGGCATCGATCTGTTATTATCCCGGTTACGCGACAGCGGTTATCAGGCCGTCAGGAAACTCTCCGGTCACGGACAGTTTGCCGTGCAACCACCCGGGGTCGTTGATATTTTCATGCGAGAATTTCATTTCGGAGATCGTATTGAGCCTGCCCGCAAGATTCGCGTGGTGATTTCTCAACAGCATATTGATCGCATTATCGATCTTGACAGCGGTGAACGACTGCAAGTTGCCTACTTACCACCACCTTTAATCGGGAAAATTTATCCTTTCCACGATGAAGACCGTATTTTGGTCAAGTTTGATGAAATTCCACCCGGTCTGACCCAGGCATTGATTTCGGTCGAAGATCGAGATTTCTTCGAACATGTCGGAATTGATCCAAAGGGAATATTGAGATCATTTTATGCCAATTTGTTGTCCGGTAGACTGAAGCAGGGTGGCAGCACGTTGACTCAACAGCTTGTCAGAAATATGTTTTTAAGCCAAGAACGCACCTTTTCCCGCAAAATTAACGAGATATTGATGGCCTTAATGCTTGAATATCACTACTCGAAAGAACATATATTGGAGGCTTATGTCAATGATGTTTATCTAGGTCAGAACGGCAAATACAGCGTGCACGGTTTTGGTACGGCCGCAGAATTTTACTTTGCACGACCTTTGCGCGAGTTAAATCTGGCACAAGTCGCGTTATTGACAGGCATGGTAAAAGGGGCTTCTTATTATAATCCGCGGCGACATCCTCAACGTGCATTGCAACGCCGAAACCTTGTTTTGAAACTGATGCGGCGGCAGGGTTTCATTGATACTGCCGAATCTGATCGCTTGTCTGCCAAACCTCTGCAACTTGCCCGAAAATCGGGTTGGAGCAGCGCTAAATATCCGGCTTATCTTGACCTGGTGCGCCGACATCTGAAGCGAGATTACAACGTCGCCGATCTCCACAAGCGGGGTTTGCACATATTGACGACACTGGATATTGATAAACAGGATGTCATGGAAAAAGTGATCGACGTGGAATTGCAAAAACTCGATCGGGAAAAGGGATTCAAGTCAGGCATCTTGCAAACGGCAGTTTTGATTATCGATCAGCACAGTGGTGAATTAATTGCGCTGGCAGGCGGTCGCGAGAAGGCAAAGAGTACCTTTAACCGTGCTTTGGACGCCCGTCGCGCAATCGGTTCTTTGGTGAAACCAGCGGTTTATATGATGGCGCTTGATCGGCCTGACCGTTACCATGTGCTGTCTGCATTGGAAGATAGCCGTATTGCACTAAGGCAGCGGAACGGCAAAGAGCGCTGGGTGCCAGAAAATCATGATAAAAAAATACACGGAAGGGTCCCCCTGATCCGTTCCCTCGCAAATTCTTACAATCTGGCTACTGTCCGTTTGGGAATGACTTTGGGGGTGGATAATGTTGTCAAGACATTGGAAAATCTGAGTGTGAGTGGCGCCATACCCGAATTGCCCGCCATTCTGCTGGGAGCATTGGAATTGTCTCCCTACGAAGTTACTCAGATATATCAATCCATCGCCAGCGGAGGGTTGCAAATTCCCCTGCGGACCATTCGTGCCGTATTGGACCGTGAGCAACGGCTCATACCCCGCAATGAGATGCCCATGCGCCGAGTGATAAAACCGGAGACCGCACTTTTGACACAATTTTTATTGATGGAAGCGGTCCGGAGCGGGACGGCAAAAGCGTTGGCGCAGCAATTACCCTCATTAATGCCGATAGCGGGGAAGACCGGTACGACAAATGGTCTCAGAGATAGCTGGTTTGCCGGTTTTGGCGATGATATGTTGGCCGTGGTGTGGATTGGACGTAATGATAATAAGTCGGTAAAACTTGGCGGCGCGGGCGGTGCCATGCGACTATGGTCAAGCATCATGAAACAATTGAAACCGTCCCCGTTGAAGTTAGGCGAAATTGAAAATATCGAGTGGCAGAGTTACTCTGATATGAGTAATCCGCCCCGCTCTTGCAAAGACCGGAAAGCCTACCCTTTTATTCATTCTCACCTGCCCGGACCGATTGCTTGTTTTTAGCCCGAATTTTGTAAAGGCAGTTATAATTTACGGCTCTATGGATGAAGGTGTTATTTTGAGTGCCAACATAAAAGATTATGAAATATGCCGGTTAATGTCGGGGGGAATATAAAAAGATGTTTTATAAAAAGATCGATGCAGGGTCGGATATCCATGAACTCATTGCCAGGCGCTGGAGTGGGCGCGCCTATGATCCTGACAGGTTATTAGGCAGGGAGCAGATTATGAGTCTGATTGAGGCTGCCCGTTGGGCGCCTTCCTGTTTTGGCGATCAACCATGGCGATTTATCGTATTTGACAGGAGCCATGATAAAGTGGCCTGGAGCAAGGCGCTTGATTGTGTAAGTGAGGGTAATCGGGGCTGGGCGCAAAATGTTCCCGTTCTGTTTCTGAACTGCGCCGATTCAATTATGACAGAAACGGGGAAGGCAAATCGATGGGGGCAGTACGACAGTGGCGCCGCTGCCGAGAATTTATGCCTGCAGGCAACGGCAATGGGCCTGATGGCGCATCAGATGGGCGGTTTCGACACTGATCGGGCGCGGAATTTTTTTCATATACCGGAGAGATTTACGCCTATGGCAATGATCAGCGTGGGTTATCAATTACCCGAGGAGGCTATTTCGGCAGACATGCGAGAACGGGAGTATCAGGCCAGGCTCCGCGATCCGGTCGATCAGCATTTTTTTTCCGGTGATTGGGGCAAGCCCATAATTACATAAAAGCAGACTTGATTATTTACAGTTTATCATCGGTTTAGCCAACAGACCTGGATGCCGAAATCCTTCATGATTATTCGGTTTGACACGGCTTGAAAAGCGGAGGAGGGGGGTGGAAAAGACTTGATACCCTCTCCAAACTCAAACCGATAATAGTATAATGATGAGGAATACAGCGCAAATTATGCGGGAAAACGATCTGCTATGGAAAAAATAAAACATTACAGTAATGCAGCCATCGTCATACACTGGATAATGGCCATTCTGATCATTGCGATGGTTCTCCTGGGCATTTATATGGCGGATCTGCCTAAGGGCAGTGAGGAACGGAGCTATTTCTTTGGCTTGCATAAATCGCTCGGTTTGACCTTGGCCTTGCTCGCTGTCATCAGACTGGTATGGAGGCTGATACATAAGCCGCCACCACTGCCGGATTATGTCGGCACTATGCCCAGGAAGTTGTCGGCGACAATACATTATTTGCTTTATTTGATGATGTTTGTCCAGCCGATATCAGGCTATATTTCCTCTTCATTCAGCGGTTATAAAACTAAATTCTGGGGTATTCCATTACCGCACTGGGGTTGGAAGGCGCCAGAATTAAATCAGTTATTTACCGATATTCATCAGGCAAGTGCCTGGTGTTTGATCGCCCTGATTGTCCTGCATCTTGCGGGGGTTTTCTATCATTTGAATAGAAAGGAGACGGATCTATTTAAAAGGATGTGGTTTGGCGGCCAGGGTGTTCGGGTAAAGAGGAGTAATGGCAGTGAAAAAAACGGGTGTTTCAAGCATAAATAACAAAGGGGCTGTTAAGCCCCTTTGCTATTTCAGTTCTCAACAATTACTTGTTGTTGATATACATAGTGACTTCAAAGCCGAAGCGGATGTCACTGTATTCAGGAGTTTCCCATTTCATGATGTATTTCCTCCAATAAAGTTTTTGTTAAAAGACAACCTGATTAAATTCAGGACACAAAATCTTTGTGTAACTAAAATAAAGCATTACTCATGCCAACAAAGGCATTTTTTATAAAATATACAGTAAAAATAAAGCCTTAAAAAGATTTAAGGCTATTTTTTAGCCTCATAAAATGTCTGACCCTATTGGAAATAGTCGTCGATATCCAATAATCTGGTTTATTTTAACCATATCCTGGCTATATAATTGGTATATGTCATCGAAATCTACCCGATCTTTGAAAGAAATCATCTTTCGCCATGAGGTGGCGATTTTATTTTTGGTGATGGTGACCGGATTAATCGGTGGCTTGTCCGCCTATTTTTGGCAGCGGAATTCGATTGAATCCGTTCGCATCAACGCGATGTTTTATTTTACCGAGCAGATCCGCGGGGAATTGTACGCACAAATCCAGGAAATGATTCGGGCCAGGGTTTTGGAGGATCCGCATGCTCTGGATGTCTATCCCAAGTATTCCAGAAGTATTTCGGAGCGATTTAATGAATTGAGGCGGCGTTCAAGCTCCAGAGAAGAGGATATTGCCATTCAGGAACTCAATCTTTCCTACCGGAAGATACAGCGTGATATGAATAATATTTTCAATGATCCTTACATTGCTAACAAACTGGCTCGCGTGCAGTTGCTGAACCCGCAGTTTGCACAACGGATGGTGGGTAATTTTGAAAATCGTTATACTGGGTTTAAAGAAATACTTTCCGGGCAGCATAAACAGTTGGAGAGGACAGTGGCGTTATGGGCGCGTTTTGCGCCGTTCATAATTTCCGTTCCACTCATTATCGTTTTGCTGATCGTTCTCTACACACGTCATGTGATGCGGGTTGCGTTTATTAAACCGATAGCCAATATCATGCAAGGTGCGGGCAGGATCAGCCGGGGAAAACTGGAGCACCATATTGAAGAAAAGGGCGTTCAGGAGGTTTCCGAACTGGCCAGCGCTATCAATAAAATGGCTGTGGAACTCGTAAACAGTCGGGAGTCCCTGCTGGAGAATGAGCGGCAGGCTGCACTCGGGTCTCTGGTTCCGGTCGTGGCGCACAATATTCGTAATCCGTTGGCCAGCATTCGCGCCACCGCGCAACTGCTGGAGCAGACTGAAAGCAGGGACGAAATAAATGAATTGAAACAGGCTATTATTGAGACCATTGATCGTCTTGGACGATGGGTGAATTCGCTGGTGTCCTATCTGCACCCGTTAAAACCTGACTTAAAAGACAGCGTGCCGGAGCCCTTGGTGGATGCGGCGTTGGGCTTACTGGCGAACAGGATTGCCGAGAAAAAGATTAATATCATCAAACAAAACTGGGGGATAGGTCCGTTGCTCAGCGTCGATCCGGATTTGATGGAGCAGGCATTTTATGCCTTATTTGCCAATGCCATTGACGCCTCTCCAGCGTCCGGCGTCATCAGAATTACCCTGACGGCCCCGGAAGATTATATTGAAATCAGGATACTGGATAATGGCCCCGGTTTACCTTTTGAACCCAAGCCTCGTGGTTTGGAACCAGGGCCTTCCACCAAACGCTTTGGCACTGGTCTGGGTATACAGATTGCCTACAAAATTTGCCAGGCACATGGCTGGAATCTGACTTTCAATGTGATTAAGGACGTAGGCACAGAGGTGGTCATCGCCGCTCCCCTTCACAGAATAAAAACGGGGACAAATGATGCCGGATAATCTGTTCAATTCTGTTCGAGTCCCCGCGCTGGAAAAGAAAATCATGTTGGTGGAAGATGAGAAGGTTTTCGCCAAAGCTGTGGAGAAACACCTCCAGCGCGCCGGTTATCAGGTCAATCCGGTCGGGGATATCAGCTCTGCCCGGGAGCAATACAAGGTCAATCCACCGGATTTGATTTTGCTGGATATGCGTTTGCCGGACGGTTCGGGTCTGGATTTACTTTCGGAAATAAAAAATACCATGCCGAATATGGCCGTGCTTGTTATGTCCGCTTACGGTGAACTGGAGGACGCCGTCTCAGCTATGAAACTAGGAGCTTCAGATTATCTGAAAAAGCCCGTTGACCTTGGTGAATTGCTAATCAATATCAAGAAGGTGCTGGATAAAAATGAACTCTCGCAGAAATTGGCCTATTCGGTAAAGCGTGAACGGCATGCGGCTGAAACAGTTGAATTTCTGGGAGAATGTCCGCAGATCAAGGCATTGATGGAGCAGATCAGGCGTATATCGGTGTTGGTGCAGACGGAATCGGTTATTCCACCGACAGTATTGATCCTGGGTGAGACCGGTGTAGGCAAAGATCTTGTAGCACGGCTGCTACATGCCGATAGCGCCCGCAGTCAAAAGCCGTTTGTCCATGTCGATTGTGCTTCGTTACCGAAGGAATTAATCGAATCGGAATTGTTTGGCCATGAGAAAGGGGCGTTCACTAATGCGCATGTAACGCGTACGGGTTTGATTGAAGCGGCGGAGGACGGCGTATTGTTTCTGGATGAAGTAGGCGAGTTGCCGTTAACGCTGCAATCCAAATTATTGGCCGTTCTGGAAAGGCGTACCCTGAGACGTGTCGGCACGAACTGCGAACGCCCGGTCCCCGCCTGGATCATCGCTGCGACGAATCGCAATATTGAAGTGCTGGCGGAAAAAGGCGAATTTCGTTCGGATTTATATTACCGACTTAATGTGATGTCTTTATCAGTGCCGGTTTTACGCAGTCGTCATCAGGATATTTTGTTGCTTGCCGAGCACTTTGCTGTGCAAACTTCGCGAAGATACAGTTTGCAATTCAAAGGCATTTCCGATGATGTGGCGGATGCTCTATTGGAATACCCCTGGCCGGGGAATGTGCGGGAACTGAAACATGTCATTGAACGTGCGCTGTTATTAAGCGGCGGCGTATTAGATGTTGAGCGTCTGGGGTTGGATAAAAAAAATGAAACAAAACCAGATGAAGGCTCGGGGGCAAAACCGGCTGTACCGATGGCAGCATCGACGCAGGATGATCTAACATTGAACGGGGCGGAACTGCGGCTGATTAGGCAGGCGTTGGAACGCACCAGTCATAATGTTTCAAAGGCGGCCAGAGAATTGGGCATTACCCGAATGGCTTTGCGTTATCGGATCAAAAAGTACAATTTGTAAAAGTAGAATTGTCAAAGTGAAACCACGCGAATTTTATTGATGCTGTTATTTTTGTTTGCGTCCCCGGTTGAGCGCAAGTCTGAAATATTTACTGCGATTGAGCGAGTATGGGGGAAGCACATAAAAGGTGAATGTATATCTGCTCAGTGTCAAAAAGATTTACGGTATGGGCAAAGTTGCCTCCCTCTCCCTGATTCAATGCAACTTCATCCTGGGTTTGGTTTTTTTGCTCAGAAAGTTGGCGAGAGTTGTTAATACAACAGGCAAAAATCCCTGAATGACAAGCTGGTGCATTTTATACAGGGAAAGATAAAAGATGCGCGCTAGTAGACCTTCAAACATGATACTGCCAAATTTTTTGCCGAACAGATTACCCATGATATTGCCAATAGCCGAGTAACGGCTCAGGTTGATCAGAGAGCCGTAGTCGGTATAGCGGTAGTTCGGCAGGGGGGCGTGTTTCAGGCGATTATTGACAGTGGTGACCAGTATATTCGCCTGCTGATGCGCCGCCTGTGCCCGGGGTGGCGTCATTTTATCCGTACCTGGTATTGGGCAGGCTGCACAATCACCGAAAGCGAAGATATTGCTATCCCGCGTAGTCTGTAATGTTTCGTGCACCGCTAGTTGATTGATGTGGTTGGTTTCCAGACCGTCCATATCCGCTAAGAAATCCGGCGCTTTGATGCCAGCGGTCCAGACTTTTATTTCAGCGGGGACATGTTGGCCTTTATCGGTGATGAAATCCGTCGCCGTCGCCTCAATGATGCGATGTCCGCACAGGACCTCAATATTTATTCCGGCCAGTGTGTGGGCGGTTCTTTCTGAAAGGTCGGGCGACAGTTGGGGTAATAGTCTGTCGGCGGCTTCAATGAGGGTGATCTTCATTTCAGGCAGTCTGTGCAGACCAAATTCAAACAGATGGCCGGCAGCCTCATGCAGTTCGGCGGCCAGTTCAACGCCCGTTGCTCCGCCGCCGGAGATCGCAATTTTAAACTGGCCTTCGCGCAGGGGCGTGGGCTGTGCGTGTACTGTATAGGCGTTTCTCAGAAAGTATTGGTGAAAGGCATCGGCCTGAACCCGATTATCCAGGAACATACAATGTTTTTTGACTCCTTTGATCCCGAAGTCGTTTGTCTGACTGCCGACAGCGAAGATCAGGGTATCGTATGTCAAGGTTTGCCGAGGGATATCTTCTTTATTATCATCCGACATAGGCGCCACGCTGATCTTCTGCTGGGCGCGGTCCAGGATATCCATTTTCCCGTAACAAAAAGTGAAGTGATTTTTATGTGCCAGGGCGAGATAGCTGAATTCATCCTCGTAAGAATTCAACGTGCCAGCGGCCACCTCGTGCAGCAGCGGTTTCCATAAATGTGTCAGCGTGCGGTCAACCAGCGTAATTCGGGCCTTATTGCGCTTGCCAAATTTGTTTCCCAGTTTGACGGCCAGTTCAAGTCCGCCGGCGCCGCCACCGATAATGACGACATGGTGTAAGAGATGGCTGGGGGACATTATTTTTTTGTTTCTCTGGTGTAGTGGTGAAAGAGCATCACTGTATCAGCGGGTTTTCATGCCGGTCTGTTATAATAGCGCGGAAACGTTTTTTTGGAAAATTCAATGTGGAGGTAGTGATGGACAGCGATACGCAAACTCAGCTGGAGGCTGCCGCCTTCAGGAAATTGCTTGAGCATCTGCGAAAGCATACCGAGGTGCAGAATATTGACCTGATGAATGTGTCCGGGTTTTGCCGGAATTGCCTGTCTAAATGGTATAAGGCAGCGGCGGAAGATAAAGGTGTGGAAATAGACTACGAGGGGGCCAGAGAGATTATTTACGGTATGCCTTATTTGGAATGGAAGAATAAATATCAGAAATGAGTGAACAGGCTAATAAATAGCAGATACTTTATAGTCTAGTTTTGCTAATTGATTAAGCAGGCCTTTTTCTTCCGCAAGATGCAGGGCACCTACGGCGACAAAGACGTCCCCTTTCTCAAACGCATGGATGATTCGCCGTAACATTCGTTCGTTGCGTTCATACAGGATATTTTGCATCAAGCGTTCAAAAACCTGTTCATCATGATGCGGTTGCCAATTAAACGCGACTATGCCGGCCAAATCCCTGTCTAGATAAAGATCAATGAGTGTTTTCGTAGACAGAATAATATTGGTGTGATTACATATCGTATCTTTGAGGATTGTGATTTGATCATGCATAGATAATGTGTCCAGCATGGATAAAATTTCCCCCATACTTTCCAGTGACTGTGTTTCAAGCGTGTGCTGCCGGGCGAATTTTAACAGCTCGCTTTCCAGCGTCGGCGCATATCCCGGTCGCGGTCTTCCGATTAAACTGAAAGCGGACCAGGGTTTGAGGTTGTTAACCCGCTCTTTGGCAACACCATAATTGACTATGATATCTGCTAATTTTTGTATAAATTCGGGTTCAAGAAATTGTTCGAGTTGTTGTGTATCCTGAAAATAGATCATGTCGGCGAAGGTATCGCTGGCAGCCTGGTCCGGGATGGTCTCTATCAATAATAATTTGCTCTGGCCCAGTGCAATTTTTACCGGAGCAGGAAGTTGACTGACAGCATAATCCTGCGAATGAATCGTGCCGTAAAGATAATTAATCTTATCATTTTTCGCTATCTTCCAGAGCAGACCCTTTTTAAAAGGGATATCGGGTTTTTTAAGATTTTCAACGTTGTTATAGGTTAAAAATTCATCGCAGGCAGGGATGGCATGCGCTGTTTTTACCGCTAAAGAACACAGAAACAGTACAAAAAGTAATAGAATGTCGGGTAAAGTATGCACTTCCGGTAAAAATAGTTAAGATGGATTTTTGAATTATATAATATCAGATATGTATCGTTTTGATGTTTTTCTATCAAGGATTGCGGATGGACAAATAAAGGTCCGTATTTTTTGAGCTTTGGTAACGCTGAATTAAATATTCCGAAAGTTTTTATTAATGGACTTTTTATCAAAAGGAGAGCAGCAAACTGGCATAAAGCGTTATGAGAATATTAATTATTGACGATTCCAACGACTTCAGGGCCTTATGCAGACTGTATTTGAGCGGGATGGAAGATGTCGAGTTCATTGAATATGATTTTGATGCTCTGGGCAAGCCGCCGGAGAATTATGACTGGTCCAGATATGATATTTTGTTGCTGGATTATAAGTTGGGTCCTAATGAAGATGGATTGCTCTGGTTAAAAGAGTTCAGAGACAAGCCGAATTTTCCACCGACAATTATTTTGACGGCGGAGGGTGACGAGTATGTGGCTGTTAAATCGATGAAACTGGGGGCGGCCGATTATATTAACAAAACCGACGTCACGCCGAAGCGTATTGTTAAAATGGTACAGGATGTGACCAATGATTTTGCAAAGCAATCAGATGCTAAAAGACAAGATGAAATTAATGAAGCCTCCAGAATACTCAGAAAAACGTTAAAAAAAGATACCCTGCTGGGTTCAGGTGCGGATATTGGTTATAAATTTGTCCGTATGATTGGTCAGGGAGCGATGTCCAAGGTCTATCTGGCCGAAAGGATTCAAGACAATTTGACCGTCGTATTAAAGATACTTGACCTTACTCGTACACGTGCCCCGAGATTGTTACAACGCTTTATTCAGGAAGCGACATTGATTGCGGATTTAAATTCTCCATATGTCGCTAAAATATATGAACATGGGCGCACCAAAGAATATGGCTATATCGTCATGGAGTTTTTTGCTCGAGGAGATCTTAAACAACGGTGCGAAATGAATTTGGATCCTGAGACAGTGCTTAATTATGTGATACATATTGCACATGGTCTGGAACAAATTCATGCCGTCAATATAGTCCATCGAGATTTGAAGCCGGCCAATATTATGTTTCGGGGCGATGACAGTCTGGCATTGGTTGACTTTGGCATTTCTAAAAGCATAGGTGGTATATCCGAAGCGATGACGACACTTGGACAGATACTGGGCACCCCATTTTATATGAGCCCCGAACAAGGCGAAGGCATGGAGGTTGATACTCGTGCCGATCTATATAGTCTGGGTGTGATATTTTATGAACTGCTAACAGGAGAAAAACCTTTTCGGGCAGCAACAGCAGAGGCGTTAATTTACCAGCATATTCACGCGCCGATCCCGAAGCTACCGGATTCTTTAATACATTATCAATCTATTATTGCAGGTCTGTTGGCGAAGAGAGTGGATGATCGGATTCAGACCGCCCGTGAACTGATTAGCCGGCTGAAATCGTTTCAATGAGGTTCAGCCTTGTTTTTCCGATTCGGGTTTATTCTTGATGTATTGTAACCACCATTCGGCTTGATCTTCGGTTGACTTATGCGACAGGGCGGATGTGAGAGCCTGTATTGCCCGACTATGGTGGTTCGTGTGATATAAAGCGATACCCAGCAAAAGGTTCAGCCCCGATTTAAGTTGCTGATCATCCGTTTTGAATTCCACATCCAG
Organism: Gammaproteobacteria bacterium; assembly: GCA_965261775.1. Taxonomy (GTDB): domain Bacteria; phylum Pseudomonadota; class Gammaproteobacteria; order Eutrophobiales; family Eutrophobiaceae. The sequence goes on along the minus strand of OZ253477.1, from coordinate 724,037 downwards.
GATAGCGAGCATGCTGTCCCATTTCTTCGTTTGGTAATAAAGTTGCGCGAGCCTTAGTCGTGTTTTGTCGTCGTGATATATTTCAACAATTTCACTTAGTACGGCTTGTGCCTTTTCGTCCTCTTTGGCCAAGGTCCAGCTATTGGCCAGCAATATCAGTATTTCCTGATCGGCGCTTATCACACCGGCTCCAATTTCTTTTTCAAGGATACCGGCGGCCTTGTAGGGCATTTCAAAATAAAGCAGGTTTTTAACCAGTTGAATGATGCCTTCTTCTTTTAATAGTTTTTTAGCATAAGCCAGTTCATAGACGGCCAGTGTTTTTTTGTCCTGCTTTAAATATTGATACAAAGCGGCGAGCTGCAACCAGTAATCAGGTTTATCCGGGTTTTTATCAATGATCTTCTCCAGTACAGGAGCCGCTTTTTGATAATCTTTTGTTTCAAAATAGCCCGACAGCAATAATTCGTACCAGTTTAACGGTGCCTGATCGTTCATGGATATGGCTTTTTCAGCATAGATGTTTAACTGTGAGTAGTTTTTCAGATCATAATGGGCGATTGCCGCCAGCAGATACGCCTCGGCCTTGGGCGGGTTGCCGGCAAACCATTTTTCAAGATACTTCAGTCCTTCCGCAGGTCTGTCTAGCTGGATCAGGAGCTGGGCGGTGGAAAAATTAAGTTCATGTGTCTGCTTTTCGGGCAAGGCGTGATATGATAGTGCCTGGATGGAATGTTGCACGGCATTCTCCAGGTTATTCAAGGCATTTTCAGCATAGGCCATAGTTTGATATACCACGGCGGCGTCATAATCTTTTAACGAATGTGATGCAATCAGGGCTTTTAATTTTTTCAATGCGGCGCTATTGTTACCGGCACTCATATCATCGTGTATTTTGGTCAATTCGGCATAGGTCACCGTCTCAATCGCGTAAACGTTCTCTTCGGCAGAGGCTGTAATTTTCCAGCACGACAAGGTGCCGATGACGGCGAGCCCTGCTATGATTTTTATCCAATGCATCAACGTTATTGCAACTTGAATTTCACGTTCTGGCGCACCCGTTTTTCGACGGCTTTGCCGTTAACTCTGTCAGGATTAAACTTCCATTTAATGATCGCCCTTAAAACCGCATTGTCAAATACCCCGGGCGGTTTGGCCCTGATAACCACCGGGGATTTTACCGCACCTGTTGTGGTGACGGTGAATTCGACTGTCACTATGCCTTCTATTTTTCTGCGTAAGGCGCGCGGCGGATAGGTCGGCGGAATTTTCAGGGTTGGTACCAGGTCATTGTCAACGGTGATCGTCGCGTCGACAGGGATGGATTGTGCCGGGGAGCTTTTGATAGCGTTACCGGGCCAGGGCAGGCCGGACAAGGTTATGGGAATATCAACATTTGGTATATTCAACTGCGTTTGCTCCGTTTTCGGTTTATCCACTTTCGGGTTACTTATTTCCAGTAGCGGTGGTTCCTGTTCCGCTGGCGGCTCCGGCCTTTTATCGTCTTTTATGTTTTTTGGCGTTTTTGCTTCCTGTTCTAGCCGGATAAAGTTTACCGAATCGAGCGGAATTAATCGGGTGAGCGGTTCATCCGTGTTCGTGGTCAATCGTTGAATAAGCGTGAATACCGCGAAGTTCAATAGCAGTGCAAACATAATAATGAGCGGATACTTTGCCTTGTATCGTACGTTTGCCTGCAAAAATCGCATAGGTGTCTAGGGCGCTTAATCGGAAGAGGCCGCAATGGATACGTTTGTCACCCCGGCCAGTTTCACTTGGTCCAATACTTGGACGGTAGCGCCGGTCTCCACCGCACGGTCAGCCAAAATGATGACAGTGCCTTCAGGATTTTGTGCCTGAAGACGTTCAACATGGGCGCGCACCGCGTGTAATTCGACCTCCCTGTTATCAATCCAGATTTCCCCGTTCCGGCTAATGCCGATGATCAGACTGCTCTGTTCCTGTCTGGTAGCCGTTTCGGCGGTAGGGCGGTCCACATTGAGGCCGGATTCCTTGGTGAATGAGGCGGTTACCAAAAAAAAGATCAACAGGATAAATACCATGTCAATCAAAGGTGTCAGATTGACGTTATACGTTGAAGCTTCCTGTTTTGAATGGGTATATCTCATTCTCAGCCTGCCAGCAAGTCCTTCGCATGCAACTCACTTCTTTTGATGCGTTTTTTGATATCGGCGCTGAAATATATTCCGATGATGGAAGTGACTAATCCCGCCGTTGTTGGCAGGAGCGCTCTGGAGATACCGTTCGCCATCCCGCGCACATTGCCGGTGCCGAAAACATTTAATATTTCAAACAAGGCGATCATGCCGGTGACCGTCCCCAAAAGACCCAAAAGCGGCAGTACCCCCGTCAGGACATCTATAAAGGCAAGATTACTTCTGAGAGCGATGGACAAATCCGCCAGAAAGCCATTACGGATTTTCAAGGTATGCCATGAGGAAGTGGTCTTGCAACGCCGCCATTCCCCCAGCGTTTTTTCCAGACTGGCTGGATGTATCCTGAGCAGGAAGTGGTAGCGTTCAATAATCAGTATCCATAAAAGCAGAGACAAGTAAAAAATGGCGGCAAGCACCGGGCCACCTTTATCGAAAAAAACTTGCATGATGTCAATATGCTCAAGCATCAGACACTGCTATTGACGGGCGGGACAAATTGGTTTCTTCAGAGAGCAGGGCGGTAAAGGCTGTGCTCTTTTCATCTAGTATCCGTATCAGCGTATTGCTCTTGCTCGACAGCAGACTGTGAAAGAGCAACAGAGGGATTGCCACCACCAGCCCCATCACGGTGGTAACCAGCGCCTGTGATATTCCGCCTGACATCACTCTCGGATCGCTCGTTCCATACAAGGTGATTGACTGAAATGTCTCAATGATACCGGTCACCGTTCCCAGAAGCCCCAGCAATGGCGCGATGGCCGCAAACAGTCCCAAGGTACTTAATCCGCGTTGTATCCGTGGTATTTCCTTGATTATCGCCTCGTCAAGCCTGAGACTTAATGTTTCGGTATCAACTCCCGCATTGTCTCCATAGACCCGCATGATCCGTCCGAGTGGATTATCGCCTGCCTGTGTGCTGTTTAATTGTGCCCGAATGTCTCTTCCGATGCGGGTTAAAAAAATGAATCGTTCAAATGTAATAAACAAACTGATCAGACCGATAAACAGTATCACATATCCGATGAACCCACCCTGCTCAATACGGGTTTTCAGATCGGGTGTCTGCACCAGCAGGGCCAGCATCGCGCCCCGGGTCGGATCGATAGGGAAGGCATGCATACCTGCTGCCGCCGTTTCCAGATTTTTTGCCATCTCAAGGTAATGTCGCCCAGGTTGTCGTGCCGGCTCCATCAATTTTTTGGTATGCGGCAGGATTTTCACAAAGCGTCCATTGGAGATAGCGTTGAATACGCCGACACGGGTTGCCTCCCGTTCAACTTCGTTGCCTTCGGCAGTGATAATCCTGGCAGGAAAAGTCGCTATTTTGCCGGATTCGACCATCTCGTCTATGGTTAATATCCACAGTTCCTCCAGTTCCTGCAGGGAAGGGAACTCTTCGCGCCCGGTCAGGGTGTCCAGTATTTGACCTCGATCGATTTTTTGCGCGGAGACCAGCGAGGTATCAATAATGGCATTCAGTTCACCGGCGATCTGTTTGACGATGCCGTCAAGTTCGTTCAGTGTCCCTGTTTTTTCCTCCAACAGTTTTTTTCGGCGATTTATTTCTGCCTCATGTTCATCATATTGTTGCTGTAGTGAGGCGTTGTGCTGTTCTTTTTTTTCCAGTTCGGCGATGGCTTCTGTCAGCAGTTCCTTTTGCTGATCACGAGAAGATTTGAATTTTAATTCGCGTTCGACAAACTGTTTTTTGTCTGCCAGACGTTCTTTTTTGATCTGTTCCAGTAATGCTTGCAGACTTACCGGTTCTGCAGCAAAGATGGGCAGGGCGAATAAATACAATAGCGCGATCAAGATTTTATTCATGATGAATCCGCCGTGTTTACAGGCAGTTTAATCAATTCAGGCGGTGCTTGTTTTTTAGCTATTTTCAGTCCCTGCCGGATGGATCGGCTGAATTTGTCCGGTAATTTCTCCCAGAGTTTGCTCTGTTTGTTCCAGACTCCGGACAGCTTGCCATCCAATGTTTGAAAGACTATCAGCAGGCGCCCCACTCTGAGGATATCAACGGTATATTCCCGTCCATCAATTTCAATCGCATCGTTATATGCCTCAATGGTACGTCCGTATTCTACTTCAATCCGGTAGGCTTCCATGATCCGTCTGTATTTTTCCGACAGGGTGACATCCGGTCGGTCCATGATTTTCTTTAACTTGGTCACACGCTGCTGGCGTTCTTTGACGAGGAAAGGAAGGTCAAGCGAGATGAATTTTTCAAGCGTGTCAACCATCTTGCTTATCAACGGCACAATATTACGCCGGGTTTCTTCAATATTGTCCAGTTGCCGCTGAATCGAATCCAGTGAACGACTTTGCTGTTTAATCAGTTTGGAGAGCTGTTGATTGTAGGCGCTCAATTGATCCGACTTACGGGTAATATCACTGTATTTCTGCAAAAGGTCACGGGTTTCCGTCGCTAGCCCGTCTATGGCTTCCTGTGATTTTCGACGTTCTTCCTGCGCTTTGACCTTTGTTTCAAGCGCGGCTTCAAGCGCATCCTTCTGGCCCCGGGCCAGGTCTGCAGGCAGTAGAGCGGGCAGGATAAACAGCAACAAGCGAAAGGTTGATTTAATAGTCTCTATCATTAAAAATCGGCGGTAATCAAAGTGAGGTCGGGAATGATAACCGATGATTGCCATTTTGCGTAGTTTGAGAGACCGACTTTATTTGTCTGGTTGTTGCCGTGCCGGCTTTGTGTCAGGACGCTTTGCGATAAAACGCTTTTCTTTTATTGACAGGCTGGATAGACAAACGTGGTTGAACATCATTCTTCCGATGCCGAAAAATTTTACTGCGAGAAGTGTGAGCCTCATGGATAATCATTCAAATTTCAGATGTCTGCCAAGCAGGTAAATGACAAGCAGTACCGGCAGTCCAAGCAAAAATGTCAATAAAAAGAAGTCGATATAGCCTATGTTATTGACGATAGTGCCGGAATACCCACTAATGAGTTTGGGAAACAGCGTTGTCAGTGAACTGAACAGAGCATACTGCATGGCGGTGAATGAAATATTGGTCAGGCGCGACAGGAAGGCGACAAAAACGGCGCTGGCCAGCCCGCCCGCCAAATTATCTGCTGCGATGACGACGTACAGTAGCGTGATATCGTGCCCGGCGACAGCGAGCCCCATAAACAATAAATTAGTGAGCGCGGCGAGTAGAGCACCGACAAATAGCACCCTGATTATCCCGAAATGTATTGACAGAACACCGCCCAGAAAGCCGCCGATAATAGTCATGAACAGCCCAAACGTCTTTGCTGCAGTGGCAATATCCGTCTTGCTGTAACCCATATCTTGATAAAACACATTGGCGATCACTCCCAGTACGATATCGGAGATGCGATACAAACCGATGAGCACCAATACCAACCCTCCAGGTCCCAACGCGTACCGTTTAAAAAAATCCATGATAGGAGAGATATAGCTGTCGACGATCATGGTCTTTTCCACAAAGCTGATTCGAATTAGTCCCAGCATCACCGCCCCGGCCGCCAGCGTACTGAGCCCGAGCCTGGCTAATTCCACACCAAAATTGGCAAGTGCATTATGCTCCGACGGTGCGCATAGAGAATATACCCACCTGTCGATGATCACCGGACTGAAATGAAAGCCCAGCACGAAACCGGTGACGGCGAGAATAAAGACCAGAAAAAAGCGGATGTAGTTTCGGTTTGAATAACGCCGTACGTGCTTTTGAACAATAGCAGGTTCGCCAATGATCAGGGTTGTGGTGACGCCAATCAACATCATCACCGCCATACTTATATACGTTATCCGCCAGGCAGCGTAATGATATGCCCCCGTTTCCGAACCCAGCGTCTCCGCGAGATACAGCGCCCCCGCACCGGACAGCAACATGCCGACGCGATATCCAGTGATATAGGAGGCTGCCGTCAATGCCTGCAAATCAGACGGCGTGGATTCAATTCGGTAGGCATCGATCACGATATCCTGTGTCGCCGAGGAGAAACCCAGAATAATGCAGGCCAGTGCCATCAGTTTCAAATGGAGATCGCTCAATGCCGGATTAATAAATGCCATGACAAGTATGGATGCGATGACACTGAATTGCGCGAATAATATCCAGGCCCTTCTTCTTCCCAGACGAGTGCTCAGAAAGGGCAGGGGTAGCTGATCAACAATAGGTGCCCAGACAAATTTGAATGAATAGCCGAGCGCGGCCCAACTGAAAAAGGTAACGACCGAACGATCAACGCCAGCCTCGCGCAACCACAGGCTGAGTGAACCGAAGATCAACGCTAGAGGCAGACCTGCGGAAATGCCGAACAGAAACATCGTGATGACACGAGGATGTGTCAGTGTCTGAATGCTTTCCCGCCATGTATGCGCGTTCATCGCGGGTATCCGCAGTAATTTGCAGCGATGGGACGGAACAGCCGGTTTTTATACAATGATGAGCACATTGCTCTATAACGTAAGCGTATATCATCAGGGTTGAGCCTTGGTCGTTTCTTGCCAAAGGATACATATTCTGGATTCGTTTCCACCGTAAAAAACTCCGAATCGAGCTTTTGAGTGACAATATATTCTGAGCCTGGTCTGGCAAAAGAGATCAAAGTCTCCGGTCCATTGACCGCCGATTTTACAGAGGGGCTTGTTAGCGCCATTGATTGCCGTTTCGGGTGTTGCAGTATGTCGCAATTTTCATGCTTTAGCAGAAATCGCGACGGATACAATTTGCTGCCACAATAGCGGTACATGAACAAGCATTCTCCGCGACAGGATCTACTGGCCAGTGCAGGCACTTTTAACACATTTTTGGGTAGCGTTCCGTTTCTATGGCTTATATATGTGTTGCCTTTACCGTTCCGATTATATCGGAGCTTTGTTTTCCGGCACACTTTGCCTATGCATTTCTTGTAATGATCGGTATATTTTCTGCGGATGTTGTCAATAAAAAAACCTGTGTGCCTACCTTTCCACAGATACAGGATTGACTCAGGGTTGCTTTGCCGGAATTGCAGATGCGGTATGGTCTTATTCGTGTCATGTCGGGTTGGCTGGCATCGTCTGTCTGTCAGGTAATTTAACGCCACTCGCGCAAGGACCCCGGGATAACCGCAGATGCGAGCGAGCCTGGCATCTGCTAAATCCAGCAAACAGATAGCAAGCCATTTTTGCGGCCGGACCGGATAATCATCAACTGACCGTTTTTCGCTGTCATTGCCAGAGTCTTTAGATTGTGTTCAAGCCCATTGCGCCGGTTTTTTTACGGGGGGTCTTGTTTTTTGTAAACGGCGCGATCATACGATCAACAGCCTGTTTATTACCGCAGGGTTTGCACAGACTCCCTGACATAAAACCAGGTGGTCTTTTTTGTAATGCCTGATGCTTTCGGTAATTACAAAAGGCTTAATCCCAACTTAACGCTCCTCCGGTCTGATACTCGGTCACCCGAGTTTCAAAGAAATTCTTTTCCTTTCTCAAATTGGCCTGTTCGTCTAACCAGGGTAGGGTCGATTCCGCGCCGGGAAAAGGCTCCTCTTTCAAACCAAGTTGATTAGCGCGCCGATTTGCGATGTACTGAAACTGCCCGATATGCATTCTGGCGGAATAACCGAGTATTGGGTCTCTGAGGATATATCCGGCGTAGGCCTTTTCCGCTTCGTAGGATTCATCCCACATATTTCTGACAGCTTTTTTATCCGGTTCCATGCCTTCTTCTTGTATGATCTGTTTTACAACCCGGATCCCGAATGTGGCATGCATCACCTCGTCGCGCATGATGTACTGCAACTGTTCGGCGGTGCCTTTCATCAGCCCGCGACGTTGCAGGGCAAAAATGGGGCTGAAGCCATTGTAAAACCAGCAACCTTCAAAAACGGCAGCGAAAAACAGGTAGGAAATGACGAAATTATGCAACTCGTCCCGATCATTCAGATCAATATCCGATCGCAAAACTGAATTCAGACGACGATTGGCAACGGCTATCTTGCCGTAAATTTCAGGCACCACCCGATAACGATTGTAAATCTCGCCCTGGTCAAGCCCGATAGTTTCAATACAATGTTGATAAGCCCAGGTATGCAGGGCCTCTTCATAGACCTGTCTGGCCTGATATATCTGTAATTCGGGCGCGGACATTTTCTCCATGACCGCCAGACCGATATTACGCATAGCCAGAATATCCGAGGTTGTCAGATAGGACAGCACATTCTCGTAGACGTGTTTTTCTTCCAGTGTCAGCTTGTACCGATAGTCCGCCACATCCTGCGCCATACTGATATCCAGCGGCGTCCAGTGATTTTTATTGGCATTTAAAAAGAAATTCCAGGCCCAAGGATATTTGAACGGCGCCAATTGGTTGATATCCGTTTGACCATTAACGATACGCTTATCACCCGGCTTAACGGGTTCGGCGCCGTAATTCGTTCCAGCGTCGTCCGCAGGCGCTCCTTGATAATCCGTGCCAGTTTCCGGCACCGACGAATCGCTGATAACGCTTTCGATTTCGATAACGGAATGCGCCAATACGGTATCAGACGGCGCGGTTTTCAGCTTGTTATCGGTCGGTTTTATTGTTTCATCCCAATTTAACATCTGACATAATCTCCTTACTCTTGGCAGTTCCTGAGAATAAATAATGCAATGGATAACGCATGGTACTTTACTAAGCGTTTGCCGCTGTTATCCCATACCGTCGACATATCACTGACATGCCTCACAGTCTGGATACAAAATGGAGCATTCTGCGATCCCGGAATCATCATTTTGGCTTTTTACAGCTTGCTGAGCAACCGCATTCTTCTCCATATGTGTTGCGCCCAGCGAACGCAGGTAATAGGTTGTTTTCAATCCGCGGATCCAGGCGAGTTTATACAGATTATCCAGTTTTCGACCACTAGCCTCGGCCATGTAAAGGTTAAGTGACTGGCTCTGATCTATCCATTTCTGTCGCCGTGCGGCGGCCTCTACCAGCCAGCGAGCGTCAATCTCAAAGGCGGTGGCGTAGAGTTCCTTCAAATCATCAGGGATACGGTCAATCGACCGCACGCTACCATCGAAATATTTCAGATCATGCACCATGACATCGTCCCACAGCCCCCGTTCTTTCAAGTCTCGGGCCAGATAGGGATTAACGACGGTAAATTCGCCAGACAGATTCGATTTGACAAACAGGTTTTGATAAGTCGGTTCAATGGATTGGCTGACGCCACAGATATTGGAAATCGTCGCCGTTGGCGCAATCGCCATACAGTTGGAGTTACGCATGCCAACCGTCTTTACTCGCTGGCGCAACGCCTCCCAGTCCAGAGTCTGCGACATATCAGCCTGCAGAAAATCACCGCGTTCATCCAGCAGTTTCTGCATGGAGTCAATTGGCAGGACCCCCTGTTTCCATAATGAGCCGCTGTACGTTGAATAAGATCCCCGTTCTTCCGCCAGATCGGTAGAGGCCTTGATGGCATGGTAACTGATTATCTCCATGCTGTTGTCGGCAAACTTAACGGCCGTTTCGGAAGTATAAGGGACCCGAAGTTTATACAAGGCATCCTGAAAACCCATAATCCCCAACCCTACCGGACGGTGACGCAGATTGGAAGTACGCGCCTTGCCAACGCTGTAATAATTGTAGTCAATGACATTGTCCAGCATACGCATGGCTGTTGCGATAGTCTTTTCAAGTTTCGCAGTATCCAGACCATTTTCATTGACATGACGGCTTAAATTGATCGAACCCAGATTGCACACCGCGATCTCCTCCGCGGAAGTGTTGAGCGTAATCTCAGTGCACAGGTTGGAAGAATGCACTACGCCTACGTGCGACTGTGGTGAACGAATATTGCAGGCATCCTTGAAGGTTATCCACGGATGCCCTGTTTCGAAGAGCATACCCAGCATTTTACGCCACAACTCAACCGCTGGCAGGGTCTTGAAGTTATCCAGTTTGCCTGCTGCTGCCATTTTTTCATATTTAATATATCGTTGTTCAAACTCAAGGCCGTACAGGTCGTGAAGTTCAGGTGTTTCGTGCGGAGAAAACAGGGTCCAGTCACCTTCTTCAATAACGCGCTTCATGAACAAATCCGGAATCCAGTTGGCGGTATTCATATCATGTGTCCGCCGCCGTTCGTCACCGGTGTTTTTGCGCAGTTCCAGGAACTCCTCAATATCAAGATGCCAGGTTTCAAGATAAGCACACATGGCCCCTTTACGTTTGCCTCCCTGATTAACGGCGACAGCGGTATCATTGGCGACTTTCAGAAAAGGCACTACCCCTTGGGATTTGCCATTCGTCCCTTTGATATGGGCACCCAGAGCGCGCACCGGAGACCAGTCATTACCGAGACCTCCCGCGAACTTGGAGAGTAGTGCGTCGTCCCGGATAGCGCTGAAAATACCGTCAAGATCATCGGGCACCGTCGTCAGATAACAACTGGACAGTTGCGGACAACAGGTCCCGGAGTTAAACAAGGTTGGCGTGGAGCTCATGAAGTCGAATGACGACAGCAGCTCATAAAATTCAATGGCGCGCGCATCACGCTCCTGCTCATTAATGGCGAGTCCCATCGCGACGCGCATAAAGAAAGCCTGTGGCAATTCAAAACAGTTTCCCCGGGAATGAATAAAGTAGCGATCGTACAGGGTCTGCAGACCAAGATAGGTGAACTGGCGATCACGATCAACCTGCAAAACCCTGCCGAGACGCTCCAGATCGTATCGCCCCAGTTCTTTGTCGAGTAACTCCAGTTCAATTCCGCGCCGGATATATTTTCCGAAATAATCGGGGTAATATTCCCGCATCTCCTGCTGCGTAGCCTGCGTTACCGCACCCTCAATAAAGCTCAGGGACTCCTGACGTAGTTTATCCAGCAACAGACCGGCGGCGACATAGGTATAATCAGGTTCTTTTTCAATTAACGTCCGTGCGCTCATCACCAGCGTATCACTGACATCAACTTCTTCCATGCCATCAAATAAATTATTACGTATATCCTCAATGACACATTGCGCATCAACCCCGTCGAAACCGGCGCAGGATTCCGCCACAATTGTCTGGATGCGACCAAGATCCAGCGGCATTTTGCGGCCATCGGCGCGGACAATATGAACAGTCTCAGGCGTTCGCATTGCCGGGTTTTTCTTCGCGGCGGCGGCACGTTCACGCGAATGCTCCTCACGGTAAATAACGTAGGCGCGGGCGACTTTCTGCTCACCGGTGCGCATCAGCGCCAGTTCCACTTGATCCTGTATATCTTCAATATGAACGGTACCGCCCTCCGGCATACGGCGGGTCAGTGCAACCAGTACTTTCTCCGTCAGACCGGCGACGGTCTGATGGATACGGTTTGAAGCGGCGGCAGGGCCGCCTTCAACGCTGATAAAGGCTTTGGTCATGGCGATTGATATTTTGTCGGGATCGAATGCGGTGACTGTGCCGTTACGGCGTATCACGCGATATTGTCCAGTAATATGATCAGTCTGAATCCCGGTACCGGTGTGGCACGTTTTCATGTCTTCCCCGTAGGTCATGCCACCCTGATCTATTGTCTCCGACCGCGCCATATTGCTATCGTGTGCCGGTATTTTTGCATCATGATCCTTTTTCTGCAGATCATGATCCTGTTCCAATGTCCCTGTAGCGACAGTGAATTTTGTACCAACGTCTTCTGTTTTCACGGATTTTTCCTCACTTTTTCTCCTGTTGCATTAACGTATTTACGTGCTTTTGTATTCTTGCTTTTCCATGAGTCCAAGGCTACAGACGGTGGCAGTGATTCCGGGATTGACGAAGAAGTCGGCTCCGGTTCTGAAGCTTACAGGATCGGGGGTACCGGATTGCTTTTGGGATTGTGGCAAGGTGAACAGATTATCCCAGTCTGTATGACACAACGGGCCTGTGAAGAAAAGCGTCTGTTTCAGCAGGCAGGGTTTTGGGATTGTCATCATCTAGTTTTTTTAGCAACCATGCCTACAAACGGGGACCAAGAATATGTTCTTCTTCAAGAATTAAGAAATGGTATTTTGTTCTCAAGTAAGTATTCTGTTGTCAACTCACTTTAACAGTTATCATATAGTAAAAAAAGCAGTACAAAAAGTATAGTAAAAAAAGCAGCACAAAAAGCAGTAGTTATTATAGGAGGTGCAAAAAAGCTTTAGTTTATTTAGTACTTAGTTTATAGCGTGAAGAAATAAAGCAGTAATAGAAATAGCGTGAAATTCGTCGTCATTTTTATGACGAAGTCAGCATTTTTTTGCGTTGCATTTGGGCTTCTGCATATATTCCGGTTAGGCCGATATGGTTGAGACGACAATCACATTTTCCATTTTTCTGATATTCGCCGGGGCGGCCTTGTTCGCGACGGTGGCCCTCTATGCGCGTCAGGCGATGATTGTGGCCTATATCGTCCTTGGTTTGATATTGGGCCCGTGGGGGTTGGGTTTTATTGATGACGCCGATTTAATCAGCGATATATCCAGTATCGGGATCATCTTTTTATTGTATCTTCTGGGGCTTGACCTTTTTCCGCGGCAATTATGGCGGATATTGCGGGAGGCCACGGTGGTGACGTTCGTCAGCACGGTCATTTTTATTGTATCGGGTTTTGTTATCGGTCTGTTGTTTTCCTATGAAACGCTACAGGCCTTATTGATCGGCGTGGTCATGGCCTTCTCAAGTACCATTGTCAGCTTGAAGCTGTTGCCAACGACTATTCTGCACCACAAGCACATCGGGCAGATCATTATCAGTATTTTATTGATACAGGATTTACTGGCTATCATTGTGTTGCTTTTGCTGCAAGGTTACGGCAAGGGGGGCAATGTGGCGATTGACATCGGGATGCAACTTGTTTGCCTGCCTTTGCTCGCCATTTTCTCCTATATGGTAAAAGAGTTTATCCTGATGACATTGATCCGGCGTTTTGAGCAGATCCACGAGTATATCTTTTTGCTTGCGATTGCCTGGTGTCTCGGGATTGCCGAGCTGGCGCATTATGTTGGCCTGTCTTATGAAATAGGCGCCTTTATTGCGGGCGTGACCCTGGCATCCAGTCCGATTGCACTGTTTATCACTGAAAGATTGAAACCGTTGCGGGATTTTTTCCTGATTTTGTTTTTCTTTTCCCTGGGCGCCAGTTTTGATATGTCGGTTGTTGGTGGCATTGTGTTACCTGCTACGGTGCTGGCGATATTTACCCTGCTGATAAAGCCGTTGATATTCGGCTGGTTATTTCGAACACAGGGTGAGAAAAAACGAGTCGCTTTTGAAATCGGGTTTCGTCTGGGGCAGCTAAGCGAGTTTTCCTTATTGATCGCGGTACTGGCTGTACAGTCCGGTCTCATGACGGAAAACGTTTCCTATTTGATACAACTGACCACATTGATTACATTTGCCGTTTCCTCCTATATCGTCGTCTTTTTATACCCGACGCCTATTTCGACAAACACACGTCTGAGGAGAGATTGACAGTGAAGGCCAGAAAGGCGGTATATAGCGTTGTCGTTATCTTGTTACTGATCGGTGGATTCGTAATAGGCGACTATTTCGCCCTGTTTGGCGTCAAAACAGACGTCCGGTTGGATTTTGCCGAGGGCACGTTCAGGATTGTTGATGCCGAGACGGGTAACCCGGTGGTGCGGGTGATTGCCAGATGTGTACAGCAATTTAATGAAAACGCCTGCACGCAACGGAACAGTGGAAAAATGAACGTTGTTTCCATCCATGTGCCGATGAAACGTATCGTCACAGAGTCATTTCTATTTTCACATTCGGACAAGATAGAAAAACCCGTCGACCCGAATATCAATATTATTTTTATCCATCCTGATTATCGTGAACCGTTCAGAACATACCGCACGGAGGATTTTTTTACGGGCAAGTTTGACGAATATCCTGTTAAGATGACTTCCTTTTCCTCAAAAGAGGCTGCAAAAGAGGTTACTGTGGATGAGTGACGCACTGGATTATCTGTTAAACGTCAGGCGGGATGCCATCAAGCCGTATTTCCTGTTTTTGCAAAAAGGCGGCGTGCATCTTGACGCCAAAACCCGTTCATTATTGTCTTTTATTACCAAAATAGGTGCACAGACGGAAACCGGGCTCAGACAATATTTGCCAAGGGCGTTACAGGCAGGGAATACGGCAGATGAAATACTGGATGCCATGCTGGTTTCCATGCCGATATTGGGTTTCAGTAAAATAATCTGGGCAGTGGATATTATCCTTGGCATGGATATTCCCGAATTCAGCCCCGAATGTCTTGGAAGCGAGCGGAAATGGCATAAACTGGCAGCGGTAGATGAGATACCGGAAGGATTATCCCGCTTTGAACATGATCATAATCCAGCTTGTTTTGTGAACCGGCGTGGTGGTGACTATGTGGTGTTTGACAGTCGTTGCCCGCATCAGGCCACAAACATTTCGCTATTGGCCTTGCGAGACAATGTTTTGACCTGTCCGAAGCACGGCTGGAAGTTTAATATTGAAAACGGGGAATGTATTGAAAAAGGTAATCGCCCGTTAAACAGACTGGAATCCAGGATTGAAAACGGTTTTTTGTTTGTTTATGGGTGACAATTAATATTTTTTGTCTAGATTGCCAAAACTGCCAGAGAATTTTATGTTGTAATGTTGTAATATTAGAGTGAAATATATGAAATTCTCATGGCTTAAAACTAATCTCTATCAATATTAAGGATAGGGTATCGGTCACTAATATTTAAGTCGTTTTCCTCATGATATTTTAAATACTAAAATACTGTTGATCCGAAGTAAAAATAAAATAACGATGGAACTTGAGTTTGAATTAGCCGGTTCACAAATTGACGGTGCCAGAGACTATCAGGAAGATGCTTTTCTGATTACGCACTTGATTGATGCAAAGGGTATGCCTAGTGTACTGGTTGTGGTCGCGGATGGCATGGGTGGACATGCGGCTGGAAATGTCGCCAGTAATATGGCTGTACAGGCTTTCAATAAATACGTTTCCGAAAATTATCCGACAGATGATCTGGAAAATATCATGGAGTTGGCCATTATCAAGGCCAATCATTCGATAAAAGAAACCATTGTCGAAACACCGGCATTGGCGGGCATGGGTTGCACAATGGTTGCCGCAGTGCTTGAAAATGGAAATATTATCTGGGCCAGTGTGGGTGACAGTCATTGTTACCTGCTCAGAAACGGTGAACTGAAGAAATTGAACGCCGATCACAGCTATGGTGGTTTCCTTGACAGAATGGAGGCACAGGGAAAACAGGTGGTTCCAGAGGCCGGATTATCACGAAATATGTTGATGAGTGCGATTACCGGTGATGATATCAATGAAATTGATATCCCGCGGGAGCCTGTTAAGTTGCAAGCCAATGACAGGGTTCTCCTCTGTAGCGATGGTATGGATACTCTGGATGTCGACGACCTCATTGACTTTTCGAGCAAATGCCTGAAATCACCCAAAGAATATGCCGACAAGCTGATGGAAGCGGTCAAAAAGGCTAATACTCCAAATCAGGACAATACCACCGCCGTTGTCGTTGATGTCAGCGAAGAAATAGATGATAAAACACCCACCCCCGCTTCTGGCCCCGAACTGGCGAACAATATGGGGCTTGATAATCAGAATACCGTAGATACGGTAAATATGGGCAATGCTCAACAACCTGTCATTCCACTTCAACCGCCCGAGACAACTGACACACTGTCGGAAAATAAATCTATTTCGAGTTTTACTGCCGTTGTTATTTTTCTGCTGTTGATCGGCGCGGGTGGCTTTCTTTACCTGAATCCGGAATTACTGGAATCATTCATGGAGCGAAAACCGGCGGATCGGCCCATAGTAACCATAGTGGATGAGGAAACCGAGGAGTTGCCCATCGAATCCGGGACGGCTGAAGAAGTGGTTGCAAAACCGGAAGAAACCGCCGCCGCAGATCCCCTGCCGATACAGAAACCGGTTGAAACCCGGACGGTGAGTACCGGGGGAAAGATTATTCAAGACAGACTGAAATCTGGAGGAAAAGGCCCGGTGATGGTGGTGATTCCGCCTGGACGGTTTGAAATGGGGAATGCCAGCGTCAATTATCCGGATGAATACCCAAAGCGTGACGTTGTTGTTAAAAAATTCGCGGTCAGTCAATATGAAATTACCTTTGAGCAATATGACCGATTTGCGAAGGCGACCGGCCGTAAAAGACCAGACTCACAAGGTCTGGACAGGAAAGATCATCCGGTTATTTTTGTGCGTTGGGAAGATGCCTACTATTATGCCAGATGGCTGTCCGAAGAAACAGGAAAGGAGTATAGCCTTGCCAGTGAAGCCCAATGGGAATACATGGCCTCTGGCGGTAGAAAAACGCCGTTTTGGTGGGGATATGACGCGGAGCCCAACCGGGCGCACTGTTTTGGTTGTAAGACGGGTTTTGATCCGCGCAGACCGACCAGAATTGGCAATTTCAAACCCAACGTCTTTGGCGTGTACGATACCGCCGGTAACGTGGCTGAATGGGTAAGCGATTGTTGGCACAAAAACTATCAGGGTGCACCAAGATATGCCGAAGTCTGGGAAGGAGGTGATTGCATGTATCGTGTCGTTCGGGGTGGTTCTTACAGTACGCCGTTTCAATCTATTCGCAGTGCCAAACGCGATAAATTCAAATCCGATCGGTCTTATGACCATATTGGTATCAGGGTGGTCAGAAAAGTCAGATAATTCTGATCGCTGGCATTACGGTTCGGCGTATTCATTAAAACGATTCAGAAGATAGACAGTCTGTCCTTGTTGTTTATTCCGAATATTGCTCCAGCGGGATGCGGGATAAAATACAATCTTTTCACGTTTCATTCGAAATGACAGTAAAAACACGTTTTGCGCCAAGTCCCACAGGGATGTTGCATATCGGCAGTGTACGTACCGCTTTGTTCTCATGGCTTTATGCCAGACATCACCGCGGGGAGTTTATTTTACGGATCGAAGACACAGACAAGGAACGTTCCACCGATGAGTCCGTGCGGATGATACTGGACGGGATGGCGTGGTTCGGGCTTGATTATGATGAACCACTTTATTTCCAGACGCAGCGACAAGGCCGCCACAGGGAAGTCGTTGAGCAATTGTTAGAAGCGGGGCACGCCTACTATTGTTCGTGTTCCAGAGAACGTCTGGAACAGGTCCGCAAGGAAGCGTTGTCCCGTGGTGAGAAACCTCGTTATGACCGTCATTGCCGCGCCTTGAACAAGGCGGCGGGGGTGAATGCGGTGATTCGGTTTAAAAATCCGCTTGACGGTCGGGTTATTGTGCAGGATCAGGTACAAGGCAGGGTTATTTTTGAAAACAACGAATTGGATGATTTGATCATCACTCGTTCCGATGGCATACCGACGTATAATCTGGCTGTGGCCGTGGATGATATGGATATGGGGATCACCCATGTGATTCGGGGCGACGACCATTTGAATAACACCCCCAGGCAGATTAATATTCTGCAGGCACTGGGTGCGTTCATACCGGCCTATGCCCATATCCCGATGATCCTTGGGGAGGATGGTAAAAAACTGTCCAAGCGTAGCCATGTGGCGGGTATATTGGAATATCGTGAAGAGGGTTATCTGCCTGAGGCCACGCTGAATTATCTGGCGCGGCTGGGATGGTCAAAAGGTGATCAGGAAATTTTCAGCATTGATGAAATGATCGCCCTGTTTGATATTCGGGATGTCAACAAATCGGCCGCCAGAATCGATCCAAAAAAATTGCTCTGGTTAAATCAGCATTACTTGAAAAACGCGGATGATTTATCATTGACGACGCCTTTATCCGATATTTTTCGAAGTATGAATATCGTCATTGACGCGGGACCCAATCTGAAAGATTTGATCAACGTGCAAAAAAACCGAACTAAAACATTGAAAGAAATGGCCATGCAGAGTATCTTTTTTTATCAGGAGTTTGAGGAATATGACAGCAAGGCTGCCAGGTACCTGCGCCAGCAGATTCTAGCGCCGTTTCTGGCACTGGATGAAGCGCTGAATGAAATACAGGACTGGGTGAATGCGGAGATTGGCGCGGCGATAGCGCGTGTTGCGGAAAAACACGGTCTGAAAACAGGAGAGCTTGCACAGCCCTTGCGTGTTGCCGTGACCGGTTTAAAAGTTTCTCCCGGGATTGACGACACCCTGCGATTATTGGGAAAATATGAAACATTGAAGCGGTTGCGGAAAAGTATTGAATTTATCAAAAGTCGTTCTTCTTCTTGAAACAGTCGGAGTTGCCGTGTATTGTCTGGTAGCCTGGGATTTCAGTGGGGGCCATAGCTCAGCCGGGAGAGCGCTTGCATGGCATGCAAGAGGTCGGCGGTTCGATCCCGCCTGGCTCCACCATTATCAAGAAGCTTGACCGTATCAAGACGAATCTCGTCCCCATCGTCTAGAGGCCTAGGACACCGCCCTTTCACGGCGGCAACAGGGGTTCGAATCCCCTTGGGGACGCCATTTTTTCTTTGAATCAATTATTGAAATATATTTTTACAGCTTTAACGATATGAAATTTCTTATTACAGGTGTCGCCGGCTTCATCGGTTTTCATACCGCCCGCTATCTGCTTCGCCGGGGCGATGTCGTCATCGGCATTGATAACGTGAACAGCTATTACGACCCGCTGTTAAAAGAGGCGCGCCTATCTCAATTACAAAATGACACGAATTTCAGTTTTCACAGAATAGATATTACCGACAAGGACAAGCTAGACGACATTTTCAGGCAAGAATCCCCTCCATACGTTATTCATCTGGCAGCACAGGCCGGCGTTCGCTATTCTCTGGAAAACCCATACGCCTATATTAATTCCAATATTACAGGCTTCATGAATATACTGGAGGCCTGTCGACATTATCCTGTCAAACATCTGGTTTTTGCCTCCACCAGTTCGGTTTACGGCGCCAATACGCTTGCGCCGTTCAGTGTCGAACATAATGTTGATCATCCGCTTTCATTATACGGAGCGACAAAAAAATCAAATGAACTAATGGCGCATGCCTACAGCCATTTATATGGTATCCCTGTGAGCGGACTGCGCTTTTTTACAGTCTATGGTCCTTGGGGCAGGCCGGATATGGCCTTGTACATATTCACCCGCCAGATATTGAATGGCGAAACCATCCATATCTTTAACAACGGCAAACACAAGCGTGATTTTACCTACATTGATGACATTGTAGAGGGCATGATTCGGCTCACCGGGCACGTTGCTGCTACCAATCCCGACTGGGACAGTGCCGCACCCGACCCGGCGACAAGTAAAGCCCCGTATCGTTTGTACAATATCGGTAACCATTCTCCGGTTGAGTTAAATTATTTTATTGAGTTAATTGAAAAGAACCTGGGGAAAAAGGCTGATAAATCCTATCTGCCGTTGCAGCCCGGCGATATGGTTGAAACCTGGGCGGATGTTGATCGTTTAAGCGACGCTGTCGCCTGGTCGCCATCGACCCCTGTTGAGACAGGTATAGAAAAATTTATTGAGTGGTATAAAAACTATCACAAAATATAAACGATGGACTTAAACAGAAGACTTTCCGTCATCGGATTGGGTTATGTCGGTTTACCACTTGCGGTGGCGTTTGGGAAAAAATACGATGTGATCGGTTTCGACACTAGCCAAAAGCGGCTGGACGAATTAAAAAACGGTGTGGATAAAACGGCTGAGATCAGCACTGCCGAACTTGAAGAATCGCGCATCCGGTTCACTGCGGATATCAACGATCTGGCGGCGGCCAATTTCCATATTATTACTGTGCCCACCCCGGTGGACGACGACAACAACCCCGATCTGTCTGCGTTGATTAATGTTTCCGAAGCGGTCGGAAAAATTTTAAAAAAAGGCGATATCATCGTTTATGAATCCACCGTCTATCCAGGGACTACGGAAGAGCGATGCATTCCGATTCTGGAAAGTTTTTCCCGTTTGACCAGCGGGAAAGACTTCTTCGTCGGTTATTCCCCCGAGAGAATGAACCCCGGTGATAAAGAACACACTTTCGTAAAGATAAAAAAAATCATTTCCGCTCAGGACAAAAAGGTATTGGACATCATCGCTGATATTTATGCCACTGTGGTGGAGGCGGGGGTGTTCAGAGCAGCCTCTATCAAGGTTGCGGAAGCGGCCAAGATTATTGAAAATACCCAGCGAGATTTGAATATCGCCTTGATGAATGAACTGGCGGTTTTATTTGGACACATGGAAATTGATACCCATGACGTTCTGGAAGCGGCGCGCACAAAATGGAACTTTTTACCTTTTGTTCCCGGCCTGGTCGGGGGGCACTGTATCGGGGTTGATCCGTATTATCTTGCCTATAAATCGGTTGAAATGGGTTATACCCCGGAAGTTATTCTTTCCGGCAGGAAAATTAACGACAGCATGGGGGAATATATTGCCACCAGGATCATAAAAACACTACAGAAGGAAAACGATGTACTCGACAAAATTGTTGTCACCGTATTGGGCGTCACATTTAAGGAAAATATCGTCGATGCTCGAAACAGTCGGGTTGTTGATCTTATCCATGCGCTGAAGGCCCACTCTTTAAAAGTTCAGGTCTATGATCCTCATGCTGATAAGGACGACATTAAAAGCGAGTACCAGATCAGTCTGATTGAACCGGATAATCTGGAGAAAGCGGATGTGGTAGTGCTTGCCGTTCCACATGACGAATTTGTTAGAAAAGGATGGAGGCTTGTTTCTGAATTAATTAATCCGAATGGTGGTAGCGTCTATGATATTAAGAGTGTACTGGACCGAGCTCATGTTCCGGAAAATATCAATCTGTTTCGCCTGTAAAACCAGCCGTTGTCGAGAGAATAATCAATGAAAATAACAATGCTGGGTGGCGGTTATGTGGGGCTTGTCTCAGGCGCCTGTTTTGCCGAATTTGGCGCCTATGTGAACTGCTTTGATATCGACAGGAAAAAAATAGAGGCACTGAACGCCGGCAATATCCCCATCTATGAGCCCGGACTAGACAGTCTGATTGCCCGAAATGTGCAACGGGGGCAGCTTTTATTCACAGACAGATTAGCGGACTGTATTGTAGATTCGGATCTGGTATTTATTGCGGTGGGTACGCCGAGGCGCGACGACGGTCATGCAGACTTAAGCTATATCTTTCAGGCGGCGCGGAATATCGCGCCGTTGCTACGGGGATATACGGTTGTGGTCAATAAATCAACCGTGCCTGTCGGTACGGCAAGAAAGGTCAAAAAATGCATTGAAGGAATCAATCCCGATGCCAATTTCGATATGGCATCGAATCCCGAATTTCTGCGGGAAGGCGCCGCGATATCTGATTTTATACGGCCGGACCGTATTGTTATCGGAACAGAAAACAAACGCGCCGAGAAGATGCTGCGGGAACTGTACCGGGCCTTTAATCTGATTGAAGTGCCCATTTTGGCTACCGATCTGGAGAGCGCCGAACTCATCAAATATGCGTCAAACGCTTTTTTAGCGACCAGGATCAGCTTTATCAACGAAATGTCAGCGCTTTGCGAAAAGGTCGGCGCCGATATCCATGCCGTTGCCAAAGGCATGGGGCTAGATGGGCGTATC
Organism: Gammaproteobacteria bacterium; assembly: GCA_965261775.1. GTDB lineage: Bacteria > Pseudomonadota > Gammaproteobacteria > Eutrophobiales > Eutrophobiaceae. The sequence goes on along the minus strand of OZ253477.1, from coordinate 702,278 downwards.
GGGCGCAAATTTTTACATCCCGGGCCGGGCTATGGTGGCTCCTGTTTCCCCAAAGACACGCAGGCGCTAGTGCAGATCGCTGGTGAGCATGATGTCTCGAGCCACATTGTGGAAGCAGTCATCAAAGTCAACGAGGAACAAAAGGCGTGGATGGTAAAAAAAATCCGTCATGCCCTGGGCGGGAGTGAGGATGGCAAAACCATTACCGTGCTGGGGTTGACCTTCAAACCGGAAACTGACGATATGCGGGCGGCACCATCATTGACGATATTGCCGGAATTAATCAACAATAACTGTAAAATAAAGGCACACGATCCGCAGGGCGTAAAAGAGGCGGCGGTATTACTGCCGGAGATCGAATATTACGAGGATATTTACGTGGCGATACAAGACGCGGATGCCATCGTGTTGCTGACGGAGTGGAATGTGTACAGGAATCTGGACATGAACGCCGTCAAAGAAAAATTAAACGCCAGTGTTTTCATTGACCTGCGCAATGTGTATGAACCGGACGTGATGAAATCGCTTGGTTTTGATTACCATTGTATCGGCAGATGAGAGATGCCTGAAACGCCTGCTGGAAATATTACACGGCACGAACCCTTGGTGTACAGACATGACCGGGAAGAGATGAACGGCCATGGCAGCGTGATTGTCTGGTTCACCGGCTTGTCAGGCGCGGGAAAATCCACTCTGGCCCATGAGCTAGAGAACGTATTGCACAGAAACAGAGTAAGAACGTATGTGCTTGATGGCGATAATATCCGGCAGGGTTTATGTCAGGACCTTGGCTTCTCCAATAAAGACAGAACTGAAAATATTCGGCGGATTGGCGAAGTGAGCAAACTGATGATGGAAACGGGCATGATTGTGCTGACAGCCTTCATTTCGCCTTTTCAAAAAGACAGAAGCGTGGTAAGAGAGCTTGTGGCTGATGCAGATTTTATAGAGGTGTTTTGCGATGCATCCTTGCAAGTATGCGAATCAAGAGACACCAAGGGACTATACAAAAAAGCCCGCGCTGGCGAGCTTTCTGCGTTCACAGGAATATCTTCCCCCTATGAACGTCCGTCCAGCCCTGAATTGCTCATGGACACTGATACGCTTTCCGTTGATGAATGTGTCGACAGACTGATTCGCTGTCTTGAGAATCGGCGTATTATTAATACGTCAGGCTGGTCATAAATGCTGTCATCGTCGTGGTCGCTTTTTCTTCGAATGTAGGATAGCCCGTGAAGTCAGCACCTGGCCGTATCCATCAAATCGTATCCCGGTAACCAGTGAAAGATTGAGTGAGCAATAAAATGAATAGCTTCGGCGGGGATTGGACGGTTCAGAAACTGGACATTCTTGAGAAATACTTAAAGGCTTATACTTCCGTATTTAAGAATCAACTCTGCTTTGAACTGCTTTACATAGATGCTTTCGCAGGTAGCGGAGGAATAGAATTAGACCAAAAAGATGCTGAAGATATCAAGAGGTTTATAGCCGGGTCTGCTGTTCGTGCGTTAGAGGTAGATAACAGGCCTTTTGATCGCTTCATCTTTGTGGAGAGAAGCCCTTCGCTAAGTAAAAAGCTTGAGACGTTGCGAGATAAGAACCCGGACCGGACGATTGAAATCCTGGAGGAGGATGCCAATGCATTCCTTCAGCGATATCTACGGAAAATAGACCCGCGCAAAAAGCGAGGGGTGCTTTTTCTGGACCCGTTTGCTACCCAGGTGGAATGGAAAACCATTAAACAGGTAGCCAGTGTTGAAATATTTGATACTTGGATACTATTTCCTACCAACGCGATAGCTAGAATGTTACCCGTTAACAAAAAACCAGATGAGATAAGTAAAAGATGGGCAGATAGACTAGATATAGTGTACGGAGGAAATGACTGGATAAAGGTATATTCAGAAGTGTTACAACAAGATCTTTTCGGCGACCCTCATAGGGATAGCGGAACCGAAAAATTGATAGAAATATACAAAAAAAAGCTGAAAAAATTAGTCGGTAACAGATTCCTGAAGTTATCGTTGACATTATGTGGGCTGAAAAATGTGCCTCTGTTTGAGCTTATGTTTTTTACCGGGAGTTCTTCTAAAAAAGCTATAGAGACATCTCACAGGATTGCCAAAGACATTATGGGTAAATATAAGCGAAAATGACGAGCCAATCTGGAATAGAATGGACCGAATCGACCTGGAACCCGGTAACGGGTTGCGACAAGGTGTCGGCGGGGTGCAAGCACTGCTACGCCGAAACGATGGCGCGCCGTCTAAAGGCGATGGGTGCGCGGGGGTACGAGAACGGCTTCAAGCTGACCTGTCATCTGGAGCGCGTGGGACTGCCGCTTAAGCGAAAAAAGCCGACGATGTACTTCGTCAACTCCATGAGCGATCTGTTTCATCCCGACGTGTCTTTTGACTTTATCGATCAGATAATAGAAACCATAAATCAGACACCACAACACACTTACCAGATATTGACCAAACGGCCGGACATTATGGCGGCGTACTTTTCCAATCGTTCTGCCAGCCAGGCGGCCAGGCAGGTGCCTGCTAACGCCTGGCTTGGCGTATCGGTAGAGAACAAAAAGCACGGTGTCCCGCGTATTGATGTCTTGAGACCGATAGCGGCGCCTGTTCGCTTTCTGTCGGCGGAACCGTTGCTGGAGGACCTGGGTGAAGTCGATCTGACCGATATCCACTGGGTAATCGTTGGCGGCGAAAGCGGCGCCGGTGCGCGCCCGATGAAACCTTCGTGGGTCGCCAATATCAAGCGTCAGTGTCGCCGTGCAGGCGTCCCGTTTTTCTTCAAGCAGTGGGGAGCGCACGGGGCGGACGGTGTAAGACGCGGCAAGAAAGCCAACGGCAGGTTGTATCGCCAACGCGTCTGGAACGAGATGCCCGCCCGCCTACCCTGATCAGTATAGACCGCTTGGCAGGCAGGCTTCGCGATAGCGGGGGGCTTTTCCACCCGTAAAAAATAATTGACAAAATTAATGATCTGGTATTATCTGAACGAATAGCATCAGGTCAGATGCATAACGAAATACATAGATTTGGCGGATGCCTGCCCCTGCCTGTTCAGGGAAAAACAGGGGCAGGCAGGTCAATATGCGGAGGTAAAATGATATGACTGGAGAGATACTAACGGGGCTGGACTCGATAGTGGACAAATTTGCCCCCGACGCCGATACGAAACTGAAAATGCAGAACGAGGTGTTGCGCCTGGCCATGGCATCCGCCGACAGGCAGGCGGATATCAATAAAGTAGAGGCAGGGCACAAGTCCATTTACGTGGCGGGTGGTGTCCGTTTATTGGATGGGTTTGCAGCTTTGCGCTGGCAACGATGTTTATCGTAAAACCCACGGTGATATTCGTAATGCCTTACTTTGGCGTGGATGCGGAGTTGATAGCGCAAATCGCCGGATTTACCCTGAACACGGGCGAGTTGATGTCTGTGTTTTGTTTGCCATGCCTGGATTAAGTGGGATGCGGTCCTGGGAAAAGGCGCGAGGCGTGCATATAAACGCCATTAGCAACAAAGTGGTGGATGCGGTTGTGACCAGGGTGAGCAGCCTGTCCAATCGCCAGGCAGGCAGGTAACGTGTTTGGCCCACACCCTTTAGCCACTCGCCATTTTTCCAATCTGTGAGGTAAGCGCTCATGACACCTCCCACCGAATCCGCCCTGGCGGAGATGGATTTGGAACCCATTATCATCAAGGCGATGGACGTCGATGAAGGCATGGGCTGGAGCCTTGACTTCGCTCTGGACATAGCGCACGAATATCGCCGCTTCCTCGTCCTGTGCGCCCAAAACCCGGACACGCCCGTCGTCCCATCCTCCGTGGTAGACGACTTCTGGCATCTGCACATTCTGGACACCGCCAAATATCAGGAGGACTGCGCCCGATTTCTGGGCTACTTTCTGCACCACTTCCCCTATTTCGGGATGCGCGGCGAACAAGACGCACAGAACCTGAAAACCGCCTGGGCCCGGACACTGGAGCTCTACCGCCGCACTTTCGGCGAAAACGCCGACGCCGAACTGTGGCCGCGCAGCAATCGCTGCCCGAATTGCGGGCGGCGCGGGGCGGACGGCGCCTTTGACGAATCCCGCCCGAATTTCGCGGATGTGGGGCTGACCGCCTGACAGCATTGCGGATGTGTGGCTGGCTGCGTAAGGGGTGGGGGAAGAAGTGGAAGCATGTCCTCATTGCTGCTGTTTGGCTTTTGCTCCCCGTGCTTCTGGCCTGGTGGATCATTGTCCGTCTGCCCGAATATGCGAAGGGCGAAGCGAAATGGCTTCCAGCATCGGTTTTTTTCTGGCCGGAGTTGGCATTGCTCCGCCGGGATTGTGGCTTACCAATGTGCGTAGCGCTGATTTCCGTGGAACCAAAAATCTCATCGCCGACCAAATAGATGACGCGGAGGGCGATGCGAAAACAAAATTGCCTCAAGGCATTAGCCGTCCGGCAAAATGGAGGAATCAGGGACGAAGCTAATCCACACCGTCCGCTTTCATTTTGGCCTCCTCAATCCATTTCCGCAGACGGTTAAAGCGCCGCCGGATTTTCGCACGTGCGAAAGCGCGAAACCACGACGAGATTGGAATCAACTCGCGGTTTTCCCCTTTCCAGTCGGCCAAAATCAGTCGCGTTTCGCCGCCGCGGTTTTGCACCAGAATATTCCACGGGTGAAAACCGAACTGAAACCGAAAGTCATTCGCCAAAATAAAGAGCTGCAATTCGTCCGTTATTGCCAGCATTGTTTGGCAGCGGGCGCCGGGATTCTCCAGCACAAAATCGGCTAGGCGCGGTGACACCCGCCCGTCGGAATCGCGCACAATGTCAAAGGTCAGCCCAACCCCCTCGCTGGTGAAAACCAGCGCGTGACAACAGGGGGCGAACCGGTGAAAATCCCGCCCCGCTTTTTTGTGCGCGGCAAGGTGATTAAGAAATTCCCGCTCGTTGTGTGACAATTCCTCGCGTCCAAAAAACAGCAGGCGGCGCAAGCGACCGGCAAACCTGCCGCGTTTTTTCGCGGCCAACCCGTCCGGCTTGTCGACTTTGACGCACAAGCCCGGATTGCCCGGATGATGGTAGCAGGCGCGATTGTCCCCGGCCTCAATGAGCAGGTCGGGCGTCAATTTCAATCCATCTTCCTCGCGCGCCGGATGGGCGGCGATAGCGGAGGGATCATCAACAATGGCGGGCATGGTTTTTTTCTTCATCTTGCGTCTTCGACAAAAAATGCGATGCGGCAGACCATGGCCCGCCGGGCGATGGTTCATTATCAACACTGCGTGATGAGCCTGCCTTTTCCCCAGGGCCGGGTTTTATCTCGGGCGAGTCGCCCGATATTTGGACGAATGTGTCTCTAATGAACCGAGGCAAATTATAGCGCTAAAACAGCCGGTTTTCATCAGCTCCGCGAGGATATTTAACCGCCCATTTTTCACTACGCCATCACGTCCAGTGCGAAAAACCGCTTCGTCGTTCTGGACGGCATAAGCGAAACCCGGCGCGTCACCCGGCGCTTTTTGGCGAATCGGCGGGCGGCGCGCAGGATGTACCGATTGCAAGCTGACTGAAAGACGCACGAGATTCCCTGTCCTGACTGAGACCTGTACCCCATCCGCTTTTGTACTGTGCGATGAAACGCACTTGAAAACAGCTCAATTTTCCAGTATTTTCAACCCTGAATTCCGGGTTCGGTGAAACATGGCTTCCGATAAAATTTTAACCGTCAAAGCACTGGCGGCCTGCCTGAAAATAGCTGAAAAAAATGGTTTATCGTTTTGTCTCTAAGGGGGTTCACAGTGGGGCGCGGCGATTCCGCAAGCGCGAAATGATAAGTGGATCAAAGAGCAACCAAAAATAAGGAGATACGGATTTATCTTCTGCTGTAAATGCGGACCGAAAGGACAAATGATATTGACAGCTAAAGCATAAAATCAGCCGTGTGGTATGGCGGACGGAACAGAAGGCAGGTTGAATGAATAACAACAAAGAAACCGAGCGGGCAGACCTGCACAAGACCATCTGGCGTATCGCCAACGATTTGCGTGGCAGCGTGGATGGCTGGGACTTCAAGAGCTATGTCCTCGGCATGCTGTTCTACCGCTTCATCTCCGAAAACCTGACCGGCTATCTCAACGAACAGGAGCGCAAGGCAGGGGCAGGGACGGCGGATTTTGATTACGCGCAGTTGCCTGACGAGGAAGCCGAATTCGGCCGCACCGAGGCGGTGCGGGAAAAAGGGTTCTACATTCTGCCTTCAGAACTTTTCGGGAAGGTGCGGGAACGGGCAGGGCAGGACGCCAACCTCAATGAAACCCTGAGCGCCATTTTTCGCAATATTGAAGGGTCTGCGATCGGAACCGAAAGCGAGGACGATTTCAAAGGGCTGTTTGACGAACTTGACGTCAACAGCAATAAGCTTGGCGCCACGGTGACCAGGCGTAACGAGAAACTGGTCAAACTCATGGAAGCCATCGGCGATCTGCCGCTTTCCAATGCCTGTTTGAAAGACCACCCCGCCCTGACGGGCACCCCTCCAAAGGAGGGGAATTAATATCCGACTATAACGCTGCAAGGACACTGGTTGAAAATACCGACAAGAACCTCCAAAGGAGGGGAATTAATATCTGACTATAACGTGCGAGGATCAATGATAGTACTGAACGCAGTACCGGCCTTCAAAGAGGTAAAAATGCCTCGTGGTAATAAGCAAATGATGATGAAATACAAAATTCCCATTCCTTCTTTTGATGAATAAACCCGCATCGTTGCCATCCTCGACAAGTTTGACGCGCTGGTGAATGACCTCTCCTGTGGCCTGCCGGCCGAAATCAAGGCGCGCCGCCAGCAGTACGAATACTACCGCGACCGCCTGCTGACTTTCCCCGTATTCCCCTCCTCCGGAGGGGTGGCAGGCGTAGCCTGACGGGGTGGTCCCATGAGAGCAACACGAAAATACAAATCCCTTCCTTACAACCCCGCATTACGCGGTCGGGCAAAGGCATTACGTAAGGCTGGAATATTGCATGAAGCGCTTTTTTGGGGTCAGATAAAATCAAAGAAACTCAATGGACTCGATTTTGACAGGCAAAAAATAATCGGCAATTATATTGTGGATTTCTTTTGTGCAGAAAAAGCCGTTGTTGTTGAGCTTGATGGGGTATCTCATGACGCAAAAGCAGAATATGACACACAAAGAGATACCTTTTTGCAAGGACTTGGCTTAACTGTCATTCGTATTGGGGCAAGGGATATTTTGAATAATATGGAGGGAACTATTGCCTGTTTGAAAGACCACCCCGCCCTGACGGGCACCCCTCCAAAGGAGGGGAATTAATATCCGACTATAACGCTGCAAGGACACTGGTTGAAAATACCGACAAGAACCTCCAAAGGAGGGGAATTAATATCCGACTATAACGTGCGAGGATCAATGATAGTACTGAACGCAGTACCGGCCTTCAAAGAGGTAAAAATGCCTCGTGGTAATAAGTAAATGATGATGAAATATAAAATTCCCATTCCTTCCTTTGATGAACAAACCCGCATCGTTACCATCCTTGACAAGTTTGACGTGCTGGTGAACGACCTCTCCTGTGGCCTGCTGGCCGAAATCAAGGCGCACCGCCAGCAGTATGAATACTACCGCGATCGCCTGCTGACTTTCCCCGTATTCCCCTCCTCCGGAGGGGTGGCAGGCGTAGCCTGACGGGGTGGTCCCATGAGAGCAACACGAAAATACAAATCCCTCCCTTACAACCCCGCATTACGCGGTCGGGCAAAGGACGGCGACGTTTTTCCGCCTGGTGCTTTAAGCCGCCGGAAAGAAACCCGGGTTAAAATGACGAAACCGGATTGTTTGATACTTTAGCCACGGACTGCATTGCACAAAAAGATTTTCGGGACGACACAGATATAGTCTGTGTTTACAAGATCAAACGAGTATATTTTCAATCTTGAGGCGAGCGCCTCTTTTTCTTGTTCGGTTAGTCCGGTCGCTTTTATGTTTTTTCAAAATGTGAAACTTGGGATGGAAAGGTAACACAAGCGAAATTACCCGGACTATCCGGATGTTACCGCTCCATAAGTCCCCGAGAAACCGCACTGGATCAAAAAGGGACCGCATAAAGCGGTCCCTGTAGACAGCCTCTCAAAACAACTGTCAGGTGGTTTGCCAGGCAGCCGTAATAACCGACTGTAGCTCATCCTTAACGTCTTGAGGAATCACATTACCCGCCCCGCTGGGCACACTGTATGACGCCATTGCCGAAACCAGTTGTTCAACCTGATTATTGAGCAATACAGACGGGTTGGACAATACAGACAGGTTATCAAGCAATTCAGGTGCGCCAGCTTCTATACTGTCCAGTTGGTAGTGGGTATTGCTGTACCAATTACTGACGGTAACCTGGTCGTCGGTACCTGCGACGGTGATTTGCAGGTTATTGCCACTGCGGCTAAACCACAAATCCTCAATAGAGACATCCTCGAAATGAGCCACATCAACACCGTCTGCCTGAGTATCGTAATTGTTGATGGTGTCCGCACCGAAACCGGTTTCAAAGACATAAGTATCATCGCCGGAATTGCCGTAGAGGAAATCCTCACTGCCATCGCCCCCGCGCAGGGTGTCATCGCCATTACCCCCAAAGATGTAATCAATACCATCACCGCCATCCAGGGTATCATCGCCATCCTGTCCCAGGATAATATCGCGTTGCCCATCTCCGCCGTTTATCACGTCATCGCTGGCAAAGCCTATGATGGTATCGTTGCCAGCGGTACCTCTCAGTACCATGGCTTTGACGGTATCCACATTCCACAGCTTGCGCCATCGGCCCGGGTAAATATGCCCTGGTGTGCAATCTGGCCATCGGTACCTTGTTGAGATTCAACTTCGCGATAGCTCAGGCTGATGCTGGTAATACCCGCCTCCGTTAATGAGCGCAGCTCATCAGACTGGCTGATGCCATCGCCATTAGCATCCTGCCAGACTTTCAGGTCGGCATAACGCGCATCATCAGCATCAATCAGAATAGTGACGGGCCCCACAATGGCACTTTCAAAGCGCTTATGGCAGGGAAATCGCCACAAACAGGGGATTGGTCTACTCGGGACATTAATACAGGCTCACCGCTTTTATCGGTGACCGATATCTCTCCGGTGTAATACATCAGTTTTCCCTTACTATCATACTTTGGAATTATCTTATATTCATAAACAGAATTCCCTTCAACATATTTGTAATGGCTACTGTCAATATAGGCGATAGCCGGGGAGCTCTGAAAAAACACGATAAAGAAAAGGATTAAAATTTTTTTAATCATCACGGCCAATCCCCAAAAAACCCATCAATTTATAATATGAAATTTTTCAATGTTCATAACCCACTCCAACTGGTTTGAACCATCTTGAAATCAACACTCTATGATGAATAAAGGGACTATGTATTTTTGGCGACAACAATTTAAGAAAATCTTTATGTTGAGGCGCATATGCATAAATGGAGGTGCTTGATTGGCAAGAAATAATCGCTAAAAATAAAAAAGCCAGGATTTTTGCTTTCATAATATGCTCTCCAAAACTTATAACTGTGTTTGAGGCTTTAGAGTAGATTCGCTGGCTCACTCCCCATGCTAACGTTCACGGATACTTTCGTCTTTGTATCTGAGCAGTGGCGCCATAAAAAACTCAATAACCCGTCGTTTGCCGGTCTTCATTTCCGCTGTGACCGCCATGCCTGGTTGCAATTTCACTTCCTTGCCTGCCACCCGCAGTGTGTTCTTTGCCATGCGTAATTGCATGCTGTAAATCAAGCCTCGCTGTTCATCAACAATGGCATCGTTAGACACATTAACCACTTGTGCATCAATTACACCGTACTTGGTGAAGGGAAAGGTGTGGATTTTGATTTCCGCTGGCATGTCTTCACGGACAAAGCCGATATCTTTGTTTTCTAAAAAGACTTCAACTTCCAATTGTTCTTCATCGGGGATGACCAGCATCAATTGCTGGGCTTCGGTGACAACGCCGCCTACAGTATTAATCGCCAGTTCCTGCACGCGACCGGCCACCGGGGCATAGAGAATTTGTTTGTCGTTCAGGGCTGTTGCCTTGGTGAGCTCTTCATTGAGGGCAGTGATTTGGCGCTGTTGGTCAGCGATTTGAGTGAGCAAGGTGCCACTGGTTTGGGCGATATGGGTATTGATTTGCTCGCGTACTTCGGACTCTGCCGCTTTGGTCTGTTGGTAGCGCTGTTTTTCAGCGGCTAAATCCTGTTGGTTCTGGATGCGTTCCTGTTCGGCTTGCAGATAATCCATTTCAGAGACAAAGTCTTTTTGGTGCAGGTTTTCCAAGGTGGTCGCGCGTTTGGTCACGATAGGCAGCGTTTGTTCCAGCTTGCTGATAATTTCTTTGGAGGCCACTTGTTCGGCCCGGGTTTTACGCAAGCTACTTTGCAGGGCTTGATATTGCGACCAGTATTGTTGCCATTGTTGCCAAAGCAGGTGTTGATAAAGCTGGGATTCCTGGGCGCTGGCTGATGCAGGCAAGTGGAGCGCTAATTGGTCACGGTGAAGGGGGGGTTGTTTTTCGGCGTTTTTCCTGGATGCCGTTTCAATCTGTGCGAGCAGCGCCTGATTGACTGCCAGATTTAAGGTGGTGGTATGCAGTTCCGATTGCAGGCGATTTTTATCGGCCGTTGTTAAGGTGGTATCCAGTTCAATTAAGGCTTGCCCCTGAGTGACATAGTCTCCTTCATTGACCAGAATGGCTTTGACCACACCTTTTTCCAGTGGTTGGATTTGTTTTACACGGGAGCCGGGAATAATTTTGCCTTCCGCGGAAGCGACAATATTCACCTGGCCGAAACAAGACCAGAGAATGCCGATAAGTACTAAAGCGAGCAAGCTCCAGGCTAGCCAACGGGTTAAGGGGTTTGGTGGTGTTTCCTGAATTTCCAGCGCAGCGGGTAAAAAGGCGGCCAGTTCCCGGGAGTGTTTGTTGTCGCCCAGCTTATGGCGATTTTTCCAGGCCTCTTTGAATACGGCTACCGCACTCATGATCCATCGTCCTTGCCGGGTGCTTTGGGGCTAAGATCATTGTCGTCCTTATTGGCATTACCACGATGCTCAACGCGGAAAGAACCACGCCCGGGATGGGATGAGGTCGAGGTGATATCACTTTTTTCCTGGACGCCATTGTTTTTTGGCCTGGCCACCGTTTGTAAATGCGGCTGGTGATTTTGGTAGCTGTAGAGTCTGGCGTAATAGCCATTACGGTCAATCAATTGATCATGATTACCCTGTTCTACAATACGCCCCTTATCCACCACAATAATACGGTTGCATTGGCGAACGGTTGTTGGACGGTGAGCGATGATAAAGACAGTACGCCCCTGGCAGATACGGGCCATATTATCTTGAATCAGGCGCTCGGATTCGTAGTCCAGCGCACTGGTGGCTTCGTCAAAAATTAAAATGCGCGGGTTGGTGATTAGGGCGCGGGCAATCGCTAGACGCTGCCGCTGACCGCCGGAGAGGTTACTGCCTTGTTCCCCCACCAGTGTGTCGTAGCCTTCGGGTAGTTCGACAATAAAGTCATGGGCACCGGCCATTTTTGCGGCAGTGACGACTCTTTCCATCGCAATCGAGGGATCAATCAAGGCGATATTTTCCCTGACGCTGCGGTTAAAGAGAAAGTTTTCTTGCAAGACCACACCGATTTGGCGGCGCAGCCAGGCGGTATCGACCATGGCTAAATCCACGCCGTCGATCAATACCCGTCCCGCTTCGGGAACATAGAGTCGTTGAACCAATTTGGTAATAGTGCTTTTGCCGGAGCCGGAACGCCCGACAATGCCGAGGACTTCACCGGGTTTGACCTGCAAGTTAACGTCTTCCAGCACACGCGGCCCGTCGGCGCGATAGCGGAATTGTACATGGTCAAATGAAACTGCCCCTTGCAGTGACGGCAAACGAGATCGGTTGGGGTTAAACCCGGGTTCTCTAGGGGTATTAAGAATATCCCCCAAACGCTGAATAGATATCCCCGCTTGCTGGAACTCCTGCCACAGTTGGACCAGTTTTAGAATGGGGCCGCTCACACGCCCGGCCAGCATATTAAAGGCAATCAATTGCCCGATCGTAATGTTACCGGCAATCATAAGATGGGCGCCCCACCAGATAATGCCCAGGGTCATCAGCTTGTTGATAAGACCGGCTATTTGGTTGGCCACATTACTGAGGTTCTGGCTGCGAAAAGAGGCATGCACATAGCTGGATAAATGATCTTCCAGCTTTCGGCGCATTTGCGGTTCAACAGACATCGATTTCACCGTGCCGATGCCGGTAATAGATTCGGTCAAGAAGGCAGTATTGGCGGCGCCATGTTTAAATTTATCGTTGAGGCGGTGACGCAAAATTGGTGTGATAAACAAAGATAAAATCACATAAAAGGGAATGGTGGCGAGCACAATCCAGGTAAGCGAGGGGCTGTAGTACCACATCACCGCTAAAAACACGAAGACAAAAAACAGATCAATCACCAGGGTTAAGGCGGTGCCGGTGATAAAATTGCGGATGGTATCCAACTCACGCACCCGCGCCACATTTTGCCCCACCTGACGAGATTCAAAATAGGCAAGCGGTAACGCCAGCAGATGCGTAAACAAACGGGAACCCAGCTCCACATCCACCCGGTTGGTGGTGTGGCTAAATAAATAATTGCGAAAACCGCCAAGAAAGGCTTCAAAAACCACCACCACAAAAAAGCCAAGAGCCAAGACATTCAAGGTGGTAAAGCCCCGATGCACTAATACTTTATCCATCACTACCTGGAAAAACAAGGGCGTGACCAAGGCAAATAATTGGAGGAAGAACGAGGCAATTAATACCTCAGAAAATAATTTGCGGTATTTGATCAGAGAGGGAATAAACCAGCTTATATCAAACTTTTGTTGCAGGCTTTCACCCAGGCCCTGGCGGCGCGTAACCAGAATTAACTCGCCCGACCACAGTGCCTCGAATTCTTCTTGCGAAACAGAGCGCGGGGTCGCCTCGCGAAGATCGTGGATAAGATAAGTGCGCGTGGTATTTGACCCATCGTCACCCAAATTCTCTCCAACTCGGGCAAGAATGATGTAAGCGCCATCAACGGTTTTGGCAATGGCGGGCAGCGTATCGTTTTTGATTTGCGAGAAACTGGGGGATACGCACCTAGCGCGAAGGGTCAGCGCCTTGGCAGCGGATAACAACTGGGTATCGGAAAACGGTTTGCCCGGTTCGGCAAACTGGTGTGCGAGCTGTTCGGCCTCAGCAGGTAACTGGTGGAATCGCGCGATGGCGACAAGTGAATTTAAACCGGTGTCCATCCCGATTAACTACGTTGCCCCTCCTCAACAAACACGTCGGCGGACTTTGTTGCTTTGCTACCAAACATTGTAATGATTGCCCCCACCCCATGAAAAAAATCCAAAAACGCAGGCTACTGTAAACTATTTGACAGGAATTTTCAACATTAACTGTTGTCCCGTCGTACCAGGCTTCCAGAGGGAAGATAAAGCGAGCATTTGAGCGCGACGCCTGCCCGGCTCTTTCAAACGTTTTCCTGCAGTTCATACCCAACGCCGCTGCCCGGGGAGTGGTCCCCGGCGAGTACCAGGTCATCATCGATCAGGATATTCGGGGCAGGGCCCACGGCATTATGGCTTGAGACAAGGCGATGATATCCTAACCCACATCAAGCGGGGCGATAAGCGGTACCGTTACCATGTCACCCATACTATCAATAAATGCGGTCACGAAGAGCGTCCGGCACGCATGGCGCGAGCCGGTGACTTGGAGTGAATTGGTGGTGTATAGAACCCCTTTGAGTTCGAATCCCCTGCACCTACTATTGAGTAGCAACAAATAATCGCCCCGAATAAAAGCAAGATTTAAGTTGCAACGGTACTGTCAATTTTGGACTCCTGCAGTGGATTGCTTCAAATTGCTATTAGGGGTTGATACTGTACATACGGTGAGTTCAAACCCCTGTTTTCTTTCATTGGAAACGTGGTTAATCTTCTCGACCCGGCAGCCTGTAGCTGGTGCTGCGGCCTCCACCGGGGTTTCGGATGAAGATGCCTCTTTCTTTCATATCCTGAATATCCCGGAGCGCCGTATCGTTTGAGCACTTGGCCAGCCTGGCGTATTTAGAAGTGTTCATGTAGCCTTCAAAACCATCCTCAAGCATGCGATTGATGATCGAACGCTGACGGTCATTCACAGGTTTGCGGTTAATGGTACCCCATAGCTGCGCCTTGAATAGAACATGACCGAGTGTCGTTTCAGCATGGGTAATTGCCCGGCCAAGACAATCCAAAAACCATGAAAGCCAATCTGTGACATCAGGCGTAGCGCGCTGTTGTTTCTCAAGCTGATCGTAATAATGCTTGCGCTCAGCCTCAATCCGGGATGACAGGCTGTAAAAACGATCTGACATACCATCGGCGCGAGCCAGTGCCATATCACCAATCGCTCTTGCAATCCGGCCATTTCCATCTTCAAAAGGGTGAATAGTCACAAACCACAGGTGAGCGATACCTGCCTTAATCACGGAATCCGTATCATCCCCGTTTTCAAACCACGCAAGAAATGCCTGCATCTCTTTTTCTAACCGATCCGCGCCGGGTGCCTCAAAGTGAACCTTCTCTTTACCGATAGGGCCGGAAACAACCTGCATAGGCCCGGCATCCAGGGTGCGCCAGCCACCAACTGTAATTTTACGCATACCGCTACGTCCTGTCGGAAACAGTGCTGCGTGCCAGCCAAACAGGCGGCCTCCGGTCAATGGTTTGGAAAATTGCTGCGTAGCATCCAGCATCATCTCAACGATGCCTTCGACATCACGGCTGGCCGGAACGAGTCCAGCAATATCCATGCCCAGCCTGCGTGCAATGGAGGAACGAACTTCTTCCGGATTGAGGTGCTCACCTTCAATAGCAGATGATTTCACAACATCATTAGTGAGCGTACTCAGGCTGGCTTCGCGCTTCAGCTCAAAGCCAAGCCCCTCCATGCGACCGAGCAACCGCCCCTGGCGATACCTTATATCAGCCAGCCTGGAAGCCAGGGCTTTGATATCCCATGTAAAGTCAGGCCAATCTTGATGTTCATGAACCCACATATTAATCACCGCATTATTTAAGGTGATTATAGGGATTATTCACCGCAGGGGGAAGACAATTCCTGCAAAACATGCGGTGATTAAGGCTGCTATTTACCGCACGCTCCTGCTTAGAGAACGATGGGCTCTAAAAGCTGGAATTGGGCTGCTTAAGGAATTCTGTCTCCTCCGCTGTACACTCACGACCCAGGATAGCGTTCCGGTGAGGAAACCGGCCAAAGCGAATGCGCATTGTTCTTGTGCGAGCTGTTTATCAAAACCCTTGCTTATCGCGTTCCTGGAAACACTCAATGCCTTCGGATCCGTTATAAAAGACTGTGGGAGTTGACGGAACATATTGCAGGAAAACTGATCAAGCACAATAATCAATGCAAGACTGCTGTCAGCCATGGACTGCCAATCTTCCAGCTGACCGTCCCGCGCCGCCCGGTAGGTCACATCAAACGTTTCCCGGATTTCATCATCAAACGCTTTGCTTTTTTCAAAGTGAAAAGGCCGTACCTTTGAAGTATACGGCTCCTTGCCCCAGAAATGAAAAAACCGCCTTGCGGCGGTTTTTCCTCCCCAAGCAGAAGTCAATGACCCTGCGATGGGTGAGTCGTTATTTGCATTATCAGTCACTAACGTAGAAAAAATCAAGTATAGAGTTTCACCCAACTCCTCGGTATAAGTGCAGGCCGCCAAGCCTCTGTATATGGCCAGCCGCTCAGGATTGTTGGACTAAGATATGTCAGAAAGTATGGTAGTTTTTCTGACACAATATGAGGAAAACATGATGTCTACAGCCGCAACAATCCGTAATCAAGTACTGCAAATCCGCAGGGGAAAGCCGTTTACCAACACACGGTTCCTCAAGCTGGGTTCGCGTGCGTCTGTGGACAAAGCACTGTCCCGCCTGGTTGAGAAAGGTGTGATCCGGCGGGTTATCCGGGGGGTATTTGTACGCCCCGAGAAAAGCCGGTATGTCGTCGGTGACGTCATGCCTGGCTCGCACAGGGTCGTAGAAGCCATAGCCAAAGATCGCGGCGAGACGATCCAAATTCACGGAGCGGAAGCGGTTCGCCGTTTCAGGTTGTCGACCCAAATGCCCATGATACCGATCTACTACACCAGTGGACCGAGCCGGAAATTCAAGGTCGGCAACCTGCCCGTCATACTAAGACATACGAGTCGCCGGAAGCTTTATCTGGCAGGGACGCGCCCGGGCCTGGCGCTGTCGGCTCTGTGGTTTGTGGGAAAAGATACCATTGATGCTGGCGTGGTTGACACCATTCGTAAAAAACTGACGGCAGAAGAGTTTGAAACCTTGAAAAGCCTGGACATGCCCGGCTGGATGTCGGACGCATTGAAAAAATACAGCAAGGAGCCCAGCCATGCCTGAGCAGTTCCTTCATCTGCCGGTCAGCGAGCGCAGAATGCTGGAAACCGGAATGATATATGGCGAACCGCTGCCATTCGACGTCATCATCACTGGTATTCGTGAAATCGAACGCGAGGTAAACGCCTGATAGGGACTTATATAAAAGTGTGCAGGGTTGATCGCTGGAGGCCCCCACTCGGTATGAGTGAAGGCCACCAGTGCCTCTTTACAATTATTTATTTTTTTGAGGAATGAGATGGCCTAATTCCATTTGATTCATAAGCTCCAACTGATATTTCTCAGTAAATGCATTGATCTCACCTACACCGTAATCAACTCCACAAGTGGTCCTCACAGGGCGTTCCCCATAACTCATGTTAATCAGCTTTAATATCGTGTCAGCGACCAAAGCCGGATCACAATCAGGATTGTCATTCATAAATTGTTGAAAACTTTTCATCACCTGATCGGCCGCTTGAGCCAGATCGCCATAACTATCCAATCTTTCGGTATCTTCCGGTCGGGGGGAATTATTAATCAGGCTCGTTGAAAAGGGGCCAGGCTCAACAATCACCGAATCAATATTAAAAGGCGATAATTCATACCGATAAATCTCTGCGAGTGCCTCTACGGCAAATTTACTTGGATTGTATGTGCTTAAAAATGGAAAACAAACCCTCCCGGCAATTGAAGATATTGTTATAAAGAGCCCGTCTTTTCTTTTTTTCATATAGGGCAGGGCTTCTCTGAAAAGCCGGGCCACACCCAGATAATTGACATTCATCTGGTGCCTGAGTTGATCAATTGTAAACCCCTCAGCAAGTCCAACGTTCATGATCCCGGCGTTATTAACAATCACGTCAATATGTTGGAATTTCTTTATAATGTCAGTGATGGCTTTACGAACGGACTTGCAGCTCGAAACATCAAGCTCTTCAACTGAAATATTCGACCCGGAAGAAGAAAGCTCCCGGGCAACCGCTGAGTTCTTCCCATCAACATCCCGCATTGTCGCTATGACCTGGAAATCGTTTTTAGCAAGCAGTTCCGCTGCTAGTTTACCGATACCGGTGCTTGAACCGGTGATAAGAACAGTTTTATTTGATTTTGACATCTGAAATACTCCTTAAATGAATTGAATATAGTCACTTTACAGTACCAAATTACCATTTCATACTAGGTACCTAAAAGTAACTTGGATTATGACAGCACCCAAACCAAATGTATTCGTAAAAAAATGCCCGTCCCGAGCCATCTTCGGCAGGCTGAGTGATAAATGGTCCATGTTGATTCTTATACTCCTGAAGGATCAACCATTGAGATTTAATCAAATAAAAAAAGGTATTGATGGGATCTCTCAAAAAGTACTCACTAATAATCTGAGAAAACTGGAATGTGACGGACTGTTAACCAGAACGGTCTTTGATGGGAAACCTTTACGCGTGGAGTATAAAGTCACACCATTTGCGCTGGAGCTGTGCGAAACTTTTTTAAAAATAAAAAAATGGGCAGAAGACAACCAGGCAACTGTTTCCAAAAACAAAGCGAAATACGATCGACATAACGCTGATTACGGAGACTAAAAAAGCCACGCCCAATGGTGATATTATCATCATTAAAGAACTCGCCGACTATCTCAAGATTGCGGAGAAAATGGCCTGCCGTTTTGCGTCTGAGGGCAAGGTTCCGGGCTTCAAGGTTAGCAGTGCATGGCGGTTTCGGCAGGGCGAAATCAATCAGTGAACAAGGACAAAAATAAAGAGGAATAACAGCATGACAGGTAATCAACAACACGACGAACGCGCTGCACTACAACGTCAAATCTGGCAGATCGCCAATGATGTTCGAGGCGCAGTTGATGGCTGGGACTTTAAGCAATATGTCCTGGGCACACTGTTTTATCGTTTTATTAGCGAAAATTTCTCCAGCTATATTGAAGCAGACGACGACAGCATCAACTATGCAAAGCTACCCGAGAGTGAGATTACGCCTGAGATTAAACACGATGCCATCAAAACCAGGGGATACTTCATCTATCCCGGGCAGTTGTTCGTTAATGTCGTCAAAGATGCTGATAATAACGAGGATCTGAATACTGATCTGGCTAAAATCTTCGCTGACATTCAAGCCTCTGCCAGCGGCTACCCGTCAGAGGGTGATATTAAAGGCCTGTTTGCCGACTTTGACACGACCAGCAATCGCCTTGGCAGTACGGTGAAAGAAAAAAATGTTCGCCTGGCGGCCGTACTCAAAGGTGTGGCTGGTCTGAAATTCGGCGCCGTTCACGGCAACCAGATTGATCTATTCGGTGACGCTTATGAGTTCCTCATCTCTAACTACGCCGCCAATGCCGGAAAATCCGGCGGCGAGTTTTTCACCCCGCAGCATGTGTCCAGGCTAATCGCTCAGCTCGCCATGCATAAGCAAACCAGCGTGAATAAAATTTATGACCCCGCTTGTGGTTCCGGCTCTCTGTTGTTGCAGGCCAGGAAGCATTTTGATGCGCATATTATTGAAGATGGATTTTTCGGCCAGGAGCTCAATCACACCACCTACAACCTGGCGCGGATGAACATGTTTTTGCACAACATCAACTACGACAAGTTCAATATCCAGTTGGGTGATACGCTTATCAATCCACATTTTGGTGGTGACAAGCCTTTTGATGCCATTGTTTCCAATCCGCCTTATTCGGTGAAATGGATAGGCTCAGATGACCCAACGCTGATCAACGATGATCGCTTTGCGCCGGCAGGCGTGCTTGCCCCTAAATCCAAGGCCGATTTTGCCTTTGTGCTCCATGCGCTGAGTTATCTTTCCGGCAAGGGGCGTGCGGCGATTGTTTGCTTCCCAGGTATTTTTTACCGCGGTGGGGCGGAGCAGAAAATCCGCAAATATCTGGTAGATAACAACTATATTGAAACCGTCATTTCACTCGCGCCCAATTTGTTTTATGGCACCACTATCGCCGTGACAATTTTGGTGCTGGCGAAAAATAAAGCCAACACAGACATCCAGTTCATTGATGCCAGTGGTGAAGAGTTCTTTAAAAAAGAAACCAACAACAACGTTATTGATGATGGTCATATTCAAAAGATCATGGATATGTTCGACAGCAAAGAAAACATTGACCACGTGGCAGAATCCGTGCCGTATGAAAAGATTGTCGGCAATGACTACAACCTGTCGGTCAGCTCTTACGTCGAGCCCAAAGATACCCGCGAAGTGATCGATATCAATGAGCTTAATGCCGAGATAAAGGCCACCGTCACCAGGATCGACCAGCTACGCAGCGATATTGATGCCATCGTTGCGGAGATCAAAGCATGAGCAAAGAGAACTTCCTGGAAAAACTGCTGGACCTGCCTGCCGGCAGGCAGGTGGGTGCGGGGGTGAAGTGGTTGCCGTTGGGAAAAGTTGCTGAAATTAAACGTGGCACATCAATCACAAAAAAGATAGTTGAACCCGGAGATATTCCAGTAATCGCAGGAGGTCGGACACCAGCCTATTTTCACAATGTAAGTAATCGTAGTGGTCAAACAATTGTAATTGCTGGATCAGGAGCCTATGCTGGATTTGTTAGCTGGTGGGAACAGCCAATTTTTGTATCAGATGCTTTTACAGTTAAGCCATGCAGTAGTTTGCTGGCTAAATACTGTTTCTATTGGCTTCAAGGTATGCAACAACAGTTACATGATTCTAAAAGTGGCGGCGGTGTTCCCCATGTTTACCCTCGAAATGTGGCTCCGCTTCTAATCCCCATCCCATGCCCTGATGACCCGGAGAAGTCGCTAGAGATACAGGCGGAGATTGTGCGCATTTTGGACGCATTTACCGAGCTTACTACCGAGCTTACTACCGAGCTTACAGCCCGCAAAAAACAATACAACTATTATCGTGACCAACTGCTCACGTTTGAAGAAGGCGACGTGGAGTGGTTGCCGTTGGGGGATGAAGTAACATTACGGCGCGGTCGGGTAATGTCAAAAGGTTATCTGATTGATAATGCAGGAAACTATCCTGTGTACAGTTCCCAAACGGCAAATAACGGTATGATCGGAAAGATCAATACTTTCGACTTTGACGGTGAATTTATTAGCTGGACAACTGACGGGGCTAACGCTGGCACAGTTTTTTATCGGACGGGCAAGTTCTCAATTACAAACGTTTGCGGCCTGATAAAAATTAATGATGAAACGAAACTAAATTACAAATTTTTGTTTTATTGGCTTTCAATCGAAGCTCAAAAGCATGTTTATTCTGGCATGGGCAATCCAAAACTGATGAGTCATCAGGTTGAAAAAATTCCAATCCCCATCCCATATCCGGAGAATCTGGAGAAGTCGCTTGCCGAACAAGCCCGCATCGTTTCCATCCTTGATAAATTTGATGCCCTCACCAACTCAATTCAAGAAGGCTTGCCGCGTGAAATAGAGCTGCGCCAAAAGCAATATGAATATTATCGCGATTTGCTGTTGAACTTCCCTAAACCAGAGGAGGTAGCAGCGTAGTATGAGCCGTAAACTATACAATATGATTATGGATGCTGACCCTGGATGTTGGTCGGATGATAATGGGTATGTTGATTTCCCCAAAAGCAGGTTTCTTGAACACACAGAAGATCATCTCAAAAACGAATTTCAGTCATTAGACTCAAATGCGATCAATGAACTCAAAAAACTGCCAACGCTTTTCGCTGTTGAGCGTGAAAATGCTGACACAAGAATAGGAAAAATTACGAAGATAAAAGTTCAGCCAGAATATCTGCGAATTTATTACAAATTCAGCGAAAAGCACTATCCTTTAACTAAAGGGGTGCTGCAAAAGAATTGGCAGAAGTTGAACATTAGTGATTGGGAATTTTATAGAACCCATTGGGCTATTAAAGAATGTGATATCCCGGATTTTTATGCAGGGTATTTGAAAACTCTCACTGGTATTGCCCATAAACTAAAAGACGCCGATAAAAAGGTGCAGTTAGTCTATGCCTTTAACGGCTCTGGCAAAACACGCCTCTCGCGGGAGTTTAAAGCACTCTTCGCCCCAAAAACGGACGAGGGAGAAGCAGAAGACCGCCACACCAAGGTGCTTTATTACAACGCCTACACCGAAGACCTGTTTTATTGGGACAATGACCTTGAGGGTGATATTGAACGGAAATTAAAAATTCAGCCGAACAGCTACACGCAGTGGGTATTGCAGGAGCAAGGACAGGATCAAAACGCGATTGACCATTTTCAGCATTACACCAGTGATAAGCTCACGCCGCATTTCAGCGCGGATTTTTCGGAGGTTACGTTTTCTTTCAAACGCGGAAATAACGAACGAAGTGAAAACATAAAAATTTCAAAAAGTGAGGAAAGTAATTTTATATGGAGTATTTTCTACAGCCTTCTGGAACAAATCATTGATGTTTTGAACGTCCTCGACGCGAGTGAGCGCGAAACAGATAGATATGATCAACTGGAATATGTGTTTATTGATGATCCCGTTACGTCCCTCGATGAAAATCATTTGATTGAGCTGGCAGTGAATTTAGCGGACTTGATAAAAAAAGCTCCATCTAAACTCAGGTTTATCGTCACGACGCACAGCCCGCTTTTTTATAACGTGTTTTATAACGAGTTAAACAAGAAGGCCTGCTACCTGCTGGAACGTTCTGAGGATGGTTCTTTTGCTTTGCATGAAAAAAAAGGTGATTCTAATAGAAGCTTTTCTTATCACCTGTACTTAAAGCAAATTCTGGAAAAGGCAATTGCTGAAGAGCAAATTCAGAGATACCACTTCACACTATTGCGTAACCTTTATGAAAAAACCGCCGGTTTTCTCGGTTATCCCGAATGGAAAGAACTGTTGCCGGGGTGATAAAAACCTCTACTTCAACCGCGTCATTCAATTCACCAGTCATAGCAATTTATCTAACGAAGTTGTTGCTGAGCCAACGCCGGAAGAGAAGAAAATTGTGGAGTATTTGCTTGATCACCTGTGCGATAATTATGGTTACTGGAAGCAGCAGGAGGAGCAGCATGGTTGAATACACCAAACCTATCGCGGAATCAAATCACTTTATCGTTCTCGATAAATACACCAAGGAATGGAAAGTCGCGGAAGGCTACCAAAGCGAAAGTGGCCTGGAGCATGAGCTTGTTCAGGACCTGGTCAATCAGGGCTATGAATTTCTACCCAGGCTGGTGAACCAGGAAGCCCTGCTGGCCAATGTGCGTAAGCAATTGCAAGCGCTCAACAATATGGAATTTACGGAAAGCGAATGGCGACGCTTTGTTGAAACCTTTCTGGACAACCCCGGTGACGGCATTATTGATAAAACACGAAAAATTCACGATGACTATATTCATGATTTTGTGTTTGACGATGGCCACATTCAGAACATCTATCTGTTCGATAAAAAGAACATTGTCCGCAACAAAATGCAGGTGATCAAACAGTTTGAGCAAACAGGTACACAGGCCAATCGCTACGATGTAACCATCCTGGTTAATGGCCTGCCTCTGGTGCAGATTGAGCTGAAAAAGCGCGGGGTTGCCATTCGCGAGGCGTTTAATCAGATACACCGCTACAGTAAAGAGAGCTTTAACAGCGAGAATTCGCTTTATAAATTTCTGCAGCTATTTGTGATTTCTAACGGCACCGATACCCGTTATTTTGCCAATACCGTGAAGCGTGATAAAAACAGCTTTGATTTCACCATGAACTGGGCGACGGCTGATAATGGTCTGTTCAAAGACCTCAAAGACTTTACGGCAACCTTCTTCCAGAAAAACACATTGCTTAACGTGCTACTGCGTTATTCAGTGTTTGATGTCAACGATACATTGCTGATCATGCGCCCATACCAGATTGCCGCAACCGAACGCATTTTGTGGAAGATCAATAGCTCATTTGAAGCCAGGAACTGGAACAAGCCGGAAAGCGGCGGATATATCTGGCATACCACAGGTTCTGGTAAAACGCTGACCAGTTTCAAAGCGGCACGCATGGCGACCGAACTTGATTTTATCGACAAGGTGTTTTTTGTGGTGGACAGAAAAGACCTTGATTACCAGACCATGAAAGAGTACCAGCGCTTTTCACCCGATAGCGTGAATGGCTCTGACAGCACCGCCGGGCTGGAACGCAATCTGGACAAAGAAGACAATAAAATTATCGTCACCACCATCCAGAAGCTCAATAACCTGATGAAAAGCAGGAGCGACCTGGCTGTTTACAACAAGCAAGTGATTTTCATATTTGATGAATGCCACCGTAGCCAGTTTGGTGAGGCTCAGAAAAACCTGAAGAAGAAGTTTAAGCGTTATTATCAGTTTGGATTCACCGGCACGCCGATCTTTCCGCAGAATGCTCTTGGCGCGGACACCACCGCAAGCGTCTTTGGTCGCGAGCTACACTCCTATGTCATCACCGATGCCATTCGCGATGAAAAGGTGCTCAAGTTTAAGGTGGACTACAACGATGTACGTCCCCGGTTCAGAGACATTGAAACCGAGCAGGATTTAGAAAGGCTGAATGCAGGGGAAAATAAAAACGCCCTGTGCAACCCAGAGCGTATCCACGAAATATCCCGGTATATTCTGAATAATTTTCGCCAGAAAACCCATCGGTTACAAACAGGAAATAAAGGCTTCAATGCCATGTTCGCCGTCAGTAGCGTGAAGGCCGCCAAGCTGTATTATCAAGAACTGAAGATATTACAGGAGGGGAGCGACAATCCTCTGAAAATCGCAACTATATTCTCGTTTGCAGCCAATGAAGAACAGAATGCCGTAGGTGAGATTTTGGATGAGAGTTTTAATGTCTCTGCCATGGACAGTAGTGCTAAAGAGTTCTTAAGCAAGGCCATTGGTCACTACAACGCGTTCTTTAAAACCAACTTCAGCGTTGATAGCAGCGGTTTCCAGAACTACTACCGCGACCTGGCCAAGCGGGTTAAGTCCGGGGAAGTAGATTTGCTGATTGTGGTTGGCATGTTCCTTACCGGCTTTGACGCCCCGACACTTAACACTTTGTTCGTGGATAAAAACCTGCGTTACCACGGTCTGATACAGGCTTATTCACGCACCAACCGCATCCATGATGCGACTAAAACTTTCGGTAATATCGTCACCTTTCGCAACCTGGAACAAGCGACCATTGATGCCATTACCCTGTTTGGCGATCAAAACACCAAAAACGTGGTTCTTGAAAAGAGTTATAGGGAATATATGGAGGGCTTTATTGATATAGCCACGGGTGAAGCACGACGGGGCTTTGTGGAGGTAGTGAAAGAGCTGGAAGAACGCTTCCCCAACCCTGACGAGATTGAAAAAGAGTCCGACAAGAAAGCCTTTGCCAAACTATTTGGTGAATATTTACGTGTAGAGAACGTGCTGCAAAACTATGACGAATTCGTCAACCTGAAGGCCTTGCAAAAGGTTGATATGAGTGACGCAGAAGCGGTAAAGGCCTTTAAAGAAGCACACCATTTAAGTGATGAAGACCTGGCTGAACTACAGGCTATCAAGATACCTGCCGAACGAAAAATTCAGGACTACCGGTCCACCTACAACGACATTCGCGATTGGCTACGCCGGGAAAAATCCGCCGTCGAGGAAGAGCAGTCTGGCATCAACTGGGACGATGTGGTTTTTGAGGTGGATCTGCTCAAGTCGCAGGAAATTAATCTGGATTACATTCTGGAACTGATTTTCGAGAAACACAAGAAGGTAAAAGATAAATCTGTACTGGTGGAAGATGTACGCCGGGTCATTCGTGCCAGCCTTGGTAACCGGGCTAAAGAAAGCCTGCTGGTGGACTTCATTAACCAAACCGACCTTAATCAGATTAGTGATAAGGCAAGTGTGATTGATGCCTTTTTCACCTTTGCACAAGCAGAGCAAAGACGCGAGGCAGAGGAACTGATTAGTGATGAGAATCTGAATACTGAAGCTGCAAAGCGTTATATCGCCACATCGATCAAACGTGAGTTTGCCAGCGATAATGGGACAGAATTAAATGATATTTTGCCTAAAATGAGTCCGTTAAACCCACAGTATTTGGCTAAGAAGCAAAGCGCTTTTCAAAGGATTACTGCGTTTGTTGAGAAATTCAAAGGCGTTGGTGGGGAAATCTGATTTAAGGTGCACAAATTTTGTGCTCACCGGCCAATTTTCACACGACGGCTTCGGCCTGGTCCGTTATAAAAGTCAGGGGATGCTTTACAGCGGTGAAGTCAATTGCAAATGGCAAAAAAGCCTGCAAATTAACGTTTATTGATCAGACAGGTATCTCAAACGCTCTGCCCCTGCAGGGTGGGATGACAACCACCCACTGTCGGTTCCTTCCAGGCAATCCTGCTTCGACTGAAATATGGTTGAAGAACAAGAATAATCTGTTAATTTTCGTATTGCCATTCTAAACGAGTCCTTATCAAGATTTGCCTTTTCCAGGTAATTAAGCGCAATCAAGTCCGCTTCTTTCTCAAAATCCCGGCTCTTTTTGCTTGCCCATAAATTTATGCCTGTTATGGATGCCTCTTCTATCAATGTTTCGTTAGCCCCAAACAAGGCCGACGCGATGACAATGACACCAATCACCTCAATAATTTGATGAAGAGCATGTCGTTCCTCAACATGGGCAATTTCATGAGCGATGATTGCTAATACCAGGTCATCGCTCTGCAGGAGTGAGACCAAATCGTCAGTTACTACGATTGGACCTCCCGGAAATGCCAATGCATTTGCTCCAATAAGGTCTGACCTATGGAATAAAATCTCAGGGCTTTCCAATCCATTCGCCGATGCCATTTCTTTTGCCTTATCACGAAGACGTGTGACCCTGGGTGAAGATAGCGCTGTCTCGGCAAAAGTTGTCTGTCTCAAAGTTTGATAAGTATTCTTACCAATTGCTGCTTCCCAGTCACGAGGGAATACAGATACTGCCAGGGGTGTAATGGACGTGAGCGCATACCTGAACACAACAAGTGTGCTTATCAAAATTAATGAAAGGATCAGCGCTTTACTAAACGAAAAGTCCTCTGACCAGGAAATACCTCTGCTTGTCCTTCCGCAAAGTAGCTTTTCTTGCTCTGAAGATAACTTTGTTTCAAGTGTGAAAAGGGAACCATTATCCAAATAAATATCCTTTTTGCCCTGAATGGACTCAATTTCCACATCCTCATATAACCTGGTTTTGTCAATTGTGACAGAGGCTTTTCCCTCGAAAAACTCAATTTCGCCTCGCTCTTTTTTGGAGGATAATGCTCTAAAAACATGACCGGGCAGTTTCAATTAAATCGCTGCCTCAACACCTTCGAATTCAGCAAGTTCTTCTCCAAAAGATGAACGAGAGGCAACTGCTTCATCAACAAAATTTTCCACATCCCCTTTGATATTTATTTCGGTGCAACCCGCCACATAACTATACATCCTGACCCTTGCCCAGGGAAACAAAAGGCCAATAGAAGCAATAATTGCCACCAGGTTTGACAACGAAATCCAGATCAATCGCGCCGGGTTGATTTTAGAATCGAAAGTAGCAACATCGGATAAAGAAAGGCTCTTCATCATCAAATTTCTACATAATGTTCCGTAGAAAAGTGACCATGAAAAGAAGTACAGTGTGGCTAACACAAAAGGCAACACAATCAAGAGATAACCAGGATCAGCGATACTGGCTGATCCCCGCCCTAATAAAACCAGAATGGATATGACGCAACTCAGCAATAACGTCGGCAGAATCACGCCGACAAAGAATGCAAAATAATACCCGGAAACCCCTGGTTTGGAGGTGAACCTTGTAGTTCCATAAGAATGCGAGCGGGCAAAATACGAATAATACGACTTTGATATTAGTGGCGCTATCAAACCCAAAGTCAGGATACCAAAAGATGGAGCGACAACAAAAAACCAAAATGTTCCCCAATATGTTCCATGCCAGTTAAAACGAACATTCCTGTACGAGGCCATGCGAGCTGCAAACCTCATTGAATTGTTGAGAAGCCATGGGAGTAAAAACAGAAAAACGGGTATGAAAGCCACATTCCAAAATGGCAGGAATGTGTCTATTGCACCCAAGCCAGATAATACCCCGGCAGCGATGAGTCTGCCTTTTAGAATTTGTTTGCCGGTAGCATGGTAACCAAAACCATGGTCCAATATTTTGGTATTGTTCTTGAAGTAAATCTCGCGCCGTACTTTTGCCCAGGCGCTATAGATGCCGAGTGTCAAGATGGATAGAATCACGTTTACAATCCAAATGCCAAAATACTCTCTGGCTGTACCAGAAAACTCAACTTTTTGGCTAACCCGGGCTGAGGCATCTTCCGTAGTTTTAACTGTTCTCATAGTTTCCTTCTCAGCATCAAAACGAGGCTCTTCTCGGGAATTATAGCAAGGTTTCTATAAAATAGCCGCTTCTTCACACCAGACCGAACGCCTGGCCAAACTGTCCAACCTGACACCGCCGCCGAAAGACGACGGTGTTCCGGGGGCGAGCAGGGCATCAAGGACAGCAACGCCATTGAGGGAAACACGCTCACCCGAAGAGAGACGGCGCCGGGCCTTGAAAAGGGTTTGACTGTTGGCGGCAAATCGTTGACCGGGCATCTTGAGGCGACCAACCACGCGCAGGCGCTGGATTGGGTTAAGAAACAGGTCAAACGCAAACCCGCCAGCCTGACGGAAAAGGACATTTTGCATATTCATGACGTGATCCTGAAAGGTATTTATTTCTTTGCAAGGATGCGTCATTAACCGCACCCATACTGTTGCTTGAACTAGTAAAACGTAATGAGTTTCAGCACCTTGTCGTCGGGGCGGTAGTCCAACGCGGCCATAAGGCGAAACGGCTCCCCGCCTTTTCTAACTATTTCAATGAGAATATTGAATTTCGTGACGTTGTGTTCTTCAAGGTAAGACATGTTGTAGATGTAGTTCTCACGCAGTTTGCCCTTAATGATCCGCTGCAATTCTTCTTTGGAAACATCGCCAAGCCCGGCACGGTGCATCGACCCCGCTTTCTTATTCTTGAGGTACGCCAGTTTTGCGTCTTCAACCTGAATGTCAAAGTCATCCAGGGTTGACGGCGATGCGTTGACTGCATTGATCGACATTTCTCTATCGGTCTCAAAGCCGTTGAATACCGGGCTTTCGATCTTGTATGAAAGCAATACGCCTTCCAGGGCTGAACCCAGGCTGATGCACTCGTAGCCGTTTTCTTCGAAAGGCATTCCCGACATGTTCACGTTTTCCGTATCGTCCCGGTCGTCTTCGTGTCCTTGAATGATCTTTCGACCGACCTTCACACACAGGTTTACCAGCATCATGGAAAGAAGTGTCTTAAAGAAGGAATGACAGGTGGTGTTTGCGTACCCAACGTATGCTTCGTAGCGGATCAGCCCGTGAGCCAACTTCCGAAACGCGGTATCCGTCAGGTTATTGACGTAAACCACGAAAAACTGGTTGCTTTGCTGATAATCAACGCGGCGAATACTCCCAATGTAGTCGCCAGCCAAAATGCTGTTCTTCGTTCGAAGGTCGAGTAGCGGTATGATGCGCTGAAACACTTGGTAGCCGTAACGGTTATCCTCAATCAGCATACGGTCGAAAATGAGAGCTATCTCAAGCTTTTTGCGGTTGGGCACTAACGCTGCGCGAAGGTCGTTGTAGTTGATACCCTTCGACTCCAGGATTTGCGCGACCTGCGCACGCATCGCTTGAATCTCGACCAACATGCGGTCCGGGGATAGCCTGCCAGGGTAATCACGCATGACCTCAAGCATCACGTTGCCGCGAGCATTTAGCGTGTGGATTGGTAGAATTTGTGTGCTCAATTTATCGCCTCCTGCCGCACTCTAAAATCTTCAATTTCTGTTGGTAGATTTAGCCGGGCACCAATTTATTTAACAGGTTCGTTTGTAGTCAATGGCGGAGAGAGAGGGATTCGAACCCTCGATACGTTATGCACGTATACACACTTTCCAGGCGTGCTCCTTCAACCACTCGGACATCTCTCCCTGGGAGTATTATGGAGATCCAGGCATCATTGTCAAAGTTGCCGGCCTCTTTTGTTTGTTCCGTGCACGGGCGTCGGTAGCCGTGACGGGGATGTGCGGGGTGCGGCGGTCACATCAGTCCGTTTATCCGCTGCCACGCTGCTGCTACAGCAGGTTCCCGAAAAAATGGCGTAGTCGTTTTTCTGTCCAGTATTTTTCCCGTAGAGGGAGACCATCATAGATAAACCCGATATGACCTCCGCGTTCCGTTAGTTCAAGGGTTATGCCTGTTCCCAGTTGGGTTTCTGTCGGGATCGTTTTTTCCGGCATAAGCGGGTCGTCCTTGCTATGCAGGATGAGTGTGGGGGTGACGATGTCTTTCAGGAATTGTCTGGAGCTGGAGCGTGTATAGTAATCAACAGCGCTACTGAATCCGTGCAGGGGTGCGGTTACGTTGTCATCAAAGGAAAAGAAGTCGTGCCATTGGTCGATACGACCCAAGTCAATCGGCGCTATTTTGTCGTTGAACCGGGCTTTTGTTTTTTTTCTGAGCCGGGTGATCAGGTATTTTTGATAAATCCGTGATAGACCTTTTCCCAAGTGGTGGGCACTATCAACTAGATCAAACGGGACGGATATGGCCATCGCCGCTGCCAGTCCAGAATCCTCTTTTTTCTCGCCCAGATATTTGAGCAGGACATTCCCGCCAAGTGAAACGCCCACCACCGCAAGCCGCCGTTTCGGAAAACGGGTTTTCAGTGTCTGTATAAACAGGTCCAGATCGCCTGTCTCGCCGGCATGATAGCTGCGCGGCAGGCGATTGTGTCGTTTGCCGCAACCCCGAAAGTGCATTGTTACCCCTTGCCAACCGGCGTTCTGCACGGTTTTCAAAAGACCTCTGGAGTAGGGTGAATGGACGGAGCCTTCCAGCCCGTGTAGCAGGATGACGATGGGTCCCGATGATAGCGGCGTGGTCCAGGATACCTCAATAAAATCGCCGTCAGGCAGTTCCATGATTTCTTCTTGCAGTTTCAGCGGCAGTCGTTTTCTGAAGAAGAGCGGGTACATTGTTTGTATATGCGGGCTTTGGCACCACCAGGCCGGTTTGAAATGGCTTTGTGTAATTGTCACGACGGTATTTCTGCGTTGTATTGATCCGGGGTCAGGTTCCCTTGAGAGTAAGGTCAAGGACAGTCACGGCTTGATTTTCCGGGGTCAGCAAGGCGTGTTGCGTCGCTACCAGTGTGATAACGGCCAGGGCATAGTGATCACCGTTTGGGTGTGTGGCGGTATTCAGTATCGTGGCGACCGGAGCCTTCGTTTGATCGTTATGGAGCGCGACGCCGGGTTTCAACGGCTGTGCCGAACGGATGAGTTTCACGCGCTTTTTTACTGCGCCCCGATAATGCAGGCGTGCGATTATTTCTTGCCCGGGATAACAGCCTTTTTGGTAACTCATGCCCGCCAGCAGATCGAGGTTCAACGTCTGCGGCAGGAATTGTTCCCGTGTCTTGCTCGTGATCCAGGGCAGGCCGGCCAGTATGTCCAGTAGTGCCCATGTCTCGCTGCCGATTGGCGTGAGCTGTGTTTTCAGTTGCCTGAATTGTTGTTTGAGTGTGTCAACCGTTCCCGTGTTCAGGAGACGACCCGATGGATCGGGCAATGGAATAATGCCGGGGTCGTTGAGAAGTGTTTCGGATTCACGCGGTTTTACGTTGGCGATTCCCAGTAGCGGACAGGAGTCCGTGATGTCTTCAATGGACACATTGGCGCGCAACACAAACGTTTCCAGGCGCTTTTTAACGTCGTCCTTCAATTCTGCCTTGAAGATAAGCAGGTAGCTTTGGCCGGTGTAAATAATGATAAAGTTGCTGATCACACGGCCTTTCGGGTTACACCAGGCGGAAATTTGCGCGCCCGGCGCGTCAAGCTGGGTCAGATCGTTGGTGAGTTGTCCGTTCAAAAACAGCAGGCAATCGTCACCGCTGATCTGCAATACCGCGAAACCCGACAGCGGGCACAGGAGCGGAGTTTCATCCAGTTGGCAGGGCGGCTGGTCGGCAAAATCAATCTGTCCGTCTGCGCCGAAGGTGGCGCCTTGTTGTTGCAGGAAATCTCGCCAGGTCGCTTGCATCGGGTATTTTCAGGCAATGTTTCCAGATTCTTGAATGCGGGCGATTATTCGTTTTAATCCGTCCGTCGCAGGCTGTTTTTTCCCGGTCAGCCAGTCCAGTATATCCAGATCAGCCTGATTCAGCAGGGTTTCAAACAATTGTTTATCTGAAGTAGACAAGGTGTCGTAGGATTGCGTTAAAAATTTCTGCAGGATGATGTCTGTCTCTCTCATGCCGCGACGGCAACGCCAGAGGAGCCGGGAAAGGTCTGTCATACGCCCTGTTTAGTATTAATATCAAGTATCAGACGGTGCGGGATACCATCAGTTTTTTAATTTTAGCGATGGCTTTGGCCGGATTCAAGTCTTTGGGACAGGTATTGGTGCAGTTCATGATCGTATGGCAGCGATACAGACGGAAAGGATCCTCCAGATTGTCCAGGCGCTCGCCGGTATATTCATCGCGGCTGTCTGCTATCCAGCGGTAAGCTTGCAATAATACGGCCGGCCCCAGGTAACGGTCGCTGTTCCACCAGTAGCTTGGGCAGGAGGTCGAACAACAAGCACATAAAATACATTCATACAGACCATCCAGTTCGGCGCGCTCTTCTTTTGATTGCGGGCGTTCCGCGTCTGGCGGTGCCGCTGACTGACTCTGTAGCCAGGGTTTGATGGATGCGTACTGTGCATAAAAATGGCTCAGATCGGGGACCAGGTCTTTAATAACGGGCATGTGGGGCAGGGGATAAATTGAAACAACGCCGGAAAGGTCACTGATCACCTGAGTGCAGGCCAGGGTATTGGTCCCGCCGATGTTCATTGCACAGGAACCGCATACGCCCTCGCGACAGGAGCGACGAAATGTCAACGTCGAATCGATTTCGTTTTTAATATAAATGATGGCGTCCAGCACCATCGGCCCGCATCGATCCAGATCGATTTCGTAGGTGTCCATTCTGGGGTTTTCACCGTTTTCCGGGTCCCATCGATAGATACGGAAGGTTTTTTTACGGGTAGCGCCGTCCGTGTTCGCCCAGGTTTTCCCGGGTTTGATTTTGGAATTTTCAGGTAAAGCGAATTCAGCCATGATACTCTCTCGCTGGTGGGTTAGTAGACGCGCTTTTTCGGTGGAAAGACTTCGACTTCATCAGTCAGGGTCTTCATGTGTACCGGGCGGTAATCAAAACTGACTTCGCCTTTTTCTGTCAGCGAGGCCAGAGTGTGTTTCATCCAGTTTTCATCATCGCGTTCGGGAAAATCTTCTCTCGCATGTGCCCCGCGGCTTTCTTCCCGATTATAGGCCGAGTGGACACTGAGTAGCGCACAATGCAGGAGGTTGTCCAGTTCCAGGGTTTCGACCAGATCGGTGTTCCAGATCATCCCTTTATCGTTGACCTTTATATCCGCGTAGCTGTTCCAGATTTCCGTCATTTTTACTATGCCGTCTTTTAATGTTTCGCCGCTGCGAAAGACCGCCGCATCGCGCTGCATTGTCTGTTGCATCCTGTCGCGGATGGTGGCGGCACTGGTTGACCCTTTGTTGTGGCGTAATTTGTCCAGGCGCTCCAGCGCCGCATCTCCAGCGTTCGGTATGGATTTGTGCGGCATTCCCGGCTTAATATTTTCAGCGCAGTAGTTCGCTGCCGCCCGCCCAAATACGATCAGGTCCAGTAGTGAATTGGACCCCAGACGATTCGCGCCGTGAACGGATACACAGGCAGCCTCGCCGATGGCCATCAGTCCTTCTACCACTGTATCGGGGTCGCCGTTTTTTATGGTCACGACCTGACCGTGGTAATTGGTCTGAATCCCGCCCATATTGTAGTGTACGGTGGGAATAACAGGGATGGGCTCTTTTTTGACATCGACACCGGCGAAGATCCGTGCGGATTCGGCGATACCGGGCAGGCGTTCGTTGATAACCCCGGAACCCAGGTGTTCAAGATGGAGATGGATGTGATCCTTGTTTTTGCCTACGCCGCGGCCTTCGCGAATTTCCATAGTCATGGAACGGCTGACCACGTCGCGTGAGGCAAGATCTTTCGCGGAAGGGGCATAGCGTTCCATGAAACGCTCGCCTTCTGAATTGGCGAGGTAGCCCCCTTCGCCTCTGACCCCTTCGGTGATCAAACAGCCTGAGCCGTAAATGCCGGTAGGGTGAAATTGAATGAATTCCATATCCTGCAAGGGCAGGCCGGTGCGAGATACCATGCCGTTACCGTCACCGGTGCAGGTATGGGCCGAGGTCGCCGAGAAGTGTGCACGACCGTAACCGCCAGTCGCCAGCACGACCTGATGTGCCCGGAAGCGGTAAATTTTGCCGTTTTCCAGGTTCCAGGCCATAACGCCGCGACAGACCCCCTCTTCATCCATAATCAGATCAAGGGCAAAATACTCAATGTAGAATTCCGCTTGATGTTTCAGGGATTGCTGATAAAGCGTATGCAGGATGGCGTGACCGGTGCGGTCGGCCGCGGCGCAGGTGCGTTGCGCCGTGCCCTCTCCGTAGTTGGTGGTCATGCCTCCGAAAGGGCGCTGATAGATTTTCCCCGTTTCCGTACGCGAGAAGGGGACGCCCTGATGTTCCAGTTCAATAACGGCTGGCGCGGCCTCGCGGCACATATATTCAATTGCGTCCTGATCGCCGAGCCAGTCGGAGCCTTTAACGGTATCGTACATGTGCCAGCGCCAGTTATCCGGACCCATATTGCCCAGAGCCGCGCTCATGCCTCCCTGCGCCGCCACTGTATGGCTACGCGTGGGGAACACTTTTGTGATGCATGCCGTTTTCAAACCTTTGGCCGCCATGCCGAAAGTGGCTCTCAGTCCGGCACCGCCCGCGCCGACAACGACGATGTCGTATTTGTGTTCAATAATGTCGTAAGATTTTGGCATTTTGTTATCCCAAATAAATTTTGAGTACTGCGATGGCAGCACCAAGGCCGGTCAGCAAGGCCAGGAATTTAATCAGAATGAGACAGGCAATTTTCTGCCACTCCGACTCGATATAATCTTCTATCACGACTTGCAAGCCCAGTACGGCATGGTAATAAAGCGCAGTGATAAACAGTAGCATCAGGATTGTGTTTAGGGGATTGAGCAGCCAGGCGACAATGACGTGATAACTGTAGTCTGTTGCGGACAGTAATGAATAAACGAGCCACAAGCTGAGGGGTGCCAGCGCCATCGCTGTGAGTCTCTGTGCCCACCAGTGGTGGACGCCTTCTTTTGCTGAACCGAGTCCGCGAACATGGGATAGAGGGCTTTTCAGTTTCATGACAGAAATCTAATCGACAGGGTGGTGATGGTGAGTACCAGCGTCACGACAATCACGGCGTAACCGGATTTATAGGTGTCCGCTATCTCCAGCCCGATGCCGGCATCCCAGAACAAATGGCGAACACCGTTGCAGAGATGGTAGTAAAGTGAGAACAGGCAGGCGACAAGGAAGGTTTCCCCGTACCAGGCTGCAAGGTGTAGCTGCAGGTTGTTAAATGCCTGTTCACCGGCAGCGACAGACAGCAGGAACAAGGAGAGCATCAATGCTCCCAGACTGAGAAAGATACCAGTTGCGCGATGCGTGATTGAAAGCACTGATGTCAGTTGCGGCTTATAAATTTGTAAATGCGGTGATAACGGTCTTTTTTTCACATAATCCATTGATTTATATCCTCCGGAATTGATTGCCTGTATTGTGTTCATACACCAGCCTGCTTGAAGCCTCCCTGCTCCGATTATGTCTAAAAATCAATGCAACGGCCTTTTTTTTCCCAGTCGCCGTAGCGCGTTGGTTCGGGTCCGGGCGGACCGTTTATTTCCTTCAGTCTGATATTGGACGGGGTCTGTTTTCCCGTGTTTTTATCGTTTTTACAGGGTTTTATATTCGGGTTCATGTTTTTATATTTAAGCGCGTATTATTATTTCTCGCAATCCGGGTTCAGCCATGAATATCGGAGTGGAATTATACCATGTTGATTTGATAACGTATTCGAGTGTTTTTTAAAAATAATGCCCGGGATGTGAAAGGCGGGCAAGAACGGCAAGGATATGGACAGTGAAAATAACCCGTTTTTAAGGACAATTCGGCTTCCTGTTGTTAATCGCGATATTTTTGTTTTCGTGGTTTCTCTTCATTTTATCTCGTTATGCCTCCCCTGGCTCAGTGGCCTGTCTTTGATTAACAAGCTGATATTAACGCTGTTCCCGGTGTTTGGTCTCGGCTTTTATTGGCGGCAATATTACCGGGAACCGTCGCAGAAACAAGTGAGCCAAATCGTATTACATTTCGATGATAGCTGGCAGGTGCGGATGAATTCGGGCGAGGCTTGTCCGGCAACGCTGGGACCGGCCATGTTTTTGCATCCCCTGTTGACGATTATTTGCCTTGAATACAACGGCATACGGCGTTATTTCATATTTACGCCGTCGGTCACTAACCGCGATACTTTACGGCGTCTGCGGGTGAGACTGAAATTCCGGAATTAAGAAAATCTTCGTGTTTAGCGATAGAAGAGGGCGATCGCCGCTATATTTTTTCAAAATGTGGAATTTGGCGATGGAAAGGTAACACAAACCAGATTATCTGGACTATCCGGATGTTGCCGCTAACCCATAAGTATCCGGGAAACCGCACTGGACCAAACAAGGGACCGCACACAGCAGTCCCTGTAGACAGTCTCTCAAAACAACTTTCAGGTAGTTTGCCAGGCAGCCGTAATAACCGACTGTAGCTCATCCTTAACGTCTTGAGGAACCACACTACCGGCACCACTGGGCACATTGTATGACGCCATCGCCGAAACCAGTTGTTCAACCTGGCTATTGAGCAATTCAGATGCGCCAGCTTCTATACTGTCCAGTTGGTAGTTGGTATTGCTGTACCAGTTATTGACGGTAACCTGGTCGTCGGTGCCTGCGACGGTGATTTGCAGGTTATTGCCACTGCGGCTGAACCATAAATCCTCAATAGAGACATCATCAAACTGAGCCACATCAACACTGTCTGCCTGAGTATCGTAATTGTTGATAGTGTCCGCACCGAAACCGGCACCAAACTCATAGGTATCACTGCCGGCACCGCCGTTGAGGGAGTCGCTGCCAGCACCCCCGCGCAGGGTGTCATCGCCATCCTGCCCATAGAGGGTATCACGACCATCACCGCCATTGAGGGTGTCGTTACCGTTACCACCATAGAGGGTGTCGCTACCGTCGCCACCGTCCAGCACATCGTTGCCGTTGTCGCCCCACAGCTGGTCGTCGCCGGTGTCACCGGACACGGTGTCGTCACCGTCAGCACCGCCGACGATGTCGTCGCCAGCGCCACCATTCAGCACCTCATCCGGGGCAAAACCCAGTATGAAGTCATTACCATCAGTGCTTTCCAGCACCTTCGCTTTGACCGTATCCACATCCCAGCTTGTGCCATCGGCAAACTCAATCGCATCCAGCGCGTAACCGCCCGCACCATCGCCGTCGCCGTAATGGAAGTAGTTCGATACCGTAATCACTTCACCAGCGGCGCCATAGTGGTGTTGCCATCGCCCGAACCGAACTGATAGGTGTCGTTACCGGCACCGCCGTCGAGGGAGTCGCTGCCAGCGCCCCCGCGCAGGGTGTCATCGCCATCCTGCCCGGAGAGGGTATCACGACCAGCACCGCCATTGAGGGTGTCGTTACCGTTACCACCATAGAGGGTATCGCTACCGTCGCCACCGTCCAGCACATCGTTGCCGTTGTCGCCCCACAGCTGGTCGTCGCCGGTGTCACCGGACACGGTGTCGTCACCGTCAGCACCGCCGACGATGTCGTCGCCAGCGCCACCATTCAGCACCTCATCCGGGGCAAAACCCAGTATGAAGTCATTACCATCGGTGCCTTGCAGTACCTTCGCCTTGACCGTATCCACATCCCAGCTTGTGCCATCGGCAAACTCAATCGCATCCAGCGCGTAACCGCCCGCCCCGTCGCCATGGAAGTAGTTCGATACCGTAATCACTTCACCAGCGGCGCCAATGGTCAGCATCAAGTCATTTCTGCGGCGGCGGTGGGCGCTGCGGCTGGCCGTGACATCGCTGGCGGCAATGCCTTCCAGAAAGCGCAGCACATCGTGGCGGCCCGCCCCGGTGTCGTGGTTGCGGATAGTGGTGTTGCCATCGCCCGAACCGAACTGATAGGTGTCGTTACCGGCACCGCCGTCGAGGGAGTCGCTGCCAGCGCCCCCGCGCAGGGTGTCATCGCCATTCCCCCCGGAGAGGGTATCACGACCAGCACCGCCATTGAGGGTGTCGTTACCGTTACCACCATAGAGGGTATCGCTACCGTCGCCACCATCCAGCACATCGTTGCCGTTGTCGCCCCACAGCTGGTCGTCGCCGGTGTCACCGGACACGGTGTCGTCACCGTCAGCACCGCCGACGATGTCGTCGCCAGCGCCACCATTCAGCACCTCATCCGGGGCAAAACCCAGTATGAAGTCATTACCATCGGTACTTTCCAGCACCTTCGCTTTGACCGTATCCACATCCCAGCTTGTGCCATCGGCAAACTCAATCGCGTTCAGCGCATAACCGCCCGCCCCGTCGCCATGGAAGTAGTTCGATACCGTAATCACTTCACCAGCGGCGCCAATGGTCAGCATCAAGTCATTTCTGCGGCGGCGGTGGGCGCTGCGGCTGGCCGTGACATCGCTGGCGGCAATGCCTTCCAGAAAGCGCAGCACATCGTGGCGGCCCGCCCCGGTGTCGTGGTTACGGATAGTGGTGTTGCCATCGCCCGAACCGAACTCATAGGTATCATTACCAGCCCCGCCGTCAAGATAGTCATTGGCACCAGCGCCCCCGCGCAGGGTGTCATCGCCATTCCCCCCGGAGAGGGTATCACGGCCATCACCACCATTGAGGGTGTCATTACCGTTATCACCGGAAAGGGTATCGCTACCATCACCGCCATTGAGGGTGTCATCGCCATTCCCGCCATAGAGTCGGTCGTCCCCATCGCCACCGTTTATCACGTCATCGCTGGCAAAACCGGTTATGCTGTCGTTACCATCAGTGCTTTCCAGCACCTTCGCCTTGACCGTATCCACATCCCAGTTGGTGCCATCGGCAAACTCAATCGCGTTCAGCGCATAACCGCCCGCCCCATCGCCGTGGAAGTAGTTCGATACCGTAATCACTTCACCAGCGGCGCCAATGGTCAGAAGCAAGTCATTTCTGCGGCGGTGGTGGGCGCTGCGACTGGCCGTGACATCGCTGGCGGCAATGCCTTCCAGAAAGCGCAGCACATCGTGGCGCCCCGCCCCGGTGTCGTGGTTTCTGATGGTGGTATTGCCATCGCCCGAACCGAACAGGTAGGTATCGTTACCGGCACCGCCGTCGAGGGAGTCGCTGCCAGCGCCCCCGCGCAGGGTGTCATCGCCATTCTCCCCAGAGAGGGTATCACGACCAGCACCGCCATTGAGGGTGTCATCGCCATTCCCGCCATAGAGTCGGTCGTCCCCATCGCCACCGTTTATCACGTCATCGCTGGCATAACCGATCAGGGTGTCATTGCCATCGGTACCCTGCAGTAACATCGCTTTGACCGTATCCACATCCCAGCTTGTGCCATCGGCAAACTCAATCGCGTTCAGCGCATAACCGCCCGCCCCATCGCCGCGGAAGTAGTTCGATACCGTAACCACTTCACCGGGACTGCCAATGGTCAGACGCAAGTCGTTAGTGCCCCAGCCGTGACCACGGCTGGCCGTGACATCGCTGGCGGCAATGCCTTCCAGAAAGCGCAGCACATCGTTACGGCCCGCCCCGGTGTCATGGTTGGACACCGTGGTGTTGCCATCGCCCGAACCGAACAGGTAGGTGTCGTTACCGGCACCGCCGTTGAGGGAATCTCCATTGCCAGCGCCCCCGCGAAGGGTGTCATCGCCGTTCTCCCCAGAGAGGGTATCACGACCAGCACCGCCATTGAGAATGTCGTTACCATCCCATCCGTAAAGCCTGTCATCACCCTCTCCACCGGACAGCGTATCGGTGCCACGACCACCCCATATGCTGTCGTTCCCCGCGCCACCGTTTATCACGTCATCGCTGGCATAACCGATCAGGGTGTCATTGCCATCGGTACCCTGCAGTAACATCGCTTTGACCGTATCCACATCCCAGCTTGTGCCATCGGCAAACTCAATCGCGTTCAGCGCAGAAGCGCTAGTATCATCGTGGTGGAAATAGCTCTGCACCGTAATCACCTCACCGGTACTGCCAATGGTCAGAAGCAAGTGGTTACGGTTGGGGCTGCGGCTGACCGTGATATCGCTGGCGGCAATGCCTTCCAGAAAGCGCAGCACGTCGTGGCGGCCCGCACTGGTGTCATGGTTGGACACCGTGGTGTTGCCATCGCCCGTACCGAACAGGTAGGTGTCGTTACCGGCACCGCCGAAGAGGTTATCCCCGCTGCCAGCGCCCCCGCGCAGGGTGTCATCGCCATTCTCGCCATAGAGGGTATCACGACCATCACCGCCATTGAGGGTGTCGTTACCATTCCCTCCGTAAAGCCTGTCATCACCCTCTCCACCGGACAGCGTATCGGCACCATAGCCACCCCATATGCTGTCGTTACCCGCGCCACCGTTTATCACGTCATCGCTGGCAAAACCGCTTATGCCGTCATTGCCATCGGTACCCTGCAGTACCTTCGCTTTGACCGTATCCACATCCCAGCTTGTGCCATCGGCAAACTCAATCGCGTTCAGCGCATAACCGCCCGCACCATCGTCGCGGAAGTAATTCCATACCGTAATCACTTCACCGGGACTGCCAATGGTCAGACGCAAGTCGTTATAGCTGCGGCTGGCCGTGACATCGCTGGTGGCAATGCCTTCCAGAAAGCGCAACACATCGTGGCGCCCCGTACCGGTGTCATGGTTGCGGATAGTGGTGTTGCCATCGCCCGTACCGAACTGATAGGTATCATTACCGGCGCCGCCGTTGAGGGTATCCCCATTGCCAGCGCCCCCGCGCAGGGTGTCATCGCCATTCTCGCCAGAGAGGGTATCACGACCATCGCCGCCATTGAGGGTGTCGTTACCATTCCCTCCGTAAAGCCTGTCATCACCCTCTCCACCGGACAGCGTATCGGCACCATAGCCACCCCATATGCTGTCGTTACCCGCGCCACCGTTTATCACGTCATCGCTGGCAAAACCGCTTATGCCGTCATTGCCATCGGTACCCTGCAGTACCTTCGCTTTGACCGTATCCACATCCCAGCTTGTGCCATCGGCAAACTCAATCGCGTTCAGCGCATAACCGCCCGCACCATCGTCGCGGAAGTAGCTTGATACCGTAATCACTTCACCAGTACTGCCAATGGTCAGATGCAAGTTGTTATAGCTGCGGCTGGCCGTGACATCGCTGGCGGCAATGCCTTCCAGAAAGCGCAGCACATCGTGGCGGCCCGCCCCGGTGTCATAATTAAACACCGTGGTGTTGCCATCGCCCGTACCGAACTGATAGGTATCATTACCGGCGCCGCCGTTGAGGGTATCCCCATTGCCAGCGCCCCCGCGAAGGGTGTCATCGCCATTCTCCCCAGAGAGGGTATCACGACCAGCACCACCATTGAGAATGTCGTTACCATCCCATCCGTAAAGCCTGTCATCACCCTCTCCACCGGACAGCGTATCGGTGCCACGGCCACCCCATATGCCGTCGTTCCCCGCGCCACCGTTTATCACGTCATCGCTGGCATAACCGATCAGGGTGTCATTGCCATCGGTACCCTGCAGTAACATCGCTTTGACCGTATCCACATCCCAGCTGGTGCCATCGGCAAACTCAATCGCGTTCAGCGCAGAAGCGCTAGTATCATCGTGGTGGAAATAGCTTGATACCGTAATCACTTCACCGGTACTGCCAATGGTCAGAAGCAAGTGGTTACGGTTGGGGCTGCGGCTGACCGTGACATCGCTGGCGGCAATGCCTTCCAGAAAGCGCAACACATCTGTCCGTTCGGCAGCAGTATCGCGGTTGTTGATGGTGGTGTTGCCATCGCCCGTACCGAACAGGTAGGTATCGTTACCGGCGCCGCCGTCAAGGGTATCCCCATTGCCAGCGCCCCCGCGAAGGGTGTCATCGCCATTCTCGCCAGAGAGGGTATCACGACCATCGCCACCATTGAGGGTGTCGTTACCATCCCATCCGTAAAGCCTGTCATCACCCTCTCCACCGGACAGCGTATCGGTGCCACGGCCACCCCATATGCCGTCGTTCCCCGCGCCACCGTTTATCACGTCATCGCTGGCATAACCGATCAGGGTGTCATTGCCATCGGTACCCTGCAGTAACATCGCTTTGACCGTATCCACATCCCAGCTTGTCCCATCGGCAAACTCAATCGCGTTCAGCGCAGAAGCGCTAGTATCATCGTGGTGGAAGTAGCTCTGCACCGTAATCACCTCACCGGTGCTGCCAATGGTCAGAAGCAAGTGGTTACGGTTGGGGCTGCGGCTGACCGTGATATCGCTGGCGGCAATGCCTTCCAGAAAGCGCAGCACGTCGTGGCGGCCCGCACTAGTGTCATGGTTGGACACCTTGGTGTTGCCATCGCCCAGACCGAACAGGTAGGTGTCGTTACCGGCACCGCCGAAGAGGTTATCCCCGCTGCCAGCGCCCCCGCGAAGGGTGTCGTTGCCCGCACCGCCATAGAGGGTATCACTACCATCGCCGCCAATCAGTAAATCATTACCCTCCTGACCGTAGATACGGTCATTGCCGGCGCCAGCATCAATAATATCGTTGCCATCCATCCCGTTAATATGGCTGCCATTATTACCATCAAAAATAATCTCATCGGCGTTGCTGCCATTCAGGTTGCCGTTGGTACTGATAACGTTGAATTCTTCCAGCAAGGCAGTAATAACGGCCTCGTCTTCGGCATCATTGGCTTCATCAATCCAGGTTTTTAACAGCGCAGTACCCTCCCAGCCAGCGTTGTAAAGGACTGTGCCCTGGTAGCGCACCAGGTCAATCAGATCCGCAAAGGCGTTGACGGAATCCGTGCCACGGCGCGTTTCCAGCAAATCGTTCATGTCGCTAAAGTCGAAACCAATTTCACTCAAGTCGTCACTGAACGTCAGGGAGACTTCATCGGTATAGTCAGCCAGGCGGGTTTGAATGACCAGATTGCCATAGACGGCATCTTTTAAGAGCTCGTAGCTCCGCGTCAGCAAGTTAATCTGTTGCTCGGTCAACGGGACAAAAGCGCGCTTCGGGGAGGTATTACTCGAGAGTCTCCTCGAGCTGCTGGTGCCGCTTCCTGATGAGCTACGTACAATGGCGAAAATTCGTTGTCCGGCGCCCGTCACGACGCTATCCTCATCCTCTTCATCTTCACCCGCTTCAACGGTCACAAACTGCTCACCGTTAAACCTTTCCAACACGGCAATCATCCCGGTAATTTTTTCCTGCCGCGCCATCAAGGCTCTCTTCTCAGCCAGTTTCGATGTATCGGCGAGAACAGACGTGGTATCTCCACCGCTACTACCAGCGGGGACTTGTCTAAAGACGGCGGGGTCAAAGTCGGAAGGCTCCTGCCCGGGTATCGTATAAAAGAGTGCGAGGTCGTTTTCCGCCGCCACATCAATACTGGTTTGCAGGGTGGAAGTGCCCGCCCAGGCTTCCACCAGACTATCCAGCAGCCCGCGTTGCCCGGTATAGGTGGTTTGCTCAGCGTAGTTGCTCACAATAGCGGCAAGCGAAGATGACAGGCTCATCGCTTCCCGCAGGTCTCGAACCATACCAGAACCGCGACTCTCCGGAAGCCCCCTGGCTTCTTCAGTTAACGCAATGCTGTCGGTGAATTCCCGGTAGAACGGGTTATGGGCAAGGTCGAGGTTGGCCGTGGTCCCTTCGGTGCCATCAACGGTCAGATGGACAGAAGCAGCCGATTGCACGTTGCCATTGCCCAGATTGACATTGC
Organism: Gammaproteobacteria bacterium; assembly: GCA_965261775.1. Lineage (GTDB taxonomy): Bacteria > Pseudomonadota > Gammaproteobacteria > Eutrophobiales > Eutrophobiaceae. The sequence goes on along the minus strand of OZ253477.1, from coordinate 658,660 downwards.
CGCTTTCGGCGTCCAAATCAATACTGACAATCCCGGCCTCGGTCAGGGAAGTGAGTTCACCTGTATCCGAGATACCGTCCTGGTCCAGATCCTGCCAGATTTTTACATTGGCAAATTCGGTGTCTTTTGCATCAAACACGGCATCGCCATTGCTGTCCAGGTCAGACAGCGCGTCAAAGCCATCGGTGGCGAACGCCCCATCGGCTTTTACGGTATCCACGCCAAAGAGTTCAGCGCCGGTATCAATGGTGCCATTGCCGTTACGGTCGAGGACAATAAAGCCATCGTCCGCGCTGACCCAGCCGGTGCCGGTCTTGACGCCATCGCCATTATGGTCAAACAGGACGGTGCCATCGGCGCCGGTGGTTTCAATACCGTCGCCATCCATGTCTATCGCCAGCGGGTCCCGGCGGGGGGGAGTTTTAGCTTGATTCCATGACTCATGCAAACGAACTATAAGATCTACGAGTTCATCATGGTTAAAAAAAGGAAGTAGGGAGCCTTCGGTCCCCTTTGGGTTTAAACCCAATAGTTCCAAAGCCTTCCAAGTATAATCAACGCAACTGTTCCACAACGGATTGTAATCATCAGGCCCAAAACCATACTTTTCCGGATACTTAAGAAAATCCTGTAGCCCATCCAATTGTGCTTGAGTGACTTCAAATTCAAACGAAGAATAACCTGGCTTATATGTGTCTCCATCGTTATCGACAACACCTGCTCCCGCGTATCCCTTAGTCATTCCGTCAGGCGTTCCGTCAGGCAATGTAATCCACATATGCCCGGCGCGTGATTTTCCAGGGTCACCGTTCTCCTTCTTTATAGGGTGCCCTCTTCTCGCAATATTTACCGTAATCGTTGGCATATCAACCCTCCTTAATTTCTGTTACAACACCATGTTCAAATCAAACCGTAAATTTCCCGGACCCGCTTATAACCAGTTGCTGTCCCACAATAAACCTAAAACTCCAAAAACTCCAAACCAACCTTCGTCTCCACATGTAAATTTAGGGTCTCCTGAAATAAAAAACTCTGACTCAAACCCGGAAAAATCCCCGTCAATATCCCTGATATTAATCATCGCTGTATATTTTCCCGGCTTCAGGGAGAAATTGCCAGCAAAAAGCTTGAGCGGATTTGGACCATAAGCCCACCCTGATAAAGCGCCCCCAAAGTCTGCTATTGAAAGAAAATGTCTCCCGTGTTCATCAAGTAAAAAAATATCAACCAGAGCCGGCATCTTTATATCCATATTTATACCCCCGGTAGGAGTAAGAAAAAATTTTCTAATGGCCTCATGCCCATCTCTATCTTCAGCCCTGGAACGGAACAAAATGCCTACGTAGTAGTAACAAGATCGGTTCACCTCAATCTCCAAACGCTTCAGTCCCTGCTCAAACACGAATGGTTTCCTGTAATCCGGCGTACTACTAAAAAAAGCCGCGACCGACACAATACCAATGACAACCGCGACCGACATAATACCGATAACGACACCCTTTAGACGCGGGACAAATCGCAACCAAAATTTTTCAATATTCATAGCCCGCTCCAACCGGTTTGCATCATCCTGAAACCAACGACGTCGTCATCACGGATGAATTTCATTAGTTCTCAAGAACAATAATTGTCCACAATAGCTGGCATGTCAACCTGCCCTAGTTTCCGTTACTCAACCATTCAATATGGTTTACCATTCAGTATAGTTTGAATGCCAGCCTTCCTTGATTTCCGTTACGACACCCTTTTCAAATCGGGCCGTAAATTGCCTGAACACCCCGCCTGAAAACTGGGAGGCGTTTTGGAAATCTATCTCTATTATGCTGTCATCAGGGTCAGTGCATTGCGCCTTCATTACGAACGTTCGGTGAGTCCCTTTCTTCCATTTCTTCGGATCAGCCTTTACTCTGGAAATGCCGCCGCCACCGGCAAGGCGCGCCTCGGCAGGCCACATGCCCTTAACCACCACCCGCTTATAAATCGATTCACGAAACGCTTCTCGCAAGCACACCGAATCCTCGGCATACCTTTTGTCAACCTTTTTTTTATGCTCCTCTTGCACTACACGCCTGTTCCCCTTTCCACATGTCGCTTTAGGGTCTCCTGTGACAAAAAACGCCGACTCAAACCCGGAAAAATCCCCATCAATACCCCTGATATCAAGCATCGCCGTATATTTTCCCGGCTCCAGGTAAACATCGCCAGCAATAAGCCTCAGCGGATTTGGGCCATATCCATACCTTGATACAACACCACCAAAGTCTACTCTTGAAAAAACACGTTTCCCGTGTTCGTTGAGCAGAGCAATATCAACCGTGGCCGGCATATTTATATTCCCGAGAGTACCAAAAAGTTTATTAATAGCCTGATCTCCGTCTTTGGCTTTAGACATGAACGACACGCCCACGTAGTATGGACAATGTTTCTTTACATCAATGTCTAAACGTTTTTCCCCCGGGTCAAACTTGAATTGTTTCGAGTAACGTGGTGCGCTGACAGAACAGGCCGAGACCGACAGAAAACAGATCACGAAAACCCAGACCTTTAGATGCAGTACAAACTGCAAATGAATTTTTTCAATATTCATAACCTACTCCAACGGACTTGAATCACCTTGAAACCAACGACGTCGTCATCATGGATGAATTTCATTAGTTTTAAGGAACAATAATTGTCCACAATAATAGGCATATTAACCCGCCTTGATTTCTGTTACTCAGCTATTACAACACCATTTTCAAATCGAACCGTAAATTTCCTGACGACCCCGCCTGAATATTGGGAGGAGTTTCGGAAATCTATCTCTATTTCGCTGTCATCAGGGTCAGTGCATTGCGCCTTCATTACGAGCCTTGGGTAAGCCCTCTTTTCCCATTTCTTCGGATCAGCCTTTACTCTATAAATGCCGCCGCCACCGGCAAGGAACGCCTCGGCAGGCCACATGCCCTTAACCACCACCCGCTTATAAATCGATTCACGAAACTCTTCCCGAAAGCACTCTGAATCCTCAGCATACCTTTTGTCAACCAATTTGTTATGATCCTTATAAAATATCTGACGATATCGGAAATGGCCTCCGGTTTGCGCCACACTCATATTCCTTTCCACATTATTCGGGCTTTTTTTAACGTTTTTTGATGGTAAGCTCCAGTTGCTGTCCCACAATAAATCTAAAAGTCCAGTCCATCTAGTCCAAAGGTTAGCCTCTCTACATGTCGTTTTAGGGTCTCCTAAGATAAAAAACGCCGACTCAAACCCGGAAAAATCCCCATCAATATCCTTGATATTAATCATCGCGATATATTTTCCTGGGTCTAAAGAGCCCCGGTTAGCAATAAACTTAAGTGGATTTGCACCATAATACCAACTTAATCCAACACCACCGAAGTCTACTCTTGAAAAAACACGTTTCCCGTGTTCATCAAGTAAAGAAATATCAACCGTGGCCGGCATATTTATACCTCTAGTAGGAGTACCAAAAAATTTTCTAATAGCCTGACCTCCGTCTTTACCTTCAGCTTTAGAAGTGAACGAAATTCCTACCGCGTACCCACAATCTTGTTGGTCAACATCAATCTCCAAACGCTTCAGTCCCTGCTCAAACACGAATGGTTTCGTGTAACGTGGCGTGCCAATAGAACAGGCCGAGACCGACAGAAAACAGATCACGAAAACCCAGACTTTTAGATGCAGTACAAACTGCAAATGAATTTTTTCAATATCCATAACCTACTCCAACGGACTTGAATCACATTAAAACCAACGACGTCGTCATCACGGATGAATTTCATTAGTTCTCAGGAACAATAATTGTCCACAATAATAGGCATATCAACCCGCCTTAATTTCTGTTACTCAGCTATTACGACACCATTTTCAAATCAAACCGTAAATTTCCCGGACCCGCTTATAACCAGTTGCTGTCCCACAATTATTAACTATGCTCCAAACATTTTCCCAATGAAAATTAAAATTGCAGACGACTTTTCCCTTCCACATGTCCCTTTAGGGTGTTCTGAGACAAAAAACTCTGTCCTAAACCCGGAAAAATCCCCATCAATATCCTTGATATTAATCATCGCGATATATTTTCCTGGGTCTAAAGAGACCCAGCCAGCAATAAGCCTGAGCGGATTTGGACCATAATACCACCTTGGCACAGCGCCCCCAAAGTCTGCTATTGAAAGAAAATGTCTCCCGTGTTCATCCAGTAAATAAATATCAACCGTGGCCGGCATATTTATATTCCTGGGAGTACCAAAAAATTTTCTAATAGCCTCGTCTCCAATGGCCCTATCTCCCGTTCTATCTTCAGCCCTGGAAAAGAACAAAATGCCTACTTCGTATGTACAAGGGTGGTCCACCTCAATAATCTCCAAACGCTTCAGTCCCTGCTCAAACACGAATGGTTTCGTGTAACTTGGCGGGCTACAGGCGGCGACCGACAGGCAACAGATCACTAAAAGCCAGACGCCCGGACGCAGTACAAATCGCAAATGCAGTTTTTCAATATCCATAACCCACCCAACGGGCTTGAATCACCTTGAAACCAGCGACGACGCCGTCACGGCGAATTTCCGTTGGTCACGGGAACCCTGATTGTCCACAATAGCTGGCATGTCAACCTGCCCTAGTTTCCGTTACTCAACCATTCAATATGGTTTACCATTCAGTATAGTTTGAATGCCAGCCTTCCTTGATTTCCGTTACGACACCCTTTTCAAATCGGGCCGTAAATTGCCTGACGACCCCGCCTGAGAACTGGAAGGCGTTTTGGAAATCTATCTCTATTATGCTGTCATCAGGGTCAGTGCATTGCGCCTTCATTACGAACGTTCGGTGAGTCCCTTTCTTCCATTTCTTCGGATCAGCCTTTACTCTGGAAACGCCAAGACCACCGGCAAGGCGCGCCTCGGCAGGCCACATGCCCTTAACCACCACCCGCTTATAAATCGATTCACGAAACGCTTCTCGCAAGCACACCGAATCCTCGGCATACCTTTTGTCAACCTTTTTTTTATGCTCCTCTTGCACTACACGCCTGTTCCCCTTTCCACATGTCGCTTTGGGGTCTCCTGTGACAAAAAACGCCGACTCAAACCCGGAAAAATCCCCATCAATACCCCTGATATTAATCATCGCGGTATATTTTCCTGGCTCCAGGGAGACATCGCCCGCGATAAGCCTCAGCGGATTTGGGCCATATCCATACCTTGATACAACACCACCAAAGTCTACTCTTGAAAATAAACGTTTCCCGTGCTCGTTGAGCAGAGCAATATCAACCGTGGCCGGCATATTTATATTCCCGAGAGTACCAAAAAGTTTATTAATAGCCTGATCTCCGTCTTTGGCTTTAGACATGAACGACACGCCCACATAGTATGGACAATGTTTCTTTACATCAATGTCTAAACGTTTTTCCCCCGGGTCAAACTTGAATTGTTTCGAGTAACGTGGTGCGCTGACAGAACAGGCCGAGACCGACAGAAAACAGATCACGAAAACCCAGACCTTTAGATGCAGTACAAACTGCAAATGAATTTTTTCAATATTCATAACCTACTCCAACGGACTTGAATCACCTTGAAACCAACGACGTCGTCATCATGGATGAATTTCATTAGTTCTCAGGAACAATAATTGTCCACAATAATGGGCAGGTCAACCCGCCTTGATTTCCGTTACGACACCATGTTCAAATCGAACCGTAAATTTCCTGACGACCCCGCCTGAAAACTGGGAGGGGTTTCGGAAATCTATCTCTATTTCGCTGTCATCGGGGTCAGTGCATTGCGCCCTCATTACGCGCATCGGGTTAGCTCCTCTTTCCCACTTCTTCGGATCAGCCTTTACTCTATAGATGCCGCCGCCACCGGCAAGGAACGCCTCGGCAGGCCACATGCCCTTAACCACCACCCGCTTATAAATCGATTCACGAAACGCTTCCCGAAAGCACTCCGAATCCTCGGCATACCTTTTGTCAACCAATTTTTTATGGGCCTTTTGCGCTATATTCATATTCCTCTTTCCACATGTCAGGGTGTCCCGAGACAAAAAACGCCGACTCAAACCCGGAAAAATCCCCATCAATATCCCTGATATTAATCACCGCTATTATCAGTATAGGCTATGGCCAGGCGATTTTGTAAAAAAATACTGGAATGCTTTTAATCATCACGACCAATTTCCCGACAACACATCAATTTATAATATGAAGATTCAAAAACTGCTGACATTTTCCTTGCCGTTTTTCCATCGTTGTGACCAACATCTGGTGTTCATATCAATTCAACAAGCCCTCGTTACTTTTACCCAATACCGGGGATATGACGTAACGTATGAGGAATGCCATCATCACCACCCACATCAATTCTAATTTCCACATTTGCCATTATATTTTCTCCTCAATTAACATTGTCAGAATCGGTCGATCCCTGTTAAAAATTCTTTTAAGTCCCTCAGAATGGTCTGCCTTGTAAATAGAAAGCTCGATCGAAGGCGATGAATTATTCTCCTCGTAAACGGAGAGAATATTATTGATAACATCTTGAATTACCTTAAAATCTTTCACGGAGTAGAACGACAGATAAAGCGTCTCTGTCCCCGTCTCAAAAAAATACAACTCTTGGCAATCATTACTGTCTGCACTATCCGCACAAACCCCATGCCGAATAAAGGCACTATGTATTTTTGGCGACAACAATTTAAGAAAATCTTTGTGTGTAGTCAAAGAGCCAGCGCTTGATTGGCAGGAAATAATCGCTAAAAATAAAAAAACCAGGATTTTTGCTTTCATAATAGTGTGTCGTAGCCCCTCGGGCAGTTCAACAATAAAGTCATGGGCACCGGCCATTTTTGCGGCAGTGACGATTCTTTCCATCCAGTCAAGGGATCCAACCAGAGCGATATTTTCCCTAAGGCTAATGAATAATGTAAGTGATACCCTTGCCCGATTCGTTGTCTATTCTCAATTGTCTATCGCAAGGAGTTTGTCGCTTATCTCCCCGGGGGAGGCGACCATGCCATCCGCCGGCCAACTGCCAGGGTCTTCGTTTTTGTCAATGTAACCATACAGTGCAACGAGCGTTTTTGCCCCGGCGCGGTGCCCAGCTTCAATATCCCGTTGCGTGTCCCCGATATACACTGTTGACTCTGGCGAGGAATTTGTCAGCCTGCAGGCATGGAGTATCGGCGCCGGATGGGGCTTGCGTCGTGTGAGTGTGTCGCCGCAGACCACACAGTTGACGCGGTGGTCCAGCGCCAGTTTTTGCAGCAGGGGTTCGGTAAGACGGGTGGATTTATTGGTGACAATGCCCCAGGTTTTGTTTTCGGTTTCAATGGTGTTGATTACCTCCGCGATTCCGTCGAATAATCGCGTCTCCTGTGCAATGTTTTTGAGGTAGCGTTCAAGAAACTCTGCGCGAATTTCCGCGAAACCGGCATCGCCTTTTTGCAAGCCGAATGCCAGTTTAATCATGGCTTCACTCCCCGCTGATACGGTGGGTCTGATGATGTCATGCGTAATCGGGGGCAGATTCTGTTCAGCGCGAATAGCGTTCAGCGCGTTGCCCAGATCGGCCGCGGTATCGGCCAGCGTGCCGTCCAGATCAAACAGGATGGTGTTAATCATTGGTGCGAATGCAGTCCAGCAGATAATTGATATCCGGGTTTTGGGTGGGGGCGTATCGCCGTATCAGTGGATTGACGCTCAGGCCGTTGAGTTTATTCGGCTTCAGTCCATGTGCCCGGCAGCAGTTAACCAATTCGGAAGGACGGATAAAGTTTTCATAACGATGTGTCCCTCTGGGTAATAATCCTGTCAGGTATTCTCCGACCAGTACGCCAAGAAGATAGGCTTTGAGAGTGCGGTTGATAGTTGACAGAATGACATGACCCTGAGGTTTGACCATATCGGCACAGGCGCGAATGATTGACGCCGGGTCGGGGACATGTTCCAGTAATTCCATGCAGGTGATCAGGTTGAATTGATGATGGTGATTGACCGCATAGTCTTCGGCACTACTGTTGATATAGGTGATCTCCAGTTTTTCTGCCGCGGAATGCGCGGCGGCAATGGTGATATTTTCATCACTGACATCAAGTCCGGTGACAATAGCGCCCTGTTTCGCCATCGCTTCGCTCAGGATGCCACCGCCGCAACCGATATCCAGTACGCGTAGACCGCCAACCGGACAGTTTTGCTGGATAAAACGCAGTCTGGCCGGATTAATGGCGTGCAACATCCTGAAAGCGCCCTGCATATCCCACCATTCTGCCGCTCTTGATGAAAATTTATCGACTTCGTCGGGATTAATATTTCGTGAGGATGATGTCATCTTTGAATATGGCGAACGGCTGTTTTATCCGTCCGGCGAGGGATCCCTATTATGGAAAAAGCAGAGAGGTCAAGTGGATTATAAACCCGCAAGGATTGCCAAAACGCTATTATTCCATTAGCAGCCGATCGTCGTTAATACCGATAGTCTGAGCGAACTCGATCAATTTGTATTGTTTTTCAATGGCTTTTTCACGATCAATATTTGCCAGTGCCTTTTCTTCAAGAAATTGTTCATAGATGGCATCATTCATACTCTGCATTCGCTTTGTTTTCAGCGTCATCTCTCTTTCCCGTTCACTCAGGGTTAACCAGGTCTCAATAAAGCCGTTCAGACTGTCGTGGCTCCAGTCTTTTTCGGTTAGAAATTCTGTTAGCAGTGTTCCGCCTGCCAGCGCGGTGACAGTTTTTTGGGTGTTATCTCCGGTGTCGGGTGATTTCTCAATAGAGGGAACATGATTATTGGACAGGATTGGATCTTCCGAAAATTTTGGGTAAAGAAATATAGCCAAGAGGAGCAATACCATTGTAATGGCGGCAATAAAGAGCAGATTTGGCTTTTGCATCACTGCTCGAAAAATTTTCCCGCTAGAATATCGGGATTTTCGAGCACTCGGTTTGGTGATTTCAGTGATAGTTTCATTTTTCGGGGAGGGAATTGGTTCATGGTCAATATCCACCAGCGGGACTTCTCCGGAAATGATGCCAGTGATTAATTCTGTTCTGGACTTCAGATATTTATCTCTGTCTATTAATCCGCGAGCGTAGCTTTTGGCGAGTTTGCCTAATGCCGTTCTATTGCTCATAGGATGATTTTATATGTTTATTTATCCAACATCTTTGCGTATTAAGCGGAAGCCAGTTATATCATCGGATTCCCCGTTGTGATCGCGTTTCAAGGAAACATCGCATTTTGAGTGCGCATCAGTGAATGCGCCGCCGTGAGCGGTTACCACATCGCCATCAACTACCCATTCCTGCACATTCCCAACGTAATTCTTTAATCCCCACCCATTGGATCGTCCCGATCTGACGCTGACGGTGCCTGTCCCCTTTATCAGTTTATCGCCAATGGACACGCGACAATTAAAATCCTTGCTTGGCTGTTTGCCGCCAGCATTGGCCGCATATGTCCACTCGGACGCGGTTGGTATTCGGTAAATTTTACCAGTGCGTTCACTTAACCAGGCGGCATAATCCTGTGCCCGTTTCAGTGTGATTCCCGTCAAGGGTTCATTTTTTCTTTCCTTGTCCTTGATGGGTTGGCAAGTGCCACTCAATATACAATACTTACCCCAATCACTGATGGATATCTCATATTTGCTTATTGCAAACGGTTGTTCAAATTCCCCGCCATTTGGCACGACCACCATCAAGGGACCACGCGCTGCTGTATGGACCATGTCATAACAAACTGCCTTCGCTCTTTTACCATAACTAGCCAGACGAGGCGTACATTCTGCTTCACTTCTAATGGGTTTCCAGGGAGCGGCGACGGTTATCGTGTTTTTGCCAGTACCCGCGGTGGCGAGTATCTCATCAAGTGATATCTCTGTTTTTCTTATTTTCGGTTTGGGAACCGGCTTTAGTGCGGTGATTAACTGATCCAGTTCAACTTCGGCTTTTCTGTAATCCGGATTGTCTGTCCACAGCGCCTGAGCCCGGGTCAGAATATTTTTGGTTGTTCTTAGCGCAATGTAATCTTCACCTGCCACTTCCTTGTCCTGAAGATAGATGTTGTAGACGTCACTCGCTTCGTTAGTTTTTGTTTTCAGTATGTTTGAGAATGTTATAAAGTCAGGATGAGTAGCAAATTTTTCTCTTGCGTTCTGTTGCAATTCTATGGCTTTTGTCAATTTCCCGGCGGTAATGGCGGCATTTGCTTCAGCGAGCCCATCCCAAGGTTTGAGCTGTAACTGGTTTTTTAAATCAACCAGTATGGCATTGGTGGGGAAGAGTTGCACGGCACTTCGGGAAAATCCTGCCGCCGCGCTCTCGTCAGTATCACTGAGTGTTTTAATACGTTCGGCAAGAATCTCGGCCGATGTCTTGCTAAACGAAGCGTACCGTGCCGGATTGGCGTTTTCGATCTGGCTGACTTTCAATCGTATGTCTGTGGAGAAAATTGATGTGGATGACTTGAATAGTCTTGTCAACTCAAGGATGTTGGCCTCGGACTGGTATTCATCTTTCAGCGAACCCAACAGGGCGTTTTGCGGGTCAATCTCCAGTCCTTTCTGAACAAAGGAGAAAGCGGAGGCATAATCTTTTGTTTCTGCCTTGCTTTGTGCGAGTCTGGCAAAGCTGTTGGCAAGCATTTGTGGTGCTTCAAACAAAATATAATGATCCGATTCAGGCAGATCCGCTTTTAGCTGATTGAACAGTTTCAGCGCTTCGGTAATACTGTTACTTTCAGTGAAAATTTTAAAATCATTTTTGTTGGCCACCACGCGGTTACGGAGTTGTGATTCCGCCTGCCTGTCAGCGATAGCCTGGCGAATATCGACTAGTGTCATCTTATCAGGCGAGAAGAGTTCGCTGGTATCAACGTAGTCGTTCGCGGCATCATAGCGATCGGATTCCAGTGTTTCATAGGCTATGTCAATATAGAGTTGAACGACTTGGCTACGTAGTTCTTCAAGTCGAGGTAAAAGGGTTTCTTCCTCTTTAGCCAGTGCGGCAAGTTCTCTGACGTCTTTCAGCAGGTTTGCATTCCAGACAGGGTCGTCCGGCTGTGTGTCTCCAAGCGCCGTTTTAATATTGCGGATATTATTGTCGGCGAGGTCGATAATGTATAATTTCAACTTATCACCTTGAAGGTTGGCGAGTCTGATTCTGGTTAATTGCTCGTTGAGTTGCAAGCCGCTCATCAATTCGCCAAATCTATCCTTTAGATTTACAATATCACTGTCGCGCGGACCACTTTCTATAATGGCTTCCAGTTCCTTTTGTACAATGGGCTTGAAGGTGGAGGATAGCGATTTGATCAATTCGCTGTTGGGTTTTAGCGTTGCGAGCTCAATGATAACCGCTTCCCATTCCTGAAAATCTGCGAGTGTAGTCAGTTGTGTCTGGAACGCGCCAAGTTCTGATTCCAGCTGAGCAATTCTCTGGGCGCGTATGATTTTGGTTTCAAGATCGATTAATCTTGGATCTTGTGACCCTGTCTCGGTAGATCTACCAGAATTGATCAGGTCTAGAGCGACATTGAACTCGCCAGAGTCAAATTTTTGCTGCGCCAATAAGCGATAGGCATTGCTTGGCCTTGGATCATCAAGCAACGGGTGCGCCGGGTCAATTTCGGAGATTTTTTTCAGGATGGGACTGACATTTTCAATCAGGCTCAAATCCTTCAATGCCAGGACGTATTCCTTGGTCAATTCACCGATGATCCGTTTACGGACATTTGACAGGCGTTCGGTCTGTTCCTGTAAAAATATTGAACCCGGATAAAATTCCGCAATCTCGGAAATGGTGTCTCCCGCCGAAGGAAAGTCATAGAAGTCACTGCCGGTACCAATGAAACCGGTCAGCTTGTCACTAAAATAATTTTGTATCGCGATTTTCGCGCCTTCAGCACCGGTCACCATGGTTTGATCCGTTTTCTGCAATGCACGAATTTCATCAAGTTTGGCAATGATGACCTGTTCTTCACTCGTGGCGATCTCCGCAATTATATCCCCCAATTTTTTATTATGCAGGTATTCTAATGTGGGTGTGATAAGCATCATGCCGATAATGAACAGTATCGTTGCGGCAATGAAGAATGGGTTCTTGTGCCAAGTGGGCTTTCCTTCCAGTTCCTCCAGAAAATGAGCCACTGTCGGACTTCGGTCAGCTCGATAAAACGCAACAGATCGCTTTAACGCACGATTTTGTTTTTTATTTAATGTTTTTATATAAGGCGGCGCAAGGTTGTTGTCTTGTGCTTTATTGGCAGGCAGTTTATTGAACGGGTGTTTGCCAGTTAATATTTCATAAGAGACACAACCAAGCGCATAAATATCATCCCGCGTATCGGGTTCTTCTCCTTCCAGCATTTCCAGACTTGCGTAAGCGGGGGTCAATGCGCCCAGTTTGCCCGCATCAAACAGCGTTTTTTCCGTTTCGCCTGTTACCGGGTTTTTAACAGCGCGGGCAATGCCAAAATCAAGCGTCTTTACTGTCCCGTCATTACATAGAAAGGCGTTACCCGGTTTAAAATCGGAATGCACAAGCCGGAGATTGTGTGCATAGATTAGGCCGGAGCCAAGTTGAGAGATTATTTTATAAGCTTCCTGAAAAGGAAGTCCTCCCGCAGGCCGAATATTTCTTCTGATGTAGTCCTTTAATTCCATGCCCTCCATCAATTCCATGGTAATAAAGACCGGGGTATTCGGGCCGCCTACCCGGTCAAAATCATATATTGTTGCAATATTGGGATGTGCCAGTTTTTGTTGGCGGCTTGCTTCACGTTGCAACGCAATAAATGCTTCGGGATGGGCTTTAAAATCATCGTTTAACAGCTTGATAGCAACATGCGGGTGCTTGTCTTTTGCTTCGGCCTTTAATAAATCAAGCGCCTTATAGACTTTACCCATACCACCAACGCCGAGTATCTTCTCAAGTTTAAAACGTTGTTTAATAACAGACCCTTCATGGTAATTATGTGATATATCACCACTTTGAGAGAAGAGAGACCCATGTTGCCCGGAAACATTCGGGTCTATGGTTTTAGCAACTGATGGGTCTATGGTTTTAGCGGCTGATGGGTCTATGGTTTTAGCAGATGATAATGTTTTTATATCAGTGTCGGATACAGATGTAGATTGCGTTTTCGTCACCGCGACCACAGTCGAATCTTCTTCCTTCTCCTGTTTTTTCTTGTTATCTATACTGGGCGGCCTGGTTTTGCTTTCGTCAATTGATTTTTTTGACGGGATTGTCACGCTACTACCATCATCTGATACGTTTTCCGTTTCTGAAAACGGCCCGCGACGGAATTGATTGATTTGGCGGCGTAAATCAGAATATTGTTTCTTATCAAGTTTTTTCTTCTTATAAATCGCATCAAGTTGTATCAACATCCTGTTAGCGAATTGAGGCGATTTTTTGAGGATGTCATCTATCTGATTGGACAATGCCCCAAATTCTATTTCGCCTTTTGCAAGTGCTTTAAGTGCGGTTTCAAAGTTAGCCAATTGGAATTTCCCCAGTGAGTGAAATTAATCGTCTATAATTGTCCTATGTCGATAACAATGATCGTTACATTATCTTCAGCACCGCGAGATAAAGTCAGTTTAATTAAATTCTCGCAGGTTTCCTTTAAGGGATCTTTTTGTAGCATTTTTTCAAGTTCAAAATCAACAATATGTTTTACCAAACCATCACTGCATAGCAAATAGCGATCACCTTGTTGCATTTCCTGCATATCTATATCAAGGAAAAATTTCCTGGTTGCGCCGACGGCACGGGTAATCATGTTGCTACACGGGTGATTGGCAACTTCATCCCGGTCTATCAATCCTCGTTCGACATATTCTTCAACCTGAGAATGATCGGTTGTCATTTGCCGTAGCGTGCCCTTGCGAAGACGATATAAACGGCTATCACCCGCCCATAGATAAATGCAGTATTTCTCATATGTTAACATGATAGTGACGGTACTACCTATGGTCGTTTGCTTCTTTTTTTTGGTGCCCTTATGAAGTAGCCTGTTATTGACATGAAGCAGTTTGTTTTCAATATCATCAATAAAAAGGTTGAGTGGTACTTCCGCATTTATTTTTTTCAATGAATTCACAACCATTTGGCTTGCGACGTCGCCTGCTGCGTGACCTCCCATCCCATCTGCTACGGCCCACATGCCGGCTTCTGGACGTTCCAGCATGGAATCTTCATTATCTTTACGTATTCTGCCAGCGTCTGATATTCCGTAGGAATGCCAAGACAGGGTATTTCCATTTTCATCATGTACTGGCATATTTAGGATCTAGATATCCAAAACGTAACAACTGGTATTTGCAGCGACATTAATCATATTGATTGTAGCGTAAAATTGATGATTTCAGTAGGATGATCGGCAAAAGATTTTCCCAAACTTATTTTTCCGTTTGAGGAGATGACCATTTCTTCCCGATGCAGAAAAGTACTTTCGACATTATTGTCAAGTTTGACATAAGTGCCATTGGTGCTTTGGTCAATAATAAAAAATTTGTTACGGCGCAATTCGATTCGAACGTGTTGTCTTGAAGCTAGTTTTTCGTCAACCGGAAAATCACATGCCTGACCACGACCAATTACCAAACCCGGTTTGTTTCGCTCCAGAGTGACAGACTGATTATGATAATTCAAATGCAAGGTAACCTGGGCTATCTCCGCCAGACTCTGAGGCATCTGCCCCACGCGGGTCATATCTTCTTCTTGCCAGATAATCTCGAAAATTTCGATGTCTTTCGTCTTTCCTTTGATGGAGGCGCGGTCAACGAAACGAGTTTTTGCTTTTATTGCGGGTTCGAGTAAATCAACGGTCGATTTGCTTGTTATAATTTGTTCGCCTTTGGCTTGGGCCGCCATTCTTGCCGCGATATTAACTGCGTCACCAAAGACATCGCCGTCTTCCAGTAAGGCGGGACCAAAATGCATACCAATTCTAATTTTTATTTTAATGCCATTGGCTCTTATTACACCGCTATCTTCCTCCAGTGTCTCCTGCATTTCAATCGCCGCATTTGCGGCAGTATCAGCGTCCATGAAAGTACACATCACTTCATCACCAATGGTCTTGATAACATTGCCATTGTATGAATGGATAATTTTTGTCAATAATTCCAGCGTATCAGAGACAGCCAAGCGGGCGTTGACATCACCCAGTATTTCAAATAAGCGGGTACTTCCGCTGATATCTGCGAATAGAATAGAAAGGTTGTCCGTTTTTGATGGCATAAAAAATTAAGATAATATCAACATAATTAATTAAAGGTTCTTCGGTTGAAAAATAGATTCTAAATTATCTGTTGCTGGCGACTTTCAAATCTTATATCTTATCAGGCTACAGATAGAACTGCCTTGGTTATTCTAATATAAGTAATACAGAATAGCTATTTGTTACAGTAATCATTTAGGCATGATACGTATTGGGCATGACACATAAGCGCATAAAATTATAACGCATAAAATTATAAGGAAAAATGGTTAAGGTTCCAAAACAAATCATCAGTCCGGGCTATTTAGAATTAATTTTTACGTGAAAGATTTGACATGAAAAATGCTAAAATAACGCTGAATATGATAATTTGCATCAATATTGCCGTTTTCGCGGTGGAGCAAGTATCTGCTTTTTCTATTGACGGCCTGTTAGGTTTAGATAAACAGGAACAAAAAGGCGGGGACAGGTCGACAAGAGATAACAAGGTATCCGGTAACAATTCAGATAAAGACTGGTCTGGGACTGCTGACAGTTCGACGGTGTTTAATCCCCAACTGGATTTGCAATACTTTAACCTGTTGTTTTCTAATATGAATGAACAGGAACGTTCCAAGGTCTTGACAGACCCTGAAGCATTCGGGCAACTTGTTGAAAATGAAATAAAAAATCGGGCTGTCTTGAATATGGCGATTTCGGAAAAATTGCACATAGATGAAAATATCCGGTTTTTAATGCGGCGCAGCGCAGAAAACGTACTTCGAGAAATTTATTTAAAAAGGCTGCTTCTGAATAAATTACCCGCTGATTTTCCTGCGGAAGCGCAGATTAAGGAATATTATAAAGATAATGAAAAACAATTCATTGCCCCTGAAAGGATGCATGTCTGGCAGATCTTTTTAGAAAAGATTCCTGATGGTCCGAATATTACAGTATTAAAAGAGAAGGCGGTTTCGATCTATGCTGACTTAAAAGCGGGGCGGACAGATTTTGCCGGTACTGCCTTCTCTCTGTCCGACCATTTGCCAAGCAAGACGCTGGGGGGCTATATGGGTCTTGTTAAGACAAGCGAGTTATTACCCGAGCTGAAAGAGCCATTACGTAAACTTAAGGAAGGTAAAATCAGCAAACCGATTGAAACCGAAGCGGGTATCCATATCCTGAAACGGGGAGAAATCGTTAAGTCAGAAACATTGAAATTGAAGCAGGTGAAAAATCAAATCAGACAACTACTGATTAATCAAGAGGGGGTCCGTTTGAGAAACGAACTGTTTTTACAGGCCAGAAAAAGATTTCCCCAGAATATTTCGGATAAAACAATGGAAGAATGGCGTTTGAGACTCCGGACTGGTACTGTAAAATAGTCCGTTATGCTGCATGTATTTGCATTATCAGGAGTATTAATGCTGATATCGCTTATGGGTTTGGTTATTTCCAAACAAAATTAATAGATATTCAGCCAGTGATTTCAGGATAAAAATCCGGCTTAAAACGCTTTAATCGTTGCCCATCAGATTGTTTCCATGATATATATTAGCGATTCTCAAAGCTTCGTAATTTCAAATGATCATTTTTTCGTAGACTTATGTACGTAAATAACGGCTTGTTATGTCTCGTAATGTATTGCTTTTGTGTCGTTTCTTTAATATCATCAAATTATGGTTTTCAAAGGGCGGATTTAATAACACTCCGAAAGTGAAAATGTCTTGTAAAGAAAAATATTTTACTGTTGTTGTCGCTTTTCTGTTGTTTATCAATTCTCCGGTCTCTGCCGGTGTGTCTGAAAACGCTCCTCCTAAAGTCGAAACCGGACAATCTCCCTCTGACGCTCCTGTTGATATCCCCGCGCTCATTGACCGGCCGTTTGAGATTGATGCAGGGCCTTTTGTCTCTGTCAGGGAATTCAAATTGACCAATGCCGAAGACTACCCTGAACACGATGTTTATCTTGCGGAGATCATGCCCCTGCTGGATGCGGCGCGGCAACGGCAACCTGAACGTGGTTTCAGTATTGGCGAACTCCAGGAAGTCGCAGATGAAGTCACCCGTTACTATCGTCGCAAAGGTTTGATCTTGTCAACCGCGGTGATACCGGTACAAACTGTTGAAAACGGTATAGTAGAAATTGATATTCTGATAGGCCGGCTCGGGCGGATCATTGTCGAAGGTAACAAAAGATATCGCGCCAGTATCCTGGAAAGACCGTTTCTTGACATGATAGACAAACCGATAGTGCAAAAACATATAGAAGCGGCGTTGCTTGGAATATCAGATTACCCGGGTCTGAGCGTGTTCGGGGTGTTTCGGCCAGGGCTCAGAGTGGGGGAGGCTGATCTCGTACTCAAGGTGCAGCAAGAAAGATTATACGATGTCGCCTTGCGCGTTGATAATCATGGTTTGCGTGAAACGGGTCGCCGACGTGTTCGCGCTGTGGTTGACTGGAATAATACGATAGGCTTTGCCGACCGGCTTACAGCCACCTATCAACGGACTTACACCCCTCAAAACAGCGATTATTGGTCGCTGGATTACGAATTTAATTTGGGTAAAGGTTTTAAGCTGGGTCTGGGTACACTCAGAAATGAATTTGAACTTGACAACTTGAGCAGACCAGAAATAACAACCGAAAATCATGCGATTTATCTGGACAAGTCATTTATTCGTAGCCGTGCGGAGAACCTGTCTGTACGTCTTTCTATGGCGCAGAAACGTTCAACAACAGAAGTGCCGGGGGTGCAGTTTAGCGAATCCTCCGAGCGGCTTGCCGTATTGGAATTCGAAGTAAATTATGACTCGGTAGACAGCTTTCATCCATTTAAACCGCTTTTGGGAAAATTTGTTCCGGCTGGTTTTGGCGGTGGCTTGAACTTTTTTAATCTGAGCTATAGTCGTGGTTTCAACAATATCTTGGGGGCAATGGGTTCAAGTGAAGATCAGATTCTTAACGATCCAAATCAGGGCAATGCGGATAATATTGTTGCCGAAGGCCAATTTAATAAGGTGTTTGCTTCCTATCGGCGATTGCAATTATTGACAAAAAATCAATCATTATTGTTTCAGACCGAATTTCAATGGGCAAGCGACATTCTTGTGGCGCTTGAACGATATTCGGCCGGTGGTGTAAATAATGTGCGCGGTTTCCCGGATGCGCAGGCCTTGTTTGACAAAGCGCTTTTCTTTTCGCTGGAATATATCGTCAACCCACCATTTATTGCCGATAAACCGGCATTTGATAACCGGACCTGGGGTGAATTATTGAAATTTTCTTTCTTTTATGATTTTGTACGGGGCAGGCAGAATGAACTGGTTCTGGATGGTGACCCATCGGCTTCGGGTCATTGGCTGACTTTGCGGAGTGTAGGTACGGGACTGCGTTTTAATTTGCCCGGTGGTATTGATGCCCGTCTAATGTACGCGCATGTGCTGGGCCCTGATACGGCTAATGACAATGATAGCGAGCGTATCTGGGCCGATTTTACGTATACTTTTTAATGAATTTTTAATGAATGGAAAGGACTCATTATCATGGCTATCCGTAATTTTAGAAATAAAATGAAGTCCGGACGGGATACCGACAAGCCACCTCGGCGCTCCTGCGCCAGTCGCCGTCGCTTTTTCAGGCGTGCCGTACCATCTGCCAGACTCAACCCGGTCACTGCCCTTATCCGCGATGCCTTACCTGCAGGGTTGTTGTTCAGCTTGCCTGTGGCGCCTGCTTTTTCAGCACCGCAGGGCGGTACTGTGGTTGACGGGTTAGGGAGTATTACCACCCCCGATATGACCACAACAACGATCAATCAGCGCTCGCAAAACCTGATCGTCAACTGGCAATCCTTTAACGTTAACGTCGATGAAACCGTTAATTTTAATCAACCGAATGCAAACGCCCGAGCCCTGAACCGTATCTACGATCAAAGCCCCAGCCAGATTTACGGTCAGATTAACGCCAACGGCGCCGTGATACTGGTCAATCCCAACGGCGTCTGGTTTACATCAACTTCAAGGGTGGATGTCGGTTCGCTGATCGCCTCCGGTTTGAACATTAGTGACGAAGATTTTATGAGTGGTAATTATCAGTTTGCCAATGCTGATGGTAGCGAAGGTGGAATGGTGGTCAATCAGGGATTGCTGCAAGCTGCTACTGGCGGATCGGTGAATTTGCTTGGCGGTGCCGTCCGCAACGAAGGCTCTATCATCGCAGCTACCGCCGGTCAGGTTAACTTGGTAGCAGGCAAAAAAATTACAATGGATTTTGATGGCGACGGTCTCCTGCAATTTATCGTTGATGAAGCCGTTCTGAAAAACGCGCACGAACTGGATAGCGCCATATCAAACACCGGCGTCATCAAAGCTCCGGGCGGCAGTGTATTGTTGAAAGCAGAGACGGCAAAGGACATATTCAGCTATGTCGTCAATAACTCTGGCATCGTCAACGCTGGTCGAATTCAAAATAAAGGCGGTGTCATAAAGCTGGTCGCGACGGGAGAAGCTGGTTCGCTTATCAACACCGGGATACTGGACGCTTCATCGGATGACGGCGATGGAGGCGATATTGAATTGTATGCCAGCGACAAGACTTTCATCGTCAAAGACAGCCACATCACCGCTGCATCATCTTCGGGCAAGGGTGGGAAAGTTACGCTGACCGGCGACAGCGTTGGTTTATTTGATACCACGACCGTTGACGCTTCGGGCAAGACCGGCGGCGGTGAAATCTTGATTGGCGGTGACTATCAGGGGGCGAATGCGGACGTGCCAAATGCCCGTTATACCTTGGTAACGGAAGCGGTTGCAATCAAAGCGGACGCAGCCTCTACGGGTGATGGCGGCCGGGTGATCATATGGGCTGATGATGTGACTAGCTATCATGGCACTATTAGTGCCAAAGGCGGGACAGAAAATGGCGATGGCGGTTTTGCCGAGGTTTCCGGAAAAGAGAATTTGGTCTATCGCGGTTTGGTTGACCTGACCGCGCTGAATGGCGAGATGGGAACCTTATTACTGGATCCGAAAAATATTTTTGTTGGCACAGCGCCAACCTGTGGTGGTACCTGCGATGCGACCACCTCCAACATCACTAATATAAACCAAACGGCGACGTTTGCCTCTAATATATTCGTTGCCGACAGTGAGGATATGGGAATACGAGTCGTTGATCTCGTCAATGCATTAGCTGGTGCCGATGTGGTGTTGCAGGCAAACAATGACATTACGATCGACGCAGCAGTTGACGCAAGCGGTAATAATAATGGAGGCGACCTGTCGCTACGCGCCGGTCGCAGTATTGATATCAATGCCAATATCACGCTTGAAGGCTCATTTTTTGCCACAGTGAATGATGCCGGGGACCAGACAACTCCTGCCGTCGTTGCTCAGAGAGATTCCGGGGACGCCAGCTTTGATTCGACGGGTTTTACCATTGATACTTCGGATACAAGCGGTACGACGCATGATATTACGATTCAGTATGGGAGCCTTGCGGGTACGCCAACCATGGCAGCGATAAATATCGGCACGCTTAATGCGGGGGCAACAGGCAACATTACAATAGCTGGAAGCGGGGTGTCCGGAGTGGCGACTACGGTCACTGTCAATAGTGTAACGAACGCTGATAATCTGACGCTCACAAATATTGGTGGCACGGCCACCCTGTCGGGCGATGTTGATGTTACGACACTGACGGTGGACAGCAGCAATAACGATGTGGCGTTCACGGGTAATGGTTCGTCGGTGACGAATATGGTGGCATTTGCCAATACAGGCACATTGACACTAGGGCAGGATAGCGGTACGCAGACCTATAATGGTGGTTTGATGACGACGGCAGTTGGGACTGCTACTGTGTTAAACGGTACGATCGAGACATCAGGCGATACAATGGTGTTTGGTGCTGTGGAATTAGGTAGTGAAGTATCGCTTGATACAGGTGGAGGTGATATCAGTATCAATGGCACCCTGGATGGCAAGGATCAGGACCTGGTGTTGGATGCCGGGATTGGCGCCGGGAGTGTGACGGTGACGGGCGCGGTGAGCAATCTGGGTGACGGGACGGGCGCGGCCTTGACGGTCCAGAGTGGTGTGACGGGTCTGGTGGATTTTCAGGGTGTGTTTGGGGGCAATTCCGGGGTGATTGCGGCTTCTGGTAGCACGGTGCGTTTTGCCGGGGATGTGACCCTGGCGGACGGTGACACGGGGTCGTCGTTTGCGGCGCTGGCGTTGTCTGGTCCGATGACCTGGAGCGGTTATGACGGTTTGATGGTGACGGGTGCGACGACGTTGAGCGGGGGGACGGTGACGCTGGATTCAAACGGGGGTGCGATTTCGCTGGCCTCCATCACTGGCGGCGGTCAGGACCTGGTGTTGGGTGCCGGGATTGGCGCCGGGAGTGTGACGGTGACGGGCGCGGTGAGCAATCTGGGTGACGGGACGGGCGCGGCCTTGACGGTCCAGAGTGGTGTGACGGGTCTGGTGGATTTTCAGGGTGTGTTTGGGGGCAATTCCGGGGTGATTGCGGCTTCTGGTACACGGTGCGTTTTGCCGGGGATGTGACCCTGGCGGACGGTGACACGGGGTCGTCGTTTGCGGCGCTGGCGTTGTCTGGTCCGATGACCTGGAGCGGTTATGACGGTTTGACGGTGACGGGTGCGACGACGTTGAGCGGTGGGACGGTGACGCTGGATTCAAACGGGGGTGCGATTTCGCTGGCCTCCCTCACTGGCGGCGGTCAGGACCTGGTGTTGGGTGCCGGGATTGGCGCCGGGAGTGTGACGGTGACGGGCGCGGTGAGCAATCTGGGTGACGGGACGGGTGCGGCCTTGACGGTCCAGAGTGGTGTGACGGGTCTGGTGGATTTTCAGGGTGTGTTTGGGGGCAATTCCGGGGTGAGCGCGGCTTCTGGTACCACGGTGCGTTTTGCCGGGGATGTGACCCTGGCGGACGGTGACACGGGGTCGTCGTTTGCGGCGCTGGCGTTGTCTGGTCCGATGACCTGGAGCGGGTATGACGGTTTGACGGTGACGGGTGCGACGACGTTGAGCGGTGGGACGGTGACGCTGGATTCAAACGGGGGTGCGATTTCGCTGGCCTCCATCACTGGCGGCGGTCAGGACCTGGTGTTGGGTGCCGGGATTGGCGCCGGGAGTGTGACGGTGACGGGCGCGGTGAGCAATCTGGGTGACGGGACGGGCGCGGCCTTGACGGTCCAGAGTGGTGTGACGGGTCTGGTGGATTTTCAGGGTGTGTTTGGGGGCAATTCCGGGGTGAGCGCGGCTTCTGGTACCACGGTGCGTTTTGCCGGGGATGTGACCCTGGCGGACGGTGACACGGGGTCGTCGTTTGCGGCGCTGGCGTTGTCTGGTCCGATGACCTGGAGCGGTTATGACGGTTTGACGGTGACGGGTGCGACGACGTTGAGCGGGGGGACGGTGACGCTGGATTCAAACGGGGGTGCGATTTCGCTGGCCTCCATCACTGGCGGCGGTCAGGACCTGGTGTTGGGTGCCGGGATTGGCGCCGGGAGTGTGACGGTGACGGGCGCGGTGAGCAATCTGGGTGACGGGACGGGCGCGGCCTTGACGGTCCAGAGTGGTGTGACGGGTCTGGTGGATTTTCAGGGTGTGTTTGGGGGCAATTCCGGGGTGATTGCGGCTTCTGGTACCACGGTGCGTTTTGCCGGGGATGTGACCCTGGCGGACGGTGACACGGGGTCGTCGTTTGCGGCGCTGGCGTTGTCTGGTCCGATGACCTGGAGCGGGTATGACGGTTTGACGGTGACGGGTGCGACGACGTTGAGCGGTGGGACGGTGACGCTGGATTCAAACGGGGGTGCGATTTCGCTGGCCTCCATCACTGGCGGCGGTCAGGACCTGGTGTTGGGTGCCGGGATTGGCGCCGGGAGTGTGACGGTGACGGGCGCGGTGAGCAATCTGGGTGACGGGACGGGCGCGGCCTTGACGGTCCAGAGTGGTGTGACGGGTCTGGTGGATTTTCAGGGTGTGTTTGGGGGCAATTCCGGGGTGATTGCGGCTTCTGGTAGCACGGTGCGTTTTGCCGGGGATGTGACCCTGGCGGACGGTGACACGGGGTCGTCGTTTGCGGCGCTGGCGTTGTCTGGTCCGATGACCTGGAGCGGTTATGACGGTTTGACGGTGACGGGTGCGACGACGTTGAGCGGGGGGACGGTGACGCTGGATTCAAACGGGGGTGCGATTTCGCTGGCCTCCATCACTGGCGGCGGTCAGGACCTGGTGTTGGGTGCCGGGATTGGCGCCGGGAGTGTGACGGTGACGGGCGCGGTGAGCAATCTGGGTGACGGGACGGGTGCGGCCTTGACGGTCCAGAGTGGTGTGACGGGTCTGGTGGATTTTCAGGGTGTGTTTGGGGGCAATTCCGGGGTGATTGCGGCTTCTGGTACCACGGTGCGTTTTGCCGGGGATGTGACCCTGACGGACGGTGACACGGGGTCGTCGTTTGCGGCGCTGGCGTTGTCTGGTCCGATGACCTGGAGCGGGTATGACGGTTTGACGGTGACGGGTGCGACGACGTTGAGCGGTGGGACGGTGACGCTGGATTCAAACGGGGGTGCGATTTCGCTGGCCTCCATCACTGGCGGCGGTCAGGACCTGGTGTTGGGTGCCGGGATTGGCGCCGGGAGTGTGACGGTGACGGGCGCGGTGAGCAATCTGGGTGACGGGACGGGCGCGGCCTTGACGGTCCAGAGTGGTGTGACGGGTCTGGTGGATTTTCAGGGTGTGTTTGGGGGCAATTCCGGGGTGAGCGCGGCTTCTGGTACCACGGTGCGTTTTGCCGGGGATGTGACCCTGGCGGACGGTGACACGGGGTCGTCGTTTGCGGCGCTGGCGTTGTCTGGTCCGATGACCTGGAGCGGTTATGACGGTTTGACGGTGACGGGTGCGACGACGTTGAGCGGTGGGACGGTGACGCTGGATTCAAACGGGGGGAACATCCACTTTATGGGTACATTGGACAGTGTAATGTCTACTGCTCATGCACTCACATTGAATGCCGGTACGGGTAATATTGATTTTGACGGGGTCGTGGGCGGTACAACGGCCTTGGGAGATGTGACCGTTAGTAGCGCGACGAATGTAACGGCGGACATGGACTTCAATGCGGAGAGTTTCACGCAATCAGCGGGAACGGGGAGCACGACTTTTTCCGGTGCTGTGGTGACGACGGGCGATAATGGTACGCATGGCGTGGAGATAAGGACGGCGGGCAGCATTGTCTTCAGTAGAACGTTGAATACGAATAATCACTCGGTATTTTTGGCATCGGCAACGATTGATGTGCCAACGACGCTGACGGCATCCGAGGTGACTCTGACCACGTATAACCCATCTCATACAATAGGTCTTGAAGACGCAACTCGGGATTTGAATTTTACCGATGCTGAGCTTGACGCGATTGTTGTGCCAACGTTGATATTAGGCGACAGTTCAAACACCGGGGGTATCTGGGTAGGGGGCGAGATCACGCAGACGAAGAATCTGAGACTGAGGACGGCTGGGGGGATTTCGCTGGGAGGGGATATTACGACCGTCAATCGTGACATAGACCTTGACGGAGCAGTAACGTTGACGAGCGGTGTCAGCCTGGCTACCGGCGCTATGGGTGGTGACATTACCTTTCGCAGCACGTTGACAGGACCGTTTGACCTTACCCTGAACACGGGAACGGGCGCGGTGACGGTGACGGGCGCGGTGAGCAATCTGGGTGACGGGACGGGCGCGGCCTTGACGGTCCAGAGTGGTGTGACGGGTCTGGTGGATTTTCAGGGTGTGTTTGGGGGCAATTCCGGGGTGATTGCGGCTTCTGGTACCACGGTGCGTTTTGCCGGGGATGTGACCCTGGCGGACGGTGACACGGGGTCGTCGTTTGCGGCGCTGGCGTTGTCTGGTCCGATGACCTGGAGCGGTTATGACGGTTTGACGGTGACGGGTGCGACGACGTTGAGCGGTGGGACGGTGACGCTGGATTCAAACGGGGGGGCGATTTCGCTGGCCTCCATCACTGGCGGCGGTCAGGACCTGGTGTTGGGTGCCGGGATTGGCGCCGGGAGTGTGACGGTGACGGGCGCGGTGAGCAATCTGGGTGACGGGACGGGCGCGGCCTTGACGGTCCAGAGTGGTGTGACGGGTCTGGTGGATTTTCAGGGTGTGTTTGGGGGCAATTCCGGGGTGAGCGCGGCTTCTGGTACCACGGTGCGTTTTGCCGGGGATGTGACCCTGGCGGACGGTGACACGGGGTCGTCGTTTGCGGCGCTGGCGTTGTCTGGTCCGATGACCTGGAGCGGGTATGACGGTTTGACGGTGACGGGTGCGACGACGTTGAGCGGGGGGACGGTGACGCTGGATTCAAACGGGGGGGCGATTTCGCTGGCCTCCCTCACTGGCGGCGGTCAGGACCTGGTGTTGGGTGCCGGGATTGGCGCCGGGAGTGTGACGGTGACGGGCGCGGTGAGCAATCTGGGTGACGGGACGGGTGCGGCCTTGACGGTCCAGAGTGGTGTGACGGGTCTGGTGGATTTTCAGGGTGTGTTTGGGGGCAATTCCGGGGTGATTGCGGCTTCTGGTACCACGGTGCGTTTTGCCGGGGATGTGACCCTGGCGGACGGTGACACGGGGTCGTCGTTTGCGGCGCTGGCGTTGTCTGGTCCGATGACCTGGAGCGGGTATGACGGTTTGACGGTGACGGGTGCGACGACGTTGAGCGGGGGGACGGTGACGCTGGATTCAAACGGGGGTGCGATTTCGCTGGCCTCCCTCACTGGCGGCGGTCAGGACCTGGTGTTGGGTGCCGGGATTGGCGCCGGGAGTGTGACGGTGACGGGCGCGGTGAGCAATCTGGGTGACGGGACGGGCGCGGCCTTGACGGTCCAGAGTGGTGTGACGGGTCTGGTGGATTTTCAGGGTGTGTTTGGGGGCAATTCCGGGGTGATTGCGGCTTCTGGTACCACGGTGCGTTTTGCCGGGGATGTGACCCTGGCGGACGGTGACACGGGGTCGTCGTTTGCGGCGCTGGCGTTGTCTGGTCCGATGACCTGGAGCGGGTATGACGGTTTGACGGTGACGGGTGCGACGACGTTGAGCGGTGGGACGGTGACGCTGGATTCAAACGGGGGTGCGATTTCGCTGGCCTCCATCACTGGCGGCGGTCAGGACCTGGTGTTGGGTGCCGGGATTGGCGCCGGGAGTGTGACGGTGACGGGCGCGGTGAGCAATCTGGGTGACGGGACGGGCGCGGCCTTGACGGTCCAGAGTGGTGTGACGGGTCTGGTGGATTTTCAGGGTGTGTTTGGGGGCAATTCCGGGGTGATTGCGGCTTCTGGTACCACGGTGCGTTTTGCCGGGGATGTGACCCTGGCGGACGGTGACACGGGGTCGTCGTTTGCGGCGCTGGCGTTGTCTGGTCCGATGACCTGGAGCGGGTATGACGGTTTGACGGTGACGGGTGCGACGACGTTGAGCGGGGGGACGGTGACGCTGGATTCAAACGGGGGTGCGATTTCGCTGGCCTCCCTCACTGGCGGCGGTCAGGACCTGGTGTTGGGTGCCGGGATTGGCGCCGGGAGTGTGACGGTGACGGGCGCGGTGAGCAATCTGGGTGACGGGACGGGCGCGGCCTTGACGGTCCAGAGTGGTGTGACGGGTCTGGTGGATTTTCAGGGTGTGTTTGGGGGCAATTCCGGGGTGATTGCGGCTTCTGGTACCACGGTGCGTTTTGCCGGGGATGTGACCCTGGCGGACGGTGACACGGGGTCGTCGTTTGCGGCGCTGGCGTTGTCTGGTCCGATGACCTGGAGCGGGTATGACGGTTTGACGGTGACGGGTGCGACGACGTTGAGCGGTGGGACGGTGACGTTGGATTCAAACGGGGGGGCGATTTCGCTGGCCTCCCTCACTGGCGGCGGTCAGGACCTGGTGTTGGGTGCCGGGATTGGCGCCGGGAGTGTGACGGTGACGGGCGCGGTGAGCAATCTGGGTGACGGGACGGGCGCGGCCTTGACGGTCCAGAGTGGTGTGACGGGTCTGGTGGATTTTCAGGGTGTGTTTGGGGGCAATTCCGGGGTGATTGCGGCTTCTGGTACCACGGTGCGTTTTGCCGGGGATGTGACCCTGGCGGACGGTGACACGGGGTCGTCGTTTGCGGCGCTGGCGTTGTCTGGTCCGATGACCTGGAGCGGTTATGACGGTTTGACGGTGACGGGTGCGACGACGTTGAGCGGTGGGACGGTGACGCTGGATTCAAACGGGGGTGCGATTTCGCTGGCCTCCATCACTGGCGGCGGTCAGGACCTGGTGTTGGGTGCCGGGATTGGCGCCGGGAGTGTGACGGTGACGGGCGCGGTGAGCAATCTGGGTGACGGGACGGGCGCGGCCTTGACGGTCCAGAGTGGTGTGACGGGTCTGGTGGATTTTCAGGGGGTGTTTGGGGGCAATTCCGGGGTGATTGCGGCTTCTGGTACCACGGTGCGTTTTGCCGGGGATGTGACCCTGGCGGACGGTGACACGGGGTCGTCGTTTGCGGCGCTGGCGTTGTCTGGTCCGATGACCTGGAGCGGTTATGACGGTTTGACGGTGACGGGTGCGACGACGTTGAGCGGTGGGACGGTGACGCTGGATTCAAACGGGGGTGCGATTTCGCTGGCCTCCATCACTGGCGGCGGTCAGGACCTGGTGTTGGGTGCCGGGATTGGCGCCGGGAGTGTGACGGTGACGGGCGCGGTGAGCAATCTGGGTGACGGGACGGGCGCGGCCTTGACGGTCCAGAGTGGTGTGACGGGTCTGGTGGATTTTCAGGGGGTGTTTGGGGGCAATTCCGGGGTGATTGCGGCTTCTGGTACCACGGTGCGTTTTGCCGGGGATGTGACCCTGGCGGACGGTGACACGGGGTCGTCGTTTGCGGCGCTGGCGTTGTCTGGTCCGATGACCTGGAGCGGGTATGACGGTTTGACGGTGACGGGTGCGACGACGTTGAGCGGTGGGATGGTGACGCTGGATTCAAACGGGGGGGCGATTTCGCTGGCCTCCCTCACTGGCGGCGGTCAGGACCTGGTGTTGGGTGCCGGGATTGGCGCCGGGAGTGTGACGGTGACGGGCGCGGTGAGCAATCTGGGTGACGGGACGGGTGCGGCCTTGACGGTCCAGAGTGGTGTGACGGGTCTGGTGGATTTTCAGGGTGTGTTTGGGGGCAATTCCGGGGTGATTGCGGCTTCTGGTAGCACGGTGCGTTTTGCCGGGGATGTGACCCTGGCGGACGGTGACACGGGGTCGTCGTTTGCGGCGCTGGCGTTGTCTGGTCCGATGACCTGGAGCGGGTATGACGGTTTGACGGTGACGGGTGCGACGACGTTGAGCGGGGGGACGGTGACGCTGGATTCAAACGGGGGTGCGATTTCGCTGGCCTCCCTCACTGGCGGCGGTCAGGACCTGGTGTTGGGTGCCGGGATTGGCGCCGGGAGTGTGACGGTGACGGGCGCGGTGAGCAATCTGGGTGACGGGACGGGTGCGGCCTTGACGGTCCAGAGTGGTGTGACGGGTCTGGTGGATTTTCAGGGTGTGTTTGGGGGCAATTCCGGGGTGATTGCGGCTTCTGGTACCACGGTGCGTTTTGCCGGGGATGTGACCCTGGCGGACGGTGACACGGGGTCGTCGTTGGCGGCGCTGGCGTTGTCTGGTCCGATGACCTGGAGCGGGTATGACGGTTTGACGGTGACGGGTGCGACGACGTTGAGCGGTGGGACGGTGACGCTGGATTCAAACGGGGGGGCGATTTCGCTGGCCTCCCTCACTGGCGGCGGTCAGGACCTGGTGTTGGGTGCCGGGATTGGCGCCGGGAGTGTGACGGTGACGGGCGCGGTGAGCAATCTGGGTGACGGGACGGGCGCGGCCTTGACGGTCCAGAGTGGTGTGACGGGTCTGGTGGATTTTCAGGGTGTGTTTGGGGGCAATTCCGGGGTGATTGCGGCTTCTGGTACCACGGTGCGTTTTGCCGGGGATGTGACCCTGGCGGACGGTGACACGGGGTCGTCGTTTGCGGCGCTGGCGTTGTCTGGTCCGATGACCTGGAGCGGGTATGACGGTTTGACGGTGACGGGTGCGACGACGTTGAGCGGGGGGACGGTGACGCTGGATTCAAACGGGGGTGCGATTTCGCTGGCCTCCATCACTGGCGGCGGTCAGGACCTGGTGTTGGGTGCCGGGATTGGCGCCGGGAGTGTGACGGTGACGGGCGCGGTGAGCAATCTGGGTGACGGGACGGGCGCGGCCTTGACGGTCCAGAGTGGTGTGACGGGTCTGGTGGATTTTCAGGGTGTGTTTGGGGGCAATTCCGGGGTGATTGCGGCTTCTGGTAGCACGGTGCGTTTTGCCGGGGATGTGACCCTGGCGGACGGTGACACGGGGTCGTCGTTTGCGGCGCTGGCGTTGTCTGGTCCGATGACCTGGAGCGGTTATGACGGTTTGACGGTGACGGGTGCGACGACGTTGAGCGGGGGGACGGTGACGCTGGATTCAAACGGGGGTGCGATTTCGCTGGCCTCCATCACTGGCGGCGGTCAGGACCTGGTGTTGGGTGCCGGGATTGGCGCCGGGAGTGTGACGGTGACGGGCGCGGTGAGCAATCTGGGTGACGGGACGGGTGCGGCCTTGACGGTCCAGAGTGGTGTGACGGGTCTGGTGGATTTTCAGGGTGTGTTTGGGGGCAATTCCGGGGTGATTGCGGCTTCTGGTAGCACGGTGCGTTTTGCCGGGGATGTGACCCTGGCGGACGGTGACACGGGGTCGTCGTTTGCGGCGCTGGCGTTGTCTGGTCCGATGACCTGGAGCGGGTATGACGGTTTGACGGTGACGGGTGCGACGACGTTGAGCGGGGGGACGGTGACGCTGGATTCAAACGGGGGTGCGATTTCGCTGGCCTCCATCACTGGCGGCGGTCAGGACCTGGTGTTGGGTGCCGGGATTGGCGCCGGGAGTGTGACGGTGACGGGCGCGGTGAGCAATCTGGGTGACGGGACGGGTGCGGCCTTGACGGTCCAGAGTGGTGTGACGGGTCTGGTGGATTTTCAGGGTGTGTTTGGGGGCAATTCCGGGGTGATTGCGGCTTCTGGTAGCACGGTGCGTTTTGCCGGGGATGTGACCCTGGCGGACGGTGACACGGGGTCGTCGTTTGCGGCGCTGGCGTTGTCTGGTCCGATGACCTGGAGCGGTTATGACGGTTTGACGGTGACGGGTGCGACGACGTTGAGCGGGGGGACGGTGACGCTGGATTCAAACGGGGGTGCGATTTCGCTGGCCTCCATCACTGGCGGCGGTCAGGACCTGGTGTTGGGTGCCGGGATTGGCGCCGGGAGTGTGACGGTGACGGGCGCGGTGAGCAATCTGGGTGACGGGACGGGTGCGGCCTTGACGGTCCAGAGTGGTGTGACGGGTCTGGTGGATTTTCAGGGTGTGTTTGGGGGCAATTCCGGGGTGATTGCGGCTTCTGGTAGCACGGTGCGTTTTGCCGGGGATGTGACCCTGGCGGACGGTGACACGGGGTCGTCGTTGGCGGCGCTGGCGTTGTCTGGTCCGATGACCTGGAGCGGGTATGACGGTTTGACGGTGACGGGTGCGACGACGTTGAGCGGGGGGACGGTGACGCTGGATTCAAACGGGGGTGCGATTTCGCTGGCCTCCATCACTGGCGGCGGTCAGGACCTGGTGTTGGGTGCCGG
The DNA here is from genome assembly GCA_965261775.1 of Gammaproteobacteria bacterium. Classification (GTDB taxonomy): domain Bacteria; phylum Pseudomonadota; class Gammaproteobacteria; order Eutrophobiales; family Eutrophobiaceae. Next base: position 627,682 of record OZ253477.1, on the reverse strand, counting down.
GATTGGCGCCGGGAGTGTGACGGTGACGGGCGCGGTGAGCAATCTGGGTGACGGGACGGGCGCGGCCTTGACGGTCCAGAGTGGTGTGACGGGTCTGGTGGATTTTCAGGGTGTGTTTGGGGGCAATTCCGGGGTGATTGCGGCTTCTGGTACCACGGTGCGTTTTGCCGGGGATGTGACCCTGGCGGACGGTGACACGGGAACGAATATTGCTGGTTCCATTATGTTGAGCGATGTTACGTTCAGTGGTTTTGATGGCATTACATTTGGAGCAACGACGCTGACAGGGAGGAATGCGGTTTATTCCAACGGCGATGGAAATACGATTGATTATGCTTCTTTTACCGGCGATGGTGCGATACTGACACTTCGTTCGGACGGAGAACTGGTCGTGGATAATATCGATCTTGGTGCTACTGGCATGTTTTTCGCGATAGTGGATCATAATAATAATGAAGATGCGACATTGCAGATCAGATCGGTCCCTGTCGCCGCTTCTGTGACGTATACCGGCAGTACCGATACTCTTATGGGAGCGGATGTCGCGACAGTCTGGACGATTAACGGTGAAAATACGGGTACGCTGAATTCGGGGGGGCGCGATGACTCGTTTGTCAATTTCGCCAGTCTCACGGGTGGCGAGGCTGATGATACGTTTGTTGTTGTTGACGCAACGTCTTTTGTGACGGGTGTGGTTGACGGGGGCGAGCACGATAATAGTGACGCTCTGGATTATTCCAGCTTTCAGGGTGGATTCATATTTGATCTGGCAAATCCCGTCGTCCCTAATATTGACTTTCGCAATATTGAACGCTTTATCGGTAATAGTGATATAGGCTTTGAGGTTCGGGGGCTTGATAGTGATGAGATATGGCATATAACCGGTGAAAATAGTTTCACTGTCGCGGGTGTTAACTTTGAGGGTGTTCCGCGTTTGACAGGCGGTTCCGGGGAAGACACTTTTCGCTTTGAGGACGGGGGAGTGATTACAGGTCTGATAGATGGCGGCGCCGGCGATGACACTCTGGACTATGATAGCAATGACGTTACTGGCGTAACGGTAACCTTAAGCGATATCGATAATATCGAAACGTTGCGGGGCGAAGAGACAATATTGGTTGGTACCACCGGAACCCGCAACCTTCTTATCTGGAATCTTAATATGGAGACGGGCGGCACGGTGAGTGACAATATTTTGAATCCGGAGATAATGCTCAGTTTCACTGGCGTGAGCAATGTGCACGCCGCCGCCGCGCCGAACGACAAAAACACGTTTACCGCCAATGGAGAGTATACCGGAGTCGTGACGTTACCGGGCAATGATAATACCTGGATTTATACTCAAGGCAAGGTGCTTACCCGGGGCACAGTGGAAGGTGGGGGTGCATTGACCATAAACCGTCATACCCGCTCCAGTCCAAACACGGGTGACTTGACCGTCGGTGTTGATGATCTTAATCTGCCAGCATTGAATCAATTCAGCGGACATTTAGTTATTGGCGGTTTTCTGGACCCAGCGGGCTTTTTCCCGTTAACCAGGGGCAATTCTGGCGACACCATTAATATTTATACAGAGACACTAACCGTCTCATCAAGTATTGACACAGGTGGTCCTTTAACGCTGTTGGCAGGTGATATCGTTCTTAATGCGGATATTACAGCAGGTGATACGATAGCGATGATGGCGGTTGGTCCTCTTGTCAGCGCTCAACTACGAGGTGATATTACGGCACAAGTACCAGTTGTGTTGACAGCGCCCCTCGTTCAAGACCGGGCAAGCGGGGAGATAATCGCTTCGGGTAATATTATCAATTCAAATAACATTAACCTGGCTTTTTCCGGGGGTGAGGTTGATGTTGCCACGGGTAGCAATGTTGCAACAGAATTTAATAGAGGCAGTTTCTTTTCCGATGTTACGACTTATCCGGGATTTACTGCCTTTCTTCGTTTTATCAGCGAAGAGCAGGTCATTAATGGAGCACATTTCACTAATGTTGACATTGTCCGGGCATATTTCAGCCCGACAATTGGATTGACGGGTCTTGAAGCACTGGCTTTTATTGATGTCGGTCTGTTTGATCGGGAATTGACATTATTCAGTTCGATTGGTACCGGTATTGCGTTACCATTGGCACAATGTGAGGAGCAGGAAGGCTGTGCCCCGAGCGTCAGTGAGGATGAGCTTGATGAACTCATTGAAAATTTGGAAGCGCGTCTGCTTGAACTTGAGAAGCGACTGGTTGATGAAGGGATTAAACCGGAGGAGCAGGCTGATATTGAGACCTTGATTGAAGGTTTTAATGAGGAGTTGCAGAAATTCCGCGTCTATCGCAAGGAATTAAAGGATTTCTTTGCCGCAGAGGAAGAGGCGTTTGAAGATGATGAAGAATTGATAGGAGATGGAGAAGCATTACCGGGAATCGAATCTGATGCTGATAAATTAACACGATTGACCAATATACTTAAAATAGTCCGGGCACGTATCGCGTGGCTTGAAAATCTGAAAGAGGAGAGTGAAGAACGTACGCGTCTGGGTAGGAAAGTGGGCGTTGAATTAAATCTGGAAGCCCTTGACGCTATTATTGAAGGTGCTGGCGCGGAAGCCGTTTTTATTGAAAACAGGATTCGTTTGTTGATAGAAAGAATCGAGGCAATGCTTACTCCGGCACCGATGTTCAGGGCCGAGGCAAGGGATTACAATTCAGTAAAAGTGGTTCATTATACAAATGATGGTTTATCAAGCTTAGACAGTCTGTTTGAAAAGCCAGTATTTAGTGTGTATTAATCCAGATACTTCCATAATTATTATTGGAATTAAATGAAACTCAAGTCAAAAGTATTTGTTTTTCTTTTCACTGCTTTTTTCAGCATACATTCGTCAGCTACAATCCTTGATAGCAAAGAAGCTGAAACAGCTGATCTTCCTTTATCAATTGGTGAGATTGCTTCATTTCGATCGATCGGCATGAGTATCGCCCTGTCAATCGCGAAGTGTAATAATCTTGAACCTTATTCTTGCCCTTTCGCGGTGGAAGAAGGTGAGATTCGGGAATTGATTGAGGTACTTAATGTAAGGATTAATGGATTGATAGCCAAACAGGCACAGGCCGAAGATACTGAAAATCTCAATAAACTGTTAGCAGCCTATATTAATGAACGTTATAATTATAGTGCGTACTTGGAAAAATTGTCTAGATTGAATGCGCTAAAATTCTTTGAAGATGAAGGAATAAACGATGATGAAGATATTCTTGATGTATCTGAAGCGGAAGATTGAGGTTCGCTCTAGCGCTGATATTTTATAAAGACAGGCTTAATTATTTTAAATCCGTTGTATATGTTAATTTCAGGCAATTATTAGTGGTCCGGGTATTGTTGTAAAATACAGTTTGTCTTGTTTTTTTACGCTTGTTATTGTCACATGCACACAACACAGACCTTTATCGGTGGCTATGCTCTTTCGGCACTCAATGGGTCTCCGGCAAGTGTTTGCTGAGCTTGCCTGATGTAGATTGTGCAAGTTTTTAACCAATGGTTTTGGACACGAAATCTTTCATAAAATATTTGGACAGAGATAATTTATATCAATGATTAAAAAAACCGCCGAATCCAGCCAGCCTTTGTTCTATAAAAAAATAGCGCCGCTGAATAAAGAAGTGCATAGTGGGCTTTATATCAAGGACATTGAAAATTATTTCTTTGCCAAGGAAAGCAACAGCGTTTATATCGCAGCAATAGAATTTGTATTGGCGGCGAGAGAATACCCGGTGGTATTCGCAAGGTCGACGGCGAAGGCCGTTTTTCCAGTTGCCCTTTTAGGCTTAGACGAGAAGCAGAATCTTTTTGTTGATGAGAAAGGGCAATGGACGGCAGACTATATCCCCGCCTATATCAGGCGTTATCCTTTTATACTGGCGGTCCCGGATGATAAGTTATCAACGACATTTACGGTTTGTATTGACGAAAGTTTTCCTGGATTTAATACAGCAAAGGAGGGTAATGCCCTGTTTGATGAACAGGGTGAACAGCTTGCTTTCTTGAAGCAGGCGGTTGATTTTATTAAAGATTATCAAACCCATGTGCGGCTAACGACACTGTTTTGCGAAAATTTGTCCAAACTGGACTTACTTGAACCAATGCGGGCGGATATTCAAATGGCTTCGGGGACAAAATATGCGCTGAACGGCTTTTTATGTGTCAACAAGGAAAAGTTAAAAACATTGAAACCGGAGCAATTGGCAGATCTTGTCAATTCCAACCAAATGGAACTCATCTTCGCGCATCTGGCTTCATTATCAAATATCAAAAATAATCTTATGAAGCGTCTGGCTTATAATTAACAGAGGGCATAATATTCCAGCATTTCGCATTAACATAGCGCTTGTCAGTTAACCCGTTCGTTCGTATTTTTGTTTAAATTCGCGCATGAAATTGGCTAGCCGTTCCACACCTGACACCGGCATCGCGTTATAAATACTTGCCCGCAGGTCACCTCTCAGACGATGCCCTTTCAGTCCATGCAAGCCAGCCCGTGTGGCCTCCTCCAGAAAAGCACTCTGCATCCCTTCATCACTTAATGAAAAAACCACATTCATATTTGAACGGTATTTCTTATCAATATTATTTTTGTACAGTGTGCCAGTGTCAATCACATCATAAAGCATACTCGCCTTATATTGATTGCGTTTTTCCATCTCGGCTACGCCACCTTGATGTTTGACCCAGTCAAACATCAGATTAGCCATATACCAGTTGAATACGGGTGGTGTATTCAGCATACTACCTGCCTCCGCCTGCAAGCGATAGTTCAGCGGGTCCGGTGTTACAGGCAATGCTTCCCCGCACAGGCTGTCTTTGATGATGACAATCGTCATACCTGCTGGTGCGATGTTTTTCTGTGCCCCGGCAATAATCAGGCCAAATTTTGAGATGTCTATTTGTCGGGACAATATTGACGATGTCATATCTGTTACAAGCGGTACGGTGCCGACATCGGGAATAAAGTTGAACTCAAGTCCGCCTATCGTTTCATTCGCGCAATAATAGCACCAGTTTGCCTCGGGGTTTAAGCGCCATCCGCTCCGGTCGGGGATTGTCGTAAAACCAGATGTCTCGCCCGAACAAACGACATTGACCCTGATATAGGGCGCGGCCGCCTGTATTGCCTTGCTTGACCAGACCCCAGTGTGCAGATAATCGGCACAAGAGCCACTCCGTAGCAGATTCATCGGTGCTACTGAAAATTGCTGCGTGGCGCCACCAGCCAGAAACAGGATGTGATAGTCGGCGGGGATCCCCAATAACTCACGCAGAGTCTGCTCGGCATGTTTGACCATCATCTGAAATTCATCGCTACGATGACTGATTTCAACAACCGATTTGCCCGTACCTTGCCAGTCCATAAACTCGGCCTGAGCCAGCAACATGATCTCTTCCGGCAGCATCGCCGGGCCAGGAGAAAAATTAAACAAGGAACGCATTAATTCACTGATTTTGATTCATCCAGATGATTGCCTCATACAGCCGTTGCGTAGCGTGAGGAGCTAATATGGGGCTCGTTCCCGTGTAAAGTCTGCCGAACATTATAAACAGCGCAAGCAAAAAGGCTAAAGTGCCTGTTCGTCACTGTCATTGTGTTCCTCAATAATTCGCTCTATCACGGCAAGATGTTCTGCTTCATTCAGGTTGACCAGCTTGACCCCCTGAGTATTTCGACTGACAACAGGGATTCCTTTGACCGGCATGCGTATTAATGTCCCCTGATTGCTCACCAGGGCAATCTCGTCATCGTCATCAACGGCAACAGCGCCTACAACGGCCCCGTTTCTTTCCGATATCCGGATGGAAATAACCCCTTTGCCACCGCGTGATTTACTCGGATAATTCCCAACAGCGGTTTGTTTGCCGTAACCGTTTTTGGTAGCTGTCAAAATCGCTGATACCCCGTCTTTGACAATAATCAGGGAAATCACCTTCTGCCCCTTATTCAAGCGAATACCGCGCACACCTCTTGCGGTGCGACCACTAGCCCGAATCTGGTTCTCGGGGAAACGTACTACCCTGCCAGCATCGCTGAATAACATGACATTATGCTGACCATCCGTGACTTCAACTCCGATCACCTGATTGCCCTCGGTTAGTTCAATGGCGCGGATGCCGTTTGAGCGCGGGCGGGAAAATTCGGTCAATGCTGTTTTCTTGACCGTCCCGTCGGTGGTGGCAATAAATACGAAATTGCCTTCAGCATAATCCCGAATTGGCAGTATGGCGGTAATCCGTTCCTGATCTTCCAACGGCAATAGATTAACAATCGGCTGACCGCGTGCGGTACGACCAGCTTTCGGCAACTGATAGACTTTGAGCCAGTACACCTTGCCCAGACTTGAAAAGCACAAAATGGTGTCATGGGTGCTGGCGATGAAGAGCTTATCAATAAAATCCTCCTCTTTTACTGATGTGGCAGTTTTGCCGCGACCACCGCGCCGCTGTGATCGATAAACCTCAACAGGTTGTGATTTAGCGTAACCCGCATGTGACAGAGTGACCACCGCATCTTCTTCAGTTATGAGATCTTCCAGGCTCATATCCTCCTGCGTATTGATAATCCGGGTTTTACGTTCATCACCGTAACGTTCCAGAATTTCCTGCAAGGCTTCGCGTACCACTTGCATCAATCTGTCCGGTTCTTGCAGAATAAGCAATAATTCAGTTATCCGATCCAGCAACTCATTGTATTCCTGCAGAATTTTTTCTTTTTCCAATCCGGTGAGTTTTTGTAGCCTTAATTCAAGGATTGCCTGGGCTTGAAGCGGCGACAGACGATAACCCTTGTCGGTCAGCCCATATTCCTCGGTAAGCTCGTCTGGACGCGAAGCGTCCGCGTTAGTGCGCTGTAACATTTCCACGACGGATGCCGCTTGCCAGACCCGTTCCGATAGCGCCTGTTTTGCCTTGGCCGGAGAGGCAGATTTTTTAATAAGCGTAATTATCTCGTCAATGTTGACCAACGCGACCGCCTGACCTTCCAGAATATGGGCGCGCTCACGAGCCTTGCGTAATTCAAAAAGGGTGCGGCGGGTAATGACCTCACGGCGATGACTGATAAAGGCTTCCAGTAGCTCTTTCAGGTTCATCAATTGTGGGCGTTGATCCACTAGGGCGACCATATTGATGCCGAACACGGATTGCATGGCGGTAAATTTATATAGATTATTCAGGATAACCTCGGCAACCTCACCGCGATGCAGTTCAATCACTACGCGCATGCCATTTTTGTCCGATTCGTCTCGTAGAGCTTTTATGCCGGTGATCTTTTTGCTCTTGACCAGCTCGGCGATCTTTTCCTGCAACCGAGCTTTGTTCACCTGGTAGGGTAGTTCGGTCACAATGATTGTATGGCGACCGGCGTCATCCTCGATGATATTGCTGCAGGCGCGTATACAGATTCGCCCACGGCCTGTTTCGTAGGCTTCTTTTATCCCGGCTGAACCGTTGATTATAGCCGCCGTCGGAAAATCTGGACCAAGGATATACTGCATCAATTCTTCCACTGTGGAGTCCGGTTTGTCAATCAGGGCCAGACAGGCTGACAAGACTTCGGTCAGATTATGGGGCGGTATATTGGTTGCCACACCGACGGCGATCCCGCTGGACCCATTGACCAGAAGATTGGGAATGCGCGCCGGCAATACCAGCGGTTCATGCTCGGAACCATCATAGTTTGGGGCGAAGTCAACAGTTTCCTTGTCAATATCTTCGAGCATTTCATGGGCAATACGTGACATGCGCACTTCGGTATAACGCATCGCCGCCGGGGCATCGCCATCAATTGAACCGAAATTCCCCTGTCCATCCACTAGCATATAACGTAAGGAAAAGGGCTGCGCCATGCGCACAATCGTATCGTAGGCAGCGCTGTCACCGTGGGGATGATATTTACCAATGACGTCGCCCACCACGCGCGCTGATTTTTTATACGGTTTGTTGTAGTCATTGCCCATTTCCTTCATCGCGTAGAGTACACGGCGATGAACGGGTTTCATCCCATCACGGACATCTGGCAGGGCGCGACCGATGATAACGCTCATGGCGTAATCCATGTAGGATTGCCGCATTTCATCCTCTATATTGACGCGGGAAAGCGAGCGTGCGAAATCAATTTCGTCGGACATAATAATTATTGATGAGGGGGATTGTGAAAAAACCGGTTTTTGTATTCATTTAGGTGGGAATTCTATCATTTATTCAGTCGGTTATCTTCTCTTTTTCATTGTTTGAATGCCCGACGGTCCAGCGTCACATCAGATGCGGGTTGTCCTCACCGATATTATCCGGTGTGAACCGTTTTTCGTTTACGTGCTGTTATTAACATCCAATCGGGCTTGCATCACTGGATTTTACCCGTATATCCAAGGTCAAGGCTGACGCCGCCACCGTGATCTTTACGGTGTGATATTTTGCTGAAACTGCATATGAATACATCCTGACCTTGTTCACAACATTGCTATTGATGGCAATACGATCGGTGACTGCCTCGGACGAGCCGTACTCAATATAAACTATGTCGTCGGGCAAGGCGCTGACCCGGCAAGATGTTCGTACCAGTTTTCATCGGATTTCGGCAAAGGAGACCGAAGGATAATCAGGGCGATTGTCATTCAATGTAGCATTATCCTGTTAAAAGTAATATATAGTAATGTCTCTCTCTATCTGCAAATTATGCGGATGGACGCGGACAGGGAAACTATTATCAGAGCAGTGGCGATGTCGTTGTTTTGTAAGGGCTGGCAGTTGGAGGTTTGTTCTCGGGTGTATTGCTTCTGTCATCGTTGACATTGAATGGCTTTGTTAAAACTTTACAGGCATAGAACCTCTGGATTCTGGATGATCTGAAAATATTGGATGTCCATAAGGACTTTTAAGGCCTTTTTCATCAATTTCGGTGCAAAATTAACTCCAATATAAAAGACAGGCTTTTATCTGTAGACAATAAAAGAAGGTTTGAAACAATATGCTAGTTGATACTCTTATCCACGCTAAATGGATAATACCGGTTGAACCGGAAAACAGTGTTTATGAAGATCATTCCTTGCTCATCAAGGACGGTCGGATTGAAGCCATCGTACCCACTCACATTGCCAGGGACAAATTTCAAACGAGCGAAGAGATCAATCTAACGCAACACGCCTTGATCCCTGGTTTAATAAACGCGCATACCCATGCGGCGATGAATTTGTTAAGGGGTCTGGCAAACGACCTGCCGTTGACAGAATGGTTGAATGAGCATATCTGGCCAGCGGAGCAGAAATGGGTCGATTCCGATTTTGTCAGGGTGGGCACGGAACTGGCCGTCGCCGAGATGATCCGCAGTGGTACGACCTGTTTTAATGATATGTATTTCTTTCCCAATCAGACTGCCGAGGTATGCAACAGAGCCGGTATACGCGCTATTATCGGTCTAATCTTCATTGATTTTCCAAGCGCTTGGGCAGGCAGCGCGGAAGAATATCTGTTGAAAGCGGAGCAGGTATATGATGCTTGCTGTCAGTATCCTCTGATTAGTGCCGGTTTTGCCCCGCATGCGCCCTATACGGTGTCTGATGAACCGCTGCAGTGGATCAACCGGCGAGCGGAAGAACTGGATATCCCCATCCATATCCACGTCCATGAAACAGCCTTTGAAATAGAACAGAGTATGCGGCAACACGGTAAACGACCATTGCAGCGTCTGGCCGACCTCGGTTTGCTGAATGCTGGAGTGCTGGCCGTGCATATGACTCAACTGGTAGAGGATGAAATTGATGATTTGGCAAGACGGGGCGTGAGTGTTGCACATTGCCCGGAATCAAATCTGAAACTGGCCAGCGGTTTCTGCCCCACTGCTCGTTTGCATGATGCGGGCGTCAATGTCTGTATCGGTACCGACGGGGCAGCTAGTAATAATGATTTGGATATGATCGGCGAGATGCGCACCGCTGCGATACTAGCTAAGGCCGTAGCCAATGATGCGACCGTGCTGGACAGCCACACCACGCTGAGGATGGCGACTTTGAATGCCGCAAAGGCACTCGGTCTTGATCAGTCTATCGGCTCATTGAAAAAAGGAAAACAGGCCGATATCGTTGCGCTTGATCTCGATCAACTTGAAACCATACCGCTTTATGAACCGCTTTCACAGATTATTTACGCCAGCAGCCGTCAACAAGTGACAGATATGTGGATTTCCGGGAAACGGGTGCTGAAAGATCGACAGTTGACGACGCTGGAATATTCAGAGCTGATGACAAAAGCCAAGGCGTGGCAGGACAAGATTAAAAAAATCTGAAGGAAATTTCGAGATCGCCCTGAAACAAATCCTTACCGCCATTTTCCGCACAGGTGATCTTCCCACGCAACTGTCATTGGCAGGGGCGCGACATGAATCATTTGTTTCCGCGAGAACGTTTTCCCTAAATGGTTTAATCAGGGCCGGACTCCGGTAAAACAATATGGCGAAGTCGCGAACATTCACTATCTTTTGTCTTTTTTCCCTTTCAGCATGACATAGACCGCACCGGTACCACCATCCCCGGGCTTCGCCGAGTGAAACGCGGAGATATCTTGTCGCTGTCGTAACCAGCTGGATATTTTATTTTTTATCACAGAACGCTTGCCCTCTGAACCAAAGCCCTTGCCGTGGATGATGAGGATACAATGCCTGTCACGATTTTTGCATTCCGCCAAAAAAGCCGAAAAGGCTTTTTCTGCGTCAGCGACTGTCATGCCGTGCAGATCAAGTGTATCTTCAAATCGGAATTGTCCACGCCGAAGTTTTCGCCATTCTCGTTCCCTGAAACCGTGGCTACGATATGAAAGTATATCTCCCGGCGCGAGCATAGTCCCCTCGTTTATTTCCGTTTCGTAGCGGGTAATGCGTGTGGCGGCTGATCAGGCTCCGTCCACTGCGGTCGGATCTACCTGGAAATGCGGGAAGCGTTCGCCCAGCATCTGGATAAGCCGGTAGTCGTCAAGGTAGAGTTTGCGCAATAGATCGTGCGATTCGTCGCTCAGGTCGCGCCAGTTTGACGGGCAGCGCGGCGTGTACGGAGGATAGTCCTTATTGTGGTCGGCGCGGTGTAGGTGGGGCAAGGGCACCAGCGGCAATTTCTGGCCCTTCAGGAATACTTCCCAGTGCTGGGCCAGATGCTCAAACTGGAACACAAAGTGAAACCGGTCCATGTGTCGGGCCACGGCATCAAGCCCCCCCAGCACTCTGGTCTGGGGCGTGAAGTGGTCCATGTAGTGCATCCTGGCCTGTCCGCGCAAAATAGCTTGCAGGTAGGATTCCGGCGTGGCGTGATCTTCAAAAATAATTTCCAGGCCTTTTTTCCATTTGACCTTGCCGTTGCGGAAAAACTTGGCTTTGTGATGGTGGGGAAACCCCTGCTCGTAGCGGCTGCGCCAGGCGCTTACAAAGCGGCGGATGGGGTCGCGCACGCAGATGCACAGACTGTTGGGCGGGAAATCTGTCAGCTGCAAGGTGGGCTTCCAGTGTTGCAGATTGTAAATGCACGTCTCTATGGGGGAATCTTCAAACGCCCGGGTTAGAGTGGTGCCGGCATTCTTCCCTATATGTACGAAAAACAGCGTAGGCATGGTGCGAGGACGGGGTCCCACCAAATGTCGCCGCAATACCTGCACCGAATCAAAGACCAATAGACCACGCAAAATCTGGGCTTTGCGCTGGTGCCAGCAGACCCTGAGGGGGATGGCGCGTGCAGCCAGAAAACCTCGGAGGTTCTTAACTGTTTTGCGAAAGAGTTTGCTGTCCTGCTCTGAAACGCCAGATAATTCTGTCATGGACTATACACCAATTTCAATTGACTGAAGTTCGTCAATAGATTCCAGCCCGGATATTTCATGAAGTGCCTCGCGTTAAGGATTTTCCAACAGGCTTCTCAACATCCAGGCATTTTTCTCATGCACTTGCATGCGTTGGGTGAGCAGATCAGCACTCGGTTCATCATCCTCCTGTTTGACTAGAGGGAAAATGGAACGGGCGGTTCTGACTATCGTTTCTTGTCCTTCAACGAGTTGCTTAATCATTTCCTCGGAGCCAGGTGTGCCAGTCTCCTCGGGAATGGATGAGAGTTTAGCGAATTGTTGATAAGAACCCGGCGCTGGCATCCCCAAGGCACGGATACGTTCGGCAATCTCATCTACTGCAAGGGCGAGTTCCGTATAATGCGTTTCGAACAGGGTATGCAATGTGGTGAACATCGGCCCCGTAACGTTCCAGTGAAAGTTGTGTGTTTTCAAATATAATGTGTAGCTGTCTGCGAGTAGACATGATAAGCCTTCCGCGATTTTTTTGCGTTGCATTTCTTCAATGCCGATATCAATTTCCATTTTTTCCACCTGACTGATTTATGGATGATAATAACAGTTTAACGAACTTTTTAAGGCAAATAAAAATGATTATTTTAATCCTGTTAATAGCAAAAAACTGATGTATTGCCTCTACAAGGATGTCGGCGGGAAGTGAAACCTGATAATTTATAAAGTTGGATAGATGAAGCACATTCATATCTTGGGTGTTTTCGGCACATTTATAGCCGGCTGCTCTCCTATCCTGGGATATGAGGTGACAGGGTCGGATAGCAATGTTATACCGCCGATGGACACGCAGCTTACCGAATTATGTGTTGGATGAGCGTTTGACCATATTGCCCCGTCCCCGAGTGGCTTTATCGCAGGGTTTTGTGTGATAAACATGTCATAACCGTATCCAGGCGCATGGGAAAACCACAACATCCGCGATACTGATTTGGCTCCCGTGGGTATCATCCCTGTTTTTTAATTGGCGGTGTGGCCGAAAACTTTGAAATCTCGCCTTGGCACGTCTGAGTATTCAGTTCGATCCCGCGGGTATTTTCGCTGATATTACTGCATAAGACGAGAATCCCATCATTTAATACATATTTTTTCATATCGGGTAACGCGTGATTTACAAGGTTGATGATGATCTACATAAGGTACTAGACATGGGATGCTGGTTGGAAAGTCAGATTCAGGAAAAATGAAGCTGATTGGACGATGGAATAGGTGTACCACGATTATCAACATTTAAGTGTTGGCGATGGCGGCAAAAAAAGGGGGGATGTTGCTTAGCCATCAATTGGCAAACACAATGCAAATAATATCTTTATTTCGAGAAAAGAGTGAGTAAATATCCTTCTTGAAGGATGATAAGGATGACCATGCTTAAAGAGAGCGATTAAAGATTGAAGGTGAAAGGTGGGGAAGCACGTCCTCTGGAATGATACGTGGCAAATTACCGAAGCACAATAGTGGTCAACAGGAGACAGGTCGCGGGAGCAGTAATTTGTGCCTGTATAGGTGCAATCTAGCTGGTGTGGTATTGCAGGTCTGGAGCAATGGCCACTGTAATGAAGGGAATGGCTTCAAAACCCAAATTAGACAGGGGGAAATCGGCCAGATGGTTTTGTGCGGTTTACGGTTCGGTAAGCTCACCAATCACCGGAACAGCACAGATGGCCATATCAATTACAAATTTGAACCCATCACTCAATAAAGCAGGTTGAATCGGGTTCTTCTATCACCGGATTTTGCAGTATGCCAATATTTTCTATTTCTACGGTGACTGTGTCGCCGGCTCGCATATATCCCCGAGGTTTCATTTTCACGCCGACGCCAGCTCCGGTACCGGAAGCGATGATATCGCCGGGTTCCAAGGTCATTACCGTGGAGAGATATTCAAGTAGTCGATAGCAGTCAAAGATCATATCTTTGGTATTAAATCTCTGTCTGAGTTCGCCATTGATCCGCGTTTTGATCTCTAGCGCATGCGATTCAATTTCATCGGCAGTCACTATCCAGGGCCCGCACGGGCAGTGCGTATCAAATGATTTGCCCAAGGTCCAGGTATGAGAGCGCATTTGCCAGTCTCGTACGCTAACATCATTCACAATTGTATAACCAGCGATGACTCGGTGTGCCTGCTGGCGGTTGACATGGCGGCAGCGTTTGCCAATCACGATCCCCAGTTCACCTTCATAATCTAGTTTTTCCGACACGCGGGGTCTGTGGATGGGCGCATTGGGGCCAATCACGGAGGTATTCTGTTTGTTGAAGAATGTGGGATACTCGGGTTGAACGATGCCGGTTTCGGTGATGTGATCACGGTAATTCAGCGCAACACCAAATAATTTCGCAGGTTTTGGCACCGGTGCCATGAGTTCAAATTCATCGTCATGTGGGACGGCATCGGTGGCACTCTGTGTTTTTTTCGATAATGTTTGCAGAGCGGAATCGCCTGCTTCCAGAAAATGTATCATCCCGGCATCGCCGGTATAGCGTTGGTCGGCTAGATAAATGCCATTATCGGTAACGGTGCAGACGGTGGTTGTTTGTTGGTGGCGAATAGTGGCTAGTTTCATATTGTCGGACAGGTTTTTGACCAAAGCAGTTTTTTTGTGTGTAATGTCCCGATCTTGTTTAATTACAGGTCATTATTATTAAAATGGATATTTCTTGCCAAGGCAAAGTTTATCCTGTTTTTTCCGACAAAAGACAGTTGAAATCTTTCATAAATTATTCGGGTTTAACGTTTTGAACAGAGAAAAACGCACCCGGATATTTGAAATACTGTGTCAGCATAATCCGTCACCAACCACTGAGTTGATCTATAACTCTCCATTTGAATTATTGATAGCAGTCATTCTTTCCGCACAGGCTACAGATATGAGCGTGAACAAGGCTACCAAAAAGCTTTACTCAGTGGCTAATACTCCGGACGATATGGTGGCTCTGGGAGTGGAACGCTTGAAATCCTATATCAAGACGATTGGCCTCTATAACAGCAAGGCGAAGAATATTATTGCGGCCTGTAGGATATTGATCGATAAATACGACGGACGGCTCCCTCGTGATCGGGCAGGTCTGGAAAGCCTGCCTGGTGTCGGTAGAAAAACCGCGAACGTTATCTTGAATACCTTGTTTGGCGAACCGACAATTGCGGTAGATACCCATATATTCCGCGTTTCAAATCGGATCGGTATCGCGCCAGGGAAGAATGTCAATGAAGTAGAACGGAAGCTACTCAAATTCGTGCCGGATACATTTAAAAAGAATGCGCATCATTGGTTAATTCTGCACGGGCGCTATGTCTGTACCGCCCGTCGGCCGAGATGCAATGAGTGTGTGATATTTGAACATTGTGAATGGAAAGGGCGTAAAAATTATACGGACAGGATATAGAAATGCCTATCTGTAGTATTTAGAAAAGATAATATGAAACAACGGATGTTGGATGGCTCGGTGCACAGTATGTGTTGGATTCTCGTCCCTGATTAAAGTATACGAAGGAACATATACCCGGTCAGGAATGGCTACTGAGCGCACTTGACGCATTAGGTGCCATCTACGGATATTTATTGTAGCAGAGAAAACCGGATATTAACTCCAGCCAGTTCAATGACATCATTTTGTTTCAACGAAAAAACGTCAGACCCGATGGGTTGGCCATTCACAAGAGGATAACGTTTCCCATCACCATCGCTGTCAATGTGAGTTAGAAAATAACCGTTGGGGCGTCGGGATATTACAGCAACCTGTGTTCCGGGTTTACCCAATGTAATTAAAGCCTTGGTTAGTTTGAGTGTCTTACCGATTATCGGTCCGTCAAGAACGGTCAATTGAGCTAGAGGCATGACCTTCGTTATTTTGGTGTTCTCATCGTAGGTGCTGGTGTTGTCCCCATCAGTTTTTTCTGTAGGCTGGGCAACTTGGGCAGTGGTTACAGTAGCCCCGGACGTGCCTGGTTTGATAACCATGGTTTTTTCAAATTCATCTTCTCCCGTCTTTGAAGATTCAACGACGTATTTCAGTTCGTGTTTACCTATTGCGATGATGTCGCCATCTTTAAGAGCATGTTTTTTGATGAGCTTGCCATTGACATAGCTGCCGTTGGTACTACCTAGGTCTTCTAAAAAAGAATCTTCAAGAATGGTAACAATCAATGCGTGATTGCCACTGACCCCAAGGTTGTCAAGTCGAATATCATTACTGGTTTTACGTCCAATCTTTATTCTTTTCTTGTTGAGAGGGTATTCGCTTTTAACCTCACCGTTTATACTCATGACTAATTTCGCCATCGCTAAAACCTATCTCCGTATTTCATCTTAATAAATGCCCTGTAAAACTTTGAAAAAACCTTTAAATATAAGGTCATGAATTTCATTGCAATTTAACATATCATTAATTCGTTTGAACGCCGCAGATAAATATTATTCAGGTATGATCGTATTTTCGGCCTATTTCAATGTAAAAATATTTTATTCCGCTAATACTCGTTTCTCGTATTTAAAAAAGTCAGCTTTAGGAATTTTCTATAAGTTTTTGTTTTGTAAAAAATAAATACAGGAGCTATCCATATATAACAGTTAATATTATTATATAATAAACCAACAATAATGGTAGTCCTTATTTTCTTGTTACTCCACGGCGGGTCTTGGCAATATTATCAATCAGTACATTTGTGGATTGAATCTCTGATTAATGGCGGTGCATATATTGGGCTGGTCTTTATTGCGGTTTTTGCCCGGCTTTTTTCGGGCCTCTGGAAACAGGCATGTACATTGGTTGCTGACGAGGCACTGGCAATTTCACCGGATTTATAGCTATCCACTCTGTATTTATTTCACGTGTACTGTGGATGATTCCAGAAACTTATTCATAGTAACCTTTTGAAGAATGTATTTATTTCATTTTAATTTATTGGCAATATTTGTTTATATTTTCCGCCAGGCGATCCTGTTCCGCCTTTCTTTCCTCATCCGAAAGGATAACTGGATTAAGGGGATCATCAGTTTTTTCATATATAAAACGAGCGTACTTCATTTTTTGAAGGTGCTTTCTTGCTGCAACGCATTTTTGTTTACGTTCTTCCTTTTCGGCCTTCTCCTTTTTTGATTGCATCAATTTTTCATTCCGTTCTTCCTGCATTATATCAAGCAGTTTTCCCTGTTTTCCAAAACGGTTTGGTGTTTGTGGCAGCTGTTGTTTCGATTTTTCTCTGATTTTTATCTTTTCCGTCACTTTTTTGGATACGGGCTTGTCACCGTATATAACGTTACCGTTTTCATCCGTCCATTTATAAATTTCCGCAGTGGTGCTGGTGGCGTATGTCAATATACAGACAATCAGAATAAAAGCCTTCAAAATCATAGTACAGAATGCGGGCAACGCCAGCGCCAAGGTATCTCTAGGAGCGCTTTCTTTGAAACCTTCCAGGAACTGTTTTTCGCCCGGCAGTCGCGGGTTAACGTTGCAGATGTTTAAGTTTGTTGGTTTCTTCTTTCCATTCATCAGCATCCTCGGGAGGTGGTTTCATTTCATTAATAACTGGCCAGATTTTGGATAATTCCGCGTTCAATTCAATAAACGGTTGCATCTCTTCCGGCACATCTTCATCTGCCATGATAGCTTCAATCGGGCATTCAGGTTCGCACAGGGTACAGTCAATACACTCATCTGGATCAATGACCAGCATATTGGGTCCTTCGTGAAAACAATCGACCGGACAAACCTCAACACAATCCGTATATTTACATTTTATGCAGTTTTCAGTGACAACAAATGGCATCTGTTTTTTCAACCTTCAAGTTCAACGATAGCTGGAAGTATACCTACTCCCGTAACGGGAACAAAATATTATCGTTTATTGTTACTCCGACGATGATCTTTTTTCCCCTGTCAGTCCGTGCGAAACAGCCCCGTCCTCTGTTTTACGAATTATCCAATACAATAGCGGCGGTTTCGGCGTCATTATTTATTCAGCAATGCGTGCAGTTCATATAATAAGGACAATGCCTGTTTGGGATTGGTTGAATCAGGGTCAATTTTTCTTAACCTGCTTAGTATAATATCAGAGTCAAACAGATTGCCCTGTGTCTGACCATTGTCCTTGGGTAATAATGGGATGCTGATTTCATGCAGGCGTTGTCGTGCATGATCAATTACCTTTT
This sequence comes from Gammaproteobacteria bacterium, assembly GCA_965261775.1. Taxonomy (GTDB): domain Bacteria; phylum Pseudomonadota; class Gammaproteobacteria; order Eutrophobiales; family Eutrophobiaceae. The sequence goes on along the minus strand of OZ253477.1, from coordinate 609,656 downwards.
TTGGCACGCCTGCCAGCGCGGCGACCTGTAGTCCGTAACTCTGGCTGGCCGGGCCTGGTTTGACGGTATGGAGGAATACGATATCATTGTCGTATTCCACAGCATCCATGTGGACATTTCCGATATTAGCGTGAGTATCAACCAGGGTCGTGAGTTCGAAATAATGAGTCGCAAACAGAGTGCAGGCGCGGGTGACCTTGGCCAGATGGGTCGCACAGGCCCAAGCTAGTGCGAGGCCGTCATAAGTGCTTGTGCCGCGCCCGATTTCGTCCATGAGAATGAAACTATTTTCCGTGGCATTATTAAGAATATTAGCTGTCTCGGTCATTTCGACCATAAAAGTGGAGCGATTACCAGCGAGATCATCGGCGGCTCCGATGCGGGTGAAGATGCGGTCAATCCGACCAATTACGGCCTGCTCCGCTGGGACATAACTGCCGATGTACGCGAGAATGATAATGAGCGCAGTTTGACGCATATAGGTTGATTTTCCGCCCATATTTGGTCCGGTAACGATCAACATCGGGCAGTTATCGCTTAAAGACAGATCATTGGGAATAAATGCCTGCGGGTTGATCCGTTCAACGACTGGATGCCGCCCTGCCGTAACGTTGATCCCTTTCTGCTCCGATAATTGCGGCATCGTGAAATTCAGTCTTTCTGCAGTCTCCGCGAAACACAGATAAACATCAAGCTCAGCCAGCGCGGCGGCACAGTTTTGTAGCTCCGTCTGTTCGCTTGCGATGTTTTCCAGCAATTCGGTATAAAGTTGCTTCTCAAGTTCCAGTAACCTTTCTTTGGTGTGTAGCATTTTACTTTCAAGCGCTTTCAAGCCAGGAGTGGTGAAACGTTCTGTCCTTTTCAGAGTTTGGTGGCGGCTGTAGTCTTCAGGGACTTCCGCGGCATATGCGCGACTGATTTCAATATAATAGCCGTGTACCCGGTTATAGCCGACCCGAAGTCCTTGTATTCCGGTACGCTGTTTTTCCTGTTCTTCTAGATCAGCCAGATATTGCTCGGCGTTGTTACTTAAACCGCGTAACTCGTCCAGACGCGAATCATAGCCGTCGGCAATTACGCCTCCATCGCGTATCGTGACCGGTGGTTCATCAACCAGCGCAGCGTTTAATGATTGCAGTAATTCGGGCAGTGGCACAATATTTTCATTGAGTGCGTCGATGTGGGGAGCATCAATTTGTTTGAGCCAATCTTTGATTTCAGGCAATTGTCTCAGACTGTCGCGCAATCGGAGCAGATCGCGCGGGCGGGCGGATTTTAGGACGATCCGCGTGGTGATGCGTTCAATATCGCCGATAGAGCACATTTTCTGATGAAAATTCTGCCGTTGTCGCTCAAGCAAGAATTGTTCCACAGCTGCATAACGTTGCCGCAGGACATCGTGGTCAAGAACGGGCTGTGATAACCAGCGTCGCAACAGACGTTTTCCCATCGCTGTTGAGGTCACATCAATTACCTTTAACAGTGTGTGAGATTTGTTCGCATGCAATCCACTTTCAATCTCAAGATGCTGCCTTGAAACGGCGTCTATCTGTAGATAGTGTGCGCTTTGCTCAATTTGGGGTGGTTGCAAATGTGACAACGCTGTCCTTTGCGTATCATTCACATAATGTAACAGACAACCTAGGGCACAAATTGACGGGTCAAGATGTTCAAAGCCAAAGCCGTTTAAATCAGCAACGCGGTATTGTTTTTTAATGATATCTTTGGCACTGGTTTTGTTGAAATGCCAGTCGGGACGGTTGGTGATGCAATGATGTTGTGCCAATGTTTCATGCAATCCGCTACCTTCGCTGATTAATATTTCTGCTGGCGTGTATTGCGTCAACAGGTTTTCCAGTGCCGTGTCGGTCTCCGTTTCAGTAAGACGTACTTCGCCGTTGCCTAGTTCTAGAGCAGCGAGGCCGTAATGTTTTTTATCTTTATACAGGGCGAGGAGGATGTTTGAATCGTCTTCATTTAACAATGCCTCGTCTGTAATGGTCCCGGGGGTGATAATGCGGGTAACCTCGCGTTCAACCGGGCTTTTGCACAAATCGGGATTACCCACTTGTTCACAGATGACTACCGATTCTCCCTGTCTGATTAAACGACCCAGGTAATTGTCAACGGCGTGAAAGGGAATGCCTGCCATGGGGATGTCGGTGCCAGCGGATTTGCCGCGCTTGGTCAGGGCAATATCAAGCAGGCGCGCCGCTTTTTTCGCATCGTCATAAAACAGTTCATAGAAATCACCCATACGGAAAAACAGCAACATACCGGGATATTTCGCCTTGAAACCCAGATATTGTTGCATGACGGGGGTATGTTGTTGTGGTGTCTGTACCGGCATGAAAATTATGCTATAACAAGACGATTATCAATCATTTCAGTACAGCGAAAAGTACAGAAATAATGTGCTTCGGAAAGTTCAGTAGGTGTGTGTTTTGGACAAAAAATCATTGTCTACAGTGTTCTGAGCTCTAAGGACAATCCTTTTCTCAAGTAACGATTCTTCCATTTTATGATTAAATTTCATGGATTGTTCATGGAGGAACTCAGATTGATTATCTGCAGGTTATGCCGCTTGTTTTTTACACGGTTCCGACGCGTAAAAAACAAGCGGCGTGAAAAAAAAAGCTAGTAATTGTGGTAGCTAACTAACATCCCTACATTAAATTAAAACAGCCCTGTAATATTACCGTCATTATCAATATCAATACGTTCTGCTGCCGGTACTTTTGTCAGGCCGGGCATGGTCATCATATTGCCACAGATGGCGACGATAAAACCGGCGCCGTTGGCCAGCCGGACTTCGCTGACATGCACATTATGACCAGTCGGGGCGCCGATCGCTGTCGGTTCGGTTGAGAACGACATCTGTGTTTTCGCCAGACAGACCGGATAGGCGCCGTATTCTTTATTCCAGTTCTCCAGTTGTTGCATGACTTTGGGATCGGCGGAAACGGATCCCGCACCATATACCCGAGTGGCGACCGCCTGAATTTTCTCAAACAAAGAGAGGTCGTCCGCATAAACGTACTGATGTGTCCCCGGCTGATTATCAACGACATTCACCACCATCTTTGCAAGTTCTTCCGCTCCAGCGCCGCCATCGGCCCAGTGCTTTGAGACAACAGCCTTCACCCCCAGCGATTTGCAACGTTTCATCAACAGATCAACTTCCCCATCGCTGTCCAGCGTAAAATGGTTCAAACAAACAATGCAGGGCAGACCATAAACCTCAGTAATATTTTTAATATGGCGTTCCATATTTACCATACCCTTATCCAGTGCCTCTAGATTTTCATCGCTGAGTCTTTCTTTGGCTACGCCGCCGTGATATTTCATGGCGCGGATGGTCGTTACTAGTACAACCGCGGCAGGGTTGAGGCTTGCCATGCGGGTTTTAATATCAATGAATTTTTCAGCACCCAGATCCGCCCCGAAACCGGCCTCGGTTACAACATAATCGGCCAGTTTCAAACCGGTTTTAGTAGCAATGACAGTATTACAGCCGTGGGCGATATTCGCAAACGGTCCACCGTGGATGATAACGATATTATTTTCCAGTGTCTGTACCAGATTCGGATTAATGGCATCTTTCAGCAATACGGACATGGATCCGTGTGCATTCAAGTCGCGGGCATAGACAGGTGTTTTAGCGTCCCGTTTATAGCCGACCACAATACGCCCCAGCCGTTCTTTCAGATCCTGGCGGCCGGTGGCAAGGCAAAGTATGGCCATGATTTCCGATGCGACCACAATATCAAAACCGTCTTCACGCAAATAACCGTTCGTTGTTCCACCCATGCCGACGACGATCTTTCGTAAGGCGCGGTCATTCATATCGACGACGCGTTTCCATTGAATGCGGCGCGGGTCAATATCAAGCATATTGCCGTGATGAATATGATTATCAATCATGGCAGAAAGTAAGTTATGGGCCACGCCAATCGCATGAAAATCGCCGGTAAAATGTAAATTGATGTCCTCCATCGGGACGACTTGTGCATAACCGCCGCCTGCTGCGCCGCCTTTCACACCAAAGCAAGGCCCTAAGGACGGTTCTCGAAGACACATAATGGCGTTTTTGCCAATACGGTTAAGCGCATCGCCTAGCCCCACGGTGGTCGTGGTTTTCCCTTCGCCTGCCGGCGTCGGGCTGACTGCCGTCACCAGAATCAGTTTACCGTCCTTCCTGTCTTTCAAGCCATCAATATAGTCAAGTGATAGCTTCGCCTTATAATGGCCGTAGGGCACGAGATGTTCGCTGTCAATATGATACTGTTCCCCAGCCAGGTCGATAATACGTTTCAAACTTGCTTTTTGTGCAATTTCAATATCGGACATTTTCCCTCCAGTACAATAATCTTTTGTTTTCAAAGAAGATTTTATAAGAAAGCGGGCTCAATTCTTTAAATCCATCATTAGTTTCAATCAATTATTAATCAAAATGAACATTGTTGCCATGAAAATAGTTTAGATTACTATAGCCGTTGACATATTTTATTTCTTTCAATATTAGATTAATTTTTAACATAGCGTAGCGGCTTTTTCATCTTGCGGCGAATATCCTCAATTTGTCCTGTTTCCCTGTCCTCCTGCCGAACTGTCCGGTGACGTGTCCACTGACCATTATTCGCTTTTCTCGTAAATATTGATGAACCCCTCCGCATTGGGCATTTTTATCCGGGGCAGGGTCTTTGCATTTATCCGGTCATTTTTATCAATCAGTCCGTTCAGATATAGAAGGTACGCCGTTACCGCATAGACTTCATCATCGTTTAAAACGCCTGGTGACGTCATTGGCATGGAGCGTCTGATCATGTCAAACAAGGTAGTCGAGTACGGCCAGTAATTGCCAATGGTTTTTTCTGGGTAATCGCTGGTCAGTCCCATTTTTGCACCAGCCAGTTGGTCGGCGCTTGCCCCCAGACCATTTTTGCCATGACAGACGAGACAATGCCGTTGATAAATTTTTTCACCTTCGTCCGCTGTACCTTCGCCCTCGGGCAAACCTGCACCCTCTGGAAAGACGCTAATATCCCATTGGGCAATTTCTGCTGGCGGGATGGTTTTGCCCAGGCCGGGGCCTTGTCTGGCTTCGGCCGATACGTCGCTAATCCCAACCGCTATCAATATCAATATCTTCGCCAGTCGACGTGACGTTATCATTATCATAGACGTGTGAAACCACCCCGTCACTGTCAATATGCCAGTTGATAATTGCATTATAATGAAAAAAACCATGGCGACCGCGTCGCTTCACTAGTTCGCTACGCTCCGGTTGCATATAAGCCATTTCATCTATGGCGCGGCTCTTTATCGTGGTTGGTTTTCCATCCCAATGCCACGGGATGCGAAAACGGGTGAAGGCTCTATCCAATACCGGCGGTTGCAAGGTTGAAGCGGCCCAGGTCGTGCCACCATCGGTGGAGACATCAACCTGTCTGATTTTTCCCCGGCCAGACCAGGCCAGACCGGTAATTTGATACAGTCCCTTCTGTTTTAAAATCATATTGGCGGACGGTGCCGTGATCAGCGATTTTACGTCCATGACAAAGGTGAACATGCGTGCCTTGCCGGACGGTTGCAACTCGGTATAGCGTGCAGTTTCATTACGCGCCATTACTGGACGGTCCGTCACATTAATGCGGCGCAACCATTTTACGTGCGACACCCCTTCCCAGCCGGGGACGATCAAACGCACAGGATAACCATTTTCCGAACGGATACGCTCGCCGTTTTGATAGAGTGCAAGCAAGCAGTCGTCCAGAATCTTTTCTAATGGGATTGATATCTGCATGGCAAAGGCGTCGGCGCCCTCAGCAATAATCCATTTTGCCTTTTTTCTTAATCCGGATTCATTCAGTAATGTGGATAGCGGAATGCCGGTCCATTCGCTACAGGATACCAGGCCATTGAAATAACCCGCCTCCGCCCGACTTGGTTGTTTATTCCAGCCGGCATTGCTGTTTCCGCCGCATTCTATGAAGCAAATTCGGGATTGCATCGGATAATGCAACAGATCATCAATACTGAACATCAAGGCTTTTTCAACCAGACCGTGGATCAACAGGCGGTGTTTTTTCGGATCAATCTGTGGTATGCCGTTATGGTGGCGTTCATAGTGAAGACCGTTTGGGGTAATGGCGCCTTCCATCGCATGCAGGGGTGTCCAAGAAACTCCATTACCGGGGACGGACGCATTTTGGGTTGGAAAACGCAACACTCTGTTCTCATATATTGACGGCATGCCATAAGTGGAGAACGGTGCACCCATTTGTCTCATCCATTCTGGACGGGCGGGATTGGATGCGGCGGTCGTTACGTATTCCCGCATTTGTTGCCCCGATGCGCTTGTGGATGCCAGCGTAGAGAACGTACCGAATTGTATTCCTTTTTTAAGAAAGAGACGACGATTGAGCAGGCCGTTTCCCGCTACCCGGTATTTATCCAACGATCGCCTGTGATCTGGCATTTTACCTTATATCAATCTGGATATTGCATGAGGGCTTTACATCAACTATTTGCGGATTATTTGTGGCGTGGCTACAGCTATTATATGCAAGAAATTAACAGGAATTTTCATGACAGTGCTATTTTATGGCTGGAAGTGAAACTATTCTTCTTGGTGTCGGTACCTTTGATCTTTATCACGCCCTCCTGTTGCGGGACAAAGTAAAAGCGCAGAGCCGGGTCCATGCTGATGGAAAATGTCAGATTGGCCTTGACAATTGGTTTGTCATTGTAGGTGACCTCAAAGGTATCCATGTAAAAGGCCGGCGGAATAACACGTGAACCGATCCTGATCGGCGCCATGCCGGTGATATTGGGATGGCGAACCTTGACTTGCATCAGATTGGGTTCCCCCAGCTTGATATTACCGACCACTTTCATTTTCATCTTGCCGAGTAACCGTTTGGAATCTTCCATACTGGCCGGTGGTGGTGCCGAACAGGCGCCCTTAGCACGCACAAAGCTCTTGGCCATATAAAGTTCGCCCGTGTTCATTTCGGCCACGGCGCGCACATAACTGAAGGTATCCACCCGAATACGCATCGCCAGGTCAGCCTTGCCGCTGTCCGGCGTGAATTCAAACTGGCCTACTAGCGGCAGGGGGTTTTTGTCCACGAAGATATGCATTTTTTTGATATAGCTTTCCCTGTCTTGCGGGATTTTGGTATGGACTGAAATGGGGACAATGGTCGCGTCTTCCGCGGTATAAGGAGCTTTAAGCTCAAGGATATTCTGCGCTGCTCCTTCAATAATCTTCCGATTCTGGAAGTTCTGCTGCCGGATATTCTGCATCCAGGCCTGATCCGATTCTTTTTGTCTGAAATCAGCTGGGGCAACATCTGCCAGTATCAATGCTGAAAACTGTAATGCCACGAAGACAAAAAATATCTTGAGAACAGTTTGATATTGCATATTCGTTTCTTCCTCCATTTCGCTTCTATCCTATCATTATTGACATTTACGCGGTTTATAGTTCCGCCGCCTCTGATGTCAACGCGGGAACGCCACTATACTTCTTTTGACTCCGTCAATATCATAACCAATTTGTTGAGTTTACGCACAAAACCAGCAGCATCTTCCAACTGTCCTCCCTCACTCAACAGTGCCTGGTCAAACAGGATATGCGACCAGTCAGTGAACAAATCTTCGTTGGTCTCCTCACTGATCTTTTTGACAACAGGATGACCCGGGTTGATTTCCAAAATCGGCTTTGTCCCCGGGATATGTTGCCCCGACGCCTTTAGTATCTTTTCCAGGTGCCGTCCCATATCATGTTCATCATTCACAAGACAGGCCGGGGAAGCTGTTAACCGTGAGGTAATACGAACCGTCTTGACCTTTTCACCCAGTGCCTTTTTAATACGCTTTACCAATTTGTCGAAATCCTTATTCTTCTGTTTATCTTCTTCTTTGTCCTTGTCGTCCTGAACATCTCCCAGATCAAGCTCACCTTTGCTGACCGACTGTAACGGTTTACCATCAATCTCACCAAGGTATGTAACCACCCATTCATCAATAGGGTCTGTCAATAACAGTACCTCTATGCCTTTTTTATTGAATATCTCCAAGTGAGGACTGTGTCTGGCCGCTGCCCAGGATTCTGCGGTGACATAATAGATTGCCTTCTGTCCTTCCTGCATACGCCCGGTATAATCCTGAATGGAGACCTTCTGTTCTTCGCTATCTTCATGAGTGCTAGCAAAACAAAACAAAGCAGATAAATCATCCTTATAGTCATGACCATCAACGCTCCCTTCTTTCAGTACCTTGCCAAAGACCTTCCAGAACTCACCGTATTTTTCTGTTTCTTTTTCTGCCATATTTTTCAACAGACCCAAAATCTTTTTCGTACAGGCAGAACGAATTTGATTAATGGCCTTGTTACGTTGCAATAGTTCGCGCGAGACATTCAGCGGCAGATCATCGGAATCGACAACGCCGCGCACAAAACGCAACCAGGGCGGGATCAATGCTTCGGCGTCATCCATAATAAATACACGCCGGACATACAGCTTTACGCCATGGCGCGGGCCTTTGTGATCCCAGAGATCAAATGGTGCCGATGCCGGAATATACAGGAGAGCGGTATATTCCAGCTTCCCTTCAACCCGATTGTGTATCCAGGCCAGGGGCTCCTTAAAATCATGACTTACATGTTTGTAAAATTCATTGTATTCTTCCGGCGTAATATCCTTTTTATGGCGTGTCCACAAAGCGGTGGCCTTGTTGACAGTCTCTTCGCCCGCAGAGCTTTCAACTTTCTTGTCGCTATCGCCGTCAACCCGTTCTTCTTTATCCATCACAATCGGCAGGGAAATATGATCGGAGTATTTGCCGATAATCCCCCTAAGGCGATAACCGTCAAGGAATTCATCCATGCCTTCGCGCAGATGTAAAATAACCTTGGTCCCGCGTCTCGGTCGATCAAATGTTTCCACCGTATAGCCATTTTCGCCGTCTGAAGTCCAGCGCACTCCCTCCGTTCGTGGCAGATCAACGCGGCGCGTCACCACCTCGACTTTTCGGGCGATAATAAAACAGGAATAAAAGCCGACACCAAATTGTCCGATCAGCTGCGAATCTTTGGCGGTGTCGCCGGTCAGTGACTCGAAAAATTGACGGGTACCAGATTTGGCAATCGTCCCCAGATTTTCGATGACTTCATTGCGTGACATGCCGATGCCATTATCAATGATGGTGATGGTTTTTAAGGTTTTGTCAAATTCAACCCTGATCTTCAGTTCAGCGTCGCCCTCATAGAGGCTGTCATCTTCAAGTGCCTTGAAACGCAATTTGTCCGCCGCATCGGAGGCGTTTGAGATCAACTCCCGTAAAAATATCTCCTTATTACTGTATAAGGAGTGAATCATGAGGCGCATTAATTGCTTGACTTCAGTCTGGAATCCATGCGTTTCCTGACTAGCTTCTATTGACATAGTGTTGATGTTACTCCAATTTTATCTAGTGATTATTTGTCTCCTATTATTTCAAGTGACGACTGAATGTGCAAGACACATTCAGTCGTCGTACGCGCGCAAACTGGAACCCTGTGTGTCTTTATACACAGCGAATCAAACGCTGTAGCGTGTTCATTCTGTACGGATCACTGTCATTGTTATCAGTGGAACAGTAATCCCCGCTTTCAAAGGAGGAGATAACGACGTATCAATCGTCAGTGTAGCGATGTTGCCGTTAATGAGGTCACTGTCAGTCAGAGGGATATCGGAGGAATGGAGGGGGTGATGATTATACCTGTCTTGTTCTTGATATCAGTAAACGGCATGTCTGCCACCGGGATGTCGTACCCATTCTGTCGCGGCTCACCTTCGTTGAAGTATAGCGATGCTTACATTTGTATCGGAAGTTATCGGAGTTGAGAATGTCAGCATGACGGTGTTGCCACTGAGGGTCAAAGGAACAGTTCAATACACAAAGCGAGTGGATTCCCTCAGGTTGCATGATATTGCCATCAGCGAAGGTACTGTCAGTTTGCAATATCGGGCTGGTCTCGCGGAGTTCGTGATGGTACCACCCGTCTTTTTCAGCAGCCTGCGACGGTCGTTGTTAAACCTGGGGGAAAGGATTTCAACGTTATTATCCGCATAGGCCTCAACGTCTTGAACTGGTTCCATTTTGCCATTTTCCGTCATTTATTTCTCCGGCCTATCCCCCCTGTGGCAGATTTTGCTTGATGGAATTGTCTACTGAAACTATCAGTTTGTGCAGTTTTCTTTTGCTTGTTAAAGGCTTACAAATATTTATCCGGGCGCCGTGTATTACTGCTGATGCGCCTCGTTATTGAAAATGCCCAAGGGGTTTTCATTCCCCCGCTTCATAACCCAGATGAGGTGCCAGCCACTTTTCCATGAGCGTGAGTTCAACGCCTTTTCGCCTGGCGTAATCTTTTACCTGATCGCGATTGATTTTGCCAAGGCCAAAATATCTTGCTTTGGGATGGGAAAAATACCAGCCTGCTACAGCAGCGGCGGGGTACATGGCGAAAGATTCTGTGAGGGTGATCCCGGTGTTTTCTTCAACGTTAAGTAACGTCCAGAGTGTCTTTTTTTCAGTGTGGTCGGGGCAGGCGGGGTAGCCCGGCGCGGGACGGATCCCCTGATAGCCCTCGTCAATGAGCTGTGTCTGACCCAGTTTTTCATCCGCGGCATACCCCCAGAATTCCTTACGTACCCGTTCGTGCAGGCGTTCGGCAAAGGCTTCAGCGAAACGGTCGGCCAGAGCCTTTAATATGATGGCACCGTAGTCATCGTGTTTGTCTTCAAATTTTTTGATGTGGTGCTCCATGCCGAAACCTACCGCGACGGCAAAGGCGCCGATAGTGTCTTCAATATGGGTTTCTTCTGGAGCGATGAAATCGGCCAGCGCGAAATTGCCCTGTTTAGGCGGTTTTCGGGTTTGTTGCCGCAGACAGTGGAGCATTGCCAGACAGCCTTTTCTTTTTGCGTCGGTATAGACGATGATGTCATCACTTCCGATTGAATTGGCCGCGAACAGGCCGCAGACACCTTTGGCGGTGAACCATTTTTCGGTGACGATTTTTTCCAGCAAGGTGCGGGCATCGTTGTATAAACGACGTGCCTCCTTGCCGAGGACCTTATCCTTGAGGATTTTCGGAAATTTGCCGGGCATCTCCCAGGCCATGAAGAATGGGGTCCAGTCAATATAATCAAGCAGTTCGTCTAGCGGGTAATCGTCAAATACATGAATGCCAAGCTGTGCAGGTTGTTTTGGTACATAGTTCTCCCAGTCAATCGGGGCGTGATTGGCGCGTGCCTGCTCCAGCGTCAGCCAGTTGATGCGGGCCTGTCTTCCCTTGTGTCGTTTGCGCACGCTGTCGTATTCATTTTGTATCTTATTGATAAACTCCTGATCGGCGCTCAACAATTTTGTGGAAACTCCCACGGCGCGTGAGGCGTCTCTTACGTGGACCACCGGGCATTGACAGGTAGGGTCAATCTTGACGGCGGTATGTGCCCGTGACGTTGTTGCGCCGCCGATCATCAACGGCAGCATGAGCCCCTGGCGTTGTATCTCTTTGGCGACGTGGACCATTTCATCAAGCGAAGGGGTAATTAATCCGCTCAGGCCGATGATGTCGGCTTTCTGCTCGCGCGCCGTATCCAGAATCTTCTGCGCCGGCACCATGACTCCGAGATCAATGACCTCGAAATTGTTACATTGCAGCACTACCTTGACGATATTTTTGCCAATATCGTGCACGTCACCTTTCACAGTCGCCATGACAATCCGGCCGTTGTTGACGGCGGCCTCCTCACCTTTTTCTGCATGGATGAACGGGAGGAGATATGCGACGGCCTTTTTCATAACGCGGGCACTCTTGACGACTTGCGGCAGGAACATCTTGCCTGCGCCGAACAGGTCACCGACGGTATTCATGCCATCCATCAACGGCCCCTCAATCACTTGTAACGGTTTTTCGGTCTGCAGCCGCGCTGCTTCGGTATCCTCTTCAATGTAATCCGTGATCCCCTGTACCAGGGCGTGGCTTAAACGCTCATTAACCGTGCCTTCGCGCCATTTCAAGTCGTTTTTTTTCTTTGTGGTGCCTCCGGGTTTAACCGTTTCGGCGAATTCAATCATCCTGTCTGTGGCGTCTTCCCTGCGATTCAGCAGGATATCCTCAATGCGTTTCAGTAGCTCCTTTGGGATTTCATCGTAGATGCCCAGTTGACCGGCATTCACGATTCCCATGTCCATGCCGGCCTGGATAGCGTGATATAAAAAGACGGTGTGCATGCCCTCGCGCACCGGATTATTACCGCGAAAGGAAAACGACACATTGCTCAGTCCGCCGCTGACCAGCGCGTGTGGCAGATGTTCTTTGATCAGCCGGGTTGCCTCAAAAAATGAAACGGCGTAATCATTGTGTTCCGCCATGCCGGTCGCGACGGTTAGAATATTGGGGTCGAAAATAATATCTTCTGGTGGGAACCCGACTTGGTTTACCAGAATATCATAACAACGCTGGCAGATTTCAAAACGTCGGTCGGTGGTGTCCGCCTGGCCTTTTTCGTCAAAGGCCATGACAACAGCTGCCGCACCATAACGCTTAACCAGTCGTGCCTGTTGAATAAATTTTTCCTCGCCTTCCTTCAGACTGATGGAATTGACAATTCCCTTGCCTTGCAGACAGCGCAATCCCGCTTCAAGCACGCTCCATTTGGATGAATCGACCATGATAGGAACGCGGCTGATATCTGGCTCGGATGCAATCAGATTCAGGAACTCCGTCATCAGGTTTTCAGATTCAAGCATACCTTCATCCATGCAGACATCGATAATCTGCGCCCCGTTTTGGATTTGCTGGCGCGCGATACCAAGCGCCGCCTCCATATCCTGATCTTCTTTGATTAATCGCAAGAACAAAGGCGATCCAGCAATATTGGTACGTTCACCAACATTTACGAAATTGATATTCGGAGTGATGTTAAATGCTTCAAGCCCGCTCAGTCGTGTGTAAAGAGGGATGTCGGGGAGTTGTCTGGGTTTGGTATCCTTGACTGTTTCCACGATTGCCTTGATATGTTCTGGCGTCGTGCCGCAGCAACCGCCGACAATATTAATCAATCCCGCCTGCGCCCATTCGCGAATATGTTCGGCCATGGACGTGGCGTCAAGGTCGTATTCACCGAATTCATTGGGTAGACCCGCATTCGGGTGGGCACTGATATGGCATGGCGAAACACTGGAAAACTCCTCGATATACTGGCGCAGCTCTTCCGGTCCCAACGCGCAGTTAAGCCCAACACTTAATGGTTCAGCGTGTCTTACCGAATTCCAGAACGCCTCGGTAGTCTGTCCTGTCAGGGTACGACCGGACTTGTCGGTAATAGTCCCCGAAATCATCACCGGCAGGCGCGTGTTATGTTCCGCACAATGCTGATCGATGGCAAACAATGCCGCCTTGGCATTCAAGGTATCGAATATCGTCTCGACTAGAATCAAATCCGCGCCCCCGTCAATCAGTCCTCGCAGGGCCTCGGTATAGGCTTCAACCAGTTCCTGATAAGAGATGTTCCGGTAGCCTGGATTGTTGACATCCGGAGAGATAGAGCAGGTGCGATTAGTCGGGCCAAGTACGCCAGCAACAAACCTGGGCCGATTATCTTTGGCAGCGTATTCATCCACGGTAGAACGGGCCAAAGCAGCACCTTCATGGTTCAGTTTATAGGCCAGATCTTCCATCTGATAGTCTGCCATTGAGATGCTGGTCGAGTTGAAGGTATTGGTTTCCACAATATCCGCGCCAGCCTCAAGATAGGCGGCGTGGATGGCCCGGATAATATCGGGTCGGGTGATGGACAGCAGGTCGTTGTTGCCCTTCAGTTCACGGGGGTGTTGCATAAAGAGTTCACCACGATAATCCTGTTCTTCAAGTTGATAGGATTGGATCATAGTGCCCATAGCGCCATCCAGTACCAGGATGCGTTCCGCCATGAGTTGTTTGATTTGTTCCGTTTTATCGGGCATAAAACAGGCCGGCGTAACAGGGTCAGGCAGTGTTGCCGCGGGAATGAAAGGCGTGCAAAGTGGATTATTCAACTATCGCATGGGATTTGGCCGGTCGCAGGATGAACCACGCGATATAACCGATTAGCCAGAAGACCAATGTCCAGAGCATGCCTTTAATCAAAGCCGGCACGGTGATAATGACAAAGATCAGCGGCAATATGAGGCCTTTGGCGCCCATGTCGCGGGTAGCCGCGTCGCCGTAGATCCAGAGTATGCTGCAGACATAGACTGAGCATAAAATAATAAAGATAAAGACTTCCACCGAATTACTGAACGTAATGGACACGATAATCTCTCCTATTCTTTCATGTGGTGTTTTGGATGCACCGGTCTTATCAGGGCATTTGACACCAACGCAACGAACAGCAGCACGGCCATCAGGTACATGGTCGTGTTGTAAAGCCCGGAAGTGGGGTTGATAGTGCCGGTCGGCGCAATTTCCATGAGTTTACCGATGGTGACGGTTTTAGCAGAGACAAGCGAATCGAGTTGGTCAAGGCCGGTACCGAATGTTGCCTGAAAAGTCGCCGGATCGATTTTTTGAACCAAATCCTCAATGGCGTTTTTAACTGATATTTCACGCAGGGAAGTAATGGCGAGTGGGCCGAAGACCCCGGCGCTTGCCCAAGCCGTCAACAGGCGACCGTGTATGCCGCCGACGAATTTGGTGCCAAAGATATCAGCCAGATAGGCTGGAATGGTCGCGAAACCACCGCCGTACATCGTAAAGATGAGCATTGTGGCAGCGTAAAAATAGATCAACCAGACTACGGATGGATTGACGCTGACCTGCTGCGCGGTGTAAGGGATTGAACAATACAAAACGATCCCAAGGGTAAAAAATACCCAATAGGTATTGCGCCGTCCCAGGTAATCTGAAGCACTCGCCCAGATAAAACGCCCAATCATATTGAACAGGCTGATCATCAGGACATAGGTCGAGGCGAAACCGAAATCAACGATATTCGGCAGGGTGGTACCGAAGATTTCATTCATCATGGTTTTGGCGACGGCCAGCACGCCGATACCGGCCGTTACGTTAAAGCATAGTACGATCCAGAGCTGGTAAAACTGGGGCGTTTTCAGGGCTTCGTCAATATGTACATTGTGGCGGGTAATCATTTCGTGTCGTTTGTCTTCCGGGGGAGGTTTCCAGCCTTCCGGTTTCCAGCCTTCTGGCGGGATACGGTAGGCGAACGCGGCCAGCATCATGACAAGAAAATAAATAACGCCCAGAGTGAAGAACGCCTGAGCCACGCCGACCGTCCCTGTCCCGACAGCATAGACGCCCATGTCGCCGGAAACAATCATATTGGAGACATCATTGGCACCTATGATGACAACTTCCTGCAGGCCATTAGCTGTTTCAGCAAGACGTCTCCCACCCTCCGTCGTCAATGTAACGTCATCAATACTGCCGAGATAGTCGGGCGCTTTATAAAAAAACCTGATAAAAGGTTCGATCATGAATTTGGCGATCATAGCCCCGCCGCCAAATCCCATAATGGCAATACCGGTCGCCATCCCTCGCCGGTCAGGGAACCAGCGGATCAAGGTGCCAACGGGCGAGACATAGCCAAGACCAAGGCCACAGCCGCCGATGACGCCGTAACCGAGATACAGTAACCAGAGTTGACCTGTCAGGATACCGATACCCCCAACGATGAAACCGCCGCCCCAGCAACATGCCGAAACGACGCCCACCATTCTGGGACCGACCTTTTCCAGCCATTTCCCGCCGACGGCGGCGGACAGGCCAAGAAAGATAATCGCGACGGTAAATATCCAGACGACGCTGGTCAACGACCAGTCGTCGGCGGCGCTGGTAACAACACCCAAGCGTTTTATCAGGGCGGGATTGAATAAGCTCCATGCATAAACCGAACCGATGCAGAGATGGATACCCAGGGCAGCAGGGGCAATCAGCCAGCGATTAAAGCCTTCCTTGGCAACAATATGTTTTTTGGATAACAATTCCAGCATGTTGTTGGTTACCTGTATGAATTGTGGATGGTAACAATATAAATGATAGCTGTTCCCGTGACAATGGAGGGATTTGGTTCCATATATTAATGGATAGCGTCGGAGGCAAACCCAGTAGTCTTTACACTGTGATCCAACAGCAAGTTATTCAACAAATAAAAGGCACAATCCTATTTAACACGCAAGCATGGTTTTAGCGATATTGAAATTAAGGAAGATGACAAAAGTTATTACACAGAAACCTGTAATAAGGGATTATTAGATTATAGATGCTTTGCGTGAGAATCATCCAGAATTGACAAACTATCCTACTCAAAAACCGTTGGTACTTCTTACAGCTATTAATATGCTGCATGTAATAATATGAAAGCTGCAGGTACTCACCAGGCTGCATGTAATAATATGAAAGCTGCAGGTACTCACCAGGATTTATTAGCTAAGGTTGAAAAGTGAAAATAAGCAACCTTCATCAAGGGAAGAGCTTGATAAAAAATGACTTCACAACGCATGTGTTAATGCGGGGAATGGATGCCCCTTACTGTGTAGCTTTATGTATATCATTCCCTTAATTTTTGATGAAGCCTGAATTTCGGGCAGGTTTTCCTGTATCCATTGCCACTGGACCTGCGTTAGCGGGTTGGGGTAGAGGCAAAGAGGTGAGACGACATACAACATCGCAATTTTTTATAGATGGTGGTATAATAAGAGTAGCAGGCCCCAACGGGGTTCGTAATTTTTGAAAGCGTGGGCGACTGACTGTAATTAAAGTTGCTGAAAATAAGGAACGGTCAGAACAGGGCTCGCCCCTGAGGGAAAGCTGTCCGGATTGATGATGGGTGCTACCGATACGTTGCCGAAATGATTCAGACAGTTGGTAACTTGGGTCGAAAACCAGAATATCAGCCTGTTTTTGTTGCCTGATCGTTGTATCTGAAACCTTATTGCTTTGATGGATTTACATTATGTTATGGTCAAAAAAAATTTATATGATTCGTAAAAAATCAATGTTCACTCATTTCGGGATAATTATCCTTTTTAGCTTTTTATATGCATCAGTTTCATTCTCTGCGGAGGATATTGAAACCCCTGCGGACTATATTGTGGTAGCCTCCCTGAGTCCGGTTGACAGGACAGAGGCCGGTGCCGTCGTGACCGTGATTACGGCCGATGATATCAAACGACGCGGCACAACGTTTTTGGCGGATATTCTGAGAGAAGTGCCGGGTCTGGCTTTCCAGCGAAGCGGCTCCTTCGGCACAAAGACCAGTATCAGGATACGCGGCGCGGAGGCGAATCACACATTGGTCTTTATTGACGGTATTGAAGCGAATAACCCCGCCCTCTCTGAGTTTGAATTCGAGTTTCTTACGGCGGATAACATTGAGCGGGTTGAAATTTTGCGCGGGGCGCAAAGCGCCTTGTGGGGGAGTGACGCGATTGGCGGGGTGATCAATATCATTACCAAAAAAGGGGCAGGGCCGCTCGCGGTCAATGCCGACTTACAGGGCGGATCATTTGACACGGGAAAAACGAGTCTGAATGTTGCCTGGGGAAATTCCCTGATCGATATAAATCTGCACGCCGGGATATTGCGCACCGATGGCATCAATATCGCCCGGGACGGGGATGAGGAGGATGGTCACCGTAACCGTACCTACGATCTGAAACTGGGTTTTACCCCGAACAACACGGTTGCTTTGAGTTATGTGCATCGTATTGTCAAGGCCAAAACGGAAACCGATCCGCAACCGTCCGTGGTTGTGGTGGATGAAGCCGGTAATCGGACGGATGTCGATCAGGTTTATCAGCAGGCGAGGGCACGTCTGGCGCTTTTTGACGGGCGCTGGGTGAACCACGTCTCGTTTGAAAATACCCGCTATCGCAGTGATTTTACCCGCCCTCGCCGTGATGATTCATTCTCAAACGGCGACAAGCGCAAATATACCTGGAAGAGTGATTTCGGCTCCTGGAATTTATGGAATTCAGTGAATGATTTTTCGTTTCTGTATGAATATGAAAAGGATGTAGCTAAAGGGAGATCCCTTCGTAACGGCGACGAGGTGAGCTATATTACCCGGAGTTATGCGGGTGAATATCGGGTGGCATTGCTGAAACGCCTGTTTATATCGGTCAGTGCGCGCCATGACGACAGCAGCGATATTTTTGATGACGCCACCACTTATCGCATCACAACGGCATTCAAGCCGCCCGCGGGTAAGATCAGATGGCATGTCGCCTATGGCACCGGGGTCAAAAATCCAACGCTGACCGAGTTGTTCGGCACCTTTGCGACGTTTACCGGTAATCCCGACTTGAGACCGGAGTCCTCAAAAGGATGGGATGTTGGCCTTGAAAGGAGTTTTTTTGACGGACGCCTGAAGGCGGATCTGACGTATTTCAGAAATCGTATTACAGATCTGATTTATGGTTTCGGAACCGTGACCAATCTTGAGGGTACGAACAGGATTGATGGACTGGAATTGACCTTTTCCCTGTCTCCTTTGCAGCATCTGGATATTAAAGGCGCCTATACCTTTATGCGCGCCGATGACGCGGATGACCAGGAGCTGCTCAGACGTCCCAAACATATCGCCAGCCTGAATTTAAATTATGCTTTTTATGATGACAGGGCAAATCTCAATATGGCCATAAACTATCATGGACGGCAACGGGATATCTTCCGGACCACTTTGAGCGCCTATACGCTGATTAACCTCACTGCAAGCTATCAATTGAACGAACATGTCCGTTTTTTCGGCAGGATTGACAACCTCCTGGATGAAGCCTATGAGGACATCTACAGTTATACTGCGCCGGGTATTGGCGCGTTTGCCGGTATCGGTTTGACGTTTTGATAAATATTATTTGGTGAAAAGGTAGCGTACGTGTGTGGAACAGGCAAAACATGATCGGTAGGCAGGGCTACTTCGGCAAGGATATGGAAGCGATGTCGTTTGCCAAAAATTATCATCGCTGGATTTATTCACCGATATCTCTTTCTCCGGGTGAGCAGATCACGGAAATCGGCGCGGGTATTGTTGGAAACTTTACCGGATTTTTAAACAGACATTCCAGGGCTGATGTTTCCGCGGGACAGTCATATGTTTGAGGCATTAAAATGGAAATTTGAATCTGATGCCAAGAAAACCGGCACAGGACTTTCTTTTTATTGACCAATGGAATAACATGGCTCCTGTATGAACAGATCATTGATTGAAAAACAGATATTTTTTTATTTCCTGATCATTCTGGCGGTTGTCTTGCGCCTGTTGCCGCACCCGATGAATTTTGCGCCGATTGGTGCTCTGGGGCTTTTTGCCGGTGCCTACCTGTCCGACCGTCGATCCTGGCTGGTCCCTGTCCTGGCCTTATTCATCAGTGATTTCTTTATTGGCTTCTACAATATCTTTATCATGCTGTCTGTCTATCTCAGTTTCGCATTGAGCGCGTTTGTCGGACGCTGTACGCTGTCCAAAAGACGCACTGTTATCAGAATAGGGATCTCCGCTACTGCCTCGGCAACGATCCTGTTTGTGCTGTCGAATTTCACTTTGTGGGCCACGGGCTTGTATTATCCTTTGACGATGGATGGTCTGATATTTTGTTTTGTCCGGGCGATACCTTTCTACGGCAATACACTGGCGGGGGATTTATTTTATGCCGGCATTCTGTTCGGTTCCTGGGAATACGCCGGAAGATACTGGCTGAAACGGGACGGGGAAACACAACCTGCTTGAGGCTCCGACATGACCGTGGCGGAGGGAAGGGGGTCCATTGTATAAGGATTTGGTATGAGAATTGTGTCTCTGTTACCCAGCGCGACCGAGATTGTTTGTCAGACGGGATTGGGAAAATATCTGGTCGGTGTCAGCCATGGGTGTGACTATCCCTTATTTGTCAGAAACCTGCCTGACGTTACCAAAAGTTTAATCCCCAAAAATGCCGATAGTATTCAAATTGATGAGGCCGTTCGTCAACAACTCGTCACGGCGCAGGCGATTTATCATCTGGATATGGATGTGTTGAAAGCATTGGAACCGGATTTTATTATCACGCAGTCGCTTTGCGAGGTCTGCGCCGTGGCAGAGGATGAAGTGGTGGAGGCAATTCGCTATCTTCCCGGAAATGTGCAGATCATTAATCTGCAACCGATGAGTCTGCAGGATGTGTTTGATACCTTCCTGCTTATCGGTGAGGCAACAGGGTTTGAAACGCAGGCGACGGAGGCCATGCAACAATTAAAAGTACGTGCCGATAAAGTGATTGAACGAACAGAGAAATACAGTGCGGTCGAAGCACGTCCGGGCGTGGTGTTTCTGGAATGGATTGACCCGCTGTTTAATGCCGGGCACTGGACCCCCGAGTTGATAGAATATGCTGGCGGTGTCAGTTTATTAGGCCATAAACGTGAACCGTCAACGACGTTGAGTTGGGATGCTGTTGTTGGTGTTGATCCAGATGTTCTGTTTATCGCCTGTTGTGGTTATGACTTGAAAAGAACACTTGTTGATATGCCGATACTTGCCGCCAAAGAAGGCTGGGTTGAATTGAATGCCGTTAGAAAGGAGAAAGTATATGTGATGGATGGCAACGCGTATTTCAGTCGCCCCGGGCCAAGGTTGATCGATGGATTGGAAATGATGGCGCATGTCTTTTGTCCCGATGTTCATCATTTGCCAGACAGGTCGGTACCTGTTATAAATTACGGGTCTGATTGAGATGGGCAGCGGACCGAGCCGTTTATACACACGCACTGGTGATAAGGGTACGACTGCGCTTGCCACCGGCGGACGTATTGAGAAATCAAGTCGACGTATTGAAGTGCTCGGCAGTATTGATGAGTTGAACAGCCTGATCGGTGTGCTTGAGGCAAATGGCGTACCCGAAGATATTTCGCGTTGTTTGCTTGATATACAACATCGTTTGCTTGATATTGGCAGTGAACTAGCGATGCCGGGCAGCGTCATCATTGACCCGGGTTGTGTGGAGCAGCTTGAAGCATTGATTGACGGTTATAACAGTACCTTACCTGCGCTGAGAGAATTTATATTGCCCGGTGGGTCCAGTTCTGCCGCTCTCTGCCACCTGGCCAGGAGTGTTTGCCGTAGGATGGAGCGCACTCTGGTATTACTGGGGCGTAACGAAGACATCAATCTGCAGACCCGGTGTTATATCAATCGGCTATCGGATTTGCTCTTTGTGATAGCGCGGTATCTGAACCGGGAGCAGGGCGGTCGGGATATCCTTTGGGATAATAAACGGTAAAAGCACTTTGTCTGAACGGGGCTCAGTATTTTTTTTCAAGATTCAGTACACGTCCTTCCCGCTTCATTTGGAGCCTTTTCAGAAAGGACATGCCAAGCAATGTCTCTACCGGAAAACTGCCGTCATGGACAGAGCCTTGCACATTATGCAGTTCAATATCGCCGATTCTAACCCGCTTGAGATTGACAAGATAAACGTCACTGATACCGGAAGCCGTGTAGGCAGAGCTTTTTTGCCCCTCAAGTTTATAGTCAATGCCGAGTCGTTTAGCTGTGATGCCGTTCATGGAGACGAATGTCGCGCCCGTATCCACGAGGAAGGGAACGGAGAAGCCGTTGATGGAGCCGTTGATATTAAACATGCCGCGGGGGTCCTGAGTGATAGTCAGTTTTTCCCCTGTTTCAGGTTTCGCAAAATTGTTGCCTATCCCGGTGTCCAGAGTATAGGTTTTTTGTTGACCGTCTATCTCAAAGATAGCTTCTTTGCTGTTTCCTTCAATTAATAATATCCCCTTGACACCGCGCACGCCTTTTTTCAATACGTGTTGTTTTCCGTCAACGGTTACAACGGCCATGTCCTTGAATAATCCGTTGACCTTTATTTTTTCAAGAGCGTAGATAGAGGGATTTATGATAATGGAGACTAAAAAACAGAGCAGGAATAGTTTATGCTTATCAACCGTATTCATAATATTGTTCCGTCAACTATAAAAGAAGATTTTTACGATGATCATAATTTTAAGGCCAAATGCAGATAAAAACAGTACTGAATTTAAAGATCTGTTCAAATATCTGAGCAGTTTACCAAATATTACGATACGGACGCACGATGAAACCGGTATCCAGCAACGCCTGACTGAATTGTATCTTATTGGTAATACGCTGTCGCTGGATGCCGCTTATATAAGCACCTTTCCTATTGTTGAGCATGTATTTCGGGTGTCGCGTGAGTATCGAGTACTTGGTCGGCATAAAGAGGATACACGGGATAATTATTTTGATTATAATGGTGTGCGTTTCAGCCAGGATGAATTTCATATTTTTGCGGGGCTTTGTGCGGTGGATACGCCCGAACATGTTGAAACCATGATGCGGGGAGTCAGTGAACTTGGCCTGAATTGCACCCGCATGGGGGCTTACAAACCGCGCACAAATCCTTACTCGTTTCAGGGTCATGGAAAATCGTGTTTGCCGTATGTGTTTGAGTCGGCGGGTAAATACGGTATCAAGGTGATCGCAATGGAAATTACGCACGATGCCCATATCAGCGAAATTAGCCAGGCGTTGGAAGAAGCTGGCAATCCCACTGGTATCATGCTACAGATTGGAACACGCAATACGCAGAATTTTGAATTGCTGAAGGGAGTCGGTCGGCAGTGTCAGTTTCCGGTACTAATTAAACGGGGATTTGGCATCACGCTTGAAGAATCTCTGAACGCTGCCGAATATCTGGCAAGTGAAGGTAATCATGATGTCATATTCTGTTTGCGGGGAATGAAAACGAATATGGGCGACCCGCATCGTAATCTTGTCGATTTTGCCCATGTACCGGTCGTGAAACGTCTGACGCACATGCCGGTCTGTATTGACCCGTCCCACTCAGTGGGATCTCACGAATCCGGACCTGAGGGCATACTGGATGTAATACATGCCGCGGCCCAAGGCGTGATTGTCGGTGCTAATATGGTATTGGTTGATTTTCACCCGAATCCCGCAAAGGCACTGGTTGACGGGCCACAGGCATTGACAATGGATAAACTGGAAGCCTTTATTGAAGACATGCGGATCGCGAGAGAAGCCTATCTGCAAAGATGCAAACTCTATTCACGCCTCAATTAACTATTTCCAGTATTACCGATCGTGATCTTCCAGATCGCGAAATTGCTTTTTTGCCATTTCACGACGTTGTTGTGCTTCAAGGCATAATGTTGCGACTGGTCTCGCCTCAAGCCTGCGAATACCGATCTCTTCGCCTGTTTCCTCACAATAACCATAGCTGCCATCTTCAATACGTAATAAAGCGGCATTAATTTTTTTCAACAATTTGCGTTCACGATCACGCGTTCTGAGTTCTAGACCAAATTCCTCTTCCTGTGTCGCTCGATCAGCAGGATCGGCAAAATTAGAAGCTTCTTCCTTCATATGCATAACAGTTTGCTCAACGCCTTCTATCAGTTCTCTCTTCCAATCTAGCAGGATCTGTCGAAAATGCTCAAGTTGAGCTGAATTCATATATTCTTCGTTCTTCTCCCTTTGATAGGGTAGCGGTTTTTTCTTGACGATCTTGCGTCGGACTGCCTTTTTCGCTGTTTGTTTCACGTTGGCCTTCTTCCCGACAGCAGTTTTCTTTTTCATTGCCGGGGCAGCTTTTTTCTGGATGGCCGCTTTTCCGGTCTTTTTCCTTAGGGTCCTTTTCTTTTTTGTTGCCACGGACGCTTTCTTTTTGGCAGCGGTTTTCTTTTTCGCTGTCACGGACGCTTTCTTTTTGGCAGCGGTTTTCTTTTTCGTTGTCACGGACGCTTTCTTTTTGGCGACGGTTTTCTTTTTCGTTTTCATTTCAATTGGCATAGCACTCATACCGGTAAAATAATACGCCTTTATACCCGAAAGATGTACACTGTACAATTCTTAATGTTCAAGATTTGGGGCGTTCATTTTGAAATGCGACAAATACATTTTTGTGGCACCGATTACCGCCACCGGCATCGTGATGTCATGAGCATCACACCGGCCCCGAAACCCAATACAATTTTCCGTTTTGAGGCTGGTCTGCGTTGTTATTACCTGAAAAAAAAAACACCTGAAAGGCAGATGTCGAGTTTCAGCAGCAGTTGAAATTTGCCCACCGTGAATTCGGCACCTTCAAGGTGCCCGTTTAATTTACGAAGTCGTAATGTTCGGGTTAAGCATGACTGGTTCTTGCGGACGCCATCCAGCTTTGCTGTGTTCAGTGGTTACTTGAGTATAAAGTCCGCCACGGACATTGAATATTGACCGCAGTCGCATGAATCGCGGTTGCGTCACTGTGACTAGATCGTCTAGAATCCGGTTCGTTACCGCTTCATGGAAAACCCCTTGATCCCGGTATGACCAGATGTACAATTTCAATGATTTTAATTCCACGCAGATCTCATCGGGGACATAATCAAGTTCCAATGTGGCGAAGTCCGGTTGGCCCGTTTTGGGGCATAAACAGGTGAACTCAGGGATATTGATATGTACTGTAAAATCCCGTTCGGGATTTGGGTTCGGAAATGTTGCAAGGGTCTTTATAGTCGGGGCTTTCATTTTTTCTCGAAATTAAAATAGATATAACAATAACACATTGCACTGCCAATGTTTTCAACGGAATATGGCAGGCCATAAACGCGTATAACAAAATAAATCAAATAGACAAGTCAAAGGTCACCTGAGTACAGGTGATCGTCACTTGTGTCACAGACGACTTATCAGGTATCGTACAGTGCCATGCGGTTATGCAATATAAAACTTTCAGGGTTTAAGTCATTTGTTGACCCGAGCAATTTAGCCTTCTCTGGTGATCTTGTCGGGATTGTCGGGCCGAACGGATGTGGCAAGTCCAATATTATTGACGCCGTCACTTGGGTTATGGGCGAAAGTTCAGCCAAACATCTACGAGGAGAGTCCATGACCGATGTGATTTTCAACGGTTCAAGTGCCCGCCAACCCGTTGCCCAAGCCTCAGTGGAACTGGTATTTGACAACGCAGAGAAAAAACTAGGTGGTCAATATGCCAGCTATAATGAATTATCAATCAAGCGCGAGATTAACCGTGACAGTATTTCCACCTATTATTTAAATGGCGTGCGCTGTCGTCGTCGCGATATCGTTTCTGTTTTTCTGGGCACCGGGATCGGCCCTAGAAGTTACGCCATCATTGAACAGGGTATGATCTCCCGCCTGATTGAAGCTAAACCGGAGGAACTTCGTGTCTTCATTGAGGAAGCGGCAGGGATATCAAAATATCGCGAGCGTCGAAGAGAGACGGAAAACCGGATTAAACACGCCCGCGAAAACATTGAGCGTTTGACCGACATCCGCGGCGAATTGGAAAAACAGCTTAACCATCTGCGGGGCCAGGCTGAAGCGGCAAAACGCTACAAGACATTGAAAGAGGAAGAACGCCGCTTGCAATCGGAATTACTTGCCTTGCAATGGCGCGATCTGCGTGAGGAGATGACGGGTTTGGAAAGAACGGCAGGGGAACGGGAGAATGCGGTTGAAGCCGCCATGGCGAAATTCCGCGCAACGGAAGCAGATATTGAAAAACGGCGTGGGGAACTCGTCGAAGCAAATCGACATTTCAACGACGTGCAGTCCGATTATTACAAAGTAGGTGGCGATATTTCCCGTTATGAGCAAAAATTGCAGCATATCCGGGAAACAATCGGGGGAATTGAGCGCGAAATCGAGCAGCAGAACCGCAATCATGCAGACACTCTGGAACAGCAGAAACAGGATAAAGTCACATATCGGGAATTGCGGCAGGAACTTGAGAAGCTGGAGATGCTTCTGCGCGATTCCCGCATCAAGAATGAAAAGGCGGATGTGTCATTACATCGTGCGGAAGAAACAATGCAGGGCTGGCAGGCCGAATGGGATAAATTAAATAATACCCTGGCCGAGTTTGACCAACAGATTGAGGTGGATAAAACCCACCTGGAACATCTGGAATTTGATTTGGAAGGGTTGCTTGGCAAGCGGGAAAGGTTACAGAAAAAGATAGCGGAGTTTGAATCTTCGGATCTGGAGAGCAGGGTGGCAATGTTAACGCATCGCCTTGACGGGGAAGAAAAGAAACATGCCGCACTTGCCAATGACTGTACAAGGGCGCAATACACGGTCGTTAATTGCCGGCAAAAGTTGAAAGGACTGTCTGCGGATATGGATGAGGCCAAACAGGCGTTTCAGTCCGCAAAAGGTCGTCTGGTCTCCCTGCAAACCCTGCAACAATCATTCATGCTAGACAATCGGGAATTAAAGGTTTGGCTGGATGAGAATGCGCTTGATGAAAAACCGCGTCTGGTCCAGGTCTTGAAGATCAATCCGAAATGGACACATGCGCTGGAAACGGTGATTCAATCACAGTTACATCATCTGTGTGTGGATAATCCGTGTCATTATCTGGACGTGCTTGATAAAGCACCTGGAAAATTCGGCCTGGTCAGCAAAGCAAATCAGCCTGTTCTGACTGACATTAAAAATTATCCGCGCCTGGTTGACGAAATCACAACCGACATCCGTGTGCCGTTTTTACTGGAGACCGTCTATCTGGCCGAATCGTTGGTTGAAGCGACGGCTATTCTTTCCGATCTGTCGTCGGATGAAAGCGTCGTGACTCGGCAGGGTATTTGGTTAAATCGCAACTGGATCATCGTCAATAATACGGACGATGGCGACAGCATATTAAGCCATGAACATGAAATCAGTGTATTGACTGCGGATATCAAGAAATACAACGGACAGATCAGGGAATATGAGGATGCGTCTAAGCTGGCTGAGGAAGACCTTGAACAGAGCGAAACATCCCTGCATAGACATCAGGCGGAGGTTAATAAGCAATTACGTACCATTTCGGATATACGTGCAGATATGGGGGCCACACAGGCGGAGTTGCAGCAATCTTCCATTCGGCACCAGCAACAGCTTGAAGAACTGGAATCAAACTGGGAACAGGAAGAGGAGGATAGACATGAAATCAAGCTCGTTCGGGAACGTCTTGACAGAATGGAAAAAGAAAGGCTCGGTCTGGAACAACAACGCGAAGAGTTGTCGCGGGGAAAAGAGAAGCATCGTGAATCGCTGAATTCGTCCAGGTTGAACTGGAAAAGTGCACATGAGAGCAGCCATGAAATTAGTTTGACACTGGAATCATACAATTCCCGTCTCGCCATTTGTGAACAGGCGATCAAGCGAAGTGACGTACAACTTTCGGAATTGCAAACGCGCCGGTCAGTTTTGGAAAAGAACCTTGCCGAAAATCGGGCGCCGATTGAAAAGATGGAAAAAGAACAACAAACCTTTTTACAGGACAAGGTAGCGGTAGAGCAGAAACTGACCGAGGCGAAAACCCGGGTCCAGAATATTGAAACGGTGATACGCGATTTGGAGCAGTACAGACATAAACTTGAACAATCGCTTGAAGGTCTTCGCGTCGGGCTTGAAAAGTCGCGACTGGAGGTGAATGGTTGTCAGGTTAAACTTAAGAGCCTGGAAGAGCAGTCAAGTGCGTTTGACAGAAACCCGGAGGAAATGCTGGCGGCGCTGGATGCGGTGGCCGGACAGGAGGGGTGGGCCGATAAAGTAGAGTCTGTTGCACGCAAGATTCAGCGCTTGGGACCTATTAATCTGGCGGCGATTGACGAGTATGAGCAGGGCGTCACTCGAAAGCTTTATTTGGATAATCAATATAATGATCTGCTTGGTGCGTTGACGACTCTTGAAGATGCAATACGCAAGATTGACCGGGAAACGCGAACACGCTTTAAGACGACCTTTGATGCGTTGAACGACGGCATAAAAGGCCTGTTTCCAAAACTCTTCGGCGGTGGGCACGCTAGTCTGGAACTGACGGACAGCGATTTATTACAGACAGGTGTCGCCGTCATGGCGCGTCCGCCGGGGAAGAAGAACAGCAATATCCATCTATTATCTGGAGGAGAAAAGGCATTGACGGCAGTTGCGCTGATATTTTCGATATTCAAGCTCAATCCGGCGCCGTTTTGCCTCCTTGATGAAGTGGATGCCCCGCTTGATGATGAAAATGTGGAACGCTTTGGGGAATTACTGACATTGATGTCCGCTGAAACCCAGTTCATTTTTGTAACGCATAACAAAATCACAATGGAGATTGCGCAACAGCTACTGGGTGTCACAATGCACGAAGCTGGTGTGTCACGTCTGGTTTCGGTGGATGTTGACAAGGTTGTGGGGATGGCGGCGACGGCTTAACCGGCGAGCAAACCTGAGGTGATCTCATTTGGACAGGAAGAAATGCGTCCCGACCAGGCACGCGAACGTATTGAAAATTTACGTCGACAAATTAATTATTATGGCTATCAGTATTATGTGCTTGATGATCCCTCGGTGCCGGACGCTGAGTATGATCGCATGATGCGCGAGCTCATTGAGCTTGAAAATGCATTCCCCAATTTTATTGACGCCACCTCGCCGACACAACGAGTCGGCACGGAACCTTTGGCTACTTTTAAGCAAGTCATTCATAAGGTCCCCATGTTGTCTCTTTCCAACGCCTTTAATGAAGATGAGATGCGCCTTTTTCATGAACGGACCAGAGATCGTTTGAACGAGCTTTTTTATGTTGATGCCACGGTTTCGGGCTTTGACGATAGTTTGAATACTACTGAAATTGGTTATTGTGCAGAGACGAAACTGGATGGTTTGGCTATTAGTATTGCTTATGACAGGGGTCTGTTGAACATTGCTTCAACCAGGGGGAACGGTTATATCGGAGAAGACGTCACACATAATGTCAAGACTATCCCGTCTGTCCCGTTACGCCTCATTGGCGAGGACATTCCCGATTATATAGAAGTGCGCGGCGAAGTCTTTATGAAGCGTGAGGGGTTCGCGAAACTGAATGCCAGACAACAGGAAAAGGGAGAAAAAATGTTTGCCAATCCCAGAAATGCGGCTGCTGGCAGTTTGCGGCAACTGGACGCTAGATTGACGGCGAAACGCCCGTTGTCTTTTTTCGCTTACGGTATAGGCGATTACAGGGGGGGGGCGCAATTCAATTCCCAGATGCAGAGCCTGGATTTACTTAAACAATGGGGACTCCCGGTCTCTCCCGATACCCGGCGGCTGCACGGTCTGGACGCCTGCCTTGAATACTATAAAATCATTCAGAAGCGCCGCACGGATTTACCTTATGATATCGACGGTATTGTTATTAAGGTGGATGATATAAAGCAACAACAAGCGCTGGGCTATATCTCCAGGGCACCGCGCTGGGCGATTGCCTATAAATATCCCGCACTGGAAGAAATCACACAACTGCTGGATATTGACGTCCAGGTCGGGCGTACGGGCATGCTGACACCGGTGGCCAGACTGTCCCCGGTCAATCTTTCCGGTGTGACAATCGCCAATGCCACATTACATAATCTGGATGAGATCAGGCGCAAGGATATCAGGATTGGTGATATGGTTTATGTGCGCCGGGCCGGGGATGTGATTCCTGAAATTGTTTCTGTCATTAAGGAAAAACGTGGGGATGTGACTGAATTTCAGATGCCTTCCAATTGTCCCGTCTGTGGTTCGGAAGTGGAATGTCCTGATGAAGGTGGAGTCGCTTTCAGATGTATCGCTGGTTTGTCCTGTCCGGC
Source organism: Gammaproteobacteria bacterium (assembly GCA_965261775.1). Classification (GTDB taxonomy): domain Bacteria; phylum Pseudomonadota; class Gammaproteobacteria; order Eutrophobiales; family Eutrophobiaceae. The sequence continues at coordinate 579,970 of OZ253477.1, read as the reverse complement.
GCAGAATGTCCGTTCCATTATGCACTTTGCCTCAAGAAGCGCAATGAATATTGACGGTCTCGGTGAAAAACGGATTGTTCAGTTGATCGAAACGGGTATGGTGAAGACGGTAGTTGATTTATATGCCTTGTCTTGTGAGCAACTGGTCAATTTGGAACGTATGGGCGAAAAGTCTGCTGAAAATCTCCTTACCGCTTTGGATAGAAGCCGCTCAACGACATTTGGACGGTTTATCTATGCTATCGGTATTCGCGATGTTGGTGAGGTGACGGCGCGGGTGCTGGCAGACTGTTTTGAATCTCTGGAAAATTTACAGGCTGCCTCAATGGAAACGTTGGAACAACTGGACGGGGTCGGACCGATAATCGCACATAGTATACACGGCTTTTTTCAACAACCACATAACCTTGAGATCATTCAGGGTCTGTTGGACGCTGGCATTCACTGGCCGCGCCATGAGAAGAGGAGACCCAACCCTACCTTTAACAATTCCGCGTTTGTGTTGACCGGCAAGCTGCAAAGCATGACGCGCATCGAGGCGAAACAACGGTTGATTGCTCTGGGCGCTAGAGTCACCGACAGCGTTTCAAAAAAGACCGACTATGTCGTTTATGGTGAAAACCCTGGCAGTAAATATAAACAAGCGCTGTCTTTGCATATCCCGACACTGACCGAACAGATATTTCTGGAAATGCTGACCAGCAAGGAATAGCCGCAATACTTTTTAGCTTCGGATAATATAGGGTTCAGGCGTTGGTATCATTCACAATGCAATTGCGCCCGCTTTCTTTTGCCCGGTGGAAAGTGGATTTGTCTGCTGGAAAGTGTGAAAAAGCTCCGAACAATGCTTTTATCAACACAGACAGACCTCTTGCAAAAAGAGCTGGGTCATTAAGCGGAATTTTTATTCTTGTTCGTTCATTTTGACAGTTTCGCTTATTTTGGCAGTTTCACTTATTTTGGCAGTTTCGTTCATTTTGACAGTTTCGTTTTCTGTACTGTTATTTTCCCGTCTGCGGCGGCGTCCTCCGCGATAACCACGTTTTGAGCTTGAACTCTTTTTGACCGAATCGGCTCTGTCCTGGTGATTTTTGCCTTCCACTTCTTCCAAAGCGTTTCCATTACGACCATTATGCTGGTTGCTTCGGCGCCGTTGCTGATTTTTGCTTCTGCCTCCCCGGCGTCGTCGGGGACCGCCCTCCCTGTTTCTGTCGAACGTGCTGTTTTTATCGCGTTGTTCGGTTTTTTCCGGTTTAGTGGATTTGTTTAAGAAACTAAATAAATAGGTAAAAATTCTTGCGATCAGATTTTTCTGACCGATTAGTGTGGGATCAGGCGGTGTAAATTGTTTTACCATCGGGGATTCCGCTATTTGTCTTTGTGGCGTGGAAGCGGTTCTTGATTCTTTTTTTGGTTTTGCCTCAAGTTTGTAACTTGCCTTCTGATATTCATTTTGTTCAGCGTCGGAAAGGCGTACACGTTGCAGATGATATTGTGGCGTCACCATGTTCGTATCGGGGATGACCACGATTTCCACGTCGAGACGATATTGTACTTCGTTTAAAGTGCCCCGCTTTTCATTGAGCAGAAAGGTGGAGACGTCAATAGGCACTCTGACAATGATTTTGGCTGTTTTTTCTTGTATCGCTTTTTCTTCAATAAGACGCAATATGGATAAAGACAGGGATTCAACGTCCCTGATAGAGCCTTGCCCGTCACACTGCGGGCAGGGGATATGGCTGGATTCACCCAACGACGGTCGTAGGCGTTGCCGCGACATTTCCAGCAAGCCGAAGCGCGATATTCGTCCTATCTGTACGCGGGCGCGGTCCATGCGCGAGAATTCGCGCATGGCATTTTCGACCCTGTGCTGATTTTGCGTGCTGAGCATGTCAATGAAATCAACCACGATGAGTCCGCCGATGTCGCGCAGACGCAGTTGCCGGGCGATTTCCTCGGCGGCTTCCAGATTGGTATTAAGTGCCGTTTCTTCAATATCGCTGCCTTTCGTTGCGCGGGCGGAATTAATATCAATTGATATTAATGCTTCAGTGTGATCAATGATGACGGCGCCGCCAGAGGGTAAAAGCACCTGTCTGGAAAAGGCGGATTCAATCTGGTTTTCGATCTGATAATGCGTAAAAAGCGGCGTCTCGCCCTTATAGAGTTTTAATTTTTCCAGGCTGTGTGGCATGAACTGTGACATGAAGTCATAACTGCGTTTGTACAGGTCTGGATCATCCACCCATATCTCATTAATGTCCTTGTGCAGATAATCACGCAACGCTCGAATAATGATTTCACTTTCTTGGTAAATCAGAAACGGGGCTGATTTTTCTTCGGCAGCGTTGGCGATGGCTTGCCATATCTGTAGCAAGTAGTCCAGGTCCCACTGTAATTCCTCGGAAGATTTGCCGACGCCCGCCGTTCTCAGTATCAATCCCATCCCGTTGGGGATCTTTAAGTCTTTCATCGCATCCCGGGCATTGCTCCTGTCACTCCCTTCAATCTGACGCGAGACACCGCCTGCACGGGGATTATTCGGCATGAGCACAAGATAGCGTCCAGCGAGAGTGACGAAAGTTGTCATGGCCGCCCCTTTATTACCACGGCCCTCTTTTTCAATCTGAGTGATAAACTCCTGACCTTCTTCTACGGTATCTTTAATATTGGGCTTGTCGCCATTTTCGTGTGAGGCCGATTTAAGCGGGGAATGAGCGATTTCCTTGAACGGTAGAAAACCGTGTCGTTGTCCGCCATAATCAACGAAAGTGGCTTCCAGACTCGGTTCAACCCGGACTATCTTTGCTTTGTAGATATTTGATTTTTTTTGTTCCCGGGCTGCTGATTCAATATCAAGATCATACAGCCGTTGCCCATCAATCAGTGCGACTCTCACTTCTTCTGGCTGGGTCGCGTTAATCAGCATACGTTTCATTTTAATTGTCCTTCGCTCTAACCTATACGACATATTTCTCTCGGGTATTACCTTGCGTGAATACCTCGTGCGTACGGGAGCGTAATTTGGTTAATTTCTGTTAAGCAATATCATATGTGTCTTTCTCTGCTTTGATGTGAAGTATCAGAAGACTGATAACATTGCAGTTATTAAAATCCTATCGTGAATATCTGAACAATAGGTTCAATTTTTTTTCTATTTTTGTTTCATGCCGGCATTTTATCCAGCACCCGGATGTATTATGACCTGATTTATTGTGAAATATCAATCAGAAATAACAGGCAGGTTGGATTAGTGTGAACAATTATACCAATTTTGATGACATATGGCATTGGACATGAAGCGAAATACTGTAAAAAAAGAAGACGTCAAACAGGTCACTATCACAGAAGAGAATGCTGGTCGCCGAATTGATAACTATCTCATTCGATATTTCGGGAAAATACCAAGATCAAGAATTTATCAGATGTTACGGCGCGGCGAGATTCGGGTCAATAAGGGGCGCGTCAAGCAGACTTATCGGCTTGTTGCCAGTGATATTGTCCGCATACCGCCGGTTTACCAAAACAATTTCGAAAGACCGTCTCCCTCAAAAGCGCTGCAGCAAAAAGTCCTGGATAGGATTATTTATGAGGATGCGTCCTTGGTTGTTCTGGACAAGCCTGCTGGTATCGTCGTTCATGGTGGGGCAGGGCAGGCAAACGGTATTATTGAGACCATTCGTGTAGCGGCACCTCAATATCGCAAACTGGAACTGGTTCACCGGCTTGATAGGGAGACCTCGGGCTGTCTCCTGCTAGCAAAGACAATGCCCGCGCTGAGACAATTACATAAGACAAAAGCCGGTATCAAAAAATCCTATTATGTGTTGTTGGTCGGGCGGATATTCGAGTGGAAATGGGTAGTGGACAGTCCATTGAAAAAAAATGTCGTGCGTTCGGGGGAGCGGGTTGTGACAGTCGATAAAGCGGGTAAATGCGCCACAACCCGGTTTTTCCGAGAAAAATTATATACAAACTGCACTCTGGCAAACGTGGAGCTTGTCACCGGTCGCACCCATCAAATTCGGGTACACAGTGCCTCACTGGGACACTCGATAGCAGGTGATACAAAATACGGCGATTGTCATCTTAATCAAGAATTCAGACAGTACGGTCTGAAACGTTTGTTTTTACATGCTCGTTCTCTGGAGCTGAGTTCGCCTGCGGATGGGAAAAAGATCACGCTGGAAGTGCCACTACCTCCCGAATTGCAGAAAGTACTCGACCAGTTACAGTGTGTTTCATAAATTGAGGTCAATAGTAATAATGATCATTCAGGCTATACTTGATTTAACCGCATTGTTAAAATGTGGCTTTCTCGTTTTTTAATCGTTGAGGTTGTTTTTTTATGGGACTAGAAAATAAAGATTCTGAAGAATTCAATCAATCACTGGTCAATAATGTAGCCCGAGAGATTGTAAAAGAACAACGTCTCAAGCGAATTTGGGGCATTTTTTTCAAGCTGCTACTAGCCTTGTATGTCCTTATCTTCCTGGCCATTTATCTGAACAAGGATATTGAGATAAACCGTTTTTCCGAAAGGAAACATACGGCGTTGGTTGATATTGAGGGGATCATCTCAACTGGTCAAAATGCGCGTACCAATGATATCGTGGGCAGTTTGAGGGATGCTTTTGAAGATGATAATACGCAGGGCGTAATCATACGCATCAACAGTCCCGGCGGTAGCCCGGTGCAGGCCAGTTACATTAATGATGAAATAAGACGTCTTCGTGCCAAATATCCACACATTCCCGTTTATTCTGTTATCAGCGATATCTGCGCTTCTGGCGGCTACTATATTGCGGTGGCATCCGATGAAATTTATGCCAACAAGGCTAGTATTGTAGGTTCAATCGGCGTAATTATCTCCGGATTTGGATTCGTTAATGCGATTGAAAAGCTGGGTATTGAACGACGCCTGCTACATGCCGGTGAAAACAAAGGCCTGCTGGATCCTTTTCAGCCTTTAAAGTATGACGAAGAGAAACATATGCAGGAGTTGTTAGACGAGATACATCAGCAATTTATTGATGTTGTCAAACGGGGTCGTGGGGATAGGTTAAAAGATGATGAACAGTTGTTCTCCGGTCTGGTATGGTCGGGTGAAAAGTCCGTGGAACTCGGGTTGGTGGATGGTCTGGCAAGCACTGGTGAGGTGGCTCGCGATATTATCGGTGCCGAGGATATTGTTGACTTTACGCAACGTGAAACCTATCTGGACCGTTTTGCCAAAAATATCGGCGCAAGCATTTATCAACGCTTCAACGATTCATTTGGGTTGAGATAGCCGGGAAGGTAAATAAATCAGTCAAGGGAGTTTGATGCCCTGATTGCGTAACATTTGGCACAGGCGGATCAGCGGCAGTCCTATCAATGCAGTCGGATCGTCACCTTCCATTTTTTCTACAAGCGCGACGCCAAGCTTTTCCGATCTGAAGCTGGCCGCGCATTGCAAGGGTCGCTCTTTGTATAGATAATCATCAATTTCCTGTGCCGACAGTGCACGAAAGGTAACGCGATAGAGACAGCTGTCCACTTCAAGCGAGTGGTCTTCTGCGTTAAGCAGACACAGGGCGGTATGGAAATTAACTGTCTTCCCGCTCATTTCCTTGAGCTGACGTTTGGCGTCTTCCAGATTTTCAGGTTTGCCCAGTATACCGGAAGGTCCTTCCGCCGCCTGATCTGAACCGATAATTAGTCCCTCCCGATATGAACAAGCAACGCACGTCGCCTTTTCCGCAGCCAATCGTTTTACCATATCTTCCACTTTCTCATTACCTTTTGGCGTTTCATCAACATCAGGCGAGATACAGACGAAATCAAGTGACAGCCGTTGTAGCAGGGCTTTTCTGTTGACGGAGGACGAGGCTAATATAATTTTGTACAAAACAGTATCGTTTTCTGATGGTCGGAGTGACCTATTCTAACAGGCTTCCGTTCACTCAGCCAATGGCGCTGAAAATCTTTGACACTATCCTGTGCTGCCGATATATTAACCACCGTGAATGTCGTTCAAAATTCTCCATTGATTAAACCATTGCATCTGGCTGAGACCGGTGAGCGGCTTGAGGGGTGTATCAAACTGGCTTCGCTTGAGTGGTTGGTCGAGACGACGTCTAATAATGAGGCTGAATTGATATACAGGCTACTGTTTTATAAAGATGGATCAGGTAGTTGTGTGGTTGATCTGGAAATTGATGCCGATGTGACCCTGCAATGTCAACGTTGTCTGCAACCACTTGATATGCATGTCCATAAAAAGACCTTGCTTGGTGTCGTTTCAAATACCGACACCTTGCAGGCGCTGGATAAAAATTACGAACCTTTATCCCTGTCGGATGATGAGACATTATCGCTCAGTAGATTGCTTGAAGATGAATTACTGCTTGCCATTTCGTTTTCAGTATTGCATCCGGAAGAGGAATGTCCAGCAAAAGCGTATTTGGACAGCGTAAACGCCGGTGTCAGTTTGAAACCGTTTGCGTCACTGGCGGCATTGAAACAGAATATGCGATAAAATTGGTAGAAGGTAGTTGTTATGAGTTTTCCGGTTAGAAAGTCTATCTGGGTACAAAGCGGAATGAAAAGCAAAAAAGACCATTCGATCTTTGGAATTATTAGATTTAGAACAGGGAGGGGTTTTGAATAGTGTATAATCTCAAAATTAAAATGAAAATAGATTTCGATTTATCGTTAGGAGCAATTTGACCATGGCTGTTCAAAAAGTAAAGCGATCCCGTTCAAAACGAGGCATGCGTCGTTCGCATGATGCCCTGACCGCCGCTACACTATCCATTGATTCGGGGTCGGGAGAACTTCACCTGCGGCATAATATCAGTGCGGATGGTTATTACCGCGGGCGTCAGGTTCTTCAGGTCAGACAGGATCGTGAATAATTTAAGACCGACAAGGCTGATAAAAACGCTGATAAATAAGAGACGTTGTTCTCCGAGATATCTCTGCCTTTGAAAACGATAACTATCGCACTAGATGCGATGGGCGGCGATCATGGTCCGTCGGAGATAGTCCCCGCTGCATTATTTTGTCTGAATAAGCACGAGACGTTGAATCTCATCCTGGTCGGGAAAGAGTCGATTATCAACGCGGAGCTTGCAAAACACCATGCCTTGGGATATGAACGTATTCAGGTTGTGCATGCCGATGAAGTGATTGAAATGCACGAATCACCTGCCCGCACTTTGAGACAAAAGAAAAAATCTTCCATGAGAATTGCTATTGAGCAAGTGCGGGATAGACATGCTGCCGCCTGTGTCAGTGCTGGCAATACGGGAGCTTTGATGGCGACCGCACGCTTTGTCCTGAAGATGCTCCCCGGTATAGACCGCCCCGCCATTTGCACGATATTTCCCGGAAAAAAAGGCTGTACGCATGTGCTGGATCTGGGTGCCAATGTCGATTCAAGTTCGGAACAGCTGTTTCAATTTGCCATCATGGGTGCACAACTGACTAGTGCCGTTGACGGCAAGGAAGACCCGACGATTGCCTTATTGAATATCGGCGAAGAAGATATCAAGGGCAATGATCGCATTAAACAGGCGGCGATACTGTTGGCCGACAGTCCTTTGAACTATATTGGTTATGTCGAAGGCACAGATCTCTACACAGGTGAAATTGACGTCATTGTCTGCGACGGTTTAGTGGGGAATATCGCCCTGAAAGCTTGCGAAGGACTAGCGGATTTTATCCGCTATCATGTCTCCGCGCAATTCAGGCGCAGTCTCTACGCTAGATTTGTTGCGATGGTAGGTATGCCCTTATTAAAAGAATTAAAGTACAAAATTGATCCACGGCATTATAACGGCGCTTCTCTGCTGGGTTTGAGAGACATCGTAATAAAGAGCCATGGCGGAGCCAAAAGGGTTTCTTTTGCGACGGCCATTGAAGAAGCCATTGTTGAAGTCGAAAAAAACGTGGCGGAAAGAATTGGTCTGAAACTGGAACAATTTCTTAATGTTCAGCAGGAAATTTGAGTGTATTCAAAAATAAGCGGGACGGGTTCCTACCTTCCTGAGCGCATTCTCAGCAATTCTGATCTAGAGCGGATGATTGACACAAGCGACGAGTGGATACGCGCTCGTACAGGGATTGAGAAAAGACATGTCGCAGCAGAAGATGAGAGCGCATGCAGTCTGGCGGAGCAGGCGGCGCGGGCCGCAATAGCAGCATCATCAAAAACAGCTAACGATATTGATTTAATCATTGTTGCTACAACGACCCCCGATGTTATCTTTCCGAGCACGGCCTGTCTCTTACAACATCGTCTGGGCATCAAGGGCTGTCCGGCGTTTGATGTGCAAGCGGTCTGTACAGGTTTTATCTATGCTCTCAGCATCGCCGATCAATTTATCAGAAACGGTAATGCGAAATGTGCATTGGTGGTTGGCACGGAAACCATGACACGCATCCTGGACTGGCAGGATAGAAGTACCTGCATACTTTTCGGCGACGGTGCTGGGGCAGTAATTGTCGAGGCCGGCGATACGCCGGGGATTTTATCCACGCATATTCACGCTGATGGCGCTTATCAGTCTTTGCTGATGGTACCGGCCGGCATCTCCTCAAATTACGATGTGGTAAAATCGGGCGAAGCATTTATCAGGATGCAGGGTAGTGAAGTATTCAAACTGGCGGTCAATACCCTGGGGCGCATGGTTGATGAAACTCTGGCGGCCAATGCCATGGAGAAGAAGGAGATAGACTGGCTAGTGCCGCATCAGGCAAATATCAGAATTATTTCCGCGATAGCAAAAAAACTGGATATACCGATGGAAAGGGTGGTGGTTACTGTAGATCAGCATGGTAATACCTCTGCCGCCTCGGTTCCGTTGGCGTTGGATATGGCAGTCAGCGACGGGCGTATAAAACGGGGCGAAATACTGTTGCTTGAAGCCTTCGGCGGGGGGTTTACCTGGGGTTCCGCCTTATTGCGTTATTGAAGTATTATTTTAAATAATAATGATGAGTACAGATACAGAACTCGCAATTGTTTTTCCTGGTCAAGGTTCGCAATCAGTCGGCATGATGGATACGCTGTCAATAACCGAACCTGCCATTAAACAGACCTTTGCCAATGCTTCATCGATACTGGGTTATGACCTCTGGCAGATTATCACGGAGGGACCGCAGGTGGAGCTGGACAGTACGGAAATTACCCAACCTGCATTGTTGACTGCCGCCTATGCGACCTGGGAAGTATGGTCTTCAAGAACAACGATATCGCCAGCCGTTCTGGCGGGACACAGCTTGGGCGAATATACCGCGCTCGTTTGCGCCGATGTGCTGGCGTTTGAAGACGCACTTACTCTTGTTGCCGAACGTGGTCGTTGTATGCAAGAGGCGATGCCGTCCGGTGTCGGTGCGATGGCTGCCGTTCTGGGCTTGGAGGATGAACAGGTGCATCATATCTGTCAGACAGCAAGCGGTGATGCGACTGTGGCCGTTGCGAATTATAATTCACCCGGTCAGGTTGTGATTGCCGGGCATAAACAGGCCGTGGAGAAGGCCATCCTGGAAGCTAAGGTGGCGGGTGCCAGGATGAGCGTAATTTTGCCAGTCAGCGTGCCGTCACATTGTTCCTTGATGTGCGATGCGGCGGACAGGTTTTCCACTGCACTGGATAAAATTAAATTTAGTGATGCTAAAATACCCGTGATTCAGAATGTGGACGCCGGGTTGAGAACCGACGCCAAAGAGATTAAGGCCGCCTTGGTGAAACAGCTTTATAAACCGGTACAATGGGTCAACAGTATTCGGATAATGCGGAAGCAGAATATTAAACGTATCATTGAATGTGGTCCCGGCAAGGTATTGGCGGGGCTTGTTAAACGTATAGAACGTTCTCTGAAAATTTATAATATCCACAACCGGGCGTCGCTAGAGAAAGCGATCAACCTTGTGTCATAAACAGAAAATCAAATGGCAAACAGGTTTGAAGAGGAAGTAGTATTGGTGACGGGCGCTAGTCGCGGTATCGGCAAGGCGATAGCGGATAAATTCGCCTCTGAAGGCGCCTGTGTCATCGGTACGGCGACGACTGGAGGAGCCGTGGATGATATAACTGCACGGCTGAAAAAGATTGGCGGATGCGGGACAGGGCTGGTATTGGATATCTCGGATAAAAACTCGATACGGATGTTTTCCGAGCAGCTGAATAATAATGCTGACTTCCCGGGCATATTGGTGAATAATGCTGGCATTACCCGTGATAATCTTCTGCTCCGAATGAAAGATGAAGAATGGGATACGGTTATCAATACCAATTTGGGTGGCCTGTATCAATTATGCAAGCTGTGTCTGCGCCCGATGATGAAAGCGCGTCGTGGCAGAATTATTAATATCGGCTCTGTGGTTGGCCTTACTGGCAATGCTGGCCAGGTCAATTATGCTACTGCCAAGGCGGGGATAATTGGTTTCAGTCGTTCTCTGGCCAGGGAAACAGGGTCAAGAGGCATTACGGTCAATGTGGTGGCACCGGGGTTTATTGAAACTGACATGACTGCCGGGCTTAGCGATGAGCACCGGATGTCATTACTGGAAAAAATCACACTGGGTCGTTTGGGAAATGTGGATGATGTTGCCAATGCGGTTGCTTTTTTGGCTTCTAGAGAAGCAGCTTACATCACAGGTCAAACGCTCAACGTTAACGGAGGAATGTATATGGGATAACACTTAAATATTTTTAAGTTTTTGATATTTAATTTTTTAAATTCTAATTGCAAGAATGCCTGATTTCACTAGACTTGTTTCTCGCAAATCAGGTAATAATGCCTCGGAGGAGAGAAATAATCATGAATAGTAATGTTGAAGCACGCATAAAAAAAGTTGTTATGGAACAAATCAATGTCAAGGAAGAAGACGTGATGCCCGAAACCTCTTTTGTGGATGATCTGGGTGCTGATTCTCTGGATGCTGTCGAGCTGATAATGGCCCTGGAAGAGGAGTTCTCGATTAATATCCCGGACGAGCAAGCTGAAAAGATCACCACGGTCAAGCGGGCTATTGAATACATCAACAAGCACCTTGAATAGGTGAAATCTTCATTGAGAAGCCGCGTTGTGAGTTCTCGGACGTGGCTTTTTCTTTGTTTTGAATTATAAGAATTGGCAGATATATCAATTATATGAGCAAAGGCTGTAGAGTAGTTGTTACTGGTTTGGGTATGGTCACGCCGGTGGGTAACAGCGTTGATGAGACATGGGCGAATATCCTGGCGGGAACTAGCGGTATTACCCTGATCGACCACTTTGATACCACAGATTTTAAGGTGCGAATAGCAGGTTGCGTTCGTAATCTGATGCTGGATGAATACATCCCCAAAAAAGAACAGAAGAAAATGAACCCGTTTCTGCACTACGGCCTGGTCGCCGGGATTCAGGCGTTCAGAGATTCAGGTCTTAAGGTGAGCGATGAGAATGCTCCGAGAATAGGAGTGGCTATCGGTTCTGGCATCGGCGGTCTGCCGGGCATAGAAAAGGCCACCCGGCTCTTTGCCGAAAGCGGGCCCAGAAAAATATCGCCGTTTTATATTCCGAGCAATATTATCAATATGATATCTGGTCATTTATCCATTATGTGTGGGCTGAAAGGTCCCAATTTTTCGATTGTGACAGCCTGTACCACGGGTACGCATAATATCGGCGAAGCGGCCAGATTGATTGAATACGGCGATGCGGATGTCATGATCGCTGGCGGGGCCGAGATGGCAATAAGCGAAACCGGTGTGGCGGGTTTTACCTCGGCCAGAGCGTTATCCACTAGAAATGAAGCACCGGAATGCGCTAGTCGTCCCTGGGACAAAGCCCGGGACGGTTTCGTCCTGGGTGCCGGAGCGGGCGCAATAGTGCTGGAAAATTATAAATTTGCTCAAGAACGCGGTGCCAGGATCTATGCCGAACTGGTAGGGTATGGTATGAGTGCCGACGCTTACCATATAACCGCGCCATCAAAAGATGGCGAAGGTGCTACCCGGTGCATGAACAATGCTTTGAATAACGCGGGGCTCAATCCAGAACAGGTAGATTACATCAATGCACACGGCACTTCCACACCGGCAGGTGATATAGCCGAAACGGTAGCGATTAAACACACATTCAAAAAACACGCCGATGCTCTGGCGATAAGTTCCACCAAATCTATGATTGGTCATTTACTGGGTGCTGCTGGCGGTGTTGAGGCTATATTTTCAGTGTTGTCGATACAGGATCAAGTTGCTCCACCGACGATCAATCTGGATGAACCTGGACCGGAATGCGACCTGGATTATATTCCACATACCGCGCGTGAGATGAAAATTGATGTCGCATTGACCAATTCGTTCGGTTTCGGAGGAACCAACGGCACCCTGATCTTCAAAAAAATATAAGGGCATAGCCATTGCTCTAGTATGGCCGTCAAGATACTCATCAACGGTGAAATGCAGGATACGGTTTCATTTCATGATCGCGGCTTACATTATGGCGACGGCCTTTTTGAAACGATAGCGGTGGCTGAAAACAAACCACTCTGTCTAGGAGAACATTTTGCGAGATTGCGTCTGGGTTGCGAAAGGCTAAATCTGCCCATGCCGGATGTTGAAAAGCTCCGCGAGGAGATAGCGTTTCTGCTAGACTCCAACCAAAAGGCCGTGATTAAAATTATCCTGACGCGAGGGCAGAGCGGACGGGGTTACGCCTTCCCCGAACATACCGTGCCGTGCAGAATCGTCGCGCTTTACCCATGGCCAGAATATCTGGCGGACAATTCGAAAAACGGCATCTGTGTCCGCCTTTGCCGATATCGTTATGGCATCAACCCCGCGCTGGCAGGAATTAAGCATCTGAATCGACTGGAGCAGATTATGGCGCGCGCGGAATGGCATAATCCTGCGGTGACCGAAGGCCTTGTAATGGATATCAACGGTAATATCATCGGGGGCACGATGAGCAATCTTTTTATTACGGAAGGCAATGATCTGATTACTCCTGCCATTACTGAATGTGGAATTGCCGGTATTGTCAGGGAAAAAATCATAGCGCTTTCGTCTACGTTAAACTTAAAGGTATCGCAAAATAAAATATCTGGAGAGCAGTTGTTGCAGGCCAGTGAAATATTTATCTGTAACAGCCTGATCGGGGTCTGGCCTGTCAGGAGGATTGAAAATCAAGTGTTGTCACCGGGGCCAGTGACGCGGCGGGTTCAACAGATGCTGGAGGCGGAGCATTGTATCGCGGGTTTATGACAAAGCGGGTGGGTAGGCTTCTATTCCTCACGGGAGCGATGCTCAGCGTTACCCTGCTACTATTGTATCAGGATTACCGGCGTTTTTTGCAAACACCGGTTAATTTGCAAAAGCCCCTCATTTTCACGATAAAAAAAGGGATGTCATTTGCTGAGGTCAACAAAAGACTCATATCAGCTAATCTTGTTGGTAACAGTCTATATTTTGAGTTTTTGGCGAGATTCTCCGGCAGCACAAGGCAGATCAGGAGTGGCGAATACGAGATTCTCCCCGGACTGAAACCCGCCGAACTGTTGGAGTTGTTTGTTTCTGGAAAGGCCATCCAGTATGCCTTCACTTTGATCGAGGGCTGGAATGTGCGCGAGATGTTGCGAGCAATGCATCGAAACGAGTTCATTGAGAATACTCTGAACAGTGATAATGCAGTGGAATTGGCAAAAGCGCTGGCTTATCCTGAAACAAATGCGGAAGGTCTTTTTTTATCAGAGACTTACCACTTTCACAGGGGAATAACAGATCGGGAACTTCTGGAAAAAGCCCGCCAACATCTACGATCAGTTTTACGGGAAGAATGGCAAAACCGTACAGAAGACCTCCCTTATCAGAATCCGTATCAGGCTTTGACAATGGCATCCATTATTGAAAAAGAGACCGGATTTGCCGGTGAACGCAAAATTATTGCGGGTGTATTTGTACGACGACTGGAAAAAAATATGAAATTGCAGACTGATCCGACTGTGATCTATGCCATGGGAAAGCAATTTGACGGTAATATACGAAAAAGGGACTTGGATATTGACTCGCCCTATAACACTTACCGCTACACAGGGTTGCCGCCGGGACCTATCGCTCTGGTCGGGCGCGAGGCCATTCATGCTGCACTAAATCCGATAAAGGGCAAGTATCTTTACTTTGTTTCAAAAGGGGACGGTTCACATTATTTTTCAGAAACACTGCGCGAACATCAGCAGGCGGTTGCCAAATATCAACTAAAACGATGAGCTTGAAGAAGCCCAGATCAAAAAAAGGATTATTTATCACGCTTGAAGGCGGTGAAGGCGCAGGAAAGAGTACCCTGAGTAGCTATATTGACGAGGTTCTGACCGAGGCGGCATGGGATGTGGTATTGACGCGTGAACCGGGTGGTACTGAAAGCGGAGACCAGATACGCAAAATATTGCTGGGTGGCCGCTATACCGGTTTAAGCGACGAGACTGAATTATTGTTGCTCTTCTCTGCCCGATCCCAACATATCAAAGAAATAATAGCGCCTGCCCTGAGCGCAGGCAAAGCGGTAGTGTGTGATCGCTTCACCGACTCCAGTTATGCTTATCAGGGTGGGGGCAGGGGCATTACAGCAGAGCGAATCCGGCAGTTGGAAAACTGGATGGAATGGAGACGGAAACCAGACCTGACCCTGTTATTTGATCTGGATGTTGAAGCGGGACTTCGTCGGATAGACAGGCGCGGCGGTCACGCCGACCGTTTCGAGCAGGAAACGCCTGCTTTTTTCAAACGGGTGCGTGCATGTTATCTGGAAAGGGCACATAACGAACCTGAACGCTTTGTCATTATTGATGCCGCAAAACCGGTTGAAGTGGTCAAACAGCAGATAGCGGATATCCTGAAAGATAAAAAACTATGTTGAATATTTACCCATGGCAAAATAACGAGTGGCAACGTGTATTGCAAATGCAACGGCAGCAACGTCTGCCTCATGCATTGTTACTGCGCGGATCGGAAGGCATCGGGCTTAGGCAGTTTGCATTGAGCCTGGCCATGCAGATTCTCTGCCTCTCGAATGACAATAAGGAAGCCTGCGGCAATTGTAACAGTTGTCGGCTTTTTCAGGCGGGTAACCATCCCGATTTAAGTTTAGTGGAGCCTGATGGGCCGGGAAAACAGATCAAGATCGCGCAGATTCGGGAATTAATTCATTATGTCAGCCTGAAAAGCTTTCTGAGCCATTTCAAGATTGTATTGCTTGAACCGGCAGACGCGATGAATCGGGCGGCGGCCAATACGCTGTTGAAAACGCTGGAAGAGCCCCCCGGTCAATCTATCCTGCTGTTATTGACGTATCATCCTTTGCGCTTGCCCGTCACGATTCGCAGTCGTTGCCAGCGCATCGATTTTCGCCCGAGCTATGATCCAGCTGTCCTGAACTGGCTTGAAGAAAAACTGCCGGAAAAATCGGATATTTCCGCCGATCTGTTGCTTCGTCTGAGTCAAGGCCTGCCTTTGCGGGCGTTATCACTTCTGGAGGACGGGTATTTTACGCTACGGCGGCAATTACTAGAGGATTTAACACAGGCACGCCGAAAGAAGGGAGTGGATGTCGTTCAGATCGCCGCCGCCTGGCAGGGACACGGTTGCGAAAACGTGTTAGTTTGTCTATTGCAGTTGATGCGGGATATGATTCGGGTAAAATTGTTTGGTAGACGGGAAAATCTATCAGATTTTGATGCTCAAGAGAATTTGCAGAACCTTATAAAAGCGCTAGATCTATCTGTATTGATACATTATTATGATTTTATACAGGCAAAATATGAGGAACTTGTGGGGCCGATGAATTATAATCCCTTACATATTCTTGAGCAGGTTTTGCTTGAATACCGAAAAATTAAATAGAGAGGAAATTTCAGTGGAAAAAGCAGATGAGTTAAAGCAGGGTATATTATCTTTGGCTATTCGGGATAAAAACGCGCTGTATACCGCCTATATGCCTTTTATAAAGAATGGTGGATTATTTATTCCGACGACAAAATCCTACCAGTTGGGAGAAGAAGTATTCATGCTTTTAACGCTGGTTGATAACAAAGCCAAGTTGCCGGTAGCGGGTAAGGTTGTTTGGATCACTCCGAAAGGCTCCCAAGGGAATAAGACAGCGGGCATTGGTCTCCAATTCAGTGAATTAGATAATGGAGCAACCAAGAGCAAGATTGAAAATCAACTTGTCGGGGCGTTACAATCCGGCCGCCCAACGCACACGATATAAATCGGTCTCGTAAATTGTATGCCATCGCTGGTAGATTCGCACTGCCATATCCCTCTGCTGAAAGAATCGATACATGTTCAGGATATTCTGCATAACGCCGCGCAAAATGGCGTGGAGCATATGCTCTGCGTCGCCATTGATCTAGAAGGTTCACCCGAGATTATCCAGCTGGCCAGGGCGCATGATGCCATATCGGCCTCGGTTGGCGTACATCCCAATACGGAACTTAATGATGAAGTTTCAGTGGAAGACCTGCTTGAACTGGCGCAGTCTGATGAAGTTGTCGCCATTGGTGAAACCGGGTTGGATTATTTTCGCAGTTCGGGCGATCTGACTTGGCAACAAGATCGTTTTCGTACTCACATCGCGGCTGCCAAAACTATCAAAAAGCCGTTGATTATCCATACTCGTGAAGCGAAAGACGACGTGATTCGAATATTGAGAGAAGAGGGCGCCGATGAAGTCGGCGGCGTAATGCACTGTTTTGTGGAAGACTGGGAGACGGCAAAGGCCGCGATGGATCTGAATTTTCTGATCTCTTTTTCCGGGATTATCACATTTAAAAACGCCACAAAACAGAAGGAAACAGCAAGTCTTGTCCCGCTGGAATCGATGTTAATCGAGACCGATTCACCCTACTTGGCCCCAACGCCTTTCAGAGGCAAGACCAATCAACCGGCCTATGTGCGCTATGTAGCTGAAAGTATCGCTGCATTAAAGCAACTGGACCACGAGTTTGTTGCTGAACAAACCACAAAAAATTACTATAATTTATTTTCATAAATCAAAGACTTGATCTGATTATATCAAGTGCTTTATTAATTTTTTCGAGGGGCGTATAAAAATGTGGAGAAAGTCGTATCCCTCCTGCACGGTGTGCACAAATAACCTTATTATTCAAGAGCTTGTGATGGAATTCGCCATTATCCTGGTCAATTATCCTAAAACTGACAATCCCGCCAAACTGTGATTCACAATCAGGTGTCAGTAAAGAAATACTATTATTATCTTTAATATAATCAAAGATATATCGTGTATTATTCATTATTATTTTAGATATTTCGTCCATCCCAATCGCTTCAAAAAGCGACAGACTTGCGGACAAGGCATGTATTCCCAGCATATTGGGACTACCGCACTCAAAACGCCGGGCGGAACTGGCAGCCTGCCAGTCCTTGCGATCATAATTTCCCATATCCTCAACCATATGCCACCCGAACTGGTGCAGTTTTAAAAGTGGGCGGACGGAAGGAGCGCAATAAAAGAGTGCGATACCCTCCGGCCCCAACATCCATTTATGCGCGTCCGCCATGACAAAATCAGCCTTGATCGCCTGTGCATCAAACGGGATAACCCCCAGACTTTGAATGGCGTCAATGCAGAACAATATCCGGTTTTCATGACAAAAGCGGCCTAAAATTTCTAAATTCAGGCGTCTGCCAGAACTATACTGGATGGAACTGATTGTGAGCAGGCGCGTTTTTTTGTCGCAGGCGTTAATCAGTTGCTGCTCTGGCGAATCCGTTGAAATATCCACTTCACGAAGCCTGGTTCCCTTGTCCTCCTGAGCTTGCCAGGGAATGCGGTTGGAAGGAAACTCCTCAGAGGACGTGACGATATTATCGCCCGGTTGCCAATCAATGCCTTCCGCGACAACAGACAGCGCCTCGGACGTATTTTTTAGCAAGGCGATATCCTCCACGGAAGGGGCGTTGATTAACCATTGCAGTTGTTTCCGCAATTTATTTTCAGTCTGCGTCCAGCGAGCATAATGCATTGCCCCTGTACGGCAATTTTCCTCACCAAAGCGCTGAACAGCCTCCATGGTCCGTTTTGGCCACGGAGCGACAGCGGCATGATTCAGATAAATAAGTCCATCATCCAGTTGAAACTCTTTTTTGATCAGTTCGTCAATATCCATTCACGCGCCCCTCCTGAATGTAGTGAGGAAAATAATAATGACAAGTATGATAAACCTTTTCTATCGGCTATCTAACGGGTACTAAACAATAGTTCCTGCCGTTGTGTCAACAAGGTGAGGCTATCGCGTATTTATGACTTCATTTGCGCTACTGTCTATTCTGAAGGATACTATATCCATGAGCCTTCAAACATACCGTTTGGCATCTTTTGTGTTACTGCGTTCACGGACTGCCGTTTTGGCAGGCCTTTTTTTGTTTTACCCTGTTTATTCCAGCTGTACCGAAACCGATGTCAATCAGCTCATCATCATTACTGATACCGGTGAACACCGTTTTAAGGTAGAACTGGCCCTGAAAGGGCCGGACCAAAGAAAGGGGTTGATGCATCGTCCCTCCATGGACGAAAACGCCGGGATGCTGTTTGTCTTTGATAAAGTGATTACAGCGAGAATGTGGATGAAAAATACCCTTATCCCGCTTGATATGGTCTTCATCCGGGATGATGGCAGCGTGGCAAATATCCATAAAAATGCCCGACCGCATTCGGAAAAGACTATTACTTCAAGTGAACCGGTGCGCTACGTTCTGGAAATCAATGCAGGTCTCGCTGACAGGATTGCCCTCAAGCGAAACGACAAGATCAGACATCCCTTTATAAAGGCAGTGCGTTAACTTTAGGCCGTTCTCCTGTTTTTTACTAATTTGATAGTGCCTGGGGCAGTGAAGGATTTGTCAAGACACGTTGACGTTCTACTATTGATAATCTCTCCCATTTTGCGTAATTCAGACCCTCAACTTAACACCTGAGAAAGGCCACAAATATAAGTTACTGATTACAGGTGTGATGAGTGAAAAAGGATAATGTCTGTTATATTATTCAGACAAGCCTTTTAACACTGAGTCCAGATTTTCTTTTGCATCCCCGAAATACATACACGTATTTTCCTTGAAGAAAAGCGGGTTCTGAATACCGGCATAGCCTGTCGCCATGCTCCGTTTCAGGACGATGCTCGTTTTACTTTTCCAGCATTCCAGTACCGGCATACCGGCAATAGGGCTGTCGGGGTCTTCCTGTGCGGAAGGATTGACGATATCGTTCGCGCCAATGATAATGCTGACATCAATGTTCGGAAAATCCGCGTTAATCTCATCCATTTCAAACACAATATCATAAGGTACCCTTGCTTCGGCCAGGAGCACGTTCATGTGCCCCGGCATACGCCCTGCCACCGGATGAATGCCAAAGCGGACATTGATGCCTCTGCCTTGCAGTACCTTGGTGATTTCGTTCACGGTATGCTGTGCCTGCGCTACCGCCATGCCATAACCGGGGATGAACATGACTTCTTTGGCATTGGTCAGGAGTTCCACAACATCTGCCTTTGTAATTGAGTTGACCTCTCCCTGCTCCTCGCCTGTATCGCGGGTACCGCCGCCCGAATCCGTTCCAAAGCCACCGGCAATTACGGACAGGAATTTGCGGTTCATGGCGCGGCACATGATATAGCTCAGTATCGCGCCGCTACTACCCACCAGCGCACCGACCACAATTAACAAATCGTTGGACAACATGAAACCGGTCGCCGAGGCAGCCCAGCCGGAATAACTGTTCAGCATGGAGATGACTACCGGCATATCAGCACCGCCAATCGCCATAACCATGTGTATTCCGAAGAAAAGAGCGATGGCCGTCATCGCAACTAGCGGCCACATCCCGGCGCCCGCTTCGGTTTGCTGCGCGAACAAAAAACCCAGATAAATCACGATGATGAGCAGGGCTAAATTCAGGTAATGGCGGGCGGGCAGCAACCATGGGTTACTGCTCAATTTGCCGCTCAGCTTGCCGAATGCCACGACGGAACCTGAAAAGGTTACCGCGCCAATCAAAACGCCGATATAGATTTCAATGGTATGGATCAGTTCCTCGGCAGCAGTGGGAAAGGATATCGTGGGGTCCATAAAATTGACATAACCTACCAATACCGCCGCCAGGCCCACCAGACTGTGCAGGATGGCGACCAGTTCTGGCATCTGCGTCATTTCCACCTTTCTGGCAACAATGAGACCGATGCTTCCGCCGATCAGCATGGTGATGATGATCAGGTGAAAATTACTGCTAACCTCGCCGAACACCGTTGCCAGTATGGCGATGGTCATGCCGATGATGCCGTAGATGTTACCCCTCCGTGAGGTTTCCTGGTGGCTCAAGCCCCTCAGGGTCAGGATAAACAGAATCGTCGCGCCAATATAAGCCGCGGTTACTAGACCTTCTGACATGGTACCTACTCCCGTTATTTTCTGAACATCCGCAGCATGCGCTGGGTGATGGCGAACCCGCCGGTAATGTTAATACTGGTGATCAAAACGCCAAGCGCGGCCAGCGCAACCAGCAGCGTATCCGAAGAAGATATCTGTATCAGGGCCCCGATGATGATGATGCTGCTTACCGCATTGGTTACACTCATCAACGGCGTATGCAGGGAAGGGGTTACATTCCAGATCACCATGTAACCGATAAAGCAGGCCAGTACGAAGACGGTAAAATGTGCCATAAAAGAGGGCGGCGCTACCGTCCCAAGAAAGCCGAGCGCAACGGCGCCGAGCAATACCGGCAACATCTGCCGAAATCCCCCCGGTTTTGATTTTGTCTCTTCTTTTAGCGCTGGCGCCAGCGATGCCCCGGCAGATTTCGGGGGCGGTGCGGCTGAAAGTTTTACCGGCGGGGGCGGCCAGGTAATCTCCCCGGCTTTTATCACGGTCGCGCCGCGAACGACTTCATCTTCAAAATCAATGGTGATCTGCCCGTCTTTCTCAGGGGTCATGTCTGTCAGTAAATGTCGCAGATTGGTGGCATAGAGTTGACTGGATTGTGTCGGCAGACGACTGGGCAAATCGGTATAGCCGATAATCGTAACGCCGTTATCACTGACGAAAATATCGTCTTTTCGGGTTAACGCACAGTTGCCACCCTGTTCCGCCGCTAAATCGACAATCACACTGCCGTTTTTCATAGACTTCACCATCTCGGCGTTGATCAGCTTTGGTGCGGGTTTACCGGGGATAAGCGCCGTCGTGATAATAATATCGACCTCTTTGGCCTGTTTGGTAAAAAGCGCCATTTCTGCGGCGATGAACTCATCGCTCATGACTTTCGCATAACCCCCTTCGCCGCTACCGTCTTCTTCAAAATCCAGCATCAGGAACTCGGCGCCCATGCTCTCAATCTGCTCTTTGACCGCCGGGCGTGTATCAAAGGCGCGCACCACCGCTCCCAGGCTGTTGGCCGTACCGATGGCGGCCAGACCGGCCACGCCCGCTCCGATCACCAGCACTTTTGCCGGAAGGACTTTGCCAGCAGCGGTAATCTGACCGGTAAAGAAACGTCCGAAATTGTGTGAAGCTTCAATAACTGCCCGGTATCCGGCGATATTAGCCATGGAACTGAGCGCATCCATTTTCTGTGCGCGGGAAATACGCGGAACACTGTCCATCGCCAGCACATTGATCGCTTTGGCGGAGAGTTTCTGCATCAAGGCTTCATTCTGTGCCGGCCAGATAAAACTGATCAGGGTTTGCCCTTCATGTAGATAATCCGTTTCTGCCTCTTCTGGGGCTCTGACCTTCAAGAGAATATCAGCCGATTCCCATAACTGTCGGGTATCCATCATTATTTCAGCACCGGCCTCACGATAGGCGTCATCTGAAAAATTGGCCGCCGTGCCGGCACCGGCCTCAACGGCCACCTCGTAACCTGATTTTTTCAGCCAACCGATAACATCGGGGGTTGTCGCCACACGTTTTTCCCCTGAATATGTTTCTTTGGGTATGCCGATCTTCATTTTTGCAGTCCGCCTTTATTAAGTTAATGAATTAAAAGGATTTTCGAAAAGAACATCATAATATCCGGAAAACCGTAGCCGCTATCAGTGTCCCCCTTGTGTTACCTTAATCGCTTCCAACAGACAGATAAAACAAACCCGGCAAGGAGCCGGGTTTATTAAATGATGACGAAACCTTTATCTTTCGCCAGCAAATGCCGCCAAAAGATGCAACAGGCTGGTAAAAAGATTATATATCGCGAGATATAAACCGATCGTCGCCATAATATAATTGGTCTCGGCCCCATGTACCATCGCACTGGTCTGATAGAGTATGAAACCCGACATCAGCAGGATAAATACTGCGGAAACCGCCAATGCAAGCGCCGGGATGCTGAAGACAGCAGCGCCGATACCTGCGAAAAACCCGACCAGTATGCCTACCATGAGAAAGCCGCCCATAAAGCTGAAATCCTTGCGCGTGGTCAAGGCATAGCCGGAAAGCCCTAGGAAAATAACGCCGGTCCCACCAAATGCGGTCATAATCAACTGGGAACCGTTTGAAAACATGGTGGTATAGGCGCTGATCATGGGACCCAACGTCAGTCCCATAAAGCCGGTCAGGGCAAATATTGAGGCCAACCCCCAAGCGCTATTGCGCAATGCGCTGGTCACAAAAAGCAGGCCAAAAAAACCTATTAGTGTGATTAGCAAGCCGGGGTACGGAAGATTAAACATTACAGATAAACCCGCCGTGAACGCGCTGAATAGCAATGTCATTGACAGCAGGATATAGGTATTGCGTATTAGCTTGTTAGTTGCCAGTACCGAACTGCTCGGACGTGCAACAGAGATAGTTTGACTCATTTAGTTTAGTCCTCATTAAAAAATGTAGTTTGAATTAACATAACCCTTTTTGGTAAAAAAATCAAGTCTTGTTCAATTGCTTTTTTCAGCTCAAACGCATTCAGATATCCTGGGAACCTGTCACGATTTTCTCTCAAGGCGCCGTTCAGGTATACTGTCGCTGCTTTTTAAGATAGCGGTAATATAGGAGAGGTGGCAGAGCGGTTGAATGTACCGGTCTTGAAAACCGGCAGGCCTTCGCGGGCCTCGTGGGTTCAAATCCCACCCTCTCCGCCAACAGTAACTTGCGCTTTTGAAAGGAGGGCGGATACGCCGAAAAGGAAGAAAACCCCTCGCGAAGGGCGGGAATTTGTCACGAACCATAGGGTTTGTTCCGAAACTGACCATGAAAATTGCGGATAACCTTAAAAAGATAAGAGCGGAAAAGGGCTACTTTCTCGAAAAGGTTACCCGTCTTGCCAATTTGTCGCTACAGTCGTAAAAATTGAGAGCGGCATCAAGTAAGAATCTAACCATCGAAACATTTCTAAAATAGCCAGGGCGCTTGAAGTTGATGTTGATGATTTAATACAAAAATAGTTATGAGTACTAAACCTTTAAATACACGACTCAATCGAGCAGCGAAAGCAAAGAGAGATGAGTTTTATACCCAGCTTGATGATATTGAAAAAGAATTGAAGCACTACAAGGATCAATTTCGTGGCAAAGTTGTGTACTGTAATTGCGATGATCCTTTTGAGAGTAATTTTTTTAAATATTTTGCCGCTAACTTCAATGCGTTTGGATTAAAAAAGCTCATCACTACGAGCTATACCAAATCGCCAATTGTCGGTGGACAATTGCCGCTGTTTGAAGTTGAGGGACTTAAACCAAAAGGTAAAGAGCCATTCAAAATGGAGTTCAAAGAAGTGCCAGATATGGACGGTGATGGTGCAATAAATCTTGATGATGTGGAATATTTACTCAAGCACGACAAAAATACGGCAACCCCACTCAAGGGCAATGGCGATTTCCGTAGCCAAGAGTGTATAGAGTTATTGAAAGAAGCAGATATAGTTGTAACAAATCCACCGTTCTCACTTTTCCGTGAATACGTTGAGCAATTGATGGAACACAAAAAAAAGTTTTTAATTCTTGGTAGTCAAAGTGCCATAATCTATAAGGAAGTTTTTGTGTTCATTAAAGCCAATAAATTATGGCTCGGATATGACAATGGTGGCACAAAATGGTTTGAAGTCCCCGACGATTACGACATAAAAACCAAATCAAGGAAAAAGGTTGAAAATGGCGTAAAATATTTCAGCATGGGCAGTATTGTGTGGTTTACGAATCTTGATACAACAAAGCGCCATGAGGAACTGACTTTGTATAAAAAATATAGCCTCAAAGAATATCCGAAGTATGACAACTACGATGCGATTGAAGTATCAAAATATCTCAATATTCCGATGGAATATGAAGGAATAATGGGAGTACCTATTACTTTTCTTGATAAATACAACCCAGATCAGTTTGAAATTGTTGGCTCAAACCGCGGTGTAGACCAAGACTCAAACGGTGTTTATGGTAGAGGGTCATATTTGAATGGCAAAGAAACATTCAAGCGGTTATTTATAAGAAATAAAAGGATAAAGAAATAATATGAAAATTAAACTACGCCAAATTCCGATACACAAAGTAATTGAAGGCTACAAAGACAGCGCCGAGGAAGGTGTTGTTGCTTACGGTGGCGAGCTTGATATTCGCCCGAAGTATCAGCGCGAGTTTGTCTATAAAGGCCACCAGCGGGATGCGGTGATTGAAACCATCAAACAAAATTTTCCGCTCAACGTGATGTACTGGATGGTGCGTGACAATGGCGGTTATGAAATGCTGGACGGACAGCAGCGCACTATTAGCATCGGACAATATGTAGACGGAGATTTTTCACTCAATGATTATTTTTTCCATAATCTGACCAAAGAAGAACAAGACCAGATTTTGGATTACGAATTGATGGTTTATTTCTGCGAAGGCACTGATAAGGAACGATTGGATTGGTTCAAAACTATCAACATTGCCGGTGAAAAATTAACGGATCAAGAATTACGCAACGCCGTTTATACCGGCCCATGGCTTTCTGACGCAAAGCTGAAATTCAGCAAAACAAACTGCGCCGCGTACCTTTTGGCAAATGACGGCGGATCGCTCTTGAAAGGTTCACCGATTAGGCAGGAGTACCTGGAAACTGCGCTCTCGTGGATAAATAATGGCGAAGTGGCAGATTACATGGCGAAGCATCAGCACGATAACAATGCCAATGAATTGTGGGAGTACTTCCAAAATGTAATCGCATGGGTGCGTAACACTTTTCCAAACTACCGAAAAGAAATGGCGAGCGTGAATTGGGGTGAGCTATATAACGCATTTAAAGATAAACAACTCAATCCCAAAAAACTAGAATCAGAAATTGCAAAATTGATGCAAGATGAAGATGTGACGAAAAAACCGGGGATTTATCCTTATGTTTTGACTCGGGACGAACGATGCTTAAATATCCGTTCATTTACCGACAACATGAAGCGAGAGGCATACGAAAGACAAAAGGGCGTTTGTCCATTCTGCAAAGAAAAATTTGATCTTCCCGAAATGGAAGCCGATCACATTACCCCTTGGCACGAGGGCGGTAAAACTAACGCAGAAAATTGTCAGATTTTGTGTAAAGACGATAACCGGAGAAAATCTGGAAAGTAACCAATAGCGCATCTTATGCAAATCCGAAAAATTAAAGCAGTAAAATGACGGTATTTCCTATTCCCCTATGAAGAAATAAACCGGTTTAATTTTGGGAGGGATGCAATTTTATCGGTTTTTGCGGACAAAACCGCATACTTAAAAAGCGGCGCCCCGTTCGGCGGTAAGACACACGAGGAAAAAACCCGCCGGGGGGCGCCTTGATCAAAAACCGATAATCATCAATTATCCATTATTTTCCTAAATTATCAATGAGTGCAAGCATTTCACTGACGACAACATATTTTTCGCGCGGTTTGCCTCTGGTCTTGCCAGAGCTTATTTCGGCAGTATCAATTTTCCGCCAATCATCATAACCCAGGGGACGGATATTTCTCTCTTTCAGCAGGGCATATACGCCATCTGCTCCTGTTTTTTCAGTGCCATCTGCCAGTTTCTTCTTATCTTCCAGCAAACAAGCAACGGTTTCAACACTACAGGCGCGATTATTTCCGATAATCCCGCTGGGACCACGTTTGATCCAGCCGGCTGCGTACAGTTGCGGGTTATCCCTTACTCGTCCTTTTTCATTGGGGATAATGCCCCGTTTTTCATCAAAGGGAACACCGACCATCGGTAAACCGTGATAACCAATGCTGCGGAATAACAGACCGGTTTCCAGTTCGATTGTCTCGCCGGTACCGGCGGCTGATTGTTTAAATGGCGCGCCGCTCAGTTTGTTGCGCTCAAGGACCACTCTTTCCAGTTTCCCGGAACCTTCCAGGATTTTAGGACCAAGCAAAAATTTAAAAAAGCACTTTTTTGATTTTTGCGGCGAAGGTGGAAGTTCAGAAAAATCACGGAACAGCCCGTAAATTTTTTTGTTGGTGGCATGACCTTTGTCTTCAAG
The DNA here is from genome assembly GCA_965261775.1 of Gammaproteobacteria bacterium. Classification (GTDB taxonomy): domain Bacteria; phylum Pseudomonadota; class Gammaproteobacteria; order Eutrophobiales; family Eutrophobiaceae. The sequence continues at coordinate 553,503 of OZ253477.1, read as the reverse complement.
CTCCGTTTGGCTTTCCGCATTAAGCTCCAGGTCTTCCGCGAGTACGACCGGGGCGCAATCCCCCAGTTCGCCAAATTCACGCAGTTCTCTGGTGGTGAATTTTGCCTGAGCCGGGCCGCGGCGTCCGATAACATGAATTTCCCTGACCCGGCTTTCCGCCAGTGCGTCCAGAGCATGTTGAGCGATATCGGTGTGTTTTAATTCGTCCACCGTTTTAGCAAGAATGCGGCTGACATCAGCGGCAACATTACCCTGGCCGATAATTACAGCCACTTCGCTGGACAGGTCAAAATGGCGGTCCTGATAATCGGGATGCCCATTATACCAGCCGACGAACTCGGTTGCGGTATGACTGCCGTTCAGGTCTTCACCGGGGACCCCGAGTTTCCTGTCGGTCTCGGCTCCGTAGCAGAAGATAACGGCATGATACAAGCGGCGAAGTTCATCTACGGAGATGTCCCTGCCGACGGTGACATTGGCAATCAGCTTAAAATCCGGCATTGCCGCGATCTTCTGATAGATCCGAATGACCTGTTTTAATTTCTGATGGTCCGGGGCGACGCCGCTGCGTACCAGTCCGTAGGGGGAGGGGAGACGTTCAAACATGTCAATCCTGACATTGGTATCGGATTTGATGAGTGCCTCTGCAGCGTAAAAACCACTCGGTCCGCTGCCAACGACGGCAACGAGCAAAGGTTTCTCTTTATTGTCTGACATAGTTTGTCCCTGTCTGTGGTGTTAAAAGGCACTAAAAACCAAGTGCTGTTCTCTTTTCTTCTGCCCCCGAAAGAGGTTCCATTTTTTCGTTACAGACGGGTAGATTGGGCGCTTTTTCGGCATTGATTTCTATCCAGTGTTGCTTGTCTTCGGGGATATCATCATCCTCGAGAATCGCTTCGACGGGACATTCGGGAATACAGGCACTACAGTCAATGCAGACCTCGGGGTCAATGTAGAGCATTGTGTCGTCATAGTGGAAACAGTCAACAGGACATACGGTTACACAGTCGGTAAAACGGCAGTCTTTACAATTATCGGTTACGATTGTTGTCATGAGCATCTCTCCAGTTTTGCTTGGTTTAAGTTTATTTTCCCTTGTAGAGTAATATTTCTCCTCGATTAAATTCCACGGCATCACCGCACCATCTATCGAAAAGTCCGTCCAGAAAAACATCGGGAACGATTAATCCCGTTGCCTTCAAATATCGATAATAATATCGCATGAACACGGGATGATAACGGCAACTGTATGTGAATGTCGGTAATATATCCGTTTTCCCCATGCAAATGATAGAACCGCGTTTCATTCCCGCGCCGGAGCGGATCCCCATCCGTCCCAGCACAATGATTGTCCCTGCCAGCATATTGACCCCGGTGAAGTCGCCGCTGTCGCCGCCGATCGCAATCAGGCCGCGGCGCATGACATGGCCGGTTTCGTTTTTGACATTGCCGTGAATGATGATTTCGCCACCCTGCATCCCGACAGAACTACCGCGATAGCCGCAACCGACCATGTGTCCGGCATTGCCGCGAACGGTTATTCTACCACCCGTCATCTCGGCTCCCAGCCAGTCCGAAGCATTGCCTTCAATGCATATCTCACCGCCGCGCATTGCGGCGCCGGTATGCATGCCGACATTCCCGTCAATATGAATGCTGCCGGATGACATCGCGGCCCCAAAGTGTCTGATATTATCCATCTCGCCGGTGATATGAATATGACCGTCAAATTCGCCACCGCAATCAAAGAATTCGCCCAGACAGGCCTGGCGGTTACCGTGAAACAGGGTCAGTCTCGAAATTTCCTTGTGGGTAAGCCCCTTTAATTTGTCCGGACAGATGCAATCCGCCTCCAGTGGGACTTCCGGTCGGGTATGTAATTTCAGTCTAAGCGCCATGCTCGCTTTTCCGTTGCAGCAGTTTATGCAGGTGAATTTGATATTGACCCAGTTTGCCTCCGTAATTGCCTGCGCTGATTTTTTTGATACCGGGCTTTGCGGCGGCCTCCATCCCCGCGCACATGGCTTGCTCCACGGCCTCTGGATTTAAACCATTGACCACGATTTCAAGTGCGCTGTTTATACCAGTTTCAAGCGCGGAATGTTCAACAACAGCTTGCAGGCTCGGACAATAAGCGTCATTGGTGGAGGCAATGAGGGACTTATAACGAGAACCGACTTTGCTGCCGCTACGTACTACGCCGTTGGGAAAGGGTAATATCACCTCTGGCATTTTTCGCATTATTTTAGCGGCAGCGGTGGCGGCTTTAAGTGTGGCATGCTGACTTTTGCCCAGGATGATTAGATTGCCTCCGCCAACAGACTGAACTGTCCTGAATTGATCTTCTATCAAAAATTCACCATCCATTACAGGGATACGCCAGAGTCGTTTATGGGCAATCATTTTGCTCATCTGATAACCATCACCAAAATAACGTAACCGATCGCCGACCCCGATGCGGTTGCCCTCGTCCAGACCGTTGTAGCAAGCGGTTGATGGGCAGGTCATCACGCACTGACCGATACGTTCCACCAGGCGTTTACCAAGATTTTCCGCATCCATCGCAAAGAGCAAAACGGTGACACCGGGTCTGAGATCAGGTGAATCCTCGGGGAATATTTCGCGTTCAATCCCTGCCTCGCATTTGCAACCGATGACGGAGGTGGCAAAGCCGGTAACGGACTGCGCCGCTGCCATGGCCCATTCTTTTGTCGCCGCCGTGATGACGATGCGGGCGGCGTACATCTTGAACGCTTCGGCAAAGGTGTTATCAATTTCGGTTGATTTAATCTTCATGTCGGGGGTTATTTGGTGGCGATGATTTGGTGGCTGTGCAGGTAGCAATCATCCACGGCATAGTTTGAAAATTCAATCGAATAATAATTTTCAAAAAAGGACCGCACGATGTTCTCGATTTTCCGATCATATTCCGGCTCAATATGAAACAGTTTGCCGCTGATATCATGCCTGAATTCGTGGTCCGCGATCACAGGAACGCCGGCCTTGATGACATAACGGGGCGCGCTAAACATTGCTTCCTTGTCTTCCATATCGTCGTAAATAGTGATATCTGCGTCGGCGCCCGGTCCGAGGTGCCCCTTCATCTCAAGACCCAGTGCCCGCGCCGGACCAGCGCGAGTAATGATCGCAATTTCATTCAGGGTATATTCCCGTTCCAGGTCGCGCAGGGTGCATTTATCCAGGGCCTTTTGGTTAACGCGTTTCATTTCTTCATGGCGGAATGCTTTATCCATCAGCAGTTTGATCAATTTCGGATAATTCATAAACGAACCGCCGTTCGGGTGGTCGGTAGAGAGCACAACGCGCCAGGGGTCTTTTGACATCAGAAAAAGTTCAAGGCCGATGGCCCATTGCAGGGTGTGCGTATAGCTGTGCTCTTGATAGGTAAAAGGCACAATACCGCAACCGCTTTCGCATTCAGTATCTGCATTCACCCACTTACTCTTGCTGTGTCCTTTCAGGACATAAGCCATAGGGGCATCGGCAGTCATGATCGTGGATTTGCCGAACATAACTTGACCGACATCACAGGTGATGTTGGGGTGCTCATTGATATATTCAATGATTTCTGTTGCCTTTGACAGCGGGTTTTTTCCTATTTCACCACCGTAGCTGTGGAATTGAATATGCGCCAGATGCGCTTTCAGGTCGCCTGCTGTTTTCATCGTTTCAAGCGTGGTCTTGTAATTCCCGCTATGCCCAAGATTGTTGCAGTGGATGTGGACCGGATGCGGAAACTTGCGCTTATTGACGAACTTGATGAACGCTTCTATGATTTGCCTCGGTGTTAAATCGCCTCCGGTTTTTTCATCAATGTCCGATACATTGGAATTTTTTTTGCCCTTCCAGGGTTCATCTCCACCGGGATTCACCAGTTTTACCGTATAGGCTTTGGTGGAACTGATCCACCAGGCAGTAGCCTGTTCAAATTCTTCCATACGCTTTTCGCGCAACAGTTGCTGCAGAAGGATATTATTACCGAGCAGGACATAAAATCCTTTATCAATGACCGGAGTGTCATGAAATTCTTCCAGAGTGTGGCGGGCGCCAATAGGGGTGACGGCCGCCTCCATCGCTGTGGTGTATCCCATCGTCGCGTAGCGGTAGCCGGTGGTAAAGGTCGAAGGTACCGTGCCGCCGACACCGGAACGGGTGAACGGTGTTGAGGGGTGCACGTCATGGCGATGGTCTTCAGGTTGCAGTTTTCTGGCAGCATTGACCTTGGGACCGGCAATATGACAATGGATATCCACGCCACCCGGCATAATGACCATCCCTTGCGCGTCAATGACGGTTGCGTCTTCTTCGGTGATTGAAGCAACAATTTTACCGTCCTGGATACAGAGCGTTTTTATTTTGCCGTTGATACCGTTTGTCGGATCAAATACCCGACCATTGATTATACGTATGGAAGTCGACATCAAATTGTTCTGAAAAAGGCTGGTTTTATTGTTTGTTCAATCAATGGTTTGAGCCATTGAATTATTTTTTGGGATAATGCTATGCCGCCTCGGTGGTCCGATCGGTTTTGTATCGGGCGAACATCAACTCGCGTACCCGTTCTTTTATCGCGCTCAGGATGGTCTCGTCATCTGGAAAAGGTGATTCAAAGGCCGGCCGCAGGGTAATGGGGACATCATCCATGCGATAAACTGTCCCACCGGTATTGATGCCGTAAGTCGCGGTTCGAAAGGAAACATAGGCACCTTTGGTAGTTTCGGTCTCTTTGGTATCCAGCGAGATCACGGGGATGCTCTTCAGATGTTCGATAGCCTGTTTGGGGAAATTTGAGGCCGGGTCACTGGCGATAATCAACGCGGCATCAGCATCGCTGTTTGAGAGGACATCAACGGCAGTGAATTCGCCCGGATTGAAGCGCGGATAGCCGCGACTGAAATTGACCCCGAAGGGGTACCCGGTTTGCCAGGAAACGACATTGTCGGCTCCAGTGACATTGCCGTGACCACGTACCGGTTTGGCGACAAAATGGGTAAATTCGTTCAGGTCGGTTGCCAGCGCCAGCAATGCGCCTGAATTAAAATGACGTCCCCGCGTCATGGTCAGACCCATCCCGAAAAAGAGTACACCGAAACGGCAGTTTTTCATGCGTTCCGCCAAATCTGACAGGACTTCCAAAGAGACGCCGGTGACGTCTTCAATATCCGGGGATGGCTTTTTACCTTTGACCAGTATGCGCAATGCCCACAGAACTTCAAAATCTTTGCCGGGCTTGGGTTGAATAAAAATATCGGCTACTGGCGTACTTTTCGTTTTACGTACATCAACCAGCACTATAGTACGGTCTTTTTTTCCACCTGGCGTGAACATCCCTTTCGGGGTGACAGCGTAGCGCCCAAAATGACGCGGATGCGATTCAGCCGGATTGCCCCCCCAGTAGATGACCAGATCGGCACGATTTTTCACTTCACCCAGAGTACTAGTGCTTTCGCCCACCCCCTGAAACGCCAGTCCGGATGGTCCATGACAAACGGAAGTGGTCGTATCAATATTGCCCCGAATGATATCCGTGATGGCAACCGCCTGACGTTGTGCCTCGCAAGTGGTGTCACTCAAGCCATAGGTAATCGGAAATTTTGCCTTGACCAGTACTTGTGCCGCCACCTCAATTGCTTCTTCAAGTTCAACCGCCTTGCCCGCAATCTTCGCTACCGGCGCCTCTTCAATGGTATGCTCCGCAAACCAGGCGCGGCCTAATACACAGGCGTTTTTGGCTCGCGTGATGCGTTTTTCATCAAGATCGACATGTAGTTCCATATCGTCGCAAACACAGCCGCAAAAGGTGCATGTCGCGTTTTCAACTATTTTGGTATTTTCGCCCATTACAGAATTCCTCCCTTATGAACAAGACTGTTCAGTATGTGGTTTTTTTCAGAGTTTCTCAATTTCAACTTCAATATGTTTTGATAATGGCATACCGCTTCCCGCAGTATCGCTTGCCATCAGTTCACTGGAGGGTGGTCCGTAAGCGATGAAAAGGGTGCCGGCCGGGAGATCTTCCGGTTTTTTGCCGAGGCAGCGGACCACAGTGCTCCCAATACCATTCTTTAATCGTACCTCATCGCCATCAGACAGTTTAAGCCTTTTCATGTCATCCATATTCATTTCCAAGGTTGACGTTACCCGGATATATTCTTCTTTCAGTTTGCCCTTATTGAGAGATGTTCCCTGTTTACTTGAACGTCCGGGGATAAGGATCATTCTTTCTACAGCGTTTTGTTTGGATTTTGCAATCATAATGGTTGTTTATTATAGCGGCGACTATTACGGAAACAAATAATTTTAGGCAGTTGCCACTTCCGACTATCTTCGGGTGCCAATGTAAAGTATGATCCGTCATTCCCTGTAAAAGCAGTGCCGATGATACCCTCCGAATAAATGAAAACTAATCAGCCAATGAACAATCCCCGCTGCATCAGTGTGAGCGTGCCAGCGCGATTGCATCTGGGGTTTCTGGATATGCACGGTGGGTTTGGCAGAAAATTCGGGAGTCTGGGTCTGTCCATTTCGCCTATTGAAACAGTATTGTCCGCTGAGCGTGCCGCTGATATTGAAGTCAGCGGCCCGTCCGCTGAGCGGGGACGCCGTTATGCTGAACGGATACTGTCGCATTTTGGTATTGAGGGCGGCGTGAAGGTGTCGATCCATTCAGCCGTTCCTGAACATATCGGCCTCGGTTCGGGCACCCGGCTTTCCCTGTCTATCGCCGTTGCCATTGCCAGACTTTATGGTTTGAGCGAGCAAAACCCCGTGCGGTTAGCGGTCATTTTGCATCGGGGTGCGCGTTCGGGTGTCGGTATCGGTACTTTTATGTGGGGCGGGTTTGTCATTGACGGGGGCAGGGGAGAGCGCACCGAGATCCCCCCCATTATCAGCCGTTTGCCTTTTCCCGAAAATTGGCGAATGATTCTGATTCTGGATGATGAAACGGAAGGCATCAACGGTGCACCGGAGCAACATGCCTTTGATACTCTGGCGCCTATGTCAGAATCAATGTCGGGTTTACTGAGCCGGTTAACCCTGATGCAGGTTTTACCGGCCATATGTGAAAATGATTGTGAACGTTTTGGCATGGCAATCACCGAAATACAGAATATTATGGGCGATTACTTTTCGCCGATACAAAAACAGAGTTATGCTTCCGCCCATTTGAAATCCATACTGGACGAATTAACCGATACAGGGGCGACGGGCGTGGGGCAAAGTTCTTGGGGACCGACTGGTTTCGCCATCTTTGCCGATGAGAAAGTAGCCTCGGCGGCGTTGAGAAAAGTGCGACATACGTGGCGTTCCCGACAGGCATTGCGTTTCGTGGTAGGCCGCGGGTGTAATACTGCTGCGCGGATATCGGCGAGTGATATCGGGGCGGAAACGCAGGATGAAAATCTGAAAATCAAACCTTTAAACTAAAGCGGAAAAATAATCATTATGAAAGATCCTTATTTGTTACATATGTTTAACCCAACCAAAAATATCAGCCCGTTTGATGTGAATATGGCCTATGAGGCGGAGTTTGACGGCGTCATTCCTTACTCGGAAGTAACGTTGGATGATATCCATGCTTTAACCCAGGATACAATCTTCTCACGCGGTAAAAAAGGTGTTAAGCGCACCGGCATTTTTATAGGCGGACGGGAATTCGGATTAGCAATTGATATGTTAAAGCGTGCCAGGTCTGCGATGGTGCCCCCGTTTGAAGTTTCGGTGTTTGCCGATCCAAGCGGTGCCATTACGACAGCGGCGGCTCTAATAGCCTGTATAGAGGCCCAATTAAAAGAAAAAACGGGTGAAACCCTGTCGGGAAAACGCGTGGATATTATTGGCGGCACCGGTCCAGTCGGTGTCTGTGCCGGTATTCTAGCGGCCGGTTCCGGTGCCGAGGTTTATTTAAGCAGTCGTCGCGGGGCCATGGTCGCGGCGGAATATGCTGCTGAATATAATACCCGTTTCAATGTTGAAATGCGTGGAGAGGACAGCAGTACATCTGACAAAGTCATGGCGTTTTTAGGCGAATCTCAGGTTGTTATTAACGCGGCAAAGGCCGGCATTCAAACTGTATCCCGAAAACAGCTAGAACAGGCGGCGAGGTTGCTGGTTGTCGCCGATTGTAATGCGGTGCCACCGGCCGGTATTGAAGGTGTCGGGGTCGGTGATATGGGGGTTGAATTGAGTGGTACCCCAAAAAAAGTGCTGGGTATCGGCGCACTTGCCATCGGCGATATTAAATACAAAGTACATTTCAGGATGTTTGAAATGATGAAAAACTCCGATACGCCGGTATATCTTGACCATTTGCAAGCCTTTGAGGTAGCAAAGCAATTTATTTCCGCGGAGGGATAGAGTCAGCCACCCTTGTTGTCCGATTGTTGTTCTATTGGATTGGCGTGATTTATGCCGCATTACATTGTGGTTTCCCTTTCTGCCAGAGCTTTGGCGGCCTCTGCAAAACGGGCGGGATACCAGATTTGCAGTATTGATTGTTTTGCCGATCTTGATACGCAACGCGATGTCCTTTTATCTTGTAAGTTGACATATCACTACGGTGGTTTTGACGAAGCTGAATTACTGGAAGCTGTCGGACGGATGACCGTTGAGTGTCCTGATACGGGCGTTGTGATTGGCTCCGGTTTTGAAGCGAATCCGAATCAGCTGGAAAAACTGGCACAATCAATGTCGCTGATTTCAAATCACCCCGACACGATCCGGCGTCTTAAAGATCCTGGGCGGCTACAAGAGTTATTGTCGGATAATCACATTCCTTATCCGGCTACTTTTTTATCGTCGGATAAATGCAATGAGCATTTTCTGATCAAACGGATAGGGGGAGAGGGCGGAGGACACGTGCGATGGTTGGAGCAGGCGGGTGGTAAAGCCGGGCTGGATTACTATTATCAGGAATATGTTGAAGGCGAAGCCATGAGCGCGGTTGCGCTTGCCGACAGCAAGGGGACTGACATTATTGGATTCAATCATCAGTTGCATACCGATCAATTCAGCAAATCTCCGTTTCTTTACCAGGGTGCCATTGGGACATTCGATATCAGTACACCGATCTTTGATGAAGTAAAAAGGATCGTGAAGACCATTGCCGCCGATACGGGTTTACGTGGGTTGTTTGGCGTGGACTTTATTAAAACCGGGGCGGATGAGATCGTCGTATTGGAAATCAACCCGAGGCCGCCGGCCGGTTTTGAACTGCACGAACATGGCGGATCTTTGTTTGCCGAACATATCGCTTGTTTTGAAACAGGTGGGGCGGGCTTTACGCAAAACAGAGCATCGTTTCATCAAGGTTACGCGATTTTATATTTGCGGGAAGATATCTACATTCACGCTGATATTATCTGGCCGGCGTGGGTGCGGGACAGACCGGAAGCCGGACAGGAAATACCGGCCGGTCAGCCGGTCTGCTCCGTGTTTGTGGCGGCAGATACGGTAGATATGACTAAAATGGTATTGCATGAGCGTCTGCGCGAAATCAAGTCGGCGATATTAATGTTAAAATGATCTCCGCCTCACCACACCAGATAACAATAAAAGCGGAGTAAATAATGAATGGATAAAAAAACAGCATTACCCGGAATCAATCAACTTGTCAAACCACTGCTTGAGCGGCTAGTTGAACAGGCGGTGCCCTTGAGATTAGCAGTTTCGGAACTGGATAACGGTTGCCGCGTGATCGACGCCGGAATCAACGTACCCGGGGGGCTGGAAGCCGGGCGTCTGATCGCCGAGATTTGTATGGGCGGGCTTGGGCGGGCCAATCTGCGCGCTGAAGGCGATTTCCCCCCCTGCCTGTGGCATCTGGATGTGCACAGCAGCAATCCAGTACTGTCCTGTCTCGGCAGCCAATATGCCGGTTGGCATCTACAGGCTGGGGAAGGCAAGGGCGCTTTTAATGCATTGGGTTCAGGTCCGGCGAGGGCGATGGGCAGCAGTGAAACGCTTTACGAGGATCTGGGTTACCGGGACAAGGCAGGGTCAGCATGTATTGTGATTGAGGTCGATAAATTTCCGCCGGTTGAGATAAGCGACAAGATCTCAGGGAAATGTGGCATTCCCCCCTCGGCATTGACTATTATCCTGACCCCGATATCAAGTCTGGCCGGTTCGGTGCAGGTGGTCGCGCGCGTACTTGAAACTGCCCTGCACAAGGCGCATGCCCTGCATTTTCCACTGGAAAAAATCATTGACGGCGCGGGAACGGCGCCGATATGCCCACCGTCTGCAGACTTTCTGACGGCGATGGGTCGTAGCAACGACGCGATTCTGTTTGCCGGGAAGGTACAACTGTTTATCAACGGAAACGATGATGAAGCGGAAGAACTGGCAAACAAACTGCCTAGCAGCGCTTCGGCGGATTATGGTAAGCCTTTCGCGCAGATATTTAAAGAAGTCGATTATGATTTTTATAAAATTGATCCCATGTTATTCAGCCCGGCCAAAGTTGCCGTGACCTCATTGGACACGGGGCATACCTTTTACGCCGGTAAAATCGCTCTTGATTTATTGAAGCAATCGTTCAGTTAATCTGGTTACCATTATGTGGTTTCTTTGCGAAAATTAAATTGCCGTCCTTTCGATATAGTCGGAGGACGCCATGACTGTGCCGGGAATGCCGCGACAGCTTGCCATTATTACCGATGATCCGGGTTGGCATGGGCATCAGTTGAGTGAGGCGTTTGCAAGGCATGGAATCACCGGCATCTGTGTATCACTGTCGGACTGTATGATCGCTGTAAACGGGGCTGGTAATGACCTGATAATCCCCGGATTTGAACAGCCGCCGCCGGGCGTTTTTGTCAGGGGGTTTTCCGGTGGCACACTTGAACAGCTTATCTTTCGCCTGGATATCCTGCATGCTCTACACGATATGGGGGTTGTCGTTTATAACTCATCACGTGCGATTGAACGCACTGTTGACAAGCCGCTGACTAGCCTGTTGTTGAAGCGTGCTGGTTTGCCGACGCCACTCACCTGGATCTGCGAATCTATGGAGCAGGCAAATGATATTGTGTTATCCGAATCCGCCAAGGGACACAAGACAGTATTAAAGCCTTTGTTCGGTTCACAGGGGGTGGGTATGCATTTGCTGGATGACGGTAGCGGCCTGATCCACGATGGAAAATTCGCCGGTGTCTACTATCTGCAGCGATTTATCGAAAGAGAAGATAAACCTTACACTGATATTCGTATCCTTGTCATTGACGGCACAGCAGTGGCCGCCATGCAAAGGCACAGCAGCAATTGGTTGACCAACCGGGCACAGGGCGCAGAATGCAGGTTATTTAAACTGGATGATGAAATTGTCCTCCTGGCTGAAACTGCCTGTCGGATATTGAAGATTGATTATGCTGGCGTCGATCTGATACGGGATAAGGAAAAACAATATTACATTATTGAGGTCAACAGTATCCCCGCCTGGTATGGCCTGCAACAGGTTGTTGATTTCAATATCGCCGCGTTGCTGGTAGATTCCTTTCTGAAACACATATCCGAAAAAAGAGGGCAAAAAAGATGAAGACGACTAACAAAACGGCTTATGCTTTTGTAGCAATTTGTTTAGCATTATTATTAGGCTATTTAGTAAGCGGCCCTTTTATAACAATGTATGCGATTAAATCCGGTATAGAACAAAAAGATACGGAAAAATTATCCCGAAATATAGACTTTCCTATTCTGCGAGAGAATCTTAAGAGCCAGTCCCGAGAGTTGATAGAAATCCATTTCTCTGATTCTGCAGATTCTAATAATGATTTATTAGCAGAAGGATTTGAGTCTCTGGCAGTAAACTTCATATCAGAAATTATGAATCATTTGATAGACAGTTATATTACTCCACCAGGTCTGATTAAGTTGACGTCGGATCAACCATTGGAAGAAGAATCAAGTAAGCTGTTAGATGAAGATTATAAGGATGAATTAGTAAACGGTGCCAATAATAGTGTCAAGAACCTGGATTCATTAGAAGCAACCAACTTTAGCTTTGATTCAGATAGCCGATTCTCTATATATGTGTCTTATGGAGAATCACCAGAAGAAGAACTTCAGATTCAGTTAGCACGTCGCGGACTGAAATGGATACTAATTAACGTTCAGATCTCTATTGATTATTATAAAACTGAAGCAAAGAAGAAGACTGCTGAAACAGCGTTAATGAAAGCGGCAATTGAAGGCCAGGCCGACGCAGTGGAATATGTTAATCAAAGCCGCCGGAGCCGAACGGTAACGGATATCTGTAGCAAAGGCTTGCGTACTTAAGTATATAATTCCCTGAATTTTCGCCATATGCAGATATATTATTATGGTTTACGCTCCTTGATATGATTGCCGCTGGATAATTCAGGTTTTAAAACAGTATTACGTATATGCCCACTTTTATCCTGCGCGGGATAGTCGGTCGTGTAATGCAGACCGCGACTTTCCTTGCGACGCAACGCCGATGTGACAATCAGTTCTGCCACGATAGCCAGATTACGAAGCTCTATCAGATCCTTGCTGACTCTGAAGTTTCTGTAGTAGTCGGTAATTTCCGATTGTAATAATTCAACGCGGTTTTGGGCGCGTTGCAATCTTTTGTCCGTGCGTACAATCCCGACATAATTCCACATGAAGCGGCGGATTTCGTCCCAGTTATGGCTTACCATGACTTCTTCATCGGAATCCGTCACGCGACTCTCATCCCAGTCGGGCAGGGTTTTAGGTTTTTCATCGGCAGTCAGGGTTTGTCGTATATCTTGATAGGCGGCGTGGGCGAAAACGATACATTCCAGCAGGGAATTGCTGGCCATTCGATTGGCGCCATGCAGACCGGAACAGCTCACTTCGCCAATCGCGTACAGCCCGGCAATATCTGTCCGGCCTTTCCGATTGATAACCACTCCGCCACAAATATAGTGTGCGGCGGGCACGACCGGGATGGGCTCTTTGGAAATATCAATGCCGAGGTCGAGACAGCGCCGATTTATTGTAGGGAAATGGTGTGCGATAAACGCCTTTTTTTTATGGGAAATATCCAAATAAACACAGTCATGCCCGTGTTGTTTCATTTCCTGATCAATGGCTCTTGCGACAATGTCTCTGGGCGCCAGTTCGGCGCGTGCATCATGGCGTTGCATAAATTCCTCGCCGTTGTTCAGGATTAATCGTGCCCCTTCTCCACGCAGGGATTCAGAGATGAGAAACGATTTTGCCTCGGGGTGATACAGGCAGGTGGGATGAAACTGAATAAACTCCATATTGGCGATACGACAGCCCGCGCGCCAAGCCATGGCAATCCCATCGCCGGTACAGGCATCCGGGTTGCTGGTATAGAGATAGACCTTGCCGGCGCCACCTGTCGCCAATACCGTTTTGCTCGCCTTGAAAACGGTGACCTTTTTATTATTGAGATCCAGGGCGTAAGCGCCGTAACAACGATTATCCGCTTCCGACAAGTGGCGTGATGTGATCAAATCAATAGCGATATGGTATTCAAATAAATCAATGTTCGGATGTTGTCGGACGCATGTCTCCAAAGTGGTTTCAATGACCATGCCGGTCGCGTCGGCAGCGTGAATAATGCGCCGATGGCTATGCCCCCCTTCCCGATGGAGATGGAAGCCGTTTTTTCTGTCATCGTCCAAACGTGTGAAATTAACGCCCTGGGCGACCAGCCATTCAATGCTTTCATGGGCATGTTCCACGACAAGTTGAACGATGGCAGGGTTGCACAGACCGGCACCGGCCACCAAAGTGTCTTCAACATGCGATTCAATTGAGTCCCGCTCATCCAGCACCACCGAGACGCCACCCTGGGCATAAAACGTGGCACTTTCAGTCAAGCGTTCTTTGGATAAAACAGCCACGCGGCCATGGTCGGCCAGTTTAAGCGCCAGACTGAGACCCGCCGCACCGCTACCAATAATTAATACGTCATATTCTGTTTGGTGATACATCTTGTTTCAAGTAGTATATCCACTTCTTATCCCGAATATTTCATGAAGGGAAGGATTTTGGGTTTGTTATTCGCAATTGTGCATGATCACCATGAAAGATGTCGGTGCTGTGAGCAGGGGATGGCGTTGCAAGAAGGGCGGTTGGCAACTAAAACGGGACAGACCGTATTTTGACGGCAATCCCCATTCTATAACTATATATTTAAAATTAAAAATAAATTTAAATTGAATCCGCCTTTATAATCCTGATTTAGGATAGCGACATACTGCAATAGGCGGGAAAATTCGGACCATTTTCAGATTTCGGCAGAAAAAACAATAACGCGCAGGAACAACGGACGATATGGCCGATAATATTACGGACAAGGTGTTGATTGAACAGGTTAAGAACGGAAACAAAATGGCTTATGATTTGCTTGTTCTGAAATACCAGCAGCGTATTATTAATCTGGTATTTCGTTTTGTTAAGAATCACAGCGATGCACAGGATGTCGCGCAGGACACCTTTATCAAGGCGTATCGTGCCCTGCCCAATTTTCGAGGTGAGAGCGCGTTCTATACCTGGCTGTACCGGATCGCGGTGAACACGGCGAAAAATTATCTGGTGTCCCAGGCAAGACGGTCGGCGGGAAGTGAACTTGATGTGTCTGAAGTTGAACAAATCAACAGAAGTAGTGCTCTAAGGGAGCAGGCCACCCCCGAAAACCTGTTAATGAAAGACGAGTTGCAGGATATCATATTAAAGACAATTAAAAATCTGCCTGATGAACTGTATTCGGCAATCATGTTACGGGAAGTGGAAGGTTTGAGTTATGAAGAGATTGCAACAGTAATGGAATGTCCTATTGGCACTGTGAGATCAAGGATTTTTCGTGCCCGTGAAGCAATTGATGTTGAAATAAAATTTTTATTGGAGAAATGAAACAATAAAACACTATGAATAATAGACGTGAAAAAATTTCCATGTTAATGGACGGCGAGGAAGTCGTTGCTAATGAGATTATTATTGATGAACTCCTGGAAGATGCGTCCCTGCGTAATATTTGGTCGCGTTATCATCTTATCGGAGACTGTTTGCGGGGGTATACGCCCGACAGCAGGGTGGGCGATATCTCCGTGGCGGTACGTGACAGGTTGCAAAATGAACCTGTCCCGTTTATGCCTCGAAAGCAAAAAGCTGTCTGGCTGAAACCGCTCGCGGGTTTTGCTATCGCTGCTTCCGTGGTGATGTTCGCCGTACTTGGCATACAAAAAGAAAACATCCCCGTAAACACCACTCCTGATCCTGTTGTTGCCACAGGTGATGTTGAGAAGGTGTTTGAACCTGTCCAATCTGAGGTTGCCGATTTTCCGACAGTTTCCAGTTCGTCCGATACCTTGCTAGTCTCTACGCCCGTACGGTTGAACGCACCGCCTTCAATATTGAAACAGCCGCCTAACCATTATTTGGTGAATTACAATGAACACCGGAGTAATGGTGGTATTCACGGTATTTCATCTTACGTCAGAACAGTCTCCATTGAAACAGAATAGTAGCCTGTCGTTGAAAAACCCAATAGCAGTCCTGGTTTTTGTTTTACTCTCCGTGGCGATGTTGTCGGTTTACTCCGAACCGAAAACGCCCGAGCCGAAGATACTGCTGAATGAAATGTCGGAGGCAGGCCGTTCCCTCAATTATGATGGCGTGTTCATCCACTGTCATGACGAGCGTATTGATACCATGCGTATCATTCATAAGGCCGACAAGAATGCCGTTTATGAACGTCTCGTTTCACTGACCGGTGAGGCGCGGGAAGTGATACGCAGCCGTGGAAAGGTAAAATACTATTTCCCCGAAAAAAAGTCTGTGCTGGTTGAAAAAAGCAGGGTGGAGGAACTGATATCGACTTATTTGCCGAGACCGACGCAGCCGATATCCGACTTCTATAATTTTGAAATCGTTGGACAGGACCGGATTGCTGGACGGGATGCGTGGATTGTCAATATAAGTCCGAAGGATAAATATCGTTATGGTTATCAAGTCTGGGTTGATAAACAATCAAAATTATTGCTCAAGTCAGAATTGAAGAATCAGCCGGGCGTGATACTTGAGCAGATTATATTTACCCGTCTTGATGTGCTTGATGATATTGACGGTTCATTGTTGAAATCGTCATTTGCGACCGAGGGCTATACCCTTCACGATAATTTGAAACCGGTGCCGATCTCATCAAAGTCCGGTATGAAACGCTGGCGGACAACTTGGAAACCGGCTGGATTCATGATGAGCAAGTATGGCAGACAGGCCATGGGCGCTGGTGCGTCGCTGGTAGAACAGCTTGTCTATACGGACGGCTTGGCGGTGGTTTCCATTTTTGTTGAGAAAGTACAAGGGCGACACCTGGAAGAACCAGATACGAATATTTCCAGGGTTGGGAGCGTCAACGCCTATGCGTTCTATATAGATGATCATCGGGTGACTGTTATCGGCGAAGTTCCGGGAGAGACTGTCAGAAAAATGGCGGATCATGTAGAATTTATTCACCAATGAATCTTTCTAGACAGCGATAAGCGTTGACAACATCAATAATCATGCAATCCGTGAAAAATTATCTCATTACTGCCAGTCTGGCGGGTTTTTTGATATTCACCGCCAGCCTGGCCAATGCACAGGCATTACCAGATTTTACCGGGTTGATTGATGACAAGTCGGCGGCAGTGGTTAATATCAGCACTAGTTCCAATTTATCTGGCGTGCTCCCTTATCAGATGCCCGGTTTTCCCGATATGCCTGAAAAAAGCCCTTTTTATGAATTTTTTAAAAAGTATTTCGGGGAAATGCCGGAGCAATCATCTCCGTTCGGGGAACGTTCCTCGCTGGGGTCAGGATTTATCATTTCGAAAGACGGCTATGTCATTACCAATCATCATGTTGTTAAAGGCGCGACTGAAATTATTGTCAGCTTGAATAATCAGCGTGAATACACGGCTGAGCTTGTCGGCTCTGATGCACGTAGCGATATCGCCTTGCTGAAGGTGAACGCCAAGGAAAATTTGCCCATCTTGCGCTTTGGTGACACATCGAAACTGAAAGTGGGGCAATGGGTACTGGCCATCGGGTCGCCGTTTGGTTTTGACTACTCGGCCACCGCCGGGATCATCAGCGCTATCGGACGGAGTCTGCCCAGAGAAAATTATGTCCCCTTCATTCAGACCGACGTGGTGATCAACCCGGGCAATTCCGGTGGACCGTTGTTTAATCTTGCTGGTGAGGTAATCGGCGTCAACTCACAGATTTACAGTCCGACCGGTGTCTTTATGGGGCTGTCGTTTTCCGTGCCAGCCGATGTTGTAGAAAATGTCTATAAACAGCTACGTGACAAGGGGCGAGTATCAAGGGGCTGGCTAGGAGTACTGATACAGGATATCACGAGAAACCTGGCGGAATCCTTTGACATGGAATATCCGCATGGTGCTCTGATCAGCAAAGTGATTAAAGGCAGTCCGGCTGAAAAAGCCGGTATTGAAGTCGGTGATGTTATCGTTAAATTCAACGGCGAGAAAATTGATTTTTCCTCTGAGTTGCCTCCTCTGGTCGGGAATACCCCTGTCGGCGACACCGTTTCCATTGAAATCCTTCGTCGTTCAAGGCATAAGACACTGTGGCTTACAGTGTCTGAGCTGCCAGGAGATGACATCATCGCAGGCAATAACGGTTCGGGCAAAAAGTCACGCTACAACCTGTTAAACATCGTCGTCAAGGATCTGTCTGAGAAACAGAAAAAAGAACTGCAAAGTGAGCATGGTATTCTAGTGGAACGGGTTGATGAGGGCCCGGCGCAGAAAGCGGGCATACGCGATGGAGATATAATACTGCTTATGAATAATGTAAAGATAAGGGATATTGAGCATTTCAATCAACTGCTTGATGGATTGTCTAGAAATCGTTCCGTACCAGTATTGATACAGCGTCGCGGCGGACCAATATTCCTTGCGCTCATGATAGAGGATGAATAGTTTTCCTCCTCCGTTTCCGTGCCTGCGGCAGGCAGGTACGCCAGCGCAAGGTTGCGACGGTGTCTTTAATTTTTTATCCGTAGATTACGCAGACGGCGACTGAGCGTTTTGTACTCGGCCATCGTCTGTGCATGCGGATAATGAGATATGCAGAATATCCGTAACTTTTCCATCATCGCGCATATTGACCATGGTAAATCGACGCTAGCGGATCGATTTATCCAGATTTGCGGCGGATTGAGCCAGCGTGAAATGGCAGACCAGATACTGGACTCTATGGATATCGAGCGGGAACGCGGTATTACTATCAAGGCGCAAAGTGTCACGCTTGAATACAAGGCTGGAGACGGCAAGACCTATCAGTTAAACATCATTGATACACCGGGTCATGTTGACTTCAGTTATGAGGTGTCGCGTTCACTAGCGGCGTGCGAGGGCGCCTTACTAGTGGTGGATGCGGCTCAGGGAGTGGAAGCACAAAGCGTCGCTACTTGTCTGATGGCTGTTGACAATAACCTTGAAGTGCTGCCGGTGATAAACAAGGTTGATCTGCCGTCAGCGGAACCGGACAAAATCATTCACGAGATTGAGGAAATCATCGGAATTGATGCGCAGCAGTCCCTGCGTATCAGCGCCAAATTCGGTACCGGTGTAGAAGCACTGCTTGAACAGTTGATCCGCAAGATTCCGCCCCCGCACGGCACACCGAATGCCACGTTGAGGGCATTGATCATTGATTCCTGGTTTGATAATTATCTGGGTGTGGTTTCGCTGGTAAGAATAAACGAAGGTCAGTTACGACGGGGAGATAAAATCCGGGTTATGTCCACTGGACGCGATTTTCCGGTGGACCAGATAGGTATTTTTACGCCAAAACAATGCCCCAAAGATTGTTTAGGCGCGGGTCAGGTCGGTTATGTCGTTGCCGGGATAAAGGATATTGACGGTGCGCCAGTCGGCGATACGCTCACGTTTGCCAATCAACCGGCGACGGAAGCACTGGCTGGATTCCAGACAGTTAACCCTCGGGTTTTTTCAGGGCTGTTCCCGGTGGATTCCGGCAATTACGAGGCATTAAGGGAAGCGTTGGCAAAATTAAAGCTGAATGACGCCGCTTTGCACTATGAGCCGGAAACCTCACATGCGTTGGGTTGCGGTTTTCGCTGCGGTTTTCTTGGCCTGTTGCATATGGAGATCATCCAGGAGCGCCTGGAGCGTGAATATAACCTGGTACTGATCACCACTGCCCCGACGGTGGTTTATCAGGTACTGACGAAAAATAATGGTATAATCAGTATTGATAATCCCGTCAAACTTCCTCCAGCAGAGAACGTGCTTGAAATCCGGGAACCGGTCATTACCGCCGATATACTGACGCCGAACGAGTATCTAGGGAATGTGATCGGGCTTTGTATGGAGAAGAGAGGGGTACAAAAAAACCTGCGCTATCTTGGTAAGCAGGTATCGCTCTCATTTGAAATGCCCTTGAGTGAAGTCGTGCTGGATTTTTTCAGCCGTCTTAAATCAATGAGCAGGGGTTTCGCCTCGTTTGATTATCATTTCAATCGTTTTGAGGCAGCGAATTTGGTGAAACTGGATATTTTGATAAATAGTGAGCGCGTTGACGCGTTGTCCTGCATCGTACATCGGGATTTATCCCGGCGCCACGGTCGGGAGCTCACAGAAAAGATAAAGGAACTCATTCCTCGTCAGATGTATGAAGTAGCCATTCAGGCAGCTATTGGCTCCAAAATTCTGGCGAGACAGACTGTCCGGGCGATGCGAAAAAATGTGACCGCCAAGTGCTACGGTGGGGATATCACGCGTAAACGCAAATTACTGGAAAAACAGAAGGCAGGTAAAAAACGTATGAAACAATTTGGTTCGGTTGAAATACCACAAGCGGCCTTTATGGCGATCCTGCATATCGGCAAAAACAAATGAAATTTGATTTTTCCGCAATATTGCTCCTGCTGACGTCTGTCACCGGTTTAATCTGCCTGATTGACCTTTTTTTTGCCCGCGCTCGAAAGGAAGCGCTCGCGCCTGACGGATTCAAAGATAAAGCAGAAAAGACAAAAACTTTGAAACGGCCGTGGATCACTGAATTTTCGAGATCATTTTTCCCTGTTTTCCTGGCAGTTTTTGTATTGCGTTCATTTTTGTTTGAACCGTTCAGGATTCCTTCGGCTTCAATGATGCCGACACTGTTGATCGGCGACTTTATTCTGGTGAATAAATATGCCTATGGCCTGCGTTTTCCGGTTTCACACTGGGAGATTTTTGGGGGCGGCATGCCAGAAAGAGGTGATGTCATTGTGTTTCGTTTTCCACAAAACCCGGATATCCTGTTTATAAAACGTGTTGTCGGATTACCTGGGGACAAAATTGCCTATCGCAATAAAACTCTATATGTCAATGGTATGCCTGTAACACAATCCTTGAAAAAGGACTATAATGGGGAAAAGCGTTTCGTATCAACACGAGTTGAAACGTTGCATAATGGCATTCGTTATGAAACATTGCTTCGTCCTGATCGGGCATCGGCAAAACTGGAAAAAATCGTTCCGGAAGGGCATTATTTTGTATTGGGTGATAATCGTGATAACAGCAGGGACAGTCGTGTGTGGGGGTTTGTCCCTGATGAAAATCTCGTCGGTCGGGCTATTATAGTATGGATGAACTGGAACATTGAAAATGATGAGAGCGCGGATTTCAGCCGGTTTGGTAAATTCATGCATTTGTGAAAGAATAGAATAAAAATTAAAGATTTAATTGTTAGGAGGTAATCAGAAGATGAAGCAGGTGGCGCAGTATCAGCGAGGAATAACTTTTACCGGTATTTTTTTAATCCTGGTAGTAGTAGGGTGTTTTGTTATCTTTGCGCTCAGGCTCTTTCCGCTCTATAGTGAATACTTTGCTGTAACAGGCGTCATGGAATCAATGGCCAGTGAACACAGCATGAAAAATAAAACGACTAGAGATATTCGCAAACGGTTTGTGACAAAAGCCGGGATTAACAACCTGGAAAGGTTTAGCGAGAATAAAGTAAAGGAATTGGTCACCGTAACCAAATCGAAAGACGGGAACAGGCGATTTCTTAATGTAAAATACAGAGCTGAAAACAGGCTCTTTAAAGACGTTTTTCTGATGATGGATGTTGATGAAACGGTTGAATTGGGGGTTACATCACAATAGATAATGTGCTGATCAATTACAAATTCAATAATGCTGATCTGCTGGTGCGGGCCTTGAGCCACCGCAGTATCGGCAGTCATAATAACGAAAGGCTTGAATATCTGGGGGACGCGATACTGGGTTTTATTATTTCGGATATCCTGTATAAAAAATTTCCGCAAGCGTCCGAGGGCGAATTGACAAGACTCAGGGCCGCTCTGGTAAGAAAAGAAAAGCTGGCCGAAATCGCGAAGGAAATAGATCTGTCCGACAAGTTGAAACTCGGTCCGGGTGAAAGAAAAAGCGGCGGCTGGCGGCGGCATTCTATTCTGGCAGGCACTCTGGAAGCATTCATTGCTTCTGTCTATCTGGATTCCAATCTGGAGACCTGTCGCAATGTCATCGTGCAATTATATCAGTCTCATCTTGAAAAGATTGACGCGTCCGACACGGAAAAAGACCCGAAATCACGTCTACAGGAATACCTTCAGTCCAGGAAAGAAGCGGTTCCGGTCTACACTGTTATTGAAGAAACGGGTTTTTCCCATCAACCCGAGTTCACGGTGTCTTGCAAAGTCAATATATTAGATAACGCCGTATCCGCCAGCGGAAGCAGCAAACGCAAGGCCGAACAATCCGCCGCTGAAAAGGTGCTGGCGCTTTTAGAATCGCGACAATAACCAACGCACGATGGATAACTTTCGAACAGGTTATGTCAGTATTGTAGGCCGTCCTAATGTTGGTAAATCGACGTTATTAAATCGCCTGTTTGAGACAAAACTCAGTATCGTTTCCAGAAAACCCCAGACGACTCGCTGGAATATTCAAGGAATAGAGACGATCGACCGGGCGCAGATCATTTTTATTGATACTCCCGGCCTGCAACAACGTCCCGGAGTGGCGTTGAATCGATACATGAACCGGGAAGTGATGAATGCCCTGCATCATATTGACGTTGTTCTCTTTATGGTTGAGTGTATGAAATGGAACCTGCTTGACCAAAATGTTCTGACGGCGCTTAAACATGTTCCGCGTGATAACATCATCATCTTGCTGAATAAGCTGGATAAATTGAAAGAAAAAAACAAATTGCTATCGTTCATTGGTAGCATTGCCAAAGAAACGGGTTTAACGGAAATTTTGCCTGTTTCCGCAAGTAGAGGAGATGGGCTGGACAAGCTGAGACCAATGCTAATCAATAGATTGCCCATAGCACCACCGTTGTATCCTGCTGATCGGATTACCAATAAGGACCCCCGTTTTCTGGTCGCAGAATTCATACGGGAAAAACTGTTCTTTCGCCTCGGTGATGAATTGCCTTACCGTTTGTCTACCACCATTGAGCTTTTCAGGGAAAATAAAAATGTCATTCATATCCATGCCGTGATATGGGTTGAAAAAAAAGGGCAGAAGAACATCGTCATTGGCAAAGGAGGTACTTTGCTTAAGGCCGTTGGCATAGCAGCCCGAAAAGATATGGAGAAACTGCTGGAAAAAAAAGTCAATTTGAAAACCTGGGTCAGGGTTAAGGCAAACTGGGCGGATTCCGAACAGGCCTTACGGCAGCTCGGTTATATACAAGCATGAAAGCTGAATTTACGCCCGCATTTATACTGCACCATCGTAATTATCGCGAAAGCAGTTTATTACTGGATGTGTTCTCGCGCGAACACGGGAGGCTGAATCTCGTGGCGAAGGGGATAAAGCGCGATAAAAAAAGATGCGCCGACAATTATGACCTGTATCAGAAATACTTATTATCATGGTCAGCGAAATCCGAACTGGGGAACCTGATCCATATTGAGTATGCCGGAAAGGTCCAGCGGCCGGAACCGGAATTAATGATGGTCGGCTTTTATATCAACGAAATCACAATGCGGCTGTTACACAAACATGAACCCCACATGGAATTGTTTGATGCCTACGAATCTACATTGGCGCGATTGGTGAAAGGTGAATCAGCGAATATCATTCTGCGTTATTATGAATACACGCTTTTGAAATCAATTGGATACGGTATTGTACTGGACCATGATGTCGCGACGGGCGACCCTGTCAATACCGAAAGCGACTACCTGTATCGATTTGATTCCGGTCCCGCCAAGGTCCCGAAGGATACTGCGTCGGCGGGCGGTGGAATCAGAATATCAGGGGCCGCCCTGTTGCAGATGAGCAATCAGACCCTGTGTGGAGAAGAAAATATCAACGCCACCAAGTGTTTATTAAGAACGATACTGACGAAACATTTAGGAGACAAACCTCTGTCCAGTCGCCGGTTGTATCAAGCTTATGTCCACAATAAAAAAGTCAGTCATGCTACTCGGCGTCAATATTGATCACATTGCGACACTGCGTCAGGCGCGTGGAACGACTTATCCTGACCCGGTATTTGCGGCGCAGCTTGCCGAGCAGGCTGGCGCCGATTCAATCACAATCCATTTGCGTGAAGACCGACGGCATATTCAGGAACGCGATGTCAATTTACTGAAAGAGACTCTACAGACGCCGATGAATCTTGAGATGGCCCTGACTGAAGAAATGTTGGCGATTGCCGAAACCGTCCGCCCCGCTTTCTGTTGTCTGGTCCCGGAAAAACGCGAAGAATTGACCACCGAGGGCGGGCTGGATGTCATATCCCGGTTACCTCGTGTGCGAGAGAGTTGTGCCCGATTGCGAGAAGCCGACATCAGGGTATCCTTATTCATCAATGCCGATGAAGAACAGATTCAGGCAGCGGCGGACGCCGGGGCACCTTATATTGAAATACACACAGGACACTATACCGATGCTGTTGATGAAAAAGCCGGCCTGGATGAGTTGAATCGGATCATCAGAAGCGTGGAATATGCCGATCGGATAGGTCTCAATGTCAATGCGGGACACGGGCTTAACTATCAAAATGTACAGCAGATCGCCGCCATTCCGAAAATACGGGAACTCAATATAGGACACAGCATTATCGCGCGCGCCGTATTGACGGGTATGACGGAAGCCGTCAGGGAAATGAAGGCATTGATGGATAAACCGCGGCCTCATCATTATTGAAGCACGGCAAGATGTCAGAGCAAATTTGCCAGATAAACAGGCGTCGTACCTTCGCGATCATCTCTCATCCCGACGCGGGCAAGACCACCATAACCGAACAACTGCTTCTATATGGTGGCGCTATTCAGACGGCGGGGACGGTCAAGGCGCGAAAATCCGGTCGCCACGTCGCATCGGACTGGATGCAGATGGAGAAGGAGCGGGGCATTTCGGTGACCAGCTCCGTCATGCAGTTTGCATATAACGGCAATATTATCAATCTGTTGGATACGCCCGGTCACGCCGATTTTTCCGAAGACACCTATCGCACTCTGACTGCTGTTGATTCGGCGCTGATGGTCATTGACGTTGCCAGGGGTGTGGAAGAAAGGACGCTGAAATTAATGGAAGTTTGTCGCCTGCGCGACACGCCGATTATCACGTTTATCAACAAACTTGACCGTGACGGCAAAGACCCCATTGACTTGCTGGATGAAATTGAAACAGAACTGAAAATTAAATGCGTCCCCTTTACCTGGCCAATCGGTATGGGTTCCGGACTGAAGGGTATTTACAATATGATCGATGATAACATCCGGTTCTACGATAAAAAGAACAGGCATAAAACCCTGGTTGGAGGCCTTTATGACGAACCCTCAATCTCCGTGCTGGGAGACTATTTGCCAGAGCTGCAAGAAGAGATAAAACTCATTCAGGGAGTCTATGATGATTTTAATCAAGAGGATTTTCTGGCAGGTCGTATAACCCCGGTATTCTTCGGCACGGCGTTGAACAATTTTGGTGTTTCCGAACTCCTGGATTGTCTCATTGAACATGCTCCGCCGCCCCGGGGCAGAATAACCAGTGAACGTCGGGTAGCGCCGGAGGAAAACAGCTTGAGCGGTTTTGTATTTAAGATACAGGCCAATATGGATCCGGCCCATCGCGACCGCATTGCCTTTCTGCGCATATGTTCCGGCAACTATCAACGGGGCATGAAAATACATCATGTGCGGCTGGGACGTGATGTACAAATTTCCAACGCCCTCAGTTTTGTGGCGGATAACCGTGAACGGGCGGAATGTTCCTGGCCGGGGGATGTCATTGGCCTTCACAATCACGGCACAATACAGATAGGCGATACCTTCACTCAGGGAGAAAAACTCAATTTTACCGGAATCCCGCATTTTGCCCCCGAACTGTTTCGGCGTATCCGTCTGGATAATCCGCTAAAACTAAAAGCCCTGCAAAAAGGACTGATACAACTCGGGGAAGAAGGTGCTACGCAGGTGTTCAGACCGATCAACAGAAACGATCTGATATTGGGAGCAATCGGGGTACTGCAATTTGACGTCGTGGCATGGCGACTGCAAGAAGAATACGGTGTGGAATGCAGCTACGATAATCTCCCGATTACAGCGGTACGCTGGATTGAATGCGACAGCAGGGAAATGCTGGATAAATTCGAAAACAAAATGGCAGATAACATCGCGCTGGACGGTAAAGATCGCCTGAGCTATCTGGCGCCCTCAATGGTTAACCTTAATTTAACGATGGAGCGTTGGCCGGAGGTTCAATTTCACGCGAGTGTAGAGTGAAGAAGCAACGGGAATTGATAATGAATGGAAATACCCGCTCATACGGTATTAACAGAGCAGGGGGATTACGGTGCTTTCAGTCCCTCGACAAACGAATGTCACTTTAGCCGCCCGGTTGTGCGGGTGATCGCGTCAGGTTGCGATGCATTTTCTCAGGGTGCGCGATATTTACGTACCGGGTTTACGTCAGCCCATAGAAGGGTTGCACAGTGACCATATCGCCAGGTCGGACCTCTTCGCTGTCAAGCGGCAATATGATAAAACAGTTGGCATCCGCCATGGAACGCAATATGCCTGACCCCTGCACGCCGGTTTTGCGTACCAGCAGTTTTCCGTTGTCACCCTGCTCCAAAACGCCGCGCTGATATTCAACCCGACCGGGACGTTTTTTAAGCGTGGAAACGCAGTGGGCTTGTATCACAAGGGGTGTTATCATCCTCTCACCGGCAAGCCTTTTCAAGGCAGGCTGTACGAACTGATAAAATGTCACCATAACAGATACCGGATTGCCGGGCAGACCAAAAAAATGGCTTGAACCCAATCGGCCAAATACCAGCGGGCGCCCCGGTTTTATGGCGACCTTTTCGAACATTATCTGCCCGTTTTTTAACAGGACTTCTTTGATATAGTCAGCTTCACCGACGGAAGCGCCACCGGAAGTGAGCAAGACATCCGTCCTGTCCTTAACCGCCAGAAAAGCCTGCTCGATCAATTCACGCTCATCCCTGATAATGCCCATATCGCTGATCTCAATTCCTCCCGGTTGCGACAACATGCCATACAAAGTATAGCGATTGCTATCATAGATCGCGCCGGCCTCCAGGGGCTCGCCGAGTGAACGCAATTCATCTCCCGTAGAAAAGAAAGCCACCCGTACCGGACGATAGACTTTGATTTCCGCAATACCCAGTGAAGCCAGCAACCCCGCGCCAGCCGGTGTTAGTTTCATGCCCTTTTCCAATACTACATCGCCTGTGGCAAGGTCTTCACCGGCCTGACGGATATTCCCGCCAGCCTTGCCCGGGCCGTCAATGTGGATATGTTTGCCATCGGCCCTGACGTGCTCCTGAATAATCACAGTATCTGCGCCTGCCGGGATAAGGGCACCGGTCATAATACGTACACATTTGCCATTTTCCAGTTTTCCCCGGAAAGGGCTACCAGCAAAAGCGGAGCCAATCAATTCCAATGTCGCCGTCCCTTTTTCCGGCAAATCTTCGGCACGGATGGCGTATCCGTCCATAGCCGAATTGCGTCCTGCTGGCACATTGACGGGAGAATGGATATTGCTTGCCGATACGCGATTGAGCGCGTCACGTATCGGTAATAATTCTGTCTCCGTGACTGGCGCGATCCCGTCAAAGATTTTCTCCAGCGCCTGTTCTGGCGAGAGGGAACCCGGATCAAAATCATCCATACAACTGATTTCTTTTTCGATGTCGCTCCGTTTCATGATTTCACCCGTTTTATATTTCTCCTGTTTCACGACCGAGAAGATTTGGCACAGAATTTTCTAATAATAAACTCCGCAATGGCCCGATGATCATTGAGATCAAGCAGGGTCATATCTGGCCTCACGTCAATATCGACGTCCGTCGCCAATGCGATAACACTTTCATCCGTCTCGCAGATTAAGGGATGTCCCAAACCGACACGATGTAACTCTATCTTTGGAATGACCTCCGGTTTGAAACCTTCCACCAAAATAATATCCAATGTGCTCCGGTTCAAGTAAGAGACATACTCTTGCAGACGTTTTGTCTGATTATCTTCTTCCCGCTCCACCATCAGCGCCCAGCGTTTTTGCGAACCGATCAACATCAGATCAGCACCGGCTTTTCTTATCTTGTAACTGTCTTTGCCGGGTTTATCTATTTCAAAATCATGGTGAGCATGTTTGATAACGCCGACCCGTTTGCCTTTTTCCTTCAATAGCGGGACCAAATTCATCAATAAAGTCGTTTTCCCCGTACCGCTGTAAGCGGCAATGCCTAAAACAGGGATACAGGTTTCAATTTTCATCGTTGTTGTATGGATAACAAGGCGTTTTCAAGATCTTCCGGGGTGTTGATATTATCAAACGTTGAGGGGACATCGGAAAAATCCGCGATGGTGCAGTGATGTTGTCCGAACCAGTGGTCAATCTTTCTGTGACCTGCGGCCAGATAGTCATTCAATGATCCGAGCAATGACTTTTTGAGCAGACAGAACACCGGCTGAATGCCTTCGCCGTTGTGTGCGACGCTGATATCGGCCCCGCTCTTTTCCAATGCTTCACTCAACCGTTTGACCATATCCGGAGGGACAAAGGGCGAATCACAAGCGGCTGTTACCATGTATTCCGTATCAATTTTTTGCAGGGCGCTTGCCATCCCCGCCAACGGACCGCAAAACCCCGACAATTCATCGGTAACGATCTCCAGGCCATACCTTCCATAAGCCGCGTGATTTTGATTCGCGTTTATGATCACTTTCGGCACCTGTGTCCGCAGAGTCTCAATGAGATACTCAATCATTGGTTTATCGGCCAGCATGATCAGACCTTTATCCCGACCGTCCATGCGCCGTGCCCGACCGCCAGCAAGAATCACGGCGGTAATATTATCGGTCTCAACAGGCATACATTTGTAACCTGGTCATTTTATATCAGGGTGTCGAATTCGTTTGTCAACGGTTTCAATGATCCATTGCCTTTTTAGTACCAGCCACTTCGCGTTTCGACGGCAAAGCGGTATCAAATTCAATATTCTCCTTGCCGTTATAGATCAGAAAATGTTTGTTTTTCGCACGCGCCAGCAGGGTAATCCCCATGTCTTGTGCCAGTTTTAATCCCATCTGCGTAATACCCGAGCGCGATACCAATATCGGGATACGCATTTGTGCAACCTTGATGACCATTTCCGAAGTCAGCCTGCCGGTCGTATAAAACAGCTTGTCCTCGCCCGATATGTCTTCCAGCCACATCTTTCCGGCGATAGCGTCAACCGCATTGTGGCGTCCTACATCCTCAATAAAGACAAGGGGTTCCGTGCCATGGCACAGTGCACAACCGTGCACCGCACCGGCGTGTTTATAGACATCGTTGTACGCATTGAGATTTTTTAACAGTGTATAAAGACTTGACTGTCGGACTTTCCGCATCGATATCCTGATATCCCCCAGATGATCCATGATATTACTGAACATCGTTCCCTGGCCACAGCCGGTGGTGACGATCCTCGTACCGAGTTTCTCCCGCCGATCCTCGCGGTCGGAAAAGGTCGTGACAGCCGCCGCATTGACCGCCCAGTCAACCTGTATTGATTTAATCTCTTCAAGGTTTTCGATAAGTCCTTGATTTTTCAAATAGCCCAATACAAGCAATTCCGGTCGGGTCCCCAGCGTCATCAGCGTGACAATTTCATAACTGTCGATATAGATTGTCAGCGGACGTTCTTCGGCGATATAAAGTTCGCGGGTATTTTGATATTCATCCGTAGCAAACACCATCCGGGCGGGCTCAAGCCCGGCCGCCGTCATTTTTGGACAATAATTACCGGACATGGACGGAATTGACAAATGGCATGACCATGATGAGGGGCGGTTCGATTATCAACACGGCTAACCGCCGGTGACATTCATGTGCCGGAATATAACCGGCTTCTCTTTCAGATTAAAATCATGGCCCTTCGGTTTGATAGCCATTGACCCCCGGATAACCTGTTTGAGTTTTTCCATATCGTTCGGATGGTTACGCACCACCTGACGGAGGTCAACAGAATGTTCCTGTCCCAGACACAACAGCAGACGGCCTTTGCAAGTCAGTCTGACACGATTGCACTGATCACAGAAATTATGACTGTGCGGCGATATAAAACCAACCCGTGTTCCGGTCTCGACCAACTTGAAATATCGGGACGGTCCACCCGTGCTCTCCGTTGTCGGGATCAGCGTAAATACCCCTTCCAGGTCACGTCTTATCGCATCACTGGAATAATACGCCTCGGCGCGATCATGATCGCCAATAATTCCCAGCGGCATCTCCTCAATGAAACTGATATCCATATTGCGTTCAGCAGCGAAACGGGTCAATTTGACCACTTCGTCATCATTGCGGTTTTTCAATATCACGGCATTGATTTTCAGCTTTTCAAAACCGGCGGCGCTGGCGGCGTCAATGCCGGCCAGAACCTTGGCCAGTTCGCCCACGCGCGTAATATGCCGGAATTTATCCGGGTCAAGTGAATCCAGGCTGATATTGATACGTTTGACGCCGGCCTCTTTAAGCGGTTGGGCAAGTTTCGGTAGCTGCGATCCGTTAGTCGTGGTCACCACCTCTTTGATCCCCGGCAATACGGCAATATCCTGAAATAATTTGATGATATTACGCCGGATCAGCGGTTCCCCGCCAGTGATGCGGATCTTTTTTATACCCAATTCGGCGAATGCCCGTGCGATATGGGCCAACTCCTCCAGATCAAGGAGTTCCTTACGCGGTACGAATTGCATCTTGTCATCCATGCAATAGACACAACGGAAGTCACAACGGTCGGTTACGGAGATACGGACATAATCAATCACGCGATTGAAATGATCGACAAGTCGTTCCGACGAGGCAGTATTCAACATGGCTATATTCTACCGCCGTAAAACCGTATGGACAAGGTCTATTCAATAGAATAATGAACACAGGATTGTCTTGAGCTTCTGGGCAACAGCATGTTGAAATTACTGGCAACTGTTGGTTTTTCAGGCACTAAAAAAACCGGATAAAAAGTCGCGATCGTCTGTTCAAATGCTGTCAGAAGGGAGAGCCCAATAAATGCAGGTCAAAAAAACCGCTTTGGATATTGCGAGACCTGTTTTACAGGTGTGTGTGGCGTGAATGGGCAACACGAGGTGAGATTGCGGTTGAGGCGTGTGTCCGGTAGCAGGGGAATGGTCACTCCCGCAGTTCAACAGGCGGCATGAGGAGGTCGCCAGCATAGTCTGCGGAACAGTTAAAATGGTTTCAGTAGTTTGCCACAACGCCCCAGGGAAATTCGCCCACTTTAATCGTCTTGACGACTTCGTTTTTATCCGTATCAATCACGCTGACAGTCCCGCTGATACCGTCGGTCGTGAACAGATGCCTTCTATCTTTCGTCATGGCCAGTCCCCAGACACGTTTACCCACCGGGATCGTCTTTTTTATCTCAAGGGTATCCGCATCCATCACTACTATTTTATTGGCGCGGCCACCGGCAACATAGAGCAGTTTTTCATCCTTACCTAACAGGATATCCTTCGGTTTCGCTTTATCGTCACCGAGCGTTCCCGTTTTTATAACCTTGCCGTTATTGATATCCACTTTCATCACTTCTCCGGTGATTTCAGCCGTGGCGTAAGCAATATTGCCCTTGTTAGTGAACGTTGCGGCGCGCGGGCGGGCACCGACCAGAACATTATGTGTAATGGTGTGATCGGACTCTTTAATGATATGCAACATATTGGTCGATTCGCTCGTGACAATGATATATTTGCCATCAGGAGAGACGGCCACGCCCTCCGGTTCAAGCCCAACCTCCATCTCGACCAGCATTTCCCCGGTTTTGGGGTCAAATACCGATGCCTTGGCATCATCTTCATTGGAGATATAGATATTCCCGTTTGGATGAACAGCGAACGCCTCTGGATCGGAACCGGCTTCAAACTCCCTCACGATGTCCAGTGAGACGGGGTCAATCACCTTGATACGGTTTTCCTCGCTGACAGCGACATAGAGTTCCGTGCCGTCAGGGGACAAGCCGATACCTCTGGGTCGCTTGCCAACATGAATCGTTTTTTCAACCTTCAGCGAATCACCGTTGATTACGGAAAGGGTGTTTCCCTTTTCATTCGTCACAAAGATACGCTTGGAACCGGCGGCGTGTGCACCGGTACTAAAAATTAATGTTATTAATGACAATGCTGTCCAGAATAGTTTCATATTATGGCTCCTGTAATAAATTTTGTAGCGGATGATACCAATCCTGTCTATTTACAGTCCGGCAGTCCCAGACTGTCTAACCCCGGGGGTTGCGCCACACCTCTGACGGGTGCTTCGGCGACTATCCTGTCCGCCTCAACCAACAGTAACAATTGACGTAACTGTCCGGTGTCTCTGAAATTCATATTACTGCCTTTCTGACCGTCAAACCCCAGATCATGTTTAAGATATCGCAATATTGGAGCCGCTGTCGTCAGACCCGTTCGCGCTACTGTATCAGACGCCATTTTAACGGCTGCCCAGCCAGCCCACGCTTTTTCATCCATATTCATTTTGAAACGTTTTTTAAAGCGTTTGTTTAAATCCCGCGCCGCGAACTTTTTGAAATCGTGATGCCATCCCCGCGCCGTGGCCTTTGTCTCGGGTTGTTTGTGGCGCCATTGCTCCAACGCATCCGCCTTCATGCGGGCGCTGGGAACGATATGCAGCACGTTGGCGATGCAGGCCCTTCTCAGTGTGTCATCCTCGTTGCCAAGATTAAAGACGGGCATGGCGCTGAAACGCCCGGCGATGTTTCTGAATGTCGCGCTGTCCACGTCGGTCAGTATCGCCAGATAGTCCGTAAGATCCTGCCCGGGGAGGTCGGCGGGCTTCATGACGTCCAGACGATAACGCTGGTTTAAGAATTTTCCCTGAAGATTAGCTTCCGCAATGCCTTGTCTCGCGCCGATCAGGGCGGGACTGTCATCGGCGCCGATATAGATGAATTCGATCTCCAGCGTCCCGGCGAATGGCGCAACAGGCCATGCCAGTACGGCCAGCAGGCTACAACGGTAGAGCAATAATATCATTTTCTTCAACATTGTCTTGACCGGAATGGACTAATGACAGATGGACATGATTTTTTATAATTAAGTTCAGAGAGTGACAGTAACAGATAGCGAATATCTCCAGCTGGATAATGCTGATATTATACAGAGCAGAAAATATTGCTATACTTAAAAGAAAATTCTACTATACTTGTTGCCGGTATATTCATCAAATAACCGTGTTAAAAAAACACTCAACAGGTTACGAGGAGAGATATTGATGTTGCGATCATTACAGGTTGAACCAGAGAAATGCACCGGATGTCTGCAATGCGAAATGGCTTGCTCCTACCACGCAGAAGGTGTTTTCAATCCCGCCAAATCCAGAATCAAGATATTTGCCTTTCATGAAGAAGGCCGCTTTGTCCCCTATACATGTACCCAATGCACCGAAGCCTGGTGCATGCACGCCTGTCCGGTGGATGCCATCGTCATCAATGAGGAGACCGGCGCCAAGGAAGTGCTGGACGATATATGTGTCGGTTGCAAGGTATGCACAATCGCCTGTCCGTTTGGAACTGTGAACTACAGCCAGGATACCGGCACGGTCTATAAATGCGATTTATGCGGCGGCGAACCGGAATGTGAGAAGGCCTGTCCGACTGCTGCGATTACCTATGTTGACTCGGACCATACCGGTCTGAAAAGAATGCAGGCCCACGCGGCGCAAAATATCCCCGAATAACGTTCACTGGAGGTATCCAATCATGACTTGGACTAAAAAAGTACTGCGCATTCATTTGACCAGCGGCAAGATCAGCAATGAACCCCTGAATATGGAATGGGCGCAACAATATTTGGGGCAGCGTGGTCTGGCCACCAAATATCTGGTAGAAGAGACTGACCCCACATGCGATCCTTTAGGTCCCGACAACAAAATGATTATGACCACCGGGCCGTTGACCGGTACGATGGCCTCGACCGGGGGACGTTATTCTGTGATCACCAAAAGCCCGTTGACGGGCGCGATAGCCTGTTCAAACTCGGGCGGCTATATCGGTAGCGAAATAAAAAACGCGGGCTGGGACATGATCATCTTTGAAGGCCGCTCCCCCCATCCTGTTTACCTTTATCTCGAAAACGAAAAAGCGGAACTGTTGCCGGCTGATGAACTATGGGGAAAATCAGTATGGGAAGCCGATGAACTCATCCACACGAAACACCAGGATCCCCTGATCCGCGTTGCCTGCGTGGGGCGTTCCGCCGAGCAGGGTTGTCTGTACTCCTCTATTGTCAATGACATGCACCGTGCCGCTGGCCGTTCGGGCGTGGGTACCGTCATGGCGTCAAAAAATCTGAAAGCCGTGGCAGTCCGTGGCACTCGCGGCGTTGGTAACATTAAAGATCCGGCGGGATTTATGAAGGCGATCAACACCGGCAAGAAAGTGCTGGCGGAAAACGCGGTCACCGGTGAGGGGCTACCTGCTATGGGTACGCAGGTATTGATGAACATCGTCAATGAATCGGGCGCATTGCCCACACATAATATGCGCGATGTCCAGTTTGACGGCGCCCACAAAATTTCGGGCGAGGCGATGAAAGAACCGCGAAAAAGCGACGGCAAACCCAATTTGATCACAAACGCCGGTTGTTTCGGCTGCACCATCGCCTGCGGCCGGATTTCAGCCATTGATCCTAAACATTTCACCGTTGATAACAAACCCCGGTATTGGGGCGCCAGCGGAGGCCTGGAATACGAAGCCGCCTGGGCACTGGGTTCCGCCTGCGGGATAGATGATCTGGATGCCCTGACCTATGCGAACTTCCTCTGCAATGAAGATGGTTATGATCCGATTTCGTTTGGTTCCACGGTCGCCGCCGCGATGGAACTGTTTGAGACTGGCGCCATTACCACTGAAGAAACCAATGGCGTTGAATTTAAATTCGGCTCCGCCGAGGCGCTGTCCAAGGCCGCCGAATGGGTCTCAACCGGCACGGGTTTCGGCAAAGACCTCGGGCTGGGTTCCAAACGTCTCTGTGAAAAATATGGTCACCCTGAATTTTCCATGACTGTCAAGGGACAGGAATTTCCGGCCTATGACCCCAGAGGCGTCCAGGGCATGGGGCTGGCTTATGCAACCTCGAACCGAGGCGCCTGCCATTTGCGTGGTTATACCGTCGCCTCTGAAATTATGGGTATTCCGGAAAAGACTGACCCGCTTGTCACCGACGGCAAGGCGGAACTGCTGAAAGTCTGTCAGGATACAACGGCAGCGGTTGATTCCTCCGGGCTATGCGTCTTTACGACCTTTGCCTGGACGCTGGAAGACATCGCCCCGCAGATCAACGCCGCTTGTGAAGGCGAGTGGACGGCGGAAAAGATGGCCGAAGTCGGCGAACGCATCTGGAATATGGAGCGTGACTACAATCTTGCTGCCGGTCTGAGCGGGAAAGACGATACCTTGCCGCAACGACTGTTAAAAGAGGCCGCAAAGACCGGCCCGGCCAAAGGGCTGGTAAACCATCTTGATGAAATGTTGCCACAATATTACGCTGTGCGCGGCTGGACGGATGACGGCGTGCCGACCGACGCCACCCGTAATCGCCTGAGACTTTGAGCATAACGTGGCTTAATCGGCAAACAGGACAGGAGTAATCATCATGCAACATGTCATTATCGGCGCCGGACCGGCAGGGATTATCGCAGCGGAGACGTTGAGAGTGGCCGACCCATCGGCAAACATTATGATCATTGGCGATGAACAGGAACCGCCCTATTCACGCATGGCCCTGCCATACTACCTTATTGAAAAGATAGATGAGGCGGGCACGCATTTAAGACGGGACCCGACTCGCTATCATAACCAATCCATTGATATTTCCCGGGATCGGGTGTTGACGATAGATCGCGACAGAAAAAAGCTGTCCCTCGACAACGGCGAATCCGTCCACTACGATAAATTGCTGATCGCCACCGGCTCACATCCGATCAGGCCGCCGATTGAAGGCATGGCGTTGCCGGGCATTCATTCATGCTGGACGCTTGAAGACGCCAGAAACATCATCAGCAGGGCACAACCCGGCGCCAACGTGGTGTTGATGGGCGCCGGATTTATCGGCTGTATTATTCTGGAGTCCCTCGCCTCCAGAAAAGTGAATCTCACCGTAGTTGAAATGGACGATCGCATGGTGCCCAGAATGATGGATAAAATCGCCGGCAATCTCATCAGAGACTGGTGCATAAAAAAGAGCGTTATGGTACATACAGCGACGCGGGTGGAATCCATTGAAAAAGGGCAGGGCAATGCCTTGAAAATCAGGCTGAGTAATAATGAAACGCTGGACGCCGATCTGGTCATATCCGCCACCGGCGTTGCCGCCAACATCGAATTTCTCGCCGACAGCGGTCTGGAGCTGGATTTTGGCGTGCTGGTCAATGATTACCTGCAAACCAGTGATCCGGATATTTACGCGGCTGGCGATGTTTGTCAGGGCAAAGACTTTTCCACCGGTGAATACAGTGTACAGGCCATTCAGCCAACCGCCGTTGACCACGGGCGGGTCGCGGCACTGAACATGGCGGGGAAAAAGACACCGCACCAGGGTAGCGTCAATATGAATGTATTGGACACGATGGGGCTGATATCCAGTTCATATGGTCTGTGGATGGGCGTTGACGGCGGCGACTCCGTACAGCTTTGCGATCCTGAACGCTTTCGTTACCTGAGTTTACAATTTCAGGACGATATTCTGATCGGGGCGCAGGCGCTGGGGTTGACGCAGCATGTCGGCGTGTTGAGGGGTTTGATCCAGACCCGGATCAAACTCGGTAAATGGAAAGATCGCCTGTTAAAAGACCCTACCCGAATCATGGAAGCCTATCTCGCCGGTACCCAGGCTATCGGTTATAACGCCGCCGTACTGTAGGCGCCCTTATGCAGATTACGCTGAAATTATATGCGGGTCTCAGTCAGTATCTGCCACAAAATGCCGAGCAAAATGCTACCCGTTTACAGCTTGCTCACGAGGGCACTGCCTGTTCGGTACTGGAAAAATTCAATGTTCCACAGGAGTCCGTCCATCTGGTACTGCTAAACGGTATTTATCTCACGCCTGAAGAACGCCGCCGGACTGGGCTTTCGGACGGTGACGTACTCGCTGTCTGGCCACCGGTTGCCGGTGGCTGAGCAGGTCCGCCATGTGCAGCGCTATGAGCGTGAGATGGGCATCACGCGCAAGGACTTTTTCAGACTGATCCCCATTGCCCTGCAAACCCTGCCGTACCGGATTGACGACAGACAGATTAGCGTTTCGCTCCCGCAGGGCACGTTGTTGATCCGTCTCGGGGCGGAACGGCAACGCAAGCTGGCCTCGCTAACGCTTCCCGTTATCCATGTCTGTTTCGATTTTACCAATATTGACACCGAGGCAAGTGAGGCTTTCCTGGTGCGTTTCAGTCGTATCTACCAACGCGGCGGCGGATGAGCACATAGTGCCCACTGGCACGATATCTCTTATCCATCATCCCTTCTCGTCAACCAACCGTCATCTTCGGATGACGTTGACCATGCACAGGCTTCTATTTCGGCAAGCTGACCTTCGGTTTGCAGAGCATGCCAACGGATAATATCGCCGTGCTGGAAGACCCTTCACTGACGCTGTGGACCTCCGTCTCGCCGGTGTTCCGGGGGAATGCTGTTGCGATTCGAAGGGAAGATGGCGGCACTGTCCCGGCACAACAGATACAGGCCAATATCGCCCGGGGTCATTTCATGGGTTGCTATACTGCCCCGCAGTTACACGGGGGCCGCGGGACCGGGGAGACTATTGCCATTCTGAACAATACGAAAGACCTGAATATGTTCACCGCCGGTCTGACTTTCTTCTTCTGAGCAGCGTTGGCAAAACCCCAAAAAGGTGTCTTTTACCAGACGCTTTTTTAATGTCGTTGTAAAAATACAACAATTTGTTCCATTTTTGACCCTGAAAGGGCTTAATCAGGTGAAAATATGCGAAAACAGGTAAAAATAAACTTGCAATGCATACAACAGTGTATTATTTTTGCACCTTGATACGGCAGACAAAGGCTGGTTTCCTTTAATTTAAAGACTTGCCCTAAAGGAAGGAAAGAGCAAATCTGGCAATCAACGAAATCAGCGTTCTAAAGCCGTTGTTTTATAAAACTTAAGTAAACTCCCAGGAGGATTGTAATGAGAAAATCTAGATTTTTAATTGCCACAGCGGTAGCGGCCCTGTCGTG
Source organism: Gammaproteobacteria bacterium (assembly GCA_965261775.1). GTDB lineage: Bacteria > Pseudomonadota > Gammaproteobacteria > Eutrophobiales > Eutrophobiaceae. Next base: position 515,716 of record OZ253477.1, on the reverse strand, counting down.
CTCGCAGGCGGCGATGGCTGACACGGGTGGAGACAACTGGAGTATCTCCGGCTGGATCAACCAGGCGGTCACCTACGTGGACGATGGCCATAGCAACGATGTCGTTTCCGTACCGGATAACGGGACGACTCTGGGTTCGCGTATCACCCTGGCGGGTTCCACCGAACTGCCCAACAGCGGCCTGACCGCCGGTTTTGAGGTCATCCTGGAGCCCAGAAACAGTAGCAATCTGCTTGGCTTTGGTACCGGAAGTACCGGCAGTGTCCATAGTTTTGATGGCAACAATGGTGATAGCATCGGTATCCTTGGGCACAGTGTCCATCTCAGCGGCAATTTCGGCAAGCTGACCCTCGGCCTGCAGAGCATGCCGACGGATAATATCGCCGTGCTGGAAGACCCCTCGCTGACGCTGTGGTCCTCCATTCCCGCGGTGTTCCGGGGGAATGGTGTTGAGATTCGAAGGGCAGATGGCGGCACTGTGGAGCGTGTACAAGGAAGACCAGCGACGGTTGGCAGCGGTAGTGTTGTGATCCCGGCACAGCCACAGACTAATATCGCCTGGGGTGATTTCATGGGTTGCTATACCGCCGGTTTACGCGGTGGTGCCGGTATCGGTATTGACTGTAACGGTATCTATCGCCAGGGCGTGCGTTACGACCTGCCGGAATTCGGTCCGTTCACTGTCGCCGTTGGCGCCGCCAATGATGATGTCTATGATGTCGCGGCAAAATTCAAGAATGAGGTCGCCGGTCTGAAGACGCAGTTCGCGGTGGGTTATGCCATCAATCGCCAAGGGGCACAAATAACCCCGGCAGTACCAGCGGGCCCGAGTGGAACACCACCACCGATAGACGCAGTAGTACTGGATGAAGCCGAGAATCTTCAGATGCAGTTGGGTATCATGGACATGCATACCGGTCTTTTCGGCGCCTTCTCCTATCAGCGGGAATGGGCTGAATTGGACGGCGGCGGCGACCTGCCTGATACTGACGCCTACTGGCTGAAAGTGGGTATCAAGCGGGCGTTTAACAGCCTCGGCGACACCTCGCTGGCCTTTCAGTACGGCCGTTACAATGACCAGTATAGCACCGTTGCAAGCAAGGGCATCACCGATTCCGATGTGCAGCGCATTGGCGTTGAGGTCAATCAGTATTTCGGCAGCCGCCTCATTGTCTATGGTGTCTGGGAGCAGTTGAGCCTGGATGTTGAAGGCACAGAACCAGTCCCGGTTGCCGCATTGAATGGTGCGGAAGACCTGAATATGTTCACCGCCGGTCTGACTTTCTTCTTCTGAGAAACCACTGGCAAAATCCGAAAAAAGGCTCCTTCGGGAGCCTTTTTTTATGCCTGTCTTTGGGCATCTGCGGGGGGAGCATTGACGCCGGTTATCTCCCGATATTTTGGATGTCGGGTCATTCCGGTTTTAATCCAATGCCGCTTTTCAATACATATTTGACAGGGGAAATATCTTAAAAGATAATAAATTCTCTTAAATATCCTGATTAGGAAGGAGGAGTTGGCTGATGTTATTCAAAAATCTAAAAATTGTTTCTTTACTGTTATTTTTTATGGTTTCGTCTCATGCTTATGCAGCAGACGAAGGGTGGTATATCGGCGGTAGCGCAGGGATCGTTTTGGAATCTGAAGCTGGGTATAGATGATAATACTATAGCTGTAGCTGGTGTGAGTGGGAGTTTTGATTCGAGTGGATTTGGATTTGGATACCGGTTTCACCGTCAGCGGGGTACTGGGTTACCGGATGAAACAACCGTTGCGAGTGGAGCTTGAAGGCTTTTATCGAAAAGCCGACGGAGGACGAATTCACCGTGTCTGGCCCTGGAATCAGTGCCCCTATCTCTGTGGGGGAAATTGATACCACTGTTACAGGCGGGATGGTGAATGCTGCGTATGACATTGATGTCTTCTATTTGCTTGGTGGTGTCGGGATGGCAAATCTGGAGTTTGATGATGGTCTAGTGTCTGATGATGAAACCGGTTTTGCATGGCAAATCGGTGCCGGGGTGGGATATGCCCTTGATGAAAACATGATCGTCGACCTTAAATATCGTTATTTCAACATACCCAGCTTGGATAGTGAACCAGTATCATTATCAGACGGTACCGACACGCTACACTTTTGGCGACGAGATAGATTTTTCCGCTCATCTGGTGGAAGTCGGTATACGCTACAATCTCTGATTTTCTGATGACAGGAGGGGCTGGATGCATTGTTTGAAAGGACAGTCCCTCCGGTAACTGGTGTCCGCCGAGCCCCCTCGGTTAACCCCGGTCGTTTGCAAAAATGAGCACTCATGCTCCTTGTGCAAGGCTTCGGGCTACATGAGAGAGTCGTCTCACGCTTGTTCGGCAATGATAGCGGGGGATGATTATTTTTCCGCTCTGTTGTACACTGTGTCTTTTCCATATTCCGTTTCACGCAAAATGTCTGTCTATCGTTTTCTGTTTATCCTGTCTGCGTTGTGCCTGTCGCCGTCAGTGACGGCCGCCAATCTGTTCAGCTTCCCGGCCAATGATGAAGATGTGATCTGGCGGTCGGGTCTGAATCGTTACATCAAGCTGGTCCAGCAGGATAGTACGAGATTCGGCCCCAACGAACATCCGGTCGAGATTGACGCGGAGACGTTGAAATACGCCTTGAGCGCACTGGAGATCCCCGATGACGGTTTCTTTGCCGACGACGACGCGAAAAAGAAGATATTCACCATTCAGCAGATCAACCGACTTGGCGAAGAATTGCCCAGGGGTCTGCAAAAGGCCGCGCCGACGCAGGATATCATCTTCGTACTGGAAAAGAACGAAAACAAATTTTTGGGGATGCAGGAAAAACGCGCTGTGGCCGGGCGGGTGTTTTACAAAGACGGGCGGCTGAATATTATCATCGGCGATTATGATTTTTTCAGAAGCAAGGCATTTGAGGCGGCCTATGATCCCTCTGGACGAGCGGCGGTACCCTACAGTTTCAATTTTGGCAAACGCGCCCGGGGCTCAAAAGCATTTGCAAATATCCCGCAGAGTGCTCCCGGTGTTGTCAACAAGTTGCTCGACAAGCTCCGACATGACTGGCTTGTCATTGATCTGGAACGGACGGCCGATGCCTATGTGGCGAAATCCAGTGAAGCGGAGGACAGCGTATCGGCAAGACAGGACGAAACGTTGCAGTTGGAAATCGCAAAACTGGCAAAACAGCGTCGGGAGATGCGGCTTGAAATGGCGCGCCTGCGTAAAGAGATGCAGGAAGGGAATAACGGTTCGGCGGAATCCGTCGAGAAACGCCTTACGATGCTTAAACGGTTATTGAAGCAAAAACTCATCACCCGGGCAGAATATGAAGCCAAACGCGAAAAAATCCTGAAAGAACTGTAATCCAATGCTGATTTTCGCAGATTTTTTTAAATTTTTATTCTCGCTCACACGGGGGCGTTGCTCATCAACTTTGGCAAAAAATCACCCCAGCATAAAACTCCGGTTTTTAATCGGCGTTATCTGTGGATAACAGACGATGTTTGCGCTCTATCCCGCCATTGAATGCCGCGCTGCCTATACCCTGCCGACCAAAACGGCGCATACGGTCTATTTTGAAGAATCGGGGAACCCGGCGGGGATCCCGGCACTGTTTCTGCATGGCGGTCCCGGTTCCGGTTGCAAAGACGATCATCGCCGTTATTTTAACCCCGAGCGCTACCGTATCATCCTGTTTGACCAGCGTGGTTGCGGGCGCTCCGTCCCCAACGGGGAAACCGGGGGTAATACGACCGGGGATATCCTCGACGATATAGAGGCCATTCGGCAAACACTGGGGATTGAACGGTGGCTACTGTTTGGCGGTTCCTGGGGCGCGACGCTGGCCTTGTTGTATGCGGAACGCTTTCCCCGGCGTGTCTCCGGTATGATCCTGCGAGGTATTTTTCTGGCCAGGCAATGTGATATCGACTGGTTTATGAAGTCCGGTGTCAATCGTCTTTTCCCGGATTACTGGGAGGAGTTTATCGGGCTCTTTTCCGAAGCCGAAAGGGAGGATTTGACCAGCGCCCTGCATCGACGGGTTTTTTGCGGGGACGCCGAAACGCAACTGGCGACGGTCAGGGCATGGGCACTGTGGGCAGGGCGTGTGGTCACGCATACCATTACCGACAATTACCTGCTGGATGAGACGAATAACGATGAAACCTTGATTAATCTGGGCAAGATTGAGATACACTACGCGAAAAACCGGTATTTCATCGCTGAAAACGAGATCCTTGAGCGTTTACCGGAAATTCCCGATGTGCCAATCACGATCATTCACGGGCGTTTGGACATGACCTGTCTGCCATCATGTGCCTGGTTGATTTATCAAGGCCTGTTAGATTTGAAGCGGACGGCTGTGCGCCAGATGTTCATCCCCGGTGTGGGACATCTGGCAAGCGAGGACTCAATGGTTGACGCCCTGGTTGAGGCGACAGAAAGGATGTCGGCATTGCTGTGATAAACGCAGGTGAAAACGCCCCGTTGATCATGGGCATACTGAATATGACGCCAGACAGTTTTTCCGACGGTGGCTGGTTCAATACTTTCGAATCCGCGCTCAATCATGCCAGGCAGATGATTGATGACGGTGCCGATATCATTGATATCGGCGGGGAATCGACCCGCCCCGGTTCAGAAAACGTGTCCGAGGCGGTACAGATAGAACGCGTCTTGCCTGTGATACAGGCGCTTGGCGAAACTCTGCCGGGGCATGTGAAAATCAGCATCGATACCCGCCGCGCAAGGGTCGCGGAGGCCGCGCTGGGGGCGGGCGCTTCCATTGTGAATGATGTTTCCGGCGGCAACGACGATCCCGCTATTATTGATTTATGCGTTGAAAGACAGTGCGGTTATGTCGTCACACATATGCTGGGCACGCCTGAAACAATGCAGAATGACCCCGTTTACGATGATGTGGTTAATGACATCCGGCGGTTTCTGGAAGCACGTGCCGAAGCCTGCGAGCGGGCGGGTATGGACAGGGACGGGATCATTATCGACCCCGGGATCGGTTTCGGCAAGACGCGGGAACATAATCTTGCCCTGCTGAATAATCTGGCAGTTTTTGTCAATACAGGCTATCCCGTGTTACTGGGCAGCAGTCGCAAGCGGTTTATGGGCAGCATTTGTGGCGTCAATTTACCGGAGGAACTGGTGGGGGCAACAGCGGCAACGACCGCCCTGGGCGTATGTGCGGGCGTTAAAATATTTCGCGTCCATGATGTCCGGTCAAATCGGCAGGCAGCAGACGTGGCACGGGCGATTATGAACAGCGCCCGGGCTTGACTGTTCGCAGATTGCCGCAGATTATTGTCGGCCACGACCACCACGGCGCGGTCGTTTGGCAGGACAGGGGACAATGGATAATCTTGAAAGATCGTCATAGATCGACTTTGCAGCAGCGTATTGAAAATACAACAGCGCGTTAATGTTTGTGCGCCTTTTTGCGCGTCGCGTCGGCACTGGAAGTTTCGCGGTCGCCTGTTCACAGGCCGGCAGGATAAAATGCTTTGTCAGACCGGTAAGCCTTTGCCGGGTACTATTTTTTTGGAATTTTTCATATTGCGGAAGATCAGCGGCTGTTCCTGAATAGCCATGCCTTTTTCCCTGGCGGCGATCCTTCCGATACGTTCAACATCATCCAGTAGTTGCTGATGAAAGGGTGATTTGTCACAAACAGGGTCAGCGTTGTTCGGATCGCCGGTCATCATAAATGCCTGACAGCGGCAACCGCCGAAATCCTTTTCCTTCTCCGGGCAGGAGCGACAAGGTTCTTTCATCCAGTCAAAACCACGAAAATGATTGAAACCGGGGGAGTCGCGCCATATTTCCTGAACATCCATGTCTTTGACATTTGGAAACTCAATGGGCAATTGTCCGGCTTCGTGGCAGGGCAGGGCGGTACCGTCCGGGGCGATGGTCAGGAAGATAGCCCCCCAGCCGTTCATGCAAGGCTTTGGCCTGTTTTCAAAGTAATCCGGGATCACATAGATAATTCTGGATTTTCCCTTCATTTTTTCCTGATATTCACGAGCCACTTTTTCAGCGTTGGCAAGCTGTTCGCGGGTCGGCAGCAGGTGATCCACGTTGAGGCGCGACCAACCGTAATATTGCGTACTGGCGAGTTCAACATAATCTGCGTTGAGTTCCACCGTCATGTCCAGAATATCGCGAATCTGATCGATATTTTTACGGTGTATGACAATATTCAATACCATCGGGTATTCGTATGCTTTGACGACTCGCGCCATTTCTTTTTTATGCTGGAAACTTTTTGTGCCGCCGATGAAGTTATTGAGTTCTTCATTGCTGGCCTGAAAGCTGATTTGTATGTGATCCAGCCCGGCCTTTTTGAAACGTTTTATACGCGCCTCGTCCATACCGACACCGGAAGTGATCAGGTTGGTATAGTAACCAAGCTGTCGCGCCTCCTGGATAAGTTCTTCAAGATCCTGGCGCACCAGTGGCTCGCCTCCCGAGAAACCCATTTGCGCCGCGCCCATTTTACGCGCCTGCCGCATCACGCGTAGCCAGTCTTCGGTCGACAGCTCGTTCCGATACTTCGCAATATCAAGCGGGTTTGAACAATAGGGGCATTGCAAGGGGCAACGATATGTCAACTCCGCCAGCAACCACAAGGGTGGTTTGATATTATATCTTGTTTCTGATCCAGCCGTTGTCATAAGCCACCTCCAAAAATTTCAGGACATCACTTTCCAGATTGTTTTCTGAAAAAACAGTTTCCAGTTCCTTAATTATCGTCTCTACAGAATGTAGACCGTCAATACGCTTCATAATTTCACCGGCGCTTTTGCTGAGTTTGACCATGCCTTCAGGATAAAGCACGACATGGCAATTTTGCACCTCTTCCCATTGCAGACGGAAGGTCGGTGCGATTTCGGGTATGTCGCTGTGATTAATATCCATTGCGTTCAACACAGTTGTGAAAAGGCGGTTTCTTTTCAATATAGGCCATCCACATGCTATCCAGCATGCTCCATAAAATGTCCAGCTTGAATTGCAGGATTTCCAGTGCGCGTTCCTGTTGGGTGCGCGTTTTATAGTAATCAAGCGTGATATCCAGTCCATGCTGCACATCGCGCCGTGCCTCGCTTAAACGTTTGCGAAAATAGCGGTAGCCTTTTTCGTCTATCCAGGGATAGAGTGTCGGCCAGTTATCCAGACGTTTCTGATGGATTTTGGGCGCAAATAATTCGGTCAGCGAGGAACTGGCCGCTTCCTGCCAGGTAGCGCGGCGGGCAAAATTCAGGTAGGCGTCAATCGCGAAACGTACTCCCGGCAATACATGTTTACAGGACAGTGTTTCTTCCCGACCGAGACCGACAGCCTCCGCCAACTGCAACCAGGCTTCTATACCCCCCTCTTCGCCTTCAACACCGTCATGGTCAATAATGCGTTGCACCCATTTGCGACGATGATCGCGTTCGGGACAGTTCGCCATGATAGCAGCGTCTTTAATCGGGATCGTGGTTTGGTAATAAAAACGATTGGCGACCCAGCCTTGCACGGCCTCTTTGTCCAGCCCGCCCTCGTTCATCAGGATATGGAATTCATGATTGATGTGATAATACTTTTCCTTGTCGCGCAGGCGCTTTTCAAATTCCGCTTTTGTCCAGGGGGTGTTGTCTTGAGTCATATCAGGTGCTTTTTTTTAATGCTGTTTTCAGGATTCTATAGCGCATAAAGGGGCGAAAAACAATCATAAACATGTCCTGCTTATCTGTCGTGTGGATACTACGAGTGAAACGGCGTTCACAGGCGAATATCCATGCCGTCATGGGAAACTTCAATGTTCAATTCATCAAGCTGTTTTCTTTCCGGCGAGTCTTCATCCAGGATGGGATTGGTGTTATTGATATGGATCAGAATTTTGCGCGGCTTTTCAAGGCCGTTCAGTATCTCAATAATGCCGCCTTTACCGGATTGGTCAAGATGCCCCATCTCGGAGGCGAGTTTGTCACTGATACCATAACGCGACATTTCATCATTGGTCCATACGGTGCCGTCAAGCAGAATGACATCGGCGTTTTCCATATACCCGTGAACGTGATCTTCCACCACGCCGAGCCCGGGGGCATAAAAGAAGTTTTTACCACTACGGGTGTCTTCCACCCTGTAACCCACATTATCACCGGCGACGGTATTGTGACGATGGGGCGAATAGGGCGGGGCTTCGCTTTTCAGTGGCACCGCCGTGAACAATAACCCGTCTGCCTCTGGAATCGTAAAGGGCGCTTGATCAACGCCGACCTCATGCCAGTTGACACCCCGGAAATGTCCCAGAACGTTGAACAGGGGATAACCGGTCGTCATATCTTCATAAACACTGGCGGTGCAATACACATCCCAGGGTTTGTCATGTTCACGCAGGATAATCAGGCCGGTCGTATGATCTATCTGCCCGTCGCACAGGATGATTGAACAAATACCGGTATCCCTTATCTGGCGAGCGGGTTGCAGGGGGGGAAAGGATTCTATCTGCGCCCGGATATCGGGTGAGGCATTGAACAGTACCCAGTCGGTGCCGTTACTGCTGACCGTGATAGACGACTGCGTTCGCGCCGGGCTTCTGATTTTTCCCGTGCGCAGACCCTTGCAATTATGGCAATTACAGTTCCATTGTGGAAAGCCACCGCCAGCACCGGTGCCCAGGAGGTGTATGTGCATGATCTCGGGTTTGCTCCTTAACGTTGTTGGTAAATGATACAGTAACCGTGTGATGACAATGCCGCATTACCTGACAGCATAAGGTAGCGATATCCGTGCCAAAAGCCAAATCGCCAGGGATTATTTTCAAAATACTTTAATTAAAATAAACAGTTAAAATTTTTATTTAATGTTAATTAGAGAATTAAACGGAGGGGGATAAATGGTCCCGTTCGGTCGTTATTTGGAATTGCCAATGGCAAACTGGTCGATAGTAGCCACTCACCCTCGTTTGTTGTATATCCGGCAAGGTTTTCGTCGGCATGATGTATCTGATCCACCTGACGAACCTATTTTTTTTCCTGGCCTTTTTGATCGGGGGTATTGTTGTTTCTTTTGTCCCTGATCTCAATGTTGTTGTTCTTCTTGTTTTCCCGCGTTTCAAACAGATCAATCGTTTCAACCAGGGCGCTCAGGGTGGCATAACCATAGTTACGCGCATTGATGGACGCCTGATTGGCGATAATGGAACCGATATGGGAAAGCGGTGCCCATCCGTCATCGTCCCCGGCGGTATTGATGGCGTTACGAATCAGTGTAATCAGCTTGGTATCCTGTTTGAGTTCCCGTCCCGTTTTACGTTTTGACGGGACCGGTTTTTTCTCGTCATCCGGTTCTTGCGGCGCCGGGTTCTCTTCCCGTTCATCAAGATACAGAAATCGCGAACAGGCATTGACAAAGGGTTCCGGTGTGCCTTGTGTGCCAAAGCCATAAACTATTTTCCCGTCCTGTTTAATCCGCATTGCCAACGGCGTGAAATCGCAATCGGAGGAAGCGATACAAAATGTGTCAACGTTTTCAGTATACAGAATATCCATCACATCAATCGTCATCCTCATATCGGTCGCGTTCTTGCGCTTGGTCAGGTCAAACTGCTGTACGGGTTGTATCGCTTTCTCAAGGAGCTTGTCCTCCCATTTTTGCAGGCGGCTACTCTTCCAGTTGCCGTATATCCTTCTGATATTGATGGTGCCATATTGTGCCAGTGTCGATATGATCTCCTCAATTTTCGCGGCCGGCACGTTGTCGGCGTCAATAAACAGGGCGATATTTTGATTTTTCTCCGGTGTGTTTGAATCTGGCATGGATTTGATCTCCGATTTTTAAAAGCATACAGAAAGCATACAGAAAGATAACGCGCGGGACAAGGCAATATAAGCGTGCGTTCATGGCGAGACTGAAAACGGCGACGGATGGCGTATAATAACGCAAGAATGCAACCACAATCCTCCAGAGAACATATTTTATTTATCACCGGCAGACTTGCGGAGAAACGTCTGTATAGCGTTTTACGGGAGATGGCGCCGGTGGAGTTCACTTATACGATTCGCAATATCGGCGTCAGTGTGGCGGCCCTGATCACGGCGCCGATGCTGGTGCGGCGTTTGCGCGGACTGAACGATTTCGACAAGGTAATTGTCCCCGGGCTTTGCCGCGGTGACCTGGACATTGTCTCAGAGGCGCTGGGCATTCCCTGTATTCGCGGCCCGATTGATTTGAAAGACCTGCCGGCCTTCTTCGGACGCGAATGCAAACCAATCGACCTGAGCCGCTATGATGTGGATATCTTTGCCGAAATTGTGGATGCGCCGATGATTGGTGTCGAGGATATCCTCACCCGCGCAAAAAAATATCGGGAGGACGGGGCGGATGTGATCGATATCGGTTGTTTGCCAGATACGCCGTTTCCGCATCTGGAGGAAGCGGTTGCGGCGTTGCGCGAAGCCGGCCACAAGACCAGTGTGGATTCGCTTGAGGAAAAAGAGTTATTGCGCGGCGGACGGGCCGGTGCCGATTATCTGCTCAGCCTGAAAGAGAGCACCCTCTGGATCGCCGATGAAGTAGATTCCACGCCGATACTTATACCGGAGCAACATGGCAACATGCCGTCTTTATATCGATCGATTGAACGATGCAGCGAGCGCGGGCTGAGCTTTTACGCGGATGCGATATTGGACCCCATCCATTTCGGGTTCATGGAATCCCTGCTGCGTTATCATGCCCTGCGGGGGAATTATCCCGATATCAGAATCATGATGGGGGTGGGCAACCTCACCGAACTGACCGAGGCCGATACGACAGGTATTAATGCCGTACTGTTCGGTTTGATATCGGAGATGCATCTGAATGCAGTACTGGCAACGGAAGTCAGTCCGCATTGTCGCAGCGCGGTACGTGAGGCCAACAAGGCGCGCCGCATCATGTACGCCGCTCGCGAGGAAGGCAGTTTGCCGAAAGGACTGGACAGCGCCTTACTGGGCATGCATGCGCGCAAGCCGTTCCCCGACAGTGCGGACGAGATCAGGGAACTCTCCCAGGAGATCAAAGATCCTGGTTATCGTATTCAGAACAGCGAGGAGGGGACCCACGTTTATAATCGGGACGGGATAAACACAGCGCAAAATCCGTTTGCGTTATTTCCCGATCTGGCCTTATTGCAGGATGATCCTTCCCACGCCTTTTACATGGGAGTAGAACTGGGCAGGGCGCAGATTGCCTGGCAGTTGGGAAAACGTTACAGGCAGGATGAGGAATTGGACTGGGGTGCCTGTGTCCCGTTAAAAACAGACCCGCAAAAAGAGCTGGACTCACGGGCGGCCCATACGATGAGAAAATACCGTAAATAGCTATTCGTACACGGTAACAGAACAAGATGATTCGGGAAATTATTGTGACAACCGGCAACGCCGACGGCTCCACGCATATTGCGCCGATGGGCGTTCGCGAGGAGGGGGGATTGATTGTCATCGCGCCCTTTGTCCCGTCATTGACACTGGATAATATCCAACGTAGCAAAACCGCGGTGATAAATTGTGTGGACGACGTTCGACTTTTTGCCGGTTGCCTGACAGGACGCCGCGACTGGCCGCTGGCGCCAGCTGAGAGAATTGAAGGCCAACACCTTCAGGCCGCGCTCAGTCATCTTGAGTTGCGGCTGGAACGCTTTGAGGATGAAGCCGTCCGCCCGAGGCTCTATTGCGAAGTGATTCACGAGGTCATCCATCGACCCTTCAGAGGTTTTAACCGCGCCCAGGCCGTTGTGCTTGAAGCGGCTATACTGACAAGTCGTCTGCACCTGTTGGAAGACGAAAAGATTGATCGGGAAATTAATTATCTTAATATCGCGCTGGAGAAAACTGCCGGTGAAAATGAAAGGCTGGCCTGGCAATGGCTGATGGAAAAGATACGGATTTTTCGCATGGAAAAACAAAAAGAAAAATGACAGGTATGCTGGCAAGCGTTGTTTCTCCGGCGGAAAGCGATATCGCACTGGCGGCCGGCGTGGATATCATTGACCTTAAAAATCCGGCGCTCGGGGTACTGGGCGCGCTGGCTCCCGAGATCGTATCGGCTGTTGTCGCTGGTGTTGACGGGAGAGTCCCGGTCAGCGCCACTGTCGGTGATATCGCCCCGGACCACCCTGAATTGCCGGAGACGATATACCGGATGGCGGAGACCGGCGTTGATCTTGTCAAGGTCGGTTTATTTGGCCGGCGGCCTTGTGACTTTTTCCTCAAGGCTGTCACCGGGGCGGTTGGACAAGATATCAAACTGGTAGTCGTGCTGTTTGCCGAAGACTATTCTGGTCCAGCGGCATATGAGGAACTGTTACGGGCAGGCATTTACGGGATGATGCTGGACACAAGGCGCAAGGATTCCGGGAATTTAACGGCGCTGTTAGGTCATCATACACTGGATAAATTTGTGCGTATGGCGGCGAGACATCAACTGATAAGTGGTCTGGCCGGTGCGCTTAAATACGATGATATTGGCGGATTGTTAGAGATTAGGGCGGATTATCTGGGTTTTCGCGGTGCGCTTTGCGCTGAAGGAGACAGGACAAACCGGCTGGATGACGTCAAAATTAAAAAAATACGTGAAGCTATCCCGAAGATTTAATATCATTAATCGTCATTAATCTTAAAAGGAGGGATTTCACAATGGCACAATGGCGCAAGAAAGAAAAAGACGAGACCTTTACAGAGGACGAAATCAAGACGCGATTACAGGACGAATTGCCGAAATGGTATTACGAAAGCGGCTGGATCAGGCGGAAGTACCATACCGGAGGATGGAAAGGAACACTGATGGTCGTCAATACTGTTGGTCATTTGGCCGAAGCTGCCTGGCATCACCCCGACCTGACGGTTTCCTACGCCTTCGTCATCGTTAAATTGATGAATCACGCCGCCAAGGGAATTACCGAAAAAGATTTTGAACTGGCGAAAAAAATTGAAGAAGTGGTGCTGTGGCGTCCCACCGCCGAAGAAGGTAGCGCACTGGAGGGAACACCTGACGATCCGCGCTTTAAATACTTGAAATACAATAAATAAAATGGCGTTTGATCTGAGTGATACTTTGGTGATCGGCATATCATCCACAGCCTTGTTCCATCTTGAAGAGGTGGACAGGAAATTCAGGGCGGCATACAAGCAAAATCGGGACGAAGCGATTGAAAATTATAGAAAAGAGATGCGGCAGAAGGAGGACGACCCGCTGAAACCCGGGACGGGTTTTCCACTGGTCAGATCACTCCTGAAGCTCAATCAGTCGTCCCCGGATAAAGAAAAACCCCTGGTGGAAGTTGTCATCATGTCCAGAAACAGCCCCGATACGGGGGTGCGGGTACTGAATAATATTCGAGAACAACAACTGGAGATCAGCCGCTCGGTTTTTTGCGGCGGCGAATCCGTCGTGGATTATCTGGAAGCCTTTAACGTGGATTTATTTCTGTCAACAGACCCGCAGGATACGCAGCGCGTAATTGACAGCAAGGTATGCGCCGCCGCACTTCTGGCGGCGCCGCCTTCCGGCATTAACACCTTGAAAGATGAACAGGTTCGAATCGCCTTTGATGGGGATGCGGTACTGTTTGATGCCGACGAAGGCGAACTGCTCTATCAAACCAAAGGACTGCAGGCGTTTCAGGATGCGGAAGACCAGTCACAGGACAAACCCATAGCCGAAGGCCCTTATGCGTCTTTTTTGAAAAAACTGGCGCATCTGCAGGAACGTTTGCCCGTACGTGTTGAGTATTCTCCAGTCCGCATCGCGCTGGTGACATCACGCAACAAACCGGCGGAGCTAAGGGCGATAAAGACCCTGCGGCACTGGGGCGTTTATATTGATGAAGCTTTTTTCCTGGGCGGATTAAGCAAGGACAGGATACTTGAAGTCTTCAAACCGCATATATTTTTTGATGATCAAGAGGTCCATCTGCGCCACACCGCCGGTAAAGTGCCGTCGGGGAAAGTACCCCATCATTCTGATTCCCCTCTGAAAAAGATTCCTGAAGCCGAAGAAGCGTAGCCCGCCGTCGCATTGGCGTCTTTAATCCATAGATTACGCGGATTAAGGCCGACGGGGACCCTATTCATGCAGGAGAGTGAAAACCCCGACGCTTTATACAACAATGTGACTTCACCGCAGAAGCCGAAAACGTCGTCATTCCCGTTTCCAATCGCCTGAACGTCCTCCTGATTTTTCCAGAAGACGAATATCGGAGATCACCATACTACGGTCAACGGATTTGCACATATCATAAATAGTGAGCAGGCTCACCTGAACAGCAGTTAACGCCTCCATTTCCACGCCGGTTTTGGCGTCGGTTTCGGCGCGGCATTGGCAATGCACGGCTGAATCAGGTTCGTCAAAGGAGAATTCAATCGCGATATAGTTCAGGGACAGCGGATGGCAAAGCGGTATCAGTTCGGCGGTTTTTTTTGCGCCCATGATCCCGGCAATCCTGGCAATGCCAAGAACATCACCCTTTTTATGCCCGCCGGTTTTGATTAACGCCAGGGTCTGTGTCTGCATCTGAATAGAACCGGCGGCAACTGCCACTCGGTGTGAGACCGGCTTGTCGCCGACATCCACCATGTGCGCGTCCCCGGCGTCGTTAAAATGCGTTAATCGACTCATTTATTGCTATCGGAACAGGGTTTTTGGATGAATTCAAGATGTTTGCGTTTACTTATTTCTTTTCCCATCTCTTCCTGACTTCCTTAAAGTGGGGCTATGCGCCTCTTAATTTTGCCTATTTCCTCTGGATAAAAATTAACTGTAATATCATCGCACAATTTTAGCATCCCGCTTTTCCTGCTATTTTCAGACGCGATTGTGACCGTGTTCGCGTTTGCAATCTGAATTTGTCCCCAACCAGGCGCACCGATCGTCAGGCAACCCCAGGCAAAAAATTCAATCGGGGCAAACGTCACTTTAACAATTTCTGCTCGCATGTCGTTGATTTTATAATCTACTCTTATTCATTGCCGTAAAAAATTTGACTCTTTTTCATATACGTTTGTGGCGAAATAAATCCCCCGATAGTTCGATTTTGTGCCTTTTCCCGTTTCCGTTCTGTGCCTTAAGCGTATTTCTTTCCCAAAAAACGCCATCAGAATAACCCTGTACTGTTTTGTTTTGTCGCGCATTTTCCAAACGTTTTTCAGCCAGACAACAATAAAGTTCGTCAATATCTATTCCAACATACCGGCGTCCCAATTTATGCGCGACAACGGAAGTCGTGCCCGACCCCAGGAATGGGTCAAAAACAACATCGCCCGGCTTTGAACTCGCCAGGATTATTTTCGCCACAAGTTTTTCCGGTTTTTGGGTCGGGTGGTCGGTGTTTTCCGGCATGGACCAGAATGGAATGGTAATGTCGGTCCAAACGTTGGATGGGTGAGTTATCCGATATTTCCCGTCGCCATTATCTTCCCAATCTTTCGGCTTGCCATTCTCATCTTTGTAGGGCGCAATAACTTTACGCTTCATTTTTACGGCGTCAACGGCAAAATGGTAATCATCCGACAGTGTGCAAAACCAAATATCCTCGGAGCAATTTTTCCAGTTTGATTTTGCCCCACGCCCTTTTTCTCTTTCAAAGGTGATGCGATTTTGTATTTGAAAATACTTTTTTGCGACATTAAAAATTGCTCCAGACGATTTCCAGTCGCCGCAAATATAAACCGAGGCGTGAGGTTTCAAAAGGCGGATTATTTCTTGAACCCAAGTGCCCAGCCACGCTTCATATTTTTCCGACTCCATCGCCTTGAACGAGGTGAGATTAAACGTTTTGTTCAAGTTGTATGGCGGGTCAACAAAAACAAGATCAACAAATTCGTCCGGTAAACGTTTCAGTGCCTCAAAAAGGTCTTGATGAATCGTTTTATTTTCAATCTCGCCAGGAGATACCGGCTTATCCAGTTTTATCAGGCGTTTTTTGAGCCGCGAAACATCTCCGTCGTCCAGGGTGATGGTGCGATTTCGCAGCGCTCTTTGTTTGTGGGTTGCCTTTTCCATCGTGCGCAAATACAAAAATCGCCAAGAAAACTTTTTTGCGGGTTAGCGAGGCGGAGCGTGTTATTTTCGCTCAATGCCGTTTCGTGCAAAGTTCAGAATATCCCACATATCATTCTTGCTATTATATTTTATAATGACAGGGATTATATTAATTATGTGTTATGAAAGTAAAGGTTAAATATTTTGCCAGCCTGCGAGAGCTGATGGGCGAATCGGACGTCTGGATTGATATTGAAGAAAATATGTCAGTGCAGGAGCTGTGGCAGCTTGTGAGTAATCGCAAGGAGATTGAACTTGAAAATATCATGATGGCTGTGAACAGGGAATATGTGAAACCGGAGCAACGACTTGGAGACGGGGACGAGGTGGCTTTTTTCCCGCCGGTCACGGGGGGTTAAAAAATGTCGATCGAGATCAGAACGGAAATCTTTGATGCCGGGCGGGAGCTTTCCCGTTATCGGGAGGGTATGGCAACCAAAGGCCGCTACGGCGCGATGGCGAGTTTCATCGGCTCGTTACGCGACTTTAACGAAGATCAAAATATCCTTCACCTGACCCTGGAGTATTATCCGGGCATGACTGAAAAGCAATTGGACGGCATCGTCAGAGATGCGATGGAAAAATGGAAACTGCTTGATGCGTTGGTATTGCATCGTGTCGGCAGGATTAATATCGGTGAAGATATTGTACTGGTGGCAACCTGGTCGGCGCATCGTAAAGAGGCGTTTGAAAGCTGTCGCATGATTATGGAACAGTTGAAATCGACCGCACCGTTCTGGAAAAAAGAAGAAACACAATCGGGGGCACGATGGCTTGAAAAAAATACCCCGGGTTTCTGATGAGGGGATGAGGGATTTAAATTTAGATTTTACTTTAACTATTGAAAAATATCTTTATATTTTAATTGTTTATAACAAAAATCAGAATAAACCTTTTACTTTTTCAGGGATTAATAAAGAAGACTCGCTTATCCTTCTGAGAACATTGATCCAGGCTGTGATGTACTTTCACACGCCCCCGAAAATGGGAAGTAATGCCGGTATAAGCCAACAGAAAGGTCGCGGCGGTCAGACCCTCAAAACGCATAGCCTTCCTTACTGACCTGCGCCACCGGTTTCTGCGATAGATTGAGGTAACCGCAAAGTCATTGTTCTGTGCAAAATCACTCAAAGGTACTTCAAAGGGCGGAATACCGAAAAAAATGGGGCGCGGGGGCTACCGTGGGTAGCAGAGCCGTCTATACTAAAACAACGAAACGGAAGTGCTCCATGTTTTGATTAGTAGTCATTTACCCTCGCATTTTTATTTAGAATTTAAAATTGCTTTTATGGCAGTGGCCGAGTCAAGTACTGACTGTTTTATAGGAATTGGTGTCCAACCAAAAAAATTATGTGTTTCAGAAGTGTCGGCACTCAAATTCATATCCAGGAAGGTAAGCAAACCCTTGGCTTCACGGTCGAACTTTGCCATCAGTCGCAGTAAGAAATTTGGAGCGATGCGCGTACTTGGACCTTTGTAGCCTGCATCTTTTAAGAACTGCGCTACGCTTTTGAGTCCAACTGGTTCCGCACTTGAAACGATAATTCGTTTGCCTGCTACCTCAGGTATCGTGAGCGCTTGCACATTTTAAAAAGCCAGCTCCACTTACTATTGCTTTGCAATCTTACTTTCTTAGTAGATGGCTATCACCACGTCTAATGAGGTTTACTGCTGAGCATCCAGAAATTGGACTTCGTTTTGTGCCTTTAAATTTCATTAATGAAATGGATAGTATTGAAGCTGATATCTCTATAGACCGTTGGCGCCGTTTTGTAGCCAGGCAGCCAGCAGACGCAACTGCTCCTCGGTGAGACGGCTTTGAGCGGGCATCTGACCCTGACGTCCATTGGTAATACTGTGGGTAATCTCTTCCGGGCTACCGCCGTACAGCCAGACATCATCACGCAGATTAGGGGCGCCAAACAAGGGGTTACCACGGGCATCCGGGCTATGGCAGACGGCGCAGAACAGGGTGAAAGCGTTACGGGCATCAGCATGTTCGGCGGTATCGGCCTGACCGCCGGGCAGAGCGAGTAGATAGTTGACCATTTGGCGCACGCCAGCAGGGCCGAGAGCGTCACCCCAGGGCGGCATGGCGGCTGTGCGTCCGTTATGCAGGGTTTCCAGAAGCTGGGCTTCGCTATTGCCCCACTGCCAGGCGTCGTCGGTTAGATCAGGAAAGCGTTGAACCTGACCACGGGCATCCACGCCGTGACAGGAGGCACAGTTTCTGCGATACAGGCGACGGGCCACTCGCATGGCCGATCCATCGGCGGCCAGTTCGCCAAGATCAGCGGTACGCCACCAGTGACGCAAGTCGGCATATTGCTCGGCATCGGCCTGAGAACTGGCCTGTAGCTGACCGGCCTGGGTCCAGGCCAGAGCGCCGCGGGAGGAACCCAGCCCGGGATAGAGGATGATGTATATGACGGAAAACACCAACATGGCGACCAGCAGACAAAACCACCAGAGGGGGGGCGGGGTATTGCCTTCACGCAGGTTGCCGTCCCACACAAATTGCGATACCTCGTGGGACTCATCTTTCCAGCGTTTACCGAAATAAACAGTGTAAAGCAGATAGGCCAGCCACACCAGACCAATGAGGGTGAGGGAAATGATCCAGCCACTCCAAAATCCAGACAAGTCAAGCATGTGTATCATCCTCCATCTGGTCAGACAGTTCATCGTGTAGCGGAATGGCCGCCGTATCGCGGCCGTCCTCGCGGGTGAACAGCCAGGTCGCCACGGCAGCCATACCGGCCATAACCACCATATCACCAATAAACAGTAACCAGATCACGGTGCGCCACCGTTCTGGATACCCAGAGATTGCAGGTAAGCGATGAGCGCGTCCATTTCGGTGCGGCCCTCCAGGGCTTCGGGAACGCCAGCAATGTCGTCATCGCTATAGGGGTGATCCAGCGTTCGCAGGGCTATCATGCGTCGCCGAATATCTTTTGTATCCAATGGCCTGTCGTCCAGCCATTTATAGGCCGGCATGATTGAACCGGGTACCACCGAACGCGGATTAAGCAGGTGAATACGGTGCCATTCGTCGCTGTATTTACCACCCACCCGGTGCAAGTCCGGCCCGGTACGCTTGGAACCCCAGAGAAAGGGACGGTCGTAGATAAATTCACCGGCCTTTGACGGCGGACCATGGCGTTTAACTTCGGCCAGCAACGGGCGGATATGCTGGGTATGGCACAAATTGCAGGATTCGCGCACGTAGATACCGCGCCCTGCCAGTTGCAAGGCATTTGGGGGTTGCAAACCGGCTACCGGAGTAGACAACGACGGTTGAGACAGAGAGGGCAGTATCTGTGCCAAACCGCCTATGGACGATACCAGCAGAATGCCAAAGATGAGCAGACCCATGTTGTTTTCAATCCGCTGTTGCAAGCCATTCACAGCGCCATTCCTGCCGGCACTGGTGCCGGTTTAGCGATGGATACCTTCGCTCCGACCGCTGTTTTCCACAGATTCCAGGCCATCAGGGCAGTACCGCTGAGAAACAACAACCCACCCAGCAATCGCATCAGATAATACGGTTTTATCGCTCGCATAACCTCGACAAAGGAATATTTTATCTCGCCTGTCTCATCCAGACTCAGCCACAGCAGACCCTGGGTCAACCCCGCCGCCCACATGGAGATGATGTACAGCGACACCCCGGACAGGCCGAGGAAAAAGTGCACCGTAGCCATCCGTCGGCTGTATAGCGGCCGGTCAAACAGTTTTGGTACCAAATAGTACAGTACACCGAAGGTAATAAACGCATTCCATCCCAACGCACCGGAATGTACGTGACCGATAGTCCACTCACTGAAATGACTGAAGATGTTAACGCCGCGAATAGCCATCATAGGCCCTTCAAATGTGGCCAGTGCATAGAACGCCAGAGACAAGACGATGAATTTTAGCGACGGCTCGCTACGCAGAGTTTGCCAGGCACCGCTCATTGTCATCACGCCGTTAATCATAGAGGCCCAGGACGGTGCCAGCAGAATCAATGACATGACCATGCCCACCGACTGCACCCACTCCGGTACAGCGTGATAATGCAGATGATGCGGCCCGGCCCAGATGTAGGAGAACACGAACGCCCAGAAAGCAATGACAGACAGCCGGTAGCTCCAGATGGGTCGCCCGGCTTGCTTGGGTAAAAAATAATACATCATACCCAGGAAGCCGCCGGTGAGGAAAAAGCCCACCGCATTGTGTCCATACCACCACTGTACGATAGCATCCTGAGCCCCGGCATAAATAGAATAGGATTTGGTCCAGGTCACTGGCAGCTCTAGATTATTGACGATATGCAGCATGGCGGTGACGATAATCAGTGCGCCGTAAAACCAGTTGGAGATATAGATAGGACGGATTCGACGGATGGCGATAGTGCCAAAAAACACTAGCGCGTATGTCACCCAGAGTACTGCAATGGCAATATCCAGCGGCCATTCCAGTTCGGCATATTCCTTGCCGCCGGTGATCCCCATAAATAACGTCACCATGCCCAGAGCCAGTCCGACCTGCCAGCCCCAGAAGACAAACCAGGCCAGCTTTGGTGCAAACAGTCGCACGTGGCAGGTGCGCTGTACAGTATAGAATGAAGTACCGATAAGTGCCGATCCGCCGAAACCGAAGACGACCGCGTTGGTATGTACAGTACGCAAGCGTCCAAAAGTAAGCCAGGGTAAATCCAGATTAAGCACTGGCCAGACCATCTCGGCAGCCAGCCAGACCCCGGCGGTCATGCCGAACAGTGCCCAGATCACCGCCGAACCAACAAAGGCGGCTGCGACTCTATCCTCAAATTGGTCGAGAGTGACATTGGCGGCGCTACCGATGCTCATATGCCCAACCTCGGTCCGAAACCCTGGGACCACAACAGTAAGATCAAGGTGAGGAAAGCCGCCAGCGCAGTCAGCACAAAACCCAGCACTGCGGATGCCATCAGCATACCGCGGTCGGGCCCGTTGCGTAGTACCATCGGCAATCCGGTGTACAGTAAATAGGTACTCCAGAGAAAAGCGGGGACCAGGGCCGCTGCATTCAGCACGGTGTTAGGATACAGGTGCAGCAACCCGCCCAGAGCCATAGGGGTACCTACCACGGCAATCAGTGCACAACACTCTCCGGGCGTTGATTCGCCAGCGTAGGACTGGCGCATCCAAAGCACCACCCATGACGCCACTCCGAAACCGGCCAACAGCATCAGATAATAGGCTACACAGATTGACAGAATGAGACCCGCCTCCATCTCAATGGCCTCGTCAACTCCGAATTGCCAACCGAAGGTAGTGGCACCATACCAGGCACACAAAGGCGGCACCAGCCCTATCCAAAGCGCGTATTTGAACATTACATCGAAAGGTGTCAAGCCGCTGTTAATGATGGAGGAGAACAGCCGCCATGGAGCTATAAATACCAGCGGCGCCAGCAGGACAGAAAAGGGGGGCGAGTGTTTCATGCCAGGTCCCTACGCCACAGCGGAATCACTGATTTCAAATGACCTTGAGTATCAATGATTTCCATCATTCTTGTTTCACCATATAGATACCTACGGAATAAATCAGTCCAGATTATTTTATACATAGATATGGCATATAGATTTTATTGTTTATTTGAATTTATTATCTATAAATCCTTCATTGAATAGAGGGTAATAGATAAAATATAAGGTTGTCAAGATATTTTCGGGGACTGAATACTATCGGCGCGGACCGTTACTCACGGCGCTATGTCCCTCATGGCATAGTCCAACGGCCACCCGCTTTGACCGTGCTATTACCCGAATGGGGAGGAGAGCCCGCTACAAAACGACGGATGATAGCAATACATCTTCTGATGTATAACGGCTAAAAACAAGAACAGCTCAAACCAGAAACGCCTGCCACCATTCTTCATACGCTTTACAGAGGAACGAACGCAAGACGCTTGAACCCCGCGGCAGGCCGTCCTGCCAGCTAATTATATAATGCGCTGGCATCCCATCCGGTTCATTCAAATTGAACCGGTTTTTTTAAGGGTACTGCACCCTGAAAAGACTCTTTCATTTATTCGCTCAATTATTCTTCGCCGATCAGGGTTTTAGCCTGTTGCCCGGTTTCCTCCCTGACCAGTCGAGGCACGAGATAACCGCCGACACGCGCCCGCATCTGCTTTATCAGTCTTTTGGCAATGGTTTCCGGGACATCATAATGAACGGCACCGGCGACCGGATCCAACAGGTGCAGGTAGTAGGGGATAATTTGATTTTCCACCAGCGCCTCGGACAAATTGATTAAAGTATCACAGTCATCATTGACGCCTTTCAGCAATACGGATTGGTTGAATACCGGGATATTGAATCGCCAGAATAATCGGATATTTTCGGAGACGGCTTCATCTATTTCATTGGCATGATTGATATGCACAACAAACAGGACGGGTTTTCCGATACGGCTTAACGATGTCAGTAGCGTTTCGGAAAGCCTGGCCGGAAGGACAACCGGAATGCGGGAATGAAAACGAATGCGTTTGACATGCTTTATTGCCGCCAGTACGCGACATAGTTCCAGTAAATGCTGATCCGATAAAATCAAAGGATCGCCGCCGCTCAGGATCACCTCTTTTATGGAAGTATCGGCGCGTATGTAGTCAATGCTTTGGTACAGCTTTTTCGCCGTCATCGCCGCATCGTGATAAGGGAAATGGCGCCGGAAACAATAACGACAGTGTATTGCACAGGTCCCGGTCGTAATGGAAAGGACCCGACCATGATATTTTTGCAACAATCCGGCAACGGGTATGGTGTCCGCTTCATGCAGAGGGTCATTGATAAATGCCCGGTCACCGCGTTCCTCTCCGAGATAGGGAAAGACCTGTCTTAACAGGGGGTCGTCAGGATTGCCTGTCTGCATGCGGTCGGCAAAGGCATGGGGCACCCTGAGTGGAAATTGATTGATCATTTTTTCGCTGAAACCCGGCGCGTTCGTTTGCAGGCCTACATATTCCAGCAGTTCGGCGGGATGACGAATGGCCTGTGCCAACTGTGCCTGCCAGGAAAGCCGTGTCCGGTTCATTCCCCTGTTGATACTCAAAACGGTTCGCACAAGTGTTTTACGGATATACGGGAATGGCGGCGCCTGTTATAATGGTGGAGGTGGCACAACATAATTTCTCCCTGGAAGTAAACAGGTAATAATCGTGGACAGCAACAAAGATGGTGACATACAGCACAAATGAGTTCAAGTCCGGACTGAAAGTGACCATAGATGGCGACCCGTGTTCCATCGTGGAAAACGAGTTCGTGAAGCCCGGCAAGGGGCAAGCATTTAATCGCGTCAGATTCCGCAACCTCAAGACCGGCCGCGTGCTGGAAAAGACCTATAAATCGGGTGAATCCGTTGAAAGCGCCGATGTCCTTGAACAGGAGATGCAATATCTTTATAACGACGGCGAATCATGGTTCTTCATGGAGCAGAATACCTATGAACAGTATGCCGCAGATAAAAATGTAATGGCTGAGGCCAGGCAATGGATTAAAGGGGAGGAAATATGTGTAGTGACCTTGTGGAATAATATTCCCCTGTCGGTGACGCCGCCGAATTTTGTTGTATTGCGGGTGACAGAGACCGAACCCGGCGTCAGGGGCGATACGGCGCAGGGCGGTTCAAAACCGGCGACGCTTGAGACCGGAGCGCTTGTGAAAATCCCTTTGTTTGTTGAACAGGATGCACTGCTGAAAATTGATACGCGCACCGGTGAATATGTCAGCCGCGCCAAAGAATAATCCGCTTCTGTTTTATTCGGGATGAACGATGCCGTGTCATGGCGGCCTGTTGCTGGTATTGCTCTCATCGAATTACGCGCCGCGCTTTATGAAAAGATCAGGGCGTTTATGCGACAACGGCATATTCTTGAGGTGGATACGCCCGCGCTCGGCCATTACATGGCAAGCGACCCGTATGTCCACAGTCTGCGGGCACAGTCGGCGTTTTTGGGAAAGGATTATTATCTGCACACCTCGCCCGAATTCTGCATGAAGCGATTGTTGGCGGCAGGTTCCGGCTCCATTTACCAAATCGCTCATGTATTTCGCGATGAAGAGTGCGGACGGCAACACCTGAGCGAATTCAGCATGCTGGAATGGTACCGGGTCGGCCTTGATTATTATCAATTGATGGATGAGGTGACCGAACTGCTGGAGGCGCTTGATCTGCAAAGTCCGGACAGATTGACCTATGCCGAAGCGTTCAAGCGGGTTCTGGGGATCGACCCGCACACCGAAACGTTGCAAAGATTGATGGAGATTGCCCGAAAGAACGGGCTGGACGGTACGCTTTCGGACCGTCGGCCGCTGCTGGATTTTATCTTCTCAACACAGGTCTTGCCCGCGTTAGAATCTGCCGGAACATTTATCATCTATGATTACCCGGTCTGCATGGCCGCGCTCGCGACGATAAAGGCCGGCGCCGTTCCCGTCGGCGAACGTTTTGAGTTGTTTATAAACGGTATAGAGATCGCCAATGGATTCAATGAATTATGTGATGGAGCGGAACAACGGGAGCGTTTTAAGAGTGACCTGGAAAAACGTCGGGAATTAAATAAAACGGTATCCGGTTTAGACACGTATTTTCTCGCCGCGATTTCCGCCGGTCTGCCAAAATCGGCCGGGGTTGCCGTCGGACTGGATCGCTTGTTGATGATACTGGCGAAGACACGAGACATTCACGAAGTCTGTTCATTCACCCTGGAGAATAATTGATCCGGATATTCCATCAAGATGGACATTTGCCGGTTTCCGGGTGGCCGGTAATAAATATGGAGGTAGCGCGACCACTGCGTAACCTGTGAGTATTGAACAAATAATGGCGTTGTTTGCATGAAAATAGCCAAGGATATCTTTTCCGAACAAGGCGCGCTGTCGACTCTTGTTCAGGGCTTCCGGCATCGTCCGCAACAGGAAGCGATGGCGCAGGCCATTTTCACGGCGATAGAAAAAGGAGAAGATCTGCTCTGCGAGGCCGGTACCGGCGTCGGTAAAACCCTGGCCTATCTGGCACCAGTGTTACTGTTGCAGAAAAAAACCATGATTGCTACCGCCACGCGCCATCTGCAGGATCAGATCAGGCAAAAAGATCTGCCCCTGTTATTGGATGCGCTGAAACTGCCTGTTAAAACAACGGTATTAAAGGGACGCGCGAATTATCTTTGCCTGGAACGCATGGAGACAGCACTCAAAGACGGCAGTTTAAGCTCCCGACAAATGGCGACGTTGCAGGAGATAAAAACCTGGTCGGTTTCCACCGAGACCGGCGATATTAACGAACTGCACACGATCGGGGAAAGTACGCCCGGCAATGGCATGATTACGTCCACGGCTGAAAACTGTCTCGGTCGATCCTGTCCGAGCCATGAAAAATGCTTTGTATTCAAAAACCGAAAGGCGGCGCATGAGGCCGATCTGCTGATCACCAATCATTCCCTGTTACTGTCCGATATGGTGTTGCGTGAGGGAAACTACGGCGAAGTCCTGCCATTGCCTGATGTCATTATTTTTGATGAAGCGCATCAATTACCCGAACTGGCCACGGTGTATTTCAGCCGGACACTGGGTAGCCGTCAATTTTTTGAATTAATCCGGGATATCCGGGTAGCCGACCGTGAAGAAGCGGGAGATATTCCTGATCTGGACATTATTCTGAGTCGATTTGAAAAGCGGGTACGGGATGTCCGCCTGATATTCGGTCATCAGGACGACCGCCGCGTAAACTGGCAAAAGATATGGCATAAGACGAGCCTGCCGGATAAATTTTCCGGACTGCTTGGCGCGTTTCGATCCGTGCTTGATATCCTTGAAGCAAATGAAGGGCGCGGGAAATGGCTGGATAATTGCCACGCCCGCGCGAAGTCGCATTACGACTATCTGGAAAATTACAGCAGAAAAAATGACAAAGAGACGGTCTGTTGGGCGGAAGTCAAAGGGCGGCATGTTTATTTCAATCAAACCCCGATTAATATTGCTGAAACTTTCCGGCAGCGTCTGAGCACTTATAATGCCATCAATGTATTCACTTCGGCGAGTCTGTGCGTCAATCACGATTTCCGGTATTTTAACCGGCAACTGGGGCTGGACGACATTCAATTTCGGATCTGGGACAGCCCTTTTGATTACAAAACACAATCGCTTCTGTATCTGCCGCGAGATTTACCCGACCCTGGCGCTCCGGATTTTTTTGACGCCTTTGTTAAACGTTGCTTGAGATTGCTTGCTTTCAGCAGGGGACGCGCGTTTATCCTGTTCACCAGCCACCGCTCGCTTGAGCGCGCTGCCGGTTTTTTTTCCGAACAGGCGGATTATCCCCTGCTGGTACAGGGTAAGGCCCCGCGCACCAGTCTTCTGAAAAAATTCCGCCATACCGAACACGCCATATTGCTTGGTACGAACAGTTTTTGGGAGGGTGTTGATGTGAAGGGTCCGGCGCTGTCGTTGATTATTATTGAAAAGTTGCCCTTTGCCAGTCCGGACAACCCGGTTTTGCTGGCACGTCTGGAATATTCCAGAGAGCAGGGCGGTAATTTTTTCATGGAATATCAACTCCCACAGGCCGCCGTTACCCTGAAACAGGGAGTAGGGCGATTGATACGCGATGTTGACGACCGAGGCGTCTGCGCGATTTGCGACAAACGCATTATCAACAAGCGCTACGGAAAATATTTAATGAAATCATTACCCCCCATGCCAACCACAGATCAACTGGAAGAAGTGAGGCGTTTCTTTTAATTGAGTGTGAATCGAATGTCAGGATACCCCGGAGAAAAAGGCGTTCTCCAGGATACCTGTCTGCTGCAGGCAGGTTGGAAGAAGCTGCTTGCTTGTGTCTACTCGCCGCCACAAGGAAAAACCAGAGACACGCTTCCCAATTACTGTGCTGGAACGCCCCCGTCGTCGGCGGACAATAAACCGAGCATTAATTGCGCTTTGGCGAGTCCCTGTTCCGCGGCAAGGCGAAACCACTTGATCGCTTCCGTTTTATCCTTCGAAACGCCCTCGCCGTTGTAATACGCCACGCCGAGATTGTATTGTGCATTGGCCTGCCCCTGTTCCGCGGCAAGGCGAAACCACTTGACCGCTTCCACCTTATCCAGCGAAACGCCCTTGCCATTGTAATACGCCACGCCGAGATTGAATTGTGCAATGGGGTACCCCTGTCTGGCGCCAGACACGGCGGCCCTGGCATACCACTTCACCGCTTCCGCCTCATCCTGCACAACGCCCTCGCCGTTGGCGTACATCACGCCAAGATTGTATTTCGCTTCGGCGAGTCCCTGTTCCGCGGCAAGGCGAAACCATTTGATCGCCTCCGTGTAATTCTGTGCAACGCCCTCGCCGTTGTAATACATCCCGCCGAGATTATATTTCGCACCGGCGAATCCCTGTTCGGCAGCCTTGGTGTACCATTTCACCGCCTCCGCCTTATCCTGCACAACGCCCTTGCCGTTGGCATACATCACACCAAGATTGGTTTGCGCTTCGGCGTACCCCTGTTCAGCGGCCTTGGCGTACCACTTCACCGCTTGTGCATAATCCCGGGGAACGCTCTCGCCGTTCTCATACGCCACGCCGAGATTGTTTTGTGCGGCGGCGTGCCCCTGCTCGGCGGCCTTGGCGTACCACTTCACCGCCTCCGCCTTATCCTGAGGAACGCCCTTGCCATTGGCATACATCACGCCGAGATTGTATTGCGCTACAGCGTATCCCTGTTCGGCCTGTCTGGCGCCAGACACGGCGGCCTTGGCGTACCACTTCACCGCTTCCGTATAATCCTGCGAAACGCCTCTGCCGTTTTCATACGCCACGCCGAGATTGGTTTGCGCGAGGGCATCGCCCTGTTCGGCGGCGCGGCGAAACCATTTCACCGCCTCCGACTCATCCTGCACAACGCCCTCACCGATAGCATACGATAAGCCGAGTATGAATTGCGCTTTGGCATCGCCCTGTTCGGCTTTTGCGCGGAGGTCCTGAATAGATTCCGCCTGCGCCATCGCCGTCCCGGCCACGAAAGCGGCGGCGAGGACAAGGACGGTCAAGCCGACCCGGATTTTATCTGTCAGGAATGGAGGAACTTTAATCATCGGGCAAAATTATACTCTTTCCGCCAGAAAGTACATCCCGGCAAACATTTCCGCCGACATTCCCGCGTAAATTCGCGGAAGGGCGCTATAATTCACGTTCCCCTGAAATCCTCCCCAGGACCCACCTGCCTGCCGCAGGCAGGTGCGACTCACCGGGCAACTCACCGGCGCTAAAGCTGTTAGCTGTGCAAGGCTAAATATCCGTGCCGGATAGAGACCGGGGGGCATGGACGATTGCCGATAAATTGACGTGGGAAGAGACACGACGCCGTGTCAATCGCGTTATCCATTTAGGGTGTTGATATGAAGGATCCAGCGCTGTCGTTGATTATCATTGATAGGATCCCCGGAGAAAAAGGCGTTATCCAGGATACCTGTCTGCTGCAGGCAGGTTGGAAGAATTCAATCTCCTGCCTCCGTCCCCCCCCTGAATAATAGCATGGCGGCGGGCGGTTTCTTTCTGGGCGGAGGACAAGTCAGCGGGGGATAATTCCTCGGCGATCAAATCCCGCACTTCCGCCGCTTGCTTGTCCCCACTTGCTACCGCAAGGGAAAACCAGAGATACGCTTCCCAATAATTTTGCGGAACGCCTTTGCCCAAGCCATACATCACGCCGAGACTGCCTTGCGCTTTGGCGTACCCCTGTTCGGCGGCTTTGGCATACCACTTCACCGCTTCCGCATAATCCTGCGGAACACCGACGCCGTTGTCATACGCAAAGCCGAGATTGGCTTGCGCGAGGGCGAGTCCCTGCTCGGCGGCAAGGCGAGTCCACTTCACCGCCTCCGCATAATCCTGCACAACGCCCTCGCCTCCGCGATACATCTGGCCAAGATTGAATTGTGCATTGGCGAGTCCCTGTTCGGCGGCTTTGGCGTACCACTTGACCGCCTCCGCCTTATCCTGCACAACGCCCTCGCCGTTGGCATACATCACGCCAAGATTGTATTGCGCTCCGGCATACCCCTGCTCGGCGGCGCGGCGATACCACTTGACCGCCTCCGCATAATCCTGAGCAACGCCCTCGCCGTTGGCATACATCACGCCGAGATTGTACTGCGCTTTGGCGACTCCCTGTTCGGCGGCACGGCGAGTCCACTTCACCGCCTCCGCATCATCCTGCACAACGCCCTCGCCGTTGGCATACATCACGCCGAGATTGTACTGCGCTTGGGCGACTCCCTGCTCGGCGGCCTTGGCGTACCACTTCGCCGCTTCCGCATAATCCTGAGCAACGCCTCTGCCGTTTTCATACGCCACGCCGAGATTGCTTTGCGCTTCGGCGTTTCCCTGTTCAGCGGCGCGGCGAAACCATTTGATCGCCTCTGCATAATCCTGGGGAACGCCCTCGCCTTTGGCATATATCACGCCGAGATTGTATTGCGCTACAGCGTATCCCTGTTCGGCGGCCTTGGCATACCACTTCGCCGCCTCCGCATAATCCTGCACAACGCCCTCGCCGTTGACATACGCCATGCCGAGATCGGTTTGCGCGAAGGCATCGCCCTGTTCGGCCTTTGCGCGGAGGTCCTGAATGGATTCCGCCTGCGCCATCGCCGTCCCGGCCACGAAAGCGGCGGTAAGTGTGAGGATGGTCAAGCCGATCCGGATTTTATCTGTCAGGGATGGAGGAATTTTAATCATCGGGCAAAATTATACTCTTTCCGCCAGAAAGTACATCCCGGCAAACATTTCCGCCAACATTCCCGCGTAAATTCGCGGAAGGGCGCTATAATCCACGTTCCCCCTGAAATTCCCCCCAAGGACCCACCTGCCTGCCGCAGGCAGGTGCGACTCACCGGGCAACTCACCGGGGCTGAAGCTGTTATGCAAGGCTAGATATCCGTGTCGGATAGAAACCGGGCGGGCATGGGCGATTGCCGATAAATTGACGTGGGAAGAGACACGACGCCGTGTCAATCGTGTTGTCCATTTAATGCGTCAGCGAGAGTTTCCCGGGGTAAACGCAACGCGAACGATGCCGTCGCGGCGGCTATCTCACAAGCGCCGGGACCCAACCCGGTGTGTTTGACTACATCGCGGTATCCTGATAATACGAGAAAGCCCCGATAATTTCAGACAAGGCAATGAAAAATTTACACTTAAGCAAACTGTCCGGAAAATCAGGGTACAATCGGGCTTGTTGCGGCGAAAAAACAGCTCACCCTGAATTCATCTCATTTGGTGTTGGTTATGGCGAACATAAAATCAGACATTGAGACACTGCTGGAAACTGCGTTGCGGTGGAGCACAAGTCTCGATTTTTATATTCAATGCGGTATCGTTATTCTGGCGATATTGTTTACTTATCTCCTGGCCAATACCTTAAAAAGATATCTTCCCGTACTGCATGTTCCTCCCGGGCCGGGTAATTTTTTCAAGCTGAGAAAAACCCTTTACGAACTGGATGATATCTTGCTCTTTTTGTGTGCCTTGCCAGTGTTTGGCATGGCTGTGCGGTTCAGTATGGCGATACTGCAACAGGCCTGGCTGATATTAATTGCACAGAGTCTGGTAGTCATATTGTTATCGTACGTCATTATCACGCGCTTTATTAAAAAACGTATCGTCAAGTCGCTCATCAAGTGGATCATTCTTCCTATTATCATCCTGTGGGTATTTGACGCATTGGCGCCCGTCACGGCTTATCTGGATTCACTGTTTGTACAAATTGGCCATATTCGGATATCTGCCTACGGGGTGGCCCGGCTGCTAATTTTCGGTATCGTTCTGTTTTGGCTGGGTCGCGTATCGAATACCCTTGGGCAACAGATCATCCGCAATCAGGAAGAGCTGGATATCGGCACGAGGGAAGTCTTTGCGAAACTATTTGAAGTCATTCTGTTTTTCGGAATATTTATTTTATTACTCCAGTTGCTCGGCATTAATCTCACCGCTCTGGCGGTATTTGGCGGTGCCCTGGGCGTTGGGCTGGGTTTTGGCTTGCAGTCTATCGCGTCAAACTTCATCTCCGGTATTATCATCCTGCTGGACCGCTCGATTGCTGTTGGAGATTATATTGAGCTGGACAATGGTCTCGTGGGTAAAATACGTGAACTTAATATGCGTTCGGCCATACTGGAAACGTATGACGGCAAGGATGTCATGGTGCCAAACGAACAGTTTATCAAAGCTAACTTTATCAACTGGACGCATAAGAATAAAAAGCAACGTTATCCGCTTGAATTTACCGTCGCCTATGACACTGATCTGGATTTACTGTTCAAGGTGGTGAGAGAAACGGTCGCAAGTCATCCCAAGGTGCTGAGTGGAGACGATTTGCCTATTGAAGAAAGACCGGATGCGGAAATAAAAGGTTTCGGTGATAATGGTATAGATATACTGGTTGAATTCTGGATGGAAGGTATTGACGATGGGGAAAACAGGGTGGGTGCCGATCTCCTGTATATGATTTGGAAGGTCCTGCAGGAAAATAATATTCAAATACCGTATCCGCAACACGAAGTTAAAATATTAAATCAATAGTACTTTGGGTATTGCCCGGAGGAGGCAGGTTAATGGTCGCCGATTTTGAAAAGAAAAAAATTATTGTCCGGATTGACGCCGGGCTCACACCACTCATCCCTGGTTTTCTTGAAAACCGGATGACCGATATTGGTAAATTATACCAAGCGCTGGAACAGGGTGATTTTAAAATGCTGGGTGCTATCGGGCATGATCTGAAAGGCCTGGGTGGCGGCTACGGTTTTGGCTTTATATCCGAATCCGGAGCAGCGATTGAGTCTCTGGCAAAAAGCGCGAATGCCGAAGCCATTGGGGAGAAAATAAACCGGCTTGATGATTATCTCAAGCGAATTGAGATAGAATATATCTGATTTGATTGATAATGTCGTTTTTGAAAAATCTTCGAAAACAAGTGGCATCAGCCCGGTTTAACTATACTGTAACCTTTCTGTCTGGTCTGGCGCTTAGTGCCATTCTGGTGCAAAATGCCTGGGAAACGACGCTTAAAAAAGCACAGGACAATTTTCGTGATGAGACGCTTCCTATACAGCAGACTGTCACTCGGAATGTGTCAACCAGTAACAATGTCATCAATAATATCGCCGCTTTTATGTCATCTGATGACACCATCTCGTCTGTGCAGTTTCAGTCTTTTGCTACGGATATACTCGCTGAATATAACCCTGTAGAGGCCATCAATTACTATTCATTTGCAGGTGATGACGAGCTTAATGAATTTCGCCTGAAATACCAGTTCGCAAAACAAAATATTATTCCCTTCGCTGAAGGACAGGCCATTTATTCTGATGGGAAATACCGTAATGCGATAGATTTATCTATTGCCACCGGGGCGGTTGTGCTGACACCATCGGAAATTAAAACCTATCCTGTCCGGAAATACTGGCTCTTCAAACCGATCTATATTCAGAAGGACACTCTTCCCGTCAGGGATAAAAAGTATTCCGGTATAGTGCGGGGCATCATTTCAATTCTGGTCTCTCCCGAACCCCTGTTGAACTCAAAAGGGGCGAATAGCGCTTTGACTATTACCATGTTCGGCAGCCTCCTGAATCCGCGCGGGCAAACGTTACTGTACTCCAACGGGCCAAAGCCTGGACAAAGCGATGGATTTCTTAAAATTGACCGGCTGAATGAAAAAAAACTGATGTATCTGCCATCTTATTCGATAAAAATCGTTATTGAAAAAGATCTGTATTTCTCCGATCTTGAGTACCCTTTAATTTTTGTGGCGATATTGCTCGGTCTTGGAATATTGATGCTGTTTTATGGTTTGGTAGACACCAGAATAAAACAGGAAAAGCAATTACAAAACAGCAATAAAATCATCAAGGAAAAAGAGGAAGAACAAACACTTCAACTGGCTGTTGCAAAAAACGAAGCATCAAAGGTATCGAAGATGAAAACCGATTTTTTGGCAATACTGAGCCATGAAATCAAGACACCGCTGAATGCTGTCATCGGCGTGACCGATCTTATTTCTGAAACCCGGTTGAGCAAACAACAGAGTGAGTATGTCAGCGTTATTAAAAGAGCCGGGGACGCCCTGTTAAATCTGGTTAACGATATCCTTGATCTTTCCAAGATGGAAGCCGAACAAGTGATATTTGAAGAACTTCCTTTTAACATGGCGCAATTGATAGAGGAGTCTGTCGAGATATACGCACCCCAGGCAATTGATAAGGATATTGAAATTATTACACGTATAGACCCCCATCTTAATCCTTTACGTATCGGTGATCCGACCAGATTAAGGCAAATCATCCTGAATCTGATCAGTAACGCGCTGAAGTTCACCGAGCGAGGCAATATTATTGTCTCGCTCCGCAAGGCGATGGATTATGCCGACAGTCGCAAGTTGCTGATTTCGGTCGCGGATACGGGTATTGGTATTCCCAAAGACAAGCTGGGATCAATTTTTGCCGGCTTCGTCCGGATTGATAGCTCAACGACTCGAAAATATAGTGGTACGGGCCTGGGTTTGGCTATCATCAGATACCTGGTGGAAATGATGAAAGGCGATATCAAGGTAGAGAGTGAAGAAGGGAAGGGCAGTTGTTTTTCCATTTGTTTTACATTGCCAGAGCAGAATGAAAAAATCATTCTTGAGAAAAAGTTTGCCGGGAAAAAAATATTAATTATTGATTCAAACCGGAACGTCCGTGACAACCTTGAAGAATGGCTGAGCGCTTACGGCGGTTCATGCTATCAGGCTGGTCAAATTGATGAAGCGAAAAGCCTGCTCGAAAAAAATACAGATGCGGATGCGATAATCATCGACAGCCAGTTGTGTATTAAAGAAAACGGGGAAAATAGATTGTTGAATAACATCGTCCATCCCTACAATGTTATTTTACTGGTGAAACTCAACCACATTAGCATTTATTCTGAGCTTTCAAAAATTAATGATATCAAGCAGTTATTGATTAAACCTGTCAAGCAAAAGGAACTTTTTGAGGCGGTTAAAAAAATTATCGAAATATCTACAGTTGACAAAACCGTCCAAAAAAAGGAGATCGTTAAACAAACGTCTGCAAAGCGTATATTGTTGGTGGAAGATAATCCGGATAACCGTTTGTTGATTAAAGCCTTTCTCGAAAAAACGCCGCATACGGTTAATGAAGCCCGAAATGGCCTGGTCGCGGTCAAGCTATATAAACAGAATAATTATGATCTTGTGTTAATGGACCTTGAGATGCCGGAGATGGACGGGTATGAAGCAACATCTCAAATAAGGGCATGGGAAAAAGAACAGGGCCACTCACGGAAACCTATCATCGCGTTAACGGCACATACTATCAAGGAAGAGATTGACAGATGTATGACGGCCGGTTGTGACAGATACCTCAGCAAACCTCTGAAAAAGGCTAACCTGCTACAGGTTATTGATGAAACAGGCTAATAATAACATATGTTAATTTCTATAAATAAATTATATATCAACCAGTTATTAAAATATAATAATATCTTGCTTTAATTATACCAGACCACCGTTAATCTTAATCGCTTCACCCGTTATGTAGGAGGATTCATCCGAAGCCAGAAATATCGAGGCGGCGGCGACCTCTTCCGGTTTGCCGAAACGCCCCAAAGGGATTTCATCAATACGTGTTTGATAGTATTCCTTGTTCATTTCTTTTTCGGCAAAGGCAGTTTCAATCCAGCCCGGCGAAACAACGTTCGCACGGATAGCCGGGCCGACCGTTTTGGCGAGAGCGCGGGTAAAACCCGTAACCCCTCCCTTGACCGCGGCAAATATCTGGGGATTGCGTCCGGCAAGTCCATGCATGGCCAAATCCCAACTCATATTGATGATCGTTCCCTGTCCCTGGCTTCGCATCACGGGCACAATCGCCCAACAGGCATTGATCGTTCCCTTGAGATCAACCTCGATCAAACGTTCAAGTTTTTCATTCCGATTCGCATCGGCCCCGATGCCGGTCAGGATATCCGCTCCGGCATTATTCACCCAGATATCAATACGTTCGCATGCGTGCCGGGCCTTTTTGATCAGGCTCTCAATTGCCACTCTGTCAGCCATATCGCCACGTACCGCCAATGCGTATCTGTCCATGTCCCTGATTTTTTTCACGACGGCCTCCGCTTTCGCCTTTGACTTCCGATAATTGACAATAACATCGGCGCCCTCGTGCGCAAAACCAATCGCGATAGCCTTACCAATACCGCTGCTGGCGCCGGTGACCACGGCGACCTTATCTTGGAGTCGTTTCATCGTTATGTTATTTTAGCGGCAAATATGTTTTCCGTCTCGGTTATCATTCCCACTTATAACAGACTCGCTGTTTTATCCCGCGCTGTTGACTCGGTGCTTGCACAAAACCGTCTGGCGGACGAAGTTATCATCGTTGATGACGGTTCCAATGACGGGACGATCGCCTGGCTGGAAAAAACCTATGCCGGGCTTGAAGTCATTCGGCAAAAAAACAAAGGGGTCAGCGCCGCCAGAAACGCCGGTATTAAAAGGGCAAAGGGCGACTGGATTTGTCTTTTGGATTCAGACGACAGTTGGCATGAAAGCAAACTTGAAAAACAGGCCGAGGCACTGGCACGTCATTCAGAGTATCTGATTGCACATACCGATGAGGTTTGGTATCGCAACGGCGTTATCCTGAATCAACGTAAAAAGCATAAAAAGCACGGTGGTCATATCTTTCAGCATTGTCTGCCACTTTGCGTGATCTCGCCGTCCGCCGTGATGATACACCGGAAACTGTTTGACGATGTGGGCCTGTTTGATGAGTCCCTGCCAACCTGTGAAGATTACGACATGTGGCTCAGGGCCTGTCGCAAATATCCGGTGTTGTTTCTGCCGACCGCCCTGACGAATAAATATGGCGGTCATGAAGATCAGTTATCCCGCAAATACTGGGGCATGGACCGCTTTCGTATCATTGCCCTGGAAAGGATCATAGAATCAGGACACCTGTGCGAGGAAGATCGGTCAGCGGCTGTTTCAATGTTGCTGAAAAAGGTGGATATTTTTCTGAAAGGCGTGAAAAAGCATGGAGAAAGCCAATATAGTCATATATTTAAAAGATTATCAGAGAAATATATTTAAATAAAATATAGTGCTATCAGGCAGGGAAATTAATCATCGAAAAACCGGATAAACTTTGTAGCATGATTCATTTTTTCTGTGCCTTGCCGTGTGAAGCCGAACCATTGATTCGGTATTTCAGATTAAGCCGCTTGAATCCGTTTGATCTGTTTCCGATTTATCAATCGGAAGACAAGCGGTTCAGTCTGGTGGTAACCGGTATCGGCAGGCTTAACGCTGCTGCCGCCGTTGCCTGGCATCACGCTTGTCTGACTACCGGCAAGGCCGATATCCGCCTGAATGTCGGTGTGGCCGGACACGACAGTTATCCCGTCGGTGAAATCTATCTGGCGCATAAAATCGTCGAACGGCAGTCCGATAAAGTCTGGTACCCTCAGATCATCTTCAAGCCCACTATCGGCAGTGCCGCCTTGATGACGCTTGACAGCCCTTCCATGGCTTATGATGAAATGTTATTTGATATGGAGGCAAGCGGCTTTTATCAAATGAGCCTGCGTCTGGGACACGCCGAATTAACGCACAGTCTGAAGATCATTTCGGACAATACCAGACAAAACACCTCGACGGTGAGCGCGGACCGGGTAAAGCATTTGATAGCAAAGCGGCTGGGTAATATCAATGGAGTGATTGAGGCACTCACCCCACTGGCAAACGAGATCGCGCCGTCCATGCTCCCGGAATATCAGCACTTCATTGAAAAATGGCATTTCACGCAATCGCAACGAACCCGCTTGCATCGTTTATTGCGACAATGGTCATTACACTTGCCCGAACAAAAACCCATGCGATTCGCCTCCAGCCTGAAATCGGGACGGGAGGTGTTACACAAGCTGCAAAACACACTCAACGAAACCGGCTTCAGTCTGCATGATTAACACAATATATATTGAGGAGGATATCGCCGCACACCCCCGCGTCGGATCAATCCTGCACCGCTATCCCGATGCCGTCAAAATAGGCTGCCGCCATTATGGCGAAGTATTTAATCGCAAAGCGCAGAACTTTCGTCTGCAAAAAAAACAACCCGCACTTATTCTGGCGCGAAAACACAATCGTCGGGTATTGGAGACGCCAACACAATACGGCATCGGCGCGGCGCATAATTACTATTTTTCACACATGCTGAATTGTTTATACGACTGCCGTTACTGTTTTTTGCAGGGCATGTTTAACTCCGCCCATTATGTGCTGTTTGTCAATTATGAAAATTTCATTGATGATATGCAGGCGACGCTGGACAGCCATCACGGTGAGCCGGTGCATTTTTTCTCTGGTTATGACTGCGACAGTCTGGCCCTGGAACCGTTGACCGGTTTCACCAAAGCTTTTCTGCCGTTCCTTGAAAAAAATAAAAACGCCCTGCTGGAATTGCGCACCAAAAGCACACAGATACGGTCTTTATTGAAGCGGGAACCGCTGGAAAATTGCGTAGTTGCCTTCAGCTTCACGTCCGACAAAATTGCTGCCGCCCTGGAACACAAGACGCCATCCGTTGCGAAACGCATACGGGCAATTATTGACTTGCAGCAGGCAGGCTGGCAGATTGGCCTGCGTTTTGATCCCTTGATCTACACGAGTAATTTCCGGCAACAATATTCGGCGCTGTTTGATAACATCTTTTCGAAAATCAAACCGGAACTCACGCACTCTGCGACCCTTGGCGGTTTTCGCTTGCCCAAAGGCTACTTTCGCAAGCTGGAGACACTTTATCCCGACGAAAAACTGTTTTCATTGCCATTTAATAAAAAAGACAATATGGTCGCTTATCCGGAAGACCTCAGGGAAAATATGTTCAATTTTTGCAAAGACATAATTACCCGCTATATCCCCCCGGAAAAATTCTTTTCCTGTTGA
The DNA here is from genome assembly GCA_965261775.1 of Gammaproteobacteria bacterium. Classification (GTDB taxonomy): domain Bacteria; phylum Pseudomonadota; class Gammaproteobacteria; order Eutrophobiales; family Eutrophobiaceae. The sequence goes on along the minus strand of OZ253477.1, from coordinate 477,578 downwards.
AAACAGCGGAGAACAACAAATGAGCAGACAGTAGAGAAACCATTATTCCCCCCTTGTTGATCGATGGGGGTATTTTTATTCAATCAGAGTCTTTGTCTTTGTCTGTTGTGTTGTGTCTTCTAGTTGTTTGATGCGGGCTGTTTTGACGGCATTATCGGAAACCTTTTTGATTTCAATGAGATAGTTGTCAATTTTTAACGCCGTGCCGGGTTCCGGGATATATTCCAGTCTTTCCAGAATAATGCCATTCAGTGTTTTTGGCCCGTCTGCTGGCAGCGTGAAGTTCAGGCGACGATTAATCTCGCGCACATGAGCGGAGCCGTTAACCAGATAGTAGCTGTCATCCTGAATTTGTATATCGTGCCTGAAAGACTGCAAGTCGGTGGTAAATTCACCGACGATCTCTTCCAGTATCCCTTCCAGTGTTACCAGCCCCTGAATGACACCGTATTCATCAACCACGATACCGAAATTGCATTTGTTTTTCTGAAAATTAAGCAGTTGTTTATGCAACGGCGTCCTCATGGGAACAAAGTAACAATTGTCGAGGATGTCTTTTATCGCTTCAACAGTGACTTCATCCCGATCTTTCAGAATACGGGGAATTTTGCGTGCGTGGATAACCCCGATAATATTATCAACCTTGGATTGATATACTGGCAAGCGGGTATGCTGGGCGTGGCTAATCTGATGTATGATCTCATTGATCGGACTATCCAGATCAATCGCGTCTATTTCATTGCGCGGGATCATAATGTCGTTAACCGTAACGTTTTCCAGTTCCAGAATACTGATCAGCATTTCCTGGTGACGGTACGGTATTAACACGCCGGCTTCACGTACAACCGTTCTTAACTCGTCACGCGACAGGGACGCCTTTTGCTGATCATCAATACGAATGCCCAACAGCGCCAACAGATTATTTGCAACCCAGTTCACCAGCCAGACAGCCGGGTAGGCCAGCCGCATCAATAACACCAGTATATAAGAGGCAGGAAACGCGATTAATTCCGGTTTGATGGCGGCGATGGTTTTTGGCATGACTTCGGCAAAAATTAAAAACACGATCACCAGTACAATCGGAGCCAGTGCCACACCCAGATCGCCCAGCAAGCGGATACCTATCAGGGTAGCAATAGAGGCCGCGATAAAATTGACCAGATTATTCCCCAGCAGGATCAGTCCGATAAGCTGGTCCGGTTTTGACAGTAATTTTTCGGCAATCACGGCACTACGCTTTCCTTCTTTAGCCAGATGGCGGAGACGATAGCGGTCTAATGCAATCATGGATGTTTCCGAACCAGAAAAGAATGCGGAAAGTAATATCAGAATAAAAAGGATTGCAAATAGAGTCGAAAGCGGAATATCGTCCAAAAACTAATAACCTGTGATAGATGATCAGGGATGTATTGTGATAACTATATAATATTTATTCAAGGGAATCTCGTCTGTTGATTTAATTCCGTGGGTAATAATAATTGAAAATGCACAAGGGAATATAGCGAATGGCTGGTGGTAAATTACAGTCTGTTACTTTGTCACCGTATCTGCCATTCCCGGTCTTCCGGGTTCTGTTGTCCCTGGACGAATATGCGCTTTTAATCAGGAGCAGGCACGGCGATTGAGTACACCGCCCCTGGTCACTGTCGGCATGACGGGAATGACAACGGTTTGTCTTCAGCCCGAATCATGCATACAGGCAGGCCTGCCCAAAAACAGGGTATGCTTCTGTAAGCGCCGTAACTGTGCGCTATAACAATCGTAAAACGAAAGGGAAAACTGTCATGACAGCAATAACTGCTTTAATAAAAGTCTGGAATTAAGGCTAAACTGAAATAATCAAAACCGCCTTTATGAATTACCTCAGACCGGGTTACAACTGTGCACATGCGTAAGAAGCGACTGGAATCCCTCGTCATGGCCAGTTTTATCGGAGAGGTGAACGCCTTTAAGCCCGGCAATGTCAGTGTCTGCTCCGAAGGTCACGGTATGACGGTAAAGGATTTTACGACCAGCGCCGAAGTTTCCGTGCCTCTGCTTTGTCGGCCCGGGGCAGGGGTCGGCAGGCGCGTTCTGGACAGCGTGGTCGCAACGCGATCGGCGGTCAATTGTAATACCAATCTGGGCATGTTGCTGTTATTCGCGCCTGTTATCGCGGCAACTGAAGCGGGTTTTAAGAACAAGGTTGAATTGCGCGAAGCCCTTGCGTTGAGATTAAAGGATTTGACAGAACAGGATACCGTCGATATTTATACGGCGATCAGGCTGGCCGATCCCGGCGGTCTGGGCCGTGTGGATGCCCATGATGTCAGACAGGAACCGGATTGTTCCCTGCGCGAGGCCATGACGGCCGCCGCTTCCCGGGATCTGGTGGCGTTGCAATATTGTAACGATTTCAAACAAATATTTGATGATGGACTGACGAATATCACATGCTTTACCAAGCGGCATAATAATGTAGAATGGGCAACGGTTTCATGCTATTTAATGTTTTTGTCATCGTTTCGGGATTCACATATTGAACGCCGGTATGGCAGAGAAGCGGCTGAAGAGCTGATGCAGAAAGCCGGGCTCGTATTCAAACATTATGCTTCCGACCCTGGTTCAGATAGGGCTTTTTTGCGGGATTTTGATAAAACGCTTAAAGAGAAACGATATAATCCAGGCACGATAGCTGATTTGACCGCTGCCAGCCTTTTGGTTTATAATTTGGCCAAACAGCGGGAACCGGGCAAATAATACAGATTTCCGGGAGATATATCCTGTGATACAGCGGGCGACAGGTAAAGATACAATTCCCTGTTGACCTATAAACTAACTAAAATGGATGAAAACTATGTCTATTTTAACCAAGCTCTTTGATTTTTTAGTTGGAGGAAATACAAAAATGGCAGTCATTGACAGAGTATTAATTGGCGAGGCATTGGTAGGAGATGGTAATGAAGTTGCTCATATCGACCTGCTCATGGGTCCGCGTGGCAGCGCCGCTGAAACGTCTTTCTGTAACGCATTAACCAATAACAAGGATGGTTTCAGCACTTTGCTGGCCGTTGTCGCGCCTAACCTGGCCTGTAAACCGAACACCATTCTATTTAACAAGGTAACCATTAAAGGCGCCAAGCAAGCGGTGCAGATGTTCGGTCCGGCACAGCGCGCCGTTGCCATGGCGGTGACGGACTGTGTTAAAGATGGCACCATCCCCGCTGATGAAGCAGATGATATCTTTATCTCGGTCGGTGTTTTTATACACTGGCTGGCGGAAGATGATACCAAGATACAGGACTATAACTATGAGGCTACCAAGCTTTCAATCAAGCGTGCGGTTGCGCGTGAACCCAAAGCGGAGGAAGTGGTCAGACAAAAAAGTTCAGCTGAACACCCGTTTGCGGCACATTCTTGATTCCAAAAACAAAGGTTTTCCTGACGATGCCCCGTTTACCGGGGCATTTTTATATCCTGCGCCAGCTTATGCAGATCCCGGCTTGTAATTGAACCGTCGTGCAACGCCGATGCCAGCAATACCCCGCTGACCCCTGCGGCGGCTAGACGTTGAATATCATTGATATCCCGTATCCCTCCAGCCGCATAGATGTCGCTCTTTATCGTTTTTTCCAGAACCGGGTTCAGGCAACGCGCGTCAACACCGTCACCCGAACCGACACGGTGCAACATCATGACGATCACCCGCGTTGACCACTGCGCCGGATTATGCAGAAGATAGCTGTTAGCCAGCAGACCATCGGCATTGAAATCAAGTGACAATATTAGCTCCGGATACTGTTCCAGTAATTGTTTGTAATCGTTTTGTGATAATTTATTTTCCACACCCAGCACCAGACAGATATTTTTAATCGAGGAAAAAGGGTGATGTTCAAAATAGGCCATACCGCCGTCCACCCAGAATTGACAATCGGGACGGGACTGCGCCAATCTGACAATGGTTTGACGATGATTATGTTTCCGTGCAATGGCGTTCAAATCGGCAATATAGATTATTTTGAACGGAAACAATTGATAATAGGCGTCAAGAACGGCCTCGGGGTTTGTTTTAGGGGTCAGGTTTGAACGAATCTCCCGATAAGCGTGACGCAGACCCTTTTGGGCATGTACGACAACACCATTCAGCAGATCAATAACAGGGATTATGGACATAAAGCAACGGCACTTCTTGCTGGAGTTTATCACAGGCGGCGGCCTGGCGGGGCAACACTTGCCGGAAGGCCTGCAAAAGGAAGGCGAACAAATGTTGCGTACCCTGACCAATGAATTACTGAGCGCGGGTCACGGGGATATTACGATAGGTCGGGATCGGCGTTTCATGTTTGAGGAAGATAATGTAAAACGTTTTTTTCTGGACGAACTGTCCGAAAAAACATTAAAGCCGGTTCTGCAGGCTGCCGATTACGGCTGGCTGATCGCCCCGGAAACAGCGGCGAAACTGTTTTCACTCTCGAAGTTATTTGAAAAATTTGCCCGGAATTATATCGGCTGTTCTTCAGAGAGTATCCGCCTGACTACAAGCAAGTCGGCAACATACAGGGCATTGCTAAAAACGGACATAGTACCTGTCGAGACGGCCATGATTGACGGAGATATTCCCTTGAGTGACCATGGCTGGGTGGTCAAACCGGACGACGGTGCGGGCGCCGAAGAGTGTCGAATCATCTATGATCGGGATGAACTACTTGACTTTAAAAACAGGCAATCCCGCCAAAACTACATCATTCAACCCTATCTGCAAGGCGAATCTGTCAGTATGTCTTTGCTGGTGTACAATAAGGACTTTCGAATACTGGCCTGCAATCGGCAATACATCAGTGACGCTGACCGTCAATTGAAACTGTTTCGGATAGGTATCAATGAATGTCTTCATTTATATGATGTGCTTTTTCATATTGCCGGGCAGATTGTCGACGCCATACCGGGGCTGGCAGCCTATGTTGGCGTTGATTTAATCAAGACAGACACCGACCTTTTGTTATTGGAAATCAACCCCAGATTCACCACATCCTGTGTCGGCTTGTCGCCATCACTTGGCCTCAATGTCACGGATTTAATATTGAATACCTTCATCAATGAAAAATTACCGGCATTGAATATCGCGGACGCGAGGCCGATTCAAATTCAGCCTGTAATGACACCGTGAATATTCCGGACGTTATCTACACCGGTTGGGATATCGGCGGCGCACACCTCAAGGTAGCCGGCATCAATGGCGACGGGAAACTTGAATTTGTTGAACAATACGCGACGCCGCTGTGGCGGGGGCTGGAATCGCTTGAAAAAACCCTGCCGTCTTTATTAAAACAACATTCCCGGACAACGATGCGACACGCAGTGACGATGACGGCGGAGTTGGTTGATATTTTCAAAGACAGGCGGCAGGGGATCAGCACGGTCCTGGCGTTTTGCGAAAAAAATCTGGGGGCGGCGACAGATTTCTACGCCGTGGGAAAAGGGTTGCTGAATCTGGAAAGTGCGAAAAAGCACCCCGATAACGTTGCCTCCGCCAACTGGCACGCTGGCGCCAGCTACGCCGCAAACCACATTGAGACAGGCATCTTTATGGATATCGGCAGCACAACAAGTGACATCATTCCTTTTGATAATGGCCGACCACAGAATCGGGGATACGACGATCAAAGCCGTCTACGGTTTGACGAACTGCTTTATACGGGTGTCGTCAGTACTTCATTAATGTCCCTGGTGCGGCGCCTGCCGTTTAACGGAGAGTGGCAAACCGTCACTGCCGAACATTTTGCGAGCACCGGCGATATTTACCGCATTCTGGGAAAACTGAAAGCGAGTGATGATCTGGCGGAAACAGCCGATGCAGGCGCAAAAGACATTCCCGGCAGTATCGTCAGACTGGCGCGCATTCTGGGCACGGATGCGTACAAATATCCACAGCGGTTCCTCTGGCAACAACTCGCGTCCTACATTGCCGAGATACAATTACAAATGCTGCACCGGGCGCTGGCGCGGGTCATGTCGCGTTTACAACAACCACACCAGACGCTTGTCGGCGCTGGCGCCGGCCGTTTTCTGGTCGCCAGGATCGCCGCCCGTATGGGCCTGGCCTATATTGAATTTGCCGACCTCTGTAAAACGGACGCCGACTTAAAATGCAAGTGTAGCAGTTGTGCGCCCGCCGTTGCATTGGCATATATCAACAGAAGCCGGTCGGCATAGATGAAGCGATCCGAATTACCCTATCACCGACACTCCGCGGACTTGTTCTCGGTCGTTGCCGATAAACCCTGGAGCATGTTACTGGACAGCGCTTATCCGATCATTGACAAGGGACGTTACGATATTATCGTTGCCGGGCCGGTCATTACGCTTGAAACGTATGGCGCCGTCACCCATATCAAAAGCGGCGATGAAACCACGCAGTCCGGGGACGACCCCTTTGCGCTGGTGAAGTATTATCTCGGCGATTACGTCCAGAACCGGAGCGAATTACCTTTCTGTGGCGGCGCGCTGGGTTATTTTGCCTACGATCTGGTCCGCAGAATAGAAACATTGCCAAACAATGCGAAACACGACGTGTTGGTGCCGGACATGGCCATTGGCATCTATGACTGGGCGGTGGTCGTCGATCATCATCTGCGTCGCTCCTGGCTGACAAGCTTTTGCCGTTTCAAAGAAACCGAATCGCAATGGCGGCACTTGCGTTCCCTGTTCAGCGAAATTGCCGAATATCAGCCCGCCCCGTTGGGGTTAACGAAAACGGAGATTGAAACCAATATGTCCAGAGACGCCTATGCGAAGGCGTTTGGCAAAATAAAAGACTACCTCCGTGACGGGGACTGCTATCAAGTTAATCTCGCGCAGCGTTTCTCTGTGGATTTTGCCGGCAACACCTGGGACGCTTATTTGGAACTGCGCCGACTCAATCCCGCTCCTTTTTCGGCCTATCTCAGGCTCCCCGAAGGGGCGGTACTGAGCTCATCCCCGGAACGTTTTCTGAAACTGGCGGAACGACAGGTGGAAACAAAACCGATCAAAGGCACCAGACACCGCTCGGTATTCGCATACGAAGACAAGGCGCTTGCCAATAGTCTGCTCGAGAGTAAGAAAGACCGCGCGGAAAACCTGATGATTGTCGATTTATTACGGAACGATATCGGCAAATCCTGCGAATCCGGTTCCGTTCTTGTGCCCAAATTATTCGGCCTGGAAACATACGCGACGGTCCATCATCTGGTCAGTACTGTGACGGGACGCCTGAGAGAAGACAAACACGCGCTGGATTTACTGAGAGGCTGCTTTCCGGGAGGATCCATTACCGGCGCCCCGAAATTAAGGGCCATGGAAATTATCGAAGAACTTGAACCACATCGGCGCTCGGTCTATTGCGGTTCAATCGCCTATATTGGCTTTGACGGCAATATGGACAGCAATATCTGTATCAGGACATTGGCGCATCACCGAAACACATTTTATTTTTACGCGGGCGGCGGTATTGTCTGGGATTCCTCGGTTCATGAAGAATACAAGGAATGTTTCGACAAGGCCGAAGCCATGTTGAAGCTGTTTAACGTAGATGAGCGTAAAAACTGAATCATCAACCGCCGTGATCAAACTGGGCGGCAGCCTGATGGGCGACGAAGCGCTCTCTCCCTGGCTTGAAGCCATTGCGTTGCAGGCGAAAAAGAACCGGATCATTATCGTCCCCGGTGGCGGAAAATTCGCTGACGGGGTTCGACAATTACAGAAGCGGTATGGCTTTCAGGACCACATCGCCCATCGGATGGCGTTACTGGCGATGTGTCAATACGGCTATTTCCTGAAAGGCCTGAAACCCTCCCTTAAACTGATCTTTGATCATGAACAACTGCCCGAAGGAAAACAGGAAAAAAATTCCCTTTCTCTTTGGTTGCCTCTGAACCTGCCGGATAATACCGGGGGCATTGGATCGAATTGGGACTACACATCCGACAGTATCGCCCTGTGGCTGGCGATCAAATTAAAAGCGGAACAACTGATATTCGTGAAATCCGCGCTACCGGATTCACGGTCAACCTCGCGGGAACTGTCCGCGCAGGGTTATCTGGACAAGGGGTTTCAGGCACTCATCGGACAATACCAGGGCCGGGTCTTGTACATGGACAAAGCGCATTTTCAACGGCTTTCCGGGGTGATCTGATATACCTAATATTAGGTATAAAAAATAATGTAAATTCCTCTTTGTAAGGGATTTTTTAAACCCGGGTTTAATTTATTATTGTCACTGTAGTTATATTCCTTTTGCTTTCTACTTGCCCCGTCTTTTGGCGGGGCTTTTTTTTTACGTACTGATCTCTTTAAACAACCACGGGGTAATTTTAGCGCGGTCTTTTTCGTAAGCGCGGATAGCCTCAACATGTTGCAATGTCAGATCGATATCATCCAGTCCTTTCAGCAGACGTTCTTTCAGACCGGCGTCAATTTCAAAAGGGTACCGGTCACCGGTCTGCGTCTCAACGTACTGCTCATCAAGGTTGACGGTGGCCCGAAAACCTTTTTCAGACTCCACCGCCTTGAACAGGGCATTGACCTCATGTGCTTTCAGACATATCGGCAAAAAGCCGTTTTTGAAAGCATTGCTGTAGAATATATCGCTATAGCCAGGCGCCAGAACGGCGCGAAAACCAAAATCCATTAATGACCAGACGGCGTGTTCCCTGGAAGAGCCACAGCCAAAATTTTCTCTGGCTAACAATATTTCCGCCTGATTGTACGGCGGACGATTGAGGACAAACTCGGGGTTGACCTCGCGTTCCCGGGTATCGTTCATATCAACCTGATCCAGGTAACGCCAGTTATCAAATAAATAACGACCAAAACCGGTACGCTCAATAGATTTCAAAAACTGTTTCGGAATGATGGCGTCGGTATCCACATTGGCACGGTCCAGCGGTGCAATGATACCGGTAAAAGTAGTGAAGGCCTTCATCTTGAGTTTTCCATTGTTATCTCCGTTATCGTAAAACTTCTTCAGCTTGGCAATAATTAGATTTATCAGAACAATATAAAATAATTACCTTGCTATCTTTAGTCTGATAATAGTAATTGCTGTTATAAGATGGTCCCTTGCCGGTTATCCGATCAATCTCGTCATAATAAGGCGCCCTCCCTGACGCCCTATCAATGCTATCAAAAACTTTTATTTTCCCTGTTATCCTGTCAAGGCCATTGTCACTATAGACGCCAGGTGCGATGGCTAACAGCGTTAAAATTAATAGTAAGTGTTTCATCGGAACGCTACTTCAAGTATTGTCCATTCATTATTTTTATAGCTGTAGCTTAAAGTTACAGAATACAGTTTCCTTAACATTGCTCCAAAACTATTTTGGGAATCTACATAACCCCTAACTATATATTTACAGCCTTCGGTTTTAGTCTTAGTTTTTAAGGGGATTACTTTAGACTACCCGAAATCTCTCACATCAACAAAATGCCCGGCAATGGCCGCCGCCGCGGCCATCGCCGGACTGACAAGATGCGTGCGTCCGCCTTTCCCCTGACGACCTTCAAAGTTTCGATTAGAGGTTGATGCACACCGCTCGCCGGGTTCAAGCCTGTCCGGATTCATCCCCAGACACATTGAACAACCGGGATCACGCCATTCAAAACCGGCGTCCAGAAAAATATCCGCCAAACCCTCAGCCTCGGCCTGCCGCTTTACCAGACCGGAACCCGGCACAACCATGGCCAGCTTAATATGCTTTGCCACCTTTTTCCCCTTGATCACCTCGGCGGCGGCGCGCAGGTCTTCAATCCTGGCGTTGGTGCAGGAGCCGAGAAAGACCTTATCCAGCGGAATGTTTGAAATAGGCGTGCCCGGATCCAAAGCCATATAACTTAACGCCTTCTCTATGCCTTTTCTTTGTACAGGATCATCAGCGCCGGACGGATCAGGCACCGCGTCATTGATGGAAACTACCATCTCCGGCGATGTTCCCCAGGTAACCTGGGGTTCTATCTGCTCCGCATCAAGCTCAACACAATTGTCAAACCCGGCGTCCTCGTCGCTGTGCAGTTCCTTCCAGTGGGTGACGGCCATCTCCCATTGTTCCCCCTGCGGTGCATAGGGCCGTCCTTTAACATAATCCAGCGTTGTTTGATCAACGGCGATCAAACCGACCCGTGCGCCAGCTTCAATACTCATATTACAGACGGTCATGCGACCTTCCATTGACAACGCCCGAATCGCCTCTCCGGAAAATTCAATCGTGTGGCCGTTACCCCCGGCTGTTCCTATTCTGCCAATAACCGTCAACGCAATATCCTTCGCGGTGATGCCTGTACCGACCTCACCCTTGATCTTGACCAGCATATTTTTGGCTTTTTTCAATCTCAGACATTGAGTAGCCAGCACATGTTCGACTTCAGAAGTCCCGATGCCAAACGCCAATGCGCCCAACGCACCGTTGGTTGAGGTGTGCGAGTCGCCGCAGACGATCGTCATGCCGGGGAGGGAAGCGCCCTGTTCCGGCCCGATCACATGCACAATGCCCTGGCGCGGATCAGACATCCCGAAGTGGATAATGCCGGATTCTTCGCAGTTTTTGTCCAGTGTTTGCAGTTGCAGACGCGCCACCGGGTCTTCAATCACCTCGCGATTGACGGTCGGAACAATATGATCGGTAACAGCGAGATTGGCGCCCGTGCGCCAGAGCTTGCGCCCGGCCAGTTTAAGCCCGGCGAAGGCCTGCGGCGAAGTCACCTCATGGACAAGATGCCGGTCGATATAGATCAGGGCAGAGCCATCTTCATAATCATGTACGATATGGGCGTCCCAGAGTTTATCGTAGAGTGTTTTTGTCTGCATGGTGATTCCTGTATCTGTTTATCTGTATTCGTCGGGGTTTATTTCAACCCGGGGTTTATTTTAACCACCGTCCTGCCGCTTGTCCGGCCCGCCAGCATACTATGGAAAACCGATTCCAGTCCACTCAAATCAATGGTGTCTGTGACAATTTTATCCAGTTTTTGCGGTGCCAGATCACTTGCCAGACGTTCCCATAACACTCGGCGATAATCTGCCCGGCAACCGGATGAGGTGACACCCAGAAGGCTGACGCCGCGTAAAATAAAAGGCATAACGCTTGTTTCCAGATGACTGCCGCCAGCAAGGCCGACGGAGACGACATTCCCGTGAGGTTTTATCGTTTTAAGCAGCCAGGAAAGTATATCACCGCCGACATTATCTATTGCGCCACCGAAGCGGGCTTTCTCCAGCGGCAAATCGGAAAACGCAATATCGCGTCTGTCAATCACCTGCGCGGCCCCCAGGGCTTTCAGTTTGTCATGATGATCCGGCTTGCCGGTAACGGCGACAGGTTCGTATCCCAGAGAACTCATGATATCAATGGCAAGATTACCGACACCGCCGGTGGCGCCGGTGATGGCAAAAGGCCCTATATCCGGACGTTGTCGATTATCTTCAAGCTGCTGAACGCACAAGGCCACGGTAAATCCTGCCGTCCCGACAGCCATTGCCTGAAACAGACTCATGCCGGGCGGCAGGGGGATAACCCAGTCTGCCGGTACCCGAACATATTCAGCGTAACCGCCGTCATGCGCCACGCCGAGATCATAGCCTGTTACGATAACCGGATCGCCTTCCCTGAAACGCCGGTCGCTCGACTCGGCCACATATCCCGAGACGTCAATGCCGCCGATGCGGGGAAACTTCCGGATGATTTTACCCTTGCCAGTTGCCGCCAGCGCGTCTTTGTAATTGACCGAGGAATACGCCGCCCGGATCAGGACGTCACCCTGACCAAGCGCTTTAATATCAAGCTCTTCCAGACGACCGCCTACCCGTTCGCCTTCCTGATATATTTTGAACGCCTTGAATTTACGCATGAATATTTTTATCGGTATTTACAACTTCCGCGTCACATGGAACAATTGGAACTCCAGATCGCTCAAAAGAGCGATGTTCCCGGAAACTGCCAAGGGTAAAACCTGCCGGGCTACCGTGCAAGCGCTGAACTTTATAGAATTCATACAACAATACCAGACATAAGACGGATTTAGAATATGAAGAGATCCCTGCCATACTTTACTTTTTTACTTATCCTGTTTGCCAGCAACGTCAGAGCGGACTTCAACGATGGCGTTATTACTTATCTGACCGGCGACTACGAGAAATCGTTCACGATCATGCAATCGCTGGCGGAAGTCTCCGACCACGGCTACGCGCAATACTATCTCGGCATGATGTATATGAAAGGGCAGGGCGTGGAGCAGGATTACAAAAAGGCCGGCGAATGGTTCCTTAAGGCCTCGGAAAAGGCCATTCCCTCCGCCCATTACAAACTGGGTGATTTATACTTCAAAGGCCGCGGTTTGCCGAAAGACTACGAATCCGCCTATATCTGGTTCAGCGTCGGCGCGTCACATAATCATCCCCTGTCTGTCGGTGCCGTTGACAAGGCAAAACAAAAATTGTCGCCACAGGAACTGGAATCGGCGGACAAACTGATCGCGACCTACATTGGAAAATATGGTCCGCAAGAAGGCGTTGATCCGGCCCAACCGATCAGAATTGACAATGAATAGAAAGAACCGACGCGCGATATAATCGTCATGCCAAATAATGGAAAGAAGATGAGTCGCAAGGCATTTATAGAATCTCATGGCGCGACCTGCCGTAACTGGCAATGGAGCTGGTCATTCGTTAACAAGTCAGAGAAGTTCGTTATATTTGGTGCCTGGAATTTTCATACCTCAGGAAATAAAGCCCTGATCTTTGGTGAAGACTGGCAAATCCTCAACGGGAGAAAGCAGCCCGGCTATAAACAATCACGTGAACATCTCAGGCTGGTTGAAGAAGAAGGTTATCGGTTAATGACCTTTGCCATGCAAGGCTCCGATGCCAACAGTACCGGCCCGGCAAAGGTCAAGAACTTCACGCCCGAACTGGAAGAAAAGGTCTTGAAGCGCGAAGGCGGCAACTGGTATGCCGTCTGACGGAGAGCCGGACTTTACCCTTCCAGAAAAGATAGATTCAAACGCCACCTATATAGAACGAGGATGGTCCTGGTTAAAACGACGAGCCTCTCGCCTGGGACATCTCCTAAAACAAATCTTCAATTGATAGATAACGTTCGCCCGTATCGTAACTGAAAACTAAAACGCGGCTGTCTGCGGCGAGGTCCGCCTCTTTCTTTTTAACGGCCGCCAGTGTCGCGCCGGAAGAGATGCCGACGAATATACCTTCTTCTTTCGCCGCACGGCGCGCCATTTCAAACGAGGACTCTTCATCAACCTGAATAGTGCCATCAAGGATATCGGTGTTTAATATGTCGGGGACAAATCCGGCGCCAATCCCCTGCAAACGATGCAATCCCTTTTCGCCACCGCTGATCACCGGTGATTTTTCCGGTTCCACCGCAAAGGCTTTCAAATCGGGAAATTTTTCTTTTAATACCTCGGCGCAACCGGTGATATGCCCACCAGTCCCCACGCCGGTAATCAGATAATCCATGCCCTCGGGGAAATCTGCCAGGATTTCCTGCGCGGTAGTTTCCCGATGGACTTTGACATTGGTCGGGTTCTGAAATTGTTGAGGCATCCAGGCGTTTTCGGTGGTCTCCAGCAATTCCTTCGCCCTGGTGATTGTGCCGCCCATACCAAGTTCTTTGGGGGTCAGTACCAGTTCGGCGCCCAGTGCCTGCATGTAACGGCGACGTTCTATTGACATGGATTCCGGCATGGTCAGTATCAGTCGATAACCCTTTACCGCCGCAACCAGGGCCAGGCCGATACCGGTATTGCCGGAGGTGGGTTCAATGATAACCGTGTCTTTATTGACGAGCCCCAGCGCTTCGGCTTCTTCTATCATGGCCAGCGCAATGCGATCCTTAATACTGCTGCAGGGATTGAAACTTTCCGCTTTCATCCAGACTTCAATATCATCGCGAAACAGTCTGTTAATGCGGATATGCGGGGTATTACCGATGGTCTTCAGGATATTATCGTATTTCATGCCGGTCACTGACTTTTCATGTTGGAAGGGGCTTTTATAATATAATCAAAGCGAGATATCAATATGATTTTGAGAAGCGACCGGACCGTTTACGCCGTTTCGTCCCTGCAGGCGGACACTGCCGGATAGCGCTCCGGCGCATCAGACGCGGTGTTCCGGCTCGGAATAGTATTGCGCCTTGTAACGCCATGCCTTCTGCGGCGTCTCTGAAGAATCAATGCCTGCTTTTCGTTTCAGCTCATACAGAAATTTTCGCTTGCTTTCCATCGTTTCCCATACGCTTGGCAGAAAGGTCGCTCTGTTATTGTCTTTTGTGAGGATCAAACCGTCCTCATTCTGTTTCAACTGATCAAGCAAATGCTGTTCGTTCCTGAATTTAATCGGAACAGCCGGTGTCAGTATCGACAAATTGAGCTTGATGCGGTCGTATTCATGTTTGGCCAGTGGCTGGAAACGCGGATCAGAAAACGCGGCAGCGTAGGCATAATGCGCTACTGTTTTTATTAACGGCGCATAGGCTTCGGTAGTCCCGACGCAACCCCGCAATTTACCGTCCATTTTTAACGTGACAAAAACCGCGTATTTTTCCCGCAGGTGTGGCGCGTAGTTTTGTACATCGGGCTCAAATGCCGAACCTTTCTCCAGACCCTGTTGGATGCTCTTACGCATCACGCTGAATATCGCTTCTTCGTCCTGCCTGACAAGAATATGATTCTCGAAAAGGGCATAGGCACCATAGCCAACAACACGATCTTTATCACCTGATGTATCACCTGAATTTCTAACGTCAACTGTTTGAATATGAAAGTTTTTCTTTCTGGCCAGTTTTAATAATCCATTTATTGGAACACAACCGCAGGCCCGTTGCGAATCGATATATTTGTAGTCAAGCTGTTCTATCAATTTCGTTGTGTCGCCGTCAGTTTTAAGGGCGGTTTCATAATCCAGGTAATGGCTCAGATCGGAACTGACCACAATCAACGTTTCATCACCGCCCCATAATTCATCGAGCAGCAGGGCGACCTGATCGGCTTCCACATCGCCCACCAATAGCGGAACAAGCGTAAATTCATTCAGCGTTTTCTGCAGGAAGGGAAGGTGTACCTCCAGGCTGTGTTCCTGTGTATAGGCGCCATCCAGAAAATCAACAAAAGGGTGGGTCGCCAGTTTTTTCAAAATGACGGTATCAAGGGCAATATTACCCAGCGGCGTCGCAAAATGCGTATCGCGCGTCAGCGCCACGGATTTGATATAAGACCGGTGAGCCGGTCCAAGCAGAACGACTCGCGTAATCTGCTTTTTCAGTTGCGCGACGCTGGCGTAAATGCTGCCCGCGATCGGCCCTGAATAAATGTATCCGGCATGAGGAGCGATGATGGCCTTGGGCGGACGAAGGTCGGCGGACTTATCGTCCAGAAATTCATCCAGCATCTTATGCAGTTGCACGGCGTCGCGCGGATAAAAACTACCGGCCACGGTGGGTGGACGAATGGAAATCTGTCGTAGATGAGCGCTTGCCGTCATAATGAAAATCTGCTTCAGCCTGCATTATAGCCAAAAACAGGAAAGATATTGGATAATAATAGATGGGTGGATAGCTGCCAAGGCCCCTTCGCCACGTCAACGCCTTTCCCCAAAGCACCTCTGAGCAGGACAGAAACTAAAACGCCTTGCCGCGTCTCTACATTTGGAGTAGCCTGATAAAAGACCAGACAGAGACGTTCCAACTGTTTCATTACACTTAACTCAGGGAGAAATTCAGACCTGTTCGAAAACATTACATCATCGGCGGACTGTCTTGATAACACAGTCAAAACCCGTTACTGGCATGCGCTTGATGACGGCCGCATACAGTGCGATCTGTGTCCGCGCTCGTGCAAATTGAAAAACGGTCAACGCGGCCTGTGTTTTGTCCGGGCCTGTGAAGATAATGAAATCGTCCTGACCACATACGGTCGCTCCAGCGGCTTTTGCATTGATCCGATTGAAAAGAAACCCTTAAACCATTTTTACCCCGGAACCGCCGTACTGTCTTTTGGTACCGCCGGTTGTAATCTTGCCTGTAAATTCTGTCAGAACTGGGACATCAGCAAGGCGCGTGATACCGATATACTGGCCGACACAGCCGGCCCGGAAACGCTGGCACTGACCGCGAAAAAGACCGGTTGTCACAGCATTGCGTTCACCTATAACGATCCGGTTATCTTTCATGAATACGCGATTGACGTGGCCCAGGCCTGTCATGAGCAGGATATCAAAGCCGTCGCCGTTTCCGCGGGTTATGTCTGCGCCGAGCCCAGAGCCGAATTTTATCAATTCATGGACGCCGCCAATATTGACCTCAAGGCATTCACGGAACGTTTTTACCGCAAAATCACAGGCGGCCATTTGGCCGCAACGCTGGAAACATTGCTGTATCTGAAGCATGAGACGGAGGTCTGGTTTGAGATTACGAACCTGGTGATCCCCGGCGAAAATGACTCTGAACAGGAGATCCATAAAATGACGGAATGGATTTTTACGGAACTGGGGCCCGACGTTCCTTTGCATTTCTCGGCGTTTCACCCGGATTGGAAAATGCGTGATAAGCCTCATACCACACTGGCCACATTACAACGTTCAAGATCTATTGCGATTATGAACGGACTCAACTATGTCTACATCGGCAATGTCACCTGGCCGGAAGGGGAGACCACCTATTGTACGAAATGCGGCAAGGAACTCATCATTCGTAATCGATACGAAATCACATCATGGCAACTGAATGACGACGGGCGTTGTCCGCAGTGTGATACCGTATGCTCCGGTGTTTTTGAAGTCGGGCATGGCAACTGGGGATCAAAACGGGTACCCGTTCAATTGAAATATTAATCAAATGAAGGTTGTATTTTTTTTATTATCGTGTACTATTTACCGCGCTTCAGGTGCGGGGTGGAGCAGTCTGGCAGCTCGTCGGGCTCATAACCCGAAGGTCGCAGGTTCAAATCCTGCCCCCGCTACCAACACTATCCACTACTGAACCAGGCGCCAACCGCCCGCCGTTTGGCCGTGAGCAGATTGCTGTTCAGTGGCAACAACTAACCCGTGCACGAACCAGACGCCGTGAGCGTTTCATCGCTCAACCCCGACCACTGTTTCACCCGTGGTGACGACCAGGAAAAGTCTTTGGATTCGCGTTTATGCTGTGGGTTACCGAGATGTGGCCATGGCCTCTGCAGAAGCGATCTTCGACAGCTTGTTCAATGCTTCTTGAATCAGAATGATAGCTTGATCGATATCGTCATCAGAAGTATCAAATCCAGGGCTAAATCTTATAGAGGCTTCTGACTCATCAGTCGTCAGGCCAATGGCTTTAAGCACATGGGAGGGCTCAGTTATACCTGAAGTGCATGCTGAACCGGTTGACGCGGCAAGATGGGGCTGAAGCACGCTTAGAACGTCATGCGCTGTAAATCCAGGAAAACATATATTGGCATTTCCAGGATGCCTGCATTCAAGAGGTGGTCCATTCAGTGTTGTTGGCCAGCCCAAACGTGATAGCTTTTCAATAAATTTATCCCGTCTCAAACCCAGCTGTCTACGCATGCTGTTCGCTTGACCAGAGCTTAAGAATTCAGCGGCCGCTCCCATTCCCACACATAGAGGGGTTGGCATAGTGCCAGACCGCAGACCGTTCTGCTGTCCGCCACCATAGATGAGAGGCTCAATATGATCCTGCAAGTCGCGACGGATATACAATGCCCCGATGCCTTTCGGAGCATACATCTTATGCCCCGAAAGGCTCAGCAGATCAACCTCCTGCGCCATACTCTGCATGTTCATTGCCAGGGGAGCTTGAGCCGCGTCGCAATGAAAGATGGCTCCAGAGGGACGAATCAACTCGGATATACCTCTGATATTCTGTATCGTTCCTATCTCGTTATTCACAGCCATTATCGAAACGGCAAGCAAATCATCTCCGAGCGCGCTTTCTAAATCGGGGAGCGATATCATGCCGCTACTATCCACGGGAAGCCATTCGGTTTGAAGTCCGTACTGCTCCTCCAGGAGCCGTCCGATTGTCAACACGCATTTATGTTCAATTGAACTGATAACAACTTTCTTTCTGACGTTGCCACGCTTCAAAGCTCCCCTGGCAAGCCCTAAAAGAGCGAGATTGTTGGATTCAGTTGCCCCCGAGGTGAAGACTATCTCATCGGCATCCGCTCCAATCAGTTGTGCCACTTGCCCGGCGGCTTGTTCTACAGCATGTAAACTTTTCCACCCAAGGGCGTGATCTGTAGAATGTGGATTTGCACATGATTCCCTGTAATAGGGGATCATTTGAAGCAAAATGTGTTCAGCCACCGGGGTTGATGCCTGGTGATCAAAATACAACGATTCCAATATTTTCATTATTAGTCAATAAGTTATATTGTTTTCGTCCAAATACTATTGTTGCTTCAACTTGATTCTTAATCTGGGGGAAGCCTTTAGATGGTCATTGACCTTAGCATACTCAATATATTAGAGTCGACCTGGAACGTACCATCCATCCAGACGTACCATCCATCCAGGAAAAAAATACAATGGCACGTGGACCACTCTATCAAAAAGACTATCGGCCACAGTTTTCAGGCCATGAAACGTTCCCATTGCGCTATGAGTGGTTAAAAAAGGTGTATGATCGCGTGTCTGAAACCAAGCAAAAAGACAACAATAAAGCCTTGTGTTGGGGGGATGATGCCATTGCACACTTTGGTGTTGGTAAGAATATGGTTGCCTCCATGCGTCATTGGGCAATCGTCGCCGGAATCATAAAAGAATCTTCAGAAACCAATCAGGTTGCTACTACAAAGTTTGGTCAAAGATTGTTTGATGAGAACGAAGACCCCTATCTGGAACATCCAACATCTTTATGGCTGATTCATTGGAAACTGGCTACCGCATGGGAGAAAAAGACCACATGGTTTTGGGCATTCAGCCACTACCCGGCTGTCACCTTTGAACGCGATCAGTTGATTAAGCGGCTTGAAAGGCTTGCCAGGGATCAGCGGTGGCCACGTGTAGCACATACTACGCTCAAGAACGATGTTGCCTGCTTCATTCGCACCTATGCTGCTCAGCCGGCCTCTGAAAAATCAGGCCATGACGATTCGCTTGAATCACCCTTAACAGAACTAGGGCTTATAAAACCTGTCTCCAGGCGTGATGAATTTAGATTTGTACGCGGACAAAAATCAACACTGGGTGATGGTGCCTTTGTTTATGCGCTTCTTGAGTTTTGGCGAGAACAACGCTCTGGCGCATCAACACTTTCATTCGAAGCTATTGCTCACGAACCCGGGTCGCCGGGACGCAGTTTTTTACTTGATGAAAATGATGTGGCTGATCGCTTATCAAATATTGACGACATAACCAACGGCGATTTGCGATGCTCTGAAACAGCCGGATTGAAACAGGTTGTATGTAATAACCCCGGTTTAATGTTAGATTCGAAGCATATCCTTGAATTTATAAGGCGTGATTACGATAACTCTGGCCGCACGGAGGCAACATAATGGCATTAAAGAATCGAGTCCATATCGCACGACGATTCCAAAAAGCGATACGGATCGATACAGACCTGGAGGAGCCGAATGCGCTTGACGGTTTTATATGCCCCCAATCATCGGAAAATATTCTGCTATCTATGGCCAGACACGTTTCAGAAACGGGGCAAGGAGCTTTTTCGTGGACAGGCCCATACGGTAGCGGAAAATCAAGTCTGGCTGTTGCTTTAAGCGCTCTGCTAAATGGTAATCAAAGGCTCCAAAAGCAAGCCGCAAAAATTTTTGGTCAAAAACTTACCGATAAAATGCGGAAGGCGCTTCCCACCGGTTCAAAAGGTTGGCGGGTTTTACCGATTGTCGGACGCCGGGAAAATCCCGTTACCGTTATTGGGGAATCCCTGAAAGAATCGGGGTTCATAGCGCGTCGCCCGCGAGGGGGTTGGACTGAAGATCGTCTTATAGCCAAATTAAAGGAAGTCGCGACAAACAAGCCCGAAAAAACTCACGGCGGCTTGATTCTATTCATTGATGAAATGGGAAAATTTCTGGAAGTGGCCGCTCAAGATGGGACGGATATCTATATTTTTCAACAACTTGCCGAAGCAGCTTCACGAAGCAATAGACGACTTCTTCTCATTGGTGTTTTACACCAGGCATTTGAGGAATATACGCATCGCCTTTCTCATGAAATGCGCGACGAATGGGCCAAAATTCAGGGACGATTTATCGACCTTCCTGTCAACACAGTTGGCGAAGAACAGATTGACCTGATCTCTCGTGCAATTGAGAGCAACCACAAAACGAAGAAGCCGGGTCAATTATCAGTCGCGGTTGCTCGTTTGGCGCGTCGCGACCAGGCAAACGATACAGCGAGTTTGGCCAGGACTTTGGAGAATTGCTGGCCATTACATCCGGTGGTGGCCTGTTTGCTTGGCCCCATTTCTCGTCGGCGTTTCGGGCAAAACCAGCGCAGCCTCTTTGGCTTTCTTAATTCATCCGAACCTCATGGGTTTCAGGATTATCTTTACTCAGCGACAGAAAACGATCTTTATCGACCAGAGAAGCTTTGGGATTATTTGCGCACAAATCTTGAGCCTTCCATTCTGGCTTCTCCAGATGGGCACAGATGGGCGCTTGCCGCAGAGGCTTTGGAACGTTGCGACGCTATTGGGGGAGATGCATTTCATATTAACTTGCTAAAAACAATTGCGGTCATTGATCTATTCAAAGAGCGGTCAGGGTTGGTGCCAAACTTTGAGCTCCTCAAGACGTGTTTCCCGGAAGAAACAGAGAACTCATTGAAGCGTGGGCTTTCGCAACTTGATAAGTGGTCCTTGACAATATTTAAAAAATTCCAGGATGCACACGCCATATTTGCCGGAAGTGATTTTGATTTTGATCAAGCAGTTAGAAAGATTATAGAGGAAATGGATGAAATTGATTTTACCGCCCTGAAAGCGCTGGCAGGTCTTCAGCCGATTCTCGCAAAGCGTCACTATCACGAAGTAGGGGCGATGCGTTGGTTTGATGTGAATATTGCACCAGCGAGCGATATTGTTGAACTGGCATCTCGTTTTAAACCCAAAAATGGTGTTATTGGCGAATTCCTGCTGGTAATTCCAACGCAAGGTGAAAATGAAGAGACGGTTAAAAAATTATGCCGTAAAGCAGCCAGGCTAAGTAACCAGTGGGATGTGGTGGTAGGGTTTTCCAAACGCTCCCGGGCTATTGTCACCCTTGCACGTGAGTTATTAACGTTAGATAAAATTAATAATGAACATCCTGAGTTGGCGGGCGATCCTGTTGCGCGTCGCGAGGTATCTGCCCGACTAGCTGAGGTACAGGCGCGGCTTGAATCAGAATTGAATAAATCCTTTGATCAAGCCGAATGGCATCGTAAACGCCATTCACCAAAGCGGTATCGCCAGGTCGATTTAAACAGCCTGGCTTCTGAACTTGCTGATAAATATTTTGATCAGTGTCCCAGGATTCGTAACGAACTCTTAAACAGGCAAAAACCATCCGGTAGTGCTATTGCCGCACAAAATGCTTTGTTGAAACGCATGGTCAACAACGAAGGTGAGGCGCGTCTTGGTATAGAAGGATACCCTGCTGATGGCGGTTTATTTGCGTCACTCCTTGAAAAAACGGGTTTGTATTCTGATACGAAAGAGGGATGGCGTTTTGTTTCTCCATCAAAGAAGGATGACCCCAGAATATCTCCGGCATGGAACGAAGCGAAACAATATATCAAAAAGAATAAGAAGCGTGCTGTTTCAATATCAGAAATCTACGACAAAGTCTGGTCTCAACCACCTTACGGCATTAAAGAAGGATTAATGCCTGTTCTGTCTGTCGCATTTATTTTGTCGCAGCGAGAAAACCTTGCCATTTATCGAGAAGGTATCTTCCGTGCGCGGTTTGACGATGTTGACGTTGAATATTTAGCCAAGGATGCGGAAACCATTCAGTTGCGCTGGATGGCCCTTAATAAGGTTTCTCGCCGATTGCTATCGGATATGTCAGATATTGTTCATGATTTGGACAAAAATAACGAACTGAAACATCCGGAGCCCATTGATATTGCGCGTGGTTTGGTAGCGATATACGAACAATTACCGCAATGGACCAAGCGCACAATGCGCCTTTCGGCCAACGCCGTCAAGGTACGCGATATCTTTAAGCGCGCTCAAGATCCGAACAAATTCCTGTTTGATGATATCCCCGCCTTGTTAAAAGGTAAGCAGGGGAACTCTCCGAACACACAGAATATTCAAGGGATCGTTTCTGTGGTGGACGAAGGGTTGCAGGAGCTCGTCCAGGCTTATCCTTTAATGCTCCATCGTCTCAGGGACATGATGCTTGATGAGTTGCAGGTTCCTAATCTTTCTCGACAATCTCTTTCAGAATTAAAGGAAAGGGCTATCAACGTTAAAGAACTGGCGGGGGATTTCCGGCTTGATGCTTTTGTAGGACGTGTAGCCCAATACGATGGTAGCGATGCTGCCTTTGAAGGCATTGCCAGCCTGGCTGCGAATAAACCGCCTCGTGACTGGGTTGATCCAGACATGGATCATGCCGCGATGGAAATCGCTGACATGGCGCAAAAGTTTCTAAGGGCCGAAACTTTCACCCGTATCAAAGGACGACCTGAAAAACGGCAAGCGATGGCGGTTGTTGTCGGAATGGAAGGAAGACCTACACCCATACTAGAAGAGTTTGATGTTATCGACTCAGATCGTGCGGCGATTAATGACCTTATAAAGCGTGTTTCTATCACGTTGGAAACGGTTGATACGAATAGCCGAAATATAATCCTGGCGGCGCTTGCTGAACTGAGTGCTCACTACATGCGAGGGCAGGCCAAGCCTAAGCAGGAAAGAAAAAGCCGAGCGGCAAGTTAATGATGTCAGAAAGAGAAAAACATGTTTTAGGATTGTCTGGCGGAAGGGATAGCGCCGCATTAGCCGTTTATATGCGACAACACTACCCGGAAATTGAACTGGAATATTTCTTTACCGATACGGGAAAGGAATTGCCTGAAGTTTATGAATATCTGGGGCGGTTAGAGGGGTTCCTTGGTCAGCCGATCTTGCGTCTTAACCCGGATCGTGACTTTGATTTTTGGCTAAAACAATATAATGATTTTTTACCTTCGGCCCAAACGCGATGGTGTACGAGGCAGCTCAAGCTTCGTCCATTTGAAATGTGGGTACGCCCCATGCTTGATGAGGGGCTAACGGTATATAGCTATGTCGCTATTCGGGGAGATGAAGAATATAGAGAAGGCTATTCTTCCAGGCACGACAATCTGAAAATCAAACTGCCCTTCAAGGAAACAGGTATAGATAAAGTTGGTGTCCTTGAAATTCTCGACGGTGCGGGTCTTGGTCTACCCAAATATTATTCCTGGCGGACAAGGAGTGGATGCACATTCTGTTTTTTTCAACAAAAAATTGAATGGGCGCGGCTAATGGAAGAGCACCCGGAGGCGTTTGAAGAAGCAAAAGCCTATGAGAAAAACGCAGTTGATCACGGTTCTCCCTTTACCTGGAGCCAGGGAGAATCCCTGGAAGAACTGTCACATCCTGAGCGCATCAAACAGATTAAAAAAGAGCACGCGCAAAGACTGGCTCGCCTAAAAGACCGAATTCAGCCAAACCCTTTGCGCCCGGACACCGATCCTTTAGATATAGATGATCTATATGGCAAAACAAAAGTATGCATTGCCTGTCACAAATAGATTTTTCTGTTGACTCACAGCTAACACAAAGATACGGGAGATAAAAATGCAACGCTTCCTGACCTTGTTGTTTAAGACAAGACGCATGTATTTATTCTCTTTTTCTACCAATAGATTGTTGCATTTTCGAACACGAGAAATGCTTTGAGACATATATCGTTGACGAAAAGGTAACTTGTTATTATAAATAATCTATGAATTCTTCTTCTAACACATTGGCGGCTCCTGGCTTGGCATTTTCAGCCTTACTACAGGATGCAAAGCCTGCATCGTTGCGAGAGCTTATTGCCCCATCGATTTTTGATACTTTGCAAGGATTGGACCCGGATTTGGTTTTGGGTCAACGTTTTGGCGAACTGGCAACCCAACTGCTAGATGCATCTGATACACTTCGCGATCCGCAACTGAGAGAAAAGATCTTACGGATGTTGCCTCTTCCAAAGGCGCGGGAGCTTGGCAAAAAATTAGGGATTTCGACGAATGATCGCGACCTCTATAGCGATTTGAATCAGATTACTGCGGATAAAAATGTACTGCCGAAGCTGTTCTCATTCTTCGGTATTGTTGAAGACGAACGAGCACCCGAAGATCGACAACCAGATATAGGGCAGGTCAAAGCAGGTTACGGGCTATTTGACCATCAGCGAAAAGCCGGTGACAAGGTTATGCGCATTCTTTCGTCCGACCCGCGAAAGGTTGTTTTGCACATGCTAACAGGGGCAGGGAAAACGCGCACTGCGATGCACATCATTTCTTCCTACCTCAAAAGAAATGAGCCAACAGTCGTATGTTGGCTTGCACAAAATGCTGAGCTTCTCGACCAGGCCGCCGACGAGTTTGATTGTGCTTGGCGTTCTCTTGGAAATCGAAATTTAAGCCTTATACGATTTTGGGGCAATCGCAATCCTGATCTTCTCAACACAACCGATGGCCTGATTGTTGCGGGGCTTGGTAAAATGGCGGCTCTTGATAAACGTGATCCAGCCAC
This sequence comes from Gammaproteobacteria bacterium, assembly GCA_965261775.1. Lineage (GTDB taxonomy): Bacteria > Pseudomonadota > Gammaproteobacteria > Eutrophobiales > Eutrophobiaceae. The sequence goes on along the minus strand of OZ253477.1, from coordinate 452,829 downwards.
TTTACCCAAACTCGCTGATCGCGTGACGCTGACGATCATCGATGAGGCACATCAAGCAATCGCACCAACCTATGCTGCCATTCTTACAGCTTTACATACAAAACGTCCACGAAACGCATTGCTCGGTCTAACGGCAACACCAGGGAGGAGCTGGTCGAATATTGAGGAAGACAAGAAGCTATCCGACTATTTTGATGCCTCAAAAGTCACATTGGAGGTTGAGGGATATGACGATCCTGTTAGTTTTCTAATTGAAGAACAATACTTAGCCAAGCCTATTTTTAAAACCTTAAATTCTGATGCAGGTTTAGAGCTGACAGATGACGATATTAGAAATCTTTCATCCGCAATAGATGTGCCGGAAACTTTGCTGGACAAGCTAGGCGAGGACATTCAGAGAAATCTTGAAATCATATCCGCGATTGAGGAGCTAATAACACGTCATAAGCGGATTCTCGTTTTTGCACCATCCGTTCAGAACGCTAGAATGCTTACTGCGATCATTGCACTGCGAGGGCACAAGGCGTTCGTTGTGACCGGTACAACGAACAAGTCCGAGCGTGAGCGCGTGATTAGACGCTTTAGGAGTAACGCGAATCAGGCTATGGTCTTGATAAACTACGGTGTTTTAACGACCGGATTCGACGCTCCGGCGACGAGCGCGGTGATTATTGCACGCCCCACACGCTCTTTGGTGTTGTATAGTCAAATGGTTGGGCGGGCGACACGCGGAGTAAAAGCTGGCGGTAATACTGAGGCAGAAATTGTTACCGTTGTTGATCCACATTTACCGGGCTTTGGAAGCATAGCCGAAGCCTTCAAGAACTGGGAGGACGTTTGGAATGAACCAGACTACAGAGATTGAGAATTCAAAGGCAGACAATGGAATTATCCCACCCAAATTGGCGGTTCGCGCCATGCGTGACAGTGGTTACAAGAACACTGCTTATGCACTTGCCGAGATCATAGATAATGCTGTCCAGGCAAAGGCAAAAGATATTGAACTGATTTGTGTTGAATCTCACAGGTTAGTGAACGAACAGAGCAGGAGGCGGATTACCGAAATCGGAGTTCTAGATAATGGTGAAGGCATGGATCCCGAAACACTACGCCTCGCCTTGCAGTTTGGCAACGGAACGCACCTTGAGGATAGGAAAGGGATTGGCCGATTTGGTATGGGGCTGCCAAATTCATCTATTTCACAATGTCGTCACCTTGACGTTTGGACATGGCAGAGTGGCCCCGATAACGCGATGTACTCCTATCTTGACGTTGCAGAAATTGAAAGTGGGCATCTTTCCTCCGTCCCTCCACCTGCAGAAAAACCGCTCCCTAAAAAATGGCGAAAACACTCGCAAATTGGAACATCAGGAACTCTAATTCTGTGGTCAAAATTTGACGAGCATCGGCTGACGTGGAAAGGCGCTAACGCAACGCTCCGACACACCGAGACCATAGTGGGCCGGATGTATCGTAAGTTTATCAACGATGGGAAAATTTCCATTCGATTGCTTGCACTCCTCGACGGTCAGCTCCTCGAAGATCAATCGACGTACGATTACGATTACGATGAGAAAGTCAGGGTCAATGATCCGCTTTATTTGATGCCGAATTCATCAACTCCAGCCCCATTTGACAAAGAAGCAATGTTCCAATCATGGGGAAATGGGGATGAAGTGTGCCCCATAGTTTACGACGGAAAAATTCACGAGGTGACCGTTCGTATGAGCTGGGCAAGGCCGGAAACGGTTCCTGACGACAAAAGTGATCGAGGTGCGAAGCCTTACGGTAAACATGCTGCAAAGAATGTCGGGCTTTCAATTGTTCGTGAAGGCAGAGAGCTTGATCTTGACCCGGCATGGACAAACAGTTATGACCCTACTGAAAGATGGTGGGGGGTTGAAGTTGAGTTTCCTTCAACGCTAGATGAAGTCTTTGGTGTGACAAATACCAAACAAAGCGCAACTGTGTTTTCACACATGGCGCAGTTTGACTGGAAGTCCGAAGCCAACCCCGGTGAGTCATACTCTAAATTTCGGGAACGGCTTGAGCAGGACGGTGATCCAAAATGGTTTCTCTTACCAATTATCGAACATATCAGGAAGCAGATTGGAGAAGTCCGAAATCGGTTGAAGAGACAAACTGCTGGAAGAAGAGCCAGAGGTGATCGGCATGACAAGCCAACGGTAGAAGATTTGGCGACATCTAAGTTTAAGGAACGTGCTGAGCAAGGTCATAAGACGGAGGCAGATTCTGAGGAATTTAATGACGAAGCGCGTAAAAGTTTTGAGGAAGATTTAAAAATTGACAAAGACTATCCCGAAGATGAGGCTAAGAAAATCGCAAATGCGACGTTCATTCGGAATCGAAAAGTTGTTTTCTTAACCAAAGCAATGGATGGGTATGCTTTCTTTAATGTTGAGCACAAGCAAGGAGGACTTACTGAAATCGTGTTCAACACTAATCATCCGTTTTATGATCAACTTCTAGAATCTCTGGAACCAAATATTGGTGAAGCCGAAACAGATAGCGACTTACTCAACCGAATTCATAAGGCTGCCGATACGCTAGAATTGCTGTTCGCCGCTTGGGCGCGGTACGAGATGGAAGAAGTCGTTCATCAACCCCGTTTTTTCGAAACACGTCAAGAATGGGGTAAAATGGCGTGGTTCTTCCTAACAGAAACAGAAGACTAAAACATGCCGGTTGTTGCCCCAGGAAAAGGCGTTATTGATCTTGTGCGATCATCTAGCGACAGAATTATCATTGCCGCCCCCTATATCAAGTCGCATTCACTTCGTTCTTTGATTTCTCATGTTCCCGATAATATTACCGAGTTCGTTTGTATCACACGCTGGCTTCCAGAGGACATTGCTTCGGGGGTTTGCGATATTGAGATATTCGAAGACGTTACAAATCTTAAAGGTGGTGAGCTTCGCGTGCATCCACATCTTCATGCGAAATACTATTCGAATACCAATCAATGCCTCGTGGGATCAGCGAATCTCACAGACCGTGGATTAGGGTGGCATACACCGGCAAACGTGGAATTGCTTGTTTCGTTGCCAGTTGATTTCCCAGGATTATCTGATTGGGAGGCGGCATTATTGGAATCATCGGTAACTGCGACAAAAAAATTGAGAGATCGGCTTCTTGCAGAAGCGGACCGAATTCAGAAGCCTGTATTCTCTTCACCAGAAGTAGAGGGATCGGAAGAGAAAAATGCTCTTTGGGTTCCAACCTGCCCCATACCAGACAGGCTTTGGGAAATCTATCAAGGGGCCGGAGCTGGCTCAATAGTGACGAGTGCCCATGACGCCGCGCAAAATGATCTCGCTGCGCTTTCTCCACCCCCTGGTCTTGATCAAGTACTATTTGAGGCCTATGTATCAGGAATTCTCAGGCAGATGCCGTTTATCTCTGAAATAGATAGCTTGGCGTCAACTGGCGTTACTGATTTGCAAGCACACCAGTTTCTTTCAGACAGGCTGGATATTGACGTGACATCCGCCCGGCACACATGGCGCATTCTAAAGCTATGGCTAATTCATTTTTTCGGGGATTCATACCGAGTAGAGACCGTACAGGAAGCTCTCGTAAAGGGAAAAGAAATTTCCTCTCGCTGATCTGTACTTTTGTAAAAATAACTCAATAGCATGTCGCCCTTGCAACCACTTCATCCTGAATATTCTCAATGGATGCCTGTGCGTTTCTTCGACAATTTCCGGCAAGGGCATTAATACCTCTCCATCCGGACTGAACCATTCGCCAACCGTCTGCCGTTTGGCCGTGAACGGATCGCTGTTCAGTGGCAACCAACCCGTGCGTGACTGGACGCCGTGAGCGTTTCATCGCTCAACCCCGACCACTGTTTCACCCGTGGTGACGACCAGGGAAAGTCTTTGGATGCGATGCGCGATAAACATTCGGACTATTTCTTTGTGCATAGCCTTCAATCAATCCGGTAAATAGCTGATCCAATATAAGTTTCCGGTTGTCGATCCTGCAATTTTCCTTTATTCTCTCAAGGGGATTAGGGCCGTTGAACAGAATATGAGTGACGCATTTTTCAAAAAACCGATACTGAATTCGCCCTATGAGTATCCGTCCGCGCATTGGGAACTGGTCAATGGGCTACCAACGCAAAATATCGTCCCTTCTCGCCGAAAAGCGGAGTTCATTACGCCAATCCCCAAGCCGAAAAAGCGCAAGGACACCGGTTCTCAAAAATTATTTGATGAAAGCCTCGGACTGGGGGATGGCAGTCAGAAGTATGATCCAATCTCATTTATCAACGAGCTTCGCGGTAGCGTAGACGTCTGGCGGAAGTTGCCGAACGAGCGCGACTGGATGGTGACCCCTGATACGGCTAGATTGCTTCAGCACTGGCGGCACTATGAATTCAATGGTATTCGCCCGTTCTTTTGCCAGATTGAAGCCGTGGAAGTGACCATTTGGCTCACGGAAGTTGCACCTAAGGCAGGCAAAAAAGGCAAGCGGTTCCTCGACTATTTAAAGGAGGCAAACGCGGAGGCCAACCCCGGCTTGCAGCGGCTTGCCCTAAAGCTTGCAACCGGTGCCGGGAAGACAACCGTTATGTCAATGCTCATTGCCTGGCAAACGATTAATGCTGTGCGCCAGCCGGGCAGCAAGAAATTCACGAGAGGTTTCCTGGTCGTTGCGCCGGGTTTAACGATTAAAGACCGTTTGCGGGTTCTCCAGCCAAACGACCCGGATAGCTACTATCAAAATCGCGAAATAGTTCCCAACGACATGTTGGCTGATTTGGAGCGCGCCAAAATCGTCATTACGAACTATCACGCATTTAAGCTTCGAGAGCGTATTGATATTTCAAAAGGGGGACGTGCCTTGCTCAAGGGCAAGCGCGGCGAAGACCTGAATACGCTGGAGACCGAAGGCCAGATGCTCCGGCGCGTCATACCCGAGTTGATGGGACTGAAGAACCTTATGGTGCTAAATGACGAAGCCCACCATTGCTACCGGGAAAAGCCCCCCGGAGAAGATGAAGAAGGCGATCTAAGGGGGGATGAAAAGAAGGAAGCGGAAAGCAATCGTGAGGCGGCTCGCCTTTGGATTTCCGGGCTGGAAATCGTTGCCAGGAAAATCGGGATAACCCAGGTTGTTGATCTATCGGCAACACCATTTTTTCTCAGTGGATCCGGCTACGCCGAGGGAACTCTGTTTCCGTGGACAATGAGCGATTTTTCGCTCATGGACGCGATTGAGTGCGGCATAGTAAAACTGCCGCGTGTTCCTGTGGCAGACAATATTCCCGGCGCGGAAATGCCCAAGTTCCGCGACCTGTGGAAACACATCAGCACAAAGATGCCGAAAAAAGGCCGGGGCAAAGCGGCGAAACTCGATCCTCTCAGTATTCCTGTTGAATTGCAGACCGCATTGGAAGCGCTATACGGTCACTACAAGAAGACCTTCGAACTTTGGAAGAACGAAGGCATAAAGGTGCCGCCTTGTTTCATCGTTGTTTGTAATAACACATCAACATCTAAGCTGGTTTATGACTATATCTCCGGTTTTCATCGCGAAAACGAAGATGGCTCTACGAAACTGGAAAACGGCAGGCTCAGTCTGTTTCGAAACTTTGACGACTACGGTAACCCGTTATCCAGACCGAATACTCTGCTGATCGATAGCGAGCAGTTGGAGTCAGGGGATGCCCTTGATAAGAACTTCCGTGAGATGGCCGATGATGAGATCGAGCGGTATCGGCGCGAAATCATTCAGCGAACCGGGGATCAACGCCAGGCGGAAAACCTGACCGATCAAGACCTCTTAAGAGAAGTCATGAACACGGTCGGCAAATATGACGCTCTCGGCGGAAACATCCGTTGCGTTGTCTCCGTTTCAATGCTCACCGAGGGCTGGGATGCCAACACCGTCACCCACGTGTTGGGAGTTCGCGCTTTTGGTACGCAATTGCTCTGTGAGCAAGTCATTGGTCGTGCGTTGCGGCGACAGTCCTATGAACTCAACGAAGAAAATCGTTTCAATGTTGAATATGCCGATGTTTTGGGCATCCCCTTTGACTTCACCGCAAAACCCGTTGTTGCCCCACCGCTGCCACCGCGTGAGACGATCCATGTAAAGGCGGTCCGGCCTGAGCGCGACGCCCTGGAAATACGCTTCCCGCGTGTCACCGGATACCGTGTGGAATTACCGGAAGAAAGACTAACCGCCAGGTTCAGCGCCGACTCCGTACTGGAGTTGACGCCGGACCTGGTCGGCCCATCAATTACGCACAATGCAGGTATTATTGGTGAAGCCGTTGACCTCAACCTGGTTCATACAGGTGATCTGCGTCATTCGACGCTGCTATTTCATCTTACCCATCGATTGCTCTACACGAAATGGCGTGATCCGGACAAAGAACCAAAGCTCCACCTGTTTGGACAACTGAAACGGATTACGAAACAGTGGCTGGATGATTATCTCGTTTGTAAGGGCAGCACTTATCCAGCACAGCTTATGTATCAGGAACTGGCCGACAGGGCCTGTTCCCGGATCACGACTGCCATCACGTTGGCCGAGCAAAGCAAGGATCGGCCTGTCAAGGCGTTGCTTGATCCGTATAACCCGACCGGTTCAACGATACACGTCAACTTCAATACCTCGAAGACTGAGCGATGGGAAACGAACCCGCAGAAATCGCACATTAACTGGGTCATTCTGGATAGTGACTGGGAAGCCGAGTTTTGCCGTGTCGCTGAAGCACATAAACAAGTCATTTCATACGTTAAGAACCACAATCTGGGATTGGAAGTGCCCTACCGCTATGGCCCTGAAACACGCAAATACCGTCCGGACTTCATCGTGCAGATCGAGGATGACAACGATGACCCGCTCAATCTCATTGTTGAAATCAAGGGCTTTCGGCGCGAAGACGCCAAAGAGAAGAAGCTCACAATGGATACCTACTGGATTCCGGGCGTGAACAATCTGGAAACATACGGACGATGGGCCTTCGCGGAGTTCACCGATGTCTTCGAGATGGAGCAGGATTTTGCAAATAAGGTAGAATCTGAATTTAATCAGATCATCGAAAAAGCAACAGCCAGGCAATAGCACAACTAACACAGGCGCAAAAACAAAATGCCAAACCTAAAATTTAAAGTCAAAAACCTTGGGAGCGTACGTGACGGAGAATTCACACAAAAGCCGTTGACCCTTTTCTGTGGCCCCAACAACAGCGGTAAAACCTGGGTAATGTATTCACTCTACCATTGCCAAAAATGGCTGCAAGCCTTTGCAGAAGAAAAGCGCCAGGAGACAGCAGATGCTCCGCCACCGACCCTGGAAAATTTTAACAAGAGGGTCTCTGGCAGCCTGAATGACTTGTTTAATACCACAGACGAACTGTTGCACGGGGCCAAATTTCAGCTGCAAATGGAATCCGCGCAGTTCGATAAGTTGCTCGATGATAGCGATGATAGTCGGGAGAACAATCCGTTTCTGATGCCGGCAGAGCGAAACGGCTTGCATTTATTTTTCCGTGAACTGAGTACAAGGCGAGTTGCATTGTTGCACCATGCTTCCAGAGAAAAAATTGATCTTCAAGAACTGTTAAAAGATGTGATCCGTTCGCCTTACGCTATTCCCATAGCGCTTTATATTGACTGGCTCAACAGGCTGCCGGAAATTCAACGCAAAGAGAAGGGAGAGTTCCATACGATAGCAGAAAAGCTGAAAAAAGAACTGGCGGGAGGGGCCTATAAGGTCGATGGAAAAACCGGCAATATCAGCTTTAAGCCCTACAAAAAAAAACGCGATGGAATTGCCACCCAAAGCATGGGCCTGCATATGACGTCAAGCACGGTAAAAAGCCTCTTCAGCCTCTGGTTCTATCTTGAAAATCAGGCAAAGGTTGGAGACTTGCTGATGATCGATGAGCCGGAACTCAATATCCATCCCGAAAACCAGCGCAAAATCGCCCGCATTCTTGCCCGTCTGATAAACGCCGGACTGCATATCGTTATCAGCACCCACAGCGACTACATCGTGCGCGAACTCAATACCCTGATTCTGCTTGGCCAGGAAGGCGCGGAGAAATTAAGGGTTAAACATAACTACACCGAAGACGAAATCCTCACCAGCGATAAAGTGGCCGCCTACCTGTTCAATAAAGGGACCATTAAGCCTTTTGAAATAACGCCCAATGATGGTATCTATGCCACCACCTTTGATGACGTCATCGCCGATTTAAACAACGTCAACGACGATATCTACTACGGCCTGAGAGAGCGGAAACAGGACAGTGATTAACGCGATGATTAACACGATTAAAAATACCATCAGCGTTGACTATCACTTGGAGTACAAGGAGGGAGTCTGGTTGGTGAAAGAAAAAAATAGAACCATCCTGAAGCTGAGGGCATCCGACCATGACAGCACAGGTTTTTCGCTGGACAATCCACAAAAGCCACCATTGGCATTTTTCTCTAGAGGCTACCCCATCCCCCGACCGAGGGATATCGCAAAAGTATGTGATGCCATGGTCGCAGTCGTACAGCATCAAACACTCTATCTCTTCGCGCTGGAGGCGAAATCCTTGGACAAAGGCTATGCTGATAAGCAACTCGCCAACGGCAGGCACTTCTGGTGTTGGCTCATGGCTCTGTTCAAGGAACATAAGCATTTTGAGGAAATGCCTGTAATCCAGGTTGGTATTCTTGCCTGGAAACCAAGAAAAAAACAGGTGCGCAAAGGCCCTACTTCACACAAAACACCTTCATGGTTGACGCGAAAAAAAAACTGCCGGGACTTCGACGCCCTTTTTGAAATCAAAAACGAGACCAATATTCTCATGCGGGCGATTATTCAGGCGATAGGGCAAAGGTAACATGAGAAAATCGTGACCAGACCTTTTCTCGCCAACCCTTTTGTTGACGCCAACAAATTAAATTTGTTAGCCGAACTGAAACCAGGAATAGATAATTAACGTGGCAAAAAAGAAAACCTACCCCAAAAAAGTCGAATCGCTTACTCACAATGGTGACTCGCGCGTCAATATCCCCACAGTGGAATATGAAGCCGTGCTGCCCGAAAAAGACAAGAACGCTATTCGCATTGCCTATGAGCGCCCCGACGCCGGCCATCTGGCCGAGGAAAAAGAAAACAGAGCCCGTGATCTTGATCCACAACTGGTCTGGCGCGGCAAGGACGAACAGGACTGGTCTGACCTCGTGGTTTATGCGCCGCCGCTTTACATACAGGAAAAAGTCCACCCGAAAGCGCTGATTGACGACTTGCGACGACAATCCGAAACATCGGAAGCGGCGGCGGAAAAAGAAGTTCAGGGGTTCACGAGTGATCTGTTTGCAAACTTCAACGGACTTCCAAACGAAGCCGCAAAGACCGAGTTTTATCAACATGATGCGAACTGGTCAAACCGCATGATTCTGGGCGACAGCCTGCAGGTGATGGCGTCACTTGCAGAGCGCGAAGGTTTGCGGGGAAAGGTACAGTGTATCTATTTTGATCCGCCTTACGGGATCAAATTTAACTCTAACTTCCAATGGTCAACGACATCTACTGCTGTCAAAGATGGCAATGCAGCCTACATAACTCGTGAACCTGAGCAAGTTAAAGCCTTTCGGGACACGTGGAGGACCGGGGTCCACTCCTATCTGACATACCTACGAGATCGATTGACTGTGGCACGTGGTCTACTAAGTGAGACAGGCTCTATATTCGTTCAAATTGGCGATGAAAACGCCCACCGAATTCGTGCTCTACTTGACGAGGTTTTTAGTGATGAAAACTTTATAGCGAACATACAATTTCGAACAAAAATGCCGCTTGGAACAACGTATCTTGCTGGAGTGACCGACTACATTCTCTGGTACGGGAGAGACACTAAGAAAACCAAATACAGAAAGCTATTGTTTCCAAGGGCAACAGGTCAAGGTACCCAGTTCACGTCTGTTCGCTCTGATGATGGACAAATTAGAAAAATGACAAAAAAAGAGACGACTGGTGGGGCGGAGATTCCTGACGGAGAAACACCTTGCCGTGGTTTAGATTTCGTATCAACAGGACGGACTGAATCATGTGTCTTTAGTGCTGAATTTAAAGGCAGGGTATTTCAACCCGCTTCTAAGAAGAGTTGGAAGACCAACCCAACCGGATTCGAGAGAGCAAAGAAAGCAACCCGAATACTTGGAGGCAAGAAATCGCTTTCTTATCTTTTCCTTCATAACGACTATCCGGCACAAGAATTCTCGAATATGTGGGTGGATACTCAAGGCGCTTCCGGGAAAGTGTATGTCGTGCAGACAAGCGACAAAGTTGTGCAGAGATGTTTGCTTATGGCGTCTGATCCCGGGGACCTTGTACTGGACCCCACCTGCGGTTCCGGCACCACGGCCTGGGTCGCCGAACAATGGGGTCGCCGCTGGATTACGATTGATACATCGCGCGTATCGCTTGCGCTGGCGAGAGCGAGAATCATGGGTGCCCGCTATCCATACTATCTCTTATCGGATTCTCAAGATGGGGTTCAAAAGGAAGCCGAAATTACAAAGACGGCACCCTCCACAAAACCTACGACTAACAATGTCCGCCTCGGTTTCGTCTATGAGCGGGTACCGCATATCACACTGAAATCAATAGCCAACAACGCGGAGATCGATGTTATCTGGGACGAGTATCAGGAGCAGCTTGAACCGCTGAGGGAAACTCTCAACAAGGCGATTAATTGTTCATGGCAGGAATGGGAAATCCCGCGATCTGCAAATGACGACTGGCCAGACAAGGCAAAGCAAGCCCATAAAGCATGGTGGGAGAAGCGAATCCAGCGGCAAAAGGAAATTGACGCCTCAATCTCGGCCAAAGCCGATTTCGAATATCTCCATGACAAGCCCTATGAAGACAATAAAAAGGTACGGGTAGCCGGGCCATTCACCGTCGAGAGCCTGTCGCCGCATCGGGCGCTTACCGTCGGCGCCGATGATGAACTGATCGACCCGGCGCAGCGGAAGGCAGAATTCGAGGACGAGCAGTGTTTTGTCAAAATCATCCTGGAAAACCTCAAGGTGGCGGGTGTGCAACAAGCCCATAAAGACGACAAGATTGAGTTCACTTCTCTAACACATTGGCCGGGTGACCTGATTTTCGCAGAGGGTGTGTATATAGACGAAAATGATTCCGAGAAGCGGGCTGCCATCTTCATCGGCCCGGAGTTTGGGACGGTATCCCGGCCCGATCTGGTGAGTGCGGCCCGGGAGGCGGCGGACGCCGATTTCGATGTCCTCATTACCTGCGCGTTCAATTACGACGCACACTCAACAGAATTCGAAAAGCTTGGTCGCGTTCCCGTCTTGAAGGCCCGAATGAATGCCGATCTGCACATGGCGGATGACTTGAAAAACACGGGCAAGGGGAATCTGTTCGTAATCTTTGGTGAGCCTGATATTGAGATTCTCGACGCGGAGGATGGCCAGATTCAGGTCAGGATCAATGGCGTCGATGTCTTCCATCCCAACACTGGCGAGGTCAGTAGCGATGGAGCGGACGGGATAGCGTGTTGGTTCATCGACACCGACTACAACGAAGAGAGCTTTTTCGTTCGGCATGCCTATTTCCTCGGCGCAAACGATCCCTACAAATCACTGAAAACCACGCTAAAGGCGGAGATCAATCAGGAGGCATGGGAAACACTGAATAGCGACATATCCCGACCGTTCGACAAGCCCAGGAACGGCAGGATTGCCGTGAAAGTCATTAATCATTTGGGCGACGAAGTGATGAAGGTATACAAGGTGTAGAGAATGGAGTTTCGTATATCTGATTCATTCACGAGTAGTCTGGCGACACTAACCCGTGATGAACAGAAGGCGGTAAAAACCACTGCGTTTGATTTGCAGATGAACCCGGAAAATCCGGGGCATCACTTTCACAAGATTGATCATGCACAGGATAAGAACTTCTGGTCGGTGCGAGTGAATCGCGACATTCGGCTCATTGTTCATCGTTCAAAATCAAGTTTACTTCTCTGCTATGTCGATCACCATGATGATGCCTATAAATGGGCGGAGAAGCGCAAACTTGAAACGCACCCGAAGACGGGCGCGGCCCAGCTTGTTGAGATACGGGAACGGGTTGAAGAAATCCGCGTGCCGTACTACGTCAAGGTTGAAGCGGCGCCAAAGCCTTTGCTATTTAATAAAGTCGAAGATGAACAGTTGCTTGGCTACGGCGTTCCTTCCGAATGGCTGGCAGACGTAAAAGGAGCGGACGAAGACTCAATTCTTGAACTGGCAGATCACCTTCCGAAGGAAGCATCCGAAGCACTGATTGAAATCGCTGTTGGGGGAACGCCGCGGCCTTCGGCACCGGTGTCGCCACAAATTGATCCATTTGACCACCCGGATGCACAACGCCGATTCCGTGTGATGAGCGACATTGAAGAGTTAGAACGTGCACTGGATTTTCCCTGGGAAAAATGGACGATCTTCCTCCACCCGGCCCAGCAAGAATTAGTCGAACGGGATTTTAATGGACCAGCAAGAATATCTGGTTCAGCGGGTACCGGGAAAACGATTGTCGCGCTGCACCGGGCGGTATTTCTCGCAAGGCAGAACCCGGAATCCCGTGTGCTTCTGACGACGTTCTCAGACTCTCTGGCCAACGCACTCAAAGAAAAATTAAGGCGCCTGATAGGTAGCACACCAAGGCTGGCGGAACGCCTTGAAATCCATTCAATGGATGCTATCGCCCGCCGTTTGCATAAGTTCAATGTGGAGCAAAAGCACCTGTTAAATCGAAAAGCGCTTTTCGAACTGGTTTCCAAACACGCCGACGGTATTGAGGGATTACGTTTCTCCAACGCATTCGTTTTTGAAGAATGGCGTCAGGTCGTTGACGCATGGCAGATAGACACTTGGGAAAAGTATCGAGATGTTCGCCGCCTGGGTCGGAAGACTCGGCTAACGGAGCCGCAACGGCAACTGTTGTGGGGTTTGTTTGAGCAAGTTCACCGGGAGTTGAAAGATAAAAACGCGGTCTCAATGGCAGGCGTGTATCTGGCGCTGACAAAAGCGCTGGCAGAAAAACAGAACGGCCCCTTCGATTTTGTGGTCGTTGATGAGGCCCAGGACATTGGCATTCCACAGTTGCGCTTCTTGTCCGCATTGGGCGGCGACAAGCCAAACGCGCTGTTCTTTACGGGTGACCTTGGGCAACGCATATTTCAACAGGCGTTTTCGTGGAAATCCCTTGGCGTTGATATCCGGGGGCGTTCCAGGACGCTACGTGTCAACTATAGAACATCGCACCAGATAAGAATGCAGGCGGACCAGTTGTTGGGGCCAAGCATGTCGGATGTCGATGGCATTGTAGACGATCGCGGTGGCACCGTTTCGGTATTCAACGGCCCGCCGCTAACGATTCGAAACTTCGAATCACATGAAGATGAGATCGCCAATGTCGCTGAGTGGTTGAATGACCTCCAAGAGGATGGGTTTGACCCTCATGAGATTGGCGTAATCGTTCGCTCGGATGACGAACTGGAACGGGCGGAAACGGCGCTCAAAAGAGCCGATATTCAATACGAACTACTGGATAGCGATATCCAGCTTGCGCACGGAAGTGCGGCATTATGCACGATGCATCTGGCCAAGGGCCTGGAGTTCAGGGCCGTTGTGGTCATGGCGTGTGACGACGAAATCATTCCTTCACAGAAGCGGATAGAGGGAGTGGCCGACAATGCCGATTTAGAAGAGGTCTACGATACCGAACGCCATTTGCTTTACGTCGCCTGTACGAGGGCAAGGGATCGGTTATTGGTGACCAGCGGTGAAATTCCGTCCGAGTTTCTACAGGACTTAGCGCTTGGGTAGGTGGATAATGGATAAAGGCGCTCGTTTTTATCGCTGTGATTTTCAAGTGCATTCTCCACGAGATTTGGCCTGGAAAGGAGCACACTATACGAAACCTGAAGACCGTAAGGCATACGCTGCAGAATTCATAGCGGATTGCAGGAAGAAAGGGCTTGATGCCGTGGCGATTACGGATCATCACGATTTATGTTTCTTCAAATACTTTCGAGATGCCGCAGCAAGCGAAAAGAAAGAAGATGGCTCGGATGTCCCAACCGAAGACAAGATCGTGGTGTTTCCGGGTTTGGAATTGACACTGAACACGGCAGGATCATCCGCGTGGTGCGCCAAAACCGCCGACGTTGCTCGGGATCGTTCTCCATTGAACAGGGGCGGTAACCGCGATCGTTAACGGAATAATGATATCCTAGAATAGAAATCAGGTATCAAGTTTGAAGCAGGTTAGCTTAATCGATAAATTCAGAGAAGACCTTGCCACCTTGTCTCGGGAGGTAGAGGTGTCGGTTTCGATGGATCACTTTGACATCAACAAAATATGCGAAGACGTATTTTGTGAATTGTTCAGGGTGCTGTACGGATTCGATAACATTCGAAACCTGAATAAAGAAGAGAAGCCGAACTTTCCCGGTATTGATCTTGCGGACGACGAAGCCAGAGTTGCTATCCAGGTTACATCAGACGCAAAACTTAAAAAAATAAAAGATACACTGAAAAAGATAATCAAGCACAGCCTTCACGAAAAATACGACCGTATCATTATCTATATCCTGATCCGAAAGCAAGGAAGCTACTTAGCAAAGAGTATCAGCAAAATCTGCCAAGACAAGATTAAATTTGATACGTCGTCAGACATCAAGGACTTTACTGACCTGGCTACAGAGGGCGCTAATGCGTCGCCGCAAAATCTAAAGAGGGCTGTAGATATCCTTGGTGCGTACATGCGGGGTTGCGATGTCGAACTGGCCGATCAGGACTTTGACCCCCCAAAAGAGCCACCAGAAATACTTTCAGCCAACCTTCTTGAGTTCTACTTTCCGAAAACGCTCTACATCGCCGAACTGTTGCCAGAGGTATTTGGAAGTAAGAAGGTTAAGAAGGTCAGGTATCAAAGAAAAACCATTAGCAATTTTGTAAAAAGCCAAGAACGCCGTGTTCCATCCGATTATGAGATCAGCGCTGAAAGACTAATCACCTTCCACAATCTGGAGGCTAGTGACAACCCTTTTGCTTTCTTGATAGACGAGGGAACGGTTGAGCCTTTTCAACCGAGCGACTACTACGATATAGACGGAGATCACGAGCGCGTATTTAAGTCTCTGCTTCGATTTTCTCTTCAGCAAAAACTCTATCGCCATCACGTCTTATGGAAGCACATCGAAAGGCTGTTTATCTTCTTGCCCAAAGAAACTGCTGACAATGAAAGAACTATAACGTGGTTTGGGCAAAAGAGGGCAACGCGATTCGTATTCGAAAGAAAATTCAGGAAGAACGAACCCGACAAAATTCTTTCCACTCGGCATTTTTCCTTCTCGGTCAGTTTTGTGCGGGTCGATAGTAATTGGTACTTATCCATTACGCCCGATTGGTTTTTCAGCTACGGCGATCAGTATCGACAATCGCCTTATGGAGACAAACTCATAAGTGGAAAGAAGAAGAAAGAGACGAATAGATCGGTTTTCAATCATTTCCGATTTCTATGTTATTGGTTGAAAGAACTGGATTCAGAAGACCTGTTTTCAGATGATGCTATCTCATCGCCTCAGATTACTTTCGGGCAGATTTTGCAGTATGGCGGAGGGAGATATCTGAACGAAGACTTATGGGGGCCTTTGCCTTTGATAGCAATAGATGAAGAAGGTGAGCAAAGGAGGTTGGATCTAAAATGAAAATTGAACATTTGAATGAACCCCGATTGCTCTTTGCGAAAGGTACACATATATGCCCAAGACGCGGTATATCCGAGTACGGCGTTTTCGATCAGGTGCAGGCAACGAGACGACCCGAAATATATATAGGTGGGGTCGGAACGGCGCATTGTGTGGATTTGCTCGTCAAGTGGATCAAGCGATGTCGCGGGATGATTCCGGCAGCATCCGATGTCAAACAGGAAAACCTCAGATTGCCATTTTGCGGCTTCAACCAAAAAAGTGGGTTTGGTGCAAACATGATACTTTCCCCTGGCTTATCCAGAACGCTCAAAAATTCGGAGGTTAAAGAAATTCTGGATATCAAGAACAGAGATCAACGTGTTCTCAAGGCTATTGATCGTTACTACGAGAATATCAAATTCCTTGCTCAGAATAGACACGTTGACGTAATAGTTTGCGTCATACCGGAACCTCTCTACGAGGTTATTGCTACCGAAGAGGCTACGGGAGAAGAAACGCTTGAAGACAAAGAAGACCAATATGAAGAATTGAATTTCAGGCGTGCTCTCAAGGCCAAAGCAATGCCGCTTGGCAAGCCTTTGCAGCTAATTCGACAAGTGTCACTAGACGAAATTAAAGTTTCTAAACAGCCGGAACAGCAGGATGATGCGACAAAGGCATGGAATTTCTGTACGGCGCTGTACTATAAGTCCGGTTCGACGATTCCGTGGAAGCTGGATCAAGACAGCGCACGAGCTTCGTCCTGTGCAGTCGGCTTATCATTCTATCGAAGCAGAGATCGTCAGACACTTGGTACAAGCCTAGCTCAAATATTCGACGAGTTGGGCAACGGTCTCATTCTGAGGGGTACGCCAGTTGAGATAGACAAAGATGACCGGGTGCCAAGGCTTTCTGCTCAACAGGCGCATGATCTGTTAGTAGCTGCGCTCAATGAATACCGCGTAGCGCTTGGAACATTTCCGGCGCGTGTAGTCATCCACAAGTCATCAAACTTTAGTGATAAAGAGATTGACGGTCTGGAAGCGGCAACGCGGGAAGTCAATATCGACACTGTTGATTTCGTGACAGTCATGGATTCGAAGTTGCGCCTGTTCCGAGACGGTAACTATCCACCCTACAGAGGAACGCTGGCGCAACTGGATGAGAATCGGCAGCTTCTCTACACGCGGGGGTCGGTCTGGTACTACCAGACATATCCCGGCCTTTATATACCTCAACCTATTGAATTGAGAATAGTGAAATCAGAGGAATCTCCAAGATTCATCGCTCAGGAGATTCTTGGGCTAACAAAAATGAACTGGAACAGCACTCAGTTTGACGGCAAGTATCCGGTAACTCTGGGATGCTCACGCAAAGTCGGCGAAATTATGAAATATCTGATGGACTCAGATACGCCGCAGATCAGATATGGATACTATATGTAATGAAGATTCATCAAGCCGTAAAGAAACTGCTCATAATTGTTGATGCGCTTCATAAGCGCTATCCGAAAAAGAAGTTTACGCTTGATGGGCGGCTCGTCGGTGATCTTGGAGAAATCCTTGTTGAACGGGATTACAAAATTAATTTATTTGATAAAAATAAAAAACATTATGATGGAGTCACGCTGGATGGTAAGAAAGTTCAGATAAAGACCACAATGAAAAACTCTCTGACGTTCCCTTGTGACAATACGCCTGATTACTATCTTGGCATCAAGATTCTCCCTGACGGTACATACGAAGAGGTATTTAACGGCCCAGGGGATATAGTCCGCCGGAAAATTCAAAATCGAGAACCAACCAAGAATAACCTTCATTCAATCCCGATCTCCTCTTTGCGGAAACTAAATAGCACTGTGCTAAAAAGCAAGCGAATACGTAAAAAATAAAATATCTGAATTCAAGAGCATGTCTCCCTTAAACCAGTTCATTTTAAATATGCTCGAACGATATATCATTTTCTATTAAATCATTCCCGCTTTTGCACGAATGCCTGCTTTGTCCGCCGCTATAATAATCTCGGCGCAGGCCTGTGCATCCGACAGGGCCTCATGGTGATTGAGGGCAATGCCAAGATGTTCGCAGACAACGGGCAATCGGTAGGAATCCAGTCTCCATACCTGTTTTGCCACCTTTATTGAGCAGGAGAAAGGGATAGGCGGACAACGGTGTTGTGCATATGTATAGCAACTTAGCAAAACCCGTCGGTCAAAATGCGCATTATGGGCGACCAGCAGATGCGTATCGGACAAAAAAGATTCTATCTGCGGTATTCTGTCTGAAAAGTCGGGCTGGTCGTGCACATCTTCCCATGTAATGCCATGAATAGCGGAAAAACGGAAGTAGCTGTCAGGCGGGCGAATCAGAAACTCCCGGGCAGAGGTTATATTCCCGTCTTCAATGGAAACCATAGCCAGCGAACAGGCGCTGTCCGGGTTGTGATTGGCGGTTTCAAAGTCAATAGCAGTGATTTTCAATCTGCCATACCTTAAATGTTTATATTTATTTATCTGCCCGTATCAAAATTCTGTGGATATTTTGCAGGATTATTTTCTGTTTTTTAAGGTCTTGCCATGGAATAAGAGCAATCAACGTTCCTTATGACGGACACGGCGGGGCGTCCGCATGGCGCTCCAAAACCCGCCGATGTTATTTGTGATCAATTTTCCATTGAACGGGGGCGGTAGCCGCACTAAAAATAATCTGCTAATCTGCCCGCATAAAAAAACAAATTCGTCCCCATAATCTGCGGATTATTATTTTAGCGGACAATCAACTTAAAACCTTTCGTGAATTATTTAAATCCTTAATGTGCGGTATCGCGGGAATTTTCAATCCGGGGCACCCCTATACTGATAAAGATTCGCTGAATGCCCTGGTCTTGAAAATGGCCAGTTCAATGGGGCATCGGGGGCCGGATGACGCGGGTAGCTGGGTGAGCGAGGACGCGGCGCTTGCGATGGGCCATCGGCGGCTTGCCGTTATTGATACCAGTGTGAAGGGGCATCAGCCAATGCACTCGCATTCAGGCCGGTATGCGCTTGTATATAACGGCGAAATATATAATCACCGGGAAATAAGACGTGCGTTGGAGAAGCGGGGTTGTCCCTTTGACGGCCATTCAGATACGGAAGTGTTTTTGGCGGCCATTGAACAGTGGGGGCCGCTGGCGGCGCTGGGGAGAATCACCGGTATGTTCGCGTTCGCCTTGTGGGATAAACGGGAGCGCTGTCTGTATCTCGCCAGGGACAGGATCGGTGAAAAACCGCTTTATTACGGTCATTTTGCCAATACGCTTCTGTTTGGCTCGGAATTGAAAGCCCTGGAGGCCGCCGCTATCGGGGAAAGGGTCATTGACCGGGAGGCCTTGCATCTGTTTACCCGCTTTAATTATGTCCCGGCGCCGTATTCAATTTATAAAAATGTGTACAAGCTGAAGCCGGCCACCTGCCTCACGGTGCGGTTGTCAAATCAGGCACTGTCGTTCGATGAGGTTGTGTATTGGTCGCTTCGGGACGCGGTGTCCGTCGGCAGGGAAAACAGGCTTCAGGATGAACATGAAATGATTGCCGGGCTTGAGTCCAGGCTGGCGGATTCGGTCAGGAGACAAATGGTGGCAGATGTCCCGGTGGGCGCTTTTCTGTCTGGAGGGATCGATTCGTCAACGATAGCGAGTGTGATGCAACGATGCAGCACCGCCCCGATAAAAACCTATACCATCGGTTTTGATGAAAAAGGGTTTAACGAGGCGGAAATTGCGAAGAGGGTGGCAAAACATCTGGGCACGGATCATACAGAGCTGTATGTCACAGCGGATGAGGCGCTTGAGGTCATTCCGACGCTTCCCGGGGTATATGATGAACCCTTCGCCGATTCTTCACAGATCCCGACCCTGTTGGTGTCGAGACTGGCAAGCGCTGATGTCAAGGTGAGTTTGTCTGGAGATGGGGGCGATGAGTTGTTCGGCGGTTATAATCGTCATCATCTGGGGAATGTGGTATGGAAACGGATTCAGGCCTTGCCCGGCAGCCTTCAACAGGCGTTGGTCTCCTTGTTAAGGGGTCTCTCCTCAAAAAAGGCCACTCACTTGTTGACGGTTTTGTATTATTTGTTGCCGCGGAGGATCAAGTCGGCGGAAATGGCTCACAAACTGACCAAACTGGCCGATGTGGCCGGCCTCCGTGAACCGCAGGCGATGTACGCCACATTAGTGACGTTTTGGCGCGAATATGAGTCGATTGTGCTTGATATGCCGGAAGAGACCGGAGATATCTCCTGTGGTCAGTGGGACTGGGATGACCGTATGGATATGCGGGAAAACATGATGTTGCTGGATATGACGGATTACCTGCCCAATGACATTTTAACGAAAGTGGACCGGGCCACGATGTCTGTGAGCCTGGAGTCCAGGATTCCTTTTCTGGATCATCAACTTGTTGAGTATGTCTGGAAAATTCCGGTGTCGCATAAAATACGCCACGGCAAGGGTAAATGGATCCTGCGAAAAATATTAGACCGCCATGTCCCTGCCAAAATCACCGACAGAGCCAAAATGGGTTTTGGCGTACCGCTTGATAGCTGGCTACGAGGGCCTTTAAAGGAATGGGGCAGGGCGTTAATCGCCGATGGAGAAAACAGGGATTATTTTGATTCCGCGAAAATAATCAAAAAGTGGGACGAACATCAACGGGGAACGGGGAACTGGCAATATGATTTATGGGGAGTATTGATGTTTTACGCCTGGTGTGAAAGCAGATCGTTTTAATTCAGCAGTGAGTGGCCGCGCAAAAAAACGCCGAAAAATTCTGTTTTTCGTAACGGAAGACTGGGCCTTTTGCCTGTTTAGAATGCCGGTAGCGCTGGCGGCTATTGAGCGGGGCGATGAGGTCGTGGTGGTGACAAACGTCGCCCGGCATGCCGGGGAGATCACAGGGCATAACATTAAATTGGTCCCGATCCGTCTCGCGAGAAGCGGCATGAATCTCTTTGCCGAACTGAAAGTGTTATGGCGGGTTATCGGGATACTCATCAAAGAGAAGCCGGATATATTGCACAACGTCGCGATCAAGCCGGTTTTATACGGCTCCATCGCGGCCCGATTGACGGGCGTGAGCAGGGTCATTAACGCCGTGACCGGTATGGGGTATCTTTTTACTCACGATAATATCAGGGTGAAATGCCTTCGCGCCGTCGTTCAAACCGCGTTTCGATATTTATTGAAGACGAAGGGTTTTGTGGTACTGGTGCAGAATCCTGATGATTTGAAAGAATTCACGGATAACGGGATGGCCGATAGGAAAAATATCCATCTCATCAAGGGATCAGGCGTTGATACGACTGTTTTCAGGGCGACCGAAGCGAATGACAAGCCGCGCTGCCGGGTCATATTGGCTACCAGGATGCTGTATGACAAAGGAGTCGCTGAGTTTATCGAGGCGGCGAAACGCCTGGGTACCGCGGGTTTGAAAGCGGACTTTATCTTGATCGGCGGCGGTGATCCGCACAATCCGACCAGCATCTCCGACTCGCAATTGCAGGCCTGGCATGATGAAGGCACGGTGACATGGCTGGGGCACAGGAACGATATGGCCTTGCAGATGCAACAGGCGGATATTGTCTGTTTACCTTCTTACCGGGAGGGCTTGCCCAAAGTATTAATTGAAGCGGCGTCTTCCGCCCGGGCGATTGTCACGACCGATGTGCCGGGTTGTCGGGAAATCGTCAAGCACGGGGTCAACGGCTTGCTGGTCAATCCCCGCGATGTTCAGTCTTTGATGGAGGCGTTAAGGCGGCTTGTCCTTGATAAGGAGGAAAGGATCCGCATGGGAAAGGCAGGCAGGGCGATGGTTGAGAAGGAATATTCAGTGGACAGGGTGATCAGGCTGACGCTGGGCTTATATGATTTGTTACTTCAAGAGACCGGTTAGCCGTATCGTTTTACCTTGCCGGTTGCGAAAGCCAGTCCAGGGTTTTCCTGGCTTTACCAGAATCGCCACGCAAAACACCCGCCACCGCTAAAACATGTTGCGAACAACAGCTCTACCCTTTTCTCCGCAAGCGGCGAAAGACAAATTGATCGGACATAATGAAATTCCAGCCCGTACCGACAAAAACACCGGTCAGGAGGGCGATCAGTTTCGCGTCTGCCAGCCAGCCCGCGCCCTCCGTCAACAAGGCGTAGGTCCCCCAGTTGAAGGTGAAACCCACAATTGAGATGAGAAAAAACTTCAACCACTGACGCGCGGCAACGTCACGCCTGCGAGTCTTGAAAGTCATGATGCGATTCCAGAACCAGTTGTTTGTCACCGCGGGGAAAAAGGCTAACGCGCGCGCCTGCAAATGCGGTATCCCCGCCGCCTGAAATGCGTAATAACAGCTAATATCAATCAGCAGCCCCAGCCCGCCGACCAGGCAGAATTGAGACACTTCCATCAGCCGGGGCCAGCGATAGTGATACAGGCGGCGCAAATGGCGTACGTAATTGATCTGCTCGCGCAATGCCAGTTTGCTTTCGCCGTGTTTTCGATCACGAAAATAAATGGGTAATTCCCGCATCCGCTCAGGCGGAAAATTTCCCTTGACGGCAATCTCCAGGCCAATTTTGTAACCGATGGGGAATAACATTTCCCGCCGCGGCATATCACTTTTACGCAACGCAAAAAAACCCGACATCGGATCGGATATCGGCACCAGGGGCCTCGCTATCAGGGTCGCCACATAAGAATTAAAACGACGTAACATGCCCCAGTGATGATCCAGTTTTCCATCCGCCACGTAGCGCGAGCCGATGACAAAATCAGCTTCCCCACGTTTCAGAACGGCGACAAGTTGCGGCACTTTCTCTGGCGGATGCGACAAATCCGCATCCATTACGACCAAAAACTCTCCCTGTGCCAGCGCTATCCCGTCTATCACCGCAAAGGACAGGCTGCGTTTTCCCGTACGCGTCAACAAGCGCAGGGACAGTTTCAACTCGGGATTTAAACGATGACAAAGCGTGGCGGTGTCGTCCCTGGAATCATCGTCGGCAATGATCAGTTCCGCATCAAGATCGGCGTCTGTCAGCGCCTGGTCAAGGAGCCGCGTCAATTGCGGCAGATTCTCCGCCTCCTGATAAGTCGGAACGATAACGCTGATTTGAGGCGCGGCGTCTTTTTTTGCACACATAATTTTTCTTGTCAAAATGACACCGCTGGCGTGGCGCCGTTGCTATATACACGCCACCAGCAAGTTTTAGAGACCGAACAGGCTATATGACTACGAAGAACCGCTTTCGCCGGGCACGCCTAAAGTTCCGTTGCCAGGGCAGGGATATCAGCCGAAGCAATATATTGGCCAAAAGTCTCGCACCAGATTGTCACCGCTCCGGCACGCTTGAAAAGCGCGGCCTTCAACGTATAAACCTGAGCGCCGGTAAAACTCTTCAACTTGGTCACACGGACACGCGCTTCATCTGCCCGAAAATCATCCTCATCATCCACCCCGCTGACACTGTTCAGATAAAGCCAGAAGTTTGGCCCGGGGCCAACCTCAAAGTCATTCTCCAGCGCCAGCAAAACATCACCGTTTGCGGCGCGATGAATTTTGACACCACCCCGTCCCCAGTGCAGGGCGTCTTGCCCGGACGCATCCTCGCGGAAACGTGTTTCACCCAATAGCATATCACTGGAAATGTCGGCGACCGTCTCATTGACAACGGCTGGCGGAAAGAAGAATGGATAAACCCCCAGCATTGCTCCGGCGCCACCACAAAAACCGAAGAAACCGCCAATCAAAAATATATAAATACTGCGTTTCATAGCAAAAATCCTGACATCATTTGCACAAGGGATAAAGGCCAAGGGTACCATCGGCGTCATTCTCATGCAAGCCCGCTACCCGCCATGGCGGCAGGCGTTGATTGGTTGCGGTATTTCGTGTCATGTATAGAATAAACGGGGGGCACAGGGCGTTGATCTATTGGATAACAAAAGCGAAATATTGCCGGTCTGGCGTAACAGGCGGCGCGGGTAGTGACGCGGGAAGGCTTTTTCTACAATGATTCATGCGTGGGTAACGGAAATACTGGATTTCTGGTTCGGGAAGATCCGCGACGGCTGGACCGTCGAAGACAGGGGGAAATTCTGGTTCACAAGCAACACGGAGACGGATGCCGAAATCACATGTCGTTTCGGCGATACGGTCACGTGTGCGGCCACGGGCGAATTGAATGACTGGGCGGAATCCCCGTCAAGCGCACTGGCATTGGTGATTGTACTGGATCAGTTCACGCGCAACGTATATCGGGGAACGGCGGCGGCGTTTGCCAACGATGCGCGGGCGTTGGAGATAACAGAAGCGGCCCTGGCGCGGGGGTGGGATGCCGCGCTTCCGTTTGTGTGCCAGACATTTTTATATATGCCGTTGATGCACAGCGAAGATATGGCGCGGCAAACACGCTGCGTGAAATTGTTCACGAAATTCGTGCGGGAGGTTCCCGCCGTTCTCCGGAAAAATGCCGAAGGCTCCCTGAAATATGCCGAGCTGCATCGGGATATCATCGCGCGTTTTAATCGTTTCCCGTATCGCAACCGTGTGCTGGAACGCGAATCAACAGCGGAAGAAGTCGCGTGGCTTGTTGCGGATGGAGAATCTTTCGGGCAGTAAGGAGCCGTCGATCCGGTAGGGCGCTATCTCGCCGCGTCTCCGTTTCTTCCGCTTTCCCCGCCGCACGTCCCATTCAGGAAACTGTCAAAATCGCAAATCGCGCCGCTGGAAAGCTCGCATTTTTGCGTCTCAAGATTGGGGGTTTCTCCGGAAATAGCGCAAAATATTTCCCCGGCATCAGAATAGTCGGCGATCTTCACGCCGGTATTGGGACAAAGACCCGAAGCCAGCGCTTCAAGCGTGCACTGCCGATTATCGTCAAAATAGCAAACGTTATGTCCCTCAAATGAGGTCACCCGCCCCTCTAATTCCTCACAGGATTTGTCCGGTTCAAAGTGTATTGACTCGTTTGCCTGATTGTGGACGACCTTGACCTTTAGAATTTTTTCCAACGTGGGTTGTTGTACAAAAGATTCTCCCTCGGCGCGCTCCAGATAGTGAATATGCAGGCTGTAATGAAATCGTCCCGGATGGATTCGACGACTCGTCATTTTCTGAATTGGAATACGATCACCGACAAAAATGGAATCAAGGTGTCTCACAACGCCGTCCTTGTCTGAAAAAAGCCCGACATGACAGAAATTGCCGGTACCTCCGAAATTCACGCGAAATGGCGCCGTAAACAGAAACGGGGCAAACAGGTGAATTTGCTCTGGAAATAATTCCACCCTGACACCGTCTTCTTCCCCAGACAATATTTGCGGCCTGTCGCTTTCCGGGGGCGGATTGAAAACGGTCACACTGTCCTCTTCAGACACCTGCAAAGAAAATTTTTCCAGTCCGTTTTTAATCCTGCGAAGACGTGACATCTCACACCGATTCTGTGCTGAATGCCACACGCCGCCTTGAACCTCACAACGTTGTTCTTTCAATAAATCTGCCGCTCTGGAGACTGTGCCCTGCAAAACATAAGGGTAAAAAAGAAACAGGGGAACCAGCGCCCCGCTCAACAGACAAGGGGCCCTGTAACAAAATCTTCGTGTATTTTCACATCTCATCACAATTGCACCGCTGTCCTTTTCCAGCGGTCAATAGACGGTGAGGAAGACAAGCGGTACCAGCAAGGTGGCGATCAGGGAGATGGTGCCAATGGCCAGCAGATTGATGGCGAAACCGGCCTTCATCATCTGTGGGATGGTGATTTTTTCAGCACTGTAGACGATGGCGTTGGGCGGGGTGGCGATGGGTAACATAAAGGCACAACTGGCGGCCAGGGTCACCGGTACAACGAGCAGCAGGGCGGGGTGATCGAGAGCGAGGGCGACAGCGGCCACGACAGGCAGGAAGGTGGCGACCGTGGCCAGGTTGCCGTTGGTTTCGGTGAGGAGAATGACGAAGGTAACCATCAACACCATCAGCGTCACCAGTCCCATACCGGAAGCCCTGCTGAACAAATCACCTATGGTGGTGGCCAGACCACTGCTTCCGATGGCCGCCGCCAACGCCAGACCGCCGCCGAACAGTACCAATATGCCCCAGGGCAGATTCAGGGTATCGCGCCAGACCAGCAGGCGCTGGCCATCGCGGGCCGGGAGGAGAAACAGCACCAGTGCACTGGTCATGGCAATGCCAGAATCGGACAAGCCGTGCAGTACATCATCTAACAGCGGACGAAACAACCAGCACAGGGCGGTGACAATAAAGATGGCGGTCACTGATTTTTCCTCGCGGCTCATGGGACCCAGTTGGCGTTGCATATCCATTAACAGGTCACGGGTGCGGGCAGTGGTGTTCAGACGGAACGGAAAGATAAAACGGGACAGCAATAACCAGACCGGCGGCAGCATCAGCAGGGTGACCGGTACGCCTACCATCATCCATTGCAAAAATCCTATTTCCAGTTTGTATTGTTCCAGCATGAAAGCCGCCATAAAAGCATTGGGCGGTGTACCGATCAAGGTGGAGACGCCGCCGATAGTGGCGGCGTAGGCAATACTCAGTAAAAGGCCGGTCTGAAAGTTGCGCCGGTCAGTATCACCTATGTCACTCACCGCGCTTTCCACCATGTCAATGATAGCCAACCCGATGGGCACCAGCATCAGAGTAGTGGCAGTGTTGCTGACCCACATGCTGAGCCCGGCGGCGATCAGCATGAACCCGGCCATCAATGCGCCGCCGCTGTTACCCACCCGTAACAGTATGAACAGCGCAATGCGACGATGCAGATCCCATTTGGAAATTCCCAGAGCCAGTATGAACCCCCCCATAAACAAAAAGATGATGGGATGAGCATAGGAACCGGCCACCGTACGGATATTGCTGATGTCCAGCAGGGGGAACAGCACCAGTGGCAAAAACGCAGTCGCCGCCACCGGCGCCGCCTCAGTCATCCACCAGCCCGCCATCCACAACACACACATAGCGGTAAACCGCGCTGCCACCGGCATGCTCTCCGGCAATATAAAGAACAGCAATACTCCGAGCAATGGCGGCAACAACAGGCGCAGGGCGTTCATCAATGAGGAGTATCTATACAATTATTGTTTGATGACACCGTTGTGCATGCCCCTTTAAAACCGTTCGGCAATTTTTTGTCCTTGCTCATCCAGCCCAATTTCAGGTGTATATATGTTTGACTGCTGTTACGTTCCCGCCCGTTTTCTCTAATATCTGTACGCATGCTGAATATTATCTGTGCGGCGGAATTAAATAAATACCACAATAATTTTCGTAAAATAGCTTTGTTTTCTAAAAAAAACTTGAAATTATCTTTATAACATTATAAAAACTATAGATTAAATGTTAAAAAAACAGATTCAGGAAGATGCGAATATTATTATTTAACTGGCTTGTGTTCTTATCTGTGTCCACCTTTGCGGCGGAGACCACGATTGAAAACGTTCATGTCAGGCCGGCGCCCGGCAATACGCAGGTTGTATTTGATATTAGCGCACCAGTCAAACACCGGTTATTTTCACTGAAAGCGCCTCCCCGCGCCGTGATTGATTTTAAGCATGCAAGCGCCAGAAAAGACGCCATTAAACTTCGTGTTGCGAATAAATACCTGCGGGATATTCGCTCGGCGACACACAACCGCCACGACTTGCGGGTTGTCCTTGACCTGAAAGAAAATGTCGCTTTCAGAAGTTTTTTTCTTCAGCCTGACGGGCGTAAGGGTCATCGTTTTGTCATTGAATTACGTGATTCGCCCAACCCTGGAAACAGGAAGTTCAAATCGACTGAAACCAGGAAAAATATTTTGCCGTTCAAGCAGCCGCGTGATGTGGTGATTGCGATTGATGCCGGCCATGGCGGTAAAGACCCGGGGGCCAGAGGCCCCGGCGGGGCGTATGAGAAGGATGTGGTCTTGAAAATCGCTCGCCGACTTGCCGATACAATTAACAGACAGCAAGGGATGCGCGCCGTACTGATTCGCCGGGGGAATTATTACATGCACCTGCGTCAGCGCTTTGAGAAGGCGCGTGAGAAAAAAGCGGATCTGTTTATCTCAATCCATGCCGACGCCTTTCATAAATCCAATGTGCGCGGTTCATCGGTGTATGTATTGTCTCAGCGCGGCGCTAGCAGTGAGGCGGCTCGCCGGCTGGCGGAGCGGGAGAATGCCTCGGATCTGATAGGTGGTATCAGTCTGGATGGTAAAGATGATATGCTGGCTTCAGTTTTACTGGACTTGTCACAAACAGCCAGCCTTGAAGCCAGTATTAACGTTGCTGGAAAGGTATTAAACAGTTTGAAAAGAGTTGGCAAGGTGCATAAACAAACGGTCCAGTCGGCTGGTTTCATGGTACTGAAATCCCCTGATATTCCGTCCATTTTGATTGAAGCGGCATTTATTTCGAATCCATATGAAGAGAAAAAGCTGCTGAGTAACGCCTGGCAGCGCAAATTCGCGGATGCGGTCGTGAAGGGTCTGCATGCTTATTTTCGGGATTTCGCACCGCCAGACACATTGCTGGCTTCCAGAAAGCATATTATTGAGCGGGGCGATACGCTTTCCAAACTCGCTCAGCGTTATCAGGTGACAACCAATATGCTTAGACGCTATAACGGTTTGAAAAATGATTTGTTGAGAATAGGGCAAACTATCAACATTCCTGCCGATAGCGAGACCTGAAAAAAACGTCTGCACATCTGATCACTATCGCCCTGGAGACCGGGCAGCCGGTAAATTTGGCTGGCAAATTTAGGGTATGATATTTCGCCATGGATACTGTACCGCGCATTAGCAGCTTATCGAAGGCGGTCGCCAATCAGATTGCCGCTGGCGAGGTGATTGAACGGCCGATGTCGGTTGTTAAAGAACTGCTTGAGAACAGTATTGACGCGGCGGCGACAAAAATACATATTGATCTTGAACGCACGGGATTAAACCGTATCCGTGTCAATGATAACGGGCAAGGCATACACAAGGATGATCTTGTCCTGGCCTTGCAGCCACACGCAACCAGTAAATTAAAGTTGTTTTCCGATTTGGCGCAAATCGCCAGCCTTGGTTTCAGGGGAGAGGCGATTAACAGTATCGCGTCTGTTTCGCGCTTTACGATGACCTCGAGGATTGCCGCATCTGACCACGCCTGGTCGATAAATAATATGCTTGAAGTAAAACCGGCCTCGCATAATGTCGGGACGACGGTTGAGGTAAGTGATCTTTTTTTTTCCACGCCCGGACGACGCAAGTTTCTCAGATCGGAAAAAACGGAATATCTGCGTATTCTGTCATTGACCCGGGCGATTGCCCTGGGCCATTTTCAAACAGGTCTTTTTGTTAGACACAATGAACAAACGGTATTGCATTTGTCAGCCTGTCCGGATAATCCCGAAGAGCGCGTTTTAAGTATCTGCGGGAAAACATTTCTGAACGAGTGTCAACGTATTGATATTAAAAAAGGCGGGATGCGCCTGCTCGGCTGGGCGGGGCTTGATAATGTGGCACGCAGTCAGGCGGATAGACAATATCTCTATATAAATGGTCGTTATATCCGTGATAAATCCATCAGTCACGCTATTCGGCTGGCCTATAGTAATCGTATCGCGCCGGGGCGTTTTCCCAGTTTTATTCTGCACTTGCAGATTGATCCTCAGCAGCTTGATATCAATGTCCATCCTGCCAAGACCGAGGTGCGATTTATGCAAGTGCGTGATGTGCATGATTTTATCTATGCGGGTTTGCTGGAAGCGTTAAGTGCATCACAGACCACCCTCATGCATGAGGGTGGTCCACCCCACTTGCCGCAGGAGGACAAACGAGAATTTATACAGGAAGGGAAACCGGTAAATTATGATAATACGCTGTTCAGACAAACGGATGCACTGGAACATTCTGAAAAAAACGAGGCTCATCTGAGCCTGGGGCGTTTTCTGATCGCGTTTATTCATCAAGAGCCTTATTTGATTGATATCCCGGCGGCCAGAGAATTGATTACAGCGAACTATCTGTATGATCGTTATCACGCCGATACGATTACCCGGCGTTCGATCACGGTGCCCGTCAGTATCCCCTTGAAACGGGAAGAGATCACGTTCTTGTCGGAAAGGGCCGCCAACGTTGAACGGTGGGGATTTGAATTCGGGGAGATCGCCCCCGACAGGATATTGGTCCGCGCTCTGCCAGCGCGTTTGTATTATGCAGATGTCGTCAATCTTTTTCAGTCCTTTGTGGCACTTTTACGAGCGCAAAAACCTGAAAGGGAGATTGCCAAACGCATTGCTGTTCATGTGAATGACGCTGGGGTGGATACAGGAGCAGATGATACAGAGCAACTGGTGCGCGAGGTCGGTTTGCATAAAACGGATGCCGGGGAAAACGGTGCCCCGCCCTGGCGTAGACTTCGCCCCGGGCATCTCGCGTCATTGCTTAAAAACTGAACGATGAAGCGTTCACCCGACATTATTTTTATTATGGGCGCAACGGCGACGGGCAAAACCGATCTTGCACTTCATCTTTATGAAAACATCAATTGCGAGATCGTCAGTGTCGACTCCGCGATGGTTTATCGGGGTCTGGATATCGGCACGGCTAAACCAGACCGGGAGACATTGGACAGAATCCCGCATCATCTGATTGATATTTGCGAGCCGACTGAAGCCTATTCGGCGGCGCGTTTTCAACAGAATGCCAATGCCCTGATCAAGAAGATTATCGACAAAGGCAAGCTCCCCCTTTTGGTCGGCGGTACAGGCTTGTATTTTCGCGCACTGGAGAGGGGTCTGTCTGAACTGCCCGGTGCCGATTATCATGTTCGCGCCCGTATCAAGGAAGAAGCCGAACGTACCGACTGGCAGTCCATGCACAAGAAGCTCAGACAAATTGACCCGGAAGCGGCCGCTCGCATTAGCGAAAATGACCCGCAACGCATTCAACGGGCACTGGAAGTCTATGAAGTTTCTGGAAAGACGCTTTCTTCAATGTTATCCGAAAATAAAAAACAGGCCTGTCGCTATTCAATCAAAAAGATAGTGTTATTGCCGAACGACCGATCACTATTGCACCGTCGCATTAAAAAGCGATTTTTGGCGATGTTGAAGGGGGGGCTTGTGGAAGAAGTCGAACATTTCCACCAGCGGGGTGACTTATTTGCGAACTTATCTTCAATGCGTTTAGTCGGATATAGACAAATATGGAATTATCTTGATGGCGATATAAATTATCAAGAAATGCAGGACCAGGCCATTGCCGCTACGAGACAAATGGCAAAACGGCAAATCACCTGGTTCCGCCACGAAGATAATACGGAGTTGTTTGATCCTTATGAGGCGGATATTTGTAATAAAATTATAAATAACCTGGTGATATCAAACTAATTTATACTGTTTGGCCTCATTGTGTTATATTAAAGATCAGAATCACCGAAACAATAATAAAGATAATGTGAGGGTAAGGGTTTTATGAGTAAATGGCACTCATTGCAAGAACCTTTTTTGAATACACTTCGAAAAGAACGCGTACCAGTATCTATCTTTCTGATGAATGGTATAAAATTGCAGGGACAAATAGAGGCATTTGATCAATTTGTTGTATTGCTTAAAGGTTCATTGAGCCAACTGGTATATAAACATGCCATTTCCACTATCGTTCCAGCAAGGAAAATTACAATTCCACTGATACGCGAAGATGAAGAGTTTGATGAAGGAGCGGGATCAAACGTCTGATCCGGTCAATAATCGGTAACCACTTGGAAGCAAATCGGGACGACATCCGTTACGCCCTGATCGTCCATGTCAGTTTCAGAGACGGGGAGGGCGATGATGAATTTGCAGAATTGGTGAAGTCTGCGGGGCTGGAAATAGTCGGTTCCATCTTTGCCTCCAGAACGGTGGTTGATGCAAACCTTTTTGTCGGCAAGGGCAAGGCCGCTGAAATTGCCTCGCAAGCCACCTCATCAAATGCCGATGTAATCATATTCAATCAGATCCTTTCGCCTGCCCAGGAACGCAATCTTGAAAGATATATCCGGGTGCGGGTAGTTGATCGGGTGGGTCTGATCCTGGATATATTTGCGCAACGGGCATTGAGTTATGAGGGGAAATTGCAAGTGGAACTCGCCCAATTGCAGCATCTGTCCAGCCGCCTGATACACGGCTGGACTCACCTGGAAAGGCAAAAGGGCGGTATCGGTTTGCGCGGCCCTGGTGAAACCCAGCTTGAAATGGACCGTCGTTCAATCGGACAGCGTATCAAATATATTAACCAGAGACTGCAAAGAGTCCGCAAGCTCCGCCATCATAATCGTTTGCACCGTAAAAAAAACAATGTGCCCATTATTTCCCTGGTGGGTTATACCAATGCGGGGAAATCTACCCTGTTCAATCGCCTGACCGGTGCCAATATCAAAGTCGCCGATCAATTATTTGCGACACTTGATCCGACCCTCAGACGCCTCCGGACAAGCTCCGGTCGTAATGTGATTTTGGCTGATACGGTTGGTTTTATCCGTGATTTGCCGCATGATCTAATCAATGCCTTCCAAGCGACTCTGGAAGAAATCTGTAAGGCTGATCTGTTGTTGCATGTTATTGACGTTGATCGAGAAAAACGACAAGAACGCATTGAAGAAGTCAATCAGGTCATTGATTTGCTTGGGGCCGCTGATATCCCGCAGATTGAAATTTATAACAAGATAGATAAACATCCCGACTATCATGAGCGTACGGAATATCCCGGAAGTCGGGCAGGCACGCGCATTCGCCTGTCCGCCATAACCGGTGCAGGCATAGAGGAATTAATGTCGTGTATTGAGGGGCAGATAAACCGGAATCTCAAACGTCATTCCTTTACACTGCCCGTTACAGCGGGTTCTGTAAGGGCCAGACTGTTCGAGATGGGGATAGTCAGGCAGGAAAATATCAATGCGGAAGGGGGATGGAATATGGTAGTGGAACTGGAAGACTTCCAGTTCAATAAACTATGTAAAGAGACAGAACTGAGTATATCCGGCTTGCAGTCCTACCCTGGTCGCTATTAATATAAGAAATTTACCGTATAATGATTACATTCACTGGAGAAAAATATCAATGGGCTGGAACGAACCACCAGATAAAAACAAAAACCCCTGGAACAATCACGGCAACGGCAAAGGGCCACCCGATCTTGATGATATCCTTAAGAAGATGCAGCAGGGTTTTGGCGGCATATTCGGCAAGGGTTCAAAGTCGACAAATGGTCAAAACCCACTGTTTTCGACAATGCTCATCATTATCCTGTCAATTGGCTGGACAGTTTATGACATAACTTATCTGATAGATGAGCAGGAACGCGGCGTGGTGCTGCGTTTTGGCAGACATGTCGACACACTTAATCCGGGTTTGAGTTTTCGTTTCCCGAGACCTGTTGAGACTGTGCAGAAAATCAATGTCGGTCAGGTGCGTTCCATTACGCACAAGGCCCTGATGCTGACCCAGGACGAGAATATTGTTGATGTAGAAGTCGCGGTACAGTGGCGTATCGGTAGTGCCACGGATTATCTATTCAATGTGGTGGCACCGGATTCCACGCTGAGACAAGTCACCGAAAGCGCGGTGCGTGAAGTGATCGGCAAGAGCAAACTTGATTTTATTTTAACCGAAGGTCGTAGCGAGATTGCCGTCAGGATTCAGCAACTCATTCAGGACACCTTAAACGACTACACTTCGGGCATTCATATCTCAACCGCTGAGATGCAGCCGGCCAAACCACCGGAAGAGGTGAAGGCGGCCTTTGATGACGCCATCAAAGCGCGGGAAGATGAACAACGTCTGGTAAATGAAGCGGAGGCCTATCGCAATGATATTATCCCCAAGGCGCGTGGAGCCGCCGCCCGTCTGGGTGAAGAGGCCGATGCCTATAAGTCGCGCGTGGTTTCCAAAGCGGAAGGCGAGGCCAGTCGTTTCGAACAGCTTTTAACAGAATATCAGCGAGCGCCGGAGGTCACGCGGGAACGTCTGTATCTGGATGCGATTGAATCTGTATTGGCCAGTACCAACAAGGTACTGATTGATAATGATAACGGCAACAGTTTGCTCTATCTGCCAATAGATCGCTTGCTTGAAAAACGCCGAGATAACGGCAATATTATGGTTCCCGGGGCGAACAGTTCGTCTGCATCATCAACAAGTAATATCCGGGAATCCCTGGAAAAGCGAATCAGAGGAATACGCTGATGCCAATCAAAATTTTAATCTTCGCGGCCGTGATTACCGTCGGGGCCTATTTTTCGCTGTTCACGGTCAAGCAATATGAGCAAGCCGTTTTGTTCAAGTTCCGTGAAATTCAGCAATCTGATTTCAAACCCGGGCTTCATGCCATGGTGCCATTAGTCAATATTGCACGGAAATTTGAAAAACGCCTGTTAAACCTTGATCAGGAACCGCAACGTTTTCTGACCCAGGAAAAGAAAGATGTGATCGTCGATTATTACGTCAAATGGCGGATTATGGATATTGAAAAATTTTATACGGCGACACGAGGCGACGTGCTTTATGCTAACGGTCTTTTAGCGCAACGTATTAACCGTGCCCTGCGGGATGAATTTGGCGAGCGTACGGTACAACAGGTTGTCGCAGGCGAGCGTACCGAGATTTTAAATGTGGTCCTCTCTTCAACGGCGAGTTCGCTGGATGAACTAGGTATTTCCGTGGTGGATGTACGTACCAAACGTATTGATCTGCCTTCCGAGGTCAGCAATTCCGTTTATGCACGTATGCGCGCCGAACGAAACCGGGTAGCGAAGGATTTTCGGGCACGAGGTTCGGAAGCGGCTGAACGTATCACCGCCAACGCCGACAAGGAACGGGCAATCATCCTCGCCAACGCTTATCGAGACGCCGAGATTATCCGCGGGGAAGGAGACGCGCTGGCCACTGAAACTTATGCGGCAGCCTACAACAAAAATGGAGAGTTCTATTCACTGTACCGCAGTCTGAATGCCTATCAAAACAGCTTTAGTAGTGGCAGTGATATTCTACTGATTGAACCCAAATCTGATTTCTTCCGTTATTTCAATAGTGCCAGGGGCCAATAAATATTGCCGTTTATCAGGCCAACTCACACGGCGATAATGGTTGTTTGATATTAATCTTTCCGATCTCTGGGTGGCACTGGCACTGGTCTTCGTACTGGAAGGATTATTCCCGTTTTTAAACCCCGAAGGGATGCGTAAAATGTTATTGTTGCTGGCACAGAAAGATAATCAGACATTGTGTTTTTTAGGTCTCACCAGCATGATGATCGGTATCATACTGCTTTATATTTCCGGATGAACGCTGAGTTATCTTCGGGATTAGATACCAATATTTTTTATTATACTTTACAATAAGATAAATTCCTTTTTTATTCTTTTTTATTAAGTATTATCCGATGTTCCTGCTATCCAGTCCGAACTGTCTCCTGTTGTTGAAACAGGTGTCATCATGAGTATTATCAATCGCTGTCTCCTGCCGGAAGGAATTGAAGAGATATTGCCACCAAAGGCGATGCAAATGGAGCAGCTCTGCCGGGAGCTGATCGATTTGTTCTTGAGTTGGGGCTATGAGTTTGTCATCCCGCCGATGATCGAATATCTGGAATCGCTGTTGACGGCAACCGGCGCCGACCTTGATTTGAAAACATTCAAGATCACGGATCAACTCAATGGCCGTCTGATGGGGATCCGTGCGGATATTACCCCGCAGATCGCCCGCATTGATTCGCATCTTTTGAAACGCGATGTTCCCACCCGGCTTTGTTACCTCGGCTCGGTACTACACACACGGGCAAATAAATCCGGCCAGACACGTTCTCCCTTGCAGTTGGGCGCAGAACTATATGGTCATGCCGGGATTGCCAGTGATATTGAAATCGTCAAATTGATGCTGGCCGCATTAAAGTGTGCGGGTATTGAAAAAGTTTGTATCGATCTGGCACATGTCGGCGTTTTTCGCTCGCTTGGTGCCGTTTCATCACTGGATGAGCCGCAGCGCAAAATCGTATTTGACATACTACAGCGCAAGGCCGTAGATGAGCTGGATGCTTTTTACAGAGAGCAGCGTATCTCCGACGAGAGGAGCCTCGCCTTCCGGGAATTGCTTAAATTTAACGGTGATATTTCAGTATTGAAGGAAGCCCGGAAACTGCTCGGAAAAATGTTCAAAAATGTCATCCCCTATATTGAGGAGTTGGAAATTCTGGCAAAATATATTGAAGGCGAGACCGGTGTTCTGGTGAATATCGATCTGGCCGAGTTGCGTGGTTATCATTATCATACAGGGATAATCTATACCGCGTTCGCGCTTGGAGAGGGTGAGGGAATTGCTTTCGGCGGTCGCTATGACAATGTCGGCGACGCCTTCGGTCGGGCGCGACCCGCTACCGGTTTCAGCACTGATGTAAAATCATTGAAAAAATTCACTGGGACGCCTACTACAAGGGCAGAAAGCATATTTGCTCCGGCGTCAGACGATGCGGCACTGAAAAAAAAAGTGGGGGCCTTACGACAGGCAGGGAAAATTGTTATTAGAGAACTGGACGGTCAGCAGGCCGACGCGAAAGCGATGGGTTGCGAACAACAACTTGTTTTTGAAAATGACGAATGGATTATTAAAAGAATCTGAAACCAGTCAGTTCATCGGGACAAATTTCACAGTCTGCAGACAACCTCCTCACGTAGAGCGCGAAGCGTTGTGTCAAGGGGCATAGCGTAAAGGGTCATTTCTGTGCACAAGATGAAACAGGTGCTAAAGATTCCAACAACAATCGCTATTACAGACGAAAAACCGGGCACCGTTTCACATTTTTGCCTGATTTTAATACATGGGCGCACCGAGGATAAGTCAAATGGGTAGAAATATCATCATACTGGGAACTCAGTGGGGCGATGAAGGGAAGGGGAAAATCGTCGATCTGCTAACGGAACATTCAAACGCCGTTGTGCGTTTCCAGGGCGGGCATAACGCCGGACATACCGTGGTTGTCAACGGTCGGAAAACCATTCTGCATTTAATCCCGTCAGGGATACTGCGCGAAAAAGTGGAATGTTTAATCGGTAATGGCGTCGTACTAAGCCCGCATGCGCTCATGGAAGAAATCAGCATGCTGGAAGAAAATGATATTCCCGTCCGCACCGCATTAAAAATCAGCGGTGCCTGCGCGTTGATATTGCCGCATCATATTGCCATTGACCAGGCGTGTGAAAAGGACAAGGGGAAAATCGCCATCGGCACGACCGGTCGGGGGATCGGGCCGGCCTATGAAGACAAGGTTTCCCGGCGCGCACTGCGCGTTGAAGATTTATTTGATGATCGGCGCCTGGGGGAGAAGCTGAAAACCCTGCTGGATTACCATAATTTTATTCTGGGCAACTATTACCGGTGCAATACGATTGATTATCACGAGTTGCTGGATGATCTCAGGCAGTTTACAGAGGCATTGGCGCCAATGGTCACAAATGTCAGTCAACGTCTGTATGAACTTTATCTGCGGGGAGAAAATATTCTGTTTGAAGGTGCGCAGGGTACCTTTCTGGATATTGACCATGGCACGTATCCCTTTGTCACTTCGTCCAATACCACGGCCGGGGCGGCGGCGACCGGCACCGGCTTCGGGCCGCGTCATTTCGATTATATTCTGGGGATCACCAAAGCATACACCACGCGCGTCGGCGGCGGTCCGTTGCCGACCGAGCTGCATTGTGATATCGGCAAACACCTTGCCGAAGCCGGACATGAATTTGGTGCCACCACCGGTCGTGCGAGACGCTGCGGATGGTTTGACGCGGTGATATTGCGTCATTCAGCAAAAATTAACAGCCTGAGCGGGCTGTGTATTACTAAACTGGATGTGCTTGACCGTCTGGAAACGATAAAGATCTGCACCGGCTATGAAACAGGAGGGGATACCATAACCTTTCCTCCGTCCGATGCTGAAGCCTTTGAGCGATGTCATCCCGTTTATGAGGAACACCCCGGCTGGCAATCATCAACGGCGGGGATAAAAACATATTCGGATTTGCCAAAGCAGGCACGCGACTACCTTGCCCGTCTGGAAGAAATTACCGGCATACCCGTCGACATGGTCTCAACAGGCCCTGATCGCCTGGAAATGATTATGCTCAGAAACCCTTTCCAGGCGCAATGAAGAAGCGGTTTTTATAATCCATAATAATCTGCGGATTACGCAGAACGTCGATAGTAATACGACAATGTTAATGTTATTGAAATATCGCGGCTTCTTCGCCTATATCCTGGTGATATTCCTGAACGCCTTTGTTGATCTGGGGCACAAGATTGTTATCCAGAATACGATCTTCAAAGTCTATGAAGGACAAAATCAAATCATATTAACCGCGATAGTCAATGCGCTCATACTCCTGCCGTTTATCCTGTTAATGTCTCCGGCCGGTTTCTGTTCAGATAAATACCCAAAAAACAGGGTGATGCGCGTTACCTCATGGGTGGCGGTGTTTATTACACTGTGTATTACGCTTTTTTATTATCTGGGTTGGTTCTGGCCAGCGTTTGTGATGACCTTTATATTGGCCCTGCAAAGTACATTTTATTCTCCGGCAAAATATGGCTTCATTAAGGAGATGGTGGGTAAGGAACATCTCGCGGCCGCGAATGGTCTGGTGCAAATGGTAACGACTATTTCGATTTTGGCCGGTATCTTTATCTTTTCAATCCTGTTTGAATACTTTCTGAGCGATGTTTTTTACAATGACCTGGCCTCGGTACTGAACAACATCGCGCCGATTGGCTGGGGATTGGTGATATTCAGTCTAATCGAATTGATGCTGGCTTACAGCCTGCCACAAAAAACCGAACTTAATAAGTCAATGCGGTTTTCCCTGAAAAAATACGTCCGCGGCCAATATCTACAGCACAATATGCACGTTATATGGCACCGCAAAGTTATTTTATTTTCCGTTATCGGCCTTGCTATTTTCTGGTCAATCTCACAGGTCATGCTGGCCGCCTTTCCGACTTATGCCGAAGAAGTCATGAAAATCAATAATACGGTTATTGTGCAGGGGACTCTGGCCTGGGCTGGACTTGGTATTATGCTGGGATCAGTCATCGCTGGTCGTTTATCGGACACTTATATTGAAATCGGCATGATGCCCGTGGGCCTGGTGGGGATCGCTTTATGTCTTTTTATCCTGCCTTATCTTGGTAATGTCTATTGGCAGGCGTTTAATTTTTTAATCTGGGGTGTGTTCGGCGGTTTTGTATTGATCCCGCTTAATGCTCTGATTCAGTTTCATGCAGCGAAAGACGAGCTCGGTCGCATCGTGGCTGGCAGCAATTTCCTGCGGAATTGCATGATGCTCTGTTCTCTGGGCTTGGTGGCGATGTTTGCGTTGTATGGCCTCAACAGCGAAAATCTGTTTGCCATATTGCTTGTGGTCTCGGTGGCAGGGACCCTCTATATGCTCTACAAACTGCCGCAATCGCTACTTCGTTTTATTGTCGGCTATATTATCGGATATTGTTATCGCCTGCGGGTAACGGGGTTGAAGCATATGCCGGAAGCCGCTGGAGTATTAATGGCAGGCAATTCCAACAACTGGGTTGATCTGGCCATTGTTCAGATGGCCTCGCCGCGCGCCATCCGCTTTGTGATACCGCACGATATTTATCGGGGCCGGGTTCTGAAATGGTTTTTGACACGGTTTAATGTTATCCCTGTCTCTTCTTTGATGGGCGAACAGTCCTGCAAAAAGGTCATTGACAGTCTGCGCGGAGGTGATGTTGTCTGTTTTTTCCCCGAAAGCGCGGTAAATCCTGCCCGGTCAGCAGACAGGTTTTTGTCCACTTATGGAAAATTGGCGAAAGCTGGCGATGCCGTGATCTTGCCGTTTTTTCTGCAAGACAACATCGGCAAAAAACCGGAAAAGCCGCGTGCTGGTGCCAGACGCGATATTACGGTTGCCTTTGGCGAGGTCTTGTCCTCCGATATTCAGGCAATAGATTTAAAGCCCCTGTTGGACTCCGGGGCGATCTGAATGGTTTTAAGTACGGACAATCATGACCGTGACAAGGCAGGATTGACATATGTCTATCCGGTTTTCTCCAGGCGAGCGGGGGGGTTGTCCATCGGCATCAACTTAAATATCAATAATGCCTGCAACTGGCGCTGCATCTATTGTCAGGTGCCTGATTTAACCCGGGGCAGAGCGCCCTGGATCGATCTGGATAAACTGGAACATGAACTCAGATATTTTCTGTCCTATGTGATAGATGGTGACTTCTACGAAAGAGAACAGTTTCCCAAAGACGCCCGGCTGATAAAGGATATTTCCATATCAGGAAATGGCGAACCCACGATGGCACGCGAATTTGAACAGGTGATTGATCTGATCACACTCGTTGTTAATGAATATCGATTATCCAATTCGGTAAAATGTGTGTTGATCACAAATGGCAGCAGGGTCAATCAGGAGCATGTTATACAAGGATTAAAAAAAATGGTCGGTATCAACGGGCAGGTCTGGTTCAAAATCGACAGCGCCACACCCGCCGGTATGGCGAAAATAAATCAAATCCACAGCACCGCAACCGCGGTGCTGAAACGCCTGAAAACGGTTGCCAATCTGTGTCCAACCTGGATACAGACCTGTTTTTTTTCCTACCATAAAAAACCACCGTCGGCGGCGGAAAGCAAGGCTTATATTGATCTATTAAAAATGGCGTTGCGGGACGGAATTCCCATTAAGGGTGTCTTCCTGTATGGTGTTGAAAGGCCATCTCAGCAGACGGAGGCCGCCTTTATCGGAAAACTTGATTCAGACTGGTTTAAAGATCTGGCCGCGCAAATTAAGGCTCTCCATCTGGAAGTGAGAATTACGCCGTAACGCTTCCAGCAGGTTTAACGTCTGGATCAAAACAGCCTTTTTAGCTCATCGCCAACGTCCTTTATTATATCTTTATTGAATGGCATCAATTTTTCAGCGTCATTCTCCCGTGTTGATTTTTTCTGCACTGTTTTCCTCTTGCCTGATATACCCAATGCAATATCGCAGGGATTCTCGCCACCATCACTTCCTTCCAGCAACGTTGTCAATAATAGAGAGGCGCCCCCTGTCGCTACCGCAACGCCAGTTGACAGTACGGTTTTCAGCGCTTCTTTTTTATCCAGCTTGATTTCAGGATCTGCCAGGGTGCCGCCGACCCGGACTAGTCCGGCAAGCTGACCAAGACTAATATCAACACCTTGTCTTGCTTCCGGCTTGATACCCACATCAAGCGTTTCGGTTTTCAGATCAATATGACCGCCCCCGCTGATATTCAAATGATTTGTTACCAGCCCAATC
The DNA here is from genome assembly GCA_965261775.1 of Gammaproteobacteria bacterium. Taxonomy (GTDB): domain Bacteria; phylum Pseudomonadota; class Gammaproteobacteria; order Eutrophobiales; family Eutrophobiaceae. Next base: position 411,718 of record OZ253477.1, on the reverse strand, counting down.
CCCCTGTCTGCAGTCGCGATACCCGATTTGATATCAAAATTGATCACGGCGCATTCAAAAATATTGCCGATTTTTTTATTGCCGGGATTCAACATGGACAAAATGCTCATGATTAAATCGGTACCGGCAACCCCCATTGCTTTATTGTTGATGTTCCCGGGACCTGCCTGTAATAATAATTTTCCATTTAAGCTACCCATTATAGTATCGACACTTGTCCCGGTCCCTCTGGCCTTAATTGTGATATCCGTTCTGCCACCCGTCAGAAATTCTTTTTCTTTGATGACAGGTAACTGCCCTATTTCAATCTGTTTAATTTTAATATCACTGGTGAGCGCCGCTGTTTTACCATCCTCGCTATCCAATCCAATATCGGCGTTCAAATGACCCCCCGCTATTTTGCCCGATAGTGCAGTCTTCGATTTACCGTTATTGAGTTCAAACCTCAGTTTAAGATCATTAATGGTTAAATCTTTGGTAATTAAACTTTTGCTCGTCAATTCAAGATCAATATCGGCAATCCTGAGAGCATCAAGCGGCAACGGGTCGGCAGAGAAGATTTTTTTCTTTTCAGGTGTCTTTTTCAAATCAGTTTCAGTTTGAAAAGGGGAGAGGTCCAACTGCTCCGAAGATAAATCGGCGATCAACTTGGGACGAGGGGTCGACATCTCTAGTTGCAGACCGCCTGCCAGCTCGCCATCAAGCCACTGTAAAGACATATCCTTCACCCGGTAACCCGATTTCGTGTCGCTTACTTCTCCGTTAAAAGCAATTGGGCCGATCTCGGGAAACTCCGCACCTGCCACATCATTTAGATCACTTAACTGCTCAATAGAAAGCGCGATTTGCAGCTTACCCTCCCGGGCAAACATCGGTTGCGCGAATTGGCCGGTCGCGCTGAAGGTTATGTCAGCCAGTTTGGCATCCAGGCTGACCGGCCAGGACTTATTGGCCAATAAGTCCTTTATGGACCCCAAAGTACCGGTAACGGAAAAAGGAGATTGATTTATAGCCGCTTCTACAGACAATTCCATTGGGGCGGAAAAACCGGATGAATTCAAAGCAATTTCATCTACTGACAGTTTTGTCAGCTTGCCGGTTTTGCCATCCCTGTAATTGATATTAGCCTTTTCAATCCTTACCTCGTTAACAGCAAAAGATAAAGCTCCTGCGGAGGTGTCGGTGGTTTTTGGGGTTTGGTCTGCTGTTTTCCTGTTTTCAAAGGCCCAATTGCCTCGACCATCTCTGTTCGTCTCCAGATAAATATCTGTGTCTGTTAAAATTATTCGCTTAAACTGTATGTTATTTTTCAACAAGGGGATAAGAGATAACTGCACTTCGAAATGCTGGGCACTGAGCATATTTTTTTCAGTGCCCCAATCAGCGTTACCCAGCGAAACACCCTCGATCGTAACAGTAGGGGTCAGCGAAAAGGCCAGTTCCAGATCACCGCTAATCTGAAAATCTCTACCCGTACTATTCTGGACGATACCGACTATCCGATCCTTGTATTGATTGATGTCAATTGTTGACACAATCGCCACCAAACCGGTAAAAACCAGGAATATAATGACGAACAGAATTTTGATCACCGTTTTTATCTTCATCATTCTTAAAATCCGATAGAATCTGTATACTTCTGTATACAATTAATAAACGCGGAAGTGCATTGTGCTATTTTCCCAGCGAATACTGATAGGTTCAAGCCGGGTAACGACTACCGCATTATAAACGCAAGCCACATAGATATCATACTATATTAATAAGTTGGAAGGGACTTATGAAAGCCAATACCACATTGCTGGAATAAAGAAGAGCACCAGGGCCGCCTGCTTGCTTTTACCGTTTGTTTTGCTGTTTGGACTATTTTTTCAATTATCGGCATTAAAATTAAAGACGAGCCGGGTTTGAACGCCACGCAGTATGATCCCTGTATTTAGTGGTCTATCGGCTTTAATAAAATACCCTTTTCGCTATATCCAGCCACTTGTTGGCAAGGCTTTTATTGTAGGCTTTGAAATGGAAAATAGCGATCCCCCGTTAACCCAATAATGAAAACAAAAGAAAAACAAAATGAATATAATTTTTTTTATTATCTCCTGTTTAACCGTCTTTAGCGTGATATTCCCAACCCATGCTTATTCGGCGGACAAGCTTAAAGAGGCGCTTATTGATGAAGCCAGGCCCTATATCAATTTACGTTACCGCTTTGAGAATGTTCAGGCAGGCAGTCTTAAAGATGCCAATGCTTCTACATTACGCACTAAGCTCGGCTATAACAGTGGAAAATTTTATGACTTTAGTGTTTCGGTGGAATTTGAAAATGTTACTTATCTTGGGCAAGATAATTTTAATAACGGGATAAATAACAAGCTGGATTATAACCTTGTCGCAGATCCAGACTCTACAGAAGTCAACCATGCTTTCTTAACCTGGACAGGGCCTTTTGGAACGACCTTAAAAGTTGGCCGCCAACCTTATAATTTAGACGACCAGCGCTTTGTTGGCACGCTTGTCTGGCGTCAAAATGACCAGACTTATGATTCCATTTCTCTTACTAAATCCTTCCCGGAAAATGCGATGGCTACTTATATTTATATATATAACGTAAATCGTATTTTTGGCGACTCCCATCCCAAAGGCGATTTGAGTGCAGATGCTCATCTGGTAAATATCTCTTATGGCCTTTCGCCCTTTGGAAAGTTAACCGCTTACGCCTATTTGCTGGACTTACAAGAGCCTGTCCTTTCCTCTCAAACTTTTGGTGCGCGTTTTTTTGGTAAGACCGGCATTACAAAAGAATTAAGTCTGCTTTATACCGGCCAATATGCCTATCAAAGCGACTATAAGAACAACCCTCAAAGCTATAACGCAAACTACTACCATATTGCGGGCGGTATTCAGTTATTCAAACAGCTAACAGCTAAAGCGGGTTATGAAGTACTTGGCAGCAATGGCACAACAGCATTCAAAACACCCCTGGCAACCGCTCATCTATTTAATGGTTGGGCAGATAAATTTTTAAGCACGCCAGCAAAAGGACTGGAAGATATTTATGCAAGCCTTGGTTATAAAATGACGACCAAACATCGTTTTCTAAATAGCATAAAATTATCCGCCATTTACCATGATTTTTCTTCTCGAGTTGATAATCGCCGTTATGGGCATGAGTGGAATGGGCTTATTGCGTGGGGCTTTTTGAATCATTATTCCCTTGTCCTAAAGTATGCTTCTTATAATGCTGCGGCACAAGCGCCTTTAGGCAGTCTTTCACAAGATACTCAAAAAATATGGGTGATGCTTAGTGCTACCTTTTAAGGTGCTCCTACTGTAAATTCCAGCCTATCTGGACAGGCTTTCGCCTGTGAGCTTGTTGCCTCAAACGTACCTGCTTCGGGCTGCCGAAGAAACTTTCTACAACCACATTGTCCCGGCAGTCGCCTGTGCGACTCGTAAAGAGGGTTGACATGCCAAAGATTACGGTATGAAGGAGGGGACAGAGTGACCCTATGCTGGGCATATGTGGATTACATTGCCTACGTACGGGTCAGATACAAAAACGAAAGTATCCGTGAACGTTACTATGGATAGTGAACCAGCAAATCTATTCTAAAACCTCAGGCACAATCTGCGCGGTGGCATCGGTAACAACACCTACCTGTTCGGTGCCGGCGACGGCAACACCACCATTGACAACCGCGATACCGTTGCCGGGCGCCACGATGTGCTGCGCTTCCTTGCCGGTATTGACGCCAGTGATGTCACGGCCAGCCGCGGCGGTAGCCGCCGCAACGATCTGGTGCTGACCATTGGCGCCAACGGTGACGTGATCACGGTGTGGAGATACTTCGAAGGGGATGGTGCCGGCGGTTAGGCACTGAACGCCATTGAGTTTGCCGATGGCACGTGGGACATCAACACCGTGAAAACCATGGTGCCGGAAAATCAACCGTAATGCTTGCTTTTCGGGCTCAATATGTACTATAGACATATATTTATAAGTGAAGTACGATGGATTTTTCGGAGGACAAAAAGAAAGGGAACGAATCCGAATTTCAAGCCTATTGGAACATTATTTTTGAAAAACAATTGGACTTTTAATTTTACGCTTGTTGGAGAATAAAACTTATGGCTTCCAGGTTAGACGAATTGACATGTGAACAATTGAAGCAAGTTGATGATATTGTCAATATAGGCAATGAACTCGGCTTAAAGAATACTTTAATTGAAACAGCAATACTGGTAGCTAATGCTGAATCTGATTTCGATCCAAAGGCCAGGGCGGGAACAAGTACGGCTTACGGGTTGTTTCAGCATATAGAGGGCACCTGGAGAAACCTTCACGGTAACGGTACTTTGAATGGTAGAGATAACCAGGACAAGCGGATAGAAGCATTTTACAAAGACCTGAAGGAATACTCTGGCTGGTATTCCAACCCTGCTACCATCTGTCCTGCCCTGTTTAAGGCCCCTACCACAGAATCTTTGACTTGATTAATGACTTTTTATTTCAGGTTGGTCGTGATGATTAAAAAAATTGTAATACTTTTCCTTATCGTGTTTTTTCAGGGCTCCCCGGCTATCGCCTATATTGACAGTAGCCATTACAAATATGTTGAAGGGGATTTTGTTTATGAATATAAAGAAATTCCAAAGTATGATAATAAAGGAAAACTGATGTATTACACCGGAGAGATATCGGTCACCAAGAAAAACGGTGAGCCTGTATTAATGTCCCGAGTAAACCAATCCCCTGGTTGTGAACAGGCTGTTCAAACGGTTCACCAGAATGCTCTGAATGCTACATATCAATCCTTATGTGAATGAGGTGCCTTAAAAATGCTAAAAAAATATATCAGTTTGTTTTTTTGTATGTTTTTGGTTTTTGCTTTAATCGGAGGTTGCACGAAAAATGATAAAGATAGTAAAATTGTTTCTGATGTTTTAAGTTTGGAGAAATCTTTAAAGCCAGATAAGCTTGAAGGAAATATCAGTATAAACACAGACAGTATAAACATAGACGATATTTTAAAAAAATATATTTACGTTGGGATGCCGGAGAAGGATGCTATTAGATTTCTTAAGAGGGACGGGTTTAAAATTAGAAAAGACGCACAAAAATCTGTTCTACATGCATACTATCTCTTGGCTAGTAGCTATTTTACTTTACCACCCTATAGAATAGTAATCAGCATTTCGACTGTTGATGGAAAGGTTTCAGAATTCTCAGGTGTTTTCAAGTGAGTGTTTGCTTAAAGCACGTGTGCTAAAAAATTTAAAGTAAAAAATGCCAATCAACTCAGGAGGAAATTACAATGCAGGAAACTATGCCAGAAACTATGCCAGAAACTATTCAGGTTTTTTATAGAAATATTGGTCAAATAAGGGGTGAGTGGGGGAGCACTGGCCGATCGTAATGGTCCCTGTCCTGATGATTCTGATCAGGGTAATGGGAGCACGGATAGTAGTGGGAGCACGGATAGTAGTGGGAGCACGGATAGTAGTGGGAGCACGGATAGTAGTGGGAGCACGGATAGTAGTGGGAGCACGGATAGTAGTGGGAGCACGGATAGTAGTGGGAGCACGGATGAGCACTGTAACCGGGGTAGCGGGAAAGATTTCTATCACAAATATATTTTATATACAGACTCTGAGGGTAAACAATTCGCCGCAAGCGCGTTTCCAGAAAATAGAATTGAACCCTATGGGATTATTACTACAAGAATTGGGGAGTACAATTCCAGCTACCCCGAGCACCCGGATAATGAGCATGCAAAAGGGCAAGATCAATTCAGTGAAATGATAAAAACCGGCAAGGATCTTTCAAGTGACTGGAACAAGATTAAAAAGGCCATGGAAGATATTGAAAACGAAGGGCATCAGTACAGCCGATACGTTCGGAACTCTAATACCGCAGTGGACGAGGCACTTGACCGCGCCTGTTTACCCCAACCAACAAAAGATGGCATTATTATTTTAGATGATGGCATTATTTTCGGATACTGGGCTCCTGGTTCGGGTAATGGATTGCCAAGTGGCGATGGCGACGGCAATACATGTGATGACTCCGGCGGTGCTGGTGGTGACGCCAGGGAGCCGTCGGGCGCTGGTGGTCTTGGCTCAAGTAATTTTACTCCGCGTGACCCGCTGGTGCTTGACCTTGATGCCGACGGCGTAGAACTGACAAGCCTTGAAGGCAGCACTGCTTACTTTGACCTTAATGGCGATGGCTTTGCCACGCAGACCTCCTGGCTGAGTGGTGATGATGGTTTCCTCGCGCTGGACCGTAACGCGGACGGCACCATTAACGATATTTCCGAGCTGTTTGGCAGCCCGGAACGCACCGGCTATGAAGAGCTGAGCGACCTGGACAGTAACGCCGATGGGGTGATTGATGCGGATGATGCGCGTTATGCCGACCTGAAAGTCTGGCAGGACGCCAATGGCGATGGCGTCAGCCAATCTGATGAGCTGAGCTCATTAACGGAGGCAGAGATTACCAGCATCAGCCTGAGTCATCGCGAAGTTGAATCTCAACAAGATACCGATGGCCAGATTGTGCGCCAGGGCACATTTACCCGGGCCGATGGCTCACAGGGCGTGGCGGCGGAAACCTCCGGTATCGCCGCCGATGTGTTGTTGACCTCCAATCCAACCTTTACCCGCTATGTCGGTGAGGTGACGTTGGACCCTGAGGTATCGGCAGTTGCCAACATCAAAGGCTACGGACAAATGCCCGACCTGCATCAGGCGATGAGCCTTGACAGTGACCTGAAGGATGATGTGCTTGATTTATTCGACACGCCGACGGCGGCATCCCTGCTGGCGAACTTTGAGGCATTGCTGGTTAAATGGGCCGATGTGGAAGACATCACCCTTGACGAAATAGACCCAAATCACCGGCTCAATGTCAATACCGAAACAAACCGGGTTGATTTCCGTCTGGCGGGCGAATCTTTCACACTCGGGCAGTTGGGGGTTATCAAGCAATATACCGGCATGGACGTGTTGCGCCTCGGTGACGGGCAGTGGCGTGAGAACGGCCGGGTCGTCAACACCGGCGTCTATTACCGGCAGGCGTACAACATGCTGTCCCGCAATCTGCTGGTGAAATTCGCTGTCGGCAACGGTTTGCTGGAAGATATCGCTCCGGGATTGACTTACGACCCGGTCACAGACCTGCTGACCACCAACACCGGCATCAACGCTCAGGTATTTGACGATGCCCTGTCGGACATCGCTGACAGTCTGGAAGATGAGGAGGCAATCGCCAGACAGTGGTTGTTATTAACCGCACTGGTCGAGATCGACCCGTCGGCGCGCGCCGACCTCTCGGACGCCATCGGCCGGCTTTTTTCCGGCTATACTGGTGATGTTGAATCCCTGCTGACCGCCTTTGAAAATCCGGTATTCAAATATCTGGATATTGATTCCAATACCGGCGCATCAGACTCAGACCCCGTTTATGGGAGCGAGACCGGGGATGTCATTGTCGGCTTCGGCAGCAACAATCATGTGTACGGCCGCGCTGGTGACGATGCGCTTTACGGCAATGATGGAAATGACTATCTGTACGGGGAGGCCGACAACGACGAGCTGGACGGTGGCGATGGCAGCGACTCCCTCCATGGCGGTGCGGGCAACGACACCCTCAATGGCGGTGATGGCCGCGATAACCTCTATGGCGGTAATGGTGATGACACCCTGCGCGGTGGCACTGGCAGCGATTCCCTCTATGGCGGTGATGGCGATGACACCCTGCGCGGTGGCGCTGGGGCCAATGACTATCTCTCCGGCGATGCCGGTAACGACACCTATCAGTTCGGTGCGGGCGATGGCAACACCAGTATCCGCAACCACGACACCGGGGCGGACCGCAACGATGTGTTGCGCTTTCTGGAGGGCATTGCCGCCAGCGATGTCACGGCCAGCCGTCACGGCTGGAACGCTGAGGACTTGCGTCTGACCATTGGCAGTACCGGTGAAGTGATTACGGTATCAAGCTACTTCCGCGGCGATGGCGCGGGCGGTTATGCGTTGGACGCGATTGAGTTTGCCGATGGCACAAGCTGGGATGTGGATACGGTCAAGGAGATGATACTGCAGGGCACCGATGGCAATGACACCATCCTCGGTTTTGCCAGCGATGACGTGATAAACGGCGGCGATGGGAACGATACTATCCGGGGGCAGGATGGCGATGACACCCTGCGCGGTGGCGATGGTAGCGACTCCCTCTATGGGGGAGATGGCAACGACACCCTGCGCGGGGGCGCTGGTAATGGGGATTATCTCGTCGGCGGTGCCGGTAACGACACTTACCTGTTCGGTGCGGGCGATGGCAACACCTGGGTGTCCAACTATGACCCCGGGGCGGAGCGCCACGATGTGTTGCGCTTTCTGGAAGGCATTGCCGCCAGCGATGTCACGGTCAGCCGTCACGGCTGGAACGCTGAGGACTTGCGTCTGACCATTGGCAGTACCGGTGAAGTCATTACCGTATCGCGCTACTTCTACGGCGATGGGGCGGGCGGTCATGCGCTGGATGCCATTGAGTTTGCCGACGGCACAAGCTGGGATGTGGATACGGTCAAGGCGAAGATACTGCAAACCACCGATGGCAATGACAACATCATCGGTTTTGCCAGCGATGACAGGATGAACGGCGGTGATGGGGATGATAATATCCGGGGGCAGGGTGGCAACGACACCCTGCGCGGTGGTGCGGGCGACGACACCCTGCATGGTGACATCGGTAACGACATCCTGCGCGGTGGCACTGGTCGCGACCGACTCTATGGCGGTGTTGGAAACGACACCCTGCGCGGGGGTGCTGGCAGTGGGGATTTCCTTGACGGCGATACCGGTAACGACACCTACCTGTTCGGTTCGGGCGATGGCAATACCACCATCAGTGTCCAACCGCGACACCGGGGCGGGTCGCAACGACGTGCTGCGTTTTCTGGAAGGCATTGCCGCCAGCGATGTCACGGCTAGCCGTAACGGCTACACGACTTGCGTCTGACCCTTGGCAGCCACCGGTGACGTGGTTACGGTATCAGAGCTACTTCTTTAGAGCGATGGTGCCGGGCGGTTATGCGCTGAACGCGATTGAGTTTGCCGATGGCACAAGCTGGGATATGGATACGGTCAAGGCGAAGGTACTGCAAGGCACCGATGGCAATGACACTCATCATCGGTTATGCCAGCGATGACAGTGATAAACGGTGGCGATGGGAACGATACTATCCGGGGACAGGATGGCGATGACATCCTCAATGGTGGCGATGGTCGTGATACCCTCTCTGGGGAGGGTGGCAACGACACCCTGCGCGGGGGCGCTGGTGCCGACCATCTCTCCGGCGGTGCCGGTAACGACACCTACCTGTTCGGTGCGGGCGACGGCAACACTACCATTGACAACCGCGATACCGCTGCCGAACGGACGGATGTGCTGCGTTTTCTGGAAGGTATTGCCGCTAGCGATGTCACGGCCGGCCGTGGCTGGTACGCTAACGACTTGCGTCTGACCATTGGTGCAGTACCGGTGAAGTCATTACGGTGCATCGCTACTACTTTCGCGGCGATGGGGCGGGCGGTTATGCGTTGGACGCGATTGAGTTTGCCGATGGCACAAGCTGGGATGTGGATACGGTCAAAACGAGAGCTACTGCAAGGCACCGATGGCAATGACTTCATCATCGGTTTTGCCAACGATGACGTGATAAACGGCGGCGATGGGGACGACAAACTCTACGGCAAGGATGGCGATGATACCTTACGCGGGGGTGCTGGCAACGACCGACTCCATGGCGAGGACAGCAACGACACCCTGCGCGGGGGCGCTGGTAGCGACTCCCTCTATGGGGGAGATGGCAACGACATCCTGCGCGGTGGCACTGGCCGCGACCGACTCTATGGCGATGATGGCAACGACACCCTGCGCGGGGGCGCTGGTAATGGGGATTATCTCGTCGGCGGTGCCGGTAACGACACCTACCTGTTCGGTGCGGGTGACGGCAACACCACGGTGGGCAACTATGACATCGGTGCGGGCCGCCACGACGTGCTGCGCTTTCTGGAGGGCATTGCCGCCAGCGATGTTACGGCCAGCCGTGATCACGGCGGTAACCGTAACGACTTGCGTCTGACCATTGGCAGTACCGGTGAAGTGATTACGGTATTGAACTACTTCCACGGCGATGGGGCGGGCGGTCGTGAGCTGAACGCGATTGAATTTGCCGATGGCACAAGCTGGGATGTGGATACGGTCAAGGCGAAGGTAGCGATGGTACTGGTACTGCAAGGCACCGGTGGCAATGACAACATGACCGGTTTTGCCAGCGATGACGTGATGAATGGCGGCGATGGGGACGACCAACTCTACGGCAAGGATGGCAAAGACACCCTGCTCGGCGGCGATGGGGACGACCAACTCTACGGCGAGGATGACAACGACATCCTGCTCGGCGGCGATGGGGACGACCAACTCTACGGCGAGGATGGCAACGACATCCTGCTCGGTGGCGATGGGGACGACCAACTCTACGGCGAGGATGGCAACGACACCCTGCGTGGGGGTGCTGGCAACGACTCCCTTGACGGCGGTGCCGGTAATGATACCTATGAGTTCGGTTCGGGTGACGGCAACACTACCATCAACAACTACGATACCGCTGCCGAACGGACGGATGTGCTGCGCTTTCTGGGCATTGCCGTCAGCGATGTCACGGTCAGCCGCAGCTATAACGATTTGCGTCTGACCATTGGCCGTCCCAGTAAAGTGATTACGGTATCGAACTACTTCGAGGGCGATGGTGCAGGCGGTTATGCGCTGAACGCGATCGAGTTTGCCGATGGCACAAGCTGGGATGTGGATACGGTCAAGGCGATGGTACTGCAAACCACCGATGGCAATGACACCATCATCGGTTATGCCAGCGATGACGTGATAAACGGCGGCGCGGGTGACGACAGGCTTGACGGAAAGGATGGTAACGACACCCTGCGCGGTGGCGCTGGGCGTGATTACCTCTATGGCGGTGCCGGCAACGACACCTACCTGTTCGGTTCGGGCGATGGCAACACCTGGGTGTCCAACCATGACACCGGGGCGGGGCGCCACGATGTGTTGCGCTTTCTGGAAGGCATTGCCGCCAGCGATGTCACAGTCAGCCGCGCCCACCGCCCCCGCAGAAACGACTTGCTTCTGACCATTGGCAGTACCGGTGAAGTCATTACGGTATTGCGCTACTTTGAGGGCGATGGTGCGGGCGGTTATGCGCTGAACGCGATTGAGTTTGCCGATGGCACAAGCTGGGATGTGGATACGGTCAAAGCGAAGGTACTGCAAGGCACCGATGGCAATGACACCATCATCGGTTTTGCCAGCGATGACGTGATAAACGGCGGCGATGGGGACGATACTATCCGGGGCGAGGATGGCGATGATACCCTCAATGGCGGTGATGGTCATGATATCCTCTCTGGCGGTGATGGCGACGACACCCTGCGCGGGGGTGCTGGCAGTGGGGATTTCCTTGACGGCGGTGCCGGTAACGACACCTACCTGTTCGGTGCGGGCGATGGCAGCACTACCATCAGAAACCTCGATATCGCTGCCGAACGGACGGATGTACTGCGCTTTCTGGAAGGCATTGCCGCCAGCGATGTCACAGTCAGCCGTGGTCACGGCTGGCGCACTAACGACTTGCGTCTGACCATTGGCAGTCCCGGTGAAGTGATTGCGGTGCAGAGCTACTTCTTTAGAGATGGTGCGAGCGTTTATGTGCTGAACGCTATCGAGTTTGCCGATGGCACAAGCTGGGATGTGGATACGGTCAAAGCGAAGGTACTGCAGGGCACTGACGGCAATGACACCATCATCGGCCGGTTTTGCCAGCGATGACGTGATAAACGGCGGCGATGGGGACGATAATATCCAGGGAGAAGATGGCGATGATACCCTGCGCGGTGGTGCGGGCAGTGATACCCTTGACGGTGGTGCCGGCAGTGATACTTATGCCTTTGAAGCCGGTTTCGGTGCGGACACTATCGACAACTACGATACTCAGGCAAACAGTGTTGATGTGGCTCAGTTTGATGATGTCTCTATCGAGGATTTGTGGTTCAGCCGCAGTGGCAATAACCTGCAAATCACCGTCGCAGGTACCGACGACCAGGTGACCGTCAATAACTGGTACAGCAATACCCACTACCAACTGGATAGTATAGAGGCTGGCGCATCTGAATTGCTCAATAACCAGGTTGAACAACTGGTTTCGGCAATGGCGTCATACAATGTGCCCAGTGGGGCGGGCAGTGTGGTTCCTCAAGACGTTAAGGATGAGCTACAGTCGGTTATTACGGCTGCCTGGCAAACCACCTGATGGAATTTTATCCAGCCAGACAAAGGGGTCGCTACGCGGCCCCTTTTTGCATCCGCAGTCTTTGTTCGGACCACAGCCCGGTCCACCGGAGATCGAACAAGGTCAGACCGGGGGCAGGCCATCATCCTGGTTGCATTTTCCAACTCCGGGTTGATGTGAATTATCCTTAACCGGGTTGTACCAAGCTGTTAGACCACCTAAAGTATTGCCAGGAAGAGTAGGGTAAAGAAAGGATGGAGCTTGCCCCAACAAGGGCGCAAACCTCGCCAGAAGCTGGTTTTGTTGGTTATTATTTGTTACTGCAATTGGTTTAATTGCCTTTGGATATTCTTCTTTTGCGGTATAAACCTGTACCAGGTGGAGAAAAATGCTTTTTTGGAGTTGTCTGGAAAGCGTATCAAGGGCAATGACCTTTCATCCAAACAACTGTTGAACGATGATGCTACGTCTGGCGTCTATACCGTTGTCAGTAAATTGAGGTTGAATCATGAGTGAGGACAAAGATCTATTTTTCAGCACGGGCTTTTCCCGAAGACAGTTTGTGACGGGTGCGGTAGCTGGCGCAGCAGTTTTGGGAACAGGAATAAGCCCTGAGTTGTTTTTTTCTCCAGCAAAGACACAAGCAAGCCCCATGGCATTACGTGGCAATCAATTTGATCTGGACGTGGGTTATCAACCTGTCAATTTTACGGGCAGGGAAAGGATGGCTATCGCCATTAACGGTTCAGTGCCGGCTCCCACTTTACGATGGAAAGAAGGGGAACGCGTTACCTTACGGGTGAAAAATAATTTACCCTTGGATAGTTCTATTCACTGGCATGGAATGATTTTGCCAACAGATCAGGATGGGGTACCCGGACTCAGCTTCGACGGGATTAAACCGGGGAAGACGTTTACGTACAGTTTTGATGTGAATCAAAGTGGCACCTATTGGTATCACAGTCATTCAGGTTTCCAAGAACAAACAGGAATGTATGGCGCGATTATTATCGACCCGAAAGGCAAAGACCCCGTGGCTTATGATCGGGATCATATTATTGTGTTATCGGATTGGTCGGATGAAAAGCCTGAGACGATTTATAAAAAACTCAAAAAAATGCCGCATTACTACAATACACGCGAGCGGACAGTGGGTGATCTATACCGTGACATCAAAGAAAAAGGCGTAAAACAAACATGGAACAACCGTGCGATGTGGAATGAAATGCGCATGAATGATCGTGATATTTCCGATGTTACCGGCTGGACATACACCTTTCTAATGAATGGGCAAACGCCGGAGGATGGCTGGCTTGGCCTTTTCAACAAGGGAGAAAAGGTTCGTCTGCGTTTTATTAACGCCGCTGCAATGACATTTTTTGATGTGCGTATTCCGGGTTTGAAGATGACAGTGGTCTCAAGTGATGGGCAGAATATTGAGCCCGTGACTGTGGATGAATTCAGAATTGGCGCCGCGGAAACGTATGATGTGATTGTGGAACCTGATAGTGATTCTGCCTATACCGTGTTTGCACAGGCAATTGATCGCAGTGGGTACGCACGAGGCACGCTGGCATCGGATGCTTCAATGAGAGCATTGATTCCTGATATGGACCCGGCACCTGTGCTTAACCATAGTGATATGGGTATGGACCACGCCGCTATGGGACATAATATGGCTGGCATGGACCACAGTATGCACAATATGCAAGGCATGGATCATTCCAGAATAGAGCACTCCACGCATAGGATGCATAACAAAAAACCGGTCATGGGCTCCGGGCCTGCCGGCTTTGGCAGTTCATCAACCATTCAACATGCCGAAACGGAGTTTGGGCCGCACATTGATATGCGGGTTGATGCGCCACAGTACCAGCTGGATGATCCTGGTATTGGTTTACGGGATCATCAGAAATTGTATGGGCGAAAAGTATTGACGTATGCAGACATTAAAAACCGTTACAAAACGCTTGATCCCAGGGAGCCTGGAAGAGAAATTGAATTACACCTCACCGGCAATATGAGCCGTTATATGTGGTCAATTAACGGCATTAAATTTTCTGATGCGGAGCCTTTACAACTGAAATACGGTGAGCGTGTCAGGATTACACTGGTTAACGACACAATGATGAACCATCCGATTCATTTACACGGTATGTGGAGTGAAATGGAAACCGGGGACCCCAGCTACATCCCGCGTAAACATACTGTAATTGTTCAACCGGGCGCAAAGATTTCCTGTTTGGTGACGGCAGATGCAAAAGGGCGGTGGGCATACCACTGTCATCTTTTGTACCACATGCCGGGCATGTTCCGTGAAGTGGTTGTAAGCTAAATGAAGAAAATCTTTTTAGCCTCGGTAATGATATTGAACCCCCTGTTGGTGTTTGCCATGGATGAGGATGATCCTGTTCTCATGAGCGTGATGATTGATCAGTTGGAAGTACGAAAGACCGACGGAGAAGATCTATTTAGCTGGGATGCCAGGGCCTGGATAGGCAAAGATTTACAAAAGTTATACCTCAAAACCGAAGGTGAACGTGAAGGAAGGCACACGGAGAATTTCGAGCTCCGGCTTTTGTATGGCCGAGCCATTGCGCCTTATTGGGATCTGGTCGCCGGTGTGCGAATGGATTTTGAGCCTGATCCTGAAAGAAACTGGTTGGAACTCGGTGTACAAGGTCTGGCACCGTATTTTTTTACAGTTGACGCGTCCTTGTTTGTTGGTGAAAGTGGTCGTACAGGCTTACGCCTTGAGGCGGAGTATGAATGGATATTGACCCCAAAATGGATCTTATCACCGGAAATTGAGATCAATGCCCATGGTCATAACGACAAAGATACCGGTGTTGGTTCAGGTTTATCAAGTATTGAAACGGGTTTGCGGTTGCGTTACGAAATTAAACGTGAGTTTGCGCCTTATATTGGGATCAACTGGGAGAAAGCCTACGGCAATACCGCCGATTTTCTCCGTGCAGAAGACGAAGATGTCAGTGATACCCGGATTGTGTTTGGCATCCACGCCTGGTTTTAGGAGAAATCAGAGGCCATCAAGAAGTACGCATAATATATATTATGTTAAATTAATGTTATTTGTCCTCGGCCTGCATGTGTTCAATGAATAATTGCAGTTGCCTTTCCTGACAATAATCGTTGATGCCGAGTCGATAGACCATATGGCAATATTGCTTCGTTGCTGGACAATCGTCGCCATCATCCATGTTAAAGGCAATGGCATTTATGACTTTGTCATCGGCACGGAGGCGAAATCTGAGATGATTCCGACCGACGACCCACTTGTCCAGAATCCTGAAACGACCTTCAAAAAGTGGCTCTGGAAAAGCCTGTCCCCAAGGACCGGCAACCTGTATTGCCTCGGCTAACGCCAGCGAAATATCCGGCGTTGACAATTCACCATCCGTTATACAGTTATTCCGCATGTCATCCGCTGGCATCCACGTTTTAAGGATGGCGCTAAAACAATCTGCAAATTGCCTGAAACTGGCTTCTTTTATCGTAAGGCCGGCTGCCATCGCATGACCGCCGAAGCTCAGGATAAGCTCCGGGTGAAGGCGTGCGATCTCTTCCAACAGATCACGTATATGCAGGCCGGTAATGGAACGCGCCGAACCTTTAATCACACCCGCCATATCACCCGCAAAGGCAATGGCTGGCTGGTTAAACCGCTCTTTTATTTTCGCGGCTAATATGCCAATGACACCCTGGTGCCAATCAGGTCGATATAAACATATTCCATGCGACAGTTCAGACAGGTTTTCAATCGCGATACTTTCCAGCACAAACAGTGCCTGCGCTTCCATCTCGTCCTGTATCTGCCGCCGTTCCCTATTCAAGGTATCCAGTTCCTCAGCCATTTTTTTTACCGCCTGCATATCATCGCTGATTAAACATTCAATGCCGAGTGACATATCCGTTATACGGCCAGCCGCGTTGAGTCTGGGCGCCACAGCAAAACCCAGATCAGCGGAGGACAGATTCGAAAGTGATCGTCCCCCCTGACGCAAAAGTGCCAGTATGCCCGGGACAGTCTTTTCCTGCCTGATGAGCTTCAGTCCATGCGCAACCATAATGCGGTTGTTTTTATCCAGCGGAACAAGATCAGCGACTGTTCCAAGTGCAACGAGATCAAGCAAATGCGCCAGATTAGGGTAATCGATATTTTTATTATCAAACCATTGCGACTCCTTCAAGTCGGCGCGCAAGGCCAGCAACAGATAAAATACAACACCAACACCAGCCAGACTTTTACCGGGAAATTGATCGCCGGACAGTTGTGGATTGATGATGGCGTCTGCTTCGGGCAATGTCTTCCCCGGCAGATGATGATCGGTGATTAACACTTTCAGGCCGTTAGACTTAGCGTGCGCCACGCCGGCAATGCTGGAAATCCCGTTATCCACGGTCATCAGCAGATCAGGGGCATAATCCAACGCTACATCAACAATTTCCGGGGAGAGGCCATAACCATATTCAAAACGATTCGGCACAATATAGCAGATGTCTTCAAGCCCCATCATTGTTAAACCGCGTATTGCCAACGCACAGGCGGTCGCGCCGTCAGTATCAAAATCCGCAACGACCAGTATCCGACGCTGGTTTTCCAAAGCTGCTTTTAACAAAGACACCGCTTTGTCAAGGCCGGAAAGGGTATTAAACGGCAGCAAGGCAGCAAGCGAATAATCAATATCGGCTTCGCTGCTAACATCTCTGGTGGCGAGGACGCGCCTTAATACCGGGTGTATTGAAGCAGGCAGATTGATCTCTTCGGGAACCTGTCTCCGGATAAATTTTTTATTTATCACCTGTCACCATGCGCGGTTAATGATTGTATCGTGTTACCGGTCTTCCAGAATTTAAAACGTGCGTTTTTGCCCAGCGTTACCGTATACCTGTCCGTTACGATACGCAGGGATCCAACCCGATTCGTTTTCAAGGCTGTCTGCAACGGCACGAACCAGTTCGCCTCATATCGTTTCAAGGCCGCCAGCCACCCTTCAAGATCATGGTAACAGGCCAATATCCGGAAATCGTTAATAACAATGAGAACGTCATCATCGCGTCGGCCTGCGGCCATGAGTTCCAGGGCATCATAATGCTCGGGCAACACCTGAAAAGGAGTCGCCGCTATCATCGACAGACCTTTTTCCAAAATACCGTCACCGGCAATAAAGGACCAGAACGTGTTGGCGGTATCCGGGGGCACCAGCAATTCGCCGTCGCCCCACAACCAGAGGCTGTTAATCGGTAGCGATCGTTGTTCCAGACGTTTCCGGTTCACAGCGGAATCGTGCAGAGTCATCTGTATCTCGTTAAGCAAACCAGCCAGCTTGGGGTTATCGTTATCCATCAGGCTCTCTGGAGAAAAAATCTGACCAGAAACGGCATCCAGCGGCAGTGTCTTTAACTTCAGATCATCATGCCCGCGTAAATACCAGCGATTGGGCACCGGCACCTCCAGCGCCAGCCCAAAGGGTTTCAACAAAGGATTAATATCAGCGACCATCGCCTGCGCCTCCCGCCGACTCAATTCAAAACGGTTGCTATCAATCAACCTTGGGCCCTCCACGTCAATCGCGATATGCACAGGGTCGGCGCGCAACCACCGTCCCGTCACGGACTGACCACGATCGGCCAAATGCGTGATAGCCGCAATCGGATAATTGCCGTTGATATCTTTTGGCAGATTGGATAATTCACACAACAGATCACTTGCCGAAGCGTGTTCCGTTGTCAATCGCCGAGTCCCCCTGCCCAATAACCAGTTCAGCGCTGGCAGATCGGGTAAATCATCAGGATGGACAGACAGATCAGGACCAAACAGACCCGGGGCAAAAACCGTTAATCTACGCATCCTGCTCCACCCTTTGAACCCGAGGGGCGCCCTTCCCCGCAAGAGGGAATCCAGTCATCGTGTGCGACAAAGCAACTCCTGCATTACGTCAAAATTCCTCATGAAATATACGAGGCTAGCGCATATTATCCAGAATCGCCGCTTTTACTTTTTCCGGGTCCACATCTATTTTTATCGGCTCAAGCGTATTTTGTTTTATGGCAATATCCGGGTCTTTCAAACCATGACCGGTCAGAGTGCAGACCACAAGGCTGTTCTCGGGGATTTTGGCGCACCTTATATCGCGCAATGCGCCGCTCACCGAAATAGCGGAAGCCGGTTCACAGAATATACCCTCTTTTTCAGCCAGCAATTTCTGCGTCTTCAGGATTTCTTCATCTGTGCACTCGTCAAACCAGCCGCCGGATTCCGCCTGTACTTTCCAGGCGTAGTCCCACGATTGCGGATGGCCGATACGAATGGCCGTAGCGACGGTCTCAGGATTATCTACCATCTCGCCACGCAGAAACGGAGCCGCGCCACTAGCCTGATAACCCACCATTTTTGGCCGCGTATTGACAAGCGCCTCGTGGGTAAAACGGCAATGGCCCTTGCAGTAGGTGCAGGCAGCGGTCAGGCTCTCTCCGGCATATTCGCTATAGCCGATCCAGTGGGCGGTGATGTTGCCCGCGTTACCGACCGGCAAATAATGAAAGTCAGGCGCCCGTCCCAATGCCTCAATGATCTCAAAAGCGGCCGTTTTCTGGCCTTGCAGGCGATAGGGATTAATTGAATTGACAACCGTAACAGATGCTTCATCCGCCATGGCCTTTACCAGACGCATGCCGTAATCAAAATTACCCTTTATCTGTAAAACAACCGCGCCTTCAATCATCGCCTGTGCCAGTTTCCCTTGAGATATCTTGCCGTCAGGAATGATGACAAAAGCGGTGATCCCTGCACGGGCAGCGTAAGCAGCGGCCGAGGCGGAGGTATTTCCAGTCGAAGCGCAGATAATTGCCCGGACCCCCTTTTCAACCGCGCTGGTAACAGCCATCGTCATACCGCGATCCTTGAATGAGCCGGTCGGGTTCAACCCCTCGTATTTCACATAAAGCTGAATACCCCGTCCAACATCGCGGGTAATATTATCCAGCCTGATCAGCGGGGTATTGCCTTCGCCCAGACTGATAATACGGGTATCGTCACTGACCGGAAGCCATGCTCTATAACGTTCAATCAAACCGGAATAAGACGCGGGGAAAGCCATATGATTATTCCAGCATTTCCATGCGAATGCGCATAACCCTGCCCTGTATCGCCTCAAGCTGCTCAATCTCTTCAATAGCGCGCTTCATATTGCTTTCCAAAACACGTTGGGTCAGGAAGATCACCGGAACAGGATCAGCGCTCGTCTCAAACTCCTTTTGCAGAATAGCTTCAATACTGATCCCCGCGCCACCCAATATCTGCGTTACCTCCGCCAGCACACCGGGTCTGTCGATCACCTGCATACGCAGATAATAGGCCGTTTCAACCTGTTCAATGGGTAATATGGCAAAATCGGACAGTGCATCGGGCTGAAATGCAAAATGTGGCACGCAGTTCTCAGGGGAATTTGTCAATGCACGAACAATATCCACGACATCCGCCACAACGGCAGACGCAGTCGGCTCCGAACCCGCTCCCGCACCGTAGTACAGGGTCGGCCCGACAGCATCCCCTTTGACCAGGACCGCGTTCATTATCCCGTTGACATTGGCGATTAAGCGCTGTTTCGGGATCAGCGCCGGATGCACGCGCAGTTCAATCCCTGCTATAGTTTTGCGCGTAATGCCGATGTGCTTGACGCGATAACCCAGTTCATCAGCGAAGGCGATATCCTGTTGCGTTATCCCGGTAATGCCCTCAACATAGATATCGTCAAGGCAGAGCGGCATCCCAAATGCGATTGAACTGAGAATAGCCAGCTTGTGTGCGGCGTCAATGCCTTCAATATCAAGGGTCGGATCGGCCTCGGCGTAACCCAGCTTTTGCGCCTCTTTCAGAACTGTTTGAAAATCACCCGCATGGTCACCCATCTCGGTCAGAATATAGTTACCGGTACCATTGATAATACCGGCGACCCATTCTATCCGGTTAGCCGCCAGTCCCTCTCTGATCGCCTTGATGATGGGGATACCCCCCGCCACTGCAGCCTCAAAAGCAACAATAACGCCTTTTTTCCGTGCGGCAGCAAAAATTTCATTACCGTGCGAAGCGATCAGCGCCTTATTTGCTGTGACAACGTGTTTGCCGTTATCAATGGCCTGCAATACCAACTCACGGGGGAGTGAAATACCGCCAATCAACTCAATGACAATCACAACCTCTGGATCAGCGACAACAGCAAAGGCATCGTCCGAAATGACGCCTATCTGTTCAATATCCGGCATCAAATCCGGATTGTATTCCTTTGCCGCCGCATGGCTTATCTGGATACGGCAACCCAGCCGGCGTGTGATTTCCCTCGCATTGCGAGTCAATATATTAACCGTGCCTGAACCCACCGTGCCCAGCCCGAGTAATCCTGTTTTTACAACATTCATAAAACCTATCTCTATTATTGTGAATAGATAAAACCGAAACGAGATTCGTAAGGTGTTCCTCTAGGCGGTTTCTTCTCTCAACATCGCGCGGACCCCCCTCAACGCCTGACGGGTGCGATGCTCATTTTCAATCAACGCGAAACGCACAAAATTATCGCCGTAACTGCCAAAACCAATTCCGGGCGACACCGCCACCTTCGCGTCGCTTAACAATTTTTTTGAAAATTCAAGTGAGCCCATTTCCCGGTACTGTTCCGGCACCGGCGCCCAGACAAACATCGTGCCGCGCGGTTTTTCGATCTCCCATCCGACGGCATTCAGACCGTCGCACAATACATCGCGACGGCGGCGATAAACCTCGCAGATATCTCTGACACACTGCTGATGTTGCTCCAGCGCGGTAATCGCCGCGATCTGAATAGGGGTGAACGTACCGTAATCCAGATAAGATTTCAGGCGTGCAAGCGCGTTGATTAACACCGGATTACCCACCATAAATCCCACGCGCCAACCCGGCATATTGTAGCTTTTAGACAGCGTAAAGAACTCAACCGCAATTTCCCTGGCACCCGATACTTGCAGAATGGAAGGGGCGGTATAACCGTCAAAGACAATATCGGCATAGGCCAGATCCTGCACCACCCAGATATCGTGTTCCCGGGCAATGTCAATAATCTTCTCAAAAAAATCCAACTCAACACATTGAGTTGTCGGATTGCTCGGAAAATTGATCAGCAACATTCTCGGTTTTGGCCAGGTGTCGCATATCGCTTTTTGTAATTCATCAAAGAAATCAATCCCCGGACCGATGGGGACGTGCCTGACATCGGCGCCCGCGATCACAAAACCAAAGGGATGGATCGGATAAGCCGGATTGGGCACCAGCACCGCATCGCCGCGGTCAACAACGGCCATTGCCAGATGCGCCAGTCCCTCTTTTGAACCCAGAGTAACGATGGCCTCGGAATCGGGGTCAAGATCCACATCATAGCGCATCTTATACCAGTTACAGATGGCGCGACGGAGTCGGGGGATCCCTTTTGAAATTGAATAACGATGCGTATCCTCGCGCTGGGACGCCTCCACCAGCTTGGCGATGATATGTGCCGGCGCGGGCTGATCGGGATTACCCATGCCGAAATCAACAATATCTTCCCCTCGACGGCGCGCCGCCATTTTTAATTCATTTACAATATTAAAAACATAGGGAGGTAATCGCTTGATGCGTGCAAATTCTTCGTTCAATTTGAACCTCATCCTTACAAAATTGTAGCGATTATACGGTATACGCCGGGTTATACAAAGGCGCGTATCCCGATAGAAGACGATGAAATGATAAACAGTAAAAAGCGACTAATGATTCTCGCACCACTGCCCCTGCGCATCAATCTATCCTCGATTTTATCGCACTCAGGAACGGGTTTAATGGGTCGACATCGGCTAAGTTGGGTCAACTGGCTGATAGTGTTCGAAGACCGAAGTGGTCATGACGTTTGGTATGCATCTTGCCTTGAACCGGAATATGTCATAAAAACGAGCGCCCGTAATCAAGGTAGAATATAATCCACAACATGTTTAATGTCGCCGCTATTCAAATGGTATCGACCGATGAACTCTGTCGAAACCTTGAGACCGCCGAAAAACTCATTACGGAGGCAAGCCGCCGACAGGCAAAGCTGGTCACATTGCCAGAGAACTTTCCGTTTATGGGACGGAAAAATGATGACTACCTGGCGATCATGGAGCCGATTGGCGATGGGAAAGTACAGGCGTTTCTGTCCGAACAAGCCAGACGCCATCGAATATGGTTACTGGGCGGCACCGTTCCGCTCGCGTCGGAAGACCCAAACAAAGCGTACGCGGGAAGCCTGTTGTATGACCCCGAAGGCAAATGTATCGCGCACTATAATAAAATCCATCTGTTTGATGTGTTTGTGGATGCGGCACGGCAGGAAGCCTATCAAGAATCAAACTGCTTTGAGCCGGGGCATGATTGTGTCATTGCCCGCACCGATGTAGGAAATATTGGTTTGTCCGTCTGTTATGATCTGCGTTTTCCGGAACTTTATCGGCAGATGCTCCGGCACGATGTCAACCTGATCACAGTCCCCGCCGCATTTACGGCAAAAACGGGCGCAGCGCATTGGAAAATATTGCTACGAGCCCGCGCAATTGAGAACCTGTGCTATGTTGTCGCGTCCAATCAGGGAGGCACACACGCTAACCAGCGTAAAACATGGGGACACAGTATGATTATTGATCCCTGGGGGACGGTACTTGCAGAACTGGACAAAGGTATCGGCCTGGCAGTTGCGGCGATAGACTTTGATAAACAAAAACAACTGCGGGAATTTTTTCCCGCTTTGTCGCATATCCAAAAAACTGGAGACGGAGATAGACTTGTATGAACAATGCGCTAGACATCGCCCGGAACAGACTATTGAATGAACGTGGCCTGGAATTGGACGACATTCAGAAAACGCTTGACCGGGTTTCACTGTCGTCCATAGACCAGGCGGACCTTTACTTTCAATCCTCTTGTTCTGAATCATGGGCTCTGGAAGACGGTATCGTCCGTGAAGGTTCCTATAACATTGATCAGGGCGTGGGGGTGCGTGCCATCAGTGGCGAAAAAACCGGCTTTGCCTATTCTGATGAAATCCTGCTGCCAGCGCTGGAGCAGGCCGCTAGCGCGGCAAGTTCAATCGCGGCGCACGGCAATAACGGCCAACTGCAGGCATGGCGACAACGCGAGACCCCCGTGCTCTATTCCAACAGAAACCCGCTGAACTCCATTGACACGGCGGACAAAATTGATCTATTGCGGCAAATGGACAAGGCGGCACGCGAAAAAGATCCGCGCGTCAGACAAGTGATTATAGGTCTGAGTGGTTCACACACGACCGTCCTGATCGCCGATAGCGAAGGTGGTTTGAACGCGGATATCAGACCCCTGGTAAGACTCAATATCAATGTTATCGTTGAAGAAAACGGCAGGATTGAAAAAGGGAGTAGCGGTGGCGGCGGACGTTTCGGTTATACCCGGTTTCTGGATAGCGGCATGGGCATGCGCTATGTCGACGAGGCCGTTGAGCAGGCCTTGATTAACCTGCGCGCCGAGTCCGCGCCAGCGGGCACCATGCCGGTTGTGCTCGGTCCGGGTTGGCCCGGAATCCTTCTGCACGAGGCCATCGGTCATGGACTGGAAGGTGATTTTATCCGTAAAAAAACCTCCGCTTTTTCCAACCGGATGAATGAGCGCATCGCTTCGCCGGAGGTAACCGTGGTGGACAACGGCGCGATAGAAAATCGCCGCGGTTCGCTGAATGTTGATGATGAAGGCACGCCTGCCGCCTCCACCACACTGATTGAGCGCGGCATATTAAAAGCGTATATGCAGGATAAACTCAATGCCCGCCTGATGGGAACCTCCCTGACTGGCAACGGCCGCCGGGAATCCTACGCGCACTTGCCGATGCCAAGAATGACCAACACATATATGCTTGGCGGCGATCACGACCCCGAAGAGATCATCGCTTCAGTGGATAAAGGCATCTACGCCTCCCAGTTCGGAGGCGGACAGGTGAATATCACCAATGGCAAATTTGTTTTCAGTGCCAGCCAGGCTTACAAAATTGAAAAAGGCCGGCTCGCGGCGCCGGTTAAAGGGGCAACCATTATCGGCAACGGACCTGACGTATTGACCCGCGTCAGTATGGTCGGCAATGATATGGCGCTGGATCCGGGGATAGGTGTCTGTGGAAAAGACGGGCAATCGGTGCCGGTCGGCGTGGGGCAACCCACAATTAAAATTTCCGAACTGACCGTTGGCGGCACCAGCACATAATTGCCAGGCTATTGGGGAAACACCATCCCGGCTATAAAGCTGATTTTAATTCAACAGGCGGCCGGGATTATCGGGGTAATCGAATCCACATCGGCATTCTGGGCGCGATGACGCAGGACATGGTCCATCAATACCAGCGCCAGCATGGCTTCGGCTATCGGCGCAGCACGGATCCCGACACAGGGATCATGTCTACCCTTGGTCACAATCTTGACTGGATTACCTTCCCTGTCTATAGTGTTGCCGCTCAGACGAATGCTGGAAGTCGGTTTCAACGCGATACTCACCAGGATATCCTGTCCAGATGAAATACCCCCGAGGATCCCCCCGGCATTATTCCCGATAAAACCTTCCGTCGTCATTTCATCCCGATGTTGGGTACCCTTATGCTCAATAGAGGCAAAACCAGCACCGATTTCAACGCCCTTGACAGCATTAATACTCATCACCGCTTTGGCGATATCGGCATCAAGCCGATCAAATACAGGTTCTCCTAGACTTGGCGGCACTCTTTCTGCGACGATATTGACGCGTGCGCCGACGGATTCACCTTCCTTCCGGAGCGCGTTCATATAATCCTCAAGTTCGCTCACACATCCGTCATCGGGGCAGAAAAAAGGGTTGTTTTCAACCGCCGCCCAGTTTTTATGTTGGATCTTGATCGGCCCTAACTGGGCGAGGTAACCGCGGATAATCGTGCCGTGCTTTTCTCTCAGATATTTTTTTGCAATAGCACCGGCAGCGACGCGCATACATGTCTCGCGCGCGGATGCGCGGCCACCTCCACGATAATCACGCCTGCCGTATTTCTGTTGATAGGTGTAATCGGCATGACCCGGTCGAAACCGGTCTTTAATATTGTCATAGTCTTTCGATTTCTGATCTTCATTTTCAATCAATAAACCGATGGGGGTTCCTGTCGTGACACCTTCAAACACGCCCGACAGGATACTGACCCTGTCCGACTCCTTGCGTTGCGTAACGTGCGACGATTTTCCCGGCTTGCGCCGGTCCAGGTCAACCTGCATGTCATTTTCGGTAATGGCCAGACCGGGAGGACAACCGTCAACAATACAGAGATACCCCGGGCCATGGCTCTCGCCAGCACTGGTCACGCTGAAAATTTTTCCAAAAGTGTTGCCTGACATGGCTGGTTATTTTATACGGCAATGGTCGCACCGTACAGATAAAAAAAGATGTATAATCTGCTGCAAATGAAAGGCAGTATTATGTTATCGGTATTATTGCTGTTGACGGTATCTGTGCGCACCGATGCCGTTGATATGCACCTGATGAACGCCGTAACAGGCATTGAAGAACCCCTTGACCGCTATATCGGCAAAGGCCGATGGGTAATAATTAATGTCTGGAGCCCTGATTGCAGTGCCTGCGTTACCGAGCTGCCACGCATAAAGGAATTTATCGCACGAAACCCGGACATCCCGGTGCTGGGCATCACTCTTGATTTTCCCAGCTTCGGCTACGGCAAACTTGATGTATTGCGGGATTTTATCGCTCACACCCCACTGAACTATCCCTTGTTTCTGGCAGATATAGACATGGCCTCGCAATTAATCGGCATGCGGTTACCGGCCATTCCACTGATCGCCATTTATCATCCGAATGGCGAACCCGTTGTACGCTGGCCCGGCGTGGTCGAAATAGCGGAAATTGAAAATTATATTGCCGACTATACAGCGACACCGGATGATCCGCTGACGCGAACGTTTGATTAACCACCGGGAGATCAAGCGCCAGACGCGCTTTTGAGTTTCTGTCTTTTTACGGACGTCGCCATGCGTTTGTTGATGAAATCAAGAATACCGTCATAGTCCAGCCCGGCGTCCTTTAACATGTCGTCCCTTGACCCATGCTGGATGAGCCTGTCCGGCAAACCATGATTGGCAATCAGTTGGTTGATACCATGTGTCGACATCACCTGATTGACGGCCTCGCCAGCCCCCCCCTGAATCACGTTCTCCTCCACGGTCACAATCAGATCATGTTCACCACACATCTCCAGAATACATTCCTCATCAAGCGGTTTGACAAAACGCATATTGACCATCGTCGCGTCAAGTCTTTCAGCGATGCGTTCACAAGGCGCCACCATCGCCCCGAAAGCCAGTATTGCAAGCCCCCTCCCCTTGCGCCTGATCTCGGCCTTACCAACCGGCAAAGCCGTCATCTTTTCCTGTATATCAACACCCGGTCCAGTACCGCGCGGGTAACGAACGGCCGCTGCCTGATCCAGCTGATATCCGGTATAGAGCATCTGCCGACATTCGTTTTCGTCCGCCGGGGCCATCAAGACGATATTGGGAATACATCGCATAAAACTGATATCATAAGCGCCGTTATGCGTGGGGCCATCGGCGCCGACGCAACCGGCCCGGTCTATTGCGAATAAAACCGGAAGGGCCTGCAAGGCGATATCGTGAATCAACTGATCATAGGCCCGCTGCAGAAAAGTCGAATAAATCGCCACAACAGGTTTTAGTCCGTCACAGGCCATACCGGCCGCCACCGTCAGACTGTGCTGTTCGGCAATGGCAACATCAAAGTATTGATCCGGGTGTTCCTGCTCAAACCGCACCAGTCCCGAACCTTCGCGCATGGCTGGCGTGATGGCGACAAACCGCTTGTCCTGCGCGGCCATGTCACAGGCCCAGTCGCCGAAAACCTTGCTGTAGGTCGGACTGCCGCCCGCTTTGCCGGAAGATACAATACCTTTTCCGGGGTCAAACGGGGTGACACCGTGATATTTGACCGGATCATCTTCCGCCGGACCATAACCCTTGCCCTTGCGGGTAATCACATGCAGAAACTGCGGGCCTTCAAGCTCCTGGATATTACCAAGCGTACTGAGCAGCACTGGTAAATCATGGCCGTCAATCGGTCCGATATAATTAAAACCGAATTCTTCAAACAGGGTGCCCGGCCCGATGAAACCCTTGACATGCTCCTCAGCGCGTTTTGCAATCTCGAGCGCGTTCGGGATATTGGACAGAAATTTCTTGCTACCTCTGCGAACGCTGGAATAGAATCTGCCTGACAGTAACTGCGCAAAACGATTGGACAAGGCACCGACATTGGGTGAAATAGACATATTATTGTCATTCAGGATAACCAGCAGGTCGCTATGCAGATCACCGGCGTTATTCAACGCCTCAAAGGCCATGCCAGCGGTCAAACCACCATCACCGATGATCGCCACGCATTTTCGATTAGAACCGGTTCTGGCAGCGGCAATCGACATCCCCAGTGCCGCACTGATAGATGTACTGGAATGCCCCACACCGAAAGTATCATATTCACTCTCACTGCGCTTTGGAAACGGGGCCAGTCCCTCCCATTGGCGGATGGTATGCAGACGATCCTTTCTGCCGGTCAATATCTTGTGAATATAGGCCTGATGGCCGACATCCCAAACCAGGCGGTCTTCCGGCGTGTTGTATAGATAATGCAAAGCGACCGTTAATTCTACGGTGCCGAGGCTGGCCGCAAAATGGCCGCCACTCCTGCTGACGGAATTGAGCAGAAACGCCCTGAGTTCTGTAACCAGCGTTTCCAGTTCGGATTCGGACAGTTGCCGTATATCGACAGGGGAATAAATCCGGTCCAACAAAGGTGTGTTTATTTTTTCGCTCATCACTGCATCAGTTGAAACTCTCAATCGGGCTATTATTATGAATACTGCGCCACTTTCATGCAAGAATGAAAATAGTGGACCATTGGAAACTGATAATGAGTAACAGTTTATCAAAAAACAGGCAACCGCACTCCGGCCACGTTGACCTCATCACAAATCCGCACCAGCCGCGGCCCCCCGACAAAAAGCGTCGCCCTGCCCGTCTACGCGCAAACATCAACCTCAAATGACGCACTACTGCTTTTGGCAGGCAACAATCCGGCACAAGTGCAATGCCCCCCGGGGATGAACCCGATCCCCCGGCCTTCCGTCCACAAACGGCAGGCGACTGTGTTGCATCCCGGCACCATCAGGGTTTATATTGATGCGGCGAAGGTGCTGATTATCGCTACCATTACGTACACAACAAATGTGTATTGCCATGGCCCCTGTGTCGCCCTGTTTTTTTGGATTTTGCGGCGATAGCGGCGCCAGGAAAAATTGTCTTTTACAAAAATGACTGTACAATTTCCGTTTTGCGTTATCGGAGTCTTTTAATGGGTGTTCCACTGATTCAGCAGTACAGAGTTGGAAAATATATTCTTGGCAAGAAAATCGGCGGCGTGAAGAAATATCCGCTGGTACTGATGCTTGAGCCTTTATTTCGCTGTAACCTGAGTTGTGCCGGCTGCGGCAAAATTGATTATCCAAAAGAGATACTGGATAAACGCATGAGCTACGATGAATGCATGCAGGCGATTGAGGAATGCGGCACGCCCATTGTCTCCATAGCTGGCGGGGAGCCACTTATCCATAAGGAAATGAGTCGGATTGTCGAGGGCTTTATCAGGCGTAAAAAATTCGTCTACCTCTGCACCAACGCCCTCCTGTTAAAAAAACATATTAATGAATATACACCGTCTCCCTATCTGACCTTTTCCATACACCTGGACGGCAATCGTGAACGCCATGACACCTCGGTTTGTCTGGACGGCGTGTTTGATAAATGTATCAAGGTGATCAAACTTGCCCGGGAAAAAGGCTTTCGCGTCACGATCAACTGCACCTTGTTTCAGAATGAAACAGCCGGGGAAGTCGCCGGATTCATGGACATGGCCATGGAACTGGGCGTCGAAGGTGTGACCATATCACCCGGCTACAGTTATGAACGCGCCCCCAAACAGGATGTGTTCCTGAAAAAGAAGGAAAGCAAGCAGCTTTTTCGCGATCTCTTTAAGCTGGGCAGAGGTAAAAAATGGCGTTTCAATCAATCGCCGCTCTATCTG
Organism: Gammaproteobacteria bacterium; assembly: GCA_965261775.1. Lineage (GTDB taxonomy): Bacteria > Pseudomonadota > Gammaproteobacteria > Eutrophobiales > Eutrophobiaceae. The sequence goes on along the minus strand of OZ253477.1, from coordinate 382,147 downwards.
GATTTCCTCGCCGGGAACCAGACTTACGCCTGTACCCCTTGGGGGAACCCGACCCGCAATGTATTTGGCTGGCAGAAACCCTGCTATCTACTTGTCGGCGAAGGTTACGCGCCGACGTTCACCGCCTTGCTGGAAGAGACTGAATGGGAGCGTTACGGTACTGGAAAAAATCCAAAATGCGCCAACTGTATGGTGCATTCGGGCTATGAGGCAACCGCAGTCAATGACACCATGGCACATCCCCTGAAGGCCCTGGGTATCTTTCTCAAAGGGCCAGGCACCGAGGGTGAGATGGCACCCGAACTACCTGTGCTTTATGAGGATGAAACGGCACCTGGTCGTCTGGAAGTAGTGTCCAGTACGACAAAGGGAAGCTGTGGCGGGAACAAACGGGTCGCCTGATGGAATGGACGCTCCCGGCGTTTCTGCCGGGATTGTCGATCTGGCTCGCTATCTCGTTGTTGCCCTGGCGACCGTGTTCCACCCGTGAAAAACTTGACAGCCAGAATGACCGACAGGCCGATTTGTCCGATATCACCGTGCTTATCCCGGCTCGAAACGAAGCGGACACCATTGCCGAAACCCTGACCTTGCTCAAACAGGGGAACAACCTGAATGTTATTCTGGTTGACGATCAATCCGAAGATAACACCGCCGAAATCGCACGTTCCGCGCTACCTGAACGACTCACCATTATTGCGGGGAGCTCCCCGGCCCCGGGCTGGAGTGGCAAACTGTGGGCACTGGAACAGGGACGTCGACACATCGGAACAGAATTTATACTTCTGCTGGACGCCGATATTGCACTTGCACCCGGTATCATTACCACACTTCTGGAAAAGGCCCGTAACGAAAAATTGCAGATGGTGTCGTTAATGGCGGAACTGAAGATGGAATCGAACTGGGAAAAATTATTGATACCGGCATTTGTCTTTTTCTTCAAGCTTCTCTATCCGTTTGCCCTGTCCAATAAGCCCGATTCACGCATCGCGGCGGCGGCTGGCGGCTGCATATTGCTGAAAAGAGAGGTATTGGACGCACTCGGTGGGTTTGCCTGTATCAAACAGGCACTGATTGACGATTGCTCACTGGCCGCACAGATTAAACAGCGGGGGCACAAGACCTGGACCGGACTGACCCATTCGGCATCCAGCCGGCGCGATTACAGCACTTTGAATGCCATCTGGCTGATGATACAGCGGACAGCCTATATACAACTGGGCTGTTCTCCGTTATTGTTGTTGCTTTGTACCCTGCTGATGACAGCCGCGTTTATCTTACCGGTTGTAGCCCTGATACAGGGTTTGATACAAGGCGATTTATACCTGCTAACCACGGGGCTGCTCACGCTTGGGCTGCAAACCCTGTGTTACCTGCCGATATTACGCTATTATTCAATCAATCCGCTGTATGCCCCGGGACTGACGTTGGCCGGAGGGCTTTATCTCATTATGACCTGGGGTTCGGCGATACACTATCATTTTGGCAAAGGGGTCAGTTGGAAGGGTCGGTATTACGGTGCTGGCTAATTGCACCTTTTCATAAAATCAAAGTCTGAAATAGACATTTATAACGCGAGACGAGAGTAATAAAAATGTACAAGAAAAACCAGATACTTAAAACCACACTGTTCCCTGGCTTTTTTATCCTGTTCCTATCCACCCCGGTCGCCGCCGATGAGAACGTCACAAAACCGGTAATAGCCCTGCATGAGAAACTGATCAGCGTCATGCAACAGGCTGATAACTATGAACGCCGATACGAAAAGCTGGAACCCGTCATTCTGAAACATTTCCATACGCCCTTGATCGCCAGAGTGGTCCTGGGACGCCATTGGAAAACGCTGGACGACGAGCAACGAAAAGAATTCATAGACCTGTTCAATCGTCTGGTCATCAGCAATTACGCCGACTGGTTTGATTCGTTCAACGGCCAATCATTCAACGTGAACAACACGGAAGAAATCAGAGCAAATCGCTTTGTGATCAGAACAACATTAATCCTGCCAGACAACGAAGACGTCAGTCTTGATTATCTCGTACAGGACACGGCGGACGGCTGGAAAATCATCAGCATCATTGCCAACGGGGTCAATGACCTGTCGTTAAAGCGTGCCGAATACACGCAGCTTATTGAGGAACGGGGGTATGACAGTCTGATCGAGGCGCTGCAGGAAAAAATTGACGCCGCACGGGCAAAACAAAATTAATCTGGCATTGTTTATTCCCTTATACGGAAAGTTTGTTGCTTTTCATAGAAGGTAACTACACAAGATAAGTAAATTGCGCTTTTTTATTCCCTGCCCTTATGGAAAATCAGCGGCATGAAAGCCATTTTGACATGCCTATTGATAAATCCACCTGGAACACCTAAAATTATTGTCATAGGTAGTGTGGGATAGTGGTGAATAAAATACCCATAGGGAATAGCCACTCTTTGTTTATGAATGGCTTAAATGCCGCCATCCCTAAAAGCGAAAAATCCGGCACTACAATCATTTTGTCACGTAAAATACGTATATAATGCCCTATTTGATAGGTATCAACCACTTGGTTAAGCAGAAATAAGAATGGACAAAAAACATTTTTCTGAAATATTAAAACGCTTGTTTTTGACGGGACTTTTGCTGATGACAACAGCGTGTGCGACTTCAAGAAAAACCGCTGATGCCGATCCTGTTGAACCGACCAACCGCGTGTTTTTCGATATCAATGAAACACTTGACGGCCATATTATAAAACCGGTCGCCAGGAAGTATGTAGACATTACTCCTGAACCGGTCAGACAGGGTGTAACAAACTTTTTTAACAACCTGACCTATCTTAACGTCATTTTTAATGATGTCCTGCAGGGCAAATTTGAACAGGGCGTCAACGACTCGCTCAGACTTGTTTTCAACTCAACGCTGGGTATCGGAGGTCTGTTTGACGTCGCTACCCCGATGGGTCTGAACAGGAATCAGGAAGATTTCGGCCAGACACTTGCCGTCTGGGGTGTTGATAGAAGTGCCTATTTATATCTGCCTCTACTCGGACCAAATACGGTACGCAATTCAACCGACTATGTGCCGAGTACATTGTTGAACCCACTCTATTATGTCTCCGGGGGAGTCCTGTTCCCGGTGAATATATTTGCTGCCATTAACCGTCGAGCTAACCTGCTGAAGGCAACTGATATTCGCGATGAAGCGGCCATTGATACTTATGTGTTCACGCGCGAAGCATATCTGCAAAAACGTGAATCCCTGATTTATGACGGTAATCCGCCGCTTGATAATTACGACGATCTTTTTCAGGATGAAGAAGACAGCGATAGCGATATTCCCCCTCGTTGAATAAGTGTCGTCATACGCTGTCAGACGATCGGTGGCAACGGTCAAAGACGTCTCCTGACAGGGATTGCCCGACGAGCATCATTCATATTGGCAGAAAATCAACCAATCCAGCCTGAACGACGGCGGAATGGAAAATGCTGCGTGTCCCGCCGTTTGCAGTCCCGCCTGAACTGTCGCACTGTCGGCAGGCAGCGCGAATAACCATTGTTGAAAACGCCACCCGAAGCGGAGGCATGGCATAATGCCGGATTTTTATGACTGAAGAGATCCTCATCAATGTCACTCCCAGAGAAAATCGCGTCGCCATAGTCGAAAACGGTATCTTGCAGGAAATCCATATAGAACGCCCTCGGAAATGCGGGCCGGTCGGTAGCATATTCAAAGGCCGGGTAGCGAAAATATTGCCGGGTATGCAGGCGGCGTTTATTGATATCGGGCTTGAGCGAAACGGCTTTCTGCACCTTTCGGATATTTTCTACGATGTTCCTGTACCAGACACTGAATCGCAACCGTCTGCGGGCGAACAGCAATCCATTGAAGCGATTCTTAAAGAAGGCGAGGACATCCTCGTTCAGATCATCAAAGATCCTATCGGCAACAAAGGGGCAAGACTGACAAAACGCCTGTCCATCTCCTCACGTTATATGGTTTTTATTCCAAACCATCCTTTTATTGGCGTTTCCCAGCGTATTGGAAACGAAAAAGAGCGCGAGCGTCTGCACGATATCATCCTGAACTATCAATCCGGCATAGAACGACTCGCGATAGGGAATGAAGATAACGTTGTTTTGCATAGCGCCGTGCGTGAATCGGAAATTCTTAAAAAATGCGGCTTTATCGTTCGCACAGCTGCCGAGCATGCTTCGGATGAACATATTTTTCGTGATATTGAGTTCCTGCGCAAGATATGGGAATCCATCATCACACGCGCGGAAAACGCCGCCATACCCAGCCTCGTCCATGAAGATATCCCGCTTGTCATGCGCACCATGCGCGATCTGGTACATACCAATATTAAAAAAATCCGTATTGATTCCAGAGAAGCCTATCAACAATTAATGGAATTTTCCCGCAAATTTATCCCGGAGTTTCTTGGTCGCATTGAATATTACACAGACCCGTGTCCGATCCTGGATTTATATTCTATTGAGGACGAAATACAGCATTCACTGAAAAGAAAAGTACCGTTAAAATCCGGCGGGCATCTGATCATTGACCAGACTGAAGCCATGACAACGATTGACGTCAATACCGGTGCCTTTATCGGTCACCGCAATCAGGAAGAAACCATTTACAAAACCAATCTGGAGGCCACCGGCGCTATCGCACGACAGCTTCGTGTACGCAATCTCGGCGGCATTATTATCATCGATTTCATTGATATGCAGGACAGCAAGCACGGTCAGACCGTGTTACACATGCTGCAAAAACATGTCGAGAAAGACCGATGCAAGACGACACTGAGTGAGCTAACCTCTCTGGGACTAGTACAACTGACACGCAAACGGGTCTATAAAAGCCTGGAACATATTCTCTGTGAAACCTGCCCTGTTTGCGATGGCCGCGCTTCAATAAAAACGCCCGAGACGGTCTGTTATGAAATTTTTCAGGAAATATTGCGGCAGATACAGCAATTTGAGGCGGACAAACTGTTAATCATCGCCTCACAAAACGTGGTCGATCTACTTCTGGACGATGAAGCCAACAGAGTTGCCGAACTGGAAAAATCCATTGGTAAACCGATCTCTTTTCAAGTGGAGACTCTCTATACGCAGGAGCAATATGACATTGTGTTACTTTGATGTTTAAAAGAAGCCTGATTATCGCCTATCGTTTGCTCTGGTACGCCCTTGCAATCATCACGCTCGGTACGGCAATACTAGTCACAATGCTGCGCCTTGCCCTGCCCCAGGTCGAAAACTATCGGGAAGAGATACAGATATGGCTGAGTGAATACATGCGTTACCCGGTCACGATCAATCATATCCGGGCCGAATGGGAAGGCTGGACACCCCATCTGTTTCTAAACCAGGTCGATCTCTATACGCCAGACAGTCATGAGATGATCACCCGCCTTGATTCCGCCCATATCAGTATTGCCCCGGTTGTCAGTATTTTGCAGGGTAAAATCGTGCCGTATTCCCTGTCGGTAAACGGACTGCAACTTGAACTCACACAAAATCCGGATGACACGATTTCAATCGGCATTGATAGCAAAAACCGTATCACCATGGAGAATGATGTGGAAAATACAGCTTTATCGGAATGGTTTCTGACGCAAAAATACATTGTGCTTGAGAATACGACCTTGTCCTGGCGCGATCACAAAACAAACCAGGAGACGCTTACCTTCTCCAATGTCCGGCTTGAATTGGAAACCGATGAACATCAGGCACGGCTCAATGTTTTTGTCAATCCGAACAATAACGACGAACAGGCGTTAAATATCTACATGCTTCTCAAAGGCAACGCTCTGGGCGCCGAATGGGACGGTGATATTTACATTAAAGCCAAAAACGTGTTGCCGAAAGATCTGATGCGCGGTCTGCCCGTCATCGCTCATGCTGGAAACGCCGACCTTCAGTTCTGGAGTAGCTGGAAAAAGGCTCGACTGATAAATTTCAGTGCCACACTGGAGTACAGAGATTTCTCAATTGACTATAACAACGCTGTATTACCCGTCAACCTGGCCAGATTATATTTCGATGGTGAACGCCGGGACGAGGATGACTGGCTGTTTAATTTACAGACAAAAGCGCTGGAAACGGCGCACGGTGACTGGGCACCGGGGAAATATCAGTTGTTGGTCAAAAAAAGTACGGACGATACCCGCCACTATCATGCCTGGCTTTCCTATCTGAAACTTGAAGATATCCTGCCTTTTCTGGACACGACCGTAAACAGTCTGGGAATCAGTCCCGGGCTGGATTGGTCTCTGACGGGTGGTGAACTCACGCAAACCCGTATTGATATCAACGACACGCCGCCGGCATCAAATTCGCTACGCTTTTCCACGCGCTTTCGCAATCTCGGCGGCGTAAACCACAATAACAACGATTGGGTCAAGGGACTCGACGGCTCCATCCATATGGATAACAAATCCGTTAAAATTGAACTGGATACCGAACAGGCGCAGGTAAATACCCTGTCCTTCTTTGAACAACCCTTCACTGTTGAAGATATCGGGGGCGTGATTGAATTTAATCATCAAACCGTACCCGAATTGAAGTTGCACCAAACCCGTTTCATCGCCAACGGTCTGTCCATTAAAACATCTGGCAACATACGTTTCGAAGAGCCCTCGCCTTTTATTGATCTGCTTGCCCGAATGGACCGGGGCGATACCGGAAGAATAATCGCTTTACTGCCCGTCAAAACAGACCCGGAATTAAAAAAATGGCTGGCCCGCGCCTTGTCCGACAACAGTCCGGTGTCCAGCGATTTATTGTATCGGGGCTATTTGTCGGATTTCCCTTTTAAACAGGAGGAAGGTCGTTTTCAGGCCGTCCTGAATATCGCCGATGTCAACCTGGAATACAACCTCGGCTGGCCGCCAGTGGACAATGCCGATGTTGAAACGCTGTTTAATAATGAAACCGTCCGCTTCTCCTTCAACTCGGGCCATATTTTCAAGGCGAGAATTAATAACATTGATGCCGTCATAAAAGATATCACGCAGGAAAATAAAACGCTTTCCATCAAAAGCGATGTCTCCGCACATACCGATGATATACGTCATTTCATTGAACAGAGTCCGTTAAATGACAGCTCCTTTCTCAGCGAGATCAAACATAATCTTGTCGGGAATGCCCATATCAAAACCAATCTAAATATCCCTATGAGCGAAGAAGAGACAACCTTTAACGGCACAATACGGTTTTCAGAAGCCTCGTTTAAATGGAAACCATCCGAACTCGGACTGGAAAAAATTAACGGCGATGTGCACTTTAATAATAACGATTTCTGGACGGATAAAATTATCGCTTCCTATCGCGGTAATCCGGTTGAGGTCAATATTCCCAGACAGCCTGAAAAAAAACCGGATACCAAAAGCGTAATTGTCTCCGGGCTCGCGAACGAGTCTTTTATCGCTGAACAGTTGGAACTGTTTTTCCCCGCTTCACCAGGTCCTGGCAAAAGTGTTCGCGATTATTTTTCCGGGCAGAGTTTGTGGGAAATCACTATCGGGACTTCCCAACAGGAATCCGGTTTGGACAGTGAATTGATCAATATCCGTTCCGACCTTACGGGCACTGCCATTGATTTACCTGCACCGATCGGGAAGCTGGAGCAGGAAAGCCGCCCCTTGCAGATCAGGATAGGGTTGAAACCGACCACGAGGGAAATCCACATCAACTATGATAACATCGTGTTGACAGGAACCGTTGATGAATCCCGTGTTGACTTGCAAACAGCGCTGAAACACCTTGATCTGTCCGCGTGGTTGCCGGTATTAAATCAGAAGAAAACGTATATCGCGGCAGCTTCAAATGAAAATAACCCGTCCCTTTCATTCAATCTCTCCATTGAGGAATTGAAGATTCTGGGGAATCGCTTCAAGGATGTACAAATCGACCTGTCTCATCCTGATGACGCCTGGGAGGTGGCATTCCATAGCGACGACATAAAAGGCACTGCGAAATTTATCCGGGCGGAAGACGGTGGCCATGATCGCTTGTGGGTCAATCTGGCACACATTATTATCAGCGACTTCGACAAGCAGGCCGAAGACACCCCTGTCACCATCAAGAACTTCCCTGAACTTGATATCAAAATCGACAAAACCATTTATAAAGAAAACGATCTGGGACAAGCCATCCTGTTGACCACAAACACGGACGACGGGATCAATATCAATCAACTCAACTTCAGCAAACCCGGTTTTGTCATTAACGCCAGCGGCAAATGGACTCAAACCAATAACGTTGATTACACGGAGTCCTCCGCATCACTGCAGGCGGATTCCATCAGTGAAATGCTCAATACATTCAACTATGCCGGGACTAATATTGAAGGCGGGAGAACAAAGATCGAACTACAGGCAGACTGGCAGGGAACGCCGATGGACTTTTCCCTGAAAAACACCAATGGAAAACTGAACATGGATATCGGAAAGGGCCGATTTCTGGATATTGATCCATCCGTCGGGCGCCTCTTTGGCTTGTTGAGTGTGCAGATGCTGCCGAGACGACTGGCGCTGGATTTTACCGACTTGTTTACAAAAGGGTTTGCCTTCAACAGCATCAATGGTAACTTCAATTTGCAAGGGGGAGACGCCTACACAAACGACCTGCAAATGCAGGGGGTGTCGGCCGATATCAGCATAAGCGGCCGCACGGGTCTCAGTGCGGAAGACTACGATCAAATCGCCACCGTCACCCCCAAAATATCAAGTAGCCTGCCCATGGCCGGCGCGCTATTTGGTCCGATCGGCATTGGGATAGGCGCGGCGATTTATCTTGGTGGCGAACTACTGAATAAAAACATCAATACAATGCTCGATTACCAATACAGTATTCAGGGAAACTGGAACAATCCCGATGTCCAAAGAATAACCGAATAAAGACGTGCAGGAAATTGACCCTGGGCACCGGAACACAGGTTTATTTTTCTACGGAACAGTCAGGAGCATTTCTGAATAGCGAGCGGTCAAAAGGCCCATCACGAAAGAGTTTCGGATAGTGCCAGGCCCTGGTAAGTATCGTCAAACAGGTTACCGACATCCGCTCGCACCGTGATAGCGTCTGTTACATCATAAGACACAAACCCACTGACAATTGTGTAATCGGGCAGATCAAAGTCGACACCGACGATATTGTATTCCAGTCCCCCCGAAGCGTCCTCAGCCACGAGTGAAAGCATAAAAAATCAATATAATGCTTGACGCCACCGTTATGCCAACACCCAGTTCTATCAAAATGATGCCGATATGCTGACCGGTTACCGGGTTGCCTGCCAGCACACTGTAATTCAAAAATTCGCCCCCCTTAAAAATGCCGACCAGGCCCACCAGGATATAAAGCAACACGCCTGTCGCTGCCAGACAGCTCATGAAACGCGACGGGAGCACCCGCATCAGATGTTCCACACCATGGATAAGCGCATACAGGATAAAAGCGACGGCAAAGATAACGCCGGCCTGAAATCCGCCCCCGGGGCCATATTCACCGTGAAACTGCACATACAGCGCAAACAGCATGATCAGCGGGATCAGACATTTCGCGACAATCCTGAGTACCAGATGATGCTCCATCAGTGGTCCCCCCCGGATAAATTTTTGCGCTCTTCGCGGTTGCGTTCCAGCAACATCAATATACCAACCCCGGCGGTAAAAATGACCATCGTTTCGCCCAAAGTATCGTAACCCCGATAACTGGCAAGAATGGAGGTCACCAGATTAGGTATGCCTATCTCAACAGCGGACTCATCAACATATTTTGCGGCCAGATAAGTCTGCACCGGATTATCTGCCAGACCGAAAGGCGGGATATCCGCCAGACCATAGACCAGCAGACAAGCCGTCACCGACACCACAAGCAAACCCGTTATGGACAAACCGGTATCGGATTTTTCCTTAAATCCGGTCACGGCCAACGCTCCCAGAAAAAAGATTGTTGCTACCCCGCCACCGACCGCCGCCTCCGTGAAGGCCACATCCACCGCGTCAAGGCAAATAAACAGGACCGCGCACAGCAGACTGTAAATAGCGGTCAGCATAATCGTCGAAAAGAGATTGCGTTGCCGATCAATCGCTATCGCCGTTATCATCAGCAGGCAGAGAATAACAACATTAATCAGCATGACACTCATTCTTTTCGTTCCTCAAGTACAGGCTTCAGCTTTCCGTGCAATGCCGATTTGGCCAGCGCATGAGCGGCCGTTGGCGTGGTAATCAGAATAAACAACATTATCAAAATCAACTTGGCGCTGACCAGATTAAAGCCCGAGTACAGAACAAGGCCCAAAATAATAAATATCGTCCCCATCGTATCGATAATACTGGCGGCATGAAGCCGGGTAAAAAAATCCGGCATACGGTAAATACCAAGCAAACCGATAAGGATGGCAACAACACCGCCAATCACAAAAAAATGCGCGATCGTCATTAAAAACGGGTTCATTACTCCGTATCCTCAGCAGGATGGGGATGCCCTATATCGCCGCATTCAAAGAATTTCAAAATCGCGATGGTGGCTACAAAACTGATCAAGGCATAAGCCAGCGCGATATCAAGAAAATCAGGGCGTCCCGTCAGAAAGCCAAACAACGTGATAAATAATACGGTGATGGTGCCGAAGACATTGACCGCCAATATTTTGTCATATACCGTCTTGCCGAGAATGGCGGACAACAGCGCCAAAAACATCGCGCATAAAATCAAACCCGTCGCCCATTCAAACATAAGACTTTTTCTCAACCTCTGTAATCCGGCGATCCATATCGCCGACCGCCAGCTCCCTGGCACCCGCCTGCGTCAGGGCATGCACCTCTATATCCTTGCCATCCACATCAATTGAGACAGTGCCCGGCGTCAGAGTAATCGAATTCGCATAGGCCGTTCTGGCCAAATCACCCTCCTGACTTGAAGCAAGTCTGATCAGCACCGGACTAACAGGTAATTTCGGATTAAGGATACGTTTGCACACGTCAATATTGGACTCCAATATCCTGGCCAGCAACCAGAAACCATAAGGAACCGACCGCAACGTCTGCAACAATACATTCGGCTTGTGATACTCTATCAACTGCATACGCTGACTGATGACAACGACCAGAGCCACGGACACAGCCCCCAGAAATAATAACAACGGCGTCGTGTAACCCGACAACACCAGCCACAATATCAACAGCGTTATGGTCAGACCACCCGATTGAGTAATTTTTTTAGTAAATTTTACGTTGTCACCAGACATGGCAAATTATTAATAATTTTCAATCAATCCGATTATGCAACAAATACAACTTATATCAAAATGCGATATTTTAGCGACACATTCCGGCGGGAATGGCGACTCAAAGTCGCCCGAGTATCAATAGGCCATTATCCGATTCGGCTTCCAGTCTGACACGGCGACATTCGTCATCATGGGTGATATGGATACGGATATCGGGTGACGGTAACATATCGCCGCCCCGTTCCGGCCATTCAAACAGACAGACGGCCTCAAACGTACAATAGTCCCGAATGCCCATCTGCTCCAATTCTTCCGGACCATGCAGACGGTACAAGTCAAAGTGATGAACATCAAAACCGTCCAGAGAGTAGGTTTCAATCAAACCGTAGGTCGGACTTTTAACCTTTCCCTTATATCCCGCTGCCGCCAGAAAACCACGAGCGAAAGTGGTTTTTCCGGTGCCCAGCTCTCCGCTGAGATAAATGACTTCCCCGCCCTTGATCATACCGGCTATCCTTGCCCCGAAAGATTCCATCATAGCGGAATCATCAATAAGCAGATTCATTGTACGCAAACCGCACGTTGCACAAGCACTGTAAACCGACTGACCAGTACCCGTTTCAACAAAGGCGCCAATCCGTATCTATTTTTCAGGATGGTCTGCGGACTGCACAGGCCAGGGGTTCGCCAGATGACGCAGGTGTGGCATCAGGTCCATCGCCATCAGTCCGCGTTCCCCCTCCGCGTGCGCTGCCCGGTCGGCCGCGTCAGCATGCAGACAAACACCGAGCCTGGCCGCCTGTTCGGGTTCAATGCCTTGCGCGATCAGGCCGGCGACAACACCCGTCAGCACATCGCCCATACCGCCGGATGACATTCCCGGATTACCTTTATCACAGATAAATACCCGTCCCACCTTATCCGCGACCAATGTGCCGCTTCCTTTTAATATGATCGGCCCCGGCCAGCGCTCCCGCAACATTTTTATCGCCCCGAAGCGATCCGCCTGAATATCCCGTGCGCTGAGTTTCAACAGGCGCGCCGCCTCGCCCGGATGTGGCGTAATAACCCATTGCCCCGACGCCTCCGGTCGCCGCACCTGGACGGTCAGCGCATCGGCGTCAATCACCAGGGGTAACGTTGTTTCAAGCACATGCATCAGTAATGATTTGGCCCACTCGGAATGCCCCAGACCCGGCCCGATCGCAACGACATTCGCCCGTTCAATCAGGGGTACAAGTTGATCCGGACCCGCAATACCATGAGACATGATCTCCGGTCGCGCAGCGCTGATTTGGGCGGCATGTGTCGCACGTGTCGCCAGACTGACAAGCCCCGCGCCGACTCTGGCGGCAGCTTCGGCAGCCATTCGAACGGCGCCCTGATAACCGTTATCACCGCCAACGATCAGGACATGACCGTAGCTCCCCTTGTGTGAGTTACGTTTTCTGGGCGTCAGCGCGGCGTTCAATTCATCCGTTTGCAGTCGCCACGCGGACGGTTCGCCGAGACGCTGATAACACTCGTCGGGGACATTCAACCGATCAAACTCAATCTGGCCGCAACACTGAGGGCCATCGGCTGTGAACATGCCCTTTTTCAGGCCGATGAATGTCGTTGTCACATCGGCATCGATCGCCTGCCGCATAATGTTGCCGGTATCGGCGTTTAAACCGGAAGGAATATCAATGGATATCACCGGTACGGGGGCGGCGTTGACGGCGGCGACCACATCGCCCGGCACGCCTTCCACATTCCCCTTCAGCCCGGTACCAAATATCGCGTCCACCACCACATCCGCCTCCCGGATAAATCCGGGGAACCATTTTTTTTCCGGAGAAATACCGGTGGCAAGCATATCTTTATACGCGACGAGCGCTTCACCTTTGAGCTTTTCAGGGTCAAACAGGTTAATCACCGAAACCCGCTTTTTCTCCATTTGCGCCAGCCGCGCCAGCACATAACCGTCTCCGGCGTTATTGCCGCCCCCGCATATCACGGTAATAGCATCGGCCTCCGGCCAGCGCCGTTTCAGCGTGGTATAACTGAAACGGCCGGCGGCCTGCATTAAATCACCGGCAGGGATGCCGAACTCATCTATGGCGATACGATCCAGCTCGCGGGACTGACTGGCCGAATATAAATGATTTAATAATATTCCACTGACTGATGACATAAAGCGCACAATATCCAGGCTATATCTTAAAGATATGCTCCCGATAAAACTTCAACTCATCAATGGAGTCGCGAATATCCTCAAGGGCGAGATGCAGCGAATCTTTTGTATAGGCTTTTTTCCCGGGGGCCCAACGTCGCATCAACTCCTTTATCGTGCTGACATCCAGATTGCGATAGTGAAAATAAGCCGCCAACGCCGGCATCAGACGGTGCATAAAACGCCTGTCCTGACAAATACTGTTGCCACACATGGGTGATTTTCCAGCCGGGACGAACTTCTGTATAAAGTCCAATGTCAAACGTTCCGCTTCACCAACATCGTAAGGACTGTTCCTGACCCTTTCCACCAGACCCGATTGATTATGTTGCTCCGTATTCCATTCATCCATCTTTTCAAGCACCTTATCCGGCTGATATATGGCGATCGCCGGTCCTTCTGCCAGAACGTTCAATTGAGAGTCGGTGACAATGCTGGCGATTTCAATGATAAAATCATTGTCGGTATTCAGCCCGGTCATTTCCAAATCGATCCAGATGAGGTTATTTTCCGATTGTGGCATGATGTCTCCGGCTGTTTAATAAACAAACTTAATTAAAGATTATCCCATGAGGACTGCTCATGACAATAATTAAACGATCATCAACAGACAAATCGAATTCCACAGGACACTTTTGGACATGAACGCCTTTACCCTGCTTTTTCTGGTTTTTCTGATCGCCGGTATCATGGTGCAATGGATTCTGGTCAATCGACATCTCCGCCATATCCGCTCCAATCGAGAGCAGGTGCCGATAGATTTCAGCGATAAAATCTCGCTTGAGGAACATCAAAAGGCGGCCGATTACACGGCGGCCAAAGTTAAGGTCGGTCTGGCCGGTCTGGTGATTGATTCGATCTTTTTACTGATCTGGCTCCTGGCTGGCGGACTACAGTTATTAGACAACATCTGGAAAACATTCAATCTGCCTGAAATCATCACTGGAACCGGCTTTATTTTAAGCGTAGTTTTCATTCAGGCCATACTCGCCCTGCCCTTGTCAGTCTACGGTATTTTCAAAATTGAAGAATCTTTCGGTTTTAACAAGATGACGCCGAAAATCTTCTGCGTGGACCTGATGAAAAACGCCGTTGTGAATTTTATTATCAATACGCCGATCATCGTACTTGTATTATGGTTCATGGCAAACTCCGGCGCGCTCTGGTGGATATATGCCTGGATAGTGCTGGTCCTCTTCATGTTTGTCTATATCTGGGCCTATCCGACATTTATCGCGTCCTGGTTCAATAAATTCATACCCCTGGATAATCCGGAATTACAGAAAAGGATCACGGCGCTGCTGGATAAAAACGGCTTTGAAAGTCGGGGGATATTTGTTGTGAACGGCTCATTACGTTCGACACACGGAAACGCCTACTTCACCGGATTTGGCAAAAACAAGCGCATCGTGTTCTTTGATACACTGATGGAGATACTGAATTACGACGAGATAGAGGCAGTACTCGCGCATGAGCTGGGTCATTTCAAACGTCACCATGTCAAGAAACTTCCCCTGTTCCAGGCGGTGCTCTACCTGATCGGTCTGGCCGTACTGGGCTGGTTGATTGATCAGAACTGGTTTTATCACGGGCTCGGGGTTTCCGGAACATCCGATTATATGGCACTGACCCTGTTCCTGCTGGTGGCGCCGGTTTTTGCTTTCTTTGTCGCGCCGCTATTCAAGATGATTACCCGTAAATATGAATTTGAGGCGGATGATTTCGCAACAAACCAGACGCGCACTGAAAATCTGATCACGGCACTGGTCAACCTTTATCGAAGAAACGCGAACACCCTGACCCCCGACCCGCTTTATTCCGCCTTTCACGATTCGCATCCACCGGCGCCGATCCGTATTGCGCACCTGAAAACGAAACTGGCACGGGGGACGCATTGAGGAGAACTATTGCGCTGTGTCTTTTATACGCGCAAACCGGCTTTGCGGCAGATGTGGATAATGGTGCGCAATTGCACGAAGAAAACTGTTTGCGTTGCCATACGCCAGCACTCTATACCGGCGATGAGAGGAAGATCAGTGACCGGGACGCGCTCCATCAACGCGTCGGTTTCTGTGAACGCATGCTTGAACTACTGTGGCTTGAGGAAGAAGTGGACGATGTGACCGCGTATCTCAATGAAAAATATTATCAATTTGAACCTCTAAAATAATATCGGGAGAAACTATGCGAGCTGAAATTTATACCTTGTTCACCTCAAGACTGTTCCATGTCCTGTTGTGTCTCGTTTGCCTGTCGTTGCTTGGTTTTGGATTTTACCTTGAACACGTGGAAGGGCTGGAATCCTGTCCGCTCTGTTTATTACAACGCTTCGTCTTTGCCGGCATTATCGCCATCGCCTTTATTGCGGCCCTCCATAATCCCGAAAATTTTATGCGCCCGATTTACAAACTGTTATTAACCGTGACCGCCCTGCTCGGCGCCAGCATCGCTGGCAGACAAGTCTGGCTGCAACATCTTCCGGCTGAACAGGTCCCCGAATGCGGGCCCGGACTGGAATATCTGCTCGCGGTCTTTCCGCTCAAAGAAGCATTGGGCAGGGTGCTGCGAGGTTCGGGCGAATGCGCCGAAGTGCAATGGACATTTCTATATTTAAGCATCCCGGAATGGAGCCTGATTTGCTTTATACTGATTGCGGTCGCAACATTGACAAGCCTGTTGCTCCCCTCGCAGACAAGACAATGATATTTCCAATGTTATCTGCAACTTAACCCGGATTAATCATGGGGATTGATGACCGCCTCATCGGGGTTGAGACGACAGGGCACCTCTTTCATTCTCCAAACTCTTCCGGATTGTATTGCGGGATTTTATTCTGGCTCTATACAAAGCAGAGTTGATAATCAAGTTAACATGAGCTGTGTATATGGGGGCATGGCCTGCTGTTTTGGCGGCAGATTGTGCCGGAACCGATAAAAACATCACTATAAAAATATATCAGGCTTTTTGACACGAATTGCCAATGCGGGTATTATCAATACAGTGACAACGATTTGTTTTGAGCATTAAATCTATAGGGAGGGCAAAAAAATGGGATTGCTTGTATTTTTTGTATTGCTGATTGTATTTACCATCATACCGATTATGGTTGCAGCCAGGATTTTAAAGGCAGAAAAAACAGGCTTTTTGGCTTGTTTTATTGCTGCCATATCATCCTTGTTTATCAGCTTAATAGCTATTTTCCTAATCCCGTCGCAATTATTGTCTTTTGTATTTTCCACACTGATTATAGCCCTCTGCTTTTCATTCATTCTAGGCGCCAGCTATATAAAAAGTGTATTCATAGCTCTGCTAGCACTTGCATTTCAAATTGCTGTCGCACTATTATTGGGTGCTGGCGTTGGTTTCGTTTTATAACCCCCCTGTAAAGCGAATGGTGTAAGTGGCACTGACTCCAGTCAAAGGCAACAAGCTGTATCCAGACTATCAGCATAGTCCGTTACCAGGTCGATTCAATAACATTAATATATCCAAAATATATCAGGTTTTTTGACCCGGATTGCCAACGCGGGTACCATTACCATTAATATAGTGACAGCAATTTTTTTTGCGCATTAAATTTATAGGGAGGGCAAAAAAATGGGATGGATTGTATTTTTTGGGTCGCTGGTTGTACTTATTAGCATCATACCGATTATGGTTGCAGCCAGGATTTTCAATGCAAAAAGAACAGGCTTTTTGACTTATCTTGTTGCTGCCATAGCATTCCTGGTTATCGGCGCAATAGCTGTTTTCCTGACCCCATCGAGATTATGGGCTGTTGTATTTTCCATACCGATTGCAGCCCTCTGCTTTTCATTCATTCTAGACGCCAGCTATATAAAAAGTGTATGTATAGCCGTGCTATCGCTTGTATTTCAAGTGGCTATCGCACTATTCTTAAGTTTTTTACGTTTTATTATAGCCCCCCCCGTGCCCGTGCCGTATTAAATGGCACTGACTCCAGTCAAAGGCAACATGTATCCAGCTATCAGCACAGTCTGTTACTAGGTCGATTCAATAACATTGAAAAGATAATTTCGTTGCTTTCAACGCAACATGGTCGAAGTCTCTGGAAACGCCATAACGGCTTAATCAAGCCATAGATTAAGCGCCTTATACGAAAATATCGCAGCGGGCGTATCGGGCGTAGGCGAATTATGTTTTCTGACTTCATCGGCGGGCGGTGTGAAGGGAAACGACGACGAAAAACGCGGACTGAAAGCCCGCTACAACGACACCGAAGGCAACTCGCCGGTAGCCTTGTTCGGCGCGTGTATGTCGCCGGGGACAGGGAAAAATCGGCGGCATGATCGGGTCTGGATTCCACAGCGTGCCGTGTCCGCTCTACAGTAGAACTTATCGCTACTCCCGGCATTGCCATGGAAGAAACGGACGAGTGCCGTTATGGGCTGGAAATCGGCAAAGAATCCGGTATGGTATCTGAAAAGCAGGTTTCGGAATGATATCAGGAAGCAACTGACCGCATTTTTGTTGCTTCCGCTAAAACACGTAAATGTAAAGGCGGGGGCGGCATGAGCAATCAAAAATCTCAAACCTCAAATCGAAAATTCCATGGATCAATGGATATCGCGGAGGAAAAACGCGAGCAGCTTAAGCAAATTTTTCCGGAAGCCTTCAGCCAGGGAAAAATTGACTTTGACCAGCTTAAACGCGCCCTGGGTGAATGGGTGGACCCCGGCAAAGAACGCCTTGGCCTGAACTGGCCCGGCAAGGCTGAATGTATGAAAATCATTCAGCAACCAAGCGTTGCCACCCTAAAACCGGCCCGTGACGAAGACGTGTTTTTTAGAGATGGGCCATAAGGGTTAAAAAAATTAGTCCTTTTTTATCATTTTTTCACAAAATTGCCTGACTATATCCTATACTGAAATAGCGATTATTAATATCAAGGATATTAAGGGAGATTTTTCCGGGGTTGACGCGGCGTTTTTTATCTCAGAAGGGCCTGAAACGATACGCGGAAAGCGGAAACATGAGGAATATGAATATAACGCAAAAGGCCCATACCAAATTGCTTGACAGCGAATATGCCGAGACTTCGGAATACTTTCGGAATGACTATAAGGACAACATCATTCCTGAAGCCTGTGCGATAAAAAATCAGTGGGGGTATTTTGCCGGGCTTTCGGCGATTGACTTTATGGGAGTTCACTATTACCCTTTTACCTGAAGCAATTCATCTAAATTTGACCCAACTGGAATAAATAATGGTGAATTTGTTATGGTCATGATAGAAAAACAGTTAATCAACGATTAACTTTAAACAAAAAAACATAACATTTTTATAGGGAAGCATTGACAAGGTTTATATCGGGAGAAGAGTAATCTTTTCATCAATTCAACATGTAAGTACAGGAGTGACACATTATGAGTTCTTCTAAACAAACAGGGACTGAAGGTAACGATACTCTCAACGGCACTGCCGAAAACGATACCCTGGAGGGCCTCGGTGGTGACGACACCCTGGATGGCGGTGATGGTCAAGACCGCATCTATGGGGGAGATGGCGACGACACCTTGCGCGGTGGTGCTGGTAATGGGGATTATCTCAACGGCGGTGCCGGTAACGATACCTACCTGTTCGGTGCGGGCGATGGCAACACCACTATCCACAACAGCGATACCGCTACCGGGCGCAACGATGTGTTGCGCTTTCTGGAAGGCATTGCCGTCAGCGATGTCACGGTCAGCCGTAGCAGTAACGACTTGCGTCTGACCGTTGGCAGTGCCAGTGATGTGATTACGGTACATAACTACTTCCACGGCAATCGCGCTTCTGTGCTGAACGCGATTGAATTTGCCGATGGCACGAGCTGGGATGAGGATACCGTTAGAGGGTTGATTCCGGGTGCTGACGACGCTACAGAAGGTGACGATAGTCTCCACGGCACGACAACTGATGATGTTATCAATGGCCTGGGCGGTAACGACACCTTGTCGGGTGACGCCGGTGACGACACATTATCCGGTGGTGACGGTAACGATACCTTGTACGGCAACTTCGGTAACGATACGTTGAATGGCGGTGATGATCAAGACACCCTCCGTGGGGGATATGGCAACGACATCTTGCGCGGGGGTGCCGGCAACGACACCCTGCGTGGTGCTCACGGTAACGATAGGTTGTATGGCGATGATGGTAACGACACCCTGGATGGCGGTGATGGTCAAGACCGCATCTATGGGGGAGATGGCGACGACACCTTGCGCGGTGGTGCTGGTAATGGGGATTATCTCAACGGCGGTGCCGGTAACGATACCTACCTGTTCGGTGCGGGCGATGGCAACACCACTATCCACAACAGCGATACCGCTACCGGGCGCAACGATGTGTTGCGCTTTCTGGAAGGCATTGCCGTCAGCGATGTCACGGTCAGCCGTAGCAGTAACGACTTGCGTCTGACCGTTGGCAGTGCCAGTGATGTGATTACGGTACATAACTACTTCCACGGCAATCGCGCTTCTGTGCTGAACGCGATTGAATTTGCCGATGGCACGAGCTGGGATGAGGATACCGTTAGAGGGTTGATTCCGGGTGCTGACGACGCTACAGAAGGTGACGATAGTCTCCACGGCACGACAACTGATGATGTTATCAATGGCCTGGGCGGTAACGACACCTTGTCGGGTGACGCCGGTGACGACACATTATCCGGTGGTGACGGTAACGATACCTTGTACGGCAACTTCGGTAACGATACGTTGAATGGCGGTGATGATCAAGACACCCTCCGTGGGGGATATGGCAACGACATCTTGCGCGGGGGTGCCGGCAACGACACCCTGCGTGGTGCTCACGGTAACGATAGGTTGTATGGCGATGATGGTAACGACACCCTGGATGGCGGTGATGGTCAAGACCGCATCTATGGGGGAGATGGCGACGACACCTTGCGCGGTGGTGCGGGTAGCGGGGATATCCTCCAAGGCGATGCCGGTAACGATACCTACCAGTTCGGTTCGGGCGACGGCAACACCACCATCAACAACAGCGATACCGCTACCGGGCGCAACGATGTGCTGAGCTTTTTGGCGGGTATTGCCGTCAGCGATGTCACGGCCCGCCGTAGCGATGACAACTTGCGTTTGACCGTTGGCAGTGCCGGTGACGTGATTACGGTACGGAACTACTTCCGCGCCAATAATGAACTGAACGCCATTGAATTTTCCGATGGCACGAGTTGGGATGTGGATACCGTCAAAGCGAGGGTACTGCTGGGCACCGATGGCAATGACACCATAACCGGTCATGCCAGCGATGACGTGATAAACGGTGGCGAGGGTAACGATACCTTGAATGGCGGTGACGGTAACGATAGGTTGAATGGCGGTGACGGCAACGATTGGTTGTATGGCGGTGACGATAACGATGGGTTGTATGGCGGTGACGACGACGATACCTTGAATGGCGGTGATGGCCGAGACTCGCTCTATGGGGGAGATGGCGACGACACCTTGCGCGGTGGTGCAGGCAGTTGGGATATCCTTGACGGCGGTACCGGTAACGATACCTACCTGTTCGGTTCGGGCGATGGCCACACCATCATCATCAACAGCGATACCGGTGCCGGGAGCAACGATGTGTTGCGCTTTCTGGAAGGCATTGCCGTCAACGATGTCGCGGTCAGCCGTAGCAATAACGACTTGATTCTGACCGTTGGCAGTGCCGGTGAGGTGATTACCGTATGGGACCACTTCCACAGCAATAGCGCTTCTGTGCTGAACGCCATTGAATTTGCCGATGGCACGAGCTGGGATGTGGATACCGTTAGAAGGTTTCTTCCGGGTGCTGACGACGCTACAGAAGGTAACGATACTCTCTACGGCTCTACAACTAATGATGTCATCAATGGCCTCGGCGGTGACGATGTCCTCTACGGCGATGCCGGAGACGACACATTATCCGGTGGTGACGATAACGATACCCTGTATGGCGGTGACGACAACGATACCTTGAATGGCGGTGACGGTCGAGACTCGCTCTATGGGGGAGATGGCGACGATACCTTGCGCGGTGGTGCTGGTGCCAATGACTATCTCAACGGCGGTGCCGGTAATGATACCTACCTGTTCGGTGCGGGCGATGGCAACACTACTATCAACAACCACGATACCGCTGCCGGGAGCAACGATGTGCTGCGCTTTCTGGAAGGCATTGCCGTCAGCGATGTCACGGCTAGCCGTGGCCACCGTAACCACTTGCTTCTGACCATTGGCAGTACCGGTGAAGTGATTACCGTGAATAACTACTTCCTTCAGGATGGCGCTGGCGGTTATGCGCTGAACACTATCGAGTTTGCCGATGGCACGAGTTGGGATGTGGATACCATTAAAGGGTTTGTTCCGGACGCTTTCGCTACAAAAGGTAACGATATTCTCTACGGCTCTACAACTAATGATGTCATCAATGGCCTCGGCGGTGACGATGTCCTCTACGGCTATGCCGGAGACGATGTGCTGAACGGTGGCGCGGGTAAGGACACGCTTTACGGAGGGGCTGATAACGACACCCTGCGCGGTGGTGCTGGTAATGGGGATTATCTCAACGGCGGTGCCGGTAACGACACCTACCTTTTCGGTGCGGGCGATGGTAACACCACTATCCACAACTGCGATACCGGGAGCAACGATGTGCTGCGCTTTTTGGCGGGCATTGCCGCCAGCGATGTCACGGCCCGCCGTGACTATGACGACTTGCTTCTGACCGTTGGCAGTACCGGTGAGGTGATTACGGTACAGAACTACTTCTTCGACCTCTATAGTGCCAGCAGTAGTTTTACGCGGGCGCTGAACGCTATTGAGTTTGCCGATGGCACTAGCTGGGATGTGGATACCATCAAAGCGATGGTACTGCAAGGCACCGATGGCGATGACACCCTGAGAGGTTTTGCCAGCGATGACGTGATAAACGGCGGTGATGGTATTGATGTCCTCTATGGGGGAGATGGCGATGACCGCCTGGATGGCGGTGCTGGTAGTTGGAATCTCCTCTATGGGGAAGATGGCGATGACACCCTGGATGGCGGTGATGGTACTGATGTCCTCTATGGGGGAGATGGCGATGACACCCTGGATGGCGGTGATGACTGTGATCGGCTTTATGGTGGTAATGACGATGACACCCTGGATGGCGGTGATGGTCGAGACTTCCTCTATGGGGGAGATGGCGATGACGTGATAAACGGTGGCGCCGGTAACGACGACGAGCTTTACGGAGAAGCTGGTAACGACACCCTGCGCGGTGGTGCAGGCAGTGGGGATACCCTCAACGGCGGTGCCGGTAACGATACCTACCTGTTCGGTTCGGGCGATGGCGACACCATCATCAAAAACCACGACACCAGTGCGGGTCGCAACGATGTGCTGCGCTTTTTGGAAGGTATTGCCGTCAGCGATGTCACGGTCAGCCGCTGCGATAACAGCTTGCTGCTGACCGTTGGCAGTGCCGGTGAGGTGATTACGGTACGGGACCACTTCCACAGCCGTGGCGCTTCTGTGCTGAACGCCATTGAATTTGCCGATGGCACGAGCTGGGATGTGGATACCATTAAAGGGTTGATTCCGGGCCCTGACGACGCTACAGAAGGTAACGATAGTCTCCAAGGCACTACCGCTGATGATGTTATCAATGGTCTGGGCGGCAACGATAAGCTCTACGGCGATGCCGGAGACGACACACTATCCGGCGGTGACGATAACGATACCTTGAATGGCGGTGACGGTAACGATACGTTGAATGGCGATGACGATAACGATACCTTGAATGGCGGTGATGGTAACGACACACTGGATGGCGGTGATGGTCAAGACACCCTCTCCGGGGAAAATGGCAATGACACCCTGCGCGGTGGTGCAGGCAGTTGGGATATCCTTGACGGCGGTGCCGGTAATGATACCTACCTGTTCGGTTCGGGCGACGGCAACACCCTCATCACCAACCACGATACCGGTGCCGGGCGCAACGATGTGCTGCGCTTTTTGGAAGGTATTGCCGTCAGCGATGTCACGGTCAGCCGTAGCAGTACCTACTTGCGTCTGACCGTTGGCAGTGCCGGTGACGTGATTACGGTATGGAACTACTTTGATGACGATGGCGCTGGCGGTTATGCGCTGAACGCTATTGAGTTTGCCGATGGCACGAGCTGGGATGTGGATACTATCAAAGCGATGGCGCTGCAAGGCACCGATGGCAACGACACCCTGACCGGTTATGCCAGCGATGACGTGATAAACGGTGGCGATGGGAACGATACTATCCGGGGAGAGGATGGCGATGATACCCTGCGCGGAGGGGCGGACAACGACTCCCTGCACGGCGATGCCGGTAGTGACACCTACCTGTTCGGTGCAGGCGATGGTGCAGATACGGTGTATAACCACGATACCAATGCCACCAGCGTTGATACCGCCCGGTTTGAGGATGTCTCGGTCGAAGACCTCTGGTTCAGCCGCAGTGACAACCATCTGCAGATCACTGTCGCTGGCACCGATGATCAGGTGACTATTGACGACTGGTACAGCGGTGCTGATTACCAGTTGGACCGCATTGAAGTCGGGTCCTCCTCGGTATTGCTGAACAACCAGGTTGAGCAACTGGTTACTGCCATGGCGACCTACAATGTGCCCAGTGGTGCTGATAGTGTGATTCCGCAAAACGTTCAGGATGAGCTACAGTCGGTGATTGCTGCCGCCTGGCAAACCAGCTGATAGTTGTTTTGAGAGGCTGTTTAGAGGGACCGCTTCAGGCGGTCCCTTTTTTGGTCCAGCGCGGTTTCCCGGGTAGCGCGGCCACATCCGGATAGGCCAGGCAATCTGGTTTGTGTTACCTTGCCATCGCCAAATTCCATATTTTGAAAAAATATAGCGGCGATCGGACTACTTGAACAAGAGAAAAAAAAGAGGCTGGCGCCCTCTTCTATCGCTAAACACGGAGATTTTCTTAATTCCGGAATTCCAGTCTCACCCGCAGACGCCGCAAGGTATCGCGGGCCAAATGCTTGTCCCCGCCTGTCTGCCGCCAGACAGGCGAAAGCGGGGGACGACCAGGAATGACGGCTACGCCGAGAGCCTGCCCCCGCCACCCCTCGCGGAAGCGGGGGTATACTGGATTCCCGCTTCCACGGGAATAACGCCAAGCGGGGGGTATACTGGATTCCCGCTTCCGCGGGAATGACGCCAAGCGGGGGGGTATACTGGATTCCCGCTTCCACGGGAATGACGCCAAGCGGGGGGTATACTGGATTCCCGCTTCCACGGGAATGACGCCAAGCGCCAAGGGGGTATACTGGATTCCCGCTTCCACGGGAATGACGCCAAGCGGGGGGTATACTGGATTCCCGCTTCCACGGGAATGACGCCAAGCGGGGGGTATACTGGATTCCCGCTTCCGCGGGAATGACGCCAAGCGGGGGGTATACTGGATTCCCGCTTCCACGGGAATGACGCCAAGCGGGGGGTATACTGGATTCCCGCTTCCACGGGAATGACGCCAAGCAGGGGGTATACTGGATTCCCGCTTCCACGGGAATGACGCCAAGCGGGGGGTATACTGGATTCCCGCTTCCGCGGGAATGACGCCAAGCAGGGGGTATACTGGATTCCCGCTTCCACGGGAATGACGCCAAGCAGGGGGTATACTGGATTCCCGCTTCCACGGGAATGACGCCAAGCAGGGGGTATACTGGATTCCCGCTTCCACGGGAATGACGCCAACGGGGGGTATACTGGATTCCCGCTTCCACGGGAATGACGCCAAGCGGGGGGTATACTGGATTCCCGCTTCCACGGGAATGACGCCAAGCAGGGGGTATACTGGATTCCCGCTTCCACGGGAATGACGCCAACGGGGGGTATACTGGATTCCCGCTTCCACGGGAATGACGCCAAGCGGGGGGTATACTGGATTCCCGCTTCCACGGGAATGACGGGAGGGAGAGTACCTTATCAACCGGGCGCTTCGGTTCTTCGCGTACCGATGCCCCTGATATTGAAGTTCGTCCCGGAGCAGTGTTGGTCGAGACTACCTCTTTGGGGGAGATGGCGATGACACCTTGCGCGGTGGCGCTGGTGCGAACGATTACCTGTCAGGCGAGGCTGGAAATGATACCTGCGAGTTTGCCACAGGGGACGGAAATATCACGATCCGCAATTATGATACCGGCGCAGATCGACAAGATGTGCTGCGCTTTCTTGCTGGTATTGACCCCGGTGATGTGACGGCAAGCCGCTCTAACACGAACCTGCTGCTGACCATTCAAAGTACAGGCGAGATGATAACAGTTGAAAGGCACTTCCTTTGGTATGGCGCCAGTGGATATGCGCTGAACGCCATTGAATTTGCCGATGGCACAAGCTGGGATGTGGATACCGTCAAAGCGATGGTACTGCAAGGCACCGATGGCAATGAACCCTGACCGGTTTTGCCACCGATGACGTAATAAACGGTGGCGCAGGTAACGTGATTCCTCAAGACGTTCAGGATGAGCTACAGTCGGCTATTGCTGCTACCTGGCAGACCATCTGAATGTATCCCGGTGAAACCAGCTTTATGAAGCAAGGATCGCTACGACGATTTCCTGACCCGGTGGCGGGAGCTTATCACCGCAAAGATCAACGAATTTATGCGCCACGAGGAATATAAAGCCAATACCGGGGCCGCGGTATGAAACTTAAATTTGATCCATCACTGGAATATCAGCAAGACGCTATCAGTGCCGTGGTAAACGCCTTCGAGGGCCAGCCGATCCGCAATCCAGCTTTGAAATTAGCGCGACTGCCAGAAGTGGTATGCTTCTCACCAGGTTTGGCGTCGGCAAGCAGAATACCCTGGGCGATGGTCAACTGCTCGCCAATGTACAGAAAATCCAGACCGCAAACGGCATGGAAACAAGCAATGCCCGGCAAAGGCGCGACTCCTCAAGTGCCAGGCGTTGCCATACGCAAAGGGATGCTGAAAAGCATTAAAATGGGCGAAGATCATTTTCTCACCCTCCAGGATTCTGAATTTTATTGCTATGGTAAACTGGTGTACAGGGTCTGGCTTTTTGGGGGCGAGGATTTTGTCCCGCGCATACACCCCATAAGCAAAAAGCCGTGTCCCGCACTTGATAGGAGAAGTCATGGGAAAACCATCATACAAAATCGAACGTGGAGAAATAAGGCTGCCGGAAATGCTGATTGATGACCGTATACTTTGCTAGTGAAAAAGCCTTCGGGCAGAATGACATGCAACATCCGTTTCAAGATAAAATAACCCGGGGGCAAACATGACAGAACCGGAAAAAATGAATCTGGAGTCAATGGACATCGCGGAGGAGAAGCGCGAGCGGCTTAAGCAAATTTTTCCGGAAGCCTTCAGCCAGGGCAAAATTGACTTTGACCAGCTTAAACGCGCCCTGGGTGAATGGGTGGACCCCGGCAAGGAACGCTTTGGCCTGAACTGGCCCGGCAAGGCTGAATGTATGAAAATCATTCAGCAACCAAGCGTTGCCACCCTAAAACCGGCCCGTGACGAATCCGCGAATTTCGATGAGACAGAAAACCTGTTCATTGAAGGCGATAATCTCGAAGTGCTCAAGCTCCTGCAAAAAGCCTACTTCGGCAAAGTGAAGATGATCTATATCGACCCGCCGTACAACACCGGCAAGGAATTCATCTATCCCGACAAATACAACGAAACGCTGGATACCTATCTGGAATATACCGGCCAGAAAGACAGCGAGGGAAACAAATTTTCAACAAATACAGACACACAAGGACGGTACCATTCTCGTTGGCTCAACATGATGTATCCACGGCTTTACCTTGCTCGCAACCTGTTACGGGAAGATGGGGTTATTTTTATCAGTATTGATGATAATGAACAGGCAAATTTGAAGGGGCTGTGTGACTTGGTATTTGGAGAGGAAAACTTAATATCAGTCGTGCCAAGGGTTGCAAAAAGGACTTCTGACAAAGGTACTCACTTCCGCCCCACCAAGGATTATATTTCAGTATACGCTAAAAATAAGATAGAATTACAAGAGTTTGGCGTCAAAAAAAATTGCGATCCTGCCGATTATAATCGGAAAGATGAGGACGGCAGGCAGTATAAACAAAGTGGAGCTTCACTATACCAACCATCTCTGGATTCGCGACCAAATCAAAGGTATTATATAGAGGCACCTGACGGCAGTCTCATTATACCGCCGGGAACTGTTTTTCCTGATGATGCTACCGATGGTGCTATAGTTAAACCATTATCAAATGCTGACAAAGTATGGCGCTGGTCTGTAGAAACATACAAACAAAATAGGCACAAACTCATATTTACGAAGGGTTCTTCAAAAAATCCCCTCACTGATGAAGATGGGAAACAATCAAAGTGGAACATTTACCCTAAAGTTTACTTGGATGATGATATAGGGGCAACACTTCATCCAGAAGATATAATTTATGACTACCCAAATTCACAAGGGACGAAGGAGCTTCTGGCAATTGATGTGCCGTTTAGTTTTTCAAAACCTAGTGAGCTAATAAAATATCTTATAGAGATTACACAGGCCGACAAAGAAGCGATAGTTTTAGACTTTTTTGCTGGCTCTTGCACCACCGCCCACGCAGTAATGCAATTAAACAAAGAAGACAGCGGCAATCGCAAATTCATCTGCGTACAACTACCCGAACCCACCGACCCCACAAGCGAAGCCCATAAAGCAGGCTACAAGACGATAACCGATATTGGCAAAGAACGCATTCGCCGGGCGGCGGAACATATATCATCTAACATGGAACATTTAGCACTTAAGAAGAAAAATGATCTCTTCCAAAATGCTAAATCAGAAATGATAAATGCTAAATCTAATGCTAAATCTAATGCTAAATCCCTGGACCTCGGCTTCAAAGTATTCAAGCTGGCCCGCTCCAACTTCAAAGTGTGGGAAGGCGACGTCGAAAAAATTGAAGATATGGAAAAACAATTATTCGACCATGTGGACCATATCGACAAGGCCTCCGGGACAGAATCTATCCTTTATGAACTGCTGCTAAAAAGCGGCATTCCGCTCACCACCAGAGTCGAAAAACGCTCAACTGGCTGGCAAGGATGTTTTCTCCATTGAAGAAGGTGCCTTGCTCATCTGCCTGGATAAAGAACTCAATCAGGAAGTCATTGACGCCATCGCCGAGGCAAACCCGCGAAAGGTCATCTGCCTGGACGAAGGTTTTAAGGGCAACGACCAGTTGAAAGCCAATGCCGTGCAGACCTTCAAGACCCGCGCCCGGCAGGAAGAGGACGCGATTATATTCAAAACGGTGTAGGCATTTAGTTTAACCTGGCCTTGCCATTTGGTATTTAGCATTATAGCATTTAGCATTTGGGCATTTAGCACTTAACATTTAGCATTTAACATTTAGCATTCGGCATTTGGCATTTGGCATATGAAATGATGGATAAAGAGATACTCAAGAGGCGCACCAAAGAGTTTGGGCTGAGAATCATTAAACTCGTGGAAGCATTGCCTAATACCAACACCGGACGTGTAGTTGGCAATCAACTTGTTCGCTCCGGTACTTCGGTAGGCGCAAATTATCGCGCCAGCGGAATTTATTTCCGAGTAAAGATATTGATTCCACTAAATCAACGAGGATTATGGATATGAATGACAAACCCAGGTGGCAATATAGATTTGATAACTTCAAACGAGCCTATGTATTACTACAGGAAATTTGTGACCGATATAACCAGGAGGAACTGGAGCAAATTGCAAAAGAAGGCATGATACAACGCTTTGAATTTTGTATGGAGCTCTCCTGGAAAACAATCAAAGACTATATGGAATATAAAAACTTTGTGTTTGATACTATTGTGCCAGGTACTGTCATTAAAGAAGCGTATGCTGCCAAAATTATCAGCAATGGGGAAGATTGGTTACGTGCTTTGGATGACAGGAACAAGATGAGTCATACTTATGATTTCAAGAAGTTTAATGAGGTTATTGAACGTGTGTCAAAGCGATATATTAAGTGTTTTAGTGAATTATATGAAAGATTGTCAGCAGAAATAATGAAGGATTTATAATGGATCATGGATTAAGTGATTTTTACCTGGACGTCATCAGAAAAATACTTAAAAAAAACTGCAATAATATTGATTCTGTCGCTTTGTTTGGCTCACGGGCAACAGGTCATTACAGACCTGAGTCGGACATTGATTTTGTTATTTATGGAGATATTACAGAACAGGAAAACGACCATCTTTATACTTGTTTCTTAGAGAGCACGATACCCTATAAAGTTGATTTGACAGCATACAATCACATTACCTATCCACCCTTGAAGAAGCATATTGATAAATTTTCCAAAACCTTATTTACAAGACAGGAACTATATAAATGAAGACTAAATTTTGATCCGGCGCTGGACTATTAAAATAACACTACTGGCATTTAACATTTAGCACTTAACATTTAGCATTTAACATTTAGCATTTAACATTTAGCATTTAACATTTAGCATTTAACATTTAGCATTTAACATTTAGCATTTAACATTTGGCATGTGAAATGATGGATAAAGAGATACTCAAGAAGCGGACCAAAGAGTTTGGGCTGAGAATCATTAAACTCGTGGAAGCATTGCCTAATACCAACACCGGACGTGTAGTTGGCAATCAACTTGTTCGCTCCGGTACTTCGGTAGGCGCAAATTATCGCGCCGCATGTAGAGGACGATCTAAAGCGGAATTTATTTCCAAATTAGGCGTGGTTCTGGAGGAAACAGACGAATGCGCTTACTGGCTGGAAATTATAATGGAATCTGGAATGTTGAGTGAAA
The DNA here is from genome assembly GCA_965261775.1 of Gammaproteobacteria bacterium. Lineage (GTDB taxonomy): Bacteria > Pseudomonadota > Gammaproteobacteria > Eutrophobiales > Eutrophobiaceae. Next base: position 351,870 of record OZ253477.1, on the reverse strand, counting down.
AGCAGGCCTCTCCGCTTCATAAAGAAGCAGATGAATTAGCTGCCATTTTCTACTCCACACTCCGCACAAGTAAAAATCCTAAATCCTAAATGCTAAATGTTAAATCCTATATGCTAAATCCTAAATCCCAAATGCCAAATCCTAAATGCTAAATCCTATATGCTATATCCTAAATGTTAAATCCCCTAAATCCTATATGCTAAATGAAACTAAAGTTTGATCCATCACTGGAATATCAGCAAGACGCCATCAATGCCGTGGTAAACGCCTTTGAAGGCCAGCCGATCGCACAATCCAGCTTTGAAATTAGCCCGGCTACCGGGAGTGGGCTACAACTCACCGACCTGGGTGTTGGCAATAACATCACTTTGAGCCATGATGAGATACTGGCGAATGTACAGAAAATCCAGGAAAAAAACGATATTGAGAAAAACACCGATCTGGCATTTGGCAATGATCATTCAGCAAATGATAAATCAGAAATGTTACATGCTAAATGTCCCCAGTTCTCCGTTGAAATGGAAACCGGCACCGGGAAAACCTATGTTTACCTGCGTTCCATTTTTGAGCTTTCCAAAAACTATGGCTTGAAAAAATTTATTATCGTGGTGCCGAGCGTGGCGATCCGCGAGGGGGTGCTGAAAAGCATCAATATCATGAAGGATCACTTCCGCACACTCTATAACAACGCGCCGTTTGATTATTTTGTTTACGATTCCAAAAAGCTGGGGCGCGTGCGCCAGTTCGCCACCAGCAACCAGATTCAGATCATGGTGATCAACATCCAGTCTTTCCAGAAGGATGTGGCCGATAAAAACATTGCTGAAATGACGGATGACGAGCTGAAAAAGCTGAACGTCATCAACCGGGAAAATGACAAAATGTCGGGCCGCAAACCGATTGAATTTATACAGGCGGCCAACCCGACCGTGATTATTGATGAACCGCAAAGCGTGGATAATACCGAAAAAGCCAGGCGCGCGATTGCCAACCTGAAACCCGTCGCTACACTGCGCTATTCAGCCACCCACAGGGAACCCTATAACCTGCTTTACAAACTGGACCCGATCCGTGCCTATGACCTTCGCCTGGTCAAACGCATTGAGGTGGCCTCCATCCGCTCCGATAACCACTTTAACGACGCCTATGTGAAACTGCTCAAAACAGATAACAGGAATGGCATTAAGGCACGGGTGGAAATCCACAAAGAAAAAAACGGCGTTGTTAAACCCGCTAAAATGTGGGTGAAGCAAGGGGATGATCTGTTTGCTAAATCAGGTGAACGTGAAAGCTACTCACAAGGATATATCGTTCAAAACATTGATTGCACGCCGGGCGCGGAATATATCGAATTTAACAATGGAAAGTTCCTTGATTTAGGCGCTGAGACAGGCGGCCTCGGCGATGACATTATGAAAGCGCAGGTGCAGGAAACCGTTGAACAGCATTTGAAAAAAGAACGCATGCTGAAAGATAAAGGCATCAAGGTGCTGTCCCTGTTTTTTATCGACAAGGTCGCCAATTACCGCATTTACAAGGATGATGCCACCCTCGGTAAAATCGGCCGATGGTTTGAGGAAGCATACCGCGAGCTCACCGCCAAGCCGATTTACAAAGCATTCGCTGTAGCGGATATCCGCAAAATCCACAACGGTTATTTCAGCCAGGATAAGCGGCGCCGCGCCAAAGATACCACTGGAAAATCTGCCGATGATGAAGATACCTATAACTTGATTATGCGGGATAAGGAGCGTCTGCTTGATCCAGCGGAGCCGTTGCGCTTTATCTTCTCGCACAGCGCATTAAGGGAAGGATGGGATAACCCGAACGTCTTCCAGATCTGTACGCTTAACGAAACGGCCAGCGTTCAAAAGAAACGGCAGGAAATTGGGCGCGGGTTACGCTTGCCGGTGAATGAACATGGCGACCGTGTGCATGACGAAAATGTTAACCGCCTCACCATCATTGCCAATGAATCCTACGAGGATTTTGCCAGATCGCTGCAGAATGAATTTGAAGACGATTTTGGCATTAAATTCGGGCGTATTGAGAAAATCGCCTTCGCCAGGATCCCCCGCGCTAAAGCGGATGGCACCGAAGAGCCCCTCGGTCAGGAAGAATCGACCAGGGTATGGGAGAATCTGAGGAGCACCGGTTATATTAATAACGACGGTGAAATACAAGGTCGCTTTGACCCCGAAAATCTGTATTTTGAGCTTGAAATTGATACAGCAATACGAGGACATTAAACCCGCCGTGATTGATGAAATGCGGCGATATATCTTCAAGCACCGTGTGGTAAACGCACGTGATCGGAAAACCCTGACATTTAACAAGCAGGTGCAACTTAGCCCTGAATTTACGGCCTTGTGGGACAAGATCAAGCACCGGACACGCTACCGCGTCGCGTTCGATACCGCTGAACTTGTCAGACGTGCGGTCAAGCGCCTCAAAGCGCTGGAGGCAATCAGGCCGGTACGCATTACGATGACGCGCGTAGACGTGGATCCCACCCCTGCTGGCGTCAGCGCTGATCGTAAATGGGAAGAAAAGAGCCGTGAGGTCAGTGGCGTGAAAGTGCTACCAGATCTGCTGGCCTATCTGCAGAAAGAAACAGAATTAACCCGGGACACGCTGGTAAAGATATTGAAGCGCTCCGGTCGCCTGAAGGAATTCCAGATCAACCCGCAAGCCTTTATGGCCATGACCGCACGCGAAATTTCCCGGGCGCTACATGATTTGATGCTGGAAGGCATCCAGTATGAAAAGATCGCGAACGATTATTGGGAAATGTGCCGCATAGAAAAAGAAGCCGAAGAAGGCATTGTGCGCTATCTGAACAATCTTTACGAGGTACAAAACCCGGAAAAAAGCCTGTTTGATGCGATTGCATTTGATTCAGAAGTGGAGAAGCAATTCGCCAAAGACCTGGATAACAACGAACATGTCCGCCTGTTTGTGAAGCTACCCGGGTGGTTCAAGATCGATACCCCAATCGGGGCATACAATCCCGATTGGGCGTTTGTAACGGAACGCGATGAAAAGCTTTATTTTGTACGTGAAACCAAAAGCACGCTGGACAGTGGAGATCGCCGCAACAAGGAAAACCAGAAGATCGTCTGCGGCAAAAGTCACTTTAAAACGATTGGCGTGGATTATGGCGTGGTAACGAAACTGGCGGATGTTGAATTTTAAGGGGGTGATAATGAAAAATTATATTTCGCTTGATTGCATCGGCATGGCATTTCTGTATATGTGATACTAGGACACAAATTGCCCTGCGGGCAAACTCAGGATAATTTCTGGCAGACAGAGGCGCTAGTCTGTCAAACTTTCTCATCGCCAGAATCTTGCTCGTGAAAATTTTGCTCTACACAGATGGCTATTTTAACAGCACGTGCATACCCAGTTTGGGTCAAGCAATATCCACTTTCCGTATCCCCGTGTATCAATTTATCCTTATGTAGTTCCCTTAACCTATTGCGTACAGAGCTGGAGTTACGACGACTTAAGCTTTGCTTAATTACCTGAGATTCAACTTGATCAGGGTAATAACTATGCAATAAGATTAGTATCTCATCTTTGATTGGGGCATCAGTGAGAACCAAACGCACATTACCAATTTCCTCTACTAATGTACCTACTGGGGACTGGATTAAAGCAACTAGTGCCCCCGCTTCCTCCATCGTTATGTTCTTGGCATGCCTCAGCAATTCTGCTGTAATCCAAGTTGCGCTTTGATGTAGATATGATAAATCGTGCGTATTAGTATCTATTGGATTTTTATGTACGATATTTCGTTTATTGCGGAAAGTGTACATAGATCTTGCAACTCTGGAAGCACAGATTCTTAATCCTTCTGGTAGAGATAATTCTCGCTCAACCTTTTTCTCTAAATAGTTATCTACACTTGGCTTTTCCAAATAGCGACCAGTAGAAATAAATTGAAGGCATTGAACAAAAGTTTCTACAAAAGTTCCGGGCACCGCCCGCTCTAGATTCTTGGTAGCGCAATCTCTTCTTATCTTTACAAGTCCAGAGACTAAATCTCGGGCAAGCTTGTTACCTACCAGACTAGACAATGCAGAAATAAGCCTACCCTCATACACTTATCATTCCCTGGACTTTTTTCATACCTGCATCACTAACTTTATATATTTTTCTAGCCTTTTGACCAGAACCACTCTTTTTTATCTGAATTACTAGAGCTGGCTTCTTTTTCTTAAGGAGGTCAAGAGCGCTAGTAATGTTCAACACTTTATGACCTAAATGATTAAGTGCTTTGTTTGCAGCAGCCGCTGTAAAATTTCCTTCTCCTTCATATTCTTGTATCCAATATCCGGCTATAAGCGCTTTGTCAAGATTAGAGGTTGGAGCAATATTTGCATGGAGTTCAGAAAATGTTGAAAAGCGTGAAGATTCCTGTAACACTTTGCATGCTTCAGACTGCTTATCGTCATTTACTCTTTCTTTTGAGGTTTTGTTTGAATTAACCTCTGCATATCTCAGTTGAATATCGAAATAATCTGCTAACCAATCTACTAACCAATCAACTACGCGTCGTCTTGCTCTATCTTCGAGCGGGTTAAGGATATCCTGAATTTTCTGCATTGCATCAGTATCTGAGCTTCGTGATTTTGGTTTATTCATAATCATAAATCCTTACTGAACGAACGGTCACCACTCTACTGCTCAAATCAAGTGACGTCAAGAACTACGCACTGCTAGTAATGTAGTTTTCTATGTTCATGCGTGTAATGACCAGTAGATTTCCCATCAGATGATGTATCTCTTTAGCGAGTTTGGGTGCCGAGCTTTGTGTATTTTTGAAAGAAAAGAAGGCTTGCAAGTACAATAAAGTAGTTAGGCAAGAAAATCTAACCTCAGATTCACTACTTACGTTACATGAAATTATGGCGGTGAGGGAAGGGTTCGAACCCTCGATGCGCTATGAACACATACACGCTTTCCAGGCGTGCGCCTTAAACCACTCGGGCACATCACCCGCAGGCCGCCCATTATACGGAAACCCCGGCCCCGTCTATGCGGCGCGGTGCTGGCGTAGCGGCGCAGGAAGCAGCCCTGCACCCAAAACACCGTTATTGCTCCTTCTCCTTTTTGCTCCTGGAAAAAACAAAATGCGTCAATCCCCGACCAGTTCCACCTTTTGTAACCACAGGGCGTTGCCGATGACGGACACGGAGTTGAAGCTCATCGCCGCCGACCGGCGGCTATTTCAGCAGGCGGCGACGGGTGAAGATGGCGGAAAGCCAAATCCCCCCGATCGCATAGGCGGACAACACCGAAATGTTTAACAGCAGATTCGCCGGAATTTCCCCTGTTGTCAGGGGGCGCAATAACTGCACCGCGTGAGTCAGCGGCAGAATGTGCGCGAAAATTTGTGCTGGCTCTGGAAACTGCTCCAATGGAAAAAACACCCCCGAAAGCATCATCATCGGCGTGATGAAAAGAGTGAAGTAGTAGGAGAAAAAATCGTGTCCGGGCGCCAGCGGGTTCACCGCCAGCGCCAGTGCCCCGAATGTCAGCGCCGTCAGCGCCGCCACCGGCAGCGCCGCCACAGCACCCCAAAAGGGAACATAGCCCAGCACTGTCAAAACCAACAGCATTGACGAAGAGGACATCAGCCCCTTCGCCCCCGCCCAGATCCATTCCCCCAGCAACACATCGTCCAAAGTCATCGGCGTGTTCAGAATGGCCTCCCAGGTGCGCTGCACATGCATGCGGGTGAAGGCGGAATACATTCCCTCAAAACTGGCGCTATACATCGCTCCGTAGGCCACCATGCCACCGACCAAAAAGGCCATGTAGGGCGCACCGTTCACCTCGCCGATGAGTGCGCCGATGCCCAGCCCAAAGCCGAAAAGAACCACAATCGGCTCCGCCAGATGGGTCACCAGCGAGGGGCCCAGCAGCTTTTTCCAGATCAGCCAGTTGCGCAGCGCCAGGCGCAGCATGCGTCGTGAAGGCAACGGCGGAAGATAACGCGGGTTCATTCGCGCAGATCCCTGCCTACCAGTTTCAGAAAAACATCTTCCAGATTCGCCGGTCGATGCGTGAAGGCGCAGCCCGCCTCGCCCAGCGCTGAAACCAGCGCCGCCGCGTCGCGACAGTAGCAGTAGGACAACTCGCCAAAGCGCTCGCGACGGTCCGCCAGAGACGGATTTTCGTCCAGAAAATTGTTCGGCGCGTCACCGTAAATTTCCACCACTTCGCGCTCTACTTTTTCCGCAACCAATTCCGCTGGCCGGCCGTGGGCGATGATTTTGCCGCCGTCCATCACATAAACGCGGTCGCACAGGCGCTCCGCCTCCTCCATAAAGTGCGTGGTAAGAATCAGCGTCTTGCCGCTTTCTCGCAGGTGGCGCAGGCGCTCCCAGATGAGATGACGCGCCTGTGGGTCCAGGCCCGTGGTCGGCTCGTCCAAAAAAATCAGCTCTGGTTCGTTCACCAGCGCCCGCGCCAGAGTCAGGCGGCGCTGCATGCCACCGGAGAGATTGGATATCGCCTCGCCCCGCCTTTCCGAAAGCCCGGCGAAATCCAGCAGAGCCGGAATCCGTGCCCGCGACCACCGCGCTGAAATTCCGAAGTAGCGTGCGAACATCTCCAGATTTTCCGCACAGTTAAAGTCCGGATCCAGCGAATCCTTTTGCGGAACAACGCCTACCAGGCGACGGGCCGCCAGCGCCTGCTCCGGTATGGAAAAGCCCAGAACGTGAATGGAACCCGAATCCTGACACGTCGCCCCCAGGCACGCGCGTAGCGTGGTGGTTTTGCCCGCCCCGTTTGGACCCAGCAGCCCGACGCATTCGCCGCGGTGCGCCGAAAACGAAACGCCGTCCACCGCCGTGCGTCCGCCGTAGGATTTTCGCAAATCCACAACCGACAACGCGGGAGAGGCGGCGGCGGGGTCGGAGAGATGGGTGGGCGCGGTGGAAGTCATTGCAGAATAAAAAGGCGATTATGACAGATATTTTAACTCGCGCAAAACGCGAAAATTTAATTTGCAAACGCCCCTGCCCGACAAGTCAGTTATCTTTCGGTCGCCGATTTTTCCCTGGACGGGAGCGGCGAAAGGGCGGCGCTTTCAGCGGTTATGCTCCGCCGTCCGCGAAATTCGGACTCGCGCACGGGGCATTCGCGTATGGCGCACTGCGGGCAGTGGGCAGGGCGGCACGGATCAAAGTGCGCTATCGCCCCGCCCGCCCGCTCACCGGCAAGCAGCGCGTCCTTTATCCGCTGGTGAATGTCGTGCAATTGCTCCACATTGTAATAGCGCGGCACCACCACATGCAGGTCCGCATGCAACGCCGCGCCGGAGTACCAGGCACGCAGGTCGTGAATTTCAATCCACGTATCCTCCCGCGCCCGCGACAGGCGGGCGGCCAGTTCACGCAGCAGTTCCGGGCTGGCGGCATCCATCAGATTGTCCACTGCCCGCTTTACAATGCCCGCGCCCTGCACCAAAAGGTGCGCCGCCACCAGCAGCCCCGCCAGCGGGTCCAAAAAATTCCATCCGGTCAGCCATACCCCCGTTAGCCCCGCCACCACCCCGGCAGAAGTCCACGCGTCCGCCAAAACATGACGCCCGTCTGCCTCCAGCGCCAGCGATCCGGAGGCGCGTCCAGCGCGCATGAGATAAACCCCCAGCGCCCCGTTCGCCGCCCCCGCAGCCAAAACGATGAAAAGCCCCAGGTTCACATTCCGCAGTTGCGGGCCGGACCACAGCGCCGCCGCCGACTCGTAAATAATGCCCAGGGCCACGATGAAAATCAGCGATCCCTCTACCCCGGCGGAAAAGGATTCTACTTTGCCGTGCCCGTAGGGATGCCCGGCGTCCGCGGGAATGGCGGCGATTCGCAGCGACCAGATCAGCATCACGGCCGCGCCCACATTCACCAGCGACTCGGCCGCGTCTGACAAAACCGCGATGGAATCCGTGGCCGCATAGGCCGCGAATTTCACCGCCAAAAGCAGGACGCCCACTAACAGGGAAATCCACCCGGCACGGCGGGCGACAACTTCGGGGGAGGAGGAGCGAGTCATGGGGAGATGATGCGGTTCAATACATATGGGACCGGAAAAATGTGAAAAAAAAGGCTTCCCACAACGAAAAAAGGAGAGCCCCATCCGGATGTTCGATCGCTTTGGTCGTCAATTCGGACTGATCGGGGAATTATATCACTTTCGGCGGATGCCGGAAGGATCGGAGTTGGCGAAGGCGTCGCGCCGTCAGCACATGTTGCGCCGCTTCGCGTGCGCAAGAGGAGGGTCTGTCGTCGCGGACAACGTCCCGACAAGCATCAAAAAAGAAAAACTACTTAAACATGGACATATCCGGCGGGAAACGGCCACCCATGCTACGCATCAGCTTTGCCATGCCTCCTTTGGGGAGTTTCTTCATCATCTTCTGCATCTGTTTGAATTGTTTCAGCAGCCTGTTCACATCCTGAATTTGCACGCCAGAGCCCGCCGCAATGCGTTTCTTTCGCGAACCGTTGATGATCTCCGGTGTTATTTTCTCTTTGCCGGTCATGGAATCGATGATGGCGCCAAAACGGATAAACCGACTCTTGTCTATCTGTGAGACCGTTGCCGCGGGGAGTTTTGGCAAGCCGGGAATTTTATCTAAAAGGCCACCAAGGTCCCCTATATTGTCCAGTTGCCCCAACTGTTCACGAAAATCCTGCAGGGTCAACCCTCGCCCACGCCCTATTTTTTTGGCAAGTTTGACGGCCTTTTCCTTGTCCGTTTGCTGTTCGATTTCTTCGATCAGACCCAGGACATCGCCCTTGCCCAGTATGCGCGAGGCGATACGCTCCGGATGGAACGCCGTCAGTTCTGTACTTTTTTCCCCGGTACCCATAAATTTAATGGGCTTGCCGGTAATGTGTTTTACCGTCAGGGCCGCGCCGCCACGGGCATCTCCGTCGGTTTTGGTCAGGATGACGCCGGTCAACGGCAAGGTGCTGTCAAATCCGGCCGCCGCATTAACGGCGTCCTGCCCCATCATGCTATCGACCACAAACAAGGTTTCAATCGGCGTTAATACGGCGTGAACGGCCTTTATTTCCTGCATCATCGCCTCATCCATATGCAGGCGGCCGGCGGTATCCACGATCAGGATATCCAGCAACTGTCGCCCGGCGCTATCCAGCGCCCTTTCGGCAATCGCCGAAGCCGTCTCTTTTTCATGGCTTTCTATCCAGACGAGATCATTATCCGCCGCCAGTGTCCGCAGTTGTTCTATGGCCGCCGGTCGATGGATATCGCAACTGACAACGGCGACTCGCTTTTTTTCTTTCTGTTTGAGCATGTGCCCGAGTTTGGCGGCTGTGGTGGTTTTCCCCGATCCCTGCAATCCCGCCAGTAAAATAACGGCTGGTGATTGAGTATTGAGGTTGAGCGGTTCATGTTGCCGCCCCATCAGGGTGATGAGTTCTTCATGGATAACTTTAATCAACGCCTGACCCGGTGTCAGGCTGTTCTGAATTTCTTTGCCCGGCGCGAGATCATTGATATGCTTGATGAAGTCGCGCACGACTGGCAAGGCCACGTCTGCCTCAAGCAGAGCCAGTCGCACTTCGCGCAGACCGTCCGAGATATTTTTTTCGGTCAGGCGACCGCGACCGCTCAAGTCTTTGGAAACCCGGATTAATTTTTCTGAAAGGACGTCAAACATTGCTGATATCGGCTTGAGAGAAGAAATTGTTATCCTATCGCATTTTTGCGGGGGATTATACGACATGATGTATTTAATTTTCCTCGGGGCGAGGATAGTATAGGCGGACCACGTTAATACAGCTTATGAATATCGCATCCCTTATCGCCATCCTGTTTTATCTCGCGGCCACCGCATTGCTGGCTACGAAATTTCATCCGGCGGTACGCGGGTCAAATCGGGCCGGCACGGTGGCGTTCAGTTTCAGGATCAGCGGTTTTGCCGCCCTGTCTTTACATGCTGGCCTGCTCTACACTTTTATTGTTCCCGGTAACGGGTTTGATTTCGGTTTTTTTAACGCCATTTCCATGATCAGTTGGCTAGTGGCCTTGATCGTGATGGTGACATCATTATTTCGCCCGCTTGAGAATCTGCTGTTGGTATTATTTCCGATTGCCGTCACCGCCATTCTGCTGGAAATATTCATCCCCGACAAACATCTGCTGACAGCTTCACCCTCAACGGCGCTGGGCATTCATATCCTGTTATCCATCTGTGCTTACAGTCTGTTGATGATCAGCGCCCTGCAGGCACTTGCGCTCGGCATGCAGGATAAAATGCTCAAGGCCAGACTCGCGATTAAAGTGATAAATATACTGCCGCCATTACAGGTGATGGAAAACCTGCTGATTCAATTCATCTTTATCGGTTTTTTTCTGCTCAGTCTGAGCCTTTTGTCGGGATTTATGTTTGTCCATGATTTATTCGCACAACATCTGGTGCACAAGACTGTATTTTCCATCATCGCCTGGATAATCTACTGCGTCCTCCTGTGGGGACGCTGGACTTTCGGGTGGCGCGGCAGGAAGGTTGTGCGCTGGGCCCTGGGTGGCTTTATCTCCTTGTTACTGGCCTATACGGGTTCAAAGTTTGTATTGGAATTGATATTGCAACGTGTCTGAATTTATTATTCGCGGATTATCTCTGGAAATGTTCTGAAGACCGGGAATGCAGACGGCCTTGTTCCCATGGTCTTTTTCTCCGAGACTCTGATACTAAACAAATGCCTCGCATTATTTTTTACCGGAACATCATTCATTCGCTGTTGAATTCATGTCGCTAAAAATCAGTTTGTGCTGTCCCCTTTTGAATTAATCCATGATGATAATGTAATGAGCACTCAATCAGACAAAGTCGTTGTCGGTCTTTCCGGCGGCGTTGATTCATCCGTCACCGCCTTGCTTTTAAAACAACAGGGGCTCAATGTTGAAGCGCTGTTTATGAAAAACTGGCATAAAAAAAATCGCGATGACGGTTGCCTGTGGGAGGCCGACGCCGAGGACGCCATGCGGGTTTGCGAAAAACTTGATATTCCGCTTAATACCGTTGATCTGTCCGCTGATTATTGGGAGCGGGTCTTTAAAAGCTTTGTGGAGGAATACAGAAACGGTCGCACCCCGAACCCCGATGTGCTGTGCAATCAGGAAATCAAATTCAAGGCGTTTCTGGAACATACCCGACAACTCGGCGCCGACCGAATTGCAACCGGGCATTACGCACGTATCGACCAGCGGGATGGTGCCTGTCGACTGCTCAAAGGGATCGATAAAAATAAAGATCAGAGTTATTTCCTGTGCCGCCTCAATCAGTCCCAACTTGGCGCGGCATTGTTTCCACTCGGCGAACTTGAAAAAACAGCCGTACGAAAAATGGCCAAACAGGCCCGACTGATCACGCATAATAAAAAAGACAGCACCGGGATTTGTTTTATCGGCAAACAACCGTTCCGGCGGTTTCTGAGTCACTATATCCCGTCTGAACCGGGGCCTGTCAGAACGACCGACGGCAAAACGATTGGCGAGCACGACGGTGTATTTTATTTCACTCCGGGACAGCGACAAGGGCTGGAAATCGGCGGCGTTAAAGGCGCACGCGACGCGCCCTGGTATGTCGTGCGGAAAAATATTGAACAAAATGAATTGATCGTCGCCCAGGATCACGATCATCCGCTGTTACACAGCTATGGCCTGATCGCATCTGATATCCATTGGATTTCCGGCATATTGCCCGCCCTGCCCTTTCAGTGCAGCGCTAAAAACCGTTACCGTCAGCCCGATCAGGCCTGCGTCGTTGAGGAGGCCGATTCCGGTCGGTGGCATATCCGTTTTGAAAAATCCCAACGTGCCCTAACGTCCGGGCAATTCATTGTTTTTTATCATGAAAATATCTGTCTGGGTAGTGGTATCATTGCTTCCGTCGACTAGGTGCATGCAAAAATCCTTAAACTTTTGGAAAATCTTGCTTTATAATCGTCGCATCTGTGGGTGTCCAGTCGGGTGCTCATTAACCGGATAATTCAGACAGGAGAAATCATTGTGCTTGAAGCATACCGTCAACACCTCAAAGAACGCGCTGATCTGGGGATCGTGCCAAAACCGCTGGATGCGGAGCAAACAGCGACATTAGTTGAATTATTAAAAAATCCGCCTGCGGGTGAAGAGGCGTTTATCCTTGATTTGATCAGTAATCGCGTCCCGGCGGGAGTTGATCAGGCCGCTTACGTCAAAGCCGGTTTTCTGGCGGCCATTACCAAAAGTGAAACGGAGTCGCCGCTGATTGATAAGACCAAAGCCGTAGAACTACTGGGCACCATGCTGGGCGGCTACAATATTCAGCCACTCATTGACTGTCTGGAAAATGAGGCGACGGCGAAAGACGCGGCGCGAGCGCTGTCGCATACGCTGCTGATGTTTGATTCCTTTTATGATATTCGGGAAAAAGCAGACAAGGGCGATACGTTTTCCCGACAGATCATGCAGTCCTGGGCGGAGGCCGAATGGTTCACTTCCAGACCGGCGCCACCCGAAAAAATAACCGTTACGGTTTTCAAGGTCCCCGGCGAGACCAATACCGATGATCTTTCCCCCGCCCCGGACGCCTGGTCGCGGCCCGATATACCGTTGCACGCACAGGCGATGCTCAAAATGGAGCGGGACGGTATCACTCCCGACAAACCGGGTGAAGTCGGCCCGATCAGCCAGATAAACACCCTGAAAGAAAAAGGCCATCCGCTCGCCTATGTAGGCGATGTCGTCGGCACCGGTTCTTCACGAAAATCGGCGACGAACTCCATACTCTGGCATATGGGCAATGACATCCCGTTCATTCCGAACAAACGCAATGGCGGTTTCTGCTTAGGCGGCAAAATCGCGCCTATCTTTTTTAACACGATGGAAGATGCCGGCGCCCTGCCGATTGAATGCGACGTCGCCAATATGAATATGGGCGACGTGATTGATATCTACCCTTACGAAGGAAAAATCAAACGACATGAAACCGGCGAAACACTCTGTGAGTTTTCACTCAAAACCGACATTATTCTGGATGAAGTTCAGGCTGGCGGACGTATTCCACTGATTATCGGTCGTGGTCTGACCAGCCGTGCCCGTGAGGCACTGGGACTGAAAGCCGATAGCATTTTCCGGAAACCTGTCCCTTCCAGCGATACTGGCAGACACTATACCCTGGCACAAAAAATAGTGGGGAAGGCGTGCAACACGGAAGGCATTCATCCGGGGACATATTGCGAACCCAGGATGACCACCGTCGGCTCGCAGGATACCACCGGACCGATGACGCGTGATGAATTAAAAGACCTTGCCTGCCTTGGCTTCTCCACCGATCTGGTGATGCAGTCTTTCTGTCATACGGCAGCTTATCCAAAACCGGTTGATATTGAAACGCACCATACCCTGCCTGATTTTATTCAAACTCGCGGCGGCGTGGCCCTGCGCCCGGGCGATGGAATTATCCACTCCTGGCTGAACCGTATGTTATTGCCCGATACCGTCGGTACCGGAGGCGACTCGCACACCCGCTTCCCTATCGGCATTTCTTTTCCGGCCGGCTCCGGTCTGGTCGCTTTTGCGGCGGCAACCGGCGTGATGCCGCTGGATATGCCGGAATCGGTACTGGTCAGGTTCAAAGGTGAAATGCAGCCCGGCATCACATTGCGTGATCTGGTTAACGCTATTCCCTACGCCGCTTTGCAAAGCGGCGATCTCAATATCGCCAAAGAGGGGAAACGAAATATCTTTTCCGGTCGTATCCTTGAGATCGAGGGGCTGCCCAATCTCAAATGTGAACAGGCGTTTGAATTATCGGACGCCAGCGCCGAACGTTCCGCCAACGGCTGTACCATTCGCCTTAATAAAGAGCCTATCATTGAATACCTGCAATCCAATGTGATGTTACTGCGCTGGATGATCAGTCGGGATTATGGAGACGCGCGCACACTGGAACGCCGTGCCAAAGCCATGGAAGAGTGGCTGGCCAAACCGATATTGATGGAACCTGATCCGGACGCCGAATACGCCAAAGTCTTTGAGATTGACTTAAACGAGATCAAGGAACCCTTGCTTGCCTGTCCGAATGACCCGGACGATGTCAAACCTCTTTCCGAAGTGGCCGGGACGCCCATTGACGAAGTGTTTATCGGTTCCTGCATGACGAATATCGGCCACTTCCGCGCGGCCGGCAAGATGCTGCAAAAAACCGTAAAGGCCCTCCCGACCCGACTGTGGATTTCACCACCGACCCGAATGGATCAACATCAATTGATGGAAGAAGGCTATTACAGCATATTCGGCAAAGTCGGCGCGAGGACGGAAATGCCGGGCTGTTCGCTGTGCATGGGCAATCAGGCGCGGGTGGCGGCGAAATCAACGGTGGTTTCAACCTCAACTCGCAATTTTCCGAATCGGCTCGGTGACGGCGCCAGTGTTTTCCTCGCTTCGGCTGAAATAGCGGCCATATCGTCCATTCTGGGGCATATCCCGACGATGGAAGAGTACATGCAGTTTGCCGCCGAATTGGACCCGATAGCCACCGATATCTATCGTTATCTGAATTTTGACGAGATTGAATCCTTTCAAAAAAGTGCGCAGGAAGCGCAATCCAAACTGAAAGGGATTCCGGTCACTGCCATCTGACCACCGGTCGTGAAGGACAGCACGGATATAATACAGCAATGACTATCATCAAACAGAATGACTTGATTGATAGTGTCTCGGACGCGTTACAGTTTATCTCCTACTACCACCCTCTGGATTTTATCCGGGCAGTGAACGCCGCCTATGAAATGGAAGAATCAGAGGCCGCTAAAGACGCCATGGCGCAGATTCTGATCAATTCGCGTATGTGCGCCGAGGGCCATCGGCCTATCTGTCAGGATACCGGCATCGTCACCGCCTTCGTCGAAGTCGGCATGGATGTGCAATGGGACGCGGAGCTCTCGCTGGAAGACATGATTAATGCGGGGGTAAGAAAAGCCTATCAACATCCCGACAATAAATTACGAGCTTCTATATTGGCCGACCCCGCCGGTGCACGGAAAAATACCGGCGATAACACACCGGCTGTCATCCATACAAAGATCGTCAAAGGCGATAAAGTGAATGTCACGGTAGCGGCCAAAGGCGGCGGTTCAGAAGCAAAATCCAAATTTATCATGCTGAACCCTTCCGACGATATCGTCGAATGGGTCGTCAACACCGTCCCGACGATGGGTGCTGGCTGGTGTCCGCCCGGCATATTGGGTATCGGTATCGGTGGCACCGCTGAAAAGGCCATGCTGCTGGCTAAAGATGCCCTGATGGAACCGATTGACATTCAGCAATTAAAGGCACGTGGAGCCCGCTCAAAAACGGAAGAACTGCGCCTTGAAATCTATGAATGCGTGAATGCGCTCGGCATCGGTGCACAGGGTCTGGGCGGTCTGACGACTGTGCTGGATGTCAAGGTTAAAGACTACCCGACCCATGCCGCCAATAAGCCTGTTGCCATAATCCCGAACTGCGCGGCAACGCGGCACACGCATTTTTCTTTGGACGGCTCCGGCCCGGCATTGCAGAAGCCGCCAAACCTGGATGACTGGCCGGTTATTACACAAAACATCGGTAACGGCGCCGTGAAAAAGGTCGATCTGGACACACTCACAAAAGAGGACATTAAACAATGGAAGCCCGGTGAGGCCCTGTTGCTTTCCGGCAAGATACTGACTGGCCGCGACGCGGCGCATAAACGCATCAAGGATATCCTTGACCGGGGTGAATCTCTGCCAGAAGGCGTCGACTTTGCTAATCGCTTTATCTACTATGTCGGCCCGGTCGATCCGGTTGGCGAAGAGGTTATCGGGCCGGCCGGCCCCACCACCGCGACGCGCATGGATAAATTTACCGAAATGATGCTGGATAAAACCGGCCTGATAGGCATGATCGGGAAGGCCGAGCGCAGTCAGGCCACGATTGAGGTGATAAAAAAATATCAGGCCGTCTATCTCATCGCTATTGGTGGCGCAGCCTATCTTGTCTCCAAGGCGATCACCCGCTCCAGGGTAATTGCTTTTGAAGAGCTCGGCATGGAGGCTATCCATGAATTTGAAATAAAAGACATGCCGGTGACTGTTGCCGTTGATGTTCACGGTAACACCGTTCATCGGACGGGTCCGGAAAAATGGCAGAAAATCATATTGCAAAGAAAAAAACAGCCCGGCTAGATCGGTCATAATACCGCGCTTTCAGAGACAAGGCCTCCCGTGAAATTAAGCGCCACTCAATTCAAGGGTTCCAGAAACAAGGCAATTACCCTGCTGGGTATGTCGGGCGTCGGCAAAACGCGTCTTGCCCGCCTGTTGCGCAAGGCGAACTGGTTTCATTATTCTGGCGATTACCGTATCGGCACGCGCTATCTGAATGAGGCGATCCTGGACAACATTAAAAAACAGGCCATGTGCGTGCCGTTGCTGAAAGAGCTACTGCTGTCGGATTCAATCACCATAAACAACAATATATCCATTGACAATCTGAAAGCCATCTCCACGTTTCTGGGTGAACTGGGCAATCCGGAAAAAAACGGGCTGGGTCTGCGAGAATTCAAACGTCGTCAATCCCTGCATCGTGACGCCGAGATTGCGGCGATGAAAGAGGTGCCGAAATTCATAGAACGTTCGCGCAGTGTCTATGGCTATGATCACTTCATCAACGACGCTGGTGGCAGCCTTTGCGAGCTTGATGATCAGTCCGTGCTGGATGTTTTGGCCGAACACACCGTGATCATCTATATCAAAACGACCAGACAGGACGAGGTTGAATTGATTCGCCGCGCTGAAAATGATCCCAAACCGCTCTACTATCGCGACGCGTTTCTGGATGAACATCTGGCAATCTATTTAAAGGAAAAAGGACTTGAATACGCCGCCCTGATCGAACCGGAGGATTTCGTGCGCTGGATTTTTTCAAGGCTTTTTTATAATCGTATCCCGCGTTATCAGGCGATAGCCGATCAATATGGTTATACTGTCACGACAAAACAGATAATAGCGGTCAAGAATGAAAGTGATTTTCTCACCCTTATCGAAAAAATACTTGCCGAACAAACATAACCATGCCGCTTGTCGCTAATAGTGGTCTGCCCAGTTTTGCCAGACTGAAACAGGAGGGTGAAACCATCCTCCCCGTTAAACAGGCCATACATCAGGATATTCGGGAACTCCATATCGGCCTGCTGAATATGATGCCCGACAAGGCGCTGGAAGCGACGGAACGGCAATTTTTCCGGCTGATTGGAGAGAGCAACCAGATCGCTCAGTTTTACCTGCATCCCTTTACACTGGATGAGGTGGAACGCGGACCGGAAGGCAAGGGTCATGTCGATAAATACTACAACAGCTTTGATGAAATCAAAGCACAGGGACTTGATGCCTTGATCATCACCGGCGCTAATATGATCGGCAATAAACTGGCTGATCAGTCTTTTTACAAACCCTTGAGCAATGTATTGAAATGGGCCTTTGAAAATGTCACCTCGACATTATGCTCATGTCTGGCCACACATGCTGTTTTACAGTTACGCTACCGGCAAAAACGGAGGGCATTGCCAGAAAAACGCTGGGGGGTTTATCCCCATCGCGTGATAGACAGAAGACACCCACTGGTAGCGGGCGTCAACACGCGTTTTGACGTACCGCATTCACGCTTCAACGAAATACTTCCAGAACAGTTTGAAAAAGCCGGACTGAAAATTCTGGTTGTGAGCGAAGACGGAGATGTCCATCTGGCGGTCAGCGAGGATGGTTTTCGGCTGGTCTTTCTGCAGGGACATCCAGAATACGATCCAATCAGCCTGATGAAAGAATATAAACGCGAAATCGGTCGCCATATTGACGGCACTGCTGATCGCTACCCGCCTTTTCCCGAAAATTATTTCTCTCTGAAATGCCAGGCGATACTTGAAGAATATCAGGACAATCTCTTCACCGTCCGGGAAAAGGGCAACACCCTTCCCGAGTTTCCCGAAAAACTGCTTATCCCGAACCTTGACAATACCTGGCACGACACGGCCGAGGCCATCATGAACAACTGGATAGGCAAAGTCTATCAAATCACCGGCGCTGCCAGACACGTCCCCTTCACTGAAGCAGTCAATCCCGACGACCCGCTGAACCTGAAAACGGGTTAACCAAAAAGAATAAACGTTACTTTCCCGTCATGAACATTTTTCAAAGGGAGTGTTGCCGGGCCCGGTGAAGACAACAGTTGCTCGCTACACTCGCCTTTGGCTTTCGACGCGCAATCCCTCACAGGTCGTAGCATAAACATTGGTGTTCCCGAGGTCCAACAAAGGCAAGAACCCGGAATTCGCGGTTTGACAACAGGGGCACTAACCGGTTTTTAGCCACCGCATTCAGCGCTGCTATGTATTTAGCATCCTCATTCCGAGACGGCATAATATCTGCGACCCGTACGACCAGCGCCGTGTCGGGCTGGTACTGGTTCCCGGCCTTTTTCTCCACGGCCTTGGTAACCTTGTCAATATGATCCTCTCGAATCTTGTCCACGTCGGCTATATCAAGACAAAACTCACCAGTCGGCTCAAGCTTTGTACGCCTGCCTTTGGGCCCCTTGACCTTCACCCCGCCATATAATGGAACGCGGCCGTCGCGATTCAGGAGCTCCATCCTGAGTGAATCTTCGTAATCTTTGTCAGACACGGTGACCTCAATAAATCTAATCGGCGCTGGTTTTTTCCGGTTATCCGCTACTGTCGCATCGTATGGTTGATTCCCGATCAGATGTGTGATCGTGACTTTCGGGCTAGCCTGATAGTAGCAATGTGCAAACAGCGCAATGGGGTACGCTTCCTCAGTTAGCTCCTTGGCGGAATACTTGCCCTCTCGGGCTGCGGCTCTGAGTTCTTTGGTCTTGAACCGTCTGTGCCAAGTTTGCGCCCGGACGAGTATCTTATCTGCGCTGCACGGTTTTTCAAGCTCGTCTTTACTCAAAACCATGGTTGACCGGGAGGGTGCATTGCCTGATTTCTTTCCTTGATATGTCACTTCAGAGATAACGCTCATCATATTATATTTCTGTCCATTGGATAGTTTTTCAAGCTCGTCTTTACTCAAAACCATGAGTTGACCGGGAGGGTGCATTGCCTGATTTCTCTCCTTGACGTGTCACTTTAGAGATAACGCTCATCATATTATATTTCTGTCCATTGGATAGAAACATAGACTCACTTTTTAAGTGACTAATTAAAAATGGTGGGCCGTGAAGGGATCGAACCTTCGACCTTGGGATTAAGAGTCCCCTGCTCTACCAGCTGAGCTAACGGCCCCTGCGAATAACTGGGGTGACTGATGGGATTCGAACCCACGACTACCGGTACCACAAACCGGGGCTCTACCAACTGAGCTACAGTCACCATCGTTTCTGTTTTATTTTCTTCACCCAGACAATTCTGCCATGCCGAACATGGCGAGACGGCCTTGCCGTCAGTATCAACAACGCCCCTGTTTGGCGCGCCTGAGAGGACTCGAACCTCTAACCCCCGGCTTAGCCTGCCCGCTACGCCTTTCGACGCCCCGAATTAATCCGGGTTTGGGGTCTGGACTATCTCACCACCATCTCAGGTGTCGCACGTATAGTCTCTACGGAGCCCGCCCCCCATCCGGGGAGATGATGGTTGCGACAAAGCGTATTAAAAACAACCATCGGCGGTTTCCTCGGGATTGCCATCAGCCCGGAATACTTTCCGGCTGTTAAGGTTTCCCCGATACAGTGCGATTCTCTTCACGGGTTGCGTTCCCCGATGAAGGCTCCACGTGCGGACCAAATATTGTCCGCGCCAAAAGGCCGGTGCTCTATCCGATTGAGCTACAGGCGCATACGTTCTTTTTCGATGAAACTGAAATCTGGTCGGGGCAGAGGGATTTGAACCCCCGACCCTCTGCTCCCAAAGCAGATGCGCTACCAGACTGCGCTATGCCCCGATTGGGTGATATTTCAGTCTCCCGAAGTTTGTCGGATAATACGCGCACTATTGTGTCGCGTCAACCGCAAAACAGGCTCACAGGCAATCAGTTACGGCGCCAGATTGTCCCCTGTGGCGTGTCTTCAAGACTTATACCCATCGTCGCAAGCTGTTCTCTTATCGCATCGGCTTCCGCATAGTGTTTGGCGACTTTGGCATCCTGACGTTTCGCTATCAGTTGCTGGATCTTTTCCTCGTCGCCGCTGTCATTGAGCGTTGCTGTCCTGGCCTGCAGAAACTGCCGCGGGTCTTCCTGCAACAAACCGAGTACGCCGGCCAGGTGTTTCAATGTAAGGGCGAGCGCACAGATTTCCGACGGCGGCATATTCCCCTGGCTGTTCAACCGGTGCCCCAGCTCATGCAACAGGGCGATGGCCTTTGGCGTATTAAAGTCATCGTCCATACAAGCATTGAAATCTGCAATATATGATTGTATCAGTTCGATATCTTCCCCAACGGGGATATCCCTTAATGCCGTGTAAAGCCGTCGGAGCGCCGACTTCGCCTTTTCAAGATTGTCCCTCGTGTAATTTAACGGACTACGATAATGGCTGGACAGAATAAAAAAACGGATCACTTCGGCCTGATAATCCTTCAACACCTCGCGGACGGTAAAAAAATTGCCCAGCGACTTCGACATTTTTTTCTCATCCATCCGCACAAAACCATTATGCATCCAGATACCGGCAAAGCCTTCGGCTGTAGCGCATACCGATTGCGCAATTTCATTCTCATGATGAGGAAACTGCAGGTCCTGCCCGCCGCCGTGAATATCAAAATGATTGCCCAGACAATGCGTTGACATCGCGGAACATTCTATATGCCAGCCAGGGCGCCCTGCTCCCCAGGGCGACGGCCAACTTGGTTCACCGGATTTGACCGCTTTCCATAATACAAAATCCAGGGGATCGTCTTTTTCCTGTTTCACCTCAACGCGTTCCCCGGCACGCAGCTCTTCAATATTCTTGCCAGATAATTTGCCGTAATCGGGAAACGAGCTCACATCAAAATAGACATCGTTATTGCTACCCACATAGGCATGCTGTTTGTCAATCAGCGCGGCGACCATATCAATGATCTGAGGAATATATTGCGTGGCTCTCGGTTCCCGGTCCGGCGGCAACACGCCCAGTGCATGGGCATCCTGATGCATGGCCTCAATAAATCGTTCGGTCAGCGCGTCTATACTTTCATCATTCTCGGCGGCGCGCTTGATAATTTTGTCGTCAATATCGGTGATATTCCTCACATACAACACATCAAAGCCCTGCTCACGAAGGTAACGTACAACCGTGTCAAAGACCACCATGACCCGGGCATGACCGATATGACAAAGATCATATACCGTCATCCCGCAGACATAGATCCGTATTTTGCCGGGTTCAATAGCCTGGAAATTCTCTTTACGTCCGGTCAGGCTGTTATATATTCTTAACAAGTGATTATCAACTGAAAGTAATTCAGCCGCTTATCTTATAGGAAACGCGCCCATGCGGCAAAAGGGGATTTGAGTGTTATCATAAACGATATGACATCGCTTTTCGTATCTGATCTTCATCTCAGCGACGGCAGGCCGGAAAAACTGAACCTGTTCAAGAGACTGATGATCGGCCCGGCCAGACAGGCTGACGCCTTTTATATACTGGGTGATTTATTTGATGATTTCTGGCTTGACTGTGACGACAAAGATCCTCCGCAACCAGAAATTATCGACATCCTGAAAAATTATTCCGATGCCCCCAATACAAACCTGTTCATCATGCGCGGCAACCGCGATTTTTTTCTTGATCAGCGTTTTGCCGATATGACCGGTTGCCTTTTGCTTGAAGACCCGCATAAGATCACACTGAGTGATCGAAAAGTACTGCTAATGCACGGCGATACCCTGTGCACGGATGACAAAAGCTACCAACGCTGGCGTCGCTTTATCACGCACCCCGCGACAAAAAAAACACAGCGGCTTATCCCCTGCTCTTTGCGCAAACGTATCGCCGAAAGGGTCCGCGCATACACCGCTACAACCGTACGGGAAAAGTCATCCGCGATAATAGATGTGTCTCAAAGCGCCGTGGTGGCCACGATGAACAAACACCGTGTCCATACCATCATCCACGGGCATACGCACAGACAGGCCATGCATCAATTCACACTCAATGGAAAACCGGCAATGCGTATCGTGCTGGGCGACTGGTATCAACGCGACTGCGTTCTGGTGCAGGACGGGCAGAAATTCAGATTCGAGCGTGTCGAGGATTACATCACAATAATGGCTACGGGTAGCAAATAGCGCCAAGGCTAATAATTTATAAGGAATGAAATGAGTTCTGCACAAAAGAAAATGAGTTTTGAACAAGCTGTTGAGTTTGTCCTGGAGAGAGAAGGGGGTTACAACAATCACTCTAACGATAACGAGAGAGAAACTTACCAAACGGTTCACCAGAATGTTCTGAATGCTACATATAAATCGTTATGTGAATAAGAAGGTGCTTCAAAAATGCTAAAAAAATATATCAGTTTGTTTTTTTGTATGTTTTTGGTTTTTGCTTTAATCGGAGGTTGCGAGGAGGTTGCACGAAAGATGATAGAATCAGTAGATGATAGTAACAGTAAAATTGCTACTGATGTTTTACGTATGGGTAGACCTGAAATATCTAAAGAAGATTCTAACATAATCAGTATAAATATAGACGATATTTTAAAAAAATATATTTACGTTGGGATGCCGGAGAAGGATGCTATTAGATTTCTTAAGAGGGACGGGTTTACATTTCTTAAGAAGGACGGGTTTATATTTCGTGAAAAAGACGCACAAAAATCTGTTCTACATGCATACTATCTCCTGGCTAGTAGCTATACCGCTACTATTCTACCACCCTATGAAATAGCAGTCCGCATTTCGGTTGTTGATGGAAAGGTTTCAGAATTCTCAGGTGTTTTCAGGTAATGTTTACTTAAAACACGTGTGCTAAAAAATTTAAAGTAAAAAATGCTAACCAATTCAGGAGGAAATTACAATGCCAGAAACTATTGGTGTTTCAAAAATGCTAAAAAAATATATCAGTTTGTTTTCTTGTATGTTTTTGGTTTTTGCTTTCATCGGAGGTTGTACGAAAAAGCAAAATAGTAAAATTGCTGCTGATGTTTTCAGTATGGACAAGCCTGTAAGGTCAAGAGAAGATTTTCACCCAAATATAAGTATAGACGATATTTTAAAAAAATATATTTACGTTGGGATGCCGGAGAAGGAGGCGGTTACCTTTCTTGAGAGTGACGGGTTTTCAGTTTATGAAGAAGACGCACAAAAACCTGCTCAAAGAAACCTTCGTGCAATATATTATGTATACACGAAGGCGCCAATTTACACTCTACCAATAATAATGAGTACAGTAGTAGTCCTCATTTCAATTGAGGATGGAAAGGTTTCAGAATTCTCAGGTATTTTCGGAATAAAGTAGAAGGTTATTTAAAACACAGGTGCTAAAAAATTTAAAGTAAAAAATGCCAATCAATTCAGGAGGAAATTACAATGCCGGAAACTATGCCAGAAACTATTCAGGTTTTTTATAGAAATATTGCTCAAATAGGAGTGAATGGGCCAGCAAATACCGAATTGTTATATCCTGCCATTTGCCGGCATGCATACGCCCCGGATCCGGGTGGCGGCGGTCACACCTGAAAATAATCCATGTAATCCGTGAAAAAATGATCGCAGGTGGAGCGATAATGAGGAAATAATCTTTTTTAATCCAGGATTCCCGAAAGGGTCAGGATACCCAATACCACAAGCCAGATAATCAGCGTTCTGTTAAGCAGTGACTTCAATTCGGCAATCTGGTAAGCACCTTGTTCACGCCGGGTTTCGGTATCCGGAAGACGATACTGCAAGGCACCGAGACCAGTCTGGATCAGAACTTCATTATTGAGGTCAAAAGAAAAATGGTCGGATTTTTTCCAGCCTGGCAGGGCTTCTACCAGATTTCCGGCCAAGGCAAGACCGATAACCATCAAACGAGAAGATGGCCATTCAAGAATATTCAGCAGAAGCCTGGCGCTGTCGGCAAAATCCCCCGACGTTTTCCCCAGTTCATGATACAGATGGTCAGCCAGGCGATACAGCAAGGCGCCGAAAGGCCCCAACAGCAGGAACCAGAACAACACCGCAAAGGTATTTTTATGTGCTTTGACAAATGCCGATTCGATGATCACAGCCTCATCATTGGCATCATCATCATCCGCCAGATATTCATACAGTAGTTTTCCAGAAAGTTCTGATGCGCTGTCTGTATCTTTCCTTTCAACAGCGTCAATCCAGGCGTCAAGCTGGCATGCCAGATCGTTTGGTTTCAGACAGTACAGCAATACAAGCAGGGAAAATATCACATTGACATACCACCCATAGCTCCAGGCCAGTTCAGACAGCAGGAAAACAACCAGAAGGGGCAAAGAAAACAAGCCGACAAGGGCCAGCGTGCCATTCCGATATCGACAGGACGCAAACCATTTTACCAACTGGTGATATAAGGATATGAACCAGTCAAAGCGGCGAAAACGCGTCAGACCGGCAATAAAATAATCTATAAATAAGGCAAGAAGAATAGTGATTAAGGTCATATGCCCACCAGTGAAAAATAATACTCTTTATCAAAGGCCGGGCCCGGGTCGGTTTTTCTGTCCGGCGCAATATCGCAGTGCCCCACAATACGATCTTGCGTTATCTTGGGCCAGCGCCGACAAATGACATCAGTAACGGCAGCCAGGGTGCTATATTGCTCGTCGGAATAGGCCTCTTCATCACAGCCTTCAAGCTCAATGCTCATTGAGTATTTATTGCAGTGTTCACGCCCGGCGAACGATGAAACACCAGCATGCCAGGCACAGTCACTGAAAGGCACGTATTGCGTGACATCGCCTTGACGATTGATCAGGAGATGTGCCGAGACGCGCAACCCGGCTATCTTCGCGAAATAGGGATGACCGACAGGGTCCAGGGTATTGGTAAAAAGACGATCGATATAATCACCGCCATACTGTCCTGGTGGCAGGCTGATACCGTGGATGACCAGAAGGTCAACATCCGCCTCATCCTTCCTTTGACTACGGTTGGGCGATCTGATAATACGTACGCCCCGCAACCATTTTCCACATTGATCAATGCAATAAGACATGATCGTCAATATCAAATCCAGCTTCCTTATATCAATCGGATAAAATAGTATAGCACTTAATTTTATCCTGAAAACCCGCAAGAGGAACATAAATGTGCCGACTGGCCGCTTATATGGGAAAAGAGATCAAATTGTCCCGGTTTTTGTATGAACCGGAACATAATCTCGTTAAACAATCCTGGGCCGCCAAAGAAATGCGGGAGGCCAGTCTCAATGCGGATGGTTTTGGCATCGCCTGGCTGACGGAAAAGAACACGCCTTATGCCTATAAAAACACCTGCCCGATCTGGTCCGATACCAATCTGGAAGGTCTGGCCCAGTCCATCCGCAGTCGCCTGTGGGTAGCCAACGTACGTAGCGCGACGCCTGGGCAGGATGTCAGCACGGCAAATACGCAACCCTTTATCGGAGATAATCTCATCTTTACTCATAACGGTTACCTGAAACCGTTTGATAACAATCACAAGAAACGGTTGTTTAATTTGATTTCCGATGATATTCGCATCGGGATAAACGGAAACAGTGATTCACAATATTTATATTCCCTGTTGCGGGAATATCTGTTAAACGCGCTGTCTCTTGCGGAAGCTATCGTAAAAATGATGCCTGCTCTTGAAAATTATTGTGCGGACGCAAACAAGGAAACGGCCCTGTTAAACATGATCCTGAGCGACGGTAAATCACTCTACGCTTGTCGACATGCGCTGAACGGTGATTGTCCCAGCCTTTATTACCTTTCAAGGCAAGATAGTATTCAGATAGCTTCTGAACCATTAACGCCCGGAGATAACTGGGTCGCTTTCCCGGAACACAGACTGATCGTATTTGATTGCACCGGGATCACAGACGAATCACCTTTATGACGGATTTACTTGATATTCTGGCCTCCTTGCAAAAGGAAGCCTGCTCCATCGTTAAAGCCGTTGATGAACAGGATTACCCGCGACAGTTTCATGATGATTTGAGTCCGCTGGGCTGGCATCTGGGTCATTGTGTTTATACCGAGACTTTCTGGATAACGGAAAAATTACTCAATAAAGCCGCCGTCAGTGACGAACTCAAAACACTTTATATTCCGAATTTAAGCCCTAAAAAATCAAGGAGTGCCGCTTTGCCGGGCAGACACAAACTGCTTGAATGGGTCAGAAACAACCAGGCGAAAAATCGTGAGGCGCTGATATCAGCGTTAGACGGGGGAATGTCACACCCGCTTCTGGATAATTATTTTTTACCACATTTTTTGATCCAGCATTATTCCCAACATATTGAAACAATGTATATGGTCCTCACTGAAATTCAGCTCGTCAAAACGCCTCGGGAAATCACTATCTCCGAGCCATTGGTCGCCGTAGAACCCGTCAAGGTCATGGAACAAGTCGCTGGCGGCGTCTATCAAATCGGTTCCGATAACCCCGGACTGCCTTACGACAACGAACACCCTCAACATAACAGGCGACTTGCGCCGTTTAATATCAGCCGACAACCGGTGAACAACGGCGAGTTTCTGGCGTTCATGGAGAGCGGTGCCTATCTGGAACGAAAATACTGGTCTGAGGCAGGTTGGCGGTGGCGACAAAAAGGCAACGTCACTTGCCCGCATCACTGGCGGCGCCAGAGTGGATACTGGATCGGAGTGGATCATAACGGTGCTTATCGGCTTTTGGCGAATCAGGCTGTACACGGCATCAGTTATTATGAAGCACAGGCCTACGCGAACTGGGTCGGGGCACGGTTGCCACATGAATACGAATGGGAAACCGCCTGCAGGCAAAATCTGCTGAAAGACGTTTCGCTAGTCTGGGAATGGTGCGACAACCTCTTCCATGACTACGACGGTTTTACGCCCTGGCCCTATGAAGGATATTCAAAACCCTATTTTGACAAACGCCACTATGTCATGCGCGGTAGCAGTCGCTATACCAAGGAGGCAATTAAACGGCAGGCGTTTCGCAATTACTATACGGCGGATAAACGCCATATCCTTGCTGGTATCCGCCTGGCTTATGATTAATTAACCCGGATTTAGCCGCCTTTATAAAATATTCGATCAAAGGGAACTATCGCGGGCTTGATGAGCGCCATGGCGCCAAATGGCTAACACTGCTGTATGTGTAATAGCGTTGCCTGCCTGTCGCCCCATTTTCTGTTAAACAGCAAGAAAGTGTTCATGTTATGTTATGCGAGCACAGGGTTTTGATGGTGGCGTTAGCGGCCCACTCCCGCGCAGTTTTGCCTTTCTGTTGGAGCGGCGTGTTGATACCCGGTGCAGCGAGCAGTTGCCGCACCACTGCCAAATGGCCGTTTAAAAAATTTTAAAAATCCGCAGATTTATTTTTGAGAGTTCCCTTATTCCAAGGATAGAAGGATACCAGGTTCTCCCAGGTATTCCTTTTCAATACAAAACACAAAATAGCTATATCCGTATTTTTATTTTTTTCTCCAACAATTTTGCTTACTGGCTGAGCAGTTAAAGGGTTATAAAGTCCCATTATAGATGGTAAATTATTACTTATTTCAAATAATAAAATAATCTAATCAAACAACAGGCTGTGAATATAAATTTTTTGAAAGCATGAGTGACAATGACTTTGACAAGAAGACCGGCAAAGGCATGTTCATATTGGCCTGGGTCATCCTGTTGATGCTGTTGAGTTTCTATTTTTCCTTCTATCTTGAACGACAAAAAAATCCGAACCCCAACCTGACGCTGGAACAATCGGGCAATATCAAACAGGTCCGATTACAGCGCAACCGCGCCGGGCACTATGTTGCAAACGGCATGATTAACAATCGGTCCGTCGTCTTTCTTCTGGATACCGGCGCCACTGATATTGCTATCCCTGCAAAGATTGCGGAGGATCTGGGGTTAACACCGGGAGCAGAGATGTCGGTCTATACCGCGAATGGTCGTATAAACGTCTATGCCACACTATTGGACAGTGTTAATCTGGGTGGTATAAAACTGTACGGGGTCAGGGCGGGCATCAACCCTTATATGGGTGGCGATGAGGTATTACTGGGAATGAGCTTTCTCAAACACCTTGAGTTTTCCCAGAAAGGGGATGAGTTGCTCATCCGGCAATACTAAGAAGACACCAACGATTGGACCACCGCTCCTGGGGATTAAAAAACGCTTTCCACAATATCACTGTTGGGTAAAAACGATACCATGTCATGGTTGCAATATAGTCTGAATACGCTAAGTGGCGTTGTATGGAGTGAATATTTACTCATTCCGCTGCTCGCCCTGACCGGTATCTATCTCAGTATCGGTCTGAGATTCACGCCCTGGCTAAAGCTGCTGCTCGCCGCCAAAACACTCTGGCAGGGCCGACAGGCGGCACCGCACGGGAAAGGAGACATCAGCCCTTTTCAGGCACTGATGACCGCCTTGTCCGCGACGGTCGGGACCGGCAATATTGTTGGCGTCGCCACCGCCATCTATTTCGGCGGTCCCGGTGCGATATTCTGGATGTGGATCATTGCCCTGTTCGGTATGGCGACAAAGTATGCGGAAGCCGTGCTGGCTGTCAGTTACCGGGAATACGATGCCCTCGGCAACACCGTCGGCGGCCCCATGTATTACATCCGCAACGGTCTGGGGGAAAACTGGCGCTGGATGGCAGGCGCGTTCGCCTTTTTCGGCATGTTTGCCGCATTTGGTATCGGTAATATGGTGCAATCCAATTCCGTCGCTGATGAAATCAATGCGAATTTCGCCGTGCCGGACTGGGCAAGCGGTCTGATAATGGCGATGCTGGCAGCGCTGGTCATCATTGGCGGCGTAAAACGAATCGCCCACATTGCGGCGAGACTCGTCCCTTTTATGGCGCTGGTTTATGTGCTGGCGGCGCTGGCCATCATCGCTTTGAACATTGAAAAAATGCCCATGACCCTCTCACTGATCATCAATAGCGCCTTTTCCGGAACGGCTGCCAGCGGTGGTTTCCTCGGCGCGACGATCTGGATGGCGATACGCTGGGGCTTCGCCAGAGGGATATTCTCAAACGAAGCCGGTCTTGGTAGCGCCCCTATTGCACATGCGGTAGCCAGAACTGACAACCCGGTACGGCAGGGAATGATCGCTTCGCTGGGAACATTTATTGACACCATCATCATCTGTAGTCTGACGGCCTTCGTCATTATCCTGACCGGTGCCTGGGAAAGCGGTCTAAAAGGTGCTCCTATGTCATCCATGGCCTTCTCCATCGGCCTTTACGGTTACGGCGCCTGGTGTGTGAGCTTCGGTCTTATTCTGTTCGCCTTCACCACTATTCTGGGCTGGAGTTATTACGGCGAACGCTGCGCCGCCTATCTGTTCGGGACAAAGGTGATTAAGCCCTACCGCCTGGTCTGGGTTGTGGCAATATTTATCGGGGCGGTAATGAAACTCGAAATGGTATGGACGTTCGCTGATATCATGAACGGCCTGATGGCCCTGCCCAATCTGCTGGCCCTGCTGTTACTCAGCCCGGTCGTATTCGCTAAAACGCGGCGTTATTTCAATAGGCCGGATTCAAGTGAGCATTGATCAGGCAATTGTTACCGCCAATGTCAGGACGGCGCTGGAAGAGGATATCGGGACGGGTGATATCACCGCTACTCTGATTCCTGCGGATATACGCTCATCGGCCATACTCATTACCCGCGAACCCGCGATACTGGCCGGGACGCTCTGGTTTGACGAAACCTTCAGACAACTCGACCCCACCATCGGGATTAAATGGAATACGACCGACAGGGACGCGATCAAAGCCGATCAGACGCTGTGCCGGCTAAGCGGCACGACCCGATCTATTCTAAGTGCGGAGCGGACGGCGATCAATTTTCTGCAAACCCTGTCCGGCACGGCGACCACCGTGTCCGGGTTTGTTGATCTGATCAAACATACCGACGCAAAAATACTGGATACGCGCAAAACCATACCGGGACTTCGTCTGGCGCAAAAATACGCCGTTACCTGCGGAGGGGGATTGAACCACAGGATCGGCCTTTACGATGCGCTGTTCATCAAGGAAAACCACATTGCGGCAGCCGGAGGTATTACCGCTGCTGTCGGACAGGTACGCGGTAGCGGGCTACCGGTTGAGGTTGAAGTTGAGTCAATCGCAGAGCTTGAAGAAGCACTGGCCGTTAAAGCTGATCAAATCCTGCTTGATAACTTCACCGTTTCCGAACTGGCACAGGCCGTTGAGTTGAACCAGGGAAAAAGCAAACTTGAGGCCTCCGGCAATATCGACAGGCAAAACATCCGTGCCATCGCTGAAACCGGCATTGACTATATTTCGATTGGCGCGTTGACGAAACACATTCGCGCCATTGATTTTTCCCTGTCCGTGATAGCGAACAGCGGCGGAAAGGCAACAGACAGGGGATAACGGGGTATTGAGTACCCACGTACGATGCTTACCCGCTCCACCTTATTTGAACCTCTTACTTCAAGCACAGGATGAATGTATTCTATACCGCTATCTATTGAATACGCGCCCTGAAACCCATCCGCACAACACGGAAGCTGACTGCCGTTATCCGTTTTTTCCATCATTCATTACCAGCTTGCCACATCTATTGTCTATTAATAGGCACTGTTTCGCATATTTCTAATCAACCTGTCCGGCGGCATGTACCCGGGAAACATACTCCCGTTTTGCAGGTATATTGCCGGTGTCCCTCTCAGACCCAGTTGTTGTCCCAGGACATAGTGTCTGGCAATCGGATTATCACATCGGCTTGGTTTCACTGGCTCGCGCTTTTTGGAAGCGGTTAATGCCTTCTGTCTGTCTTCAGCGCACCAGACATGGCTCATCCTGCGACCCGTGTCCGAATTAACGCCAGCACGGGGATAGGCCAGATAACGCACGCTGATGCCCCGGGCATTCAGCTCCGGCACATCACGATGGAATCTGCGGCAATAACCGCAATCAATATCGGTAAAAACATAAATAATATCGCTCGGTTTTTTCGGCGCGAATTCAATATATTCCCCTTCGTTGATTGTTTTGATTAAATCGGACCTGGCGCGGACGCGGGCCCTTTCCGTCAAATTAACTCTTTCTTGAATATCTACCAACTCGCCTTTATTAATCGCATAGCGCCCGTCGCCAGTGATATAAAACACTTCCGCTCCTATCAATACCTGATACAGTCCTTTAACAGGTGTTGCCTGAATGCTGTTTATATCTACCTCGGGGAATAATTTATTCAAACTTGCATTGATTGTGATCTCGGGATTTTCTTCCGCGATAACCATAGACGTGATTATCATCAAAGCGAATGACAGATAAAGTTTCATGGGGACAGACTCCAGGTTAAATGAGTGATAAGGGCGTAGTTCAACACCATCACGCCTTTGTTATATGATACGACTGCTGTGTTAAATATCTGTTCATGGAAAGCTGAAAAGGAATTATAGCGTATGCCAGAACATTGGCGAATAAAGGGTTTTTAACCTGGACACAAATTTAGTGTAATCTCTTTCAAAGAGGGTGATAACCAGGATTGATGAAGAATACTGCAAAAAAACTGATTCGGGACAACTCACTCACACTTGGCTATGTTCTTGAACAACTGGAGAAAGACTCCCTGATTACACGCGAGCAATGTTCAGAACTGGCAGACTCTAATTCGGGCGCGAGCAAAATACGTATCCATCCACTGATCAGCGTGGCCGGGAAGGGCTGGCAATCGGCAAAAAAACCGGGATATCCGCTGAATCTTGAAAACCTGACAAAATGGCTGGCCAATAAGGTTAATCAAACCTATCTGCGGATTGACCCGCTAAAAGTAGATGTGCAGAAGATCACCAACGTTGTTTCTCAAGCTTATGCAACGAAATTGAAAATTCTGCCGGTGGATGTGAATGATACGCAAATCACCATTGCGACCTGCGAACCCTTTATTTCGTCGTGGGAAAATGAACTGTCGCGTATTTCACATCTTCAGATAAAGCGGGCCATTATAAATCCCAAAGATCTGGAACGTTATCTGGTTGAATTTTATGGTGTTAGTAAATCTATCAGCGGCGCGGTCAACAAGAAAAACGATGAGCCCATTTCATTAATTCAGAATTTTGAACAGCTGGTCAAACTCGGCAAATCCGGTGAACCGGACGCCAATGATCAGCACATCGTGAGTATTGTTGACTGGTTGTTACAATTTGCCTTTGAACAACGTGCCAGCGATATTCACCTTGAACCCCGGCGTGAAAAAGGCCATATCCGTTTCCGCATTGATAATATTCTGCATACTGTACATGAATTGCCAACCGCATTGATGGGCGCCATTACCAGCCGCCTGAAGTCACTTGGTCGTATGGATATAACGGACAGGCGGCGTCCACAAGATGGGCGAGTAAAGACCATCGCACCATCGGGGCAGGAGGTGGAAATGCGGCTGTCCACAATGCCCACGGCCTTCGGTGAAAAACTGGTGATGCGTATTTTTGACCCGGAAATGCTGGTCAAAACATACCAACAACTAGGCTTTACAAAACACAATCAAGAGCAGTTGTCCGATATCCTGAATTGTCGCAACGGCGTGATTCTAATCACTGGCCCGACCGGGTCGGGGAAAACCACCACACTTTACTCAATATTGAATCAAATTGCGCGTCCGGAAATTAATATCTGCACTATTGAAGACCCCATCGAAATGATTGAGCCGAAATTTAATCAGATGCAGGTACAACCGTCCATTGGTGTCAGTTTCTCCACCGGGGTCAGAACACTGTTAAGGCAGGATCCGGATGTAATCATGGTCGGCGAAATCCGCGATAGTGAAACTGCAGATATTGCGGTACAAGCGGCGCTGACGGGTCATCTCGTTCTATCAAGCCTGCATACAAACGACGCTCCTTCCGCAGTGACGCGTTTGATTGATATCGGCATACAATATTTTCTGATCAATGCTACCTTGCGAGGAGTCATCGCGCAACGACTGGTCCGCTGCCTTTGTCCGCATTGCAAAGTGATTGGCGATATTGATGAACAGATATGGCATGAGTTTATCAAACCGATGATATTAAAACTCCCTCCGAAAATATTTAAATCTGTTGGTTGCGATGAGTGTCGCCATACCGGTTTTATCGGACGTAGCGGCATTTATGAAATCCTGCAATTGAACAGTGAAATCAGAAAAAATATTATCCCGAATATCGACCTTGACATTCTCCGCGGCGCTGCTCTGAAACAGGGTATGCGCCCGCTGAAGATTGGCGGGGCACAAAAAATCGCGGTGGGGTTAAGTACGCTGGAGGAAGTGTATAATGTGCTTTCTGATCAGGAAAATCTGGATCGATGAGAATGGCGGCTGGATTCGAGGCACCGTGCGATGGTCGTATGAGGAGGTCATCTGCGTAATCTGCGAATTATTATTTTGCAGAGGATCAACATGATGAGCCTTCATAAAATATTCGGACTAGGCGCGGGGATGATGCTCGGCATGTAAACGTTTCAGGCGTTCACGCGCCACATGCGTGTAAATCTGCGTTGTGGATATATTACGATGTCCGAGCAACATCTGCACGACTCTCAAATCGGCACCATGATTGACAAGATGCGTAGCAAAAGCATGTCGTATAACATGCGGAGATAGCGGTTTTTCAATCCCGGCGATGACTGCGTAGCGTTTGATCATGTACCAGAATGTCTGCCGCGTCATAGCCTTTCCGCGCTGACTCGGGAACAAAGCGTCCGACATAGATTGATTCAGTAATTTGCCTCTTGCAAAATGAAGGTATTTATCCAGCCATAGCGTTGCCTCTTCTCCTATCGGAACTACTCTTTCCTTATTCCCCTTCCCGATCACCCTGACAAGACCCTGTCTCAGGTTGACTTGTTGCCTCATCAGCATAACCAGCTCCGAAACGCGAAGGCCGGTCGCATACAACAACTCGAGCATGGTTTTATCGCGAAGTCCCAGTACCTGTTCGGTATCAGGGGTATTAAGCAGGGTGCTCACCTCGGATTCACTCAAGGATTTTGGTAACGGTCGTCCGAGACGTGGTGTGTCGATACGACTGACCGGATTCTGTTTCACCCGCCCTTCCCTTTCCAACCAGGCATAGAAACACTTCAGACTGGATAGTTTTCTGGCAACTGTTCTGGCGGAATGGTTTTTCTGTATGGCAACAAGATAGGTCAATATGTCTTCCATGGCGGCATCTGGCAACTTAAGCCTGCGCGAGGCAAGCCATGAGGAAAATTGACGGAGATCAGTGCGGTAGGCTGTCAGCGTATTCTCGCTCAGGCCGCGCTCCATCCACAAGACGTCCAGAAATACATCGATGTTCTGTTCGAGTTGATTGACCGCCCGGGCTAATTCTTCCGGCAGTCGGGGCATTGGCGATGCTTCACGAAGTCCATATACTTTTCAAAATCAAAAACAGTAATTTATGACTATTTTTTAAGTTTTTCCTTTATCCTTGCCGCCTTGCCACGCCGATCACGCATGTAATAAAGTTTTGACCTTCTGACGTCGCCACGACGTTTTATTTTAATCTCGGCAATACTGTGGCTGTGGGTCTGGAATACACGTTCTACACCTTCATTGTAGGAAATCTTGCGTACCGTAAATGAAGAGTTGAAACCGCGATTCCTTTTGGCAATAACCACACCTTCAAATGCCTGAAAACGTTCACGCTGTCCCTCTGTTACCTTCACTTGAACGACGACAGTATCCCCCGGTCTGAAATCGGGAATATCATGCCTCATCTGTTCGGCTTCAAATTTTTCAATAATATTTATCATCGTCATACTCCAACCTTGTTATATCTTGAGCGATTGTCCATTCTCAAGCAAATATTCCCGCAACAGTTGCTTTTTTTCATTATCCAGTGCGGAGGCTTTAATTAAATCCGGTCTCAGGCACCACGTTTTACCCAATGCCTGTTTCAGGCGCCAGGATTTTATCCGTTCATGATCGCCGCTCAGCAATATATCCGGCACATTGTGTCCGTCAATACATTTCGGCCGCGTATAATGCGGGTAATCCAGTAAACCGTCAACAAATGAATCTTCACACGCCGAATCTTCATGCCCCAATACACCGGGCAGTATTCTGCATATACTGTCAATTAAAACCATGGCGGCCAGTTCACCGCCACTCAGGACATAGTCACCAACCGACCACTCCTCATCAATTTCAGCCTCAAGCAGACGCTGGTCAATCCCTTCATAACGCCCTGCCACCAGGATTATGCCTCCCCGGTGAGTTAGTTCCTGCACACCATTCTGCTCCAGACGTCGTCCCTGTGGAGAGAGATAAATTACCCCGGCATCAGGTTGCGCTTCTCTGGCCTTTGCGATCGCAGTTCGCATCGGTCCAAACATCATAACCATGCCGGGCCCGCCGCCATAAGAGCGATCATCCACCTTTTTATGTTTACCCTCGGTGAAATCACGCGGATTCCAGCTTCTGAATTCAACCCGCCCGGTTTTGACAGCACGTCCGGTCACCCCATAATCCAATATAGCGGAAAACATCCCTGGAAACAGACTCACAACATCAAATTGATATCCCATTACTCAACTACCATTCAACTTTGACAAATCCGGCCTGCAAATCAACATCCTTAATATAAACTCCCTTGATAAAAGGGATTAATATTTTATCCTTATCATCATTGATGACCAAGACATCATTGGCGCCGGTCTCGATCAATGTCTTGATTTTGCCAAGACTGACACCTTCCTGATTCAATACTTCAAGCCCGATCAGATCATACCAGTAATACTGTTTCCGCCCAAGCGGTGGCAGACGCTCCCGCATCACCGCCAGATCGCAACAGGTAAATTTGCGCGCTGTCTCGGGAGTATCCACACTGCTTATTTTTACCAGCAGAGTCTGGTCTTTCCATTGCGGTTTTTCCGTTCCGATTTCCTGCCAAACATCATTCAGCTTCACGAGCCAGGGCAGATAGTCAAGGATATTTTTCTTTGGTCGGGTATAAGAGTTGATCTTCACCCAACCCTTTACACCATAAACACCACTAATACGGCCGATAATGATTGGCGTATTATCCTTCCGCATTTTAATATCACCGGATGCCTCTGATAAGGAACAGCCCGGACAATGGATAGCTTAAGCCGGTTTTGACGCCGCGACCGTATTATCCTTGATCAGTCTCGCCACACGGTCGGAGATCTTCGCGCCCTGAGATATCCAGTAATTGATCCTGTCCATATCCATTTTCAACGGGATATCCTGACCCCTCGCCACAGGATTAAAAAAACCGACTCGCTCCAAGGAGCGCCCGTCACGTTTGTTACGGCTGTCGGTTACCACGATATGATAAAAAGGTTTCTTTTTTGCGCCTTTACGGGATAATCTAATTGTTACCATCAGTCATGATAATCTCATCAAAATATTAAAAATATGCGGAGACACAGCCCCGCCCATAAAGTTGCTTATTTTACGCAACTGACAGAGAGAAAGAAAGCGAAAACCACTTTTTTACCTGCAAGTATAGTGAAACGCATTAATGTTTCTACAGAGAATTGTCCGTGAATTTACATATACTGAAAAAAAACCTGCGCCAGGAATTAAAACAACGACGCGTTGAAATTTCCGCAAACGCACGTACTATCAAGAGTCAAAAAATCATCAACACCCTGAAAAGGATTGACGATTATATTGACGCCAAATCTGTTTTCTGTTACGTCTCGCTCCCGGACGAGGTCGATACATACGCACTGATTGACCACTGTATCACACGTGGTATCAATCTGTCTGTGCCCAGGGTCGCCAGCAAAACCGAAATGATCGCGGTTAAACTCGGCAATCGACATGAACTGATCCCCAATGCAATGGGTATTCTCACCTCCGGTTCGGATATGATAGAGACAGGGCCGTTTGATATTGCCATCACGCCCGGCCTGGGTTTCTCTGACAAAGGCGAACGTCTGGGCTACGGTCGCGGTTATTATGACCGTTGGTTCTCTAAAAATAATGTGAAAATAAAAATAGCGCTCGCTTTTGATAGTCAACTGCTGGACAAAGTACCGACCGAAGCAAGGGATGAACCGATGGATATGATCGTGACTGAAAAGCAGATCATTGACTTGAGGTCGGGACGGTTTTAAATACAAGAGGCAAATTTAATCGTTGTTGGTTGCAATCCATGACATTATTATTGGAATGGATATGATTGCCAAAACAGGACAAACCGGTGGCCTGTTCTCCAGATGAGATTCACTCTATTTAAATGTAAAAAATGCAGAATATTCGAGAATTTACAGTCAAACTTTTCAGGCTTTTCAACCCGGGTTTTTTACGCTGGCTGATTCAAGATTATCGTATACGCAAGGGCGTTACCCGCATAAATGCCCTGGAGACGTTTCCGATATATACGCCCAACAGTTCAGGACTGTACGAGGCGCGGGCGATGCTGACGATCAAATGCATCAATCAACTACCGCAGGCCTTGTATTCACTTTGCGAAACGCTTACAGGGAAAAGTGTGGACGTGATGATAATTGATGAATTCCTGGAAACCCTTTCAACAACTGAAAATTCCGGTGAGTTGAAGGCGTTGTTTGATAAATATGGCAGTGATAAAGCTACCGCCCATGATTACCATCGGATTTACGATGCTATTCTTTCGGACAGACTTTCAGTGAAAAAGATATTTGAGATTGGGCTGGGCACAAATAATCCCGACATCGTATCAACTATGGCTGATTATCTCCCATCTGCTGGAAAGTCTGATCAACCC
Organism: Gammaproteobacteria bacterium; assembly: GCA_965261775.1. Classification (GTDB taxonomy): domain Bacteria; phylum Pseudomonadota; class Gammaproteobacteria; order Eutrophobiales; family Eutrophobiaceae. Next base: position 313,943 of record OZ253477.1, on the reverse strand, counting down.
GGCGGCTCACTTCGGGCATTCAGAGACCTGTACGCCAATGCCCGGATATATGGTGCGGATATTGATAATGAAATACTGTTCAGCGAAGAAAGAATTACAACTTATTTCATTGACCAAACAAATATCCAGACATTTGAAACGCTTGGCGAAGAGATCGGGGGCGAATTTGACCTGATGATTGACGACGGACTGCACGCGCCAAACGCGAATATTCATTCTTTGTCTTTTTTTCTTGGCAGAATAAAGGTTGGGGGATGGGCGGTGATTGAGGATATCCATACGGATAAAATTGATATATGGAAGCTGGTTATTTGTATGCTCCCCGACAATTTTGAAACTTGGCTGGTGTGCACTCGTTCGGCATTAATGCTGATGGTCAGGCGTTCGGATTGAAGAGGAGAAATAATATGAATGGGTGGCAAAAAAGACCTGTTTTTGTGGTCAGTATTCCTCGTCGCGCCGAGTCCCTTGAGATGGTGAAAGATACCTGGGCTGATACGGGAATTGGTTTAAAGGTTTGGCCCGGGGTAGATGGACTGGAAGATTTTGAATTTCGTCCGGATGAGTCTTTGGCTTCGCAATTTGTTGACGCTTATAAAAACGGGCTTGTTGACGCTCACAGAAAGGGGACAGACTCAGAAATCGCCTGTGTAATCGCTTGCTACCTGTCACATTACCGCTTGTGGCAATATTGTCTGAAACAGGGCTATGAACGGGTGTTGGTTATTGAAGATGATGCTTTTCCTGACAATATTTCTAAAAAGCTGTGGGATGAACTCTGGTCGCTTCCGCTGTCCTGTGAGTACATCAATTTGTGTCCTACCGATACAGGAAACCTGAATCAGTTCAAAAAGGCGGCAAAAATGTTTGGCGTCCTAAAGTGGTTTATGCCTTTTTGTAAATTTAATTTACAGGATGCCTTTGCCTCCCATCAACTTTTATATGGTACTTATGCTTTATGTCGTTTGCCGGTTTTGGTCGCAGGAGCGGTTGCCTATATAGTGACTCAAGAAGGGATGGAAAAACTTTGTCGTCACGCAATGCCGATTTCGAAAACAGTTGACGGGTTTATTGGTTCATTTTGGGTGAGTGGTTTGAAACATTTTTCTTTGTTCCCGTCTGCCTTAAAACACATGGGGTCTAAAAGCGCTATTGTTTCACACTCTTCTCATCAATCTGATATGCAAGCAATATCTGCTTATGATGAAAACCTTGTCTCGGAAAAGAGAAATAAAATGATGCAGTTAAAATATGTCCTTGTACACCGGCAAAATTTCACACCCACAAGGAGCGGTGTTAATTATATCGCTATTATATCTCTTTTTAACGATTCGCAGACTCTTTGTGAAAGAGATCAGAAAAATGATATGTTCTTTTAACACTTATTTATCGCCAAAGAAGATTTGAGAGAGAATTAAAAACGCTTGATCAGCGTGTTTTTATGCGTGTTTTACATTTAACGGCAGGCCCTGTTATTCAGGCAATCGCATCATTCCGGCTACACAAAGGCCTGTTGAAGATCGGATGTGATTCGCTTATGGGAACGAAGGGTGAATCGGTCTGGTTGCCTGGCGCGATTCGGGCGCCCGAGATTATCGATTTGAGACGGACAGGACCCGGACGGGGAATAATAGCTGATGTTATGTCCATTGTGAACAGAGTCACAGGCGATTTTTTTCCAAATACAGGACACTTTTTCCCGCCTTCATTTTCAGCATTCCCGCTTAAACGTATATTTGAAATTGATCCGGATATTATTCATTTGCACTGGATTGCCCCGTACTTTCTTTCCGTCTCGGCACTGGGAAAAATAAACCTGCCCGTTGTCTGGACATTGCATGATACCTGGGCGTTCACAGGCGGTTGCCGAATTACAACAGGTTGTCGACGATTTGAAAACAAGTGCGGCCATTGCCCTCAGTTAATTAAAGGACACGCTTTTGACGCGTCCCGTATAATGTGGTATGCGAAACGACGGGCGTACAGAAAAATGCAACCCCATATAGTAACGCCGAGCAAACGGTTTTACGATATGGCACATCAAAGCAGTTTGCTCGCGACATACCCTATACGCCGTATTCCTATTGGTGTTGACACACAAAATTTTGCCCCGTTTGCACAGGCGAAAGCGCGCGACTTATTGGGATTGCCAAAAGACGCCTGTATTGTCTTGTTTGGGGCGGTGAGTTTAGAAGATAAAAATAAAGGTTATGATTTCTTGCAGTCGGCATTAAATCATCTTAAGGGTATCCGGTCCTGTGATGATATTCATTGCGCCATTTTTGGGGCCTCAAATCAGAGGGAAGATTTACCTTTTCCCGTGCATTATCTGGGTTGGCTTAATGATACAACAAGTTTACGCCTCGCCTATAATGCGGCAGATGTATTTGTTTGCCCATCACGGGAGGAGAATTTTCCACAGGTGGTGCTGGAAGCGTCTGCCTGTGGATTACCGGTAGTGGCATTTTCCGTCGGCGGAGAGATTATTGAGCATAAAGAATCCGGATATATCGCATTGCAGGATGATCCAGGTTCATTATCTGAGGGGCTTTTGTATGTGTTAAGCGATGGAAGCCGGCGGAAACTAATGGGGTGCCGGGCAAGAGAAATTGTCCTGCAGAACTTCGCCATGGATAAAATCGCGAAGCAATATAAAAATTTGTACGCTGAAATATTAGCCGAAAAAAAAACATGAGGCGAAAAAACATCCTCTTGCCTATATGGCAAAGATTTCTAAATTAAAAATTCTTCTAAACCATTAAAGAGAGAAATTAATACGTGCGTATCAAACCGATGGAGGTACCCGTTTATGTCCTGAACGGGCATTCCAGCAGGACAACCCGTATAAAACACATGCTGTCCACGCTCGGTATGACCTATTACCTTGTCAATGATCAGGTTGATGAAGAATTACGAGAGGCCGGGCTGGCAGCTTTCAGGTGGAACAGGATTAACCTTGCCACGCAAAAATTACTGCACAAAATAAGGGAAGATCAAAATATTCCGTGCATCATTCTGGAAGACGACGCCACGTTAATACGTCCGTTGCCGGATCAATTTGATATACCGGAAGAGACCGACTTGATCTATCTCGGCGGCAGCAATTATGACCAGAAACTATTACCGTCGCTTCAACGCTTTAATCATCATCGGGATGTCCGGGATTATAATGAAACATTTTTCAGGATTTATAATATGCTCGGTGCACACGCCATACTGATACCGCACCGACAAGGTCTTGAGCTTTATGCACAAATTGTCTCAGAAAGTCTGGGAAAAAATCAGTTCCACGATATCACGCTCGTAGAACACTCGCATAAACGTATCTTTCTGGCACCACGTCAGGGACATTTTTTTGCCCAGAGGAAATGGTTTATATTTTTCACTCAATTCGCCCTTGACCGCAAAAGTATCAAATATTCCGTTAGCGCCCGAATCCATGATTTGTGGCTCCGTTTCGGGAAGACACTTTATTGCTGCCTCCGGGAGGCCAAAAAATTACTGAGAAACATTATTGACTCAAACACAAACCGGTAAATACTTACACTATAAGAAACTGGCTTGACCGGTGTCAAAATTGACCAGTTCGAGTGACAGGGAGCCGCCATCTAGCGCTTCGCTTTGCGCTGTTTCCAGACGTTCCATCTTGATCAACCCCACACCCTTCGCATACCACTTTGTCTGTTTAACGCTGACAACGGTTAAACCGGTATAATCTCCCGTATCCTTGTAAGCTGAACCAATCATCGTGATCTTCATACACTGCTCAAAACGACCGGCGGGGACCCTGACAGTCTCGTTCAGAGATTCAATCTTTACTTGCAACGGAATTCTGGCAACGATTCCGGATTCGGTTTTTTGTGACGGCATAATTTTCTTCAACAGTCGGGTCATTGTCGACTGTTCCCACTGCGTATTGACCACCACCGGTTTGCGGATGACGATCTGCCTGTCTTTTTTGAACTCTGGCACAAGCGCGTTGTTTTTACTGTACCCAAGGTAGACGATTTCCCTGTCTGAGACGGAATAATACAAGGCGGTACCATCAAGCGTATGACGTAAAAAAACAGTCTGTTTATCCAGTATGCTTTCACCCAGATTGCTCAGGATATACTTCTGCCTGATCAGACCGTCCCGCGTTTTCTGTCTGATGTCATACTGCCATTTATACCCCGCGTTTAACGGAAAGTAAGACGCGTTCCGCCTGGAACAGGCGCCTGATAAAATCAGGCAACAAAGTAAAATAAAACACGCGTATCGTGGAAAAATTTTGAGTTTGAGCCTGTTGTTCATTTATATTTCACTAAAATTTAAAACAGCCCCTGTATAGATTTGGCAGTATTTTATTCATTATGGAAAAACCATGACATCAATCAAATATATTTTTGCTTTATTGTTATTGCTCCCGGTTACCTGTGCCGCTAGAGATATCCCTTTGGATACGGAATGGTCAATATATGGTTATCGATACGACAATCAGCGTTTTAGTCCGCTAAAACAAATCACGTCCGACAATGTTGCCAGACTGAAGCTCGCCTGGAAATATAAAACCGGCAAAAAAGGAACTTTTCAGACAAGCCCGCTGGTGAAAGACGGCATTATGTATATTACAGCACCGTTTAATGATGTGATTGCTTTGGACGCCGCCACTGGCAAGGAGATCTGGCGTTACAAACATATATTGAAAAGCTGGCGCTTCTGTTGTGGCCCTGCCAATCGCGGGGCTGCCACCGGGGACGGAAAAATCTTCACCGTGACCATTGACGGACGCCTTATCGCGCTGGATAAAACAAGCGGTAAAGTCCTCTGGGACAGGACGATTGCCGATACATCCTCTGGCAATGCCGAGATTATACAGGCCACCATGGACATTGAGGAATTTGAAGGGGCGGTGCAGACAGGGCAGACTGGCTACAGTGCCAACCTCGCCCCGCAATTCTTTGAGGGCATTGTCTATATTGGCATCACCGGTGCTGGTTACGGCCTGCACCTTGAGCAGGAAAAGGATGGTGAATCGATTCTGTCCGTCGGTAGCTTTTCTGGCGGGAATCATGGTCTTCGCGGATTTCTGGCGGCCTATGACGCCGAAAGTGGCGAGGAACTCTGGCGCTGGTACAGTGTACCGTCGAAAGGCTGGGAAGGCACATGGACGATACAACTTGATTACGGCCCGAAATTGAATCGCAATATCAAGAAAGAGCAGAAAGCCTACCAGGAATATTCGGATACATGGCGTCTGGGTGGCGGCTCCATCTGGACGACACCGGCAATTGACCCCGAATTGGGGCTAATGTATATCGGCACGGGGAATCCTTCTCCGCAGATGGACGGGTCTACCCGCCCGGGCGATAATTTATATACTGTCAGTCTGGTCGCGCTGGAACTAAAAACCGGAAAATTGCGCTGGTATTATCAGCAGGTGCCGCATGATCGTTGGGGTTACGATGTCGCTAGTCCGCCAGTATTATTCAACTATCAGGATGCTGGTAAAGACGTCAAAGCCGTGGGACAGGCCAGCAAACTAGGCTGGTTTTTTGTTCATGATCGCGAAACCGGAAGTCTGATCCGAAAATCGGAACCCTTTGTAAGACAGGAAAACCTGTTTGCCCTTCCCTCCGAAACAGGGACACGCATTGTACCTGGAACATTGGGCGCCACCTCGTGGTCGCCCGTGTCCTATAACCCGAACACCGAACGGGTCTATATCGCCGGAACCTATCAGCCTTCAATTTTTACTTCGCGCCCGTTGACACCAAAGCCTGGGCGCCCCTGGAAAAGTTATACCTTCTTCCAGAAAGCCGATGAACCGGACTGGGGGACCTTGACGGCAATCAATGTACGCACCGGCAAAGTAGTTTGGCAGAACCGCATAGATGAACCCATGGTGGGCGGTGTACTAACAACCGCGGGTAATATTGTCTTCAGTGGCGAAGGGAACGGACGTTTCAACGCTTTCCATGCCGATACCGGTGAATTATTATGGCATTACAAGGCTGAATATGGTGTTAATGCCCCGCCGATCAGCTACCGTCTTGACGGTAAACAATATATTACCGTCGCCGCAGGCGGAAACCAGTTGTACGATTATAAAACGGGGGATGAAATACTGACCTTTGTGTTGAAAAAATAAATGCCCGCCCGGCGATAAACCGTATCAGGCCGGATGCAATTATCAGATCATCAATCAATCTGGCATCGTTTATTCATTAACGGCCTTCATGCTCAGACGGACACGTCCTTGCCTGTCTACTTCAAGCACCTTCACCTGTATCATTTCACCTTCGCAGAGCTTGTCGCTGACGTTTTCAACACGCTCCTCACAAATCTGCGAGATATGCACCAGACCATCCTTGCCAGGCAGAATATTGACAAACGCACCGAAATCCATCAGGCGGGCAACACGGCCTTCATAAATTTTGCCGACTTCAATATCCGCGGTGAGCTGCTTAATCTGTTCCAACGCCTCATCACATGCCGTCTTATCCGTGGCGGAAATTTTGACGGTACCGTCATCCTCAATATCAATCGTCGTATTGGTCTTTTCCGTAATCGCGCGGATCGTTGCACCGCCTTTGCCGATCACATCACGGATTTTTTCCGGGTTAATTTTGATTGTCGTAATACGCGGGGCAAACTCCGACAACTCCTCTTTATGGCTAGGCAAAACTTCATTCATCTTGCCCAGAATATGCAAGCGCCCTTCCCTCGCCTGCCGTAATGCGACTTCCATAATCTCTCTGGTAATACCGTTAATCTTGATATCCATCTGCAAGGCGGTAATCCCCGCATCGGAACCGGCGACCTTGAAATCCATATCGCCCAGATGATCCTCATCGCCCATAATGTCCGACAATACGACAAACTTATCTCCTTCTTTGACCAGTCCCATCGCGATCCCCGCCACCGGTGCTGTAAGCGCGACCCCGGCATCCATCAGAGCCAGACTACTACCACATACCGACGCCATTGAGCTTGATCCGTTGGACTCGGTGATCTCCGATACGATACGAATAGAATAAGGATAATCACTCATATCCGGCATCACGCCCAGAATACCGCGTTTCGCCAATCGACCATGACCGATCTCTCGCCGCTTCGGCGAACCGACGCGACCGGTTTCACCCACACAAAAAGGCGGAAAATTATAGTGAAACATAAAGGGCTCTTTACGTTCGCCCTCAATCGCATCAATAATTTGCGCATCGCGTTGTGTCCCTAGCGTGACAATCACCAGCGCCTGGGTTTCACCGCGTGTGAACAAGGCCGAACCGTGGGTGCGCGGTAGAATACCAGTCTCCACATGTATCGGACGTATTGACTTTGAATCACGTCCGTCAACTCTGTTTTCCCCGGACAGGATACTGTTACGGACAATATGGCTTTCTAAGGCATCAATCGCATCAGCGATCTGGATAGCAGACCATTGCGGTTCCTCATCCTGCGTCATGGTTTCAATCACTTCACTCCTGATTTCACTAAGGCGTTCCTTTCGCTCAAGTTTGTTCTGAATACTGTACGCCTCGCCGATCAGGGCTTCTGCGCGTGTCTGGACTCCGCTCTCAAGGGCATCGTCCTTTTCTAGCGGCGTCCAGTCCCAGAGTTCGACATTGGCTTCTTTCACCAATGCCTTGATATTCTCTATCACGGTCTGAAATTGCTCATGACCAAACATGACCGCACCCAGCATTACCTCTTCCGACAATTGCTTCGCTTCGGATTCCACCATCAATACCGACGAATCGGTACCGGCAACAACCAGATTCAGTTCGGAATCTTCCAAATCTCCAAAGGCGGGGTTTAATAAATACCGACCATCCTTATAACCCACTCTGGCCGCACCGACCGGACCGCTGAAAGGAAGCCCGGCAAGGCAGACTGAGGCCGATGCCCCGATGATGGCTGGAATATCCGGGTCAACATCCGGGTCAAGCGATAACACGGTGGCAATAATCTGGACTTCATTTTTGAAACCCTTGGGGAAAAGCGGGCGAATCGGCCGGTCAATCAGACGGCAGGTCAATGTTTCCTTCTCTGAAGGTCGCCCTTCGCGCCTGAAAAACCCACCCGGGATCTTGCCCGCCGCATAGGTTTTTTCCTGATAATCTACAGTTAACGGGAAAAAACCCCGTTCTTCATCCGCTTTTTTATTCGCGACGCAACTTACCAATACTACCGTATCACCCATACTAACCATGACCGCGCCAGATGCCTGTCTAGCGATTTTACCCGTTTCCAAAATGATTGTTTGATGACCAAACTGAAACTCTTTTTTTGCCGCATTCATGACCTTTTCCTGATAGTGAAATGTTAATTAATTACAAAGAAATGAAAATTCTTGCAGATTCGATGATTGACGGCGCACACTGACAAACTGAAACTATTTACGCAGACCCAGTTGAACAATCAAATCTCGATAGCGATTGATATCCTTATTTTTGAGATAGTCAAGCAATTTACGGCGTTGGTTCACCATACGCAACAGTCCCTGTCTTGAATGATGATCTTTACTATGTACCTTAAAATGCCCCGACAAGTCGTTAATACGGGACGTCAGCAACGCTACTTGCACTTCGGGGGAACCGGTATCACCAGCACTGCGCTGGTAATCTCCCATTATTTCAGCCTTCTGCTCATGGCTTAATGACATTATTGAAACTCTCCTGAAACTTGATTCCGTATCATAAAAATCTGACGCTCATTTTACGTGCATCAGACAATCGTGACAAGCAAAAAATATAACCATTATGTTTCCCTGATTTTTGCTCTTTTAATAAGACGTTTGGGAGCAACGCGCCAATCCTGTGTCACAAATCCCAGCCCCATAAACACTTCCGAATGATCATAAAGGCGCAAATGACCGGATTTTGGCAAATCCGGTGCCGTCACCACTCGCCCCTGATAAAGATCATGCGCGGCGGCCTCCGATATATAAACTGCAGGATAATCCGTCAAAGCGGTATCCATCGGCAATAACAGTGTATCCAGCGCCGCTTTCCCTTCTTCTGACGCCCGCTCAAGCTGTTCGGGGGTCACTCCCTGCGACTCGATAAAAGGGCCGCAACACAATCGACGCAAATTTAACACATGCGCTCCCGGCCCCAGACGGCGACCGATATCCTCGCACAATACCCTTATATAGGTGCCCTTTGAACAGGACACTTCTATTTCAAATTCGGGACAATTATACGCGATCAACTCCAACCGTCCGACAGTAACCGATCTTGGCGCACGTTCTACTTCAATACCTTTGTAGGCCAGTTCATACAAACGTTTGCCGCCACGTTTGAGTGCCGAATACATCGGCGGAACTTGCTCAATCTCACCGATAAAATCACGCAAGACCCTTTCAATATTGGAACGCGTGATACCCGCTACCCGTTTTTTTCCGGTGATGGTGCCGGACGCATCCCCGGTCGACGTCGTCACACCCAGCAAACCACAGGCCTGATAAACCTTGTTCGACTCCAGCAGATAGCCCGCTATTTTCGTCGCCTCTCCGAGACAAATCGGTAACAGACCAGTCGCGAGTACGTCAAGGCTCCCGGTATGTCCCGCCTTTTTGGCATGATACAGCCGTTTGACATATTGCAACACCGCATTTGAACTCATACCGGCGGGTTTATCCAGCACCAGAAGACCACTGACATCCCGCCTTTTTTTTGCCTGGCTGCCAGACTCAATGCGCAAAAGAATCAATAATATCCGTCAACCGCCGGGCACGCTCCGCGGGTTCATCGTATTTGAAATGTAATGACGGAACATATTTTGCGGTCATAACGCGGGAAATCTCATAACGGAAACGTCCCGTGTGTTTATTCAAAATCGCGATCAGGGGTTCACGCGCCTTATTATCCGCCAGCAGGGTAATATAAACGTCCGCATTTTTTAAATCGGCGGCGACATCCACATGATTCACCGTGATAATGCCGTATTGGCATACGGGAAATTCGCGTTGAATCAGGACAGACAATTCCCTCTTAATGAACGGCGCCACCCGCTGATTTCGTCCGAATTCTCTTGGCATGGTCTACTACCGGCGTTTATGTTTTGCTCTTGATACGCTCAAAGACCTCAATCTGATCCCCGGCCCTGACATTGCTGTAATTCTTTACCCCGATACCGCAGTCCATGCCCGATTTCACTTCATTGACATCATCCTTAAAGCGCCGTAATGACTCCAGTTCTCCCTCATAGATCACAATATTATCACGCAATACCCGGATAGGATTACTGCGTCTGATATAACCATTAATGACCATACAGCCCGCGATATCACCGAATTTCGGAGAATGGAATACCTCCCTGACCTCGGCAACGCCGATAATATTTTCCCTGTGCTTTGGGGCAAGCAGACCTTCTGCCGCTGCCTCAATATCATCAATCACATCATATATGATACTGTAATAGCGTAAATCAATACTCTCGGCATCAGCCAGTCTGCCCGCACTCGCATCGGTGCGGACATTAAAACCAATCACGATGGCATTCGAAGTCATGGCCAGATTGATATCCGACTCGGTGATACCACCGACGCCGCTACTGATTACATTAACCTTGACTTCATCATTGCCTAAACGAGTCAATGCGTTGGTTAACGCCTCCGCCGAACCTTGCACATCGGATTTAATCAACAGATTCAACGATACCGTCTCACCTCCCATCATCTGATCAACAACATCCTCGAACTTGGGGGTCTGTTGCGCCATTCTGGTCTCGCGGTATTTACCTTGTCGGAACAGCGCCAGTTCCCTGGCCTTCTTTTCATTCGGCACAACGATTACTTCATCACCAACATTAGACGTCCCCGACAGGCCCAGCACCTCTACTGGTGTTGAGGGACCAGCACTATCGACTTCATCGCCCTTGTCGTTAATCATCACCCGGACACGGCCAAATTCATGACCTGACAACAATACTTCACCTTTATTCAAGGTTCCCTGCTGTATCAGAACACTGGCAATCGGGCCACGCGACTTATCCAGACGCGATTCAATAACCACGCCAGAGGCCGGACCGGTCGCCACCGCTTTCAACTCAAGAATCTCTGATTGCAGAATGATGCTCTCAAGCAAATCATTGACCCCCTGACCAGTCAGCGCCGACACGTTGACAAACTGCGTATCGCCACCCCAGTCTTCTGAAATGACCTCCTGTTTGGCCAACGCCTGTTTGATCCGCTCCGGGTCGGCATCTTCCTTGTCAATCTTGTTGATCGCGATAATAATGGGAGCATTACCTGCTCTGGCATGGGTAATTGCCTCTATTGTCTGCGGCATAACACCGTCATCGGCGGCAACAACTACAACGACGATGTCCGTCACCTTCGCGCCACGGGCGCGCATCGCCGTAAAGGCCTCATGACCAGGTGTATCCAGAAAGGTAATTTCACCGCCATCCGTTTCAACACGATAGGCGCCGATATGCTGCGTGATGCCGCCAGCCTCACTACCGGCCACCTTTGATCTTCGAATGTAATCAAGCAAAGAAGTCTTGCCATGATCGACGTGTCCCATAATTGTCACAATAGGGGCCCGTCTGAATGCTTCGCCATCCTGCTGCGCCGACCGGATAATCTCCTCTTCCAGCGCATTTTCCTTAAGCAGCCTGGGAATATGCCCCATCTCCTCAACTACGATTGAGGCGGTATCCTGATCAATCATCTGATTGATCGTCACCATGCTACCGAGACCCATCATAATTTTGATCACTTCGGAACTTTTAATCGACATGCGCTGCGCCAGTTCCGAAACAGTAATACTCTCGGGAATATCGATTTCCTTAACGATCGGTGCCGTCGGCTTTTCAAAACCATGCTGCTGAACACCCGAGTGTCTCACGGCCAGCGCGGGTCGGGCTTTCTTGCGTCGCCGTCCCGAAATCTTGGTCGCCACATGAAGTTCCTCGCGGCCGCGGCTTGGCTGTTGTCCGTTTTTCTTATTCCCGTCAGGAGATTTGGGAGATTCAGTACCTGTGGGTTCAACAGCGGCATCAGCTTCCACTTCCGCGACAGGGTCAACCTTTTCTGCCTCAACTGGCGGCATATCTGCGTCAGTCTGGTTTTCCCCTTCCTGGATAGCGCTTTCCCGAACGGGCGCCTCAACTGCCGTCACAGATGGTTTTGCGGTGGCCTTTTCTGATGCCACCGCATTTGCTTCTTTCTCCAATGCCTGCATCTCGGCTATGGCCTGTTCTTTTCGCCGTCTCTCTTCTTCGCGTTTCAGCGTTTCCTCAATGACGGCACTACGTTTCGCATAAATACGCCGCCCGCGAACTTCAACATTGATCGTTTTCGAACGCGGCTTCATCCTCCCTTGACTACTGACGGGAACCTGGATTTCGCTCATGGTCTTACGGCGCAGGATAACCTTGCGCGGTTCAGAATTTTCATCCTTGCCATGTTGTTTTCTTAGGAAGGAAAGTAATTTCGATTTTTCAGAATTGTTGATCACATCATCACATTCCTTCTTGGGCAAACCGGCTTCCACTAGTTGTTTCTGCAACTTTTCTATCGAGGTGCCGATATCCTCCGCGAATTTGCCGACTGTCGTAATTTCAGACATTAACCAACGTCCTCGCTGTCTGTTTTCTCAGTATCTTTAAACCATGGAATACGTGCCGTCATAATCAGTTCTCCCGCACGTTCCCGTTCAATATCGGGTATATCCATCAATTCATCAACCGACTGTTCAGCCAGGTCTTCCATCGTGACGACCCCCTTACCTGCCAGTTCATAAGCCAAGGCTTCATCCATGCCCTCCATCTGCAATAAATCATCAGCCGGTTTCACATCTCCCAGTTTTTCTTCATTGGCAATAGCGCGGGTCAATAGCACATCGCGCGCTCGTTCACGCAATTCCTTGATCAATTTATCATCAAACTCTTCAATACCAAGCATTTCCTTTTCTGGCACATAAGCAATTTCTTCAATACTGGAAAAACCTTCCTGCACCAGAATAATAGCTATCTCTTCATCTACACCCAAGTTCTCCATAAAATCAGCCTGCAATATTTCGGTCTCCGCCTCATTTTTTTCGTCAGCCTGTTGAATTGACATGACATTCAATCCCCAGCCAGTCAACTCGCTGGCAAGCCTGACATTCTGTCCTCCCCGACCGATAGCCTGAGACAGGTTTTCTTCGGCAACTGCGACATCCATGGTGTGTTTATCCTCATCCACTACGATGGAATCGACTTCAGCCGGAGCCATGGCATTGATCACAAATTCTGCCGGGTTTTCATGCCAGAGGATAATATCCACCCGCTCGCCACCCAATTCATTAGAAACGGCCTGCACACGGGAACCGCGCATACCCACACAGGCACCAATGGGGTCAAGTCTGGGGTCATTTGCTTTTACTGCAATCTTGGCCCTGGCCCCCGGGTCTCTGGCACCATTAATGATCTCAATCATCCCTTCATTTATCTCCGGCACCTCAATCTTGAACAATTCGATCAGCAACTCCGGCGCAGTACGGCTTAAAAGCAATTGCGGACCACGTGTTTCAGATTTAACCTCCTTTAAATAGCACCGAATACGATCACCGGCATGAACTGTTTCATGCGGAATTAACGCATCTCTGGGAATAAACGCCTCGGCATTATTACCGAGGTCGATAATCATCCCACTACGCTCCACGCGCTTGACGACTCCACCTACCATTTCGCCCACCCGACCCTGATAGGCAGCAAGCACCTGCGCCCGTTCCGCCTCGCGCACCTTCTGCACGATAACCTGCTTGGCAGTCTGCGCGGCAATACGGCCAAAATCGATCGATTCCATAGGCTCATCAATAAACTGGCCTACCTCGATATCAGTCTGTTTCTCTTTGGCATCACTCAGGGGAATCTGTCTTGAAGGCACTTCAAGCGCTTCGGGAGTATCCTCAACGACCTCCCAACAACGAAACGTATCGTAATCACCCGTTTTCCGGTCGATCGCAACGCGCGCTTCGATATCTTCACGGTTACGCTTTTTTGTCGCCATTGCGAGCGCTGCTTCTATCGCATCAAAGATAACATCCTTGGCGACGCCTTTCTCATTACTGACGACCTCAACAACCATTAAAATTTCTTTATTCATTTTCCTGCCGTTAAAAATTCAAACCTGTGGCACCAGATGCGCTCTTTCAACTAAATCATGTGATAATTCAATCATTTTGTTATTACAATTAATAACGATCTTGTCATCATCCACCGAAACCAGAGTCCCCTTGTAACGTCTTGAACCATCCTGCTTCTCGGACAAGACTATCCTGACCATCTCTCCCACGAAGGACCTGAACTGATCAATCGTAAAAATAGGGCGATCCAGCCCGGGCGATGAAACCTCAAGGTCATAACTGCCTCGAATCGTATCCTCGGCATCAAGCAAACTTGCCAGTTGCTCATTGACTAAAACACAATCACCGATGGTAACGCCCTCCGCCTTGTCAATATAAACCCGCAACAGGGCATGGCGACCATTTTGCCTGAACTCTATGCCAACCGTTTCATAACCGAGTGCAACCACTTCGGGCTCAATTAAATTGAATAAAACCTGATTTTCTTGGTCCATCACTATAAATCAAACACAAAAAATGGGCACAAGGCCCACTCACTTATTAATAAAATCAAATGCTAACGATTCGTATTATAACCCCTTCCTGCCAGATACGCCAGATAACATTATAAATTTTTACATATATACAATACAAAAAAATTTTCAGACACGGTCCGGAAACAACAGGGAACCATTGTCTTGTATAATATCCTGTATAAATTTTATACCCACAACGTGGGCTTAATAGACCTGAACATTTCTCGGTTTCGCCGTTCAAGCCACGCCGGCACTTTATTTTATCCTGTATGCTGATGGTTATTCTGGCGATCAACCCCGATTTACCGGGACTGGATGAACCCACGCTGTGACTGGACGATGCGGGTTACGCCAAGGTGTGCTGGCCAGCGTCGTGGACTATATTATCAACACCCTGCTCGGGATTGCTATCGTCACGCTATGGCGGTAATGTAACAATATGAACTATTTTTGAAATAAACAGCGTAAAAACGGGTCTGAGTTATTGAAATGAAAAAACAACATATCTATAGGGTGATCTTTCACAACCGTGACAAGGTGTATGAACTGTACGCTAAAAATGTCCATCACAGTGCCATGTTCGGTTTCGTAGAGGTTGATAAGTTCGTGTTTGGCGAAAGAACATCGGTGGTTGTTGACCCCTCCGAGGAAAATCTGAAGTCTGAATTTAAGGGCATTCAACGGAGCTATATCCCGATGCACTCTATTATCCGGATTGATGAAGTACAAAAACGGGGTACCGCGAAGATTACTGAAATTAAGGCGAAAGATGGAAATATTTCGCCCTTCCCCGTCTATATGCGGCCCGACAATGATGCAGATTTACAGTAAGACAAAGACAGCGACTATCGTTTTTTCAATGCTGATAGATGGGCGAGGACGGCACTGGCGTTTCCGCTCAGATTATAGCCGCCTTCCAGTACAGATAACATTTTGCCCTGGCAGTGTTCGTCTGCGATCCGCATGACGATCTTCGTCAGTTGAAAGAAGCCCTCGTCGGTAATATCAAAGCAACCCAACGGATCATTTTCACGGCTGTCAAAGCCCGCCGATACCAATACCAGTTCCGGTTTAAATTCGTCCGCCGCTACTACCAGCACGGTATTAAAGACCTCTATAATATTTTCGTCTTTGGCACCGCAATCAAGATGTACATTGATGTTGTAGCCGTATCCCTTACCTGCGCCCTTTTTCGCAGGATCGCCCGTCCCCGGGTAGGCGTATTGGTCATGCGTTGAAAAAAACAGGACATCGGCAGCATTGTAAAACATGGCTTCGGTGGCATTGCCGTGATGATAGTCCCAATCCACTATTAATATCTTTTTCAGACCATATTGTTGTTGCGCGTAACGAGCCGCAATAGCGATATTGTTGTAATAACAGAAACCTTCTTCCTGACCGGTGTTCAGGGCATGATGTCCCGGCGGCCTGACCGCGCAGAAAACATTATCCAGCCGATCGCATAATAGCTTATCAATCCCTGACAGACAGGCACCAACAGCAGCAGAGGCAACCTTGTGAGCAAGCGGGGCATGAGTCTTGATTGAAGTGATATGCGTTTCGGTATGGACAGTTGTTATCCACCGTTCAACATCCGGTTTCAGACCAACAAGAGTAAGCTGTTCGCCCCATCCCGATGTTTGTATGGCGTTTTGAATATATTGTATCCTGTCCGGTGATTCAGGATGCCCCGCCGCAATATGATGCTGCAAAAAGACAGGATCGCTGATATAGCCACTTTTATAAAAATCTACTGAAGACATCGAATCGTCACCTAACACAAATCGCGAACGACGAGGCATAAACAAACCCGACAAAACTGATAACACAAATGCCCTGCGGTCCATTATCTTCGCCGTCATAAAAACCAACCAAGCTGAATGTTCATATCCGCTATAACGTCCCGATTTGGGGGATGCTATTTTAATCTATCCGCATTTTTCATCCACGGGTTACGCAGATTTTCACGGGTTATTTTTATGCAGCCTACCCTCATATAAGCCAAAACACCATCGTCCCAGTACAAGTGTTTAGGTAAGTACCGCAACCCGTAAATATAAAGTTTTGAAACGTACGCGGCTTCTGGACCAACCACTCCAATAAAATTTAGAACAAACAAAATGGCAAGTACTCAGCTTACTATAATAAACATGGTCGCACTTTCTAAAAGGCTGTAAAAATCCAATGCGGGAATGACCGGTGCCCGTTTTTAAACCCATATCCAACCCGACCCTTTCATCTTTACATCATAGGAGCAGGCACCAGTTTTCTGACATATACAGTTACCTGAGCCAAACGCTTAACCTCAAAAGATTTTACTATCTTTGAAGACTAAAGATGGCCTTCCAAAGTCGGGAACGCCCTGACTTTTCAAACAGCCGTAAAAATGAATATAATGACTTCATCTAAAACCCGATAACCTCGGCGGGTGCCTTGCAGACACTGTACGCCTGACTGAATGTTAGAAGATAATGGACACGGACATAAAGCAAATATTGATTTACTCGGACAGTCTTACTTGGGGGATCATCCCCGATACAAGAAAAAGATTGCCTTTTGAAAAAAGGTGGCCAGGTGTTTTTGAGAAGACACTGCTGGATTCGGGACAGGATGTCAGGGTCATTGAAAATTCTCTGAATGGTCGCCGCACAATCTGGAGCGATCCTTTCAAAGAAGGCAGAAACGGGGCTCAAGGACTGGCGCAGGTTATCGAGATGCATTCGCCGTTGGTCCTGGTTATTCTCATGCTCGGGACTAATGACTTTCAGCGTGCTCACGACAATGATGCGTGGTTATCGGCGCAAGGGATAGCCCGGCTTGTGCAGATAATCCGCCAGTCCCCTATTGAACCCGGAATGCCGACTCCGGAAGTTATGATTATCACACCGCCCCCGATTGTTGAGCCGAAAGGCGTGATCGCCGACAAATTCAAAGGCGCGGAAACACGATGCATCGGACTGGCGAAAGAACTCGGTAAAATTTCCGCTGAATTGAAAACACATTACTTCGATGCTGGAACCGTGACAAGCGCCAGCGTGATTGACGGCATTCATCTGGATGAAGATCAGCACAAGGTATTAGGTGCTGTAATCGCACAATCGGTTTTGGAGAAAATAAGCTTCTGATGAAGCGAGTTTGGGGAATGCCCACCACGGAAACTTATGATTAAATATTCAGTAGTATTACAAAAAGTCAGCGCACGTGCATTGATCAGAATTTGCCACATGAGATAAGTTGATGGAAGAGAACCAGCAGGAAGATACAATTTTCTCGGCAAAACAACGTCTAACACTTCAGCAATTGCTGACCCGCCAGGCTTTGTCTGAGCAAATGATGTCGCTCGCTAAAACAAGTAATGACGCGCGAGTCATTAACGAACAAAAAGAGACCCCCTCAACCGAAGATCAGTCAGCGCACTGGCGCCTCATTCCCGATGAGACAAAATTGCATGAATGGCAAGAAAAATGCCTAACCGACTGGATTGGGCGTGGACGAGGAACGATCAAAGTTGCCACGGGTGGAGGCAAAACGATTTTCGCCCTGGCGGCAGCTCAGCGATTGCAGAACACAAAGGAACCGGACCTTCGGCTCGCCATTATCGTCCCAACCATACCACTTATGCACCAGTGGCTGGATGAGCTGTCTTCAACCAATATACCAAGAGAAAAAATTGCTCTTATGGGGGGCGGGGAAAGCATTCCAGACGATCCAGATTTGAGAATATTGATCTGCGTTATAAATTCTGCCCGCAGCCTTTTACCTGCCATAGTTAAACGTTTTGACTGGGTCCCTCGACTTCTCCTGGTCATTGATGAATGCCACAGGGCTAACGCCTCGGAAGCGCAAAAAGTATTTGATGCTCACCCAAAATATACGCTGGGGCTATCTGCTACTCCGGAGAGTGAAGCAGGCGACCCAAGCATACCAACAGATGAGGCTTACGCACGTAGCGAAGTTGGCAAAGGTTTGGGGCCAATTATTTTTGAATTTTCACTGAAGGAGAGCCTGGAGGCAAGTCTGCTTACACCATTTGAGGTCTGGCATGTCGGCTTACCTTTAAATCCTGAAGAAGAGGCGCAATATGTAAAACTCAGTCGAGAAATTTCCGATCTGCGAAAGGACCTTCAAGTAGCGTACCGTCGGAGCAGGAGTTTACAAAATTTCCTTGCCTGGTGCCAGACGATAGCAAGCAGAAAAGGAGGCGGAGAGGCCTCCCGATTCATTGGCATGGCGAATGAACGTAAACGCTTGCTTTACGGGGCGACTTCCAGGTCTGAGTTAACATTGAACATCCTTTCGTCCGCGATGCGAGACGCGGACCGACGCGCTATTGTTTTTCACGAGGCCATTGAAGAGATAAACAAGCTGTTTATCGCTGCTATTGATAGACAGATCCCCGCAGTGCTTGAGCATAGCAGGCTTCCAGCACCCTTGCGCGCTGGAAATATTAACGCTTTTCGAAGCGGTATCGCTAGAACAATTATCAGCGCAAAGTCACTTGTTGAGGGTTTCAATGTCCCCTCAGCGGATCTGGGCATTATTGCAGCGTCAAGTGGGTCGGTGCGTCAACGCATCCAGAGTCTGGGACGAATGCTCCGAAAAAAAGCCTCGGGAAGTACAGCGATAATCTTCGTTCTTTATGTAAAGGGTACGGAAGACGAAGCCATATACCAAAAAGCAGATTGGGAAGCTGTGGTCGGCGCGGAAAGAAACAGGTACTTCAATTGGAATCCGGAGACCGGGTCATATCTTGATACCGACACTCTTGATGATTTGATTGGTAGCTTTAAGGAAACAGGGGTGCCCCCAAGGCGCTTTAGACCTGCTTGCAATGCGTTAGACACAAACACACTGGAAATCGGAACTGAATATCCTGCACAGACCTCAGGTTTAGAACTACGCGTTGACCAGGCAGGAAACCTGCGGACCGACGATAAGGTATTGGTAAGCGCCTCAAAAGAGGCCATAGAGAAGATCATTGAGACAAACCAGTATCGCCGGGCTGTCCGCACGCCGTGTGGACATTTGATATGTCGGACGGGTCGAAAAAGGGGACCAGAAGATATCTGGATTTATCTTGGAAATGTTGAGACCCCGAAAGAGCAGGAAGAAAGTGACGTTGAAAAGCTGACAGTGAAGCGCACTTCAGGACGCCGCGTCATCTCAAGGAAAAAAGGGCGCAACGAGGTATATGCACGTGGACCAGAGAAAGCTTCATCAAATAACGCTGGTCTTACACAAAAAATGCTGCTGGAATGGGTTCAGAAACAAGAAGAAAAGCGCTCAACGCCCATTCGAGACCTTTACTGGAATTTCGACAAATCGTTTTGGATCGAAGTGAATGGCGAAAGAATAAAATTTGAAGAAGCGCTATCTCCCCTGGAGTTTCCCCAATGAAGTTTATTCCTGAAAAAACGCCATTCCCCTGTTGGGTGGGCCCGTATTCACCGGCAAGAGGCAATAACTCCGGCTTTCGCATCAGAAACGGTCAATTAGGGGCCTGGATTGACTCTGATGCAGGAGGCACATTCTGCGTCGCACACGACACTGACGGGGTTTTAACGCTTACAAAACTCGTCCAAAACCACTGGCATGGTGGCCGTCTTCTATTTTTGCCTGACGGGACAATCGTGAAACCCCTTCAGAATGAAGACGAGACTGGGCTTCGCGTCGTCGGACGATATGAAGGCGGGTTCAAAATACAAACTGGGGACAGCGTCATTGACCTATCGTCCCGGAGCCATTCACCCGGGACTGAATGGCCTGGGCTGAGTGCCATTGGCCTTGAATGCACGATCAAATCTGATGGTACATTGTACACTGGATGGAAACGGCTATCTGACTCGAATCTCGCGCTAATAGCGGGGTTTAAAAAAGCGCGCCCTGACGATAGCGGCGGACGAGTTCGAGTAACCGTCTGTGGTCATGTGGTCACCAATAAGAAAACCCGAGACGGTTGGAAAGCTTTTTATGTTGGCAAAGTAGAGCCGTCTCAATTTGAAAAATGGGATAAATGGATCCAGAGGAGGCAGGTATGAGCGAACCAATGCTTTATCGAGGTCAATGGCCTCAGAACGTCAGCAAAACCGCAAAATATACGGTTCGGATCGTTGATGGCAAATGGAAGGTAACCGTACGTTATGATTTAGGTGAAGGACTCAGGGACCTGGACGTAGAAAGTGATATTGCGGAACGAGTTAACCACATCAAACGCGCTATCGCAGGCCAGGAGGGTGGCGGTTTTTACATTAATGAATACCAACACCTTATCGTACCCGTGGCCCGCAATGGGAGCGTGCACTGCTACTCGGGGGGAAAGGTGGATTGCGAGTTTAAGTTTGAGTTTGATGGCAGACATCTTACGTCCAGGCCGGTAAACCTGGACGGTAACCCGCTGGCCCCGGGGGATGCATGGACTGGCCCCCGGCCCGGCATTCCCTATGTCCTGGCCGCTGGTGGTAAGGACATCTACTTTGAATCGCCTGCCCTGACTGATACGACTCCCCCGGAAATAAGACAAGACGAAAACCGCAAGGTCCAGCTCTCAACGGTTCTCAAAGATAAGGCTCTGGTAACTAAAGCTCTCCGGCCGATTCTGGATATGCGGGGTTACCCGGGGGGTCGATTTTATGTGAATGAACATCGCGCAATTTTTACTCCGACAGGCAAGGGCGACGGTAACGGCCTGAATTATGTCTATTGCGGACAAGTCGATCTTGCCGCCTGGTTTCCAGAACCTGTTATTGGTTAATCCTGGGACCGGCCCAATATGCATAACATAGCAATGTGCACAGTCAGCGACAAGTTGTTTGCCCGGTGTTGGCAAGCCGCAGGCCGACATCTGCAGTCTCAAACGCACGATGGTCAACTGAGAAGGGACAAGCAAAACGAAAAGTGCCTCGGGGGCACCTTTCATCTTATTTGGCAATTTATCTTCAGATGTTAAACAGAAGTCTGGAAAGGCAAGGTTAATACAGCCACCCAGGGGTAGCCTGCCCCAATATCACGTTCACACTGTAGACATGTTTTAACCCTTAATGTCCGATTGGCGTATTGTTGACGATCTTCAAACTCTGCCTGCCGACCACCGGCAGGTTCTGGAATTTGCGGACAATCCTTTTCTGTCCTATTCGTTTCTGAGCGGTCTGGAGAAATACGGCTGTGTGGATGGTTTATACTGGAAACCCAGCCATATTATCATTGAAGACAAATCGAGGCTGGTAGGTTTTTTGCCGCTCTATATCAAACTGGACTCTTACGGGGAGTTTGTGTTTGACTGGGCTTGGGCCGATGCCTACCAACGTGCGGGACGAAAGTATTATCCCAAACTGGTCTCCGCAATCCCCTTCACACCCGTGACCTGCTCAAGATTATTGTGCGGTAAAATGGTAGACAAAACGAAAATACAGCGCCACTTGATTTCCGCCGCCATCGGTTTGATGAAAAAAGGAAATTTTTCATCCCTGCATGTTTTATTTCCCGATAAAAGTGATCGGGAGATGCTGATTGAACATCGCGGATTACAGAGAGTGACCTATCAATATCATTGGGTTAACGAAAATTACCGCGATTTTCAAGACTTTCTGGATTCGCTGGTCTCGAAAAAGCGTAAACAAATTGCGAGGGAACGCCGGGAAGTTCGGAAAAACGGCATTGACATTGAGTGCTTGAAAGGGGGCGAAATATCACCACAACAATGGGAGGTATTTTATCATTTTTATTGCTCTACTTTTTACAAACGGTGGAACGAACCACGCTTGACGCTGGAGTTCTTCCGAGCTATCGGGCGGGAACTGCCGGATAATGTGTTGCTGTTTCTGGCAAAAAAAGAAGGCAAATATATCGCCGGGGTCTTTGCCATGCAGGATAGTGAGACTCTCTACGGAAGGCACTGGGGCTGCATTGAGGAAATCCCCTTCCTGCATTTTGAGCTGTGTTATTATCAAACGATAGAATACGCCATCCGGCACAAACTGAAAAAACTTGATGCTGGCGTGCAGGGAGAGCATAAACTTGCACGTGGCTTCAAACCTGTCCCGATGCCGTCATCCCATTGGCTTCGGGAACCCGGTTTTCATGAGGTCATCGCCGATCATCTAAAACGGGAGGGCGACGCGATGCGCCAGCACATTGGAATACTTACGCAACATTTACCCTATAAATCACGCGATAGTGGCAAAGAGGACTGAACTGGATTCAAACGCGCTCTATTGGGTTCGGGACGGCATATTCGCTCCGGATTTTCCTGATGTTGAAAATACACTCATGAAACCCGATGGCCTGCTGGCTATCGGCGGTAATTTGAGCGAGGAGCGTTTATTGACAGCTTACAGGATGGGCATTTTCCCCTGGTTCCATGAAGGGCATCCGATTCTCTGGTGGTCGCCTGATCCGCGTTGCGTATTAAGACCGAAGGAAATAAAAATATCCCGCAGCCTTTCTAAAAAGATTCGCCGAAATCATTTTTGCATCACTTTCAACAACGCCTTTTCCGACGTGATTGAAGGTTGTGCAGAAATACGCAGGGGCACATCCCAGGGGACATGGATTACCAATGATATGAAGACCGCCTATCTGAAGCTCTTTATGATGGGCTACGCGCATTCCGTTGAATGCTGGAAGGACGATCAACTGGCCGGCGGCCTGTATGGATTGGCCATGGGTAAAATTTTCTTTGGCGAGTCGATGTTCAGCCGACACACAGATGCCTCCAAAGTAGCTTTGGCAGGGCTTGCCGGGCAACTTCAGCGCCGAGATTTCAAATTGATTGACTGTCAGGTGGTTTCCAAACATTTACAAATGCTGGGAGCAAAATCAATGCGGCGAAGTATGTTTATCAATATTCTGAAAACGCATTGTTCATTGGAAAAAACAACACAATGGGACACGCCTGCAAATCCATGCATAATGGAAAGTTGACAATGGATAACAATATGGCGAGAGGAAAGATGTCTGTCCCGCACAATGCCGACCGGCCAACAAGGTATGCGCCAAACATGGTATAGCACCTCTGCGGAACGCACTCATTATCCCTTAATATACATGAATTAATCCATCTTAACTTTGCAAACCAATAAAACCTGGTGCAGAATAAGCCCCTTTTAGCATACAAAACTATATGGCAAAAGAAGATCAGATTGAAATGGAAGGTACGGTGGTCGAAACATTACCTAACACAATGTTTCGAGTGGAGCTTGAAAATGGACATGTCATCACTGCACACATTTCAGGAAAGATGCGCAAGCATTTCATCCGTATATTGACCGGTGACAAGGTCACGGTTGAAATGACACCTTATGATTTGAGCAAAGGCCGTATTACCTACCGCGAGCGATAAGTCCGCGAAAACAAGTATTACCCCGCTCTGGCCCGCTCTATATCCTCGGGGGTATCAATCCCAATCCCGGTTTTATCCGTTACCACGGTAAGATGGATTTTATCGCCATGGTAAAGTGCCCTCAACTGTTCCAGTGCTTCAAATTGTTCCAGTTCACAAGGCGCGAGGTTAATAAAACGTTTCAGGTAAGTAGCGCGGTAAGCATAGACACCGATGTGCCGGAATATTTTTTCAGGCAGTCCGCGTGAATGATCCGCCGGAACAGGCGAACGACTGAAATAAAGCGCATTGTTATTCCTGTCCATCACGAGTTTGACGACATTGGGGTTCTGATAGTCCTCGGAAGAGGTGATGGCTTCGCACAGGGTCGCCATCTGCCGATCGGGGTGCATATCAAGATCGGAAGCGACTTGGTCCAGCAGAACGGCGGGCATCCCGTATTCATCTCCCTGCAGATTCACAATGATTTCATCATCACCAAGGCCAAGTTTTGAGACCGCTTCCGCCAGACGCTCGGTACCGGAATGATGCGCCGTTGAGGTCATCACAACCGGGGCGTTAAACGATTCGGCAGCTTTGGCAATCCGCTCATCATCCGTGGCAATAAAAATCTGTCGTGCTCGACTGCGGCTTGCTGTTTCAAAGACATGCCGTATCAGCGATTTTCCCTTGATGTCCAGCAAAGGCTTGCCGGGCAAACGACTTGAGGCGTATCTGGCCGGGATAATGATAGTGAATGGAACGAACATCCGCATCCGGTCAAGACAATTTTTCAATCTCTTCTGTAGTCAGCCTTCTAGCCTCGTCCTCAAGCATCACCGGAATATCATCCCGGATAGGATAGGCTAGTCGTGCCGATTTTGATATCAATTCCTGCCTGGCCTTGTCATAGATCAGCGGCCCCTTGGTAACGGGACAAACTAGTATCTCAAGTAACTTTTTATCCATAAATGATTTCCTGCATCACACTTTCAAAACGATATTCGAATGTTTCCGGCAATTCCGCCTTTATCGGCAAAAACCAGTAGTTTTGTTTGGCAAACTCAGCGCATTTTACTGCGTCTTTCTCTGTCATCATAATTAGACAATCATCATCAAATGCAAAATCCTTGGCCGTGAACGGATGATGGTCAGGAAAGATGTGTTTGATGACATTGAGCTTATGCCTTTTCAAATAGGCGAAATAATGATCTGGATTAGCAATACCCGCTACCGCATGAACGCTTTTCCCCGCCAAGGTTGACAACGGCATTGTTTCAAATGGGTCAAGCAGGGAAATCGGATCGCCGTAGTGATAACGCATCTCGTATTCATGGCGGCCAGCTTTGTATTTGCTGACCATCAGGTCAACACTGCGCAGACGATTTAGCGGTTCGCGCAACGGGCCAGCGGGCAAACAACGTCCGTTGCCAAAACGCCGACTGCCGTCAATAACGACAATTTCAATATCCCGACTCAGGGAGTAATGCTGCAAACCGTCATCACATAAAATGATATTACATTGATGATGTTCAATGAGTTCCGCCGCCGCTAGATGTCGTTGAACGGAAACGGCAACAGGGCAGCGTGTTTTTTTCGCGATCAGGACCGGTTCATCTCCGACAAAGACAGGATTGCTGTCGACCCTGACCTGCTGGATTTTTTTCGAAATTATCCCACCGTAACCGCGACTGACAATGCCAGGCTTAAACCCTTTGCACTTGAGGTAATCTGCCAACCATATCACCAGTGGTGTTTTCCCCGTTCCTCCCACGGTAATATTGCCAACGACGATGACCGGCACACTGAGCCGGGTAACTGTGGCAAGGCCCAATTGATAGCATAAGCGTCTGAGCACGACAAACACACAATAAAACCAGCCGAACGGTGCCAGCAACCAGCCAATGGGATGATTTGAATACCAAATATTCTCAATATAAATTTTCGGCCACATCTGCGCAAAGATGATTTATTCTGTCGCGCGTTCCCGTGTGGCGAAAGTGAATCTGATTAAATCAAGCTGATAGGCAGCATCCATCACACTGATAACGGATTGATAGTTTGCCGCTTTGTCAGCATTGATAACCACAGGCACTGATTCGTCCGGCGATGGCAAGGCCGCAGACAACGCCGCCTTGATCGTTTCAAACCGTTTATCTGCCAAGGGACTGCCATTGATATAGATATTCCCCTGTGCATCCAGTTCAACATTTATCGCATTGTCTTTTTTCGTCGGGGGTTGCTTTGACGCCGAAGGGAGTGTGATATTGATGTCGGATTGCTCCAAAAATGTGGTTGACACCATAAAAAAGATCAACAGCAGAAACACAACGTCTATCAGGGGTGTAATATCAAGATTCACCTCATTATGCCTTTTTGATCCGAAACCCATCAAAGCTCCTCGTTTTCGCGTATACCGTGCATTATTTCAATCAGCTTTAATGCCTCTTGTTCCATCGTGACAATCAGATCGGCGATCCTGCCCATGAAGTAACGGTGAAACATCAAACTGGGGATAGCGACCGACAACCCCGCCGCCGTTGTCAGCAACGCTTCTGCAATACCCGCCGATAATACACTGGCATCACCAACCCCGCGGACAGTAATGACAGTGAAAACCTTAATCATGCCGATCACCGTGCCCAGTAGACCCAGCAAAGGAGTAATTGAGGCGATGGTGCCGAGGGTATTGAGAAACCGTTCAAGATCGTGTGCAACATGACGACCGACTTCTTCAATGCTTTCCTTCATGATTTCACGCGAGTGTTTTCGATTGACCAATCCGGCGGCTAATATCATACCCAATGGCGAACTGGCATGAATAGTTTGTATGTATTGCGCGTCTAGGTTACCCTGTCTGTGCCATTCCCAGACTTGGCTGACCAGATCTGCGGGAACAATTCTATTCCACCGCAACGACCAGAACCGCTCTGCGATGATCGCCATTGCGGCCACTGAACATAACAGGATCGGCCACATCAACAGGCCACCAGACTTGACTAACTCAAACATGCCGTCTCATCTCCTGTTCATTATCTCGTGACAATCCTATACTTCATTTTATTTCAAGAGCTTATAAAAATTAAGATAATGTTATTTATTCGCTTTGCCTATCATGCCAGATACGCTGATTTTGTGTGCGAAATTCATGGATA
Source organism: Gammaproteobacteria bacterium (assembly GCA_965261775.1). Taxonomy (GTDB): domain Bacteria; phylum Pseudomonadota; class Gammaproteobacteria; order Eutrophobiales; family Eutrophobiaceae. The sequence continues at coordinate 286,897 of OZ253477.1, read as the reverse complement.
TTCAGTCCTTCCCGGGAAAACCGGGCTGTCAATGCCCCCGTCTTGTAACTTATCCGGACATTCGCATCCGCATCATTATAACGGGATATTACACTCTGCTTTGGAAAGCCAAACCGATTCCCATAACCTGCAGAGAAAAAAGCATAGTCTGGATTGACTTGTTGTATAAACTCACGAGTGGACGATGTCCTGCTACCATGATGAGGCACAATCAGTACCGTTGATTTTAATCTTTCAGGTGATTTCTGCAACAATTTTTTCTCGACTTGTTTTTCAATATCACCAGTCAACAGCACCGAACCGAATCGACCGGAAACCTTGAGCACACAGGACAAATTATTGCCCGAACCAATTTCATCGGGGTCAGGATGCAATATCGTAAAAACGACACCGTCCCATTCCCATTGCTGCCCGGTGTAACATTTTTCAACGGCGTGACGGGTAAATTTTTCAGGAACACTGCTGATGATCCGTTTTACATTAAAAGCCTCCAGCAACGGTCTTGCGCCACCGATATGATCATTGTCCCCATGACTGACGACAAGTGTGGATATTGCTCCGACACCCTTGTATTTCAGATATGGAGCAATAACCGCATCCCCTATATTAAAACGTTCCGAAAATCGGGCGCCGGTATCGTAAACCAACGTGTGCTTCCGGGTTTGAACCACCGACGCAAGTCCCTGTCCGACATCCAGCAGAATAAAATCAAATTCGTATTTTTCCGGACGAGGAACATCGGGGAAATACAGGGGTATAAACCACAAAACGCCCAGATAACGCCCCGGCAATCCTCTCGGCATAAATAAAATAAATATCCCGATGATGGCTAATGTCAGCGCGAATGCGTTTGGCATCGCAATGGCTACCACACTGTTTCCCTGTTCACCAAAGAATGACAACACGCTCCAGTAGATTGAATTGACGTTCGTTACCCATTGATAGACATACGCTGAAAAAAACGGCATCGGGAACAAAAACAATAAGGCGATTAATAATAAGGGAACAATGACAAAACTCACCAACGGGATGACAATCAGATTCACCGCTGCGCTGTAAAGCGGCATTTGCTTAAACCAGAAAATCAACAAAGGCAACAAGGCCAGGCTTAAAAAGAGTTGTAGTTTCCCCCACTTAATCAGTTTGTGTTCGGTGCAAAAACGAAACCTCGTCAGATATAAGATAAAGACTACCGCCATAAAGGACAGGCAGAAGTCAACAGAGATAATCGCCAGCGGGTCCAGTACCAGTATCGCCAGGACCGCGACGGCTATGACGTGACTGAAGGCAAATTTTCTACCGAGCAGTAGCGCTGCAAAAAAGGCGCCTATCATGATCAGGGCGCGTTGCGTAGGCAGGGTGAAACCGGCCAATGCCGCGTAAAACAGGGCGGCGATAAAGGCCAGCGTAGCAGCAGCGAATTGCGCTGACATACGTTGCGTTAAAAAATAAAAACGCCGTAACACAAACAGCGCAATCAAATAAACAAAACCGGCTACGACAGAGAGATGCAGTCCCGATATCGCAATCAAATGGCTCGTGCCCGTGCGGGACAACAGGTCTAATTCCTGCGCGGACAGCCCGGTGCGATCCCCCAACGTCAGCGCCCGCGCGAAACCACGCAGCGACGGTTCAAGCAACTCATCCATGTCCCTCGCTATCTTATGGCGCAGACGCTCTACAAAATACCCCTCGGTCCTTGCCAGACGTTCATTCGACTTGTCTTTTTTAATATAACCTACAAGAATAATCTGCTTTCTGAGCAACCAGCCTTCATAATCAAAACCGCCGGGGTTCATAAAACTGTACGGACGCTTCAGCCGCACCTTGAAACGCCAGTATTCTCCCGGGGTGGGGATGCGATCGGTTTTGTACCAGCTCAACCGTATCACTTTCGATTTATCAAAAACAGAACCTTTCGCGGCGACGATCTTTTCTACCTTGAATTCAAATCGGACAACATTGGCATAGACCTCAGGCAGGGAATGGACGATGCCGAAAACATGAACGTCATTCCCGATGAACGCATCCGGATATTCCTCCAGTGCGAGGTCCAGTCTGAACATAGCCCAGCAAAAACCTAACAAAAACGGTAATATCCATCTTGACTTGGGAATATAATATGACAAAAGGAGCAACGGGGGAAACAGCAGATAATACGTGGCGGGAGGCAATGTGGGGAACCGTAACAGGGAAAATATCCCTAATGAAAATAACAGCGTCCCAGCAAACATCTACCAACTCCATGTAAAATATCCAATTATGATAATACGGCCTTGGCAAACTGATTATGAACCTGCGAAACTTCTTAAAACGACATTTGCCACAACAGCATCATTTCAAAACACGCGGTGCCCTGATACTTGTTTCCGACTACCTGCATCTTCCTGATATCTGGCATCTGCATCGCCGCTCGTCAGCCGCCGGGGCCGCCATCGGCATATTTTGCGCCTTCATCCCTTTGCCCATCCAGACTCTCAGCGCCACTATCCTGACCATTTTTTTCAGGGCAAATCTGCCGCTGGCCATACTGTTTTCAGTATTCACCAACCCACTAACGATAACACCCGTTTTCTTTTTTGCCTATCGGCTTGGCGTGCGACTCTTGGATATCCAGCCGGAAAAAGTTGATTTCAGCCTTTCGCTGGAATGGGTCAGCCATTCCCTGATTGACATCTGGCAGCCCCTGCTACTGGGCTGTTTTATATTGGCTTCCATCAGCGCGTTAATCACCTACATTGTCATCCAGCTGTTATGGCGAATCAGCATTATCGACCGATGGAAAAACCACGGCAAACCCTGAGGGTCTGATTATCCGCAGATTACACTGGCTACTTTCAGCGAGGCACAGCAGGACAAGCGGGTCCCCGGTCAGACTGCGACTCGAAGCAGTTCAATATTCATTACGCATTATCCATTGCCCCTCCGCCCCTCATTCCTTTAATTCTCCCTCCTTCAGTTCCAACACGCGGTCAACACGTTTTGCCAATTCAAGATTGTGTGTCACCATCAGCAGACTGGTATTAAAATCCTGGTTAAGAGATTGAATCAATTCAAAGACATGATCAGCCGTTTTACCATCCAGATTGCCGGTCGGTTCATCGGCAAGGATACAGACGGGATTGTTAACCAGTGCTCGGGCGATTGCGGTGCGTTGACGTTCGCCACCAGATAGTTCGCCCGGTTTATGCTCCAGCCGTTCGGACAACCCTACTCTGCCCAGTATATTGGCTGCTTTTCCTAAGGCTTGCGTCCTGTCTTCCCGGCGGACCAGCAAGGGCATAGCAACATTTTCCAGCGCGGTAAATTCCGGGAGGAGATGATGGAATTGATAGACAAACCCCAAATAGCGGTTGCGCAATACACCAATTTGCGTCTCGTTCAAATCGCTTATATTATGGCCGTTTATCCATATTTCGCCCCGATCGGGGATATCCAGCCCCCCCAACAGATGCAACAGGGTGCTCTTGCCAGAACCGGAGACACCGATAATAGCGACGCTTTGCTTCTGCTCTATTATGAAGTCAATCTGTTTCAATACTTCCACGCGCAAGCAACCTGCATTGAAACATTTAGCGATAGCGTGACATTCGAGTATGTTACTCATAGCGTAGTATTTCCGCAGGTTGGGTATTGGCTGCATGCAGCGCTGGATAAATGGTTGCCAACAGACACAACACAAAGGACATAATGGTAATCGTGACGACATCCTGCCAACGGATATCGGAGGGCAAATCGCTGATATAGTAAATATCTGGCGACAGAAATTTGCGTCCGATCAGTGTTTCAATCGCTGGCACAAGCACATCAATATTTGCAGCCAGTACGATCCCGCCGATGATACCAAAGCTGATACCGACAACGCCGATCACGATTCCGTGAATCATGAATATCCCCAAGATACTCCGGGGGCTCGCGCCCAAGGTCCTAAGTACGGCAATATCCGAACGTTTGTCGGTCACGGTCATGACCAGCGTGGAGATTATATTAAAGGCGGCGACGGCGACGATAAGCGTGAGGATGACAAACATGACCGTCTTTTCCGTTTTCAATGCTCTGAAAAAATTAGCGTGGCGCCGCGTCCAGTCAACCACCCGATAATGGCCGGACAAACGGGCGGCGATATTGCGACTGACAGACGGTGCCTGTAGCACATCGGCAGTTTTCAGACGCAGGCCGGTCGGAGTGGTTTTTCTAAACAGACGCAAGGCATCATTAATATGAATTAGCGCCAGACCCTTATCAAATTCATGCATACCGACTTCAAAGACACCGACCACAGTAAAGCGTTTCAGGCGAGGCAAAATACCCGCAGGAGTGATATTCGCCTGCGGTGCGATGAGTGTGACCTTGTCACCGACGATCACACCCAGTGAGCGCGCCAGTTCCAGCCCCAAAACAATATTAAAACTACCAGACTGCAGGGTTTCGAATTGACCCTCGACCATCTTTTCTGTGACCACGGCTACCTGCGGTTCTTCCTCTGGCAAAATACCGCGGATAACCGCGCCGTTGACACTATTGCCCCTAATCAGCATCCCCTCTGCATAAAAATAAGGCGCAACCCCGATCACCTGCGGATGACGCCTGACCTCGTCTGCAACCGACCGCCAGTCTTTCAGATTATCACTATCCCCGATGATGGTGGCGTGGGAGGCCATACCCAAAATACGCTCTTTTAATTCCTTCTCAAAACCGTTCATGACGGACAGAACAGTTATCAGAGACATCACACCCAGCCCTATACCCAGCATTGAAACCAAGGAAATAAATGAAATGAAATGGTTGCGGCGGCGAGCGCGGACATAACGCAGGCCGATCATGAATTCAAATGAAGCCAGCATAAATATAGGTTTTAAAATAGTCTGGATGCAGTTTGTAATTTTGGCGTCTCATATCATGATGAGCAGAGATCATCATAACTTCCGGTGCTCGCCTTTACGGAATATCCGGATTTATATATGATGCGTATGATGTTTAATTTTCAAGAGAAAATCAACAGGCACCGTTAAATGTCCGAACTTTACGACGTGGTCTTTCTGTCCCGTGTACAGTTTGCATTCACGGTTGCCTTCCACATTATTTTTCCGTCTTTCACAATCGGTCTCGCCAGTTATCTGGCTCTTCTGGAAGGGCTATGGCTGAAAACCAGTCAAAACAAATACCTTGAACTCTATCAATACTGGATCAGGATTTTTGCCGTTTCATTTGGTATGGGTGTCGTCACGGGGGTTGTACTCAGCTATCAGATCGGGACAAACTGGAGTGAATTCTCGGTGGCAACTGGCAATGTACTCGGGCCGTTATTGGGTTATGAAGTCATGACGGCCTTTTTTCTAGAGGCCTCGTTTCTGGCAATCATGCTATTCGGGTGGAACAAGGTTGGACGATCCCTGCACTTTTTTTCGACCTGCATGGTCGCGGTGGGCACCCTCGTTTCCGCTTTCTGGATACTCGCCGCCAACAGTTGGATGCAGACCCCATCCGGGTACGAAATACGCGACGGGGTATTTTACGCGACAGACTGGCTGGAGGTGATATTCAACCCCTCTTTTCCCTATCGTTTCTTTCACATGGTTTTTGCCGCCTATATCACGACGGCACTGGTCGTCATATCGGTAGCTGCCCTGCTGCTATTGAAAAACCAGAAGAACGAAGCGGTCAAAACCATGTTCAGAATGGGCATTGTATTTGTTGCCATTTTCTCTCCACTACAATTATTTGTCGGGCATGAACACGGCATTAATACCTTTGAATATCAACCGGTTAAACTTGCGGCAATGGAAGGCCACTGGGAAACATACAAGGGCGCACCGTTGATTGTCTTTGCGTTGCCAGATGAGGAACAGGAAAAAAATCACTATGAAATCACCATTCCCAAACTGGCGAGTCTGATCGTCACTCATTCAATGGACGGCGAAATCAAAGGGTTGAAGGAATGGCCTCGGGAGGAACGTCCGCCAGTGGCTGTTGTTTTCTGGAGTTTTCGCATAATGGTCGGTCTGGGGATATTGATGGTCTTGCTGGGTCTGTCAGGGCTGGTATTGATGCGCCTTCAACGTTTATACACGAATAAAAAATATCTATGGGCAGCGTTCTGTATGGGACCGAGCGGCTTTTTGGCAATCCTCTCCGGCTGGATTGTTGCCGAAGTGGGTCGGCAACCTTACACGGTATACGGCTTGTTACGCACCATTGATTCGGCCTCCCCGATCACTGCCGACAGCGTTGGCATGTCGCTGGCCGTATTCCTCTTTGTATACGCTATTATCTTCGGTTTCGGCGTCTTCTATCTTTTCAGGATCGCTTGGGCAGGTCCAGACGCCGTTGTTGATATACCGGTGGGGCAAAAAAAACCTAACCTGTCAGACCGCTATTATGTAGGCTTTCCGGACAACCGCGACGGGGGAAATAGATGATGGAACTGGACCTGCCATTAATCTGGGCGATCTTGCTTTGCGTGGCTGTATTTATGTACGTGGTGCTGGACGGATTTGATCTGGGCGTCGGTATCCTTTTTCCTTTTGCCGAAAACGATAAAGACCGCAATATCATGATGAGCAGCGTCGCGCCGTTCTGGGATGGCAATGAAACCTGGCTGGTATTCGGGGGAGGCGGTTTGTTCGCAGCCTTTCCACTGGCTTATGCCGCCCTGATGCCAGCGGTATATATGCCGGTTGGCTTTATGTTAATCGCGTTGGTTTTCCGCGGGGTTGCGTTTGAATTCAGATTCAAGGCACATGGCGTCATGCGCCGGGTCTGGGATCAAGTCTTTCACTACGGTTCGATCATCACCGGTTTTTGTCAGGGACTGATCTTGGGTGCGCTTGTACAGGGGATATCCCTGTCCGACACGGGACGATTCAACGGCGATATGTACGACTGGTTAAACCCGTTCAGCTTCTTCACGGGTTGTGCCGTTGTCTGGGGGTATACGCTACTGGGGGCAACCTGGCTCAATATAAAGACCTGCGGGGCATTAAATATCTGGTCAAGAAAAATCGCTGTCGTCGCCCTGTTCGCCGTGCTCGGCTGTATTGCGATCGTCAGTATCTGGACGCCTTTTCTGAATACGCAGATTGCCGTGCGCTGGGGACTGAATTTCCCGGAACTTGACTGGAGCAGGATCATATTACTCGCCCCCATCCCTCTGCTAGTTCTATTTACGGCTTGGCGTATGGCTTATGCGCTGATTGACCCCCAAAAAGAATACACGCCCTTTATCTACGCGATCATTCTATTTTTCCTGAACTATATCGGTTTATTAATCGGTCTGTATCCCTATATCATTCCCTATTCTCTAACCATTCACGAGGCCGCCGCCGCTCCCAATGCACAGGGACTATTGCTGGTTGGCGCCATTATCCTGTTACCCATTATTCTGGCGTACACCGCTTTCGTCTACTGGGTTTTCCGCGGTAAAACAACGGTGGACCACTATTAAGAAAAACTCGCTAAACCGGTGGCACTGGTTCATACTATTCTACCTTGCAGGGCTTGCGGGGTTTTCCCTGCTGGCCTATTTGGCTAAGCTATTTCTAGGACTTTTCTTTTGAAAACTACGGGTAAAACCGTTACCGGCATCTGAGTACATCCATATCCTGACCGACGTCATGAAGATCCTTGCCTTAGAGACAGCGACCGAGGGTTGCTCCGCCGCTCTGGCTATTGACGATGATTGTCAAATCCGATTTGAGATTGCGCCGAAGCGACATACCGAACTTATCCTGCCGATGGTAGATCAGTTACTCGGCGAGGCTGGCCTCGGGGTTGATGATATTGAGGCCATCGCCTTCGGACAAGGACCCGGTGCGTTTATCGGCGTACGTCTCGCCATCAGTGTCGTCAAAGGTCTGGCCTTTGCCCATAATATCCCTGTGCTCCCCGTTTCAACGCTTGCCGCGCTGGCGCAACAGTTTGCTGATCGACATGAGCGTGTGGCGACGGCTATTGACGCGCGCATGCAGGAAGTATACTGGGGGCTGTATGAAAGAGACGAGCACGGGCTGATGCGTCAACAGATAGACGATTCAGTGTGCACGCCGTCCACTGTAACCGTCCCGGAAAGCGGACAATGGTTTGGCGCGGGTAGCGGCTGGCGGGACCATGCTCCGATACTCAAAGCCAGACTTGCCGATCAACTGATGGGATTTGACGCGATGGGACTGCCTTCGGCAAGGGACATTATCACACTGGCGAAACCGGCTTGGCTGGAAGGAAAAGCGATCAGCGCTGAACAGGCCGCGCCTGTCTATTTGAGAAACAACGTGGCAACGCCAAAACGCGACCGGGGCTAATAATCTGTCCGCCCCCCTCACACACCCGTCACGTTAAATGAGGAAGCGCTTTTATTGCAGATAAACCACCTTTGAACTGACTTTACCGTTATCCTCAAGTGCTATTTTGCGGTAGGCGGGCGTTTTATCATCCACCACGCACACCTCGCTTCTCGGCACAAACTGCAGACAGGTTGATGGGGTGCCATACAGCTGAAGATGTCCCCTCCGCATTTCAAATTCCTGATGAATATGTCCCCATATTATCACCTTCACCTGACTGAACGGTTCAATCACTTCAAATAACCGCTCTCCGTCGACCAGTGATATGGCATCCATCCAAAGACTGCCAATCGCTACCGGATGATGGTGCAAAGCAATCAGGCAATGGGGTGCGGTATGTACCGCCAGGTGATGACGCAAAAATTTATATTCGGCCTCTCCCAGTTGTCCAGCCTGTTCATAGCCCATCTTAGTATTTAACAACAGTATCAACCAGTTACCTATATTCAATGCCCGGGCTGAATCAAAACCATTGCTGCTCATGATGTATTCCATCATTTCGGGGGAATCATGATTTCCAGGCAGATAATATAAAGGCATCGTCAGCGGTCTCAGACTATCCGCTAGTTTCTGATAGGCAGTCTTTGTCGGCTCGTGTGCCAGATCGCCGGTCAATAATATCAAATCCGTCTCTTTTTCGGATTTTTGAATCCTCCGAACGATATTATTCAGACTGGCTGTAGTATCATAACCGCTGGATGATATAGTATTGTTATCCAGAATATGTGTATCAGTGATCTGTATCACGTTGACCCTTGTGTGAACTCTGCTTACTAGTGAAACGGGATACTCGGGGATCATATTAAAATATTGCGGAAGCGCTTATGTCCAGAAAAAGTCTACAATTGAACGAGCAAGTTTATACCTATCTTCTAGCAAATTCATTACGCGAACCCGGGATACTTGAAGAACTGCGTAAAGAAACGGCCAACCACCCGAATGCGGAGATGCAGATTGCGCCCGAACAAGGACAATTTCTCGGTTTTCTAGTAAAAGCATTGAACGTAAAAATGGCCATTGAGGTCGGCGTTTTTACTGGCTACAGTAGCCTTGCAATCGCCCTCGCCCTGCCTGAGGACAGCAAGCTCATCGCCTGTGACAATAACCTGGAATTTACTCGAATCGCCCAGCGGTACTGGAGCAGGGCCGGAGTCGCCGACAGGATAGAACTGCGGTTGGGGGAGGCGATAGCATCTCTCGATCTACTCATTTCTGAAGGGCTCACGAATCATATCGACTTCGCTTTTATTGACGCCCAAAAGTCAGAATATATTGATTACTACGAACGCCTGTTAAAACTGACACGCCCGGGTGGCGTGATCGTTATTGACAACGTGCTGTGGTCCGGCAAACCAGCCGACGCGGCGATACAAGACAGTAGCACCGTCGCTATCCGCGAATTCAACCGTCATATCTATAATGACACACGCGTGTTTATCAGCATGCTGCCGGTAGCTGACGGAATCACGCTAGTGGTAAAAAATTAACATCCCTCTGTGGACGAGCTCCTCCTGATCGTTATTTATCAGATTAATATCTGCCAATACTTTATGATAATATAGTGCGCTAATAACGAACATCTTAAGTCATTTCCCCATTGTCCCAGACATCCAAAACCCGGCCCTACATCAGTCGCAATGTTACCTGCCCTTTCTGTGGGATACTTTGCGATGATCTGGTAATCGAAAACAGCGGACATAAACTCAAGATATTGAAAAACGGTTGTCCCAAGGCGATTACCGCTTTTGAGAAACGACAGATAGAAAACAGTCCCCGGATAAAAGGCAAAAAAGTTGCTCTGGATGAGGCCATTGCCGAAGTTGCTCGCCTGCTTGAACAAAGCCGAACGCCTCTGATCACAGGTCTTGGCACCGATGCGGCGGGGATGCGTCAAGTGATGCATCTGGCCGACAAAACGAATGCGATAATCGATCATATGCACGGCGATTCGCTGATCCGGAACATACTGGTTTTACAGGATCTTGGCTGGATTACCACCAGCCTCGGCGAGATAAAAAATCGGGCAGATATGATCATTTTTGCTGGTACGGACGCTAGCAGTCACCCACGATTTTTTGAACGAATTATCTGGAATAAAAAAGCGATGTTCCTCCAAAAAAACAAGGAACGGGAGATCGTATATATCGGCAAACGGCTGGATATAAAACAGGGAATCAGTCCGAAAGGCAAACGTCCTCTGTTGCTGGATTGCAAGACTGATCAGATCGGCGAAATTATTTCCACGCTACATGCCATCATCAGCGGCGCCCGTATTGATGCGGCGGAAGTTGCCGGGATTAAAACACCGGTGCTGGAAAAACTGGCGGAAAAAATGAAACAGGCCCGCTATGGCGTCATCATCTGGTCGGCAGCAGACCTTAATATCTCCCACGCCGAACTGACTATCCAGAATTTCTGCGAGACTGTCAAATATCTGACCCGGATCACGCGCTTTTCTGGCTTTTCATTGGACGGTAATAATGGTGCGACCACAGCGGTCAATATCTGCGCCTGGCAAAGCGGGTATCCGCTCAGGGTCAATTTTAATAAAGGCTATCCCGACTACGACGCCCATCGTTACTCAACGTATAATGTCCTGAAAAATAAAGAGGCGGACGCATTGCTCTGGATATCCAGCTTCAATGCGACCACCAGCCTGCCACATCCGCAAATCCCCATCATTGTGCTGACCACGCCGGAGACCCGGCTTGAATTTGAACCCGATGTCTTCATCCCGGTGGGCACGCCCGGTATCGACCATGCTGGACAGTTATTCCGCACGGACGGCGTTGTTGCCCTGCCCCTGAAGCAACTCCGGTGCTCCTATTATTCCAGCGTTGACGTCGTTTTAAAACAGATCATCAAAAATATCCCGGGGGCACCTCAATGTATATCAAATTAATAAATGGTATTGTCTATGACCCCGTACATGGTATTAACGGTGAACGTAGGGATATTTATATCAACGACGGGCATATTACCCGCAAGCCTCCGACGGATGCCAAAACCTGCAATGTCTATGATCTGAAAGGCAAGATCATCATGGCTGGTGCCATTGATATTCATACGCATATCGGTGGCGGCAAGGTCAATATCGCTCGTATGATGCTACCGGAAGATCATCAGGCTGATTTGGTCAATTGTACCGAATTGACTCGCTCAGGTTGCGGTCATGCCGCGCCTTCGACAATGACTGCGGGTTACCGTTATGCCGAGATGGGTTATACCGCCTGCTTCGAACCGGCCATGCTACCTTGCAGTGCCCGACAGACGCATATGGAAATGGCGGATACACCGATGGTTGATAAAGGGGCCTATGCTGTACTCGGCAACGATGATTTCCTCCTGCGCATGCTTGCCGCGAAAAAAGATCAAGCCATGATAAGCGATTATGTAGGCTGGATCATTAATGCGACGCAGGCGTTGGGTATCAAGGTGGTCAACCCAGGAGGCATCAACGCATTCAAGTTCAACCAGCGTAAACTGGATCTGGATGGACTGAACGCGTACTACGGCGTCTCTCCCCGAGATATTCTGAGATCGCTTGCGCGGGCGGTGACCGAACTGGGCATTCCCCATCCCCTGCATGTTCACGGTTGTAATCTGGGCGTACCAGGCAATGTTGATACCACTCTTTCGACAATAGAGGCTATGGAAGGGATGCGCATGCACCTGACGCATATTCAGTTTCACAGCTACGGCACGGAAGGCGACCGAAAGTTTTCCTCCGGCGCCGCGCAAATAGCAGAGGCCGTCAATAAAAACCCGAATATCTCGGTGGATATCGGGCAAATTTTGTTCGGGCAAACGGTGACGATATCGGGAGATTCAATGCAACAGTATGCCGGTCACTGGCATGCCTACCCAAAAAAATGGGTCATCATGGACATTGAATGTGATGCCGGTTGCGGTGTCATGCCCTTTAAGTACCGGGACAAGAATTTTGTCAATGCCCTACAATGGGCTATCGGTCTGGAGCTGTTCTTGTTGATTGACGACCCTTGGCGGATATTCCTGACCACCGATCATCCGAACGGGGCACCATTCACCAGCTACCCGCATTTAATACGTTTGTTGATGGACCGCAGTTTCAGAAACGATATGTTGTCAACAATCAACAAAGATGCGGCGAGGGCAAGCACGCTTTCCAGCATTGACCGGGAATATTCATTGTATGAAATTGCCATCATGACCCGTGCAGCACCGGTCAGGAGCCTGGGATTGAAAAACCGCGGACACCTGGGTTCGGGCGCTGTCGCTGATATTACGATTTACACTGATCAGAAAGACCGGGAAAAAATGTTCAGCAAACCGGATTATGTATTCAAAGGGGGGGAACTGATCGTACGCGATGGGAAGATCGTCAAAGTCGTTAACGGTAACACCCATACCCTGAGTCCCTGCTTTGACAAGGAAATAGAACGATCACTGAAACGTTATTTTGACGACTACCAGACAATCAATATGGACAATTTCAAAATTAATGGCGATGAAATCATTGAATATGGCAACGGCGGGATTATTACCCAACCCTGTATATAGTCGGAGAGACCATGAAAATTAACGGCGTTTATATTGACGATACCTTTGCCGAGGCATTTCCGATGAAAACAACTCGTCTCATTATAACTGCCATGAATCTGAAATGGGCTCACCGCGCTGCTAATGCTATTCGAGGTTTTGCCTCTTCCGTCATCGCCTGCGGGGTTGAAGCGGATATTGAACGCGAATTAAAGCCTAGTGAAACACCTGATGGACGCCCCGGCATTTCTGTGATGATGTTTACGATGTCCGTCAAGGATATGGAAAAACAGGTACCAACCCGCGTCGGTCAATCCGTAATGACCACGGCGACCACGGCGTGTTACTCAGGGCTGGAAAGTGACCAGAAAGTACCTATGGGTAAAAATCTGCGCTTTTTCGGCGATGGCTATCAGATATCCAAGGTGATCGGAGGAAAACGTTATTGGAGGATTCCGGTGATGCATGGCGAGTTTATCTGTGAGGAAACGACCGGTGTGACCGGAGCGATTGGTGGTGGAAACTTTCTGGTACTCGCAAAAACGACGCGCCAAGGCCTGATAGCCTGCGAAAAAGCTGTTGAAGCGATTCAAAATATCCCCGGCGTCATTACGGCGTTTCCGGGCGGTATTGTCGGCTCTGGTTCCAAAGTCGGTTCAAAATACAAATCCCTGACCGCCTCAACCAATGAAGCCTATTGCCCGACACTGAAAGGTCAGGTTAAAACACAGCTTGGTGATGAGATAGGCTCCGTACTGGAAATCGTTATTGACGGACTAGATGAAGAATCTATTACTGAAGCTATCAACGTCGGGATACGGGCAGCCTGTGCATATGGCCCGGCAAAAGGCATATACCGTATCAGTGCTGGCAACTACGGCGGAAATCTGGGCACCCACCTTTTTCACCTGAGAAAGATACTCAAATGACTGCACTCACCTTTACATTGAAAAACCGGCCGCAATATACTCTGGACGTATCACCGCTGACCCCGGACAGGCTTGCAGGCAAGCAACTTGATTCCGTCAAAAAGATCAAGCTGGCATATGGTAAAGAAATTGTTAACGCCGGCGAATTATTTGACGTCAAGGGCAGACGATCGGACGACATTATATTTGAAAAAAGCTGCGACAAACTGGTGTGTATCGGTCAGGGTATGACAAAAGGTTCCATTCGCATAAAAGGTGATGTTGGTAATTTTGCTGGCAAACGTATGACAGGCGGCGAATTGACTGTTTACGGAAATACCGGTTCCTGGTCTGGAAACAGTATGACTGGCGGCAGGATAGAGATTACCGGAAATGCAGGTGATTACGTCGGTGCCGGACAGCCCGGAGACGCCTTCGGCATGAGCAATGGTATGATCAATATCAGGGGCAATGCAGGCGAACGGGTGGGCGACCGCATGCGTCGGGGGATTATCATTGTGCAGGGCAAGGCAGGCGATTACTGCGGCAATCGCATACACGCAGGCACCATTATCATCTTGGATAAAGTCGGAAAATATCCGGGCTGCGGCATGCGCAGAGGGACGTTGATACTGGCGAAAAAACCGGCACATATCGCCGCGACATTTAAAAATTGTGGTGACCTCAAAATGCAGTTTTTAAGGTTGTTATTTACGCAACTAGCCAATACAGGTGGTGATTTGGCCCTGTTCAGAAAATACGGTCCGGTCGCACATCGTTTCAGCGGCGATCTGTCTCGAAACGGCAAAGGTGAAATCCTGCTCCTCAAACATTTGAGCAAGCATGGATAACTGTCTGCACTTGGCCGAATCTATTTATGAAGAGTTTTGAATTGACTACCCGCAGGTTAGCGCGGATCTCAAGATCAGGCGGTCTTTGAAAATCGGTCTTTGGTGTATTATACTAGGCAGGCATCAGAATGGTGGTGCACGATAGAATTGTGGATGGCGTTCGTTTCTATCAACTATACCTTACCCGGTTTTATGCGGGATTAAAGGTATTGGCTTTTAAACTATGATTTTAAACCTGTGTAGAAACGAACCTTTATGAAACGACAACGTAGAAAGCAAGGACGGCCCGGAGAACGCATTATCCCGCATGAGGCATTGGCCGAGATTAAGGCCTTGCTTGGCGACGCAACGCGTTCACGTGAGATGCTTATAGAGCATCTGCACAAGATTCAAGATCACTATCACCATATATCCCATCGGCATATTGCCGCATTGTCGATTGAAATGAAGCTGCCGCTGGCAGAGATCTACGAGACAGCGACATTTTACCATCATTTTGACGTCATCCGTGAAAATGAAACCCCACCTCCGCCCCGAACGTTGCGTGTGTGTGAGTCGTTGAGCTGCGAAATGTTCGGTGCCAGAGAATTGCTCAAACAACTTAACGTAGAAAATATCAAAGACGTGCGTATTCAGTCCGTCCCTTGCGTGGGACGTTGCCATGCCGCGCCAATCGTCATCGCCGGGAAAAAACCGATTGAATGTGCAGATTTGGCAAAGGTGAAAGCCGCTGTGGATAGCAATGAATTTGAAGCTGTTGCACCTGATTGTATCGGCTATGATGAATATCAAAAAAACGGCGGATATGAAACTCTGCTAAAATGCGTTCAGCGGCAATACATGCCGGACGAAATAATCTCTATTCTGGAAAACTCAAATCTGAGAGGGCTTGGCGGCGCTGGCTTTCCAACTGGACGGAAATGGCGAATTTTAACCGAAAAGAGTAAACCCAGGATGATCGCAATCAATATCGACGAGGGAGAACCTGGGACATTCAAGGATCGTTATTATCTTGAAAAAGATCCGCATCGCTTTATTGAAGGTACCTTGATCGCGCACTGGGCTATTGAAGCGGAGAAGATTTATATCTATTTGAGAGATGAATACGCCGGATGTCACAAAATGCTGGAACGCGAACTGGATCGGCTCAGGGAAAATCCACCATGTCCACTGCCAGAAATTCACCTTCGCCGAGGCGCTGGCGCCTATATTTGCGGAGAAGAATCGGCCATGATTGAATCCATTGAAGGCAAACGCGGTGTACCTAGACTGCGCCCACCCTATGTCGCTCAGGTGGGTCTATTTGGGCATCCTACACTAGAGCAGAACATGGAAAGCATGCATTGGATCAGGGATATCATTGAAAAAGGAGCAGAGTGGTTCGCCAAAGAAGGCCGACATGGGCGTTCAGGCCGGCGTTCTTTTTCGGTCAGCGGGCGCGTGCAAAAACCTGGTGTGCATCTCGCTCCGGCCGGGATTACCATGCAGGAACTCATTGATGAATACTGCGGCGGAATGTTGCCCGGTCATGAGTTTTACGGCTACTTTCCGGGGGGCGTATCAGGCGGTATTTTACCCTCCTCGCTTGCTGATATTCCATTGGACTTTGACACCTTGCAACCCTACGGGTGTTTTATCGGTTCTGCCGCCATCATCGTATTATCCGAAAAAGACAGTGCCAGAGCCGCGGCGTTAAATGCGATGCGCTTTTTTGAACATGAATCCTGCGGACAATGCACACCGTGCCGGGTCGGCACGGAGAAAGCCGTCAAACTGATGGAAAGGAAAGAATGGAATCTGACGCTGCTTGAAGAGTTAGCCAGGACAATGGAAGACGCCTCTATCTGCGGGCTGGGGCAGGCGGCGCCCAATCCCCTGCGTTGTGCAATTAAATATTTTCCAAGAGAGTTTAAGTAATATGGTGGCCAATCCTAAAGTCGTCAATCAAACAGTATTCAGTTTCAACGACAAAACTGTCACGGCCTATGGCGATGAGACCATACTGCAGGCCGCCCGACGCAACGGATTTGAGATCCCGACGCTCTGTTACAAGGAAGGTTATCGCCCCGATGGTAACTGCCGCGTCTGTATGGTTGAAATTGAGGGAGAGCGCACCCTTGCCGCCTCCTGCTGTCGCCAGCCGACTCCGGGAATGAAGATCGAGAGTCACGGTGAACGCGTGCTCCATTCGCAGAAAATGGTCTTGGAATTATTACTTTCCGATATGCCGAAACAAGGCAAGTCTCCCTATCACCTGAATTCAGAACTAGACTATTGGGCTGACAAATTACACGTCTGTAAGCCGAGATTCACTCCGCGTGAACAGGTCGGCCCCGACCTCTCTCATCCGGCAATCGCGGTCAATCTGGATACCTGTATTCAATGTACACGATGCCTGCGCGCCTGCCGTGAAGAACAGGTCAATGATGTTATCGGCTATGCCTTTCGTGGCAACAAATCGCAGATCGTGTTTGATACGGCAACACCTATGGGTGAAAGTACCTGTGTAGCCTGTGGCGAGTGTGTACAGGCCTGTCCTACCGGTGCGTTAATGCCAGCTGGGAATGTCGGTCTCGTTGAGCCGGATAAAAAAATTGAATCCGTTTGTCCCTATTGCGGGGTCGGTTGTCTTCTGACATTTAATGTCAAGGACAACCACATTCAATATGTCGAAGGCCGCGAAGGCCCGTCAAATAAGAGCCGCCTCTGCGTTAAAGGACGCTATGGTTTTGACTATGTACATCATCCAGAACGATTAACCAAACCGTTAATACGCCGCACTGACGCGGAGAAAACTCCCGCCCTTGTTACGCCGGCCCAGATACATCAATATTTCCGCGAAGCAAGCTGGGAAGAAGCGCTGGACTTTGCGGCCAAAGGACTGAAAACTATTCGGGACAACCGGGGCGCACAGGCGCTCGCCGGTTTTGGCTGCGCCAAAGGCAGCAATGAAGAAGCCTATCTGGTACAAAAACTAGTGCGTACCGGCTTTGGTACAAATAATGTTGATCATTGTACACGCCTTTGCCATGCCTCTTCCGTCGCCGCCCTTCTGGAAACCATTGGCTCCGGTGCGGTATCCAATCAAGTGGAGGATGGCTGCGAAGCGGAGGTTATCATCATAATCGGCGCGAGACCGAATGACAATCACCCTGTCGCTGCGACCTTTATGAAAAATGCGGTCCAAAGAGGTAGTAAATTAATTTTAATTGAACCTTACGGATCCGCAATGCATTTATACGCGGACTACTTTATACAACTACAACCAGGCACAGATGTGTTACTGCTGAACGCCATGATGCAAACTATCATCAGCGAAAATTTGCACAACAGAAAATTTATTGATGAACACACTGACGGATTTGAAGCCTTGAAAGAGACCGTTTGCAAATACGATCCAGAAAAGGTCGCACCGATCTGCGGCGTCTCGCCTGAAAAGATACGGGCGGTTTCCCGCCTGTATGCCAAAGCCGAAACGGCGATTATTTTCTGGGGTATGGGAATATCCCAGCATATTCACGGCACAGATAATGCGCGTTGCCTGATTTCCCTGGCACTGATGACCGGGCAAATTGGTCGTCCCGGCACGGGACTTCACCCCCTGCGAGGTCAGAATAACGTTCAGGGAGCATCCGATGTCGGGCTTATTCCAATGGTTTATCCCGACTATCAGCCCGTTTCCGATAATCATGCACGGGAAAAGTTTGAAACGCTCTGGGGAAAATCTCTTGATCCAAATCCGGGGAAAACCGTCGTTGAAATCATGCACGCCATACATGATGGGGAAATCAATGGCTTGTACATCATGGGCGAAAACCCCGCCATGTCCGATCCCAATTTAAACCATGCCAGGGAGGCGTTAGCCGCACTGGAACATTGTGTTGTGCAGGATATTTTCTTTACTGAGACCTGTAGCTATGCAGATGTGATCCTGCCGTCCAGCGCTTTTCCGGAAAAGTCGGGCACCTTCACCAATACGGATCGCCGTGTGCAAATAGGGCGACAAGCTATCCCCTCACCGGGAGACGCGAAAGCTGACTTGTGGATCATCCAAGAAATCGCAAATCGCATCGGACTAAGCTGGAATTACAGCGGACCTGAAGAAGTTTTTGAGGAAATCAGGAAAGCGGTGCCGAGCATGGCCGGCATTACTTGGGAAAGACTGGAAAAAGAAGACTCTCTGACCTATCCTCTGACACAGGAAGGCGATCCGGGGGAACCGGTTATCTTCAAAAATGGCATCTTCCCGACCGAAGACGGCAAAGGTCGTTTCGTTCCCGCTGACTATATTGAAGCGGCGGAACTGCCTGACGATGCGTTTCCCTATATATTCGTTACCGGTCGACAGCTTGAACACTGGCACACCGGTTCAATGACACGCCACTCCCGTGTTTTGGACGCGCTAGAACCCGGCCCGTGCATCATAATTCATCCAAAAGACCTGGCCAAACTCGGCCTGAAAACCGGGGACACGCTGGTAATCGAATCGCGGCGCGGCAAAATTGCGGTGACTGGCAGGGCTGATGAACATATTCTAGAAGGTGTGGTGATGATGCCCTTTACCTTCAACGAAGCAGCGGCTAATCTGATCACTAATGCAGAACTTGACCCCTACGGGAAAATACCGGAATTCAAATTCTGTGCAGTTAAACTATCTGCGGATTGAGAGGAAGGCGAAACACGGTTATTTATTCGCTTTAGCGTCCACCAGTGTCAATTTTTCCAATATCAATGGTGTGGCATTTTCTTTATCGGGAATGACTGTTTTAATCTGGTAAAGACTACCGGGAATATCATTGGAAAAGAGCAGTTCATAATATTTTTCGGAAAACTTCTCAAATTCGCGTCGATGTGGATCGTTCAGGTATGGTGAAAAGAATACTTTCTCGCCCTTGTATTCCTTGCCGTTGAAGTTAATCGTGATCCGTTCAACCTTGGCCTCCTTGCGCAGGGAGATTTTAATCTGTTTCAAAAAATGTCGCCAGTTCCCCTCCGTCAGGCGATCCATTTCATAGATGTCGCCTTGCATATAGATCCCCAGTACCGGGTTGCCCCTTATGTTAGTGACGTGATCAGGTGCGACAGACTGTTTTCTATCTGCAGTAAAAAAATCAAGCCGAGCATTCTTTGTACCGTCGTCGTTTAGCTTCAGAATTTCCAAATAGACAGAATCGCTGAAGCCTTCTTCAAAACTCCCCTCTTTGATAAATTCATAGTACAGCCTGATCGGTTCTTTTATATTTAACAGATGGTCGTCATGCCATAGTAGGGTTTCGGCCTTGCTGAATTGAAAATCTTCGGGAATTTCTTCAACCTCGCCAAAACGACCGACTTTAGATTCCAGCTCATCCTCGGTCAGTTCTGTTCTTTGATTGCCTTCATCTGTCTGCTCCACCGCAATAGCAATGCCGGCAAAAGACAGGATAAATGATGACAGGAATAATAACGTTTTCATACTCAGATGACCTATTGCGCCTTGACCAATGGTACGCCGTATTCTTTCAGAATCTGTTCAATCTCACCGCCGTTTTCGCTGATTAAATGATTGATTTTTTCTTTCCATGCCTTTTCACCATAACGCACCGCCATGGAAAAGCTGTAGGTAAAACGCATCTCCGGCTTTTCTGGATCATCCTTAAGCGGGAGTAAAACAAGTTCGGTCTTGTCTTTGTATTTCTGCGCGTAATAGCCTGCCGTTGGTCCCCATACTATAGAAGCATCAATCTTCCCGGAAATAATATCCTCAATAAATTTGGCCCCTGGGTTGGCTTTCGGATCGCCAGGTTGCGCCTGATAAGGCACAATAGCACCTATCAGATTGTTGTGAAAAACCCAAAGTTGTGCCGGTCCGCGGTCGGATAAACCGAATTTGAGTGTATTGCCTTTTTCGTTGACGAACGCATCCAGCATGGCGGGGTCGGTAATTGAATCAAGCTTGCGCCCCTTGGCATAGACAAGCATATAGCTTGACGTAAAGTAAGGATTTGTCGTAGCGGCCAGCTCAAAGTTTTCAGGGACACTGATAACCAAATCACATTTGAAGCCTTTGCTTGTTTCAGATTCTGCCTTCAGTGTATTTCTGATAAAACCGATCCTTTGCGGAAAAAATTCATATTTCAACTCCAGTCCCAGTTTTTTCGCAAAAAGCGCTGCGATTTTGTTTTCGTATCCTTCCTCATGAATATTAGAAAACGGCAACATATAGGGGTCGGCACACACCTTGAGATATTTCGGATCAGGCAGTGCATCATCCGCATACACCAAACTTGCCAAAATGCATAAAAAAATACTTGAGAACAATCTTTTCATATTAACCTCCGGACCCCCACACTTAAAACAGACCTCGCATTGTCCAATTCACAATTCATTTTGTGGGCTTAAGTTTGTTGATTTTACCAATAACTCGCCTGAAAGGCCCTTGCAGGGTTTCCATTGCCTTCTTCTTTGTTGCGGCAATATCCTCAGTGGTGATGTCACCAACGGCAATAACGCCAACCATTCCAAAGCCGATGTGGGGTTCACAAACGTAACCGTAGATGCCGGGCGTATTCAGCTTCACATTAAAGCTCCCACCCGGGAATTTCCCTCTTTCCCCAAACTCGTTTGCCCCTTCTGGTACAACATAACTCACTGCATTATGGGAAGTCATGTTGGTAAAATTAACCGTATCGCCCTGCTGGATATAAAGGATAGCGGGCTTAAAAATACGCGCTTCTGCATTGACCTGATGCTCGGCGGCATTCACGGGAAACACGGTCTTGGCTGCTACCAAGACAAAAACAAAAGAAACAGTTTTCTTTATCATGACTATTCTTCTCCAACGATATTGATAGTAAATCTAGTGCCTTAATCAGTAATTATTTTGGAATCATAAAGCTCCGGTTTACATTATCAAATGGGTATCACTTAACGACCTGTCATTTCATATCAAGTTCTTATTTCCGTTGTCTATTTTAACACGAAACTTATGAGTAAAAAAATCCCCCGCTACCGAAGTAGCGAGGGATAAATCAAATATACTGATATCTACTTTTTTTCTTATGGCAAGCTGAATACCATCAGAACCCCACTGTTACGAGAAGAGTTCAGCAGTTTACGATAACCGCCTACCGCACCCAGAGCCGCTACATCAGGAGCAGCTGCCAGACCCGGGATAGCGACAACCGCGCCAGCCCAACCACCGATCCCCGAAAGGACACCAACATATTGCTTGCCTTTGTGGGACCAAGAATTAAAGTTGCCAATAATGCCTGAAGGTGCTTTAAACTTCCACAGCAATTTGCCTGATTTGGCATCAACAGCCTTGGCATAAGCATCCAGAGTACCGTAGAAAACAACGTCACCCGCGGTAGCAAGTGCGCCAGACCATACTGACCACTGTTCAGGGATAGACCATACAATCTTACCCTTATCAGCATCCCAAGCAATCATGTTACCCATATTGTCCTTGGCAGCATTGTTGTTCGGGCAATCCGGACAAACCGCACCGGCCGGATACATTGTCAGGTTCGCGTTTACATAAGCCTGACCTGCCGTATATTGGTTACCACCAGCGGCGTAACTTACCGGTTCGTAAGTCATGCACACATGGTTGGTCGGCACATAAAACAGACCGGTACGCGGAGAATAGGCAGCAGGCTGCTGATCCTTGGTACCAAGTGCCGCCGGGCAGATATCCTTGGAAACAGTATCTTCACCATTGTAATGGGTGGAATACTTGTTCACCGTCTGAGGATAACCGGTTTTCATATCAATATGAGTCGCCCAGTTAACCGCAGGATCATATTTTTCAGCAACCAGCAAGGCGCCGGTTTTACGATTCATGGTATAGGCAAAACCATTACGGTCGAAATGAACCAGAGCGGGTGTCATTTTACCCTTGACTTTCATGTCAGCCAAGATCATTTCATTAACGCCATCATAATCCCATTCGTCGTGCGGAGTCATCTGGTAAGCCCAGCGCGCAATACCAGTATCAATGTCACGCGCAAAAATAGTCATTGACCATTTGTTATCACCAGGACGTACTACCGGATTCCAAGTTGACGGGTTACCACTACCGTAGTACAGCAGATTTTCCTTAAAGTCTGCTGGAAACCAGCCCCAAACGGAACCACCACCTGTTTTCCATTGATCACTCAATCCCTTACATTTACTAGGACCAGTTGCAGGTGCTTTCCAGTCGGAATTAGAACACCAGGTTTTTAATGAAGAATTCTTGCCGACTTTCTTACCCAGTGAAGTAGTATTGGAATCGAAAAGAATGTCTTTATCCGGGCCCATGCTGAATGCACGCCATGCCAGTTTCCCGTCTTTCGCATTGAAAGCGGCAATCCAGCAACGAACGCCGAATTCGGCACCGGAACAGCCTGTAATGACTTTATCCTTCATTGGATGCGGTGCGTTGGTGGCGGTATTGCCAGCTTTGGGGCCAAAACCGATTTCGCGGCCGTTTTCAACCGTCCAATTCACTTTCCCCGTCTTGGCATCCAGAGCTACCAGAGCAGTATCTGCCTGTTGCAGATAGATCTGACCCATGCTGTAACCCAGACCACGATTGACGATATCACAGCACATCACAGGAACGGTTTCAGCTTCGTCCTGTTGTGGTTCGTGATACCAAACGATCTCAAGAGTATCCAGACTGATAGCGAAAACATCATTTGGAAACGAAGAATGAATGTAAAGCGTATCACCGGAGAGACCGGTTGCGCTTGGTGGAAGTACCAACGGACCGCCTTCATGACCTTGCAGGCGACCGGTTGAAAATGTCCAGGCGGTAACCAGTTTGCTGGCATTTTTCTTGTTGATTTGATTCAACTCGGTATAACGCCAGTTGTTGTAGTCACCACCGGGATAGGCCCAATAATTGGGATTTTCAATCAGCTTGCGAACTTCATTATTCGCCATGGCCGACGTAGAAATCCCCAATGCCAGTGCGGCAAAGAGCCATTTCTTTATTGATAATTTACTCATGATCCCCTCCTATTAAAAAATTTGATCATGTCGTGCCTGATCTCGTCATCATAGACAACTTTATAGCACCTCGAGATCAAATAAGTACTATAGAGCCTTATTAAAAATCGGTAACGATTTCATTAATCCCTGATGTCCATTTCCATTAAACTCCTTTACAGTGTGAACCTTTTGGATCGCTACAACCATTCTGTTCCACATTATAGGAATTTTTTTGTTCAAGTACAAGCGTTGCTTGATAATTATACTAAACGTACTATCCAGATAACAAACCCATACGCCAAACCCGGTGAATTTACACCTCATCTTGCGTCGCACCGCTAAAAAAACCGGGGGCTTAACCTTTTGCCAGTTTGATTTGCTAGGACGCAGGCCTCTTTAACTTAACCCGCCTTGTTACCGGACAAGCATTTTCAGCATCTCTCCTGATCATAACGAGACGCTTATGAAATTTTTTGCCTCTGCTGTTATCTCTGAAAAAACCGCCTTTTTCTCCCGGCATGGCCTTGTTGCGCTCATAAGTTACCCCTTCCTCATAATCACTAAATGTGATGGCGTTACGTATTGTGTCGTATCGGCAAATACAGGTATATAAATTTTCGTCCGTCTCGCCACCCAAGTCTATCATACAACCCAGCACAAACCGTACTGTTTCTTCTGTAGGATACCCATCCGCATACGCCATATTCAGCGTCCCCAGCCCACCAATCAACAGGAATATCACCGCTATTAATGTTCTCATTATTACACCTCTTAAATCGTATTCTTGCGAGCAATCCACCAAGTTTAACCAGAACCCGTGCAGTATAGCATATCTATTCATTAATCTTGCCGAAACGTATCGCCGGACAGATAAGGACTGAGCAATTTCACAACCTTTGCAAGGCTCCCCTTGTTGGCGTTGACAACCGAACGCGCCTTCTCGCCGACTTCCTGCCTCATATCTGCATCGGCGAAAAAATCGCAGACCCGACCGGACAATTCTTCCGCATCAGCTACAATTTTCACTGCTTCCTTCCCGGAGAGCAACGTCATCATCTCGGCGAAGTTATACGTATAGTGACCACAGATTATTGGCAGGCCGAGGCTGGCCGCTTCTATCATGTTCTGTCCGCCGGTATTCACCAAACTGCCGCCGACGAAAGCAACTTGGGAAATCATATAATGTGATTGTAGCTCTCCCAGCGTATCCAGTAAGTAAACTGAATGTGTTGCCGTCAATGCTTTTTTCTCCGTTCGTCTAACGTACTCAAGATGATTTTTCTTACAAATTTCGGCAACCTCATCAACACGTTCAGGATGGCGGGGGGCCAAAATCAAAATAGCATCCTGGTTGTTCTTCAGAATTGCCTTGTGAGCGTTCAAGATCATTTCCTCTTCACCGGACCGGGTACTGGCGGCAATCCAGATCGGGCGACTGGAGGAAAAATAACGCCTTAAGGATTCAGCCCGTGCATGGCTTTCCGGTGAAATACTGACATCGAATTTCAGATTGCCCGTCACAAAAACCCTGTCTTTTGATGCCCCTAATCTGATAAACCTGTCAGCATCCTCCCGCGTCTGTGCGGCAATGGCACTGACGGAAAACAACATTTCCCGAGTTAATGCTGATATTCTTTGATAGCCTCCGACAGATTTTTCACTTAACCTCGCATTGATGATTAATATCGGTATCCGCGCCGCTTTACAGATATTAAAAAGGTTAGGCCAGAGCTCGGTTTCCATGGTCATAAACATCACTGGCCGCACCGTTTTCAGGAAACGTTTTATCGCGAACGTTAAATCATAGGGAAAATAATGATGTACGACATCGTTTGAAAAATGCCGCCGCACCATCAAGGCCCCCGTGGGTGTGACCGTCGTTATCAATACCCGATAATTTTTATAGTGCGCCAAGATATATCTGACAAGCGGCTTGCTTGCATTGACTTCACCAACTGAAACGGCATGGATCCATATAGTCGGTCGTGCAGATATCTGTCGGGATAAAAAACCGAAACGCTCTCGCCACCTTGTACCGTATGCTGGATTCTTTCGACTTAGGAAGAACAGTCTTAATATGATAAAGGGTAATAATAAATAAATGACAAGAGTATAAAAAAACCGCAAGGTAGCGCCGCCCGATGAGGTTTTATCGTTTTTACTTCAGGCTTTCCATGTCACGCTCAGTACCTTCTGCAAGCGCAGTGGACACGGACACCCTATAAACACCTGATACTTGCCGCGTTTTATCTCTATCCATAACCCATAACCTGATAACAACGGCATCTTCAACAAAAATTAAAATATCTCAATTGCTCTCCACCTGCATAACTGCAGTGCCCTTCAGATAATCCCACAGCACCGTTTTCAATATACCCGTTGAGACGATAAACCACGCCTGCTGTGTCTTTTTTATGAGCTTCTCCCAAACCGCATACATTAAAGTAACACCACCCGACCCCGACATGATTTTTTACCGATCACTACCACATCGACATACAGGAGTATCACATCGGCAAACCACAACTGAAACTGTCTACAGAACACGCCCCCCGTCATCGCCGGTGCTCCAATCAACGGCCAGTATTGATGAAATATCCAGGACGACAAGTTCAAAATGTTGAAATAAGAGTCCTGTTCACAGCAGTAAATTTTTATCTGCCCTAGCCCTAACAGATTAATCTATTAATTCCGATTCAATCTTGATAGCATTGAACAACATTTTATTCACTGGACATTTCTCGGCGATTGCCAGCAACTTATCCTTTTCTTTATCGTCAAGATTTCCCTCAAGTTTTATACGTTTAATGATTTTTTCTATATGACCCGATGCCTTGCAATCGTCATAATGTTCCCGTTCATAATAAAGTCTGACTTCAATATTATCCAGATCGAGCTTCTTTTTATTAGCATACATTCTCATTGTCATTGACGTACAACTGCCCAAGGAAGCCAAAAGCAATTCATATGGACTTGGTCCCAGATTATCTCCGATACCAACAGGTTCATCCGCCGTAAGTTGATGCTCCGCTGAATAAATATTACGAGTAAATTGCCTGTTTTTCTCGGTAACCAATATCTCACCTTTGTTAACGAACGGTGCCTTCCCTGACGACCTCTCCATTTTTTTCTCATCCAGAAACAAATAACGACTGGCCCAACTGGCTAGCACATCGGCAACATATTCCGAGTCCTCACGGTTCGTAAGCAGGTGATCGGCCTTATCAAGAGAAATAAAACTTTTAGGGTGTTTTGCAGAGGCATAGATTTTCGCCGCCTCATCTATTAATACCACATCATCAATTGGAGAGTGAAACAGCAATAAAGCCTTCCCTAGTTCACTGATATGACCGGTCGTATTATAGGAATCAATATCTTCCAGAAACTGTCGCTTAAACGTAAATTTGCGCCCGGCCAGATTGATTTCAGCCTCTTCATGTTCAAGAATATCTTCCCTGTCTTTCGACAGTAAATGACTGACATGCTCCGCAGTTGCAGGTGCGGCAATGGTAACGACGGCCACAATCTCGGGGACTTTGTGCGCTGCCATCAATACCGCGGCACCGCCTAGACTGTGACCTATAATTAATTTGGGGGGCTCATATTGTTGCTTTAAATATTCGGCAGCATAAATTAAATCATCTACATTGCTGGAAAAGTTGGTATTTGAAAAATCACCGTCACTGTTACCCAGTCCGGTAAAATCAAACCTCAATGTCGCAATACCTTTATTTTTTAATGCACGCGTGATTCTTGAAGCGGCGGCGATATCTTTTGAACAGGTGAAGCAGTGGGCAAAGAGCGCATAGGCCTTTATTTCAGTATCCGGCGTTTCCAGAAGACCAACCAGTAATTCACCGTTCCGATTTGGAAATGTGGCTTTAATCCTAGGCATCAAAATTTCCCGTTATAGCTTCCAATTATAAGGAACAGTTGTCCCTAACATCATCGTACTTCAAATTTATCTTAACCTGAATAATGCATGTCAGAATTTCTGCATTTAGGTCTTGGCAAACTGAACGACCTACAAAATTTACCGAAAGCACATAACCTTCATCAGGCTCCCATGGCTTGTGTGCAAAATGGCTGCCGACAGGCGTAAAACAAAACAGGGGAATTATCATGACAACAGTCATTGCTCCTAATAAAACACGAACTTAAATAATCAATCCCGCCTTTATGAATATGCGGTTTAATGCCGATATCGCGTGCTTCATCCGTTTTGATCGATCAGCAAGTTTCAACAACCATCTATCAAACACCATGCAATTAATTAAGGTCAAGGAGTCATCCACAGTCACATCAATTCAAAAGACTCAATGATTTTATTTTCTATCAGGGTATCCTGTACTTCACCAACAAAACTGCCTATGGCGTAATCCGTGCCTAAAGCAACGGCCTCGGTTAATAATGCCGAGGTTTCTATGCCTAAGGTTATTAGACCTACACCTTCGCTCTGGAGATATTGTAGCAAATTCTGCTCTTCTTCCTCAGACTTCCCGGGCAATATGGATTCACTCAATATTTTTAACGTATCAATATCAAGTAATAAAAATCTGGCGGCGGTGGCGGCACGAAGTTCAAGTATCTTGTCAACAGCCTTGATATTGGACAAGGCAATACTGAAGCTGTGCGTTTTATATAAGGTATCCAGTAAAATGGTGGCACGTTTCCGATGTTTTAAAAACAGTTCCGCCGAAATATCAAGAATAATTGATTTGCCGAGAGAATATTCTTTTGTCTGTGACAAAGTTTCCTGTAACCAGTTGAACAAGGTTATTTCGGTAAACCAGAATTCAGTCACGGGAACAATAAAACGATATTGGGCACTAATATCTTCCGCAATGTGTAAAAAGACCTGTGTCAACATCCATTCGTTTATGCTTTGCTGGAGCGTGCTTGAAAATAAGGATGGGTTGGACAAACTGTCATTGAGACTATTATCTTTTAACATTGTTTTCAGCCCTGTCTTGTATATCTCTTTGTTATCCGCACCGTCATTAAACATGGCGATGGCAGGCTGATAGGTTTGTAATATTCTCTTTTCATTAATTAACTTTGTGATAAGCCTTTCCCTCTCTGTCGGCGCCGCCGCTTTAACAGAATCTGGGGCAGGTTTGGGGGCAGGTTTGGCGGTCAGCTTTTTTTTACCTGATTCAAGTGCAATAGCGGTATCCGGTGCCTTCGCTTTCTGCATATTTTTTTTTGGTTTTATATCAGTTCGATCTTCAGCAATACCCGGCAGCTTGTCTTGCTGTTGCCACATATAATAACTGTTCCCTTCCTGTTTACCTGCTTTTTTTGCGGCGGCCAGCCCAAGGCAAATCAATTCGGCAACCGGCCTGTCAAACAAGCTCAGGTCAAGCAAGCCTATACTAACACTATAGAGGTACTTCTTATCAGAAAACTTGAAAGTGGATTCTTCAAGCTGTTTGCAAAGCCCTTTCATACTAACATAAAGCGCCTCAAGACTGTCCGGATAGTCTATCTGCATCGCCACTGCCCCATCACCAACCTTGGTAATATTGGGATTATACCCCTTAGTTTTCAAAACTTTAAAACTCTGCCTGCCGACATGGTTAATCAAGGTATCTCTACCAATGATACCAATCTGGTGAGCAAGTTCTTTCAGTTTATCCAACCGGATAATGACAAGTATTCGTTTTTTTGTCTGACTTTCCTTGTAGGCATTGCCCAGCCTTTCATAAAAAAATTCCTTGCTGAAAGAAAGGTTGTGCTGCGTAATTTCCAGTTGTTTCTTCTGCGTGGAAAGTCTTTTTTGCCAAGTGCGGAGAATAGAGTGGCTTAGCTTCTCTCCAGTCAAAGATCGTTTTGATTGATATTCATAAATACCCAGATTCAAAGCATGAACCGCAACTTCTTCCATCCCCATATTCGTCAACATTATCGTTGCCGGGAATTCAGGTTTCTTATGATGTTTGTGCAAAATGTCCAGACTGGTCGCGCCCGCCACGGAAAGATAATCAAGTAATAAAACATCAAACTGAGTCCAATCAAATTGATCATCGGGCATCCCTTTCAAAATAGGGTCGTATTCAATTAATTCTACGTCAGGCAAAAACCTGTCAAGGGATTCCTTGACGAGTTTTCGATAATCGGAATCATTATCAACAATTAATACTTTTTCTAAATTTTCAGCAGACATGAAACATAAATTTTCAAGAAAAAAACGAACTATAAACGTCTATGACAAGTTATTTGCATCAGGGAAATATATCATAATTTTATGCCGGTACCGCCAAGACCACAGTAACCCGCCGGGTTCTTGGCGAGGTATTGTTGATGACGGGGCTCCGCATAATAAAATGCCGGAGCCTTCAGTATTTCAGTCGTGATATCAGGGAAACCCGCCTTGTTCAGGGCAGTCCGATAATTTTGCCTTGATAGCTCCGCCTGTTGTTTCTGTTTTTCCGTAAAAAAATAGATGCCCGAACGATACTGAGTGCCAACATCGTTTCCCTGCCGCATCCCCTGAGTCGGATCATGCGCTTCCCAGAAGACGGTCAATAATTCCCGATAGCTAACAACATCCGGCTCAAAAAATACCATGATGACCTCATTGTGTCCCGTCATTCCGGTACAAACTTCTTCATAAATCGGGTTCGGCGTATGCCCTCCGGCATAACCGACAGCAGTAGAATAAACACCCTTCTCTACCCAGAAATGCCGCTCCGCCCCCCAGAAACAACCCAGACCGAACAATGCCTGCTGCACACTGACGGGAAACGGCGGACGAATGGGATGACCATTGACGAAATGACGATTTTCAACCGCCATGGGCACCTCCCTGCCCGGCAATGCCTCTTCCGATGAAGGAAGTTTCTCCGGTTTTCTGTTTAATTCAAATAACATCACTTACAATTCAATAGAAGTCAGACACCTTTCAGTTCCTGTAAACACTGCAAAAGTGCTGACGCCAGCTAAATTAACATATTTTTAAGAAATGACATTTATTATATATTTTTATATTCTGCATCGCACTGAAACAGCCTCTTCAGGATGATATATGTCTTACTCCTGCTATCAGGGTTGATCGCCTGGTTTTTGAGCACTATCACCGCAGGTGGGGCGGCGATACTGATCATTCCCATTATCACTTTCATCCTCGGCGCAGAGCTGGTCGCACCGATTATCTCCGTAGCAACGGTTTTAACCAATCCATCACGTGCCTGGCTGTTTCGAAAACATATTGACTGGCAGATGATTCGATATTTACTTCCGGGAAGCATTATTGGAGCAGTTGGCGGAGCCTGGTCACTGGCAAAAACCGACAGCCGGTTGATTCAGGTTTTTATTGGCATATTCCTAATCAGTTACGTTTTACAGGATAAACTGACGCAGATTAAGCTACCGATAAAAATGCAGGTCCACTGGTTTTTCCCGCTTGGTTTCGGTGTTGCATTTCTGTCTGGGTTAATCGGCGCCACGGGTCCGATACATAATCCATTCATGTTGAATTATGGCCTGATGAAAAAACGCTTGATTGGGACAAAGGCCGTCAATTCACTTGTCATGCAACTTGCCAAACTGATCAGCTACGGCAGTTTGGGCGTATTCAGCCTGCAAGTCGCTGGCTTCGGCGTCGTCCTCGGACTAGGAGCGATCATCGGTATCTTTCTGGCCGGAAGACACCTACAGAAAATAACATCATCGCGTTTCAAAAATTACGCGCTGGCACTGATGTTTATCTCCGGTTGCACCATGTTAATCCAAGCACTCTGAGGCAACAAGCACCAAGCACGACGAAAGCAACCTTCTCGCAAAAACTGCGGCACTGTACCCGAAAACCTGACAACCATCGCCTTTTCCCCATTTTCCCGCGAAAAAATAATTTGACAAAATTTATATTGCGCCGCACAAAATATGCTTTACAATACTCTCCCCCTATCTATTTATTTTCCAATCATTAATTATTGAGGTTAAACATGGAAATAAAAGACAAAGTCGCAGTTATTACCGGCGCTGCTAGCGGAATTGGTCGCGCGGTTTCTTTTGAATTGGGTCGGCGCGGGGTCAAGGCCATTGCAATGGTCGACCTGGCATCCGATGTTGAGGTCGCTGCCGAACAGGTCAACAATGAAACCAACCGCCAGATCGCCTTTCCTTTTACAGGCGACGTGACCGATGAAAATTTCCGTCGGAAAGTTTTTGAAACCGTCGAAAATAAGTATGGCATACCTGGTATCTGTGTTCCGGCGGCAGGCATTACGCTTGACGCGCTCGCCGTGAAGGTCAACAAAGAAACAAAACGGGCCGATATTTATCCAACAGAAAGTTTCAAAAAAGTGCTTAACATCAATCTGATAGCGCCTGTCTATTGGGCCATGCAGATGATTGCCCACATCGCCGAGAGACGCGCGAAATCTGGCCTTAAAAAATGGCATCCTGATGAAGGGGTACAAGGTACCGTAGTCTTTATCGGTTCCATTTCATCGCAAGGAAATAAAGGCCAGATATCCTACGCCTCTACCAAAGCGGGACTAGAAGGCGCTGCGGCAACCTTAACCAAGGAAGCCATCTTTCATGGGGTGCGCTGCGGTGTGATTCATCCCGGTTTCACCGATACGCCGATGGTCAGGATAATGGGTGACGAATATATTGAAAAATACATCTTGCCAGAAACACAGTTAGGCCGGCTGATCAGACCTGGAGAAATCGCAGACGCTATCTGCTTCATGATTTCCAACTCCAGTGTTAGCGGAAATTTATGGGCTGATGCAGGATGGCATCCACCGCCCGTCTGATCATAGTGAAGTGACTGTCATGGGGGTGACGATACAACGCGGAAAATGACCTCACATTCAAGGCTTCTATCTTTATTACTGCTTGTCTTGTCCGTGGCGACACACTTTACCGTCCGTATGCCAGGAGAAGGAAAGACAGCGCCGTTGCCCCTGCTGAACAAATAACAGATTGAGACCGCTGAACGTCTCAAAGCACATGTTGAAAAAATAGCCGGGGATTCGATGAATGGCATTATCAAATGCCTGAAGCTTATGCGGCGAAAATGGCCTATAACGTCTTCATCGGCGTCAAGCTGAAATGCAACAAGTAATATCATCGCTGGAATTTACGGGGCGACTTCATCTGACGATATCACTGTCATTGGAATACGGTATGGCTGTTGACGGGAACGGATGATAACGCTCCTGGTGTTTCCACATTGCTTGAACTGGCGAGAATTTTGGAACAAAGCGAACCCGGACGTACGCTTCACTTTGTGGCATTTTCCAGTAAGGAATATCCGCGTTTTCTCGCCAAAAATATGGGGAGTCTGTATTACGCCGGACAATCTTTCTTTCCGAAAATCTGGTGGCGCCGGCCACGCTGATATTGGATGTCAGACATTCCGACCAGACGACCTCCTGGAATTACGGCATTAAAACCTGTATGATAATAGATACAGTTGCTTGTTATTGAAATCCCGATTATCACAATGCTGCAATGATGTTCCCCAACAACCTGGATTACGAATCCATGGCAGAGTGGGCGCCGCCCCCTGAGAAAGGTGATAACAGGGCTTGCACAATAAATGTTAATCGGGAGGCCCGACATGAAAATTGTACTTGCACCAGATTCCTTTAAGGAGAATTTAACCTCACTACAGGTGGCTGCCGCCTTTGAGAAAGGGATCAAGCGAGTACTGCCGAAGGCGAATTGTATCAAAGTGCCAATGGCGGACGGCGGGGAAGGTACGGTACAGGCGCTGGTTGACGCCACTGGTGGCAAGTTCGCCCGAAAGCGTGTCACGGGGCCAATGGGTGATCCCGTCCTGGCACGATACGGCCTGTTGCCCGACTGTGAAACGGCCGTGATTGAAATGGCGGCGGCTTCCGGCCTGCCTCTGGTCCGGGACGAAGAGAAAAACCCCATGAAAAGCACGAGCTACGGCACCGGAGAATTGATTCTGGACGCCGTCAAACGGGGAGCGACAAAAATTATACTGGGTATCGGTGGTTCGGCGACGAACGACGGCGGCGTGGGGATGGCGCAGGCACTAGGCATACGTTTTCTTGACAAACAGGGGAGCGAAATCAAAAAGCATGGTGCCGGAGGCATGCTAGGAAAAATTAACGATCTTGATATAAAAAGCCTGCACCCGCTTGTTGGAAAAGCGCGTATTATTGTCGCCTGTGATGTCAACAATCCTTTGTGCGGCAAAAACGGCGCCTCGTATGTCTTCGCCCCGCAGAAAGGGGCGACGTCTTCAATGATAAAAAAACTGGATGCAAACCTCAAGCATCTAGGTCAGCTTATTGAAAAAAAACAAGGAAAAAAAATCCTGCATCTGAAAGGCGGCGGAGCCGCTGGCGGCATGGGCGCCGGACTGGTCGCATTTGCCGGGGGAAAGATGAAAAGCGGCATTGATATCGTGATGGAAGCCACCCGTGTTGAACAACATATCAAAGGAGCAGATCTAGCGATTACCGGGGAAGGACGAGTTGATTTTCAGACCGCATTTGGCAAGACGCCTGCCGGTATTGCAAAAATCGCGCGCAAGCACCGCGTCCCCGCGGTCGTGATCGGCGGCGGCATTACCGATGACGCCAATACCATATTTGCACATGGTATTGACGGTCTGGAAAGTGCCTGTGCCCGCGACATGTCGCTTGAAGAGGCCATTGCCCGTTCCAAGGCACATCTCGCCAATGCAGCGGAACGTGTAATCCGCTTGATATTAATCGGAAAAAGACTGGAAAACAGACGCCGTAAAGCAAAAAAATAACGTCCTGTCAGCATCCTGTCTATCAACGAAAATCATCAAGTCCAACGAAGGCGCCGTTGTTCCTGTGGGTCAGTGCACGCATGAGCACCGCAAAGCGGATGCCGGTGATCTGCAGGTCCGGCGGGTTGGCGAATTGCACTGGAAAACCGACCGCGTGGATACGTACCCTGGCGCGACCTTTGTCATCTTTGGGGTTAATCCGATCAACAGTCTTGATAACCTGCTGAATGGATGGGCCAGTGAATTCGTCACCGAACACATACAGGCTTATTTTTTTATCCGGGCTGTAGAAAGATTTTATCGCGCGAGTGAGCCCTTCCACCGGGCTACTGTTACTGAAAGGACTCCAGCCGCGCAATCTGTCAATGATAATCTTTCGACGCGCCGGGGTGTCGGGAATCCATTTGCCACGATACTGGCTGAACATATAGTCACCCATATCGTTCATGATCTGAATGCCTTTTACCTGCGGATAAACGTCCAGCGTCTGAACTAACTGCTCTATCATTTTTGGCCAACTTGATCCGAACATGCTGCCGGAGGTATCAATGATAAAAATAATATATTCACTGTCCACTGGTATGCCTCCAATATAATTGCTTTTCTTTTCATCGCGTTGCGCGAGCAATCTTCGCATCTCTTCGGTCAGTTCTTGCAAAGCCAGTTCCAGCTCCTGCCGGATGATGGTGGCGGCCGCATTATGCTGTTCCGATTCCAAGGCGGCCTCCCGTACCGCCGCCAGTTTCCGTTGAAGTGTGGCGACACGCCGTTCATACACGGAGAGTCGCTCTCGCTTGGCATTGAGTTCTTCGTTTAACATGATTGAGCGGCTACGGATATCAAACAGGCGCACCTGCAATTCCCGAATCGCCTCCTTATCCGCTTCAGGGGAAATATCCGGCAACGGTAAATCGCCGGGTTTCGCGATCATCAGCAATAGTATCACGGCACCGAAACCACAGGTGATGATGTCCAGAAAGGAAATACTGAATGCGTCCGGGGCACGCCGTTGCTTCTTCATGGCCAGTCCTCGCTCGGGCTCAGAAATGCCCCCCGGGTCAGTTGCGCCAGTCTCCAGAATGCCGGGGCCGCAATCGGATCACCCTCCATCGGAGACAAAATGGTATTGATCGGTACGCCGGGCGGTAATTTTTTCAGTACCTGATTGAAAAATTCTAGACGCTGCTCGCCTGTTACCGTCAATTTGGGGGAGCGGGTACTGCCCTGTGTAGGCAAACCATCGGTGATCAGAAAGATATTATCTGGCAAGGGATGAAGATCGGCGGCAGCGACAAAAGCGTTTTCCAGATTAGTCCCATCGGACGGGATGATTGTCGACAGTTTGTTCATGGTCGCATCCAGTTGCTGTTTATCGCTAACTTCCAACCACGTCCTGTCGCTCCCTTCGTTCACCGCTTTTGTTTTAATATTGAACGTGTAAATCTGATATTGACCGTCAGACGGAAACCGTGTACTCAACCATTTCACAATACGAACGGCCTGCCGCCATTTTTTCGAGCTACGTTTGACCTTGTTGGACATGTTCCGGCGTCTGATGATATCGACTATCGTGTCACCCAGCATGCTAGCCGAACTATCCAGCAATATGAGTATCCTTCTACCGCTTAAATTAAGACCGGAGATATATTCGCGTTGATCGACCCCGACGAAGGCGCGCGTGGCTTGACCAGTCTGCGCCTGCTCGGCACGCAGTTGTTTGACCTTCCGCTCCGTGTTGACGAGTTTCTCGCGCAATCCTACGGTCAACGCATCGTGTATATCCACTGCCGTCTTGTGTTTGCTTTCACTGATCTGTCGGCTGAGTCGATCAGAACTTCCGACGAGTGTGCTGATCTGCCGGTCGACAGCGACGATGGCCTCGCGTAGTGCAGCCAGTCCGGCACGCTCTTCCTGAATTTCCCGGTTGAGCAGATCAAACTCCGATGAAGGATTGGGGTCGTCCAGCGACAGCGGGATATTGATGCCCGTATTATGCTCAATGATCAGAAACAACAGCACAACGGCCCCAAAGCCACAGGACATGATATCCAGAAAAGACAGTGTAAACGGGGTCAGGTATCGTCTAGTGCGCACTGTTCAACTTTCCCGGGATACTTCACGAAAGACTTCAAGTTTATCTGCCAGCGATAGCGAAACGGGAAAACTGCATTCGGCAATAATATCTGTTCTGACAATCATCGCTGAAATCAGCGGTGGACCTGAATAATCAAACCCGCCCTCATGAGATATCCGGATTCACCGCGATGAACAGATATTCCGTTTTTGACCCTGCAAAGGTAAGGATATCACCCGGTTTAACGATGGCAGCAACGGTGTCGATTCCCGCACCGTTCCTGAAAACAGTCAATTCCGTCCTGACCGTGACCGTCACCTGTGCACCGAATGTATTGACGGTACAATGCGGTTCCGTTATTTCCCGATAACCGATAGTACCGCTTACTGAAAGATAGAGAGGATCGCCCCCGATTTTCCAAGCATAACCGTTGCACAGGACATGACTGACCTGCACAGGTGCTGGTGTCGTTTCCAGTTTATCCGTTTCCCGTTCGGGTGTACCTGGCACGGGAGAATTCGCTAAAGAGGGAGAACTGCAGGAATCGTCCATGAAAGGCAAACGATCAACAAGATGAAAACTACCGTCCTTGCGACCAATAGCGGGCAGATAGCGTTGGCAGTTTTTGAAAACAGCCTGTTCATCAACAACGATATAATGATTGAGTGCATCGGTAAAACCGGGCAACACGGCGATTCTGTGACTGACAAAGCAACATAATTCGGGGTCGAGGGTCTGCGTGATTTTTTCATAAAGCGGATTTAATTTTTCCAGTAAGGGGCGGCTTTTTATGTTGACCGTATATCCAGTACCGGCAAATTCCAGCCGCATCGGGATTTCAGCTCGTTCGCAGAGTGAGGCAAGCTTACTGGGAAGCTGTTCGTAAAGCGTCCGCTCGGTCTCGGCATGGCGCAAGGGGTCAAAACGCGTCTGTGCAATAAACTGATCGGCGATGTAATTGACGCATTCGCTATAGACGCCGAGCAGCCCGTTCACAGAGTCATTGATTTCCGTATCAATCTTTTTGATTTCCCTGTCGATTTGCAACCTGGTCACGGTAAAATGATGAAGATAGATTTCAAGATAGTAACAGGTACCGGATGTCTCGGGAGCAACGCTTGACGCCGCCACCACCGGGGCATCGAACAGACCACCCGCCCGAAACGGGCCGGCTTCCACCAGACCGAGTAGTAACGCAAGATGCTCCTTATTATAATAGCCGGGGACGATAAAGATGATCTCATCAGGCTTTCCGATCTGTTCATGAATATCCAGCAAATGCGCGTAAGCTAAATCAGCATGATGGCGTATGTGTTTTGATTTTATCGGGAGAGGTTCCTGATTGAGGTTACTCCAGAAACGATTGCAGGTCATGCGCGGTTTCAGACTCGACAGGCCCAGGGCCTCATTGCCGAGATGCAGTTTGTCTTTATTCAGTACCGCATAGCCGGGGCTGTTCAATATGATGGTATTGCGCTGCGCCACCCTGATGTCGCTGTCGTTAATTTCAATAAAGGTATCTACCATGACGATCTGTTCAGCGAACCTGCAAATGCCTGATCAAATTGACATCGGCGTAATTGTGCGTATCCAGCACAAGCCTTTCCTGCAGCAGTTGCAACTGGTGGATGAGGAACATGATCAATATGCTGAGGATCAGCGCAATAAAGGTGGAGTTAAACGCGACCCCAAGACTGACGGTGACCCCGACAATATCCCCCTGTACGGCCCGATGCGCTTGGGCAAGCGCTTCACTGATGCCACGCACAGTGCCAATAAATCCGATTGAGGGAATGGCCCAAATAATATAACGGATCATGGAGAGTTCGGAATCCAGACGATCCGATTCCGCTTCACAGACTTCCTTCACTGCCGAGGCGACATCCTGTACGTTGCGGGTGGAACCAAAACGCTGCAGAGCACCGAGCAAGGCGCGAGGCAACAGATAGTCCTGCTGTTCCTCCGGCAGAGATTGCAACGAGCGCATGTATTGGCGCGTATCCTCTGGAAGAATGCTGGTGCCAGGTGCCACATCAAGCAATGATTGTCCGAGTAAACGCCGCTCCTGCAGAGAGAATTTCAATTTGAATGCGGCGATGGCAAGGGCCCACAGTGCCAGTATAAAACAGGCCTCCTGTTCAAAATCCTTGACGACAATATAAACGGATCGTGCCGCCTGATAGGTTTTCCCCGCCTGCTGCTGCGCGAGCTGCTCCTGCTGTATCACCTCGGCATTGGGGCGGATCAGCGTGACATAGATCGTATGCACGAAAACAATGGCCAGTATCAATGAGAACAACTGATAGAAAAAATCGTCGCTGGTACTGTGTCTCAGTTTCATGTTCTATATATCTGCAGGAAATGCGACCGGGGTATCTTCGGAAATACTTTCACTTGGGTTAAACTCTTTGTAGCTTTCGTCTTCTGTTCGGATTTCCTTATTATTCTGCACTCCCTGCGGCTTGGTGTACATCGGGGATACGGTGGGGTCGGGAAGGGCCGGCAGATCAGGCGTTGACGGCGGCGCGGGCAACGTCGGCTGTGCCGGAGCATCATCATCTCTGCTGCCCGGCTGCGCCAACGCGAGCGGGAAAAATAGTATCCCGATCAATAACAGTATCATTTTTTGCCTGTTCACACGGTCACTCTAGATAGCGAGCAATACGAAATCCGGTATCGTCACGGCCTCCTTCGCCATAATCACGGTAAGACAACCGCAAAACCGAAATGTTGCCCTGCGCCCAACCCGCGCCACGAATGACATGATGCCGACCCTTTTTTGGCCCCATTGGATCAACCACTAGCACAGCCTTTTCCACAGGCGCCGCGTAGTAGTCATGAATCCATTCTGCCGCATTGCCGGAAATATCCCATATTCCCCTGAAATTGGGCGCGAAACTCCCCGTCGGTGCGGTGACGATATAACCGTCCCGATAACCGGGGATCACTGTGGCGACGATATTGGCAGCAGATTGATCGGCAAAATTGCCGATAACGCCTGTCGGGGGAAACTTTTCACCCCAGGGAAACTTCAACATATTATTCGGCCCCTGATAGCGTGCCGCCCAGGCCCACTCGGCTTCGGTGGGCAGGCGATAACCATTAGCACGAGAATCAAAACCGGTGATTTTGCCGCCTTCAAGCCGATAGACCGGCACCAGTCCTTCCCCCGTTGAAAGCCAGTTGCAATACATCGCCGCCTGCTCCCAGCTGATATTCACCACGGGCTGATCATCACCGTCAAGGCTCATCCCCCCCGTGTTCTTAGAAGTATGCTCCTTGTGATACATACGATATTGTGCGTTGCTGATCTCTTTCAGGGCAAGGTAAAAAGGCCGTGTCAGTTTCACTTTACGGAGCGTTTCATTCGCACGTCGACCCGGCTCCCGGCGAGATGCTCCCATGAGAAACCCGACGTTGGGACGGAACAGTTTCAATTGCTGACCCGCCGCGGTTTGAATAAGGGATTTTACAGATTCCTGTTTTGCTTCCTGTTCGGATTTCAGGACGGCATTCACGATCTGCCGAATACCCGCGCCTGGCGTTATCACAGAAGCATAATTGATATAGCCCGGCTTTTTAATTTCAATCTTGTGCGGACGAGTGACGAGAGACAAAGTCTGAGTCGCCGCGCCGCGCGATTCGCCGTCAATGAACAGTTCGGCATCCGCCGGGGAGACCTTGAATTGCACTTCAACCCGTTCCTCAAGCAATATTATATCCAGTGTTCTTTTATTGCCCGCCTGTAGCACGAGGTCACGACTGTAACGCTGATACCCCTGTTTGAACAGGCGAATGTTGTTTTTTTTATCGGCGTCTACCGCGACTTGAAGCGGGGTTTGTCCCCGGTATTCACCATTGATGGTGACACTGGCTTTGCCGGGACGGCTTTTGATATTGATAACCACGTCTGCCTTTTCCAACTCAATGCCGTGTAATTGAACGTCTTCACCAGCGACAATATCCAGTTCCCTTTCCCAAGGTTTGTAGTCATCCAGATTTATCATTATCATGCGTCTGCCTTGCATAATCTCCGTCTTCAAGGGCGTTTTACCTCGCTTCTTCCCATCAATATAAACCATCGCTACCGGGCTGGAAGTGATGGAAACGTTCGCCCAGGCTGGCTTCATTTCCGGTTCCAGAATCTGGATCCGCCCCATACCCTGAATATCAATCTCCCGCCGCCAGGGTAAATATCCATCCGCGGTAATCTGTATTCGGCGTTTGCCCGGCATGATGTTGGTGACAATTGACGAGATCTTGCCTTTTGACACACCGTCAACTGAAATTTCCGCCTCAATACCCCGATCCAGAACAAGCTGCAGATGGCCCGGCAGTTTTTCCAGTCGGTAAGCGACTTTCTGACCGCGTATCTTTTTATCCACGCTGAGCGTGTCCCTGAGGGGATGATAGCCTTCCGCGGACAAATGTATAGCATAATCGCCGGGGAAGACCAGATAACGCCTGGCAAGTTTCAGTTTGAACAAGGTGTCAATGTCTATCTCCGCTTGTTCGGGAACAGAGCTGATATCAATTGCCCTGACAGTAAACAGTCCCCAGCCGAAAATACCCAGCAAGCACAGGATAACGACAAGACATATCCTGCTGTCGGGCTGCAGTTGTTTGAAATCAATACCGGGAGCATGTTTAACCGGCTTGAATTTAACCGGTTTGATCGCCGTCCGCTCGCCCTTTTTATGGTTCATGGCCCAGGCAGATCCATCAGGCCAGGCCCGCTTGTGCGATACACGCCGCTTTCCATCCGGTCACCTCCGACTCGACAGGCGGGCGAGGCGGCGTTTGACTTACCATTTTCTTTTGGCTGTCCCGTACGCGCCATCTTGTCTCCAGGCTGTTCCCCCCGGCAATCCGTCCACCAGCTATGTCCGTCAAGGAACACGGGGACACCCCAAATGCTTTTTGACAATAAATTGACGACGGCGGAAAAACCATACGGGGCATAGTTTAACCATTCAAGCTGTAATGTCACGATCCCCTTCAGCAAACTACTGCTGGACGGTTTCCCCCACTTGAAAAATCACCCCGTCCCGCTGACTCCAACATCTTTTTGCAGAAACCGGCGAACATCGGACACATATACCAAACCCTTTATCTCCCTCAAATTTAACTTCAATATAATTTTACGCCATATCGTCACCAGCGTCTCCCCTATTATTCATCTCTCAATACCTTACACATTCATTTTCTGTCATCTGCGGATACCGCAGATTAACGGATGATTTTTGTGCGTTTCCAGAGCGCTTCGTGCGAAAGGGATTTCCGGAAATGGGGGGATATTGAAAGATACAGACTAGCCGTTGAAAGCAATCTTTTCCTTGCAACGGATATCAATGGTTTGCGGACCGCCTTCAAGGTGGATACTGATCTCCACCCTGACATCGCGATATCCTTCCCGGATACCCACCGCGACATATTGACCCGGTAGCAATTGCAGGCTTGTCTTTTCAAAACTACCTAATTTTGCGACCTTGTAAATGGTAACCTCCGTTTGCTTGTCGGACGTCAAATTGATCTGCACGGGTCGCTTGACCTGTTGCAGCAAATTTTCCAGCGTCTTTTTCTGCTCCGTTAGTCTCGGTGCCAAAACACTGTCAATCGACGCGGCCATATCCAGTAATTCCTGTGCTTCTCTTTGCACGTCCTTGCTACTCAGCCGGTACGGATTTTTAATCGTGCGGTTCAGGGATTCATCCAGCCCTTGCCTTTTCCCCGCACGGTCTTTCCCCTGCTGTGCCGCCGCGGAGTTTTTATCCAGTTGCAATGCCTCGGCGTAAACCTGAACCGCCTCGTCCCAGCGTTCCTCCGTTTCCAAAGTGCGCCCCCTGTTCAATAAGGTCGTTAGTCTATCGGTAATCAGTCCTTGTTTGCTGTGACTTAACGCCAACGAGGCTTCCTCAGCACCAGGCTTGATCTTCAAAGCTTCGGCAAAACGTTCGGCGGCCTGCTTATAATCATTTTTTTCCAGTGCGCGGTAACCGGCACTCATGGCATTATTGAAATTACTGTCCCGAATCCCCCGTTCCACCTCCACCAGCCTTTTTTGCACCGTGTCGGTACACTGTTCCAGAGAGGCCGCCTGTTTGAATTTATCCCGCGCCTGTCCTGCTTTTCCCTGCTGTAACAGGGCATCACCCCGGGCAACAAGCGCCGTTGTCTCGTCTAGCGCCGCCGCGCACCGCAGACCGGATACGACGTCAGCATTTTCCGGCGCAATCAACCGCGCCCTTTTAAATGAAATCGCAGCGGCCCCGGCGTTACCGGATTGCAAATGCGCGTATCCCTGCTCTATAGCCTGTCGCGCAACCTTATCCGCTTCGGTGTTCAAGTGCTGCATTATCGCCAGACCCTGCTTGTATTCCATGATGGCCGATTGGAATTCCTGTCGCCGATAATATTGATCGCCCTGTTCGGTATGTTCAAGCGCATTTGCGTATTCTTGCGCCGCCCATTGGTCAACCGCCTTGGTTTTAAGCGCCTCATTAACCGCAAGCAGGGCGGAAAGCACTTCCTGCGATTCCTTTCTGAATGCGACCGCCTGCGTTTCATCCTGCAGCGGAGACAAAGAGGCATTGGTCTGTGTAGTTACAAGCGGCGCGGATGTCGTAGTCTGCCCGGGGACGGGCAGCGTTTCGCCCGGGTCGGGGGGAGGGACATTTCCCGTATCAGGCCACAGTCTCGAAATTAAAAACACGATCGCGAAAAGAGACAACAGTCCGCCGATAATCAATGCAGGAATAAACCGTTCTCCGTTGTTTTTTACCGATGCGGTTTCCGCAACCGTCTGTGTCAGTCTGACAACAACGGGTTCAATCCGATCAAAATCCTTTTCACCGTGTCGCTTATCATCATTCATGTCGACGAGACAGGGCTATTCGCAGGGGTGGCCGCTCTATTGAACGTTCGCTTTCGCTTCAAGCTGTCCGGTTTCTTTCTGATAGATATCGCGGAGGAGCCGACGCCACTGTGCGTACTGTTCGTTGGCCGAACCCGTCAAAGTGACTGTTTTACCTTCCAGTTCTATATTACGCGGCGCGATTTCGGTATTCAGCGATTGCCCGAGTTCTTCCAGTGACTGTTCATGAATTTTCGCTTCCTCGCCTTTATCGTAGGCACTTTTCAAACCGATCACCCCGGCACCGATACCAAGAACGCCCGCGCTGCGGGTTATCTGACTGTCGCTCCCCTGCGCGGCAACCCCCGCCGCCAGCACCAGCGCGCTCACCAGGCCACGCACCCACTTTTGTCTGTTCAACTCGTCCAGTGCCTGAATTTCTTCATAACCCAGCCGGCGCCATTCACGGTAGGGCGCCTGCATTTGCCGACCGAATGAATCGTAGTAGTCTTGCAGGGTATCCACGAAGGCGTTATCCCTTTTCCGTATCTTGCGAATACGTTGCAGGATGGGATCATTGTCCGCGGGTAATCTTTTGACGGTAATCCGTCCCCGATTGTCCTCATCCAGGTGCCGTGAGAACGCCTCCGGGGAAAATCGTGCGGCAAATTTCAATTCGGAGATGACACGCAGGCTTTTGATATCATCAGCCGCCAGCCGCTTTCTGTATTTGAGCAGATCATTTGCAATCTTATTGTAGATATTCTGAAAAGGTTCCTGATTGGTGCGGGCGCTGTCTTCGTAGGAGTACTGATGAAGCACTTCCTCATATCGCCGTGAATACCATTTTTTACCCGATGAGTCACGCACGGTGATTTTCAAGGCCAGCTTTTCACCGTCCGATTGCAATATCTCGCCATCTATCCAGACATCCGTTTCACTCTGCTTATCGGGGATAACCCTGACGGCGCCCCATTGACCGGTGTGTTGCAGGGTCTCCATCAGCTTGATCGGTATATAACGGGACTCGGCTTCCCTGATCTGCGGATAAACGCCCTCTTCCCCCTCGGGGGCGACGCCCGGGTCGAAGGTGTCAATGCCAACGTCAAGCAGCAGCGCTTCAGGGACCGGTCCGTCCCCGGTGATTATTTTTTCAGATCGAATCGCGCTTTTGCCGACCGGCATCGTGGAGCAGGCGCCGAGCGCCATGACAAGCACACATACCAAACCTGTTCTTGCATAAGTTATCATCAGTCTTTGTCTATACCCTGTTTGTATTTTCTGTACTCGTCCCACAATCGTTCCCGCAAGGCCGGGTCTTTTTCACGCATAGCCGCCTCGCGCAGTTGCCGGGCTACAATATTATCATTCCCGCCGTCGGGAATGTCTTCGGGAACGTGCGCATCTGATTGTTGAGGCTCATATTCATCTCGGCGCACGTCCGCCCCTACCGCAGGCAATCGATGATCTGCAACAGGCGCTGCGGTTTCATCAACGTCGCCCACTGTGGTCTGATTGGTTTCTCCGACCCGGGTTCCTCCAGTCTCATCAAATCGACCATCGCCATCAACATTTTCGCCCTGAAAATCACCCTCCATACCGCCCTTTTGATTGCTTTCGGTCGCGATTCGTTCCCGCTCCCGTAATATCAATTCATCAAATTCTCCCAGCTT
Organism: Gammaproteobacteria bacterium; assembly: GCA_965261775.1. Lineage (GTDB taxonomy): Bacteria > Pseudomonadota > Gammaproteobacteria > Eutrophobiales > Eutrophobiaceae. Next base: position 241,973 of record OZ253477.1, on the reverse strand, counting down.
CCGCTCCAGAGAATCATCCATCCTGCCGATTTCTTCGTGGTCCGTCAATGCCCTGCCAGAGGGCGCAGGGCTATCGGCGCGTCTTGCGCTGGCATCACGAACCGACTCTGGCATCGCTGTCTTTTCCGGCGCATTTGCTGCCCGTGGTTCAATGTTATCCGATGACGCCGCCGGGGCGGTGCTATCCTGTGCCGCATTATTCGCGGAACGACCTTGCGGCGCGGCATCGGATAACTGTCCCCGGTCATGCTCGTATTCAATCGCCTCCTCGGGCTCCTGTTTGGAAATCCCAGGCGGCGGCTTGAGAGGCATGGTACATGCTGTCAACAGGACGGCAAGCAACGGCAGGTTTTGCGCCATCTTAGAGTAGCCTGCGACACAATCGGACAAGGCGGGAAACAAGCGCCTAATCATGGGCGTCATCTGTATTTCGAATACGGCATTCAAACATTATTTTCTTGATTGTTTTACCACACGCCACACATATTTTTTGATTATATGCCCTATAGTCTGCCCGCGTCCGCTATATGCAATTTTGTACGGTTTTGTTTATTTTTTCGATACAGCAAGCGGTCGTAAGTAAAACAACTAAAGAGTTGAAGTTTCTTTGGCAAAGTCTTTCCCAAAATCTTTGAATTTGACTGCCATGAATTGGCAAGTCTATTAAGCCAATCTTCTCTGCTCATCCTACTTTACCTCACACCGACCACGATCAATATCCCAACGCAGATCTTGAGAGCGACCACCCCTGGATTTGTATTCTTCAAAAGTCATGCCATTCTCAATCAATTCCCAACTGCGCCAGCCGTGAGTGCCTTTGCGCCGCGGGTTATTCGCAATCAATTTATATATGCGTTTTCCCGCAAACCGCAGGACCAATCTTGACTTGCGTTCCTGCTGTTGCTTCTGGCGGATTTTTACTTGAAAATCTTCCGTCTCTGGTAAGGGTATTATCTTCTGCACATCAAGAAGCAATTCATCGTTTAATTTATATGGCTGCATGCGAAAACAATTAATATCTAATTCTCTCTCGTTGAGCCATAAAACAGAGGCTGTCAACTCTTTTGAAAATTCTTCTGATGCCAATATAATTTTGACATTCTGATTAAATTCATCGTCCTTTGGTGCTTCCCAGTCCAGAAAATCAAGCAAAGATTCTTCAGCATCTTCATCCAGTTTTTCATCTTCTATATATTGTTTATAGACATCAAGCGCCTGTTCAAAGGTCATGTTTGATACCATGGCAGCATAACGTATTGCTTGTAACTCCATACGCCCACCATCTTTGGTGCGTTTTAATTCAACCACGACTAAATTTGCATCTTTATCTACACCAAGCAAATCAATACGCCTTCTCGTGTCTTCGAATTGACTGAATTCCTCCGCGATCACTAAAGTATTCGGCGCAATAATATCAATCTGTCTTTTTAAGAATTGCTGTAAATCACTGCGCTCCATAATTCCTTCTGCCACGAAGTGTGTCTTGTCTACTTTGCTTATCCCGTCTGAATCGATTTTGAATATTGTCATTGATATTCACTTTAAAACTATATGTCCCTGCTTAATTGGGCGTTATTAAATGTTCTCAGATTTACGAATTGGTGCCGATGGCTGGTGAATAATAACTACTATGGTTTATTGTTTTTTAATAAGTGGCTAAATTAACTATCACTTTGCTCATGCTTACCATATAAGCAGTACCTTTTCTATGATCGCAATCGCATCATTTAGATCATTAACGCGTATGGTCCATTCACCTTTAGGATTCTCATTAACTTCTCTAAAAAGAGTTTTCAATTTATCAAACGAATATTTCCCGGACGATACAGCAACCGACCGTAAATAAAACAACAAAGAACCTTTGTTAATGATAAAAGCAAAAGGCTGCTCTTCCTCTTCCGTCCCTTCCGTATAATATCGAAAGTCCGACACTACTACGCCCTTCGTAGGGTAACAATCAAATTTCGGTAAGGTTGCAGCCACACCGATTAAAGCATAATACGCATGCCTGACTTCATCGGGACTGATAATTTTTTCAAATTCCCCGATGAGGGCTGAGTTCTTAATATTTAAAGACATTAGACCCCCTTTAACTGATTATTAAATACGCTTTTTATCCATCATCTGGCAGGGCTTCAATTTTGATTTGAGCGCACGTCTACCCCGTTGATTGTATAAGTATAAGGAAATACCTCTCCCGAACGCAAGGTAGATGATAGTCCAGTGTTTTGGAATTCTTTATATCATCCAATTAGTTTCAGCCTAATTGAATAACAAAGCCCTGCTTCGCGGGGCTTTCACTATGTCGGGATTTCTTCTGGCAGTGGCTTACGAACAGACTCAAGACTTGCCTTATCAATAGCACCGATGGCTAAATAATTCTTTCTGGCTTGGTCAAGACTGACCGAGTTAGCGCCACCTTCATAGGTCGGATCACGGAATTGAACCTCGTCATCTTCCCATCCACAAACAGGGCATATTGCGAAAGTCCCAGGCGGTTCTTCGTCGAACGTCAGATAACCACAACAGGGACATGTATCACTCATCTCTAACCCCCTACTGCCGGTTCCAATAATCTATCCCGCTGTTTGGACGGAACATCGTCCTTGGCGCACCATCTTTACTCAGCACCCCAAACGTATTTGTATTTGGATCATATCTAAGTGTATCTCCCCTGCTGTTTGTCTTTGTCAGCGTTCCTTTGGGTGGATTATTTAAGAATTTCTTTGCGCCCTCGATGTACTGCTCAGCATTTTGGAATTCAGGAAATTCACTCTTGTGTTTCTTAAAATGACCAAAAGCATTTTCTTCCGCTGATTTATTCTTGGTAGAACTCCACAGTGGCCCCTTTGAAACAACATCAACTCCTTGCTTACCCGCATCCCCTAAAATTTCCGCCAATTTATACAAACCGCTGGCCGTACAAGCCACCAGTAGCATGATGAGCAGTAATGTTTTTAGACGTTGAATCATGTACATAAAATGAACTACAGACCTAAAACAAGGCCCCCGCGCAAGCGGGATTATAAAAATAGATTATTCATCGTCGGATGAGTAATCAAAAATATCCAGGCTAAATTCACCGCCAAGCTCGGCCAAACGGTATTGATTGCACAGTTTTTGCCATGATTTTTTCTGTGGCCCAGTCAAGTGACAATTCCACAGAAGTATCTGGACCATGCAAATGCACCAAATTACGAAAGCCCCTCCCCAAGGTCAAGCTCGCCATCGTATTGGATAGTACCAGGGTCACAATTATTACGTGATAAAATTTCAGACAAATAGTGTAATGCTCAAACAATAGTACTCTTACTTGCGCTGTTTGGACCAAATAATAAAGTGATTGGGCTAAATTCAATTTGCTGCTCTACCGGGCCAACGACCTTGAAGTTTTTCAGAGTGAATGAGGTTAATCTCATAATGATTTGCTCAATTCCTGGATGACAGTCTATTCAGCATATTGACCAGATTACCAGGCCCTGCGTCCTCTTTAATCATCCCTGTTGTCCCAGGACGAAATAATGTCTGTAATATTAACTGTCGTTCATCATCCTTGGGGCCTTCCCCTTTACGCAGCAATGAGAGATATGTGTGCATCATTGTTCGGCGTTCATGGGCATCAGTTCTCAAATGAGTATGTGCCATGAAGAGATTTGCACTGAGGCGTACTGCCCAGATTCCGAAAGTGGTAATAATTGCCATGGTCACCAGCCTGCTAACGGGTATGGTTTTGATATCCATATCCAGAAAATACTCGGCATATCCATAAATGCCCAAAAGTACTAAACCAGCAACGACAACTGTCCCGATACCAAAATAGATTGACCTTTTTTTATGGTATTTTTCCTGCAAACCCCAGTATCTCACTGCTGAGTGAAGCGCCAATTTTTCATCATAGGTTCGGGTTATGTTTTCCAGCTTAGAGTTTGCTTCATCTAATGCTTTTTCAAGACGTTCATCGTACGACTCTACACTGCTATCGAATCGATTCTTCTGTGCCTTAATAAGTGTATCGGCACGTTTACAGAGGCACTCAAGACGCTGCTGTGTCTTATCTGCCTCATCCCTTTGCCTGTTAAACTCACCATCCCAGATGTCTTTCATTGATTGAAGACTTGATTCTTCCTGCTCCACTCGTCCACTAAAATCACGCTCCCAATCAATCGCAGTCTGGACTCCCCTGGCAACATCCATATCCCAATTATTTAGGTTAAAGTCCATAAAATAGGCCAGAACAGCGGCAGCTACATTGGGATTTTTTTTTGCCAACTCCTGCACAAAGCCCGCGAAAGAAGCATCACTGGTAAATATTTCTTTAGCTTTTAACTTTTTCTGAAACTCATTAACGAGTATTTCGAGTGTTGTAGCATATTGTTCCTCGTCGGCTTGCTGTTGTGACAATTGATCCGAAACGTCAATTAACTGTTGCCAGTGCCGTGCCAGTTCACGGCTTAACTGGTATTCGTTATGTCGGTTCTGCACATTGTTGAAAAAGGAGTAAATATTTTTCTGCTCATTGACCCAGGCAATAAAATCCTGGCTGGTCTCGAACCATTTACTACCAGATTCCGTCTTAATGTGAATTCGTTTTAATTTGTTATCACTATTTTCTTCAGTCATGGCAATCCCTTTTTATAATTCTCCAGAAAATGCTCTATTTGATATAGAAGAAAACATCTCCTCAGTATTGAATCTTATTAAACATCCTTGGCTTACATGATTGGTGCCGATGGCCGGAGTCGAACCGGCACGCCCGAAAGCACTACCCCCTCAAGATAGCGTGTCTACCAATTCCACCACATCGGCTGTATAAAAATATGGGGCTACTCCCCCCGCGGCAGACCGGGTAAGTCAGAACGCTGTTCTTCGGCGTGCTGCTCCGTCGGGTCGTAGGTTTCTGTCGTCTCTCCCACGGTGCCTTCACCGGGAAAAGCCCCGGAAGCGGAATCGGACGAAGAGTCAGGTGAAACAGGGATATCCTGAAATGCCGTCGTCTCCGGTTCTTCAACAATGACTTCCGGTTTATCCAACAGGCTCCGGGGCGCCTGTTCAATACGCTCTACGGCAAGATGGGACAGCAAAAGGCTGTTCCCAAAAAAGATGATGGCCAATACTGCCGTGACCTTGACGAGAAAGCTGGCGGAGCCCTGACTGCCGAAAACGGTCGCCGATGAGCCACTGCCGAACGCGGCACCGGCATCCGCGCCCTTACCTTGCTGAATAAGAACAAAACCTATCAATACGATAGCGATCAATACCTGTAATACAAATAATAATATTTGGAGTGTGTCCATTATTTTCCTACCTCACTGCCCGGCAAATTGCCAGGAAATCTTCTGCGACAAGCGATGCCCCGCCAATCAGGCCACCATCAATGTCCGTCATTTCAAAAAGTTGTTTCGCGTTATCCGCCTTTACGCTGCCGCCGTATAAAATGCGCACCCCGTCGGCGATATAGTTATCATGCCTCGCCAGAAGCAGTCTGATAAACTGATGCACTTCCTGCGCCTGCTCCGGCGTGGCCGTTTTCCCTGTCCCGATAGCCCAAACAGGCTCGTAAGCAATCACGGAGTCCTTAAAGGCCGCAATACCGGCCGCCTTGATGACTGCGTTTACCTGCCCCGAGATGATATCTTCGGTGTCGCCAGACTCCCTTTCTTCCAGTAATTCACCGACACAGAGGATAGGTCGCAACGCCTCGGAGCGAGCGCTGATAAATTTTTCAGCCACCAGAGCGCTGTCTTCTTTATAGAGCCTGCGCCGTTCGGAATGACCCACGATCACATATTGACAACCAACATCCCTCAGCATGAGCGCCGACACCTCGCCGGTATAGGCACCGCCTTTGAACCGGGAAAGGTTCTGGGCACCCAGCGCGATTTGCGTATCGGCTAAAATTTTTTTTAATTCAGAGAGATACACAAAAGGCGGGCATATCACGATGTCCGCAACCGTATCACCGACGCCTCTGGTAACAGCTTCCATCAACGGGCCGATACTTTCCAGCGTACCATTCATTTTCCAGTTTGCCGCCACTAGCGACCGACGTCCCGACATGCGTTTCGTCCTGTGATTAGTCTTGCTCAAAAAGGTTGTCAAGGCTACAGGGAGATGAACGTAAAATCAACCGCCAGAAGGAATTTTATCAACTTCGGCACCACCGTTTTCAACATGACAATGCACACAGTCTGCTTGCCGGTCGCATTTCTGTTTGGCGTGGCGCACAATCAGTGCGTGATATTCCTTGAATTGTTCCACATCTTTGGGCAGTACCGTCTCAAACATCCACTGCAGGTCTTCATAAGATTCATCGCCTGTGATCAAATTTAATCTCAGTAAAAGTCGACGTGTGTAGACGTCAATAACAAACACGGGTCTGGCAAAAGCGTAGAGCAGAATATCATCGGCCGTTTCCGGGCCCACGCCGTTCACGCTTAACAGACTCTCGCGCAACGTCTCGTCCCGTAATCGGTTGAGTTTTCCGAATCCGCCTTCCCCGACAAACCAGCGTACGTAGTTTTTCAGGCGTCTGGCCTTGACATTGAAATAACCGGCAGGACGGATCAATATCGCCAGTTTCTGCTCGGTCATTTTCATGATGACATTCTGATCAAGCGCATTTGCCGCCTGCAGATTCTGAATCGCTCTGGTGACATTAGTCCAGGCAGTATTCTGCGTCAATATCGCCCCGACCATTATTTCAAAGGCGGAATCCGCTGGCCACCAGTGTTGTGGTCCGTAAGCATGATAAAGTCGTTGATAAAGCGCCCTCAACGCTTTTTTATGTGTCACTGCGCCAGGGAATAGTTGACCGCCGACGCCAGGGCGGCGAGTTCGTCTTCCTGCAAATACCAGTATTGTCCTGGTCGTCTGTCACGCGGCAGCAGGCAAGTGCCGAAGCGCGTGCGGATCAGGCGCGTCACTTCCAAACCCTGTGATTTCCACAAGCGGCGCACTTCATGATGACGCCCTTCACTGATAACCACGTAATACCAGTGGTTTACCCTCCTGCCGCCCGCCTCGACAATATCGCTGAAAGCTGCCCGGCCATCTTCAAGTTCGACGCCCCGGAGCAGTGCGTTCAATTGCGTGTCCGTTGCCCGACCACGTATTCTGACGGCGTATTCACGCTCAATGCCACCGGACGGATGCATCAATCTGTTGGCCAGTTCACCGTCTGTTGTAAATAGCAACAAACCGGTGGTATTGAAATCCAGCCGGCCTATACCAACCCAGCGGGCCTTGCCAGGTGCAGGCAATTTCTCAAAAACAGTGGGGCGACCTTTCTCGTCATTGTATGTGCACACCTCGCCGACCGGTTTATAGTAGGCCAGTACCCTGGGCTTGTGACGACGCGACGGCAACCGTAACGATCTTGAGTCTATCGAAATAAGGTCGGCACAGGTCACTCGCTGACCGAGTTCTGCCGGTTTGCCATTCACGCTGATCCTGCCGGTACGGATCAGGGTTTCAATATGGCGCCGGGAACCGTGACCGGCACTGGCGAGTAATTTCTGTATGCGTTCGCCCGTCAAATGGATTACCCAATTCGGTCAATCAGTTTGCGCGGAAATGTTCGAATCATCCCTGACGACAAAGATCTCCGTCTCTGATGTCTTCGTCTCCGCAACATCGTCCTGGTATTGCATTGCTTTAGATAAAGCCTCCTCCTCCAGGTCGTCCCAACCTTGCGGTTCAGATGAGACGGTTTCCGCGATATCATCCTGAGGCGGCATGTCGGACGAAGTCTCTTCCGTGGCAGGAGGATCCGTCTTTCCCGCTGCTTGATCGGCCTCCATACCCTCAAATAAATCCGCGCCGACCGAATCGATATCCCTGATGCCGGCCAACGGCGGAAGGTCCGACAGTCGCTTCAGATTAAAATAATCCAGAAAGGATTTAGTAGTTGCAAATAAAGCCGGGTGCCCGGGCACATCACGATGTCCCACATGCTTTATCCAGTCCCGTTCCCGTAATGTCCTGATGATGTTACTGCCGACACTGACGCCGCGAATCTCTTCTATCTCACTACGTGTGACGGGTTGCCGGTAAGCAATAATCGCCAATGTCTCCAACAACGCTCTGGAGTAACGCGACGGACGTTCTACAAACAGGTGGTTCACCCAGCTGGCATAATCATTCCGCGCCTGAAAACGAAAACCACCAGCGACCTCAACCAGCTCAACACCGCGCTGTTCATAGTCCTGCCGCAACGCCTCTATCGCTGAGCGCACCTCGCTGATTTCGGGTTCTGGAATGCCTTCCTTCCTGAAAAGTGCACGCATGGCGGCGATACTGAGAGGCCTGGATGAGACCATCAAAACAACTTCAATAATATTTTTCATTTCCGTGTGATTCATGACATTGCCCGAACATAGATTGTCCCATTGGGTTTATTTTGCACCATCTGGATAAGCAAATCCTTGACCAGTTGCAAAATGGCGAGCAGTGAGACAACAAGGCCGGCGCGCCCCTCGCTGAGTTCAAACAGATCCTTAAAATCAATAAAATTATCCGACCCGACCTTTTCCAGTATCACCCCCATACGTTCGCGCACCGATAAATTTTCCCGCCTGATCGTGTGATGACTGAACATATCAGCACGCTTAAGCACTCCCGCGAAAGCGCGCAGGACCTCTTGCATGGAGACTTCCGGTTCTTTCGTACACGCCTTTCGCCACGGGAAAACAACCTCTGTCGGAAAAAAATCTCGTTCCATACGCGGTAATTCATCCAGTTTTTCCGCCGCTTCCTTATAGCATTCATATTGCCGTAAACGCTCGATTAACGCCGCTCGCGGGTCCTGCTCCCCGTCCTCGTCCCCGTTCTCACGGTGCGGCAGCAACTCACGGGATTTAATCTCCGCCAACATGGCCGCCATCAGCAGGTACTCGCCCGCCAGTTCCAGTTGCAGTGATTCCATCAATTCAATGTATCTGATATATTGCTCCGTGATTGCAGTCAGGGAAATATCAAGAATATCAAGGTCTTGCCGCTTGATGAGATATAGCAATAAATCCAGCGGGCCTTCAAATGTCTCCAGAAAGACCTTCAGGGCGTCAGGCGGAATATACAGGTCTTTGGGAAGTTCCGTGACCAGCGAACCCTGCACCAGGGCAAGTGGTATTTCTGGCTGATTGACGGGGTTTGTCGTGTTTTCCGCCATCACGTTCATCCTGCCACGCAATCGGGAGAAACCGGATACCGAAGACAACATCTCATCAGCGGCGGTATTCCAGCCCCATTGCCTCCCGCACTTCTTCCAGTGTTTCCTTGGCAATATTACGCGCCGCTTCACAACCATCGGCGATGATGCCACGCACCGTTTCCTTATCCTCTTCATATTCAACGGCGCGTGCCCGTATCGGACCCTGTTCTTTCAACACGGCGTCAATCAGCGGGCCTTTGCAGTCAAGACAGCCAATCGAGGCGCTGGTGCAACCTTTCATTACCCAGTCTTTCAAGCCTTCATCTGAATATATCCGGTGCAGGTTCCATACCGGACATTTATCCGGCTCCCCCGGATCAGTACGTCTAATCCGCGCTGGATCCGTTGGCATTGTTTTGATCTTTTCTTCCACAACGCCGGGATCTTCACGGAGAGAAATCACGTTATTACAGGATTTTGACATCTTTTGTCCGTCCGTTCCCGTTATTCTGGGATTGGCCGTCAACAGGGATTGAGGTTCAGGGAATATAGCCTTGCCTTCAGCACCGGCCAGATAACCAAACAACCTCTCTCGGTCTCCGATACTGATATTCTGTTGCGATTCCAATAACATCTGTGCCTTTTCCAACGCCTCGACGTCGCCCTGTTCCCGATAGGCGCGACCCAGCTTACGGTACAGAATCGCGTTTTTTTTACCCATTTTCTTTATGGCCAATTCAACCTTGTCTCGAAAGTCGGGTTCGCGACCGTATAAGTGATTAAAGCGGCGCACCACTTCTCTCGCTAATTCAACATGCGCGACTTGATCTTCTCCGACCGGCACATGCCGGGCCTTGTAGATGATAATATCCGCTGCCTGCAACAGGGGATAACCCAGAAAACCGTAGGTGGTCAAATCCCTATCGGAGAGTTTTTCCTGCTGGTCTTTGTAACTCGGCACCCGTTCCAGCCAACTGAGCGGCGTACTCATGGAAAGTAGCAGGTATAATTCGGAATGTTCCGGCACATGCGACTGGATGAATAATTTTGCGGCACCCGGATTGATTCCGACCGCAAGCCAGTCAATCACCATATCCCAAACGCTCTTTTCAATGATTGACGGGTCTTCGTATTCAGTCGTCAATGCATGCCAGTCTGCGATAAAAAAGAAACATTCGTATTCCTGCTGCAATTCCAGCCAGTTTTTCAGGACACCGTGATAATGTCCCAGATGCAGCCGCCCCGTGGGACGCATGCCGGACAATACTCTCTGTTTAGCTGTGACGGACAATCAATTACCCTCGTGGATGTTATTCAGAATGGAATTCAAAGAATCAGCATTATACCCCGCCACGCATCAAAGACCATGCCGGAATTACAATGTCCCAAGGATCGGTTCCTGCATCCCCTTGCCTTCCCGGATAATGGTGGGGTAACGCCCGGTCATGTCCAGTACGGTGGTGAAATCAAAACCGCCGATGCCACCGTCAATGATCAGATCCAGTCTTTTGCCGATTTTCCGTTCTATTTCTTTCGCATCCACCTCCGGCAGGTCTTCGTCCGGAAGAAGTAAACTGCTGCTGATCAAGGGCTCACCCAGAGCTGACGATAAAGCGAGGCTGATAGCATTGTCAGGGATCCGCAACCCGACTGCCTTGCGCTTGGGATCCTGCAAACGCCGGGGCAAGCCACGCCCGGCCTTCAATATGAAGGTATAGGGACCGGGCGTAATGGCTTTCATCATCCGAAAACTGGCGTTATCCACAACAGCATAAGCGGTAAGTTCGGACAGATTGCGGCAAATCAGGGACATATAGTGCGGGGTCTTAATGCCGCGCAAATGGCGGATTCGCTCCAGTGCCACCTTATCGCCGATACGGCAGCCCAGCGCGTAACAGGAATCCGTCGGATAGGCTATCACCCCGCCCTGCCGGAGAATGTCGACTGCCTGCCTGATCAGGCGTACCTGTGGCGTATCAGAATGAATTGTAAAAAACCGCGCCATATATCTTATGTTATACTAAATAACCTCAATCCAATTGAAGATATCGTTGTGAGATACGTATTTGATTTTTTTCCAACACTTGCGTTCTTTATTGCTTTTTATCTGCCAGATGACAGACAACAGGCAATTTATACGGCGACCTGGACGATAATGATCGCCGCCTTTATCCAGATCGCATGTTATCAGTTAGTTTATAAAAAATTTGAAAAACTGCATATCTTCATGCTTGTTACCGTGCTTGTGCTGGGTAGCGCGACAATTTATTTTCAGGACGAGCGTTTTCTCAAATGGAAACCTACCGCTGTGGGATGGGTGCTTGCCCTTCTGTTTCTCGGCAGCCATGTGTTCGGCAAAAAGACCCTGCTTGAACGCCTCATCGGTATGCTGGGGGATAAGGCACCGATACCCTTGCCAACAGCGATATGGCGAAAACTCAACGCTGTCTGGGGCTGTTTTTTTATTTTCACCGGTTGTCTAAATCTTTATGTCGCCTATACCTTTAATACCGAGTTCTGGGTCAACTTCAAAACCTGGGGGATGACGCTGGTCAATCTGGCGTTTATGATCGCCGTCTGTGTCTATCTCTATACCCGGATTTATAAATATCATGGGGATGAAGATGAAAAAACACTCTCACAAGAAGAATAAAAATTGTCACGACCAGGGGAGATAACAATATGTATTACGCCATTATCTGTCAGGATGCGGAAAACAGCCTTGAGAAGCGTATGCAGAATCGCCCGGATCATGTCGCCCGGCTGGAGAACCTGCGTAATGCGGGCCGCCTGTTGACGGCGGGGCCTCTACCCGTGATTGACAGCGAAGATCCGGGACCGAACGGTTTCAGCGGCAGTTTGATCGTGGCGGAATTTCCCTCGCTGGAAGACGCCCGGACATGGGCGGACGCCGATCCCTATCTCACCGCCGGGGTCTATGAAAAAGTGACTGTCAAACCCTATAAAAAGGTATTCTGATGGATCGTACAGCCGCTATTCGTGAACGTCTTGAAAAGGCGTTACAGCCCTCGCAACTGGACATCACCGATGAGTCCCGTCTGCATATCGGTCATGCCGGACACGGCGGAGGCGGTCATTTCCGGATATGTATCGTCTCGGCGCAATTTCGGGAAAGGCCCACCCTTGCCAGACACCGAATGGTCTACGCTGCATTAGGTGATCTGATGCCGGATGAAATCCACGCGCTTGGCATCAAGGCACTGACTGCGGATGAGCAGGATTGAAATGACCGCTATCAGACCTTTTCTGAAATGGCCCGGAGGCAAATTCAGGCTGCTTGATCACATCAAAAAGCATCTCGATTCGGGGGAGCGGCTGATAGAACCTTTTGTAGGCTCCGGCGCCGTTTTCCTGAATACCTCGTATAAAAAATATCTGCTGGCGGATACCAACCCGCACCTGATTAATCTCTACCAGCATATTCAGCAAGAAGGCGCGGCATTTATTGAGTACGGCCGATCTTTCTTCACCGCAAAAAACAATACCGAAAAAAGATACTACACACTACGAAAAAAATTTAACCGCTGCCATGACGACGACAAAATGAAATCGGCGCTGTTTCTCTATCTCAACCGGCATTGCTATAACGGCCTCTGTCGTTATAATTCGAAATCTGAGTTTAATTCCCCTTTCGGTCTCTACAAAAAGCCCTACTTCCCTGAGAAAGAACTGCACGCCTTTCACGAGGCAGCGAAAACCGCAGAGTTTACTTGCTCCCCTTTCGACAGGGTCATGAAAAAGGCGAAATCCGGCGACATCATCTATTGCGATCCGCCCTATGCACCGCTGTCAAAAACGGCGAACTTTACCCATTATTTCGCCAAGGGGTTCCACTGGGAAGATCAGACCCATCTGGTGGAATGGGCGGGACGGCTGGCACAAAAAGGCATCCCGGTGCTGATCTCCAATCACGACACCGGCGATACGCGTCGCCTCTATCGCGCTGCCGGGGCAAAAACAACCGGCTTCAAAGCGCCCAGAACGATCAGCTGCAATGCTGTCAAACGTAATCGAATCAAGGAAATACTGGCCGTTTTTCCGCCGGCACAGGTCTGACTACAGCATTATTTCCGTCATGAAAACCTGCCTGGAACTCGCCTCGGAATTGATCGCCTGCCGCTCGGTGACGCCGGAGGACGGAGGATGTCAGAATCTGATTGCCGATTACCTGGGCGCAGTTGGATTTGAAGCGACGAGTCTGCGCTTTGAGGATGTCGATAACATATGGCTGACCCACGGCGTGGGCAAGCCGTTATTTGTCTTTGCCGGACATACCGACGTCGTCCCGACAGGGCCGCTGGAAGATTGGCATTCCGATCCATTTACCGCTGAAATTCGCAATGGTTATCTGTACGGCAGAGGGGCGGCGGATATGAAAGGCAATATCGCTGCGATGATAACGTCTGCCTGGGACTTTGTCTCGGAAAACCCCGATCACGCGGGAACCATCGCCTTTCTCCTAACCAGTGACGAGGAAGGTCCGGCCGTTAACGGCACCTGCAAAGTCATTGACTATCTGAACGATAATGATATCAACATTGACTGGTGTATCGTGGGCGAACCGACCAGTAACCGGCAACTCGGGGATAATATTCAGATCGGCCGGCGCGGTTCCCTGGGGGCCACCCTGATTATAAAAGGCGTTCAGGGTCATGTCGCCCACCCCAAAAACGCCGACAACCCGATACACAGGGCCGCCGCCTTTATCAACGAGATAAGTACCATGAAATGGGACAGTGCCAAAGGTGATTCACAGTTCCCGGAGACGACTTTGCAGATATCAAATATTCACGCGGGTACCGGCGCGGAAAATGTCATCCCCGGGATATTGGAGATGAAATTTAATCTGCGCTTTTCGGATCAGACCACTCCAGAAGAAATAAAACGGCGGACCACGAACCTGTTAAAAAAGTACCAACTCAACCATGATATTGAATGGCAGTTATCGGGCAGACCATTTCTGAGTAAGGCGGGAAAACTCACTGATGTGACCCTGAAGGCCATCAAAGAACTGTACCGTACGGATGCCGTCTGTTCCACTGGCGGCGGGATTTCCGATGCCCGTTTCATCGTGCCGACAGGTGCGGAGGTTATTGAACTCGGCGTGCTCAGGAAAACAATTCATCGGGTCAATGAATGTGTCAAAATAAGCGACCTGGAACAATTATCCGTGCTTTACCAAACAATCCTGGAAAGACTTTTGGGGAATAAAAATGGAACGACTGATTGAAAAAACGCTGTTCGCCAGTCGCTGGTTATTGGCACCGATTTATCTTGGTTTGTCACTGGCGCTCCTGCTTCTGATCATCAAGTTCTTTCAGGAATTGTGGCATGTCACTGGCGTGATTTTCAGCATGACGGAATCCGACCTGGTACTGCATATTCTGGCACTTATTGATATGGCGCTGGTTGGCAGTCTGCTTATTATGGTCATGTTCAGCGGCTATGAAAATTTTGTTTCCAAGATCGATATTGACGAGGGGGACGAAAAACTGGACTGGCTGGGCAAGCTTGATGCAGGCACTCTGAAGCTTAAAGTTGCCGCTTCCATCGTCGCCATATCCTCCATACATCTGTTACAGAAATTCATGCGGGTTGATCAGATAGAAGCGGCGCATCTGATGTGGTATGTGATCATTCACATGACCTTTGTCCTGTCCGCGCTGTTGCTCGCCGTACTTGATAAAGTTGCATTTTCGAAACACCGCAAACATTGAAAAACAGGGACGATGACAACAAGGAAAAAATGTCTGCTGTTATTGCCCCCATGAACGAACAGGGGATACTAACTCCTCTGAAAAAATACAAAGCGGATATCCGTGACAGAAAATTGACCACCGATCCGGCGCAGGAAAAAGTGGTTGCCGCTCTGCAGGACCTGTTTGAGCGCTTGCTGCAACGGGAGCGTCAGCAAAACCGCCCGTTGTACATATTCAAATCGTTACTGGGACTCAACGAACGCCTGCTCACCGGTCTCTACTGCTGGGGTGGCGTTGGACGCGGAAAGACCTGGCTGGTCGACTGTTTCTATGAATGTCTGCCGTTTAACAATAAACAAAGAATCCATTTTCATCGCTTTATGCAGGAAGTACATAAAGCACTTAAACAACTTGATAATATCGAAAATCCTCTTCAGGTTGTAGCCGACCGTCTGGCGACCGATACATGGGTGTTGTGTTTTGACGAATTTCATGTCGGCGATATTACCGATGCGATGTTACTGTCCGGTTTGCTGGAGGCCCTTTTTGAACGCGGTGTGGTACTGGTGACGACTTCCAACCAGCACCCCGACGAGCTTTATCGGGATGGCCTGCAACGGGAGCGATTTTTGCCGGCCATTGCCTTGCTGAAAAAGTATACCCGTGTGCTCCAAATCGATACAGGGGTTGATTACCGATTGCAGTTTCTGGACAATGCCGAAGTCTACCACTCACCGCTGGACGAAGAGGCACAGACGGTGTTGAAAAACAATTATGGCTATATCTGTCCCGACACGGGCGTCAATAACAAGGTGATTGAAATTGTCGGACGTTCGATTCAGACTGTGTGCTGTGGCGACGGTGTTGTCTGGTTTGACTTCATGGCATTGTGTGACGGACCACGCGGCGCGGCTGATTACATTGAAATCGCTCGCCAGTTTCAGACCGTGCTGCTGGCGAATATACCAATCATGGACGAACGGCATGACGATATCACCAAACGTTTCATCATCCTGGTGGATGAATTTTACGACCGCAATGTCAAGTTAATTATTACCGCCGAGGCAGAACCCGAAGCGCTTTATACAGGTAGCCGCCTGAAGGAGTCGTTTGTACGTACTGTAAGCCGCCTGAAGGAGATGCAGACTCATGACTATCTCGCCAAACAACATCTGCCTTAACTGGTATCACACTACGGATAAATCAAGTATTTTCACCCCTTTCATTGTAGCCCATAAACTGTTATTTTGCCTGCTGGAACAGGAAAGATATATCCATGTATAAATACGATGATTATGACAAAACCCTCATCAGTGAGCGGGTAGAACAATTTCGCGATCAGACCGCGCGCTTTTTGGCGGGGAAATTAAGCGAAGATGAGTTCAAACCGCTACGCCTGATGAACGGCCTGTATATTCAACGTTACGCGCCGATGCTTCGCGTGGCGATACCCTACGGACTGTTGTCCAGCAAGCAATTAAGGATGCTGGCACATATCGCCAGAAAATATGATAAGGGTTACGGCCATTTCAGTACCCGGCAGAATATCCAGTATAACTGGATCGCTCTGGAAACGGCGCCCGACATTCTGGCGGAACTGGCCGAGGTCGAGATGCATGCCATCCAGACCAGCGGCAACTGCATTCGCAACGTGACGTCGGATCAGTTTGCAGGGATTGCCGAAGATGAAATAGAAGATCCCAGACCGTATTGTGAAATTATTCGACAATGGTCGACTTTTCATCCCGAGTTTTCGTTTTTGCCAAGGAAATTCAAGATCGCTGTTTCCGGTGCAACACATGACCGCGCCGCCGTACAAGTACACGATATTGGTTTGTCCCTGGTCAAAAACGATGACGGAGAGGTCGGTTTTAATGTGATTGTCGGAGGCGGACTGGGCAGAAGCCCCTATATTGGTAAAAGCATCCGCCCCTTTCTGGAAAAGCGACATTTACTATCCTATCTTGAGGCCATCCTGCGCATTTATAACCGTTACGGACGCCGGGATAATATCCATAAGGCACGCATCAAGATATTGCTTGGCGCCCTGGGTGAAGAAGAATTTACCCGTCAGGTTGAGGTGGAATGGCTGCATATCAGGGATACCGTATTGCAACTGGACCAGAAAGAAATCGACAGGGTCAAGGCGTTCTTCACTTCGCCGGAATATGAACCTGATGCAGATCGGGACATCTGTTTTAATGAGAAACTAAACACCGACGCGGCATTCATGGGCTGGGCCAAACAAAATTTGTTTCCGCATAAAATAAAAGGCTATAAGGCCGTCGTGATCTCACTGAAAGCGCCGGGAGCCGCGCCAGGTGACGCAACGGCGGAACAAATGGATTTTATCGCCGCGCAGGCGGACGCCTTTAGCAGCAGTGAAATTGTAGTTACGCATGATCAGAACCTGATATTGCCACATGTTAAACAGGCCGACCTGTTTCCCCTGTGGAAAAAACTCTCGGAACAGGATCTCGCCACACCCAATATCGGGCTTTTGACTGATATGATTTGTTGCCCGGGTCTGGATTTTTGCGCACTGGCAAACGCTGGTTCCATCCCGATTGCAAAACAGATCCATGAAAAATTTAATGATATGGATTATCTCCATGATATCGGCGAGGTCAAGCTCAAAATGTCAGGTTGCATGAATGCCTGCGGACACCACCATGTGGGACACATCGGCATTCTCGGCGTGAGCAAAAAAGGTGAGGAATATTATCAGCTGACCTTGGGCGGTTCAGCAGAGAAAGACGCCTCGATCGGCGACCGCCTTGGACCCGCCTTTGCCAAAGAAGAAGTTGTGGATATCATCGGACGGTTACTGGAAATCTATGTTGAACAGCGCCAGGAGCAGGAACGTTTTCTGGATACCTACCGTCGTATCGGTCTTGAACCATTCAAGGAGCGGGTCTATGCGAGTGCTTAAGGACAATACCCTTATCAAAGACGGGTGGCGACTGATTCGCGAAATCGAAGACGACGCGCCTCTGCCGGAAGGCAGTGTGATTCTACCGTTTCCCTACTGGCAGGCAAACCGGGACACGCTTTTGAAACAAGGTGTACCTGGAGCTGTCTGGATTGATGGTGCCATTGAAACGGAAGCCCTGCGGGATGACCTGGATCACCTCGCCTTGATCGGCCTGGATTTTCCCGTTTTCAAAGACGGGCGTTCTTATTCACATGCCCGTCTCCTGCGCGAACGTTACGGTTACACGGGCGAACTGCGCGCCATAGGCAATGTGCTACGCGATCAACTTTTTTTTATGCGCCGCTGCGGTATTGACAGTTATGCTCTGTGCAAGGACATGGACGCTGATGAGGTACTGACAGCATTTCAGGATTTCAGTACTCGGTATCAGAGTGCGGCGGACGGTGCCCCACCAATCTACAAACTACGATGATTTCAAATTCAGATCATAAAATAACCCGGGCTAAATGGTCAGCACCGTTACGGACGGTACATTGAGATGATTTTCACCGTGGAATCCGCGTACCAGTAATACCTTATCCCCCGCTTGTGCTAAAGTTTCCCTGACCGTAATCTTTCTTGCCAGTACCTCAGGGCTAATGCATCCGGCCTCTTCCGAATAGATCGGCAACACCCCCCAAAGCATTACCATTTTCCGGCAAATATCAAAACGATCCGTGATTGCTATCACTGGTGCCGCCGGACGCACGGAACTCATTGTCGCCGCCGACATACCACTTTGGGAAATAACTACGACGGCATGGACCTTCAGATCCTGCGCGAGCCGGGCCATCGCATTCCCGACGGCATCCCAGATAGACAAGGCATCATCTGTGATACCTCCTGTCAGATTCGTATTGTAAGTATGACAACTTGATAAATAGGATTCTATCTGCCTGGCAATACGGTCCATCATCTTAACGGCATCTACCGGGAAGGCACCGACTGCCGTCTCTCCCGATAACATGATCGCATCCGCATCCAGTGTAACGGCATAGGCCACATCGGTAGCCTCGGCGCGGGTCGGGCGCACATTTTCAATCATGGACTCCAACATCTGGGTCGCGACAATCACCGGTTTGAATTTTTTTCTGGCGAGGTCGATGAGTTGATGCTGAATAACCGGAACCTGTTCAAGGTTAAGCTCAATCCCGAGGTCACCGCGGGCAATCATAATGCCATCGGAAATGTCCAATATAGTATCAATTTCATCAAGGGCTTCGGGCTTTTCAATCTTGGCAATTATCCACGCATCGCTATTATTCTCTTTCAAAAATTTCCTCAAAGCGGCAATATCCGAAGTCGTTCTGACAAACGACAAGGCTATAAAATCAACGCCCAGCTTTATGGCCAGTTGTGCATCAGTTTTGTCCTTATCGGTCAGTGACGGCGCAGAAACCCTGACCCCGGGCAGATTGATACCTTTGTGATTACTCAGAGTCCCGCCACAAATAACACCGCATATAATTTCCGTCCCCCTGATTTTCCCAACCTCAAGCTCCAGCAAACCATCAGCCAGCAAGATACGATCACCCGGTTTGACATCCTTGTGCAAAGCCTGATATTGCGACGGGATTAAACCGGGGCCGCCTTCAATATCCCGGGTAGTGACGACAACTGTATCATTGGTATTCAGTTCAATGCGGCCGCTCTTGAAACGTCCGACTCGTATTTTAGGACCACATAGATCAGCGAGGACAGCAATTGGTCGGCCCAATTCTTCCGCAACCTGGCGTACCCGGGAATAAGTCTCACTATGATAATCATGGTCGCCGTGGGACATATTTTGTCGAAACAGATCTACACCAGCGTGCACGAGAACGCGTATTTGTTCCAGTTCGCTACTAGCGGGGCCCAATGTTGCGATAATTTTAGTCCGGCGTTTTTGCAGCAGGTCGACTCGAGTAATAACTGGCATACTGGATATAGTCCTTCAACGATACACACGTACCAAACCTGTAGTTCACAGCTTGCACAAAAATTTTAAATCATCAGGACAACCAGGCCCTTTCGCGGATCAATAGCCGTCCAGCAAGCGATCACCTGATTCTGCCAAAGCATGAATTGCACAAGCTGTTCAGCCGACAGATTCGGTTTCAAAACCTTTCAGGAAATACGGACTAAAACGGGATATCGTCATCGAAACTATCGGCAGAGCCCCCCGTTGCCGGAGCTTCCGTCGCGTCAGGAGACGCCTTTTCCTGTGTCTCCCGAGCGGGGGGTGCCTCATGGTCCGCCACACCACCACTGCGACCGCCAAGCATTTGCATATCACTAGCGACGATTTCGGTTGTATAGCGATCTCCCCCATTTTTATCCTGCCACTTCCTCGTTTGCAGGCGGCCTTCTACATAAACCGGCGAACCCTTGCGCAGATATTCGCCCACAATCTCGGCCAGTTTTCCAAAAAAGACAATCCGATGCCATTCCGTTCTTTCCTGTTTTTCACCGGTATGTTTATCTTTCCATTGATCTGTCGTTGCCAGGGAAATATTTGCTATAGCCCTGCCGTCGGCAGTATAGCGGATATCCGGATCAGCACCCAGATTCCCGATCAGAATAACTTTATTAATACCTCTCGCCATTTCCTTCTCTTAAAAAATAGAATGCACTGATTAAACATCATTATATAAAATATTTTGCAAAATAGCTATTACCCCCACTCGCACTCGCAAAATTCAGCGAACCATAACCCGAAATTGTAACCCCAATACCGCTAAAATGATCTTATTTAAAATAATAAAGCCTCTATTACGATTCGCGACGAACACGGCACGAAGCTGTAAAAAAACCTGATTAGGAAAACAAGGATTACCTTCGTTGCCGCTAAATACTGCCAGCGACAATACGGTGCCGCACAATATAAATTTTGGGCAGGATAAAAAAGGGTTTATATTGGTGCGTTTGTTTTCATATAGTGGAATTTATCAATGGACACGATTCATATTCGTGGCGCACGCACCCATAATCTGAAAAATATTGACCTGGACATCCCCCGTGACCGCCTTATTGTCGTGACCGGCATTTCTGGTTCGGGTAAATCCTCATTGGCGTTTGACACCATCTATGCCGACGGTCAAAGGCGTTATGTCGAATCCCTGTCAGCCTACGCCAGGCAATTCCTGTCGATCATGGAAAAGCCCGATGTAGATCATATTGAGGGGTTATCTCCAGCGATTTCAATAGAACAAAAAACCGCTTCCTACAATCCGCGCTCCACTGTTGGCACGATTACCGAAATCCATGACTATCTCCGCCTGCTTTTTGCCCGAGTGGGACAACCGCGCTGTCCGGTTCATCACAACCTGCTTGAAGCCCGCACCGTCTCGCAGATGGTTGATCAGGTACTGGCATACCCGCAAAACGAACGCCTGATGCTGCTGGCGCCGGTCGTACAGGAACGCAAGGGCGAACATTTGCAAATAATAGAACAGTTGCGTGGAGAAGGGTTTATCCGCGCCAGGATAGATGGCCGCATCGTGGAGCTTGATCAGGTCCCGAAGCTGGAATTGCATAAAAAACATTCCATCGCCGTCGTCGTGGATCGTTTCCGGGTAAAACAGGACCTGCGGCTGCGTCTAGCGGAATCATTTGAAACGGCACTACGCCTCTCCGACGGCATTGCCCTGATCGTGCCGATAGATGAAGACAGCAAGATAAAAGAACAACTGTTCTCTGCCCGCTACGCTTGCGACAAATGCGGCTACAGTCTTAACGAGCTGGAACCACGTCTGTTTTCATTTAATAATCCCGCTGGTGCCTGCCCCCGCTGCGACGGCCTGGGTATTATACAATATTTTGATCCCGACCAGGTGGTGCAGAACCCTGACTTGAGCTTGCCCGGCGGTGCCATCAAGGGATGGGATAGACGTAATATCCACTATTTCCATATGATTAAATCGCTGGCGGCGCATTATCGGTTTAACATTGATACGCCATTTTTGTCATTAAGCGATGCCGTCAAAGATGTTATCTTATACGGTAGCGGCAACGAGGAAATTGAATTCCACTATCTGCGCGAACACGGGGAAGCCATGATACGCACACACCCCTTTGAAGGTGTGATTCCAAACCTGCAACGGCGCCACCTTGAGACCGACTCAGTTATCGTCAAAAAAGAACTGGCCAAATATCAGGACTATAAACCCTGCCCGGCGTGCACCGGGACACGCCTCAACGAAAGCGCCCGCCATGTCTTCATAAACGATACCAGTCTGCCCGCGATTAGTGCCATGTCTATTACGGCGGCAAAGCGCTTTTTTGAAACGCTGACCCTGCCTGGTGCCCGCGGCAAAATCGCTGCCAAAATACTGAAAGAAGTTAATGATCGCCTGAACTTTTTGATCAACGTGGGCCTGGACTACCTGACTCTGGAACGCGGTGCCGATACCTTGTCAGGCGGCGAGGCCCAGCGCATTCGTCTGGCCAGCCAGATTGGCGCAGGACTGGTTGGCGTCATGTACGTATTGGACGAACCGTCCATCGGCCTGCATCAGCGGGACAATAAACGTCTGCTGAAAGCCCTGTTTCACCTGCGTGATCTGGGCAACACCGTCATCCTGGTGGAACATGATGAAGAGGCCATCAACGCGGCGGATCATATCATCGACATCGGCCCCGGGGCCGGCGTGCATGGCGGAGAGATCGTCGCGCAGGGCACGCCGAAACAAATCGCAGCAAATAAACAATCGCTAACCGGACAATACCTGTCCGGCGCGAAAATCATCCCCATCCCCGAAAGCCGCACCCCCCGCGACCAGCGACGATTGGTAGAACTGAAAGGTGCGACCGGGAACAACCTGAAAGGGGTCAGTTTGACAATCCCGCTAGGATTAATGACCTGCGTTACCGGTGTATCGGGCTCCGGCAAATCAACGCTCATCAACGATACCCTCTATCGAATCTCCGCACATGAACTGAACCAAACCGGCACTGCCCCCGCCGCTTACGAATCGATCACGGGATTGCAACACCTTGACAAGGCTATCGATATCGATCAAAGCCCTATCGGTCGAACTCCGCGTTCAAACCCCGCCACCTACACCGGACTATTTACCCCGATACGAGAGCTCTTCGCAAACACACCGGAGGCGCGGTCACGCGCCTACAAACTCGGCCGCTTCAGCTTCAATATCAAAGGCGGTCGTTGCGAGACATGCCAGGGCGAAGGTCTCATCAAGGTTGAGATGCACTTCCTGCCAGACATCTACGTCCCCTGCGATACCTGTAAGGGCAAACGCTATAACCGCGAAACGCTGGATATACAATATAAGGGGAAGAATATTCACGAGGTGCTGGAAATGAGTGTTGAAGACGCTTTCCTGTTTTTCGCCTCTATTCCAGCCGTGGCGCGCAAACTGCAAACGCTGATGGACGTGGGATTGTCCTATATCAAACTCGGTCAAAACGCGACGACCCTGTCAGGAGGGGAAGCACAGCGAATCAAACTCTCTAAGGAATTATCCAGACGTGATACCGGCAAGACCCTGTACATTCTGGACGAACCCACCACCGGCCTGCATTTTCAGGATATCCGGCAGTTGCTCAACATCCTGCACCGCCTGCGCGACCACGGCAATACTGTTGTTATCATTGAACACAACCTTGAAGTCATCAAAACGGCCGACTGGATCGTTGACCTCGGACCGGAAGGCGGAGATGGTGGCGGCAAGATCATCGCCACTGGCACCCCGGAACAACTGATAAAGAAAAAAGGCTCCCACACTGGTCGCTTTCTCAAACCTGTGTTGGGCCGACCGAAAAAATGCGCGAGCGACCGAAAGAAATAACGAACAGAGAAAGGCTGATCTCTTGAAAAAGTTGTCCGACTTGCTGGTGTATCACTCAGTACCGTGATGCGGGTAGAATCGAGGGAGCATAAAAGTCCTGCTAAAGGGCTGTCCAATCCATTGCAACACCAACAGCACCAGTGACCCATTTGACTTTCTGGCGATTGCTTAATTCGCGCAGTTTCAGAAATCCCGGATTACGACGAAGGGGGTGTCTCCAGGGGCAGAATTCCGATTACTCGGGATTGCCCGTAGCAGCGGGCGTTTCAAACGCATAAACAGGTTAATCTACCGCTCCATATCCGAATGACATCACTATGACTAAAAATGTACCGGGGACGGGTTTGAACGTTGTTGTGATGAATTAAAATACTGGTTCTTTCTGCAATGGGAAATGTGGCCATTTCTGCAATTTTTCAGCGACAAGGGCAACATTCTACCAACATCACACAAAGAATTTATGTCTCCCCGAGCCACATCCCGGTGATAAATAATGTATTTGTCCGCCGCGGAGATGTTGGAAAAACACATTCTCCGTAATATCTGATCCAGGCGATGGAAAACAGGCCACCATTTATTTTTTATAATGGTCCCGTAAAGTGAGATAGGCCTCCAGCCCCAATACTCTTTTGATTTCATCAAACTCAAGCATTTTGTCCTTGAGAGCCAGGGTATGCCCGTCGCGTTTGAAAGTCTCCGCCATTTCCTGCATTATTTTTGCCGTTAGTAAAACGGAATCAATCGGTGCGACCATCATTTTGAAGCCCATTTCCTCAAGTTCGGTAGTGCTCAACATCGGAGTTTTGCCGAAAGCCAGCATATTCACAAACTTGGGGTATTCTACGCGTTTGCAGATTTCTTCAAGCTCATCCACGGACAACGGCGCTTCAATAAAAGCCACATCGGCACCAGCATCACAATAACGATTGATCCGGTCAATCGCCGCGTCCAGCCCGTCCGTCTCTCTGGCGTCCGTTCGGGCGATGAATAAAAAATCGGGGTCATTCCGGCTATCCACCACCGCGCTCAATTTCATCACCATATCAGCGGCGGGGATAACTTCTTTGCCTCCGAAGTGACCGCAACGTTTCGGGAAGACCTGATCTTCCAGAATAATACCAGCCGCCCCGGCACTCTCAAATTCACTGACGCAGCGAATGGCGTTGTGCAAATCACCATAGCCGGTATTGGCGTCCGCCACAACCGGGATGGAGACGCGTTGCGTCATTCGGCGAGTCGCGTCCGTCATCTCGGTCATGCCGAGAAAGTCAAGATCGGGTAATCCGTAAAGGCTGGCACTGGTGCCGAAACCACCGATAAAAATGGCATCAAAACCACATTGTTCAATGATGATCGCCGTTAGAACGTCATGTGCCCCCAGGAGTTTAACAATCCCGGGTTGTTTCATTAAATCCCGTAACGCAGAGGCCCTGGTTTGTCTTTCTGCCAACTTATACTTCTCCCGAATACGGTTTTACTTTTACTGCCCGAGCATAAGATTACCGTTTTCAGATATTTTATGCTGTATATTGTACTATTAAAGGTCAGGAACAGATAGACGATTAAACAAGCCCTTGTCCAACAACCATCATTATCCCTCAATAATATCACGTTAGAGAAAAAACATGTTTGAACTTGCAGAATTAGGCCATGTTGTTGACGGGAAAGAATATAAGAAACGCGTCCCGGAACTGAGAACGGAATTACTTGCGCTTCAAAAACAACTGGTCGCTGAGAACTTTCCCGTCCTGTTTCTGATCTCCGGCGTTGACGGCGGTGGCAAGGGCGAGATTATTAATCTGTTGAATGAGTGGATGAACCCGCAAGGCATTCAAACTCACGCCTTCGGGAAACCCAGTGAAGATGAAAAAGCACGACCGGATCACTGGCGTTATTGGATGGCACTCCCGCCAAAGGGACGGATAGGTATCTTTGTCGGCTCCTGGTACAGCAGACCGATTTCCAAACTGCTCAAGGAGAAGATCAACGAAGACCGGATGACCTCCGAACTGATACATATCAACAATCTTGAAAGGGAGTTGTGCGATAGCGGTATGTTGATCATTAAATTTTGGCTGCACATGAGCAAGAACCGGCAAAAGGAACGCATTAAACGCCATCAAAAAGACCCCGCCCAGAAATGGCGTGTCACTGAAAAAACCCTTAAACGACTGAAAAGCTATGACCGATTTATTGGCACTGCCGAATATGTCATTCGCAAAACAAGCACCGGTTACTGCCCGTGGCTGATTGTTGACGGAACAGATATTAAACACAGCAGCATTACCGTTGGGGAACATATTCTCGCGCGTGCCGCGACACATATCGCGAAACGCAAAAAAAGAATGGCCAGTAAGGGAAAGACCGCTACTTTCGAAACGACAGGAAAGGGAGCGTGTCTGCTGAAATCCCTGAACCTCAATCAACAATTGCATAAAAAAGCGTACCGCGGAAAACTGGAAAAATATCAGGGCAGACTCAATCTGCTTGCACGTGCGGCCAGCGCGAAGAAAATCTCTTCCACACTTGTTTTCGAGGGTTGGGACGCTGGCGGCAAAGGCGGAGCCATTCGGCGCATTACCCGCGTACTTGACGCCCGACGATATCGCACCATCGCCGTTGGCGCGCCAACCGATGAAGAAAAGGCGCAACATTACCTCTGGCGTTTCTGGCGTCACATCCCCAAGGCAGGACAGATCACGATTTATGATCGCAGCTGGTACGGGCGGGTGCTGGTTGAACGGGTTGAAGGGCTTGCCTCCGAGGAGGAATGGTTCAGAGCTTATGCCGAGATCAATGGTTTTGAGGAAAAACTGTCAGACGCCGGTATATTGATCCTAAAATACTGGTTGCATATCGATCAGGATGAACAGGAACGGCGCTTCAAGGAACGTGAACAAACAAATTACAAAAGACATAAAATAACCGAGGAAGATTACCGCAACCGGGGGAAATGGAATCAATACGAGCTTGCCGTGGATGATATGATAAGCCGCACCAGCACCGAGTTTGCGCCGTGGCATTTGATTGAAGCCAATGATAAACGCTTTGCCCGGATTAAAATATTGAAAATCTATTGTGAGGCGCTGGAAAAGATAATTGATAATGGACAGTGAAGCATGAAAAAATCCCGTCTCTTGTCATTAAAAACAAATCTTTTTTCCTTTGTGGAACATAAAACGCAACCGGCACTAAAGCCGGCAGCAGGATTTTTCTTTAGACGGCATTAAAAAATTGGAAGTTGGCGCTTGTCCTGATACAAGTTTGTATATTTAGTGTTATACTTGGCCTCTGCTGGCGCATATACTTTTGGAAAAAAATGGACAATGAAGTAAATAATAAGCGGGGGAATAACTATTTTAAGGATATCGGGATGAAAATCAGGCATTCTTATCAATTATAAATCCTGTTTGAAAAAAAACCGGCGCCAGGCGAATCAAACAAACCGGATAATCCCAGGACCTAAGCCATGGACAAGAAAAAAATCGCAATCATTGTTCTCTTTATTTCCGTCGTCTCTCTGTTTTTTTATTTTGACGTAGGACAATATCTCAACCTTGATTATATCAAGGAACAACGAACGGCCATCGGTGAATACCACACCGCCAACCCGATAAAAACCGCGCTGTTTTATTTTTTATGTTATGTCCTGATAACCGGTGTATCCCTGCCCGGCGCAGGGATTATGACCCTTATCGGCGGGGCTATTTTCGGCCTCCTTTGGGGGACGGTACTGGTCTCGTTCGGTTCCATGCTGGGAGCCACCATCGCCTTCCTGATCACACGCTATCTGTTTCACGACTACATCCAAAAGCGCTTTGGTCAACAGCTTGAACCCATCAACCGGGGTGTCCGCGAGGAGGGTGAGTTCTATCTTTTCACGCTCAGACTCGTACCGATTTTCCCGTTTTTTATTATCAATTCCCTGATGGCACTGACGCCTATCAGAACACTCAACTTCGCTCTGGTAAGCCAGATAGGGATGTTGCCCGGCACCATCGTATTCGTGAATGCAGGCACGCAGCTGGCCAAAATTGAAGCGGCCAAAGACATTCTGTCACCGGCGTTGATATTCTCGTTTATACTGTTAGGCGTATTTCCGCTGATTGCCAAGAGAGTAATCGCCTTTATCAAACGGCGACGACAAAACGGCGACGACAAAACGTAAACAAAATTATGGAGGTACCTTAAGATGGCTAGATTTGATCGTAACCTGATCGTTATCGGTGCCGGTTCTGCCGGCCTTGTTTCGTCCTATATTGCCGCCGCTGTCAAGGCGAAAGTGACGCTGATTGAAAAACACAAAATGGGCGGCGATTGCCTGAATACAGGTTGTGTCCCTTCCAAGGCCCTGATCAAATCCGCCAGAGTGGCAACGCTGATCAAAAACGCGGGAGATTTCGGGATCAAGGTTTCCGGCAGTGAAGTTGATTTCGCCCGGGTGATGGAAAGGGTACAATCGGTCATCCGAAAAGTGGAGCCGCATGACTCCGTTGAACGCTATGAAAAGCTCGGGGTGGAATGTGTGCAGGGAGAAGCACTTATCGCCTCACCTCAGTCGGTTGAAGTCAACGGCAAAACCCTGACCGCCAGAAATATTATTGTCGCAACCGGCGCAGGTCCTTTTGTGCCACCCATCAAAGGTATTGAAAAAATCCGCTACTACACCTCGGACAATCTCTGGGAGATGCGCGAAAAACCGAAACGCCTTGTGGTATTAGGCGGTGGCCCGATTGGTTCCGAACTGAGCCAGGCATTTGCCCGGCTGGGGGTCAAGGTCACACAGGTTGAAATGTTCCCCAGGATCATGGCGCGTGAAGATGAAGACATATCGGCTCTTATGATGGAACGGTTCAAACAGGACGGCGTGGATATCCGCACCGAGCACCGGGCCGAATCCATCAAGACTGGCAACGACGGCAATATCCTTGTATGTACACATCATGACAAAACGGTGGAAATAGCTTTCGATACCCTGCTAGTCGCCGTCGGACGCAGGCCTAATACTGCTGGTTTTGGCCTGGAAAAAGTTGGCGTTGAATTGAATCCACAAGGCACGATCAAGGTCAACGCATTCCTGCAATCTTCCGTACCGACTATTTACGCTTGCGGCGATGTGGCCGGTCCCTGGCAATTCACGCATACCGCCGGGCATCAGGCATGGTATGCCGCTGTCAATACCCTGTTCATTAAACGTTTCAGGGTGGACACCTCGGTGATCCCGTGGGCAACCTTCACCGACCCGGAAGTCGCCCGTGTCGGGCTGAATGAACAGGAAGCCAAACAACAGAATATCCCTTACGAGACCAGTGTTTATCCGATGGATGATCTGGACCGCGCCATTGCCGAAGGCGCGACGGAAGGCTTTGTTAAAGTACTCACCGTCCCCGGCAAGGATAAGATACTTGGTGCCACCATTGTCGGCGAGCACGGTGGCGAATTGATTACAGAATACATTACCGCAATGAAAAATAAACTCGGCCTGAATAAAATACTGGGCACCATTCACATCTACCCGACCTTCTCCGAGGCCAACAAATATACCGCTGGCGTCTGGAAAAAAGCGCATGCCCCTCAATCTGTGTTAGCGCTTTTGAAAAAATATCATCACTGGATGCTCCGCTGATCTTCTATCAGGCGGAACACTAAACGTCCGCTCCGCACATGCCCGATTATCAGTATGACCTATTTGTGATCGGTGCCGGTTCAGGCGGCGTCCGCGCTGCCAGGGTCGCGGCAAAGCTGGGCGCTCGCGTCGCCCTCGCGGAAAGCCGTTATCTGGGCGGGACTTGTGTCAATGTCGGCTGTGTTCCCAAAAAATTATTTTTCTATGCATCGCATTTTTCCGAAGAATTCAAACACGCAACGGACTTC
The DNA here is from genome assembly GCA_965261775.1 of Gammaproteobacteria bacterium. Classification (GTDB taxonomy): domain Bacteria; phylum Pseudomonadota; class Gammaproteobacteria; order Eutrophobiales; family Eutrophobiaceae. The sequence goes on along the minus strand of OZ253477.1, from coordinate 212,468 downwards.
GGCTGGTCAAGTACAATGGCGTCTTTTGACTGGAAAACGTTGATCGGCAATAAAAACAATGCCATTAAACGATTAAATGATATCTATCGGAACCTGCTTGACGGCGCCGGTGTTGAGATAATCACGGGGCACGCCACCATCACCGGCGAACATGAAATCACTGTGGCAGACCGGAAATTCACCGCCGAGCGCATCCTGATTGCGACAGGCGCCCAGCCATATATCCCCGATCTGCCTGCCAACAGGGAATATATCATTTCTTCCGATGATGCCTTTTATCTGAAGTCCCTGCCGAAGCAAATCATCATCGTGGGCGGTGGCTATATCGCCGTTGAATTCGCGGGGATATTCAACGGACTGGGCGTAGAGACGGTATTGCTCTACCGTGGGGATCTGTTCCTGCGCGGTTTTGACGAGGAATTGAGGAAACAACTTGCGACAGCGATGCGCCGGAAAGGGATTGATGTTCAATTCGGCGTCACGGTGGCAGAAATTACCCGGACGAACAATACGCTGAATGCCATACTTGACGATGGTCGGACATTCTCCGCCGGGGAGATCATGTACGCGACCGGACGCCGCCCCGATACCCAAAACCTGGGGTTGGAAAATGTGGGGATTAAACCGAACACAAAAGGCGCCATCGCCGTTAACGCACATTATCAAACCGACAGGCCATCCATCTACGCGATTGGCGATGTCACCGACAGGGTCAATCTGACACCGGTCGCGATTGCGGAGGGAATGGCTCTGGCTGAACACCTGTATGCCGACCAGCCGATCAATATAGATTATGCCAACATCCCGACCTGTGTATTCAGTCAACCTGGTATGGCGTCCGTCGGCCTCAGCGAAGAAGCGGCCCGTGCACAATACAACCCTGTCAAGATATATCGGTCTTGCTTCACACCTATGAAACTGTCAATGTCCCCGTCGGAAAAAAATGAAAAAATCCTTATCAAGCTCATCGTGGACGGAGATAACGACCGCGTACTCGGTGCGCATATACTCGGACCCGACGCTGGAGAAATCATTCAGGGAATAGCCATTGCCATCAAGGCTGGCGCGACCAAAAAAGACTTCGACTCGACCATCGGTATCCATCCAACCATCGCTGAAGAATTCGTTACGTTGCGGGAAGTATCCGCAGAGTAACACGGGAATGGCGACCTCCTCTACTACGCTCTTGCCGTTCATGCTTATAAAGTAAGCCGGAGTAGCACTGTTTAATCTCCTGTTTTTCCAGCGCGGTCTTCATAAAAACGTGACACGGAACCGGAAGTTTCCTCGTAATGACATGAAACGTTTCTCACATCCCCTGAAAGCTGATGATTGCGTCACCTGTGTTCTATTGCACATCAATGGATTAATTGCACTGCCCGAATGAACAAAGCGCTTTTAAATATTTTTAAAGATGATACTTGACAAGGGTATTTTTGTTTACTATCTAACTATGTTGCGGGATGTATTTGGAACGCCGCGAGGTGCTCAAATGCTCACGGAATTGGAATCTCGCCGAGCTTTTTTGTTTTTCCGTAAAGATTTTGTTATTGATTTGACAGTTACTAACAATGCATATGCATACTTGGGTGGGGATGCTATTTATGTAGACCCTGATTTTCATCCAACGATTCAATCTACTGCCTACTGCTGGCCCCATCGCGGTATCTACTCAACGAATTATGGCTCATGAGCTTGGTCATGCTGTATTCGGAATCGCCGATGATGGACTTGCAAGAATGAATAACGTTTTACAGAATGAGAATCCAATAATGAATGCGCTTGGTCAACCTAGTCGAACTAGGTATTAGATGATGAAAAGAATTTTATTTTTGATGATGTTGGTTTTGGTTACATCGTCGTGTTTGGCGAAATAAAGAAATGGTGGATCAAGTAAAAATATATTATGTCCCTATAGGTGTTGAAACCTATATCCCGATGACTGTAGAGAATATCGAGTCATCTTACTTTCGGTATGAAGCAGTTGATCTTGATGATCGTAACTTTAAGAAGTTTTTGAGTATGATTAACAAGGCAGCACCTGGGGATTTTGAGGTGGATATGCTAAGGGTAAAAATTGTCTTTCCTGATGACCAGATAATTTATGTAGATAATTATGGAGGAATAAGCTTTACAACTCCTGATAATTTAAAGCTCACCAGTTCTCACCTGAAGAAAGCTAAAAAAATATTAGAGGACTTAACAGTTCTCAGGGATAGTGATTAGTTTTTTAATCAGCCAAAAAGTAATCTTTTCTGGCTTTTCTATTAATCAATCGTTAATACCAAGCACCCTTCCATCACTCTGATCTTGACAGGCGTATTGATATCAAAGCCAGCCTGTTTAAGCCAATGGCCTTTAATATTGATCCAGGGTACAGAGCGACAGCCAGAATGGGGTGATTGTTCTTTGACGCGGTATTCGTAATGAACCTCATGGACTTTAATATACCCTTTCTGACAAGTTTTACTGTGCCGCAGGCGTGTAGTACTTGCTTTATCATTGATGTTGGGCTTGTGCACACGAACGGGCGGGTGTATGACCCGCATATCGGTCGTTTCCTGTCGGCAGACCCGTTTATCCAGCAGCCGGATAATGTCCAGAGTTTCAATCGCTACAGCTATGTCCTGAATAATCCCCTAGGGTATGTTGATGCTTCCGGTTTCTTGTTTGGTAAGCTGTTCAATGGCATTGTGAAGTTGTTCAAGAAGGCATTTAAGGCGATACTCAGGAACAGCTTCTTGCGGACGGTGGCAGCGGTAGGGATTGCTTTTTTGCCCGGGGGCAGTCTCTTCTCGACGTTTTTGAAAGGCTTTGGTGCCGGTTTTGTTGCCAGTGGCGGGGACCTCAAGTCCGGGATTATCGGGGCGTTGACATTCGGGGTATCTCACGTAGTTGGGACACACTTTGGTAATTTGGCCAGGGCGGCAGGCGGTGCGTTGAACACAGCGCAACGGGTGGCGAAGACCTTGGTGCACGGGGTGATTGGTGGCATATCAAGTGCGGCGCACGGGGGCAAGTTCCTGTCGGGTTTTATCTCTGCCGGCACCGCTCAGGGTTTTTCTCAGTTTGGCGGGTATGAGGCGACAGGAGTTTCGCATCAGCGGGAGATTATGCGTATAACGCCGCTGCCTCTGCCGTGGTCGGTGGCACGGCAGCGGTACTTAGCGGCGGCAAGTTTAAAAACGGGGCAATCACAGAAGCATTTGCTTGTACTTTTGGTTCTATCGCGCAACGTAACGCTGTAGCTGCGGATTTAGGTCCGGCTGCTTCTACTTCTAATTCATCGAATGAGGTTCAGATGCCTGAAAAAATCAAAAATGCTTTAGATGTCGTACTTGGTGAAAGTATTGATAGTGTTGAGATTATAAAAAATAACTGGCGCCTAAAAATTACAGGTACATATGCCACGACACGTGTAAATACAATATATTTAAGAGGCTCTGCTGAAGAGTTCTTTACATATGATTTTACGGTTTTAGAAGAGTACTACCACGTAGTGAAACAGTGGAATACTGGAGCAATGACTAGATCTAGTTATATGGCTGAGTATTTAAAAAATGGTTATGACAACAACAGGTTTGAGATCGAGGCAAAAACTTTTGCTGGAGATAATTTACAAAGATACAGGTCTCTTATAAATCAAAATTAATTTAGGTAGATCATCTTATTATGAAATGGCTTATTCCATACATTACGGTTATCTTCCTATTTGGGTGTGTGCCTATTGGTGATAATTTATTAGTCATTAAAGGTAACATTGAAGATTTTAATAGTACTGAAAATCACAGTTGTTTATTAACTTTATACAATGGAGAAGACTCAACAGTGATATATCAAATAGATGTTACTCAGGATATTGATATTGACTACACTATTGAGCCAAAAAAACGAAGGTATAAATTATCGATAGATTGCACTAATGATGTTCAGACGACTATTTATGATAGTGGAATAATTTATCTTGGTGATAAGCCTAAAGATGTTATTGAGCTTGGTTCTTTGCGAATTACTAAATGATGATAAAGTAATTAACCGATAGGCTTATGATAAGCTTGCCAGTTAATTATTATTGCTAGCTTTCTTCAGTGATCAGCACCAAACAGCCATCCATCACCCTGATCTTAACGGGCATATTGATGTCAAAGCCTGCGTCTTTAAGCCAATGCCCTTTCATATTAATCCGGGGTACAGAGCGACAGCCGGAATGGGGTGATTGTTCTTTGACGCGGTATTCGTAATGAACCTCATGGACTTTAATATACCCTTTCTGACAGATATTACTGTGCCGCAGGCGTGTACTTGCTTTATCATTGATGTCGGGCTTGTGCACATGAACGGGCGGGTGTATGACCCGCACATCGGTCGTTTCCTGTCGGCAGACCCGTTTATCCAACAACCGGATAATGTCCAGAGTTTCAATCGTTACAGCTATGTCCTGAATAATCCCTTGGAGTATGTTGAAGCTTCCGGTTTCTTTTTTAAGAAGCTGTTCAGGGGTATCGGAAATTTGTTCAAGGGCATTGTGAAGTTGTTCAAGAAGGCGTTTAAGGCGATACTCAGGAGCAGCTTCTTGCGGACGGTGGCAGCGATAGGGATTGCTTTTTTGCCCGGGGGCAGTCTCGCCGCGACGTTTTTGAAAGGCTTTGGTACTGGTTTTGTTGCCAGTGGCGGGGACCTCAAGTCCGGGATTATCGGGGCGTTGACATTCGGGGTATCTCACGTGGTTGGGACACACTTTGGTAATTTGGCCAGGGCGGTAGGCGGTGCGTTGAACACAGCGCAACGGGTGGCGAAGACCCTGGCGCACGGGGGCAAGTTCCTGTCGGGTTTTATCTCTGCCGGTACCGCTCAGGGTTTTGCACAGCCTGGCGGGTATGAGGCGACAGGAGTTTCCGCATCAGCGGGAGATTATGCGTATAATGCCGCTGCCTCTGCCGTGGTCGGTGGCACGGCAGCGGTACTTGGCGGCGGCAAGTTTAAAAACGGGGCAATCACGGGAGCATTTGCTTATACTTTTGGTTCTATCGCGCAACGTAACGCCGTAGCTGCGGATTTAGGTATTGATTATGAAACATTAGAACAATTTGCTGCTGATGGTGGGTTCAGTGTTGGTCCTGATACTTCCCTCGCAGTTAACTCATTACCACAAGGCGCTGTTGATACGGTTGCCGGTTTTGGTGATGCTTTCGGCGCAAGATATATTAGAGAATTGCTTGGTGTAGATGGTGGCATTAACTATGATTCAATCACGTATCAAGGCAGTAATCTCGTTGGTACATTCACTCCTGGTTTAGGTACTGCGGCAACATTGAAAGGTGCTGCTGCTCTTAGTGGAACACGATCTTTCCATTTTCTAAATCAAAACCGTTATCTTCGTATAGGTGCTGGCCGTATCCCTAAAGGAAAACCATTTTCTTATGGTCCTCATCCTAAAGCACCGACTCTTAGAATAGGGCGTGGTTCTCCTAGCCCGTTGAATCATCACGATCTTCGTGTTTTAGGCTATTAAAAATAAACAAGGAGAAAAGTTATGACTACTATAAAAATAGAAACTTACGATCCAAGTTTAGGGCAAAACTTTGTACTTCCATATCATTCAACCAAGGATACATTTTCGAGTCTTGAGAGTAATTTTTTTGTTCAAGATTCTATAGGGGATGTTGATCTTATCAAATGGAAAAAAGCAATTTATAAATGTATTAAAAAGACTTCTAGGCGAGGTTTTTTTACAGTTATTCCTTGGTCCCCTGGTGCTAAAAAATTAAAACAGAGGATCTATCAAGATTTTATTAATGTTGAAGAAATTAATAGTAGTTTATTTTGTTACTTTGAACTATCAACGGACACTATTGATAAACTTTTTGAACTACGGAATGAGTATGGTGGTGACGTTAGTGGAGAATGGGGCATAGGAGGATGTATTGTTGATTTGCCTACCCCTAATACCAGGAAGCAGTATTGGGATTTTGCTTACTTATTAGAACAGGCTGATAAAATTGGTTGCCTTCTTAGTTTAGGTGAAATGCAACAAACTTTTTTTATGTCAAAATCTTTTGACGGTCTTAAAGAATTATTATTAATACAAAGTTAATAAAAAGGATTACAGTACGCCTATTCAGTTATATTTTTATTAGCGGCTTGTGTTACGAATCGCAATAATTCAAATGTCCACAGCACTAACTTTAAAGCAGAGGAGCGAATATCAACTAATTTATATGTGTTAAGATATCGCCTTAATTATGCCCATTTTATAAATATATTCCCTGCGGGGATAAAAACAGCCGCTAGAATATTCTCATTTTCTAATTGAACGATTAGTGAGATAAACGATGCGCTACAGCTATGTCCTGAATAATCCCCTAGGGTATGTTGATGCTTCCGGTTTCTTTTTTGGTAAGCTGTTCAAGGGCATTGTGAAGTTGTTCAAGAAGGTGTTTAAGGCGATACTCAGGAACAGCTTCTTGCGGACGGTGGTAGCGGCAGGGATTGCTTTTTTGCCCGGGGGCAGTCTCGTCTCGACGTTTTTGAAAGGCTTTGGTGCCGGTTTTGTTGCCAGTGGCGGGGACCTCAAGTCCGGGATTATCGGGGCATTGACATTCGGGGTATCTCACGGGGTTGGGACACACTTTGGTAATTTGGCCAGGGTGGCAGGCGGTGCGTTAAACACAGCGCAACGGGTGGCGAAGATCCTGGCGCACGGGGTGATTGGTGGCATATCAAGTGCGGCGCACGGGGGCAAGTTCCTGTCGGGTTTTATCTCTGCCGGTACCACTCAGGGTTTTAGTCAGCCTGTGGCGGGTATGGGGCGACAGGAGTTTCCGCATCAGCGGGAGATTATGCGTATAATGCCGCTGCCTCTGCCGTGGTCGGTGGCACGGCAACGGTACTTGGCGGCGGCAAGTTTAAAAACGGGGCAATCACAGGAGCATTTGCTTATACTTTTGGTTCTATCGCGCAACGTAACGCCGTAGCTGCGGATTTAGGTATTGATTATGAAGCATTAGAACAATTTGCTGCTGATGGTGGGTTCAGTGTTGATCCTAATACTTCCCTCGCAGTTAACTCATTACCACAAGGTTTTGTTGATTTCTCTGCGGGTTTAGGTGACGGTATAACGTTAGGTGGAACAATTTATATTCGAGAGCGATTTAACATTGGGAGTATCAATCCAAACTCTGTTGAGTATGGGCTAGTTATGTAACAGGGTTTGCCGAAACTGCTATTGTCTCAGCTGGTGCTTATGCAGTTGGTGCCGAGTTGTCGATTGGCAGGAATTTTAGATTTGCACCGTTCGGAAATAGAACAGGACATTCTATTGGAAAGTATCCACATTATCATCGAAGAGGTGTTGATCCAGTGACGGGAAAAACGCGGCTAGGACAGGGAATTGGAAGACACAGGCCGTCCGAACGCAAGAGTACAGATAGATATTTTTGGGATAGATTCTGATGAAGTTACCGATTATTGTAGATGAACACGGTGATATCAACGTTTATAAAACTGCTGAAGAGTTGGAACAAGCATTAGAGGCGATTGATGTTAAAAATGATGAATATATTGCATACGATGCAAATGGTTGTCTGCTGAAACTTGAAACGTCAATTGAAAAAAAGAAAGTTCTTGGTGGTGTATTTGGTGAGGCTAATCTTGAAAGAGTTGTTTTGAATCCTGATTTTTGTAAATCTGGATATGAGGATGAACTTATCCAAAAGCTTAATAATTTTTTACGACGAATCAATAAATCCACTGATAAAACTATAAAATCATTGAGTGATTTAGTGGAATATGTGACCAACTTATAGTTTATCTAACAACGCCCGTATTGCGGGGCGTTGTTAGATATAGAGATGGTGGGGGGTGTGGGCGAAATCCTGTTCTCGGCGGTGACGACATTCGTGGGCGCGAGTGAAGGGCAGTTTGTAGACGGCGTCAGTAATGGCGAGCTTGCCGGTTACCTGAACCTGGGCGGCTCGTTCTTTGGCTCCCCGCGTCAGGATCAGAATACCGGGGAGACAGCCAGAAAAACGGCCTCGGTTGTGGATACCACGCCTTCGATATTCGGCGGGGACAAGTTTAAGAATGGGGCGGTTACGGGGGCGTTTGGCAGGTTGTTTAATGATCTTGGAACCAGTGATAACCGAAGTGTCTGTACTGAAAATGGCAGATGTGTTGGTTATGGAGAAGATAAAAAATTAGTGCCTACAGGCGAAGTGAGGAAAGAGTGGGAAGGCTCAGAAAATATCCGATGGTCAGAAGCACTACCAGTTGATTCAGTTATTGAATACTTTACAAAGCGTCCATTGCCTTCGTTAACAGTTCAGTTTGGTCAAGAGAGACAATTCTATTCATATGAATATCAGGAAGTGTATGAAGAATACCAATATACGCATGATAACTGGGGGTTGAGTGGAGAACAAACCAAAATTTATACCGGTAATACAAGACGAGGGAATCGTGTTTGGTATAGATCTTCAAGTGTTACAAATACAAGAAAATGGCAGCGATATTGTGCCGGGGGGTAATTGCAGTGAAGTTAGAAGCAGAGGCTTGGCATTTTAAGGGCAATAGTTTATGAAATACGTAAAATTGTTTTCTCTATCATTTGTAGCAATATTAGTATGCTACAGCATTATGGAAATCATTAATGCCAGAGGCTTAAGTGCTGGTAATGAAGATGTGATGAAAAAAGAATTAGCCGAATTGATGGAGCGCGGGCCATTAACTCAGGAAGATTTTGACAAATTGCAAGAGGATGCCGATAAGAGAAGAAATATGCCTAGAGACAACGCAGAAATACTAAGAAGCTATAAAGAAACAGGAGAAAATATTAAAGCGCAGGCACGTTATTTTACTTGGCTTCCTTGGCTTTTACTAGGTATATTGATAGCGAGCATCACCCCATTAGGGTTTGTTTTGTTGTTGTCGTGGCCTTTGATTTTACTTGTTACTGATGTTGTCGATCCAATTGATATAGTTATTTATGCATTTGCCTTATTAGTAGGCAACATAATAAGACGTTTTGGTTTTGAAAAGAAAATTGATGGAGATGGACCTACGATACCCGAATGAACTGTACGACGGCAGTTGTAACTTTAGGTGGGGACAAGTTTAAGAATGGGGCAAGCACAGGAAGTTTTGCTTATGCTTTCGGTTCTATAGGTCAACGTAATGCCGCAGCTAATGATCTTTCGACTCCACGATATGATAACTCCGATCCTAATTACCATTATTACGATGTAGAAGGCACAATCTGTACAAGAGATTCTGTTTGTACAATTGATAGCGTTAAGCTTGCGAATAGACTTCATCCTGCTCCTGGTACTTTTTCCAACACAACACCAGTGGTTGATGCCCAGATTTCCAATGCTCAACTCGGTTACAGTGGCAGTGCGGATGATTTTGGTCCGGTTGTTCATTCTGTTTCCGCAGATGGTTTGACCGTAACCAATACGACATTACCTGGTCATCGATTACATCCGGGGTATGTTCGGCGTTCAGTAGTTGTCCGAGGTGATACAATCTCAATCAGAACGATAGGTGAAGGTATTGGGCCGATGGGTGATTTGAATACAAGATTTGCAGGGCCACTATGGAATGGTTTAGTAAATAGCCACGTTCGTTATCGTATTAATTTAGGTTATCGACCGTGACAAATAGATATGAGCAATACGGTCTAAAACGAATATTTTTAGGAATTGTTTTAACGCCGTTATTGCCAAGTATTATTTATACATTCATCGCGTGGGGTGTAGATTTATTCATCCCGTTCTTTTATTTTGTTGTCTTTACTGCGTATGTTTTAATGCTTGTAGTACTAGCTCCTATCTTTCTTGTTTTTATTTTTAAAAACAGACTGACTTTTTTAGGGGTGATCCTTTCTAGCTTTTTGTCATTGTGTTTAATTTTTATTTTGTTTTTTATTTGGAATGATGCTGGGTTTACATCACTTACGGTTGGGTCTGAGCAGCTAGTGGTCGATGGGCAATTAACCGTAGCGGGGTATAAAAATATAGCCTTTAACTCTATGTTAATTGGGTTTTTTGGGGCATTGGGAGGGGTAATATTTTATATCATAGTGAAGCCTAGCAAAGAATAATCACATATTGAATATGTCTTTAATAAAAAAATACTTTTAATCCTTGGTATTGCGTTTCCGGTTGTCGTATACACTAATGATAAGCCTAGATTCCCTTCATCTAAAATTACTAAAGAACAATGGCAAATTTATTTTGATGAAATCAAAGCTATTGATGGTGTAGAACCATACGAACTTAATCAGCAAATAATTATTGAGGATCAGGGAGGTTCTGTTATTTATGTTTTTACTTCGTTAGAACATTTTGCACACCCAGCCGTAGTTATAAGAAAAGTGGCAGAAAAAGATGGAGAAGTAGTCATTCGTATGTCTGGTTATTTTGCCGGTTCACAAATTGAATTTGATAAATGGTGGAAACAATTTAAAGAATTGAATGATAATCTTAGAAAGAAAATGCACTCTTTAAAAGTACAAAATCATCAGGGCCAGAGCACGTTTAATAGAAATAAGACGATGTCGGGCTTGTGCACATGAACGGGCGGGTGTATGACCCGCACATCGGTCGTTTCCTGTCGGCAGACCCGTTTATCCAGCAGCCGGATAATGTCCAGAGCTTCAATCGCTACAGCTATGTCCTGAATAATCCCCTAGGGTATGTTGATGCTTCCGGTTTCTTTTTTGGTAAGCTGTTCAAGGCCGTTTTTAATTTCGACAAAAAAATCTTTAAGGGCATTGTCAACCTGGCGAAAAACATCTTCAATCCGCAGCGTCTGTTACAAAATATCCTGACCGTTGCAGCGTATATTGCTTGTGGCCTGCGGGACCGGCCTGTGCGGCGGGGGTCAGCGCGGGGTTTACCGCCGCCAATGGTGGGGGTGTGGGCGAAATCCTGTTCTCGGCGGTGACGACATTCGTGGGCGCGAGTGAAGGGCCGTTTGTAGACGGCGTCAGTAATGGCGAGCTTGCCGGCTACCTGAACCTGGGCGGCTCGTTCTTTGGCTCCCCGCGTCAGGGTCAGAGTACCGGGGAGACCGCCAGAAAAACAGCCTCGGTTGTGGATGACACACCCTCGATATTCGGCGGGGACAAGTTTAAGAATGGGGCAAGCACAGGCGCTTTCTCCAGGTTGTTTAATGATGTGGGGCATCATCGAGAGTTAGAAGCTAGTAGAAAAGCACATCACTATGCTTGTAATGCAGAGAATGATGCGTACCTTAGGGAGATAGGATTGTATGGTAGAAATGATTTAACGATTAGTGGGATAAACGATGCGGGCGAATTCGGTTTTAAGCAAGCATCTGATAGCGAAAATTATTATCATCGTAATGGGCCTGGTAACGAAAATAATATAAAGTTTACGAGTAAGGTGGCTGTTAATGAAAGTTGGTTCCAACGTAATTTTTCTAATCGTTACGGGCGTTATGAGTTAATCGTTAGACTAAATGGAGATGGTACGTTTACACATGTGGCCGACTCGATCAATATGAGCACGTTGAACCGAGGTAATAACCCAATAACACATTACCTTGATGATGTGATTCCGTATTTAAATTATGGTAATATTCCAAATTAATCTAAACAGAAGAGGATAGATTGGATGTATTGGTATAGGCGAGTACTAATGATAGTAGGGGCGGTTACTGTGACGTTATTTGGTTGTAGAGAAATACATTATCATGGATATGAGTTTCTTGAATTGGACTTATATAATGGAGTACTTGCTATAAATACTATTGGCTTTCATGGTCAAGGCTATGAAGTAGAAGGAAAAAAAATGGCCGATTATGGCTTTCCTTATCATATTCAATTCACTTATATTTCGACTTCTTCTGATGAATTATCAAAGATGGTAATTAAGGATATTAAGCTATTCGGAGAAAATACAAGCACTCTCCATACCCTTAAAAGTATACAAAGCGAAACAGTGAAAGTTTTTGGAGAAAAAAAGCAAATAAGAGTGTCACTTGGCCCGTTGACGAAAAAAGAATATGAATATCAAAACTACACGATGAAAGCGACAGTTGTTATTTATAAAACAGAAACTGAATTTTATAAGGAAAAAATTGAGGTGTTATTAAAAACAGAATACCGCAAAGAGCGGCGCAGTGATTGGTTCGACAAAAAAATGAGTGTTTGATAAAATGTGGATTATCAGCTTTATGATGCGAACGGCAAGCTTTTTCCTAATCTTGTTCCGCTAAATGCATTTGGAAAATCTGAGCCTGCATTCGTTGGTCATGCTGTTACTAGGCAAAGTGGCGGAGGACCACATCTAAGTTTCCATGTTCCACAAACGCCGATTACGTGCAAAAGAAATCCGTTTTACGAGCTGTAAGCGAACAGATAAATAAGGTGATTGTGTCGGGAGACTTCCCTCTGTTCGCGGGACATACGACGCGCGATTCTAAGTATTTTGTTATGTACTACGTAGATAAATGCGAGGATAGAAAGTATTTTCTTGATGAATTAGTAAACGGGTACTTTCTACCTAACATACAGGGTTTTCCTTCCTATGAAATTCAAGATGAAGAATATAAAGCCAGGGTTTGATGGCGTAATGCCAAGGGATGGTGGATTGATGCTTAATAGACAAAAGGCGGAAACTTTAAAAATGGGGCGGTTACGGGGGCGTTTGGCAGACTGTTTAATAATGCGGTTCATCATAGGACGGCGGGCGTGTGACTAAAACAAGCTCAGTGGATGGTGAAACGGGTGCACACGAGTATAGAATTCGTGGATTAATATGTAGCACTTCATCTTCTTTATGTAATACTGAGTATGCAGATAGTGTCTATGGACACGTAAATCAAAATGATATTCCATTTACCGATGATGACCTCAGAGCGGGGCCCCACTTGTTAAAACCAGTTCCTTTTTTGAAGGGAGATCCAATAACACATACCCAAAATCTCACTACGAGAACAAGTGTTAATATTGCCGAACAAGGACACCGTTTTTATCCTGGGACGGTTACTCATCGTGTTCATTTTGAAAACGGTAATTTGTATTACGATCTTATTGGGGTTGGTACAGGAAGTAATCCTGGATTTAATAATTGGATTGGCATTAGGTTGTTTAGGCTAGGAGTTTCTTCGGTCGTCAGAGAATACGGGTTTTAATGATGAAGAAAATAGCATTAATACTTGGTTCGTTTTTCTTATTCTCATGTGGCGGAAGTACTTATCAAGAACCGGATTATTACTTTGAAGGTAAATTTGATCCATCGTTGGTGAGTTCACTCGACATGTATATGAAAAGGCTGGCAGAGGATCGAAACTTTCGTGTTTTTGAAAAAGATCGTACTCAGATGAAAACTCTTACTCAGGACAAGGATGCTTTGTATATTTCTTTTTACAAAAATAATAAAGATAAACCTATATTGTGGGTCAGTAATGTAGGTACTGGAACTGTTCTGACATTAGGTTTGCTTTCTAATGAGAGCTTTTCTCTACAGGAGGTTAAGGCATTGGCTGAGGCAGTTACTAAATACTTAAAGACAGAAATGAATATTAAAATGAAGCCTGTTAGCCCTTCTTCGCCCTAACTCGCATACCAGGTTCAGCATACAAACGATAAGTCCGTTTACGGTTCTGTACCAGTCCTTCCGCCTTGAGTAGCCCATATAACAGCAGATAACCGTAGCGGGGGGTAGCGTTCCCTTTCATCTTGAAACCTCCATACGTCAACATTATACGGAAATCTCTCAAGCAGATTGGCTGCCGTTTTTTTTTTTTTTTGGGGAATCAGGGACAGGATTTAGGTATCGGGTTTGCCAGCCCGGAAATATATAGAAGTTTTGGCGGGGACAAGTTTGAAAATGGGGCAAACACAGGCGCATTTGCTTATACGTTCGGACGAGTAGCAAATACTGCTGCCCGACAAGCCCAAAGACAAGAGGGTCAGGTTTATGTAACTGGTCATAGAAGTAGGTAAGGTTGGGCTAATTCATCTAGCAATTGAATATACTGGTGCAAATGGAAATCCGGTAACACTAAGCGCGGGGGCGGAAGATGGATTGCTTGTTAGTGATATAAACCGTGCTTCTGATGCTCCTGCAAATAACTTTACTGTTGACGTTGTTTCTCCACCAGAGGGGGTAACGCCACAGCAATATTTTCAAACATTGAGAAATACCGATGCAATTTATTGTGCATTGTGTAGATTACGATCTATTTCCCGGGATTGCAGATAGTTACAACTCCAATAGTTATGTTAATGGCTTGATACGGTCAACCGGCGGTTTCACGTCATAGATACATTCTTTTCATTGAAACAGATCAGAAAAGTAAGCGCCAGCAAGTTTTATTAGCGCAAAAAATCTAGAAGGACTGAATTTAAAAGTAAAAGCTATTACCGGTGATAGTAAGTGTGGTGGTTTTGATTTTTTAACCGTTAATATTGAAGATGATCAGTTTTTAAGATATGAATGGTGGGGGTTTGTAAAGGCAGAATGTTTAAATAAAGAAATTAGCGCCAATGCAGGAAATTCATTAGGTGAAGAAAGACTGCCGTTCAAATTGATAAAAAGATGTTCGACAATCAGTGTATGGATCGTATCTTTATAGTAATGTTTGGTACGCTTGCAATCCGGGCATGTAGGTCTCCTTCAGCCTTTTCGGCCGGGTTAGATTCTAGACAAATCTAATCCTGCATGCCTTACTCTTCAGACACACTAAAATTTACACTACCCAGGAAATTGTCCAACTCCGAGGATATTTGGAGCCAGAGTAAAAACCAGCCCCCCTGAATCAAAAAGCCCCGCCAAAGTGGGGGCAAGTCATTCAGTTCGTTAGGGTGATTTATCCCGTCTTCACCCCCTGGTAGACCAGGACGCCAACACCAACGCCCGAGCCTCCTTGACCAGAGCACACACAAATATCCTGACCCCAAATCTCGCCGACGTGGCTTTGAATCCAATGTTGTGGTGATTCCCAAGGCCGATGTCATCAAGGCATTGGAGCAAATGCTACCAGAGCTTCATTGAGCATCAATCAAATTACTTCACCGACTCAATCAACTTGATATCTTGCCTGAGCATCTCATTAACTAGCCTGGAAACTTCCACGCCCTTTGATTTAGCCCGTTCCTGCAAATAGCTCTGTACCTCTTCATCCAGATAAACCGGCAGATTTAATCTGGCATTTTCGCGGTAAAACTTCCCGCGTTCGCCTTTTGAAAAGTCATATTCCTGTTTCATAGCTCTGCCTCATATTGCTGTTGTTCATGTTTAGTCGCTGACCGTGCGGAAATCATCCGTACATTGGCTGCGTTACTGCTGATCTCCAGATAAGTATGGACGACCAGTAATAATGTGCTGTTCTCTGCCTGGCCCATTGTGGTCCAGCGTTCCTCTGTCTCGCTGTGTTCATCATCCGGTATGGATACCATCAACGGATCACGAAACACCGTTGCCGCCAGTTCAAAACTGATCCCATGCTTACGTTGGTTGTTGGCGGCCTTGGTTGCATCCCATTCAAAGTGATAATCAAAAACGGTTGTCATTCCAGGAAGCGGTTCGCATCGTGTTTGAGAATCAGGCTTTCCAGTACCATCCTGGCAATCTTCTTCTCTTCCAGTGTGGTTCGGGTCAGGGCTTCAAATTGGAGCTGCAGATCATCATCCGGTCCGCGTTCGTCTTTATCAAAAATCAGTTCATCAGTTATTGTGCCAAGAGCCCGTGCCAGACGGCGGACAGCGTCCAGCGCGGGCCGGGATGCGACGCTCTCATAGCGCCGAATCTGTAAAACCCGAATGCCCACCTGTTCGGCAAGCTGTTGCTGAATCCAGCTTTTTTGTTTGTGTAGTGTGGCGACACGTTCCAGAAAACTCATATCCAACCTATCCAGTATCAGGTTTTAAGTGCCATTAGTGTACCCCTGGGTCTGATAAGACTGCTTGCGTAGATGCTGTATGATTATGCTAAAAGTATCACAATAGACTGTTGACCTCAATCTGGGAGGATACTTTTTATGGTGCAAATCCCGGACAACGAGCTGGATCGATTAAAAAGCAAAGTCTCGCTGGTGCGCCTGGTGGAATCCTCTGGCATCAAGTTGAAGAAACACGGCAAGGACTATCCCGGTCTGTGCCCGTTTCACGACGACCACGAACCGAGCCTGGTCCCCGGATAAAAACCTGTGGCACTGCCTGGGTGCCTGCGGTGAGAGTGGGGGCGGGTGAGTTTCCGGCATGCGGTCGAAATTCTGCCCGGCACTAACCGAGACCTTTAAGCGCCAACCCGCCCGGTCGTCTGGACGGGCTTTTTTGCCGTGACGCGCCAGGAGCCACAGAATACGGCTATCGGGTGGACGCGGCGATAGTGGCCGTCCGGGACGGTCACCGGGGGCACCGATGTCGTCCGTGCTCCGGGAAAAGCCACAGAGGCACATCTGCCCCGCCTGAATAAGGTGTGAAGCATTTCACATTCAGGGCAAATCAGGCTCAATTCGAAATGAATAAAGCGCCTTTAATATTTTTAAAGATGATACTTGACAAGGGTATTTTTATTTACTATCTAACTATGTTGCGGGATGTATTTGGAACGCCGCGAGGTGCTCAAATGCTCACGGAATTGGAATCTCGCCGAGCTTTTTTGTTTTTCCGTAAAGATTTTGTTATTGATTTGACAGTTACTAACAATGCATATGCATACTTGGGTGGGATGCTATTTATGTAGACCCTGATTTTCATCCAACGATTCAATCTACTGCTACCCCCATCGCGGCATCTGCATCTACTCAACGAATTATGGCTCATGAGCTTGGTTATGCTGTATTCGGAATCGCCGATGATGGACCTGCAAGAATGAATAACGTTTTACAGAATGAGAATCCAATAATGAATGCGCTTGGTCAACCCAGTCAAACTAGGTATTAGATGATGAAAAGAATTTTATTTTTGATGATGTTGGTTTTGGTTACATCGTCGTGTTTGGCGAAAAAAGAAATGGTAGATCAAGTAAAAATATATTATGTCCCTATAGGTGTTGAAACCTATATCCCGATGACTGTAGAGAATATCGAGTCCTCTTACTCTCGGTATGGAGAAGTTGATCTTGATGATCGTAACTTTAAGAAGTTTTTGAGTATGATTAACAAGGCAGCACCTGGGGATTTTGAGGCGGATATGCTAAGGGCAAAAATTGTCTTTCCTGATGATCAGATAATTTATGTAGATAATTATGGAGGAATAAGCTTTACAACTCCTGATAATTTAAAGCTCACCAGTTCTCACCTGAAGAAAGCTAAAAAAATATTAGAGGACTTAACAGTTCTCAGGGATAGTGATTAGTTTTTTAATCAGCCAAAAAGTAATCTTTTCTGGCTTTTCTATTAATCAATCGTTAATACCAAGCACCCTTCCATCACTCTGATCTTAACGGGCGTATTGATGTCAAAGTCTGCGTCTTTAAGCCAATGGCCTTTCATATTAATCCGGGGTACAGAGCGACAACCGGAATGGGGTGATTGTTCTTTGACGCGGTATTCGTAATGAATCTCATGGACTTTAATATACCCTTTCTGACAAGTTTTACTGTGCCGCAGGCGTGTAGTACTTGCTTTATCATTGATGTCGGGCTTGTGCACATGAACGGGCGGGTGTATGACCCGCACATCGGTCGTTTCCTGTCGGCAGACCCGTTTATCCAGCAACCGGATAATGTCCAGAGTTTCAATCGTTACAGCTATGTCCTGACCGTTGCAGCGTATATTGGCTGTGGCCTGCGGGACCAGCCTGTGCGGCGGGTGTCAGCGCGGGGTTTACCGCCGCCAATGGTGGGGGTGTGGGCGAAACCCTGTTCTCGGCGGTGACAGCATTCGTGGGCGCGAGTGAAGGGCAGTTTGTAGACGGCGTCAGTAATGGCGAGCTTGCCGACTACCTGAACCTGGGCAGCTCGTTCTTTGGCTCCCCGCGTCAGGGCCAGTACTAATCTGTATAGCCTGATTGAGACGGCTAAAGCAAACGATCTCAATTTATACGATTATCTGAAAGCGATATTCACGCCGTTGCCTAACGCCAATACCGTCGAAGACATTGAGCAACTGCTGCCATGGGAAATCAACCTGTAGTTCATTTGGCGTTTACCCTGTTCCCGATGCCTGAAATATCCGTTCCTGAGCAGTGTTGCTTTTATTATTGTTTCATCTGTTTGCCAACGAGAATGATGACTGATGTCAAGACGGGAGACGCGGGACAGCGGAGAGCAGGCTTTTTGTATAGGGGTTTTGCGGGTTTTTCAATATCCGTTCCACACTGTCCTGTTCAACGATTTTTCCCTTGTACATTACCGCAACGTAATGGGCAATGTACTCCACCACGCTGATGTTATGTGTGATAAACAGGTAGGCGATCTGATGTTTTTTTTGCAGCTTTCTCAGCAGGGTGAGTATTTGCGCTTGTACCGACACATCCAGCGCGCTGGTGGGTTCATCGCAGATGAGCAGGCCGGGTTTGACTGCCAGCGCCCGCGCGATACAGATGCGCTGTCTCTGCCCGCCCGAAAATTCATGGGGATAACGATACCGATGTTCGGGCAATAAACCGACCTGTTCCAGCAGTTCTATGGTGAGCGCGTCTCTGTCCGCGCGAGTGTTGCCTATTCCCTGAGCGATCATACCCTCCTGCAGAATATCCTGTACCATCATGCGTGGGTTCATGGAGGAATACGGGTCCTGGAAAATAATCTGTATTTCGGAACGTTTTTTCCTTAGTTCACCGAGGTTCAGGTCGACAAGGTCTTGTCCAAGAAAATCAATTTTACCGGCGTTCACTCGCAACAACTGCAATATCCCTTTGGCCATAGTGGTTTTTCCTGAACCGGATTCGCCCACAATCGCAACCGTTTCGCCGAGATGCACGTCAACAGACACGCCGTCAACCGCCCGGACATGACCGACGACGCGCTTGAAGAGACCTGATCTTATCGGATAATGCACTTTCAGGCCGGACACTTTTAGAATGCGCCGCTGGTCGCTTCGTTCTACTGCGACCGCTTCGCGTTCTTCGACGCGTTTTTCCCAGCCGGGTACTGCGTCAAACAGTTGCAATGTGTAGGGATGTTCCGGCGTAGCAAACAAGTGTCGGCTTTCTTTTTTCTCAATAAGTCTGCCCTCTCGCATGATGGCCACATAGTCTGCCATTTTCGCGGTGACGCCGAGATCGTGCGTGATGAACAGAATGGCCATGCCGGTATCTTTTTGCAGTTGTCGCAAGAGTGACAACACCTGCGCCTGGATTGTGACATCCAATGCCGTTGTCGGTTCGTCGGCGATCAACAAATCGGGCTCACAGGCAAGCGCCATCGCAATCATCACTCGCTGTTTCATGCCACCGGAAAGCTGATGGGGATATTCATGGATGCGCCGCTCCGGTTCGGGGATCCCCACCGCTTCCAACAGTTCAATACCGCGTTTCAACGCCGCACTGCCGGTGAGCTTTTTATGGCGGGACAAGGCTTCGGTGATCTGTTGACCCGCTGTCATCACCGGGTTCAATGAGGATTGCGGTTCCTGAAAGATCATGCTGATACGTGCCCCGCGTATATCGCGCATCCTGCTTTCCGACAAGCTGAAAAGATTGCGGTCATTCAGCATGATTTTGCCCTGTTCAATACGCGCTCCTGTCGGTAACAGACGCATTAATGACAGAGCGGTGATAGATTTGCCACTGCCTGACTCGCCCAGTAATACGAACGTCTCGCCGCGTCTTATCCTGAAACCGATGTCGTCCACGACATTAACCTTGTGCACGCCTTCGCCAAAGCTGACCGTGAGATTACTGACTGTGATTAATGTCTCCATCATGTTGATTTACGCCGTGTCATGGCCTCTTACCGTCACACCGCCGCTGGTCCTTGGATCAAAGGCGTCCCTGACCGCATCTGCAAACAAATTGGCCGCCAACACTAATAAAAACATAAAGATAAAGGCGGCCGCGAGCGACCACCAGACAATCGGTTCCCGCGCCATCTCCAAACGGGCGCTGTTTATCATATTGCCCCAGCTATGCATGCTCGGATCAACACCGATATTCATGTAGGAAAGTACGGCCTCGGCCAGTACCAGCGCACTGAAATCCAATACGATGGATATCATGACAATGTGCATGACATTGGGGAGCAGGTGACGCAGCATGATCGTCATATCGCCGACACCGAATGCCCGTGCGGCCTGTACGTAGTCCATCTCCCTGAGTTTCAGTGTCTCCGCTCTTAACAAACGGCACAGCCCGGTCCAACTGGTAATGCCCAGGATGATACACAGAAATAGCAGGCGCAGGTCGGCGGCCTGTTCCAGTGTATTGAAGTCGGCCTCGTGCCGATCAATATAGACCTGCAATAAAAGAATGGAAGCCGCGATCAGCAATACGCCCGGGATTGAATTCAATGTGGTGTAGAGATATTGAATCACGTCGTCTATCCAGTTACGGAAATAACCCGCCATCAAACCCGTCAGGATCGCAAACGGCAGCATGATCAGGGTTGTCAACGTGCCAATCACGAGACCGGTACGCACACTTTTCAGGGACTGATAAAGCACGTCCTGACCGACCTTGTCAGTGCCAAAAACATGATAATAAAGCGATAGTCTGTAGATAATGCTCAGCGTGATGACGGTGATACTGATGGTCAGGAGAATCGCATACCAGGGGACGTCACACTCATTACGAAGGCATTTCCCTAATTGCTTTCGAAACGGAATTTTGTGGACTCTGGCCAGATAAAAAATCACGGCGGTAACGATAAACAAGCTAATCAGAATACCGATGACAGCGCCCAGCGCCGCCTGTCTGGCAAGGTCACCGGGTCGTTCATTATCAATGTCTTCCAGATGCGCACCGCCGTAGCGCAGACGCGGGTAGTCACGATTTCTTTGACCGTTATCCAGATCAATGACTTCTTTGGAAAAAGCGCGACCGGCCAATGGCGCAGAATAGCTTTTTTCGGTACTGGCCCGCAAATGCCCCAGCAGCACATCCAGCAGACTGCGGATCTCTGTGGAATACACCGTTTTGCCCGCGACGGGATCCTCCAGCCTGGGATGGAAATGTACCGAGTCCAGCAAACCCGTGATGACATAAAAGCATAAAATTACCGCGGCGGACATTGTCAGGGGCCGGCGCACCACCTTGCGCCAGGGGAGACGCAGATGTTCGTGTCTTCTCGCATAGAGGATATAGCTGATGACCATCAGCACCAGCAGAAAAATCAAGATATCCGTGGTCAGAAATACCGCCATTTTGCTACTCCAGCCTGATGCGTGGATCTACCAGAGTGTAGGATATATCGGTAAGAATAAGGCCGACAATATAGAGCACCGACCCCAGAAATACCATTGAGCGCACGATGGCAAAATCCTGACTGTTGATCGCGTCAATCGTATAACTGCCAAGGCCCGGTATTGCGAAAAAGGACTCGGTTATCAGGCTGCCGATAAAAAGGTTCGGCAATATCACAACCACGCCAGTCAGGATCGGAATCAAACCGTTTGCCAGAACATGCCGGTAAAGTACTCTGATTTCCGACAACCCCTTGGCCCGGGCTGTTTGCACATAATCCTTGCCTGTTTCTTCCAGAAAAATGGTGCGATACCAGCGTGTGCTGGCACCGATACTGCCAATTAGTCCGACCAAGACCGGTAGAATGGTGAATTTGACGGCACTGAGCCCGGTGTCATAACCGGAAATGGGCATCAGATGCAGGATTTTGCCAAAGAGGTATTGTCCGCCGATGATATAAAACAGACCGGATATGGACATCATGACCACGCACAAGATGACGCCCGATATATCGACATAGGTGCCCCTGAAAAACGCCAACAACAGACCGAAGGTAATACAGGCCAGAAGACCCAACAGCAAGGTCGGTACTGCGATAGCCAGGCTAGGATACATACGTTGGCCTATATCATAACTGATATCACGACCGCTGTCAGAGCGACCGAAGTCAAACATGAACAATCTGACAGAATTTTCAAAGAAGATAGTCTCCGTCAGTTTCCCAAGAGCGTCGGCAGAGCTGTTCCAGATAACCGGCTTGTCATAGCCGCGTTCCTTTTTCCATTTTAGTATGGCCACCTCGCTGACCCGTTTTTCGCCAAGCTGCATGCGCGCCATATCGTCCGGCGTGTTGACAATAAAAAAAAGGATGAAGGTAATAACATTGACGCCGATCAGGATAGGAATAGCATAAGCAATACGCCTGAGAATATAGTTGATCATGTGAGTACCCGTGTTTCCTTGCGACGCCAGGTGATGATCGCCGGTATAAACAGCAGAATGAACGCAACCAGTCCCAGCGCCGCCGGCCACCAGACAGGCTGATTCCATTGACGCCGCTTTTCGTTTCGCAGTGCCGGATCAATACGTTTGTATTTGAGCGTGTTGTTCGCCATCAGATTGGGGCGGGCATTTTTGTACCATTCATGATGCAAGGAAAAACCAATGGGATGGAAACCCCAGACCCAAGGCGAGTCTCTTCTGACAATCTCAACCATACGGTCGATAATATCCTGTCTATCGGGACCATTTTCCATATTTTTCATTCGGTTAAACAAAAGATCAAATTCCGCATTTTTGTAATTGGCTGCATTTTCCCCTCTATTATCCAGCTTTGAATTGGGACCATATAATAAAAAGAAAAAGTTTTCCGGGTCAGGATAATCCGCATTCCAGCCTAGTTGGAATATCTGTGCGTTTCCGTTACGCATCTTTTCTTGGAAGCGATTGTAGTCCGTGGCGCGGATAATCAGGCTAATGCCCAGTTTGTTGAACTGTTTGCGAAACCAGTCAAACACGGTCTTGCTGCCAACCCCGACTGCCACAGCATCCAGATTCAGACGTAGCGGTTGTCCCGTTTCCAGATCGCGACCGTTCGGATAACCCGCCCTGGTCATCAGTTCTCGCGCGTGCTCAATACCATAACGCACTGGTCTACCCTCTTGCCAACTGTACACATAGGGATTGATCCCTGCCCGGCCTGCCACATGACCGAAGATACCGGGCGGAATGGGACCTTGTGCGACCTCACCGCGACCATTGACAAAAATGGAGATAAATTCTTCATAATCAATCGCAATTGAGATTGCCCTTCTTAACAAGCGGGCGCGCTCACTATTACCGCCGATGACTTCATCGGCCATATTAAAACCACAGTAATAACTGGATGTGGTCACGGCGGTTGATAAACGTATCCCTCGCTTGTGCATCTCCTCGGTCAGTTCTGCGTCTCCCCGGACATTAAATTGCACCGCCTGGTCAAAACTGTCGGACACGATACTGGAAGTATCGTAATAACCCTGCAAAAATTTATTCCACGCGGGGATGGCCTCTTTCTCAAGACTGTACACAGCCTTATCAATAAACGGCATGCTGCTGCCAGCATCATCCAGAAGACCCATATCCGCATCCCCGTCCATACCCTCATCAGGGTATGCCTCGCCACGAAAGTTCGGGTTGTGCTCCAGCACCATGCGCCGGTTTGGATTGTTTTCCACCAGCATAAAAGGTCCCGTCCCCACCGGATACCAATCAAGTATAATATTCCTGTCTTTCATCCCTGCCTGAGAATAAAAATAGACCGCTTCCCAGGGCATCGGCGCGAAAAACGGCATGGATAACCAATACAGGAATTGCGGGTATTTCTGCGTCAGCGTGATCTCAAAAGTATAGTCATCTATCACGACCGCGCCGGGCAGTTCGTATTCATTCAGATCAATATAAGTGGATTTGTTATCCCCGCCGCGTCCGTATTCCGCCGCCAGCATTTCAGCAAATTCACCGAGGCCAAGAATGTATTTACTCATTAATCCTGCAATCGGGGTATGTACACCCGGATGGGCCATACGTTTAATCTGATACACATAATCGTTTGCCAGCATCTCGCGTGTCCCCGGATATTCAAAGTCATGCAGGGCATGGATATCCCGCAATGCTTCGGGACTTAAGGCATGATACCGATACTCGCCCCTCGAATCTCTGGCAAAGGCCGGATGGGGCTGATACATGATGCCGGGTTGTATCCGGATTTGATATTTGACCCGGGTAATATCATCGGGAGGTGTGTCGGCAGGTACGATATTCCCCCTGGCGTCAAAATAAACCGGCACGGGCAATTCTATTGAGGTCAACGGAACTAGCTGATATGGCCTTTTTAGAAAATGATACTGTAACGGTGGCTCATATATCTGTCCGAGAAAGACATATTCGTTGGCGCTGTAGGCACTCACCGGATCAAGATGTTTCGGCCTTTCGCTGAATGTACTGTAATAAATGTTTTGCGTGGATTCGGATTCAGACCAGGGATTGTTCCACGGCTCCTGTTCACATCCCGCACAAAACAGGAAGAAACAATATGGCCAATAACGACCAGGATAAAAGAGTCCCTTGACGTAAATCGTTATTTTTATCAGTATTGTCATTGTGGATATCCAACACAGCCCTGTTTCCACAGGCTTTGTTATTACATTAACAAGAAATTTAAACTATAAGGATAAGGCATTATGGGATTACTGACCAATAAACGCGCACTTATCGTTGGTGTCGCGAGTAATCGTTCAATCGCTTGGGGGATCGCACAGGCCATGCATCGCGAAGGCGCGGCGCTGGCTTTCACCTACCAAACCGACAGATTGCGGGAACGAGTTGAAAAGCTCGCGGCAAAGTTAAATTCCAAAATTACTGCACCCTGCGATGTCACTGATGATGAACAAATCGAATCTGTTTTTACACATCTGGGTAATTACTGGAACGGCTTTGATATATTGGTACATTCCATTGCCTTTGCGGACAGGGAGCAACTTAAGGGTGAATATCTGGAGAATGTCACCCGGCAGGGTTTTCTGACCGCGCATGAAATAAGTTCATACAGTTTTTCAGCGCTGGGCAATGCTGCCAGAAAAATGATGCAAGACAGAAACGGTGCCATGCTAACGCTGAGTTATCTCGGGGCCGTTCGCGCCATCCCCAATTACAATGTCATGGGGCTAGCCAAGGCCAGTCTGGAGGCCAATGTGCGCTATATGGCTTCCAGCCTCGGACCGACAGGGATCCGCGTAAATGCCATCTCCGCCGGACCCGTCAAGACACTGGCGGCTTCGGGGATCAGTGGTCTGAATGATTTTCTCAAGCAGGTGGAACAGGTTTCTCCATTACGAAAAAATGTCACCATTGAGGAGATCGGTAATGTGGCCGCGTTTCTGTGCTCTGATTATGCTTCTGCGGTCACAAGTGAGATTGTCTATGTTGATTGCGGCTATCACACTGTATAATCCTTTTCCCACACCAACCTCCATTATTCATACAAGTCAAAATAATTATGTTCCCTAAAGAAAACAGATTGATTATCGGTATTCTGATCGGCGCCATTGCGGGTTTATTCTGTGGCTGGCAGTTTGGCACGGCAATGCTCGCCATCGACTGGGTCGGCGGTTTGTTCCTTGATGCCTTGAAGATGTTGATTATCCCCTTGATTGCTTCCGCGATGATTACCGGCGTGGCGTCGCTGGGTGATATCCGCAAACTGGGTCGAGTGGGTGGTGCCACGCTTCTTTATTACGCCTCGACAACGGCATGCGCCGTCTTGCTGGGTCTGATCATCGTGAACATTATCCAACCCGGAGTGGGCGTCGGGCAATTCGGCAGCGGGATGCCGGAAATAGTCGCGGAAAAGGCAGGAATGGAAATTACAGACATCATCCGCTCATTAATTACCCCCAATCTGTTTGCTGCGGCAACCAATATGCAACTTCTTCCCATTATCTTTTTTTGCCTGATATTTTCCGCTGCCCTGACCACGATCGGGGATAAAAAAACTTACCTTCTCGGTTTTTTCAATGGTCTGAATGAAGTTACAATGAAGCTGGTGATCTGGGTGATGAAATTCGCTCCGATAGGTATTTTTGCCTTGATTGCCGTGCAGTTCGGAAAGACGGGCGGCGGGGACGCCATCATGCACGAATTGCAGGCCGTTGGTCTTTATTTTTTTACCGTTGTCCTCGGTCTGACCATTCATTTCGGTATCCTGTTCACCGTTCTGATTATATTGACGAATCGGGGGCGCCAATATCTATTGAAACTTTTACGCGCCCTTTTCACGGCCTTCGGCACGGCCAGTTCGTCAGCCACCCTGCCGCTAACAATGGAATGCGCCGTTGAAGCAGGCGTTGATAAACGCTCGGTAAAATTCGTATTGCCCATCGGGTCAACTGTGAATATGGACGGTACTGCATTATACGAGGCCGTCGCAGTCATGTTTATCGCTCAAGCCTATGGATTTGATATGACGGTAACCCAGCAGATTATTATTTTCATTACCGCCACGCTGGCTGCAATCGGCGCCGCCGGAATCCCGCAAGCGGGACTGGTTACGATGCTGATTGTATTGAGCGCTGTCAATCTGCCAGCGGAAGGTATTGGCTTGTTACTGGCGGTGGACTGGTTGCTGGACCGCTTCAGGACAACGGTAAATGTCTGGGGAGATGCCGTAGGCTCGGCTGTCATAGAACCCTGGCTGCCTGGTCAAGACAATAAATGACGAAGGAAGCTGCAAAACAGATCATGTTTTAAACATGCTGGATTTTTCCTCTGACGGAGGGATCCCGGCGCGATACAGATGTGAAATCCATCATCAATTAAATATTGTCATCAAAGACGGTAATAGTGGCTCTATTTTTAGCGTTTTCCAGTAGCGTTTGCCATTCGTTGTTCCCATAGGCGCGCTTCAATTCAAGCCCGGCTGATTTTTCAAGGACGTTATTCTTCGCGGCATTCGTTTCCAGCTCGCTGCCATCGTACGCCGCTGTCACCACAACGACGGCATAGTCGCCACTACCCAAAAATTGACCGGCAATTGCCGGTTTATCCTCACCGGGCTCACCTGCCTGGAAGGCGCGGCGCAGAACGGCACGATTAATATCAGGGGAGTCGCGCATGGCCTTTTCGGCAACAGACCATTCAACTTTATAATCTTCCACAGTATCAATATCGGCCACAGCGGCACCCGCCTTTATTTCAGCAATGATTATTTCACCTGTTTCCCGCGCCTTTTGTTTCGCCCGGTCAAGTTTGATATGTTCGACAATCTCTTCACGAACTTCAGCGAACGGTTTGGTAGTCGCCGGTTTATGATCTAGTACTTTTAATACAAGGCTGTGAGTATCGGACAATTCAATCACATCGCTGTTATGATCAGAGTTGATTAATTCAAAATCAAAACTGCCAGCAATGACATTTTTGTCAGCGGTGATACCAGAACCGCCTTCCCGTGTGAAATAGTCGGTGTTAATGACAGTTTTTCCAATGGCCTCGGCAGCGATTTCCAGGGTATCAGGGTGTTCATAGCTCAGGTTGGCCAACTGATCATATAATGCAAAATACTGAAGCTCAGCCTGTTCAAAACGATAACCCTCTTCCACTTTCCTGGCCACATTCTCATAGTTGTTTTTCGGCCCGCCTCGGATCTCGCCCACTTTTACGATATTCAAACTCGTTTTGGTTTCAATCACATCACTGGTATCACCCTCTCCGGCGCTGAATAAAAATGCATCTATTTCCTCATCCATCACGCCCCTTGAGAGGAACGCATGTTCGCTGAATTGCAGAGCGGATTTCCCCTCTTCGGTAAATGTTTCAACGATTTCCTCAAAAGGCTTGCCTTCTTTGACCATGATCAGTGCGGCATCAATAACTTCCCTGAACCTGGTGTTCACTTCATTATTCTCTTCCTTCAAGGTCTTGTCAGCCGTTTTGACGAACAGTCTTGTCATTGAACGCTGTTCGGTTAAATCATATATATCCCTGTTGTCATTGTAATAACCCCTCAGACTGTCTTCGTCCGTTTCAATCTCTTTTGCTATCTCCTCGACATTGAGGTCAATATAGGCGATTTTAACCTTTTCCGGTTCGGTGTAACGCTGTGAATTTGACTGATAGAACGCTTCAACGTCTTCCTCGCTGATATCGTCATCGTTGATAAAGGCGACGTGGTCAAGAACAGTATAACTGATGTCGCGTATCTGCTGTTTGAGTCTTAAAATAGTGTTACGCTCTTCTTTCAGCACAAACAGGCTTTCCGACAAACCCGTCTGTAACTGTTCGGACATCAGGTCTATTTGTAGTTGCTTCTCAAAATACGCCGTGTCCATCCCGAGCCCTTGAACACTGCGCTCATACAGGCTACGGCTGAAACCGCTCTCATTTTTAAACACATCAATATCTCTGATGGTATCAAGTACCATGGCGTCTGTGACATGCAGACCCTGCTGGTCGACAATCTGATTGATGATTTCTGCGTCAATCAGTCTTTCCAGCGCCTGTTGTTTGATTATTTCATCTGCTTCAAATGAGAGCGCCTCATCGGCAGCAAACCGGAATTGTTGACGAAGATTATAGACAGTGCGCTGAAAATCACGCTGGGTAATATCGTTACCGTTGACTCGTACAATATTCGATACTGCACTGCCGTTACCAAAATAAAAACTCACGCCCCAGAAGGAAAAGGAGATAACCAGCAGGATGACGATCACACCGGCAATCCAGCCAGTGGCCTTGTCTTTTATGAACAACAACATGACGATTCGGATTTATATTCCAAAGGATATTGAAGTCAGTGTCACTTCTTTCAAAAATGGCGGAGTGGACGGGACTCGAACCCGCGACCCCCGGCGTGACAGGCCGGTATTCTAACCAACTGAACTACCACTCCGGTCAGGCGATACTGGTATACTGGTGGGTGCTGAGGGGTTCGAACCCCCGACCTACGCCTTGTAAGGGCGTCGCTCTCCCAACTGAGCTAAGCACCCCCCAAACACAGTTTAATTCACAACGTCCTTAAGCGCCTTACCGGCCTTAAAGCCCGGCACCTTGGATGCTTTAATCTTGATGACTTCACCCGTTCTCGGATTACGTCCCTTTCTTGCTTTACGTTTACGTACGGAAAAGGTTCCAAACCCTATCAACGTAACCGTATCACCTTTTTTCATGGCCTTGGTAATTGCTTCAAGTGCGGCATCCAGCGCTCGGGCCGACGCTACTTTTGGCAGATCGGTACTTTTTGAAATCGCATCGGTAAGTTCTGCTTTATTCATAATGGATCTCCATCTTAAATTTGACTAAATGCCTCAAGAACAGCTATACAGTATGACTGATGAGGTTGTTATTTTTAATTTCCCGAACAAATTATCCGGGTGAAATTATACTCACTCTGGAACAGGCGTCAAGCAAAGGCGGCAAACAAATTTTCAGATTTGAATACGTTTTTATGCTAATGCGGTCTGACTAAATCATTTTTTTTACTTTCCCTGGTACCAATTATATCAGTTTCTCTCTCGTTTTTGTGGAGCGGTTCTGGCACCCTTTCTAGTGCGAACTCCAATACTTCATCAATCCATCTGACCGGTCGAATATCAAGATTTTGTTTAATGTTTTTCGGTATTTCTTTCAACTCACCGCTGTTTTCATACGGAATTAAAACCGTTTCAATGCCGCCACGGAGTGCGGCGAGCAGTTTTTCCTTCAGTCCCCCTATCGGTAAAATTTCACCCCTCAAGGTGATTTCCCCGGTCATAGCGACACTCGATCTGACCGGGATACCGCATAATGCGGAAACAAGCGCAGTACACATACCGACGCCAGCGCTGGGACCATCCTTCGGGGTCGCGCCTTCCGGGACGTGAATATGAAAATCGTGCTCTTTATAAAAATCAATATCTATACCGAAAATCCTGCTGCGACTGCGGACAACAGTCATCGCCGCTTCTATTGATTCCTGCATCACGTCGCCCAGTTTACCGGTACGCGCAATCTTGCCCTTGCCGTCAACGATGGCAGTTTCAATCGTCAATAATTCTCCGCCTATCTCAGTCCAGGCGAGGCCGGTAACCTGCCCGATACGATTTTCCTCCTCGGCCTTCCCATAACGAAAGCGTCTAACACCGAGAAACTGCTCAAGTTTTTTAGGCGTCATTATTGTGTTTTTACCGGTTGGTTTCAACAGAATCTGTTTGACGACCTTGCGGCAAATATTAGCAATCTCGCGCTCCAGATTACGCACCCCGGATTCACGTGTATAGTAACGGATGATATCCCGAATAGTGCTGTCACGGATACTGAGCTCGCCCTCTTTCAAGCCGTTTCGCTCCAGTTGCTTCGGGATAAGATAGCGTTTGGCAATATTTATTTTTTCTTGTTCGGTATAACCCGACAGGCGAATGACCTCCATTCGGTCCAGCAAGGGCGCAGGAATATTAAGACTATTCGCTGTGGTGACAAACATGACCTCGGACAGATCATAGTCTACTTCTAGATAATGGTCATTAAATGAGTTATTCTGCTCGGGGTCTAAAACTTCCAACAGGGCCGAAGCGGGATCACCACGAAAATCCATCGCCATTTTATCGATTTCATCCAGCAAAAATAAAGGATTCTTTCTGCCAGCTTTTGACATACTCTGAATGATCTTTCCCGGCATTGAACCGATATAGGTCCGGCGATGACCGCGTACTTCCGCCTCATCGCGGACGCCACCGAGAGACATGCGCACAAATTTTCGATTCGTCGCACGGGCGATGGAACGCCCCAGCGAAGTCTTGCCCACGCCCGGTGGTCCCACAAGACATAAAATAGGCCCTTTCATTTTTTTGACCCGCTGCTGAACAGCCAGATACTCAAGGATGCGTTCCTTGACCTTGACCAGACCGTAGTGATCTTCTTCCAGGATATCTTCCGCTTTAACGATATCCTGTGATACCTTGCCTCTCTTCCGCCAAGGTACGCTGACCAGCCAGTCAATGTAATTACGCACGACCGTGGCCTCGGCAGACATAGGGGCCATCATCCTTAATTTTTGCAGTTCCGATTTGGCTTTTTCCAACGCTTCTTTAGGCATGCCCGCTTTTTCAATTTTAGCGGCAAGCTCGTCAATTTCATTGGGCATCTCTTCTATCTCGCCCAACTCCTTTTGGATCGCTTTCATCTGTTCATTCAGATAATATTCCCGCTGGCTTTTTTCCATTTGCGATTTAACGCGCCCGCGAATGCGCTTTTCGATCTGTAATAAATGAATTTCCGACCCCATCAGGAGGGACAGCTCTTCAAGCCGTTCCCGAGTATCAACAATATCAAGGATACGTTGTTTCTCTTCAATTTTTATCGGCATATGCGCGGCAATGGTGTCCGCTAAACGGCTTGCATCATCAATGCCTGTCAGGGAAGATAAGATTTCAGGAGATATTTTTTTGTTGAGCTTTACATATTGTTCAAATTGATGCAACACCGAATGCATATGCACATCCATCTGCCGATCATCAACAATTTCCGGTTCAAACAACGTGATGTCGGCGGTGAGCATACCATTCTCTTCATAATATTCTCTTATCTCCGCTCTCATCGTACCTTCAGCCAACACTTTTATAGTACCATCGGGCAATTTTAACAGTTGCAGTATATTGGCCATGGTCCCCATATCATAGGTTTCATTCTGACCGGGGTTCTCTTCGGCGGCGTTTTTCTGAGTAACCAGTAAAATTTGCTTGTTACCTTCCATAGCCTTGTCCAAGGCCCTGATGGATTTTTCCCGACCGACAAAAAGCGGGATAACCATATGCGGATAAACGACCACATCACGCAAAGGCAAAACGGGAACTGCTTTTATTTCTTGGGACATAATCTTGTCAATATCATTTCTAAACAGGTGACTCTGTGTTTATTTGTGCTGTGTTTAAGACTTCTATTATCGTCTAATCAATCGGGCGCCACTTTTGATATCTCGCCGCCTTCGTAAATCATCAACGGCTTGGAAACGCCATTTATCACGCCTTCATCTATCACAACTTTGCTGACATTGTCGGTGGAAGGCAAATCGTACATTGTATCAAGCAATATATTCTCCATAATCGAACGCAGACCACGTGCGCCAGTCTTTCGCTCCATTGATTTTTTGGCAACCCCTCTGAGCGCATTTTCATGAAACTCAAGTTTGCAACCCTCCATTTCAAACAGGCGACTGTATTGTTTCGTAATCGCATTCTTCGGTTCAAGCAAAATTTGCACCAACTGATCCTCATCCAGTTCATCCAGCGTAGCGGCAACAGGAAGTCGACCGACAAATTCCGGGATCAGACCGTATTTGATCAAATCTTCCGGCTCAACATTACGCAGGACCTCACTCATATTTTTACGATCGTCTTTGCTCTTGACCTCAGCTGAAAAACCAATCCCCCCTTTCTCGGAACGCTCACGGATAATCCGATCCAGACCAGCAAACGCACCGCCACAGATAAACAAAATATTTTCAGTATTCACCTGTAAAAATTCCTGTTGTGGGTGTTTACGTCCACCCTGAGGTGGCACCGAAGCAATCGTGCCTTCAATCAGCTTCAACAGAGCCTGTTGCACTCCCTCGCCGGAAACGTCGCGAGTAATAGACGGGTTATCGGATTTTCTCGAAATTTTGTCAATTTCATCGATATAGACGATGCCAGTCTGGGCCTTTTCCACATCGTAATCACATTTCTGCAAAAGTTTTTGAATGATATTTTCAACATCCTCGCCAACGTAACCCGCTTCGGTCAGCGTCGTTGCATCAGCAATGGTAAAAGGCACATTCAACAATCGTGCAAGCGTCTCGGCTAGCAAGGTTTTGCCGCTACCGGTCGGACCAATCAACAGCACATTACTCTTGGCAAGTTCGATATCTGATTTTTTAACGCCCTGCTCAAGCCTTTTATAGTGATTATAGACGGCCACTGACAGTATTTTTTTAGCCTTGTCCTGGCCTATAACATACTCATCCAGAATTTTATTGATTTCATGAGGTGTCGGTAACACGGTGCCAATGCCACCGATTGACTTTTCCTGAACTTCCTCGCGGATAATATCATTACACAGCTCAACACACTCGTCACAGATATAAACAGAAGGTCCGGCAATGAGCTTCCTGACTTCATGTTGATTCTTGCCACAAAATGAACAATAGAGCATGCGATCATTGCTACCGCCACTTTTATTTTGTTTTCTGTCAATCATTGTTCACAACTATCCAACGTCAGTTTATACCACACATTTAACCTATACCCATTCAGGGTTGTACATCGTCAGGCAAATTTTCCCTTTCCTCCAGCACCTCGTCAATCAAGCCATATCCTTTGGCATCCGCCGCACTCATAAAATGATCTCGTTCGGTATCCTGACGGATTTTTTTAATCGTCTGCCCGGTATGTTTAGCGAGGATGTGATTGAGACGTTCGCGTGCGCCGAGTATCTCACGCGCATGGATATCAATATCCGTCGCTTGTCCCTGAAAACCGCCAAGAGGCTGATGGATCATGATCCGTGAATGCGGCAGACAATAGCGTTTGCCATTTTCCCCGCCAGCCAGCAATAAAGCCCCCATACTGGCCGCCTGCCCGACACACATGGTGCTCACGCCCGGTTTGACAAACTGCATGGTATCATAGATTGCAAGGCCGGCGGTTACCGAACCACCGGGGGAATTGATGTAAAAATAGATGTCTTTATCCGGATTTTCGGATTCAAGATAAAGCATCTGGGCAACAATCAGGTTCGCCACATTATCTTCAACCGGACCCACTAGAAAAACAAGTCTCTCTTTCAAAAGCCTTGAATAGATATCGTAGGCACGCTCACCCCTAGAGGTCTGTTCAACAACCATTGGCACCAGATTCAGCGCCTGAACTTCACCGTGTTTCATAGTTTCCCGCTAATTATTATCATTGTTCAGATTGGTAATCTGCCTTTTATTCATTATCTCGTCAAACGCGCAGGGCTTATCCATAATGTTGGCCCGTTCTAGAATCCAGTCAATCATGGCATTTTCCAGCACAAGCGCTTCAACCTCGGCCAGATTTTTTTCATTAGAATAATACCACTCTATGATCGCGTTGGGATCCGCATAAGCGGAGGCTAGCTGTTCAACCATTTCCCGAACTTTCCCCTCATCGGCCTTTAAATCATTTTGCCTGATAATTTCGGCAACGATCAACTGCAAGGCAACCCGTCTTTCTGCCTGTTCGGTAAAATGGATAACATCCTCTTCCGAAAAGGCTGGCGACGCCGTACCCTGCTGTTTCCCGGTTGCTCGCGCCACTTCCTGCTGAAAACGATTTCTTTCATTTTCCACCAGCATTTCCGGTAATGCTATCGTATGTTCCCTGTACAAAGTGTCCAGCAGTATTTCCTTGGTGCGGTGCCGCAACATCAACCTGAGTTCACGTTCCAGATTGCGTTTTACCTCGTTTCGAAAGGCGGCCTCATCCCCCCCCTGCACACCGTAAATTTTCATAAAGGCAGCATCCACCTCGGGCAGCACGGCCTCATTGACCGTATTGACTGTAACATTGAATTCGACCGGTTTTCCCCGCAACGCCGCTTGCACGTAATCTTCGGGAAACACGAGATTCAGACGTACACTGTCACCCGCTGATTTTCCGATCAAAGCTGCCTCAAAACCCTCAATAAAGATACCGGAACCCAGTTCAAGCACGTAATTTTCCGCCTTTCCACCAGCGAAACCTTCACCATCAATAAAACCTTCAAAGTCAATATTGAGAATATCCCTGTCTTTAGCGGGCCGCTCAACGGGTTTCAGTTCCCGACGCTGTTCCCGCAAGGTGGCGATCATGTTATCAATATCGTTATCGGAAATATCGCAGACCGGTCTTTCAAGCTTGATCTCGTCAAAGGGTTTCAGCTTGATCTCGGGATATATTTCAAAAGAGGCGGTATAGCTCAGATTTTTGCCGGATTCATCGTCAATATCGTCAATTCGGGGAAAGGCGACCGGGCGCAGATTCTCCTGACTGATGGCCTCGTAAAGACTGGATTGCACCAATTTGCCAACGACCTCCTTGCGAACCTGAACGCCATAGCGCCCCTGAATCACCTTCAAAGGCGTCTTGCCCTGACGAAAGCCCTGCACCTGCCCGGTCTGGATTAAGTTTTGCAGGCGATTATTAATTTCAGCACTCACACGCTCTTCGGGGATATTAACTCGAACCTTTCTCTGCAAAAGGCCAGTGTTTTCGACTGATATTTGCATGCTCTCCTTCAAAATTTAAAGAATATACATTACCAACCACATCTACGGTGATGAACCCGTTCCCCCTCAACGAGGGCGATATCTGGTGCGAAAGGAGAGACTCGAACTCTCACGGGATGCCCCACTGGAACCTAAATCCAGCGCGTCTACCAAATTCCGCCACTTTCGCCTGCTTCAATCCAGTATTGCCGACAGAATATTGATGTTCAATCGTATTTGAAAAATCGTGAAGCAATTAACACGGCGGTTACACAACCATGCTCAGAAGCACTGTTGTGTTAATGATTTACAAATCCGCCGACATTTCCTGGTACCCGTCTCCGGATTGATAACACAATCCTGTCCCCAACGTTCGCAAATCGTGATACAGTTCTTTTCCTCTTCTGTCTCGCGATATTCATTAGGCAACACCAAATCACCGTCCAGATGTCTTGGGGGATCATCAATCACCTGCCGCTCGGCTTGAGTATCAAGCGATGAATGCCCTTCTTTTGCCTGCTCCGCAAAAACGCTTGAACCGAAAACCCCAAAAAAGAGCAAAAAGCCGATAAAGATCGCCGCGCAGTATTTTTCAATATCAGTATTGGTCGTAATCATAATTTCATTCAGACCAGACAGTCGACCTGTTCCAGCCTACTCCTGTATTCATATCATACATAAATTTTATTCATTCTCCAACATTCGACACGCAGGACAAGTATTAAATTCCCTATCCCCCGCTCGAATCGCGCAAAATCTCATTGATAGCAACTTTACCGCGCGTCTTCTCATCCACATTTTTGACAATAACAGCGCAATACAAACTGTATTTGCCGTCATTTGAAGGCAGGTTACCCGGGACCACAACAGAACCCGGCGGGATATAACCGTAGGTGATCTCGCCGGTATCGCGATGATAGATACGGGTACTCTGACCGAGATAAACTCCCATTGAAATCACCGACCCCGCACCGACTATCACACCCTCCACCACCTCAGAACGTGCCCCGATAAAACAATCATCCTCAATAATCGTCGGCTTGGCTTGTAATGGCTCCAGCACACCACCGACACCAACCCCGCCAGAAAGGTGGACATTCTTGCCGATTTGAGCACAGGAACCAACCGTCGCCCAAGTATCCACCATTGTGCCATCATCAACATAGGCGCCAACATTGACAAAACTAGGCATCAGCACAACGTTCTGACCAATATAACTGCCGCGTCTGACCGTTGCCACCGGCACTACACGGGCACCGGTTTCAATGAAATTACCCTTGGTATAGCCATAAAACTTATGCGGGACTTTATCGAAATAATTGGTATGACCGCCCTGAATGACAATATTATTATCCAACATAAAAGAGAGCAACACTGCCTTCTTCAGCCACTGATGCACAACCCATTCCCCATCAATCTTTTCCGCCACTCTCAACTGACCGCTGTCCAGCTTTAAGAGGGTTTCCATCACAGCCTCTCTGACCGCCTCGTCTACGTTGACGGATTCCAAAT
Organism: Gammaproteobacteria bacterium; assembly: GCA_965261775.1. Taxonomy (GTDB): domain Bacteria; phylum Pseudomonadota; class Gammaproteobacteria; order Eutrophobiales; family Eutrophobiaceae. The sequence continues at coordinate 175,887 of OZ253477.1, read as the reverse complement.
CAGCAAGGCTATCAAATTGCTCGGTGATGATATTTTCCAGATTATTCATTATCTATATTCTTCCATTATTAAAAGTCACTATGATAATAGTTTATCCGCAGATAGCACAGATTGCTAATGCCCTGAAAACCTCACTGTCACCATTCCCGTAAAAAGCATGTCCCCAATATGCCCCAATCGGGGGCGGAGATCCGATCATCCCTCGTCCCAAATCCGGCCGCGAAGCACTCTGAAAAGCACAAATAAAATAATCCATGACATCTGCCGGTGAGACAACCAAAATCTCCAGCGTTTCGGCAGGGTCGTCTTAATCGTTGCGGATGGCGTTGCTCAGCCGGTCGTGCTCAGCATATATCGAGACAGCGGCGATCAGTGCTGGCATCCGCTTATTCGTAATAACAGCCGCTTGGCGGGTTGCTCTCGGAGGTCCCTCATCCCGCAACAGATTACTCATATCAGCCAATTGAGAGTAATGGAATAACCGATAAACACTTGCTACATACGATCCGGCCGATGTCGGCGTGACAGTATCGCCACTCGTTGTTTTTTCCTGATTTATTTCCCTGGCCTCTCCTCGTGACAGGCTTTGCCTGGTCGGATAATCAACCATAGTCAGTTTGTGCTATGGTCCTCCCGCTTGTCAAAGTATTGATAAATATTTATTCACGCATTGTTCGTATCATCTTAATAACAACCCCGTGTTTGAAAATATCAAGCAGATTTTTATTATGCAATTGTCCTTGCATCAAAGGACCATTCGCGCCAGCCCCGCAACAATGGGAAATACAGCCCCAGCCGGATCGGCACCCCGCCGGGACGCCACATCAACGCCGCATAAGTTTCCAGTTGTTCCCGATAACGTTCCTGTTCCTGGTTCAGAAAAGCCTCCGGATCCGCACCATCGTAACGACCGGTCTTGTAGTCAATAATCCAGCGGATATCCTGCTCGTCAATAAATGTCCTGTCCAAAATTGCATTGACGAGTTCTCCGCAATAGAACCCGGTTATCGGATATTCATTCCGTGGCTGCCCATGTTGCGTCGAAAGGATCCATTGACCCCGTTCATCCGCGAGCGTGTTGCTCAGAGCATCCTGCACCCGTCCCAGCGCTAGCGGTAGCATATCTTTCGACACGCCTTGTTGTTGCAGCATCCTGTTAAAGAGAGGTCTCGATGAGCGGATCCGCGCATCCTGCCAATGTTCAAGCCCCTCTGTTGCGATCCACCAAAGCACCTGGTGAACGACTGAACCGACATGGCGTATCACGTCACCCGCCCATTCAAACTCAACCGTCTCCTGCGGGTATTTTATCCTATATCGTACGGCCTCGGGCTGTTTAATCCGCTTTAGCGGGACGGGAGGGGTCCAAGGGTCAGCAAGCCGCCGCGTCTCCTGTGAAACGATAAAATCAGCCTTTCCATTTCCCGGAGCATGCGCCAGCGTAGCACCTCCCTGATAATCGGACTTCACGACAGGCCAAAGCAGGGACAATAATGATCGGTTTCGCGGTTGGGGCGCTGCCCCCTGCCGGGGCAGTTCGACATGTCCGATCAGATGCAGACTGCATTTACTGCGGGTCGCGGCAACATACAGCAAGCGCACCTCCTCGAAGATTTGCCGATCCTTGTCAATCATGTCGATGTAGTGATAAATTGGCGAAAACCGTCCTTTTTCGGTGTCTTCAATTGCGGGCAACGGCGCCATTATGAGCTGTTCCCGCCTTGCGTCGTGCCGCAACAGCCATATCATTAAATCACGTTGGCTAAAACGGGGGGATCGCCCTAGGCAAGGCAAAATGACGTGGTCGAATTCCAAACCCTTTGCCTTGTGCATGGTCATGATTTGCACCGGCTTGTCCGTAGTCGGGGGGGCACTCGCAAAGAGACCATCCACACGTCTCTCCAGTTCTGCCAAATCGTCAATACCGCCGCTTTTATCCAGTCGTTCCACCAACTGGAAAAACCTCTCGCAATTCTCAAGTTCGGCCTCGCTATTTAATGTCGCCGGACCGCCCAGCCGGCGCCAGAGCGTTTCAAGCATCTGGCGCAAGGGTAAGCGCTGTCTTTCATTGAATGCCTCAATGAAGGCTGTTTTTAGTCTTTCCAGTCTCGTCCGGTCACCTTCATCCAACTTCGCTATCAGCGCAGCGTCATCAATGCTGTCCCAGAGCGTCTTGTTCCGATCTTGAGCCAGGCAAAACAAAGAGTTAAGGGTTAACCCGCACCAAGGCGCACGTAGACAAGCCAGCCAAGCCACGCGTTCTGCTGGAAACAAAAAAGCGCAAAGCAAAGCGAGCAAATCCTGTATCGCTCCACGCGTGCCCAAACTCTCAATCTCTATAGCTTCAAAATCGATTCCGGCGGTGTGCAGGAGAGGGATGAGTTTCTGTAAATGCAAACGACTGCGCACCAGCACCGCAATCGTTTCACCCGAGTATTTTCGCCTTGTTTCTTCAATGACGTCGGCGGCATGGTGCGCTTCCTCAAGGATGCTTGTTCCATACAAGGAATGCACAAAAACCCCTGCGCCATCAACAGATGGCCTGTGGGCCTTCGCCTCACTAAAAGAAACAGCACCGGTGAACACATCGTTCCGCGCAGGAAAAATATGCTTGAAGTGATCGTTAACCCATTGCACGATGGCCTGTTGTGAACGGAAATTGACCTGAAGACGCAGTGATTGCAAGGGGACATTGCCCAAGCACCGTTCCTCAAAGGTCTTGATAAAGAGACCCACCTCCGCTTCGCGAAAACGATAGATGGATTGCATGGGGTCACCGACCAGAAACAGACTGCGATTATCACCCGTCGACCATTCGCGCGTCAAGGCGTGCAACAGGCGGTACTGACTGAACGAGATATCCTGATATTCGTCCACCAGTAAATGCTTGATACGGTAGTCCAACACCAGAGCCAGATCAGTCGGGTTGTCTTCCGGGCCGAGCGCTTCATAGGCGGCCTCGGCAACCCCGATGAAGTCCATTTGGTTATGTTCGGCGAAGAGCAGACGCAGATGTCCGGTGGCCAGTTTGAGCAGTTCGCACAAGGCTTGCACAATCTCCCATTCGGCGTCGGTATAGTACACAGGAGGTAATACCCTGACACGCCTGAGTGCCTGTCGCAATCCCGCCGACCGCCGCAATTCCACTATCAGTCCCGTAGCCTGTTCTTTACGGGCACGATATTCTTCGGCCTCCTCCGCTTTCCTGCCAGCTTGAGACGGAAAGCCCTCTTTCGCGGAAAATCGTCTGCGCCACTCCCCTTTCCGCGTCAGTAACAATTCACAGATACCAAGCCATTTTTCAAACGCAGCGACGTCGGTGGATGGCAGGATGCTTAATCCGGTGCAATGCCGGACAGGATTATCGGCCCCGTCCTCCGGTAGATGGCGGGCGGCAAACTGCGCTAGCGAGACCAATTTATCAATACATTGTCGTGGAAAGATATTTTTTACGACCTTTAACTGATCTTCAATCAAATCAACAAGTGAACGTTCCATGTCGTCCCGGTCGTGTTCCCGCACGACATAGCGCAACCACTGGTCGCGTTTCCTCAACATATCGACGATAAGATCCCTGAGATACGGCAGATTGTTATCCATGAGGAGGATCAGGCCCGCAATAGCTTCTGACCAGCTTTTATTGCCTTCAAGCTCACGCAATGTATTGGCAGCAGCCTGCCGGTATAAATCCGTGGCATCTTCCAACAAGTCCGGTCGCGTACCCAGTCGCGACATCAGCGGCATCTGTCTCGTCAAGGAGGCACAGAGCGAATCAATTGTCTGTATGCGAAGACGCGCTGGATTGTCCAGTATTCGCCAGTCCCTCACCCTATCCCGTTTTAACACAGCCCCGGCCAGAGCAGCGATCTTTTTACCGTGGTCATCTTCAGATGGTCGCTCCCGCATCGCCATTTCCAACGCCTCCAGGATGCGATTCCGCATTTCCGCTGCCGCTTTGCGAGTGAAGGTGATGGCGATAATTTCTTCCGGCTCGTTGACCAGCACCAACAGTTTCAGATAACGCTGAATTAATAATCCCGTCTTGCCGGAACCGGCCGGCGCCTGAATTATGAAGGACGCTGCCGGGTCTAAAGCCCGATCGCGCTCACGTTGGTCAACAAACTCAGACACTTTTCCCTTCCCCGTCATTGAATACGGCGGGATTATCAATACGCTCATTAATGCGACACAAGGCATGCAAATCACAATAGCGGCACGCCGTTCTGACAGGGTCGATCGCCGCTACGCCTGTTCGGTAGTCGCGTGCAAGTTTCAGCAACACCCGTTCCCAATCTTTGAGCTGCTGTTGCCACGACGAGACACCATCTGATTTAATATCGGGGAGAATATCCCTGTCTTCCCCCAGACCAACAAAACCGGGGTCACCACGTTTCAAGCACGCGAACGCTATCGCGGCAACCGGTCTCTTACAGGTCACCGCGTAAAGCGGCAACTGAGGCTCACTGGGTCTGTCTGATTCCCAGTCATTCCTGCTAATTTTACCAGTCTTGTAATCAATGATCACACAACGTCCATCTGCCAGTTCGTCCACCCGATCCATACGCAGATCGAATTCCATATCTGCAAATTTCACCGTTTCTTTCTCTTCCAAGGAAAATGCCCTGAATTTCGGCCGTTTATATTCAAGCGCCAGCCAGTCCTTCAATAACCGTTCCAGCCGTTCCTGCTCAAGTTCAATGAAGCGCTGGCCAAATGTTTCCGGCTTCTGCCGACGCTGTTGTTGAATCGCGCCCGTCACGGCGTCGCGAATCAACCGTTCAAACTCCGTATGTGATTGTTCAAGCAGACTCGCCGAGCATTCAATTTCCCGCCACAGTAATTGCAGGGCACGATGGACAAGATTGCCACGCGTCATCATGTCCGGGCCGATATCGGCTTTCGCCAGCGTTCGTGCGTACAATCTGTGCCGGGCAAAGGCTCGGAATGGACAGGCAGCCTGATCCTTGAACAGGGCACTGCCGCCTGCGGCCAGTCTACCCACAGGAACGGCGGGAGCCTGATTATCGGTAAAGTATTCAAGGACGGCGGAAGCAAGAAATGTCTTATGATAATCCTGATAATCTTCCATGACATCTGACAATGCCTTGTCAAGATAAGGTCTAATCAAGGGGCTCGGCCGACATTCCCGATCATCCTCCCGGCGTGCGTAACTCAGTATAATTTCTCCAGATGAGGACAACAGATTATCCGTGATCTCCTGCGCCTGTTGCAGTTGGGTAACGGCATCGGCCGAAGGGATACGATATCGTCGACGGCAGATCGGCGGCACAAAGGCATTGACGGAAACCGGATTTGGCCAGTTGTCCTCACTCATTCCCAAAATCCACAGGCGATCAAAACGCATCGCGGCGGCGGCAGCCATACCCAGAACCTGTATCGGCGTCTCGGCAGTCTCCGGCTGGAAATGCGTATCGGCCAGCAACTGCTTCAAATAGGACAGTGCTTCATTGAAACGGAGCTTTTTGTTGACATAATCAAAACCGCCCAGTTGTATCAGGACCTGCCGCCAAGCCATCAATATCTGATATTCATCACTATTCAAAGAACGCTCTCCTGGCCAGCCCCACGCGGAAAGATAATCCGAGAAACTGACCACCCATTGTCCCGGTGATTTCGTCTTCGCACCTTTTATCAGGGCACCGCTCTGCTTCAAAAGACCAATGAAACCCTCGCATCGCTGATGTATCTGGCAACGACGTTCATGCAGATCGTAGAGCAGGCGGACGCTCAAACGTCGTTCGCCGATCTGTCTTAACAAGGCATCAAAATTTGCCCGCTGCGAACGTTCGATGTCCGCTCCTTTAATAAAGACCGAATGCAGCAAACGACTCAGGGTATTCAGCGGTATACTCCCCCCGCCCAGCGACAACAGACCGAGTGCAGTATGAATCAACGGAAAATCCATCAAGGGTCGGCCGAGTGAAACGGAATATATTTTTTGTCCGCTCGCGCCGAAACGCAACAACTGTTCAGGGTCAAGCACAGCCTGAAACGCCCGCTCCACGTCGTTTCGTATTGCTCCCAGATTTGGCGAAATAATACCTATTGTCTCGCATGGATGCGCCTGCAAGCGTTTCCGCGCCCAACAGGCCGCCGCCAGACATTCGGAATAATTATCGCGTTGTGCTCCGACAGCGATAGTCGCCTTGCACGGCTGTGGATCAATATCAACAATATCGTTGCCCGCCTGGCGCAAGGCGTTTATCAGATGCTCCTGCTGTGTTGTCATCGCATCAAACCCGTAAAAAGCGAGCTTCCCGAAGCAGACATTTTTTTTAACGATGTTACTGTTCAGATAATCTGGCAGACAATCTTCATCCAGAAAACCATCCGCCTGCCGGCGAGCCTCGTAAGCCTCATACCAGCTTTTAAACGCGCGGCTGTCTTCAGATAGACAGATGTCTTCTGGAAACACTGGGACTCTCCACTCCCTGCACAAACGATAATCTAACACGGCCTGGCGTGCGGTGGCAGCTACCTGTAAAAACTGGTCTTTGTACTCCGAGCCACCGATAATCTCCTGCCACAAACACTGCTGCTGAGAAGGCTCCAGCAGAATAAAGTCATCATCGAAATGAGACGATAACTGTCTGAAAGCACGTTTGCACCAAGCAGACCAAGGCAGGCAGTCAGGTGTTTCCCAGACGGTCTCACCCCTCCCCGCCTGATATGCGGCAAATTGATAACGCAGATGACGGGAAAGCCGTTGTGTCGGGGTAATCAGTGTGACGCCTTCTTTCAGATATTCATTTATTCGCCTGTTCATGCTGGACGTTTTGATTTGTTATATTGAAAAAAATACAGGTTAATCAACACTCCCATCATATTGACATCGTATGCCGATGATATTAGACTTGGTAAAAAATAAAAAGATACTTACATTAATCAATGGATGCTTGCGACAATAAGGGCACGGGCAACCCTTCCAGAAAAAACGGGATTTGCACAGCAGTGACGCCGACATTCCCGATACCTGATATGATTGATGATGTACGTGCGTCGCTTCTGACCCAGCCTAGGAGTCTGTCATCCAAGTATTTCTACGATGAACGCGGTTCGGAATTATTTGATCAGATATGTGACACCCCGGAATATTACCCAACCCAGACCGAAAACCTCCTGCTGGAACAGTACGCCCCGGAGATCATTGAAAAAACCTGTCCGAAGCAGATATTGGAACTCGGCAGCGGTTGCGCCGTCAAAACCAGGCATTTGTTCAATGCCTGTGAAGCGATGGATCATCATTGTATTTACGCTCCTTTTGATGTCTGTGAAGAAGTCCTGATTGATTCCAGGAAAAAACTGAAAGAAAAATATGGCTGGCTCAAGATCGAGCCGCTCTTGGGAGATTATCACGGCGGCCTTGGCAATCTGCCCACCATATCGGGGAAATGCCTGTTTGTCTTTCTCGGCAGCACGATTGGCAACTTTGAAAAGGCCGAAGCACTCTGGTTTATCCGTGAATTGAAGGAAATCATGCAGAGTGGCGACACGCTCTTGCTGGGGGTTGACCGCATCAAGAACAGCAGCGTGCTGAACGCCGCCTATAATGATCAGCAGGGGCTGACGGCAAAATTTAATCTGAATATACTCTATGTCATAAATCGCGAACTGAACGCCGACTTCAAACTGGAAAAATTTCGCCACCACGCCGCATTTGACGCTGGAAAATCCCGCGTTGAAATGCGACTTGTCTCCGTTAACGGACAGAAGATCACGATCAAAGACCTGAACGAGTCGATACAGTTTGAGCAGGGCGAGGCTATCCTGACCGAGGTCTGCCAAAAATACAACTACAGCGATATTGAAAAAATGTTGTCTATAGTCGATCTTTCTATTATCGGACACTATGAAGACAAACGTTCTTATTTCTCCTTGATTCTAGCCTCGAAATAAAATTACCTGCCGTTCACTCAGAACGAAAGCTGTTCCGCTGGGGATGGATCATCAACATAGGGATTACGATTACCCTGAAATTCTTCAATCACATTATTTCTCCTTATTTCCTGAGCTCTGGGCGTATTGGCCTAATTCCATTGTTTCAGTTCAACCAAAATTTTTTTATCAATTGGAAACCGTACTCGCCATGCATATAAAAAATCACCCGCGCAATATTACCGCGCACTACGGAACGGGGTTCAGTAATATCAAAGCGCCATCCAAAGTCACAATTCTGATAGCGCCAGCTTTTCTCCATCAACAACACCGAACAAGACATCACACCTGCCCACATCCACAGTCTGCCAGACAGACATAAAGATTATGCACATCCGCTCCCACATACCCGTAAAATTGTGTTCATTATCCACTGTCCTGCTCAGTATCCTGTCAATATTGACGGGGGCCTGTTCGGACAGCCCGTCACAGCTTAAACAAATCCAGACAAAAGGCGAGATACGGGTTGCCATAATTGCCATTCCCCCACTGTATTTCCCTGATGAATCCCTGATACAGGGCTACGATCATGACATTATGCAAGCCTATGCGCGATCTATCGGCGCATACCCCAAAATCATCCGGGCAGAGACACTGGGTGAAGTTAAACGGCTCCTGATACAAAACAAAGTTGACACCGGCATCATCGGCAGTCTCCCTCCACTTCCCGACAAAACCATCATGATGAGCATTGGCTATAATCCGATTAACTGGTTTGTAATCGGTCATCAACGTGAGAAATTACCCAAAGACCTCAACGCCGTCGCAGATGGCGCCATAGCTGTTGCCAAAGGCGGTCGCCCGTCCCTGGTACTGTCGCACCTCAAAGCGGACGGAAATATACCGAACTGGCGCGAAATTCCAGACGCTAACACCCGCCAACTGATCAAACAGGTCAATTCGAACCAGGTCAAACTAACCGTTGTTGATGCAGATATCTATACCTATTATCGCCATCTTTATCCTAAGACAAAAGTAGCCTTTTCCCTGCAGGGCCGTTTTCCCTCAGGATGGCTGACATTGAAAAAAGAAGACACCTCGCTAGTCGATTCCATTAACGCCTTTATCATTCGATATAAAAATCACCGCAGGGCCGAACGACTTCACCATGTCTATTTCGATCATCTCAGCACCCTGAATTACGTCGACACACTGTATTATCTGAAACGCATTAAAGATGTCTGGCCTCGCTTGGCTGATCTATTCAGAGAAGCCGCTCAGGAAAGTGACTTTGACCCATTGCTTCTCGCCGCAATCAGTTATCAGGAATCGCACTGGAACAAAAATGCGCGTTCATTTACCGGCGTGCGCGGCCTGATGATGCTGACCCAAGATACGGCTAAGCGCGTCGGCATAACAAACCGGCTTGACCCCGAACAAAGCGTGCTTGGCGGAGCGAAATACCTCAGAATTCTGAAAGCCTCCCTGTCTGGGCGCATCTCCGAACCGGACCGCTCATGGATGGCACTGGCAGCTTACAATGTGGGGCTTGGGCACTTGGAAGATGCACGTATCCTTACCCAGCAAGCGGGCGACGATCCTGACAGCTGGATTGATATTGAAAAACACCTTCCTAAATTAAGCCGGGAAGAATGGTATCAAGGAACGAAACATGGTTATGCGCGGGGAAATGAACCGATTAAATTCGTCAGACGAATCCGGCGTTACTACGATATACTGCGACTTTACCGGCAAGAAGAAAAACTGCAAAAAACTGACAAACCTCTGCAGTTGAACGAACTACGATTCGCTTCACCGGCACTTTAACCATAACAATTGCAAACCAAGAGCGGGTACCCGATATACAGCATCGCAAAGCCGACAAAGAGCTTTATCTGCAGATTTTTCTGTTTGTGCATTCCACGGGAAATTTTCTGATCGGGTTCGACATGCGTATGCAATGACAGACACATGATCGTGTGCCGGCGTATAATTAACACCGCGCAAGCTTCACCCGCAACCTCATCGTCTAGTAACCGCCACGACCCTGTTTGCATATATCAACAAGCTGTTGATTTTCCGCCGACGCTAAAAAACACGCACAGGACTTAGAAATCGCTTAACAGAGTAGCGGCAACGATCAAGGAACACTTCCTATGGTACTCCAGCTTTCTATGCAGCTTTTGCCACCGTGGAGCATCGTTTTTTCAGCGGTTCGCGTTGTTCACCATCCCACCGGCGGGATATCAATTTTGTGATTGTGGATTTCATAGTCCCTGTCCCTGTAATAGCGATAACGTTGCCGTGCGTGGCGTTTGTCGTCTTCGTCACCGCCAGCAATTTCAACTATCCGTTCAAATTTTGCAATATCTTCCGGCACGACCTTGTCCAGATTGATGAGTACCTTTGCAGATTCAGGGAAATGCCGATCGTGCCCTATTGTGACCGGCGTCACCTTATTTTCCCTGCCATCGTACAATTCATGCGGCACAAAACTGATGTCGCGAAATGTCCAGAGCTTTTCATCCAGCATCATCGCAGCCTGTTCCGATGCGGTATGGATATGCACACGATTACCCTGAGACCATGCCTTGGCGGCGATACTGCAGACAAAGCGATCAACGCCGATATTGCCCGGCAGTACATAGAAATCAATGCGCGACACCGTTTCTCAGGCTGTTCGGGGCCGTTGCAGACTATTGCACTTGATTGAGCATATATTGCGTCAGCAAAGCGACCGGGCGGCCGGTTGCGCCTTTATTATTGCCTGAAAGCCAAGCCGTACCAGCAATATCAAGATGCGCCCAATGACATTTTTCGGCAAAGCGGGACAGGAAACAGGCGGCAGTAATGGTGCCCGCTTCGCGGCCGCCGATATTAGCTATATCCGCAAAGGGACTGTTGAGCTGCCTTTGATATTCATCCCATATCGGCAGTTGCCAAGCACGGTCATGCGCCTCTTCGCCAGCGTGTAGCAGGTCGTGCGCTAGCGGATCGTGATTGCTCAATAAACCCGTGGCATGTTTCCCTAGTGCAACGACACAAGCGCCAGTCAGGGTGGCAATATCAATGATCACTTTGGGCTTAAATCGCTGACTATAGGTGAGCGCGTCGCACAATATCAGACGACCTTCGGCATCCGTATTCAATACCTCCACCGTTTTCCCGGACAGGCTAGTAAAGATGTCGCCCGGTTTGGTGGCTCGCCCACCCGGCATATTTTCAACAGCAGGGATGATACCCACAATGTTCAGCGGTAACTCCAGTTCAGCAACGGCCGACAAGGTGCCCAAAACGGAGGCGGCTCCACACATATCGTATTTCATTTCATCCATCGCTGCCGACGGTTTGATGGAGATACCACCAGTATCAAATGTTACACCTTTGCCGACCAGTGCAATCGGTTGTTGTTGTTTTTTCGCACCTTTATATTCCAGAATGATCAACTTGCCGCTTTCTCCAGAACCCTGCGATACTGACAACAAAACCTCCATGCCAAGTTTTTTCATATCGCTTTCTTCAAGGACTCTCACTGTCAGTGCGCGGTAGCCTTTGGCCAGCCCGGCAGCTTGTTTTGCCAGATAGGTTGGTGTGCATATATTGGCGGGACGGTTGGCAAGGTCGCACGTCAGTTTAATGCCGTTGGCAATCGCACGGCCTTCATGCATAGCCGCTTCGCCCTGTGGGAATTCTCGACGGGAGGGAATGGTAAAGGTCAGTTTTTTTATGGTACGGCTATCTTTCTTTTTATCGCTTTTTAATTCGCTGAATTCATACAGGCTCTGTGCTGCAACCTTGACGGCCTGCTTCACTTTCCAGCGATAATCGCGCCCTTTTACATTGAGTTCAGTCAGATAGTTTATGGCCTCTGTCGCACCAGTTGCCCGAAGCGCCCGGACACTGTTGCTTACGACCGCGGTATAGGCACTTTCGTCAATGTCCCCCTTTTTGTCGCAGCCGATCAGGAGAACGCGGTCGGCAATCGTGCCGGGAACGTTGTGCAGCAACAGGGATTGGCCTTTTTTGCCTGCAAGGTCACCTCGCCGTAACAGATCGGACAGATATTTTTTACTGGCCTTGTCTATCGCACTGGCAGCTTCGGAAAGCTGTCCAGACTCAAAAACGCCAGCGATGACGCAGGCGCTGCGCTGTTTATCGGGACTGCCGCTTTTTATGTTGAAATCCATACCCATACTCCGAAATAATTAACGTGCCATGCTGATTGTCCGTTTCGCCAGCCTTCAATATTATGATGACATGACCATGCCGACCATTATCTTCGCTATTATAGCGCCTTTTTGAAAAAAAAAGCGGAAGAAGGAAGCTCTGTTTCCGCTTCTATGCCATTATCCTTTAACAAAACGACGAAATAGAGAACAGACGTGATCATACAGCGCTACATATTCAGGGAATTGGGACAAAAACTGGCATGGATACTGGGTCTGCTAGTTTTAATCATTACCAGTAACAAATTTGCCAGGCTGTTGGCCGATGCCGCCGAGGGGGATGTCCCCGGAGATATCTTACTTGTTGTACTCGGCTATAAAATACTGGCTCTACTGCCGAAGATATTGCCCATCACCATTCTGCTTACAACGCTTATCGTATTTTCCCGAATGGCCAATGAAAGAGAGTTGGTGATTCTCTCTACGGCGGGTATTAATCGCGTATTACAGTTGCGGATTTTACTGCGCTTTGTTGCGTTATTTTGCATTTTGATGATGATCGTCTCTTTATATTTAAGCCCTTGGGCCGAGCGGAATTTTCGGCAAATGAAGCAAAGGGTCAAACAGGAAGCCGATATCACCGGTATTAAAGCGGGACATTTCAAGGAATTCAGTCAGGGTGATCGTATCATTTATGTGCGGGATTTGTCTGCCGACAAAATCACAATGGAAAAGGTTTTTATACAGGTAAGACAACATGAACAAATCGGTGTACTTACATCGGAAAGCGCGTCTTTTGAGATTGATAAGAATTCCGACAACGAATACGTGGTTTTCAGAGACGGTCGACGCTATATCGTGGAACCCGGTGCGCTAGATTATGAAATCACCGAATACGGAAAATACGGCGTTCTGACCAAAATCAATAAAGCCGTTTCACCCGGGAATGGAGTAGCTGGCACACCGACAAGGGGGTTGATTGGTTCCGATAACAGGGCGCATCAGGCTGAATTCCAGTGGCGGTTGTCCCTGATATTGTCCTGTTTTTTATTGCCGCTGCTGGCACTGTTGCTATTACAACTCCATACTGGCGAAAAACGCTACCTGCCTTTTATTGTCAGCATATTGATATATATCGTTTACAGTAATTTACTGAGCATTGCGAAAACCCTGTTAAACCGGGATTTCGTGCCCATCTCCCTCGGCTTATGGTGGGTGCATTTTCTGATGATAATGCTGTTGCTGCTCCTTTATTATTGGCCCGACCTGCGGCAAAAAAAGGTCATGACGCTGTTCCGGCGGGGCAGGCGACGATGATACTAGACCGCTATATCGGCAGATCGCTTGTGGCTGGCAGTCTGCTGGCCCTGTTCATACTGGTCGCGCTCTTTTCTTTTTTTACATTGATTGAACAAATCGAGAAGACCGGCATGGGGAATTACGAGGTACCAGACGCTATTCTTTACGTGTCGTTGTCCGTTCCCAAACTGATTTACGATTTATTTCCGATTGCAACCATAATAGGCAGCATAGCCGCGCTGGGAATGCTGGTCAACCATAATGAAGTGGTTGCCATGCGCATGGGCGGTATCTCGCAAATGCGGATTGCCATATCCCTGATAAAAACCGGGGTACTGTTTGTTATAGCACATACCCTCATCGGCGAGTTTATCGTACCCGTCAGCGAACAAACCGCGAAAAAACAGCGCTCCACCGCAGTACACAACAAAATATCGCTTAAAACCAAACATGGTTTCTGGTCTCGTGACGGGGATCATTACATCAACATCAGGGAAATCATCAACAGCGACAGACTCAGAGATATCCACATTTATAAATTTGACGACGACAACAGTTTGACAACGACCATACGTGCGAAACACGCCATATACGATAATGAAAAATGGATACTGTATGATTCTGTAAAGACGACTATTTCCAGGCAACAGATCGAGAATCACTCGTATCAAAATATGGAATGGAAAATAACGTTAAAACCAGAATTTATCGACCTGGTCACAATCAAACCTCGCCATCTGTCCATACGTGATTTGATTGTCTATATTCAACATGCCAAGAAAAATAATCTGGATAACAAATTATACATGCAGGCATTCTGGTCGAAGATAATCAATCCATTCAACATTATCGCACTGATCTTGCTGGCAAGCTGCCTGATAAAACAGGAGTCGCGAACAGATGGTTTGGGAAAACGTATATTTATCGGGATACTTATAGGGATTCTGTTTCACTTTGTCAGCGAGGTCAGTGGACATATCGGCGTTATCAATAACGTCCCCGCGTTTATTCACACGAGCCTGCCGATCGGCTTGATATTCGCATATATCTATTACAGACTTAAAAAAAGCTACTGAGATTTTTTGATGATCAGATGTGTTTTTGATAAATGGTCATGCAGGGTCAGGCGGTTTTTATCAAACAACGACCAGATGAAACCCAGACCCAGTATCGTCAAAGAAAGCAAGGCGCCGATAAATCTGAGCGTGCCGCTTTTCCAGTCTGGACAGTTTTCGGATTCGTCAATGATAAATACATGCCAGCTACGCATCCCCAAGGTCTGCCCGCCATTCGTCCATTGCCAGCAGAAATAAAGCCAGGCCAAAATCAGCAGAAATAATTTGTAAAAGATGTTGGTATTTTCAATGAAACGACCCTCCATGAAAGGAAGCAAGGCAAACGTCGCGAAGAAGAAAACAGCTACCAGTAACAAACCGTCGTAAAATATGACGGCAAGACGTCGCGGGAGTGGGCAGGGAGTCATCGTTTCTCTGTGCGTGGTATCTCGCAAAACGTAAAACCTACCCTCTGCGATAGGGAGGGTTGCACATGATGGTAAGGGCGTGGTACAACTGCTCAATCACGATTACCCGTACCAGCGCGTGCGGAAGAGTTAGGGTCGATAATGACCATATCCAGTTCGCCCTTTTCTTCAATGATTTGTTTATCCCGTCGGCAACGCTAATGCTAAAACTGTTCTCCACCAGCGCCGTCGCAATCTTTTTTCGCTCCTTTGCCAGGTGCTCGTAAATCCGGCCGTTTTTGCTTCTTGTGGTGAGCACAATTTTAACAAGATTGAAACGAAACTTTCTCGGCAAACATTTTGAATATACCTTGCAAAGCATTCGTATCCAATCCGGCATACGCTTACCGACCGGGATAAAATCAACCTGCATACCGCTCCGGCTACATTACATCCGTCCGTGATGTATTCACGTTCCACAGTTTTTCAAGCTGAAAGTATTCCCGTGTTTCCACCTGCATGATATGCACGATAATATCGTCCAGATCGACCAATGCCCATTCACCCTCGCGTTTGCCCTCTACCCCTATGGGTTTTACATCATTCGCCTTTGCGACTTCAATCACCCTGTCTGCGAGTGCACCGACCTGACGTGAGGAACGGCCGCTGGCAATGATCATGTAATCCGCAATGCTGGTGATTTTGCCGATGTTGAAGACGTTAATATCAGATGCTTTAGCCTCGTCCAAAGCTGCCACGATAGCGTTGGTCAGTTGTTTGGTGTTCATGTCGTATCCTGATCCTGATAAAGATGGTGATCCTTTATGTACTCAAGCACGATCGGCGGTAACAGACCAACAATCGTTTTGCCAGCCTGATAATCCCGCCGGAGTTGACGGGATGAAATATCCAATAGCGGAATTTTGATGAAAACGATATAGCCGTTTTTCACCTTGTCCAGCACGGACGGATTATGTATTGCATGTCGGTTTATCCAGTCGTGCGGTGTTTCAGGCAGGTACACCCTCGCCGCACCGGGGCGGTCGGCGACAATAATATGCACATAGTCCGTTAATTGCTCGTAATTTTTCCAGATATCAATCCGATTAAATACATCCCTGCCCACAATCAGTAAGAGCATGTCGTCACTATAATCCCGCCGCAGTGATTTTAGGGTATTAATCGTATACGATGTTTTGTCACATTCAAGTTCACGTGAATCAAGACAAAGTTTGGGAATATTGTCAATCGCCAGCCGGATCATGTTTTGTCGATGGACAGGTGCAGCGTGCGGCATCGGACGATGCGGCGGAATATGTCCCGGAATCAGGCGCACTTGTTCAAACCCGAGTCGTGTCGCGGCCTCAACCGCCAAACGAATATGCCCGTAATGAATTGGATCGAATGTCCCGCTCAATATTCCTATGCGCCGCATTATAAAACCGCTTTCGAGAAACCGCTCAGATGCGTATCTGCCCGTTCCCCAGAACGACATATTTTTGTGATGTCAGACCCTCTAGCCCAACCGGTCCACGAGCATGAAATTTATCGGTGCTGATCCCAATCTCGGCACCGAGACCGTATTCAAACCCATCGGCGAAACGAGTGGAGGCGTTCACCATGACCGAACTGGAATCCACCTCACGCAGGAAACGCCGCGCCGTAGAAAAATTTTCCGTGACGATGGCATCGGTATGCTGAGAACCATATTTGGCAATATGTTTTATAGCCTCGTCTACATCGGCTACAATCTTCAACGAAAGAATAGGAGCGAGATATTCGGTCGCGTAATCCTCGGCAGTTGCGGGTCTTATATCGTTATATAGTTCGACCGACTCTTTACAACCGCGAATCTCAACGCCGGCCTCCCGATACTGGGGCATCAGCTCGTTAAGCGCCTGTTTTGCAAGGGGACGCGCCACTAGTAGACATTCCGCCGTGTTACAGGTGCCGTAACGCTGGGTCTTGGCATTATAGGCGATCTTGACAGCTTTTTCCATATCGGCGTCGGTGTCAATATAAACATGACAGATCCCATCAAGATGTTTAATCACGGGCATCCGTGCCTCAGCACTGACCCGTTCAATCAGGGTCTTGCCGCCGCGAGGCACAATGACGTCAACGTAGTCCGACATAGCCAGCAATTCGCCTACAGCAACGCGGTCCGTCGTGGCGATCACCTGCACGGCCTCTACCGGCAAGCCGGTCTCACAAAGGCCGTGACGGACACATTTTTCAATAGCCTGGTTTGAATGGATAGATTCCGAACCACCGCGCAGTATCACCGCGTTTCCCGATTTCAAACATAAACCGGCGGCATCAGCGGTCACGTTGGGACGGGATTCATAGATAATGCTAGCCACGCCGAGCGGGACGCGCATCTTGCCTACCTGTATGCCGCTAGGTTGCATGGCCAGGTCGGTAATCGTATAAACAGGATCTGCCAGCATCGCAACCTGATTCAGCCCCGCCACCATCGACTCAATATGCTCGTCTGTCAACACAAGCCGATCAATCAGAGCATCCTCCAGATTTTTTTCCCTTGCCGCACTCACATCACGCTCATTGGCCGCTTGCAATGTTTCCCGGTGCTTGATGATGTCGTCGGCTATTAATTGCAAGGCATCGTTTTTCTGCATCGTGGAGGCGCGCGCCATCATGACAGCTGCCTGACGCGCCTGGCGCCCTGTCTCCAGCATGTACTCTTTAATATCCAGAACGAGCCCCCTGCTATATTATCTGTAATCTTTCGGTATTAAATCCTGCTATCGCCAACAATAATATACGCAATTGATCCCAAGCCTGATCTTTTTTTCCCTGTTTTAATGATTTATCAATCAGAGCGCAATAGTCCAATAATTTTTGCAACGATCTCTCCGAATGTCGTTTCAATACCACCGCCAGCGTGCGCTTTTTCCGTTCCCGGACACGATAGTGCTTGAAGACACTCTCCTGTGTCGTGCCCGACCCTATCCGGCTGCCCATGGAACAAACCTGTCTGAATTCCCACCTCAGGGCGGCAAACAAGGCTAACGGTTCAGTCCCCTCATCGCGCAAACCGCTCAGCATCAACAAGGCACGGACGGCATCACCGGTAAAAGCGCTTTCCACCATATTAAATACATTATAGCGTGCGCTGTCGGTGACCGCGCCGACCACATCGTCCACATCAATACTCTCCTTGTCAAAGAGCAAGGCTAGTTTATCTATCTCCTGTCTTGCCGCCATCAGGTTGCCTTCAACACATTGCGCGATAAACCGCGCCGCATCGGGACTTATCCGCTTTTTTTCGGTCTGCATCATGCGGGTCTGTATCCAGCCCGGCAGACGACCGGGGTCAACCGGCCAGACCATAATCAGGATACCCACCTTTTCTATCGCCTTGACCCATTTTTTGGTTATAACGCTTTTATCCATCTTGTCGGAACTGATGATCAGAAGGTTTTCAGAGGGCGAACGGGTAGTGTATTCAAACAAAACATCCTCTGCCTCCTTGCCAATTTTTTTAGGTGAGGTCAAACGTAATTCAATAATCCGGCGGCTGGCAAAGAGTGACAAATTATTGCTGGTCCGATTGATTGAGCCCCAGTCAAAATTTTTATCTACGTGAAAGACAACGCGCTCATCATAACCCCTGGCGCGGGCAGCAACGCGGACTTGATCAATACACTCAATCTTCTGCAGAGGCTCATCACCACTGATGAAATAAACAGGGGCCAGCTCCGGGCGGCACAGATTCGTTTTAAGCTTGTCGGGTGACAACTGCATGGAAATCGTTACTTATGGGATTCACCTATCAATGTCTGCAGACGGTTTGCCACCTGTCTGGCAACATTATGGAGCAATTCCTCCCAAATCACGTTTTCTTCCGAAAGCTTGCCAAGCACATCAATGTCTACATCGTCCACGGCAAAGGCAAGATCGGTGGAAGCACTAAGCACGTTATCCCTGACGATGATTCGACCATCGGGGTCGGTGATGCTCATCCTGGCCTCATACGACAAAAGATACTCTTCCACCTTCCCGGTCTCGGGAGAAACAGTAAGTACCGACTTATCAAATTTTTCCTGTTTCAGTTCCACAACATAAGCGCCCTCTCTAGGGGAGGGTACGATGGTGACGCCAGCATAGGCGAACTGCAACCTGACTTCTTTCTCCAGCCTTGCCGCTCCGGACGAGCGGATATGGACATCGGCAACAACCTCAAGAGATTTACCGACCTGCTGGGAACCTCGCAGATGATAGCCGCAAGCCGTGCTCGTCAGCAACAACAAAGAACTCAACAAAAAGTGGAGAACTTTCATAATTTTTTTCCTCAATAAATTGACAGGCTGAACTATGACACCACGATATTCACCAGCCGCTCGGGAACAACAATAATTTTTTTTACGGTTTTGTCTTCAATATGCCGCTTTATATTGTCCTCCGCCAATGCCCTTTTTTCAATCTCCCGTTTATCAATATTCCCGGGCACCCTGATTCTGCCCCGTAATTTACCATTGACCTGAACGACCAGTTCAATATCATCCCGCACCAGCGCCCGGGGATTGGACTTTGGCCAAGCCACGTCGATCAAAGATTCAGCATGGCCCAGTTTCTCCCACAACACATCGGTGATATGCGGGACGACAGGAGATAGTAACAGGACAGCAGTTTCTATCCCTTCCCGCATAATTGCACGGTTATTATCCTCCCGCCCCCCAGCACGAGACAAGGCATTGAGCATCTCCATCACAGCAGCGATAGCAGTGTTAAATGTATAACGCCGCCCGATATCGTCATTGACCTTGTCAATCGTGGTGTGAATCTTGCGTCGCAATTCCTTTTGCGCGGGCGTCAAGGCACCTTCATCCAGCGGCGGCGGCGCACCCTCGTTAATATGTTCGGCAGTTAGTCTCCACAAACGTTTCAGGAAACGGTAAGCGCCCTCAACAGCGTTGTCCGACCATTCCAGACTCTGCTCCGGCGGTGAAGCAAACATCATAAAGAGACGCACAGTATCAGCACCATACTTATCAATCAAGACCTGCGGGCCGACGGTATTACCCTTTGACTTAGACATCCTGACACCGTCTTTCAACACCATGCCCTGCGTCAACAGATTAGTGAACGGCTCATCGCTAGTCACCAAACCCTCATCACGCATCAGCTTATGAAAAAAACGGGCATAGAGCAGATGCAGTATGGCGTGTTCAATCCCACCGATATACTGATCGACGGGCAACCAGTAGTCGGCGCGTTCATCCAGCATATTTTCGGTATTATCAGCGCAACAATAGCGGGCAAAATACCAGGATGATTCAAAAAAAGTGTCAAAAGTATCTGTCTCACGCCGCCCCGGTCCGCTGCCATCGGGTGCTTCAACGTCGGTAAATTCCGACATGGATTCGAGCGGTGAACGAACCCCTTCAAACCTGATATCCTCCGGCAATACCACTGGCAATTGTTCCACCGGAACGGGCAATACCTCACCGTCTTTGTTATTGATAACAGGTATCGGACAACCCCAGTAGCGCTGACGCGAAATGCTCCAGTCACGCAGGCGATAATTGACCTTACGGTTGCCGCAATTGTTTTTTTCGACAAAATCGATAACGGCGGAAAAGGCCTCGGCGGAACTCAAACCGTCAAACCGCCCCGAATGGCGCAGGGTCCCTTTCTCGGTAAAGGCCGCCGCTTCAATATCATATTCACTCCCGTCCGCTGGAAAGATAACCTGTTTGATTGGCAAGTTGTACTTTTTGGCAAACTCCCAATCACGCTGATCGTGCGCCGGAACGGACATGACGGCACCCAAACCATAGCTCATCAGCACAAAATTTGAAACCCAAATCGGGATGGGTACATCGTTGACGGGGTGTCTGACGGTCATATTGAGCGGCATCCCTTTTTTCTCCATTGTCTCAATATCTGCCTCGGTTCTGGAACCGCTTCTGCATTCCTTGATAAAGGCGCGCAACGCTGCGTTGTTTTCGGCAACGGCTTTGACCAGCGGATGCTCCGTTGCTACCGCCATATAACTTACGCCCATCAGAGTATCTGGTCGGGTCGTATAGACCCTGAGCGGTTCGCCACCGTCAACGGGAAAATCAATCTCAACCCCTTCCGAACGCCCGATCCAGTTGGCCTGCATGGTGCGCACAGCCTCCGGCCAACCAGAAAGTTTTTCCAGATATTGCAAGAGTTCATCGGCGTAGGCCGTGATCTTCAGAAACCATTGCGGGATCTCACGTTGTTCAACCACAGCACCAGAACGCCAGCCTTTTCCATCAATGATCTGCTCATTGGCAAGGACGGTTTGATCGACCGGGTCCCAGTTGACGATGGCCTTCTTCTTATACACCAGCCCTTTTTCATAAAGACGGGTAAAAAACCACTGCTCCCAGCGATAATAATCGGAATGACAGGTGGTCAGTTCGCGTTTCCAGTCATAAGCGAAACCGAGCCTTTTCAACTGACCGCGCATATAGTCAATATTATCGCCGGTCCATTTTGCCGGCGGCACATTGTTTTTGATCGCAGCGCTCTCAGCCGGCAGGCCGAAGGCATCCCAACCCATCGGCTGCAACACATTCTTTCCCTGCATGCGCTGGTAACGGCTGATGACGTCGCCGATAGTGTAATTACGCACATGTCCCATGTGCAATTTTCCGCTCGGATAGGGAAACATGGAAAGGCAGTAAAATTTTTCCCTGTCAGGGTCCTCCGTGACTTCAAACGCCCTGCTCTTCTCCCATTTGGACTGAACGGCAGCTTCTATTTGTAACGGTTTGTAATTTTTGTCCATATTGAACTCAATGATTGATAAACACCGGACAAGGCGAAATGATGAAACAAAAAAACGGGGATTATTGTACCCACATACCTCTCAGCTAACAATCCCCCGGGGAACAGAGGACGGTGAGAAATAGCGAACAGGGAATAAACAGGAAGCGGAGATAGCATACGGAAGATTGCGGCATGAGCCACTGGAGAACTGCCACCTCCGCTATTATAACTTGACTTTCACGAACGGCAGGCTGACGCTCCTGCTTGCGACAAGCAAGTGTACAGCAAATAGCATAAAAGGATCACCCCGGGGACACTGAAACTGAAAGTTGTATCCAGCTATTCAGAAACCGTTTCAGATGTCTTTGGCGTACTTCCAGATACCGTCAGCATCTCACGATGCTTGTCAACCATCATCTTACTGACCCCTCTTACGTTGGACAACTCGTCGATCGATTCAAATGCACCGTTTTTTTCACGGTATTTAATAATCGCCTCAGCCTTCTTTTCACCGACACCGCTGATAGTCGCCATTAATATCTCCTTGTCAGCTGTATTGATATCAACGGGTCCCTGGGCGAAAACGAGCAAAGGTAATGTAAATAAAACACCAAAAATAAACGTGGTGATCAATTTCATGTTCATATTATGTACCTCCCTGGTAAATTTATGAATTGAACATTTCTCAGCCTGCTAACTGTAGCACTCGCACCGTTCAACAGACAATACCTGAATTTTAGGATTTTTCATGGTATTTTTCTAATCTGTATCAGGGATTGGTATTGTTTGGTCTGTGCTTGGAAGATGAAAATGCGGGGAAGGTTGCTATGTCCAAAAGCGAACGAAAAATATAAAATGACATATGTCCTCGCCAGAATGGCGGCTTGCGGAACCACATTTTTGCTGGTATTCACACCATGCTACTTGTTGGTATCGTCTATCTCCTTATTGCCAATAAAATAGAGAAAAATCATTTTTTTAGAACTTTTTGGGAATTGGGAATTATCGGACAATGAAAAAACTTCAGGGTTGAATACCTTTTTTATCAACGTGCCACCCATGTGAACAAAGACATACCATACCGGTACCCTCAAATGGCAACTCTCCGTATTCCTTCGTTGGGGATCAACAATATTTTGAAACCGGTAGGCTTTTGGTAATGCCTTTTTACTGCAAAACGAAGCCGAAAATCAAACGCTTTGATTGTTTTTTTAAACGCCAGATACCGCGAATCGTCGCGGGAACGAAAGAGTGAGGGAGAGCAGTCCCCTGTCCTCCCCCTGGAGATAATGGCACGGTTCAGAAGAAGGTCTGTGCACGCAGTATGAAGAAATCCGGTTCGCTTTCGCCAGAGCCTCTATCCCAAGCGCACTCGCCACGGCCACACATTGTAGTCACATAGTTTGCCTGCAAACGGATATTATTCATTAAATACCAGTTCAGAGCAGCGGTGAACGCTGAAGCCGATTGTTTCCGAGCGGAGTTTGCAATCAGACCGGCCCCCAGTTCAGCACTGTCATAACGAAAGGCGATTTCCCAAGCACCGAGACCGCCTTTCCCCACCGGCTTTTTGACTTTCACGCTGTTCCAACTCCCTTTGCTGTAGCGGCGACTGTCGCCCGCCGTCAAAAACATACCTCCTTTCGCGATAAAGCCGTCCATATCATCATCGGATGCACCGCTCACCAGATCTGCCTTGCCATAAAAGTATTCGGCCTGTGCCCAGAAACGCTCATACATACCGGCAATGTTGATGTTGTATGACCAGTATCCGTCTGCATTTAATATATCGCCGGTATCCAGTACGCGATCGCCTTCCGACACGTTTGGTCGGACACGTACACGACCAGTTCCCTTATTATCAAAATTTCTGAAACCACCGGAGACCCCCGCATGCAGCAAAGTACGCACATCCTCGTTGTAATCGCCCCAGACCAGACGACCGGTAAAACCATTGGCATCATCCAAATCCCTTTCACGACCCTGTTCCGTGCGCCGCAGATAGTAGCCACTTTCCAGCAAAAAGCCGCTGTTCTCCTGATCGTCCCAGGTCAGGGTCAAACCCATGTTACGGTTACCGACACCCAGACTGTCGTGGTTAAACAAGCCAGAGACGAAAGAACGGTCAATAAAGGCAAAGTATTTTGAACTGGTCAGGTTGCTCATGGAATACGGTGCCTTGCGCTGCCCCAGCGTGACATGCACTGGCCAACCCACCCATTTGATATAGGCATCCTCAATAGACTGACCCTCATCATCAGCGTCTTCAAGATCGTACTGAAATTTGAAATCCCAATACTTGGCCCAAGTGCCAGAAAGATAGATTCGCGCGCTTCGGAGTTGGCTTTCACTAGAGCCTCCATAATTGCCATCCGTACCGACAAACGTTGTATCGTATTGCATACGTCCACCAATACGGACTTTGTTGCCCTCGCCGTCCGAGAATACCAGTTTGCCCTTGGTGTTGATCTTCGGGAGGGGCTTGCGGGCCTCACCTATTTCCCGCTTTTTGGCAACATGCTTTTTATTATCGGCCTCGACCGCTTTTTTCAGGAGTTTGTATTCCTCCGTACTGATGCTCTCCCTTTTGTGCAAAATGTCCAATAATTCCTGCATGGCCTCGTTACTCGCCATTACCGGCATCGAGCACATCCCAAGCAGTACTAGGGGTAACAAAACCTTTAATATTTTCTTAAACACAGCTTCTCTCCTCTAATATTTTCTTAAACACAGCTTCTCCACCTCACTTTAAATCCGAGAATGCCAGCTTGCTTCTGGTGTTGATCTTCAAACGGGGCTCGCTGACCTCGGCTATTTCCCGCTTTTTAGCGACGCACTTTTTATTAAAAGTAGTTAGGTTTTAAAAGTTCAAACCCGTAATTTGAATGATAATCATTATACATTATAAGTGCAATGAACAAAAGTTTTTTATATTGCAATTTGTTGCGGAAACGCACTTTGTTGTGGTGGGTATGATTATGATATTGGAGGAAAAATGAACATTGAGGAATTGACAAGCGAGGCCAAGCAGGGAAACGCAAAAGCACAATACGCCACCGCCGCACGGTATCGCTGAGTGTCTTGAGGCCGGTGTTTATTATCCCGTCCTCGTATGGACTACCTGGAAAACTTCGCGCATAATGGGCTTTGTCCTCAGGAGTGGTGGGAGCATATACGGCAAATGCGTGATACGGCAAATGCGTGAGCAAACCGACCAAAGGCAAAACCTGATAACGAATTTATTGACGCTGTCAAGACTGGAAAGCCAATCGGATTGCCCCATATTGATAAAGCCTTTCAAATTCGGCAGTCTCACGCTAAGGCTTATCAGGTAAATTCTATGTCCCCTGTATAATGAAAGGCAACGCATTGGAAAGTTTATTGGAATTTCTAAACACTCCAGCAGGCTTGATAATTATATCTGGCTTGGTGAGTTTTGTTGCATTCAGGGTTTTCGTTCGATTTGATCTCAATCAATGGTTGAATGACAGACGGAAACGAAAAGAAGAAAATTTGAGGTCTTTATGTCCGCACTGTATTATCACCAAAGACAGAAACAAACCTATCATTCGCAGTCTATTTGTTTCCCCTTCCGGGACATCTGCATGGCAGTGTGAAGATTGCCACAAGGTCCTGCAGCACAAGCAGAATGTGGACGAAATATTGCAATACTGGCGCAATAATCCTGAGAAGCTCTTAGAAAGACAGAAGAAAATCGAAAAGGAAGCAAAAAAATTGCAATGACCTGCGTCTGCAGTTCCATTCTCACCTCAACCATGCCAATCAGCCCATCCTTATTTTCCTTCAACACTGTTTTAGCAGAATTGTCAGATTCCCGCCAAGCCTTATCTCGCTTGGCTTCTAATTTGCGAAGTTTCTTTTGTGAATCAGCCGTTCGGGGAGGCTACTTGCCGTCTATACCGCCTTCTTCAATTCTTTCCCTTGCCACATCCTATGGCAAAATTGTCACTTTTTTATTAAAGATTCATTTATCCTGCTTCAAGATAGACGCCTGAAACAGGCACCCGAAAATAAATCCTTACTACCTGTTACGATATTCCAGAGGAGATTAAAAATGAATTTGCAGCGCTTAAAGAGGCTTTGCCTGACCACAGTTGTGTTTTTTTACATATCGTCACCGCTTGACGTTGCGGCAGCGGATAAGGTAGATGCCAATCTGGCCGATTATATGAAGGTCGGCGGTGTATTCGGCAATATCAACAGTGTGGGGTCGGATACGCTGGCTAACCTGATGACCCTCTGGGCCGAAGAATTCAGGGGACTGTATCCCAATGTGAATATCCAGATCCAGGCGGCCGGTTCTTCCACCGCTCCCTCGGCGCTGACGGAGGGCACCTCAAATTTTGGTCCAATGAGCCGTAAAATGAAGAGCAGAGAACTAGCCTCTTTCGAAGACCGATTCGGATATAAGCCAACACCCATCGCGGTCGCGATTGACGCATTGGCTATCTTCGTCAACAGGGACAATCCGCTACAGGGCCTGACCATTCCCCAGATAGATGCGATTTTTTCGGCAACACGCAAATGCGGTCATGCGAGCGATATCAAAGTCTGGGAGCAACTAGGTCTCACCGGTTACTGGGTGAAGCGTCCTATTCAGTTGTACGGACGTAATTCCGTGTCGGGGACTTACGGTTATTTCAAAAAGAGTGCCTTGTGCAAGGGAGACTACAAGGATACCGTTAATGAACAGCCGGGGTCCGCATCGGTGGTGCAGAGCGTCACCAAATCCATCAATGGTATCGGATATTCCGGTATCGGTTACAAGACTTCCGGTGTGAAAACCATTGCCCTAGCCAAAGAAACGGACAGCGAATTTATTCCAGCTACAGCAGAAAACGCTTCCAATGGTTCTTATCCGCTTGGGCGTTTTTTGTATATCTATATCAATAAACAACCGAACAAAAAGCTGCCTCCGCTGGAAACTGAATTCATCAAGATGATACTATCCAAAACAGGTCAGATGGCGGTCGTCAAGGATGGCTATATCTCCCTGCCCGCTCGGGTGGCAGAACGCGAACTGGCAAAAATCGCCGAATAAACCCGAAGATATCCGCCAATAGCAGACGGGATAAGTCCCGTCTGCTGTCATACCACCGGATGGTTTTTTCTGCTTAAGTTTCATCCTGATGTACATAAAACCTTCACGCCTTTCAGGCTTATCAAACCAAGAGACATAATCATGGTCACCTTGAATCAATATCCATATTCAGAGTCGATTACTGCGTATACGTATATAAAAAGCCCTTCATTTGATAACGAGGTAGAAACATCTGAAGAAACTCTTAGAATACAGACGTTTCCCCAAAATACTTTTTTGAAAAAGTATGCCAGTGAGACAATTTACTAGCCTTTCTTTGAAAATATAAAGTTCGTCAGATATTAATCTGTTTTATCCAGCAAATTTTCGGCCTGGTGTCGCAGCAATTTTCATAAATTTATCATAATCCACTGTTAAACTATTGGTATATGAACAGCAAAAAAAATAGAACTGGTCCCATTTCCCCGGATTTTAATTTGCGCACCACTATCGCTTACCGGAGATGGCGCAATATCAAAAATATCATTACCCGCTACTTAGTGGCCTGCGGCGGCATCAGCGTCATTATTGCGATTGTGCTGATCGCGTTTTATCTGCTCTATGTCGTAATCCCGATTTTCAAACCGGCGTCCATAGAACCTGTCACCGACTACACCGTACCAGGATCGACCAATAAAACGCTGTTATACGCTATGGAAGAACAGCGTGAAATCGGCATGCGCCTTGATGAACTAGGACAGATTGTGTTTTTCGAAACAGCTACAGGAAAAATCAAAAAAACGGTTGATCTGAAGCTCCCCGAGGGGATGGCAATCACTGCCGTCGCCACCGGAGATCAGGCTGAACGTGTCGTGGGACTGGGTTTATCCGATGGTAGCGTGTTGCTTTTCCGGCATGATTATGCGGTCTCCTATACACGGGATAATGTCCGCGTCATCACGCCCGAGGTGGTTTTTCCGTTTGACGAGGCGCCGATACGCATTATTCCCTCCGGCGCGGCTATTCGGAATTTATCAGTGCAATATGATGATGAACAGATGACTATTGCGGCACATGACAACAGCATACACCTGAGGATAACGACCTTGGTCAAAGAAGATTCCATGCTTGACGAGACTGTTGAAACTACCCGTAAGGACAGCACGGTAACACTGGATACAGCAGAAATTGTCGCCATAAGAGTTAATGTTGAACAGCGACAACTGTATGTGGCCGACCGGTTTGGTTATATCTATTTTTATAATATCGTCCATAGATCAAATCCGCGGCTGGTGCAAAAGGTGCGCGCCATGGAAAACAATATGGAAACTACGACAATCGAGTTTCTGTCTGGCGGCATTTCTATTCTGGTAGGCGACAGCAGCGGTCGCATTGCCCAGTGGTTTCCGGTAAGAGATGAAAACAGCAATTACACTCTGCGACAAATCCGGGTTTTTGAGAAGCAACATGCCCCGATAACAGCGATTGCCCCTGAGTACAGCCGCAAGGGTTTCGTGGCGGCGGACTCCGAAGGCAGAATAGGCATCTACCATACTACCGCCCATCACGCGGTATTTTTGGACAGGATTGATGAACAGGCATTGCGGGCCATTGTTCTGTCGCCGAGGGCGAACGCCCTGTTGGTCGAAAACGACAAACGGAGATTAAGGTTCTGGCATGTCCATAATGAACATCCGGAGGTGTCGTTTTCGTCCCTCTGGGGGAAAGTCTGGTATGAAAGCCGAGACCAGCCACAACATATCTGGCAATCTTCGTCAGCCAGCAGTGATTTTGAACCCAAGTTCAGCCTAACACCACTAGCCTTCGGTACCTTCAAGGCTGCATTTTACGCGATGATGTTCGCCATCCCGTTGGGCATACTGGGTGCGATATATACCGCTTACTTCATGGCACCCGGGGTACGGCAACTGGTCAAACCGACCATTGAGATCATGGAGGCCCTGCCCACTGTCATCCTTGGTTTTTTAGCCGGTCTCTGGCTGGCGCCTTTCGTTGAGGTCCATCTTCCCGGGATGTTTTTAATGTTTTTTATCATCCCCTTGAATATCATCATTGCCGCTGCATTGTGGAAGTTTATACCGGACAACTGCAAGCGCGGGATTGCCGACGGTTTTGAAGCCGTGTTGCTTATCCCGATCATTATCCTGTCAATAGCCATTTCCATTCAGATCAGCCAGCCGGTTGAGCAGTTATTCTTTGACGGCAATATCCAATTGTGGTTGAATCAGGCCGGTATCACCTATAGTCAGCGAAACTCCATGGTGGTCGGCATCGCGATGGGCTTTGCCATCATCCCGACCATTTTCTCAATCAGCGAAGACGCCATCTACGGCGTACCCAAGCATCTGATAACGGGGTCACTAGCGCTGGGGGCAACACCTTGGCAAACCATGGTGCGGATCATGTTACTAACAGCTAGTCCGGGGATATTTTCCGCCGTAATGATCGGTTTGGGCCGCGCCGTCGGCGAAACCATGATCGTGGTCATGGCGACCGGGAATACGCCGATAATCAATATGAACATTTTTGAGGGATTTCGCGCCATGTCCGCTAATATCGCGGTGGAAATGCCTGAAACCGAAGTCAACAGTACACATTATCGCATCCTGTTTCTGGGCGCTCTGGTGCTGTTTGCCATAACCTTTTGCTTTAACACTATGGCAGAAATTGTCCGCCAGCGATTGCGTAAAAAATACAGTTCACTTTGAGATGAAAATATTCAAATCCATCAAACACTGGTTCGACACAGGAGCACCGTATATCTGGTTAAACGCTGGCGCGGTTTCCATTTCAATCATAATGGTTGTGGGTCTGCTGCTGCTGATCGCCGTGCGCGGCCTAGGTCATTTTTGGCCAGCGGATGTCGTGCAATTTGACTATTATCCCGAACCCGAAGGCGCCAGCGTCCTCTTAATGGGTGAGTTTTTTGACGAGGAAATTGTCCCGCGTAAGCGGGTCGGGAAGACAGGCTACGCGGGTGATGTCATCAAGCGCCGCCTGGTTAAGATCGGTAACCGTGAACTGGTTGATCTGGATTTTCGCTGGGTACTGGATGCCGGGATACGCAATCAAACCCGGCCGGAAGACGCGGTTGTGGTCGAACGGCTTGAATGGGGCAACGTCTATGGGTTTCTGACCAGCATCAACCTGAATGGTAAGAAGCTCACCGATACAAAGCATCTCTGGGAAACGTTTCAGAAAACGATTGAGGAAAGCCGTTCAGCGCTTGAGGAAATTGAACATATTGAGAAGGACCTGATCGGCGGTATTAATTACAACATAGAACGTCTGCGTCTCAAAGAACGCCGCCTTGAACTAGACAACGAAAAGACCCCGAAGAATATGCGACCAATTGAAACCGAACGCAGAGTTTTGTGGGATGAATACAATCGCCTCGCCGCCACACTGGAAAAACGGTATGCGGCATTGAATCGATCGTCTTTTAATATCCGCACTGCGGATGGAAAAACAATCACGGTCAATTTTTCTAAAACTGTCCGAGCTTATCGTCCCAATACGATGGGCATTTCCGATAAGTTCGGGTTTTATTTCGTGAAACTGTGGGAATTTCTGTCGGATGATCCGCGTGAGGCTAATACCGAGGGTGGCATCTTTCCGGCGATATTCAGCACGGCTTTGATGGTTATGATCATGGCCGTGTTTGTCACACCTTTTGGGATTATCGCGGCCGTATATCTGCGCGAATATGCTACGCAAGGGCTGGTCACACGGTTGGTACGTATCTCCGTAAATAATCTGGCCGGTGTACCTTCTGTCGTCTATGGCGTCTTCGGTCTGGGTTTTTTCATTTATTTTCTCGGCGGGTCTATTGATGCCCTCTTTTTCCCGGAGTCTCTGCCGGCACCGACTTTTGGCACGCCAGGGCTGCTGTGGTCGTCGTTGACACTAGCGATATTGACCGTGCCGGTGGTCATTGTCACCACCGAAGAAGGTCTGGCACGTGTACCGCGCGATATACGCGAAGGCAGTCTGGCGCTGGGTGCTACAAAAGCCGAGACACTGTGGAGAACTGTGCTGCCGATGACCACTTCGGCGATGATTACCGGTCTGATACTGGCAGTGGCGCGGGCGGCGGGCGAGGTAGCCCCATTGATGCTGGTCGGCGTTGTAAAGCTGGCCCCTTCTCTAGCCATTGATGGTAATATGCCGTTTCTGCATCTGGACAGAAAATTCATGCACTTGGGTTTTCATATCTATGATGTCGGCTTTCAAAGCCCCAATGTTGAGGCCGCAAGGCCGCTTATTTATTCAACATCGTTATTGCTGGTACTGCTGATTATCGTTTTAAATCTGACAGCCATTATCATTCGTAATAATTTAAGGGAGAAATATCATGCAGCAGAGCAAGGTTAATCCACTGGAAAACGAGCCGGAGACGGAAAAGGTGAAAAGCACAGCGCATGAAATAACAGCAACGCACAAGTCTGTTCTGGCCAATGAGGATATCTGCATCAGCATTAACGATTTCAACCTGTTTTACGGACAAAAACAGGCTCTTAAAAATATCACGCTGAATATTCCCCGGAAAAAAGTCACCGCATTCATCGGCCCCAGCGGTTGCGGCAAATCGACGTTATTGCGCTGTTTTAACCGTATGAACGATCTGATTAGTAATGTCAGCATGAACGGTGAAATGAAGATTGACGGGAATGACATCCTTGATAAAAAGGTGGATGTCGCTGATTTGCGCCGGCGCGTCGGCATGGTATTTCAAAAACCGAATCCATTTCCGAAATCAATCTACGAGAACGTCGCCTACGGTCTGCGTGTCCAAGGGGTCAATAACCGGAACACGGTTGACGCCATAGTAGAAAAGTCCTTAAAAGGCGCCGCACTGTGGGACGAAGTGAAAGATATTCTGGGCGATCTGGCAACGGGGCTTTCTGGCGGGCAGCAACAGCGCTTGGTGATTGCTCGCGCCATTGCCATTGAACCTGAAATTATCCTGCTGGATGAACCCGCCTCAGCACTAGACCCCATTTCAACACTGAAGGTTGAAGAACTGATTTATGAATTAAAAGAAAAATTCACTATCGTTATCGTAACGCATAATATGCAACAGGCCGCACGTATTTCCGATTACACGGCATATATGTACCTGGGCGAATTGATTGAATTCAATGATACTGGCACCTTATTCACAAACCCGACAGAAAAGATGACGGAAGACTATATCACTGGACGTTATGGCTAGATAGATTATTACGAATTATATGGACGGAAAACAACAGCATATTTCAAAACAGTTTGACGATGCGTTAGAAGATTTACGCGGTCGCGTGATGGCGATGGGCGGGCTGGTTGAACAGCAGCTTGTTGACGCGGTAAAGGCACTGGTGGAAGGCGATCTGGAACGGGCAAAAAACGTCATTGAAAATGAGAGACAGGTGGATAAGCACGAAGTGGCTATTGACCAGAAATGCAATAATATCCTCGCCACAAGACAACCCGCCGCGCGTGATCTGCGCCTGATCATGTCAATATCCAAAACCATTACGGATATGGAACGTATTGGCGACGAGGCCGAAAAGATCGCCAGAATGGCCATTGAAATGAAGGAAAAACAAGGGCCAAGATCCTATTACATTGGGATTAACGCAATGGGCAATCTGGTCAGCAATATATTGCGTGACGCTCTGGATGCGTTTGCACGGATGGATCTGCAGGATGCCGTCAGCGTGGCAGGAAAGGAACCGGAGTCGGACGATCAATACAATGCGATATTGCGGCAACTGATTACCTATATGATGGAAGATGCGCGCAATATCGGCGCGGCGCTGGATGCGGTATGGGCGGTGCGCGCACTGGAAAGGATTGCCGACCATGCCAGAAATGTATGCGAAAATGTTTTTTATCTGGTCAAAGGCAAGGACGTTCGCCATGGCGGTCTTGAACAGATGGA
Source organism: Gammaproteobacteria bacterium (assembly GCA_965261775.1). Taxonomy (GTDB): domain Bacteria; phylum Pseudomonadota; class Gammaproteobacteria; order Eutrophobiales; family Eutrophobiaceae. The sequence goes on along the minus strand of OZ253477.1, from coordinate 143,311 downwards.
GAAGATCATCGCCGAACCGGAATGATGACAGATCGCTGGGAGAACCTTCTCTTTTCAACAAGATTGGTATCATAATGCCACAAAAAAATCCGACGAATATCAACCTGAAATCGCCTGAATTCTATATTAACCGCGAGCTGAGTCTGCTGGAATTTAACCATCGCGTACTACAACAAGCGAAAGATCCGACCAATCTGTTACTGGAACGCCTGCGTTTTTTGTGTATTGCCAGTACCAATCTGGATGAATTTTTCGAAGTCCGAGTCGCCGGTTTGCGCCAGCAGGTCAAATACGGTTCCGTTCAAACCGGCGAAGATAACATGACACCGACAGAGACCCTGAAAAAGATCAGCGAAATTGCTCATGCGCTGGTGGAAGAACAATATCAGATATTGAATGACGCGCTCATCCCTGAACTGGCCAAAAAAAACATCCATATTCTGCGCCGGGCGCAATGGAAACCCAAACTGTTACGCTGGACCAAGCGTTATTTTAATCGCGAACTGGTGCCGGTATTAAGTCCTATCGGGCTTGATCCGTCCCATCCTTTTCCGAGAGTCTTGAACAAGAACCTCTATTTTATCGTTGAACTTGAAGGCAAGGACGCCTTCGGTCGGGAAGGCGGTTTCGCAATTGTGCAAGCGCCGCGTTCCCTGCCCCGGATCATTGAGGTCCCCGGCGAATATTCTTCCAGCAAGGGGCACAACTTTATCATGTTGTCTTCAATACTGCATACCCATGTTGATGATTTGTTTCCGGGCATGAAAGCAAAGGGCTGTTACCAGTTCCGCGTCACGCGCAACAGCGACTTGTTTGTTGACGATGAGGAGATAGACGATCTTTTGCGGGCACTAGAAGGTGAATTGCCCTCTCGTCGTTACAGCGAAGCAGTGCGTCTGGAAGTGGCCGAGAGCTGTCCCGAGGAGATAAGCAATTTTCTACTGAATCAATTCAAGTTGCCAGATGATGCCCTGTACAAGGTCAACGGGCCAGTAAACCTGAATCGCCTGTTACAACTGCACGATCTCGTCGACAGACCCGATTTGGTCTATCCGGGTTTTACGCCGGATATTCCACCACGTCTTCTTAAAACCACAAACATCTTTGATGCATTGCATAACGGTGACATTCTGTTACTACATCCATTCCAGTCTTTTGCCCCGGTGGTGGATTTTTTGAGACAAGCGGCCGCTGATCCGGATGTATTATCCATTAAACAGACCCTTTACCGCACTGGCGATGACTCTGCCATCGTCAAAGCATTGAAAGATGCGGCCAAGGCTGGCAAAGAAGTGACTGTTGTTATTGAACTCAGGGCAAGGTTTGACGAAGAAGCCAATATTGAACTCGCCAGTGACCTGCAGGAGGCTGGTGCTCACGTGGTCTATGGCGTGGTGGGCTACAAGACGCATGCCAAGATGATCATGGTGACCCGGCGCGAAGGCCGCTCATTGCGCCGTTATGTGCATCTCGGCACGGGCAATTACCATATCCGCACGGCAAGACTGTACACTGATTACGGCTTGTTGACGACAGATCAGGCGGTCGGTGAGGACGTGAATAAATTGTTCCACCAAATCACTGGTCTGGGACGTGCGACCAAACTGAAAAAATTGTTGCAATCCCCTTTCACGCTGCACAAGGCCATGCTTGATTACATTAAGACCGAAGAAAAAAATGCCAAAGCGGGAAAAGAAGCGCGTATCATCGCCAAGATGAACGCGCTGGTTGAACCGGAGATCATCCGCACTCTGTATTCGGCTTCTGGAGCTGGCGTCAAGATCGATTTGATCATTCGCGGGATATGTTGCCTGCGGCCGGGGATTAAACATGTTTCGGAAAATATTCAGGTACGTTCCATTATCGGCCGCTTTCTTGAGCATACCCGCATCTATTACTTTCATAACGACGGGAAACCCCGCCTTTACTGTGCGAGCGCGGACTGGATGCAACGCAATCTGTTTTATCGGATTGAAACCTGCTTTCCAATAGAAGAAAAACGCCCTCGCGCTAAAATCATCCGCTTCGGTTTGTTAAATTACCTCTCCGATAATACCCAGGCCTGGTTGTTACAGTCCGACGGCAGTTATCGCAAGGCCAAACCCGGCAACGCAAAACCAAAATCGGCACAACAGACTTTACTGGATCACTACTGCCGATAAAACTGTCAGGCGAAATCAAGTCGGTAATTTACCACTGACAGATACGCGGCTTCCGTTTCAAGGTCAGCTTCTGTCAAGGGGTGATCGGATAGCCAGTCTTTCCGAAAAATCAGTCTGATCTTTTTATCCTTGGCGGCGATGTCAATATCCGGCATCGTGACCGTTGTTCTGCTGCGGTTCAGAAGGGTCGCTAGCCGAAGAATGATAACCATCTTCAAGAGCCTGTGTCTATTGTCATCCGCTGCTTCTTCAAGGACCTCTGGCGCTATCTTACGCCGATGCAGACGCACCAGTATGCTCAGGGCGAGCTGCTCCTGCCACGAAAACCCGGGCATATCCGAGTGCCCCAGCAAATAAGCACCGTGTTTATGATACTGGCTGTGCGCCAACGCCAGGCCAATCTCATGCAGACACGCGGCCCAACACAACGTCTTCAGATCATTTTCTTCATCTAGCTTCCATTCGAATTGAACACAGCTAAAGATAGTCCGGCACATTTTTTCGATCCGTCCGGCATGTGCTTCATCAACGTGATATTGTTTCATGAGTTGGTCAATAGTCCGATGACGCACATCAACGTAATGCTGGCGACCGATTTGATCATAGAGCAGACCCTCACGCAACGCACCGTCCGAATATTCCATCGTTTTAATGTTCAGGGCTTCAAACACGGCGGACAAAATCACCACGCCGCCAGCAAAAACAGGAATACGGTTTTGCGACAAACCTCCAAACTGAAAATGATCAATATTTCCGACCTTTATCAACGCTCGTCTCAATGTAGACAAGGCCTCTACGGTAATCACAGAATTACCCCAACCCTGTCCCCTCAGGACATTCAGCACGGCATTGATCGTCCCCGATGTGCCGATGGCCTTGTGCCAACCACGTATACGATACATTTCCTGAATACTTTCCAATTCTTGCAAGACGGCGATATGCGCCTTGCCCATACGTTTGGTTGTGATCTTCCCGTCCCCGAAGTAGCGTTGATTGATACTGACACAACCCACAAGAAGGCTCTCGGTCAGAGAGGCCTTAAATCCTTTGCCGATAATTAACTCGGTACTGCCTCCGCCGATGTCAACGACCAGACGTTTATCGGTTTCGTTAAACAGGGTATTGGCCACACCCAGATAAATCAGCCGCGCCTCTTCACGCCCCGATATAATCTCGATCTTATGTCCCAACGCCTTGTTTGCCATAGTCAAAAACTCGCGGCCATTTCTGGCCTGCCGCAGGGTATTGGTGCCCACTGCCCGGACACTGCCCGATGAAATATGAGCAATACGTTGCCCGAATTTTTCCAGGCACTGCAAGGCGATCGCCATGGCTTCTTTATTCAGATAACGGTTCTCATCAAGCCCACCAGCCAGACGTACCATTTCTCTGATACGATCAACAATGAGTACCCGCCCATCAACAAAGTTGGCGACGACCATGTGAAAACTGTTAGATCCCAAGTCAACAGCGGCAAAAGATTCTGATTTATTTGACAAAATAATCGATCATATCCGGCTCTGAGTGTATATTTATAAACATCGTCAAATCAGAATGTAGCATATTTTGGCCAACGCCCCAGTATCATTATGTCTTTTTATCTTTTCATCATGCGTCATGCCAAGTCGGATTATTCCGTAACGGAGTTGTCCGATTTTGACCGTCCCATTAATAAACGCGGCAAGAAAAATGCTGCGCGGATTGGCAAGTGGATGCAGGATAATGATCATATTCCGCAACGGATCATTTCTTCTCCGGCGCAACGGGCCAAACAAACGGCTGAACAGGTGATCACCCGGATAAGCGGCTTTGACAAGGAGGATATTCATTATGACAACGAACTCTATCTTGCCGATTTCAATACCCTGCGACAGTGTATCCGGTCACATAAAAAAACCTGCCACAGCTTAATGCTGATCGCGCATAATCCCGGACTTGAATATCTGGTTGATTACCTTTCCGGACAGTCAATTCAGGCGGACAGCAAAGGTAAGATTTTTACCACGGCCAATCTGGCTATCTTCGAGTATGCGGACAATGACTTTGATCTGATGCCCGACAAGGGCAATCTGATTGAATTTATCCGGCCCGGGGAACTGTCTGATTCAACCAATAACGGATAAAGGGGTATCTTACCCACTATGCTCGTACTCACTATCATGTCTATTTTTCCTTATACATTGGATTAAAGCGGCGTTCCCGCATCCGACTGATGAGTAGCAATAATACAGAAACGATCAAGACCAGACTATTGCCACAGACGACGTAAGGTGTCGCCCCCTCAAATAGTCGGGCATTCGCCTGCAAGGCATGCGGTTCAAACTGGGGAGAACGCGCAATCACTTTTCCTTTCTCGTTGACCACCGCCGAAATACCTGTATTGGCCGCTCTCAGCAGATAGCGTCCGCTCTCAAGCGCCCGCATTCGGGCAATCTGCAAATGCTGATGAGGCGCAAAAGAATCGCCGAACCAAGCGTCGTTACTGACGTTAATCAATATATTCGCCTCGGGCAACACCCGTCTCATCTCCGCACCATAAGCGTCCTCATAACAGATACTCATGCCGAATACGCCTTTTGCCGTTCTGAAGTGTTTTTCTTCGATGTCACTAGGTGAAAAATCGGACATCGGAATATTCAGGAAATTTAATATACCCGCCAGGAAGAACCGGAGAGGCAGATATTCGCCAAACGGGACAAGATGGTGTTTATTATAAAAATAATGCCCGTCATCGACCAGCAGGATACTGTTAAAATATTTTTCCGTCTCTGGGGACTTATATGCTAGACCGCTCATAAAAAACGCCTCTGATTCCGCCTGTCGGGACGTGACGGGACCGACAAAATCATCGGCGTGGTGGTACAGGGACGGGATTGCCGTCTCCGGCCAGATAATCAAATCACCACCCCAGTAAGGTTCGCTCAGGTGGGTATAAATATCATAGGTATTTTGCCGCATTTCCGGTTTCCATTTCAATTCCTGCGGGATCGCGCCCTGTATCAGGGCGACGCTGAGGCTGTCACCGGTCTCATCGGTCCAGGCAAAATCCTTTAACAACCATGCCGTCATAATGACGCAGAGCCATAGTACACCGCCGTAGTAACGCGTTTTTGTTTTGCCGGTTAAAAGCAGGATAAGTGCGAGAGCAAGCGCACAAACGATCAAGGTCGCACCGTACTCGCCCACCACCGGAATGAAGCCGACAAGCGGACTGTCAATCTGGGATGTGCCGAGATTCAGCCAGGGAAACCCGGTCAGGAACCAACCGCGACACCATTCGGCAATTGTCCACAACGACACGCAGGCAAGTACACGACTACCGTTGAAAAAACGTACGCATAAATAACCGCACAAAGCCGGGAAAAGCGAAATGAACATGATAAAACACAAGGTCAACAACAGAGCGCCAGCGAGATTTATCCCACCAAAGAGATTGAGGCTGATGTGCAACCAGTTTACGCCCAGCCCGAACATTGCCAGGCCGAACAGATAGCCCAGGACAAACGCCGCGCCCCCAGAGACTGCTTTTGACCAGAAGTAAAATAATATCGCCAGTGACAATACAGGCAGGAAATAAAGATTGAAAGGCGCAAAACCGAGCGGCACCAGCAGGCCGCCGAGGATGACACATGACGCGGAAAGGAGTGAAGGAAACTGCATGTAACCCGGATTTTGAACGGCAGGATTATGCCTCGTTTTCCGGGACTTCCATCGATTCCATCATCCCCGTTGCGTCGAGTCGGGTAAAGAGCAACACCTGGACACGGCGCTTGTCAGCGCGCAGGACTTTGACCGTAAACCCATGTAACTCAATGGTTTCACCGCGTTTCGGCAAACGTCCGAACGCATTCACGACAACCCCGCCAACGGTACCATACTTATCATCTCCAATTTCGGTATTGAAATATTTGTTGAATTCTTCAATCGGAGTCATGGCCTTTATAACGTAACGATTATTATCATGTGGGGCGATATTGGCTTCTTCTTCAACGTCGTATTCATCTTCTATTTCACCGATGATTTCCTCTATGACATCTTCTATTGTGACCAGTCCGGCCACACCGGTATATTCGTCAATCACGATCGCCATATGATTGCGACTAGTGCGAAATTCCCGTAACAGAACATTTAGCCGCTTGCTCTCCGGGATAAAAACAGCAGGACGCATCATGTCTTTTATATCAAACCGATTTTGAGAACCGGCAAAATAATTCAGTAGATCCTTTGCCAGCAAAATACCGACTATTTCATTATTAGCTTCGGCAATGACAGGAAAGCGCGAGTGACCGGATTCGACCACAATGGACAGGATATCCTCAGGTTCAGCATCTTCCTCAATGAAGATCATCTGCACGCGCGGGACCATAACATCACGCACCTGTAATTCAGAGACATGAAGCGCACCTTCGATCATCAATAAGACATCGGAGTCCAGCAAACCACGATGCTCCGAATTTCGGAGTACCTCAATCAGCGTATCCTTGTCAACCGGTTCGCGTAAGAAGAAATTGACGAGACGTTTCAACCGCTTTTTACAATTTTCAATGCTGTTCTTACCGATCATCGTTTGCTACATAGGGATTTGCGTAACCCATTTTGTTGAGGATACGTATTTCTTCGGCTTCCATCACCCCCGCGTCTTCTTCGGTAACATGATCATAGCCCAGGAGATGCAATATGCCGTGCACCAGAAGATGCGCCCAATGCGCGAGGTTGTCCTTTCCCTGCTCCCGCGCTTCACGTTCGACGACTGGCGCACAGATGACAATATCACCGAGCAGTGCCTCGGCCCGGTAGATTTTTCCCCCAACAGGGAAAGCGAGTACATTGCTTGCGTAATCTTTCTTGCGCCAAGTCTTGTTAAGCTCCCGTCCTTCCTGTTCATTAACAATACGCAATGTCAGTTCGGCCGTTTTATCACCAAGCGCCTGTATTGCCCAGCGGGTAAGCAATTTTTTTTCGGGAAGACTTTCAAATTCCGATAAAAACTGTACATTCAACCTCACGTTCACGGCGGGGGCATTCATTGCCCGGGGTCCTGTTCGCATTTTTTATAGGCCTCTAATATACGGGAGATCAGGGGGTTGCGGATAATATCCACAGATTTGAAGAAAGTGAAGCTGATACCACTTTCACCGTTCAGGACGTTGATAACATGTTTCAGCCCGGATTGCTTCCCCGGGGGCAGATCAATCTGTGTAATATCACCGGTAATGGCAGTGATTGAATTAAAACCAATCCGGGTCAGGAACATCTTCATCTGTTCAATCGTTGTGTTTTGCGCTTCATCCAGAATGATGAAAGAATCGTTCAGTGTCCTGCCGCGCATAAATGCCAAAGGCGCCACTTCAATGACACTGCGTTCAATCAACCGGTCGACCCTTTCAAAGCCCAACATCTCATACAACGCGTCGTTGATCGGTCTCAGGTAGGGATGAACCTTTTGCAGTAAACCGCCCGGGAGAAAACCCAGTTTCTCCCCGGCCTCTACTGCTGGCCTGACCAATACCAGGCGCTGGACACGATCCTGCTCCATGGCGGCAATCGCGCAAGCAACGGCAAGATAGGTTTTTCCCGTACCGGCGGGGCCAATGCCAAAGTTCACGTCGTATGATTGCATATTGGCAAGATAGCTCCTTTGATTGCGCGTGCGGCCACGGATCAGGCCATGGCGGGTTTTTATAGAAAACTGATCTGAAGACTCGTCCTCTGTCTGCGCATTTCGCAGAAACAGATTTACACGTTCGGATGATAACTCCTCCGCATCTGTCGCCAGATACATCTCTTTCAGGATATGTTCGGTCCATTTTATGGATTCTGTATCGCCGATAACATTGAAATTGTTGCCTCGATTGTTGATCTCAACGCCGATGTAACGTTCTATCTGCCGCAGGTGCTGATCCAGCGGCCCGCATAAATTGGATAAACGCCGACTGTCTGGCGGTTCAAGCAGCACATCGTTGGAGGTGATCGCGTTAATGATCTTACGGTACCAACAGCTCGTGAAATCAGAGGTTAGCCACGTTTGACAATGCGGCGTCGGAGAGGTGACCGCGTAGAGAATTGGGCAACGCCTCGGTAATTTCAATATCAACAAACCGGCCGGTCAACTCCCTGTCGCCGGGAAAATTAACGACACGATTGTTTTCGGTCCTGCCCTGCAACCGTTGCGAGTCTTTTTTGGACTGTCCTTCCACAAGCACTGCTTGAATCGAGCCGACCATGTTCGCGCTGATTGCCGCTGTTTGTTGATTGATCCGTTTCTGTAATATTGACAGTCGTTCCTTTTTGATCTCCATTGGCGTCTCATCGGGTAAAGCAGCAGCCGGGGTGCCGGGCCGTTTGCTGTATATAAAACTGAATGAATGATCAAAACCAACAGCATAAATCAGGTTCATCGTATCCTCAAAGTCCGCATTGGTTTCACCGGGGAAACCCACGATAAAATCCGAAGATAGGCTCAGATCTGGACGGATGGCACGTAACCGTTTTATCTTGTTTTCATACTCAAGCCGAGTATGGCCGCGTTTCATTAACGTCAGGATACGGTCGGAACCGCTTTGTATCGGCAAATGCAGATGATTGACCAGTTCAGGAACACAAGCATAGACTTGAATCAGACGGTCCGAGAATGCAACCGGATGTGATGTTGTGAAGCGGATGCGATCAATCCCTTCAATAGCGGCAATATATTCAATCAGCAAGGCCAGATCAGCCGTTTTTCCATCATGCATGACACCGCACCAAGAGTTTACATTCTGCCCAAGCAGATTGACTTCCCTGACACCCTGTTCGGCTAATTCAACCACTTCAGTAATCACGTCATCAAAAGGACGACTGATTTCCTCACCGCGGGTATAGGGGACAACGCAAAAACTGCAATATTTACTGCAACCTTCCATGATTGATACAAACGCGGTCGGAGCGGTGGCCTGCGGTGGTGGTAAATTATCAAATTTTTCAATTGCCGGGAAAGTAATATCCACCACCGGCTTGCCGCGTTTTTTCACATCCGCGTACATTTGCGGGAGCCGATGCAGAGTTTGCGGGCCAAAAACAATATCGACAAACGGCGCGCGTTCCAGAATAGCCGCGCCTTCCTGACTGGCCACACACCCTCCCACGCCGATGATTAGCTTTGAGTGGGCATTTTTGAGCGCACGCCAGCGACCGAGTTGAGAAAAAACCTTTTCTTGCGCCTTTTCCCGGATCGAACAGGTATTTAATAAAATAAGGTCGGCTTCAGCAGGGTTGTCGGTCGCCGTCATACCGTGCGCGGCCTGCAACACATCCAGCATCTTAACCGAATCGTATTCATTCATCTGGCAACCCAGTGTTTTTATGAAAAGTTTTTGGTTCATTCTGGGATTAACATCTGCTGGAAACAACCGACCATCGTTTTGTCAGGCCAGCCTGCTGGATGATATGCAAATTCGGGACGTCATTCAAATTGGTTTTCAGTACAACTCAAATTTACGCGCTCGTCAATAGCCGCTAATATTGAACTGTTTCATATTCCGTTTCCATTACACTAAGAAACATTTAAAAAGCATAATGACTCTGTCATCCAAGTCAAGCCATGATATACAAATATCACCTATGAAAATATTATCCAGCCTCTTGATGCTACTCCTGTCGAGCGTTTTGAATGCGCCATGTTACGCCGAAACGGAAGAGAATGCTCTGACGGCGAAATTAAATCCGGGATATGAAGTGCACAATAACGCAAAAATCAAATCGGTTATTGTCGATTCGGATCAGGCTTCGCGTCTTGAAGAACGGAGTAATGTTAATGGACAGCAACTGTTTTATCCGGAGACGAATACGCAGATTGAAAACACCGGTGTCACTCCCTATCAGGACAAAAACAGTTTTTTTCTCAATACTGCAGTCTCATCTGTCCGCCTGATTTTAAATTTTGATGAAGCACTGTTTCATGTTGTCCAAATATCTTTGGAAGTGTCCCTGCTGGCCTTGTTGATCGCAACCCTGGTCAGTCTACCGCTAGGCTTGGCAGTCGCGTTAAATAATTTTGCTGGCAAACAGTTTCTTTGCGCCTGTTTGAATACCCTGATGGCATTGCCAACCGTTGTCATCGGCCTGTTGTTGTACGGTTTGCTAAATCGACAGGGTCTGTTGGGGGATATGCGCCTGCTTTATACACCGACCGCGATGGTGGTCGGTCAATGTATATTAATCACGCCGATCATCTGGAACCTGTGTATTGCCGCCGTCAATGGTGCCGATCCGAGATTGGCAAACGTTTGCACCTCATTAGGAGCAAGCCGGATACAACGCTGTTTTATCTACATGAGCGAGGTCAGATTCGCATTGATCGCAGCTATTGTGACCGGTTTTGGCCGCGCCATTGGCGAAGTTGGCATCGCCATGATGCTGGGCGGTAATATTCACGGTTATACCCGCACCATGACCACCGCCATCGCGTTGGAAACCAACAAAGGCGAATTTGAGTTCGCGCTGGCGCTGGGTTTTATATTATTGTGCGTCGCTTTTCTCGTGAACGCCGTGCTGCAACAATTTCAGTTACGCGCCAAATGACGGACACAAAAATAGTGTTATATACATTAGACAATATCCACTTTGATTATGGTCAAGGATTTGGCCTGACTGATATCAATCTGCGTCTGTGCCAATCCGATGTGATAGCGATCACCGGTCCGAACGGATCAGGTAAAACCACCTTATTGAACCTGTTGGCATTTATATTAAAGCCAACGAAAGGCACACTTTATTATCAGGGTCACATCATCAATGGGGGCAACCGCGAACACTATAAAAAGACGATCGGGTACGTCCAGCAAAATCCCTACCTGTTATGCGGTAATGGTCGTAAAAACATTGCGCTCGGTTTGAAATTGAGGCACACCGGTAAAGTCAAACGATTGCAAAAAGTCGCCGAGATCGTTGAATTGTTGAAAATACAAGGCCTGGTTGATCGCAATGTGCGCACGCTTTCTGGCGGTGAAGCCCAGAAAATTGCCATCGCGCGCGCGTTGATACTGAAACCGGAGGTCATCATACTAGACGAACCGTTCACGTATCTTGACAAGGAAACGATTGGCGAATTTGAGAAGCTCATTCTGAATTTGAGAGACACATTGAAGAAAACCATTATCTTCACCACACATTGCCAATATCAGGCGCAACGGCTTGCGAACAGAAGATACAGCATGATGAAAGGCAATTTATTTCAATCGCAGTTACTCAATCTCTTCAAGGGGCGTTTCAACAGGCAAGGTTACTTTGCTACGGGGCATCATCAAATCATCATGCCGGAAGATGTCACACAAGCCGAACTGATTGCGATTGACCCGAAACAGATTGTGATCTCAAGGAAAAAACCTGGCTCCAGTATGTGCAATAACCTGAGTGGCAGGATCAATGCGATCATTGAACAGGACACACAACTCAGACTGCATATTGATACCGGTGACGAATTTCAAGTCATTATCTCCCGTGAAGTTCTGATAGGGCTGAAGCTTAATATCGGCGATGCCGTGTGGATCAGCTTCAAGAGTTCGTCCATCACAGTGGTTTGATGCTATCCACAAGAGAACAAAGATTAAAATATAAAATGCCACCACCGGGAACTAACGGCGAGGTCTCTACCGGGAAAGATCGCTTGATTTTAATTATAGTGGCGCTGACTTTACTCTTTTATATTGATACAAATATCAGGGGGAAACAGAACTGGTTCCACTGTATCAAATACTTCAGACTATCAATTCTCAGAAAATGGTATCGTGAATCACCTAATGGCATATTCAATAGTGGGTGGATTTTGAAACAGCCTTAGTTTAAAACTGGAGGAGGTTGAATGATGAGGAAGTCAGGTCTTTACATTGTTACATTAAATAACGAACAGCCCATCTCTGTAAACGCTCATGACCGAAGCAATAGCTGACAAAGCTATAAAAGTGACAAAAGCTAACCTGTAAATTTGGGAGAGCAAAAGATTTCGATGCTCGAAGGAAAAACTATTATAAAACTTTCAGATGAACATAATGTTAACTATCGGCCGATAGTTAAGATGGAATATGGAGACGCTCGGATCGCTGAAAAAGCAATTTTGAAAAAGTTAAATCCTTATAGAATCAGGGGGAGAACCGGCCGTCCCAATGAATGGCTGGAGAATATCTCGGCGGATTCGGTTAAAGAAATTATATTCAAAACACTGGATGAATTAGATTTAGAATATAAAATTATAAAATTGAAATCGCACTGAAGAAATAATGAATTTGACTTCCGATGCAAAAGCAAAAAAAATCAATGCTGTTTATTAAGTCTAAAATATTGTCATGTTTTTATTCAGATAGTATGCCAGTTAACGAAGTCACTGGGAAAGTTTATGATAAAGAAATAAATTTGCTTATTTTAGTACATTACCCTAAGTAGAAGAAAGGGATTCAATATATCGCCTTATAGAATTTTTCTGTTCCTTTGAAAAGCCAAATGAACCAGTCCAATGTTTGGTTACTATCCAATCTCTTTTTTGGCAATCTCTAAAATGTTCAATTAATCTATGATTATTCTCGATTCTGATTTTGTTGACTGGTTTTAAATTGAATAAATCGGGTATATATTCCGCCATTTTTAAGCCCGGGCATATGATGGCTTTCGGCAAGTGAATATCAATCAGTTTTTTGTTTAGTTCTGTGCAAAATTTAATATGCTCATTTTCATGAAAGTCTCCAAATCTTTTCATTAAATCTGAAAATCCGTTTGTAGACCAAAAAAACATTTCAGTCTGTATTACTTTTCTTGTCCGCAATATGTCAAAAATCTTTTTTGTCCAATTTAAATCTTCGCGTTTGCCAACATATATCGATTCGTGGAAATCAAAAAAACGCGTTTCTTGGACAATAGATGGAAATTGCTTTTCGTTGCTTTCACCTGGATTGATTCCCATAACGATATACTCAGGATTAAGCTGCTCATCCTTAAAAGGAGGCAAGTCGAATAACCAATGATGTGATTTCTGCAAGTCTTCATGTTGATTGGTGTAATTAAGTATTCGTTCATTTAAATTTTTAAGTTGAGTAGTTTTATTTTCCATTTCTACTTAACATCAGTAATCTAAGAAATAAACTTAATAATATGGTGGCTATGGCTGGACTTGAACCAGCGACATCAGCATTATGAATGCTGCGCTCTAACCAACTGAGCTACATAGCCATCGGACAAGGGGCCGATTTTCTTGTTTAACAACAGTCTTGTCAAATTAGAAGCAGAGGATTTACATACTTTTATCTTACAGGCTTCAGGCGTTCCCTATGGCCATATATCACCATCGTTTTACCTGAAACGGATATCAGGCCTTCTTCTTCCAGACTTTTTAATACCCGACTGACCATTTCTCGCGAACATCCCGCAATACTTCCCAATTCCTGCCGTGTGACACGGATCTGCATACCATCGGGATGCGTCATTGCGTCGGGCTCTTTGCATAGGTCCAGCAAGGTTCGTGCAACGCGGCCCTTTACATCGGTAAAGGCCAAATCAATGACCCTACGACTGGTTTTGCGCAAACGGCCGGCCATTTGTGAGGCGATTAAAAAAAGCATCTCCGGAAAAAGATTAGGCATTGACTTCAATTTCGCATAACTGAGTCTGGCAATAGTCGATTTGGTCTTTGCACGTACAAAAGCGCTACGATGCTGATTCAAATCAAACAAGGCAATTTCCCCAAAAAATTCGCCTTTATTAAGATAGGCCAGCACAACCTCATGACCTTTATGGCCTTCGGTCGTAACAGTGACCGAACCATGGACAATATAGAAAAGATCATCGGAAAGTTTACCTTCCCGGATAATCAACTGCCTAGGTTTATAATCCTGACAATTACAGTGCTCTAAAAAACGGATAATAACCTTATCTTGTTCCGGGAAATTCTGCATCATTATGGATCCTTACCTGCATCAATCAGTTTATGTTATAAATATAGCATGTTATCTTCCTCTCCCGATAAAATTAATTACTGAAACAATCCATTGGATGTCAAAATAAATTGGCTTGGTAAGGCAAAATTTGCGGGTCAGTCCGAATCAGGGCATTACATTATTATGGATGGCCCGCCCGAAGGGGGTGGTCAAAATGCGGGGCCGAGACCCATGGAAATGCTGTTATTGGGAACAGGGGCTTGTAGTGCCTATGATGTCGTATCTATTCTCAAAAAAGCGCGTCAAAATATAGCGGGTTGCGACGTTGAAATCAGTGCCGAACGCGCCGAGACACCCCCCAAAGTGTTCACCCGAATCCATCTGCATTTCAGGATATCGGGTTGCGGGCTTAAACATAAACAAATTGAAAGGGCCATTACTTTATCAGCAGATAAATATTGTTCCGCATCCATTATGCTTGGTGCGGTCGCCGAAATAAGCCACGATTACGAAATTATTGAGGTGGAAAGCATGTGACCCCGGCCCACAGAATTGCAATTATTCTTTATTTTCCATGTAAGAGCGGGTAACCATCGCTACAGGCCCGGTAACTATCTTGTGAAATAATGCGGATTGGCGGTTAGTGTCTGTTTTACGATAAATATGTCTGAGGTGGGTACGTAATGTTGAAATGCTGATATGTAAAGCATCCGCAGCAGATTCTATGTTCGGGTTGTCCAGCAGTTTTGATACCACTCGGGATTCAGCCGGGGTTAAGTTATAAACCTGATTTAACGCCTGCTCAAGTTGGGGTACCATTTTTCTTGGGGCGTTCTGCTCGCTCTTATCCAGTGCAAGACACATCGCTGTCTTTAAGTCACTGTCTCGTACCGGCTTGTTAATAAAACCGGCGGGTTTAGTCAACTGCGCTCGCTCTAGTGTTTTCTCGTCATGATAGGCGGAGACATAGATGACCGGGATATTCAGTTGATTTATGATCACTTCAGCGACATCAATGCCATCCAGCCCTTTACCCAACTGAATATCCATCAGTACCAGATTTGGATTCAGTTCTCTTGTTTTCTCAAGCACTTCCACACTATTATGGGCAATAGCGGGGACTTTAAAGCCGAGGTTTTCAAGATAAATCTGTATCACTTGGGCTGTGGCATAATCGTCATCTGCTATCAATATCTGTTCTGCCGCCATTCTTCCTCCAAAAATAAATCCAAACGTTTCCTTACTATACTCGACTCGTTCGCAGCATGTTCCATGTTTATAAGTGCTTCCAATACAAATACGTTTTAAGTGTTTTCACAGAAACAACAAATTGATTAGATTAATTCTATATCTTTTTAGGATGAATGGCACGTCTGATAAAAAATTTAAATACATCATCCTTTTCCTCAAAGTTGATTATTTCATGGCCAGTGCGTGCACAATAGGCTTCAAAATCAACCCGGGAGTGGGGATCAGTAGCCTCAACCAACAGCACCTGTTCAGGTGCCATCCGGTGCAAGAGCACCTTGGTTTTCAATATCGGCAAAGGGCAATTCAAACCCTTTGCATCAAGGTGCTCGTCAAACAAGTTTTGACTATCCGGGTTTGTTGTCATGCAGGGTATTTCATTAATTAAACACAGACCTATTCTATTAAAAACCACACCGGAACCCAAGCATGAAAGCCTGATGACATACGATGGCTTCCATAACCGGTTTTAGTGGAAGCGCACCATTTACGCCAAATCAGAAGCGACCTGATTGACGAATACCATTATATCATCTGCCTTGAAAAGCCATATGTAATGTTATATTATAACATTACAATATTATTGATAAGAGAACATGCTGTTGAGCGAAAATAAAATACTAAGTCCCTTCAGAGTTGCTGGACACCGGCATCAACTGTGTCTTCAAGCCGCGCTTGAGGCGGCACAGCGGCAATGTGCCGCCTCGGGTCAGCGTCTTACGCGACTGCGACAACGTGTGTTAGAGCTGATCTGGCAAAGTCATGAGCCGGCCAAGGCCTATGACATTCTTGACAGCTTGAAAAACGACAATATGTCATCGGCGCCGCCGACGGTATATCGTGCGCTGGATTTTTTAAGACAACAGGGACTGGTGCATAAAATTGAATCGCAAAATGCCTATATCGGTTGCGGCGACCCGACGGATGCACACAGTGGCCAGTTTTTTATCTGCAACGACTGCGGCACCGTCGCTGAAATTGATGATGCGGACATTCGGCATTTATTAACACAGCAGGCGGCGTATTTCGGTTTCAAAATTGGCAGACAGATGATTGAAATAGACGGTTGTTGTCGCGAGTGCCTGGCCGCGCAAAAGAGTAAATGAATGATAAGCCTGATGACAAAATGTATAGTCGCGTTACTGTTTTTCAGTCTTTCCACTCACGCCCGGGCCGACAAACGCATTAATGTTTTTGTCAGTATTTTGCCACAACAATATTTTGTCAAAAGAGTAGGAACTGAACACGTTGATATCAATGTGATGGTGGGTCCTGGACAAAGCCCGGAAACTTATGAGCCAACGCCACAACAGATGGTTCGCCTGGCTACCGCTGATATTTACTTCAGCATCGGCATACCCTTTGAAAGGATATGGCTCAGGCAGATTAAACAACATAATAAAAATCTGACTATCATAGAATGCTGTCAATCCCTGGTTGCTTCAAATGCCCGTAGGCATGAAAAGGACGAGGGATTCTCTGATATACATGTCTGGACTGATCCCATAAACGTAATCGCCATTGCTAGATTGATTGAGCAATCTTTATCTGCGATGGACAGGCCAAATGCACCTGCCTACAAGGATGCACTGCACGGTTTTATCCAGGAACTGGAGGAGCTGGATGATACCATCAAAACCGACACCGCCGGTTTAAAAAAAAGACAACTGATCGTATCTCATCCCGCATGGGGTCACTTCGCACACCGCTATGGTTTTACGCAAATTCCGATTGAACAGCACGGAAAAGAGATACAGGCTGCCGGGATGGGCAAGCTAATCGATCTAGCCAGACAACAGGATATACAAGCCATTTTTATACAACCGGGGTTCAATAACAAAGCCGCAAGAATCATTGCCACTGAAATTGGCGCGGATGTCTTTACTCTGGACCCGCTTGCCGCTGACTACATTGAAAATATGTCTGGTATAGTCAAGAAGATCGTACGGGGATTAGATCGTGACTAAGACCGCCATTAATATCAATAACGTCAGTTTTGCCTATAGTGGTGTCCCGGTGCTCAGGGATGTTTCTCTGAAAATATATGAAAACGAGTTTATCGGGATTATCGGTCCCAATGCTGGCGGTAAAAGCACATTGCTCAAACTGATCTTGGGCCTGCTGCAGCCCGACAAGGGCACGGTCGAAGTATTCGGGCACGGGGCCGCGGCGAATTGCGGTGTCGCTTATGTGCCACAGCATGTGGGTTTTTCACGAGACTTCCCTATCACCGTCAACGAGGTTATTTTGTTAGGTTTTGCAAAACCCGCTGTGAGATTTTCCGCTTACGACAAGGAACAGATTGAGACCGCTGGACGCATTATGACTATGCTGGAAATTAAAGGTATCGCCAACTGCCAGATCGGAAGCCTCTCTGGTGGCGAGTTGCAACGGGTTTTAATCGCACGGGCGCTGGTGAGACATCCGAAAATTCTGGTTCTGGATGAACCAACCACAAATATCGATATGCGTACCGAAAAGAATATCTTCGCCTTTCTAAAAAACTACAGCGAGCGTATGACAATTATTGTTGTCTCGCATGATGTGGCCTTCATTTCCCATTACATTGACCGCGTTGTCTGCCTTAATAAAACTTTAGTCAGCCATGATACTGAATCCATTGATGGGAAGACGATCAGGGAACTATACGATGCATCGGTAAAAATGGTGAGCCATCACTAAATTTATGTCTGGGCTCATCACGGCGCTGGCCGAATATTCATTTATGAAAAATGCTGTGCTTGCCTGTCTGCTGGCAAGTATCAGTTGTGGCGTGGCTGGCAGTTATATCGTCGTTAAACGCATCAGTTTTTTAACCGGAGGTATCGCCCATTCGGTATTGGCAGGGCTGGGCATTGCCTATTTTTATGGTGCCCCACCCATCCTGGGCGCTATCATTACAGCGCTGATCGCCAGTATATTGATCGGATGGATACACCTGCACCGACGGGAAAATGAAGATGTATTGATAGCCGCCTTCTGGTCGGCTGGCATGGCTGTCGGCATCCTGTTTTTATCGCGCGCACCAGGCTACAACATTGATTTAATGAGCTATCTGTTTGGCAATATCTTGCTGATCACTCATGACGATTTATGGTTGATGTTATTACTGAATATCACCGTAGTGGGTGTTGTTTTCCTTTTTTATGAACAATTCCTGATCAGCATCTTTGACGAAGAATTTGCAAGATTGAATGGCATCAGGACCGATTTTTTTTATATTCTGTTGCTCTGTTTAATATCAATCACCATCATCACGCTGATCCAGTTGGTTGGATTGATCTTGGTCATCGCGCTATTGACATTACCGGCGGCTATCGCAAATCAATATGTCGCCTCGCTATACAAGATGTTTCTGCTGGCGACACTGATCTGTGCCGTCATCAGTATCACAGGCGTTGCCGTTTCATTTGAATTGGACCTGCCAACAGGTTCGGTCATCGTGCTAATCGCCTGCGCTTGGTATTTCATTGTGGTTTTCATGAAACATATTTTGCATAATGGGCGCTAACCCGGTGGCCAGTTGAATGCCCGTCCAGCGAGGATATGAATATGCAGATGAAATACGGTCTGCCCGGCCCCTGCCCCGTTATTGACGACTAGGCGAAAGGCATCCCCGAAACCTTCCTGTCGGGCGATTTCTCCAGTTTTAAGAAGAAGGTGACCGAGCAGAGATTGATCTTTCGCTTCGGCATCTGCGACTCCCACAATCGGTTTTTTGGGTATTAACAGAATATGAAACGGCGCTTGTGGATTAATGTCTCTGAATGCCAGACATAACTCATCCTCATAAATAATATCGGCGGGTATTTCACGGCTAATAATCTTGCTGAATAGTGTGTCACTCATGATACTGTTCCCTCGCTTGAAAGAAGTAGATTAGGCGATTGCCGAAACGCCTTGATTGATTGTCCAACGTGGCTTGATGAATGGATTTTTCCATTATCAAATTTGGCTTTGAAGTAACCATACCGTATAAAAATGAACGAATTTCAGCATTTTCCCGAGAAGCAGCAGGCAATAGCGGCACACCGCCCCCGGACTTTTCCGTCTGTATATAATCATAGGCCTGTTTTCTAGCTTCAATGATCGTTGCCATAATGTTTTCTATGACAAAATCGGGCTGGTCCAGATGAATAATATGTCCGCTCTGTCCGGCAAGGTAATGCCTGCTTTGCAAACTGATCTTCTGCATATCATTTTGCAGACGCAACCACTGCTGCTCACGACGTTCACCCAGGTCGTCATAAGGCCACAGGCGCTTGCCACGGGTCAATATCGTGACCGGAAACAGATAAGGCGGATGATTGGTTTTTCTGCTGACCTGACGGGCACTCACCTCCATGTAATCCAGTTCATTCAGTAATGTATTTTTAAATTTCAATGTGGACATCAACACAAGGGCCTTGCGTCTGTTTTCATCGGGATAGCGGTCCGATATTATCGGATGAAACATGCTGACACGAATGCTGTTTTTATAGCGCGGCTTTTTCCGAAAATACTCGACGCGTTTAAATTCCTGCGTATTAAATTGCTCGGGGTGTGCGGCATCAATGAGCACCATTCCCGCCACAAGCTCTGGATACTTGCTGGCAAAATAGCGCACATTATAGCCACCAAACGAATGTCCGATCAGGACATAGGGACCGGGAATATCCGCTTTTTCCAAAAGCCTCCGAAGTTCCCGGCTGATATTTTCAGTCGTTCTGGGTTCCGGCCCTGATTCGCTCCAGCCATAACCGGCACGATCATAGCTGCATACGCGGACATCCTTAGAAAGTCTGTTCTGAATCTCAGCCCATTCAAGCGAAAAACCACCGATACCCGAATCGATAATCACCGAAGGGCTACCCTGTCCCAGGCAATAGATATGTAATTGATGCGTCCCAATATTGACCAACTCGCCCGGATGGTCCCGGTTTATCGCGAAAACAGATGCCGGCGCAATATTGATTAAGCTAAAAAGGAAAAGACTGGTTAGATTAAGCCGTCGTGTATCCATAACACCATCCTCCTTAACACAAGACCACTACACAATACCACTTTTTCTTGTATGGGGAAAATACATTTGACTGTGGCAAAGTCTAACAGCAGTGGCTCCGAATCTCAGAAACTACCGGGTATATTTACCACTGATGCAAATGACAACCGAGCGCAACACACTCAGTCACTGCTTGTCCTAATCTGCACAATCTGTGGACAGACAGCAATAATACGTGTCTCTATACAACCACGTTCCGGCTCTCAAAAAGCCGAAAAATCATGTCTTGGTGGGCCCGGTAGGACTCGAACCTACGACCAATGGATTATGAGTCCACTGCTCTAACCAACTGAGCTACAGGCCCCTTTTTCGAGGGGATCAGGTTTCCAGAAACGTCTTGAGCCTTTCCGATCGCAATGGATGAGAAAGTTTACGCAACGCCTTTGCCTCAATTTGGCGGATGCGTTCACGCGTCACGTCAAACTGCTTGCCGACTTCTTCAAGCGTATGGTCTGTATTCATATCAATACCAAAACGCATTCTGAGCACCTTTGCCTCACGCGCCGTCAGTCCTTCCAGGGCATCAGACGTGGTGCGTCGAAGACCTTCAAAACTGGCGAAATCGTTCGGTGCCTGAGCATTGACATCCGCAATAAAATCGCCCAGATGCGAATCATCGTCATCGCCAATGACAATCTCCATGGAAATCGGCTCTTTCGCAATTTTTAATACCTTGCGGACTTTTTCTTCCGACATGCCCATATGTTCGGCTAATTCCTCCGGTCTAGGCTCACGCCCCATTTTCTGCAGGATATTGCGGGAGATACGATGCAGTTTATGAATGGTTTCAATCATGTGCACCGGAACCCGAATCGTTCTGGCCTGATCTGCGATGGAACGCGTAATAGCCTGACGTATCCACCAGGTTGCATAAGTCGAGAATTTGTAGCCGCGGCGATATTCGAACTTATCAACCGCTTTCATCAAACCAATGTTCCCTTCCTGAATAAGATCAAGGAAAAGTAATCCGCGATTGGTATATTTTTTGGCAATAGAGATCACCAGCCGCAGATTGGCCTCAACCATTTCTTTCTTGGCGCAACGCGCCTTCGCTTCACCAAGAGAAACCTTGCGGTTTATTTCTTTTATCTCGCCTATGCCAAGCAACTCGTTGGCAAAGATAAACGCCAGCTTTCTCTGCTCCTTGAGAATTTCCACTTCCCGTTCCCTGAGTGACCAAGCATAAGGCGTTTCCTTTTCCAGTTCGTTCTTCAGCCATTCGATATCAGTTTCATTATTCCGAAAGCTGTCGATAAAATCCTTACGTGGCATCTTTGCCTCTTTTACGCAAAGCATCATGATGCGACGTTCAATATGGCGGGTTTTCTCAACTAAATCACGCAGATTATCCGTCAGCAAAGTAATAAATTTCGGGGCCAGTTTTAATTCCAGAAAACACCTTGCAAGCGCCTGTTCATGTATGTGGGTCTTCTCATGTCCCTTGCCGTAGCGCTCGACATACCGGATAAATTTATTATGTAATCTTTCCAGTTTCTTGATGTGATTCTTGACATCCTCTTCATGAAAGCCCTTTTCTTGCTTGCTTTTCACTGAGTCTTTAGAAGACGCGTCGGAAGGTGCACTGTTGACCCGAATACCCTCACTATCGGGGTATTCCTCCATATCATTGAAACCGACAATAATCTGATTGAATTTCATTTCTCCTGCAAGTGCCTGTTGATAGGCGAAGAGCAATATCTCAACCGTGCGCGGATAGCTTGACAGGGCGCCAAGCTGTTGATGGATACCCTCTTCAATCCGTTTTGCGATCTTGATTTCACCCGCTCGGTTTAATAAATCTACCGTACCCATTTCCCGCATATACATCCTGACGGGGTCGGTAGTACGGCCAAATTCACCTTCAAGGCTTGCCAGCGCCGCCGCCGCTTCTGCAGCCGCATCCTCGTCCGGCGTATCGGTATTATCTGTGATCTGCCCATCCATATCCGGCGGGAATTCATGCACATTAATACCCATATCATTGATCATATTGATGATATCTTCAATTTGCTCCGGTTCTACAATATCATTTGGAAGATGATCATTGACTTCATGATAAGTCAGAAAACCCTGCTCCTTGCCTTTGGCAATAAGCAATTTCAGTTGGGAACGGTCTTGAGCCATAATAAATATAAGTGTGATGATTTACTAATTAAAAACAAATGTTTGTGAAACTAAATCTATTAATTTTAACACATAATAAACCTGTATGTTAGGCATTATTTTTGCATTTTACGATATTTTACGCGCTCCTCTTCGGATAGTCCGGAGGGGCTTAGCTTTTGCCTAAACGCCTCAAATTCGCGCTGTTGCGATTGAACCAACTTGTCAACAGCATCCAGAAATACCTCTTTCGTAACCTCGATTTCGTCGAATATTGTCTCATCTGCCGCCAGTTCACGAAGGCGATTTTCAAACTTTGTCCCGCGCCAGTTTTCTAGAATACCAGCCAGCGTAATGTTTGGGCTTCGCTGAATAAATGCAATGAGTTCACGTAAAAAAACAACGCCGGGTGAGGAGATATGTTGCAGGCGCTCTGCAAAATCTATCGTCATCGCCAAGGCGGGTCTGTGCAACAGACAACGCACCAACCAGCGTATTTTTTCAAGGCCTTTGTTATCCCCGCTGTAACGCTGATTCCCCGCAGTCCGGTCAGCCGTTTTATTGGACGCCATTTTGCTTAAGTGTTGTTGTATATATTCGTCATCATAACGGCTTATTCGCCCCAGTTCCCGGCACAGGATATCCCGGTAGGGATCTACCGGCAGTTTTGACAGATAACGCAGGGTCTCATTTACCATCTCCGCGCGTCCCTCCACGCTCTGCAAGTCGACCTGTCCACTGATCGAATCAAACAAAAATGTGGATAAAGGCGTTTGCCGCCCTTCATCTAAAAATGCCGCTTTGCCATTTTTCCGAACAAAGCTGTCGGGATCTTCACCTTCGGGTAAAAAGATAAAATAGACTTGTCGGCCCTCACGCAACATGGATAATGCATTTTCCACCGTTCGCAAAGCGGCTCTCCTGCCAGCCGCATCACCGTCAAAACAAAATACCAGTTTATGCGTGATACGAAACAGTTTTTCTATCTGGGGGTGGGTGACCGCCGTACCCAAGCCAGCAACGGCGTTGCGAATGCCTGCCTGGGCGAGCGCAATCACATCCATGTAACCTTCAACAATATACAGATAGCCCAATTCCTTGATTGCCCCACCAGCCTGATAAAGACCGTACAGTTCTCGACCTTTATGAAAGATAGGAGTTTCCGGCGAGTTCAGGTACTTGGGCGTGTCATCACCCAAAACGCGACCGCCCAGACCGATAGCACGACCACGTTGGTCCCGTATGGGAAATATCAAACGGTTTCTAAAACGATCATAGCAAGTACCATTGTCTTTTTCAGCGACAACACCGGTTTTAAGCAGGCTCTGCAATACCTCCCGGGAGCTGCCCAAGGCCGACTTTACGTTGTCCCACCCGTCCGGCGCAAAACCGAGTTCAAATTCTGCGGCGATCTCGCCGCCAATGCCACGTCCTCTGAGATAATTGACCACAGTATAAGCCGTCTCGTGTTTCCTTAACTGCTTCGCGTAATGAGCAACGACCTTTTCCATAAGTTCGTAAAATTCGCAGAATTTTCTCTGTCCCCCCGATACAGTCCCGGCCCCGTGCGGGATCTCCATGGCAGCATGGGCAGCAAGTTCTTCAATCGCGTCAACAAAGCCAATGCGCCGGTATTCCATCAGAAAGGTAATAGCCGTGCCACTCGCCCCGCAGCCGAAACAATAATAAAACTGCTTTTGCTCACTTACCGTAAAGGACGGTGTTTTCTCGTCGTGAAAGGGGCAACAGGCCTGATAATTTTTGCCCGTTCTTTTTAACGGGACATGAGTGTTGACAATATCAACGATATCAATCCGGGCAAGGAGTTCGTCAATGAAGTATTGTGGGATTCTGCCAGACATAGTCGTCCAACCAGTATAAACGGCAAGGACGGGTAAATACTATTGTATTGTCAGGACTACCCGGTCAATCTAGACTTGACCAGAGCGCCAACCTGTTTCATGTCAGCCCGGTTCTGGAGCTCATTGCTTAATAAGCCCATGACCTTACCCATGTCTTTTATGGATGTTGCACCGGTTTCGCTGATGGCATTTTCGATCATTTGAGCTATCTCTTCCCCCGAGAGTTTTTTCGGCAGATAGCTTTCAATCACATCCAATCCAAATTGTTCTTTTTTAACCAAATCATCACGTCCAGCCTGTGTAAACTGTTCAATAGAATCACGGTATTGTCTGACCATCTTGTTGAGGACCGACATGATTCGTTCATTGTCCAATTCAATGCGTTCATCAACTTCTTTTTGTTTTAGCGCCGCCTGAATGAAACGCAGAACGGACAGTCTTTCTTTATCTCCGCCGCGCATCGCAGACTTGACATCGTCACTGATTTTATTTCTTATATCAACCACTTAATAACTGACGGCAAATTCAGTGGGGACGCACACGGCGCAGGTTATTACGGAAAGCCCTTTTTTGTGCTCGTTTAACGGCAGCAGCAGCTTTACGCTTACGCACCTGAGTTGGTTTTTCATAAAATTCCCGGCGGCGAACATCCGCCAGAATGCTCGCCTTTTCACAGGCGCGTCTGAAACGTCGCATCGCAATATCAAACGGTTCATTTTCTCTGACTTTTACTGAAGGCATAATATAATGGATTCCTGTTTTTCCAATGCAGTAGTATTATTAAGAAGGCGCTATTTTAGTGTGAATCATTAAAATTGCAATCCCGTCATCCATTTTTGACAAAAAATAAAAAGACCATATGCGAATATTAGGCATAGAAACGTCATGCGATGAAACAGGCGTCGCTTTATTTGATTCGGATAAAGGGCTGTTGAGCCATCACCTCCACAGTCAAGTTGATTTACATCAGATATACGGCGGGGTCGTGCCAGAACTGGCTTCTAGAGATCATATACGGCGCCTGTTACCACTTGTCAAAACGACCCTTGCAGAAGCCAAAACCACACTGAATGATCTGGATGCCATTGCCTATACGGTCGGGCCAGGCTTGATAGGGGCCTTGCTGGTCGGTTCGGCATTGGGCAGAAGTCTGGCCTATTCACTCTCAATCATGGCCGTCGGGGTACATCATATGGAGGCGCACTTACTAGCCTCAATGCTGGAGAAAGAGACACCCCGATATCCCTTTCTGGCGTTACTAGTATCGGGAGGCCACACCCAACTGGTAGAAGTGAAATGCGCGGGGGACTACCGAATATTGGGAGAATCCGTTGATGATGCCGTCGGCGAGGCATTTGACAAAACGGCAAAACTGCTGGGACTACCTTACCCGGGTGGCCCGGCAGTTTCCGCTTTGGCCGACCAGGGTGATGGGCGACACTTCCACTTTCCACGCCCGATGACAGACCGGCCCGGGCTTGACTTCAGTTTTAGTGGTCTGAAAACACATGTTCTGAATACAGTTCGGAAAGAAGCGGACGATGAGCAGACCCACGCTGATATTGCGTGCGCGTTCGTTGATGCGGTCGTGGATACCTTTGTCATTAAATGTCGCCGCGCTATCGCTGAGACGGGATTGAGTCAACTTGTTGTCGCAGGCGGGGTTGGTGCCAATAAACAACTTCGCCGTGGGCTGTGTGGTCTGGTACGCGAGGTCAACGGCAAAGTGTTTTTCCCACGTCCGGAATTTTGCACGGACAATGGTGCCATGATTGCCTACACAGGTTATTTGAAAATCAAATCGGGGCAGACAGCGCCATTAGCTTTTCAGGCCAAACCGAAATGGTCAATGGAAACATTGAGCCCGATCAATTAGTTTTGGTACCCATCTTGGACTCAATTCCCAAAATAAGATTATGAATATTGGGACGATGCCGCCAAAATAGAAGAACGGCTATCAACAAATGTACACATACAAAAAGACCATCTTGCAAGATGAGCAGGGAACAGACCGGCATTAATGCCGTTGCTGCCAGCGATGATAAGGAAGAGTAGCGGGACACCCTTGCGAAGACTAACCATGTCGCAATATAGAACACGCCCAGCAACCAGTTCGTTACCAGCAAAATACCGATGAGTGTGGCAACACCCTTGCCGCCCCTGAATCTGAAAAAGACCGGAAACAGATGGCCGAGAAACGCCACTAGACCGCAGAGTGCAACGACGATGGATTCGTCTGTCAAAACTCTGGCAAGAAATACGGGGAAGGCTCCTTTCAAAATATCTACCATGAGTGTGAGCAGCGCTGTTTTTTTGCCGTGTAAACGCATAACATTAGTTGCACCGGGGTTTTTGGAACCACCAATACGCGGATCACTCAGACCGAACAATTTACAAATGAGCACGGCCGAGATGATCGAACCTGATAAATAGGAAAACAGGATTAAAATAATATTGGTAAACATCGGGGTAATTTCGTTTTTAAATAATTTTAAACTTTTTACATAACGTATGGATATCATTTACTTAAAAGATCTTAGAATCAATACCGTAATTGGCGTTTACGACTGGGAACGCAAGATAAAACAAATTGTTATCCTTGATCTGGAAATGGCAACCGATATCGGCAAAGCGGCAAAAAGCGATAACATTGAAGATACGCTAGATTACAAATCGGTTGCCAAACGTATTATTGGCTTTGTAGAAGAGAGTCAATTCAATCTAGTGGAGACACTGGCGGAACGCATTGCCGAAATTGTATTGAATGAATTTAATGTTTCCTGGTGTCGCCTGAACCTGAATAAAAAGGGTGCAGTCAAGGGGGTTCGTAATATCGGCGTGATTATTGAGCGTGGTGAACAAGCGTGATGGCAACACGTGTTTATGTTGGTATCGGCAGCAATATTGAGCGTAAAAAAAACATATGGAGCGGCCTTAAAGCATTACAGATACGTTATGGCAAAATAGCCATATCACCTATTTACGAGACTCGGGCAATCGGACTTGACGGCGATTTTTTTAATCTGGTGGCGGGATTTAATACTAGGCATGATATCGGCCGCCTGGAAAAAGAATTGCACCTGATTGAATTTGAGCATGGCCGCCACAAAAATGAAACACGTTTCTGTTCTCGCACGTTGGATATTGATTTATTGCTGTATGGCAATCTTGTCTCGTTGCAATATAAGGTACCAAGAGAAGACATCACCCGATACGCCTTTGTCATCAAACCCTTGCTGGAACTGGCCCCGGACTTGGTTCATCCTGTGACCGGCAAGACCATCGCCGAGATATGGAATGAATTTAAGTGTGATCAGAATGATATAAAACGAGTTATTAGATATAATGCCAAATGATAATGCTACACTGTATGAAACCTATGAATATTAATATCTTACTCAAGTGTATCCTCATGATACTGGCACTCACCATGGCAGGAGGTTGCGGCAAACATAAGGTCCGGAAATTGATTGATAATCTGGATACAGCAATTACCAATTATAAAGTGTCACTCCGATGGGAGCAATATCAGTTGGCCTACGACTACCATATCTCTCCGGACGGCACTCAACCAACCGCGGATCTTGAAAAACTAGGTGAAATCAGTATCACGGGTATCCAATCCCTTGAAAAAACGCTGAACGAGGATAACACGGAAGCAACAGTAAAGTTGACAATCACCTATTTCTTTAAAAACCAAGGCACTCTCAAGGAAATAAAACTAGAGCACAGATGGTGGTTTGATGAAACCACCGAGAAATGGTTTATTGACGGGAAATTCCCCGAGTTTTAACCTGGGTCAGGAATACAGAGTCCGACCACCGTCAACATTGATAATCTGCCCGGTAATATACAACGCATTCTCAATCAGAAACCGGGCTGTCTTGGCAACATCCTCTGCTGCACCGGTCCTTTGCAAGGCAATCTTGCTTAATATGTCTTGTTTTTTGTCCTCACCCATCCCTTCCGGCCAGATAATAGCACCGGGGGAAATCGCGTTGACTCGAACCGGCGCCATTTCTTTTGCCATGGAGCGGGTCAGCATCGCTAATCCAGCTTTGGAAACACTATAGATTGTATGCTCCGCCAACGGTCGACAAGCATGAATATCGGTAATATTGATAATACAGCCTTTATGTTTATATAGTGATTCAGCCGCCAGCTTTGAGAGAAAAAGGGGCGCTTTCAGATTGATATTGATCAGTGCATTCCAATCGTCATCGGAAAGCGACTGAACGGGGGTAGGAAAAAAGGCGGAAGCGTTATTGATCAGGACGTCAACCTTTCCCTTGAACACCAAAGCGGCTTCTATAAGGCCAGTATAGTATTCCTTGTGTCTGAGGTCGGCCTGGACTGTGATCGCCGAATCATGCCGCCTTTGATTCATCCTGCGCACAAGTTCATGTGCTTCTTCTGCGGAGGTATTATAATGGATAATCATATCCATCCCTGCCGTGTGCAGATATTCGGCAATTACCGCACCGATGCGTTGCGCCGCACCGGTAATTAAAACCGTTTTCTCAGCCAAATCAGTATTCCTCCAGTTTTGGTATCAAGTTATAATGCGTGCCTCAAACAGAATAGCATGATCATATTATGGCACGAATCAGGTTCAGCAATGCCGCTTCCCCGTCCCGTTCAAACCGATTCAATACAGAGCGGTAAACTCTGCAGACACATACAAAAACTGATCACGCAGTCTGGTGGCAGTATCAGTTTTGAACAATATATGTCCGCCTGTTTATACCAACCAGCACTGGGTTATTACAATACCGATGGCGACAGGATCGGTGAAGCTGGGGACTTTATCACTGCCCCCGAAGTTTCGTCCCTGTTCTCTAAATGTCTTGCCAACCAGTGCACCGAAATACTTAACCAAACGGATGGCGATATCATACTTGAATTGGGGGCAGGTACTGGCCGTATGGCGTGTGATATATTGCAAGCGCTGGAAAAGCAGGATACCTTGCCAAAAGAATACTGGATACTGGAATTAAGCGCCGCGCTCAGAAAACAGCAACAAGTCTTCCTGGGCGAAACCATACCGCATTTATATCCATATATCCGGTGGTTTGAAACATTGCCCAAAAAGACCTTCACCGGCGTAATCCTTGGCAATGAAATTTTGGATGCCCTTCCGTTCTGCAGGTTCATCAAAATGGCAACTTCCTTTCATGAAATTCGGGTAGGTTTTGATAAACGTGGTTTTGTGTGGAAAGAAACACCCGCTGATAGTTCACTGCTTGATGCGCTGAAAAGAATTGACGCCTCCTTAAAAAGACCGCTACCCGATACCTACATTTCCGAGTTAAACAGACGGGTTGAGGATTGGTTAAACATGCTGCAGAAAAGCTTAAAAAGAGGCGTCATGTTATTCATTGATTATGGTTTCTCTGGAGATGATTATTACCATCCCGAACAATCTGGAGGGCGTCTGCTATGCCATTATCGTCATCACGCACACGCCGACCCGTTTTATTATCCCGGTCTCCAGGATATTACGGCACCAGTCGATTTTACCGCCGTGGCTAATGCAGCCTGCGCTCTGGGTTTGGATATAAGCGGTTACACCACACAAACCTGCTTTTTACTGGCAAACGGCCTAGAAAACCTTATTACCGCTACGCACAGTATGGATATCAAAGTACAAACGCAGACGGCGCAACAGGTGCGTATGCTGACCATGCCAGACCAAATGGGAGAACGTTTCAAAGTGATCGCTCTGAGTAAAAAACATGATCAACCCCTGTCCGGCTTCTCCATGATGAATGGGCGCCTGCGGCTTTGAAATATACTTTTTATAATTTCACGAACTGGTGCGGTACAATCATACATCCGGTCAAAACGACCTGCAATTACCACATCACGTTATATCACCATAAAAAATATTTAAGCATCTACATTGGAATTCGCTCAACTTATCATTCTGGCACTAATTCAGGGCATCACCGAGTTCCTGCCCATTTCAAGCTCGGCGCATCTTATACTCGTGCCATTTTTAAAGGCGTGGCAGGATCAGGGGCTAACCATTGATGTTGCTGCCCATCTCGGTAGCATATTCGCCGTGCTGGTCTATTTCAGAAAAGAAATACGTCGCATTCTGATCGCTGGTTCCAAATCAATTGCTAATGGAAATTTCAACGCGCCTGACGCGCAATTATTCCGCCTTCTTATCATCGCAAGCATTCCCATCCTCGTTACGGGATATCTACTAAGAGACATTATCGCCGGTTATCTGCGCGATCCTTTAATCATTGCCGCCACATCCATCATTTTTGGCTTATTACTCTGGTTTGCTGACATCAGTGGTAGTCGTGTTCGACAAATGGATTCCATCAGCGTACGCGATGCGATTATTATCGGCCTTGCCCAGACGTTAGCACTTGTGCCGGGGACATCTCGCTCCGGCATTACTATCACCGCCGCGTTAATGCTGGGATTTGATCGGGGCAATGCCGCCCGACTTTCCTTTTTAATGGCGGTGCCGATTATTCTGGCAGCAGGGGGTTATGAAGCGCTTCAACTGAGCCAGACTGATGCTGTGGTCAATCCAGTCAATTTTATCGGCACGGCGGCTTTATCTGCTGTCAGTGCGTTTCTGACAATCCATTATTTCCTAAAGTTTCTCGATAAAATCGGCATGTTGCCATTTGTCATTTATCGGATTGTACTGGGTATTGTACTTTTACTTGTTTTTTCATGAATAGACCTTCCCTTCGGCCTTACCCATGCCGAATTACCTGCCTTACCGCATATTTTCAATAGTTTACAATCGGCTTACTTTATATATTTATTCAGCTAAAATAGCTACTTGCATCCTTTCTGTATTTTCAGATCATGCGGATGGGTCAATATCATGCAGCTTTCCAAAGTCCTTGGTTATACAACTTGTCAGAATAAAAAAAACCCCCGATTCTTGAGAACCGGGGGGAATTGTTTAAAGCCTGGCAGTGTCCTACTTTCGCATGGGAACTTCCCACACTATCATCGGCGCTGAGCGTCTTCACTTCCGAGTTCGGAATGGGTTCGGGTGGTTCCCGCTCGCTATGGCCACCAGACAAACTGGTGAAATTTGCTGTTGTAGACAACAAATTCACATTCGGAAAACTGATACATATCATATTTATTAACGCCAAAACTGCTTGAGTATTATATAGTCAAGCCTCACGGGCAATTAGTACCGGTTAGCTTCATCCATTACTGGACTTCCACACCCGGCCTATCAACCTTGTCGTCTTCAAGGGCCCTTCAGGGGAATCAAGTTCCCAGGGAGATCTCATCTTGAGGTGAGCTTCCCGCTTAGATGCTTTCAGCGGTTATCTCTTCCGGACTTAGCTACCCGGCAATGCCACTGGCGTGACAACCGGAACACCAGAGGTCCGTCCACTCCGGTCCTCTCGTACTAGGAGCAGCTCCTCTCAAATCTCCAACGCCCACGGCAGATAGGGACCGAACTGTCTCACGACGTTCTAAACCCAGCTCGCGTACCTCTTTAAATGGCGAACAGCCATACCCTTGGGACCTGCTACAGCCCCAGGATGAGATGAGCCGACATCGAGGTGCCAAACACCACCGTCGATATGAACTCTTGGGTGGTATTAGCCTGTTATCCCCGGAGTACCTTTTATCCGTTGAGCGATGGTCCTTCCATACAGAACCACCGGATCACTAAGACCTGCTTTCGCACCTGTTCGACGTGTCCGTCTCACAGTCAAGCACCCTTTTACCTTTGCGCTCATTGCACGATTTCCGACCGTGCTGAGGGTACCTTTATGCTCCTCCGTTACTCTTTGGGAGGAGACCGCCCCAGTCAAACTACCCACCATGCACTGTCTCCGACCCGGATAACGGGTCTGGGTTAGAACCCCGAATAGACAAGGCTGGTATTTCAAGGTTGGCTCCACGCAAACTAGCGTTCACGTTTCAGTGCCTCCCAGCTATCCTACACAAATATATTCAAAGTCCAGTGCAAAGCTGTAGTAAAGGTTCACGGGGTCTTTCCGTCTAGCCGCGGGTATACTGCATCTTAACAGCAAGTTCAATTTCGCTGAGTCTCGGGTGGAGACAGTGTGGCCATCGTTACGCCATTCGTGCAGGTCGGAACTTACCCGACAAGGAATTTCGCTACCTTAGGACCGTTATAGTTACGGCCGCCGTTCACCGAGGCTTCGATCAGGAGCTTTGCCGAAGCTAACCCCATCAATTAACCTTCCGGCACCGGGCAGGCGTCACACCCTATACGTCCTCTTTCGAGTTTGCAGAGTGCTGTGTTTTTAGTAAACAGTCGCAGCCACCTGGTTATTGCAACCCCCTTCTGCTCCAGCCGCAGGGCCTTCACATACCAAGGGCACACCTTCTCCCGAAGTTACGGTGTCATTTTGCCGAGTTCCTTCACCCGAGTTCTCTCAAGCGCCTTGGGATTCTCTCCCTGCCCACCTGTGTCGGTTTGGGGTACGGTCTTAGATAACCTGAAGCTTAGAGGTTTTTCTTGGAAGCATGGTATCAACCACTTCGCAACTCCCGTAAGAGTTACTCGTTATCACGTCTCAGGATTGCGCCCCCGGATTTGCCAAAGGACACTCCCTACACGTTTGAACCGGAACAACCAATCTCCGGCTGGCCTAACCTTCTCCGTTACCCCGTCGCAGTTATCCAAGGTACAGGAATATTAACCTGTTGTCCATCGACTACGCCTTTCGGCCTCGCCTTAGGAACCGACTCACCCTGCGCTGATTAGCATAGCGCAGGAAACCTTGGGCTTTCGGCGTGGAGGTTTTTCACCTCCATTATCGCTACTCATGTCAGCATTCGCACTTCCGATACCTCCAGCATGCCTCCCGGCACACCTTCAACGGCTTACGGAACGCTCCTCTACCGTGCAAAAGGTTGATTAAAATAATCTAAATTTAACGAGATAATTGATGTGATTTTATTAAAATTGATTCCTATATTTAGGTTTCAACTGAACATATTTTGCTAGATTCATTCCCTTACGTATTTCAGTTTTAAGTGAAGGATGGATACCTGAATCTTTTACTATTCTAGCTAAACCATCTTCACTCTTTTGGATTTCTTCAAAATAAACGATACCAAAAAGATGAACCATAACCACAACCTCATTTTTAGGAGCATCGTTATACATTTCACTTAACTTATCACTTAAATGACACATAAAAAATCTCTCTATTAAATCAAACTACTTTAATCAACCTTCTGCACCCGCAGCTTCGGTACATGGCTTAAGCCCCGTTAAATCTTCCGCGCAGGCCGACTCAACCAGTGAGCTGTTACGCTTTCTTTCAAGGATGGCTGCTTCTAAGCCAACCTCCTAGCTGTCTATGCCTTCCCACATCGTTTTCCACTGAGCCATGATTTTGGGACCTTAGCTGGCGGTCTGGGCTGTTTCCCTTTCGACGACGGACCTTATCACCCGCCGTCTGTCTCCTGCGATTGCACTTCCCGGTATTCGGAGTTTGCCATGGTTTGGTAAGTCGGGATGACCCCCTAGCCATAACAGTGCTCTACCCCCGAGAGTGATAACGCAAGGCTCTACCTAAATAGATTTCGAGGAGAACCAGCTATCTCCGGGCTTGATTAGCCTTTCACTCCTAGCCACAGCTCATCCCCTAATTTTTCAACATTAGTGGGTTCGGGCCTCCAGTAAGCATTACCTCACCTTCACCCTGGCCATGGATAGATCGCCCGGTTTCGGGTCTACTTCCAGTGACTGATTCGCCCTGTTAGGACTCGGTTTCCCTACGCCTCCCCTATCGGTTAAGCTTGCCGCTGAAAGTAAGTCGCTGACCCATTATACAAAAGGTACGCCGTCACCCGTACTCGCCCCGAAGGACGAGCACTAAAGCTCCGACTGCTTGTACGCACACGGTTTCAGGTTCTATTTCACTCCCCTCTCCGGGGTTCTTTTCACCTTTCCCTCACGGTACTGGTTCGCTATCGGTCGGTAAGTAGTATTTAGCCTTGGAGGATGGTCCCCCCATCTTCAGACAAGATAGCACGTGTCCCGTCTTACTTATCGTCACCCCACCCAGATACTTTTTCGATTACGGGACTATCACCCACTATGGTCGAACTTTCCAGAACGTTCATCTAAAGTATCCGGGCTTGTGGTGAACTAGGCTGTTCCCCTTTCGCTCGCCGCTACTCAGGGAATCTCGGTTGATTTCTTTTCCTCCGGGTACTTAGATGTTTCAGTTCCCCGGGTTTGCCTCTACACCCTATGAATTCAGATGCAGATACTGCTGAAGCAGCGGGTTCCCCCATTCGGAAATCTCCGGGTCAAAGTATGTTTGTCTACTCTCCGAAGCTTATCGCAGACTACCACGTCCTTCATCGCCTCTTACCGCCTAGGCATCCACCGTATGCGCTTATTCACTTGACTATATAATCTCAAACAGTTTCTCTCACTTGATTTCTTGTCTGATTACTTCACCGGTTTCCTCACTCAGTCGATCATGTACTTTTATGCACATTCCCGCCTTCATTCGCCACCATCATCCGCATTCAGACATCCTTCTTCCCTGAAGCTTATTCCCGTGTTTAGCCCTTTTGTACGCTAAACCTGTAAAGATTATATTTTTGCTGACGCTATACATAAATGCATATACCCAAATACATTTTTTTCAAATGTATTTGAACCATAAATAACATAAATGTTATTTACAGCTATTCAGTTTTCCAAATTTTTAAAGAACTCGTTATACCGAGAGCATTTGTCTCGCAGGACATATTTCATCATTAAAATTATGTCTTGCCAAACAAATCAGACCAATATCTGGTGGAGCCAGGCGGGGTCGAACCGCCGACCTCCTGCGTGCAAAACAGGCGCTCTCCCAACTGAGCTATGGCCCCGTATAATGCTTGCTATTGAGCCATCAGCTATTTCTGCAAGGCACCTAAACCATATCAAAATTTCAGAGCCACATATTTTTAACGGATTAATTTCACTTTGCAAGCACTTTATTTAAAAAAGAGCGTTAATTTCAAATATTTTTCCGGTTTCCATCCCAAAGTCATTCATTAAATGAAATCAGGAATACCCTGAATCTTTACTAAACACTGGAAACAGCGACAGATCTGAAACAAATATAGCGTGCCAACGTATCGGCATTTTTAATATCAATGAAAAATAGTACGGCACCAAAGATATAGAGGCACCTGCCCAGGCAAAAGCTATCTTTATTGCTATTTTAGCCCCCCGTCCCCCGCAGATT
This sequence comes from Gammaproteobacteria bacterium, assembly GCA_965261775.1. Classification (GTDB taxonomy): domain Bacteria; phylum Pseudomonadota; class Gammaproteobacteria; order Eutrophobiales; family Eutrophobiaceae. The sequence continues at coordinate 107,764 of OZ253477.1, read as the reverse complement.
AAAAAAATCCGCCGTTCAGTCTCGAAAAATTTTTGAACCGATGGCATGTTGTAATGCAATAATTATTGAAGATGTCTGGGCAATCAGGGACGCTATTCTGAAAAATCCGTTTAACCTGTAATCTGCGTTTCCCACATAAGCACTCTATTGTCTAAAACAAAAATAACAGGAAACACCGATTCTTTCCATCCATGAAGTGAACGGGAATGTTAACCGAATCTATCCAATAACCTGGCCCCAAAGAAGGCTATTTTTTCAGAAATGTTTTTTTTGCGTTGATATTTTATTTCAAAAACATCCGCTTCTTCCACGGCGGTAGATAGATAATGGTCACTCGTGATTAACTCATCAACAAGGTTCAATTCAGTCGCGCGTTTGCCATACCAATATTGACCTGTGGAAATCTTTTCAATATTGACCTGAGCACGATTATCTTTCACAAATTCTTTAAATAAATCATGTGTTTGCTCAATATCTTCCTTAAATCTTTCCCTGTCTTTATCCGTGTTTTCACCAAACAGTGTCAGTGTCCTTTTATAATCACCGGCAGTGATCTGCTCAAAATCAATATCCATCTTTTTCAACAATCTGTGAAAATTGGGGATCTGCGCCAATACTCCGATAGAACCAATAATGGCAAAGGGCGCCGCAATAATCTTATTTGCGACACAAGCCATCATATACCCGCCACTCGCCGCTACCTTATCTACAGCCACCGTCAACTTAATACCCTCATCCCTTATACGCCCGAGTTGCGACGCGCAAAGCCCGTAACCATGCACCGTACCACCACTGCTTTCGAGCAACACAACAACTTCGTCTTGTTTCCCGGCAATCGTCAGAATAGCTGTAACCTCTTCACGCAGCGAAGAAACGGAGCTGGCCTTTAGATCACCCTTAAAATCAAGCAGGAAGATTTTGTTTCTGACATTATTCTTCTTTTTCTTCTTATGATCTTTTTCTTCCTGTTTTAACCACTTTTTAAATTCTTTTTTATCCAAAATCTGTGAATTCAATACCTGCCTCATGGCGTCGTATTTATCATTAATATTCTTGATAAGGAGTTGCTCCGGTTCTTCTTTCCAACGGAAAACCATAAAAATAACCGCCATCGCCATCAGTAATAGCACGAAAATAACTGTCAGGAATTTAACCAGAAACATACCGTATTCAACCAAAAATTCCATCGTTTAAAATCTCTCCTTCACTGTTTTTAATATCATAATGACTTCATCAACGAAATAACGACTTGATATAGTCCAGACCCAAAATAACATCATTGGCAGATTGAAATCGCTCATCAGCTTCCTTTGCCAATAGACCATCAATTAAAGGCTGATATTTGGCAAGCACACCGGCAAGTATGGGAATCGGTGCATTGATGTGCTTTGAAATTACCTCGGGAATCGACCTGCCTGTATAAGGACGCTTCCCTGTCAGCATTTGAAATACGATAACACCAAGGTTATATAAATCACTTCTGTGGTCAAACGGCAGACCCTTACACCTTTCGGGGCTAAGGTAATAGGGAGTACCGACTATTCGCTTTTCCGTCCTGGGATTTTCAGTCTCGCCAGTTTGATTGTAAGCGGCGCCGAAATCAGTCACCGTCAATGTGACGTCATTTCTAAACAGGATATTGCTAGGCTTAAGATCGCAATGGACGACATTAATGTCATGTATCGCAGCAAGACCTGCACATATTTGACGTATGTATTTGATTGCAACCTCAAGATTTATACCCGCCTCCAGTTTTTTGCCCAAATCCCCGGCAGGACAATATTCCATAGCGATGTAAGCAAAATTGGCAGCAAAGCCCCTTTCGTATATCCTGATGACATGCGGGTGGTTAAGGTATGAAATTAATACGTATTCCTGCATAAAACGTTTTAAAGGCCGTGAATCCCGATCCACCTCATCGGTGAACATCACTTTCAGCACCACTTCATTATCATCCTCAACCGGTCTTGCCAAAAGTATTGTTGACATGCCTCCGGTAGCAACCTGCCTGATTAAATGATAGCCTGGAATGGAAAAACCAAACTTTTTTAATTGTGCATCCGTACTCAAAAAATAATCTGAATTGTTCATGGGGATAATAATCCCGGCCGTATTCTTAAGCTACGTAATATTTCACCCGCTCCCGCGGGAACAGCAACGTTTTTGCGTTTGCACACGGAGATAACTGCACCAAAAACAATCCGCATTAATCTGTTCAATCTGCGGATAACAGCTCGTGCACATGCCCGATCAAATCATCTTCCATGAATGGTTTGGTCACATAGACGTTGACACCAGCAGCTTCTGCCTGTTTTCTGTGCTTACTGGTGGAACGCGATGTCACCATAATTATAGGAATGTTTTTTATATTTTTAGAGTGGCGCACGTGAGAAGTGAATTCTATTCCGTCCATTCTGGGCATCTCCATATCAGCCAAGATAATATCAGGCTTTTTCTTTTCCATATCCGCGATAGCTTCAAGCCCGTCTTTTGCCACTCTCACTTCAAAACCCGCATCCTGCATGAGATGGGACAATACGCGCCTCGAACTTAAAGAGTCATCCACAACTAGAGCAGTTTGGAAATTGATGACTGGAAACGATCTGGACTGTTTCGTCAAAGGGCTCCCAAAAGGTTCCATTTCGGTGATACCGATGTTTATCAGATCAGGCAGATCGATAACGGGGATTACATTGCCATCGCCTAAAATAGCCATGCCCAGTATGCCTTTAAGATGGTTAAGATACTTCCCTATTGATTTAATGAAAAAAGTGCGCGTGTCAATAATCTCTTCTAAACAAACGATGCAATCTTTTTCTTCCCCGCGAACAAGAAACGCAAATATCGTCTCACTGTCGCTCTCTTTTTCACTCAACGGGAGTCTCAATAAAGACCCCAACGGTAACATCTGTAATTTTTTACCATCAACATCATAAAAAAGTCCGTCTTCAGTCTTAAGAATTTTCGATGTATTAAGACGCAGGATTTTTTCTACATCGCGGTTTGACACGGCTATAATCCTGTTTGACTGACGCAATAATACCGCATGTGTCAGCATTAACGTTATTGGTATTTTCAGCTCAATCAAACAACCTTTACCTGATTCTGGCACAATATGAATACTACCTTTCATTGCCAGTAATTCGGTGTGAATAATGTCCATCCCCACCCCCCGTCCCGAGGTTTGAGTCACCTCCTTGCGAGTGGAAAAGCCCGGACGGAAAATCAAACGTTTTATTTCGCTGTCAGATAATTCTGCTCCAGCATCAATCAAACCATGCTTGACCGCCGTTGCAAAGATATTCTCCCGGTCAAAACCGGCACCGTCGTCCTGACAGTCAATTATTATCTGAGAACCTTCTCTCACAAAATTCAGCTGTAATTTTCCCTCCGGACTTTTTCCCAGACGAACACGTTCATCCGGTGTTTCAATACTGTGGTCAACCGCATTTCTCAATATATGCATCAAAGGAATAACAATCCTGTTTAAAATATCACTGTCAATCAAGATATCCGTACCGGAGATTTCCAATACGGCCTGTTTGCCAGTGTCTTTGCAGGTTTGTCGTACAATGCGTTGCAGTCGCGGGGCTATTGTTTTAATCGGCGTCTGACGCATGCGCAGGACGAGCTCCTGAATTTCACTGTGCAAACGCGATTTGTTTATTAACAACTCATCGGATTTATGTAAATCCTGTAAGAGCTGCTTGTTGAATTCATACGAATCGTGGCTAGCCTCAACAAGCCGATGCGTAATGGTGTTCAGTTCGTTATACTCTTCAAACTCCAGAGCATCAAACAATCCCTTTCGGTTTGTGGAAAACCCGGGATTATGATCTATACCCTTGGGACCTTTGGACTCAATTTGTATTTCCAGATCGGATAACAGGGTTTCTGTATTACTTTGATGTTCAAGGATCTGCTTTGATTGTAATATGGACAAGCGAGTATGTTCTTGCAGTCGCGAAACCATAATCATGCTCTCGCCCAGTAATCTCAATATTTCGTCAATTAAACCAACAGACACACGCAGAACGGCATCTGCATCACTGTATTCCGTCGCCGTCTCAATTTTATCTTCCGTCTGAATATCTTCCAGGGGGGGGGCTATTTCCTTCTGTTCTGTTCCCAGGCAAGCACTGTCTCCCGAATCAAGGCGATGAGCCCAATCCAGCACATTTTTTAAAACCTGCACGCTGTTGGCAGGTGCCGGCCTGTATTCAACTAATGCCTCACTCATTTCTTCAAGGCAATCGGCGGCCTCCATAAGGACATTTGCCAACCCGGGCGAGGGAAGACGATTCATTTTATTCAGCGCACCCATGATGTCTTCAAGCTGATGCATTAATACGGCAATACCCTTTATCCCCACCGTATTGGCAGCACCCTTAAGTGTATGGGCGATCCGCTGTGCGTTTTGTACTTCGACAATACCGGCACTACCATCAATGAATGCCTGGATTGCGGTCGAAAACGCTTCCGTTTGCCCGGGGAGTTCCTGTAATAAACCATCAAGCAATTCCTGGTTGATATCATCTGATAGCGCAATGGAAACATCTTCCTCCCTAACGACGGTTTGTCTTTCCACATCGGAGGATTCTTTATCCGAGACATAGACCGCCCCTAAAAGCTCAACCATGGCCGGAACAACACTATCGGGAAGACTGTCGGGCAGTGCTTCGTTTTTGAGGACATTAACAAGCTGATTACTGCAACTCTCATCATCGAGGTTTTCCAAATAAGACAACACTGCTTCGGGCCAAGCAGAGATAAGGGACAGTTGAATTGCTGTTGGCGCTTTTTGATCTTCCGAAATATGATGAAGGCTTTTGATAAAAACAGCACAGCACTGGCACAAGCCATCCATTTCTGCCGCCTGACAAGCATTTCCGAACAGTTCTATATGCAATGTATATTGGGAAAACAGATCGGCAGTTAAAGCAGGAACCGCACTTTCATCCTGCGTACACTCAATATAACTTTGTATCTCGCTTTGAATAATAACGGCTTCTTTACGCAATATATTGATAAGTTCTTTACTTACCTCATGTGGCATGGGCTTGATATCTTCAATTTTGATACTGCCCGAGTCGTCGCTCAATGGCTCCAATGAACAGGCATCTGTCTCGTCTTTTGTTGTGGTCTCATCCAGTCCCTCTACTTTATCTGTGCCCGTGGTCTCGTCCGCTACATCATCCAGTTCCGCATCTGTTACTTCTATTCCGCTCGTTGTTATATTTGTTGCCGTATAAATATCATCCATATCATCCACGTTATCCTCAATCCCCATGGCTTCTTTCAGCATTTCCAGATCGGCTTGTGGCAATGGCCCGCCCCACGCTTTATTCGTTACATAATCAAATACCTTGCGGGTTTCTGACGGTTCATCCGGTTTCGACAAATAATGCTGAACCAGCGTCAACCATTGGTCGATATACAAGATGTCAAAATCTGCATCCAGTGACGGATCGTCATTCAGAGAGGATAAATTCTGTTTGATAAACAAACAGGCTTTCCAAAATCCCGACAATCCAATTTTTTCTGCCGCCATCCCCAAATCCTCGGTCACATCGGCGATGACTTGGACAGTCTGTATATTCTTCGGATCAAATTGTATGTAAGCATCCTGTAGATTTTTAAACGGTTTCCGTAGTGAGTCAGGTATTAAAGAAACCGCCGTATCATCACCATTGGCAGCAAAAATTTCCAGTAGAATGCCAACATTGACACTGCTGATGGGATTGGGCCATGCGCCGTGTTGTAATATATTAAGCAATAAAATTACGGTACTTCTATTGTTTTTATCTGCAAATAAAAATCCAGACTGATGTATCCAATCAATCAGCAATTGCCTCTGCCGTATGTCCAACCCCCCACCATCCTTTGTTATCTCTGTCATGTTTTCCTGCAACAACAGGCAGACATCCACAAAACCTGTCGAATCCCTGCCATCCAATAGCGGTAATAATTGTTCCAATCTCTCGTTGAAAAGATTTAAGGCAAATGGCCGCTCGTATTCAATTGCTTCAATGACGTCGGAAAACAAGAAAATAAACGGGTTGCCCTCTTTTTTCAGGAGGTCCTCCAGCACATCCAGCTCGTCTCCCGTAATATCTGCATGTAACGCCTTGTACCTGAAAAAATCGGTCAAGGCGCCAGCCGTGGCAGGTTTACTTTCTCTGATGTAATTGCCAGCAAGGAGACGCCATTGTTTTAATAATTCAAACTGTTCTTCATTTAACGCGTCCGTTTTTCCAATAATATTGGAAAAAACCTCCTTGACCAGAAGACAACTATCCTGAAAACCGTACCGTTCGTATTCACCCGCCGCAATACCCAGCGTTTCAATATTTTCCAACGCAGTCTGTACAACCGTGGTCTTTGGTTTTTCCACAGTTAAAAAAGAAGGCGCTATCCGCCCTATAAATTCTTCCAGCCGGTTTTTGTTGTCTGGATTCATCAAACTAGGCGTCAACAATAAACACTGTCAACAAGGGGTATCCGTTATTGAACATCTATTTCTTCATCGGTGAGTCTGAACACACCTACCGATGTAACTAAACGCATGGCTTGTTCCACCAATTCATTAGTATGGATTGTTTGAGCCTGCAAATGCGAACCTGTTTTACGCACGCTATCTCTGATAATGTCGGCGCGTTCCCTGAGCCGTCTGCCGGCTTCAGCCTGAGCAGTTGCGTTTTTGGCAATTTTTTGTACCATGCCAACCAGTTCGGCAGTGGTTGATTGTGTCTCTTCCATTTTCCGTCCCGCTGCTCCCGCCAGTTCACTACCGCTCACAACCTGAGTAATCAGTTCATTCATTGTATTAACCGTATTGATTGTCTCAACCTGAATGTTATTGACCAGGGTGCCAATTTGAGAGGTCGCTTCCTTGGCGTTTTCCGCTAATCGCTGCACTTCATCGGAGACTACCACGAAACCCCGTCCTGCTTCCCCGGCGGAAGCAGCATGCATACTGGCATTCAAAGCAAGGATATGGGTTCTTTCCGAAATATTTTTGATCAGGTTGACAGCAGCGCCAATTTCCTGTGAACGCTCACCCAGACGCTTAATACGCTTTTCCGTTTCATTAATCTTGTTGCGTATTTTATTGATGCTTTCGATAGTACTAGTTACTGTGCCCATGGCGGTAATTGTCGTCTTTATCGCTTGTTCTGCAGCGGTGCTAGACTGTGCTGCCAGACGAGAGATGTGCACCATTACTTCCGCTGCAGATTGCAGATCAACCGTGGTCTTTTCAACTGCATCCTGCTCCTTGTTGGCAAGCAACAAAACACTATGTGATTGGGACTTGACCAGATTAGAGGTTTCTGCAACTTCGCCAGAGATATCCATCACTTCATTTAATACGGACTTCGTTTCAGCGGTCATAAGATTCAAGGCATCCGCTAACGGGCCAGTAATGTCTTCCTTTACCTCAGCCTTAATCGTCAGGTTTTTCTGGGACAACTGAGAAACCGTTTCCAACAAGGCAATAATAGAGTTATTCAGCTGCTCGTTTTCATCTTCAGCGATGGTAAGCACCGATACACGTTCATTGAGCATGATATCAATCGATCTGCCGATATCTCCAAGCTCATCGTTGCTTTTGAGCCCGATCCGCGCATCAAAATCACCGTCCGCGATCTTTTTCATGATTTTTTTCAGTCGACTTATAGACTGATAAAGCCTCTTGGTGAAAAGAAGAATAACAATATGCACAAATGCTAATGCGAACAATGCCAAAGGAAAGCCTATCGCGATAACGGCCTCGCTTCTTTCTCCATCTGTCAGAACATGATGCTGACCCCAGATAATACAGATATAGATGATATTTATGCATACCACCGACCAAAATAACTTGTTTTTAAACCACATATTCGCCATGTTTTATTATTCCCGCTTTGTATGTTGGTATCCCTGAAAAAATGCTGTTTATTGATTTCACGATCCCTATTATTCAATGATAATGCCTTCTATAAAAGCATCGTAATCAACCTCAAGCCAGATTTCCTCATTACGTAAAAATGCCTTGGTGACATAGGGCTTGAGGGTTTTCGGTAAATCCTGTGAACATTCTGTTTCGTCGAAATCCTCATCATCAAGGTTGATACAATCAGGCAGGGCCTCAATATAAGTTGCAAACGCCCGCTCACCCTTGTCGATAACAAGTAATAAGGTGTTATCATTCTGCGGCGCCTGTTGTAAATGTTCTCTTATATTGAAAACCGGTACGAGAATACTGCGCAGATTAATCACACCCTCTACCAAGACCGGCACATTAGGTATCGGAAAAAGGGTTGGCTTCTGTAACACTTCACAAGCAGTAAACTGCCTGATAAGCAGATTTACCTTACCCAGACGAAACCCGTAGCGCAGATTTAACCGCTTGCTTTCATCAATAAAAAACCGGTAGGTATCCAGGTCTGCTATTGAATCGTTGGTCTGCCGTATCGCCAATTTAACTATGAACCATGATAAAAATTGGTTTTAATCGTATGTTTTCAGTTGATCCATAATCTGCTCTTTTGTATAGGGCTTCGAAACCAGATCCTTTCCACCCTGCATTGTCGCCCAGACGCGATCAGCCTTCTGGCGCTTGCTACTGACAAAAATAATGGGTATTGACTTCGTTGCACTGTCTTTGCGTAACACCCGCGTAGCTTCATAGCCATCCATTTTATCCATAACGATATCCATAAAAATAATATCTGGTTTTTCAGTTCTTGCCTTCTCAACGGCATCTGTCCCGTTTCTTGCAGTAATTACCTCTCTCTTGGTCTCAACTATGATTTTTTCCAGATAAACCAGGTCTGTCGGTGAATCATCCACAATCAAAACTTTTTTTATCGTCATAATTTCTGAAATTTCCTCCTGACAATTATTGAATAGAATAATCTCAGCCTTGTATTGACATTGTTTTGACTTTTGCTGGCATATTCAAATATTGTAGGACAATCTCTTTAAATACAGTTTCTCCCACTGGCTTGATTAAATAAGTATCGCACCCTGCCAACCTGCCCTTTATTTTATCTGCTGGCGATGAATTACTGGTCAACATGATAACAGGCGTATCTTTGGCTTTACCCTTCCTGATAGTTTTACATATCTCGTAACCATCCATCCCCGGCAATACAACATCCAGAAAAATAAGCTGATACTCGTTCGTCTTGATCAATTCAAGGGCTTCTTCACCGGATTCGGCAAAATCAACATGGTCAGTAAACGGTTTTAATGCCTGAGACATCTGGATTCTGACTGGCAGGCTATCATCTACCACCAGAGCAGCCACCCTCTTTATATTGTCTTCATCAATGCGTTCCGTATGGATATGCTTCAGCGAGGAAACCGCCTGCAACTGTCCAAGGACGGCAATATCTTTATTAAGATTCAATTCTTTGGCAGCAAGCCTGTCCAATGTGCTGATAACCCTTGATATGATAAAAGGATATCGTATCTGATAGTGCCTGGTCTTAAACGTCCGATGTCTTGAAATCAGCACCGACGGGGGCTCCACATCCCCCGCCGCTTCCAGCGTATCACGGTATTTACGCCACTTGATCAGTGACGCTGGCTCATCGGCATCAACCAAAAGCACCTGAGGGACGCCGGTGATATTGACAGCAGTGTACATGGTTTGTCGTGATTGCGAGTAAAGAAAAGCAACATCAAGGCGTTTTCTTTCAATATCAGACAAGCCGATCAGGGCTATCGTTATATTATTCGCGTTCACTTCCTAATGAGTCAATATCTTCTATCGTCAAATAAACTAGTGTCTGGTTTAATAACTGATAGGCAATCTCGCCGAATGTCATTGGCCCGGTGATCCCCTTGGTGGTTTTGCCTTCTAATTCCGAATAAAGATAATTCAAAATACAGTTACAAGAAAAAGTAACACCGTTATTCAGAACGGGTAAAGCGGATTGAAATACATCAACATAATTATCAATCGGTTTAGCCACCTTATACTCTACACCACTGAAGACTGGTGCATAAAGAGACACTTTTTTCTCGTTTCCATGGATAGCCCGCACCGATACATTAATCATTGCTCCGGAATAATCCGCGACTAACGGCAACTTGGTATTGATCCTGTTCCGCACCAAATAATCGGCAAAATTCTGTTCTATACCATTGATTAAACAATTTGAAACAGAAAACCCCGTATCTGGAAATTCGATGATATCACCGTCTCCCTGTACCAAAATGTTAACAATACCAATATGAGCGAATTTGTCCCGCGCAAGCGTGACATGCATTGCAACTGCCTTATCCGTAGAAACTTCACAGATACCACCATTACAGACACAGGGCTTTACATTATCCAGATCATCCAAATGTACACCAGTAATCCAACCGGCGATGGTTTTAATAAACATATCTTCATATTCAGGAGCATTTTGCGCATATTCCGTGTGTATACTACTGAAAGCAGGAATCAAAAGTATCGTAAATCCACCTTCTGGAGAATCTTTTGCAATATTCCGTATATTCATGACATTGTAAAATTTGATCTGGATTCTTCTGGCAACGCTAACATCAAGCTCCGAAGCATAGATCATATCCCGTGTCGTTTGTCCGCCTTCGGCCGACATAAAATAAGGGATCGACCCCCCGATCCAGCGGCCTTTGGGTAACTGCCTTAAAAGATTCTCATCCCCCGCAAGCCACAACACCTTGCCTGCTTCAACCGCTGCCCGCGCTTGAGAAACAGTTAACATTTGAGAATGAACATCAGATATAGCCATAATTCCACTTTATCCACATATCTGTTTTAATTTTTACAAAGTATCGAAGCATTTTTACTCTGCTCAATACTTCAGTCGGATGATACTCTATTGAAAGACATATACTCTGCAACATTATCATTCAAGCCAATGAAATTGGTGCCAACCGCCACATCATCATTGTTCAAACCTCGCCAGATCGGGTATGTTTCCATAGGATATAGTGTTCTACCCAACCCTCGTTTCAACAACAGTCTCGTCAGTATTGCTTAATTGCAATATTTCATTGCGTAAAGCCGGCTGATGCCTAACAAAATACTGGCGCAGTATTTTGCTACCGTCTTCCCGACCAACGGTAGACCGTTTAATTCGCTCTATCATCATCTGCAAACCAATCGCATCGGTTTTAATCTCCAGTTGCCCATCAATCAGTTTTTGCCAACAAGGCGCATTTTCAGAGGGGATAACCACCGCCATTTCCCCGCCGTCGGAAACATCAACCATCTGAATACCCATTATTTGTCGAATTTCATTACGTAAACGATACTTATGCTTAGCGAAAAACCGCCGTAATATTTTCTCTGCAACATGGTGAGAAGTTTCATCCCGGCCTTGTTCAACCAATTTTTGAGTCTGTTCTATGATCATTTGCGTCGCCAAATCAGATGTCTTTATCTTAAAGTTACCGTTAATGATATTTCGCCAAATGGCAATATCAGATGGAAAACCTGTTTTTTCCAATATCGACTCGTCATCCGCTTTGTCTTTATGCTGTTTCAATTTTCCTGCAATAATCTTTAAATCAAGCTGATGTTTATCCCGGTTTCTAATGAAATATTGACGCAACAACTTGACCGAGTTCATACGCGTGGTTTCCGATGGGTGACTTACAAGATTTCGACGTATGCGCTGTAATAACATTTGTAAAGCGATAGTGTTGCTCGGCAACACCAGCTCCTCGTTGACAATACGCTGCCAATTCTCATGCGTTTCGCTTGGAATATCAGGATCTTCAACCAATTCAAATAAATCTGAATCGACGTAATCCCTTTCCGGGACAGATAGTTCACTGGAAGTAACGGATACCGTATTGACTAAACCACTAGCGGCATAATGCACGCCAGCACCAGTCCGTTGACTGACTTCGCGCACATCGGAAATACTCACCCCGGCAATTTTGGCGGCGGCCTTACCGGATCGAGTATTGTTAAGGACATCGATCAGAAATGCCTCCATCTCATTGGTCAACCTAGAACCGAGTGGAGCCCAGACTTTATCCGTTTCCACTGTGTCCAGCCTCGGAACAGTCAAAAAAGTACGCAAACCAGCGATAGGCAAGTGCCGTATCGTTACTGTCTCAACACCACCCACTTCAGGACGCCTGAAAAACAGGCTTTTTTTTGCAGGCCCGTGACCGATAATAATATCTATTCTGTTAGATACCCGGTCAATCTCAAAGGAATGAACATGCCACTCGTTTCCAAGATTAAGTAATCGCGCCAGTATTTCCACAAATGTGATTTACCCAATTTCTATTAACACACCGCAACACAGATTTATTGTGTCGGGGGTGTTTCAGCAATATTATCTACAGAGGAGTAACATTCTCGGCTTGGGGACCCTTTTCCCCTTTCGTAACACTGAACTGGACTTGCTGGCCTTCAGCCAAAGTCTTGAACCCCGTACCCTTGATCGCACTAAAATGCACAAACACATCGGGGCCACCTTCCTGCTCTATAAAACCGAAACCCTTTGTATCATTAAAAAACTTAACCTTGCCGGTTACTAAATCAGACATACTATTATTTCCTATTGAAAGTTAAAAATTATACCTGAAAAATAAGATTGCCGTTTACTGAAAAGCATGACCGAAGACAAACGGAACGTTTTACGGTAAAATAACAAAATCAATTTTCCAAACCCGTTCAAATTATACGCCATGATATCAGTCCGTCAATAAATAATTATTATAATCACTAAATAAGCGCCGTTACTTGATAAACTCACCGGAAAATAAAAAAATGAAACGTCTTAAATTACTTTTCTTAACCTTGGCCATTGTGCCGATATTGACTTTCGCCCATGGGCCATCAAGGCAAAAAGTCATCGAGGAAATCACAATGAATGCGCCACCTGACAAAGTGTGGTCGCTCATTCGCGGGTTCTGTTCCATTCAGGACTGGCATCCGGAGATAAAAAGCTGCAGTACCGACAAGGGCTCCGATATTGGGTCTGTCAGAACAATAGAATTGCAGAACGGGGAAAAGATCAAAGAAAAGCTGTTCAAACTGGATAATGAAAAAAGGCTTGTTCAATACGCCATGCAACTGGAAAAAGGCCGTGTCATTAAAGGATTGCCAATTGCCACACATGGTTCGACCATGATAGTCGTTGAGGCGGACGGCGGTACTGTGGTTCAATGGAAAGGAGCTTTTTATCGTTCCTTTCCTGGTCAAGAACCTCCTCCCGAACTAAGCGACGCCGCCGGCATTGAAGCGATCAGCATGCTTTACAAAACCGGTCTGGAAGGTATTAAGGCCGCTGCCGAAAAATAGCGGCAACGATGGTGTCCGAGGCACCGTTTCTTGATGGGCATACTTAAAAAAGCCGGTTTCTCTTTTCTGCTCATCTGGGCCTGTTCACTACAGGCCCGACCTTACGCCTTTATTACCAATCAGGGCGATGATTCCGTTTCGGTAATTGATACGAAAATGGATCGGACCATCAAAACTATCCCGGTCGGTCATCGACCGGCAGGGGTCGTTATCAGTCATGACGGAAGACGCGCCTATATCACCAATCCTGAAAGCCAGGACATCTCTATTATTGATATCAAAAGTTTGTCTGTTATAAAAACGATAAAAACCGGAAGCGGTCCCTTGGCAATCGCAATCAGCCCCGATGACAAAGCCGTTTATGTCGCCGACTGGTATGAAGACAGCATGTTTATCATTGATACGAATTCACTCTCAATAACAACAAAAATCAAAGTCGGTCGGTCGCCATCCGGACTTGTTGTCCACCCTGATAAACCGTTTTTATACGTCGCCAACCGGGACGATAACACTATTATGACCGTTGATCTGGTCAATAAACGGATCACCGATACCGTCACCGTCGGCAAAGCCCCCTTTGGCATCAATCTAGACCCATCCCGGCAAGAACTCTACAGCGCCAATGTCCAGTCGGGCGACGTCAGTATTGTTGATCTAACCCGAAAAAAAACCGTCCGCCACGTCAAGGTAGGGCAATTTCCCTACGCCATCGCCATTGATAAAAGCAATCATCGCTTATTCGTGACGAATCAACGTTCCAATTCGGTATCGGTCATCAACCTCGCCAAAATGAAAACCACCCATGAAATCAAAGTAGGTGAATATCCAGAAGGCATCTCGCTGCATCCAGACAACAAACGGCTTTATGTCGCAAACTGGTTCGATAATATCGTTTCTATCATTAATATTGACACATTAGAAATAATCAACGAGATTGAGGTGGGTGAAGGCTGCCGGGCATACGGTAATTTCATTTCGAAACACCGTCCCGAAAATGATATTAAAAAACAAATCGTAGACTTATCTGAATTTGCCATCGCACCTGATAACATTTAGTACGCTTGGGAGGTATGGCGACCAAAAACCACGCATGTGGAATGGTAAAGGAATTTTATGTATACTTTCAGCTTAACCATAAGCCATAAGCGCTCCCCCCTGCTCGCGAGCATAATGAAAAATAGTCTCCAAAAAAAGAAAGGCGGACGACCGGTATATACTCAAAACCAAAGAATAATGGACAAGTAATAATGACTAAATTTGACGTTGATGAATTGAAAGATAGTTGGCGTGATATCTTGTACAAGATTGAAGCGATATGTACCCGTCTCTATCACCCGGGCATGTCAGCGCGAGGGGCTATACGAAACATAATTGATTATGTCGGTGATAGAAATGCCGCTATTATTGCAGCCGTTTTATCCCTGCTGATTATCTGGTGGTCTTTTTCTCTTTTTGCCGTTTTTTTTGCAATATTCTTTGCATTGTTCGTAACTGCGGGAATATTTATTATAGTAAAGTTAATCTTTTACAAACCCCAAAAATACTCAGTCAAGCTTCGAGATAATAAAAGGGTATTATCTTTCATCAAGCATATTCACTTGAATGGAGAAAGCGAAATATTGGTCCATTCTCAGTTTGATAATAAAAATAAACAGAAAGATACATTTATTGTTTTACAACTATTGGAGACGCTCTCTGTGCTTGATTGCCATAATATTGTTTCCATCAGGGATAAAAGCTATCGTGATATTTTGATTAGTTTTTTCCATCCGCTTAGCGACAGTTACCTTATTCATATACCTGCAGAGTACGGCGCTGTTAATTTTGAAATCGTACACCAAACTCCTGATCAATGCCGTATCCGATTTCAGTATCCGTTATACGAGATCATTCGTATTGAATTCAAACAGAATCAACCTTGATATCACTGATATTTTATGAAGGATTTTGAATTTGGAGATTGTTAGCCAAACAAAATATAACGCCAGCAAATAAGGCGAAACAGCACAAACTGTGTTCCAAATAACAATAATTATTTGAAATTGAAGATAACCGAATTTAATATTAACCTTTAATGAAATAGTCGGGTTAAAATCATGAAGTCCAGAAAAGCGTTGCAGACCCGACTTGAGGATGATCTCTACCAAAATGAGATACTGCAGCGTGTCTCACGCACCTTTGCCTTAACTATCCCGGAACTGCCGGAACCACTTTATCAGGTGGTCGCAAACGCCTACCTGCTCTGCCGGATTGCAGATACCATTGAAGATGATAAAGCCATGCCGGCAAAGACCAAGCGGGAATATGCCGAACGGTTTATCAAAGTGGTTCGTGGCGTGGAAGATCCGCAAACATTCTCCGTGTCGTTGTTTGCCTTGTTGTCACCAGCGGCTACCGAGGCCGAATACGACCTGATTGCAAACACCGAGGCGGTCATTCGCGTCACCCACAGCTTTAGTGAACGCCAGCGCGGCGCGATAGAGCGCTGTATTGCGATCATGGCGGATGGGATGGCGTATTATCAGGACATAAAACACCCGGACGGCATTACCGATCTGAATGACATGGGACGGTATTGCTATTATGTCGCCGGCGTTGTCGGTGAGATGTTAACCGAGTTATTCTGCGATTATTCCCCTGAAATTGATCGCCACCGCGATGAATTAATGAAATTGTCTGTGTGTTTCGGACAGGGCCTGCAGATGACCAATATCCTGAAAGACATCTGGGAAGATCACACGCGCGGCGCCTGCTGGCTACCACGGGATGTTTTTAAAAAACACGGCTTTGACACTCGTCGTAAACAGGCCGGTCGGAATGAAGCAGGGTTCAACGCAGCGTTGCTTGAACTTCTGGGAGTTGCACATGCACATCTCCATAGCGCTTTGCGTTATACCCTGATTATCCCGGCGAGGGAAAAGGGCCTGCGCCGTTTCTGCCTATGGGCTTTAGGCATGGCCGTACTGACGCTGGACAAGGTTTATAAACACCCGTCCTTTACCGAAGGTCACCAAGTCAAAATCAGCCGCCGTAGCGTTAAAATTACTCGTTTTCTGACCGGTTTGTTTGTTGGCCACGATCGTATCCTCACTTACCTGTTTCGATTTTCTGGACGACATTTGCCTACAGCTACTATTCATGAGATACTTCGCTGAAGTCAATATCCACCATATCATCAGGAACAATGTGGATAAGAAATTATTTATGATCAATTATTGCAAAACAACCGGTTTCCCATTTCCACATTCCGTTCTCACCATTAACGACGTTGCCATATAAAAACATATGCCCATGACATTGGACATGGGGAACGGGCAAAAGATAGAAGCGAGCAAGCTGTCCACCATCCCCGCTACGGATATCCATCCCGGTAGGACTATCAGCCTGGATGACACTATCGCCGCCGCGCGCGATAAATTATTGGCCGAGCAACGTGAAGACGGTCACTGGATATATGAACTGGAAGCGGACTGTACCATACCGGCTGAATATATTCTGATGAATCATTTTGTTGGCGAGGTGAATGACGTCATTGAGATCAAAATTGCCCAATACCTGCGTGACAGGCAAACGGAAGAAGGTGGCTGGACGCTTTACACTGGCGGCGACTTTGACCTCAGTTGTTCGGTAAAGGCCTACTATGCGCTGAAGCTGGTCGGAGACAGTTCGCACGAGGAACATATGGTGCGCGCCAGAAACCTGATTCTGAACCATGGCGGCGCCGCACGTTGTAATGTCTTCACACGCATCACAATGGCCTTATTTGGTCAGGTACCTTGGCGGGCGGTGCCGTTTATTCCGGCTGAAGTCATCATTTTACCCAAGTGGTTCCCCTTTCATATTGACAAGGTCGCTTACTGGTCGCGCACGGTGATGGTGCCCTTGTTTGTACTGTGCACTATGAAAGCAAAAGCGGTCAACCCGCGTGGTGTAGACATCCGCGAATTGTTTACCCTCCCGCCTGAAAACGAACTGAATTATTTCAGGGTCACGACGATGCTGAGCCGTCTCTTCCTGATGCTGGATCACACTGGCCGACTGGTTGAAAAACTTGTACCGAAATTTGTAAGACGATATTCCATTCGCCGGTGTGAACAATGGTTCATTGACAGGATGAATGAAAACCATGGCATTGGCGGTATCTTCCCAGCCATGGTTAATGTGTTGGAGGCTCTGGCCACACTGGGTTATCCCCGAGAAAGCCCGTTGCGCAAAAAGGCGCGCAAGGCCATTGACGCCCTGCTGGTCAAACGTGGTCATTCAATTTATTGCCAACCCTGCCTGTCGCCGATCTGGGATACCTGTCTGGCCAGCCAGGCCATGATAGAAACCGAGACCAATATCACCAACGAGATTGAAAATGCACTCAACTGGCTAATGGACAGACAACTGGATGATGAGCCCGGCGACTGGCGTATTCCCAGACCCCGTCTCAGGGGCGGCGGTTGGGCCTTTCAATACAGTAATTATCATTATCCTGACCTGGATGATACTTCCATGGTCGCGTGGGCAATGCAGCGAACGGGTAAACAGCGCTATGTAAAATCAATACAACGCGCTGCCAACTGGGTGGCTGGCATGCAGTCAAACAATGGCGGCTTCGGATCATTTGAAGTCAATAATACACAATATTATCTGAACGCCATTCCGTTCGCCGACCATGGCGCCCTGCTAGACTCGCCAACCGCCGATGTGACCGGACGTTCAATCGCATTACTCAGTCTGGCGAATCAGAAGAAATACGAGAACCATATTCGAAAGGCTGTTCAATACCTGAAATCAGAACAGGAGGAAGACGGCTCCTGGTTTGGCCGCTGGGGCACAAATTATATCTACGGTACTTGGTCCGTATTGACCTCGCTGGAAGTCATTGGAGAAGACCTCAAAGCGCCCTATATATGCCAGGCCATCAACTATCTGCAGAATATGCAGAACAGTGATGGCGGCTGGGGTGAGAGCAATGACAGTTATTATCCACCCCGACATCGCCGCCCTTTTCCGAGCACTTCTTTCCAAACGGCCTGGGCACTACTGGCATTGATGGCAGTAGGCGAAGTTAGGACGGAAACGGTAAAAGCGGGGGTTGACTACTTGTTGACAACGCAATGCCCTGATGGACACTGGGAGGACAATTACTACACCGCCCCCGGTTTCCCGCGAGTTTTCTACCTGAAATATCATGGTTACAAAAAATACTTTCCGCTTTGGGCATTGGCCCGCTATCGCAATCTCGTCAAAAACGACTCTTGAGCAGAATTGGCATTATTGCGGCTTTACCTGGTGAAGCAAAATGCCTGTATCGGAAAAGGCTGGCAGTAGCGTTGCCAATCGAGATAGAAAAGGATATTCTGCTCTGTTTAAGTGGTATGGGAAAAACAGCGGCATTGACCGGCGCAAAAAAACTGTGCACGCTCAATATTGATGCGCTGGTAAGCTGGGGAACAGCGGGAGCAATAGACGACAGGCTTAAAACAGGCGATATACTTATCGCCAACCGGGTAATTGGCGATAACCGCCTTTACAGTGCCTCATCGGACTGGATAAAGAAGGTACAGAACCATTTTTTAAAGGCTTCTTTCAGAACTTTTATCAACCCGCTTGCCTCGGCTGATAGTATATGCGATTCAGCTGAAAAAAAAACTGCCTTGTCAAAGCGCACCAATGCCGTTGCCGTCGACATGGAAAGTGCGACCCTTGCCGCCATGGCAAGGGACCATAATATGGACTACCTGATTCTGCGCGTTATCGTTGATGAAGCGCATGACACGATTCCGGCGATGGTCACGAAGCATACGGATCACCTGGGACGAATAAGTGCGGGCCGCTTTTTGTCAAGTTGCCTGAAACAACCCGGACAAATACCGGCAGTCGTCAAACTGGCAAAAAACTATCAAAAAGCATTAAGCATACTGAGACAAATAGCCATCGATTTAAAAAAACAACATTTTTTTTATAATAATGGAAACTATCCAGGCATGGGCTGATGAAGTCACCGACTCCCTGGAAATACCTGGTAAATATATGATGTATTTTGAAAAAAACAGGCTTGATCCGAAACAACACATTCCGTCTCGTATAGAAAACATTGAGCCCTTTCACAAGGGCTTTAAGGAATACACCTTCCGCGTTTAAAAATCCGAATTGTTCGGAAGTAACATAACACCCATGTGTTTTCATGGCTTGTACAAATCTTAAAACATGAGCGCTAAACACTCAAATCTCGTTGAAACGCTGATCAGCCGCTGGGCCCGGTTTATCGGACGTTATCACATCATGATTATCGCGCTCATGATGGCCTTTGGCCTCGGGCTGCTCTTTTATATCAAGGATAACCTGGGCATCAATACCGATACTGGCGATATGCTGTCGGAAACCCTGCCATGGCGAAAACTGGATATTGAGTATGAAAAACGGTTCCCACAGTTTTTGAACAACATTCTGATCGTAATTGAATCCGATACCCCCGACCAGGCGAGTGACAGCGCAAAACAATTATATGACGCCTTAAAAACCGGACCGCCATCGTTCAATGATATTTATTATCCAGCCGCGCTACCCTATTTTCGCCAGTCCGCTTTCTTATTTCTCAAAACAGATGAACTGCAGGATTTGGCCGATCACCTGGCACGTGTTCAACCTTTTCTCGGCACATTACTGCGCGATAAAAATTTACGCGGCCTGTTCACCATGCTTGGCGACGCCCTGCAAGCCAGACAGGATGGTGAAGAAATTAGCATAGAACCCTTATTAAGTAACATCAACCGCACTCTGGAAGACCCTCAATATCAAATATCCTGGCAACACCTGCTAAATATTAACGAGAACGAGAAAAAATCAGTCTATCGCGAATTTATCACGTTGCAGATATCAGGATCCGATAACGGGCTCCTGCCGGGAGATGACGTTATCAAACAGATTCGGACCACGGTTAACGCCGCTGGTCTGAATAACAATACCGTAAAGACAAAACTAACCGGCAGCACGGTTTTATCCAATGAAGAATTAAAAAGCGTTTCCAAAGCCAATATCCTGGCCATCATGGTCTCCGTTATACTGGTCGCCACGATCTTGACTTTCGGTCTCGGTTCCATCTGGACAGTTTTCTCCTGTCTGTTAACCCTGATCATGGGGCTGATAACAACAACCGCCTTTGCGACGTTGACAGTCGGCGAGCTTAACCTTATCTCCGTGGCATTTGCTGTGTTATACATTGGTCTCGGGATTGATTTTGCCATCCATCTGTCGCTGCGTTACCAAGAAAGGGTTCCATTGGCATCCGATACCAACGATGCCCTAAAAACAGCGATGGAGAGCATCTTCCGTTCACTATTGTTATGCGCCATCACGACCACGATCGGTTTTTATGCTTTCATTCCCACGAATTATCGGGGCGTAGCCGAACTCGGCTGGATAGCCGGTAGCGGTATGCTGATCAGCTTCCTCTACACCTTTACATTACTGCCTGCCCTGTTGAGTCTGAAGCCACTGAAACTTGATAAAAAATTGAGGGAAAACGGTCGGCATAGCCTTCTCAGGCAACTGAACAAAATTCCCAGTCAATATCCCCGGTTCATACTGATTATCACGATTATAGTGATTATCAGCATCCTGTCTCAATACGACCATATCAATTTTGATTTCAACACATTAAACCTGCAGGACCCGAAAAATGAATCCGTACAAACCTATCGCGATTTGCTGAGTGACAGCGACACTGCGCCCTGGCACGGTATTTTGCTGAAAAAATCACGTGCGACGGCCCTACAAACCAAACACGCGTTTGAAAAACTGAATACGGTGGGGAAAGTCGTCTGGCTGGAAGATTTATTGCCACGGGGGCAGGCGGAAAAACTATCCGTCATTGATGAGATGAATCTCATAACAGGGCCGCTTGCGCTTGCCGCAACGACTGGTCTTAAACGTGAGCAATACACCGATGCCATCGAAAACCTGCTGACACGACTGAAAAATATCCATAATAAAACATTGTCTAAGCAAACAGACCGATTGGCGCTCAATTTAAATCGTCTCCTGAACGAATCACCCGATATCAAAACGCTGAAAAAAATTGAAGGCCGTATGCTGGATAATCTGGATGGCAGAATACAACACCTGAATGATGCGCTAGCCGCAACAGAAGTCAGGATACAAGACCTGCCGAACAGGGTCAAAAAACGCTGGCTAAATCAGGGAGTGTACAGATTACAAATTTTGCCGAAAGAGAACTTGAATGACAACGCCGCCATGCGCCGCTTCGTTGAACAACTACAGACACAGGATATTGACGTGATTGGCAGTCCCATCATCCAGGTAGAAGCGGGTAATGCCGTGCTCGGCGCGTTCAAGGCAGCTTCCTTTTACGCCCTGATCGCCGTCGGCCTATTGCTACTCATTCTGTCCCGAAAAAAATCAGATACGATTATCATTCTTGTAACCGTTCTGATCGGCGTGATCTTTACCTTTGGCTTCATGCTTTTGTTTAACATCCCGCTTAATTTTGCCAACGTCATCGGCCTGCCTTTACTACTGGGCATCGGGGTTGACAGCAGTATTCATATATCCGATCGCTTTCGGCAGGAACAGACAGGACCCCCCCAGGATATACTGAAAACAGGCACCTACCGCGGCGTGATAATCAGCCTGATGACAACGATATTCAGCATCGGCAATCTCGCCTTCGCTTCCCATCTGGGCACCGCCAGTATGGGTTTGCTTTTGACAGCAGGTTTAGTTTCAATGATGATCTCAACCCTGTTATTCCTGCCGGCCTTTTTAATCTGGCGGAGTTCATCACAAGAAAAAATATGAATATTGACGACAAACCCTGGGACGCGCGGCTGGCCTATCATCTGGTCTATCCGCTCCGCCACACATTCATCACGCCCAATTATCTGACCAGCCTGCGCCTGTTATGCGGCGTTCTGGCATTCTGTTTTTTATCCACCGGCGAATATCTTTACGGCAACATCGGCGCCTTTTTTTTCATTGTTTCCAACCTTCTTGATCACGCCGATGGGGAACTAGCCAGAATAACCGGCAAAAGCAGCATGGTCGGACATTATTATGATCTGGCTTCCGATGCACTGGTTAATATTTTTCTGTTTCTCGGTATCAGCATTGGACTGGTTCAAAACCACTTTGGCATCCATATCGGCATACTCGGGGGGATAGTCGGTATATTGATCGCCGCCATTTTTTATATGCGGAATGAAATCGAAAAAAAAATCGGCCGGGAAAAAACACGGCAACCCCGTAAAAAAGGCGTAGAAATGGAGGACGTGCTGTATATCATGCCGATCGTTACCTTTCTGCAGTTTGACTACTACTTTCTGTTGCTTGCCGGAATCGGAACGCCGATCTTCTGCTGGCTGGTGGCAAAAGATTACCACTCGCTCAAAAAAGCCCCTATATGAAAACATTGATCACCGGCGCCAACGGCTTTATCGGCTCCGCCGTATTATTGAAACTACTTAAGCGGGGCATTGAGGTTAAAGCTCTGGTACGTGCGGGCGCCGACCGGCACAATCTTAAAAACCTGGATGTCGAAATAATAACAGGCGATCTACGCGATACGGCCTCCTTAAAAAACGCAGTGCAAGGTTGCGACAAATTATTTCATGTCGCAGCGGATTATCGCTTGTGGGCACCTGATTACGAAAACATGTATCAAACCAATGTGGCAGGCACTCGTAACCTTGTACTAGCCGCAACCGAAGCCGGTGTCAATAAAATCGTTTATACCAGCAGCGTCGCCACACTGGGTCTCCAGAAAGACGGCGCACCAGCCGATGAAACAACGCCCTCTTCACTGGCGGAGATGATCGGACACTACAAACGCTCAAAATACCTTGCGGAACAGGCCGTACAGAACCTCATTAAAACACACAACTGTCCGGTCACTATTGTTAATCCCTCAACACCGGTTGGCCCGCGCGATATCAAACCGACCCCTACTGGAAAAATCATACTGGACACCATGCGCAGGCGGATGCCGGCTTACGTTGATACAGGGCTGAATATCGTCCATGTTAACGATGTGGCCGCCGGTCACCTGCTGGCTATGGAAAAAGGAGAAATCGGCGAACGTTATATCCTTGGCGGCGACAATATGACGCTTGCCTCAATTCTTGCCTATATCTGCACGGCGGAAAATATCAAACCGCCAACAATACGGCTGCCGCATAAACCGCTTATCCCGGTAGCATGGTGTATGGAACGCATCGCCACCATCACCGGGAAAGAACCGCGCGCGACCGTTGACGGGATACGTATGTCCGAAAAAATGATGTTCTTTTCAAGTGAAAAGGCAAAACGGGAACTGGGTTACCAGTCCCGTCCCGGGAGCAACGGGTTACAAGAAGCCATTGACTGGTTTAATCAGGAAAATTACACTTAAGGATGCGCCATCCTTGGCGCTTGGTCTTCCCTGAAAACTCTAATCTAGAGCGGATATACAAGCTATAATGAAGTAAGGCTAATAGCTTTGAGTGTAATTATCTTCTATTGAAAAAGGTAATTTTCAAAAGATTAATCTACCTTTAATTAATTATTACCGCATGGCTTCTGTCATGAATAAATAAACCATCACCGCGATGAAGATAATCAAAATACCGTACATATTTATCGCCAGAGACGTTCCGGGTTTGAACTCCTTGCCCGGCCACGATGCAATGACATTACGGTAACAGAGACGAGCTGTTTCATTGAGTTTCTGTAATTGCAAAAACAACCACTCCATTAAACAGGGCAGCCCTTTTCTGTAAAACCAGTCAAAATCCAGACTGATTGTCAATGTTCTCTTCATCAGCGGTAACATGACAAAAAAGGCCAGCCCGGAAAACAGAAGCAACTGCAATTGCGCCAGAACATGGGTTCCCGTGTAAGGGACATAGTCAACCGGATAAGGCAGCATCCCATAGAGCAGATTCGGAAAAATACCCAACAGTATGCAAAGAAAGGCGAAGCACAGCATACCCAGACGCATATTCAACGGCGGTTCGGCGGGCCTTAAACCACTGTCCTTCTGAAAAAAGACAAACCAGGGAAATTTTATCCCGGCATGCAGAAACACACCGGCCGATGCCGCCTGAAGAGACAACCATACCCATAACAGATGCTGATCGGCGGAAGCCTGGGTAATCATGGATTTACTGATAAACCCGGATGTTAACGGGAAGGAAGAAATTGACAGCGCCCCGACAATACCGCAAATGGTGGTAAACGGCATGGAATGGACCAGACCACCCAGATCGGTACATTTGCGTTTTCCGGTCATATACAACACCGAACCAGCCGACATTAACAATAATGCCTTGTAAATAATATGTGTAAAGGCATGCGCCGCTACTCCGTTCAGTGCCATCTCCGTGCCGATACCGATACCACACACCATGAATCCGACCTGATTAATAATGCTATAGGCCAGTATCCGGCGCATATCATTTTCCAGAAGCGCATAAATAATGCCGTAGAAGATCATAAACACACCGAAGGCGATCAGGATTTCAGTCCCGGGGAAACCACGTAACAGGACATAGACAGCTGTCTTGGTCGTAAACGCGCTTAAAAACACCATTCCGCTAAACGAGGTCTCCGGATAGGCATCTGGCAACCAGGCGGACAATGGCGGTGCGCCCGCATTCAGTAAAAAACCAGCCAAGATCAACCAGCTTGCAAGACTGTCGGCTTGCATTCGCCCGAACAGTACGGAACCAGTTTCATTAACATAAGCGGCGATACCGCACATTAAAATCACGCCGCCCAGCAAATGAATGAAGACATAACGTAAGCCGGACTGTCGGGTGCCATCGCCTGTTGCCGACCAGATCACAACAGTCGATGCCAGCGCCATCAACTCCCAAAAGACAAACAGACTGATGAAATCTCCCGCCAATACCACCGATACCGCACTGCCTGCATAGACAAAAGCAGCCGCCAGCTCGGTCGAACGCGCCTGTTTGCAACAGAACAAACTGCCAACAAGCACAGTAACGACAAACACCGTACAAAAAAGACGACTCAAATGATCAAACCGGATCAATGTTAGTTCATAACCCAGATATTGAATATAAAAGCCTTCTCCCTGTGGCATACCCCAAAGGATAAACAAAACCAGGCAAGGGATGGACAAGATAAAGACCGTTCTCCGGATCCCCGCCGCCGGAAAAAGAAAAAGGACCAGAAGTCCAGACAGGATCAGCAATAAACCCGGGTGAAAGACACTAGCGGTCATAATAGTCATCCTTGCGTTTCATGAAAAAACCCAGCAACTTTGCCACCAATACGGTGGCGACACAGGCCCAAAAACCGTACAGGGCGTAAAAACCAAAAATGCCTTCAATACTGAAATGTAGATGCGGTTTCGTCAAAAATAACTCTAGTAACACGATCAACGCCAGTACAATTACCGCGCCCGTCCACAGCTTTCTTATGGAAGATTGACGATAAAACCAGTTTTGCTTCACGGGAGAACCTCAATCAATTGTGACAACAGTTGCAGGGGGAGCCCCGGGAACAAAAACAATAATACCGTCATCAGCGCTGTAAAACTTAAGGCAAAAACCATCGGCAAAGGTGCTTCACGATACCCGTCCTGCACCCCGTCATCCGGCCGTCCCCAAAAAGCGGCATAAACAATGGGCAAAAAATACGCCGCATTCAGTACAGTGCTGATGATAATCACTATTATGGCAAACCACGATTGAACGGCAAAAGCGCCCTGCAAAATATACCACTTGCTCAGAAAACCGGCAGTGGGCGGTACGCCAATCATTGAAAGACTGCCAATGGCAAAGGCGGTCATCGTGAACGGCATACGCCTGCCGATGTTGTTCAACTGGCTCACATTCGTTTTTTTCGTTGCGACATAAATGGCACCAGCGGCAAAGAACAAGGTTATTTTGCCGAACGCATGCACCAGAATATGCAAAGCGGCCCCCATCAGCGAGATCGGCGCAAGCAAAGCCGTCGCCAGAATAACGTAAGACAGTTGACTGATGGTCGAATACGCCAGCCGCCTTTTCAGATTGTCCGATCGTAACGCCACCAGAGAGGCAAAGACAATGGTAAATCCCGACAGATAAAGCAAGAGATTAATATCAGACATCGCCGCCGCCAGTAATTTGGGACCCAATATATAGGTCACGATTTTTACAATGCAAAAGACCCCCGCCTTGACCACGGCGACCGCGTGCAATAAGGCACTCACCGGGGTCGGCGCGACCATTGCCGCCGGTAACCATTGATGCACGGGAAACAAGGCGGCCTTGCCCACGCCGTAAACAAACAACAGGGTCAATACCAATAGCAAAGCACCGTCAATATCTTCGGGGAATACGCCACCAGGGGAAAATGTCATCGTCCCGGTCAGCATCTGGGTAAAAACAATCGCTGGCAGAAAAAAGCAAATTGACGTGCCGAGTAACACACCGAGATAACGCCTGCCGGCGCGCACCGCATCAACGCTGCCTTTATGTGTAACCAGAGGATAAGTCGATAACGTCAACACCTCATAAAAAATAAATAAAGTCAGCAAATTTGCCGAAAAGGCAATGCCCATGGTGCTGGCGATGGCGACAGTGAAACAAATATAAAATCGGGTCTGATTTTTTTCATTGCCGGCGCGCATATAGGCAATTGAATAGATCGAATTAATCAACCAGAGCAACGAGGCGATACAGGCAAACAACATTCCCAATGGTTCAACCTCGAATTGAATGGCAAGGCCGGGCAGAATATCAAACAAATACAGCATCGGTCGTTCACCCGCCAGTACCGGCGGTAACAGTGAATAGACGACAAACACCAGAGCCGTTGCCGTTACCAGCGTTACCGTCTCGCGCAAATTAATGCTTTTGCCGAAAAGCCCCGTCAGCAATCCGCCGAACAAGGGCAGACACACGGCAAGCAGGATAGATAATTCCAGAGGCATGATGTCAACCCATCAGAAACGATGCAATCTCACCGGAAAACCCTGCATTAAACGAGGTTTCAATACCGAAATAAAGATTGGCCAATACAAAAACGGACAGGCTGGTATAGAATAAATAAGGTCGTGTCCCCTGGCCTGCCCGCTCTTCAAGTTTCGGATTGACGGGGCTGAAATAGGTCACTTCAATAACCTTCCAGATATAAACAACCGCCAGCACCGAAGAAAATACAATCAATACCACCAGCGGCCAATAACCCGCTGCCAGCGAAGCCTGAATCATATACCACTTGCTGATAAAACCGGCCGTCAGTGGAACACCGATCAGGCTCAACCCCGCCAGTAAAAAACAGGCCATCGTGAACGGCATAATTTTCGCGAGACCGCCCAGTTCCGTAAGTGAGACTGTCTGCATCCGATAGACAATACTGACAACCGACAAAAACAGCGCGACCTTGATAACGGCATGGTTAAAAATATGCGTTAAACCAGCAGCCAATCCGAGTTCGGTAGCCAGAGAAATACCGAGCGCAATATAGCCGAGTTGAGCAATACTTGAATACGCCAGCAGACGTTTCAGATTGTCCTGTTTGACAGCCAGCCAGGAACCCACCAGAATGCCCCCGCAGGCCATGAACATCAAAAAATGCTGAAAGGCGACCAAATCAAAACTCAGCCGATAACCGAACAGGGAATAAACAAATCGAACCAGCACATAAATAAAAACTTTGGTCGTCGTACCGGCAAAAAAGGTGGCCACCACTGAAGGCGCATAGGAATATGTATCGGGCAACCAGACATGCAAGGGAAACATCGCCGCCTTCAGCGCTATGCCGACCGTAAAAAAGATCAACGCCGTCAATAAGGTATTCTTATGCTCCACGAGCGGTAAGTGCCGAGACAAATCGGCAATATTCAATGTGCCGGTAACACTGTAAAGCAGACCAACCGCAATCAGAATAAAACTCGCCCCGATGGTACCCAGTATGAGGTATCGGAAAGCAGCGTATGAACTGCGTCTGTCACGACTAACGCTGATCATCGCATAGGAAGACAGTGAAGCGATCTCGATAAACACGAACAGATTAAACGCATCACCCGTTGTAATGATGCCTGAAAGACCCGCCAGATTTAACAGAAAAGCGGCATAAAAAAGAGAAAGCCGATCTTTTTCAATCTCGTCTTCAAGGCTGCTTCTGCCCCCCGATAATAACAACATGCCGATACCATTCACGATCAACAGCATATAAACCGTCAGCTTATCGATATGATATTCAATTCCCCATGGCCCGGCCCAACCACCTATGGCATAGGTAATCGTCTTCTCCGCGCCAAGCTGCACATATAACAGACACGAAATAACAAACGCAAGGGCACTGATTAAGGTCGCCAGCATCCACGTCAAACCGTGATGCCGTACAATGACACATACAGGCGCCGCTGCAAGTGGCAGGACAACCTGCAAAACAGGCAGATGACCACCCAACACCGCTAAAGCTCCTGTTGTATCTCGTTGTCTTCGATAGTGCCGAAGGACTTATGGATACGAATAATAATCGCAAGCCCCAAGGCCGTGGTGGCAATACCGACTACAATCGCGGTCAAAATCAGAACATGCGGCAGAGGGCTGGAATAGAGTTTATCCGTCTCCGTTAGTATCGGCGCCGTCCCGTCGTTCACCTTAGCCATAGAAATAAACAGGATAAAGATGGACGACTGGAAAATATTGATACCGACCAGCTTCTTGATTAAATTATCGTGAGCGATGACGATATACAAACCGGTCATCATCAGGAAAATAACCGCCCAGTAATTAAACAAGCCCCAGATATTCATGATTGATTAGATATCCCCAGGAACATATGCCGCGACGTACATGGGCAAGCCCTGTTTGCTAGGCATACAAAACAGATCGCCAGAATAGAATCCAGCAACCTGATGCCATGACATACACCTCGTCCCACAAAGAACGACACCGCCCGGGAGAGCACTCATAAACTTGACCATCCGGCTATAATAAGCCGATATATGATAAATTCAATCCTTGGGTCGCTTCGTCCGATGGCGTATCGTGCCAAAGGTCGATTCAAAGCGACACGCGACCGGACGCCGTCCTTCGCGCTGACCTTCGAAATCCTGACTGCCACCGGCCCAATTCCAGTCTGCACAGAGCGCTCCGGATGGTCTCCATTGCCCACCACCGCGCCCATCTGACAACAACCAGCACGAAAACGGCCCCATAAACTCCTTCAGCTCAGCTTCAACGACCTGCTCAATCAACTGTCTAGCCCCCAAGTTCACAGCAACTCCGTCAACGACTCTCGACCCGCCAATTCAGCCACGTTATTCTCTTTCATAGCAGTGTATCACTTCTTGCTTGGCGCCTAGTTTGAACACGATAAATCAACCAGATACACTGCTAATTTTCAATCACTCCAAACACCAGATTCAGGTATAAACTCCGCTAAGCACGACAAATCCGGAATGGAGATACTGAAGCTATCCTGGTGAAATTGAAATAGAGGGCATTTTAAGATGGCAAAGCTTATCAAAATCATTGTTTTCATCAGCATTACACTTAGCCTGTGTAGTTGTGATTCTATTTTTGGAGAAAAAAGTGAGCTGGAGAAGGAGAAAATCGCGTTGGAAGAAAAACTGCGAAATATCGGGATTAATGAATTGAAAAAAGTCAGCGATTTAATTGAAGGAGAATGGGATATGATCTGTATATCACCACCGTATCACGGTTTTAGTAGTGATCCTGAAGATGGACTGGATCTGACCATAGATGAATTTCACTGGCATTTTATTTTGTATAGGGAGGGAAAAGCCCCTAAAGCTTTTTCCTTTAAGGTGAATAAAAAATTAGACGTCCAACAAATAAATTTCGCTCAAAAACAAACAGACGATTTCAGGAAACTCAATTTTCACCCAGGCTATTGCCCCGCATTTAACCAGGCCGCCATTTTTAAATTTCAAAGACGTAGCACACCCAAACATATTCGTACATGCATCACATTAGGAGCTATAAACTGATGATCCTACATCTGCCATACCACTATGTACAAGCTATAAAACGCTCTGTACAAGATATCTTAAACCGCTATGAACAAGAATCTTACGCAGCCTATGAACAAGTTACGGGGCGCCCGATAAAAAGAAGACCGGATGGAAAATTAGCTGAAGGCAGCAATGATGCCCTCGATGCGTTCAGGCATGCTTACACCAGTGCCGCGATAACTCAGGAGCATGGAGCATCCATAGCACTTATAGCCGGGCACGCCAACGAAATAAAAGGGGCTTTGAATGGCCAAGATTCAAAAGCACGCAATATGGATAACTGGAACAATGCGGTTGGAAGGGATATTGGCGAGGTTGCCGGTAGCCGTGCCGAGATAGGAGAACTAGTGTATGAGGCATTGAACAACGGGGAACTTATCACTGATCCATTTGATCCATCAGATGCTCGCGAATATGAGTATGTCCCACTGCCGGACATTAGCGACTGTATACCAGACATTAGCGGCTGGATAAATGATTTATGGAACCGATTTAAAAACTGGTTTCCCCCCCGCCGGGATCCCCTCGCGATAGACATGGATGGCGACGGTATTGAAACCACCGGCGCCGATGGCACCGTCCTGTTTGACCATAATGGCGATGGCGTCAAGACCGGCACCGGCTGGGTCAGCGCGGACGATGGCTTTATTGTCCTCGACCGTAACGGCAATGGCACCATTGATACCGGCGCTGAACTCTTTGGCGTGGATACTGTAAAAGCCGATGGTTCATTCGCCGCCGATGGCTTTGACGCGCTGTCCGATCTGGACAGCAATGGCGACGCTGTGTTTGATGCAAAAGACACCGAATTTGCCAATGTAAAAATCTGGCAGGATTTAGACCAGGACGGTATCTCGGATACAGGTGAACTCACTTCCCTGACCGAGGCCGGGATTGTCAGTATTGATTTGGACGCCGAAAGCGGCAATGTCAATCTGGGCAATGGCAACGTGCAATCGGCTGCCGCCGTCCATCTAACCGTTGATGGCACCGAAGGGACCACGGCCAACCTCGACCTTGCCCATAGCCCGTTCTACCGGGAATTCACCGACAGCATTGCGTTAACTGAAGAAGCCACCGGGCTTCCGGAGAGCCCTGGTTCTGGTATGGTTCGAGACCTGCGGGAAGCGATGAGCCTGTCATCTTCGCTTGCCGCTATTGTGAGCAACTACGCTGAGCAAACCACCTATACGGGGCAACGCGGCTTACTGGATAGTCTGGTGGAAGCCTGGGCGGGCACGTCCACCCTGCAAACCAGCATTGAGACGGCGGCGGCAAACGACTTCAAACTCTTTTATACGATACCCGGGCAGGAGCCTTCCGACTTTGACCCCGCCGTCGTTAGACAAATCCCCGCTGGTAGTAGCGGTGGAGATACCACGTTGGTTCTCGCCGATACATCGAAACTGGCCGAGAAGAGAGCCTTGATGGCGCGGCAGGAAAAAATTACCGGGATGATTGCCGTGTTGGAAAGGTTTAACGGTGAGCCGTTTGTGACCGTTGAAGCGGGTGAAGATGAAGAGGATAAGGATAGCGTCGTGACGGGCGCCGGACAACGAATTTTCGTCACTGCAAGCAGTTCATCAGGAAGCGACACCAGCAGCTCAGGGGGCGGCACGGGTAATACAAACGCCCCGAAGCGTGCTTTTGTCCCGTTGTCCGAGCAACAGATTAACTTGCTGACGCAAAGCTATGCACAATTAAAAGAGTCAGTCTACGGCAATCTGGCCATTCAAACCCGCCTGGCTGACTATACCGATGAGATCTCCCTGACGCTCAGTGACGCCGGTGAAATTGGTTTCGACTTCAGCGACATGAACGATTTGCTGGAAACGCGCCGTGGCACGGATTCCGTCAACGCCTTTGCTGACCTTATTGAACTGGTGCGCTACCAGGGCACAACGCTTTATAACAGCGGCTGGGAGGGTACTGCGCTGTTAAAAACCTGGATTGATGAAGCCGATGAGGCTGATGAGGCTGATGAGGCCGATGAAGCCGATGATGCCGAAAACGAGGCCGCTATTACTGCCTTGCTGGAAGAATTCAACGTTACCAGTACTAACGGCAACCTGAATGGCAGCAACGCCGATGAGATTATTGTTGATGGCGATAATGGCAGCCGTATTTATGGGATGGACGGCAACGATATTATTGACGCTGGCGCCGGCAATGACCTTCTCTATGGTCAAGAGGGTCATGATTTACTGATTGGCGGCGATGGGAACGATAAACTCTATGGCGGGAATGACGATGACACCCTCAATGGTGGTAATGGGAACGATAAACTCCGGGGGCAGGATGGCGATGACACCCTGCACGGTGGCGCTGGGCGTGATTGGCTTGATGGCGGTGCGGGCAACGATACCCTGCACGCTGGCAGTGGGGATTCCCTCCATGGCGGTGCCGGCAACGACACCTACCTGTTCGGTCCGGGCGATGGCAACACCAGGATACATGACATCGGTGCCGGCCGCAACGACGTGCTGCGCTTTCTGGCGGGCATTGCCGCCAGCGATGTCACGGCCAGCCGTAGTTGGAGTCGTCACCGTCCGTAGGAAGTGAATGAAATGAAATATGTTGGCGGGTTTTATGACACTATCAAGGAGTAAATGAAATGAGTTCTGCACAAAAGAAAATGAGTTTTGAACAAGCTGTTGAGTTTGTCCTGGAGAGAGAAGGTGGTTACGTCAATGATCCTGACGATAAAGGGGGAGAAACAAATTGATAAAGTATCTAGTATTTTTTATTATTTTTATCTTGGTAATTTTCACTTTATTGTTGCTGGCTTATAATGTACTTCCGATCTCTGTGGTTAATAGAGAAAAGAGTACAATTTGTCTTTCGAATGTAAAAGTAGGCGCAATTAGCTACCTTAGGGACAAACAGCTCAATAGTCGTAAACTGACAACTTTTCTTGATATAATAAACTTTTCTGATCAGTTTTCAGTTTCCTATTATCGAGGGCAGTGTGGCAACGATAGTAGTCCAACAATAAATCTTTCATGCAGTCTGGAATTGCGTACTGAGTTTTTAAGGAAAGAGGGGAGGAGTTACTGTCTTGTCTACATTCTCCCAAACGGCGTACTGAATTGTTCTGAATGTGGAGGGTAATAAAATGAGTGTGATTAATAATATTAATGATATTTATGATTTTGCAAGAGACGAAGCTGTTAATTCTCAACTACCAGGTAGGGAAGAGGGTCCGGCAGATGCCTATAGACACATTTTAGGCGCGGCTGAAGCAATACGACAAGGTTATCCTGAAGGTTTTGTGCGTCTTTGGGGGAATTTGGAAGAAATATTTAATCGTTCAGATATAGCTGAAATGGATAGACGTAATGTCGAGACTCCCTCTATGGCGGGAATGGCGATGACACCCTGCACGGTGGCGCTGGGCGTGATTGGCTTGATGGCGGTGCGGGCAACGACACCCTGCGCGGTGGCGCTGGTGCCAATGACTATCTCTATGGCGGTTCCGGTAACGACACCTACCTGTTCGGTTCAGGCGATGGCAACACCAGGATATATGACACCGGTGCCGGCCGCAACGACGTGCTGCGCTTTCTGGAGGGCATTGCCGCCAGCGATGTCACGGCCAGCCGTAGTTGGAGTCGTCACCGTCCGTAGGAAGTGAATGAAATGAAATATGTTGGCGGGTTTTATGACACTATCAAGGAGTAAATGAAATGAGTTCTGCACAAAAGAAAATGAGTTTTGAACAAGCTGTTGAGTTTGTCCTGGAGAGAGAAGGTGGTTACGTCAATGATCCTGACGATAAAGGGGGAGAAACAAATTGATAAAGTATCTAGTATTTTTTATTATTTTTATCTTGGTAATTTTCACTTTATTGTTGCTGGCTTATAATGTACTTCCGATCACTGTGCTTAATAAAGACGAGAGTACAATTTGTCTTTCGAATGTAAAAGTAGGCGCAATTAGCTACCTTAGGGACAAACAGCTAAATAGACATGAGCTGATGACCTTTTTTGATATAATAAGCTTTTCTGATCAGTTTTCAGTTTCCTATTATCGAGGGCAGTGTGGCAACGATAGTAGTCCAATAAATCTTTCATGCAGTCTGGAATTGCGTACTGAGTTGTTAAGGAAAGGGGGGGGGAGTTACTGTCTTGTCTACATTCTCCCAAACGGCGTACTGGATTGTTTTGACTGTGATTAGTTTCTCATTAATTTCCTGGAGGGTAATAAAATGCGTGAGATTAATAATATTAATGATATTTATCATTTTGCAGAAAGAGAAGCTGTTAGTTCTCAACTACCAGGTAGGGAAGAGGGTCCAGCAGATGCCTATAGACACATTTTAGGCGCGGCTGAAGCAATACGACAAGGTTATCCTGAAGCTTTTGTGCGTCTTTGGGGGAATTTGGAAGAAATATTTAATCGTTCAGATATAGCTGAAATGGATAGACGTAATAATGAGATAGGATTCGGAATTGGGAGAAATGCCAAGACTCGAGAAGATGTAATAGAACAATCGCGAAGGGCCATTAGTAATGGCTGCGAGGGATGTAGTGAACCAGACAAAGCAAGCTGGCTTAATGAAAAGGAATGGCGTAAAAATCCACGAAATGACAATACAGAAGACCCCAATGATAGACTAGATACGGAAGACACTAATTGGCCACCTCGATGGCCGCTAAAAGGCCACCTTTCTCCAGAGGATCCAAACTGGTGGCGCTTAATAAACGGCGATGGTGACGGTGACGGCGCTGGAGAAGGCGATGAAGATGGTGACGGTGACGGCGCTGGAGAAGGCGATGAAGATGGTGACGGTGACGACGCTGGAGAAGGCGATGAAGATGGTGACGGTGACGGTGACGGCGCTGGAGAAGGCGATGAAGATGGTGACGGTGACGGTGACGGTGACGGCGCTGGAGAAGGCGATGAAGATGGTGACGGTGACAGCGATGAAGATGGCGACGGTGATACAGGTGATCCCTCCGGCGGTGCTGGTGGTGACGCCAGGGAGCCGTCGGGAAGCGGCAGTGGTAAATCGGAACGTTCTCTCCCGCGTGACCCGCTGGTGCTTGACCTTGATGCTGACGGCGTTGAACTGACAAGCCTTGCGGGCAGCACTGCTTACTTTGACCTTAATGGCGATGGCTTTGCCACGCGCACCTCCTGGCTGAGTGGTGATGATGGTTTCCTCGCGCTGGACCGTAACGCGGACGGCACCATTAACGATATTTCCGAGCTGTTTGGCAGCCCGGAGCGCACCGGCTATGAAGAACTGAGCGACCTGGACAGCAACGCCGATGGGGTGATTGATGCGGATGATACGCGTTATGCCGACCTGAAAGTCTGGCAGGACGCCAATGGCGATGGCGTCAGCCAGTCTGATGAGCTGAGCTCATTAACGGAGGCGGATATTACCAGCATCAGCCTGAGTCATCGCGATGTTGAATCTCAACAAGATACCGATGGCCAGATTGCGCGCCAGGGCACATTTACCCGGGCCGATGGCTCACAGGGCGTGGCGGCGGAAACCTCCGGTATCGCCGCCGATGTGTTGTTGACCTCCAGTCCAACCTTTACCCGCTATGTCGGTGAGGTGACGTTGGACCCTGAGGTATCGGCAGTTGCCAACATCAAAGGCTACGGACAAATGCCCGACCTGCATCAGGCGATGAGCCTTGACAGTGACCTGAAGGATGATGTGCTTGATTTATTCGACACGCCGACGGCGGAATCCCTGCTGGCGAACTTTGAGGCATTGCTGGTTAAATGGGCCGATGTGGAAGACATCACCCTTGACGAAATAGACCCAAATCACCGGCTCAATGTCAATACCGAAACAAACCGGGTTGATTTCCGTCTGGCGGGCGAATCTTTCACACTCGGGCAGTTGGGGGTTATCAAGCAATATACCGGGATGGACGTGTTGCGCCTCGGTGACGGGCAGTGGCGTGAGAACGGCCGGATTGTCACCACCGGCGTCTATTACCGGCAGGCGTACAACATGCTGTCCCGCAATCTGCTGGTGAAATTCGCTGTCGGCAACGGTTTGCTGGAAGATATCGCTCCGGGATTGACTTACGACCCGGTCACAGACCTGCTGACCACCAACACCGGTATCAACGCTCAGGTATTTGACGATGCCCTGTCGGACATCGCTGACAGTCTGGAGGATGAGGAGGCAATCGCCAGACAGTGGTTGTTATTAACCGCACTGGTCGAGATCGACCCGTCTGCACACGCCGACCTCTCGGACGCCATCGGCCGGCTTTTTTCCGGCTATACTGGTGATGTTGAATCCCTGCTGACCGCCTTTGAAAATCCGGTATTCAAATATCTGGATATTGATTCCAATACCGGCGCATCAGACTCAGACCCCGTTTATGGGAGCGAGACCGGGGATGTCATTGTCGGCTTCGGCAGCAACGACCGTTTGTACGGTCGCGCTGGCGACGATGCGCTTTATGGCAATGACGGAAATGACTATCTGTACGGGGAGGCCGGCAACGATGCGCTTTACGGCAATGACGGAAATGACTATCTATACGGGGAGGACGGCAACGATGCGCTGGACGGTGGCGCAGGCAACGACTCCCTCTGGGGTGGAGATGGCAACGATGTGCTGGGCGGTGGCGCCGGGGACGACACCCTCTACGGTGATAATGGCGATGACACCCTGCGCGGGGGCGCTGGCAATGGGGATTCCCTCAACGGCGGTGCCGGTAACGATACCTACCTGTTCGGTTCAGGCGATGGCGACACCTGGGTGTCCAACCATGACACCGGGGCGGACCGCAACGATGTGCTGCGCTTTCTGGAAGGCATTGCCGCCAGCGATGTCACGGCCAGCCGCAGCCGTGACGACTTGCATCTGACCATTGGTGCCGCCGGTGACGTGGTTACGGTGCAGCGCTACTTCTTTAGAGATGGTGCGGGCGGTTATGCGCTGAATGCGATTGAGTTTGCCGATGGCACAAGCTGGGATGTGGATACGGTCAAAACGATGCTACTGCAAACCACCGATGGCAATGACTTCATCATCGGTTTTGCCAGCGATGACGTGATAAACGGCGGCGATGGGGACGACAAACTCTACGGCAAGGATGGCGATGATACCTTACGCGGGGATGCTGGCAACGACCGACTCCATGGCGAGGACAGCAACGACACCCTGCGCGGGGGCGCTGGTAGCGACTCCCTCTATGGGGGAGATGGCAACGACATCCTGCGCGGTGGCACTGGCCGCGACCGACTCTATGGCGATGATGGCAACGACACCCTGCGCGGGGGCGCTGGTGCCAATGACTATCTCTCTGGCGGTGCCGGTAACGACACCTACCTGTTCGGTGCGGGTGACGGCAACACCACGGTGGGCAACTATGACGCCGGGGCAGACCGCCACGACGTGCTGCGCTTTCTGGAAGGCATTGCCGCCAGCGATGTTACGGCCAGCCGTGATCACGGCGGTAACCGTAACGACTTGCGTCTGACCATTGGCAGTACCGGTGAAGTGATTACGGTATCGAACTACTTCCACGGCGATGGTGCGGGCGGTTATGCGCTGAACGCGATTGAATTTGCCGATGGCACAAGCTGGGATGTGGATACGGTCAAGGCGAAGGTAGCGATGGTACTGGTACTGCAAGGCACCGATGGCAATGACAACATGACCGGTTTTGCCAGCGATGACGTGATGAATGGCGGCGATGGGGACGACCAACTCTACGGCAAGGATGGCAAAGACACCCTGCTCGGCGGCGATGGGGACGACCAACTCTACGGCGAGGATGACAACGACATCCTGCGCGGCGGCGATGGGGACGACCAACTCTACGGCGAGGATGGCAACGACATCCTGCTCGGTGGCGATGGGGACGACCAACTCTACGGCGAGGATGGCAACGACACCCTGCGTGGGGGTGCTGGCAGCGACTCCCTTGACGGCGGTGCCGGTAATGATACCTATGAGTTCGGTTCGGGTGACGGCAACACTACCATCAACAACTACGATACCGCTGCCGAACGGACGGATGTGCTGCGCTTTCTAGGCATTGCCGTCAGCGATGTCACGGTCAGCCGTTACGGTCGTGACTATAACGATTTGCGTCTGACCATTGGCCGTCCCAGTAAAGTGATTACGGTATCGAACTACTTCGAGGGCGATGGTGCAGGCGGTTATGCGCTGAACGCGATCGAGTTTGCCGATGGCACAAGCTGGGATGTGGATACGGTCAAAGCGAAGGTACTGCAAACCACCGATGGCAATGACAACATCACTGGTTTTGCCAGCGATGACGTGATAAACGGCGGCGATGGGGACGATAGACTCCGGGGACAGGATGGCGATGATACCTTGCGCGGTGGCGCTGGGCGTGATTACCTCTATGGCGGTGCCGGCAACGACACCTACCTGTTCGGTACGGGCGATGGCAACACCACGGTGTCCAACCATGACACCGGGGCGGGGCGCCACGATGTGTTGCGCTTTCTGGAAGGCATTGCCGCCAGCGATGTCACAGTCAGCCGCAGCCCCACCAACCGTAACCACTTGCTTCTGACCATTGGCAGTACCGGTGACGTGATTACGGTATGGAATTACTTCTCTGGCGATGGTGCTGGCGGTTATGCGCTGAACGCGATTGAGTTTGCCGATGGCACAAGCTGGGATGTGGATACGGTCAAAGCGAAGGTACTGCAAGGCACCGATGGCAATGACACCCTCCTCGGTTTTGCCAGCGATGACGTGATAAACGGCGGCGATGGGGACGATACTATCCGGGGCGAGGATGGCGATGATACCCTCAATGGCGGTGATGGTCGTGATGTCCTCTCTGGCGGTGATGGCGACGACACCCTGCGCGGTGGCGCTGGGGGCAATGACTATCTCTCCGGCGATGCCGGTAACGACACCTACCTGTTCGGTGCGGGCGATGGCAGCACTACCATCAGAAACCTCGATATCGCTGCCGAACGGACGGATGTACTGCGCTTTCTGGAAGGCATTGCCGCCAGCGATGTCACAGTCAGCCGTGGTCACGGCTGGCGCACTAACGACTTGCATCTGACCATTGGCAGTCCCGGTGAAGTGATTGCGGTATCGTACTACTTCCACGGCGATGGTGCGAGCGTTTATGTGCTGAACGCTATTGAGTTTGCCGATGGCACAAGCTGGGATGTGGATACGGTCAAAGCAAAGGCACTGCAAGGCACCGATGGCAATGACACCATCATCGGTTATGCCAGCGATGACGTGATAAACGGCGGCGATGGGGACGATAATATCTGGGGCCAGGGTGGCAACGACACCCTGCGTGGGGGCGCTGGCAGCGACTCCCTCCATGGCGGTGCCGGTAGTGATACTTATGCCTTTGAAGCCGGTTTCGGTGCGGACACTATCAACAACTACGATACTCAGGCAGACAGTGTTGATGTGGCTCAGTTTGATGATGTCTCTATTGAGGATTTATGGTTCAGCCGCAGTGGCAATAACCTGCAAATCACCGTCGCAGGCACCGACGACCAGGTGACCGTCAATAACTGGTACAGCAATACCAACTACCAACTGGACAGTATAGAAGCTGGCACATCTGAATTGCTCAATAGTCAGGTGGAACAACTGGTTTCGGCGATGGCGTCATACAGTGTGCCCAGTGGCGCCGGTAGTGTGGTTCCTCAAGACGTTAAGGATGAGCTACAGTCGGTTATTACGGCTGCCTGGCAAACCGCCTGATAGTTGTTTTGAGAGACTGTCTACAGGGACCGCGGGGTGCGGTCCCTTGTTCAAACCAGACCTGTTTCAGTCGCGACACTGTGCTGGCTGACAGTCCACGGGCTTCAGACCCCACCAACACTTCCAGCGAAGCCGCCTTGCACACAGAT
The DNA here is from genome assembly GCA_965261775.1 of Gammaproteobacteria bacterium. GTDB lineage: Bacteria > Pseudomonadota > Gammaproteobacteria > Eutrophobiales > Eutrophobiaceae. Next base: position 67,643 of record OZ253477.1, on the reverse strand, counting down.
GGAGGCCCCGGCGCAGAACGACACGTGACCGGACCCCCCGCCCTTCGCGCTGACCTTCGAAATCCTGACAGCCACCGGCCCAATTCCATTCTGCACAGGGCGCTCCGGATGGTCACCATTGCCCACCGCCGCGCCCATCTGACAACAGAAAACAGCCCCATAAACTCCTTCAGCTCAACTTCAACGGCCTGCTCATACTGCGCTACAATCGGCTCGCCCCTGACGGCATTATGGCAAGGCTCGGTGGCACCTGGCTTTTGCGATTGCCCCTCAAGTAAGGAGTAGTTGATTGTCCATTATCCCTTTCTCCCGCTATAATCCGCGGATGGCAAATTCACAATCCTTCATGAATTATCCGTATTAAAAACGATAGGGGTCTTATTGTTAGGCAACGCATGGCCGGCACCGGCAAAACTCAATCTTTTTTTACATATTAACGGCAGGCGGGACGATGGTTATCATCTGTTGCAGACCGCGTTTCAATTTATTGATCTGTGCGATGAGATCGATTTTACGATTCTGCCGCAGGATGAGATAAAACGCAGCACAGCATTACCCGATATCGCCACCGAAGACGATTTGACCATTCGAGCGGCCCGTGAATTAAAGCGATTCACGAGCGTACGCAAAGGGGTGAATATCTGTGTCAGAAAACGCATCCCCATCGGGGGAGGTCTGGGTGGTGGCAGTTCTGACGCGGCAACGACGCTGGTGGCACTGAATCACCTCTGGCAAACCGGCTGTTCAACGGATGAACTGGCTCGACTTGGTCTTGCGCTGGGCGCGGATGTACCAGTCTTTATTCACGCTCATGCTGCCTGGGCTGAGGGTATCGGTGAAAGGATCACCGCCATAGAACCGGCGGAGCGTTTTTATCTTGTTATTTATCCGGGTTGCGGCGTGTCAACAGCGACGGTTTTTAACGCACCTGATTTGACTCGCAATACACCGGTCATCACGATACGCGACTTCCTGGAAAGAGGTGGCAAAAATGATTGTGAATCAACCGTGCGAAAACACTATAATCATGTTGCCAAAGCATTAGACTGGCTGAACGGTTATGTCTCCGCCGGGTTGACCGGGACCGGGGCCTGTATATTTGCTCCGTTTGAAGACAGGCAGGAGGCGCTTGAATTGAAAAAGCGCGTTCCCGAAAAGTGGCGCGGCTATGTGGTAAAAGGAATGAATCGATCACCGTTAACGAAACGTTTAGCAAATGAAACAACATTATTGTAAAATCGCCGGACCAGCGAGACAGGCGCAACTAGTCATAAATCCTGGGGCATAGCCAAGTTGGTAAGGCACAGGGTTTTGATCCCTGCATTCCCAGGTTCGAGTCCTGGTGCCCCAGCCATTTTTCAATAGTCAGGGAAAAGTAATATGTCCATTTCCAATATGATGATATTCAGCGGGAACGCCAACCCCGACCTGTCACTCAAGACAGCGAACCATCTGAATATGCCACTGGGAAAGAGTACGGTGGGGCGGTTCAGCGACGGTGAGGTTATGGTTGAGATTGATGAAAATGTACGTGGTCATGATTGCTATATCATACAGCCCATTTGCGCCCCGACGGATAATAATCTAATGGAGCTGCTGGTGATGACGGATGCCCTGAGGCGCGCTTCGGCAGCCAGAATAACGGCCGTCATACCCTATCTGGGTTATGCCAGACAAGATCGTCGTTCACGTTCAGCGCGGGTACCAATTACCGCAAAGGTTATCGCGAATATGATTGCAACGGCCGGCATAAACCGTGCGTTGACAGTGGACCTGCATGCGGATCAGATCCAGGGTTTTTTTGATATTCCGCTGGATAATGTGTACGGATCTCCGGTACTGCTGGGTGACATATGGAAGCATGAATATCCTGATATAATGGTGGTATCGCCGGATGTCGGCGGCGTGGTCCGCGCCCGGGCGCTGGCAAAACGTCTGGATGACACGGAGTTGGCAATTATTGACAAACGGAGACCCAATCCGAATGAATCCGAGGTAATGAATATCATCGGCGATGTCAAAGACCGAACCTGTATCATTATTGACGATCTGGTAGATACCGCCGGGACTCTGGGCAACGCGGCCAGCACCCTGAAAGAATTTGGAGCAAAAAAAGTAGTGGCTTACTGTACCCATGCCGTGCTCTCGGGGGATGCTGTGGGCAATATTGAACGTTCGAAACTGGATGAGCTTGTGGTAACAGATACCATCCCGTTGAGCCTTGAGGCAATGAACTGCAAGCGTATCCGGCAACTTGGGACCGCAGGTATGCTGGCGGAAAGTATACGCCGTATCGCAGAAGGTGAATCGCTGAGTTCAATGTTTCTGGATTAGCGTCAATGCCCTCACGGCAACCGCTGTAGAAAACGGCACAATTTTTCAAGAGATTACGGAGTAGTAAAAAAATGAACCAATTTGAACTCATTGCTGAAACACGACAAGAGGTGGGAAAAGGCGCAAACCGTCGCCTGCGCCGCACCGGCAAATTACCCGGCATCGTGTACGGGAATAATAAAGCGGTCAATATGATCACGCTCAATCATAATGATGTGATGCACCAGCTTGCTCATGAAGCGTTTTATTCGCATATTCTGACGTTGAAGATTGGCGACACCCTGGAAAAAGTAGTGCTGAAAGACCTGCAGCGTCATCCTTACAAGCGTTCTCTGTTGCATATTGATCTGCAGCGTATTAATGAAAATGAAACCCTGACCATGCGGGTACCACTGCATTTTATCAACGAGGATAGATGTATCGGTGTTAAACAGGGCGGCGCCGTGATTAGCCATCTCATGTCGGAAATTGACATCGTCTGTTTGCCCGAAGACCTGCCCACGTATATTGAAGTCGATATGCTGGAGGTTGATGTCGGTGAAACATTACACCTGAGCGACTTGAAATTCCCCGACAGGGTTCAACCGGTACAGCACAGTCATGGCGAGGATAATACACTGCCGGTCGTTTCCGTGCACATGCCGAAAGGCACTACCGCCGATGAAGAGGAAGAACTGAAAGAAGAAACCGACAGCAAAGAGGCGGATACGACGGGCGACAAAGCCGACAGCCAATAAGCCATTGTCAGCGGGCGAGTGTCGGCTTCCTTGAAATTGATTGCGGGTCTGGGTAACCCGGGACCGCAATACCTGGCGACCCGACACAACACCGGTTTTCGTTTTGCCGACACATTGGCGGAGAAATTTTCACTGCGTTTTTCTCCTGACAAGAAATTCTATTCCGAAGTCTGCCGCTACCAGGACGACACCAATGACTGTTTATTGTGCAAACCACAAACCTTTATGAATAAAAGCGGCACGGCTATACAGTCCCTGATACGTTATTACAGACTTCCGATAGAACAGATATTAATTGTACATGATGAGGTTGATCTGGACGCTGGCGCAATACGTTTCAAAAAAGGCGGCGGACACGGGGGGCATAACGGTTTAAGAGATATTATCCTGAAAACCGGCCAAAGCGGATTCAATCGTCTGCGTATCGGCATTGGACACCCGGGCAGGCCACATGAAATGAGTTCCTATGTGTTGAACAAACCTGACAAAAACGAGGCTGAGCAGATTGCTGACGCCATATCCAGAGTAATCGCGGAAAGCGATATGATCTTCTCCGGGACGATATCAAAATTGATGAACCACTTTAATAAAAAATAACGTGATAGCATTTCCGCACGATCGTCGTTCATTACCACGCTTATATCATTCCCTTCCCCGCCATTATTATGGGATTTAAGTGTGGTATCGTTGGTTTGCCCAATGTCGGTAAATCGACATTGTTCAACGCGCTGACCCGATCGGCTATTGCCGCCGAAAACTATCCTTTTTGTACTATTGATCCACATATCGGCGTTGTGGCGGTGCCTGACGCACGCCTGCAGCAACTCGCGGCATTGGTGAAACCGGCCAAAACTGTCCCGTCCTGTATGGAGTTTGTAGACATCGCCGGTTTGGTTAAAGGCGCTTCAAAGGGGGAAGGACTGGGCAATCAGTTTCTGGCCAATATACGCGAGACCCATGCCATCGCTCAGGTGGTGCGTTGTTTTGACGACGATAATATCGCGCACGTAGGCGGCCAGGTTGATCCCCTGGCCGATATTGAAATCATTAATACCGAACTCTGCCTCGCCGATCAGGAAACGGTGGACAGGCGATTGCAAAAAGTGATCAAATCAAGTCGCAGCGGTGATAAATCGGCGCTGCAACAACAGGCGCAACTTGAAGCCATTATGGCGCATCTTGACCAGGCCTTGTCGGTAAGATCAATGACTCTGGAAAACGGGGATGCGCTGTTGAAGGATTTACGGTTGTTGACGCAAAAGCCGGTTTTATATATCGCCAATGTGGAAGAAAACGGTCTGGAATCCAATCCCTGGCTGGATAAATTGCAGGCGCGTGCGGCGACGGAAGACGCGAAACTGATCGCCATATGCGCCTTGATTGAATCGGAAATCGCCCAGCTTGAAGACGAAGCGCAGCAGGAATTTCTGGAAGCCATGGGGCTGCGTGAAGCAGGGCTTAATCGTGTCGTCCGCGCCGGTTATCAACTGCTGGGGCTACAAAACTATTTTACCGCCGGGCCAAAGGAAGTACGCGCCTGGACAATACCCATCGGGGCGACCGCCGCGGAAGCGGCGGGCGTTATCCATAGTGATTTTGAACGGGGGTTTATTCGCGCCGAGGTCACCGCGTTTGACGATTACATCAAATACCGGGGTGAGCAGGGAGCAAAGAACGCGGGCAAATGGCGTTCGGAGGGAAAAGACTATATCGTCAATGACGGGGATGTGATTTTATTCAGATTCAATGTGTGAAGATTGCCATGGCGTATTCAACGGGGAGTGCGAGACTGTAGAAACGATGTGCAACTTCAACGCAAGCGGCATCAGTCCCGGCACGTCGGGCAATCCCTGTGCACGGCTTTCGATTAGTCACCACCATCGCCTGGATGGATTTGATATCGTTATTTATACATTTGGCCTTTTTCAGGCATACGCTCGGTGACCAGAGCATTATAAAAATTTGACAACGTAAAGGGAGTTGACGCGAACAGAAGGCTCATATACGGTGATCTGTCTGATAAAAAGAACTCATTTCAGAGAATGAAACAAACTGCGGAGGATTTTCAATGAACGGACACGATGATCCTGACCAGGATATGATAATAGAACTGGGCACGTCAATAATCGACCGAATATATGCTCACGGAGATGGGCTAATTCCATATTTAGCAGCAAATATGGCTAGAGCTTTAGATCCATATGTGAGAATCCAGAATACTTTTCCTGAAGCCAACATTGCAATCGACGAGGAATTTCAGAGAGATTTCAGGAGATTTTACAGACTTAGATTCCCAGAAGGAGCACATTATCAGCAATTTTTCGATTATTTTGAAGAAACAAGAGCTAACGAAAGAACCTTTGAACAAATTCTTGATGACTTACAAAATATAACAGGGCGCGTAGAAGCATCTTTTGCCTCTAAATTACTGCATACCATAGACACATTACAACCAATAATTGATAGCAGGGTACTTGCTTTTATTGGTTTTTCACGCCCGCAAAATCGTGACATAAATAGAAGAATACAAAGAGCAATTTGCCTTCATCAACTATTATCAGATATTTATGCAATTTCCCTGGCCGATGAAAGATGGGCACAAATCTCCGAACAGTTTGATGAGGTTTTGCATTTAGACATTGAAATATCTGAACAGAAAAAACTGGATACGCTAATTTGGCAATATAGCAATTACATTCGACGTATTATGTATGTTAATATGTATAGAGCATAGAACGCCGCCCTCCGAAGGCACCATTGTCCCCGCCTGCAATTCGGGGAACCGGTTTTGTCTGTTGGCCCCTGGCTGAAAACCAATATCGAAAAATCCAGGGCTTACGGAAAGCAACCTCAATAAACAGAAACCCCTTTGCAGCAGCCGTTTAACGATGATGCACTTTATACGCATGTAATCTGTTTTCCTTCATCAGCGGAATAAACATCATGTCTTGCTCCGCGATGAATTCCAGATCAGCGCTGCCCTGTTCAAATTCGAGCAAGGTGTCCACTTCGCCGCTATGTTCAATATGAAAAAGTTTTCCATTGACCCAGTCGGTGACATAAAAATCGCCGTCCTTGTCTCCTTCCACACCGTCCAGATTGCCAACGCCGCGACTGATCGGGGTAACGTGTTTGTGCTCCAGAGAAATACGTTGCAGATGCCCCGGTTCTTCAATCGTGAACCCTTCTGACCGTTTGCCCCGACTGCCAAGAATGATGTAATCACCCCAGACCAGCAGACCGTTAGGCGACAGGAGGGCAGGCGATTCAAGCCAGATCGAAAAGGTGTCATCCTGTAAAATATGAATGCGATCCTTGAACATGTCTGACACATAGATATTGCCATGCTGATCGGCCGTCACATCATTCAAAAAGACAGCGTCATCCACTTTATAGCGCCTGACAACACGTGCGCTATCAATATCAATCGCCAGCAACTCGTCAATATCGGCGACGTAAAGGGTGCGACCGTAGATTGCCAACCCCTTCGGCGCGTTCAGACCCGTGATCCATTTTTTATGAATGAACCCACCCTCCATTGAAACACTGGAAAGATAGCCGTTGCCGTCTTTATCAGAGGAGCCTCCGTTGACATTGGAAACATAAAGCCGATCAAGCTGCGGATCATGGATAACCGATTCAGGGTTGTCAAAACCGCCCATATCCCAGACCTTTTCAAGCACTTCATCATCAGCAGAGACAGAACAGGCCAGGGAAAACAACAGGGAAACGATGAGGGAGTTTAATATATTTTTCATTGCACATACTCCGGAGAGAAAATTAAAAAAATAAATGTTTGAGTGCCATGCCCGGTTCTTCGGCCTGCATCAATAAACAGAAACCCCTTTGCAGCAGCCGTTTAACGATGATGCACCTTATACGCCTGTAATCGGTTTTCCTTCATCAGCGGAATAAACATCATGTCTTGCTCCGCGATGAATTCCAGATCAGCGCTGCCCTGTTCAAATTCGAGCAAGGTGTCCACTTCACCGCTATGTTCAATATGAAAGAGTTTCCCATTGACCCAGTCGGTAACATAAAAATCGCCGTCCTTGTCTCCTTCCACACCGTCCAGATTGCCAACGCCGCGACTGATCGGGGTAACGTGTTTGTGCTCCAGAGAAATACGTTGCAGATGCCCCGGCTCTTCAGTCGTGAACCCTTCTGACCGTTTTCCCCAACTGCCAAGAATGAGGTAATCACCCCAGACCAGCAGACCGTTAGGCGACTGGAGGGCAGGCGAGGCAAGCCAGATCGAAAAGGTGTCATCCTGTAAAATATGAATGCGGTCCTTGAACATGTCTGACACATAGATATTGCCATGCTGATCGGCCGTCACATCATTCAAAAAGACAGCGTCATCCACTTTATAGCGCCTGACAACACGTGCGCTATCAATATCAATCGCCAGCAACTCGTCAATATCGGCGACGTAAAGGGTGCGACCGTAGATTGCCAACCCCTTCGGCGCGTTCAGACCCGTGATCCATTCTTTATGAATGAACCCACCCTCCATTGAAACACTGGAAAGATAGCCGTTGCCGTCTTTATCGGAGGCGCCTCCGTTGACATTGGAAACATAAAGCCGATCAAGCTGCGGATCATGGATAACCGATTCAGGATTGTCAAAACCGCCCATATCCCAGACCTTTTCAAGCACTTCATCATCGGCAGAGACAGAACAGGCCAGGGAAAACAACAGGGAAACGATGAGGGAATTTAATATATTTTTCATTGCACATACTCCGGAGAGAAAATTAAAAAAATAAATGTTTGAGTGCCATGCCCGGTTCTTCGGCCTGCATCAACGCCTCGCCGACAAGGAAAGCATGCACATTGTTTTTGCGCATCAAGCTGACATCATTACGGGTATGGATACCGCTTTCAGTCACAACGGTACGATCATGAAAGACATCCGTCAACAGATCCAGAGTCGTTTCCAGACGGGTTTCAAAGGTATGTAGATCACGATTATTAATGCCAATCAGCGGCTTACGCAACATCATGCCGCGTTCAAGTTCCTCACGGTCGTGCACTTCCACCAGCACATCCAGCCCGATTTCACCGGCCACGCCGACCAGCTCCTGCATCTGCGTATCGGATAGCACGGACACAATGATTAAAACACAATCAGCGCCGATCACCCTCGCTTCATAAATTTGATAGGGATCAATGATAAAATCCTTGCGCAGGATCGGCAATTCACAGGCCGCGTGCGCCTGCCGCAGGTGATTGTCCTCACCCTGAAAAAACCTGATGTCCGTCAATACCGACAGACAACAAGCGCCACCGGCCGCATAGCTTTTGGCAATGGCGTCAGGATTGAAATCCTCGCGAATGATACCACAACTGGGAGACGCCTTTTTTATCTCGGCAATCACGGCAGGCTTCCCGGTTTCCATACATTTGTGCAGATGTCGGGTAAAACCGCGTGTCGGAGCACAATCATCGGCCCGGTAACCGAGGTCCCGCAGGGGCGTTTCCCGTTTCAGATGCGCGACATAGTCCGCTTTGTAATCCAGTATGGTATTCAGTATGTCTGGCGTTTTCTTGTCCGTCATCGGTGTATCTCAAAGGATTGACTATGCGCGATGAGCTGTTCCAGTTTTTGTCGCGCGGCGCCAGACTCGATCAGGCTAGCGGCTTTATCAACCCCCTCCTGGATGGAGTCGGCGATACCGGCGGCGTAAATCGCAGCACCCGCATTCAGACAGACGATGTCCCTCGCCGGACCTTCAGTATTGTCGAGTGCCGAGCGCATCATGGACAGACTCTCATTAACATTGGCAACGGCGAGGTCGTCTATCGACTGTGTTTGAATACCAAAATCACCCGGATTGATCGTATAGTGTTTAATTTTACCCGCTTTCAATTCAGCGATATGGGTATCGTTCGCGATACTGATTTCGTCCAGACCATCCACCGCATGTACCACCAGGACATGCCGACTGCCCAGTTCCCGCAGCGTTTCCGCCATAGGTTCAAGCCACATCCGGCTGTACACGCCAACAAGCTGTCTGAGCGCACCGGCCGGATTACTCAAGGGGCCAAGCAGATTAAACAAGGTGCGTATACGCAACTCGCGCCGCGGTCCAATCGCGTACTTCATAGCACCGTGATGCAGGGGGGCGAACATAAAACCGATCCCCACCTGGTCTATACAATCGGCGACCTGATCGGGATTGAGATCAATATTCACCCCCGCCGCCTCCAGCACATCGGCGCTGCCTGACTGACTGGAAACGGCGCGATTGCCATGCTTTGCAACTCTGGCTCCGCTGGCAGCAACGACAAACGCGGCGGTTGTGGAGATATTGAAGGTATCCGCACCGTCGCCACCGGTACCACAAGTATCGACCAGAGAGGTTTTATCAACCTCGATCTTGTCGGCCAATTCCCGCATCACTTCAGTAGCGGCGGTAATCTCATCAACGGTTTCACCTTTAATACGCAGGGCGACCAGAAAACCGCCGATCTGGGCCGGTGTTGCCTGACCCTGCATGATGGTGTGCATGACCGTACGCATGTCCTTGCGGCTCAAATCATGCGCCTCGATCACGTCACTGATTGCTGTCGATATATCCACTGTCATTCCTCATGGAGATTATTGTTGTTTTAACCCTCTTGCCTTGCTTTTTCAACAAATCGCAAAATTCCGGTCTGTGACGGCCTTTGATTTTTCGAACCTGCCCTAAATCCCCTGACAACAGCACCCTGGTCATCCCGATTAAAACAGCAGATTCGTAACCGTCGGTGCTTCGTTCTGAAATGGCGAAAAGCGTCATAATGTTCACGCCGTTTTACTATCAAGAAAATTCTGCAACAGTTCATGGCCGTATCCCGTCATGATGGATTCCGGGTGGAATTGCACACCGGAGATCGGCATTTCCTTGTGTCTCAGCCCCATGATCTCGTCCGGTCTGTTATCCGCGTCATTGGTCCACGCTGTTATTTCAAAACAATCCGGCAACGATTCTTTTTCTACGACCAGAGAGTGATAGCGCGTCGCTGTGAACGGGTTTTCAAGCCCGCGGAATACATCCTCGCCATTATGATAAATATCCGAAGTCTTTCCATGCATGATGTCATGTGCACGCACAATCCTGCCGCCAAACGCCTGGGCAATGCTCTGATGCCCCAGACAAACACCGAGAACAGGAATGCGCTCCTTAAAATGTTCAACGACCTCCATTGAGATACCGGCCTCATCAGGCGTACAGGGACCAGGGGAAATGACGATATATTTTGGAGAGAGTTGTTCAATTTCAGGGATCGCGATTTTATCATTTCGATACACGACGATTTCCTGATCCAGCCCACCAAAATACTGCACCAGATTATAAGTAAAGGAATCATAATTATCGATCATTAATAACATAGTCCACCTTATCGTCAATGCAGACCCATCGCGCTCAGGCTGACGGCTCTGAAAATGGCGCGGCCTTTATTGATTGTTTCATTCCACTCATTGACAGGGATCGAATCCGCGACAATGCCCGCACCAACCTGTACGTGCAGGGTTTTACCCTTGATAACGGCGGTGCGGATGGCAATCGCCGTGTCCATATTGCCGTTCCAGGCAAGATAACCGACGGCCCCCGAATAGATACCGCGCTTTACCGGCTCCAGTTCATCAATGATCTCCATCGCCCGTATCTTGGGTGCGCCGGAGACGGTACCGGCCGGAAAGGTCGCGCGCAATACATCAATGGCGCTCGTATTCTCTTTTAAGCGCGCGCTGATATTGGAGACAATATGCATCACATGAGAATAACGTTCAATCGTCATCTTTTCCGTCAGCCTGACACTGCCGATATCGGCAACGCGACCGACATCATTCCTGCCAAGATCAATCAACATCAAATGCTCGGCCAACTCTTTCGGATCATTTAACAATTCGCGCTCCAGTTCCAGATCGTCCCGCTCATTTTCTCCGCGGGGACGGGTCCCGGCAATAGGCCGAACGGTAACGACATCGCCCTCAAGACGCACCAGTATCTCGGGCGAAGAACCCACAATATGGAAATCATCCATATCCATAAAATACATATAGGGCGACGGATTGAGGCAACGCAAGGCCCGGTAAAAATTAATGGGTCTGGATTCAAACGGGACAGAAAACCTTTGCGACAACACCACCTGCATGACGTCGCCGTCAACGATATATTGCTTTATTTTATCCACCGCCCTCTGATAATGCTCCCGACTGAAACTGGAAACAAAATCATTTTCATCCACATCGTGCGGATTGTCGTTGTCTGGATCGTCAATTTGACACTCCGCCAGCGTCCGCGTCAGTTCAACCAGCCGCCGACTCGCCTTTTCGTAGGGATTGGCTTTGGAAGGATCGGCATGCACGATGATAAACAGCTTGCCCTTCAAATTATCAAAGACCACGACTTCATCCGAAACCGTCAACAGAATATCGGGCGAACCAATCGGATCTTCCCTGGGCGCGCTGTTTAGACATGGTTCAATATAACGCACTGTTTCATATCCGAAATATCCCACCAGCCCGCCACTGAAACCCGACAGACCAGCGATTTCCGCCACCTTGAATTCCCGCTGTATGCGCTCAATTTCGGTTAACGGATCTGCCACCTCGTATTCGCTGACAATGCGGTTATCTTCCCTGACGCTGATCGTTTTATCCACCACCGAGATAACCTTTTTCGCGGGTAATCCGATAATCGAATAACGCCCCCATTTTTCACCCCCCTGAACAGATTCAAACAGATACGAATACGGCGCCCGGCAGAGTTTCATATAAGTGCTGAGCGGCGTATCAAGATCGGCCAATACCTCTCGCACCAGGGGAATACGGTTATATCCCCGTGTAACGAGTTGGTTGAAATCGGCTTCGCTAAGCATGGCGTCAGAAAAACATCGGCAAATCGGCAATGGAATCAATCACGGCATCCGGCCCGGCTGTGCGAATATCCTCGCCGTGGTTATAGCCGTAACTGACACAGATGACCCGAAAACCGGCCGCGCGGGCAGCCTTAACATCATTCAGTGAATCACCTACCATCAATGACTTTTCCGGCGTTTTTTTCAAGGCTGAAGCCGCATGCAGAAGCGGTAACGGGTGAGGCTTTTTCCGGTCCAATGTGTCGCCGGCGACGAACGTATCCATCGCGTTTTTCAGCCCCGTCTTTTCCAGGATCGCTTCGGCAAAATAGCCCCTCTTGTTAGTGACGCACCCCAGCATGATATTTCGCTCCTTCAAAGCCCTGATCCCCTCGCGCACCCCCGGATAACAGGTGGTCAGGCGACAGGTGTGGAGACTGTACACCGCCGTAAATTTCGTCAACGTCTGTTCATAAAGGGCGGCCTCGGCCTGCCCGTCGAACTCGTTCGTCAGAGCGCGATGTAACAATGTTCGCAGTCCATTGCCGACCCAGCAGCGTATATCCTCAAGTCTTCGCTCCGGCAGACCCAGTTGCCTCAATGCCGCATTGACGGAATACGCCAGATCCGGGGCGGAGTCGACCAGCGTGCCGTCCAGATCAAACAAAACCAGTTCAGGAATGGAAACAGACATCAACAAGTGTTTGTCTTCGCAAGATCAGCGCCGCACCAGTTGCAGTTGTTTCCGCATCGCGGCAATAGCCGCCTGATAATCACCACTGCCAAAAATAGCGGAGCCGGCAACAAAGGTATCCGCGCCATCCTGGGCAACCTCACGAATGTTCTCCACTGTAATACCACCATCCACCTCCAGACGAATATCACAACCGCTTTCATCAATGATCTCCCTCGCCTGCCTGATCTTTTTCCTCACGGCAGGGATGAAAGACTGTCCGCCGAAACCGGGGTTAACCGACATCAACAAGACCATATCCAGCCTGTCAAGGACATGATGCATGGTCGCAAGCGGGGTTGCGGGATTAAATACCAGACCGGCCTGACAACCGCAATCCCGAATCAACTGCAACGTCCGGTCAACATGTTCTGACGCCTCGGGGTGAAAGGTAATATAAGCCGCACCGGCATCGGCAAATTCAGGGATGATCCGGTCCACCGGCTTGACCATCAAATGCACATCCAGCGGTGCGGTAATGCCGAAGTCCCGCAACGCCCTGACCACCAGCGGACCAAACGTAAGATTGGGCACATAGTGATTATCCATGACATCCACATGCACAAAATCTGCCCCGGCGGACAGGACGGCCTCGGTATCCTCACCCAGACGGGCCATATCAGCGGACAATATGGAAGGGGCAATCACGGCGTCATACATTTCAAAATATTCATATAAACCATGGGGAACGCCACTTTACATGATTGGCCCGGGGTTAGCCAGTACCAATGCACGTCACTTTATATATAATAATGACTGCAAAACAACGCAGAGTGAACACAGGAGAAACAACAAAATGACTACAACAATATTTACATTCGCTGTTCTGGTTTTTGTCATTGTGGGCTTTTTCATGATGGTAAAGACTGTCCCGCAGGGCTATGAATACACCGTTGAACGTTTTGGTGAATATACCAAAACCCTGCGCCCCGGCCTGAACTTTATTATTCCCTTATTCGACGTCATAGGCACGAGAATGAACATGATGGAAACCGTGATTGACGTCCCCTCGCAGGAGGTCATTACCAAAGACAACGCCATGGTCAAAGTGGACGGCGTGGTCTTTTTCCAGGTACTCAACGCTGCCCAGGCCTCCTATGAAGTCAATAATCTGACCCGCGCCATCTTGAACCTGACCATGACCAACATCCGTACCGTCATGGGCTCAATGGACCTGGATGAACTGCTATCGCAACGTGACAAGATCAACGCGAGACTGTTACATGTGGTTGACGAAGCGACCGCGCCCTGGGGGGTCAAAGTCAATCGTATTGAAATCAAAGACATCTCGCCACCAGTCGATCTGGTCGAATCAATGGCCCGACAAATGAAAGCTGAACGCGACAAGCGTGCTGCTATTCTTGAGGCGGAGGGACGAAAACAGGCCGAGATATTGCGCGCCGACGGTGAAAAACAGGCCGTCATACTGGCGGCAGAGGGACGCCGGGAATCGGCTTTTCGCGACGCCGAAGCCAGAGAACGTCTGGCGCAGGCTGAAGCCAAAGCCACTACTGATGTCTCCAACGCCATTGCCAGTGGCAATATTCAGGCAATCAACTACTTCGTTGCTACAAAATACGTCGATGCGCTGAAAGAAATCGCCGCCTCGCCCAATCAGAAAACCGTACTGATGCCGCTGGAAGCCAGCAACGTGATCGGCGCATTAAGCGGCATCACCGAAATTGCCAAAGAAACCTTTGCCAAAGATAAAGGAGATTGAAGAACGGAGATGAGGCATCAATTTTTGATATATAACCAAATCGTTCTCATTGATATGTTATAAAAAAATAAAATTGTCTGTTAGCAGAAATTCCGTAGAGGAGCGGTGCTCAGACAGGCAATGAAAGACCGGAGAAATAGCGAAAACAATAATGACATTAAGTTGCTGGAAACAGCATACTTGCCGAAAGAATGAGATATTTGCTGAATTCTCTTGTTTCAGCATATCGGCTTATTGCATTATTGCAGAAAACGATCCTGGCTCATAAATCAACAGAATATCCGGGCTGTCCCCTCCAGAGTTCAGGAGGCAATGGCGAGGTTTTAAATTAGCCTGACACAGAAATACCAGGCTGTTATATTATCTTGAGAAAAAGCACATGATATCCCCCTGAACAGCCCCAAACGCCTCACGGGGTTCTCAACACCAGCAAACCCTGTGCCGGTTTATGATCAGAAGAAGCCTGTCATCGCCTTTGCCCTGGCCTCACCGGAACAGGCCGATTTATCGTAATTTGTTTCAAGATACCAACGTCTTTTTGATATGATAAACGGCATGGATATTCTGACACACATTGCGTTCTGGTACTGGTTGATTGCGGCGATTGTTATGATCATTCTTGAGATGCTCATTCCTGCGGCCTATTTTCTGTGGATGGGGATTTCGGCTTTTATCGTCGGGCTATTGCTCTTTATGTTTCCGGCCATGCCGCTGTTGGTGCAGATCACCATCTTCGGCGCCCTGTCGGTGATCACGCTGTTGTTATTCAAACGGTACCAGCGACTGAATATATCGACAAAAGACGAACCCGACCTGAATCGGCGCGGGCAGAAATATATCGGACGCATCGTTACCCTGGAAGAGGGCATTATCAACGGTATGGGAAAGATCAAGGTGGATGATACTTTCTGGAAAGTCAAAGGAGACGATTTGCCCGCCGGGACAAAAGTACGCATATTAAATATGGATGGTTCCATGTTTAACGTCGCAAAGGAAGAATAAGCGCCTAATCAGACAGATGCTGTTTCAATGCCCAGACAACATGCTCTCTGACCAGCGCCGATGGATCATTCTCCCGTTGCTTTAAGGCGCTGATGGTGGCGTAGTCGCTCGACGCGTTGCCCAGGCCCACGGCGATGTTTCTTAACCAGCATTCATAACCGATGCGCCGTATCGCCGAACCTTCAGTACGCCTTAAAAAGTCCCGCTCCGACCAGTTGAAGAGTTCAATCAGTGTCGGGGCATCAAGTCCGCGTCTCACCCGAAAATCGTCTTCTTCCGAATTTTTTGCAAACTTGTTCCAGGGACATATTATTTGACAATCGTCACAACCATAAACACGGTTGCCGATCATCTTTCTGAACGCTTCCGGTATTGCGCCGCGTAACTCTATGGTCAGATAGGAGATACAACGCCGGGCGTCAAGCTGCATGGGCGCGACGATGGCTCCGGTGGGACAAACATCAATACAGGCGGTGCAGCTCCCGCAATGCTGTCCGGCAAACGGCCGGTCTTTTATTAACGGCAGATCGGTGTAGATTTCGCCAAGAAAAAACCAGGAACCCGCTTTTGGGTGGATGAGGTTGGTATGTTTGCCGATCCAGCCAAGCCCGGCATTGCGCGCAATGGCCTTTTCCAGCACTGGTGCGCTGTCGACAAAACAGCGATAACCGAATGCGCCGATTTCGTTTTCGATCCGGTTGGCCAGCTTTCGCAGACGCTGCCGCATGAGTTTATGGTAATCCCGCCCGGTGGCATAGCGCGAGATATAGGCCAGATTTTTCTTGTTCAATACCTGTGTCGGATGCCTGCTTGAAGAAGGCAAATAGTCCATTCTCAGTGAAATAACGCTGATTGTGCCCGCCATGAGATCACGCGGACGACTGCGTTTTACACCGTGGCGGCGCATATACTCCATTTTGCCCTCACGCCCCTGCCTCAACCAGTTCAGGAAATGCGCCTCGTCTTCCGCCAGCGCCGTATCGGTAATCCCGACCTGTTGAAAACCCAGCGCCGCCCCCCAGGATTTTATCTGTTTGGATAATGCTGTTTTGTCCATGATGTAAAGTGTTATGATTAACAAAGTAACCTTATCAAAACGCCCTATAGATGTGTTTATAATCGATCCGACCCGAAAAACATATTATCGACAGGTAACCGCGAGCGCTTTTCCAGCGGGGTTTGCCCGATACCGGTCGCAACGTTATGATCCGACGCATCAACACTGCTCTATAGGCGATCATGTTTGAATTTATCGGCTCCTGGTTCCGACGCTATTTTACAGACCCGCAAGCGGCCTTGCTGGTCGTTCTGCTGACGCTTGGTATTGCCATCTTACTGACCATGGGCAAAATGCTCGCCCCGTTTCTGGCGGCATTGATTATCGCCTATCTGCTGGAAGGTCTGATCAAAAAACTGGAAACCAAAAGACTGACGCGCTTTTGGGCTGTCAATCTGGTGTTTCTGCTCTTTCTTGCCTTCATGGTATTTCTTTTGCTGATATTACTGCCCCTGTTCTCAACACAGATCCGCGATTTTTTTGATGAGGTGCCGGAGATGATTAGCAACGGTCAGATTTTACTGCTGAGCCTCCCTCAAAAATATGAATTTATCTCCGAAGCCCATATCCAGCAATTTATCACGATGACCAAAGACAGCCTGAACCGCCTCAGCCAGGACGTTTTATCCGTGTCGGTCGCGTCAATACCGACCATCATCACGATTCTGGTTTATGTAATACTGGTGCCTTTCATGATCTTTTTCCTGTTAAAAGACAAGGCGCTTATCCTGCAATGGCTGAACCGTTTCCTGCCGAAAGAAAAGCAACTGCTTGATGATATATGGCACGAGATGGATGCACAGATCGGGAATTATATCCGCGGCAAGTTTAATGAAATTATAATCGTCGGGATGATGTCATACATCATATTTTTATTTCTTGATCTGAATTACACACCGTTGCTGGCCATGCTGGTCGGCGTTTCCGTGCTAATACCCTATGTCGGCGCGGCGGTGGTTACCTTGCCGGTCGCTCTGGTGGGCTACTTCCAATGGGGTTTCAGCACGGATTTCGTCTGGTTAATTTCCTCTTACCTGATCTTGCAGTTTCTTGATGGCAATGTGCTGGTCCCCCTTCTGTTTTCGGAAGCGGTGAACCTGCATCCTGTCGCGATTATTCTGGCCGTACTGATATTCGGTGGTTTGTGGGGAATCTGGGGAGTGTTCTTTGCTATTCCTCTGGCAATCCTGGTGAAGGTATTGATCAATGTCTGGCCAACGTACGATATAAACAGGATGCCCTCCGAAAATGGCTGAACGGCTTTCCCGACGGTATCAGAAAATTTTACAAAATAACAAAAAGATAAAATATTACACCCGCGACAGTATGCATTTTTTGTTTAATGATAACGGGAATAGAAATGACGTACGGTAAGGAAACCCAAACATTAGGCTTGTTTGAAGAAATAGACAGGCGTAAAACGAAGCCTGAAGATAAAAAGGGGAAAACGGGGGGCTGGTCCTGTAGAACCCACTGCGGCGATTGTCTTGATGTGATGAAGTCAATGCCAGATGATTCTATAGATTTGATTGTTACTTCTCCGCCTTATGCGGATGCGAGAACCCATACTTATGGAGGTATAGCTCCGGATGAATATGTGGAATGGTTCTGTCCAAGGGCTGCGGAGATGAAAAGAATCTTGAGACCGACAGGCTCATTCGTGTTGAATATTAAGGAAAAGGCTGTGAATGGGGAACGCCATACATACGTTCTTGAATTGATATTGGCCTTAAAAAGGGAAAACGGATTTAGATGGGTGGAAGAATATATGTGGCACAAGACCACAGCCGCCCCGGGGAAATGGAAATATAGATTCAGGGATGCCTGGGAGCGGATTCTTCATTTTAGCAAGACGAAAGATTTTAAAATGAATCAGGATTCGGTAAAAGTGCCAATAGGAAGCTGGAAAGATACCCGGCTTAAAAATATGAGCGCCAATGATCGTGAACGGAGAAATTCAGCGACAAGCTCCGGCATTGGGAGAAGAATAGCCGCTTGGGAAAGCAAGGACACGGTATATCCAACCAATGTGCTTCATAAATCTCCTGTTGCCCACAATAGCGGGCATAGCGCGGTATTCCCGGAATGGTTACCGGCATTTTTTATAAGATTATTTACGGATGAGGGGGACACTGTGCTTGACCCTTTTATGGGAAGCGGGACGACTTGCAGAGTGGCGGAGAAACTTGGCCGTATTCCTGTTGGTATTGAAATTAACCGGGATTATATTGAAAAATCAACCAGGACGGCTCAATGAACAGGCTGTCATGGCTTGATGACGGGTCTCTTAATAACGCGGTAACGCAATTACTGGAACGTGCTAAAAACGCCAAACAAGAGTCTGCTGCCCGTATCACAAAGAATGTCGTAGATCCGTTTTCTTCTCTGATATTGACAGCGACATTTGACTTAAAGAAAAAAGAAAGGCTTTCAGAAGTGCAGAAGATTAACTCGGCTTCTTCCGGCATTAATAATGCGGTGGGTAAATTTCATCAGGACATTCTAGGCGCGGTTGGCGGATTCAAAAATCATGATGCAGGATATGATTTGGAATGTCCGGGTAAAAAAATCATCGCCGAAGTAAAAAATAAACATAATACAATGAATGCCACTAATCGCAGAAAAGTGGAAGCTGATTTAGACACCGCGATTCGTCAGAAATCCGGCACCTGGAAGGCTTATCTTGTAATTATCATCCCGAAAAAACCGGAGCGATACGAAAAACGACTACTGACGAAGAAAGAGGTTTATGAGATTGATGGTGCATCCTTTTATGCGTTGGCCACAGGATCAAACACCGCGATTCATGAACTGTATGATGCGGTTCAGAGCATTATTAAAACAAGGTATCAATATTCGGATGACGTATTGAAATATTGTGAAACGTTATTGCATAAAGGGATTCCAAAATAGGCCCCGGACAAAAGCCAGGTAAGGGTACTGTAAAATCACAGCGTCTTTACCGCTTCCAGCACTTCTTCCACATGTCCTTTAACCTTGACCTTGCGCCACTCACGACGCAGTATGCCTTTCTCATCAATCAGAAAGGTTGATCGTTCAATCCCCATCACCTTTTTTCCGTACATATTTTTTTCCTTGATGACGGAAAACAAATTGCAGAGCTTTTCATCCGCATCGGAAAGCAAATCAAAGGGAAATTTCTGTTTCTCCCTGAATTTTTCATGCGAGGCTATATCGTCTCTGGAAACGCCCAGAATGACCGTATTGCGGGCACTGAACTTGCGGATGTGACGACGAAAATCCAGGCCCTCCAGCGTACAGCCCGGGGTACTGTCTTTCGGATAAAAATAAAGCACGATATTTTTACCCTTCAGATCCGCAAGCCTGATGGTTTGCCCGCCCGTGGCAGGCAGACTGAACGCTGGCACTTTCCTGTCTACACTGGCTTCATTCATTGGCCCTTGCCCGCCCTTTAATCTGTTACAGGTATAATCTTAAAAACAATCCGCCGTGGTGGCGATCATAAAACACTATTTCAGCGGCTCCATTACCGCATCAAGATTAAGATTATCACAAAAATCAATAAAATTTCCGCGCACTGTCGCGATCGACGAGGCGACCGGAATATTGACCACCATGTGCAGAGAGAACATTTGCGTCCCGGTCTGCGACGCCTGATAGGTATTGGTGCTCATTTCCCGGAGAACCAGATTGTGGCACACGACGAAGTCAACAATATCAAAGATCACACCAACCTGATCAACACCCACGATGTCAATGATATAAGGCATCATGCTGCTGGAGGGATTGGCAACTTCAGTTCGTTTGGTAAGGATGGTCATGCCGTATTCCCCGCTCAGTTTCCCCAGCATGTCCTCTATCTTGGCAATGGCATCCCAAGGGCCGGACAGGAACAACATAACGGCTATTTCCTGACCAAAGGGAGTGAAATAGCTGCTGACAATATTGCACCCGCTGGTTTTGGATAATTTCGAGAAGCGACGGATAGTGTCACCGTCATCTTTTTGTACCAGCGCCCCGGCGATAAGATAATGTCGCATTTATGATAATAAAGGCTTAATGTTTAATTATAAACAGATAGTCAGTTTTTTCACCCATCCCGCCAAACGGGGGAGATCAGAATCAGAAAAATTAATATCCTTGTCATCGCCATGGCAGATTCAGTACCATACACTTTTTTAGTTACAAATACACATATATCAGATGTTTCACGGCAGTATAGTCGCCATTGTGACTCCGATGTGCGCCGGAGTAAGCTCGAATACCGCTCTTGATCTTCAGGCACTGGAACGACTCGTTGAATTTCATATCGCGCAGGGCACCGATGGCATTGTCGCGGTGGGCACCACCGGTGAATCAGCCACGCTGGGTAACGAGGAGCATTGCGATATCATTAAACACGTGGTTAAATTCGCCGCCGATCGCATTCCGATCATTGCCGGCACCGGCGCAAACTCGACTGCTGAAGCCATATCGCTCACCCGGTGTGCGCTGGAAGCGGGCGCGGACGCTTGTCTGCTGGTCACCCCCTACTACAATAAGCCAACTCAGGAAGGTTTGTTTCAACATTACAAGGCCATTGCCGAGGCCGTCGATATTCCGCAAATACTTTATAATGTGCCAGGCAGAACCGCCTGTGATATGATCCCGGAAACCATTATTCGCCTTTCCGGTATAAAAAATATTATCGGGGTCAAGGAAGCCACCGCTGATCTGGATCGCGTCAAAAAGATCAGAGACGGGGCAGGAGATGATTTCCTGCTGATCAGCGGTGATGATGAAACCTGTAAGGATTTTATTCTGCAAGGTGGTAATGGCGTGATCTCGGTCACCGCGAATGTTGCGCCCGGGGACATGCACCGGATGTGCGAACTTGCCGCCGCCGGGGCGACGGAAGAGGCAGCGGAGATTGATCGGAAACTCAACGGTCTGCACAAAGCATTATTCATTGAATCAAATCCGATCCCGGTAAAATGGGCTGTCCATAAACTCGGTTTTATTGAAGCCGGGATAAGGCTTCCCATGACCTGGATGTCCAAAGCGGCGGAACCCGGGGTTGTAAATGCCATGCGACAAGCAGAAATACTATAAACATTATGAAATTACTAAATCTTTTTTTTATTATCGTCTTTTCGGGTGTTATCACCGGCTGTTCCAAAAAGCTGATAACGGACCAGGTACTCGTTGATAAGAGGACCGTTTATCAGAAGAGCAAAGATATGACGGTATTGGAAATACCGCCGGACCTTACCATGGAGAGAGGCGAATACAGCGTTACGATCCCGGGGGAGACCGAATCAACCTCTTTGAATGAATTTAGACGGCAACGGGAAAAGCGCCTGAAACGCGGCGGTGTGGTACTGGGTTCCGGTGAGTTTGAAAATGAACAATGGCTGGTGCTTAGAGGTAGTGTAGAGGAAATATGGTCAAAACTACTACGATTCTGGGACGATAATGATTTCACTGTTGAACTGGATGACGCCGAATTGGGGGTAATAGAAACAACCTGGAAAGAAATCGGCTTTTCCCGCCACAAATTCCGTATTCTTGCCGAACCCGACGAGTTCGGCGTTACACTGTTTCTATCCAGCGACAGGGAAGAACGTTCCGATGATATCTGGCTGACCGCCATCCCGGATAAAGCGCTGGAAAAGGAAACACTGCGAAAGATCAATCTGTATTTCTACGGCGACACACCAGAGGCAACGATTGCGGCGGGTGATAATGGCAACGCCAACGCCCCGGGGGCTGTCCGGCTCAAGGCCAATATTATCAATATTGCCGGCACGCCTCATCTCACTGTCCCCCATAACTATACCCACGCCTGGCACAAGATAGGACTGGCCCTGCAACGCAGCGGTTACGTCATTAATGAGCGCACTCAAGAAACGGGAACATATCATTTTCTTTACTTTGATCCTGAAGCTTCGCAGAAAAAGCGCGGCCTGCTGTCCAGACTAAAATTCTGGGAAGATGATGAAGACACTGGCACCCCGTATCGTCTGAAACTGGACAATATCAATAACGATGTGCGGGCGGTGGTTATGAATAACGACGGAGAGCGTCTGAGCGACGAAAACGCCAAAGCGATTCTGGAAACATTGCGGGATACCTATAACCAGCTTTAACCACTGAGCAGATATCCGCTCGTCAAGGACTATCGGCGTCGATTTTTTAAGCCATGAAATTTTTAATCATTCTGCTTTTCCTGTCACTATTGACAGCCTGCGGTTTAATGGAGCGGCGTCAACCAGTACCGAGTGACGAAAGTGCGCGACAGATGATGCGGGCTGAAGATTTTTCAGGCGCCGCCGCGGAATACCTGCGCCTCGCCGAACAGGACAAACAAAACGCCAATATCTACCGGCTCAGGGCCATTATCGCCTACATTGAGGCTGATTTATATCAGGACGCCGAGGCTGTCCTGAAACAGACGCCGATTGATCCAGATAATTATCCCTATACCGTACAGCGTAACATTCTCAGTGCCAGGCTGGCGCTGGAATCGGATCAAAGTGATAATCCATCTGTACTTTTCGCCCTTCTCGGTCAGAGTCAGATTACCGAGGCCAACATCCCGGTGGAAATCAAGGCTTATTATCACGACGTCCTGTCTAGAATCTATCTGCTTGTCGGCAACCATCTCGCCGCCGCTGAAGAACGTTTGAAAGAAAGTGCCTATCTCAGGCGACCGCGCGCTATTGACAAAAATACGTGGGAACTGTGGGCAATCCTTGATGCGATTCCCGAAACAAAACTGGACGCATTGCAAATGGCGGCGCCGACCGAACTGATGTCCTGGCTTGAATTGCACGCTATTTACTATAGCTACCAATCCCAACCAGCGCGGTTGCGCCTCAGGGTTGATGACTGGACAAAACGTTATCCACAGCATCCGGCTTATACAATCATTATCCCGGCCTTGTTGGAACGCAGTACGCCATTTACCAGGCAACCCGACAGAATTGCCCTGTTATTGCCATTTTCCGGTCCCTATAAAAGCATATCAACTGCGATACAAAACGGCTTTCTTGCCGCCCGCTATATGGATACCGGCGCTGATAAAGTTCAGATTGACATCTATGACACCAACGCGCTGGATATTGTAGAGACTTATAAAGAAGCGATCGAGGAGGGAGCTGAATACATTGTCGGACCGCTGGAAAAAGAGGCCATTAGACAATTGGCGAACTATGGCAATTTACCGGCGCCGGTACTGGCGTTAAATCGTCGCGATCAACGAGGAGAACACAGTATCACCGAAAATTTGATTGAATTCGGTCTGGCGCCGGAGGATGAAGCCCGGCAGATCGCTGAAATGGCGCTGACCGACGGACATGCGCTTGCTTTGATTGTAACACCCGATATTCCCTGGGGTGAACGCATTGCCACGGCATTCAAGGAACACTGGACAGCACTGGGAGGGCAAGTCCTGGAACATACCCGCTTTGGCAGAGAAAAAAAGGATTTCGTATCTCCGGTAAAGCGGCTGTTGAATATTGACGACAGTCTGCAACGTATCCGCGGATTGCGTGTGAAATCAGGTAGAAATATCATCGGCGTTGAACGTCGTCGTCAGGACGCTGATTTTATCTTCGCTGTGGCGGTGCCGGATGATGCGCGTCAGTTATTACCACAATTGCGTTTCTACCGGGCCGGTGATCTGCCCGTTTATTCAACCTCACACGTCTTTAGCGGGATAGTCGATAATGAAAAAGACGGTGATCTGGAAGACATAATATTCGTCGATATCCCCTGGCTATTAGACACACGCCGACAATTATCGGCGATTCAGGAAACCCTGAATCGGCACTGGTCACAAGATAAATCAAACTATCGCCGTCTGTATGCGCTCGGTATCGACGCCTGGCATCTGGCCCGCAACAGCCATCACCCGGAAAATGAAAACGACAACTATTTCAGTGGGGAAACGGGCGACCTGATAATCACACCGGATCACCTGGTGCAACGTCGGCTCCTTCGGGCACAATTTGTGAAAGGGGAACCCGTTCTGCTACCGTGACCTTCTATACACATGCAAGCCGGTAAAAAACCCCCGTCCGTTCCACCGACCCGCATTGGCCAGGAGGCAGAAACTATCGCGGCGCGACATCTTGAGCGGCATGGGGTCAAATTGATTGAACGCAATTTTCACTGTCGTTTCGGCGAGATTGATATCATCGGCCTGGATAAAAAACTGTTGATCTTCGTTGAAGTACGTTATCGGAGAAACGAAAAGACACTCGCCGTGGTTGAAACGATTGGACAACGCAAATGCAGAAAACTGATCCTCACCAGCGAATACTACCTGAACCGCCACCCACATTACCGCTTACATCAATGCCGTTATGACGTCATAATCATTACGAATCGGCTTGAACAGCCACTGCTTAAATGGATTAAAGACGCCTTCCAGACATAATCAACATCAGAACAGAAAAACGACGGAGGCTATCCGGCGCGTATAAAGACAACTTTCAGGAAAGCATTCAAGTAAAAAACCAACGCCGTTCATAAACTGGCGCCGATAATTTCCACCGCCGCCGGGGCAATCGCAAACACCCTGTTAAATGACAATAAAACCATGGCAGGTAACAACGGCGGTTCCGCTGCCAACGCGCCACATTTTGCCGCCGAGAGGATGAACCGGTTTGAACTGGAGCGTCCAGATCTGCCCGCCATTGCCCTGAACGCCAATCCCTCAACACTGACCTCAATCACCAACGATTCCGTACACCGGGGCAGAAAGGTGATACACTGCTGGCGATCAGCACGAGTGGCAAATCGCATAATATTACGCATGCCATTGACGCCGCCCACAAACGGGATATGATAACTACTGCACTAACCGGCAGGAATGGCGGGCAAATTACCAATTTGATTAACAACAATGATTTTGAGATTTGTATACCAGGTGGGTCAACAGCACGTATTCAGGAAGTGCATATTATGGTAATTCACGCACTCTGTGATTTGGCAGATTTACAATTACTCGGACAGGATGGTTAATACGATGACGACAAATAAATATTCGCTCATGCTTGTAATCTTTCTTATGCCCTTTTTATCGGCCTGTGTGCCGCTACTCGTTGGCGGCGGAGCTGCTGTCACAACAACCAGCACAATTGACCGCCGGACAACGGGCACCCAGGTGGAAGATCAGACTATTGAATTAAAAGCGATTCGGTTATTGAACACCGATCCTGATTTAAAGGAAAAGGCACATTTAAATGTCACCAGCTACAACACCGTCGTGCTGTTAACCGGAGAAACCCCAACGGAAGCGATGCGCCAAAAAGCAGTGGAACTGGTGAAACGTGTCGAAAAAGTGTCTCATATCTACGACGAAATTACCATCGCGGGGCCGAGCTCACTGGCGGCCAGAACCAGCGACACTTATCTCACCGCCAAAGTTAAAACCAATCTGCTTGCCAACAAGGAACTCAGCGGCCTGAAGATAAAGGTGATAACAGAAAAAGGGGTGGTTTACCTTATGGGTCTGATAACCCGTGCCGAAGCAAAAAAAGCCACCGAAGTCACCAAAAAAACGGCGGGTGTACAAAGAGTTGTCAAACTGTTTCAATACACCGACTAGAGAAATTTCACAAAGACAACTAACGTCCTGACCGTACCCGACACGGACTCGGACAGCGCAGGCATTAACATAATCCTCCGGACTCCTCTGGGGTCCGGAGTTTGCCCGCTGGAAAGAGGCTACAAACTGTTCAGGCAAGATATCATCAACTTGCATCACCGCACTTCCCGGGGGCGATGTCCGCCCTGGCCGGATCGGTATCCTTTTCGTTTTCACTACAGTTGACGAGTTTTTCCCTGCCCTGCCCTCCTTCCCGGAGCGGAAACAGACCCGCTGCACCAGTGACAGCGCTGATGGAAAATTGATCTTCAATCAGAAAATAAAAATATACTGTGAAATATGCTAATATCTATCAGTAGCGTTTTCCGTGTTAATTTTGCTATCAAAAGACCGATATAACGCTTTGAAGGAAGATACTGAATTCTTTTTTGCGAAAACAGTATGCCAACACAAACAAAAGATATTGATCCGCAGGAAACACAGGAATGGCTGGATGCTCTGGATTCGGTACTCGAACAGGAAGGCATTGAACGCGGTCATTTTATTCTGGAGCAACTGGTCTCCCGTGCGCGGCAGGCCGGTGCTTACCTGCCCTACTCCGCCGAGACCGCCTATCTAAATACCATCCCCCCCGCAAGCGAGGAAAAAAGCCCGGGCGACGGCGGTCTGGAATGGCGCATCCGCTCCATCGTGCGCTGGAATGCAATGGCAATGGTCGTCCAGGCAAACCGAAAAAGCAGCGAACTAGGCGGTCATATCGCCAGCTTTGCCTCTTCCGCTACCCTGTATGATGTGGGATTTAATCATTTCTTCCGTGCACCGGGCGACGACCACGAAGGCGATCTGCTGTTTATTCAAGGACATTCCGCACCAGGAATTTACGCGCGCGCCTTCATGACGGGTCGCATCAGCGAAGAACAAATGTTACATTTCCGCCAGGAAGTCAGCGGCAAAGGGCTATCCTCCTACCCCCACCCCTGGTTGATGCCGGATCACTGGCAATTTCCGACAGTCTCCATGGGGTTAGGTCCGTTGATGGCAATCTATCAGGCGCGCTTCATGCGCTATCTTGAAAATCGTGACATGCTCCGGGACAGCGGGCGCAAGGTTTGGGCGTTTATGGGCGACGGCGAAATGGATGAACCGGAGTCACTCGGCGCGATAGGGCTGGCCGCACGGGAAAAACTGGATAATTTGATCTTCGTCGTCAATTGTAATCTGCAACGCCTGGACGGCCCGGTGCGCGGCAATCATAAAATTATTCAGGAACTGGAAGGCACATTTCGCGGCGCCGGCTGGAATGTAATCAAGGTCATCTGGGGCTCTTACTGGGACCCGTTGATTGCGCGCGACACTTCCGGCCTGCTGTATAAACGCATGGAAGAATGTGTTGATGGCGAATATCAGGCCTACAAGGCCAACAGTGGTGCCTATGTGCGCGAGCACTTTTTCGGCAAATATCCCAGGTTAAAGGAAATGGTCGCCAATCTGTCCGACGAGGATATCTGGCGCCTGAACCGCGGCGGTCATGATCCGCACAAGGTCTACGCCGCTTATGCGGCGGCGGTCAAACATAAAGGCCAGCCCACCGTCATCCTGGCAAAGACCGTCAAGGGCTACGGCATGGGGGAAGCTGGCGAAGGCCAGAACATTACCCATCAACAGAAAAAGATGGAAGAAAAAGCGCTCAAACATTTTCGCGACCGTTTCAATATTCCCATCCCGGACGAAGCGGTAAAAGACGCGCCGTTTTACAAACCGGACGAGAACAGTGCGGAAATAAAATATCTGAAAGCGCGGCGGGCGGCGTTAGGCGGCTATTTTTTCGCCCGGCGCAAACCTGCGCCCGAACTGGGCATACCGGATATCGGTATTCACCAAAAACTGCTGGAGGGTACCGGTAAACGGGAGATATCCACCACGATGGCCTTTGTGCGGATATTAAACAGCCTGTTACGCGATAAAAAGATCGGCAAACATATTGTTCCCATTATCCCGGATGAGGCGCGCACTTTCGGCATGGAGGGCATGTTCCGGCAGTACGGAATCTATTCCTCGGTCGGTCAGCTTTATGAGCCGGTGGATTCCGATCAGGTCATGTATTACCGCGAAGATATCAAAGGTCAGATCTTGGAAGAAGGGATCAATGAAGCGGGCGCCTATTCATCCTGGATAGCCGCTGCCACCTCGTACAAAAACAACAATATCCGGATGATCCCTTTTTATATCTTTTATTCCATGTTCGGTTTTCAGCGCATCGGTGATCTGGCCTGGGCCTCCGGCGACATGCGCGCACGCGGTTTTCTGCTCGGAGGCACTGCCGGCAGAACAACACTCGCCGGCGAAGGTCTGCAACATCAGGACGGCCATTCTCACCTTCTCGCGTCAACGATACCGAATTGCATCGCCTACGACCCGACCTTCGCCTGTGAACTGACCGTGATCATTCAAAACGGGATGCAACGCATGTATGAGCAACATGAAGATGTGTTTTATTACATCTCGGTCATGAACGAAAACTATCCGCACCCGCCCCTGCCCAAAGGCACGGAAGAAGGCATTATCAAAGGAATGTACCCCTTGCGACGATCGGCGAAGGGTAAAGCCGACGTACAATTACTTGGCTCCGGTGCCATACTGCGTGAAGTGATCGCCGCCGCCGATCTGCTGGAAAAGGACTTTAATCTTGCGGCAAATATCTGGAGTGTGACCAGTTTTAATGAATTGCGGCGCGAAGGACTGTCCACGCAGCGCTGGAACATGTTACATCCGACCCAAAAAGCGAAAACACCCTATATCGGCACTTTGCTCGGCGACGCGACCATTCCAGCCATTGCGGCAACGGACTATATGAAAATCTACGCCGATCAGGTGCGTGAATTTGTGCCGGGACGTTACATCGCGCTGGGCACGGACGGCTTTGGTCGTAGCGACACGCGCGCCCGTCTGCGGGAATTCTTTGAAGTCAATCGATACTACATTACCATCGCGGCGCTGAAAGCGCTGGCGGATGAAGGTAATATCCCGAAAAAAACGGTTGCCACAGCCATCAAAAAATATGCTGTTGACCCCGAAAAACCAGACCCTGTCACCGTCTGAATAAACATCGCAAACAACGCACATGGCGGAAGAAGAAATATTACTCCCCGATATCGGCGACTTTGATACCGTCGAGATCATCGATATCCCTGTCAAGCCGGGTGACCAGGTAGAAAAAGAACAATCCCTGCTGACCCTGGAAAGCGACAAGGCGACTATGGATATCCCTTCACCGAGAGCAGGCGAGATCACACAAATCAAGGTGAAGGTCGGCGACAAAATATCGACCGGCACCGCCATCTTCACCATCACCACCGACGAATCACCGGAAAACGGGGAAACCACTGACGCGCCGAAAGAAGATAAAACAGCGGATGAAACGGCGGCTCCCGAACCTGTCACAGCGGCGGCAAGTGAACCGGAAGTGGAAACTACTGAAACAATTAAACCGGGACACTCCGGCGACGGGCGCGCCCATGCCAGCCCGTTAGTGCGACGTTTCGCGCGTGAACTGGGGGTCGCGCCGGAGCAGGTACAGGGCAGCGCCCGCAAGGGGCGCGTCCTCAAAGAAGATGTGAAAACCTTCATCAAAAACAGGCTCGCGGGCGCAGGCGCGACGGAGGCGGACACCCCTTCCGCCCCTTTTGTTGATTTTTCCAGGTTTGGCGAAACCGAAAAAAAACCGCTTGGCCGGATCCGCCGTCTCACTGGACAACACCTGCATCAAAGCTGGATCACCATCCCTCACGTTACCCAGTTTGACGAGGCCGACATCACTGAACTGGAAACCTTCCGGAAATCCATACTGGATGAAGCAAAAGCGGCTGAGGTGAAACTGACACTGCTCCCCTTTCTGCTCAAGGCCATCGTCGCCGCCTTGCAGAAATTCCCCGATTTTAATGCTTCGCTTGCGACAGACGGCGATCATCTCATCCTGAAAAAGTATTACCACATCGGCGTCGCGGTGAATACCGACAGGGGTCTGCTCGTGCCCGTTGTGCGCGATGCGGACAAAAAAGGGCTGTTTGACATTGCCCGTGAAATCAGCCAGTTAAGCGGCAAGGCCAGGGCGGGAAATATTGCGCCGGTGGATTTACAGGGCGGCTGTTTTACCGTCTCAAACCTGGGCGGAGTCGGCGGCGCGCATTTCACGCCGGTGATTAACGCGCCGGAAGTCGCCATACTGGGAGTCTCCCGTGCACAGACGAAACCGATCTACGAAGACGGCGAATTCAGACCCCATCTGATCATGCCTTTTTCCCTGTCTTATGACCATCGGGTCGTTGACGGCGTGGCCGGGGCACAATTCACCCGCTTCCTCGGTACACTGCTGGGCGATATCCGGCGGCATCTTCTGCTCTGAAACAATTTACGGTTATAATCTTTAAAGAATTATCCGGGATGACCTCCTCACGTACGCTATCATATGGCGCGAAGCGGTGGACACGCGAGGTGAGTAAGAGAGAATTCAGCCATATTGTGCAGCGCTTTATACAGAAAAGATTATTGAAACCAAAAACAGGAAGGCACTATAAATGTACAAAGAATATAAAATTGAAATGGTCAGTGAAGGGGGTTGTGGAACCATCCTGCTGGGGGCTTCAGGTTTGCCGGTAAAGCGTCTTGAAGCAACACTTAATCAGGCGGCCGCTGAGGGCTGGCAATTAGTATTCCAGGTCATTGAGAAAAAACGCTTTTGGTTATTCTGGAGTAGAGAGACGGTTATATTAACCCTTGGCCGGTAACTTTCGCGCTAATGAACTTTGCCCGGAAAATGATAGTTTCCCTGATCACGGGATATCAAAATAGTGGCGGTGGAGTAGAACACTTCCGGGTTGATTGCAATTTTGAACCCCACTGTTCAGAATATGCAAAGCAGGCGGTGATCCGGTATGGCACAATAAGCGGCTTATTCATCTCTATACGTAGACTGCGGCGGTGCGCCGCTCGCGATCAGATTGCCAAAATTGTTGACCCGGTACCCGTAAAAACAGGCGGTAAAAATGTTTGAAGCATGGACACTGAGGCAGGATTCTGTAAAAGCCGAAGAAGAAAAACTTAGAGAAGACGTGCGCTTACTGGATGATCCAGACAGGGCGAAATATTTTCACGCTTACAACAAACGACTGAAAGACCCGGACACATATGCCGTTCTCAATTATTTTTTTATAGCCGGGTTGCATCATTTCTACCTGGGCAAATACGTTCGGGGTTCAATCAATTTACTAATCCTGCTTTCAGGAATGCTCCTGTTCCCAATCATCGAGGAGGCGGTAATACTGATCCTCGGGATATTGCTGGTTGAAATCCCCGCTTTATTCAGAAGTCAAATCATCGTGGCGGATCACAATACCAGACTTGGGCAACGCATTTTAGCGTCTCAATCCGCACTGATCGGATCAGAAAAACAGATAAATGCCGAAAACAATGCATGAATCACGCTCTTAAAAGGATTGCGGAAACCAGACAATCACTGAATGGGGCACCGAGTGCTTCGGCAGGTTCAAACGGGGGAAACTCATGAACACAAAAAAAATTAACAAAGTCGTACTGGCGTATTCCGGCGGTCTGGATACTTCAGTGATCCTCACCTGGCTAAGAGAACATTACGGCTGCGACGTCGTTACCTTCACGGCAGACATCGGTCAGGGCGAAGAGATCGAGCCTGCCAGAATAAAAGCGGAAAAACTCGGCATAAAAGAAATTTTCATCGAAGACCTTGGCGAGGAATTCGCCAGAGACTTTATCTTCCCGATGTTTCGCGCGAACGCGCTGTACGAAGGTGAATATCTGCTTGGCACCTCTATCGCCAGGCCCCTGATCGCAAAACGCCTGATAGAAATCGCCCGTGAGACAGGCGCGGACGCCATCGCCCACGGCGCCACCGGCAAGGGCAACGATCAGGTGCGCTTTGAACTGGGCGCATACGCCTTAAACCCCGATATACATATCATCGCGCCCTGGCGGGAATGGGAACTCAATTCAAGAGAAAAATTACTGAACTACGCCCGACAAAACAACATTCCCGTGGAAACGGAACAGACCGGCAAGGCGCCCTATTCAATGGACGCCAACCTGTTACATATCTCCTACGAAGGTGGACAACTGGAAGACCCGTGGTTTGAACCGGAAGAGTCCATGTGGCGCTGGACGGTAGCACCGGACAAGGCGCCGGACGAGGCAGAAACATTTGAACTGGAATTCAGACAAGGCGATCCGGTCGCGATAAATAACAAGCCCCTGTCCCCCGCCGCCTTGTTCACGGCACTTAACGAACTGGGCAAAAAACACGGTATCGGGCGTGCGGACATTGTTGAGAACCGCTACGTCGGCATGAAATCACGCGGCTGTTATGAAACGCCCGGCGGGACACTATTGCTGAAAGCGCACCGCGCAATGGAATCCCTGACACTGGACCGCGAAGCGATGCACCTGAAAGATGACCTGATGCCTCGCTACGCCGTCCTCATCTACAATGGCTACTGGTGGAGCCCCGAAAGACTGGCGATGCAATCCCTGATAGACCAGACGCAGACCGCCGTCAACGGCGTCGTCCGACTAAAACTCTACAAAGGAAACGTCTCCGTCACCGGCCGCAAATCACAGACAGATAGCCTGTTTGACAAAACCATCGCCACCTTTGAAGACGACGCCGGCGCTTACGACCAGAAAGACGCCGAAGGATTTATAAAACTCAACGCCCTGCGCCTCAGGATACAGAGCAAAAATCAACCTGTAGCCCGGCACAAGGACCGATGGGACGTCAAGGCGGACAGCAACAGCCATGGCCGCGACCCGCATCCACCGAAAGACAAAGGATGACCGGTCGCCAATCTGGCGTTTTCACCGGATAAGTGGGGAATCAACGAGGCCGGGACCGCCCCCGGCAAACGCTGCTGGCGCGGTATACCACCGAAATCAAAAGGCGACCATGCCTTTATCAGCCATATGATTGAAGTCGCCGTTCAATAAAAACGATCGTGTGGCGGGGATTATGCCGCATGGCGTCCTGTTTCGCGGCACTGCCGAAGGCCGGATCAGAAAAAAACTGAAGGAAACCGAGATTGATATCAAGGACGTTCAAAAAGAGATTGAAACCCTTGTTCGCGACAAGCGATAAAACAGCGTTAGAGGCACCTGTAGTAAAACTTACCTTATAAATGAGATGAATAATTTACTATTAAGGTAGTTTTAACCATAAAGTGAAATTAAGAATATTTATAATATGAGTTTTATGGTTAAACTATTATTATAAATAGTTATAATATGAGTTTTATGATTAAACTGTAATTATAAATAGTTATAATATGAGTTTTATGGTTAAACTATCATTATAAATAGTTATAATATGTCTTTCCTCCCTTCTGAATTTCCTGGTTCCCGGCGTAAGGCCCCCGCGGATTACGACTATTTTTTGCCCGCAAGTTTACAGGCAAGCCGTGCATTAAACTTCACCGGCGTCATGCGACAAGTTCAAGATGCCTCGCTTGCTCTGGGGGAGTTTGCGTCTCTCATAAAGAAAATGCCCAACCCCGATTTATTCATGCGTGCCTATACAAATAAAGAGGCCACGCTTTCCAGCCGTATTGAAGGCACCCAGACAAGCATCGTAGATGCTTTCAAAGAGGAAAAGCAAGTCGCGCCCGAAAAACGCAATGACTGGCATGAAGTGTCAGCGTATATTAAAGCGATGAAACATGCGACTGACGAGCTTGAAGAACTGCCCCTGTGCAACCGCATTATCAAGAGCGCTCACCGCATTCTGCTCTCACAAAACCGGGGGAAAAACAAACAGCCCGGAGAATTTAGAAACAGCCAAAACTGGATTGGTGGCAGTCGCCCGGGTAATGCGCATTTTGTCCCACCGTCTCACGAACATGTTGCAGAGTTGATGAGTGACCTGGAGAAATTTATTCAAGATCAAAACTCACCGCTACCGGAACTCATCGACGCCGCGCTCATCCATTACCAGTTTGAAACGATTCACCCTTTTTTGGATGGCAATGGCCGTATGGGCAGAATGCTCATCTCCCTGTACCTGTTAGAGCGAAAAATCCTCAAATACCCCATTCTGTACATTTCAACTTTTTTAGAGCAAAACAGAAAGGATTATTACCTTATGCTGGACAACGCCAGAGAACATGACGATGGCGTGGTTAAGTGGGTTTCCTTCTTTTTGGAGGCCGTGGCACACACCGCAAAAGATGGCATTCAAGTCACCCAAAAACTTCTTGATTATGACGCCCGGGCAAGAAAGAGCATTCCGCCTGTACTGGGGCGGAGAACTGAAAAAGGGATCCGCTTGCTTGAGCACCTTTATCACAAGCCTATTGTGACGACTGGAGATATACAACGGCATTTAGGATGTAGTCCGCCACTCAGTCAAATACTGGTCAAAAAATTCGTCGACCTGGGCATCCTCGTGGAAATGACGGGCCAGAAGCGCAATCGCAAGTTCGTATTCCGCGACTACGTGGATTTACTTGTGGGGCAGAAGCGCCAGTGACCCGCATGGCGTGGGCAGTCTCACATATGGACGCCGCTGGCGACAAAGACAAACAAGAGATCGCCCTGCTCAAACAGCCTGCCGAAAAATACCGCGAGCTAAAGTGCGACCTGATGCAAAAGTTGCTCACCGGCGAATGGCGGATAGAACCGAAAGCATTTCATCAGCATACGAAAACGTAATTATGGTAAAAGAATTAAGCAGTTCGTCAGCAACTGGAGGTTCCGGCCATATTTTTGAATCCCGTGTACAGGCTTTTTTTGTCACATTGATGCTTGCAAGAGGGTTCGCGCCTTATCTTCCTCGCTGGCCCATTGTGGAGATACAGCTACAAACCAGGATTGATGGCTTTTGTACAGACGATCTCTTGGTTGTTGTTCAAAACAATAAGGAACGCAGAAAACTGTTGGGGAATATAAAATGTTCCATGAAATTTACTAAAAGCAGTGATTCATTTGGTGATGTGATTCAATCTGCCTGGAATGATTTTAATAATCCCGATGTGTTTGTAAAAGGCAAGGATGTTATTGCTCTGATAACGGGTCTTCTTAATCGTACAGATAAGGAAAATGTGTCATGGTTACTAGATCAAGCGAAATACGTGCCAAGTGCGAATATTTTTTTTAGGCGTGTGAAAACGGCAACCTATAGGCCGGCAAAGTGCGAAGAAAAACTTCAGGCTATCCAACATCATCTGAAGAATGCGAACGGCAGTAACGATGTTTCAAAAGAGGAATTGCATAATTTTCTGAAACATTTTTATTTGCTTGATTGTGACTTGGATAGAGAGGATGGATTTTTCTTGTCTCTGTTGCATTCTCATATTTCTCAATTCCATCCCAAATATCCGCAGTGGGTTTGGTCTAGAATCGTTAATATCGTACAGCAGCAGAATAAACATGCCGGAACAATCACGCGCGACAATTTTCCGAAAGATGTTCTGAAAGTCTTTGAGCCAAAAATGGTGGTGAAAATGCCTGAGAAATTTCAGGCGGTTCAAGAAAAAGGGAAACCTGAGTGGGCGAAACATCCTCATGCCGTTTATTTGGCGCAAGTGGCATTGATCGGGCAGTGGGATGACCGTAGAGAAAGCGATAAAGAAGCTATTGCCCGGTTGCATGGCATCAGTTATGACGATTGGTTGCAGAAGGCGCGGGAAATATTAAATTTCTCTGATAGTCCATTATCAGTCAAAGGCAGTGTTTGGAAAGTGGTTGATAGATATGACATTTGGAAGTGGTTGGCGCCATGCGTCCTTGATAAGGATCTGGACAGATTTCAGTCTGTTGCCGTTGCCGTACTGAAAGAGCCTGATCCTGCTTTCAACTTGCCAGTCAATGAACGACATATGGCCAAAGTGTACGGGGCGGTCCCGCAACATTCCTATGAACTGCGAAAAGGGATTGCCGAGGGGTTGGCTATCTTGGGCAGTCAACCCGGCGTATGTAGCAAGTGTTCGCAAGGAAAAGTCGAAATAACCAGCACTCTTAGTGTAAGAGAGATATTTTCTGATGCCGACCACACTATTTGGGGCAACCTGAATGATATGTTGCCTGCATTGGCCGAAGCCGCTCCGGATGAATTCTTAAAAACAGTTGAGAAGACCCTGCGAGTGACGCCTTGTCCTTTTGACCAACTTTTTGCTCAAGAAGGCGGTGGTCTCCTTGGAAGAAACTATATCACGGGTCTGCCATGGGCTCTGGAAGGGCTGGCCTGGGATGAAGACTATTTTGTCCGTGCTTGTACAATGCTCGGAGCCCTTGACGAGCATGACCCCGGCGGTCAATGGGCCAATCGTCCATTCAATTCTCTGGTGACTATTTTGCTGCCGTGGTTTCCCCAAACACGGGCATCCATTGCTAAACGTAGGGTGGCGATAGAGACTCTCTTAGCAGAATACCCTGATAAGACGTTTGAGTTGGTCATCCAGCTTCTGCCTGATCAGCATCAATCTTCTGCAGGCACGCATAAACCACAGTGGCGAAAGATAGTCCCGCATGACTGGAAGAAAGACGTAACGCCCGAAGATTATTGGGAACAGGTGTATTTTTATGCAGATATTGCAGTAGATGCCGCTGGTGTTGACGCTAATCGGCTTTCTAAACTGATTGATCAGTTTGATAGCTTACCCCCTCCTGCATTTGATAAACTTATAGAAACTCTTGGGTCAATCTCTATTGCTGAACTCCCTGAAGATCAGCGCATTTTGCTTTGGGACCATCTGACAAAATTCGCAAAAAAACATCGTCAGTATGCTCATGCAAAATGGGCATTGTCTGACGAACGGGTGACCTGTATTGAAAAAGTTACCGAACCGCTGACGCCGAAAAATTTATTTGCTCTGCATAAACACCTTTTTACCGATCATGAAACTGATTTCTACGATCCGGATGGCGATTTGGAGGAGCAGCAAGAGAAATTTGAGGAGAGAAAAAAGGCGGCGGTTGCAGAGATCTTCCAGCAAGGCGGCATCCAGGAGGTTGCCCGATTTGCCGAAACAGTCGCTTCACCATATCAAGTGGGGTATGCGCTTGGCGTTATTGAGGATGAAAGTATTGAACAGTTTCTTTTCCCATCTTTCCTGGACATGGCAGGCAAAAGGAAAAGGGATTTAGTAAAGGGCTTTGTGTGGAAGCGATATTACAACAAAAGTTGGCAATGGTGCGACTCTATTGATAGATCAAATTGGACCCCGAAGCAGGTAGGCTGTTTTTTGACCTGTTTGCCCTTTATCAAAGGGACATGGGATCGCGCTTCCAAATGGCTTAAAGATGACCAAAGTGAATACTGGTCTCGTACTGACGCCAATGGCGCTGAAGCTATTTTCCATAAATGTGGGCTTGACGATGCTGTTGTAAAGCTTATTGACCACGGCAGGCCGCATGCGGCAATCAACTGTTTGTATTACGCGCGTAATAAGCAGCCCGTTAACGTTAGTCTGTGCGTGCGAGCATTGCTTGAAGGAACTTCTTCCAGAGAGCCTGTAGTTTTTATGGATAGATATCGTATCGCTAATTTGACCGAATTTCTTCAGTCAAAGCCGTCTGTCGCTAAAGAACATCTCTATAAAATAGAATGGGCATATATCTCGCTTCTATGCGACGATGATATAGAAACCGAACCTAAATTTCTTGGGAGCAGGTTGGCCAACGACCCGGAGTTTTTTTGTGATGTGATCAAATTGGTTTACCGCTCCAAAAATGAAGAGAAATCATCGCAAAAGCATACAGGCACTTCACAGGAAGAGGCAATCAAGGCATACAAGCTGTTGAACAAATGGAAAACCTGTCCGGGGTTGCAAGAAGATGGAACGTTTAACGCAGAGGCATTTAACAAATGGCTTCTAAAGGTTAGAGCACTCTGTGAGGAATCCGGACGCCTTGAAGTGGCCTTCACCCATATTGGCAATGTTTTGATTCACGCTCCATCCGACCCTGATGGGTTGTGGATACACCGCAATGTTGCATCGGCTTTAAATAGCGATGAGCCTGCTTTTGATGACATGCGAAGTGGTTTTGACATGGGGGAAACTAATGCGCGAGGTATTCATTGGGTTGATCCGACGGGAAAGCCAGAAAAGGAACTGGCTGAGAAGTATCGAGATAAAGCTGAAGCGTTGGAAAACGCCGGTTTTCATCGATTTGCCGTTACATTGAAAGACTTGGCAAAATACTATGAACAACAAGCTGAAAATATCATTGCCGATGCTAATAAAGGATAGCCTGATACAAAAGATTTTATAAGACTCCACGTAGTCACGAACGGAGATTGGCAAATTCAATCGTGAAATTAAATCAATGCCCTCCCCTTCCCTCACACCGAACAACCTCGCCCCAAGTCCCGGCATTGCGCGAGACGAACCACCGGACGATACAGACGACCAACACCCTCGCCATATTGAAATAAGGCTGAATGGGGTGACCTGGCGTCAAATCGATATCAAGCCTCACAGGGCGGGAACCGTTTGAGCGAGCGCAGTTTGCCGTGCCGCCACCGCCACGGTGGGACGGGCGCGGTTGCGCCCCATAAACCGCGACGTGCTTCTCGCGCTTCTCTTTCCGCTACACACAACACTTGACGCGGAATGCCACACACGTCGGCATAGCGTCGATACACCCAGGCGTGCCCTTGGCGCACCATCTCCACATTAACGGTTTGTTGTGCATCGTCTTTGTGCGCGGTGAGGATGACCAACGCTCTGTTATGTGAGTCGACGCCGCGCTTATGGACGACGGTTTCACCTTTGATGAAGTCTCTCAACGCCTGACGCGCGGCTATCCCGCCGGGTTGTGCATATTCGGGCGCGTCAATACACAGCAGACGCATTTGCCCGCCAGTGGACGATGACAAACTGTCGCCGTCCACAACGCGCACGTCCGCGACGAGCAGTGGATCAAAAGAATAGCAGCTTGTCATAATCGCAATGAATGCGATCACAGCGACTAACACACCACAGCCAAACATTATTTTTTTATGCATTCTTACCTTTCCACCGTCATTCCCGCCTGTCTGCCGCCAGGCAGGCGAAAGAACGTCACCCCCCACTCCCCGCATTCATGACAAACGATCAGCCCTGCGTTGCAACACTTCCTTATAAATCTTTTTGGCACGCTCTCTTGAAGATACCAAATCGACAACAGGATGCGGATAAGTTGTCCCCAGTTTGATTTTCGCCTCCGTTAAGATGTCCGCGGGCGCTTCCCAGGGACGATGTATGAACTTGTCGGGTAGCGCCGCTAATTCGGGAACATAGCGGCGAACATAAGCGCCATCCGCATCAAACCTTTGAGCCTGAAGAACAGGGTTGAATATTCGGTAGGGCGCCGCCGCGTCCACACCGCAACCGGCCACCCATTGCCAACCGTTACTGTTGTTGGCCAGATCGGCGTCCACCAGCGTGTCCCAAAACCATCGCGCCCCATGGCGCCAGTGAATCAATAGATTCTTGGTCAGAAACGAGGCAACGAGCATGCGAACGCGATTGTGCATGTAGCCAGTTTGCCACAGTTCACGCATACCGGCGTCTACGATCGGATAACCGGTTTGCCCGTGTTGCCACTTCTTGAGCAAAGCCTTGTTGTCTCCCCACGGGAATGCGTTGTACCTCTTGTGCAAGTTGCGGTCGGGCATCTCGGGACGATGGTGCAGCAAGTGATAAGAGAACTCTCGCCACACCAATTGCCTCAAGAAACCCTCCGCGACCTCTTCAGGTATCTTTCCCGGCGTGTTGTTCCTGATGGCGTGCCAAACCTGATTGGGCGACAATTCGCCGAAATGCAGATGCGGCGAC
Organism: Gammaproteobacteria bacterium; assembly: GCA_965261775.1. Lineage (GTDB taxonomy): Bacteria > Pseudomonadota > Gammaproteobacteria > Eutrophobiales > Eutrophobiaceae. The sequence goes on along the minus strand of OZ253477.1, from coordinate 27,798 downwards.
AAAAGCGAGACGCTGTTGCACGCGGGGTAGTCGCGTTTGTTTGTGTAATCGGCAAGCCCTTGCGACACATACGCCGCCAAGCGTCGCTTCGCGTTGTCCTCCCCGGGCGTCCACGCTTGTTGGATACCTTGACACCACGGCTTATCGGGCATCAATAGCAGATCGTCCAACGCGACCAGCGCGTGTTTGAATAACGTGGGCTTTTTAGGCGCGCCGCACGGCGCCAACGGGGGAACGGGGCGGTGCAGATAGCCGTTTTTGTAAAAGGGTGTGAAGACCTGATAGGGCGAGCCGTCGTCTTTCAATGCCTGGTGCGGTTCAAACAAAAGTGCGCCATTAAAAGTTTCAACCGCTACCCGCTGGCGGATCAGGCTCCTCTCTATGGCCTCGTCTCTTTTGACACGCCACGGCTCATAGCACTTGTTCCAATAGACGCCCGCGACAGGGCGCTGCTTTGTCAGTTGTCGGACGAGGTCTTCCAGAACGGCGAGCGCATCGCCTTGCGCGAAACACAAATGACCTTTCAAATCCGCATTCAGCGCCCGCAGACTTTCATGCAGCCACCAACGACTGGCCGCTCCCGGCTTCCAGCGGCCACTATTGTCGTCGTCCAGTATGTATAACGGCAGAACGCGCTTCCCGGTCTCCGCCGCATGACGCCACGCCGGGTTATCCACCAAGCGCAGATCCTGGCGAAACCACATGATCGCTATTGCCTGGTTTGGGTTGCCCACTACTCTGGAAACAAGATCACTTGACCCGATCCGGCAACTTATAACTGGTGCTGCGCCCGCCGCCGGGATTCTGAATAAAAATACCGCGTACTTTCAAAATTTGTATATCCCTGAGCGCTGTGTCATTAGAGCATTTTACCAGTTCAGCGTATTTGGACGTGTTCATATATCCTTCAAAATCATCCTCAAGCATTTTGTTTATGATCAAGCGTTGGCGGTCATTGACCGGATTCTGATTGATTTTGTCCCACAACTGCGCCTTGAACAGAACACGGCCAAGCGTGGTTTCAGCATTTGAAATCGCCCGCCCAAGACAATCTAAAAACCATGCGAGCCAGTCCGTGATATCGGGTGAGCCGCGTTGCTGCTTTTCAAGCTGGTCGTAGTAATTCTTACGCTCGGCCTCTATTTGAGAGGACATGCTATAGAAACGGTCTGGCATGCCGTCAGCGTGCGCCAGCCCCATATCGCCAATCGCTCTTGCAATCCGTCCATTTCCATCTTCAAACGATCGTGGCTGGCAGGGATCAACCCGGCGATATCAATTCCCAATCTGCGAGCGATGGAAGAGCGTACTTCTGCCGGACGGAGGTCCTCGCCTTCAATGGCCGATGACTTCACCACATCATTGGTCAAGGTGGTAAGGCTGGCTTCACGTTTAAGATCAAAACCAAGCCCCTCCATGCGCCCCGGTAACCGTCCCTGACGGTGGCGTATATCAGCCAGTTTGGCAGCGAGAGCCTCAGCGTCCCACGTAAAGTTCGGCCAGTTTTGGTGTTCATGGAGCCACATACTAATCACCGCATTATTTAAGGCGATTATAGGGTTCATTCACCGCAGGGTGAAGATAATTCGTGGCATATTATGCGGTGAACAGGGCTGAAAGAGTTGCCTGGCTTGCCTCTCGCCAAACAAAGCCCTGGCTGACCTTCGCTAATTGCTTTAAGGATAAAAAAATCTACAAGGCTGTTTGTCGCCGAATTAATTTGATAGCGGCAAAACATGTTTATCAAAAGGAGATTAAAAAATCACCCCTTCCAATTAATTCCGGGTTATAAAGGTACTTTCTGAGGAGGCAGGACAATGCACAGTATGAAGATTTTCTTAAAAGACATATGGCCGATAGAAAATATGAGTGAATACAAGATTCACTTTGCTCGGTACAATCAGACTTCCCAGCCACTGGATGTTTGGGTTCGGGACAAATCAAAATGGCAGGGTTGGCAAGAGACTCGCCCTTCAAATCGTAATGATTTTAACAAGCAATATATCTTCTCGCTCATGCGGTTTTACCACGAGACGGAAACCTGGCTCTTTGGCGGTGTTTTTAGCGTTTTAGCTCGGCATGATGATCGTTATGAAGTTGAGTTGACGAAGATGGGTGCGAAATTTATTGGACGGCTGAAAATTCGATCTCCGTACAAAAACCGTGCAACACGAGTTCGTATGGAATCGTACTATAATGAGTTTGAAGTGAAGGAAATTCTGTCTGAACCGTATTCAGGTCGTACATTCCCTGGTTTTGAAGAAATTGATATATCTTTCGGAGAGTTAGAAACCTTTATTCAAAAGGGCCGGCCAGACTGGAGTGCCGCACTTAAGAGCATCAAAGGCGTATACCTTATAACCGATACGGAGAAAGATAAAAGGTATGTTGGGTCTGCTTACGGGGATGACGGCATATGGTCAAGATGGGAAAACTATATACAAACCGGCCATGGCGGGAATGTTGGTATTATTCAATTAATGAAAGACCAGGATATTGATTGTTATCAGGAAGATTTGAATATTGATTATTGCAGGAATTCTTTCCGCTTTGCTTTACTGGAGCGCCTGCCTTTTAACCTTTCTGATAGTGAAGTTATATCCCGCGAAGATTATTGGAAGCGTATACTACTCACTCGCGAAACGGGATTGAATCGCAATTAAGTGGATCAATACAAAGGTTGCGAAGCTCGGCATATGATGGCGGTTGTATCCGTAAAGGAGATTGAAATATGACACCAGGCTCAACGAACATGATTTTCGAGTACTTACAGCGGCACCCGGGGAAGAAATTCACCGCGCGGGAGATTGCCGAGTGGATATTCGAGACTTACCCTGATGCATGCCGTGAAAAACAGCAGAGATCTACCGCAACAGTAATCCCGCTTGATAGCGATGACGCTGTTGTGCAGCAAATTATTGCCGAGATTGGAGCGCGTCGTCTGCCACTGCAAAGAAAACACCCGGAAGTAAAAACCACTGACTGGAAAGTCCGTTTGATTGAAGAAGCCTTCCATAAACAGATGTGGGACGTGGGGTGGGTAAGGATATGAGTAAATTGAGATTTGTTGAATTGTTTGCTGGCACGGGAGGACTTAGTGAAGGTTTTATCCGCCAAGGTTGCGAGCCGGTTGCCTTTGTGGAGCAAAATTTGGATTGCTGCAAAACGCTAGCAACACGATTGATGTTTCATCAACTAGAAAAGAAAAAACAAAGCGTCATTTATCGCGATTATCTCAAGGGGAAAATTTCTCGCGAGCACTTATTAAGTTACGGAGATAAAAAACTGCTTCAAAGGGTGATTCATAAGGCAATATCTAGAGACAGTTTAAAAAGTATTCTCGCTGATATTGATCGTCTTAAGGGAGCAGGCCAAGTTGATCTTTTATTGGGGGGGCCACCCTGTCAAGCGTATTCGCTCATTGGTCGAGTGCGAAATAAGTATAAAAAAAATGATGAGAGGCTTTATTTGTACAAGCATTATATGAAAATACTTTCCCACTTAAAGCCAAAAGCTTTTGTATTTGAAAATGTTCCGGGACTTTTAAGCATTAATGAAGGTGCTCTGTTCAAAAAAATTTTATCGGATTTTAAAGAACGAGGCTACTGTATCTGTCATCAAATTTTGAACTCTTCTGATTTTGGGGTACTGCAAGCCCGTGAAAGAATCATTGTGGTTGGTACGAAAAAAAGCTTCCGGTTAAAGACACAACCTAAACCAAAGCAAAGCTTTGTCGTAAATGATTTATTGAATGATTTGACCGTGTTAAAGGCTGGTGGCAAGATAAATCAATATCGTAGTGAACCAAGTTCATATCTCAAAAAAACAAGTATCAGGCAACGGTATGATGTTCTTACTTGGCATGAAGCGCGTCCACATAATTCAAGAGACCTTGAAATATATGAAAAGGCGATAGACGCTTGGGAACAGAAAAGGCGCTTAAAGTATCACGAATTGCCTGCTAATCTAAAAACACACAAAAATGAGAAATCTTTCTTAGATCGTTTTAAGGTGGTTGCGGGAAACGAACCTGTTTGCCACACAATGACGGCTCATATTGCCAAGGATGGACATCATTACATTCATCCCGATAAGACGCAAAGGAGAAGCTTGTCTGTACGTGAGGCCGCCCGCATTCAATCTTTCCCTGATAATTACTTTTTTGAAGGGTCAAGAACCGCCGCTTTTACACAAATAGGAAATGCTGTTCCACCAATACTGTCTCAAGCAATCGCCAAACAACTTGTATCAGCATTATGAAACAACATCGGTTAGATTTTCGTTTTTCTCCTCAACTTATCATTTTGCTTGGCGAGCAGCTTATTCATGATAAAAAAATAGCTTTAGCAGAGCTTGTGAAGAACTCTTATGACGCCGATGCGAGCTTTGTTGAAATTCGCATGAACAGTCGGGAGATTGTCGTTAAAGATGATGGTTTGGGAATGGACCTAGAGGTGATTAAAAATGTGTGGTTACAACCAGGGGTAAGTCGTAAAAAACAACAAGTAAGCAATCGTGAACTAACTCCTAAATATAAGCGAATGCCGATTGGTGAAAAAGGCGTTGGTCGTCTCGGGGCGCATAAACTCGGAAAAAGGATAGAAGTTTATTCTAAAAAAGAAGGCGCTAATCCCATTCATTTTTCAATTGATTGGAGAAAAATCGAAGAAGCCAATGATTTTGACAGTTTGGATGCAATCCTGGTGGAAGAACTTGAGAGAAAGCCTCATGACATCTATAGCGAAACCGGAACGCTAATTAAAATTAGCGATCTCAAGGAAGAATATAAAAAAGACTTTTCTAGTTGCGCGAGTGATTTGCTACAAATTATTTCTCCATTCTCACCAAAAGAAAATTTTGACATAAAAATCTACGATAAAAACAATGAATTATTTGGAACTTCTCTCAAAGAGAGAGTTGCAGATATAAAAGACAAATGTCTTTATCAATTTAAAATTGTTGTCAACAAAGGGTTGATCGAAGAATTTACATATCAATTTCGGCCGTGGAAATCTATTGAAAAAGTGCCTAGCAGAACCATTACCTTATCTCAGAATAGGAAGTTGTTGCAGAAGATTATTAAAGCTCAAAAATTGGAATCTACTTTAGATTTGGATGAACAAAAACAGCATGGCGACGATGTTGGTGAAATAATTTTTGAGGGCTTCATTTATGATTTTGATCAAATATTACTGAGAAATGAATTTTCTTCTCAGGAAAAAAAAGACATAAAAGATTATATGAAGAAAAGCGGGGGAATACGCGTTTATCGAGATGCAATGAGGATCTACAATTATGGCGATCAAGGCTTTGATATTTTGGATCTAGACTTAAAAAGAGTCAATCGCCCCGCTGGAAAAATTAGTTCAAACCAAATTGCAGGCTTGGTACAACTAAAACAAGGTGAAAGCGCGGGGCTAATTGAAAAAACAAATCGTGAAGGGTTTATTCACAATGAAGCATTTGAGCAGTTAAAGAAGTATCTAGAGGCACTTATACAACTAATTAGCGAGTTGCGCCAAGATGATAAGGCCAAGATAACTGCTATTTATCTAAATAAAGTATCTAAGGCTGACATTGGCCAAAAGATTAAAGCGTTGAAATTGATCGTTGATAGAACAGAGGGTTTGGATGAAGCAAAGAAAACAAAGATTAAGAAAGAATTTGATAACTGCGCAAAGGAGATTGACCATCTTAAAACGGTCTTGATCACCGCATCAAATACAGGCTTAAATTTAACGTATATTGTTCATGAGTTAGATAAGGTTATCACGCATTTAGAAAATCAGATCGCAAAAAGACAAGATTGGAACAAGGTGGCAAAAGCTTGTGCTTACCTAAAAGTGACTCTTGATGCCTATAAAAAGACTATCCGCCTAGACAAAAAAAGTTCTCGGCATTCCTTGGATAAAATTGTTGATCAAGCAATTTCTAATTTTAATTTTAGATTTGAATCGCATTCCATTGACGTTGATAAAAATATAGAAGAAGGTCTAAGCGTGACCTGCAAAGAAGGATTAATTATTGGCGTACTAAATAATCTTTTCGACAATGCAATTTACTGGTTGAAAACGTATGGCATTAAAGATAAAAAAATAATAATTAAAGCATACCAAGAAAAAGGGTTTCTTTATCTTGTGGTTGCAGATAATGGCAAGGGTTTTAATATTAGTTTTAATTCCGCGCTTCAAGCTTTTGTTTCTGGGCGAAGCGAAGAGAGCACCCTGGGAATCGGATTGCACCTCGCGGAGCAGGTAATGATAGCCCATCAAGGGCATATCCTAGAAGGAGATCCTGAAGAAGAAAGGTTGCCAAAAGAGTTTCAAGAGGGCGCAACAATTAAACTCCAGTTCAGACAGGAACTAGATTAGTATGCTGTACGATATTTTAATTATTGACGATGATTTTTGCGGTGAAGAATCTGATTCCGAAGGCTGGTCGGACAATGCTTGCAAGCTACTGTTTGACTTGACTAGAGATAATCTGCGTGCAACTGGGACATCTGGAGAAAATGATGATTTAGGAAAATTTACGTTATCAGAACTATCTAGCATTCGATATATTTTCTTGGACTTGCATTTGCAGGGTATTACGGAAATTAGCCAACCTAAGCAAATCAATAGCAAGTTGATCGGTATCCTGGAAAAGATTAACCCCTCGATTACTACAGACCAAGTGACTTGCTTTATCAACAGTAAATACGTCGATCAAAATTACGGGTATGAGGGGCAACAAGACCTTGAAAATAAACTGCAAAGTGAATTCACCGGAAAATACTGTCTTGAGGTTCTCAAAAATAAAAATGAACTTCCTGAGGAACAAAAAGAAGAGATCAAGAAAAATCAGCTGGAAATTTATGCCAAAACTTTGATTATTAATAAAGCGTTGGATGTTGAGAATATCTTTGACGAAAAGCTGAAACTATCTACCTCGGCAAAAGAAAAGATTGATTTTCAAAGTAAATACCTTGTCTTTCAATCTCAATGTATGAATGGTTTGGAAGAACATAAACATCTAAAAAAGAAAATTCAACTTTTACAACAAATCAGAAATAAATTAGCTCATTCAGCTATGGATGAACTATCCAAAATTCCGGGCGATGCAATGAAGAAGCTTTTCTGGGAGATCCAAAATGGAACAGGAAACACTAACCCGCAACCAATAAAGTTTGAAAATTTTGAGAGCCTGAAAAAGTATCTAGATTCATTAGCTGGGCTTTGCAAAACATTGAAAGGCTTGCAGAAAGGGACATAAACATGACTGGTTTTGTGTATCGTCTGAGATACCTTGGCCTTTTTGTGTCTCAAAAAATGCAAAAAACGATACGCAAAGTTGTTTGTGGATATTCTGTGATACACAAAATCGTTTGTATATCATCAATGAAACGATAAGGGACATAGCACCGGTATGCCAAAAAAAAAACGCCCCGCTCCCCGAGCACAGGCTTGTGCTAAACCAATGGCTTATGCTCCAATGCGGCTTTGACCCCTTGGTAAGCGCATAAGGTCGGAGAAGGGAAATTGCGCCCCTTGCAGGATATCACCAACATCCTGCGCGATTGTCCTGAAGGGATGAATGCTGACCATTTGCACTCCTTTTACAACGCCCTTGCTTGTCCGGTGGAAGAAAAATGCCGAAAGCACAAAAAATGACCTGTTGCGTTATGAACAAAATATTGTCAGCCATACGCTGGCCATTAATGAGAATCGCTCTCGCCCGATTGTCTGGAAGTATTACCAGTGGCTCTCGTTGTTATTTTGGGATAAGAGTATTGAGTGTCTGGAACACATGCATGTGCATTTCATGAAGGATAATCAAGGTACCTACATATCCAGCATTATCTCTGACATGGATAAATGAAGTCATTCAATTAACAGCTACCCGCGGCCGGGCTGGTCGCGCCCATATGTCAAGAGATTTTTCAGGGTCGGGGCGTTCCTCTTCAGAATGCGACGGCCAATTCCAGAGACAGCTCTGTCAGCAATTTTCCCGATACGGTATTTTTCAGGAAGGGGCTGTATATACGGGAGGAAAACCAGAGGGAAACGAGGTGTTTTCATAGCGGCGAAGCCCGTTGCAAGCAACAAAAAAGCCCGTAAATGCCAGGTTTTTGAGGCTATGCTTGGGGCATATGAAAGTGCGTTTTAAGTTAATGGCGGTGTGTTGAACCGCCTCTCTGGTAATTTTCCCTTACATCGTCAGGAAAAGGCGTCGCAACGCCTTGTGCCTGTTTGGTTTTTGCTCTCACCCAAAGGGTAATCAGAGTGATGGCGGTACGGTACGTACGGCATCCTGCTTTGAGACTTATTGTAACCACTGTGAAGATTTATAAAGCCCGTAAAATGCTGAAGCCGTAAATATATAACTCACCACAATCATTGGCCCTGCGGGAGTATCAGAAAGAACAGCAACAAAAATACCTGACAAGACAGAAGCAACTCCGCACAGCCATGCCATTACGTAAGGGTATCTTGCTTTTACCGCCACTAATGCAGGTAAAATCAGGCTGGCAAATACCACATACACGCCTGCCATTTGCACGGACGAGGTGATGGCTAATGCAAAGAGCAGATAAAAACCGATGCCGTTTCGCAAGGCCGGTTTCAGAAACCACGCTGTCAGAATCAACGCATAGACAGGGGAGTGCGCTGCGACATCCTCCCACGTTACAAAAAGCATCTGGCCGGAAAGCATGTGCCGGATTTCTTCACCACCATGAGGATGATCGGCCAGCAGTAAAATAGCAAGTGATGCCGCAAGCACGAAACTAACACCGATAATCGCCTCCTGTTGCTGCGGCATGGATTTTTCCACCTGGCAAAAAAATAATCCCGCCAGAATCGCACATGTCAGTGCAATTCCCTGGGTTAACCATACGGACGGCTCTTGCAGTAACACTCCCGTCGCAACCAGACCAAGTCCGGCAATCTGTGCGACCGCCAGATCAATGAAAATAATGCCGCGCTTCAATACCTCAATACCAAGCGGCGCATGCGTCAGAGCAATCATGAGACCGGCTGCCAGTGCCGGCCCCACGATACCGATCATTTCGCTACTGATCATGTACTGCTCCCTTTAAGAGGTGAATAGAACGATCAAACAGCGCAAACAGATCACTGCTCTCAGCATCCCCACCAATCGTATAAGGCAACACTAAAGCGGGCGTGCCGGTTTTTTCCGATAACCATTCGCTGGCATCATACGGCTCATACGGTGTACGGACGATCACATCGGCAGGCCTGGCTTTGAGCTGTTGCAGCAAACTTTCCAGATGCGAAGCGGTAGGCGGAATGCCGGGCTTCGGCTCCAGCGAAGCGACTTGCTGCAGTTCCAGCCAGTTCCACAGATAACTAAATGTTTTGTGGTGTACAACCACTGGCACTCCTTTCAGGCCGGATGCTTCTTTTTCCCAATGTGCAATGGCCTGCCGCCAGCGAGTGATAAAACCCTCCAATTGACTGCGATAGAAAAGAGTATTGGATGCATCAATGGATTCCAGCCGTTTTGTCAGCGCTTTCGCTACCAACAGCACATTATGTGGATTCAGATGTACGTGGGGATTACCCTCTGGATGCACGTCTCCCATGCTGCGATCGACCACCGTTAGTTTTTCCAGTATCGGTACGTATTCCGCTGCCATGAGATAACCAACCATACCCGGCTGCACATTCGAACCCGCCTTTCGCAACAAAATCGGAAGCCAGCCTGCTTCCAAACCTGCGCCAGAGCAGAATACCAGGTCGGCACGCCGTGCTTTGGCAATCAGGCTCGGACGTGCGCGGATGTGATGCGGATCCTGCCTGGCATGAGTAGCGGCGAAGGCGGCTACCTTGTCACTGCCGATTTCCTCTGCCAATGCCGCCCATTCAGGCTCACAGGCGAAGATGGCTACCTCCGCCTGTGGCGCAACAAGTGGCGCTGCAAAAAGCAATATCCCAAGGAATTGTTTCATAACACCTCCTTAGTATTTATGTGCGCCATGAGCGCCAAGGCTCATGATATATTGCAACATCACCTGATTGTCGTCCTGATTACCTGCCAGTTCTTCACGGTTATATTGCAGGCGTACTCGGCTGAACTCACTGTTCGTCCAATCCAGCATCACACTGTAGCTCCTCGGATCATACCCGTCAGCATCCAATGCACTACCCACCAAACCGGCAGGAACATAGGGCGCCTCCAGCCGACTGTAGCGAGCGCCAACACGCCATTTTCGATCAAATTTATAGACTGCCTGTGCATACCATCCACTTGAGGAATCATCAAAATTGACTGCCCCTGTTCCGGCTTCAGTGTCTTCATACACGCCATCTTCATTGCGCCAGAAATATTCACTCTGCAAGATCACTTCCTGTTCGCGCGCATTACCGGTCGGTGCCCAGATATAACGCACATCGGCGGCATAGATATCCGTATCACCGGTAAAGCTCACGACATCTTCATTTGAAAGACGTGAGCCATCGGCCTCACCGGAGAGAACATACCCGCCCAGGCGCCAGCTTTGATTGTCGCCGATATCACCACCAACACGGACAAAAGCGGACCATGCGCCGATGCCTGAGCCATCACCTTCGCCAAACGGATAATCATCACCACGGAATACACCGCCACCGATTTCCGAATAAAAGTCGGCAGGCAGAACATAAGATATTTCCGCACCGTCATCATTAAATACTTCATTTAGAAAAACACGGTAGGGCAATGGACGATCGGCAAAATCATCCGCATGACTGTGATGCTCATTCAGATAGCCGAGCGTCCAGAAGGCACGACCTGCTTTTACACTCATACCATCCGGCAGGCCGATACTAGGCAACGCCTGAATGTAGGCTTCTTCCAGCTCCAGTTCGGTTTCGCCTTCGTGTTGAGCAATGGCTGCCGTGACGTTGCCGAAAAATTTATCATCGATATTGGCCGAAAAATTCAGCTCGGTATGATCGACTGCAAACCCCTCGCGAGGACGTTCTCCTTCATGGCCAACGGCGAATCCGGCAATTTCGCCCTCATTTGATGAGAACTGGTTATATTGGCCATTCAGAATCAGACCGATAGAGGGATTAAAGCTGTTATCCTTCACATCACGACGTGCGGTGGCAGGAGTAGCGGGCGCAGGCGCGGCTGTCCTGGCCCGTACTTTCTCCATCGTTGCCAGTCTGGACTCCAACTCGGCTATACGGCCTTCATAAGTCTGTTTCATATTTTGAATCTCGGCACGTAATGCTTCTATATCTTGATCAGATGCTGCCAGAACAGATGTACTGGAAAGCACGGCAATAAATGCGGCGTAAACCACTGATTTTGGTTTTAACATAATGTTTCTCCTGAATACTGAATATACACCGCGCCTGTAAATTACAGGGCGGCCTGTAAAACTAACTGACTAATGACGTGATTCAGGAAAAATGCGGCGGGGCGCGTGGGAATGCAACACTATAGCTTCGCGACCTGACAAACAGTGGCTCGGGAAGCGTAATGGTGAATGCAAAATATTCTGGTGATTGCAGTAGAATAACATCACTGGACGCGCTGTATTTCGTATGCTCACAGTACAGGTAAATCTGGCAAACACGGCCATTATGCTCGTGCTCCTCAAAGTCATACGCAACCACATGCAGAAAAGAAAGCATCTGCATGCTGAGAAAGCTGACAATGAGAAACAAACCGATTTTTCTGTTATTGCGCAAATTTAACCCGGATGTTATCCATAAAATTGAGATTTAGTTACAGCATACACTCGATACCATAACTGTCAATTATAGAAGATCTCCAGGTTCTCGATGGAACACCCGGGTTCCGAGGCGCGGATCTTTCGCGCACGGCCAGATACAGGTCAATGAATTTTTAATTACGGAGCAGATTGTCCAACTGCTCCTCACACACGGCATAATGACAGAATTGTCCGCCAGGCGCAGATCCTGGCGAAACCACATGATCGCTATTGCCTGGTTTGGGTTGCCCATTGCGCTTCTTGTAAGGTTTCTGTTAATAGTATACTTCTGCCACAGACTTGAGCGGCTGGTGTATACTTTCGCTAACGCATTGCTATTGCCAGATGACCCTATGGAAGAAACCTTTATCACCCACTGGAATACGATTTAGAATCGATGCGATATGGGCCAAATAGCGCAAACATTCCAGCTTAACCTTGCCACTCTTAAACAATGCCGCGAACAGATGGCGTTGTCGCTACAGGATGTCAAAAAAAAGGTTCCATCCATTGAAATAATAGAGCAAGGGAATAAGCGACCGACTTATAAGCAACTGGATATGTTAGCTGATTTATATCAGGTTCCACGTTGGGTGTTTATTGCTGATGATTTACCTGAAGAGTTTTGCTTTACAGAAACACCTGTATTCAGACGTTTCGCCGATTCATCTGTATTTAATAATTCCAGGGTTCGCCAACTGGTCACGAAAGTAAAACATTATCGCGACTTGTTCATTGAATTGCGTCAAGACCTGGGAGAACCCATTGAACCTTTTAGCAAGCCAATCTTTAAAAACACTGATCAAAAAACTGCTATCGCAAATTCACTGCGCGACTGGCTGTCAATCCCGAATAAAACATATTTAGAGTTCGCCGAGCTGAAAAACAGACTGGAGCAAAAAAGTCTTTTTATCTTTCTAACCAGTAAATATAAAGGCTGGTCCCATATTGATCGGGATTTTCGTGGCATGGCTGTTGTTGATGAGACAATGCCTATTATCATTATCAATGATTCCGACGGCAAAAAAGCACAATCATTTACGCTTATACATGAATTAGGCCACATTCTCAGGGACGATATGGGGATTGATGGTGAACAATCCGATGATTCGCCCACTGAAAAATGGTGTGATCAATTGGCTGGCGAATTCCTGATGCCTGCTTCTTCACCGCTTTGGAATACACTTTCCAGTAATAAATTATCTGAAATTAAAAAATTTGCACAACAATTTAAGGTAAGCCCTCATGCCTGTCTGGTGCGCCTCAAGCAACTTCGGAAAATAGATCAGGGAACCTACAACGATCATGAGGATGCATTAAGAGAAGAATATCAGGCGCGCCAGGAAAAGCTAAAACAAACTCAGGGAGGCCCCAGCAGAAATAGAAGTAAAGAAGTGCAGGAACAATTCGGCAATGCCTTTGTACGCACGGTACTGACATCCTGGCATAACCAGGAAATAACTTTGCATAAGGTAGCAAAATTATTCGATTTAAAGCGACCACAACAGGTTATTGAGCTAGATCAAAACCTGAAGGTATAGCGAATTGTTCTGCCTTGATGCCAATACCTTGATAACTCCTTATCCATGATAAAGTGCTGTTACGACAGCATGATATGATGTGCTGGAGAGCATTAACGGTAAAGATGAAGCCTGCGCCTATTACAGCGTGGCGAAAACCTGTCTGGCCGATTTAGGATTTACGGTGAGGGAAGAGGACGTGGCCTATCTGGCAGAAAACTCTCAAAAGGCATTGGACAGGGAAAAGTGGTCTATTTCCGGGATAAACCGGATGCGATACACCGGACCAAAGATCGAATGGATGACTATCTCCATGATGCATTAAGAGACAGACAGGGCATTGATCCTGGCACCGAAAGGAAAGATGAAATCATAGAAAGAACATTGTGGAGCACTAAACGCTGGAGGGATAATGTATGAGCACAATAACACCCCAAATATCAGGAAGCTTTATAATCAGAGTAGCTGAACTTTATACGGATTTTAACCGTGCTATCATGGAATATGTAGATAATTCTATAGATAGTGCAGAGCAATACTTTGATTCAGATACTAATACTTATACAGAAGAAATCATCATTAAAGTTGATATCGATCCTTCCACTAAACAAATAACCATAGAAGATAACTGCACCGGAATTAAAGATTTAGATGATCTGGTTCGTGAAATCGGAAACTCTGACAAAAAAGCTGATTTTACAACAAATGGACAATTTGGTTTTGGCGTTTATGCTTTTATGGCAGGCTGCGAACAGTTAGAATTTAAAACACGGCATGCCAGCAATGAACGGGGACATTCTTTGATATTGCCCAAGAAAGAGTTTGAGAAAGACAAATTAAATGATGTTCAGATTAGTCAGAAAATTCAAATAGACAAAGCAGAAAAAGGAACAACCGTAACACTTGCTCGTTTCGAAAATGAGGTTTGGGAAAGTATAGATTATGCAAATATTAAACAACAGATAGCTGATCATTTTGAAATTTTGCTGGCAAGAAAAGGACTGAAGTTGTTATGTGATTTAGCAGAGATTAAACCCTATGATTACGGAAAAATTTCAGGAGAACCTTATAGAGAAGAAATAACAGAAGTTGATTATATTCCTAGAAAGAATCAACCTTCCAAGAAGGTAATTTTTACTCATCCAATTCGTATTTTTCTAAAGATGAGCGAAGAGAAACAAGTAAATCGTCCCCCATCTTTTATTGTTAAAGGCAGAAGAGTTAACCTTGTAAAATCTATTGAGGGATTTAAGAGCCATTATGGCAGTAAGAACATGCTCTGGGGACACCAGCAAATAACAGGCTATATAGATTTAGAAGATAATTTTGAACCTGTAATTCAAAGGAATAATTTCAAGGACATCAAAAAAGAAAAATTCAAAGCGTTTAACCAAAAAATGAAGGAATTAGAACAACTAATTTATGAATGTTTTATTTTAGAAAAAAATAAGGAAAAGCAAAATAAATCTTTTGCAGAAGCCTCAAAAAAAATATCGGACATTGTTACCAAATTAGCCAGGGAGGATGCCCTAAATCTCAAGCGGCAATCATTTTCTAAAAAAGGAGAAGGGACTGGGCATCCATTAGAAGAGGGCTATGGCAGTAAAGACTGGGGAACCGATAGAAAAAATAAAACTAAAAAACCAAGATTTTTTGGGCTAAACGAAGGAGATGGGGTCGGAGTGAACCCAGTGAAAGAAGGGAGAGATGTATTTGAAGATGACAGCCCCAATAAAAGAAGTGGATTTAATATCGTTCTGACTGATAAAGACTTAATAAAAACAGAAGAGGGGAGGTCCATGGGATCAATAATAACCGAACAAAAGGATGGTAGTAAAACTATTGAGATATTTAGAAAACATCCTTTCTTTAAAACACGAATGAAGGAAAGTAAGCAAGGGGATATTTCCTTCACACCAAGATCGGTGGGATATATTGCCCATGAGATAGCGATACATTATCAAGATGAAATTTTTGGTAAAAACTTGAAGAATACCAAGGAGTATAAAAAAGATATTCTACTAGATGCTACCACTATCGGCCATAGACTAGAAGAGGCTCTATCCGTACTGACGACATGAACCCCACCACACCATCATCAGCCACAGCACCACGGCGATAGCCTGCGATCTCTTCCGGTGTGGCCGCAAATCCCTGGAGATCGCGGTTCATCCTATTCTTCTTGGGGGATTGCGTTCGTTTTTTCAATCCCCGAAATAAACTCAGAAATCGCCTCAAAAACATTTTTCAAACGGATTCCCTCCAGAGGCTTAGCGACTTCAACCCAGTTGCCGTGAGCGTAGTTATTCCGTATTTTCTTAACCTCGCTCATGATGTGTTCGATACGGCACCCATAAAACTGGCTCGAAACTGTGCCAGCAGTTTTCCCATCTAAAATAGCCAGAATTGCTTTCATCTCGCCCTGATGAAACGCATCACTCTTGAACTTCTCTTGACAGACCGAAGAATCAACCTCCTGGCAGATATCCTTGAGCGTTTTGATAAACCAGAAATACGTGATGACAACAGCATTGGCCTGCGTGGCGAGCTTCGCAAAGTCACCCATATCAACAGCATATCTGCCGTCGGAGAAGAAAGAATCATCCTCATCCAACCCGGATTCAGCTATCGCTTCTTCAAGCGAAGGGTCATCATCATTTGACCAGTTGATAGCCGCTATTTCCAGAAGATAATTGTTGAGTTCAATTTGACTCATCATGATGGATAGGTCGAAGTCCCCCTTCGGTTCAAGGATGTACTTGGGAATCTTGTAAACTTCCACATCATACCGCTTAACTTTAACAAGCCCCTGCCAAAATTGCTTCCAAAAAATCTCTACCACTTTTCCAGTCATCAGCTCCGCTCCTTAAACCAGTCCCCCGGTCGTACCCTTTTTTTCTCGCTCAATATCTTAATCACTAATGCTTTCGGTGCCTTATTCACAACCCGAATTACCGCCAGTTCGAATCCCGCTTTGGGATTCATTGGAAACATCAGGCTTTAAGAACTCGTCGTATCAATCACGCCAGTTTGAAGTATTGGAGCAGCATCCAGTTCTTTGGCTTCCATCAGTTCCACCACTCGCTCCAGAGAGAGGGAAATGGTGGCCTGTTCCAGCGGTGTAAGTTTGCCCAGGGCTTCGGCCAGGGTTTCCTGCAAGGGTGACGGCGCTCGTTTGGCAAATGCTTTTCCTTCCTCGGTAATGGAGATCAACACCCGCCTGCGATCTTCGGCGCTACGTTCGCGGACGGCATAACCCTTGGCTTCCAGACGGTCAATAATACCCACCAGCGTGCTGGGGCTTAAATGCACTTCCCTGGAAATGGAGGCAATGGTGAGTGGGGCATGTTCGGCTATGGCCAATAATGCAATCAGTTGCGGCGCCGTAATGTCATGCTGCATGCTCAGTTTACGCGAATGGATATCCACCGAGCGAATAATTTTCCGCAGGGACCGCAATATTTTCAGATCATAGCGTTCGCCCGCTATTTCCGGTGTTTTGGCCGTATCCGGCTGTTTTTCTTTCATCATAAAACGTGCTTTAGTATTCACCATAAAGTGCGGCCATTATAATTGAAATGACCACAGCGGAAATTATTTTTCGTTATCCCCATGATCTTTTAGCGCGTGCTGCGATCGGGATGGCTGAACAGGGCTGAAATCCTTACGGGTCGCGATATGTTCCGGACGTGGCTGCATGCCGCTATACGGATTAACCAGAGTATTCTCTACGCTGTTATAGACAAAAAACACATTGGTGCGCGGATATGGCGTAATGTTGCTGTTTGAGCCATGCATCAGGTTACATTCAAAGAAAATGACCGATCCGGGTTTCCCTTTTGGCGCGACGATCCCGTTCTGTTCAACCAGTGCAGTCATGATTTTATCATCCGGTACGCCATATTCCTGTTTGCGAAGTGATTCCAGATGATGGTTTTCCGGCGTTTGTCCAACGCAGGAAATATACTGCTGGTGTGAGCCGGGAATTACCATCAGCGGGGCATTAAACTCGTTATTATCCGTGAGCGTGATGGAACAACTCAACGCCCGCATGCGTGGCATACCATCCTCTATATGCCAGGTTTCAAAATCTGCATGCCAGTAGAATTCCTTACCCCTAAAGCCGGGTTTCAGATTGATGCGGGATTGATGAATATAGACCTGGCTGCCGAGAATCTGCTCGGCGATATTGACGATACGCTCATCCTGCGCAAGAGCCTTAAACACATCATCAAATTGATGCACATAGAAGAAGGAGCGGATTTCATTGCTTTCCGGTTCACAGATCACATAGTCGGAGTCTTCCAGCTCTTTGAGGGTTTTTAAGCGTGCTACTTCGCCCAATAACCATTCCACTTCATTTTGTTCAAACAGCGATTCAAAAAATAGAAACCCGTTTTTATTATAGGCTTCGAGTTGTTCAAGATTCAGCGTACCGTCCTTTTTTTCACCAAACGCGACTTGCTCTCCATAAATAACCGGGTCTTGCCGCCCGGTCATAAAAGGCGTGTCAGAAACACGGGAAATATACGGGTCACTATGCTGTTGTTCCAATGCGCTCATTGTGCATCTTGTCTAGACGACTTGTGCATGAATAATATCGTCTTCCACCAAAGGATATGCGCCATCGGCATCATGTACTTCCGCACCGGTTACAGGAGGGTTAAATACACAGACAAGACGAAGCGTTTCTTCAGCGCTCAAGATATGTTTGTCATTCTGATCCAGTGCATAAATAACACCGGGAGCAATAGCGTGTGTTTCTCCGGTTGCCAGATCTTTGACGCTACCTTTGCCTTCAATGCAATACACCGACTCTAAATGGTTTTTGTAATGTAAGTGTAATTCTTCACCGGCAGGCACAACCGTTTCATGGACAGAAAACCCCATGCCGTCCTTTTTTAACAACAGGCGGGTACTTGTCCAGCCCTCGCCTTTGACTTCGCGTTCCGTTCCATAAAGCGTTTTAATGTCGCGCACTATCATAACGTCTCCTTAATTTCTTTGTTGCCAGCTCAACAACATTCGACACATTTTGCATTTCAGCGACTGCGGTGGCATAAGCTGTTTCGACAATATCCAGACCTGCTGCCAACTCTTCATCGGTTGTAGTCAATGAAGGCAGTGGCTTCAGCGCTTGCCCCCTGCTACCACAGGTTTCAATAATCAGCTTATGTTCAAAGCATATTTCCTGCACTCTGCCAGCCAATGGTGCTTCTTTGGTAGATTCGAGTGCCCAGACAAAGCCACGGCCACGTACATCAAAATCCAATTCCGGATAGGCCTTGGCAATTTTTTGCAGGCGCTCCTCAATCAATTTTGATTTGCGTTTGATATCGTTGGAGAATGCCTCTGTTTTCCAATAATAATTGAGCGCCTCAGTAGCCGCAACGAAAGCCAGGTTGTGTCCACGGAATGTGCCGTTATGCTGCCCCGGTTTCCACACATCCAGCTCCGGCTTCAACAGTACCAACGCCATTGGCAGGCCGTAAGCACCAATGGATTTGGAAAGCAGCACGATGTCCGGCACGACGCCTGCCTCTTCAAAGCTGAAAAAATCCCCGGTACGGCCACACCCCATTTGGATATCATCAACTATCAGCAAAATTTCAAAATCATCACAGAGCTTGCGAATGCCCCGTAGCCAGCGCGGGCTGGCAACATTCACTCCGCCTTCACCTTGAATCGACTCCAGAATAATGGCGGCTGGCAAATTCACCCCGCTGGAATTGTCCTTGAGATATTGACGAATGTAGGCAATCGAATCATCAACATTATCAGAATAGCCGCAATAGGGCATAAAGGTAGTGTATTGTGAATGGGTACCAGGGATACCCTCTTTGTGATAATTGTTACCTGTCACGGCCAGCGCACCAAGCGTCATGCCATGAAAACCATTGGTGAAAGGAATAATGTTTACCCGCCCGGTAACCTTACGCGCCAGTTTGATCGCGGCTTCAACGGAATTGGTCCCTGTCGGGCCACAAAATTGCAGGCGGTAATCCAAACCACGTGGTTCCAAAATGGTTTTGCTGAAAGTTTCAATAAAACAGTTCTTGGCTTTAGTGGCCATATCCAGACCATGTACGATGCCATCCTCTTCAATATAGTCAATAATGGCTTGTTTGAAGTGATCGTTATTATGGCCGTAATTCAACGTCCCGGCGCCGGAAAGAAAATCCAGATATTCAGTGCCGTCTTCAGCGGTAATGGTGGCTCCCTTTGCGCTGGTGGCTACAAACGGGAAGCTACGCACATAGCTCTTCACATTAGACTCCAATATATGTGAGGGATCAGTGTTAGTGGTCATGTCGTTTCCTCTTTTGACAAGTGAGTGAGTGGGCCGATTACAAACAGGGGTTCCTCTTCATGCGGGTTACTGAAGTAATCGGTCGGGAACATAGATCGTTCATGAAAGCTGGTGCCCAGACTACGGGCAAGAGAAGTAAAGAGTGCGCGAGAGGCAGAATTGGAAGGCGCGATGGTGGCGTGAATATATTTGATGTTGTCACACAGTCTTCGCTTCAATATTTCATGAAGCATGGCACGTCCCAGGCCACGCTTTCGATGTTCCCCACCTACGGCCACCTGCCAGACAAACAACACATCAGGTTGACTTTGGGGAATATACGCACTGACAAATCCCGCCAGTACACCATCTATCACAGCGACGGCACAGCTTTGCTGAAAATGCACTCCTAACAGTAAATAAGCGTATTCCGAGTTCACATCCAGCGCACCCGACTGCTTCACCAACGCATAAATATCCTTTCCATCTTTCGCTTCAGGCATGCGGATAGATACCGGTGTCGTTTCCGGCTCCGTATCTGCCCTCTGCAAACTTGCTGTTTTCGTCATAGTCAATTCAAATTTTCTGCTTCAATAGCGGACCATAATAGTTCCTTTTAAAAATATTGCAAGAAAAATGATTTTAACTCTAATTATTCCAGGTGATATTTGCAGGGACTGCAATTTCCAACCGTTTAAAGGAGGTACGGTACCTATGGCAAAACCTTTTTCCGATACGGTTTGTGAAGCGCTGAATCATCTGGCAGAAGTCGGGCCATAGCAAGACGGCACCAAAAATGCCGGGCACTGCGCCAGCTCATTAAAGCGGCACATGGACATAATCTCCATCCCGATGATGTGTTTGAACCGATTCAGGAAACCGGGCGGCGCGGGCGAAAAAATCTGCGTGGCTTTATTGAGCGTGAATTTGAAAGCGCTGGAACCATTTAGTCTTGTTATGGTGGAAGTCGTCGCCATCAGGATACAGAACCACAATCAAATCGCACAATCGTCAGACAAAAGCAATCTCTAACTGCAAAAGCTGCAAGAGACTCTTCAGCTTTCAGAAGACCCGATTCCCGAGTTATCGAAAAGAAAGTTGTTAAGAGTTCAATACCATACATACCGCGACTTCGAATCCCTGTTTGGCTTCATTGGATACGTTTAATTGCCTCAAATTATGCGGTAACTATTGAACGTTACTCACTGTTTTACTTTTTATACAGCTTCAGATTGTTCTACCTTGGTATCAAGCCCTTCAAAATTCATTCCAGAAAGTGTTTTTCTCAGTTCATTGATGATCAAATCAATGCGTTGCTCGAATAAATTGGTCGAGTGCATAATCTGGCATTTCCTCACTCCGTGACCATTGGAGTAAATTGGTGGGTATGAGATGGGATTGTAGCACTGCTTCAACTTCAGAATGTTGATCATCCTCCCCTATGTAGCTGAGAGGGTTTTTAAGCGATCATCTCAAGGTTTATTTGTTGATTAAGACTAAGCAATATTCATCAGGCTGTTATTATCAAGCTGGTTCCTGCCTGGATTCTGTGAGATATAGTTTGTCGGAAAGATGTGATGAAGGTTTGGTTTATCTGTTGAAAAGAAGATATTATCAACTTGCACCTTCCTGTCCGTAAGTCTCCAATCCTTCGGTTGGTTGCTGGAGTATAAAGATAGTATTGCTCTTGATAATCTACCTTTAGAACTATTTTGAGAGGATTTTCGCAGCGTGTCTCTGTTGATGAGAAAACGAGGGAAATCGGCTTCGTCCATTTTTCTTCTGCTTTTTCAATAAGTCGATGTGTTCATTAAGATGCTGCGTATGTTTAAGCAGGTCATCGTCATGCAAGCTAAAGAACCAGAAGTATTTCTTCAGAAAGCTGTTGATCAGGCTTATCATTTTCGCAGAAATAATATGCCAGAGTTAGATAAAGGTAGCGATATGGAACCAGTTGGGGGCCTTTTAGGTTCAGAACTGTCCTTTCAAAGAAGTCAAAAGTTTTCAGGATAGTCTTTTATCGCGGATGACCCAGACCTCTTCAATCTGGTCAGGTTTTAATATCCTTCAAATAGCGCGGGGTGATATTGTGAATGCCTACAATTTTTGATAGGCTCGCTGATCAGCACCGCGATGATTTGTAGATAATCGAATGGCGCTGATTTGAAGAAAATAGCTGTTGTTGGATTTCACGGAATTTATCGATGTAGTCTGCGCAGGTAAAAACCATCATCCTGATTTGAGCCAAGACGAAAGGTTTTAGTCAGACAACGATGTCGAATATATCCAGCGGTATAAACGGCTTGGTTAATTCGATCGAAGATTTGGCACACTTCGGCAACCTGTATACCTTTCAACTCAATGAAGGACAGGCGATAATTATGCGTAGCACTTGTATATGCCAGGCGCAGCCGTGTCTCTGACAGGATGATCATGAATCCTGGTAGTCAGCAATGTCACATTCGACCAATCCGCGTTCGATCGCGGCCAAAATCCGTCTTGAGCATCGAGGAGTTTAATAATAAGGCCAGCATCGTACTTATCCTGTTGCCCGGTTGTTCCGGCAGATAATGTATTGTTTCTATCGCTAATCTCATCGAAATGAAAGGAAACGTTTTTTGTAATTGCTCGTCATCCACCTCAGTTTCATCTTCAATAGTCGAGTCGAAATATATGGTTGGGTCAAAACCATCCAATCCACTCGATATTCCCTCAATACAGCGATGTAAGTAAGGATGTGGTGCGCTGCTGACCGTCCAGAATATATTGGTATTCGCTGCGATCAATTCCAGGGTCAGTGATAACGTGAGCGCCAATTTCGCGGTGGTTACCAATAGTTCTGATATCGGTATTCTCCAGACTAGAATACTGCCCAGGGGATAAACGGAACGTGTAAATGCTGTCCCTGAGACTTCTTTACCATTTTCTTTCTCCCAAACCACCTTGCGCTGGAATGTCGGGATTTGGAAATCAAGATTTTTAAGTTGCAGTCAAGATTCAAGTGGTTACACCCTTGTCGGTCGGGCGGATTCTGTCGGTGAAATTCATGTAATCTACCTTTATACTTAATATTCTAATTTTTTGCCCTATCAGGTGTCTATCTTTCCTTAGGATCATCAAGTTTGGCTTCAATTTCTGGCTCACCCCATTTCCAGGTAAACCGCTTGTGGTAATCCATGTTTCATGTCAAAGCGTTTAGATTGTCGCCCTGCTTCATAAATAGTATAAAGGCAATTGAGGGTGCCTTTTATCAAAGCCTTCATTAATATCGAGAAACCTGGGTACAGTCTCTCAGCGATTCTCATATGCGGTCCAAAATCTGCTTGTAAAACTCTTGGAACAAATGGCTTCCCTTTGAGTTTCTGCCGAGGCCACGCATATAGACAATCCCATTGCTTCTGATGCGTTGTTTCAGTTTTTCCCAACCATCTTTGGCCTAATCCAAAGGTGCGTAGATTGTTTCGCGGATGACCAAAATCAAAGAATATGTTCTTTGCTTGATATAGCTCTTCGGAGAAGAAACGCTCGTTAGGAATCACTGCATGGCTTACGGCTCCTTCAGCATTTTCATCCAACCAGCAAAATGTGTTGACCAGCTTCATCTGCCCCACGTTGTCACTCGGGATTTCCAGCAGCTCGGGATTGGCCACCACAACAGCCAGACAATTTTGCGCGGGAGATCGCACTCATCTCAAGCGATCTTTGCTGTAGAGAAACTCAATGTTACGCGGCAGATCTTCGGCGCTGGATGTCGCCATGGAAATCAGCACGATGGGCGCCTCCTGTCCCTGGAATTTGTCAACGGTGCCGACCCTGGCATTCTTCGGCAGAATGGAGCGCAGATAATTCACCTGCACATTGTATGGGGTCACCACCAGAATATCATCCTTGGTGATTTGGCGGGTGCCATCCCTGTCGGTGAACTTTTGGCTCAAAAAGGCTTTGTATTTGGCTTTGATGGTTTCGCCTTCTTCAACGCTTTTTTGTGAACAAGGCTCATGTTTTACGCTTACCATCACGATGCCCTCATTAGGCAGATCAACGCCTTGCAGATATAAGCTGCGTCCGGCAGTGCTTTCATGGGCGGTCAAGCGACCATCATAAAACGCATCAGAGATAAACTGGCAGATACTGAGACGCATACGGTATGTCTGACCGATTAAGATACCGCGCTCTGCCGGAATGGTGGAATGATCACAGAGCAGGAACTCCAGAACTGATAATCCGGCTTCACCCGGATGCGTCCCCTGAATGGGTTGGCCCAGTTGCATCTCGTTAACCACCAGAATGAAGTTTTTGGTCACCGTTGCCATTGCCATCTGTTTGGCAATCGCAATCCTGTCCGGCCTCATCAATGAACAGATCGATCCAACTTTCCATGAAAATGCGAGTTGGAAAAGGTCCATGCTGTTCCGGCAAACAGATTAGCATTAAGGCTAATACTCTCGGTTCTGGCATCTGAGCGAATTCATCATTGGCCATCAAAGATAGTTTCATCATTACCGCTGCTGGCTTTCTTGATGCCATGGAACCGCACGCCTTTTTCAGCGGCAACGCTCTCCACCTTTTCCAGCAGGTTATGAATAGCCTTGTGCAAGTTGGAGGTAATGCCGATCTTCTTACCGTGCTTCTTACCGCGCCTCATCAAATGCACAATGGCATGGCTGATGAGTATAGGTCTTACCCGCACCCGGAGGACCCTGGATGAAGTGGCAACTGTTCTCCAGCGCTGCAATGGCTTCCAGCGCGTCCGCCTGCCGGTCATCAGATGTGATAACGGCTTATGCCGGGTGCCTAGCCTTCAATACGCGGCAAATTCTCCGCCAGTAGTTCAAGGTGGCCGCATGGGCGGTGTCATGGTGATTCCATGCACATGATCCGAATAGCGGTACATGGCTGAGCCAATAATCTTGCTGTCAATCGGTCCCGGCGGGCCAATAGACAGAATTTCAGGCAACGGGTCTTTATTGACTCCGCGTTTGATCTTGACGATACAGGCATCTTCATCAATCTCAACATATCAGTGCCCGCATTTATTCATGGCCGCAATATCAACGGCCTTAACGCCGACCTTGAGCTTGTATTCCTGCCATGAGATAGCGGTAGCTCCAAATCAGGGAGCGTGTTTCTCGCTCCGGAGCACCAATTTGCTGCATGCCACCCAGACACTCCGTGTCATCAATCAGCTCATCTTCAAACTTGTTTTGCCGCTCAAAGCTACTCCACCATTGCGGCTTGGCTTCCCGGTAATGAAACTCCAGCAGATGGGACAGCCGCTCATTGATCGGCAGCGGGTCTTCACCCGTTACGCCCAAGCGGGTTTGGTCACCTTCATATTCGATTTCCCAGTCCTTGCGCTGAAGCTCTTCGTCCTCAGCATCTTCTGGCGAACCTTTAAACCATGGCGCATCTTCAGGCTTCAAGGTCAGCAGCCAACCACGTCAGCGAGTGGGTGGAGATGCAGTCTACCTTATTATAGTCAGCAATGTCCTGTAAGCAACTCATCGGCACCGGTTTCGCGCCATTCATTATAAAAAATGATGCTATCAGATGCCGTTGCCACAGCATTGTCCCGTTTATCCATATAGAAGGTTTCCAGGTATATTTGATAGCATAGCCGGGTTCAAACGTGCGGATACTGTCACGCACCACCAGATACAGATCGATGAATTTCTGATTGCGGAGTCGATTATCGAGTTGCTCTTCAGCATACCGCATAACGGCAGGCCAGGCGTATCAATGCTGTCGTTTCGATAGTGGTTGTAATGATAGATGTAGGCACGTGGATATTCAGCCAGATGATTGGCCATAAAGCCCATGACGCGCTTGAAGGTTTCTTTTTCTTCCTCGTGGTCATGCGCCCAAAAGGGCTTGAAAACTGTTTTATCGTCTTTGGAGTAATAGATTCCGAACAGGTATTCCAGGCCATTCGGATAAAACGGATCACCTTCCATATCAAAGAACAAATCGCCATCATCCGGCAAAGGCATACGGGTAAGAACCTTTGCCCGGCGCGAATGAGATAGTCTCGCACTTAAGTTAACCCGTGATCGCCTTGTGGTGCTGTAAGACGGCTTGTGAGCGCAGACGCAGGAACACATCCCGGTTGAGATCAGGGATTTTCGTATCCGATGCGATCGCAGCCAGATAGGCCACGGTGCGGATACCAGCCTTATCGCAGCTTATCCATCTGATAGCGTTGGATATTGGCCACGAGACTGAAATGGTCATCTTTTTCCCACCGCGCTTCACAGCCATCATGCCACTGGCAGAAATTACAATGACTGCATGGCTCGGGGTAACAGTCGTCAGGCACGTTTTGGAGATAGCCTTCAAAGTGGCCTTTGGCGCGGGTGTAATAATAGAAGAAATCAGCCACCCGATAAGCTGTACTTCTCATGGTCTCCCAGTCACAGGTGCATATTAGCTGGACGTAGCCCCTGCATATCTGTCAGCAACGCTGCATAGACACATAGCTGAATGATGTGTTTGGGCTCAGCCGTCCGCGCCAGCTAGGTAGCCAGAACCTCATAACTGAAATCACCCAAGTTGGAATGTGTGTTGCATTTGATCAGAAAATCAGCATCACCGCGCCAGGGCGGTGCAAAGAACGCGGCGTGATAGATCACATCCGCGCCGGATTGCATGACTTCCAGCGTCAGGTTGGTCCGATCCTGCAGATAACGGTCCTTGGGGATTTCAACGACGGTCTTGCCTTCATCCTTCAATTGCTGGAGATAGGCAGCTTCTTGCTCCATGACCTCTTCTCTGCAACAACTGGCCGGTCGCGCTGGCCTCGGATTTGTCCATCTCCTCACTCAGCGACCTCACATCACGAAAGCTCGCATGGTGGCACCCCAGTAAGGTGAGCAAGTCCGATGGTGAACGGAGAATATGATCGTTACTCAGCATTGCTGAAAGGCCCTGTCTTGAATAACCTGACTATCCTCAATAACTTACTGGTTCATTCATCCATTGCCTACTATTTTTAATCCATATATCCCCGAGAAGGACAGTAAAGCCATGCCCAATGGTGATATTATCATCATTAAAGAACTCGCCGACTATCTCAAGATTGCGGAGAAAACGGGCTACCGTTTTGCGTCTGAGGGCAAGGTTCCAGTCAACGTATGGCGGTTTCGGAAGAGTGATATTGATGAATGGATAAAACGCCAATCTGACGCAGGCATGAAATAGAAGGGTGATAACTCATGACAACATCAAAAATACAAAGCCTGAGCTCTTTTGTTTGGTCTATCGCCGAGATTCTCCGTGGTGACTTCAAACAATCGGAATATGGCAAGGTAGTGCTGCCATTCGTTGTACTCCGCCGTCTGGATTGCATTCTTGAGTCCTCCAAAAAGGCCGTGGTGGCTGCGTATAACCGCCTGCCGAAAGGCATTGACGACCAAACCAGGGATATGATGCTCTTCGGCGCAGTTGGCGGTGGCCTGAAGGTTTATAACTACAACAAACTGACTTTTGCCAAAATCCGCAACCAGGACCCGGGCGACGTGCATAAGAACCTTGTAAGCTATGTCACCAGCTTTAACCCCAGTGTCCGTGATATCTTCCTTGAAAAGTTCCTGTTTACCGACCAGTTAAAGCGCCTGAAGGATGGCAGCATTCTATGGCAAGTGTTTGATCGCTTCTGCCAGTTTGATCTCCACCCGGACAAAGTCTCCAACATTGAGATGGGGTATCTCTTTGAGGATTTGATCCGCCGATTCTCGGAGATTTCCAACGAGACTGCGGGGGAACACTTCACCCCGCGTGAGGTAATTCGCCTGATTGTTGAATTGCTGCTGATTAATGACGATGACGCACTAGCAGTCTCTGGTATCATTCGCACAGTGTATGATCCCGCCTGCGGGACTGGGGGCATGCTGGCGCTAATGGAAGAAGCCATGAAGAGGTTCAATAACAAAATCCGCGTGGAACTTTTTGGACAAGAGTTAAACGGGGAGTCTTTTGGTATCTGTCAATCAGATATGCTGGTAACAGGCCATAACCCTGAGCAGATTGCGTTCGGCAACACACTGACTGAAGACGCGCACAAGGATAAGAAATTTCACTACATGCTCTCCAATCCACCATATGGCGTGGACTGGAAGAAATACCAGGACCAGATCAAGCAGGAAGCCAAAGAAAAAGGCATGGATGGACGCTTCGGTGCTGGTCTGCCGCGTATTTCTGATGGTCAGCTACTCTTCCTGCAGCACATGATTTCCAAAATGCGTGGCGATGAAATTGGCTCGCGCATTGGCATTGTTATGAATGGC